>NZ_JBPFEH010000001.1:4802500-6390000 GCF_053470285.1 Nostoc sp. DSM 114159
TTTTTATGATTCTGAATATGTCAAAGTCTCAGCTTTGCCCAAAATTGTTGAGCAAGCTACTCAAGTAGAACCATCTGTTAAAGCAGAGCAGGTATTATCCCAAGCACTTGAAGTTGCTCAAACTACTAAAAGCCGTGATAAGAAAGTTAAGGTGATAACTGCGATCGCTATTGGGTACGCACAATTAAAACAAAAAGATAAAAGCGAACAATTGTTAGCACAAGCACTTCAAATTGCAGAAAATATACATCAATAAAAAATAAATTAGTTCAACATCAATAGGTAAAGGTAATAAGATTATCTATTACTTATTACCAATATATGCTGAAACATTATAATTAACAAACTTTGATTTCACAAACCGCCTTTAGGAGTTTCTGTAGCATTAGGACTCTCTTTAGTGGCAGGTTGCTTAGTATCGGGAAGTTGCTGTTGGGTATTTTTTTGATTACCTTGATTTTCTAGCTGAGTTAGTGCCTGTTTTGCCAAATTTTCGGCTGCTTGTTTAAATAATGGTTCGATTCTATTTCGCCAGTATTTAGTATTAGGCAACTTTTCTGGATGGTTTCTATAATCTAAAACTTTATCCCATTTACCATCATCTATTGCTTTATTAATCTCGTTAGATAATGCCTCCGCCTTTGCCCAATCTGACTGCCACTGGGCAATCATTTTGCTCGTCTCTTGGATACCAGAAGCAGCATTTGCGGGAACCGATCTTAAAAGTGCGATCGCTCCAATTATATCCCCTGAATCATACTTATTTTTTGCTTGTTCTACAATATTGGCACTGTTATCATTAGGCTGCGATCGTTGTGATTTCTTTGCATCGTCAGTTGACCCCTTTGGCTTTTCTGGTAATGGAGTTACCACATCCTTAGATTTTGGTTTTGGCTGGGGAATAGTTCGAGTCGCAATCAAGCTACTATCATCTACAATCTTAGTTGCAATGCCCTTTTCGCGTAGGCAAGAACTCCATTCCTGATTATTAGTTATCACGGTCGGATGTACCCAAGCCAAACGACCAGATTTAAGCTTAACTTCTATCCAACCTGCTTTTGTTCGCTTGCCAGTCACCTCGAAATTGGTGTTATTAGCAACAGTTTGCACAATATTATCAGAATTTATCGAACTAGGTTCAGAACGAATATTAGAATTTCCGACAACAACAGCCGAGCATTTGTTTGCTAAAGTCGTATCCTTACCTGTAAGATTTAAAGCAAAATTTTTCACATTAGGATATACATTTGCTACCAAAGCAGCTGCACCACCCGCCAGTAATATACCAATTAATATCGGCCAGGGGTCGGATTTACTAGAGTCTTGACGCGCAGGTTTGACAGGGATAGGATTTGCTGGTGCAACTGCAATAGTTTGCAGCCGAGATACTTGAGGCTGAGATTTGGCTGCTTGGTAACTAGAATTGTTAGCGACTTCTTGAGGTGTAGAAAGTGCAGGTACTGGATTAATCGCGTCTTTACAGGCTTGCAGTGCTTCCGTGGCGTTTTGATAGCGGTCTTTGAAGTGATAATGCACCATCTTGGACAATACTGCTGCCAATCGATGGTTCACGGTTACTGAATGCTGCCAGATAACTTCCCCTGTTTCCGGGTCTTCTTGCAACTCTGTTGGCTGTAATCCTGTTAATGCTTGAATGGCGATGATGCCAAGGGAATAGATATCGCTGTTGGGACGGGGTTTACCTTGCCCTTGTTCTGTAGGCATATAGCCAGGAGTACCGATAACTACTGTCGCAGATGCTTGTCCGCCCACTGTTACCAGTTGTGTACGCAGTTGCTTTACTGCTCCAAAATCAACTAAAACTAACTTATTATCTGAGGCACGGCGAATGATATTATCCGGTTTGATGTCGCGGTGAATCACGCCTTGGCGATGGACAAATTCCAGAATTTCTAGAACTTCTTGCAACAGTTGAATTACTTGGTTTTCACTCCAGCGCTTACCAGGTATAAGTTCCTCAGCTAGGGTATGTCCTTCAATATATTCTTGTACTAGATAGAATTCTTGGTTTTCGTCAAAGTACGCCAGTAACCTCGGTATTTGGTCATGGTTGCCCAGTTTTTCTAAAGTTTCAGCTTCACTGCTGAACAAGCGTTTAGCAGTATCAAAAACTCTGGGGTCAGTTCCGGGTTTGAGATGCTTGACAACGCAGATAGGATTGCCTGGTCGCCTAGTATCTTGGGCAATGTAGGTTTGACCAAATCCTCCCATCGCGAGGACTCGAATTACTTGGTAACGATGGTCTAGTAGCTTGCCGATCATATTCTCTCCCCAGAGTTATTACCTAATTTTCCAGCTGGTAATAAATATCTCCAAATTTTCTTCATTGAAATCCGCTATCTTGAGAAAAGATTTAGATTAAAAACGCAGCTTTTTAATAAACGCAGACTGTTTATTTTTCTTTTAGTGCCCCTGTTTATTACCAATGCCACCTAAAATAACAAATCCAGTTGCATGGCAGCAGGCTGAAATCCTCATGCAACCTGCTTTCATTCGCGTTATCGACAATATCCGCAAGCAGCTTGATGAATCTTCCTGGACGGGAACTTACCATGATGTCCTGATTTGGCCGCCTAGCACCACTGATGAAATCAAAGCATTGGTGAGTGAGCTATTGCAAGCAATCGAAACTGCAACGCCCCAAGAAGCAGATGAAATCAGAGGAACTCTGGCTCGTCTGCCGATGCCCCATCCAGGATATCATCTACGTTTGCAGCGTCAACAGCAAGAAGCAAGTATCGATTTGTGGGAACTGTGTTATCAGGTGTGTTTTCTTGAATACAGCCCAGAGTTGGAAGTTGCTGATATTGATACTAGTTTAATCGATGAATTCGGTGAAGTGGATTGGCTGCGTTTGGATGCCAAGTCAAAGGAGTTAGTTGAGCAGGCGTTTGCTAAATTGCCAGAGAGTTGACAAAATTAAGTGCGACACTTAATAGCCCGTCGTAGACATCGCTCTCTCATTATCCCAAGAGGGCGATCGCTTAGTTGTTCAAACCCCTATTTGTAAAAATTGAAATAATATTTACATTAACTTAATTTAATGTGCGTTTGTTTGTCCTGTTGTTGTGGCGATTCCTGGGCAGACATTGGGGTTTAAAAAGAGTTTTTTGGTGAGATATCCTGATAGTCATGTCACGCGGATTGTAAAGAAGTAGTTTTCGCAAGAGTGCTTCAGTATTTAGGTTTAGTGTTAAGTTGGGACATTTGGTACATTATTTAAATCACTCTCGACTTCTATGATCTTTGTTCCAATCCATTTGGCGATTGCTGGGACAACGGCGTTACCAAGGAGTCGCCCTCGGCGACCGTCCATCCTGGGGGAAATCCCATTAGCCTCTCCCACTCTGTCCACGTCAAGTTTCTCGCCACAGAGTATTGGTCGGTCTGAATGACCTCCTTGATGTCCTCCAGTTTGGGCACGTAACGTGGGGCAGATGCTTTTTGCCAGAGTGTACCCGAAGCCACCGCGACGTTGTACCACAAGCGGAGTGTCTCTGAAAGTGCTTTGACAAATGCTCGATCCAGTTTGCGTCCGGCTCGATTTTCGCGCCGCAGAATCCCCAGACAATTCGCTGCTGTCAGTAAAGATTCTATAGGCACATTCTGATCTAAAACTGGCGATAAAGAATATTCTGTCTCGGTTGTGAGGTATACCCGTATGGAGAGCGTTACACGATAACCATCCCCCCAAATACCCATTCTCTTCCAACGTGTCGGTAACTGCCTCAAGGGCAGCTCCTTGCTCTGCTGAGAGCAAACCAGGCACATTTTCCAAGACCAACCACGTTGGCTGAACTTCTGCAACAAGTTCCATAAACCTGTAGAACAAGCTGCTTCGCTCTCCTGCAAGTCCTTGGCGATTTGTGTTTGCGTTACTAAGGTCTTGGCATGGCCATCCTGCACACCATAAGTCAGTGGCAGGGATAGTTGAAGATGATAGGGTTCTGATGTCTGCATGTATGGGTACAAGAGGCCAGTGACGTTTCAAAATTTTCTGACAAAATTCATCTATTTCACATTGAAAAACAACCTGCATTCCTGCTTGTTCAAAACCGAGGTCAAAACCACCAATTCCTGCAAAAAATGAGGCAACACGTATCATAACGTTCAATATAGCAAAGAGAAAATTAAACTATGAAATTCTCTGATACTTTTTAATTGTAGACGATTATCGTCTACAAAATATACTACTTGTCGCTAACATCCTAAATGTTGGATAGAAGCTCTTAGTTATGAGTGTTGCAAATATAGTTGGTTCCAGAGTAAGAGAAGCACGAGAAAAACGTGGCTGGGATCAGGTTGAACTGGCAGCTACCCTTTTTGTAGACTTCAACATCAAGCTTGAACAGTCAGATATCTCAGAAATAGAAAGACAAGTCCGAGGTGTAAAAGATTATGAATTAAATGCGATCGCACTGGCATTGGATGTCGATCCTGTTTGGCTACTACGTGGGGGCAATTTTAATGCCTAGAAAAAATCGTGGTAGGCAAAGATTCCTTTCCCTAGAGCCAGTAAATCAGGATTCTGTTTTGGGAAACTTTTATAGAGAGCAGTGGATAGAAGAAGTATGTGCTGGTTTTGTGTCTCCAAGTCGTGCCAACAGAGAATATTACAGAGTTTTACTAGAGGAGCTTTGGCCCAGTGATCGCGGTATTCCAGGCCCCTATATTACAACAAATCAACTACGTGAGGCTGTAAACAGGTATAGATTAAGTAAGCATACTGGAGATGCTCCATACAAGCCTTATGTTGATGTATTCCGCCGAGTGCGTGAACTCCAAGGTGAGGAAGGAGTTGTCGGTATTGCGCGAGAGGGAAATACTTATCAATTAGTAAATTTAACCCTTGCTGAAAAACGAAAACCAAGAGTCAAACTCATAAATGAGGTTTGGGATGTTGTTTTGGAAACGTACAAACACAGATGTGCAGTTTGTGGAAGACAAGAGCCTGATGTAAGACTTGAGCAAGATCACAAAGTTCCACGTACCAGAGGAGGAGGAGATGAATTAGAAAACTGCCAACCACTGTGTGGAGAATGTAATAACTTTAAAAGTACTTCGTGTCGTGGTTGCCAGCTTGATTGTAACCAGTGTGCTTGGGCATTTCCTGAAGAATATGCACCTGTTAAGATGTCATCAATTAATATTTTAAGGATAAGGAGTCTTGCCCTTGAAAGAAAAGTTCTGCCAGAACTTATACTCAACGAAATCATTCAAAAATACTTTGAGAATTAGATTGTCTAGACAGTAAAATGCAGTAAGCGAAAATGCATTAAAATCCCTCGAAAAAGTTGCAGATAATCGAGATATATCACCTCAAGCCTTGCTAAAGTTAAGTAAGTCGCGACAGCTTTAATATTTTTCACAAAATCACAATTTTCATCAATAAAAAGATGATTTTGCTAACCACAGCTTTAACATTCTTCACAAAATCGCGATTTTCATCAACAAAAGAATGATTTTGCTAACCACAGCTTAAATGTTCTTTACAAAATCGCGATTTTCATCAACAAAAGAATGATTTTGCTAGCCACAGCTTTAATTTTCTTCACCAATCGCGATGTTGATAATATTTTGATTAGACGCTAGAAGAAAACCGGAGGTAGATTGAAGCCGCAAACGGTTATTTGCTAAGATTTCCAGTGCGACAACATTCAAACAGGGCAACTTCTGATCGCTATGCCAACATCTACACTTGACGATAAAGACGCAGCAGCTATCCAAGCCGCCAGAGTTGGGGTTGCAATCTGCGATCGCACCGCTTGGGGACGGATTAAAGTAGCTGGCGACGATCGCCTCAATTTCTTACACAACCAAAGTACTAACAATTTCCAAATACTCAAGCCAGGACAAGGTTGTGATACGGTTTTTGTTACTTCCACAGCCAGAACAATTGATTTAGTAACCGCCTACGTTAGAGAAGATGCGGTAATCTTGCTGGTTTCACCTAACCGTCGCCAGTTTTTGATGGAATGGCTGGATAAATATATTTTCTATGCAGATAAGGTGGAATTATCTGATATTACCCAATACACCAACACCTTCAGCCTGATTGGTCCAGGAAGCGACCCTGTTTTAGAAAAGTTGGGTATTGGCGAACTCATCGGCCAACCTTACGGTAGTCACCAAGTATACACCATCGCTCCGGCTGAGGGCGTGCGAATTGCTGTAGGTAGCGGGTTAGCTGCGCCCGGATACACCTTAACTTTCCCCTATACTGACAAAGAAACAGTATGGAACAAATTATTAGAAGCTGGGGCGGTAGAGATGAGCGATCGCGCTTGGGATGCCTTGCGAATTTTACAAGGCCGCCCCGCCCCAGATGCGGAACTCACAGATGATTACAATCCTCTAGAAGTGGGTTTGTGGCAAACAATTTCTTTTACTAAAGGTTGCTATATTGGGCAAGAAACTATTGCTCGGTTAAATACATATAAAGGTGTAAAACAACACCTTTTAGGTATCCGTCTCAATGCCCCTGTGGAAGTTGGAAGTGCGATCGCAGTTGCAGATGAAAAGGTTGGCAAACTTACTAGTTACACCCAAACCGCTGATGGTTACTTTGGACTAGGTTACATTCGCACCAAAGCTGGTGGTGTAGGTTTAAAAGTCAAAGTGGGAGAAACTGAAGGTGAAGTCATAGAAATCCCGTTTGTTTCTCACGAATATCCGTAAGTAATTCAAATCAAGATATCTTTCTCTTTCTCCCTAGCACCGTAACAAAATTCATCTACCCAAGAAGCTATACTACGGGCATTTGTAGTTGGTATTATTTTGCTCTTACCCTCTTGTGGTTGAATATTCGGTTGTTTGCCGTTACTTTTAACCTCAGTAGTAATTGCTAGCGATCGCACTGCTTTGCCATTACTATTAATCTCAGTGGTAATTGCCAATGATGCGCCCACAGGGATTCGGACAGGTGGTGCGTTGCTTTTAACCTCAGTAGCTAATGCCACAGATGGCATAGTTTTGGCTTTGTTGTTAACCTCACTAGTCATTGTCGCCGATCCTCGTGAAGGTAACTGACCAGAGTGCCAGCGTACTGGTTGATATTCCCTTGGCAAATCGGAGGATGGCGTTTTTGCCGGAGTGTCTGGAGCAATTTTAGTTGCAGCTACTACCAACTCCGGTTTGCGTATGCGAGCTACTTCAGTAGTAGCTGTAATCGATGGCACAAGTTCATCTGCGCGTGACAAGTTGGAATCTAGAGTATTGGCAAGAGAATGAGAGGCAATCTTGCTGGCAGTTACAACCGATGACAGATGTTTATCCTCAAAATACTTTTCATCTGGCAACTCGCTTTCAACTTGGTTTATAACTGAATGCTCTGATTTTATTAAACATAACTCTTGATCGGGATTGAAGTTAAGACCTAAAGCAGCGACTATTTTATCTGGATCGTTATTCAACTCCACCATAAAAGAAAGTATTTCATCAAACTGGGGTTCCAAAACAGACAGTGTTGCCAAAATAAAACCGGACAAAGGGCGGCGCAGACCATCGTAAGTGGCCCAAATTCGCATTTTAACCAGCCAGGAAATATTTTGCTTGTAGTAAAAAAGCCACTTTTGTTTTAAGGATTGACGCAGCTGCTGGATATTCATTGGATGCCTCACTTCAGTCAACAAGATTGCAGACTTTGATATTGAAAATTTATAGCAGGAGGCAGGAGGTAGAGGGCAGGAGGTAAAACTATTGCTAACTCTAGCATTCACTCTTTCCAAATGTCCTAACCTGTGTGACTACGGCTATAGCTTTATTTCTGGGGATGAAACCGATAATAGAGCATCTGTTTGACTCTTTCACCACCTAGCAAATGATTTTCTATCAGTAGAGATACTTCATCAGGGTGAACGCCGCTATACCAGACCATATCGGGTAATATCAGCACCATTGGGCCATTGCCACATTGTCCTAAACAGCTGCTAGCAGTTACAGTTACACCAGGGATTGGCAAAGCTGTAAAAGCTGCTAAAACCTTGGCTGCACCTTGCTTTTTACAAGTACGATTTTGACAAACCCGCACACATTTAGGAGAATCTCGATCTATTATTGGCAAGTCTGATGGTTGAGTTGTCATTTGTTCTTTGTCATTTGTCATTTGTCATTTGTCCTTTGTCAAAAGTCGAAAGTTAATGACCAATAAACTCTTGGAGAGGTTGCGCCCTAAGCGTAGCTATGCAGCAAGCTTTACGACTACGCTAAGTACAAGTGACTAATGACCAATGACTAATGACTAATAACTAATCTATTGAAAGTCCCTTTGAGGCTAGCCATTCAGGGTTGAATATCCGCGACTGATACCGAGAACCACTATCACACAAGATGGTGACAATGGTATGTCCTGGCCCCAATTGCTTCGCTAAGGCAACAGCTGCTCCAACATTAATACCCGTTGAGCCGCCCATTAACAATCCATCTTTCCTCAGCAGTTGGTAAACTACTCGCAAAGCTTCTTGGTCATCGATTTGGATGGCATCATCAGCAGGTGCGCCTTCCATATTGGCTGTGACCCGACCGTTACCGATGCCTTCAGTGATGGAATTTCCTTCTATCTTGATTTCGCCAGTTTTGACATAGCTATAAAGTCCACTACCCAGCGGATCGGCTACAACACATTTAATTGCTGGATTTTTTTCTTTTAAATACAATGCTACACCAGCATAAGTACCACCAGTACCAGTTGCAGTTGTCCATGCATCTATTTTACCATCTGTCTGCGTCCAAATTTCCGGCCCTGTGGTTTCGTAGTGGGCGAGGCGGTTGGCTAAATTATCAAACTGATTTGCCCAAATGGCATTTTCCAACTCAGCAGCTACTCTGCCCGATAGCTTAACGTAGTTGTTGGGGTCTTTGTAAGGTACGGCGGGGACGGGACGAACTTCTGCTCCTAATGCTGTCAGCGCGTCTATCTTTTCTTGTGACTGGGTATCAGGAATAATAATTAGGCATTTGTAGCCTTTGGCGTTGCAAATATGTGCTAGTCCAATGCCAGTATTACCAGCGGTCCCTTCTACAACAGTACCACCAGGTTTAAGTAAACCTTTCTTTTCTGCATCTTCGATGATGTAAAGTGCGGCGCGGTCTTTGACGGAACCCCCAGGATTGAGAAATTCTGCTTTCGCAAGGATTTCACACCCTGTTTCTTCGCTAAAACTGTTTAAGCGAATTAAAGGGGTGTTGCCAACAGCGCCAACGAAGCCATTCTTTATATCCATTTTGACTGTACTTGTATGAGTCTTTATAAAAATTTTGGCTGATAAGCTGTCACATGATTTACAACTGATTTGCCTAAAATTCTATGATACTTACATTGGAGCGCTTGCTGTTGGTGTACTTCCCTCACTCCTAACTCCCGACTTATTCACTTTCCGTAGTAAACTCTGGCATTACCGTATCCGATATTTCGGATATATTTGTTCCATTCCTCAGCTTGGAATCGATTTTGGAAAGGCCCGACTGCTACGTGTGGGCCTCGTGGTTGCGTCCTTTCGAGGACTCCGCCAGATCGTCCTAAATCTTGCGTAAATTGGCTTAAATTCTGCCTAATTTGTGCTGCGATCGCTCTTAACTGTTCAGAAGTGGTGGGAATGGCGACATAATATCTAGAGACTCGCCTATTAGCATTTATATTATTGCGATCGTCTCTATAGTTATAGTTGCCATTATCTGCATTTATTTCCTGTCCGTTACCAAAGCTGATAATTCGGGCGTTATATATGCCTCGTGACTGTAACTCATTCACCCGTTGTTGGGCGTTGCCGACTCTGTTAAAAACTCCTGACTGAATTACAGTTCGGCCTTGGAACTGGCGAATGTAAGCACTAGGTTCAATCTGACGTATTGCTTGTAATGTCTGAAAATCACTACCATCAACATAAACTAAATAGCGCTCAAAGTTCTGGTTATATTGACTAAACTGTGGGGGTTGAGAGGGCTGAAAATTTTGCTCAAATTGATTGTTCGGTAATGGTTGAGAGGGCTGAAAATTTTGCTCAAATTGAGTGTCTTGTACTGTTTGGGTAGGTTGAAAGTTAACTTCCGATTGATTGAAATCCTGTGCTTGACTTGGTTGTAACTGCGGTGATGGCTGTTGACCAAAGGGAATTGGCGGTGGCGGTAAAATCTCACCAGTTTCTTGAGCCAATAGCACGTTGCTGTTGGAGATTTGTGCTTGTGCTGGGGTAGAGTCGGGAATCAGTACTAACCATCCTCCCACTAACAAAAACAGAAGTCTAATAGTGGGCTTCCAACCCTCAAAACCTCGGCGCAACATCTGAAATGGGATAAATTTACTTGATATTCCTCTCGACATAATAATTAGAAAGTAGTCAAAGTATTTTTAGGTAATTTCCATCAAGAACTAATTAGTTCACCGTTGTAGCAACTATATAGCGTTAACGTAAAGTTACCTCATCTGCGTGGCAAAAAATACATCTGTAATTAATCTTAGATGAAAGCTGTTTACGGACACGCTTGCTTCCGTTATGGATGGAAGAGTCAAATCCTTTTCCCTCCTGTCTCCTGCCTTTAAAACTGAAGCGCTTTAGTAGCAAGGCAATGAAAGAGTGTATGCTACAATTGGACAACCACGCAGCTTGTCGTGCTTTGTATGAAAAAAGTCGTCGTTGGTCTTTCTGGTGGCGTTGACAGTTCCACCGCCGCAGCTATCCTGCACCATCAGGGCTATGAAGTGATTGGTTTGACTCTTTGGCTAATGAAAGGCAAAGGTCAATGTTGCTCTGAAGGTATGATCGACGCGGCTGATATCTGCGAACAATTGGGTGTTCCCCATCAGGTTGTAGATATTCGGGATGTCTTTCAGACGCATATTGTCGATTACCTGGTGACTGGTTACAGTGCTGGGATTACACCTTTGCCTTGCTCCCAGTGCAATAAAACGGTGAAGTTTGGGCCAATGGTGCAGTATGCTCGTGAAGAATTGGGGTGCGATCGCATTGCCACTGGTCATTATGCCCGAATTAGCTATGACGAAGCAACTAAACGTTACCAGTTATTAAGGGCTGTTGACCGCAACAAAGACCAGTCATACTTTCTCTATGATTTGTCTCAAGATTTACTTGCAGCAACTATATTTCCTCTGGGCGAACTCGAAAAAACTGACACGCGCCGGATTGCAACTGAATACGGATTGAAAACTGCTGATAAACCAGAAAGTCAAGACTTATGCTTAGTGGAAAGTAACGGTTCCATGCGGGCATTTTTGGATAAATATTTAGCTCCCAAAACAGGCGATATTGTCGATACCACAGGCAAAGTTTTGGGACAGCATGATGGTGTGCATCACTACACCATTGGACAGCGCAAAGGCTTGGGGATTGCTGCTGCCGAACCGTTATATGTGATTGAATTAGATGCGGAAAATAATAAAGTAGTAGTAGGCGATCGCACTAAGGTAACTCAGCCAGAATGCACTGTAAATCGGGTAAATTGGGTTTCCATTGCCGAACCATCCACCCCAATTCATGCCGAAGTGCAAATTCGTTATCGTTCAACGGCTACACCAGTGACAGTAATTCCGTTGGAAAACTCCCGTGTGCGTTTGGTGTTTGATGAACCCCAAATCAGTATCACCCCAGGACAAGCGGCGGTATGGTACGACGGTGAGAAAGTGTTAGGTGGCGGAATTATTGAACAGTTTAGTTAAGAATCACCCCTTTGTAGAGACGCCGATTTATCGCGTCTCTCCCCTTAACCGAACCATCATCGCGTCTCTCCCCTTAACCGAACCGTCTTGGATGATACACCCTTTTCATCAATAAAACCATAATTTTCGTAATAATCGCCTTTTATAGAATTGCCAAATGCTCAACCTGACTTCTCACCGTATTTGGAAAATCTCTCTCCTAAAAGGCTAGGGTGTACATACAGTGTATTAAAGCGATCGCAACAAACTTTGCATTAGGAATATTAAGCGATCGCAGTCATGGCAGAAAAACGCTAAATTGTAGCTTGAAAGTAACCGGATGCTGCGGCGCTATAGTGTAGAAGCTAATGACAGCAAGCGGAACACGGAGACAAAAAAGTGCAAATCACTAAGCGCAATGTTGAGTTAAGAGTAGATGGCAGCTTAATGCGTGTTTATGTAGCGACTCCCAAAGCAGCAGGAAAATACCCTGGTATTGTCTTCTACAGTGATATTTATCAGTTAGGCGATCCAATGATTCGTCTAGCTAACTACTTAGCAGGATACGGCTATGTAGTAGCAGCGCCAGAAATTTTTCACCGAATTGAGCCAGTTGGTTTAGTAATTGAGCCAGACGATCTCGGAAGGATGCGGGGAAATGACGATGCGCGTCGAACCTCCGTAGCTGATTATGATGCCGATTGCCTTGCTGTGATTGAATTTCTGAAAACAGAGAGTGCGGTTTCTCCAGATAAAATAGGCACTCTCGGCTTTTGTATTGGCGGACATTTAGCTTTCCGCGCAGCATTTCAAAGCGAAATTAGGGCTTCTGTCTGTTGTTACCCTACTGGTATTCCTAGTGGTAAACTGGGTAAAGAGATAGCCGATACAATCCAGAGAGTAAGTGAAATCAAAGGCGAAATGCTAATGGTATTCGGTACTTTTGACCCTCATATACCAGATAGCGATCGCCAAATCATAATAAAAGCAATTGAGAATGCTAACATCCCTCACCAAGTTTTCTTGTATGAAGCAGAGCATACATTCATGCGCGACGACGGTTATCGTTATGATTCTAGTGCTAGCACCGCAGCTTGGTCTGAAATAGTAACTTTCTTGGGGCGCGTATTCGCAGAGTGAAAACTCCTATTATTGCTTTCTTCGCTTGACAGTTAGTAGTCCGTCAATTTTGAGTTTAATTAGAATTTTCAGTGGGTAATTTAAATTCTAAATAACTTGTTCATACATGAAAGTGCGTTAATTAGATTTAACGCACCACACATAAACTGATTAAATGCTATTGAAGGTATTATCTCTTCAGATGATTAAATTAGGAGTTTTGAGTAATCCACATCCGAATTTCATCATTAGTCATTTGCTTGAAATATGGGATGTAATTAAGCCCCTGAGTTTTGGCTTTATTTAGAGCTATTGCAACAAGTTGAGAATTTGAGTGTGTATCAGTTTGCACAGCTTTGTGCAGCTGATAAACCACACTTGCCAATTCCAAACCATGAGGATGGTCTAGTAGCTTTGCCAGCAACCCCAAAGCATCATGAGAATTTTTTTGTTTCATACATTTTGGTTAAGGTGTTAGAGATTTATGAGTATCACAAAGCGGAATAAAAGCTTGACTATCAAGGGTGGTACTCCCTATGAGCGGACAGGAAAGCTTTAACGTAATGCTACAGTCAGCTTACTAGAACAGTCAACAAAAAAAACAGCACTAAAACAGCCTTTTTACTCTAAAAAGCTGCTTTAGCACCCCAAATGTTTATTTTTTCGCTTTGTGACGCTCTAAAACACCTAAAATCATAAAACAGCTTTCTAAGTACCAATCAGAAAGCAAACATATATTTTTAGAGCGGTTTCGTTCCCTAATAGGGAGCTTGATTTAATTTTGCTAACTAACCTAGCTATTGGGCTTTGTAGCAGTTCAGATCCCTGTCAGAGGTTTTGGGTTTGAATTTTTTTATAGTTTCAATCCCTAATAGGGATTTTACTACATTATTAGAGATTCGCGCAAATTAGGAATTCTTTACTGCATCTGCCTTTTACTGCTTGATAATAGAAAAATTCCTGGTTTTAGATATAAATTTTGCCATATTTCAGCATCCATCCGCGCAACCTAGCTTTCAAAGTCTCTCTCAGCAATAATTTGGCAATTACACGGTTACACAACTTCGGACTTGTAACTTCCTCAAGGAGAACATCAACTGGGCTGATGCGCCCAAGTCGCTGTATTACACAACTTCGGACTCGTAACTTCCTCAAGGAGGTTAAATATCTGCTCATAGCATAAGCTAACCTCTCCATTTAATTTGCCTCAAGCTTTTTTATCCTGTAGCAAAATTGAGTACTTGCCTACTTAGTTGATATTCCCTTAATTAGGGTAATAATCACTACTTTCTCACGCTAACCTCTGCAATGCTAATAAACCAGCACCATAAGCAGGTTCATAGCTCGGAAAAATTACGTTTACATTAGAAAACTTCTTAACAAGAGACGCTGCAAATCTTTCATGGATATTGCATCTACCCCGCCAGACACTTCCTGTAGTAACTACTTCCAAAACTGAGTCAGCACTAAAAATTGCATCAATTACTGTAGATGTAGCTTTTACTAACTCTTTGACAGCATCATCAATTATGATATTCGCTACTATATCACCTGACGCTGCTGCAAAATCTACAACTGGTGCTAAAGCAGCTATCTGTTTAACTCCCCATTCTCGCCGATATACTACTTCTATTAAATCTTCTATATTTTTTAAATCAAGATGCTGTTTGAAATCCTCTATCAAACTCGTTGATATTTCTCGCCCATCATAAGATTTTAATGCTGCATTCATGCCTGCGATCGCAATTTTATAAGCGCTACCTTCATCTCCTAAAATATACCCCCAGCCGCCGACTCGCTTAGTATGTCCTTCATGATTTCGTCCGAAAACTATCGAACCAGTACCGGCTGCAACCACAATTCCTACAGGCTGACCAATTCCACCAACTAAAGCAATTAAAGCATCGTTACAAATTACAATATTGACTGGCTGTAATGCCCAAGTAATAGGCAATTTGTTATTCTGTAACTCTTTAACTAAACCTTTCACTACTTCGATATCTGCTACACGACCTACACCTGCTAAACCCAGACATATCGCGTCAATCTTTAGAGTATTTGTAATTATTGCTGCCTCAACCGCATTGTAAATTGCAGATTGAATAGATTGTAAAGTTGCTTCGATACCTATACTCTGATAATTAGATGGGCCTGCTTCACCACGGCCTAGCACCTGACGCAAATCATCCATCAAGACACAAACAGTTTTGCTACCGCCACCATCTATTCCCAAAACATAACTCATGAGTTGTAAGAAAATTACTTATTTTGACGCTTCGGTTCTTCTTTTAAAGGAATAAAAAATAAAGCAATCATTCCAGGAATGGTCAGCAAACAAATCAAGACAAAAAATAATGGATAGCCAAGTGCTTTTTGCAGATAACCACTAACTAAACCTGGTAACATCATTCCTAAAGCCATAATGCCAGTGGAGATAGCAAAATGAGAAGTTTTATATTCGCCTTGGCAAATATACATTAAATAAACACTAAAAGCTGTAAATCCAAAACCATAGCCAAATTGCTCCAAGGAAACCAAGGGATACACTAATGTTAAGGAAGGCTTAGTGTAAGCCATATACACATAAAAAATATCCGGCAAGTTCAATGCTAAAGCCATAGGAAATAAACATTTTTTTAATCCATATCTAGAAATTAGCAAGCCTCCTAAAATTCCTCCACAGATTAGGGATATTACCCCAAATGTCCCGTAGACTAATCCGACATTTGATGTTGATAACCCTAAACCTCCTACTTCTGGTTTGTCCAATAAAAATAACGAGGCTATCTTCACAAGCATTGCTTCACCAAGTCTGTAAAGCAATATAAATGCTAAAATATTTATAATTTTATCTTGAGCAAAATATGAGCTAATGATTGACCAAAAAGGTATATTTTCCCTAGCTTGTATTTGTCGTTGATTATCTGATTCAGGTAAAGGTAAAATTAGGCGATGGAAAATAAACAGAATTGCTAAAATTAAAGCTGAGAAACCAATAGTTACAGTCCAGCTTAAAGGAATGTTATTCAGAGATACTTCAAGCTGACCTGCTAAGACTACTAATATTCCAGAGCCAAAAATGACAGCCATTCTATAAAACAGCGAGCGAATGCCAACAAATAAGGCTTGTTGCTCTGGAGATAAAGCCAACAGATAGAAGCCATCGGTAGCAATATCATAAGTTGCAGAAATAAATGCTCCTATTGTTAATGTTGCAAGGGAGATGAAAAAGAAATTTGGCAGTTGCAAGGAGAAGGCTATCAAACCCAAACAAGCGAACATCGCAAATTGGGTATAAAGTATCCATTGACGTTTGGTAGAATAAATATCGACAATTGGGCCCCAAAACATTTTGATGATCCAAGGTAGATAGAGAAAACTTGTCCACAAGGCAATTTGAGTATTATCTATTCCGAGCTTTTTGTAAAAGATTACGGAAACTGTATTGATGATGATGTAAGGTATGCCAGAGGCAAAGTAGAGGGTGGGTATGTATGTCCAGGGCGAAGCAGTGGTAGTTTGAGGTTTCATGTTTGCCTCTAATTATCGGTGTTATTAAAATTAGCATCCAATAGGACACCAATAGGATAAATTATCTGTAATTTCCCCTTCAGACAGGCGGATTCCTACACCTCCAGATATAAACTTGTCATTACCATTGTTATATAGCCATGCTCCCCAAACCTGAGTCATTAACTTGCCATCAATTTCTAATTTAGGAAATTCTAATAACTCTTGATAGACATAATTCTGTTGTGTATACCAAGGGTCATTATTACTACTACGCACAGAAATATTTCCTGAATTAACTGCAAATCCTCCTTCACCTTCTCTTCCTAAAATAGGTTTGGCAAAGTATGAATTACCTATTGCTGTTGCACTCAGTGATGTTTTCGGAAAATATTCCCAGACTGTCCCAGCATCTTTGCCAGAAAAAAAGTCATATCCCAAATCTGTAATTAGGGCAAATACACTCTTTGGTTGCAGTGCAAAGGCAGAACCAAAGTTGACAATCACAATTTTCTTCTCAAAAATTAATTGCTCTAGAGCCGGCCATAATCTTTCACCTTTTTCATCAGTATCATGGATTAGCCATTCCACTGGATACCACATAAAGAGTATATCTATTGGTTTTTTTGTTCTCTGGTCAAATAGATACTCACCATCTTTGATGCCAAGGTATTCTAAGGGTAAAATGGTACTTTTGGACTCCAAGTACTTGCTTAACCATCGCATAGTACCTAAATCTTCGGCATTATTCAAAGCTGTAAATGCTACGCAACAGTCTCTAACTGGTTTACCCAAATTTAATGCGGCTCTATTTACATGCTGATTGAGTGTTATTTTTAAGATTTTTTGAGCATCTAAACCTGGTTCTTGCAATCCAAAATGTCTGGCGACTTTATTATTGCCATCCGTACACTCAAACCAAAAACTAGGAGTTTGGGGATTAGTTTCTACTACCTTTTTTATCCCCGTTTCTTGATTCCAGCACCAGTCAAGACGCATACAAAATGGTGCGAGAAAGTCATATTTAACTAACTTGATGGTAGCTTCCGGAAATCCATAGTAAAATAGTGTATCCTCATCAAGAGTGCGAATAATTTCCCACGCTTGGGTTAAAACACTACCGACTAATTCCGATGCTTGCTGGATTTCTTGTATCGTCTGCGGTAAAACTTGATGGCAATAATAAAGAGCGTAAGGTGTTTCTTGGTCAGTTAGAGGTATACCTGTTCCTTCTTCAATAGGAGCAAAGTTGTACCAACCCATTTTCATCGACTGAAATAGACGCTTTCGTTCAGGACTGTTGAAAATATTCATAACTCTCTTATCCACCTGCATGACCACCGCGACCGAAACTGCCAAAACCACTACGGCCCTTGGCAGAACCTCTGGAAGTCCCGGCCTCCGATGAATCACCAAAACCGGAGCTTCTAATGCTACTCCCACCAGAGTAACCACTCGATCTGCCGCTACCATTAGATGAGGGTGAACAGTTATTGGGTTGTTGTTTAGCGTTTGGCGATGTTGTGGAGATGCAATCTGACTGTTTTGCTTCTGGGGTTGTCGCACAAGAAGCAAGTAGCGATACAGTCATAACGAACACTATGAGTTGAAATAAACCTGGTTTCAATTTCATGAGTTTTTCTGGATGAATATACAAATGTCAGTTACGGAATTTATGCAAGATAACTACAAAGGTCAAAAATAGATTTCGCATTTCCAGATAGATTTTTTCAGGGTATATCCACGATTTAGAGAATTGCTAAACAAACCCTCTCCAACCCTGTGGCAAAATTTATTAGAGTCCTTCCATAGTTAGTTTGCCCCGCATGACCGCAACTATTCCCAATCTCCCCAGTCTCTATGACCCTTTTTCCACTGAAGCCAAGTGGCAAAAATTCTGGGAAGACAACCAAATTTACAAAGCTGACCCCACCAAAGGCGGCGAACCCTACTGCATCGTCATTCCACCGCCGAATGTCACTGGCAGTTTGCACATGGGTCACGCTTTTGAAAGTGCCTTAATTGATACCCTCGTGCGCTACCACCGGATGCAGGGACGCAATACCCTATGGCTACCAGGAACAGACCACGCCAGCATTGCTGTGCATACTATGCTGGAAAAGCAACTCAAAACTGAGGGTAAGACCCGCTACGAATTGGGGCGCGAGAAGTTCTTAGAACGCGCTTGGCAATGGAAGGCGGAGTCTGAGGGAACGATTCTGAATCAGCTACGACGCTTGGGTGTCTCGGTGGACTGGTCACGGGAAAGGTTTACCCTGGATGAGGGTTTATCTAAGGCTGTTGTGGAGGCATTTACTCGTCTTTACGAGGAAGGCTTAATTTATCGTGGTGAATATTTAGTTAACTGGTGTCCTGCTTCTCAGTCGGCGGTGTCTGATGTGGAAGTAGAAAATCAAGAGGTGAATGGAAATCTCTGGCATTTCCGCTATCCCCTCACCGATGGTTCCGGTTTTGTAGAGGTGGCGACAACTCGACCAGAAACGATGCTGGGTGATACGGCTGTAGCAGTTAATCCCAATGACGATCGCTACAAACATCTTATTGGCAAAACTTTAACTCTGCCCATTCTACAACGAGAAATTCCCATCATTGGCGATGAATATGTCGATCCGACTTTCGGCACGGGTTGCGTGAAAATAACTCCCGCCCATGACCCGAACGATTTTGACATGGGTAAGCGTCACAATCTGCCGTTCATCAACATTATGAACAAAGACGGCACTCTCAACGCCAATGCTGGGGAGTTTCAAGGCCAAGACCGCTTTGTTGCTAGAAAAAATGTGGTTTCTCGCCTAGAAGCAGATGGCTTTTTGGTGAAGATAGAAGATTACAAGCATACCGTTCCCTACAGCGATCGCGGTAAAGTACCTATTGAACCTCTCCTCTCAACTCAGTGGTTCGTTAAAATTCGCCCCCTAGCTGACAACACTCTCGAATTCCTCGACCAGCAAACTTCTCCAGAGTTTGTTCCCCAACGCTGGACTAAGGTTTATCGTGATTGGCTAGTAAAACTAACTGATTGGTGTATCTCTCGCCAGTTATGGTGGGGACACCAAATTCCGGCTTGGTACGCTATCAGTGAAACGGATGGACAAATTACCGATAATACGCCCTTTGTAGTAGCGAAATCGGAAACCGAAGCTTGGGAGAAGGCAAAATCACAATTTGGCGAAAATGTCAAGTTGGAACAAGACCCAGATGTGCTAGATACTTGGTTTTCTTCTGGACTGTGGCCGTTTTCGACTTTGGGCTGGCCGGAACAAACTCAGGATTTAGCAACTTATTACCCGACTACTACTTTGGTGACAGGCTTTGACATCATCTTTTTCTGGGTAGCCAGAATGACCATGATGGCTGGGCATTTTACACAGCAAATGCCTTTCCAAACGGTTTACATCCACGGCTTAGTGCTGGATGAAAAAGGTCAGAAGATGTCAAAGACCAAAGGTAATGGCATTGACCCATTGTTATTAATTGACAAATATGGTACTGATGCCCTGCGGTATACCTTAATTAGGGAAGTGGCTGGTGCTGGTCAAGATATCCGCTTAGAATACGATCGCAAAAAGGATGAATCGGCATCGGTGGAAGCATCCCGCAACTTTGCAAATAAGTTGTGGAATGCTGCCCGGTTCGTGATGATGAATTTGGATGGACAAACACCGCAACAATTGGGGAATCCGGTAGCGATAGAATTGAGCGATCGCTGGATTATCTCGCGGTATCATCAAGTTGTCAAAGAAACCACCAATTACATTGATAATTACGGTTTAGGGGAAGCTGCAAAAGGACTCTACGAGTTTATTTGGGGTGATTTCTGCGATCAATATATTGAACTAGTGAAATCCAGATTGCAAGCAGATGCCGATCCAGTATCGCGGCGGGTAGCACAACAAACCCTTGGCTACATATTAGAAGGGATTATGAAACTGCTTCATCCCTTCATGCCTCATATTACCGAAGAAATTTGGCAGACTCTCACTCAACAACCAGCAAATTCACCGCAAACTTTACCCCTGCAAACCTATCCTCAGATAGATGCAAACTTGATTGATTCAGCTTTAGAAGAACAGTTTGAATTACTAATTGCTACTATCCGCACAATTCGGAATTTGCGGGCGGAAGCGGATATTAAACCAGGCATAAAAGTGACAGCGAATTTGCAAACTCAAAGCCAGAAAGAGCGGGAAATTCTCACTGCTGGACAGTCTTATATTAAAGATTTGGCGAAGGTTGAGACTTTAACCATCACTGACAAGCAAAAAAACCAAACTGTTACTGCTAAAAAACCTCAGAGGGGTTTGAAGACAATTGGCTTAATTATTGTGGCCATTGTCTTTGGTAGATTAGGTTTAGCTGTGGGAAATGCCATTGATGACATTCCCATCGTCGGAACTTTCTTTGAACTAGTTGGTTTTGGTTACACAGCGTGGTTTGTTAGCCAAAATTTCCTCACTGCTCAAGCTAGACAAAAGTTATGGAGACAGTTGTTTCCGCAGAAAGAATTAGAACAACCACAAGAACCAGAAAATGCGATCGCAGGTGTAATTGGTACAATACAGGTGCTAATTCCTCTAAGCGGTGTGGTAGATATTGAAGTTGTCCGTGCCAAGCTAGAAAAAAGCTTGAGTAAAGCTGAAGCCGAAGTTCAATCCCTGAGTACCAGATTAAACAATCCTAGTTTCGTAGATAGAGCTAGACCTGACGTGGTACAAGGGGCGCGGGATGCATTAGCAGAAGCACAAAAGCAAGCTGAAATTTTGCGCGATCGCCTCAAGGGGTTATCGTAGGCATAGTCTGTGTGGCTTAGGATAACTGTAATGGGTAATGGAAGTGTTAATAATTCCCAATTACCCATTATCAATTAACAAGATCCAAATATCCATTCTGGCACTTATTTTTTTATTAAATTATTTTGAATTTTGAATTTTGAATTGGAGCGAAGCGACCCTCATGCTATATCTAGCCCAGGTGCGTAAAAACGATTTTTTAGACCAGCACCAGTTACGCTTATTGGCGCGTCAAGAAGCTGATAACTTGTGGGCGATAATTCCCGAAGAAGCTTTCATTCTGCTGGGAAAGGGAAAGATCATGAGTGAGAACTTGCTTGTTCTAGTAGAACTTTCCCCTACAGGCGACATTGAAAGACTAGAAGACGCCACCAACTGGGTACTCCACCTGGTACAAAACTACCTCACCATCGGCATTACCCCGGAATTTTTGCAGCATGAAGCCGAAAGAGCAGAACATTGGCGACAATCCCTAACATTACAAAATCAAGACTTAGCGCGGCGTTCCTTAGAATTGGAAGCTCGTCGCGAACAAATTCAAGCCTTAGAAGAAAGCCTTAAACGCGAAAAAAACGGTTATTCTCAAGAGGAAAGTTAAAAGCTAATTGTGTTGCTTATAAAGCCACAGCACTCCAAAGGCGTATAGAGACGCGAAATTCCACGTCTCTACATAAGTTTATGCTAGGTTAATTGTCTTAGTAAAGTTAGGCAATCACAGTAATATTTGCACTACTAAGCTGTGCATGATTCGATAACTGGGCTATTTGAACTTGCGCTGTACCACCCAATCCATCTTTATCAAAGAATAGATTACCTGTACTTTGATTGTAGATGAAGCGATCGCTTGCAGCTGTAGCGATCGTACCAAGTCGGAATAAGCCCGAATCGAGTGTCGTATCCTGAGATTGGGTCAGCCCGAATTCCGCCTTAGAAATGAAGATAGTATCATCTCCAACAGTAAAATCAGTAATAGTATCATAACCTCCAGTGCGGGTATCAGTCAGATATAAGCTATCTTGTCCAGCTCCACCAGTCAGCGTATCTTTACCAATTCCACCAAAGAGGCTATCGTTTCCTACACCGCCTAATAAGCTGTCATTACCTGAACCACCAAAGAGGTTATCATTACCATCTCCTCCTGATAATGTATTAGCACCAGTATTTCCAATCAGGATGTTATTAAGACCGTTACCAGTAGCAGTGATTGCCCCAGCTCCAATCAGGGTCAAATTCTCTAGGTTATCTCCCAAGACCCAATTTACCGAAGAGTTAACTAAATCTGTGCCTGCATTTAAGCCTTCAACAATAATATCGCTAACATTGTCTACGATATAAGTGTTATTGCCGACTCCACCATTGAGACTATCAATTCCTGTACCTCCATCCAAGGTGTCATCGCCTGTACCACCCAACAAGGTGTCATTGCCTGAGCTACCAAAAAGGCTATCGTTACCATCTCCTCCGGTTAAGGTGTTCGCAGCAGCATTTCCGACCAGGATGTTATCAAGGCTGTTACCAGTACCAATTGTCGCGCTTCCAGTCAGGGTCAAGTTCTCAAAGTTCTCTCCCAATACCCAATTCACAGCAGACTTGACTAAATCTGTGCCTGAATTTAAGCCTTCAACAATAATATCGCTAACATTGTCTACAGTGTAGATGTCATTACCGGCTCCACCATTGAGAGTATCAATCCCTGCACCTCCATCCAAAGTATCATCGCCTGCACCGCCTAACAAACTGTCATTACCTGAACTACCAAAGAGGCTATCGTTACCATCTCCTCCGCTCAACTTATTAGCACCAGTATTTCCAATCAGGATGTTATTAAGGCTGTTACCATTACCATCGATTGCTCCGGTTCCAGTCAGGGTCAAGTTTTCCACGTTATCTGTCAACACGAAACTCACGGAAGACTTAACTAAATCTATGCCTGCATTTAAGCCTTCAGTAACAGAATCGTTCAGGTTATCTACAGTATAAATGTCATTGCCGGCTCCACCATCAAAACTGTCAGCTCCTAAACCTCCATCCAAGGTGTCATTACCTGCACCGCCTAATAATGTGTCATTGCCTGAGCTACCAAAGAGACTATCGTTACCATCTCCTCCGCTCAACTTATTAGCACCAGTATTTCCAATCAGGATGTTATTAAGGCTGTTACCAGTACCATCGATAGCGTCGGTTCCAGTCAGGGTCAAGTTCTCCACGTTATCTGCTAACACAAAATTCACGGAAGACTTAACTAAATCTGTGCCTGCATTTAAGCCTTCAGTAATCGTATCACCGAGGTTGTCTATGATATAAGTGTCATTGCCGACTCCACCATTAAGACTATCAGCTCCTGTACCTCCATCCAAGGTGTCATTACCTGCACCGCCTAATAATGTGTCATTGCCTGCACCACCCAACAAAGTGTCATTGCCAACTTCTCCGCTCAAGATGTTAGCACCAGTATTTCCGGTCAGAATATTATTAAGGCTGTTACCAGTACCATCAATAGCGTCAGTTCCAGTCAGAGTCAAGTTTTCCAGGTTAACTCCCAACACCCAACTTATCGAAGACTTGACTAAATCTGTGCCCGCATTTAAGCCTTCAGTAATGGTGTCGCCGATGCTGTCCACAATATAAGTATCATTGCCTTTACCACCGATGAGGCTATCAGTTCCTGTACCACCATCTAAGGAATCGTTGCCATCACCGCCATCAAGTGTGTCACTATCACCTAATCCTTGGAGCGTGTCATTGCCTAGCAATCCTGAGATGCTATCGGCGTTCACTGTACCAGTCAGGTTATCTGCACCTGAAGTGCCATTAATCGGAGGGGTGATTTCACTAATGGTCAAGTTGACAGTAGCAGTGCTACTGCCTCCATGTCCATCACCTATGGTGTAAGTAAAGCTGTCAGAGCCATAATAGTTTTGACCAGGCGTATAAGTGTAAGTACCGTTGTTGTTGTTAACTAAGCTTCCTTGGCTAGGTTGGGTGAAGCCAGTAATGCTCAATACGTCACTAATATCAACATCTGTATCATTGCTTAACAGACTAGTAGCGCTAATGATAACGGGTGTGTTTTTGTTTGTGGTGATTTTGTCGTTAACAGCAACAGGAGCATCATTCACCGCCGTAATATTAATATTGCGGGTAACTGTGGCACTATTAACAGTCCCATCATTGACGACAAAGCTAACGGTACGAGGTGTAGTACTGGGGTTGTCGCTGCTGTTGGTATAAGTAATAGAACGTAGTGCGGCTTGATAGTTCGCAACGGTGGCACTGCCGATTAAGGTTAAAACACCTGTGCTGCTGTTGTAGCTGCCCGTAATCCCATTTTGGTTGGTGAAGGCGAGGATGTCTTGAGCAGAGGCGAAACCACTGGTAATGCTGACGGTGGCACTAGCTAGGTTGGTGGAGTCTAAGTCGCTAACGGTGATACCTGAGTCAATGACTGTAGTGGCGTTCTCAGTGTATGCCAGGGCAGAGTTGGTGGCAGTAGCAACAGGTGCATCATTCACTGCCGTAATATTAATATTGCGAGTAACGGCAGTACTATTAGCAGTCCCATCATTAACTATAAAGCTAACGGTACGAGGTGTAGTACTGGGGTTATCACTGCTGTTGGTATAAGTAATAGAACGTAGTGCAGCTTGATAGTTAGCAACGGTGGAACTACCAGTTAAGGTTAAAACACCTGTGCTGCTGTTGTAGCTGCCCGTAATCCCATTTTGGTTGGTGAAGGCGAGAGTATCTTGAGCAGAGACAAAACCACTGGTAATACTGATGGTGGCACTAGCTAGGTAAGGAGAGTCTAAGTCGCTAACGGTGATACCTGAGTCAATGACTGTAGTGGCGTTCTCAGTGTATGCCAGGGCAGAGTTGGTGGCAGTAGCAACAGGTGCATCATTCACTGCCGTAATATTAATATTGCGGGTAACGGCAGTACTATTAGCAGTCCCATCATTAACTATAAAGCTGATGGTACGAGGTGTAGTACTGGGGTTGTCGCTGCTGTTGGTATAAGTAATAGAACGTAGTGCAGCTTGATAGTTAGCAACGGTGGCACTGCCGATTAAGGTTAAAACACCTGTGCTGCTGTTGTAGCTGCCGGTAATTCCATTTTGGTTGGTGAAGGCGAGAGTATCTTGAGCAGAGACAAAACCACTGGTAATCCGGACGGTGGCACTAGCCAGGTTGGGGGAGTCTGTGTCGCTGACGGTGATGCCTGAGTCGATAGTTGTAGTGGCGTTTTCAGTGTATGTCAGGGCAGAAGCAGAGCTAGGGGTGATTGTTGGGGGAGCCCCACTGTTGTTGTTTA
The DNA here is from genome assembly GCF_053470285.1 of Nostoc sp. DSM 114159. Classification (NCBI taxonomy): domain Bacteria; kingdom Bacillati; phylum Cyanobacteriota; class Cyanophyceae; order Nostocales; family Nostocaceae; genus Nostoc; species Nostoc sp. DSM 114159. The sequence continues at coordinate 4,827,924 of NZ_JBPFEH010000001.1, forward strand.
GTTGAGCATATATTCCATGGCCAGATCCGTCCTGACCATCGCTTTGCCAGGAAATTACAAAATCTCCAGTAGCATCCATTGCTACTGCGGGGTTAGCTTGATCGTTGTTGGTGTAGGTATTGACCAGAAATTCACCCCCAATAGCTACCCCAGCACTGTTGTAACGTTGGGCATATATGCCAGAGCCAGAGCCGTCCTGACTATTGCTAGTCCAGGAAATGATAAAGTCCCCATCTGCATCCATTGCTACTGTGGGGTTAAATTGATTGCCCTCGGTGTGGGTATTGACTTTGAATTCGGCGCCAATAGCTGCCCCAGCACTGGTGTAGCGTTGGGCATATATGCCATCCCCAGATCCGTCCTGACCATAGCTTTGCCAAGAAATTACAAAGTCCCCAGTGGCATCCATTGCTACTGTGGGGTTAAATTGATTGCCTTGAGTGTAGGTATTAACCTGAAATTCGTTTCCAATAGCTGACCCGGCACTGTTATAGCGTTGGGCATATATGCCCAAGTAAGACCCATCTTGATAATAGCTTTGCCAGGAAATAACAAAGTCACCATTGGCATCCATAGCTATTGTGGGGTTATATTGAGAGCTTTCGGTGTGGGTATTTACCTGAAATTCACCCCCAATGGCTAACCCAGCACTGGTGTAGCGTTGGGCATATACTCCATAGCTAGACCCGTCCTGACCACTGCTAGTCCAAGAAATGACAAAGTTCCCATTGGTATCTATCGCTATTGTGGGGTTAACTTGATTGTTGTTAGTGGAGCTATTGACCTGAAATTCGCCCCCAACAGCCATTCCAGTACTGTTGTAGCGTTGGGCATATATCCCAAAGCCAGACCCATCTGGGCTTTCCCAGGAAATAACAAAGTCACCATCGGCATCGATCGCTACTGTAGAGTTAAGTTGATAGCCGCTGGTGTTGGTATTGACTTTGAATTCGGCGCCAACAGCCACGCCAGTACTGTTGTAACGTTGAGCATACACCCCATAGCCAGACCCATCCTGACCATTGCTAGTCCAAGAAATGATGAAGTCTCCATCAGCATCCATTGCGACTGCGGGATTAATTTGATCATTGTTGGTGTAAGTATTGACTTTGAATTCATTCATGAAAAAACCTCTGAAAAAACTAAAAATTTGATTTCAACAATTACGGCCTGATTAAACAGATTTCTTAGTCATTAGGAATCACTGCACTCGGTCGCAGCCAGTAGTTCAACTCTGGTGCTGTAAATGCTTGGCGGATTTCTTTTCGTTCCTGATTCAAAACCATCGGACGCTGTACACCAGCAAGAAACTGTACATCATAAAGTTCTTGACAGCCTGCGGTGAACTTCAGCATTCCCACCTGTTGCCCATTTCGTAAATCCACTACTGCCACACCACAGAGCAACTTCTCAAACCGTTGGGTTATGGGCAACCCTCCGAAAATATGCCGTTCCCGAATCTGGCATAGTCCGACTAGGGCGTAATACCCGACGCAGCACAACCCCCGCAGAAATCCAGGGAGTACACAAACTACTTGTTGGTCTCCTGATTCTGGATGAATGCGCCAAATTTCCCCTGCGCCAGAGTTGAGTAACCACAAAAACCCGTCATGCCAAATTGGGGAATGGGGCATTGATAATCCATTTACAATAATTTCATTGCTCTCTACTTCCACTACAACTCCACCATTGGCTTTACCCGGACGCCATCCTCCAACGGTATCTGTCGCACCGAGGGCAGTCACATACTTGGGTTTGCCATCCACCATCGCTAATCCATTCAGGTGACATCGGTCTTCTGGCACTACTTCAGAAATAAATTTCGGATGCCAGCGCGGTACAAAGCTAAAGTCTGGACTCAAAGCAGAAAGACACGAAAAGCGGGTGTTGACAATCCACAGCCCTTCTCTGCCAAATTCCAGGTCGTGAATGTTCAGATCGCCTGTAAAATATGTCATCCGTGGCAGATAAAGGGCATCGTAGCGTCCGGGCTGATCTTCTAAAAACTCATAAGCTAAGGCGGGGGCATTTGCTAATAAACAGACTTCGTGATGGGTAGCCAGTGCCAGTCGTGAACCATTCACTGCCAATCCCATTGGTTTAGAAAATTGGCGTAACAGCATGGTTATCTGTTCCCCATTCCAGCCTACTAGTGCCAGTTTTCCAGCTTGGTAGGTGGTGATGGCAATTGAACCTCCGGCTTGACTTAGCCAGGAAATAAATCCCCCATCGGCATCACATTGAATTAAGTTATTCTCTTCTGGCGCAGTAGTAGGAAAAGTGGACAACATAAATCAGTTGAATTAAATTTCAAATTTTGTTGAAGAACTTTAGACTTAGTTAAATACAAAATATACTCAGTAACTCTAACCCTTAAAATTGAGCGGTTAATTACTAACTACGAACCTCGAAAATTACTGGCACAAAGCACTAGTACAGCATGGCGTAAATCCAGCTATCACCTCAATTAAGCAGACAAGTTGCTCAGAGTAACTGATTAAAGGTGAACAAATTTATGCCAAAGTGTACTAGTGATTGATGCCATTAGTTTTGATGAGTTGTGAAAGTTTGTAGTCAGGGCTAAAACCCTTGAAATTGACTGAGAAATCGTTCACTACGAAACTCTCAAAATTGATGACACAGACCACTAAGCGTGCCATCATTGTCAATAAACAAGCTTGTACCAGAAACAGTACCTAAAGGAATCGACCCCAGAAAATAGGTCGCGCCGCCATAAAGCTGCACTGGATCTAACTTTGCAGATATTTTGAACTTAGTTTTTTATAATGTCCTAGCGGTAAATATTGTTTGGTAATCTACTGTTATAATAAAGACTTTTTTATTTAAAAATAAACTGTATATATACTGAATGTAAAAATTAGTTAAAACTTCAATAATTTAAAAACTCGATCGGCAAGTTTTGTTACTTTAACGGCAAATTGCGTTGTTAGGGTAGAGAAAATGCGTAGATGTAGCCCTTCTCCTGTCGGAGACGCTGCGCGTAGCTTGCTTCCACGAAGTGGTACGACTGCGCTCAGGAACCACCCGTCGTATACATCGCCATCCTTCGTATTAAATATTTAGCCTAAATACGTATAAACCATGCGATTTTTCACTCGAAACCAGTAGAGGCATAAGTAGCAAATTTGACATGTTTTCCCTTGCAATTGCTGAAATTCCTGCTAAAAAAGGATTATAAAAATAAAATTACTATTTGACTCACAATTACCTAAAAAAGCTTTTTTAGTGTGCCATTTAAAATTTACGACGAAAGTAGGATGAGACAACAAGAGTGTGGTGTGACAGTATGGTTCACTGGTTTGAGTGGTGCAGGTAAAACTACTATCTGTCAATTCGTGGAGAAGGAACTGCGGATACAGGGATATAGAGTTGAAGTTCTCGACGGTGATGCGGTACGTCAAAACCTATGCAAAGGATTGGGTTTCAGTAAAGAGGATCGAAAAGAGAATATTCGGCGCATTGGCTTTGTAGCTCAACTTCTTGCCAGAAATAATGTCATTGTATTGGTTTCGGCAATTTCACCGTATCGCGAAATTCGGGAAGAAGTGCGCCAAATGACTCCATTTTTCATTGAAGTTTACGTCAACGCATCATTGGCAGTTTGTGAACAGCGAGACGTAAAAGGGTTATATAAAAAAGCAAGAGCAGGAGAAATTAAGCACTTTACTGGTATTGACGATCCTTATGAAATACCACTCTGCCCTGAAGTCGAATGTAAAACTAACCAGGAAAGCGTTGCTCAAAGTGCAACTAAGGTCTTAGAAAAGCTAGAAGAGTTAGGTTATGTTGAGTTATATAGTTGCTAGAATGAATGATTTATGAGTTAAATAAAGTTTTTAACTCATAACTTTTATTAAGATGCCAATAATTGCCGAATTAACCTGGCCACAGCTTTCTGCGTGAAGCGGTTGGCAATTTGTTGACCTAAACGTTGTACATCTGAATTTACCAATAACTGAGCAATTTGGGATGTAATTTGCACTGGGTCAAAGCCTCTTGTTTCTCGGAGAATACCTAATATACGTTTGATATGCTCCAAGGTTTGTTGTTGCTCAACTGTCGCTGCTGGAGTTTTATTAACTGCTGTCAATCCTACCCGTTCTCGTAACAAGGAGGTAAAGTTATGCAAAACATTTTTACCGAAAGCATCGAGTCCGTTAACAGATTCATCTACTAGCTTGTCACGAATAAAAGCACCGCGTTCAGATGATAGAAATTCTATCCCCTGATTTAGCACTAAATTAAAGTCGTAGTCTTGACTATTACGTGCATTTTTTAACAAGTTTTCTAAACGATTCCAGCGAAATCTGCCATCTTTAAATAGCAAATCTTGCAATGATGCTCTTAATTGCGGTGCTGGATCTGTTAACAGACGTTTAGAAACGTAGGGATAAGCTTCGCTGAGAACTTTAAAGTTTGGATCTATGTATATTGCAATACCTTCAAGCGTCACCAGGGAGCGAATAATTAAGGCGTAGTAGGGCGGTACGCGGAAAGGATACTCATACATCAAGGCTGATAGTTCATCGGTGATGCTTTTAATGTTGAGTTCGGCAACGCTGGCTCCTTGGGCATCAGCAAAAACTCTGGCAAAAGCTGGGATAATTGGTGTTAAATCGGTTTCTGGTGATAAGAAATCTAACTTCACATAGTCTTTTGCTAATCCTTCAAAGTCGCGGTTGACGACGTGGACGATCGCTTCTATCAAACCATAACGCTGTGGTGGCTTAATCTCGCTCATCATCCCAAAGTCGAGATAAGCTAATTTGCCATCGGTTGTCGCTAACAAATTACCAGGGTGGGGATCTGCATGGAAAAATCCATGTTCTAGCAGCTGGCGCAGGGAACACTGCACACCCACTTCAATTAGGTAACGAGCATCTATCCCTTGGGCGCTAATTTCTTCTGTCTGGGTTAATTTGGTACCGTTGATCCACTCCATCGTCAAGACGCGGCGATTGGTATATTCCCAGTAAATTTTCGGTACATATACGTCTTTTATATGACCGTATAACTCGAAAAATCGCTCGGCATTTTCACCTTCATGGATGTAATCCATCTCTTCAAAAATGCGATCGCCTAATTCATCAAGAATACCAACTAAGTCACTTCTTACCCGTTTGACTTTTTTCTGCACCCAAGCGGCGAGGTTACGCAAAATATACAAGTCAATGGTGATTCCTTCTCTTAAGTCGGGGCGTTGAACTTTAACAGCAACTTCTTCACCAGTTTTTAGCTTACCTTTATACACTTGCCCCAATGAAGCCGCAGCAATTGGCTGCGCCGAGAGTTCGGCGTAAACCTCTTCTGGAGGTGCGCCTAATTCTTCTTTAATAAACTGGTAAGCAATTTCGTTGGGAAAAGGCGGTAATTGGTCTTGTAATTTAGTTAATTCTTCTAGGTATACGGGAGGAACTAGATCCGGTCTGGTGGATAAAGCTTGTCCAATTTTGATGTAAGCAGGACCTAATTGGGTCAGCAATACTCGTAGCTGAGTGGCTCGGCGGCGGTCATTTTTGACGACAATTCCCCGTTTACTATCCGACCACAATCCAAACACAAAGGATAGAGTTGGCCTCAACACGGCAAAAATCCGCCGTAAAACTTGCACTTTTCTATTTTGATAATGCGCCGCTATGCCCACGGGATCGTAAAGCGTCTCAGGTTGGGCTGCTATTCTCACCTTTTGGGCTGCTAAGAGTCTTGGCGAGCGTACAACTAAGCTTGATGTACCATCTTTTGGCACTACATCAATAACGTCCGGTTCGTCGCCTCGGCGATTTGTGCCGTTGCGACTGTCCTCCTGAATCGGTCGGGAACTAGGGGGAAGTGTCTTAACAATCATGAAGAAGGCCACCAGTCAGAACGATCACATTAAGTATTGTAACAATATGTTTAGAAATTGGGAATTGGGCATTGGGTATTGAGCATTGAAAAGAGGCAAAGGGGCAGGGTGCGGGGGGGCAATTCTCCCTTGCTCCCTGCTTTCGTTCGACTACGCTCACGGCAAGCCTGCTCCCTTGCTTCTTTCCCTGCTCCCCACTCCCCACTAGTCTGCTACACTTAAACGGGCATACTAGTTCAATAGTATTAGGTATTGCTAGTTGCTCAAAGATGAGACTTATTATCCTGTAAATTAGAAGTATCCGGCATCTGCCCTCATGGAGAATTTGGCTTGATGTTGCTTTGCCTGCGAATTGAAAACTTTGCCCTAATTGACCAATTGGAATTAGAATTTGGCGCGGGACTAAATGTGTTAACAGGTGAAACCGGCGCTGGAAAATCGATTATCTTGGATGCCATTGATGCTGCTTTGGGCGGTAAAGTCTCTAGTAGAGTCATTCGCACGGGGACAAGTCGGGCGATGGTAGAAGCTACTTTCACCTCAAACGCTCCCCTAGCCGCTTGGTTGACCGAACAAGAAATAGATTTGCTTGATGAAAATTCTGTAGTCATTAGCCGAGAAATCACAGCCACTACGAGTAATGTCCGCAGTCGATCGCGGGTGAATGGTGTGTTGGTAAATCGGCAGATCATGGCAGGAATGCGCGATCGCTTGGTGGAAATCACCGCCCAAGGTCAAACTGTACAAGTGGGACAATCTGCCCAAGTTCGCGACTGGTTAGATTTGTATGGCGGCGACTCTCTGATGCAGCAGCGCCATAAAGTCGGCACAAGCTTTAGTAGTTACCAACAGGCGCACTTAGCTCTAGAAAAACGCCGGACATCAGAACGGGAACGATTGCAACAACTCGACTTGCTCACTTATCAAGTGCAAGAATTAAAAGCAGCCAATCTCAGCGAACCGGATGAATTGGAACAGTTGGGACAAGAACGGGAACGCCTGAATCATGTCGTCGATTTGCAACAAATGAGTTACAAGGTTTATCAGGCTTTGTATCAAAACGATCATGAAACTCCCGCCGCAGGTGATTTATTGGGAGACAGTGAGGCGACATTAAATGACATGGTGGAATACGATAACCAACTACAACCCTTATTGGAGTTGGTACGGGACGCGCAAGCTGCGGTAATGGAAGTGGGAAGGCAAATTAATGCTTATGGAGATGGTTTAGAAGCCGATCCGCAGCGATTGGAAGAAGTGGAAGAACGAATTCAGGAGCTAAAACAAATTTGCCGCAAGTATGGACCGACACTAAAAGAAGCGATCGCTTATTACCAACGTATCCAAGCAGAATTAGCCCAACTTAACGACAGCGAACAATCTATCGAAAAGTTAGAACAGCAAGAAAAGACGTGTTTTGAGAAACTTACCCAAGCAAGTAATCAGTTAACTCAATTGCGGAGTCAGGCGGCTGCTAATTTAGAATCGCGTTTGATAGCTGAACTCAAGCCCCTAGCGATGGAAAAGGTGAAATTTCTGGTTGAAATATTACCAGCTTTCCCAACTGCGATGGGAGCAGACAAAATTACCTTTATGTTTAGTTCTAATCCCGGAGAACCACTGCAACCTTTAACAGAAGTTGCCTCTGGTGGCGAAATGAGCCGCTTTTTACTAGCGCTGAAAGCTTGTTTTTCTCAGGTTGATGTAGCCGGGACATTGGTATTTGATGAAATTGATGTTGGGGTTTCGGGAAGAGTCGCCCAAGCGATCGCGGAAAAATTATACCAGCTAAGTCAACGCAATCAGGTCTTATGTGTTACCCATCAACCTTTAGTTGCGGCAATGGCCGATCGGCATTTTCGTGTAGATAAGCAAACTATCAATCAAGGCAAAGGTAAAAAAGCTAACAATGATAATGCCGAACAGCGTACCGTTGTCAGAGTTACTACTTTGGATAATTTAAACACCCGCCGGGAAGAATTAGCGCAGTTAGCTGGTGGTAAATCTGCAACTGATGCGATCGCTTTTGCAGAATCTCTATTATTACAAGCTGCTAACCACCGTCGCGCGAAGCATACTTGACCAAATAATTACGAATTACGAATTACGAATTATAAATTTAGGCTGCCAATTCTGAAAGCCGTAAACCAGCAATATTCTCGCAGGAAAAAGTCTCTTTGCCCATACATCGCCGACAAATTAGCTCTATAATTTGCCCTGCCCAATTGCGGAAAAACCATTGGCACAAGGAATCATCTTCTTGAGGAGTTAGAGACAGAGGAATAAAACCTTTCTTCTGCCATACTTCTGCTGCTGTATAGATATCATCAACAAGAATAGCAACGTGATGGACAGTATTAAAACCTTGCTGTTGGAATAAGCTGGCAATCTGTTCATCTGGTGCGTTAGGCGCAAGCAGTACCAAAATCATGCCTGACGGCATTAAGGCTGAGAGAAAGTACATACTAGCATCTTCAGGCAATAGATTTTGCTCAGGACAAAAATCATCAGGCCATTTTCCTGGCCCTTCAGTAATTTTGGCATCATAGTTAATCAGAGCTTTAGCATAGTCTGTAAGAGCTTCTGAATCAGGAAACAACAGTACATAGTGATCTACGATAACTCGTTCACCAAAGAGATGTATGCAAAAAGATGAATCTAGAAATTCTGGAGTCTTGCACCCATCTTTATACAATAGCAATCCATCATTTTCTACAAAAGGCGACTCCTGATTCATTGAAGTTTTGGCTAAGTTAAAACCTTTTCTAGGATCTAATGGAAGGTTATTGTTCATAATACTCACCTATCAAAACAATCTATAGTATTTATTCAAAATTAAAGCTGAGAAACAGGGTTTATATCTACTATTATACTCAAATACTTTGAGCTAATCTCAAACACCCGTAAGGTAATTATAGTAACTAATAATACTAACTGTCTCTAAACTTGCGCCGAATAATTCTTAACTTATCTCTTCCTTTTATTCCCGATGAAAGCTACGTAAGCTTGCCTCTTTGTATTCTTCTGAGCGAGACACTACACCTAGCAAGCAAGGAATAGCATTGTTGCCCTCCCACTCTAGGTAATTTTTCAAGTATACGAGCAATCTGTTCTTTGCAATTTTCAAATACAGCATTACAGCCTTTTTACTCATGAAGCCCATTTGTCAAGTCCGATCTATACAAATTTAAATGAGTTTATCCTGCAAATTGCAAGAGAAAAAGTATCTAAAGATTTGACATAAGCATCTAAAGATTTTTCATTGTATAGATCGGTGAGGTTTTATATATTTTTTAGATAAATAGCATTAACTACAAGTTTTTTTTTAAAGTTATTAAATTTCATAAAAACACTCTGTAATTTAGTTTAAAAAGCTCAAGATTAGCAATTAAAAAAAAATAATAATAAAGCTATATATGAAGCTTAATTGTGCTTTTTGATATTTATTAATGAAGCAAAATTTATGTCCTAATAGGAGAATTAACTCTAATGGCATCTGATTCAAATTCTGTTTTTGGTAATCCCGTTAATAGTGGTGGTCAGACTAGCAACCCCAGCGATCCTTTCGCATCTGGAGGCGCTTTTGGCATCCCAACGGCTGACAGCTTCGATTTTGACAAGTATGGAATTCCCAAAGAAGGCAGTTTCGATCCTGCTAAATATGGCATCCCAACGGCTGACAGCTTTGATTTTGATAAGTATGGAATTCCCAAAGAAGGCAGCTTCGATCCTGCTAAGTATGGCATTCCAACGGCTGACAGCTTCGATCCTGCTAAGTATGGTATTCCAAAAGAAGGCAGCTTTAGTTTAGGTAGCTCTGGCATCCCAACGGCTGATAGCTTCGACCCTTCTAAGTATGGTATCCCAACGGCTGATAGCTTCGACCCTTCTAAGTATGGTATTCCAACCAGAGGCAGTATACCAAATATTGGTAGTAGCCCAACTGCTTAGTGTGGCAATTGGTAAATTTAAGTTAGACATAATCCTAAAACTTTGGGTTTGTCTACCTCTTAATTAAGCGATATGCAACTTCCATTAAACAAAAATCCCACCCTAGCAAGAGATAACAATTACAATTTTGTAGCTTTTGCGTAGGTGGGGTTTTTATTATCTATGGAAGACTTAGTAGTGGATATAACTCCATCATCTAATACTGCCATTTTAAATTTATTTATACTCTTGCAAAGCTCCTAACTTGCGAATTCCCGGCCAAATCATTGCCGTAGCAATAACCACTACAATTGTGCCAATTCCACCACCCACAACGGAAATCACCGGGCCAAATAAAGCAGCAGTCAAGCCTGATTCAAAGCCTCCTAATTCATTCGAGGCACTGATAAACACGCTATTAATAGCAGCAACTCGACCACGCAAATGATCCGGTGTTCTGATTTGAACTAATGTATGGCGGATCACAACGCTAATACTATCTAGTGCGCCACCAAGGATCAGCATCAACATAGACAGCCAAAAGGAACGAGAAAGTCCAAAGATAATTGTGACAACCCCAAAGCCAACCACTGACCATAATAAGGCTGGGCCTGCTTTGCGTAGTGGTGGTAAATATGCCAGGGCGATAGCCATAGTCAAAGCACCGATGGAATGGGCTGCTTGTAGGTATCCTAATTCCACTGGTCCCACATGTAAAATATCTTTGGCAAAGATGGGTAGCAAGGCGATCGCACCACCCAACAATACAGCAAACATATCCAATGTAATCGCTGCCAAAATCAACTGATTCTGCCAAACAAATTTAGCACCGGCTGCAAGTGCTTTAAATGAAATTGGCTCAGTTGCGCGGATGACTTTTTGCTGTTCGATCGCCAGCGTTAAAATAAAACACGCTAACGCGGCGATCGCAGCTACTACATAAACTCCTGTAGCGCTTCCAAACAACGCAATCCCAAATCCCCCCAAAGCTGGGCCAATAACAGCAGCCAATTGAAAGCTACTACTATTCCAGGTGGCTGCATTGGTAAAAGCACTGACAGGTATTAATTGCCACATCAGAGCATCACTGGCAGGTTTAAGGAATGCCCTAGCGACACCTGTTAATACTAAGCAGGCGTAAATTAGAAAAATTGCACCCTGAGTATAGGAAAGTACCCCTAAAGCTAGGGAGCAGAGGGCTAGCAACATTACCGAGAGTAACATGGTCACTTTGCGATCGCGGCGATCGGCAACATCTCCGGCAATTAAGGTGAGAATAATCATCGGTAGGACTTGCGCCAGTCCTACACCACCTAAAGCGATCGCTGAGTTAGTCCGCTCATAGAGTTCCCAGCCAATCGCTACAGTTTGCATTTGCGACCCCACGAACAGCACCAGCCGTCCAATGGTAAATAGCCGATAGTCTCGAAACTTAAAGGCTGCAAAGGGATCGTGTTGTGCAACCTCAAAGTTATGGGGCTTTGAGTTCTGTTTTCTCGAAGACATTTTTTAGTAGAGTTAAGCCTTCTTCAATATTGGAAATTTGGTCTTCTGAAAGACCTTTGAGCAGATCGCTAATATGAGCGCGAGTTTGATCTTGGGATTGCTTGAGATGATGTTTTCCATCTTCAGTTAAATTGAGCAGCACCCGCCGCCGCTCTTGAGGATGAGCGATCCGTTTCACAAAGTCGCGTTGTACCAAGCGTTCTATGGTTGCTGATGCTGTGGCAGAGGTGACACCTAAATGCTCTGCTAAGTCAGATAATGAAGCACCAGGATTCCGGTTGATAAATGCTAGCGATCGCAACTGAGGTATAGATAAAAAAGCGGCACTATGGGCACGCATATCCGCTCGGATAAACCGCATCACTAATGGAACTGTCTCCATTACTCTAGCGGCACATTCTTCGGAAGTTGCACCTTGATTAGGTTTATCCAAGGTCATGGGCTTGTTGTTCTCCTAGTTACATGGCCACCCGTGGATAAAGTTTTCCACCAAGGATGGCCAAAATTATTAATGTTAATAAGAGAATTGTACAATCCAGACCAAAGCCATAGATGCTAGTGCCGTTTAACAGCATGGTGCTACGTAAGCCGTCAACCAGATAAGTCAACGGATTTAAATGGGAAATGAACTTTAACCAACTGGGCATCAAAGAAATCGGATAGATGGCATTGCTTGCAAAAAATAACGGCATGGTTAACAATTGTCCAATACCCGTCATCCTTTCTCGGCTTTTCACCAAACAGCCAATAATTAATGAAAAAATACAAAATGTTCCCGCCCCCAGTATGACTAGCAGCAATACTTGGAGAATAGCCAGAGGATAAAGATTTAGTTTGACACCTAATAAAAATGCCAATCCGTAAATGAATATTACCTGAGATAAGCACCTTACTCCACATGCTAGACCTTTGCCCAACACCATCGCCACACGAGGCGTAGGACTAGCTAGAAATTTATGTACAATCCCTAAATCTCGCTCCCAGATTAGCGTCATCCCACCACTAAAAATTGCCACAAACAAAATACTCTGAGCCAAGATGCCAGCAGAAATAAAGTCTAAATAGGGTAAGTTCCCTGTAGGAATCGCGCGAGTTCGGGTGAAAACTTGCCCAAAAATTAGCAGCCATAAGGTTGGTTGCACAGCTCGAACTATTAAATCAGTGGGATCGTGGCGGAGTTTACGTATTTCTAATTCTGCGATCGCCAGGGTTTTCGTAACTAGCTCTTTAATTGCAGAGATCGAATTTCCTCGGACAGTGGGTGGTGATTTAACCCAACCGTTGAGCAGTACGTCTGGTTCTTGCTGTGTCACGGTAGTTGACTCCTGATGTTAACTGGTTGCCTGTATAGTGAATAAAGACATCATCCAAAGTTGCATTTGGGTTATTTAAAGAAGCTTTTAAATCGCTTGGTGTACCTGTAGTAACGACTTCACCTTGCTGCATAATTGCTACTCGGTTACATAAGCTATCCGCTTCTTCTAAAAAGTGGGTTGTTAAAAATATAGTTGTGCCGTAATCAGCACAGAGTTGTAGTACAAGCTGCCATACTTGAGTTCGAGCGATGGGATCTAGTCCGACAGTCGGCTCATCAAGAAACAAAATTTGGGGTTGATGTAGAACTGATATGCCAATTTCCAGCTTGCGGATCATCCCACCAGAGTAGTTTCGTACCAAGCGCTTTGCTGCATCTTGCAAACCCATGTATTCTAGAATTTCATAGATGCGGCGATCGCGTCCTTTGGCAGGTATTCCATACAGCTTGGCGAAGATTAAGAGATTTTCGTAACCCGTGAGACTCCCATCAGCAGATAGCGCTTGAGGTACATAACCGATAGCCCGTCTTACAGGATTAGATTGACGAGCCACATCATAGCCAGCCAGAGTTGCTTTCCCTGCACTGATAGGTAGCAAAGTTGTCAACATCTTAATAACTGTACTTTTCCCTGCACCATTGGGGCCAAGTAGTCCAAATACTTCGCCCTGTTCTACAGATATGCTCAGGTTGTTAACTGCGGTTAACCTCCCAAAACGGCGCGTGAGTCCCTGAGTTTCCAAAATCAACGGTTTTGGTTCGCTAGCAGGTTGCGATCGATTTATTTTTCCCGTCAGTATTGTCACAAGTTTGATGCACCTCTATTAATTAGTAAAACTAACTATTAGCTTCTCAATAGATATACCAGAAGTCAATAGACTTCTGGCATAAATTTGAATCAAAGTAAAAGGAAACTCAGTAGAGTGGCGGCGAAGTTATTGATGTTACATTTCTCAGAGGCTCTGATTTTGATGAAAAGGTTCAGGCAGCTATTCGTCAAAAGTTAGAAGCTGTAAGAAATGGTAGCAACCAACCGTTTAACACTGCATTAGAACTGAAAGACCAAGAATGATCGCAGGCAGCCTACGCATCACTCGCAACTTCTTGATATCTTGTTCAAAATCCTCAACCCCTAATGTACTGAAATATGACGTCTAGAGCGAATTGACAAAAGCTTTCTCAGGCGTTTAGTTCTAAAAGTAGAGCCGAGGACTTTTATTAAAATACATATTAAAAATTATACACAAAACGAAATAAAACTTAAGTATGTTGGCTAATATCATTGATAAAATTTGCTGAATTTATATAGTCATACACTACGAGAGTAGACGCAGTGTGGTAAAGAAAGATCCAGAGACAACTAAAAGAAACAAAGAGATTGCTGCTTTAACAGAACAAATTAGAGAGTTAGAATCAATCGTGCTTAAATATACAGGTTGTTCTAGCCTACATTCGTTAAACGGAAAGTATGGCGGTAAGTATGCTGACTATATAGATATTAAGAATGAAGTAATAGATACACCTGAACAATTTATTTCCCTATATTGCCAAGGATTTCTCAAAAAATTGGAATCACTTAATCAATTTGCACAACCTGGTAATTATTACTTTGATGAATGGTTACACTTTTCTAAATATGAAGAGGTTAGAGAGTGGTTAAAACTATTTCTTAAAAGAACTTTTTTACGCAATTATGAATCTTTATCAAAAGTCAGACCAACTGCTGAAGAATCAGTAATGTGGATTGGTCAAGAAAATGCCTCTTACGGTTTGTTTATTACACCAAGATTCGGAAATGGTCAATGGGAAAATGATCAAAGTGAAATTAGACATTTTAAACCCAGATATTGGACAATATCACATATTTTAAAAACTGGTTTAGTAATACCATTTGAAAATGAAAAAATAGATTTTCATGATATTGAACAGTATCTAACATTTTTCCAAAACACACTTGTAAGAAATTCTGGTTCTATTCATGAAAAGGAGATTGCTAAAAGATACTGTAATTTTGTTCGTAGTGCAGATGAGCCAGAAAATATACCTCTTCTAATTCCTGAATTGCGATATGGAGGAATTAGTAAAAAACATGAGTATAGACTAGATTTTACAATCGTCGATCCATTTAATCTAAGTAAAGTAGGGTTTGAGTTATCTCCTTAGTCTACTCATGGTGAACTAACTGGAACTAAAAACAAAACTCAAAAAGTAATCAATGAGGAAGCAAAAGCGAATTTTGAAAAAGAAATGATGAAAATTAAATCATATTTCCGAAAACTAGGTATTATAGTTATTGTTTATACAGATAGCGATTTAGAAAAATATGATGTAATTTTTGAAGAAATTTCAAAATATCTATCTCCCTCTCAATCACGTAAGCAGTTAGAGTCTCAAGCAATTGCAGATATTTTAGCATTTAAACCAAGCTGTTGAAGTGTGACAAGTTAAAAGTAATCTCATAATATCCATCAGTTCATAAAGCAATAATAGAAAGTGATCCAATAAGCATAGACCATAAAGGGATAATCACGTTAAAAATTATTGAGGAATTGAGCGTTAAAGATTACTAATTACGTTAATATCTCTAGTTATCTTCAACATCTGGTTTCCACCAGGCTGTAATTCGTATTCAACTTTTTCAATATCTACCTTGTAACCTTTTGAAGTGTAATATTTTACTATTTCATCTAAATGTTGTGAATGTTTCCACATTAAAGTTAAGAGGGGAAATATTCGGACTTCTTTAGCAATACGCAGCATCTCACCTATAGAAGCTAGATGAAAATTGTAATCGAGATGGTCTGAATATAAAAATAATAAATGTGAACAAAGAGCTATCTCAAATTCTTGATTTTTAAATGCCAATTTTGGCAATTCACCGACTGTGTATCTGTTGCTTTTTTTGCCAGTTTCATAATCAGAGAGAAATTCTTGAATAACTTTCACGCGATTGTGTCGTAAATCATCTGGAGATTTGTGATAGCTCCATACCCAATCATTCTTTGTAGCTTTGACTTGGTTAATGATGTTATCTACTACTTCATTAAATCTTTGCAATATTTCATCACTGGAGAATTGGTACAGTGGATCAACAGAAACTACACTTTTACCCTGACGTGTCATTTCTGCATTAAAGCTTGCTGGCCCATCCCCAATCCCAATGATTCTTTTGTTTAAATCTGCATTTGTTAAATTGAATATTTTTATATATTCATCCATTGACCTCCCAAAAGGAACTACTTTATCTAGAACCATTGCCATATAATTTCCCTCACAAAGGACTGATTAAACAAGATAATAGTAAACTCAAAATGTTTTATTTATTATGAGACGGCAATCATTCAGAAGCGCGTTAAGTTCTTTTACCACTGTCAAGGGATTTCTACCTCTAAATACAGCAGCGATCGCAGCTTCATAAGGATTTCTACCTGTTTTTTTGACAGCATTTATTGCAGCTTGATTTGATAATCCTCGGACACTAACTAGCCATGCCGCTAATACATGTCCAGTACGTCCAATTCCACCAGAACAGTGTACAATAACTTTCTCATTTTGTTTATCAGCTTCTATTAAGAAAGGAAGTATTTTCTGTGTGAGATTTTCTAAATCAGCTAAATGGAAATCTGCGATTGGTGCCCAACAAACTAGTTGATTCCCAAATTTTTGTTTGTATGTGTTTAGAAGATTAGAGTAAAAAGCTAGCTGTTGTTCATCAAGAAGACAGCAAACACGCTTGATATTTTGGCGCTTCATGAATTCTATCCAATCCTGAACGTTCTTATCAGAATATCCAGGTCGCGCAGCACCAAAGACTATTTGCTCCTTCTCCCAAGCTGGGGCAAATTTATACATAATTTAAATGTCTAGAGTCGAGGTTGATAAATCTTACCAATGGCAGAAAATAGCAAACGCAGTTTAAAAATCTTTCTACAGCCGATGCCAGCTAAAGTAACTGATATTTAAAGGCCTAATACAATACCTACGTATACACACTATATTACTTTAGAGTTATACTGCACTGCATCTAAATCTACCTGCAGAATAATAAGGTAGAACGAATGCTAAGAATAAAGTTTTTCAATAAATTTTATATTTTTGTGAATTGCTTTGCTGGCTATACTACGTCTAATGCTTGTTTTTAGGACTTTTGCAGCTTACTTAGCAAGCTTCAGTTGTTACCTTGACTAATCAATGAGGTTAAGAGAAACTAACTAAATACTGACGTGTGTGCTTATAATATTAATAAGTTTTGTAAAGATTATGAAAAATATATGTTGAAAGATGGAACATTAGTTAACAAATGGCAAGTTTATATCTAGTAACTAGTAAAAATGTTCCTACGGCTATATTTGTAGCCTTCTGCTAAGGCAGTAGAATTTAAGCGTACTTATCCTGGTTGGCCAAAAGAATGGAGACATTAGAGTTCATAATTTATCCAGACGGTCGGGTACAAGAGAAAGTCACTGGCATTGTGGGTAATTCTTGCGCTGAAGTTACAGCAGCAATAGAGGCACAGCTGGGGCAAGTACTTAATCATGAGCCAACCTCAGAATATTTCGCCGCTAAGGTGCAGCAACCTAATGTGGCGAATACACATACCACTTACAGCGATTGGTAAGTTTTCACAGTAGTTTAGTGTTATTAATTCACAACCACCATGTCACACTTTAGCCAAATTAAGACTCAAATCCGTAACCTTGATTCTTTGAAAGATGCTTTGACTGAATTGGGCGTAAACTGGAAACCCGGCCCGCGCGAAGTTCGTGGCTATCGCGGTCAAACCCATCCTGCGGAAGTTAGTATTGAGCAGGAAAATGGCTATGACATCGGCTTTAGATGGAATGGCAAGGAATATGAATTGGTGGCTGACTTACAATATTGGCAGCAAGATTTGTCTGTAGACGGATTTTTGCGCCAGGTAACACAGCGCTATGCTTATCAAACAGTTCTGAAAGAAACCGCTCGTGTTGGCTTTCAAGTTTCTGAACAACAAAAAAATGAAGATGGTTCAATTCGCCTGGTAGTACAGCGCTGGAGTGCGTAATGGCTGATTTTCTGCCGTCGCCGGAAGAACAAGAAGATAACCGTTCCGGTTTGGAACCAGAATTAGGGGGTTTTTTACGGGATGCCCCAGAACGTTCGGGTTTGGAACCGGAATTAGGTGGTGTACTGCGCCAAAATGGTGTTTACGTTGACGAAATCACCTGTATTGGTTGCAAGCATTGCGCTCATGTTGCGCGTAACACCTTTTATATTGAACCAGATTATGGGCGATCGCGCGTGGTTCGGCAAGATGGGGACGCTGAGGAAATTATCCAAGAAGCAATTGACACTTGTCCGGTTGATTGCATTCACTGGGTTGATTACACTGAACTGAAAAAGTTAGAAGAAGAACGCAAATATCAGGTAATTCCTTTAATAGGTTATCCTGTAGAAGAGGCAGTTGCTGCTAGCCAACGTCGGCGTAAAAAACAAAAGTCAAAAACCAAAAAATCCCGTTATTAAGATAAAAACGTTAAATCAATATAAGAGGATGTTTTAAAAGTCAAAACCAGTCAAAAATTATGCCAGTCGTCTGACCATAATACGAATCATGGCAATATAGATAAATATCTCGGAAGTTTCAGGTAATCTTTCATAATCTTTGCTTAAACGCCGACACCAATTAAGCCACCCGAAAGTTCGCTCAACAACCCAGCGCTTTGGTAAATGAACAAAACCCTTTTTTTCCAAGGGTCTAAGAACAATTTCTACAATCCAGCGAAACATATCCATCACCCACCGCATAAATTCTTCTCCTCGGTATCCTCCATCCATCCAAATAGTGTTCAACCGTTTTACTTGATTGCCTGTATTGTGAACTCGGCTGAGGACTTTTTTCGCGCCTTCACGTTCTGGAAAACTAGCCGATGTTACCAAAACCCGTAAAACTAGACCCAGTAAATCTACACTCAAATGGCGTTTACGCCCATGAATTTTTTTACCTGCGTCGTAACCAACATCAATAGAGATCATCGTTGCTGTTTCTACTGACTGGCTATCAACTGCTGCTTCTGATGGGCTAGGTTCACGCCCCGCGTCTACTCTCACCCACTGGTAGAGTTGATCGTGAACTTTCAACCATGTACCATCTTTACCCCATCTCCAAAAATAACCATAAACCGTTGACCAGGCGGGAAAATCACCTGGTAGACCTCGCCACGTACACCCCTCACACAATACATAGAGAATCGCATTCACCACCGCAAATAAGGCTAATTTTCGGGGACGACCACCTGGCTTTGCTCCTGGGAATAGGTCTGCAATTAATTCCCACTGTTCCCATGTCAAATTGCTACGGTATGCTTTAGTCATTCGCTCACAAGGTGCTGTTTTCTACAAATCTCAGCATAAGCCTTGTGAGCTTTCTTACAACAGCCCCTCTCTTTTAAAACATCCTCTAATAAAGGACTGGAATATCCAGTCCTTTTGTTTTTCGTTATGTAGTTAATTTTTGATGTAAGGATAATTTTGAATTCCCTGTAATACCAATTCACGAAATTACTGATACAAATCACTTCCTCTGCTTGCCCATCTGTATCATTTTTAAAGTGAAACGGTATAAGAGCTAACTCTCTTCATTTGAACCCACATTCCGCAGGTTAATTAGCAAAAGAGATAATATTTACGACAAGGAGCATCAAAGAAATTTAGAATCCAACATCTCTCCTCGGTGAGGTTGGAAATCTGTTTTAAGTCAGCGGTCGCTAATAAATGAATTGACATGAAACATTGAAACACAAGGGCGCAAAGTAGGAGTGGCAGTTGGCTTACCTAACTGATTTTGGATGGTTTGGGATGCTTGCTTTAAGGATTGACGCAATGTTCTCTGACCCAAGCTATAAACCAGTAAGCACAAGCCCATAACCATTGCCAAAGCTGCAACTCTTTTCCTGGAATTTAGAAACACAGGTAGTCAGTAAAAACTGGCACAAAATTTGTACCAGTTTTACAAGTGGCATTAAAAGGATGAGTTTAGTTATTCATCTGGAAAAGTCTGTACCTTGCCATCAGGACTGAGAACAACTCGAATTCTGACATTTTGTCCATTTTTATTAGGGGAAACAAAAGGTTTACCAACTTCAGGCATCCCAGCGTTATCAACGAATTCTCTTGCTGCCTTATTAAGGGGAAAAATTCGTTCAATTGTGCCGTCAACACCAACTATCAAACTGTACTCTAATGTTTGTCCCAATCCAGTAGGTGGTTGCCAACGCTTCGTTAGGTATTGTCTAGCTTCTGCTACTTGCGGTGTATCAAATAATGTGCCAGTAGCTACTTCTCTAGATGTGGGGTTTTTACTTGCGCCCCCTAATTGATCGATAAATGGATTATTAGCAGCAGTTCTAGAGGAGGGAAGTTGTGAAGTAGGTTTCTCTCCAGCAGAAGATTGCTGTAAAGAACTAATTGTTTCGTCTAGCTGTTGTGAAGTTAGTGGGGAGGGTTGGGCTGGGGTATTGACACGATTCTTATTGGGTATGGTGTTAAGAGATGGAGGGAGGACTGGTGAGATATTAGTTGGTAAGCTATTGGCGTTAGAAGATAGTCTGGGTGGCAAATTCCGCAGTTGAGGGATAGCACCAGCACCAGCTTGGGGACTTGACCCAGTTGGATTCTGTGCCAGATTTGGTAATATGGCAATTTCCTGGCCTGGGATTTTGCTGGATGGTGAAGGCATCGCTCGATTACTAGGAATGGTTGCAGTCGTCCCTTGAGGTATTGTCAATGTATTTGGTGGCGGTGCAGAGAAACTACTAGAACTAGGGGCTGTTAGAGGTGCTTGGGGTAAAGTGGATGTGGAAAGTGGAGGGGTAGAACCTAGCAAATTATTTGATGGAGGGGTTAGCCCAGGTTCAGGGGTGGGAAAGTTTAGTGAGGATGAAGGTTCTAGAGCAGTCTTTACTGCTTCTGAATTTGATGTTTTGGCTGTCTGCTGTTGCTTTTCTCTAATATTGTTAGCATATTGCCAAGTAACTGGTAAAAAACCTACACCTAATACTAATACTGCGGCAACAGGCGCCCAAGCAGGAAACCTCAGAGTCGAACCTGTGCTGTTGAAAGTTGGAAGTGCCATGACATCAGTTGAGTATTCATCTAAAGCACTTGCCAAATCGAATAGTTGCAGCAAACTAAGTTGAATTACGGGGCCAGATGAATGGTTGGCCAGAGAACCAAGAAATAGGTTGTGAGTTAAATAGCTGCTTGGTTCTAAGTGGATATTTGCCCCTGGAATCTGGTTTCTAAAAGCATTTAATGTTGTTGTTGAAGACTTTAATTCCGGATCATCCAGTGCTGTGCTTGACTGTTGAGTACTGGAGAAACTGACCCAAAAGCTTTCTGGAGACTGTTGGAGGAATTGCTGTACATAGTTGGTGACAGCATCACATAAAGCTTCGAGTTGCTCGCGATCGCCCCGAATTGGAACTCTTTGTTCTTCTGGGAGTCGAGGATCGTCAAAACGTAGCTCAAAACTCAGATGTTTGAGGACAGTTTTCCCCATCCAACGAGACAGAGGTGAGCTTTGCGCGAATACTTCTAGCGTGCAAGTCGGTGGTGTGTAGCAACGAATAACTGAATTTGATAGAGGCATGACAGGAACTACGAAGAAGACTATATTGGGATTTTGCAAAAATTGAGCCAGTTGCTTGCAAAGAAAAGTTGGAACGGTGGATTCTTCCACTCAGAAATTTGTCAGGTTCCTTCTGTTATGCAAACTGGCGTGCAAGGAGGAAGCATTGTTGATAGTGCATCGCTCAAGAACTAATGACCATCAAAAAGGAATCCTTACCTAGCAAACTTTTGAAAACGAATTTTGGTTGAGGAATTTCAAATCTAAAATTTAAAATTTTGATGAACGGTCTATAAGTGCTAGCCAGAGACGGCGATGCCCACCAGGAGCGCTGTAAAAAAGTAAATCTACAAGCAGTTTTAAGGCCAGGTTAGTTAGTAAATCCGTTGAGATTTGCTCGTCCTCTTCCATCCGCTCTTGGTAGGTGTTGCAAAAAGCATCAATATAGTCTCCAAGTAAAGCAGCCTGGTGAGGTTCCCGGTTATTTTCTGCCATTTGTTCTAACAGACCGACAGCACGGCGAATCAATTCCTGGTGCTGTTTGGCTAGGTAGCAGACGATCAAAACAAGCGATCGCGCTTCTTCGACATCTAGCTTTTTTCGCCCTCCTTGACCTTTGCGTAGAGGATTTGATTGGCGCAATCGCCATAAAGCTACGCGGTCTGGCACTCTTGACTCTAAATTCAGATCGGTTGCCGCCGAAAGCATTGCCTCTGAACCAATCCCAGTTAAGGTTTCTAGCGCTAACAGCACCAAGTCTAATTGGGTTTTGATATTGTCCCATTGAACTGTGTTTGGGGCTGGAAGCTTGATTAAATCCTCCCACTGGGAATTTGGAGTGGCTGAGTTGGCGGCCGAGTGCATAACTTTTAGCATAGGTGATCGAGCTGATAGGGGATGTTGCTGTTACCCATTTTGAAACCAGACTCTTAAGAATCAAGCTTGGTTTCCCATAGATAGCTATGAGCCGGAGGCTTCAGCTAGCTTTTCTATCTGGTAAACAGCATATATCTTTGTCCTACTCTAGATGAAAATCTAGAGTAGGACAAAGTAGAAAAGTATCAATTCTAATTAAGGTTTACTCGGCTTTCAGTGCTAATTCCGTACAAGAGTATAAATAAACTATGTTACGATTTAGCCAAATAATAGCGAAAACCCTGATTATTAGGTAGTGACAATTCATCAATTACGCCCAAAGCGTGTCGTGCCTAATACCAATAATCTGTGAGCTTGTATAGAACAAGGGGCTTAAGCCTCTTGTCTTACCAAGGTCTATTTTGTGCAGCTTCACAAAAAATTGTCATAAG
Organism: Nostoc sp. DSM 114159; assembly: GCF_053470285.1. Classification (NCBI taxonomy): domain Bacteria; kingdom Bacillati; phylum Cyanobacteriota; class Cyanophyceae; order Nostocales; family Nostocaceae; genus Nostoc; species Nostoc sp. DSM 114159. The sequence continues at coordinate 4,850,456 of NZ_JBPFEH010000001.1, forward strand.
TAATAAATGTTAAGAATGCCAACCGCTAATTATCGCTAAGTAAGTTATTTAGAATACCTCCTAATTTATTTGCGGTTTTAAGTTTTGAAATTTAAAGGGTATAAAAATAATTGCGCCCAACAATTAATTATTTTATCTTCTACGTATCTCGAAATAAATCTTGTTTCTTGTCCCTAAAATAATTTAGGGGCTTGTATCCTTTTTTATTTTAGTCATTTCTTATTTGTCATAGCCCTTCTCTGGATGAATCTTCTAGAAATAGTTACTGAAAAGTTAGATTGAGATACTTAAAAGTTATGACAAACATCATTGGAACCAACGGTAACGATTCCCTATTCGGTACTGACGACCCATTCAGCGGTAGTGGCAACTCTGACACGATTAATGGTAAAGCAGGGAACGATACAATTACAGGTTATTCGGGCAACGATACCCTGACTGGTGGCGGTGGTAAAGACCAATTTGTTTTTCAAGGTTACTACTACAACGACTACAGTATCATCACCGATTTTACTGGCGTAGGTAAAGGAACAAACCCAACAGCAGCAGCCATTGCCGAAGTGGACACTCTAAATTTCCAAGGCAATAGTAATTTCACTCCCCAAAATATGGTACTCACTCAGAATGGCAGCAATCTGGAAATCACCTTTGGAGCAAAAGCCGGTTACAAAATCATCCTGCAAAATTTTGCTCTGGAAAATCTGGATAACCTGAGCAAATCTACAGGAGCCACTGTAGATTTAGGCAATATCCTCTTTTATGGACAAACTACCATTACGGATAGCTTTGATGTCTTGAATCCCAACTCCACCCAAAGCACAGTCTTCAGGAAGAACGCAGTCACCTTCTTTAACGATCTGAACAATAGTGTTAATGGCTTTGACAACTCAGATGATGTCATAAATGGTCAGGGGGGTGATGACATTATTGACGGTAAAAGTGGCAACGACTTGCTGCGGGGTGGTGCAGGCAATAATACTCTCATTGGTGGCGCTGGTAACGATACCTTGGACGCGGAATATTCAACAGGCGATAACACCCTCAATGGTGGCACTGGTAACGATACATTCAGTGCTATCGGTTCATCAGGTAATAACCTGCTTTTTGGGGGCGATGGCAATGATTCTGTTGACTTTTCTGGCCAGGACAACTTGTACTTCTACTCTGACGACTTTCACTCAACAGGCAATAACACTCTTTATGGAGGTGCAGGTGACGATACATTAAACGCTGGCGGTTCAACAGGTGATAACCTGCTCTCTGGAGGCGATGGCAATGATTCTCTTGACATTTTTGGTTTGTACTTCAGTATTTCTGATATGGGTGGTGAAAGCTCCTACGACTCTCGTCCAACAGGCAATAACACTCTTAACGGCGGTGTAGGTGACGATATATTAAGGGCTAGCGGTTCAAGAGGCGATAACCTGCTCTCTGGGGGCGATGGCAATGATTATCTTGATGTCTCTGGCTCGACCTATAGCTACCGTTATTCCACTGAGTCTCGCTCAACAGGCAATAACACCCTCAATGGTGGCAGTGGTAACGATACATTAACGGCTAGCGGTTCAAAAGGCGATAACCTGCTCTCTGGGGGCGATGGCAATGATTCTCTTGACCTTTCCGGCGCATTCGAGAATGATTTCCAATACAAAGACTCTCGCTCAACAGGCAATAACACCCTTAACGGAGGTGCAGGTGACGATACATTAAGGGCTGGCGGTTCAACAGGCGATAACCTGCTTTCTGGGGGCGATGGCAATGATTATCTTGACATTTCTGGCGAATACAGCTATAGATCAGCTTATGATTTCTTCGACTCTCGCTCCATAGGTAATAACACCCTTAATGGAGGCTCAGGTAACGACACATTGGGTGCTAGCGGTTCAACAGGCGATAATCTACTTGATGGGGGTACTGGTGATGATTTGTTGTTCGCCGATTACAAGATTGCTACAGGAGCGATCGCTACAACTTTTAATGCCACTACTAATATTGGCTCAATTACAGCAGGTACGAGTCGGGTTAACTATAAGTCTATAGAACGATTAAATATCTCAGGTACAGCCTTCGATGACAGTATTGCAGGGAACTCTGGCAATGATACCCTCTCAGGGGGCAATGGTGGTAAAGATACCATAGATGGGGGTAAGGGTGATGATTTGTTGAGAGTCGATTACACCAATGCTACAGGAGCGATCGCTACAACTTTTAATGCCACTACTAATATTGGCTCAATTACAGCAGGCACGAGTCAGGTTAACTATAAAAATATCGAACGATTAAATATCTTAGGTACAGCCTTCGATGACAATATTGTGGGGAACTCTGGTAATGATACGCTCTCTACGGGATCTGGTGGCAAAGATACCATAGATGGGGGTAAGGGTAACGATTTGTTGTCTGTAGATTACACCAGTGTTACAGAGGGGATTACTTCAACTTTTAATGCCGCCACTAATATTGGCTCAATTACAGAAGGCACGAATCGGGTTAGTTACAAAAATATTGAACAATTAAATATCTCAGGTACAGCCTTGGATGATAATATCGTCGGGACATCCGGCAATGATACCCTCTCCACGGGATCTGGTGGCAAAGATACCATAGATGGGGGTAAGGGTAACGATTTGTTGTCTGTAGATTACACCAGTGTTACAGAGGGGATTACTTCAACTTTTAATGCCGCCACTAATATTGGCTCAATTACAGCAGGTACGAGTCGGGTTAACTACAGCAATATCGAACAATTAAATATCTCAGGTACAGCCTACAATGACAATATTGTGGGGAGTTCTGGCAATGATACGCTCTCTGGTGGTGGCATTGGCAATGATACCCTCTATGGAGGGGATGGTACTGATACCTTTGTTTTCTTTAGTTACAATCAAGGCGTTAATAGCCTTTATGACTTCAACGCCACTAATGAAGTGATTCAGGTATCGGCTTATGGTTTTAGCGGTGGGTTATCAAAAGGTTCGCTCTTGGCTTCTGAGTTTACCATCGGAACATCTGCAACTACTAGCGAACAGCGATTTATTTACAACAGCGCTACAGGTAAATTGTTCTTTGACCAAGATGGTAGTGGATCTGGCTTTACTCAGGTACAATTTGCACAATTATCTGCCGGATTGTCACTGACTAACAACAATTTTGTGGTTTTTTAATCTTTATCAGGGGTTTGCGAGGTGTTATTTTCGGCATCTCGCAATTATTCTATAAGAAAGGGGAAAATCGTGGCGAGTTGAGGGTTAAATTTTAAACGCAAAGGAAGGCAGGGCGGGGACAGGGGTTTCCCCATGAGTGACTGCCGCCGCAGCTTCATTTGATGTGAGCAACGGTAACACCACTACCGCCATCTGCTTGTTCTGCTGGTTCGTAGTTGTTCACTCTGGAATGCTGTTGCAAAAAGGCGTGAACTCCTTGTCGCAGCTTACCAGTACCATACCCATGAATAATCCAGATTGGACCTGTAGCTTCGGAAATCGCTTTATCTAAAATGTATTCAGCATCAGCCACGCGTTTACCACGCAAATCGATGGTATTTTTGGAAGTCCGAATTTCTGGGACAACTGGTGGTGGCGGGGTTACTGCTGCTGGGGCTGGTTTGGCTTTAACAACTGGTTCGGGTTTTTGACCATCTAGAGATTCTATGTCTTGCAACTTCACAGTCATCTTCATTAGCCCAAAGCGAACACTTAACTCGCCATCTTCATCGGGGGCGGTAATCACATCCGCGATCTGTCCCAATTTTGGAATGCGGACGCGATCGCCGACTTTGGGCATAAACCCAACTTTTGGCTTTGCTGGTGTTACTGGCTGATATTGCTGGCCAATTTGATTCAAAGCATTGGTGGCTTGCTGGGCTTCTTGGGCTGTGGGCGTACCTTTCTGCAAACGGCGGATTACTTGGGCAATTTCACCTTTTGCTTGAGCGATCGCTTGTTGGACTGCTACTTCCTGTGAAACCCGCAAACTGCTTTCCCTTTCCTCCAAACTTGCGGCTTTTGCAGATACTTCTTTGTATAAACGTTCCGCTTGCTGCAACAAAACTTGGGCTTCCGCAGCTTTGGTTTCTTGGCGGCGGCGTTGCGCTTCTAAGCCAGCAATCACCTGGTTAACTTCATCTGTGGCTTCTCCAACTTGGGTTTTCGCCTGTTGTACAACTTCTGGTTTTAATCCCAAGCGCAGGGCAATTGTCAGGGCGTTAGAACGTCCGGGGATGCCCCACAGCAGACGATAAGTAGGTGACAGAGTACTTTCGTCAAATTCTACAGAGGCATTTTCAAACCGATCGTCTTCGTATTTCAGGGCTTTTAGTTCGCCGAAGTGAGTAGTGGCGATCGTTAACTGGGCATGGTTGGCAAGATATTGCAACAAAGCGATCGCTAAGGCACTACCTTCTACTGGATCGGTTCCTGCGCCGACTTCATCAAGTAAAACGAGTGCTGAGTGCTGAGTGCTGAGTGATGGAGAAATAACTCCAGTCTCCTGCTCCCCTGCTCCTCGGTCACTGAGCGTAGTCGTTCGCGCAGCGTCTCGTAGAGAAGTGCTGCTCCCCTGCTCCCTTGCTCCCTTGCTCCCCTGCTCCTCTACTTCCTCATTTCCCAATGCTTCCAAAATCCTACTAATCCGGCGGATGTGTCCAGAGAATGTGGATAAACTCTGCTGTAAGGATTGTTCATCGCCAATATCTGCCAGCACTTTATCAAACCAAGGTATTTCTACTGGTTCGCGGGCGGGGACAAATAAACCCACTTTGGCCATTAATGCTGCTAACCCCAAAGTTTTTAAAGTTACAGTTTTACCACCAGTATTAGGCCCCGTAATTGTCACCACCCGAATTTGCGGACCGATCAGCAAATCTACAGGAACTACTGGTTGCCCTTGTTCGTGCTGTTGCTGCCACACTAACAGAGGATGCCGCAAGTTCCGCAAGGTAATCATTTCCCTGTCTTCCCGCTGGATAAATCGCGGGGGATTCGCTCCTAGCCAGAAACTATATCGCGATCTAGCGGTTGCCAAATCCAAAGTGGTGGCGATCGCTAACAATCTCTCTAAATCTGGTTTAACTGCGGCTACTTGTTCAGTCAAAATGCGGCGAATCGTTTCTTCTTCGGCTTGCTCTCTTCTGATAATTTGCCGCAGTTGGTTGCCTAGAGGTACTACTGAATTCGGTTCCACATACAGGGTGGCCCCGCTGGTAGAGGTATCGTGGACTATACCGGGAATAGCATCTTTTTGGGGTGCTTTTACGGGGATAACAAAGCGATCGCCCCGTTGCGTAATCAGCTGTTCTTGAACTGCGCCAGATTTTGCCTGTAAGATATTTTGCAGCTTTTGGGTAATTTGGCTGCGTACTCGCCGCAAGTCTGTGCGAATTTCTCCCAGTTTTTGACTCGCGCGGTCAGTTACCTGGGCCCGTTCATCAATACAGCGGTGAATTTCCTGTTCTAGTTCTGGATAAGTCCGCAAATCGGCAACCAAATCAGTCAATATCGGCAAATCTTCTTGATTGTCGATGACACGGCGCAAATTTCTGGCACCAGCTAAGGTGGTGGCGATCGCTAACAGTTCTTCCCCTGCCAAAACTCCACTGCGTTCTGCTCGTTCTAGAGAATCGCCAATATCTTGAATTCCTTCAAATGATAGTCCCGTGGTCAGGCGACTTTCCAGTTGGTAGATTTCTTTGGTTTGCTCTAATAACTGTTCGCTTTGGGTCTGAGAATCAGGTATTTTCAGATGATGCGCAGCTGTCGCCCCCAGCTTAGTTGCGGCAAAGGTGGCAAGGTGCTGGCACAGGCGATGCCATTCTAATAATTCTAAGGTTTCAGATTGGATCAAGGTTTCAACATCTAATCTGAAATTATGGTAACAATTCTAGCTCCTAGATGGATAAATCTTAAAGGAGAAAATTTTGCTTTAATTCAATCAGCCAGATAGTCCGTGGCAATAGCTAAGTAATAACTGACACATTAGACTAGCTTTTTTGAGAAAATACCGCAATATTAACTGCCATCGAAAACAACATCGAAACAAATTAGGCAGCAACTATTTCTTGGACTAGAACGTAAGGTTGAACGATGAGAGTATTAAATCGTTTAGTGCGATCGCCATTCCATTCTCCCACTTGTACTGTTGTGGGTTTGGTAATTAATTGTTGATCGATCCACTGTTCTACTGGCGGAATGTTATCACTGGCGATCGCTACTCCAACATCCACCAAGTCTAGCTCAAGCGCTACCAAAATTACTGCATCTCTTTGTACATGAGGAATTAGCCACTCCCACTCTGCCTCATCCAAAATTTCTGTTAATTCCGCTCTTAAATCCGACATTATTTCTCAATTTGTCTTGGCTAACAAACTATTTTACATTAATTACTACTTCTTAACTCCTAACTCCTAACTCATAACTCATAACTAAACTTCAGATTTCATTTCATCAATTTCAAATAAAGACACAATTACTCCAGCGATGGGAATAGATATAAAAACACCTAATAATCCTGCTACTCTCGCCCCAACTAATAAAGCAAAAAACACAACTACAGGATTAAGATTCAGCGCGCCTTGCATAATTCTGGGCGCAATCAAGTTGTCTTGTATTTGCTGGAGGACAATACAAGTTATTAATACTTTGACTGCTAACCAAATACCTTGAGACAATACAAATAAAGTTACTGCGCTTACTCCTAATGTCGCACCTATGCCAGGAATGATATCAACAATTCCGATTATTATTGACAAGCTCAAAGCAAAAGGTACTTTTAATAGTAAAAACACTAAGAATGTTGAAACTGTTAAAAATGCGCTTAAGAGCAACTGACCTCTAAAAAATCCTAAAAAAGACTTTCTGATTATATTTGTAAATCTGTTACGACGTTGTTTTGGTACTATTTTTAAAATAAAATTCCAAAGTTTATCTCCATCTAATAGCATGAAAAAAGCCACAACTGCAATCAAGATAAAAGTGACAAAGTTGGTCATAAAACCTTGTAAAATGGCTAAACTAGTCACAAGAGTGGATACAGCTTGATTTCGCAATTGTTCTTCAATAAAACTTAAATCTATCTGTAAATTACGGTTTCGCAAAAGTCCTTCTAGTCCCTCTAATAAAGGTACTAAAGAATTTAAAAATGCAGTGATACTATTAATTAATTGTTGTCCTTGAGATAAAACTGTTAAGCTCACAGTAATTATCAGACCGCCTATAATCACAATACTGAGCAAGAAAACGACACCAACAGCTATCCCGTGGGGCAAAAAACGCCGTAGCCCTTGTACAGGATAGCTGAGTAAAAAAGCTAAAATTGCTGCAAATGTAAAAATAACAATGACCGATTCAAAATAAGCTAAAAGTTGTACAATTGCCCAGCCAGAAGCAACCAAAAGCAAAAAGCGAACTAATGCCAGATTATTTAATCGCTCCCAAAAATTCTTGGCTTCAAAGCCGCTCATAATAATTCATAATTCGTAATTCGTAATTCGTAATTAAGCCATAAAAACGCTAGTTGTTTAGCGCGATCGAGTTAGCCGCCCTGTAAGATTGAGAGTTATTTGTTGGAAGCCCTTTACTTTATTGCTAGAGGAATAGAGTTTAAGATTAGAGTAATTTAATCGCGATCGCTACCTCCCTAAAGCATATATCTGTAGTTTCTCTAGATTCATCGTCCTAAATCATGCATTTCGTTAATTACTGTGGCACACTTTTGTGTCAACGCTTCCAATTCCTCTTTATTACTGGAACTGGGAGGATCAATCAAGTTACCAATTCTGACAGTGATGGGAACTGCGCGAGGTAGGGACGCTCCTTTTTGTAAAATCCCTTCAGTACCCCAGACACTCACCGGCAATATTGGGGCTTTTGCTTTCGCCGCCAGCAGCAATGCGCCTCTTTTGGGGTCTGTAATTCGACCATCTGGGGTGCGAGTACCTTGCAAGAAAACACCGACAGCCCAACCTTTATTGAGATATTCTAGGGCGGAACGGATGGCATTGCGATCGGCATTTCCCCGACTTACTGGGTAAGCACCATACAATTTAATCGCTTGCGCCAAAATGGGGATATTAAATAACTCTTCTTTTGCCATATACGCCACCGGACGACGTACACAATTAGAGACAATCGGCGGATCGAAGTAACTAGCGTGATTACTTGCTACTAATAGAGGCCCTGATTTGGGGACATTTTCCGCACCATAAATATGGCCCCGAAAATAAGCGTGAAGCATGGGGCTGACGACTGACCATTTAAAGGCGTGGTAAAGTGCCAGACTGATCAACGGTTCGCGGTTTTTGTCCACAGAAGATAATGCAAATCAAACTGAATTTAGCATAAGCGATCGCAACACCCAGATCAAACGCAAAAAAGCTATAGATATGAATTGCTTCACTCTTCTGTGAACACTAAATCTAGAAATCTTTGGAATTTAGCAGTATGTTTCTCACTACAGTCAGTATTCTTGGATACAAGATTAACGAATTACTCTAACAAGGTTATTTGACTTTTTTCACAACTAAAGATGTAGGTAAAGGATCTGGATTAGATTTATCTATTAGCTACAAAATTGTGACTGAACTACATCAAAAGACCTCTTGGCAAAAGTGCTTTTTGCACTCTTGGGGTAAAGGTTTTGGTTAAAGGGGAAAGGGACTTTTGCAGAACCTTTTCCCCTTCCCCTTTACCCTTTTACCGACAAATACCAAGAAGTCTAAGGTAAACTTGATGATTATAATTTCACATTAGGAAAGGGCACAGAATTTGTCGTCACCCTACCTCTAAAAGCTAAAAAAATTAAACAGGTAAATCACTAACTTTCTGGATATTTTGTAAAATCAAATCAGGGCTATTACGTTTAATCAAGCCAGTTAATACTTTACCAGGGCCAATTTCCATTACTCGCTCGATACCGTTGGCTGGTAATTGCAGACAAATTTCTCGCCATCTTACAGAACCAGTCATTTGTTCGTTCAGGCGTTGCTTTAAAATCTCAGCATCAATAGACGGAATTGGTTCGACATTAGACAGCACTGGCACAATTGCGGGTTGAAATTCCACAGATTCTAAAATGTCTTGGAATTCCGCAGCTGCTGGTGCTATTAAATGTGAGTGAAATGCTCCAGAAACTTTTAGGGGAACCGCACGCTTTGCTTTAACTTGAGTCATCACCGCTTGTACAGCCTCAGTCGTGCCTGAAATTACCACCTGAGCCGAACTATTATCATTTGCTATTACCACATCAGGCATTTGAGCAATGACTTTTTCTAACTGTTCGCGGTCAAAGTTCATCAAAGCTGCCATCATCCCATCGATGGAACTATCCATCAGTTCTGCACGACGCTTCACCAGATATAAACCAGCCGACCACTCAAAAACACCTGCTATATAAAGAGCAGTATATTCTCCCAAACTGTGACCAGCCACTAAATCTGGCTGGTGTCCTCGTTCTCGAAGCAGGTCAGCAAGAATGCTTTCGACCACATACAAACTTGGTTGAGTATACAGCGTCTGTGATAACTTTTCTTCTTGAGTTTGACAAATTTCAGTTACAGACCAGCCCAAAATATCCTCAGCTTTGGCAAGCTTGTCTTTAGCGGACGGTATATCTAGTAAATCCATTCCCATTCCCAGCGTTTGGGAACCTTGTCCGGGAAACACCCATGCAGTTTTTGTCATTTGTCAATAGTCAGTGGTCATTGGTCATTTGTCATTGGTCATTTGTCGTTAGTTATTAGTGAATAACAAAGGACAAAGGACTAATGACAAAGGACAATATATTATCTTCCCCATTGAAAGATTGCCGCGCCCCAGGTAAGACCGGCACCAAAGCCCGATGTAGCAACGATGTCATTGGTTTGAATTTTACCTTGTTGTACTGCTTCATCTAAAGCTAAGGGGATGGAAGCAGCTGAGGTATTGCCGTAATGGGCGAGATTACTAATAACTTTATGTTCTGGGATGTTCAGGCGTTGGGCAACGGCATCGATAATCCGCTGATTGGCTTGATGCAATATCAGCCAATCTATTTGGTCAACGCTAAGGTTGGCTTGAAACAAAGCTTTATCAATTATTTCTGGCACTTTTTGGACAGCAAAGCGGTAGACTTCTTTGCCGTTCATCGTAATCGGTTGGTAAGTACCTTTGGTGATATTGACATCAGTCACCAGTTCTTGGGAAGTACCTGCATAAGCAAGGTTGAGGTAATGGTTTTGAGTACCATCACTTTTAAGTGCAAATCCTAATAAGCGATCGCTTTTGGCAGCCTGTAACACCACTGCTCCGGCACCATCACCAAACAATACACAAGTCCGCCGATCTTCCCAATCTACCCAGCGAGAGAGGATATCTGCCCCGATCAAAAGTACGTTTTTATATACACCAGTTCTGATGTATTGGGCTGCTGTAACCAAACCAAACACAAAGCCAGAGCAGGCAGCGGTCAAGTCAAAGGCGACTGCGTTAGTAGCTCCCAATTGCGCCTGTACTTGACAAGCACTACCAAACAAATCATCAGCGGTGGAAGTCGCTAGCAGAATCAGGTCTATGTCTTCTGCTTTAATTCCTGAAGCGGCGATCGCCTGACTGCTGGCGGCAGTAGCGAGTACACTCAAGGACTCAGATGGCAGAGCTAATCGACGCTGACGAATTCCCGTTCTTGTAGCGATCCACTCATCTGATGTTTCAACTAGTTCGCTCAATGTCTCGTTGTGTAGGGAAGTCGCTGGTACTGCCGAGCCGCTTCCGGTAATTGCTACGCCTAAGTTTTGCACTCCTAATCTCCCAAGCTATCAGCTTTTTGTCTTTTGTCATTTGTCCTTTGTCATTTGTCCTTTGTCATTTGTCCTTTGTCATTTGTCCTTTGTCCTACCCTTCGGGAAGACGCCCGGAGGGCGTCTATGTCTTTTGTCTTTTGTCCTTTACAAATGACTAATGACCAATGACTAATGACCAATGACTAATGACTAATGACCAATGACTAATGACCAATGACTAACCACTTTCGCGCTCTAGGATATATTGGGACTGAATTCGTTGTATCACCTCGTTGTCAACGGCTTCTTTTGCCATGCGAATTGCATTAAAAATTGAAGGTGCTTGGGAGCTACCGTGACCGATAAAACAGACTCCTGCCACGCCTAGCAGTAAAGCACCACCATGTTCTGCGTGATCCATTCGCTGCTTAATCCGCTTCAAGTTGGGTTTTAAGAGTGCTGAACCAATTTGACCGTGTAATCCTTGGGGTAATTCTTCCCGCAGAATTTGCAGAATCACTTCTCCAACGGCTTCGGCAAATTTTAACAGTACATTGCCGACAAAGCCATCGCAGACAATTACATCAAAGCGACCGGAAAGCACATCACGCCCTTCAGCATTGCCAATAAAATTAATTTGGGAATTTTCGCGTAGCAGTTGGTGAGCGCGGACGGCTGCATCATTGCCTTTAGAGTCTTCTTCACCGATGTTCAGCAAACCCACTTTCGGTTCATCTGTACCCAAGACATACTTACTGTAAGCCGATCCCATAACGCCAAACTGCTCTAAAAACTTGGGACGGCAATCTACATTTGCGCCGACATCAAGTACTAGCACTGGCTTCCCAGCAATAATCGTGGGGAAAACTGTCCCGATCGCTGGGCGATCGATTCCTGGCAATCGTCCTAAGCGGAGCAAAGCTGATGCCATCGCTGCCCCAGAGTGACCAGCCGAAAATACGGCATCTGCCTTTTGTTGCTTGACTAAATCCATCGCTACATTAATAGAAGCCTTGCGTTTGCGTCTAACTGCATTTAAAGGCTCCTCATCCATAGCGATCGCTTCTTCAGCAGTCACGATCTCTACCTGCCCTAAACTTGTTTTTGATGGCAAGGCAGCTTCTATTTGTTGGGGATCGCCAACTAACAATACATCTACACCCAATTCTTCTCTTGCTCGCAATGCGCCAGCAACGATTTCACCGGGTGCATGATCCCCTCCCATTGCGTCAATTGCGATCCGTACGCGAGTCGATCCCATTGCTCACAGCTTCTAGAAACCTTACAAATTTTACCAGATGGCAATGCCCGAAAAAGCTTAATTTTCTGAGCGCCAAATTAATTCTGTTACTGTTGCAACAATTTTTACTGGCAAGCTCAAGATAGCACGAATTGTTAAGTATTGGGCATTGGCCAAACAGGGCATGGGGTATGGAGAAGAGACAAGGTAGACAAGGAAGAGGGGGGAGACAAGGGAGAGATTTATTTAATAATCCCCCTTGTCCCCCTTGTCCCCCTTGTCTCCTCTACTCCCTATTCCCCGCTTCCTAGTACCCAATCAACTAGCGTCCGAACGCCGTAGCCAGTTGCCCCTGAGCTGTTGTAGCCATTTTCTTTATCTGTCCATACTGGGCCAGCAATATCTAGGTGCGCCCAAGGGGTTTGTTTGACGAATTGCTTGAGGAAAAGGGCGGCGGTGATTGCACCACCTGGACGCGGCCCTGTATTTTTCATGTCCGCAATACCAGACTTTAACCCTTCAAAATATTTTTCTTCCATTGGCATCCGCCAAATCTTTTCTCCTGAAGTTTGGGCAGCTTTTTCAAGCTGGGAGGCTACAGCATCATCAGGAGTGTACAAACCAGCAATATCGTCACCCAAGGCAATGACGTTAGCACCAGTCAGGGTAGCTAAATCAACGATCGCATCTAAGCCTAATTTGTCGGCATACACTAAGGCATCTGCTAAGGTTAAACGTCCTTCAGCGTCGGTGTTGTTCACTTCAATTGTTTTGCCATTTGATGCTGTGAGAATGTCTCCAGGGTGCATGGCGTGACCGCTAATCATGTTTTCGGTTGCTGCTGAGATGAAGTGAACTTCCGAATCTGGCTTAATTTGAGCAATTGCTTTGGCTGCACCCAAGGTGGCAGCTGCACCGCCCATGTCAATTTTCATGGTTTCGATGCCGCTACCAGCACCTTTAATGTTGAGTCCGCCGGAGTCGAAGGTTAAACCTTTGCCAATAATTGCTAATTTCTTTTTGGGTGTACCTTCTGGCTTGTAAGTTAGGTGAATAAATTTCGGTGGCAAATCGGAAGCTTGGGCTACTCCCAAAAATGCACCCATGCCTAACTTTTCACAGTCTTCTCGTTCTAAAATTTCTAGTTGTAAACCATAATCTTTGGCGATCGCTTGAGCAGTTTCGGCTAAGGTAATTGGTGTAACTGCGTTGGCTGGTGCTGCGACTAATTGCCGTGCCAAATTTACCCCAGAAACAATTTGATTGGCGCGGGTAATGGCGGCTTCTTGTCCACCGAAACCCAGTAAATCTATACTTTCTATTTGTGAACCTTTATCTTCTGGTTCGGATTTAAAGCGAATATCTTGGTAAAGTGCTAACTCCACACCTTCTGCGATCGCTTGGGCACTCGCTGCTGGATCGTTATTCCACAATGGAAAACTAAATCCCAAAATTTTGCTTTTTTGCTTTTTTGCCACCCTAGCTACAGCCGCAGCAGCACGACGCAGAGTATCTAGTTTTAACGCTTCTGGTTTGCCTAAACCTACTAAAATCAATTTCCGCACTGGGCTACCAGCATTTACACGGGTGAAGATTGTACTGTTGGCTTTACCTTTAAATTCTTCTTCAGTAATCAGTTCTTTTAATACCCCAGAAAACTTTTGATCTAAAGTAGCTAGTTCTCCGGTTAACTCTACTGCATCTTCAAATAATCCAATTGCCAAACTATCGCCTGCCCACTCTAGTAAAGGCTTATCACTAGGTTGAATTGTCATTTTGGGATTTTCTGTAAATATTCCTTCTTGTACCAGTATTGCTCAAAATTCTTGTTTCATGCTAAGGGGAGTGGGTATTGGGCATGGGAAATTGGGCATTGGGCATGGGGGAGCAGGGATCAGTAAGTATAAATTAACGAATTAGTATAAATAGCACTCATTAACGAGTCTTTGATCCTCGTTAATCCACCTCGGAACTCCGTTAACGAGTCTTTGATCCTCGTTAATCCACCTCGGAACTCCGTTAACGAGTCTTCGATCCTCGTTAATCCACCTCGGAACTCCGTTAACGAGTCTTTGATCCTCGTTAATCCACCTCAGAACTCCATTAACGAGTCTTTGATCCTCGTTAATCCACCTCGGAACTCCGTTAACGAGTCTTTGATCCTCGTTAATCCACCTCGGAACTCCGTTAATGAGTCTTTGATCCTCGTTAATCCACCTCAGAACTCCGTTAACGAGTCTTTGATCCTCGTTAATGAAGCTATGAACTTTACTGTTTTACCTCCTCCCCCATGCCCTATGCCCTATGCCCCAATTTTATTTGTGTCAATATCAAATTTGCTGGCGATCGCTTCTATTATTATTTGTTCAACTGCTGTAATCTGATTGTCAAGCTGGGCAATTTTTTTACACTGAACGAGCAAAGGTATAGCAAAATCACGATCCAGCTGATTGAGCAGTATATCCAAAGGCTTGGGTGATTTGATATTTTGGGCAATGGCATCCAACGAGGTAGGACTGAGTTTTACAGCTTGTAATTCTGGCAAAATTTCTTCCAAAGTCTTATCTGGATGACTAGCTAGGATCATGTGAACTAAGATTTGATCCATGACGGCTTCTTGAGCGATCGCACTTTCTAGATACTTTTCACTTTCGGCTTTTAATATTGCTAATGTCTGTGGCGATGCTAAGGAAGTGGATTCATCCAGCTTGGCTTCGTAAAATCGACAAGCAGCATAGCCCAATGAATAGATCATCGTTGCATTTGAACTAGCTCCAATCACTGCACCCGCCAAGGGCACATTTCGCAGCAAGCCTAATCCCGCAGCTTTCAACAAACGCTCTCCACCCAAAGCCAACCCAAAAATTGCTAAAATTTCACCTTTCCGAGCAGGATCTTTTAAATCTAGCCCGTAGACAGATGCAATTTGATAAAGCATTTCTGACTGTAATTTTGTTGTGGCTGTTAAATTAATTGCCAACAATGCCACTGCTATTCCTGGCAAAATACTAGTGGTTAGTCCAACTGTGGCTGCTTTAGTTGATTTTTCCACCATGATTCGGTGAGCAAGCTGGCTGGGTGATTCATTTGGATACTGTTTCTTCAGCTTGTTTACCGCTGCTTCTGCTTGTTCTAAATTAATAAGGTTAGTATCGTTAATGAGCCAATTGAGATTTAAGACTCCAGATAGTTTTCTAATCAGCCAATTTTCGCTGAGGCGATTTACAAGCTGACCGCTGTTTTGAGTTGTTTGCTCAATAAACTTGTGTGTTTCTTTTGCCGTCGCTTCTCCTACCCCTATTGCTGTATCTAAAACTGCTTGACTAGTCTCAGCAATAGTTTTAACAAAAGACTCTAATACAGAAGGTTCATTGTCTATTGATGATTTAGGCTGAATTGCTACTTCTGAAGTTTCTCTAGATGAATTAACTAATTTATTCACCTCTATGTCTTGGAGTTTGTCTGCCATTGCTCGACACCATCTTGTAAAGCCACTTTCTTTTGGTTGTAGCGAAGTCTGAGTGGCTTTGACATCTCTCGATAAGTACAATTCGTCAGAGTAAATAGGAATTATTCTGAGCTTTAACTATAGACATAAGATGGATGACAAAGGTTATAATTTTACCACTGATAACCTAATGTCAACAACACTTTGGCTTCTAAAATAGTGAGTATTTCTGGAGTCAAAATGCCCAGTTTTATTTGCAATCTTGTTTTATCAATTACCCGCAATTGGTGGCAAAGAGCAACTGAATCCCGTTCTAATCCACCTTCACCACTTTGAATTAATATAGGACTCATATTTGATTTCTGAAAAAACTCAGTACACTCCTAAATCAATTTTTTCCTGTTCCCCGTTCCCTGTTACCTCCCTACGCAAATATGTTCATTAATCAAATCGGATTCCTAACTTTTCCTTCTTACCAAAAAAAGCAAAATCAAGGTTGTGAACTCTCTGAATTTAGGTGTATCAAACTTTTTACTTATTAACTCTACCTTTATCAGCTTGATTTTATAAAAAGTCGTTATCCTTAAGAATTTCATAGAGATTAGTATCTTGCTCTAGCAAGCAAGCGTGTCCACAATGGGGCAACACTACAATCTTGTTATTTGGTAAGATTTTCCCTATTCGGTTGACTTCGCTTACAGAAGGCAAAAGGCGATCGCTAGCACCAGCAATCAACAAAACTGGTTGAGTTAAACGCTTTAACTTTTCCTCATCAACATCAAACTCTCGCAGTAAAGACAACCGCCAAAGAACGGTTTCTGCCGGTACAGAACGCATCGTTTTTAGCAAATCGTGGCGATCGCTGCGAGAAATGCGTGACAAAGATGCTAAAAATGGCAACAAGCCTAGTGCGCCAATATCATACAATCCTGATGGCACTAGGTAAGTTAATTGGGATGCCCAACTTAGCCAAGGGCGAAGATGAAAAGACGAAGCTGGGTTAATTAGGATAATTCGCTTAAATAAATCGGGTGCTTGGATTGCCACTTTCATTGCCAAGCAACCACCAAAGGACTCACCGCACAGGTAAACTGGTCTTTGAGAGCTTTTTTCTAATTCGGTGTCGATCAAGTCCAATACACTCTTAGTTAGGACATCCCAAGTGTTAAGGTCTTTCCGGGGTAGCGCCAAACAACGGACATCAAAGCCAGCTTCTAATCCAGCAGTTTGCGATCGCAATAGTTGACCAGTTCCATCCATTCCTGGCAAATAGACCAAAAGTGGATACTCTGGCTGTACTCGTTTAGGAGTCAGGAAACAAGGATTTAGCTCAACTTCTGTGATAGTCATTGGTCATTTGTCATTGGTCATTGGTCAATGGTATAAAACTTTTGGACTGCTGAATTGTTGCTTTTATGAGCTTTGGTACTTTTGAGCAAAAACAAAAAAGTCTCGGAACAAGCTAGTGAAAGTCATGGAGACAATCCAAAATTTCAAATCGAATGGCTCTAATAGCAACCTTGACGCAGTAAATTGCTAATTTCGCCCTGACAGTGTTCTGTCAGTTCAGTCACAACAGTTCTGGCGTGTTTACCATGATATTTTTTATGATGTTGGGGCGTAATCCAATAAGGACGACCGATTAACACCGCAACTCGACGATAAATTACCAAGGGATGCCAACCATTTTGCTTAAATAAAGGTTCTGAAGGGTCGAATACACTCAAAAGTCTTAATGGGAAGCCATTGGTGTTTACTTCTTCTAAGGAAGCGATCGCGATCGGCAAAATAGCTAAATCCTGCACATTAGCTCGCAATGCCAAATGGGCAAATCCCCGTTGAAACTCACCCACCTGGCTTGGCTGAGTAAATTTCACCATTGGTGCAGTCCCTTCTGGAAATACTCCTACCATCTGCTTGGACTGTAATAGCACCTGTGACTGCGAAAAAAAGCTTTGCTGGCGGTTTTGAGTTTCTTCCAAGGGAAAACACCCCAATTGACCGGTGACAATCTCCCGCATGACTGGAACTTGTCCCATGTAGTGATGGCAAGCAAAGCGAATCGGACTCGATAACGCCGCCATTAAAATCAGTGCATCCATAAAGCTGCGGTGATTGCTGACTACCAAAACGCTCGCATCCTGGGGAATGCGGTCTTCGTAATAGCGGAACATTTGCGTTGAGAATGCCGCCACCAAAGCGCGAGAAATCTCTAGGGGGCTATTTCCACTCATACTTAATCAATATATTTTCCGGTAAATATGGCAATTTGTCTGAATTTGATTTTTACATTTCTTTACTATTGCCATGACCGTCTTAAGATAGAAATATCTAATCTACAAGAGTAATTAGATTTTCTGTATTCTCGATTATGTATTCTCGATCACAATAATATCTAATATAAACTATTCAAAAAAATTATGATTAGTTAGTTTCCATTTTTTAGGTAAAAATGAGTTTAATTGATGCGTATTAAAAAACAATTCTGGACTCGATCGACTCGCTAGTATGAAGATGTGATTGGAAAAAATGGTAATAATGTTGTATAATTGCCTGGTTTTACCGATCAAAGGTAAGATGTAAAACGTTTTAATAAGTTAATTTTTATTTTGTATGAATCTAGTGAAAAAAAGATGAATAAAAAAGAATTTACATTTGCACTGACTACACCCCTATATTATGTAAACGATATCCCTCATATAGGCAGTGCTTACACGACGATCGCAGCGGATGTAGTGGCGCGATTTCAGAGATTACTGGGACATCAAGTATTACTAATTACAGGTACAGATGAACATGGGCAAAAAATTCAGCGATCGGCAGAAAGTTTAGGGAAAGCGCCACAAGAATTTTGTGATGAAATTGTCCCTAGTTTCGTGAGTTTATGGCAATTATTAGATATTCAATACGATCGCTTTAGTCGGACTACTGCGCCTCATCATCAAGCGATCGTTAAAGAATTCTTTGAACGAGTCTGGGAATCTGGTGATATTTACCAAGGACAGCAACAAGGCTGGTACTGTGTATCCTGCGAAGAATTCAAAGAAGAACGGGATCTGCTAGAAGGACACCGTTGCCCAATTCATACTAACAAAGAAGTGGAGTGGCGAGACGAACAAAACTATTTTTTCCGCTTATCAAAATATCAAACTAAGCTGACAGAATTTTATCAATCTAAACCGGATTTTATTCAACCAGAAAGTCGGCGCAACGAAGTCCTCAGCTTTGTCAATCAAGGACTGCAAGACTTTTCCATTTCACGAGTGAATTTAGATTGGGGCTTTCCCGTGCCAGTCGATCCCAAGCACACTCTCTATGTCTGGTTTGATGCGCTGCTAGGTTATGTCACAGCATTACTAGAACCAGATGCAGAACCAAGTTTAGCAAATGCGTTACAAACATGGTGGCCAATCAACTTGCATCTAATTGGTAAAGATATTCTGCGCTTTCATGCAGTTTACTGGCCAGCAATGCTGTTGTCGGCTGGCTTACCCTTGCCAGAGAAAGTATTTGGGCATGGCTTTTTGACTAAAGACGGGCAAAAGATGGGCAAAAGTCTGGGTAACACCCTCGATCCTGTGGCATTAGTTAAAAGCTATGGTAGTGATGCCGTTCGTTATTACTTCCTTAAGGAAATCGAATTTGGCAAGGATGGAGATTTTAATGAAGTTAGGTTCATTAATGTTCTGAATGCAGATTTGGCAAATGATTTAGGTAATTTGCTCAATCGCACCTTGAGCATGGTGAAAAAGTACTGTGCTGAGAATAATGTCCCATCAATCGGCAATGAAGGGATTCCTGACGAAAATCCTTTGAAAGCAATTGGTTTACGTCTAGGGGAACAGGTGAAACAAGCATACCAAGAGCTAGCTTTCAGTCAAGCTTGTGAGGCTATCCTTTCACTGGCGCAAGCCAGTAATAAATTTATTGATGAACAAGCTCCTTGGTCATTATATAAACAGGGACAGCAGGAGTCGGTGGAAAAGGTTCTCTACGCAGTTCTAGAATCAGTTAGACTAGCAGCTTATCTGCTATCCCCAATTATTCCGAACATTAGTAGCGATATTTATCAGCAGCTAGGCTTCAGAATAAATTTTAACGATCAAAAACAAAGTTCAGTTACGGCTCCTTTTGCCATCCATGCTAAATGGGGGCTACTATCGAGCAAACAACAGTTGGGTAAACACCAACCTGTTTTTCAGCGAATAGAACCTCCGAAAAACGATTAGTCCTTATCAAACTCTGATTTTGTTCAATTTTTTTATTTTCTCACAAAATTTATCGTGGCTCAATTTAAATTAGCCGCGGAACATTATCATAAGCCGCTGTGACTAGCATCTAAAAGTTGGTAATTTGTATCAAAAATAACAGGGATAAAAATTGAGGTATCACAACGATGTTGAATAATTTGGAAAACGATTCAATATTTACGCCAGAACAAGTTTTGGAGAATCGGGGTAGGGTCGCCATATTTATTGATGGCTCAAATTTATTTTACGCTGCATTACAATTAGGGATTGAAATCGATTACACGAAGCTATTATGTCGATTAACAGGAGGTTCTAGATTACTGCGTTCTTTTTTCTACACAGGTGTAGATCGGACAAACGAGAAGCAACAGGGGTTTTTGCTGTGGATGCGTCGCAATGGCTATCGAGTCATTGCTAAAGATTTAGTCCAGCTACCAGATGGCTCTAAAAAAGCTAACCTGGATGTAGAAATAGCAGTAGACATGATGGCACTTGTAGATTCTTATGATACCGCAGTTTTAGTTAGCGGTGATGGAGATTTAGCTTATGCGGTTAATTCAGTCAGCTATCGTGGTGTGCGGGTAGAAGTTGTGAGCTTGCGTTCCATGACCAGTGACAGCTTAATTAATGTAAGCGATCGCTACATTGATTTAGAAGCCATCAAAGAAGATATTCAAAAAACTCCTCGCCAAAGCTATCCATACCGACCGTTATCTGGGATCGGTTTTTTGGAAGACCCCAGAACTAGTGATGGACACCTAGAAATTCAAGAATAATGGCGTATCAATTTCATAAAAGAGGGAGATG
This sequence comes from Nostoc sp. DSM 114159, assembly GCF_053470285.1. Classification (NCBI taxonomy): domain Bacteria; kingdom Bacillati; phylum Cyanobacteriota; class Cyanophyceae; order Nostocales; family Nostocaceae; genus Nostoc; species Nostoc sp. DSM 114159. The sequence continues at coordinate 4,870,951 of NZ_JBPFEH010000001.1, forward strand.
GGGAAAAAGAAAAATTCAAAATTTCTCCCCCACTCCCTCCTTTCTTATTTTACCTTTGACCTTTTTATTAGTATTTGGTTTAGTTGGCTGTGGAGGCAAATCCCCTACAACTTCGCAACAAAATACTGCGGATTCATCTAACAAAGATAGCAATTTGACTTTTTTTGATGTCACCCTAGAACAAGCAGATGAAGTGGGAAGACCAATTTGGACAGTCAGGGCTAAAACCGCAAAATACACCAAAGAAAAACAAATTGGTCAGGCTGAAAGTCCTTATGGTGAATTATATCAAGATGGCAAAATTGTTTACCAAATCAAGGCAGATGTAGCAGACATTGAACAAGATGGAAAACAATTGTTTTTGAAAGGTAAGATATTTGCCACAGATCCTAGTAATGGAATTGTGTTGCAAGGTAATGAATTAGAATGGCGTCCCAAAGAAGATTTATTGATTGTTCGTAACCAGATTAACGGCACTCATAAACAACTACAAGCAGTAGCGCAGGAAGTGCGAGTTAAAACTCGCGAACAACGGATGGAATTTTCTGGAGGAGTAGTAGCAAATTCTATCGATCCCCAGATGCAACTGAGAACTGAACATTTAATCTGGAATATTAAAGAAGAAAAACTGATTGGCGATCGCCCTCTAGAAATTGACCGCTACAAAGATAATAAAATTAGCGATCGCGGTAAGGGTAATTCTGCCGAAGTCAACTTAAAAACAAAAATTGCCACTGTCCAAAAGAATGCTCAACTAGAATTACTAGACCCACCAATGCAAATAGCTAGTAACTCTATGACCTGGAACATGAACGCAGAAACTGTAACTACAAACTCACCTACGCGAATGTTCCAGCGTGCTGAAAATGTCACAGTGACAGCCAATCAAGGTGAAATGAAAATACCGCAAAAAACCGTTTACTTAAAAGGTAACGTCAACGCCGTTGGTCAGCGTCGCCAGTCTCTCAGATCCAATACATTAACTTGGTATTTAGACAATAAGTTAGTTGAAGCTCAGGGAAATGTTGTTTACCGACAAATTGACCCACCATTAAATTTTGTGGGTGAAACAGCAGTTGGTAATCTGCAAACAGAAAATATTGTTGTCAAAGGTGGCAGTTCTAGCGGTAGGGTAGTAACGGAGATTATTCCCCAAGAAAGAGCCAATCGTCAGCAGTAAAGTTAGGGTGAATGGGGCCTGCTTTCACTCGTAAGTTTTGGGTTGGTCGAGTACTAGACTAGGATCTTAGTAATACAAGCCTTTTGATAGCCCATGAATGGATCAAATCGATTAGGTAAAAAATCCTTGCCAACATCCCAGCAAGCAGAACATTCCCACTATCACGATACAGACCACGAGCATACAGATGATACTCATGGGACTGGAGAGTTGGCTCATCCCCATATCCATAGCGAAGAGTCTTTACGGCGAATTGTCAATCGATTATCGCGTATAGAAGGACATGTTCGTGGTATTAAGGCAATGGTCGAGCAAAATAGCCCTTGTCCTGATGTTCTACTGCAAATTGCCGCAGTGCGGGGCGCATTGGATCGGGTAGCGCGAATTGTTTTGGATGAACATTTAACTGAGTGTATTGCTAGAGCCGCACAAGAGGGTAATATTGACGTTGAAATTAAACAGTTAAAAGCTGCTTTAGATCGATTTTTACCTTAAGAATTAGAAAAATAATCTAAAATGCATTCGCCAAATTAGCGATCGCTAGCAGCGATATATCAAAATTTAATAGTGCATCGTGACATTCACTCCAGCGACATCATATTGCCAACTGGTAGACAATCTATTTTTATAGACTTTCCTTTGTTCACTTTTTCTAAGAGGCAACGAGGGAAAAACTTATGACATCAGATAATATGCTGTGCAATGATGATTTTTACCTAGACTATGATTCTAAAAAATTATCAATTTCATTATTCTTTAAATAGCACTCTAGATAAACCACTAATTCTTTTTTTGCATGGCTTCATGGGTAACATTAATGAATTTGATGAAGCTATAAAATTACTATTTAACGAATTTTCCTATTTAACAATTGATCTCCCCGGACATGGCAAAACTCAAGTTTTGGGTGGGGACGAATACTATACAATGGCAAACACTGCTCATGCTTTAATCAACTTACTGGATGAGTTAAAAATTGCCAAATGCTTTTTAGTTGGTTATTCAATGGGTGGAAGATTGGCTTTATACCTAGCCCTGAATTTTCCCGAACGTTTTTATAAAGTTGTTCTAGAGTCAGCTTCGCCAGGTTTATCAACAGCAACAGAACGATTAGAACGGATTAAACTTGATACACAAATAGGTAGAAAATTAACAAGAGCCTTTGAAAAAAGCGATTTTGCTGCTTTTCTATCAAATTGGTACAATCAACCGATTTTTGGCGATATAAAAAATCATTCAGAATACGATCGCATGGTTGAAAGTCGGTTGCAGAACAATCCACAGGAATTAGATAAATCACTGCGCTTTATGGGTACTGGATGTCAACCTTCTTTATGGGAAAAACTACAATTCAATACAATTCCCATGCTTTTACTAGTCGGAGAATACGATCAAAAATTTATATTTATTAATACAGAAATAGCTAAAATATGTGAATCGGCTCAGATAAAAATAATTAGCAATGCTGGGCATAATATTCATTTTGAAAATACCTTGACATTTGTGGAAAATATTAAAACTTTTTTATCCGCAGCAAGTTAAAAATTAGGATAACTTCACTACTTCTTTCGTGCCTTGCTAGAAGGAGTTGGGGATGGTGGCATCGGGGCTGTTGGTTGTTTAGCTGCGGTTAATTCTTCTTGCAACATTTTCTGATAAACTTTAGGCAAAGAGTTACTAACAGAATTAGTTTCTATACCATATCCCAGACTTGTCCAGGTGGGAGAGAGTCGCCGCAAAACATCATTTAATTTTCCCTGACGTAACAGTTGCGAAATATCAGTTCCCCAAACTTTAGAATCATTTAACCAACGGTAAACTACTACATCTTGATATTCTGCTTCAAAACTATAAGTAGTCCAAAACATCATTCGCATCGGCTTTGGGTGATAAAGAGGAGCTAAACGATACCAAGTAATGTTGATAATTTGATATCTGCCAGCAGCGGTAGAACAATTTCCTGTATTGGGGCCTGTGACAATTGTGACGCATATCTCAGGATGTCGGCTCAGGTCGTTGACTTGCTGTCCACCATATAACAGCGAATAGGGACGGTTTCCACTAGCCTCACTTGCCGAGATAGTTCGCATTAAAGCGCGGATATAAGGGTCGCCCTCTTTCATCACCAAAGGCGGCTGTTTATTTTCAAAGATGGGATCGGAAGGCGATCGCAAGTCTCCAATATACCATTGCAACAAATACACAAAGCCGAGAAGCGCGGCTATTGGACCGATAAGTTTTTCAACACCTTTGAATTCAAAGCCTTTCAGAGTCTAACTCCTTCAAATTCACTCTTTTTGCTAACAAAAATCACCGACGAACTGATTCCAGTAAAGTTCACACCTGATTGTTAGTTATTATTTCCGATTTGCTCATTTTTTTAGGAATTAGCAAAAAAGAGTATAAATACAGGAGTTTGCAAGTAACTGAGATACAAAATGCAGGAACGCATCAGATATAAAGAGTTTCTACTTCCTGCCTCAAAACCCGTAGCTTTCTACTTTATGCAAAAGAAAACTACTGTAAGTATAGCAAGCGAGATACTCCCAAAAATCCCGACCCTGTATAAGCTCAATCACTTTTAGTAGCATCTACTCTCGGTAATAATTGCTTCCTTGCTCAAATTGGGCGATAAGTCGATACAACCTGATGACAAAGGTTTAGATTTAAGTTGACACCGATTCACATCTGTGAACCCTTATAAAAGGTCTGTATTAAGACCGATTGAGAACTGCAATCAGGGAGATTGGGTAATTAATCAGTCTGTTTCTCTAGCCCGCATCAACTTCGTATCTTAAAATACCAGGATTTTCCTGAAGACACTGTAGATAACAAATGTTACTGTGGGCTAGTTGAAAACCAAGAGGCAGATAGCCTTTAGCAATATTGAATCTGCTTTGTGTTTTTACACAATAGTCATAGTCATGGGCACAATATTCAAGTAGCTTGAAATATGAAAATCACTCATATTCACCACCAGTTTGAAAAATTATGGTTAACCGTTTTACTTCCGTGAGTACTGCTCTCACACTTAAGGTAGTTGGAATAATCTGCATTTTGTCGTTTTTCGTTGACTTTTTGATTCTGTTGTTACCCTTTCAACCCACCGATCGGGTATGGCAAATCAATTTGGGAACAGCGCTCGTCGATCGCGGAATTGTTCCTCTAGTCGGTTTGGGGCTTCTGTTTGCTGCCTATTGGATTGAGAATGCTGATGCAGCAAGCGATCGCCCCCAAGGTATCGATTTAAGATTTCCCGCCGCAATTATCTCCAGTATTTTAGGGTTGATGTTCTTGCTGATTTTTCCCCTGCACTTAAATAACGTCAATCAAGCCAAGACTCAAACACTCAACCGAATTACCCAAGAAGCAGACCAAGCAGAAACTCAACTAAACACTCGGTTATCGCAATTGCAAGCACAACTGAATACTGACCAAGGAAAAGCGCAATTAGAACAGCTGCGAAACCAAACCAAAGCTCAGTTTAGTGAAATCCTCAAAGATGACCAAAAATATAAGCAAGCAATTGAAAGCCCTCAAATTCCCGCAAATATCAAAGAGTTACTGAAGAAGGCTAAAACAAATCCCCAAGTACTTGACAAAGCTATCGAACAACAAACAGATGTTCAAACGCTGCAAACTCAACAACTGAGCCAAGTTCGCCAGCGCCGAGACGAAGCACTGCAACAAGCTAAAGATACTGCTTGGAAATCTGGGCTGCGGATTGGTATTAGCAGTTTGCTATTGTCCATTGGTTACATTATCATCGGCTGGACAAGCCTAAGAGGTAGTGGTGGTGTACAAGGTGGTAAACCTAGAACTGCTGCACGCTAATCCACTATTGGCATGGCAGTAAGAAGTATCCAAAAATTATTGACGGCTGATACTGCCATGCGCCTAATAGCTAATAACTAATAACAAGACAATTATCACTGAGTAAAATCGCTATAAAACTTGAGTAATGTTCTCAATTTACATACTGACATATAACGAAGAACTAGATATTGCTGCTTGTATCGAATCGGCGATGTTATCAGATGACATCATTGTTGTGGATTCATGCAGTAGCGATCGCACTGTGGAAATCGCCAGTCGCTATCCCATCCGCGTTGTCCAACACGCTTTTGAAAGCCACGGACGCCAACGTACCTGGATGTTAGAGTCTATCCCCCCAAAGCATCAATGGGTTTATATCCTTGAAGCTGACGAGCGTATGACACCAGAACTGTTTGCGGAATGCGAAAAGGCAAGTCAGAATCCAGACTACATCGGTTACTACGTGGCTGAACGCGTCATGTTCATGAATCGTTGGATTCGCTACAGCACACAGTATCCCCGTTACCAAATGCGACTTTTCCGCCACGGGAAAGTGTGGTTTACAGATTACGGCCATACTGAGCGGGAAGTTTGTGAGGGTGCAACTAGTTTTTTAAAAGAAACATACCCACACTACACTTGCAGCAAAGGTTTGAGCCGCTGGATTGACAAGCACAACCGTTATTCTACGGATGAAGCTCAAGAAACATTGTATCAGTTAGAACAGGGAAAGGTGAACTGGCAAGATTTATTCTTTGGCAAATCGGAAGTCGAAAGACGGCGTGCCCTGAAAGATTTATCTTTACGTTTGCCCGCCAGACCGTTGCTACGGTTTATATATATGTATTTTATTTTAGGCGGATGTTTAGATGGACGCGCCGGAGTGGCTTGGTGTACATTACAGGCATTCTACGAATACCTGATTTTGCTCAAAGTCTGGGAAATGAAGTATCTGCCAAAACCTAATTTAGATACAACAGCAATTTTGGTACAAGAGAGTACGCAACAATTGCAGGGCGCGGATTCTGAAACTACACAGGTTGATGTGGCGTGAACAGGGCTGGAGATTAGAAGGATTTCTTGTATGGCGATGCCTACGGCGGTAAACTACGCAAAATCATAGGGCATACAGATGTGCTACACAAATCCCTGACTTCGTAAAAGTTGTCGGGGATCTTGTTTTTCATAATTCAAGACTAGATAAAAGAGACTTTTAAATAAAAAACATCCCAAATTCTTTTGTGGGACGGGTGTCCCCATCTCTTCTATATTCAGGGTGGGGAGAATACTCACCCCACAAGATGGATAATTTATTTCTTGAGAATCCCTAATAAATTAATATTTGTAACAGAATATTTTCATAAAAGCCACCCTTACTCAAATGTGAGTGACTGACCAGATAAAATAATTTATTAGTTTATCCTGTAGTACTTTCACAATCATGAGCAGTTTTTGATTAAGCCCGATAGATTAATAATACCTAAGAATTTGCAACAAATTTTTATAAATCTTATAAATAAAAGTAACATCCTCTAAGAATAACCAGTCGCCATCGGATTGGTTAATGTCTATGTGTATGCTTATAGGAAAATAGCTGATTTCCAGCAGCAGGCAACTTGCTAGCGTTGTAGACAGTTACTTGCGGCAGAATCTGCCAAAGTTAAAGCCTTCGGAATTTGACGAATCTGCTGGTATGGATACGAATAACAAAAGTTCCTCTAGCTTAAAACAGGAGAATCGGGGCTTGGTAATCGATCGCCTAAAACAGGACTTAAAAAACGACCTAATTGCTGGTTTGTTGGTAATCATTCCCCTAGCAACCACTATCTGGCTGACAATTACCATTGCAAGTTGGGTAATCAACTTTCTCACCCAAATTCCCAAACAATTAAATCCCTTTGATGGGTTAAACCCATTTTTGGTAAATATACTTAATTTATTAGTAGGTTTAGCCGTACCACTACTAAGTATATTGCTGATGGGCTTGATGGCTCGAAATATAGCTGGGCGGTGGTTGTTAGATTTTGGTGAGCGATTATTACAAGCAATTCCTTTAGCAGGACAGGTATACAAAACTCTCAAACAGCTTTTAGAAACAATACTGAAAGATTCTAATGGCAAGTTTCGCCGGGTAATTTTGGTGGAGTATCCTCGCCGAGGAATTTGGGCGATCGCTTTTGTTACTGGTGCAATCAGCAGTGATATCCAAGCCCAGATGTCTCGCCCTGTACTAAGTGTTTTTATCCCCACCACTCCAAATCCGACTACCGGATGGTACGCAGTCGTTCCTGAAGACGAGGTGGTGAATCTCTCCATGTCGATTGAAGACGCCTTTAAAATAGTTGTATCAGGTGGCATTGTCGCCTCCAATACGCCTTTGGTTTTCCCCAAAGAGTCCACATTGGAAGTGAAACACGAAGAGATTAAGCAGCAGGTTATTCCCGTTGAAGAAACGTGAAGAAGGCAGGAGGTTCAATATTAGTCATTAGTCATTTGTCATTTGTGTTTACCAAGGACAAATGACAAATGACAATCTCACCAGTTGATGTGCAACTTTAAATATGTAACAGCTTATTTCTCCTGCCTCCTGCCTTCTGCCTCTCTGGAATCAATCTGGCATAGTAGTCACAAGCAAATGCGTAATGTTGTTTAACTGTGCCAAAATTGATAGGCTTATAAGTTTGTCTTGCCTAGTTAATTCAGTTCTTGCACAATCATCCCTCAGTTTTATGCAACCTCGTAAACCCCAGCAAATTGCTCGTGAATTGGCGCTTTTAAGCCTTAGCCAATTGCCAGTCAACCCAAAGAAATTAGAGAAATTGGAAGACGACCAACTAGTATCCAAGTTGGTGCTAGGAGCAGTACGCACTCTGACCTCAGAAGTACAAGATACCCTCGATAATGCCGCAGGTGAGCTGCAACGCAGTAACGATCGCCTCTTAAGTAGCCAAACTCGGGCCTCCGACCTCAATACTGCCAGAACAATGCTTCAAGAAGCGATCGCCTGTACCCAGACAGCAATCAATCAGTTGGGTACAGCAGTTGATTTCCCAGTATTGATTCAGTTAGCTAATCAGGATAAGGGAGTTCGGAATTACGCTAAAGAGCTGGTGATTACCGTCAACGAAAATCGACACATTATAGATGAACTCATTTCTGCTGCCTTAGTAGATTGGCAAGTAACTCGCCTCGCCCAAATTGACCGCGATATCTTGCAAATCGCCGTGGCAGAAATGAAGTTCTTAGGAGTACCAGACAGTATCGCCATCAACGAAGCTGTGGAGCTAGCCAAACGCTACAGTGGAGACGATGGTCATCGGTTTATTAATGGTGTTTTGCGCCGAGTCACTGAGCAGAAAAAAACTGCGTAGTACTGCCGCGGAATTCATAATTTCTTTACTGCCGTAGAAAAAAGTCTGTAGCCCTTGTGCGGCTTCCTCCAAGCGGAACCTCTTCCAAAGGGAGATGCTGCGCAAACAGAAGAAACCTCTTATTATAACGATTTTGTTTCAACTGGCGTTGAAAGGTGAGGATAACCCGGAAGTTTTCACCCCAAGAAAAAGTACAAAGTTAAATTAAACTCATAATTTATAACTTAATAACTCATATAACTAATACTGCTGCAATGGTTTTTAATTGGTTCCGTCGTCAACATAACGATTCCTCTAACACTCCCTCTGATAAGAAACAGGAAGAAACTCCTCCTGCAAAAGAACCCCAACCAGAGCCAGCCGAAACCTCAACACCAACTGCTGAAACTGCACCAGACACAACGGCAGATTTATTGGCATTTGCGAAAGCTGCCTACAAAAATATTCAGCAAAAACAGCAAGTCGAGGTAGTAGAAACCCCACCCGATTCAGCAGATACCGTAGCACCAGCAATACAACCTGAAACCGCAGAAACGGTAACTGCGGAAATCACTGAACCAGAAGCTGCTAATACAACCGTAGAAACTACACAGCCAGAAGTTATCCAAGCTGCTAGTGAGGAAGAAATTACAGAAGATTCCTCAGTGGCAGCAATTGCTGAACAGCCAGATGTTTCTAGCACAGAACTCACGGCAAGTGAAGTTGAACTAACACCCATCGAACCACTAGCTACACCAGAGGCAACACAGCCAATAGCACCAGCTAACTTATCCTTTTTAGAACGAGCAGCGGCAGAACGGCAAGCCAAGCTAGAACAACTAATAGCCACCGCCATTGAAGTTCCAGAACCGGAGGTAGTACAGCCAGTAGCGACAACCTCAGAAACAGGAGAGGAAATTCCCGGATTGCTATTTGATGATGGGTTTGTCTGGTCGGCGAAAGTTCTAGCAGCTCAAGGTAGAAGTGCAGAAGACGTTTCTATTGAAGAAATTACCTGGCTGAAAAAGCTCCGGCAAGGATTAGACAAAACTCGCCGTAGTATTCTCAATCAACTGAAGGCGATCGTTGGTCAAGGGCCGCTAAACCAAGCTGCTGTAACGGAAATTGAGGCATTGCTTTTGCAAGCTGATGTTGGTGTAGAGGCGACAGACTTTATTATCAATGCCCTACAGACAAAACTGCGAGAAGAAGTTACCGCACCTGAAGAAGCGATCGCTTTCCTGAAAAAAATCCTTCGAGATATGCTAGATGCACCAAGCATTGCATCTCACAAAACTACCTTTACCCCAGAAAAAGAAACCTTAAATATTTGGTTAATCACTGGGGTAAATGGTGCTGGTAAAACTACAACTATTGGCAAAATCGCCCATCTGGGACAAAAATCTGGCTATAAATGCTTGATTGGCGCAGCAGACACCTTCCGCGCCGCCGCCGTGGAACAGGTGAAGGTTTGGGGTAGTAGAAGTGGCGTCGATGTAATTGCCAATCCGGGAAAAAATACAGATCCGGCAGCAGTTGTATTTGATGCGATCGCAGCCGCCCAAGCGCGTCAAACCGAATTACTTCTGGTAGATACAGCTGGGCGACTGCAAAACAAAAAAAATTTAATGGACGAACTCGGTAAAATCCGGCGAATTATCGACAAAAAAGCCCCAGATGCCAAAGTAGAATCTCTTTTGGTTCTAGATGCAACTTTAGGTCAAAATGGACTGCGGCAAGCTGAAGTTTTTTCCCAAGCTGCCCAACTCAGTGGTGTTGTCTTAACCAAGCTAGATGGCACTGCTAAAGGCGGCGTTGCCCTTGCCGTTGTACAGCAGCTAGGTTTACCCATTCGCTTTATTGGTGCTGGCGAAGGAATTGAAGACCTACGCCCCTTTTCGAGCTATGAGTTTGTCGAAGCTCTTTTGAGTGGTTAATTGAAAAATTTCGAGTTAAAAATTTTTCTTACCAAACTTAGGACTTACGCAATATTGTATTATTCTCTGGGAGACACTGCGCGTTGGCGTCAGTCTCTGACAGAGAAGGAGGTTCAATAAATTAAGCTTTTTAGTTATTTTTGCGTAAGTCTTAAAACTGATAAATTTAGGGATGACCGATCTGGTATTATCACTTGAACTAACTAGAAACAGTTCAAGTCCTAAAATTATGAATTTGTCACAATAAATAGGTGACTTTTGCTAAAATTTCTAGCTAATGCCCTTTTTGAGGTCTGAAATGGGCTTTTTAAATGTAGCAGCACGGTATTTAGTTGCGACATACAAAATCCCCTAGATTTTCATCTTGCAGCAATTGAAAAGGCAATCGAGACGCTCATCCCCACAAATACAGCTCTATTGTGGGATACAGCAGTCCCAATGGTGAGCAGTACGTTGGGGAACTAGCGCGAGTGATTTCAGCGCTGCGGGAGGTTTATTCCTCCGTAGGTGTTTGCTGTTGCCTATGGCGACTTACTCGTGCAACGTCTATCGAAAGGTTGAAACTCTGATGGTTAAATGAAAAGACTCTTTCTGACTTTTGACTTAAAGTTCTTAGAAGATATTTCTTCTATTTTTAGTGTCATCTCTTCTATTCATATCTTACACTTACCAAATGACTCACCCCTAGAATAAATTACAGGCTAATGGTTTAACTCTGTTACCTCTGACTAAGAAGGTAGAGTTACTTCACTTTTATCCAGTTTTGATGGATTTAAATTTTGCGTATTCAGCAACTCAAAATTCACAAAACGAGAAATTAAAAATGGAAAAGCTCAATCTTGGCGATTATCCAAGCATTTATGGCATACAAATTAAGTATTTGAAACTTATTAACATATTCTCAGGTTTGGGAACTAGTGTAGTTCTGTTTTTGAGCAAATCAAGCTCGATTTGAGCGCTTATAGAGGTTTTTACTCAAAAAACTACTAGTGTTCTAGTTGCTTCTGCCCAAACAGTACCTCTGAGAGCGTTAGAAATTATTCTTTGAATAAAGTATTTTTCTAACTTTAGAGATATGCTTTGGTAATTAAGTTATGAAAAAATGAAAAACTTTCTAATATATCAGCAAAACTAGTCATTTTTACGGGTAGAATTTGGACTAAAAATACATGATTTGAAATTACTAATAGTCCATCAAAAATACAATAAGCAAATAAAATACTTATAAATTTTGCCTGTTACGTCTTTATACTCTTGCTAAAATGGCAAGTCTTGTCTAAATATGGTTTAGCAATGCCAAAGCCAAAAGATTTATAAATAATCTAAAATCTGCCAATATAAAGTGCAATAATACCCGTGCCTGTGTCTCAACTGCCCTCTCAACCCACTGATAATAGTAGTAGTGCCGCGACGGATGTCACACCAGTCGTGGCACTCAAAGAACTCGTGGCAAGGTTGCACCGGGAACAGAACAAAATTCAAGATTTGCTAAGTTCTTTAGGATTTGCCCTGAGAAGTTTCAATAATTTGAATCAGTTTTTAGAACTGATTCCGCTGATGGCAACAAGAGTGACAGATGCAGACGGTAGCGCCCTGTTTCTCTACAAACCTAATGGTCAAGTCAGGTTAGAACAGTTACATTGGCAAGATAGTGGCCAGCGCAAGAATATCCGCAAAGCGCTAGAAATAGCCAGTAGTCAAATCACGCTTTTACCCAATACTGCCCCCCTAGCGAATGCCACGGGGATTTTAGATGACCAGATGCATCGTTATTTGGGGCCAGATGTGCAAATCTTTGGTACGGCGATTCTGGTAAAGCATACAGAACGGGGATGGCTCTATGTCTTGAGCCGCGATCCAGAATATAGTTGGACAGAAACCAGGCAAAAGTTAGTTAGGTTAGTGGCAGACCAAACAGCAGTAGCGATCGAAAACGATGAACTAGCTGTAGAACTAAGAAAAAAAGAACGCTTAGACCAAGAATTAGAAATTGGTGCAGAAATTCAACGGCGACTTCTACCACGTCAATGCCCTACAATTCCCGGTGCAGTTCTGGCTGCACGCTGTAAACCTGCCAATCGCGTCGGCGGAGACTACTACGACTTTATTGCTACCAATCATAATAAGATTCAGCCCAAGATTAAAGGTGGCAGCGAAACTAGTCGCTGGGGTTTGGTTATTGGAGATGTCATGGGCAAAGGTGTCCCTGCTGGGCTGATTATGACGATGATGCGGGGAATGCTACGGGGAGAAGTGCTACATGGTAATTCTCCAGCTGGAATTCTACAAAACTTAAATAGAGTTATGTATGCGGATTTGGAAAATTCCCATCGCTTTGTAACACTATTTTACTCAGAATATAACCCCCACAGCCGAATTCTGTCTTATAGCAATGCGGCACACAATCCTCCTTTATGGTGGCACGCAGCGACAAAAACTGTTACCCGTTTAGATACTTTGGGAATGTTAATCGGTTTGGATGCTAATAGCCAATATGAAGATGCCCAGGCACAGTTAGAGCCTGGAGATACAATTATTTACTATACAGATGGCTTAACTGATGCCGCTGCTGCTGGTGGCGATCGCTTCGATGAAGATAATTTTGTTACTGGCTTCAATACTGCTTGTAAATACTGCAATGGGCCAGAGGAGATTGTAGATTACCTATTTGACCAAGTTCAGCAATTCATCGGTGCTGATAAACAAAACACTGATGATATGACACTAGTTGTTCTGCAAATCTTATAATCATTGGCTATTTATACTCGATCGAGTCCATTGATCAATGCTTGCGTTTATGGTGAGAGAGGATTTACCACAGTGATTACACTAAATTTAATTTTTTATTTATTTTTCTTTTAATTTTCGTAGCGATCGCCCAAATGGTTGCACATCAACCTTTTTTGATAACTTGTTTGTATTTAGCCTTTAGGATAATACATAAAAAATGATCCTTAGAATACTTTTCTGTTCAATTAAAAACTATATATTTTGCACATCTAGCACAGTAGGAAACGCCAAGGGGGAGAGCAGGTAAAAGGTAAAATGTACAAGGTAAAAAGTAAAAGGTAAATTTACTTCTTCATTTTTGCTTTCTTTCTATCCTTGTGACGCAAGCATTTGGTCTGCTCCCTTTTGGCGTTTTAATTTTTCCTTTCTCCGCCGTAGCAAGTTCACAACAGCTACGACGGAGTTTTGCTTTCTTAGTTTCTTCGTCCCAGATTTGGTTTTTTTAAACTTCCTTTAATGATTTGTCAAGATATTTCTGAAAATATTTTTAGATGAAGAATTGAGATTGCTATTCTTGCGCCCCAGCTTTTTGTAGACTCCGCACCACATTTTTATAACCATTAAATTCTGCAATCATCAAAGCAGTATAACCGCCCCGGTTTTTCAAATTCACATCTGCCCCAGCTTGGAGTAATAACTGCACAATTTCACCATAACCTGCTGAAGCAGCCCACATCAATGATGTGGCCCTTGCTGAGTCTTGAAAATTCACATCTGCCCCCTTTGCTAGCAGCAAATGTACGATCTCTTTGTGTTGGCGTTCGGTTGCCTTGATCAAAGCAGTTTTGCCATCATCCCCTGGAATATTCACATCAGCACCATAATCTAACAACACTTGCACCGTTTGGGTGTGTCCTTGTGATGCAGCCAACGTCAAAGGTACTTCACCAAGACTTTTCCCATTTATATCTCCGCCAGAACGTACCAGTGCCTCGACAATTTGGCTATGTCCCTGCAATGATGCTACAAGCAGTGGTGTATCGCCCAGGTGGTTGCTAATTTGGACATCTGCACCCTTGTTAAGTAAGATTTGCACGACATCAATGTAGCCTTCCACAACGGCAAGGTGTAAGGCAGTTTCACCATCTCGATCTTGAAGATTAATCTCGGCACCTCCATCTAGTAAAGCTGCTACGATCGCACTGTGTCCAGCCGCTGCTGCTGCCGATAGGGCAGTTCCACCATCTGCGTTTTTCACATTCACATCAGCTCCTGCTGCTAGCAGTGCTTCCACAATCTCCAGATGTCTCAAATCTGCCGCTAGCATTAAAAGTGTCTCCCCCTCCTCATCTGGGATATTGACATCGACACCAGTTTGGAGAATTGCTTGTAAAACTTCTATTTTTCCCTGCTTAACGGCAAGTTTCAACGCCGTATCATTATCTTTATCAGCAATATTAACTTGGGCACCAGCAGCCAATAAAACTCGCACTACATCGATATAACCTTTGAGGACTGCTGCCATTAATGCTGTACTGCCATCTTCATTAGTGGCATTGACATCTGCACCTTTAGATAATAAAAGTTGCAAAATGTCAAGCTGTTTGGCACTAGCCGCCAACATCAAAGCCGTCAAACCATAGAGTTTTCTGGGCAAGTTGATATTTGCCCCGGCATCAAGCAGCGATCGCACAATTTCGGTGTAACCTAAATTGGCAGCAAACATTAACGCCGTGGTACCTTGGCGATCGCACGCGTCCACCCTTGCACCAGCAGCCAATAGCGTACACAGACCCTTAATATCACCACTTTTAGCAGCTTTGAGCAGCAAAGTATCGTTGTTTTCAGTCATGGATGAGACCCACACAGGGGGTTTTGTTCGTCTACCCTCAAAATTTAGTCTGAGATTGTTTATCCACTTTGGCAAGAGGGTAAAGGAAAATAGTCGGGGGAGTCTCTTTTAATTTGTGCAAATTTAAGCACAGAAAATAGAGTTATGCTAATTTTTATGAAGATTTAATTATTAGGCGAGAACACGATGAGTCTGGAACTTTCTACGTCGGTGAAATATTGGCTAAACTTCTTCCATCCGGTGCTCATGTGGGCGCTATTAGTACTCTCAATTTATGCTGCCTATTTAGGACTGCAATTGCAGCGTACTAGAAATGCTCAGGGGGAAGAAAAAAAAGAATTGATTAAAGGTAGATATAACGTCAGACATTACCAAATCGGGTCTATACTCCTAGCTTTGATGGTAGCAGGTGCGATCGGAGGGATGGCTGTCACTTACATTAATAACCAAAAGTTATTTGTCGGGCCTCACCTACTAGCAGGACTGGGTATGACAAGTTTGATTGCATTTTCTGCTGCCTTGTCCCCTTATATGCAAAAAGGGGCAAATTGGGCGCGCGCAACTCATATTTTAATAAATTTCACCCTTTTGGGACTTTTTGCTTGGCAGGCTGTTACTGGCGTGCAAATTGTCCAAAAAATTCTCACTCAAGCATAGTTAGCCTTGTAGGGTAGCACAGCTGTGCTACCCTACAAACGTACAAATAATTTAGAATTATTGATTTTTTAAAAATCCCTATCAACACTTTTGCTTAAAATTAGCAGGAAACGGTATTCCCAAAGATTTATGGAAATCTTCCTGAACTTTGCGAGTTAAGCGGCGGGAGACTTGGCGGACAATTTGATTAAGTAAGCGATCGCCTGTAGATTGAATTATAGACTTGGGTAATCGCTGAATAAACCGGGGAAAGTGAAGATAAACGATCAAATCCAATTCCCATTCAACTCTTGTAACCTTGTCAATGCTAGTGGAAACATCGGTTTCTTTTAACTCTAGAGATGCCCGATAATCTACGTCATAACCAGGCGGTTGGTAGTCAGGAATGGGAATTGTACGGATGCGGTAAATACCCTCCTCTGGAGGCAACAATTCCAAACCTATTTTCGGTTCTACTTCATAACCAAAAGAACCAAAACGACCAATTGTTAAAGCATAGCCATTTTCCCCAAGTGATTGTACCTTCATGGGTTCAGCGCAGCGCGAAAACCATGAGGCGTGAGAATTGAGATACTCAGCAACCTTCTCTACTGGGGCAGCCATTTCCATAAAATCTTGATAACGACCGTAAAATTTTGTCAGCGTCGCTACATTTGGTTCTGTTAATGTGTCCTCGGCTTCTTGAGTGGACACTACAGGTAAAACAGCTTCTGTTATTTCCCAGGATTTATATTCGCCTTTTCTTGAAAGCATAAATGCATTACTCTATATTTTGGCGTTGGTCTATATTAATGATTCCCCACACACCTGGGTCATTTCGCATTCAGATCCCATTTTGACCGAAACCTCATTAATCTGCGAGTAACTCCATAGAATTACTAAAATAAAGAACTGAACAAGCACACAATAGTTTCCCAGGATAGCATTTATCATGAAAGCATTTGTAGCAGGGGCAACAGGTGAAACAGGTCGCCGAATTGTGCAAGAATTGATCGCACGGAATATTCCCGTCCGAGCCTTGGTGCGGGATATAGAGAAAGCTAGGGGTATTCTGTCTCCTGAAGCCGAATTAGTCGTAGGCGATGTGTTACAACCAGAAACTTTAACTGCTGCGTTGGGAGATAGCACAGTTCTATTGGTTGCGACTGGGGCAAAACCTAGCTTTGACCCCACTGGCCCCTATAAAGTAGATTTTGAAGGGACTAAAAATTTAGTAGATGTTGCTAAGGCAAAGGGAATTGAGCATCTCATCTTAGTTTCTTCTTTATGTACTTCCCGGCTTTTCCATCCGCTGAACTTGTTTTGGTTAATTTTGTTGTGGAAAAAACAAGCTGAAGAGTATATTCAGAAAAGTGGTCTTACTTATACGATTGTTCGGCCTGGTGGGTTGAAGAATGAAGATAACTCCGACCGTATCGTAATGCAGAGTGCAGATACACTATTTGATGGTAGTATTCCCAGACAGAAAGTTGCCCAAGTTGCTGTTGAGGCGCTGTTTGAAGCAGATGCACGCAATAAAATTGTCGAAATTATTGCCAAACCTGAAGCAGCCTCAAAAAGCTTTAAGGAGTTATTTCAGCAGTGCTAATATTGCAGAGGATTTTATTGCTTCTGTCTCTTAATTCTCATCCCAAGATCGTCGGCTCACATCTTTATGGAAAAGTAGACCTCTTGCAAAAGTGTTTTTTGCAAGAGTTGGGAAAAGGAAAAAGGTTAAAGCGGAAGGGGACAGTACAAAACCTTTACCCTTTCCCCCTGCCCCTTATCCCCTTGTTGGGACCCCGCCTTCCCCTTTTCCCGACAAATGCCAAGAAGTCTAGTGATTCCTATGGCTCTACCTACACACTTTTTCAATTCGCCCCTTGATTTTGCTCCTTAAAGCGATCGCTCCATCTCCTCTGCAAGGGCTTGTTCCCAAATTGGCAGATCCTCCGGTCGGTCAACATCAGCTAAGGGCAACAAGTCCACGTATGATAAATTAAGTTTCTGGGCAATATCCACGGTTTTCTGGAATACTTGAGCAGTTCCCCACTCAATGTTAACGAATAGCTCCGGGATGAATTGGCGCAAACCAATTAAGTAATATCCACCATCGATCGCAGGGCCAAGTACGAGGTCAAAGGCGTGTAACTTGTCAAAGGCTGTTGCTAAAATCTGGGCATTCACTCCAGGACAATCTGTACCAATGATAATTACTTTTTCTGCACCAGATTGAAAAGCATCAAAAAGCGATCGCGCCATCCGCAAACCTAGATCCCCTTCACCTTGAGACTGGTAAATCAAATCCAACCCCAGCCAATCTTGCATAAGTTGCAAATCGCCACCTGCAAAACGCACTTCTACAGATATGTCAATGGCTTTTTGCAATTCTTGAACCTGAAATATTGTATGTTCTGTCATTTCCCGTTGAAGATTGGCAGCACCAACATTTCCCAAAGCAGGTATCAATCGGGTTTTTGTCTTACCTGGTTCTGGATAGCGAGTAAAAATAATCAGGTGCTGTTTTGGGCTTGCTGGTAAGTTCAGCACACAATACCTTGTTTAACAACTAAAAATATCTTAATAGCAATACTTGTCGTTTTCGTTGGCTCTAGCATGATCTTTTCCAGTCCGCATAGCCCCCAAAATAGTAGAAACATAGACACAACGTCTAGCTTTACCACCATTCAAGCTGTAGAAGGTTATCTGTCCTAATCTGCCTACAGTACACTGATTTCCTATTTCAGAGATTGGACAACCGTGATAGTTAAATAAAACTCGCCACATTTGCTGTGAAGGGTGTTTTAGTAAAGTTGTCTCTTTTTTTCCTTTATTGTTTTCCTCTTCATCAATGCGAATGTTTGGCTCAAGATTATGCCATATGTTGCCATTGTTTTTAACAGTATCAGGAATGAATTGTCCTGCCTCTGCTTGATGAACTGCCCATTGCACGACACCATTTTGTATGCGAAAACTGGTTTGCCTGGTTAATTTATCTTTAGTGGCTTGGCTTTGCGCTTGGCGCATAGCATAATAAACCTCATTTTGAGTAGTGTTGAGACGACGAGTCTCAACAAAAGCCAGCCAATTGGATATTCCAAGCGTAGCTAATATACCAATTAATACAATCACTACTAACATCTCTGGTAAGGTAAAACCACTGTTATAATGATTATTCCTTAAGAGATTTTTTGCATTAACTAGAGATCGTAAATGCACCTGGATATCCATTTTTGCTTACTGGTCGATTTTCAACTACCCAGATGTTAAGCAACATTTCAGCTTCTTCGCTTCTGACTTCGCGCTGATTAATAATACTGTAAAGCAAGGCGGGCAAAGTAAAAATTATGACAATTTTCAAGAACAATTTTAGGGTGAAATTTATATTTTGAAGTCTTGCAGGATCGTTAAGAAAATACTTCCATAGAAATCTAACAGCGGCTAGATTTTTTTGCCGATTGAATGGTTTTTGTAAAGCTTTGCAGGTTAGATATTTATATAAATTTGCTAGGCTTATATTCCAACTCTGCTTAAGTGTCGAAGGTTTTTCCTTATACGCTCTATTAAGTACTTGCAAGCAGGTTTTTTCCTGCCTGACAAGATTGGAAGAAACTGAATTAGCGCTTATGCGATATAAGATTTGTACAGATGGTACACATATAAAATCAAACTTAGAGGCTAATCGCAGCCACATATCCCAATCCTGAGCCGCACTTAGAGATTCATCAAAGCCATTTAATGTAATTAAAGCTTCTTTAGAAATTAAGGGATTGGAACCATTTTCTAGAAAGTTATTTAATAACAGTTTTTCATAAGCATTTCCATTTACATTAATCCGCTTACCTGAAAGTAAAAATCGATCATTTTCGTCAATATAATCAGTCCAACTATAAGCAACTTTTGCAGTAACGTTTTCTTGTAGAGCTTTTAACTGAGATTGAAGTTTATCAGATGTCCAAAGATCGTCCGCATCTAAAAAACTAACAAATTCACCAACTGCATGATGTAGTCCTCGGTTACGACTGACGTTTCCGCCAGCGTTGGAATAGGAAAATACTTTTATTCTTGAATCTTGGATTTTTGTTACAACTTCTAGAGTTGAGTCTTCTGAGCCATCATTAATTACAATTAATTCTAGGTCAGTAAAAGTTTGATTTAAAACAGATTGAATTGTATTCTTAATAGTCTTTTCATTGTTATAAGTGGGAATGATTACAGAAATTTTTGGTATTGGTTTGCTGGTTTTCATCGCTTTTAGAGGGCTAATTTGTTTTTTAATACTCTATCTAGACGGCATTTTAAGTAGTAGAGAGGACTCATCATGCTAGCCAAGTAAAACTCCATCTCGAAAAGAGCAATTAAATTACTTTGAAATTGCCCTCTATAGTGAATTAGGTGTTTTAATGCTCGGCGGAAATTACCTAAAATAGTTCTTATAAATACTATTGGTTTTTGCCAATTTTTAGTATTTATCAAGCTTAACTGGAAAATACACAAGCCACAACCGCGTGCCAGAGTTAAGAGATAATCTTTCTCAAGTCGCCAGCGTGGTATTTGATGATAAGTATGCATGGCAGGATTATACCAAATCTGCCAGCCTGCATAATGTATGTAAAGCAATGGTTCATAGTCATCACCCTGTACCAAAATACCAGGCAACTTCCCACTTAAATTAGGCCGCTGTGGTACATTTTCACGCCATACCTGTTTCCGAACAACAAGCGCCGCACCAGGAGGAAGTCTTAAATTATCTGCGTCAAACAAATATGGATTTGAACCATGCTCTCTAATAGCTAAAAAAGCTTGAATTCTTTCAAAATTTTCTGGTGGATTTACTTCAAAATCACCATGAATCTGTCCACTCCAAGCACCTGCTTGAGGATGCTCTAATCCAAAGTTATATGCTTCTGATAACCAATCAGGTGCAGGTAAATTATCATCATCTAAAAATGCTATTAGCTGCCCTTTGGCTTCACGTACTGCTCGCAATCTCGCAAAAGCTGCTCCCTGTTCGGTTTCTAAAAAATATCTTAAATGACAGTTTCCATTATATATTTTTTGGTAATTATGGATAATTTCAAATGTATTATCAGAACTATTATTATCCACAATAATTATTTCCCAGCTAAGTTGCTCTACTCCTGTCTGGGTTAATAGCTTATCCAAAATTTTAGGTAAACGGGTTGCCCCATTGTATGCAGGAATGGCTACGCTAATATCTAAATTTTCGGCTGTTAATTCAGTCATAATATCTAATGTTTTAATAATTTATTTTTTAAAGTATCCATTTTTCCAAAGATAAAAAGGACTAATGAAACTACTTAAAAAAAGTTCCATTTCGCAAGCAGCTACCAAATCATCTTTTAGATTAGTTCGATATTTTAGTAAGTGCAACGTAATTCTACGTAAGTCATTTAGCATATAAGATAAAAGAGCAAATGGTCTATATATTTGTTTAATATTTACCATTCTAGTTACACACCGGCTAAGTCCAATTCCTCGAAAAAATGGAATCAAATAATCTTTTTGCAAACGCAATTTGGGTATTTTGTGTGATATTTCCATTTCTGGATTGTACCAGATTTGCCATCCTGATTTTTGGATGTAAGATAACATTTCTAAATCTTCACTGGTAAGCATATTGCCTTTAACTCTACCAGTTAAAATCGACTTATCTGGTACACTTTCTAACCATGCTTGTTTACGGACAACAAGTCCGGCAGAAGGGGGTAGCAATTTTTTAGATGCTTCATATAATAGCGGTAGATTTCCCCGTTCTGTAATTGCTAAGAATGGAGCAATTCGCTTAAAGTTTTCCGGTGGTTCTACTTCCCAGTCTGGGTGAATTTGGCTGCCATAAGCTCCAGCTTGAGGATATTTTTCACCAAAAGCATAAGCTGCGACTACCCAATTTGATACTGGGTAGTTGTCATCATCTAGAAAACCTATGAATTTACCTTTAGCTTCTGCAACTGCCTTTTTTCGAGCATAAGCTGCGCCTTGTTTTGCTTCAAAGCAATACTTTAAAGGATAAGGACATCGCCAATCTTTTTGATAGGTTTGAACAACTTTAGCTGTATTATCAGTGCTGTTATTGTCTACAACTATAATTTCCCAAGATAAATTTTCGGTGTGAAGTTGGTTTTTTAGTCGTTCTAGTAGTTCAGGCAAACGACTTTCACCGTTATAAGTTGGGATAGCTACAGTAAAGTCAAGGTTCTCAGTCATTTTCCGAAAAGTATATTTTGATGATGACGCTTTTTATTATGTTCAGGCAATGGCTAATTTATCAATGGCTCTTAAATAACTCTATCAAATATTAAAACTGCACATGATGTTTCAATTTTGCTATCAACGTGCAGTTTTATGTTCAGCAATATTACGTATTTTTAAACAAATCTTGGTATTCAAATCACTTAACTGCAATTATTATCTTTTGCTGTCACCATTGAGCCTAAGAGAGTTTTCACAATGACGCATCGCTTTACGCTACTAGCCGATGCAGGATTTGCAGAGCTTGGTACAGCTACCACTATTTGTAATCCAGATGTTCCAAGGCTTGCATTGGGTAAAGTTCCCATATAGTCAAAAGTAATTTTTGCTGATGCATTTAAAGAATAGGATACAGTAGAATCGGCAGTGTTTTCAGTAGTGCTATTTAGATTTGTACCTAGCAAAAATTTATCAGAGCTGACCCCTACATCCGTTCCTAAAGGCTTCCATGTGCTGATTCCAATATCGGTACGATAAATAGCAACCTCTTGGGTTGTGCTATTTTTCCGAAAACTGACACTGTAGCTAAGTTTTTTGTTTTTAGCTTCGCGCTGTGCTTCTTGAAGTGCGGCGAAAACGGTGTCGTTAAACTTATTTATCCGTTGCCGATTTACAAAGGCAGCCCAACCAGGAGCTGCGATCGCTGCTAAAATTCCTACTAGCAGCAGTACTACTATTAACTCTATAAGACTAAATCCAGCATCTTGTTGATTATAGCCATCGGTAGAGGGTCGATTTGCTAAATATTGCTGTTTTAGCTTTGTTTTTTGGCTGTGCAACTGGAAATAATTTAATAATCTTAAACTAAGAATATTCGCCATACTATCCTGCTTTTAGTAATATTTGTCAAAGATAGAAGCTATTTGGTAAAGATAAAGCTACTTCCTTGAACCTTAATGTTTGCACTCGGAAAATAACTAGATTTACTCTGCGCGTAACGTGCTTTAGTTTCATCTTGTATTAAACGAGCTTGTGCATTACCTCTTAAATAAACTTCCGCAGCACTCCTATTATCTGCGCTAACTGAATCTACACAAGCATAAAAGCCTCTTCTAGCAAGGTTTGCGACTGCTGGAACTTGGCTAAAGCCAGTAGAACAAGTCACAGTTGCTGTAGCTGTTGGGGTTTCCTGTGCTGTTGTTGTTTGATCTATAAAATCAACCAACACCACAGGAACTTGATCGTAACTCCCCCCTCCTGCCCAACTATTCATTTTTGCTTGTAATGTTATGCCTTTTTGTGACAAGTCAAATGGTTTAAAACCTTTATCTGGACATGGGAGATATTTGTCGGCTGTAGTAAATCCAGGACAATCAGTTCTAGCACTACTAGTACTATTTGGAACGCCATCTTTAATTTCCCATCTGGCGATGCGTGCAGCGTTAGACCAAGTAGTATTAGTATCTTTAATTAAATAGTAGGCAACTAATGAGTAAACAAAAGTATCATCTTTTTGAGTGCCTGTAATTGTAATTGCTTGATTAATTAATTCTCGTTTCCAAAAAACAAGCACAGGAACTTTATCTGTTCCGTTAGGTAGTTGATTCCCAGTTGTACCTGCATTTGGGCAAGTGTTATCGGTACTAGCATCAACAGTACCGCTTAGACAAGCAATTCCAGTAGCATCATATATATATATCGCTTGTTGGAGATCGCGAGTAATATAATCTAGCGCAGCTTTAATTTCTTGCTCAGAGGTTGCTTTGGCTTGTTCCTGACCATCGGTGTTTAAAATACCGATCATAAAACTTAGTAACGGCGTAATTACTAAAAATGCAATGAGCATAGCCACCAATAATTCAATCAGGGTAAAACCACTATTTTTATTTTGCTTGTGAGAGGGTTTTAGCTGAGTACCTAACAGCCACCTTAATATATTCATTTTGCTACAGGTTTTCCTTAGTTACCGATACTGAGTCATGAAATTATTTAAATTATTTATGTTTACCGAGTTAATTATGGTTGACAACCACCAAGGCGATCGCACAAAGCGTTATAGGAGCTTTGACCCCTAACAATTTCAGTTGTCATTTCTACTAGGGGTGCTTTGCGATCGCCTAGTCCCCCGGTGAATGTTGCTGCTGTTTTTCCATTGCTATCACTACTTTTTTTCAAGCTACCAGTACCGATGAAAGCATCTGAACGGTATACCCGAACTCCCAAACGATAGCTTTGACCGCTATCAATTTGAGCGCTACTTGTGCTGATAGTTCCAACTGCATTGCCAAAAGCCTGGATGTAAAACTGAACTGGACTGGTTGTTTTGTAGGTTGTACAGTCGCTTGGTAGATTTATTTTGCCATCATTGTGAAAGCAATACAAACTAGTTGCGTCTGCAGGAACAGCCGCACTACTAATTAAATAGTCGCCACTGGTAGTTGAGCTTGATACTGTTCTAGGTGCAGCAGCAGTTGCAGCACTAAGTGAAGTAGTATTTGATACTTGATCTTCTGAGATTGTTTTAGACTTAATAGCATCAATGAAGGCTTTAGCCGCTCCTGTTGCCAATTCCACCCGTTTAGCTTGCACGCGAGTTGCTGTTGACATTACTAGAACAGGTGCGATCGCTACTAGCAAAATGGCAACTACGAGGATTGCCACAAGCGACTCAACGATCGTAAAACCAGAATCGTTAGATTGAGCAGATAATTCTTGTAGTTGGCGTGGGTTCATACTCGATTTCTTAATAAGGCTATGTTTTAAAGTAATTTGCGATCGGGTGTAATACTCTCGTAACCTCTCTCCAAACCTCTCCCCTACAAGGCTACGGTGTACACACAAGTTTGCCCAGAGCGAGCTTCCAGCCAAAAAAGGTGGATTCAAATTGCTCAAGTCCGCGGCTCAAAGTAGTAATACCGGGAGGTTTTTGGGATTTGTAACCAGACCAACCACCAAGCCGAGCGATAATCCAAGTCGCCCAAGCAAGAGTTGAAGGAGGATAGGGATTTTGTTGCAGTCGAGTTTTACCTTCTAAAGTAGGAGCAATAGTAGATAAATATTGCTGTTGCTCATGAGAAAAAGCAATATTTGCCGGTAAATCAGGATGATCCCGTCCACCAATCAGTTGTAAAATTCGCACAGCAACAGACAAGGCTAATATAGTTAATCGTTGAATGGCGGTAACCGACTCTAATTGGGTGGCTTCGAGATTTAATCCGGCAGTTTTGAGTGTGGCAAACAGTTGTTCAATTCGCCATCGCCATGTGTACCATCGAATCACCTGTAGTGCTTGTTCTAAACAAACGACTTGGTGGGTAGTGAGTAATCGCCAATGAATCGGTGCTTGACCTGATGGTGGGTTGACTTCAACTGCTTCCACTGCGTAAAGTGTCACACTAGGGGGATAATCTTGCCCATTCAACTTATCTGGACGTTGAATTTTCACTACCGCACGGCGAACAATTAATAATGCCTCCCTTGCTGTTCTACTTTGGCGTGCATCTGACGGCACATTGACTGTATAAGTACCCTCACTGGGCTGTTCATTTAAGTATGTATAAAGTGATTGGGTTTTTCCCACAAGGCGACGGTCAATGCGCGCTCTCACCAACACATGATTGTCTTGATTTGGGACTGTAGCAAATTCCTCATACATATCGCTTTCGCGGTCGGCGATGTGAGTCACTATTTTGGCATTGCCAATAGTTAAACATCTTTGCGTTTCTTCGGCAGAACGTAGCCACTTGTATGATTCTTTCTTTTCTATTGGTAATCGGCTGTAATTGCGCTCATGCTTATCCTGATGGTTAATATCTCTCGTCCACAGTTGTACTGTACTTATCCCCAAGGGAAATCCATTTGCTGCATCTAATACTAGTGTTGGATGAATATAAAATCCTACATCCGTGTTGTTTCCGACTACACCGACACCCTTTGCTTTCAACCTGCCTACATGAGACTGCAAGTTAATTTCGCTTGTATCACTGATAGCTAATATATGCTTTCCTTCTACATGAGTTACGCATTCGTCTGATAGGCTTCGCACTAATTCCCCTACTGTCACATTCTCATTCTCCAAAAACCGATAGTATCCTACTTGTTCGGCTCTATTTTTACTTATTTGGCGAATGCTCACTGATTGATTTTTTCCCAAAGCTTCGTACAATGCTGCCCCCTTTTAGAGAGTCGCGGGTCTCCAAATGCTTTTCCCTCAACTGCTTGCGCGTGTCTTTTGATTGGATTTTCCATCACCTTTTTCTCCCCACAACTCCTTCCCTTATTACTTTACTTGGACTTGTGTGTACACCGTAGGATGCATTGGGGGGAAATAAGAAATCTGGTTCCCTCCCCTTTGCAAGGGGAGGGTTAGGGTGGGGTAAAACCGATATTTATCAACGACTTCAGACTTGTGTGTACACCGTAGCCCCTACAAGGGGAGAGGCTTTGAATTTTCCTCCTTCCCTATTAGGGAAGGGGGCTAGGGAGTTAGGTCTGTTAACGTGGTCTATTCACCCGAAAAGTGATGTAAAAACTCTCATTTAAACACTTTAGGATGGTTGGAGTTGGCAGCTAGTAGGACGTTCAGTTGCAGGTAGCGCAAATTTGAAACCACTGCCAAAGTAACTAGTGTCTGCAGTCTCAAATCCGTCCGATGTTTGAGTTTGTACACCACATAACAGAGTTTTTACCCAAAGGTCATCGCGACCTACTTCTCGGAAGTATTCATTCGGGGGATCTGCTGCTGGAGTTACAAAGCGCTGGGCAAACAAGTCGGGGTTTTGCGCCAATAATGCCACATCAAAACCCCAGTTACGGTTAGGAGGCATATAATAAGGCGCTTCACCACTAGGAGTAGTAATGTAAGTACTATCTGATGTGTAACCAGGTCTTGCAGAATTCAGAACTCTGAAAAAGATACTGTTATTCTTAGCAATGTTAGCAGCGGTAGTATCATTAGGGTCAGAAGTGGTTGCAGGAGGAGTTGTTGGCCCTGGTCTGACAAGAGCTTGGAATGGTGCAGTAGCATAGATACTGCGTTTAAATTGGATGAATGAACCGTTGATATTGGCATCAATCCCATCCCAGTTTTCTAAGAAGCGCACAAAGTTATGCAAACCCCCATTGATTTCGTAGGTACTTGAACTCACACGAGCCGGAGTATCACCACCCGCAACTACTAGATTAAAATTGGTTGCACTTGCCTGAGACAACCATCTAGTGTTTTTAACGACACTAGACGCTCCTGCTAAAGCGGCGTAATTTAGAGTATTAGGTAGTGTTGAGGTTGTTACTTGTAATTGCAATACAGGTTCAAATAGAGGCTGGTATGTCGCATCTCTGGCGGGTGAAGCAGGGTTGAATAGTGATGCGTCTGTGGCTCCAGGAAAATCCCTAAGCGAACCAGAAGCCGGTAGTTTGGGGTATCTGTAGAATACACGATCGGTGTTGTTGTATTTGATCTCGCTCAGTGTCGATGGTGGTGGGCTATTAGGAGAACTAGTATTTGTTGTGGTTGCAAACCATAGAGCATTAGTTGCTATGTCAGGTATACTAAGCGGGTCTAACACACCACTTATGAAATTTAGCGGCAATTCTCTTACTACACCTAATTTAATACCTAGTGGAATGGGATTAGCACTAGTATAATTTATGGCGTTGTTACTAGTATTAGCAAGCTTACCAAAATCAACATCACCCGTTGGTGTGTATTTCCGTTTGAACGCAACCCTACGAGCAAATTGAGCAAAATCAGCCCTTGGCGATCGCGCAGTTGTACCAGCTAATAGTCTGTTGGGAGCTACACCAACTACATCACTAGACCTTTTTAGGATTTCTGTGTTTAGGTCAAAAGTATGGGTTGTAGTAGGATCGCTATCTAAACCCACATACCAGTCACCCGGTTGACACTCTGAAACTGGTATTTTGAAGCACATCTCCATTACATACTCTGGAAAACTTCCTCGACGCTGAATGGGCGTGACGAAGTTGTTCACATAAGAACTGTTATTGTTTACTGAGTCGGCAGCAGCGGGAGTACCTGTATAGTAGGTATCACCACCAGAGTCAGTCAAGAATTTAGATGAAGTGAGAAAGTTGTTATTCCAGAAACCTACCTTCAGTCGGCTGAGTACGACGTTAGGATCGCTCCCTTGGTTATTTCGTAAATCGTAATCACCCTCATTGCGGAAACCTTCACGGAAGTTACCAGAGAGCAAGGTAACAGCATCGGCAATTACTGATGCTGGTCGCCAAGTTTCGCCTGTTGTGCAATTGGGTAGTCTAGGGTCACTAGGCCGACAAGCAAAGTCAGGATCGCGATTTGCCGCAGCACGAGTGTAAAATTTAGTATCGTAGTTAGCAGCGCTGGGAGCAGGTAAAAGATCCGGGGTTTTGAATTCTTGTTTAGTGTGCAGATTAAAATCGCCTTTAACATACACTGGTAGCTCAGTTGCTAAAATTAAGCCTTTTTCTTCTGCTCTGTAATTAGTCTGGCGACTCAAGTTAGTGCCATTAATCAACATAATGGCGTTAGGTCGCCGTTCTGGATCGAGATTGTAGTCACTAGCGCTGATATTTTCACTAGTTGGGTTACTGCGATCTTTTTGAGCATCATCACGGGAGGCATAGATAATGCCGCTATTGGGCAATAGATATTCGTTATCCGATGCAGCGCCAATTGCTTGTGTGCGAAGCTGACCTAAATCTATGGTAGTAGCACGAATTTCTAGAGGCTGACGCTGTTCAACTTCTAAATTGTAGTTTCCAGTTAATGTACCACCTTTATCTATAGCCTTAATTTGTCGGGCATCAAGAAATGTAATTTCTTTGATTACGCCATCAGGAATGTAGGTAGTACTCCGACTCAGAGTGCCATCAGCAATCTGTATTGCACAGATAGTAGAGTCAATTGCTGATTGCTCAGAGAGAGTGAGTTTACTGGTAGTTGCTTTTGCCAGTGCTTGCCGTAGTAGAGGATTCACAAGGCGGCCATTGGGAAATACCAAGTTAGCTTGATATTTCAAGCGATTTAGCAAACTTACACCAGTGTTAGTCACATCATCAGCATTAGCCGCAGGTGTAAAAAAACCATTGGCATCTACTGTTTGTCCTCTAGTTATACCATCAGATGCAGTAGCGGGAGCAGCATAAACAAGCCCATTGTTAGATGCTGCTACTGTTGTCGAATCAAGGGGATTATAGGTGTTTGTAGTTGCTGTTGTCTGATTAGTAGGGTTGTAGTAGCTACTTACACAGGCCATGGGTGTTTGATAATCGTCTGGTGTACTCGCCTGAGGACTATAGGAATCAAACTTGTAGTGATACACTACCGTGGCACGCATTACCAAATCACCACGTTTTTGTTTACTCGCATTCAGTGGATCGGTCGGATCGGATACAACCATAGGCATAGTATCAGGCCACACTACAGTGCCATAACTTTCGTTGATTCCCGACGTGCTAGGATCGTCAACCAGTTCTGGCTTTCCTCCTCGTGTTGGAAGAGTAGGTTGGACGAGTGTTCTTAGTCCAGAACCTGTAGGTGTATATACTCCTGCACCTGTAATCACCCTCAGTCCACCAACTACATCAAGGGGATTAGATCGGGGTGAAGCGGCTGAAATTTCCCAAAAACCATCACGTCCTGTTACCCCTAAATCTGATAACTGTCTGACGCGAGTGGTACGAGTTCGATCTTTGGTAGTGCTACTTGTCCACTTCACAGCAGGAGTGATGGCTTGAGGTTCATCGTCTCCTACAAAGTCTCCTTTTGTATTGTCCCATATAAGTTCAGGCAGGTTGTTGCCTACTACGATGCGATCGCCTAACTCTGTTTCTATTACGGGAGTATTATCTACAACGTCTGGATCTCTAGTAGGTAGTTGTGCCGTATTTAGTGTTAGTGTTGTATTAGTATCTGTTGGATAAATCCAGGCATCCATTGGACGTAGCGTATTAACAGAACCTTTCATAAAGGTTGCTGCATCTGTTATATAGTCGTACTCAGTAGTGCCAGTTTTTATAATAGCAGAAGTACCATAAGGAACTTCTAGAAATGGTACACGCCTAGTACGTTTACGGAACCAGTTTTCTAATTCTTCCTTGCGTACTTTAGTCGCATCTAAACTTGGATCGTTTAGAATCCGGTTGGTTATATTAGTTCTGATGTCTTGAGGATCAGTAGTAGTAGCATTGTTAAGTTGTGCCTTCACTAACAAGTCTATGCGTTGAGCATAAGCCTGAGTGTTATAGGCAATGTCATTTGAGTTATTTGAGGTAGTTTTATTAGTAGATGCTAAAGTTTTATTTGTAGTAGGCGCACCATTTTCTACAAATAAATCTACGTATGTTCCACCTGTATTACTTGTACTGATTGGACTACTAGTTGCAATATTGCCGCCAACAACTATCTTGCTATTTTCTCGTTCGTAGTAACATGAATACCTACTACTGACCTGAAATAGGGTTATATCTTGACTAGTTTTAGCAGTAAATAAGTTACTGTTGGTAAAGATGCGTCCATTGAGACGGAATCTCGGCCCTGGTGTAATATCTAAGTCATCTTCATAAACAACGGCATTATTAGTAATAGAAACTTGGCTACGATCTTGTTGCATTTCTAATGCGGAAAAGCCCTTATTACCTCGATACTTCTCATATTTGGTCGTATCAAGAGAAGTAGCTTGAGCAATATCACTAATGGGAACCGTTACTGCATATACGAAAAAGCTTTTTTTCAATTCGCCAGTTGGTAGTTTATACCAACCCGAACTACCTACTAAGCTGGCACTAGTATCACCAGCTACATCACAAGCTCCACCTGCCTTAGCTAGTAGCATCGGAGGGGTTCTAGCATCTAATGGACTTCTACTTCGGAGTGTACCAGTTTGGGGGGGAGTACGGAAGTAGATACCATAGAGAATAAAGCTATCAAATTTACCGTTATTATCTGTATCGGCAGGAAATTTCCAGGCTGTTTGTATGCTTTCTTGATTTTCTAAAGCCATACTACTACTTGCTTCAATCATCGGACTTGAAGTACTTTTATTAAGGTTATAAGCCAGGGTTATAGGAGTTTCATCACCGAATGTATAGATAGAAAGTTTATTAACTAAGGTATTGTATAGGGTTAGATTTGATGGGACAGAACGTGGTAGAGTCGGGTCAGCAAACAATGCACTTATTTTGGCTTTAGCCCTGTCTAAAGCAGGGGTGGCGGCTTGCATTGTCGCTTCATTCACGCGGACATTACTAGCATTTTTAGAACGCTCAAAAGACCGAAATAAAATTGCAGTTGTTAACAGTACGACTACCAAAACTACCATCGCTACTGTTGGCAATACAAAGCCAGAGTTAACCGAACTGCGTCTTCTTTGAGTACCAGAGATAGTTCGCAAAAGCCATATAAGTTGTCTATTAATTGCAGATAAAAGCTGCTTGCTAATTTGTCTGAAGGTTTTTTGAATTACCTTGAATAGCTGACGTTTTCTAGACATATCTGCTTCCTGGTCAAGTGGATTATAGCGAATTTTCTATTTTTTCAAAGTTTTAAGTCATGCCTATCAAGTATTGTTACAGGCATGGCATGAGACGATATTTATCTAATGACTACATTTTGTTTTACTAACTTCCAAACTAAAGTAGCTATAAAAAAGATAATTTATTAAAGTTATATCATTTATGAATTGTTCATTTGCTCCGGTAAACACTGATTTTTTCAGAATTATTTAGTTCCAGTCTGATAAATAATAAGAGCATTAGTTCACAGTAGAATTGCGTAAATGTGTTTTATTTGAAGACAAATTTATGAAGATGTTGTCAGCAGAGTAGGCTTATAATACCCATCTGTTAAAGGAAAGATATCAGTTAGGCGCAAAATAATCAGATGTGCGGCTTAGATTCCCGACTTTTTAATTAAAGAAGTAGGGAATATTGTTGTTGACATTGCTTTGATTAATTACTAATTACTCATTAGTACACCTTGGCGTAAATCCCACTACCATCTTTAAATACAAGCAAGCTTCTGCCACAAGATACAGCAAAATTAGTACCCTGTGGCAGAAGCTACTAGGCATCATAGATGCAACACGCAGTTACATTAATGTTAAAAGGATGGTTAGAAACCGCAACTATACGGGGTTTACTCACATCTGTGGGTTTCAAACCCTCAATTATTCTTAGATTTTGTTTGTGTATCCAAGCCAGTTTGGTCTTCTCCCTACAGCCCTTTAGGTACGTACCGTTGAGTGAAGGGGAGACGCTAGGTGCTATGTAGCAATCTGTGGTACTGACACCTTCACCAGCACTTTTTTGCTAAAAGATAGACCGTTTTCATTTTTGTCGATGATAATCGTGTCTCCAGAGATAAAAGTATTTTCCAATAACTTGGTGGCGAGGGGGTTTTCTACTTCTCGCTGAATTGCCCGTTTGAGTGGACGCGCACCATAAACTGGGTCATAGCCTGATTCAACAAGATAATCGCAAGCTGATTGAGATATCTCAAAGAAGATTTTTTGCTCGCGCAGGAGATTTTCTACTCGCTTGAGTTGAATGCGGATGATCTGCCGCATTTCCGTGCGACTGAGGGCATGGAAGAGAATAATATCATCAAGGCGGGTGAGAAATTCTGGGCGGAAATGCGATCGCAAAGCATCCATTACCCGCTTTTGCATCGTTTCATACTTGGAATCATCACCAGATATATCCAAAATATGTTCGCTACCAATGTTACTGGTCATCACAATGACGGTGTTACGAAAATCTACCGTCCTTCCTTGAGAGTCAGTAACTCTCCCATCATCCAACACCTGCAATAAAATGTTGAACACATCGGGGTGCGCCTTTTCCACTTCATCCAACAGCACCACTGAATAAGGACGGCGGCGAATCGCCTCGGAAAGTTGACCGCCTTCTTCATATCCTATGTATCCTGGAGGCGCACCCACTAAGCGAGAAACTGAGTGTTTTTCCATATACTCAGACATATCCAAGCGCACCAATGCATCATCAGAATCAAAGAGAAACTGAGCTAAAGCACGGGCGAGTTCGGTTTTACCCACACCTGTGGGGCCCATGAACAAAAATGAACCAATGGGACGAGAGGGATCTTTCATCCCCGCACGGGCGCGGCGAATTGCGGCTGCTACTGCTTCTACAGCCTCTTCTTGCCCAATGACTCTTTGATGCAAATGACTTTCTAATTGCAGTAATTTTTGTCGTTCCGATTCCAACAGGCGATTGACGGGAATTCCTGTCCACTTAGCGACGATTTCGGCAATATCGGCTTCGGTAACTTGTTCTCGCAGCAACGTGGAACCTTGGTTTTGAATTTCTAAAAGACTCGTTTCTTTAGCTTCACGCTCGTGCTGCACTCCCTCCAATTTGCCATACTTTAGTTGGGCAGCTTTATTTAGATCGTAGGCGCGTTCCGCCTGTTCAATTTGCACTCGCAGCGCATCTTCTTCTTTCTTTAAGGCGCTTATCGCCTCCAATAACTGCTTTTCGCCTTGCCATTGCTCATTAAATATTTGCTGTTTTTCCGTTAAATTGGCGATTTCTTGTTCAATGCGCTGCAAACGTTCTTTCGTTTGGGGAGTACCCTTTTCTTCGCCAGCTAATGACAGCTTTTCCATTTCTAACTGCATGAGGCGGCGATCGATGGTTTCCAATTCGGCTGGTTTGGAGGTAATCTCCATTTTCAACTGTGCTGCTGCTTCATCTACTAAGTCAATAGCTTTATCTGGTAAAAAGCGATCGCTAATATAACGTGCTGACAAGGTTGCTGCTGCTACCAACGCCGAATCAGAAATTTTGACGTTGTGATGCACTTCATAGCGTTCTTTCAACCCCCGCAGAATGGAAATAGTATTTTCCACACTTGGCTGATCGACAAATACTTGTTGAAAGCGGCGTTCTAGGGCAGCATCTTTCTCAATGTGTTTGCGGAACTCATCGAGGGTAGTTGCGCCAATACAACGCAATTCTCCCCGCGCCAGCATTGGTTTGAGCAAATTTCCGGCATCCATTGCCCCTTGTTGGCTAGAACCTGTACCGACTACGGTATGTAGTTCGTCAATAAACAAGACAATTTGACCGTTAGATTCCGTAACTTCTTTGAGGACAGCTTTTAGGCGTTCTTCAAATTCTCCTCGCAATTTTGCCCCAGCAATTAAACTACCGATATCTAAAGAAATGAGTTGGCGGTTTTTCAGAGATTCTGGAACATCACCGTTTACCATCCGTTGTGCTAATGCTTCGGCGATCGCTGTTTTACCTACCCCAGGTTCGCCAATGAGTACGGGGTTATTTTTGCTACGACGAGACAATACTTGAATTACCCGTCGAATTTCGTCATCTCGCCCAATTACTGGGTCGAGTTTTCCCGCTTTTGCCTGTTCTGTCAAATCTCTGCCAAATTTTTGTAAGGCGTCATAGCGGGATTCTGGGGTTTGATCTGTGACTTTTTGGCTACCGCGAATAGTTTTGATCGTAGCTTCGAGTTTAGGTGCATCCGCATTAAAGCCTTTGAGTATTTTTCGTCCAATGCGATCGTCTTCAGCAAAGGCCAAAAGTATGTGTTCCACAGAAATGTAGGAATCTTTCATCCTAGCTCTAGCTTCCTCGGCTCGGTCTAGTAAAATATCTAAACTGCGGCTAAGGTAAAGCTGATCGCTTTTACCAACTTTCGGCTGGCGTTGGGTAAAGGCTTCTAGCTGCTGTTGCAAGCGGATTGGATCGACCTCAGATCGAGCTAGGATACGTATTGCTAGACTAGTGGGTTCTTCTAATAGGGCAATAATTAAATGTTCAACATCTAGTTGCTGTTGTTGATAAGCACGGACTATATCCTGAGATTTAACAATTGCTTCCCAGGCTTTATCAGTAAATTTATTTGGATCTGTAGGTTGCATCTTTAGAATTTTAGAATTTGGATTTTTAGTTTAAGGATTGGGGATTATTAAAGGGAGTAGGGAGTGGGAAGTGGTTGTAACCCTACTCCTTAATACCCAGATAATTATCCAAACATTCTGGGCGGATATCCGCGTGTATCTCCGGTGGCAATTTGGGATTGGCAATTGATGATAGTTTAATCCATTGCCTATTTCCTAATTTAAAACGAAAATACTGTTATGAGCAGACTTTCCCCGATGGTGTTATTGGAGCGATGTCTACTACGGGATATTCGGCGTCGCTATTACTGTTGCTCATCAAGGGCAATATTGGAGTAATACAAATAGGATTTACGTAGAGGAGATCCCCTAACCCGCCTAAAAAGGGAAAAGTCTCGTGCATCTGGGTTTACTGACACAAGACGACAGTGTGCAGGAAAAATCAATCTCTCTCTAGCTCAACTTTTTAAGGCATCACTGTGGATTTTCCTATGGCTCTTAAGCACAAATTACTGCCCAGATTCCCGACTCCTTAAAGAAGTCGGGAATCTGAATCCAGCTTAGATAAATGACATTCCACCCTACTGGATAATTAATTTTTTGGAAATCCCCGATCGAATTATTGACTCACAAGTTGCTCTTGTGATTCCTGTTTGACTGCCGAACCTTGAGTTCCCAATTGAATCAGTTCAATTTTATACCCATCAGGATCTTCCACAAAAGCAATTACCGTCGAACCATGTTTCATTGCTCCTGGTTCGCGCACGACTTTACCGCCCTGAGTGCGAATTTCTTCACACGTAGCGTAAATATCATCAACGCCAAGGGCAATGTGACCGTAAGCATTACCTAATTCGTACTTTTCCACACCCCAGTTGTAGGTTAGTTCGATTACCGAGTTGTCGCTTTCGTCACCATAGCCAACAAAAGCCAAGGTAAATTCTCCACCTGGATAATCTTTTCGGCGCAGCAGTTTCATTTTGAGAATTTCACAGTAGAACTTTAAAGATTCTTCAAGGTTGCCCACCCGCAGCATTGTGTGTAGTAATCGCATATTGACCTTTTCTCTGTAATTGATTTAGTGTTATTCTCTGCAAACATTTTACCTAGCTCAAAGTCTTAAGGTAAAAATGCTGTCACAGAAAGAATTAAAAGCCGAGAGGACAGAATAAACAATTACCCATTCTGGGCATTGCTCCCTATCCCTATAATGGAAATCTTCTTTAATCTCAGCCGAGAAAGTCTCTTAACCACCTATGCTAGCGATTGGGTTAGGCAACTGGACTGGATGCGTAACACACTCGAATAAAGGATAAAGTACAGATGAGTAAATTTCTAGATACTGCCATTGAGGCGATCGCAGCTCGTGAAATTCTTGATTCACGCGGTAGACCGACAATTGAAGCCGAAGTGCATTTAGCTAACGGTGTTGTCGGATTGGCGCAAGTTCCTAGTGGTGCTTCTACTGGCAGTTTTGAGGCTCACGAACTGCGTGATGGCGATAAAAGCCGTTATGGGGGCAAAGGCGTACTCAAGGCAGTACAAAACGTCAAAGAAGCATTTGCACCACAATTGTTAGGCTTGGATGTCCTAAATCAAGAACTGCTAGACCGCACAATGATTGCGATCGATGGTTCTACTAACAAATCCAATTTGGGGGCTAATGCAATTTTGGGGGTTTCCTTAGCAGCTGCTAAAGCTGGTGCTGAGTCTCTAGAAATTCCTCTATATCGCTATTTGGGTGGCCCTTTAGCGAATTTGCTCCCAGTACCGTTGATGAACGTGATTAACGGTGGCGCACACGCATCAAACAACGTGGATTTTCAAGAGTTTATGATTGTCCCAATTGGTGCAACTTCCTTCCGAGAAGCATTGCGCTGGGGTGCAGAGGTGTTTGCTACTCTCAGTCAAGTATTAGATGAAAAAGGTTTGCTTACTGGTGTGGGTGATGAAGGTGGCTTTGCTCCTAACCTAGAATCTAATCAGGTGGCTTTGGAATTGCTGGTTGCTGCCATTCAGAAAGCTGGTTACAAGCCAGGCGAACAAGTAGCTTTGGCGCTGGATGTGGCGGCTAGCGAGTTTTACAAGAATGGTCAGTATGTTTACGATGGTAAACCTCACGCCCCAGCTGAATTTATTGATTATTTAGGACAACTAGTTGACCAATACCCAATTGTGTCAATTGAGGATGGCTTACACGAAGAAGATTGGCAAAGTTGGCAATTACTGACCCAGAAGTTAGGTTCGCGGGTGCAGTTGGTAGGGGATGACTTGTTTGTAACGAATGCTACGCGCTTGCAAAGAGGCATCCAAGAAAAAGCCGCTAATGCCATTTTGATTAAACTCAATCAAATTGGTTCTCTCACCGAAACCTTGGAAACAATTGATTTGGCAACTCGCAACAGTATCCGTTCAGTAATTAGCCATCGTTCCGGTGAAACAGAAGATACAACGATCGCTGATTTAGCTGTAGCCACCCGTGCCGGTCAAATTAAAACAGGTTCCCTGTGTCGCAGCGAACGCGTAGCAAAATATAATCGCTTGCTGCGAATTGAAGATGAACTAGGCGATCGCGCCGTTTATGCTGGTGCTGTGGGGTTAGGGCCGAAGTAGGGAATAGGGAATAGGTTACAGGTTACAGGGAATAGGTATTTTCTGTCCCCTGTCCTCTGTCCCCTTTTCCCTTTCCCTTTCCCCTAATCAAGGATAAAACCCCAACTTGGGCAACCCCAAGGTTTCATCCCAGCCCATCATCAGGTTCAGACACTGAATAGCTTGGCCCGCCTGTCCTTTAATTAGATTGTCAATTGCTGACATGACAATTACGCGACCCGTGCGTGGGTCAACTTCTACACCGATGTAACAAAGATTGCTGCCGTTAGCCCACTTGGTTTGAGGGTAAACGCCGCTACCGCAGACTTTTACCCAAGGAGAGTTGCGGTAGAAGGCTGAGAAAATTGTGATTAAATCATCTCGTACTAGACCAGGGTCGCTCATTGTGGCATATACTGTTGCCAAAATACCGCGTACCATTGGGATAAGGTGCGGTGTAAATTGAATCATAAGTTCGTGACCAGCTAAGTCACTGCAAATTTGCTCAATTTCTGGGGTATGACGGTGACGAGCAACATTAAAAGCTGTTATGGAGTTGTCGGCTTCAGCTAGTAATAAGTTGGTTTGAGCCTGCCGTCCGCTGCTAGATGTGCCAGACTTGGCATCGATAATAGCTGTTTCTGGTCTGATTAAGCCTTGCTTTAAAAGTGGCGAAAGTGCAAGAAGACTAGCAGTGGCATAGGAACCGGGACAGCCAATAAGTTGAGCTTCGGCAATGCGATCGCGATAAAGTTCTGGTAATCCATAAACTGCTGTGGCTGCGATTGTGCGATCGCTTCTCTCTGTACCATACCAATTGGTATAAGTTGTCAAATCACTAAACCGATAGTCTGCACTCAAATCTAGTACTTTACATCCTTTTTCCAAAAGTTTGGGTGCGATTTGGCAAGCCAGACCATTTGGTAAAGACAGGAAAACTACTTCACAGCGGTGAGCAATTATTTCTGGTTCTACTGCCTCTATTAGCAGGTTAGTTGCATGAGCCAGATGCGGGTAGAGATCCCCAAAGGATTTCCCAATACTAGTCTCACCTCCTAAATAAACCATTTCGACTTCTGGGTGATCCATCAGTAGTCGTACTAACTGCACTCCACCATAGCCCGACGCGCCAACAATCCCAACGGGTACGCGTCTAAATTTGCCCATGATCCCAAATCCTTATCCCATGAATGGTTAATTCGTTCTCAGCTATCAACAATATCAGCGACCAGACGCGCAGCGCACAAAAGGTCTTAAACCCCTCTACTTTGTTCTTTAGAAGATGGGGGAGCAAACAAATGATTATTATGCTTCCTCATCTCCTTCGTACTTTACTGTCGCTGCACTTTATCGCCATTTTTAATGGCAAAAATTTTTGCTCCGTTATCAAATCATTGCTAGTCTACTTCTCTGCCTTATAAAGGAGCTACAATCTAAAAGAAGAAATTGTTAAAAAAATTTACGTTTATAGCTGGAAATCTTCTGTGTCACAGCCTAATCCTACCCAAGCTTTTAAATTTGATTCGATTGATGCCGCTTTAGCAGACCTAAAAGCTGGTCGCGTCATTGTAGTGGTAGATGATGAAAATAGAGAAAATGAAGGCGACTTAATTTGTGCTGCCCAATTTGCTACACCCGACATGATTAATTTTATGGCGGTGGAAGCAAGAGGACTCATTTGTTTGGCAATGACAGGCGATCGCTTAGACGAGCTAGACTTACCCTTGATGGTAAGCAACATTACAGATACTAACCAAACTGCTTTTACTGTCAGTATTGATGCCGGACCAGAATTAGGTGTCACTACAGGCATTTCAGCAGAAGACCGCGCCCGCACTATCCAGGTTACTCTCAATCCAGCCACAAAACCTACCGATTTGCGTCGTCCTGGTCATATTTTTCCGATTCGGGCTAAAGCTGGAGGCGTACTCAAACGCGCAGGACATACGGAAGCGGCTGTTGACTTAGCGAGATTAGCAGGGCTATACCCGGCGGGTGTAATTTGTGAAATTCAAAACTCCGATGGTTCAATGGCGCGGTTGCAGCAGTTAGTTGAATACGCAAAACGTCACAATTTAAAAATTATTAGCATTGCGGATTTAATCAGCTATCGCCTACAGCACGATCGCCTAGTGTATCGTGAGGTAATTACCAAACTGCCTAGTCAATTCGGTCAGTTTGAAATTTACGCCTATCGCCATACTCTGGATAATACAGAACACGTTGCAATTGTCAAGGGCGATCCAGCTAATTTCAAAGATGAGCCAGTGATGGTGCGGATGCACTCAGAATGTTTAACTGGTGACGCTTTGGGTTCTTTACGCTGCGACTGTCGGATGCAGCTTGTAGCTGCACTGAAAATGATTGAGTCTGCTGGTCAAGGTGTAGTTGTATACCTGCGTCAAGAAGGGCGGGGAATCGGCTTGATTAACAAACTCAAAGCCTACTCTTTGCAGGATATGGGACTAGATACAGTAGAAGCAAATGAGCGTTTGGGATTTCCTGCTGACTTGCGAGACTACGGTATGGGGGCACAAATGCTCATGGATTTGGGCATTAAAAAGATTCGTCTGATCACCAATAATCCCCGCAAAATTGCAGGTGTCAAGGGTTATGGGCTGGAAGTAGTCGATCGCGTGCCATTGTTAATTGAGGCAAACGACTACAATTCCTATTATCTGGCGACAAAGGCGAAAAAGCTGGGTCACATGCTGTTACAAACTTATCTGGTGACAGTGGCAATCCACTGGCAAGATGACCCGGAAGCTGTGACGGAACGTTATGAACGCTTAGAAAAACTGCGACACTTAGCCAGAAGTAACGATCTATTGTTACAGGAAGAAGCGCGTCCCTTGGCGATCGCTATATTTGACGAGCCATCTTTAACAGTACACTTGGGTTTCGATCAGGCAAAAGTTGCTAGCTGTGATTGGTATCAGCAGAGTGGTCATCCTTACATACAGGCAATCTTCCAAATTCTGGATAACCTAGCAATCGTGCCTTACATCCAGAAACTAGAATTTCTAATTTCTTCTGGTTGCGATCCTTTGAGTAATTTACAAGTCCAACTAGATCGGCAGACATTCGCGGATGGTACACTGCCTTCTTCAATTAGCGATCGCTTGGAGACGCAACAAATTTACAGCTTTAGCAAATAGCCACAGATTATATTATCTAGCGGTGCATTAGGCGCTCATGTCATATTTTTCGTGACAAACTACATCAAAAAATGCGCCGCTTGCGATCGCTTGATGCAACGGGGTTGTTAGCCAATAATAATTTATAGAGTGTACTTCATCATCAAAGATGACTGCCAGAGAATTGCTGAAATACAGTTTCGGCTTCTTCAAGGCTGATACCGTGCTTCTTCAAATTTGCGACTACTTTTGATTTATCCCACTCGAACTCCATGACCAGATCGTATCCGATTTAGGGAATTCTAAACAAAGAAATTTGTTTAACAGGGAGTCGTCTAAAATGCTTTGGAATACAGCTCAGTTCGATAGTTTGATTGAGCGTACAGAGATATTTGCTCGAAAGCATCCCAATTTATATAGATTACAAGTAGCTCTGTTCGCCCTTCTGGGTTATGGATATCTACTGTTTATGCTTGTCTTTTTACTATCACCAGCAATTTTAGTACTTGGGTTGGTGATACTCAAGCAGCCTTTCAATATTTGGGCATGGTTTTATGTAATTATTATTAGTTTTCCTGGAGTTCAGTTTGCTATAGGAACTCTACCAGCTCTGTTGAGAAATAGTTCGCCAATTTATGGAAAATGTCTAAGTTGCTCCCAGTTTCCAAAACTATTTAGCTTGATTGATGAATTACAAATCAAAGTCAAAGTTACTTCCTTAAAGAAAGTTTTACTGACGGCGGAATTTAATGCTTCTGTTATACAAGCTCCTAGACTAGGGATATTTGGTTGGTATGATAATTATCTTATTTTGGGGCTTCCTTTAATGGCATCTCTATCGTGCGATGAATTAAAGGCTGTTTTGATTCATGAATTAGCACATTTGTCAGGAAATCATTCTCAATTTGATAGATGGATTTATTTGTTGCGACAAACTTTAGCAGATACTGTTAAACACATGCAGCAAGTCAATGAAGGACATCCCTCTATCTTCATTACACCTTTTGTTAAATGGTACATTCCGTTTTTTAATGCTTATTCGTTTGTACTTGCTCGAATTAATGAGTATGATGCTGACAAGTGCGCTCTTAAGTTAGCAGGATCTAAAACTTGTGCTGTGTCACTTATTAAAATGCAGTTAACAGGTGGATTTGCATTACATACTTTTTGGCCTAATCTATACCAGCAGGTAGAACATAAACCACAACCACCTGCTGATGCATACACCAAACTACTAACAGCTTTATTCCAACCCAATAACTTACAGGAAAGTTATAAGTTTATTAAACAAGCTTTAGCTCGCAAAACCAATAATATAGATACCCATCCTTGTCTGAATGAACGTTTGAAAATACTAGGTTTTACTTCAGTTTCTCAGAAACTTCTTTCACAGTGTTTTGTGCTTCAAGAAAATGCCGCAGAAGTGCTATTGGGTAAACAGGCATTGCAAGAATTTACCCTTGATTTAGATAAGGTTTGGAAACAGCAAATAGAGAGTTACTGGAGACAACGTTATGCAGTTGTACAAGAAGTTTTGCAAGAAATCAAAATCTTGGAAGAAAAGGAAACTCAGGATAATTTAAGTTTAGAAGATATCTGGAAGTTAGCTAATTTGAATTTAGAAGTAAACAAAGAAGAATTAGCTATGCAAAGGCTATATCAGTTATTGATCGTGGATTCGGATAATGTGAGCGTACATTACTTGCTAGGACAGATTTTGCTCAAACAAGATAATTTGGATGGAGTACAGCACCTAGAAACGGCTTTAAGCCAAGATGTTAGTTTAACAAATCATTGTCTACAAATTCTGTGTGAATTGTTTTGGCAACGTGGTGAAGTAAAAAAATATAACTATTATCGGGATAGGCTAGATGCTTTTAATGAGCAATTGAGCAAAGCTAAGAAGGAACGTTCTGCTGTGAGTCATCAAGACACTTTCTGTCAGCACGGATTAGAAAAAACTGAAATACGCAAAATTTGCACTTTGATATCCCAATGTCCTCAAGTTAAAAAAGCTTTCTTAGTGCAAAAAGTTATGAATCACTTCTCGAATATACCTTTTTTTGTTCTGGGAATTGTTCGCCACTCAAGCTTCCTTCGACTAGAGTCTAGTGATGCTGATTTAGAGCTAACAACAATTTTAAAAAAGAAACTCAACATTCAGCACAATTGGGAGATTATAGTCATGGCTAATGGCAATTCAAAAGTTATCAAAAAGATGCAACAAATAAAACAATCTCTTATTTATTACAAACAGTAATTTTGCGAGATTAAAATTACTGTTTTGGATTTTAGATTTTAAATAATTCATCAATTCATCCAAAATCCAAAACGCTGAATTAATAATGAGTTGCTGACTTGCGATGATGCACAGCTGTAACGCCATCTGTATCTAGCAATTTGCCACTCTCAACTGTCGCAT
Organism: Nostoc sp. DSM 114159; assembly: GCF_053470285.1. NCBI lineage: Bacteria > Bacillati > Cyanobacteriota > Cyanophyceae > Nostocales > Nostocaceae > Nostoc > Nostoc sp. DSM 114159. The sequence continues at coordinate 4,913,703 of NZ_JBPFEH010000001.1, forward strand.
AAACTAGCCAGTGGTCGCCAGATTCCATTCGGTTTTGTACGGAACATTCGAGATATGCTAGAGCATCCGTAAGTATGGGAGAACCGCTTTCAGCTTCTTCGGCGGCGACATCAGTAAATCGGTCTTGTCCTGGGCCAAAAGGTTTGAGGAAGTGCTTCATCAATCCCAAGTGATTCCCTTCTTTAAGAATATTCAGGACAAATTTGTTTCCTGTATGGGTCAGTGTTTCTACTGCGCGGTCTTTGGCGACGGCGATGGTTAAACCAGGTGGACTAAAGCTAGCTTGAGACACCCAAGAAGCTAACATGGCACTGGAGCGATCGCCTTCTTTGGCTGTGAGAACGCAAAGAGAACCGACAATCCGACCAACTGCTTGTTCTACATTTGTTGCAGGTTGACTTGGCGATCGCACTTTTCTAGCTTTTTTGAGTGCTTGGGCAAAGTCGGTTCCAGCTTCTTCACACAATTGTAAGGTAGCATCGTCGGGTTTGAATTTGACGCGGATTGTATCAAAACCAAATCGATAGCCAGCATCTTTTAATTTACTTTCAATTAAATCAACCGCTTCTCCACTCCAGCCAAAGGAACCAAAAGCACCAGCGAGTTTATTGTTAGTGGCGGTGGATAGGACAATTCCTAAAGCTGTTTGTACAGGTGTCGGTGCATGACCACCGAGAGTAGGAGAACCGATGATGAAACCACCGGCTTTTTCCACAGCCGCCCGGATTTCTTCTGGTTCAGTAAACTCGCAGTTAATCGATTCTACGGCAACGCCAGCTTTTGTAATGCCACGAGCGATCGCTTGGGCTAATGTGGCTGTATTTCCATAAGCTGATGCATAAATCAACGCTACTGTCAAGTCAGCAGAAGTTTGCTGTTGACTCCATTCTCGATAAGCTTTGGTCAGGTCGATTAAGCCATAGCGTACCAGAGGGCCGTGTCCAGTGGCATACATTCGCACGGGGAAATCAGCTAATTTCTCCAGCGCTGTTTCAACTTGACGAGCGTGGGGAGCCATCAGGCAATCAAAATAATAGCGCCGATCCTCGTTATATACTTCCCAACCTTCATCAAATACCTGATCTCCACAAACGTGCGCCCCAAATAACTTATTTGTGTAGAGAATTTCTGTTTGCGGGTCGTAGGTACAAAGTTGATCTGCATAGCGAGGATTAGGAGTGGGAATAAATTGTAAATTATGCCCATTACCCAAATCTAGAGTTTCTTCGCCGCGCATCACAAGAATTTGCAAATCTGAATTTTCCAGCGCCGCACGTAAATTTCTCGCTCCTGGATTAGAACACACAAAGGTGATTTGCGGGGCAATTTCTAACAAAGCTTTTAAAGTTGCAACACGGTTAGGATTTACGTGTCCCAAAATTACATAATCTAAATCTTCAAGATGGAAACGTTGCTGCAAAGCTTCTAAATAAATTTGCGTAAAGGTTTCCCCTGGAGGATCGATTATCGCGGTTTTCTCACTTTCGATTAAATAAGAATTAGCAGTTGTACCCTTAGCAAGAGCATATTCAATTTCAAATCTCAGCCTTGACCAACTGCGCGATCGCAGTACTCTTGTATCTGTAGCAATCGGAAAAACTTGAACGTCACGGGGTTTATTTTTTGACATAGGTAAAACAATTTTAGATTTTAGATTTTAGATTTTGGATTGTTAATTAAAGATCCAAATTCTGGATATTAAGTAGGCATGGGTATACTAAACAAATGCTTTATTGAGTGGTTATGGATTTTGGATTATTAATCTAAATTCCAAAATCCAAAATCCAAAATTAATAGTGGTTGCCAACTTTACGGTGATGCACAGCAGTCAAAGCATCTGGCTTAGAAACCCCTCCGGCGTAGACTGTGCTATATACTGCCCAATGGTCGCCGCAGTCCATTCTGCTGATGACTTCGCACTCCATGTAGGCGAGGGCATCGTTGAGGATAGGCGCACCATTTTCGGCTGGCTGAGTTCTCACACCTTCAAAACGATCTGCGCCAGGGGCGAACCGTTTCAAAAAGTGTTTCATTAATGGTTGGAAATTGCCTTCTTCTAAAACGTTGAGAACAAAGCGATCGCCTACTTGCATGAGTGATTCAATTGCCCGATCTTTGGCGACTGCAATGGAGAATCCCAATGGTTTGAAGCTAGCTTGAGCAACCCAAGAGGCTAGCATGGCACTGGATACATCGCCTTTTTTCGCAGTAATAATATATAACCCGCCGCTAAGTCTACCTAGTGCTTTATCTAAGTCAGCACCAAGGGATTTCATCGCTTTGATGTTGCGATCGCGTGTTACCCATTGAGCTAAGTCTGTACCTGCTTCTTCACACAACTTGTAGGTATTTTCTGTGGGTGTTTGTTTAATCCGAATTGGTGGAAAAACTGTTGTCAAACCCAAATTACGGAACTTACTCACCAAAGGATCTATTGGCTCATCATCGCCACCACCGGTTTCAAATACGCCGATAGCTTGCTTTTCTTTGACAGATCCTAAAACTGTGCTGAGTGCAGCTTGGATATTCGCAGCACCAGAAGCCGGAGGTAATCCAACGATTAGTCCAGCACAACGGCTAACTAGTTCTCGCAGTTCTTGTAAATCGACTTCAGATCCCAAATCGACAATTTCCACGGCGACACCAGTTTTACTGATACCGTTGGCAATTGCTTGCGCGAGGCGATCGCTATATCCGTATTCAGAAACGTAAAATATCCCAATTGTTGTTTCTGCCTTGGTTTGGCTTTGGCTCCAAGTGCGGTAACGTCCAACTAGTTCTTCAACATTGTGAGATAATAATGGCCCGTGCCCTGTAGCGATCGTGTCGATGGTTTTCAGTTCCGCCATCCGCTTCAGGGCAGAAAGAACCGATCGGGCATTCGGCCCCATCAAGCAATCGTAGTAGTAATGAAAGTCTTCTTCGATCGCTGCTAAGTCTTCATCAAAGGTGCTATCTGAGCAATAGTGCAGCCCAAAAGCATCGCAGGTGTAGAGAGTTTTGGTTTTGTGGTCGAAGCTGAAAATGGTATCCGGCCAATGTAAATTTGGAGCAATCACGAATTCAAATTCATGACCATTGCCCAAATCTAAGCGATCGCCATTTTTCACAATCCGCCGTTTAAATGGCTGATGTACCAAATCCTCAAGAAACTGAATCGCCACTTTAGAACCGACAACGGTTATTTCTGGAGCCATTTGCAGCAAATCTTTAACTAAACCGCTATGGTCTGGCTCGGTGTGGCTGATAATTAAATAATCAATCTCTGTTGGATTAATTAGTCCAGTAAGCGTATCAAAGTATAGTTGACGAAACTTTTCATGGGAGGTATCAACTAAGGCAGTCTGCTCCCCGCGAATGAGAAACGAGTTATAAGTAGTACCGTTTTGCAGACCAAACTCAATATCGAAGCGATCGCGATCCCAATCCAAAGAGCGAATAGCCGTAGTCTCTTGAGCAATCTCTACAGTCTGTATGGTGAGCCGTTTTTCAGTTTTTTCGGTGAGTGCTACCATAACTCCCTCCTTGACACAATGAGTATTTCTTCCTCTTCTTTTATTGTTACACGGCTTTAATGTTAATTTTTATTAAAAAATCTATAGTTGACTTAAAAAAGTTAAAAGTGTGAAACCACAGAGCCACAGAGAGGAAATTTGGCTAGCCTTAGAAATTGGTAATTCGCGGCTGCATTGGGCATTGTTTATTGGCGAGACACTTTACTCAGCTTGGGATACCGACTATTTTTCTGAGTCTGTCATCCGACATCTAGCTGAATGTCAAACCCTAAATGATTTATTATCGGCAATTTCTCCAAGCCATCAACAAAGTAATTTTCTCACAAATACTCCACCCCTTTGCGCTTTTGTCTCTCTGCCTCCGTGCCCTCTTCTCCTTGCCTCGGTAGTTCCCAGCCAAACTGCTATTTGGCAAACTTACCCAAACGTTCGCGTTATTACCTTAGAGCAAATACCACTCAAAGGCGTGTATCCCACATTGGGAATTGACCGCGCTTTAGCTTTATGGGGTGCGGCGAAAACTTGGGGTTTTCCGATGTTGGTAATTGATGCTGGGACAGCGTTAACTTTCACGGCTGTGGATACTAATGAGTATCTAGTTGGAGGTGCAATTTTGCCGGGATTAGGTTTGCAATTTGCAACTCTCGGTCAACAAACAGGACAATTACCATTAGTAGAAATGCAAAATTTTCCGTCTCTACCAGCACGTTTTGCTCTCAATACTCAAGAAGCAATTAAAAGCGGAGTAATTTACACAGTATTAGCTGGAATCAAAGATTTTATTAATGCGTGGTGGGATTTATTTCCTGATGGAAAAATTGCGATTAAAGGGGGCGATCGCACTTTATTAATTAACTATTTGCAAGCTTTATATCCTGAAATTGTAGAACGTTTAGTTGTGGAAGCAAATTTGATTTTTTGGGGAATGCGCGAAATAGTAATGGGTGATAGCACAGAATGAGCTAGTTTAATTCATTGAAATTATGACTTTTTAAAATACCTTGAATAAACTCCCGAATTTCGCTTGCCACAACCTCAGCACAAGCTTCTGGCAAGTCATTTCCGGCATGGGCAATCATTTTCAACTCGACTTTCGGTATCAGTTGAGCATAAACACGGCTTCTGGCTAAAGCATCTGGTGTATCTTGCCCACCTTGTAAAATCAAAGCTGGGACATCGATCATATAAAGCTGCTTTTGCAGTAATTCCGCCTCAATTTCTACTTGTCGCCGTTTGAAAAGTAACTGGCAACCTATAGGATACGGCAATAGCGATTGACGCAACTGCAAGTCTTGTGCAATTTTTTCATGCCAACCCAGGATTTTAGTCAAGGGAGTTAGCGATCGCAAAAATTTAACTATTAGTGGTGGATAATTCAATAATCGCCGCATCTTCTGGCAATACTCTTCTTGCCCTGCTATCTCTACGCCCTCTGGTGCTAGCAGTACCACACCATCAACTTTCTCTGGATACTTTAAAGCATAGCTAGCAGCAATCCAACCCCCAAGAGAATGCCCCACTAAATATACTTTTTCTAGCTTCACAGCTTGCAAAAATTCAGCTAAACACTCAACTTGTAAATCTATCGAATGATGGATATTAGGATTTTCTGATTCACCAAATCCTAATAAATCGAGTGCAAAACAATGAAAATCTTGTGCAAGAGATTCCATCACAGATAACCATTGACTGCTCTCATTCCAAGCACCATGTAAAAAAATTATAGGAGTTTTTTCACCGACTTCACGCCAGAATAATAGCCCTTGAGAGAGCTTTCTCCGGGAGTTACGGAATAGTGTATCCATTTTATTTAGTAGTTAACTTTTAGCATCATAATAAATAGTGATTAGTCATTAGTCATTAGTCATTAGTTAAATTACAAACACAAAGGTGTGGTGCGATTCGTTTAGCGTCTCCTTGGGGAAGCCTCTCGTAGAGAAGAAAGGATTCCTTAAATATAACTTTGGTGGCAAATAACCAATGACAAATGACAAATGACAAAATATTATTAAGCCAGTGTTGTCAAGCCATTCAAGTAGTCTTGCAACTGCCGAGTATGGTCGTGAGACATCTTTCCTGAAGGTAGTAAACTGGGAGAGAAAGCTTGGATTTCCATAACTTCTAAAGTGTCTTGAATCTCCATTGTCCCATGCACCTCGGCTTCAACCACAATACAAATTGAATGAATTCTGGGATCGCGGTCTGGTGCAGAGTAAACTCCTACTAAACGGTTAATTTTCACCAATTCTAGCCCGGTTTCCTCCATTAATTCCCGGCGCACTGTATTGGGAATATCTTCTCCCCAATCTACAATCCCTCCAGGCAATGACCAAAGACCATTGTCGCGCCGTCGGATCAGTACAATCCGACCATCGGGTAAAATTGGGATGATACTAGTGCCAGTAATGGGATGACGAAATATTATACCCAATACTGTTTGTCCAAGACGCCATAAGCTACGTGTGGACTCTACAGCTGCCGGAAAAAAAGCAATAACGTTCAATCTTCAAAGTTTTGTGTTGTATTCTATAGTTCCCTACCACTTACATAAGCTCAACTAATAAAAATTTTATTGAGTTTTGTTTTATACAAAAATGTTTGTGGATTGAGATTTTATTCTCACGATTTACGTAGAATATTATCAATTCTAACATCAAGTTTAATGAGAAGCACTGTATTTATATATACATGATATTTCTTGAAGCAGGTAAATTTGCAGTTTATAGCTATAGCAATCCTATTTGAGTTGTGAAAATTAACGAACCGCTTTCTCTACGATAGGCTTTTGCCAACTCAAAGCGTCTCGTAGAGAAGACGCCAAGAGCGCCAAGAAAAGAAAGAGAAGTTTTCACAATTGATTTAGGACTGCTATAGCATTAGTATTGCTGAAACAAAAAAATAATATAAATAATAAGTCAAAATTCCAAATTCGGAATTCTGAATTTATAATAGGCACTTAAGTAGGATTTAAAACCTACAATTAATTAAAGACCACTAAATCAAAAATTATACTCTATGCTTAAACTTACCTATGCTTCTTGAGTTTTTATAACCCACTCCTGAATTATTTTTTGATAATATTGGTTAGTTTCAAAAACAACAACTAATGAGCTAATTTACAATCAGTTGACAGATTGAAATCTCAGAAAAGATATTTTTCATCTTACTGGCGAGGATAATTCAGAATTTTATTGACAAACTTAGATATAATGCGATAGACTAGTACACTGTTTAAAGCGTATTCATTGCTGCACTAGGCTAAAATTATATCAATAACATTGGTAGCTAATATTGCCTACGTGATGCCTAGTTGCTACTTTTTTGTTGTTTATTAATAGAGGTGAACATGGCCAAGCGCCGTAACCCGAAAAAAGAAAAGGCGCTACGTAACCAGGCGTATGCCAGAAAGTTTCGTAAACGGACTACGACAGGAAGAATGCAGAGAAGGTTCCAACAAAGACCACCAAAGAGTGAGGAAGAAGAAGGCGCAGCAGCAGCTGACACTGAATAAGTTGCCTGCCTAAATCCTTATTGTTTGGGTTATTTACCTTTTAGGGCGCACATTTATTTGTACGCCCTTATTTATTTTTGTGCATTGGGCATTGGGCATGGGGCACTGGGCATTGGGCATTGGGCATGGAAAAGAGACAAAGGAGAGACTTGTTCAATAATTCTCCCTTGCTCCCCTGCTCCCCTGCTTTCCAGTCCCCATTACCCCTTATCCCCAGAGGAGACCTCACCTTCCCCAATGCCTCTATTGAGCAATTTGAGCACGGGCGGCTGTGAGTGCTTTGTTTACCTGTGCAAAACCAGTGCCACCGTAACTGTTACGCGCAGCAACAACTTGACGGGGGGAAATAGCCTCATAAATATCTGCTGCAAATGCTGGGTGTAGTTGTTGCCACTCTTCCAATTTCAAATCTTTTAGGAGTTTGCCTGCGGCAATACTAGTTTTTACCACCTTACCCACAAGGTTATAAGCTTCCCGAAAAGGAACGCCCCGTGCTGCCAAATAATCTGCTACATCGGTGGCATTAGAAAAATCCTCCGCCACAGCTGATGCTAACCGCTGGGTACGAAATTCTAAGCCTTCCCTGAGCAAAATCGTCATTGCTTCTAGAGAGGCTTTGACTGTGTTAACGCTATCAAATAAACCTTCTTTATCTTCTTGTAAGTCTTTGTTATATGCCAGAGGTAGCCCCTTCATAATCACTAACATCGCCTGGAGATGACCGAATACACGTCCTGTTTTCCCCCGCACCAATTCTGGGACATCGGGGTTTTTCTTTTGGGGCATGATGCTGGAACCCGTAGCACAGCTATCTTTGAGGGTGACAAAGCGAAATTCTTCAGATGACCAAAGAATGACTTCTTCTGCAAGGCGGCTGAGGTGAACCATAATCAAGCTAGCAGCACACAAAAATTCGATCGCAAAATCGCGATCGCTCACTCCATCGAGGCTATTAGCATAAATATCGTCAAAATTCAAGAGTTTGGCTGTGTAGTGGCGGTCAATGGGGAAAGTTGTTCCCGCTAAAGCACCACATCCCAAAGGTGAAATATTCACGCGGCGAGAAACATCTCCTAAACGTTCCCAGTCACGTTGGGCCATTTGAAAGTATGCCAAGAGGTGATGAGCTAAACTCACGGGTTGGGCACGTTGGAGGTGGGTATAACCAGGAATCAGGGTTTCAACGTGCTTTTCGGCTATATCCAGCAAAACACCTTGAAATTCTCGCAATTCGCTTTTGATTTGTTGGATTTGGTCGCGGAGGTAGAGTCTGGTATCAGTACCAACTTGGTCATTACGCGATCGCGCTGTATGCACCTTCTTACCTACATCGCCAACAATTTCTGTCAGTCGGCGTTCAACTGCAAAATGTACATCTTCAGCATCGATACCAGGCTGAAATTTTCCCTGGCGGTACTCTTGGCGAATTTGTTCTAAACCGGCAACCAGTTGCTCTCCTTCTTCTGGGGAGATAATGCCCGTGTGAGCAAGCATTTTGGCATGAGCTTGAGAACCAGTGAGGTCATATTCGATTAATTCAATATCAAAACTTATACTGGCATTAAAACGAGCGATCGCTGGATGTAACGCTGATTCAAACCGCTGGCTCCAAGTTTCTTCTTTGGTCATAAATATGAGGGAAGTGGGCATCAATTTTGGATTTTAGATTAATCATCAATCTAAAATCCAAAATCTAAAATCTAAAATTACTTTAACCGTAGCTAGTTAGATTCCGAATCATATAGCCAATGACTAAACCAATCAACAATGCCCAGACTTGACCTGTTTGTATAAAGTGGCTCCAAGCTTTTTGCATCTGACCCATAACGTTTGGATCGGTGATTGTTTGTGCTAATGCTGTCAAATTTACAGGCAAATGCCAAAGTAACTGAGATGTCAAATCGCTGTAATTGCTCATCTTTGGTGATTAAGAAGTTAGGGGTGGCAAATTTCAGCATCAGTTTATTATTTACCAAGAAGGGGAAAAGGGGAAAGGGAAAGGGGGAAAGGGCAGGAATAAAGAACTTTTCCCCACAAGGTACAAAGCCCCTATTTTTAAATAGGTTGAACAAAAAAGAAGATTTTGAGACACGTAGTGCGTTGCCCTTGGCTTCTCTTAGAGAGAAAAATCAGCGTCTTTATTTAAAACCCCTGCTTTGAAGTATGGGGTTCCCTTTCCCCTTTCACCTTTCCCCTTTCCCCTTCTTCATATTAATTACTGATATTTACTGAAATATTGGATGTAACTTCAATGTCTTAACTCAAGATGCAGCCGATGCCAACCGCAATTTCTCGGCAGTCCGCAAAATCTGTCCCGCCAACACTGCTGCACCAAAACCATTATCGATATTTACTACGCCTACTCCCGCAGCACAAGAGTTAAGCATTGTCAATAGTGGTGCTAAACCACCAAAACTTGCGCCATAACCAATGCTGGTGGGTACGGCAATCACCGGACAACTCGCTAAACCCGCAACAACGCTAGGTAAAGCGCCTTCCATCCCCGCCACGACAATCAACACTGATGCTGACTCAATCAGGTGGCGGTTACTTAATAAGCGGTGAATCCCAGCAACACCAACATCCCAGAGGCGCTGTACCTTAAAACCAGAAAGTTCAGCAGTGACAGCCGCTTCTTCAGCAACGGGTAAATCGGCGGTACCAGCAGAAAGAATGCCAATTTCACCCTGAAATTGTGGTTCGATGGTAGGGGGAGCGATCGCACAAATTCGCGCCGATTCATAATATCGCAAACCGTTAACTTTTGATTGCAGTGTGGTATAAACTGCTGGTTCAATGCGGGTTGCCATGACTACAGGATTACGGAGGCGCATCACCTCGATAATTTGAGCAATTTGATCGGGAGTTTTACCAGGGCCCCAAATCACCTCTGGGAAACCAGTTCTGAGTTGGCGATGGTGATCAATTTTGGCAAATTCACCTACAGATTCATAAGTTAAGTCTTTGAGTGAGTCTAATGCCGTATCTGGCGTAACTTTACCATTGGCAACCGATTCTAGGAGCGATCGCAAAGTTTTGTCATTTGTCATTGGTCATTTGTCCTTTGTTACTTATCAGTTGTCAGTTGTCAGTTGTCAGTTGTCAGTTGTTAGATACCACTAATTACTAACTAATGACTATTGACTAATGACTAATGACTAATCTGTTACTTTAATTTGTTCAATATTCCAGAATGCGCCACCCAGAGCAGAGAATTTAATTCCTTCAAAACGATTACGCACCGCTGACATTGAATAAGGATTAACCAGGTAAATAAAAGGTAAATTTTCCTGAGTAATCCGCTGTGTTTCGGCATAAATCGCTTTCACTTTAGCTTCGTCCAATTCTCTTGCAGCTTGAATGTAAAGATTCCCTATTTCTGCTTCCCAAGGAGCAATCTCCCAACCCTGAATAGGTTTTTGTCCTGCTTGGGGTTTCTGATTAAACATGTGCAATCCGCCTTCAGGTGCCCAGACATTAGCACCGTCATTCGGTTCTAATCCACCAGTCAAACCCATCAAAGAAGCTTCCCAATCTAACGAGTTAGAAGTTTTATCAGTAAAAGTATTCCATGCCAATGGAGTGAAATCAACTTGAATACCGATTTTGCTCAAGTCTTGTTTAATCTGCGATCCCATTGCCTCACGGATTTTATTTCCAGCATTGGTAAGCAAAGAGAAACGGACACGATTTCCGCGATCGTCTACTAACTGATTGTTGTTGTACTTAAATCCTGCTTTTAGCAGTAATTCCTTCGCTTTTTGCTGATTATAATCGTAAACTTTTAACCCTTCTTTCGGGGAAAGATAATAAGGGCTTTGTACAGAAATCGGTGAATCTTGTGGCACGCCTAAGCCGCGAAAAGTGTTATTAATCATCGTTTGGCGGTCAATTGCATAAGCTATAGCTTGCCGAAATTCTACATTATTGAACCACCGAGATTTAACTGGATCTACTAGTGGTTTTCCGTCCCTTTTACCTTTATTGAGATTGAACCAAACAAACGATGTACTCGATGTTGGCCCACCATTATAAATTGTGAAATTACCCTGCTTTTCTTGCACTTTTAGCAAAGAAAAATAATCTGGCGATACTCCTACAGTATCTAACCCGCCAGAACGAAATTGCAGCAAGGAGGTATCTGTTGATTCTACAATTTGCCAAATTACTCGTTCAATATAAGGCTGGGAATTACCTTGAGCATCCTTGCGCCAGTAGTAGGGATTGCGCCGGAAGACCACACGCTGGCTCGTGTCATAGCGCTCTATTTTGTAAGGGCCGTTGACAATAATTTCGTTCGGAGGAGTATCAACACCCCATTTTGTCAGAAAAATCGGACTCCCATTTTGGTCTTTGGTTTTTACCGATTGTTGCAATATGTGTGCGGGCAAAATTGGCGAACCTGTACTTAGTAGAAAAGGTCTAAAGGGTTCCGGTACGATAAACTCAACCCGACGTTCATCCACTTTTCGCACAGTAGGTAGCTTCCTACTCTCACCAATTCTCAAACCATCTCTCACATCAGTAGGAATTGCTTCGTTTAAGTAAATATCATTGTAGGTAAACACTACATCATCTACTGTTAGTGGCTGACCATCAGACCATTTCAAGCTTTCGCGTAGAGTAAAAACAATCTTTAATTTATCATCAGAAATTTGCCAGGATTCAGCTAATGCTGGTTCGATTTTTGCAGTGATTGGATTTTGGGTGATTAACCCCTCGTAAATTAGAGGAAAAACATTGGGAAACTCTTGACTCAAAGGGTAGTTAAAAGTTTTAGGATCGCTGAGAATACTACTGACCAATTGTGGTACTTGAGCCGCAGGGCTTTTGAAATTAGCTGGGTTGCAGGCAGTAACTGTAAGTGTTATGGCTGAAGTAAAAATTATTGGCAACCATAAATGTTTAATTGCCAAAAATATTTTTCTAAAAAAGTTCATAATTACTAATCTATTTCCATCCTAATCAGTCTTGAATATCTTTATTAAAGGCTAAAAGAAAGTTATTCTGAAGCACCTAGCAAGACGACAGCATAAGCACATATACCTTCTTCACGTCCAACAGGGCCTAATTTTTCGTTAGTAGTAGCTTTAATGCCAATTTGATTTGGTTCTAATTCTAAAACTGCCGCTAGTTTGTCGCGCATGTTGTGAATATGTGGTTTTAATTTTGGACGTTCTGCTACTACCACCGAGTCAATATTTCCGATTTGCCAACCTCGATCGCGAATCAATTGATGTACTTGAGTTAATAGTACTAAACTATTTGCTCCCGCCCATTGGGGATCGCTAGGCGGAAAATAATAACCAATATCCCCCAAGGATAATGCCCCAAGCATGGCATCCATAATCGCGTGCGTTAACACATCAGCATCACTGTGTCCCAATAAACCCAGTTCATGAGGAATTTGAATTCCACCTAAAATCAAAGGGCGATCGCTCACTAGTTGATGAATATCGTAGCCATTACCAATACGAATTTTAGTCATTTGTTCAGTTGTGATTTGTGATTTGTGATTTGTCATTTGTCATTGGGCATTGGGAGTGCTGAGTGCTGTTAGCGGAAGCGGGGCGTTTAGCCCGTGCTGAGTTAGGAGTTAGGAGTTTTGTTTATCTGCTTGTCCCCTTGTCCCCTTGTCTCCTCACTCCCTCACTCTCTCACTCCCCTGCTCCTCTGCTTCCCTACTCCTCTACTCCCTTGCTTCCCTGCCCCCCTGCTCCCCTTCCTGCAATTTCTCTAGGAGATCGGGGCGACGATCGCGGGTTCTTTGAATTTGTTGTTCGTAACGCCATCGAGCGATCGCGGCGTGATTTCCACTGAGCAAGACATCTGGCACTTTCAAACCGCGAAAATTCGCAGGACGAGTATATTGGGGATAATCCAATAACCCCTCTTCAAAACTTTCTGCTGTCAGGGACTCCGTTTTGGCCACAGTCCCTGGTATTAGCCGCACTACACCATTAATTAAGGCCATAGCTGGAATTTCTCCACCGGTCAGAATAAAATCGCCTAAAGATACTTCACGAGTTACCAAATGCAGCACTCTCTCATCCACTCCTTCGTAATGCCCGCAAATAACTACTAACTGGTCATAATTTGTCGCCAATTCTTTCAAAAGAGGTTGATTAATTGTTTGACCCTGTGGACTCATCAAAATTACTTCTCTTCGGGGTAGAATCGGCAGCGACTCCACAGCGGTAAAAATAGGTTCTGGCTTCATTAGCATCCCAACGCCGCCGCCGTAGGGTTCATCGTCTACCTTTCGGTGTTTATCAGTGGTAAAGTCCCGTGGATTAATCAGATGCACTTCGGCAATCTGTTTGGCTAAGGCTTTACCTAGCAGCCCAGAATTGAGAACAGAGTTAAAACAGTCAGGAAAAAGCGTAACTATATCAAAGCGCACAGTTATTCGTATTCGAGGACACTAATCTAAAGAGTGAATGTCTAGCAAACACCAGCAAGCCAAGGTCGGGTTCAACTCCAGTTAAACTTTATCAATAGTATCTAAAACTACCAGACCTCCTGGATTTTAGATGGGATCAAAAGTTTTTCTAATTACTTAATTTATGTTTAAATGTTGTCACAACTACATTTAAATTAATAATCATATCAAGTTAACAACTTCCAGGATGCATCGAGCCAGCCTCAGAAAAAAGCGTAGTCTTAACTGCTTTTCCCCAACTCTAAAGGGGGAATCTAGCTACTCAAAGACTATTTTGCCCTGCTGCAAGTGGACAGGTGAAAAACAAGGCGCTTGCCAGAGAGGAATGGGAACAAACACGTTTAGACTGAGGCAATGCGAGCGTGAAGCGAGAATTTGGAGAGTGGCTTTCCCCAGTTCCAAACTTCCAAAAAGTGTCCTCTCAAAAGTTGCAAAGCGCAAAAATTATCAGCAACTGAACCTTGTTGAATTCACACGCCATTCGCCACAAGCCGGGGAACCATGCACGGCAGTCGTTCATGGGGGAAACCCCCTCTGAGCGACTGCCTCTCCTGACGGAGACGCTATGCGAACACCAAGGCGATGGCTCCTGAAGTTGTTGACAGGAGAACCAAAATGCCGCAATTACAAGCTAAATCGCTAGAAATGAGGACACCCCAAGCAACTAAAACCGCCGTTCTGGTTATCGGAGGTGCAGAAGATAAAGTTCATGGGCGCGAAATCCTACGAACTTTTTTTGGACGCGCCGGTGCTAGTAAGGCTTATATTACAATTATTCCATCTGCCTCTCGCGAACCTGCCATCATCGGTGGTCGGTATATTCGCATTTTTGAAGAAATGGGTGCCCAGAAGGTAGAGATTTTAGACATCCGCGAACGAGAACAGTGTGAAGCCTCCCAGATCAAAGCATCCTTAGAAGCCTGTAGTGGGGTATTTTTGACAGGAGGAGACCAGCTACGTCTTTGTGGTGTATTGGCAGATACGCCAGCGATGGAAATTATTCGTCAGCGGGTGAGGGCGGGGCAACTGACGTTAGCAGGCACCAGTGCAGGAGCGGCGGTGATGGGGCATCACATGATTGCTGGCGGCGGGAGTGGAGAGACGCCCAATCGTTCCCTAGTGGATATGGCAACGGGTTTGGGATTTATTCCCGAAGTAATCGTTGACCAACACTTTCACAACCGGAATCGGATGGGGCGACTGATTAGTGCGATCTCAGCTCATCCTGATCGCTTAGGTATTGGCATTGACGAAGATACTTGTGCAGTGTTTGAACGTGATGGTTGGCTACAAGTTATGGGCAAAGGCAGTGTCACCATTGTCGATCCCACCGAACTGACCCATACTAACGAACCCCATGTCGGTGCTAATGAACCTTTAACCGTACATAATTTACGTCTCCATATCCTCAGCTTAGGCGATCGCTTCCACTTGTACCAGCGGACTGTATTGCCTGCTGTACACCGAATCTCCAGCTGACGGGATAGAGTATCTGAGGTTACACTGAGTTGACCGCACATTTATTATTTCTTACCGTAGAAAAATGATAAGAATACCATGTAAAAAGAAAAAACTGTTTTTAGTGAACAGTTTAGCGGTCAATTCCAGTAAGAAACTAGAATTTTGGTTCCGAATCTCCATCTACCTATTCCCATGAGAATCCTCAAGATCCAGACATTACGCGGCCCAAACTATTGGAGCATTCGACGCCACAAACTGATCGTCATGCGCCTCGATTTAGAAAACCTTGGCGAGACGCCCTCGAATGAAATCCCTGGCTTTTATGAAGGATTAGTTGAGGCGCTGCCAAGTCTGGAGGGCCACTATTGTTCGCCTGGCTGTCGTGGTGGTTTTCTGATGCGAGTCAAAGAAGGCACTATGATGGGCCACATAGTGGAACACGTAGCCTTAGAACTCCAAGAATTAGCTGGGATGCATGTCGGCTTTGGTCGCACCCGCGAAACTGCCACACCCGGAATTTACCAAGTAGTAATTGAGTACCTGAATGAGGAAGCGGGACGCTACGCTGGACGAGCCGCAGTACGGCTGTGCCAGAGTATCGTCGATCGAGGCCGTTATCCCATGGCAGAACTCGAGCAAGATATCCAAGACCTGAAAGATTTTTCCCGTGATGCTTCCTTGGGACCTTCTACGGAAGCGATCGTCAAAGAAGCAGAAAAAAGAGGTATTCCCTGGATGGCGCTGGAAGCCCGCTTTTTGATTCAGCTAGGCTATGGCGTGAACCAGAAGCGGATGCAGGCGACAATGACGGACAACACCAGCATTCTGGGCGTAGAACTAGCTTGCGATAAAGAAGCCACTAAACGTATCCTTGCTGCTGCTGGTGCGCCAGTACCCAGAGGTACAGTAATCAACTTCTTAGACGATTTAGAACAAGCCATTGAATTCGTTGGCGGCTATCCCATCGTCATCAAGCCCTTAGATGGCAATCACGGACGTGGGATCACCATTGATATCAGAAGTTGGGAAGAAGCAGAGGCTGCTTATGAAGCTGCTAGACAGGTTTCTCGGTCAATTATTGTCGAAAGATATTACGTTGGGCGCGACCACAGGGTACTGGTGGTAAATGGCAAAGTAGTAGCAGTAGCCGAACGTGTCCCAGCTCATGTCATTGGCAACGGCAGATCCACCATTGCCGAACTGATTGAAGAAACAAACCTCGATCCAAATCGCGGTGAAGGACATGATAACGTCCTGACCAAGATTGAACTAGACCGCACCAGCTACCAGCTGCTAGAAAGGCAAGGTTACACCTTGAATAGCGTGCCACCCAAGGGCACTATTTGTTATCTCAGGGCAACAGCCAACTTGAGTACAGGTGGTAGTGCCGTCGATCGTACCGATGAAATTCACCCAGAAAATCTGTGGTTGGCACAACGAGTAGTCAAGATAATCGGTTTGGATATCGCCGGACTCGATATCGTCACCACAGATATTAGCCGTCCTCTGCGGGAAGTGGATGGCGTGATTGTCGAAGTTAACGCTGCTCCCGGTTTTCGGATGCACGTTGCCCCAAGCGTAGGTATTCCCCGCAATGTCGCTGGTGCAGTGATAGATATGCTGTTTCCTAACGAGCAATCTAGCCAAATTCCCATCCTCAGCATCACGGGTACTAATGGCAAAACCACCACTACTCGACTACTAGCACATATTTATAAACAGACTGGTAAAGTAGTAGGTTATACTACTACCGACGGAACATATATCGGTGATTACTTAGTAGAAGCTGGCGATAATACAGGTCCTCAAAGTGCCTATGTCATCCTCCAAGATCCTACGGTAGAAGTAGCAGTACTAGAAACGGCTCGCGGTGGCATTCTCCGCTCTGGATTGGGCTTTGAAGCCGCAAATGTAGGGGTAGTATTGAATGTAGCGGCCGACCACTTAGGAATAGGCGATATAGATACCATTGAGCAGTTAGCTAACCTCAAAAGTGTAGTGGCAGAAGCTGTATTCCCTGATGGCTATGCGGTACTCAATGCCGACGATCGCCGCGTCGCCGCTATGTCAGAAAAAACTAAAGCTAATATTGCTTACTTCACCATGAACCCCGATTCGGAATTAGTGCGGAAGCATATCCAAAAGGGTGGAGTAGCAGCAGTATATGAAAATGGCTATTTGTCAATTGTTAAAGGTGATTGGACACACCGCATAGAAAGAGCAGAAAATATACCTTTAACAATGGGCGGACGTGCGCCGTTTATGATTGCCAACGCTTTAGCAGCAAGTTTGGCAGCGTTTGTGCAAAACGTCACAATTGAGCAGATTCGTGCTGGTTTGAAGACCTTCCGAGCTTCAGTTAGCCAAACACCAGGACGAATGAATCTATTTAATTTGGGCAACTACCATGCTTTAGTAGACTATGCCCACAACGCAGCCAGTTACGAAGCGGTAGGTTCCTTTGTGCGGAACTGGACTACAGGACAACGAATTGGCGTAATTGGTGGACCAGGCGATCGCCGCGACGAAGATTTTGTTACTTTGGGTAAATTAGCAGCGCAAATTTTTGATTACATCATTATCAAAGAAGACGATGATACACGCGGACGCCTACGGGGTTCAGCCGCCCAGTTGATTATTCAAGGCATCACAGAAGTTAAGCCTGATAGCCGCTATGAATCAATTCTGGATGAAACCCAAGCAATCAATAAAGGCTTAGATATGGCTCCTGATAACAGCCTAGTGGTCATTTTGCCAGAAAGTGTTAGTAGGGCTATTAAGTTAATTAAGCTGCGTGGTTTAGCCAAGGAAGAGACACACCAACAAAATCCCGGCACAACTGTTATCGATTCCCAAAATGGAATCATACCTTCTTCTGTTGTTAATACCTTGCTGTAGTCAGGAATCAGGAGGAAGCAGGGCGCTGGCTTCTCCTGACTCCTTTAATTACTGTTTTTCTTCTTCCTGATTGGTTTCTTCGCTAGGAGTTTTCATTTCCTCCTTAAAACCTCGTAGGGTTTTGCCCAGTGCAGTCCCCAGTTCGGGAATTTTTTTTGGGCCGAAAATTAGAATAGCGACTATGCTAATTACAGCTATTTCTGGCCATCCCAGTCCAAACATATAAATTTCCTCTAAGGCATCTGTAATTAAATATAGACATTGATGGCTCAAATCCGATAAGTTCGCCACTGATAAGTGCTCGACCCTTTTGTAAAAACAGGGTATAAGGGCGATCGCTCCAACAGACAACTGATATCGAATTGATATCAATTCGTCAATAATCAGCGCAACTAACTTCCCATTGGATTAGTAATTGGCAAACCTAACCACTCACTTAATTCATGAGCTAACCATTCAAGTTCTGCTTCAGATTTAATACCGCCATCGTTCGCACCAACCTGATATTTTTGTCCTCCTGACCAAATATATAGTGCTGGAACGGCAATTCTATTACTTAGATAGTCTTTAGGAAAGTATTTTGGAATGTAAATCAGCTTATTGATACTTTGTCTCGATGACGGACGCGGCCAATAAAATTTCCAAATAAAAAATTCCCAGGTTAAGGTAATTTGTTCTGAATTCAGGCGTAAACAGGTGCGTCCAAACAACTTAAAGAGAAGAACGTCATATATCAACCAACAGCCAAGACCCAAAAAGAGAAGAAAAAACAAGGCTAACCACTTAGAAGAAAACAAGAGTGAGCAAATTATCCAAAAAAGCCAGAATGAATTGTAGGCGATCGCCAATAAACCCATGAATATTGTTGATAGATTAAAACCAGCTGGTGGAACGATAATTTCTAGAGAATCCTGATTTTTGGTTAATTGAATCTTACTGCCATCTGGTTTGCCAACAACCAAAGTAGGTAAATTTATTGACTGTGGTTTCTCTAAGGCTGCGATTGCAGCAGCAGCAGAATTCAAACGCTTTTCTAAACTGGGTTCAACCATCCACTTTAACCAATTGCTAAAGCTGGGGCTAAGATTAGCCGCTACCTCAAACTGAATGCGAAAATCTTTTTGGGGTAAATCAGCTGGGTGTGTACCTGTCACTAAATAAATTAAAGTTGCACCTAAACTATAAAGGTCAGAAGCGGGAACGGTACGCCCGCCAAATTGCTCCTGTGGCATATAGCCATAGGTTCCTACCACAGTCCTAGTCCCAGTTTCTGTGGCCAGGACAGTTTGCACCGAACCAAAATCAATCAGATAAACTTCACCGACACTATTACCAGAGCGATCGCCCAATAAAATATTGCTAGGCTTAATATCACGATGGATTACAGGCGGATGCAACCCATGTAAATAAATCAGAATTTCTAAAAGTGCTTTGGCTATCTGTTTGATTTCAGCTTCGGTAAAAGTCCGCCCACTTTGTAAGTATTGCTCTAAAGTTTGTGCTGGAATATAAGTTTGTACTAAGGCAAATCCTTTGATGGTTGGTGAATTTACCTCAAAATAGTCTAAATAGCGAGGTATACAGGGATGTGCTAGGTTTTTTAAAATTTTGGCTTCCCGCTCAAACAGCTTGAAATCGTCCCATTCAGAGTCACTACCAAAAGAGAGTAACTTGATGACGACTAATTCCTGAGTTTTTAAGTCACGAGCTAGCAAAGTTCTACGCCCAGCTTTTTTACCTAATAGCTGCTGAACTTCGTAGCGATCGCTGAATATTTGACCAATCATAATCAGCACTGCAATCTAGCTAATTATATTTAAAACTATTACATAAAATACTACTTGGTAATATCCATACGTAACCAATCACTTAATTCTTGAGCTAGCCATTCCAGTTCCGCTTCCGATTTAATTGCACCATCACTACCACCAAGTTGATATTTTTTTACTCCTACCCAAATATCCAATTGTGCGGGGACGGCAATTCTCGTGCCTTCAGAATCTTTAGTAAAATGTTTGGGAATATAAACTAACTTATTAATACTTTGTCTTGGCGATGCACGATGACGAGAAAATTTTCCAGAAAACAACTCCCAGCTTAGGGAAATTTGTTTGGAATTCAGGCGTAAGCAGATGCGTCCAAAAAAATGAAAGAAAAATTTATACACCATCATCAAGCCAGCACCCCAAAATGGAAGTGAAAACATCGCAAAGGGGATGTTGACAGGAAAAGGTGCTGAAAGTGCGCCAATTGTCCAAAAGAGAATAAATGAATTCCAGACGATCGCAAACAAACCTGTAAATATTATTGATGAATCAAAACCAGATGGTGGAACGATAATTTCTAGAGAATCCCCATTTTTGGTTAGTTGAATATTACTCCCATCTGGTTTGCCAACAACCAAAGTCGGCAAGTTTATTGGTTGTGGTTTCTCTAAAGCTGCGATCGCTTGGTCAGCAGAACTCAAACGCCGTTCTAAATTAGGCTCAATCATCCACTTTAACCAATTGCTAAAGCTGGGACTGAGATTAGCTAGTTGTTCAAACTGAATGCGAAAATCTTTTTGGGGTAAATCGGCTGGGTGAGTACCTGTCACCAAGTAAATTAAAGTTGCGCCTAAATTATAAAGGTCTGATGCTGCAACAGTGCGTCCGCCAAATTGCTCTGGTGGCATATAGCCATAGGTTCCCACCACAGTTCTTGTCCCGGTTTCGCTGGCCAAGACTGTTTGCACTGAGCCAAAATCTACCAAATAAACTTGACCGACACTATTTCCAGAACGCTCCCCCAATAAAATATTGCTAGGCTTAATATCACGATGAATTATAGGCGGATGTAGTTCATGTAGGTAAACAAGAATCTCTAAAAGTGCTTTGGCTATCTGTTTGACTTCAGCTTCGGTAAAAATCCGCCCAGTCTGTAAACATTGCTCTAAGGTTTGTGCAGGAATATAAGTTTGGACTAGAGCAAATCCTTTGATGGTTGGTAAATTTACCTCAAAATAGTTTAAATAGCCAGGAATTGAGGGATGTGCTAGGTTTTTTAAAGTTTCAGCTTCTCGCTCAAACAACTTGAGTGAATCCCACTCAAAGTCACTACTAAAAGAGAGTAATTTAATGACAACTAATTTTTGAGTTTGCAAATCACGAGCTAATAGCGTCCGTCGCCCTGCTTTTTTTCCTAATAGCTGCTGAACTTCGTAGCGATCGCCTAATATTTCACCAATCATTATGTTTTCTTATAATGCTACCGTTGAAAAGTTGTATAACTGATAGCTTTTCAATTTGGCAAATCGATATCTTTAGTATAATTGCGTAATTCTATGCCCTCCCAACTTTGGCCTTATATTACCCCCGGTATTCCCGATGAATTATTCGAGCATTTGCCAGGAATTCCTCTGAGCCAGCGAGAAGTCCGACTACTATTGATTGCCCAATTGCGGCTGAAATCAGATTCCGTGTTGTGGGATATTGGTGCAGGGACGGGTACAATTCCGGTAGAGGTGGGGCTATTGTGTCCAGGCGGACAGATTATCGCTATCGAAAGGGATGAAGAAGTAGCTAGTCTGATCAAGCGTAACTGCGATCGCTTTGATGTGAAAAATGTCGAAGTTGTTGAAGGCAGCGCCCCAGAATGTTTACATGACCTGAAAATTACCCCTCATCGCGTTTGTATTGAGGGAGGTCGCCCCATTCAGGAAATACTGCAAGCAGCTTGGCATTATTTGCCGCCATCCGGTCGGGTTGTAGCCACAGCTGCTAATCTAGAAAGTCTGTATGCTATTTCCCAAAGCTTTTCCCTATTAAGGGCTAGAAATATCGAAGTCGTCCAATCTGCGGTTAACCGCCTAGAGACACGCGGCTTTTCTCAAACCTTTACCGCCGTCGATCCCATTTTTATCCTCAGTGGTGAGAAACTGGATTAGGAAATGGGGCATAGGGGAGCCACTGCGGTCTTCTCCCTTGGCGCTAGCCTCTCACGAATGGGAGAAGGGGAGACGCTTTAGCGCATAGCGTCGGCGGCAAGCGAGTCCGCAAGCGTCTGGGGTCTCCCCAAGTGGAGGAGGCAGTGCGGTCTTCTCCCAAGGGGAGACGCCAAGGGCGATGGGGTCTCCCCAAGTGGAGCAACTGCCGTCAACTGCCGTCAAGTGGCGTCATAGGGCATTGAAAGAGGCGGCAAGGGAAGGAGGAAAACAAAGATGAGGAAGTAGGGGGAGCAGCCCTTCTCTACGAGACGCTGCGCGAACGACTACGCTCAGTGACCGGGGAGCAGGGGAGCAGGGGAGAAATGAATTCAAAATTCACGCATTCAAAATTCACGCATTCAAAAATTTTAGAACTTCTACCTCTCTACCTCTCTGCCCCATCCCCCATGCCCCATCCCCCATGCCCCATCCCCCATGCTCAATGCCTAATGCCCCATTCCCAATATTTAATACTTCTATGCCTTGGTCTCGGATTATTAGTGGAATTGTTGCGATCGCTCTTGCTCTTTGGGCAACCCTTTTTGGGGGTTGGTACTTTACCATCATCTTTGCGGTTATCATCTTTTTGGGTCAACAGGAATATTTTAATTTGGTGCGAGCTAGAGGCATCGCTCCTGCCGCTAAAACCACTATGGCTGTCAGCCAAGTATTGCTGGTGATTTGCACCCTTGATGGCAGTTTAGCTGACGCTGTGATGCCAATAGCTGGCACTCTTATTTGTTTTTACCTGCTGTTTCAACCCAAATTTGCGACGATCGCTGATGTTTCCGCTTCTATTATGGGGCTATTTTACGTCGGTTATTTACCAAGTTACTGGGTGCGATTACGAGCAATTGATAGCGCTGCTTTTAGCAATCTCCCTTTGGGGGGTTACTGGCCCACAACCTGGACAGATTTCTGGGAAAAAGCAAATTCCGCTTCTTTAGCACAAGGTTTTACAGCCACATTACTAACTTTTTTGTGTATTTGGGCAGCTGATATCGGTGCGTACACCATTGGCAAATTCTTTGGGAAAACGCGTCTATCTGACATTAGCCCGAAAAAAACTGTTGAAGGCGCTGTCTTTGGTATTACTTCAAGTGTTGCCGTAGCCATAGCAGGAGCCTATTATCTCCACTTGCCCAAATCTCCTTTCACAGGTTTAGCATTGGGTTTGCTGATTGGCATTGCTAGTCTTTTAGGGGATCTTACTGAATCTATGCTCAAACGGGATGCTGGAGTTAAAGATTCTGGGCAATTAATCCCCGGTCATGGTGGTATTTTAGACCGTACCGATAGTTATATTTTCACAGCACCTTTGGTTTACTATTTTGTGACATTACTTTTGCCACTACTTAGTAAATAGGTAAGTTGGGCATTGGGGAGGCAGTGCGGTCTTCTTCCTTGGCGCTAGCCTCTCACGAATGGGAGAAGGGGAGACGCTTTAGCGCATAGCGCCGGTGGCAAGCGAGGTACAAGCGTCTGGGGTCTCCCCAAGGGGAGGAGGCAGTGCGGTCTTCTCCACTTGGGGAGACGCCAAGGGCGATGGGGTCTCCCCAAGTGGAGCAACTGCCGTCAACTGCCGTCATTGCGCACTTATACTGAGTTTCGACTGTGCGGTAATCGAGCGACTTGTACTGAGTTTCGACACTTCGACTGCGCTCAGTGCATCGCTGCGCGGTAATCGAGCGACTTTTACTGAGTTTCGACACTTCGACTGCGCTCAGTGCATCGCTGCGCGGTAATCGAGCGACTTGTACTGAGTTTCGACTGCGCTCAACTACCGCGTAGTCGAAGTAAGTCGAGATTCAACTACCGCGTAGTCGAAGTAAGTTGAGATTCAACTACCGCCAAGTCGTTGGCGTGGTAACAGAGCGTTGGTCATTGAATTTCGACTACGCTCAATTACCGCGTAGCCGAAATGAGTCGAAGTGCAGCCTCTCTAAGAGTTGTATTGGGCCAGATCGTTTAAAATAACGTGAGTTCGACAAACCTCTCCTTCCCAGCCTTCCTCTTTAAAACCCAAAGACAGGAGCAATGAAAAATTCAACTTTTGCTCTCCTCTCCGTGTCCAAGAGGGGTTGGGGGAGAGGTCAAATAATACTTGTCCAACTCACGTTAAAATAGGGTATTAATATTTTTTAATTTGTGAGATCCGTCAAGGGTTAACATTAATCCGCCCACGACACACCAGCTTTCCTGGGATCAGCGTTAATTCTTGGATATCGACATCTGAGCCAAGATCGAGATTGTACTCATAATTATTTTTTAATATATCTCCTTGGTCTGGCTTGATTGGGATATGTACCAGTTGCAACTCATGTCCACTAAGTAATTGTAAGCCCAAACAAATCTCTAGAGGCGTTGTTTCACTATTGGTGACTCTCAAACCTCGCAGTATAATTTGGTTGTTCCCAAGGATAATTTCTTGCCACTTGATTGGTTGTGACTCGGGGTAATTTGTTGGTAAAACCTTAACCAATAGATCGCTCAATGCAGTCGATAATAAGTCTGATGAGAGAGAAGCATTAAGATCCTTCTCATCTACAATCAAATCGCCAACCACTGGTACTGTCTCTAACAATCGCAGGGGTTTTCCCTTGAGTACGGAGCCGAGATTGATCCGAATATTTTCTGCTATTAATTGAATTTGCGTAATTAGGAGACCTTGATAAACTGCATGAGTAGCAAAAACAGATACCGAAGGAATGCGTCCAGAGAAAAGTTGGCGATCGCTAGCTTTAATCTCCACTTCTAGTTCAGAGATTTGGCTGGTCTGCGATCTCAACCAGAGCTTGACTGCTGTTGTGAGTACCTGCGTAATTATGCGGATTTTATTTCCACTTGTTGTTTGGGAATTTTGCTCTGGCATTTAACCAATTTGTTTAAGAGTATTTGCTCAACAACCGAACCGAAATTAAATAAGCTTTAAATGTAACATTTATGCCTACTCGCTACAAAATGCAAATATCATTTAATTGATAACAATAAATAAGCAATTTCCACATGGAGGTACGGTTACAAAAAATTCTTGCTCAATGGGGTATCGCCTCACGTCGTGAAGCCGAAGAAATGATTAGGCAATCACGGGTGCGGATTAATGGAGTATTGGCACATTTAGGTCAAAAAGTCGATCCCGAAAAAGATGCGATCGCAGTTGATGGTCAGCCTGTATCCCAAAAGCAGCGTCCGGCTTTAATATATCTATTGCTGCACAAACCTGCGGGAGTGGTTTCTACTTGCTACGACCCTCATCGCAGACCAACAGTCCTGGATCTACTACCGAAAGAATTACGGGAGGGTTCAGGTATTCACCCAGTTGGTCGTCTAGATGCAGACTCTACAGGAGCATTAATCCTGACTAATGACGGAGAACTGACATTTGGACTAACCCATCCACGTCACAGTATTTCCAAGACATATCATGTTTTGGTCAAAGGACATCCTCCAGAAACGGTACTACAGATGTGGCGTCAAGGTGTGATGTTGGAGGGTAGAAAAACCAGAGCCGCTAAGGTATGCCTCATAAAACGTCGTACCGAGGAAAGCGTTTTAGAAATAGTATTGCAGGAGGGAAGAAATCGTCAAATTCGCCGGATAGCTCAACAGTTAGGATACCCAGTAATCAAGCTGCATCGGACTGCTATCGGCCCAATTCAATTACAAACTCCAAAAGAACCCTTTTTGTCAGAGGGTAAATATCGTTCCCTCAAAGATTATGAAATTCACTTTTTGCAAGATCAGATCGCGCAACCTAATTATTGATTCAGTGGAGTTAAGGAGTGTCAGTAGGCAT
The DNA here is from genome assembly GCF_053470285.1 of Nostoc sp. DSM 114159. Taxonomy (NCBI): domain Bacteria; kingdom Bacillati; phylum Cyanobacteriota; class Cyanophyceae; order Nostocales; family Nostocaceae; genus Nostoc; species Nostoc sp. DSM 114159. Next base: position 4,939,290 of record NZ_JBPFEH010000001.1, read on the forward strand.
GAAATGGCTAAGAAAGAAGAATAAGCACCAGCCATCACTTTCATTAGAGGAACAACGAGCCGAAAAGTTGGCAGAATTAGGCGCTCAACTTTGGGCTTTGCGTCAAGAACAGGGTTTATCTCTAGAGCAAGTGGTTGCATTGACCAGGATTCCCCGACGATTATTGCAGGCGATCGAAGAAGGTAATTTAAACGATCTACCAGAACCAGTCTATATTCAGGGTTTGATCAGACAATTTGCCGATGCACTAGGCTTGAATGGAGTAGAATTTTCTGGCACTTTTCCGATCAGTTCTGCACAAGTTAGTCCTCTAAGTAGGGGGAATACTTCACCCCTAGCTCAACTGCGTCCGATTCATCTTTACTTTCTTTACATATTCCTAATAGTATGCTCTGTAAATGGGTTATCTCAGTTATTAAATAACGCCTTACTACAAGCAAGTAATAGCCCAAACCAGCAATATCCAAAACAAAAGTCTGTTGTTAAACCAGAAATAGCTCAACTAAAAGAGTCAACACAGGTACAACCTGTCAGCGATACCCTGAGCGGTGTCCAAAAGAGACAGGTTGTACAGGTTGGTGTAACTTTGAAAGCCTCATCTTGGATTCGTATAGTAGCCGATGGTAAAACCGAGTTTGAGGGTATTCTGCCAGAGGGAACTCACCGAGTTTGGAAAGCCCAAGAGCAACTGACAGTGAAAACTGATAATGCTGGTGGGGTGTTGGTGAGCGTCAATCAAGAGAAAGCCAAGGAAATGGGAGAGCCAGGGAAAGAGGAAGAAGTTAGGATTGCTGCCAAGCCTAAGTTTTAAAATATGAGGCATGGGGCATGGGGTGTTAGGAGTGCTGAGTTAGGAGTTAGGAGTTAGGAGTTAAGAGTTAAGAGTTAAGAGTTAGGAGTTTTGTTTATCTCCTTGTCCCCCTGCTCCCCTGCTCCCTTGCTCCCCTGCTCACTCAGCCCCACTCCTTACTGGACTTGATCTTCCGGAGCGCGTCCATTGAGTTTAGTAAGAGCTTTCAAGCGATCGCGCAATTCGTCTGTTATCGCTCCTGCTCGATAGCGCCACTCCCAGTTCCCCTCAGCAACACTGGGAAAATTCATCCGTGCTTCGTTTCCTAATCCCAAAATATCTTGCAAAGGAATAATCGCTTGGTTGGCTACAGAACTCAAAGCTAGGCGAATTAAATCCCAGTGAATGCCATCAGGGCTGATAGAACCTAAATAAAGCAACAAGTTTTGCTTTTCCTCGTCCTCAGCTGTATTGAACCAGCCTATAGTTGTATCATTATCGTGAGTTCCGGTATAAACTACAGCATTGTGCGGATAATTGAATGGTAAAAATGGATTAGCGGAATCAGCACTAAAGGCAAATTGCAAAATTTTCATCCCCGGAAATTCATACTTGTCTCGCAGCGCTTCTACCCCTGGTGTAATTACTCCTAAATCTTCTGCTAAGACGGGTAGCTTGCCCAACTTTTGCCGAATCACTTCAAAGAAAGCATCTCCAGGCGCTTCCACCCATTTACCATTTATGGCAGTTTTTTCACCTTGCGGCACAGCCCAATAAGCCTCGAAGCCGCGGAAGTGGTCAATACGAATTATATCTACATAATCCAGCATTGCCTCAAAGCGCTGTACCCACCACTTAAAGTCTTGTTTTTGCAATTCCTCCCAGTTATAAACCGGGTTGCCCCACAATTGACCGGTGGCGCTAAAGTAATCTGGTGGAACTCCTGCCATTAGGGCAGCAGCTCCTGTCTCTGGATCTAAACAAAACATGTTGGGATGCGCCCACACGTCGGCACTATCATGAGATACGTAGATGGGGATATCGCCAATAATACTAATGCCGCGCATATTAGCGTAACTTTTTAGTTCTGACCACTGGCGGAAAAACTCAAATTGGACGAATTTGTAATAATAAATCTCTCCGTTGAGCCGATGCTGTACTTGCTCCAATGCTTGTGGGTCGCGCTTGACAAATTCTGGTTTCCATGAGTGCCAGTTTGCATTGTCGTTGGCATCTTTCAGCGCCATAAATAAGGCGTAATTATCTAGCCAATAAGCTTTACTGTCGCAAAAACCTGCAAACTCTTTTTGCTGAATGGGCGTAGCATTGGCTCTAAAGTTGTCACAGGCTTTTTTGAGTAGCGCAATCTTAATCGGCACAACCTGCTCGAAATCGACCTTTTCTACCGGGAATTCTGGTAAATTAGCAAAGTCTTCCTCAGATAGTAAACCTTCTTCTAAAAGCTTTTCTGGGCTAACTAACAGAGGATTTCCTGCCATTGCTGAGTAGCACATATACGGAGAATTGCCGTATCCAGTGGGGCCCAGTGGTAAAACTTGCCAATATTGTTGATGGCTTTCTTTAAGAAAATCAATGAAGCGATAGGCTTCTAAGCCTAAATCCCCAATGCCAAATCGACTGGGAAAGGAGGTAGGATGCAGCAAAATGCCACTGGATCTAGGAAAAGGCATAAGTAACCTGAATTATGAGAGGGAGCAATTGTCTGATGGAAACGCTAGGCGATCGCATCGAATTTATCACGGAACGGTATTTGCAGGGGAAAGTCATTTGTCATTTGTCATTTGTCATTTGTTCTTGGTTAATGCCCAATGCTCACCTAATTAATCCAAAATCCAAAATCTAAAATCCAAAATTGTATGACTTACCGAAATCCTACACCGACAGTTGATATCATTATTGAACTAGTAGATCGACCTCATCGGCCAATAGTGTTAATTGAGAGACATAATCTACCTTTAGGTTGGGCTATTCCTGGTGGTTTTGTAGATTATGGCGAAGCGGTGGAAGTGGCGGCCCGGCGCGAAGCTCAGGAAGAGACGGGTTTACAGGTGGAATTAGTTGAACAATTACTGGTATATTCTGACCCAAATCGCGATCCGCGTCAGCATACGATTAGCATTGTGTTTTTGGCGACAGCTACGGGGGAACCGGTGGCTGGAGATGATGCTAAGGGCGTAGGCATTTTTGAGTATTGGCGTGTCCCTGGTAATTTATGTTTTGACCACGATCGCATTCTGCGGGATTATTGGCGATATCGGCATTATGGGATACGTCCGAGGTTAGGGTAAGAGGGACGAACCGCCAAGACGCCAAGGGCGCAAAGGGAAGAGGGGAGAGGAATATCTGTGACACAAAGTTTTTGTGATTATACTGTGTCAGGGTATTTAAGGGTGCATTATGGATGCTGAGGAAGTTTTAAAACAATATGCACAAGGTCAACGAAAGTTTCATTCAGTAAATCTGAGAGGAGTAGACCTCAAAAGTGCAAATCTGAGTGGGATAGACCTAACAAGTGCAGATTTGACAGGAGCGGATTTAAATAATGCCAATCTGAGTAAGGCATGTCTTCAAAGCACAAATTTTACCAGAGTATCTTTGACAGGTGCAAATTTTAGTGGTTTAGTCGAAAGCTCTCATTTAAATTTGAGTTGGGCAGAGCTAACTAGTGCCAACTTTAGTGGAGCAACTTTAAATAGCGCTAATTTAAGTAATGCCAACCTAGATAATGCCAACTTTAGTGATGCTACGCTAAGTTCTGCCAATCTAACTGAAGCTTCTTTGAAAGAAACAAATCTCGTGAGAGCTAACCTTAGTAATGCAAATTTAAGTGGGGCTAACTTGTTTGAAGCTGATTTTAGTCAAGCAAACCTAACACGTGTGATACTCAAAGATGCTAATTTGCAGGGAGTCAAGATTCGGGGTGTTAATTTATCTCAAAAAGATTTATCAAGCATGAATCTGGCTGAAGCTGATCTAGGTGCAGCAAATCTTAGAGGCGTAAATTTCAGAAAAGCCTGTCTAAAAGGGGCAAATTTAGAGAGAGCGGATTTACAACAAGCGGATTTAATGAAAGCAAATTTGAACGGAGCAAATCTTAGAAAAGCTGACTTAACTGGAGCAAATCTTTACGGAGCTAATCTGCAAGATGCAGACCTGACTGGTGCGATAATGCCAGATGGAGAAGTCTACAAGCCGATCGCTTCTCAGGTAGAAATCGATAAACAGGAAACATCGCTAGAGAAAGTAATATCTATGACCCGTAAAGTAATTAATACTGATAACGCACCCGCACCAGTCGGCCCTTATAATCAAGCGATCGCAGCTTCTGGTCAATTTGTATTTATAGCTGGACAAATTGCCATCGATCCCCGCCTTGGTAATGTCGTCTACACTGATGATGTCAAAAAACAAACTGAGCAGGTATTAGCTAATCTTGAAGCCATCCTCACAGCAGCTGGTGCGACTTTTCAAGATGTGGTGAAAACCACTGTATTTTTAGCTGATATGAATGATTTCGCGGCGGTGAATGCCGTTTATGCTAAATATTTCCCGGAAGATACAGCCCCAGCGCGGGCTTGTGTGCAAGTATCGCGCTTACCGAAAGATGTGTTGGTAGAGATTGATGCGATCGCTGTGATTGGCGGTTAGGAAAAATAGAACAATTGACAATTGTAAGTATTTTTGAGTGTTCGCTTCTGATGAATGCGATCGCCTTTACAACTTTGGGAATACTGAAATTAAGTACCCTAAAGGAGTATTAAAAATGGCAGAAAATCGTATCAGTGCCAGCCTAGACCCAGCAGACAAAGAAGCAGTCATGCAGGCGATCGCTACAATTAGAGAAAAGTTACCGTTTTTGGTTGATTTGACCCCTGAAGATCGGCGAACAATGCTGAAAATGGGAGATAAAAGTCGGGCTTTTGTCAGCAAAGCTTTACAAGTGGCAACACAAAACCCTAACTTTTTGCCTCGTTACTTTGATTTAGAAGAAATGCGCCGGGACTTAGAAATATATGAGGACTTGTATCCGGTGCTGTTGTCTCTAACGCAACTGCAAGAATTGGTGGATGATACCTGTATAGCTGCTGCTAGTGAAGCATACGCAGCAGCATTAGCATATAGCTACGCCAAAGCTAGCGGTGATGTCGCAGGTTTAGATGCAGTAATTGATGAGATGGGACGCAGGTTTAACCGCCGTTCTAAGAAGAAGCAATCCGAAGTCCCAGTTAGCTAAAACTTGAAACAGGCAATTATACCAGTTGTCAACTTGGTAAAATACACGTCATTTGTAGGGGCATAACATTGTTATGCCCTTTTCGCGTTTTATATCTAAAGATTTTTGAAACCCGCGCAGGTGGGTAAAGTCTCGTGTAGCCGCGATTTCTATAGTGCATCTCGTTAATCTAAAATACACTTTGACCTCTCTCCAAACCTCTCCCCTACAAGCTACGGTGTACACACAAGTCGTGAAATTCTACCTGACACTTGGTTTCGTCCTCTAGCAATAGGATTGTGCGATCGCTCCGAAAGCCTGTAATTGCGAGGAGGAACGACGAAGCAATCGCTTTAACTACGGGATTATGCGATTACTTCGCTCCGCTCGTAATGACAATTCAAGGGGTCTATAACGCCTGAAACCCTTGCAGATACCACTTGTGTGTACACCGTAGCCTTTATAAGGGGAGGGTTAGGGTGGGGTAAAAGACTTGTGTGTACACCGTAGCCCCTACAAGGGGAAGGCTTTAAATCTTACTCCCCTTCCCTTGTAGGGAAGGGGCTGGGGGTTAGGTCTATATTAGACTCCATCGATAAGCGCTAAGTCGTCAAGGCATTTTTGAGCCTCAGAAGGTCAAAGTTGAGCCTCAGAAGGTCAAAGTTGAGCCTCAGAAGGTCAAAGTTGAGCCTCAGAAGGTCAAAGTTGAGCCTCAGAAGGTCAACGTCGAGCCTCAGAAGGTCAACGTCGAGCCTCAGAAGGTCAACGTCGAGCCTCAGAAGGTCAAAGTTGAGCCTCAGAAGGTCAACATTGAGCCTCAGAAGGTCAACGTCGAGCCTCAGAAGGTCAACACATAAAAATTATCTCGAAAAAGTTTAGTAAACTCCGAAATACACTTTGTATATTTGGTAGTTCTGTTTATAGACATTAACGCCTCAAAATTAAATCTTGTTATGAATACCCAAGACAAGCCTAAGAGTTTACAAGATATTGTTAAACAACGTCAACAATCAAATTTTGTCGGTCGTGAAGACCAAATAAACCGATTTCGCCAAAATTTAACATTACCAGTAGAAGACGATCGCCATTGTTTTCTGTTTAACGTTTGTGGTCAAGGCGGAGTTGGTAAAACTACCTTGCTGCGGCAGTTTCGGAAAATTGCTGATGAAGCAAAAATGATTTCGGCTTGCATTGATGAAGCTGAAAAAACTATACCAGAGGTTATGGGTCATATAGCTGAGGAGTTAGAACAGCAAGGTTACAAACTAACGCAGTTTAGCGATCGCTACAAAGTCTACTGCCAAAAGTGCCAAGAATTAGAAACAGATCCAGATGCTCCTCAAGGTTTTTCCGCTTTTGTTGGGAAAACTATGGTAAAAACTGGTGTGCATCTGGCGCGTCAAGTTCCCGTTGGCGGCGCTGTATTTGACTTTGTAGATGAAGATGCTTTAGCCACCCAAGCCGGAGAATGGGCATCTTATGTTGCTAAGAAAATAACCAATAAAGATGAGGTGCATTTAGTTAAAGAACCTAAAGAAGTTCTGACCCCGCTATTTTTGCAAGATATTTCTAAAATTGCTGATAAAACTACTGTTATCCTGTTTTTCGATACCTCAGAACGCACCGCAGAATTCCTAGAGAACTGGCTACGGGAAATTTTTGAGAATCAACACGGTAAAGTATCTGCCAATATATTAATGATTGTTGCCAGTCGGCAAGAATTAGATAAAAATGACTGGGCATCCTACGAAGGATTAATAGCTCGTTTGCCTCTAGAACCGTTTACAGAAGAAGAAGCCAAACAATATCTAACTCACAAAGGCATTACGGACAGTCGGATTGTTGAAGTAATTTTAAACGTTTCTGGAAACTTACCCCTGCTAATGGAAATGTTAGCAGATGCTCATCCCAATCACCCCAACCAGATAATTGAGCCTAGCAGCAGTGCTGTAAAAAGCTTTTTAAGATGGATTGACGATCCCAAACGGCGACAAGTGGTGCTTGATGCTGCCATTCCTCGGTGCTTGAACCGGGATGTTATAGCCAAGTTAAGAACAGAAGAAGAAGCTGATGAGCTATTTACTTGGCTCAAAGAAACATCTTTTATCAACGAACGTAGCAACGGCTGGGTTTATCATGATGTCGTCAAAGCCCAAATGTTATGCCACAAACGCCTTTCATCACCGCAGAGTTGGGCTGATATACATGGTAAGTTGGCTCAATATTATGACAGCCTGCGAAACGATTTGCAATTAGAGGAAGATCAGAAACAGCGCGATCCTAGCTGGCAAAGTCACACATTAAATATTTTCTACCATAAATTATGTCAGTCACCGCAAAAGAATTTACTTCTAGCTCTTAATGAATTTCTTGCTCTGGTCAAAAATCAACCCACTTTTGCTCAACAATATGCAAAAATCATGCTTCAGGCTGGTAAAGATGCGGATTCTGCTGAAGTTCAACGTTGGGGTAAGCAATTAGTAAATGGGTTAAAAGCTTATGAGGAAAAACGTTATGAAGATGCTGTGTATAATCGTGCTTTAGTCTACTTAGCTCTTAAACAATCAGACAAAGCACGGGCTGTGATAGTGCCTGCTATCAAGCTTGCTACAGAGCATTGTCAAAAAGATCCCAAAGACTGGAGTAATACCTTTAATTTAGCCCTTTACTATTTGGCTGCTCAATACACTCAACAAGCAAACCGCTTATATCGCCATGCCTTATCAGAGGGTGCTTCTTCAGAATCTATTGGTAAAGCTATCCAAGACCTCAATAACTTTTTAATTCTCTTCCCTGACCATCTGCAAGCTACATCCATCCGACAGATGTTGCTGTTTTGTCTAACGAAGTCATGTAATTTGCAACCTACTCTCCAGGAAACCCACAAATCCCAACAACAAACTGCTAATCAATTTCCTCTCTCATAATGCAAGTCCATTTGAGTGGACTTGCATTATGAGCCTGGGATTTCCACCTCTGGCACAGAAACGGGTAAGCGCAATATCTCAGCTAAGTTGCATTCGAGAGACTGGCGGCTGAACGCAATTACACAAAAATATGAAGCGGTTTTTCCTTTCTCATGAAAAAGTGTTGCGATCGCTCAATCTAATTCTGTATCTAAATGAGACACTACGCATAGCTTGCTTCACCGTAAGAGACACAATCCAAAATTTAAAATTCAAAATGATATCAGCCAGCTAAGGGATTTCCAAATAAAAAAATATTCCATCGCTTTTAGGGCAGAGGGGGCAGGGGGCAGGGGGCAGGGGGCAGGGGGAGGAAAAGTTGTTTTGATTCCAAAAATTGGACAATTTATTTTTTGGAGTTCCCTAAAAACGCGATTTGTCTAAATCCACTCAAATCCCTGTGTGGCTAAAAATTCTTTAGCTGGTTCCAAAATATCTTTACTTAAAATCAGTTTGACTTTTGGCGAACTAACATACAAACGAAAACGCTCAATAAATAGTTCGTTAGCAGGTTCAATTTTCCTAATGGCACTCCAGGGAATCAACAACGGCGTAAGTCCAAAGCTAAACAACGGGAAAATACTCAAATAAATCCCTTGAGAATTTGTACCAACGTTTAAAGTTCCTTTGTAATACGCCAAACCCACAGAACCGCTTTGCATTCGGGAGAAGTTTTGTGGCGGCGCTTCTTGAGTGCTGTAGAGTTTAGCGAGGCGATTCCAGTCATGACGGAATACAAAAATCATGACTATCGTGCTAAGTGGGAAAAAAACGATGTATATCCACTGCGGGGTGTGTGGCATTTGCTTTTAAGTCATTGATGATTGACGCTTCCACTGTAAGCGATGTCTAACAACAAGCCTCAGTGCGTCTACGTATTCATCAATCAACCACATTCCCTTGAATCTTTTTAAATTATCGAAGCATCCCAGTCAAAAATTGCTTAATAAAAATCCTTTTCATTCAAAAAACTGGCCTTAATTAAAGCCAGTTTTTTGATTTGATTGCAAACTTCTAGCGGGCTTTACGGCCGAGTATTAACGGAACACACTTGAGAAGATATTATTAAGCTTTCTCATCGAAATGTCAAGATTTTATGAACTACTTCCCCAAAGTTTGCCATTAGATATCGCTACTTCCCTTAAATTCTCAGGCTGTGATTCTAAATTTTTGTCGCCAAAATGCTGATTCATCAAGGCTGGAACCTGTGCAGCTTGAATTCGGCTATGGCGGGTTTTATCTGGCATTACTAAATTCGGCCCAGCTTTACAGTTCTTCATACAACCAGTGCCCTTGATTGTAACTTGGTCTTCTAAACCGCGATCGCTTAAAGCTGCCTCCAACGCCTGACAAACTGCTTTACCACCGCGTTTCATACAATCAGACTTTTGACACACCAAAATCGTGGCCTTAGTCTTAGCTGGTTTTACCTTGACATTATCAATAGATGGGGGTTCTTGGACTGGTGCTGCGATCGTTTGAATCGTTGCTGTTTCAGAACGCGCCGCCATCACACGTTCAGCTTTGAGTGTAACTTTGTCTTTTTTTATATCGTATTCTTTATAACCAACAACTTGTAGCCAAGTACCTGCTGGTAGCCGCAAATCAAAAGCAGCCCGTAAGTGTTTAGCGAGTTTAACGTAGCATTCACCCTCATGAGTACTTAGCAGTAAACCTTTCAGCTTATAGCCGTCTTTTATAACAAAATCTATAAATCTGCCCTCAAGGCAAAATTTTGATACTTCCAGATTGTGAGATGCACCCATTTTTTAACCTCCTTTTAACTAATACAAGCTGTCAAGCGAGATATTCTCAGCAGTAGCAAAAAATTAGAACTGTTGATAACGACTTTTCCAGCAACACTCAAGAGTCCAAATTTGGTCTTGACGAGAGGCTGTAAATCGCCGTACTACACTCCAAAGTTGAACAGCCGCAGTCGGATTGCTAATTTCAACTTTTAATGGCTGGTTAGCCGCACAAATACAAGGAATGTCTAACTCCTCTAAGCGTTGATAGACTTGCCAGCGGTCTACCCAATTCACCTCTACAAGGTGGTTTATTTCTATTTCTGAACTATACGATTTCAAGAGAATTGCCCTCAAAGTGCAACAAACTTGTAGTAACTACGGCCATTTAACTTCCTGCTTTTTGAAAATCTTAGTAATCTAGCCTCTTAAAACCAGCATACCTTAAGTGCAAACAATTCTCATTAATTTTGCAAAAAAAATAAAATTCTTGCAATCATCCCATGAGAGAGATCCGGTAAATGACAAGGAGTATTAGGACGAGAAGGCATTTACTCCTTTATCTCCCCTCACTCCCCTCAGGAGGTATACACACTTAACTGTTCATGTCAATAGTAATGAGAAAGATACACAACTCGATGAGCGTGCCATAATCCAGCAAACAATAAACTTAAGAATTTTAGTAAACAAAAATACAAAATCTTGTAATGGCAAATTGGCTTGCTCTGATTGTGAAAATGTTAATATGTAAAGAATAAGCAGTTAAAATCTATAATTGCTAAATAGCGAGGAGAACAATGTCTGAAACGCAAACTTTGTTACGGAATTTTGGTCATGTATATGACAATCCTGTATTGCTGGATCGCAGTGTAACTGCTCCAGTTACAGAAGGATTTAACGTTATATTAGCTAGTTTCCAGGCACTGTACTTGCAGTACCAAAAGCATCATTTTGTAGTTGAAGGCTCAGAATTTTACTCTCTGCATGAGTTTTTTAACGCAAGCTACAACGAAGTACAAGACCACGTTCATGAAATTGGAGAACGTTTAGATGGACTGGGTGGTGTACCAGTAGCTACCTTCAGCAAACTAGCAGAATTAACCTGTTTTGAGCAAGAATCTGAAGGCGTATATTCCTCTCGCCAAATGGTGGAAAACGATCTAGCTGCCGAACAAGCAATCATTGGCGTAATTCGCCGCCAAGCTGCTCAGGCAGAGAGTTTAGGCGATCGGGGCACACGCTATCTGTACGAAAAGATTTTGTTGAAAACTGAGGAACGTGCCTATCATTTATCTCACTTCCTCGCCAAAGACAGCTTAACTTTAGGGTTTGTCCAAGCAGCTCAAAGCTAAAATTCTCATAATCTAGATTTGTCTACCTAGACTGAAAAAAAACTTGGCAGCACCAACTATTAAAATAAGATAAAAAATGGCAGAGAATAGTATCCCTATTCTCTGCCATTTTTAATTTAAGTAAACATATTTATATAATATTTAACGTTGAAAATATTTAGCAATTAGCTAGTTAAAATAAATTTTTATCTAAATAATCTATTTGTGCATAAATAAGCAGACAGATATATACCAAAATAAACGATCGTTTATCACAAAATTCATCAGATTAAATAATAAAGATTCGCAAAAGCTTTAGAAATTTGAGCATCATAATTAAATAAAATTAAAAATACAAAATAATCATTGGGCATGGAGAAAGAGACAAGGTAGACAAGGAAGACGGGGGAGACAAGGGAGAGACTTGTCCTGTTGTCTCCCTTGTCCCCCTTGTCCCCCTTGTCCCCCTTGTCCCCCTTGTCCCCCTTGTCCCCGTTCCCCACTCCTCCCTGTCATCAAACTTAGAAAACTTAATAATAAAAAGCACCAGAGGGGGTAAAGACCCTTAAAATGATCAGGATTTCTATTTTCGTATTCCAAGGCAACGACTATGCCCCGCCGTGACGACCTCCAGAAGATTCTGCTGTTAGGTTCTGGTCCAATTGTGATCGGACAAGCCTGTGAGTTTGACTACTCTGGCACTCAAGCCTGCAAAGCGCTCCGAGAAGAAGGCTATGAAGTGGTTTTGGTCAACTCCAACCCTGCAACGATTATGACCGATCCGGAAACGGCCGATCGCACTTACATTGAGCCGTTGACACCGGAATTGGTCGAAAAAGTCATCGAAAAAGAACGCCCTGATGCTCTTTTACCAACGATGGGAGGACAAACCGCCCTCAACATCGCTGTTGCTTTAGCCAAAAATGGGGTGTTGGAAAAGTACAGCGTTGAATTAATCGGCGCTAAACTCCCAGCGATCGAAAAAGCTGAAGATCGAAAGCTGTTTGGTGAAGCAATGGCAAAGATCGGAGTAGCTGTGTGTCCTAGCGACACAGCCGAATCTTTAGAAGAAGCCAAAGCTGTTGCCCGCCAAATTGGTAGTTATCCCCTAATTATTCGTCCAGCTTTCACAATGGGTGGAAGTGGCGGCGGCATTGCCTACAACCAAGAAGAATTTGAAGAAATGGCACAAGTAGGTATAGATGCCAGTCCTGTTTCGCAAATTCTCATTGACCAGTCTTTACTCGGCTGGAAAGAATATGAACTCGAAGTGATGCGTGACTTGGCAGATAACGTGGTGATTATCTGCTCCATCGAAAACCTTGACCCGATGGGCATTCACACCGGAGACTCAATTACCGTCGCTCCCGCGCAAACCCTCACTGATAAAGAATATCAAAGGCTGCGGGATATGGCAATTAAAATCATCCGCGAAATCGGTGTGGAAACTGGTGGTTCTAATATTCAATTTGCCATCAATCCGCTGAATGGCGATGTGGTTGTAATTGAGATGAATCCGCGGGTTTCCCGCAGTTCAGCTTTGTCTTCCAAAGCTACGGGTTTCCCCATTGCCAAAATGGCCGCAAAATTGGCTGTAGGTTATACCTTGGATGAAATTAAAAATGACATCACCAAGAAAACTCCCGCATCCTTTGAGCCGACAATTGACTATGTGGTAACAAAAATCCCCCGCTTCGCCTTTGAGAAATTCCCTGGCTCCGACCCAGTGCTGACAACCCAAATGAAGTCTGTGGGGGAAGCAATGGCAATTGGGCGGACATTCAACGAATCCTTTCAAAAGGCACTGCGATCGCTCGAAACCGGACGTGCTGGTTGGGGTTGCGATGGAGCCGAAAAATTACCCAGTGGCGAACAAATTCGCGCCCAACTGCGGACACCTAACCCCGATCGCATTTTCTCCGTGCGCCATGCCTTGCAACTAGGAATTAGTGCTGAGGAAATATATGAACTGACTGGTATTGACCCGTGGTTCCTAGATAAATTTCAGCAACTATTAGATATCGAAAAATTCCTGAAGCGGACAACTTTACAGCAATTGACAAAAGAGCAACTTTATGAAGTGAAGCGCGATGGATATAGCGATCGCCAGATTGCCTATGCCACCAAAACCACTGAAGATGAAGTTCGCGCCTACCGCAAGTCACTAGGAATTATCCCAGTTTATAAAACCGTAGATACCTGCGCGGCTGAGTTTGAAGCCTTTACCCCCTACTACTATTCTACCTACGAAGAAGAAACAGAGGTAATGCCCGCAACCAAACCAAAAGTGTTGATTTTGGGTGGAGGTCCCAACCGCATTGGACAAGGAATTGAGTTTGACTATTGTTGTTGTCATGCCGCCTATGCTTTGAAGGATGCGGGGTATGAGACGATTATGGTTAACTCTAACCCAGAGACAGTTTCGACAGATTACGATACCAGCGATCGCCTTTACTTTGAGCCGTTAACAAAAGAAGATGTCCTTAACATCATCGAAACTGAAAATCCAGTCGGGGTAATTATCCAGTTTGGCGGACAAACCCCCCTAAAGTTGGCTATCCCACTCCAGCAGTTTCTCAGCACTCAGGACTCAGCACGGGCTAAACGCCCCGCTGACGCTAACAGCACTCAAATTTGGGGTACATCGCCAGATTCCATAGATATGGCAGAAAACCGGGAGCGGTTTGAAAAGATTCTCCAACAGTTGAATATTGCCCAACCACCTAATGGTATTGCACGGAGTTATGAAGATGCGCTGGTTGTCGCCAAACGTATTGGCTATCCAGTGGTGGTGCGTCCCAGTTATGTGTTGGGGGGACGGGCGATGGAAATCGTTTATTCCGATTCTGAGTTGGAACGCTACATGACCTTTGCGGTACTCGTAGAACCAGAACATCCGATTTTAATTGATAAGTTTTTGGAAAACGCGATTGAAGTCGATGTCGATGCGATCGCCGACCATACAGGAAGAGTGGTAATTGGTGGTATTATGGAACACATTGAGCAAGCTGGAATTCACTCAGGAGATTCTGCTTGTTCCTTACCTTCCATTTCCCTATCACCAGCAGTTCTCAATCAGATTCGTACTTGGACGATACAGCTAGCACAAGCATTGTCAGTCGTAGGGTTGATGAATATTCAATTTGCCGTTGTCGGTGCAAGCAGTTATTCTCCCCAAGTTTACATTTTAGAAGCCAATCCCCGTGCTTCTCGCACAGTGCCATTTGTATCTAAAGCTACGGGCGTACAGCTAGCGAAACTAGCATCCTTAATTATGTCGGGTAAAACCTTAGAGGAGCTAAATTTTACAGAGGAAGTCATTCCTATACATATTGCTGTAAAAGAAGCTGTATTACCCTTTAATAAATTCCCAGGAACTGATACAATATTGGGCCCAGAAATGAGATCCACTGGTGAGGTGATGGGGATTGATAGCGACTTTGGCCGTGCCTTTGCCAAAGCGGAGATGGGTGCTGGGGAGCGTTTACCGTTAACGGGAACTGTATTTGTATCAATGAGCGATCGCGATAAAGCTGCTGCAAGTGGTGTGGTGAAAGAATTTATCGATTTGGGCTTTACAGTGATGGCTACCCTTGGTACACGTCGAGTTCTTCTGGAACATGGGTTAAATGTTGAATTAGTGTTAAAACTCCATGAAGGTCGTCCCCACGTTCTTGATGCGATCAAAAACCAGAAAATCCAACTTATTATCAACACACCTTCCGGGGAAGAAGCCCAGACTGATGCTAGGTTAATCCGCCGCACAGCTTTAGCTTACAAAATTCCCATCATTACTACCATCGCTGGCGCAAAAGCTACCGTCGCCGCCATCCGTTCCTTACAAAATACTACTTTGGATGTAAAAACTATTCAAGAGTATTGCCCTCTTTAGGAAGTAGGGGGGCAGGGGGCAGGGGGCAGGGGGCAGGGGAGCAGGAGAGATGAGGAGATGAGGGGACAAGGAGATAAACAAAACTCCTAACTCATTACTCATTACTCATTACTCAGCACTCCTAACGCCCCATGCCCCATACACAATTCCCGATTTACAATTCCCAGAAAAATTAAACAATTGTTAGAAGAGAATGAATATAGTTCTCATTGAGATACTTTAACAAATATGAGGAAAATTATTTGAATTAGATATTTTCTTAAATTAACTTTTAGTCAGCCTTAAGATAGAGGCCAACATTCGATGAACTGGAATAACCAGGAAATTTCATGTCGCCATCTAGCCAAAATCTTCTCATAAATGTTACAATTGTTAATAGGAGTTTCATAAAAAATGTTTAAAAAGCAACTTTTTATCTAACTGTAGATACTTGTGAAAAATAGAAAATAACTGTAGTTTTAGCAGTTAAGAAGCCTAAATTTGATTATTATGAGCAGCCGAGTTTCTCAGGCGCGTAAGTTGCAAACCATAGCATGGGTTCCCAGTCTGACTGGGTAGCACCCTAATAAATAAAGAAAGCATCTATCCCTTAATGACCCTACCGCCAACCCCATCATTACCAAAGAGTAGCGCCATGAAGACCGCTCAGACAGCCACAGACCTCGTGCGGACTTACCTGCGTGAGATTGGCCGCGTGCCACTTTTAACCCACGAGGAAGAGATTTTCTATGGTAAACAAGTGCAACGTTCCTGCGCTTTGCACGAATCAAGAGAATCTCTTGCCACCCAGCTAGGTTATCAACCGACTCTAGAAGAGTGGGCCAAAGCAACAAACCTAGAACCAGCAGAGTTAAACGAAGCGATCGCTGATGGTGAGATTGCCAAGCGTAAGATGGTAGAAGCCAATTTGCGGCTGGTAGTCTCCGTTGCCAAAAAATACATCAAACGCAACGTCGATTTATTGGACTTGATCCAAGAAGGTAGCATTGGTATGCAACGGGGCGTAGAAAAGTTTGACCCCACCAAAGGGTACAGATTTTCTACTTATGCCTATTGGTGGATTCGACAAGCTATTACTCGTGCTATAGCTGAAAAAGCTCGTACCATTCGGTTGCCGATCCATATTACCGAAAAATTAAATAAGATTAAAAAGGCACAGCGCCAATTGTCTCAAAAGTTGGGACGTGCTCCTACGGCTGGGGAGCTAGCTCAAGAATTAGAATTGACGCCCAAACAAGTGCGAGAGTATTTAGAAAAGGCGCGTTTGCCTCTTTCCTTGGATTTGCGGCTGGGTGATAACTACGACACCGAACTCGGAGAAATGCTGGAAGATCCAGGAGCTTCTCCCGAAGAGTTTGTGATGCAATCTTCTCTATCTTATGACTTAGATCGTCTGATGGGCGATCTCACGCCACAACAGAGGGAAGTAATCACACTGCGCTTTGGCTTAACTGATGGGCAAGCCCTGACTCTGGCTAGAATTGGTGAAATATTGAACATCAGTCGAGAACGAGTTCGACAAATTGAGCGCGAAGCCTTAAGCAAACTTCGCAAGTCTAAAGCCAACATGGATGAATATTTGGCAAGTTAGTCATTTGTCATTAGTCATTTGTCATTAGTTATTAACAAAAGACTAAAGACCAATGACTACTGACCAATTTGTGAGAAAATACGCTGACTTTGGTACGGTTACACCTACTTCCACTCTGACGCTAGGCTGTTACATTAGTTGACAGGAAGACAAAATAACTAAGTCAAATCCAAAACAAACATTTAATATTCAAATCACAAGCACCGCAGCTAATAGTGGTAGTTAAGGAGCTAAAAAATGAGTAACCCATCCAATCGTGTCTCAGAATTTTTTAATAGCGAAGCAGAAACTAACGATTTACTATGGCAGTACGTTAAATCCTTGAGTCCAGAGACAGTTACCCAGCTATCCAAACCCACGTCTGCCGAAGTCTTTCAGGTGATGGAACGGAATATTACAGGACTATTAGGTAATCTACCTTCAGAACATTTTGGTGTTACTGTCACCACAAATCGGGAAAATCTAGGTAGGCTTCTTGCTTCTGCGATGATTAGTGGTTATTTCTTACGTAACGCCGAACAGAGAATGAACTTTGAAATGGCTTTACAAGGATCTGAAACTGACAACAGCGAAATTGACTAGAAATGTAAAATAAATTCAATATTGTTGGGTTGATAGCTAGTCAAGAGCTAGTCATAGTTACGGCAATACGAATTGAAAATAAGTCTCTGCGAAATCTTTGCCGCTAATTCTCAATCATGCATTAGCTAAGTTTTTTGAAAATATCCAAATAGTGACGAATTCAGGTTGAAATTTCAACGCAGAGGAACGCGGAAGTTGACGCAGAGGAACGCGGAGTCTTTGATTTCGCTTCTCTGTGAACTCCTGTAATTTTTTGATTAATTCAATCAATTATATGATGTCAGGCTAGTTAGTTATAACTTGCGAACCTATGCAGAAAGCATAAAAATTCCTTCCCTCTAAGTTTCTGCGGTCTCTGAATAATAAGTCTTTAACCGGACACGATATTAGATAAAGGCTTATTTATAAATGATTAATGCACATTTGTGGATAAAGGAATAGTGCCAAATGACCTTTGCAATAAATCTAAACTCGGCAGAGTTACAACTAATCTGCCGAGTTTTGTTATTAGAAGTTAGTATCTCTTATCTCCCTATTCAACTATGAGTGAAACCAGTTCTTTCCCACCCCATAAAATCATTGGTGTTGCAGTAATTTGGAATGACCAAAACCAAATTTTAATTGACCGCCGTCGTCCAGAAGGAGCAATGGGTGGTTTGTGGGAGTTTCCTGGTGGTAAAATAGAGCCTGGTGAAACCATCCAAGAATGTATCCAACGGGAAATTTCTGAAGAACTAGGAATAGTAATTGAAGTGGGAGAGCATCTGATTACTATTGACCACAGTTATACAAACTTGCGCGTTACCCTCATAGTACATCATTGCCGCCATCTTACAGGTGTCCCCCAACCTTTAGAATCCGATGAAATTCGCTGGGTAAGTTTGGAAGAACTGGAGCATTTTACTTTTCCGAAAGCAAATACTCAAATTATTGCTGCATTAAAAGGGACTGAGGGCTAGGAAAGAAGCAGAGGGAGAAAGGGTGCAGGGAGCACAGGGGACAAGGGGGACAAGGGGGACAAGGGGGAATTATTGAACAAATCTCTCCCAAGTCTTCCCCCTCTTCCTTGTCTACCTTGTCTCTTTTCCATGCCCCATACCCAATGACAAATGACAAATGACAAATGACAAATAACCAATCCCGTAACAATCTATTAATTGCATCAGGTTGAGTCCCGCAATTTTCTACAATAGGCGCAGGGACTTTGATTTAAGGTGTCAGCAAATAAATGCCTAAAACCGTTGCCGATGTGATGAGCCGCGATCCTATTGTTGTCCGGGAGGAAACTCCACTCAAGGAAGCTATCCAAATTCTCGCAGAACGCCATATCAGCGGACTACCTGTTGTGGACGATCTCGGTAAATTGGTAGGCATTATCTCGGAAACAGATTTGATGTGGCAAGAAACTGGTGTTACTCCACCTGCCTACATTATGTTTCTTGATAGTGTTATCTATTTAAAAAATCCTGCTACGTATGACCGTGATTTGCACAAGGCTCTAGGGCAAACCGTTGGGGAGGTGATGAGTAAAAACCCGATCGCTATTTCCCCTGATAAAACTTTAAAAGAAGCAGCTACAATCATGCACGATCGCAGCGTTCACCGCTTGCCAGTACTTGATAGTACAGACCAAGTAATTGGTATCCTGACTCGTGGTGATGTTATTCGGGCTATGGCTGCTAGTCAAGATTAGTCAAAAATAGAGACGCGATTCATCGCGTTTGTCTTTTATACATTTGAAAATCAAGGATAACTAAATGAGTATTACTCCGGAGTCTGTTAAGCAATTGCTCAGTTCTGAGGATTTAGGCGATCGCTTACGTGCTGTAAATCAAATCCGCGAATTGGAACCTGCGGTTGGCTTTGAATTAATTCAAAGTGCTATTGGCGATCGCAATTCCCGTGTTCGTTACTCAGCAGTGAGTCAAATGGATACACTCGGAACCCAAGATTTACAGATATCCTTGGATATCTTGCGCGATCGCTTGCTTCATGACTCCGAAGTAGATGTACAAGCAGCAGCAGCAGACTGTTTGGGCGCTCTCAAGTTAAGCGAAGCTTTTGAAGATTTACAGCAGCTTTATCATACAACCAGTGAATGGCTAATACAATTCAGTATAGTTGCTACATTAGGAGAGTTGGGCGATCCGCGAGCCTTTGAACTACTCAAAGAGGCACTCTCATCAGAAAACGAGTTAGTCCAAACTGCTGCTATTAGTTCTTTGGGTGACTTGGGAGATGTACAAGCAATTCCTCTCTTGGCTCCCTATGCTACCAACCCAGATTGGCAAATTCGTTACAGACTTGTACAAGCTTTGGCTCGTTTGGGTAATCCAGAAGCTAAATCTATATTAGAAACTCTGGCGAATGATGAAGTAGAAGCGATCGCAAGCGAAGCGAAACAATCTTTGCAGTCTGTTTAAGTCTATCTAATACCAATTTGAAAAAAGAATGCGACAAATAGACCATTTGTAGAGATGCGATGAATCGTGTCTTTATCCAAGAATGTGTTGCAATCATTAATTGAATTGGTATAAGGTTAAGAAAATTCAGCATTCATATAGATTTATCTGGCAGTATAAAAAATTCGACCTGGTTGGGAGAATTTTGCATTCCAGCCAGATCGAAATAGATTAATTAGAGTTACTTTTAGCAATTAAAAGTAACTTTTTTATATTTAGGATAGGACTATTGAATGACACTTTTGCGACGACGAGACATAATCATGCCAGCACCAACTAAACCTAAACCTAGCATTGTGGTTGGCTCAGGAACGCTAACTGCTTCGAGAGTTAAGTGGTAAGTGCTTGTAGCTCCAGAAAGAGAAGCACCCAAATTGCCACTCGCAATAGTTTTTCCATTGAAATTAAAGTTCCCTGTAATCCCATCCAATATTACGTCATTAATGTCAGTAGCCGATTTCCGAATTCTGGTAACTACAGAATCATCTAGATCAAAGGTAAGAAGTGCAGTAGTAGAACCCAGGGTTCGCGATCCGAAATTAATGAATGGAGTGTAAACCCCTGTAGAGTATGTAGCTTTTGTGGTTGTTCCGCTTGATGGTAGATTAGCTATCTTGGTTAAAGTTAGAGGGTTAATGGTAATACCTGCGCCTGGGTTTAAATTTGGTGAGAAGAATTTAAAATCACCATCAGTGTCAACACCATCAACATCGACAAATTTAATGGTAGTCTTAGCTGGATTGATTCCATCACTAGGAACGATAGATGTACCATTAAGACCAATACTCCCGTTCAGGGTTACAGCTTGAGCCGAACTAGCAGATGTGAAAATCCCAGCGGTAGTCAAGGGGATTGCAAAACTAGCAGCCAAAGTCGCGTTTACTAATTTAGATTTAAAATTAATCATGAGTGTTTGAGAGTCCTAATAATAACCTGGAACAGAGAAATTAATTGCTTGACTTTTACTATCAGTAATCTATTTAAAATACTGTCAGTGAAAGCTAAACTTGCGTGATGTATTTCTTATCTCCATAAAATCACATAGACTTAGAACCTGCAATATTTACTGAGTGGTCTTCATCACATCTTCAATTAACAAATAGTCTTCATAAAATTTTAATTTCTTACATATCTGCACTTCGTATATCTCTTACTCTCTAGGGTTGAAATTATTGGCAATAGCTCCAACTTCAAGAAAAAGTATTTACGTAAATATACTTATAATAATATATAAAAATACTATTAGCGGCTAAACTCTATTTTAGATAAATGGAGTATGAAGTGTATTTATAATCTTTCTAGTTACTAAATATTTAGTGAAACGGTTCCTCTCATAGAAGAAATGGGAGGAACCTCTGTATTTGTTTACTATAAATAGTCTTTTTGAATCTTTGTAACAAACAGCTAGTTGCTAGCTATTATCTCTGTTCTCAAATCTGTCAGATTTTTTAAATGCTAAGAGCCATATACCTGTGGCCAGGTTGTTATAACAAAAACTACAACTGCGGCGATCGCTAACAACCCTTGAATCAAATTTCCAACCAAAGACCCAACTACAATTCCTGTACCTGCTTTAATCGCCAATCCAAATTCACGTCGGTAAAGGTACTCACCAATAATTGCTCCCAAAAGCGGGCCTAGTAAAATTCCTAACAATGGCCCCCCAAAAGGTAAAGTTGGCAATAATCCCAAAAATCCTACCACTAAACCAACAATTGCGCCAATTTGCCCCCACTTGCTAGCTCCAGCTTGTTTTGCTCCTACATAGCTAGCTAAAAAATCTACTCCGACACTGAGCAGTAAAACTATAATTGTCACAATTAGTGGAATCTTGATAGCTGCAAAGGAACTACTAACAATGCCCCAGACAATAATTGCAATTAAAATTAAGCTGCTACCAGGAATGGCTGGAACTACAGCACCAATAATACCCACAAGCATTACAGCAACTAATAGCCAATAAATAATTTGCATAGATTAATTGTAAATTTCCAAATTTTCTCATAAAGACGCACGTCCGTGCGCCCCTACTGTTTATTCTATCTGGGTAAGATAGCGAAAAATGCCTAGTACACTGTGGTGTAAGTTTGCCTAATGCTTCTAAACTGCTATTAAAAAGCTCAAAACCTATGACGAGAAAAATATTAACTGGACTAAGTTCGGAAGCCTACGAACACCCCTTCGATCGCAAGGCCTTGGCTTCTTTACAAAATATGCCCGGTGTCTCACTACTACTCAAAAAAATTAACGAATACGGTATCGATCGCCTACTTAGATTGCAAAGTCTTGGTAGTGAAATCAGAATTTCGCCCCGTAATTTTCCCGAATTACATCAAGCATTTGTAGAAACCTGCCAAATTCTTGATGTTGCTCCACTTCCTGAATTGTATCTATTTCGAGGCACAGGTCACATTCAAAGCTACATTGTTGGCGTGGAAAAACCCATTGTCGGTATCAATTTAGATGCAATGGAGTGGCTTGGCGTAGATGAATTGCTTTATGTTTTCGGACACGAAGTTGCTCGAATCAAGAGTCAGCATATGGTTTATCACCAAATGGCAATTGTTATGCCAACTTTGAAAAATTTGTTGAGCAGTACCACACTGGGAGTTGGTGGCTTGGTAGCTGGTGGAATGGAATTAGGTTTGTATAATTGGCGGATGATGGCTAGGTTCACTGCCGATCGGGCTGCAATGCTAGCTTGTCAGGATATTGACGTAGCAACTACTACACTGATGAAACTTGCGGGTTTACCAGATGAGTACTTGACTAGTGCTGTAATTGAAGATTTCCTCGTTCAAGCCCGTGAGTTTGCATCCAATAACTTTGATAGCGTGGATAAAGTCACTAAAATATTAAGCTATACAGAGCCTGGGCTTTCTTGGATAGTTATGCGGGCTGGCGAATTATTAAAATGGGTTGATTCAGGAGCTTATGATAATTTAATTCAACAGACAAATTTAAAGACAGCGGCAGAACTAGAAGAAAAAGAAGCAAAGACACTAGAAGAAAAGGAAGGGTGGAATTTTTTGACTTCTTGGTGAGTTAATAATTCGTAATACTTCGGCTCCCTTCTCTACGAGAGGCTGTGCCAACGACTTCGCTCAGGGCAAGACGCTCAGTACAAGTTCGTAATTCGTAATTAACTATAGATAGAAGTAAGTTAATTTGAGTTAATAATTACAAATTACGAGTTATTCTGACAGACGATCGACCCAATTCTAGGTTAGGTTACTTGGTTGGATCAAATCGAACTAAGAGTAACGGCTAACTTATCAGCAATTCCTGCAATCCAGTTTTCATCTTGTTTGGTGTAACTTCGAGGAGCATTCGCTCCCAAAATTAATGCACCTTGGTTGCCAATAGGTTGACAAATTACACCTTGAGTATTTTCTGGTAAATAATCAAATTCAAGCCTACCTGGATATATTTTTAGAGCAACTAGATAAATCGGTTTTTGTTTTTCGAGTACCTGTTTTAAGATTACTCCTGGCACAACTTCAGATTTAGTACCCAGAATCCCGCGACGCAACAAAACTTTACCTTGATAAAAAACCACAAGCGATCGCGTTACTGTATTAGTCAACAATAAATGAGATGCCCAGGCTAGCTCTGTTTTCACGGTTTCGGGTAAATCTGGTGCGAGTACAAAACCTTCTTCTCCAATTAGTTCTACAGTATCAGGCGATCGCGGCTGAACTTGCTGCCAAATTAAACCTGTCAAAATTAACACCGCACTCAAAATCACGCCCACTACATCACCACGCGATTGAGACTGGGTTAATTCCGGTGTTAATAAACGGTTAATCAATAAAAGTACAGCGCCTAGCCCACCCACAACAATGGGCAGACGCCGCAAAACTCGATTAGGATCGGGTTTAGTCATTTGTCATTTGTCATTTGTCATTTGTCATTGGGGAGGCAGTGCGGTCTTGGGGTCTCCCCAAGTGGAGCAACTGCCGTCATGGGGCATTGGGCGTTAGGAGTGCTGAGTAATGAGTAATGAGTTAGGAGTTATTCTCCCCCTGCTCCCACTTCGGCTACGCTCAGTGACCACCTGCTCCCCTGCTCCCCTGCTCCCTGCCCCCTGCCTCATCTCCTCACTCCTCTCCTGGTTCAATAATCCGCTGGAAAAGATAACCAGTACCCCGCGCGGTGAGAATCAATTCTGGGTTGCTAGGATCGTCTTCTAATTTTGCCCGCAAACGCGATATATGCACATCTACTACGCGGGTATCTACATGACGTTCTGGTGTATAACCCCATACTTCCTGCAAAATTTCCGAACGAGAAAAAGCTTCTCCAGAGCGACTGACTAACAACTCTAACAAGCTGAACTCCATACCCGTCAATCGAATCCGCTCATCGCCTTTGTAGACTTGTCGCTTATTCGTATCAATTTTAATATTCGCGACATGAATTACCCCAGAGCTGGGAATACCAGAAGCACCGTTTTTATCTACTCGCCGCAGCACCGAGCGAATCCGGGCTTCTAGTTCCTTGGGGGAAAATGGTTTAACTACATAGTCATCAGCACCCAATTCTAACCCGGTGATGCGATCGGCGACATCACCCAAAGCTGTTAGCATAATAATGGGGACATCTGATTCTTTTCGTAATTCTTGACATACACCATAGCCGTCTAGCTTTGGCATCATTACATCTAAAACTACCAGGTCAGGCTCAGTTTTGCGAAAAGTATCCAAAGCTTCTTCCCCGTCGCCAGCGGTCACTACATCGTAGCCAATCATGGAAAGGCGTGTTTCCAAAATCCGGCGAATGCTGGCTTCGTCGTCTACCACCAAGATTTTTTCTTTATGGCTTTCCAAGTTTCTCTAGGCTCCTTGACTAAAAATTTACATGATTAATTTTTAATACCATAATATTAAGATATCATTCCATGAATTGATTTGGAAAAAGCTCTAAATACCACATATTATTAGTTTTTAGTTTTTTTCAAGAATTAAGTAAATATTAAGATTATTTAATAAGATTTAAGAATGGCAAAGCCAAAAACCTTTTTTGTTTGTAATGAATGTGGAGCAGAATCGCCCCAATGGTTTGGTAAGTGTCCAGCTTGCGGTACTTACAACTCTCTAGAAGAACAAATTTCGATTCAATCCTCAGTAGATGTACCCAGTCGGGGAGGAGTGAGTGGTTGGCAATCAACTCAAGGCAATGGCAAATCTCACGCTAAACCAGCTAAAGCGCGAGCCTCCTTAACATTTAACCAAATTACCGATCGCCAAATCGCTCGCTGGGAGTCTGGTTATGGAGAATTAGATCGAGTACTTGGAGGTGGGGTTGTCCCTGGCTCGATGGTGCTGATTGGTGGCGATCCAGGTATTGGTAAATCGACTTTATTGTTGCAAGTATCTAATCAATTAGCACAGAAATATCGCATCCTTTACGTAACTGGTGAAGAATCAGGACAGCAGGTAAAATTACGAGCTTCTCGGTTGGGAGTATCAAAACCCCTAAGTATGGTAAATGAGGAGAAGGTAACAGTAGTAGTAGATACTACGATTTCTATAGACCCTGACAGTATAGGTGCAGATTTATATGTACTGCCAGAAACAGATTTAGAAGAAATTTTACGAGAAATAGACTCTCTCAAACCAAATGTGGCGGTAATTGATAGTATCCAAACAGTGTTTTTTCCAGCGCTGACTTCTGCACCAGGTTCAGTAGCTCAGGTACGAGAATGTACCGCAGCACTGATGAAAGTGGCGAAGCACGAAGATATCACCATGCTGATTGTGGGACACGTCACCAAAGAAGGAGCGATCGCTGGGCCAAAAGTTTTAGAACATTTAGTCGATACAGTATTGTATTTTGAAGGCGATCGCTTTGCTTCCCATCGGTTATTACGGACAGTCAAAAACCGCTTCGGCGCAACTCACGAAATCGGCATCTTTGAAATGGTGACAGATGGATTGCGAGAAGTCTCCAACCCCTCAGAGCTATTTTTAGGCAACCGTGACGATCCCGCACCCGGTACTGCGATTGTGGTTGCTTGTGAAGGCACTCGCCCGATCGTTGTAGAATTGCAAGCTTTGGTGAGTCCCACTAGCTACCCCTCACCCCGTCGTGCTGGAACTGGCGTAGATTACAACCGCTTGGTGCAAATTCTCGCCGTTTTAGAAAAACGGGTGGGAATTCCCATGTCCAAGTTGGATTCCTACGTTGCTTCTGCGGGTGGGTTGAATGTGGAAGAACCGGCGGTAGATTTAGGAATTGCGATCGCAATTGTCGCTAGTTTCCGCGATCGCATCGTCGATCCCGGTACAGTATTAATCGGTGAAGTTGGGTTAGGCGGACAAGTGCGATCGGTTTCCCAAATGGAACTGCGGTTGAAAGAAGCTGCTAAGTTGGGATTTAAAAGAGCGATCGTCCCTAAAGGACAAAAATTCCCCGATCTTGATATCGAGATTTTACCCGTTGCCAAAGTAATAGATGCAATTATCGCCGCCATCCCGCATCAAGAATTGACAGCCGACGATTTAGAACCCGATGAAGATGAGTAACTACTGGGTACTAGGGAGATGAGGGAGATGAGGCAGGGGGCAGGGCTGCGGGAATTGAACCTGAAAATTAGACTTTTTGTAAATAATTTAGGATTGCTAGATTTAGTTAAAAATTTGCTAAATCTAGCTTTTTTTTATAGCAATAAAATTTTAAATAACTCGAATTAGACATAATTTATTCTCATTAAAAATTGGGAATTATTGATAGAAATTTTTGAATTCATAGTTGACAAAGTATAATTTTATACATTAGTATAAAACCATGATAAAGGCGATCGCCCAATCCCGCAAAAGATGAATGCGATCGCCCTTATCGGCCCCCTTATCAGGAGATAAATACAATCATGGCACAACACGAAGATTCCGCCCAGTCAAAGTTAGAACAGTTCTTAGGTGAATATTTAAATACACCTGCTCCCAAAGAATTTACTCAAAGCCCATTTCCCAAAAGAAAACCTATCAAGCATATATTGATAGGTTCTCTTGAAACCGTTACCAGTACCATTCACCATTTGCAAATAATTGGCTACGCTAGCGTAGGAGATTGGAGTCCACTGGTACCAACGGGAAGTCCAGATGAAGTAATGAGTATTCTAATCCGGCAAATCCCGATCCAATAACCCAAATGTAGAGACGTTGCAATGCAACGTCTCTAATTTTTCTGAATCCAGAATTCTGAATTCTGATTAGTTCCTATCCAATCCTTCTTCCTGGTTTCCTGTTTCATTAGATTTTTGTGCTTCATTAGCAATCATGCCATTGATGTAGCTAACAATTATCGCTAATTCTCCAATTGCTTCCAGTTCAGCAGCTTCTTCTGGTGTTTCAGAATCAGCAGTTTTTTTATCAACAAGTTCTTGCATTCGATCTGACATTTCATCTGTAATTTTAAACAGATAAAGTTTATTGACTTTTTGAAGTTGAATACCATTCTCTAGCCAGGATGAAGGTTTGATTACTAGTGGTGTCATAAGTTGATTACGATCAAATACACTGCTTATTGTAAGTTCCATGAGAATCGCCTTAAATTTATCTTCCTAAACAACGCCAAGTCAGCTATTGGCTGCTATGTCGAGATATTTGGCAAAAACTGATATTTATGATGTGCCAAAATAAAATATCAGTGAAACTACGGTTTTGACTAATGGCGTGGAATTCTGGGCAGCAGTTGTTTGGTGGACGCTACATCATTGAGAGAAAATTAGGCGAGGGTGGAGTTGGTATTACCTATCTGGCAAAAAATCGACGCGGCGAGTTGCGAGTCATCAAAACCCTCAGAGAACAAATCCTCAATCATCCTGACTGGATACCACATCAAGATAAATTACGGCATGACTTCCGGGATGAAGCTTTGCGACTGGCTTTGTGTCGCCATCCTCATATTGTGCAGGTAGAAAACGTTTTTGATGAAGGTTATTTTCCCTGCATGGTGATGGAGTATATCGAAGGCGAAGATTTGGGAAAGCGAATAACCGAAAAAGGGGCTTTACCAGAAGCCGAAGCACTGCAATATATCAGGCAAATTGGTGAAGCTTTGATACTGGTTCACGACAAAGGCTTACTGCATCGGGATTTAAAGCCGGGTAATATTATGATGCGTGTGGGTAAACCAGAGGCAGTGCTAATTGACTTTGGTATTGCCAGACAATTTATTCCCGGTGGAGTTCAACAACACACACAAAATCTTACCCCTGGTTATGCACCACCAGAGCAGTATTTACCTGATGCAGAACGGGGAGAATATATTGATGTTTACGCCTTAGCCGCCACGTTATATTCTTTGCTGACTGGAGAGTTGCCGATGCCAGTACCAGTCAGACTGCAAAATTTTACCATGCGATCGCCTAAAGAATTGAATTCGAGTGTGGGCGATCGGGTGAATGAGGCAATTATGCGGGGGATGGCGTTAAATTACAAGTTTCGCCCCCAGTCAGTACAGGAGTGGTTGGATTTGCTGGGTGCAAGTCCCATACCGCCAACACAACCAGTAATATCTTCTCCTCAAACACCCCTATCTTGGGAATGCGTCCACATCATCCCAGGTATTTCTGGAATAGCCCTTAGTCCCAAGGGAGATATCCTAGCAAGTATGCCAGGTTCAGTTATTCACTTGTTTTCATCAACTACAGGTGAACTTATCCGCACCCTAACTGGTCATTCCGAATTGGTTGGTTTCGCAGGCGTAGCCATCAGTAGTGATGGGCAAATGCTGGCTAGTGGTAGTGAAGACAAAACCATCAAACTGTGGTCAGTCGCAACAGGTAGAGAAATTTGCACTTTCATTGGTCACTCCCACGCTGTTAATTCCGTTGCCATTAGTAATGATGGTAAAATACTAGCCAGTGCTAGTGCTGATAAAACTATCAAATTGTGGTCAGTCGCCACAGGTAAAGAAATTCGTACCCTGACCGGTCATACCGAATCAGTTTTTTCCGTCGCCATCAGTACTGATGGGCAAATTGTCGCTAGTGGTAGTGTGGACAAGACTATCAAATTGTGGTCGGTGGCAACAGGTAGAGAAATTCAAACACTGACTGGTCATTCCCACTATGTTTTTTCTGTAGCCATGAGTAGTGATGGGCGAATACTGGCTAGCGGTAGTGCTGACAAAACCATCAAACTGTGGGAACTCTCAAAAAATTGGCTGCAAAAGATCAAGGTTACAGAAATTCGCACGTTGACTGGTCATTCTGACGGGGTTTATCCCGTAACCATCACTGGTGACGGACAAATTCTGGCTAGCGGTAGTTGGGACAAGACTATCAAACTGTGGTCAATCCCAACAGGTAGAGAAATTCGCACTCTGAGTGGCTATTCTGATTTGGTTTTGTCCGTCGCCATCAGTAGTGATGGTCAAATGCTGGCTAGTGGTAGTCGGGATGGGAGTATCAAACTATGGGAAGTAGTCACAGGCAAAGAAATTTACACCCTGACTGGTCATTCTAACTCGGTTAATTCCGTCGCCATCAGTAGTGATGGGCAAATCCTGGCTAGTGGTAGTGCTGATAAAACTATCAAACTGCGGTCAGTCGCCACAGGCAGAGAAATTCTCATTTTGAGTGGCCATTCTAACTCGGTTAATTCCGTCGTCATAAGTAGGGATGGGCAAATTCTGGCTAGTGGTAGTGCTGACAAAACTATCAAATTGTGGGAAGTTGCAACAGGTAGAGAAATTCGCACTCTAACTGGTCATTCTAAATCACTTTTTTCCATCGCCATTAGTAGTGATGGGCAAATTCTGGCTAGCGCTAGTACGGACAACACTATCAAGCTGTGGTCAGTGGTAACAGGTCAAGAAATTCACACCTTAACTAGTCATTCATCGTATGTTATGTCTGTAGCCATGAGTAGCGATAGGCAAATACTGGCTAGTGGTAGTGCTGACAACACTATCAAATTGTGGTCAGTGGTAACAGGTAAAGAAATTTCTACCCTAACTGGTCATTCTTGGCATGTTATGTCCGTAGCCATAAGTAGCGATGGGCAAATACTGGCTAGTGGTAGTGCTGACAACACTATCAAATTGTGGTCAGTCACAACAGGTAAAGAAATTTGTACTCTAACTGGTCATTCTAACTCGGTTAATTCCGTCGCCATTAGTAGTGATGGGCAAATCTTGGCTAGTGGTAGTGCTGATAAAACTATCAAACTGTGGTCAGTCGCAACAGGTAGAGAAATTCTTACCCTCAGTCATTTTGACTCAGTTAATTCCGTCGCCTTTAGCCCCGATGAAAATTGGCTTGCTGCTGGAGACAATAGCGGAAATATCAAAATATGGCGATCGCAGCTAGTTGTGGAATAACAGCGTCACAATAATATTAGAACTTGCAAACAATTAATATATATGAGCGTCATTATATCCGATGAAACCTTAAATGCCTGTGGGATGACCGCAGCCGAATTTAAGCAGGAAATTGCATTGCTATTGTTTCAGTCTGGTAAATTGCCTTTAGGACACGCCAGCAAGCTAGCAGAAATGGATAAAGTACAGTTTCGACAGCTGCTCAAAGAGCGCAAAATTCCGCTTTACTCTTATGATATAGAAGATTTTGAACTCGATTTAAAAAACTTGCGAGAGTTAGGCAGGTTGTGATTGTAATTAGTGATACCTCGCCAATCACCAACCTAGCTGCAATAGGTCAATTAGACTTACTTAGGCAACTATACAATACAATCCTGATTCCGAAAGCTGTTTATCAAGAACTAACAGCTACAGGTGTACCTGTACCTGGTGCAATTGAAGTGTAAACGTTGAAATGGATTGAGATGCGCCAAGTAACAAATCGCTCCCTAGTCACAACCCTTTTACGACAGCAATTGGATGAAGGTGAATGCGAAGCAATTACACTTGCGATTGAACTCAAGGCAGAATTGCTACTTATTGATGAACGTCGAGGTAGAGCAAAAGCTGATAGCTTAGGATTGCGGATTACAGGGTTGTTAGGTGTTCTCATCGAAGCCAAACAAAAGGGATTTATTTTAGCTGTTAAACCTCTACTTGATGAGCTAATTGCTAACGCGGAGTTTAGAGTTGCTGACGATCTCTACGCTCGTATTTTAAATACTGTAGCAGAGTAACATAGATACCGTTTAAGCAATGCAAGACGAGCAACACTTGTGGACGGATAATTTTAGAAAACGGAAATGAATACGCGATTAGTCGATTCGCTGGTACAAATCATCGAATCCCTCACCCCAGAAGAACGCATTTTTCTGCAACAGCGACTAAGCAGCCAGCCAATTCAAGTAACGTCGGTGTCTGCGGGGGACAGCCACGCATTCGCAATACGCGCATCCCTGTGTGGACGTTGGTGGCTTTTCGCCAACAGGGAGCAAATGAGGAAGAGTTACTGCGAAACTACCCTACCCTAACCCATGACGATCTAAAAGCTGCCTAGACTTATTATGAACAGCACCAAGAACAATTAAATCGAGCAATCATCACGTTCGCTGAGGATGATGATGGTTAAGCTTTACTCTAATGAGAATTTTCCAATGGATATAGTCAGAGAACTGCGCCAGTTAGGCTATTATGTCCTAACTTCCTATGAAGCAAGCTATTAAAACACTAAAATAAAAGCACATATCAATAAATTATATCGCCCTAACTATGACAACCGTAATCGCTAGACCTTCATCCTTGATTGGCAGTATCAGAATAGAAAAGCTGGATAAATTTAATCTGTTCAAATTTAATGATGAACTGCAAGCACGGATGGAAGAACTTTTAGAACGCAAAAAAGCTGATTTACTAACTCCAGAAGAAGTTATCGAACTTGAAGAAATTGGAGAACTAGATAGAATTTTTACCCATATTAATGCGATGCTGGTAGCTCAAAAAGATGATTGATGATGCTACTAAAGAAATTGTCCGAAAACGCGCCAATTATTTGTGCGAGTATTGCCATTCTCCAGAACGCATTTCTACAACAAGATTTACAGTAGACCATTTGATACCAAAGTCTATTGGTGGTGATGATGAAATTAATAATTTAGCCTTGGCTTGTCGCCGTTGTAACGAACGTCGCTACAACTTTATCGCGGGATATGACTCAGAGACTCAAGCAGTAGTACCCCTCTTTAATCCTCGTCAACAAATTTGGTCAGAGCATTTTCTCTGGTCAGCAGATGGTAGGACAATTATCGGAATTACACCCACTGGTAGAGCAACCTGCAAGCGACTTGATATGAACGATGAACGCTATCCAGAAGATGACTCAATTCAGAGTGCGCGAGGTTTTTGGTTTCAAGCTGGGTTGCATCCTCCTAGTGAAGATCGCCGAAAAACCTAGTCGCTATAATTCTCTTTAGCTGAAGCGTATTGCTCTTGAACCTACTACTATTTAGCTCTAAACACAAAAATTTTAACTTTAAACGAAAATATTCTCACTTCAAACCACAATGTTCTCGTTTTAAACCAGAACGTTCTCACTTCAAACCGAAAATTTCTCGTTTCAACCCAAAACATTCTCACTTCAAATCGAAAATTTCTCGTTTCAACCCAAAACATTCTCACTTGAAACCGAAATGTTCTCGTTTCAACCCAAAACATTCTCACTTGAAACTAAAATATTAATGCTCTGAACTCGGAGTGTCTCACTTTAAACGAAAACACCCAAGCTCAGAGCAGCAAGTTTTATGTTTTTAGGTACAAGCGTCGAGTTAATTTCTCGACTTACGACGTTTGTGGTTGCGCTTTTTTAGCTTTCCGCGCAAATCTTCGCCCTAAATCATCAACCATTGGCTCTAAACCCGCGCCTTTACCACTAACTTTGGCATAGTTATATACCATCAAACCCGCCGCATAAGCTTCGCTACCAACAGCCACAGATGTATCATCCACCAGTCCTTGCAGTTGCGTCAACGACAGCATAATGGGGTACAGGGCTTCAAATAGTTCGATATCCTGACGCATTTCATTCAAGTCAAAAGAACGCGGTAAAAAGTCAGGGTTTTGTGTGGCGATTTCCAAAGCTTTACTCACAAACGCCCGACTCTTATCGCCCAGCTTGGGTAAAGCTTTACGTTCCTCGGTTGTCAAATCAATCAAGAACGGTAACTTTTCGCGGATAGTAGTAATAGCTTGCATCACGGCTTCCCTGTCTGCGGAGGAAAGTTTTGCACTGACTTTATTATCTGCCATTTTTCATACACCTTTAATGGGACTAAATTTCAGTATTCCCCAAGTAATTTAGAAAGTAATAGTTATTTATAAGCAATTAAGAAAATTTTTTTTACCTTTAAATAAGTGATATCTTGCT
Organism: Nostoc sp. DSM 114159; assembly: GCF_053470285.1. Taxonomy (NCBI): domain Bacteria; kingdom Bacillati; phylum Cyanobacteriota; class Cyanophyceae; order Nostocales; family Nostocaceae; genus Nostoc; species Nostoc sp. DSM 114159. The sequence continues at coordinate 4,972,171 of NZ_JBPFEH010000001.1, forward strand.
AATTACCAACCTTGAGCAAGTTTCACGATTAGAGTTCAGTGGCATTTCAATACTTTTCGGGTTTTGGGGGAAAGGGGAAAGGGAAAGGGTTTGAATTTACCTTTTCCCCTTTGCCCTTTAACCTTTTCCCAGACCAAAAGAGAGATTGTTAGGCTTATCCGAAAAGTATTGAGTGGCATTTTACCCAAGGAAGCCGAACATTTAGAGATAATAGTAGCAAAGGTAATCTTCAAATTTGGCGTTAGCAGAGCGGTGCATGAACACTTCGCAGCTAGTTGTGGAATAACATTAATTTTGAATGCGTGAATACTTCGGCTACGCTCAGTACAAGTTTTGAATTTTGAATTTTTAATATGACTTCTTCTCCCCATTACATCCCTCAATCTGACCCACCGCTTCCTCCTTGGGAAACCCTACCAACAATGTATGATTTACCAAGTGACAACCCAGAGGAACCAGGCTTGCCAGACGATTTCCACTTTTTACAACCCTTACTTTTATACTTAACTTTTCAGCCCATGAACTGGAATCCCGAACTAGTTTACAGTGCGGCTGACCTTAATCTCTATTATGATTTACAGCATCCTTTGTGGTATAAACGCCCAGATTGGTTTGGTGTAGTAGGTGTAGGAAAATTATATAAAGGGTATAAAGGCCAAGACTTGCGGTTAAGTTATGTCACTTGGCAAGAACCAGCAAATCCCTTTGTAGTTGTTGAGTTATTATCTCCAGGTACGGAAGACGAAGATTTAGGCACAAGAAGAGAAAGTGCAGCAGATAAACCTCCTAGCAAATGGGAAGTTTATGAGCGAATTTTGCGGATTCCCTACTATATTGTTTTTAGTCGCTACACTAATGAACTTCGGGCTTTTCAGTTAGTCGGCGGTCACTATGAACCGATGAATTTGACGGAAGGGCGCTTACTAATGCCAGAGATAGATTTAAGTTTAGGCTTATGGCAAGGTTCATTTCGAGATATTGAAAAGTTGTGGTTAAGGTGGTTCACTTTGACAGGAGAATTAATTCCCGCACCCACAGAGGAAGCTGCTGCTGCAACTGAACGAGCTATAATTGCTGAACAAGAAGCTACAGAAGCTAGACAAGAAGCTACAGAAGCGAAACAAGAAGCTGCTCAAGCCAAACGAAAAGCTGAACAATTAGCAGAACGTTTGCGTCAGTTAGGCGTGAATCCTGACGAACTAAATGAATTATTGTAGCTTCAGGAGTCTTTTCTGATACGCAGCATCATTTTCTGCTTTTGAGGAATCACTTGTAATGAAAACTTTGATAGCTGATACCGAAGCCGCTATCTGATAATGATATTAGCTCTCAGAAAGATTAATTTTTGAGAGCGATCGCATATTTAGCACTTGAAATACATATAATATTTCTTTCAGCAAGTCTATAGCAACCTCATTTTTTATGAAAAACTATGATGTCACGCTATATCCTTACTGTTCCTCAACCCAGTTTCAATTGGGTAACTATGGGGATAAGGTTCAGCAGCAAATCTCAAAGGCGATGCCCTGAACATTTGCAGATATTACCGCAGACACTGATTATGTTGCAGCGGCTAAAATACTTAAGTATTAGTATTACGATCGAATTACTCAAGTTAAAATCGTCTATTTGGTAACACAAGACCATCAGAAAATTGTAGAAAAGTGTATTTCCTTGGCTTGATAGTGGTGCTAACCTCAATTTAAAGGATGTTATCAGCCCTTATCTGCTAGAGTTCTGACTTTCAGCAAATTAGATAATTTATCAATAACAAAATCGCTAGGAGTGCGATGATGATGTCACAGTCCCCTATGACAAGACCAGAAATAGCTGCTGGAACTCTAATCGATAACCGCTATATTATCCAAAAACTTCTAGGACAGGGAGGATTGGGACGAACTTACTTAGCATTTGACACTCGTCGGTTTAATGAAGCCTGTGTTCTCAAAGAATTTGCACCCATTGGCACAGGCGAAAGTGGACTGGAACAATATCGGAACTTATTTAAAAGAGAGGCAAAAATTCTTCATCAATTGCAACATCCTCAAATTCCTAAGTTTTTGGCTTGCTTTGAAGGAGATGGTCGGCTATTCCTAGTACAAGAGTATGTTGACGGTAAAACATATTCAAGACTGCTAGGAGAACTGCAACGTCAAGGAAGAAATTTTTCTGAAGACGAAGTTATCCAGTGGCTAAAGAATCTGCTGCCTGTTTTGGAATATGTTCACCAGCACAACATTATCCATCGAGATATTTCTCCAGACAACATCATGTTACCCGATGGCAAGGATCTGCCAGTGCTGATTGATTTCGGGGTAGGCAAGCAAATTGCTGATATTAACGAAGGAAGAAGTTCCAACCACCAGGTAACGTTTGTTGGCAAAATGTCCCTTGTCGGCAAAGTTGGATATGCTCCCCGCGAACAGATTAGTTTGGGTTTATGTTCGCCCTCCAGTGACCTTTATGCTTTGGGTGTAACTGCTATTGTATTACTCACAGCTAGAGATCCATCTTTATTAATGGATCAATACTCACTTGAATGGAACTGGCGTAATTATACCTATGTTACTGATGAGTTTGCTCAAGTGCTTGATTGTATGTTGGAAGATAGACCTAACAAGCGATACCAAACAGCCAGTGAAGTTCTTGGAGATTTAGAACGTATTGGAGAACCAGAAATAGCAATATCTTCTGCATTCATGGTTGATGATTTGCCGGCTACAGTATTTAACCCTGAATTTCAGGCTATGTCAGCCATATCGCAGTCATATAACCAACCTGAAGAAACAATTTTTAATTCACCTACTAGTCCACAAAATGGGCGAAAAATTGAACAACAGCAACAATCTTTACTCCAACCAGCATTTATCAAACATTGTCAGCAAGAATTAGCCTATCACATCGGACCAATGGCAAATCTGATTATAGAAGAAATACTAGCTCACAATCCTTATATTTCAGCTGACCAATTCATTGAACTTGTAACTAAGGAAATTCCTAACTTTCAAGCAGCTTTTGAATTCAAAAAAAGCTTATTTTCATAGAGATATAGACATTATGAAAGTAAGTTTAAGTCAAGAGATTTCATAAAAGTAACAAGGTTTTTTAGCAAAGCTACACGCAAGGTCTTCTACAGAAGTCATTGCATTAGCGTAGCAGTAGATAGTTCACGTACCTTTGCAAAGAAGCAAGCTAAATGTAGCCTCTCGTAGAGAGCATCATTATGAATTATTGTAATCGCCTGTACCTCCTTGAGTACGTTTGATTCTTTTCATTGCCATTTCTAAACTTAACTGCATCCGTTTAAAGGCTCTAGCTAAATTACCGATTTCATCATTAGACATCTGCTCAAATTCAACTTCCATATGTCCCGTACTAACTTCTTCGGCTATACGAGTCATGCGTTTGAGAGGAATTACAACTTGTCGATTCAAGAACAAGTTGACTAATAGGATAGTCGCTATAAATATAGCTGATACAATCAAGATAATTAGTAAAGAAGACTGATTTGCTTTATTAATGACATTCTTGGCGGGTACTGATATAATCTGAGCGCCAACAATTTCATTAAGTTTCCACCCAAATCCATTAGCAGCACCATAAAGACTAATCATACTTTGAGGTGCAGCTTCAGGTACGCTATGACAGGCCAGACAGCTTTGTTCAGACACTGCTAAGGGACGAGCAATATAAAAGATATCCCCACCAGGAATTGAGCGAAATCCACTAACTTCTTTAAGGTCTGATTTATTTCTGAACTGTTCTACAATTTCCGTCTCAAAACCGTCAGCCTTATCCCGAAGATTTGTGGGATTGAGAGTTGCTTCTTTATAAAAGAAATCACGGTAGTCTGTTGTTTTCCGTAAAATTTCAAACACTTCTCGTGCTGAGTATCCAGGAACGGTTTGCGGCAAAAATTCAGTAGCCAATTTATCAACTAGCTCTGGATTTACTTGAGTACTGGTATATTTACGAACAGAACTCATTGTTTGAATGAGCATGAGACCAGTGGAGCTAATATCTTGTTTAGCATTCTCCCTCAGTAGAGAAGAAAGAGTAAATCCACTCAAGCTCAAACCAAATGTCAAAATTACTAGTAGCAGAATTGTAAATTTTTGTTTCAAATTTAAATTCTTTAGCATAATTTTAGATTACCTACAAGTCAAATTATTATGAACAAATATATCTAAAGTTACTGTTTACTCTAGCATGAGCAATCAAGTTTCATATTTTCGTATAAGGGCATAGTTTAGGCAAAACTATGAGGGTATATTCAAACTTTATACTATTAGTAATTATTGAGGTTAATCAAAATGTTATCTAAGTAACTAAGTTCTCAAAAGCTACAACAGCAATTCAAATGGAATTCCTAAAAATTCGTGTTGGCTGTTCTGATACCGTGCCAAAATAAATACCAGCAATTGTCAAATATTACTAATGGTGTGGAATGCAGGAAAGTCTTTATTCGGGGGACGCTACATTATTGAAAGCCAACTAGGTGAAGGCGGAATTGGCATTACTTATCTTGCCAGAAATCAACGAAATCAACAGCGAGTGATTAAAACCCTCAAAGAAGAAATCCTGAATCACCCCGCCTGGATACTCCACCGAAACAAGTTAAGGCAAGACTTTCGTGATGAAGCAGTTCGGCTGGCTGTGTGCCACCACCCTCATATAGTACAGATAGAAACCATCTTTGATGAAGGGAATTTGCCCTGCATGGTGATGGATTACATCGAAGGGGAAGACTTAGCACAGCGCTTAAGGCGAACAGGGGTGCTATCAGAAGCAGAAGCACTACTTTACATCCGGCAAATTGGCGATGCTTTGACCCTAATCCATTCTAAAGGACTGTTGCATCGGGATCTCAAACCACGCAACATCATGATCCGCATTGATAAATTAGAAGCAGTGCTGATAGACTTTGGCATCGCTAGAGAATTTATTCCTAATACGATTCAAAGGCATACAGTGTATCGTACTCCTGGTTTTGCTCCACCTGAACAGTATGAATCAGAAGCGCCGCGAGGAGAATACATTGATATTTACGCCCTAGCTGCTACTTTGTATAACTTGCTTACCGCAGTTGTACCAACTAGTGCAGATGATAGACGACACAATATCAATTTAGAACCACCACAATATTTTAATCCCAACATCAGCAACAGGGTAAATCAAGCTATTATGTGCGGTATGGATCTGGAGTCAACGTATCGTCCCCAATCTGTGCAAGAGTGGTTGGATTTATTAGGCTCTGAGACAGAGGGGTATGTAACAAAAACATCATCTACTCTAGTGATAAGCCCTAAGCAGCAACTACCTGTACCTATTGTATTAGATCGGCAGAACTGGAAATGCGTACAGACCCTCAAAGGTCATTCTAGTATGGTTCATGCGATCGCCATTAGCCCAGACGGACAATTTATTGCTAGTGGCAGTAATGACAAGACCATCAAACTTTGGCAAGTGAACACTGGCAAGCTAGTGCGTCAACTGGGTCGTTGGTATTCTAGTCATTCCAGTATGGTTCATTCCGTCGCCTTTAGCCCAATCCCAATCTCTTCAAACCTTTCTTATCAAGGCGAATCCGGCAAATCTGCGGGAGTTGCAGACCTAAATCGGGGAATTTTAGCTAGCGGGAGTTGGGATAATACAATCAAATTGTGGGATGTCAACACGGGTAAAGAAATTCGTACTCTCACTGGTCATGCTAATTGGGTAAATTCCGTTACTTTTAGTCCAGATGGCAAGTTTTTGGCTAGTGGCAGCGCTGACTGCACAATCAAACTGTGGCAGGTAAACACAGGCATAGAAATCCAAACTTTCACAGGTCATTCCGACCCAGTTTCGTCAGTCGCCTACTCTCCGAGAACGTTTACAACCAATAGCCAGGATAGACAACTGGTGGCTAGTGGCAGTAATGATTACACAATTAAATTGTGGCAAGTATATACAGGCAGGAACATTTACACATTCACAGGCCATTCTTTCTTTGTCAACTGTATTGCCTTCAGCAAAAATGGGGAAATTATCGCCAGTGGCAGTGGTGACAACACGATTAAACTGTGGCATGTAAATACAGGCAGAGAAATTCGTACTCTCATTGGTCATTCTGATTCAGTTTGGTCAGTCGCCTTTAGCCAGGATGGACAATTTCTGGCTAGTGGCAGTTGGGATAACACAATCAAACTGTGGCACATACACAGTGGCAGAGAAATCAGCACACTTACAGGGCATTCCAACTATGTTAGATGTGTCGCCTTCAGTCCCGATGGCCAAACCTTAGTTAGCGGTAGTGATGACGATACGATTAAAATTTGGCGAAGGGGTAGTAAATAATTCGTAATTTTTCTATAAATCTACAGATAGAACTGCGATCGCCCCAAATTTGTGACAATAATGACGGCAACCGTTATTTTTGAACAAAAATAAATTATATGGGCTTTGGTATTGGTGATTTATTCTGGATCTTTCTCCTTCTGACTTCTTTGCAACCCCTTTGGCAAAAACGTCAAATTGAATATCGGCGCTTGCGTGCTTTGCAAGAATTTCAGCAGGAACGCAAAAGTCGGGTGATTTTACTGATTCACCGTCAAGAGTCCATTAGCTTTTTGGGAATTCCCCTATCTCGCTACATTACTATCGAAGACTCAGAACAAATATTGCGAGCAATTCGCCTCACACCCCCAGAAGTGCCGATTGACTTAATTTTGCACACTCCTGGTGGTTTAGTTTTGGCTACGGAACAAATCGCCAGAGCATTAATTCGCCACCAAGCAAAAGTCACAGTTTTTGTACCTCACTATGCTATGAGTGGCGGTACAATGCTTGCCCTCGCCTCTGATGAAATTATTATGGATGCTAACGCTGTCTTGGGGCCAGTTGATCCCCAATTGGGTAATTACCCCGCAGCCAGTATCCTGAAAGTGGTTGAAGATAAACCCATCAGTGAGATTGATGACCAAACCCTAATTATGGCCGACCTATCACGCAAAGCAATTGGGCAGGTACAGCGGTTTGTACGAACTTTGCTAAAAGACAGTATACCTAAGCAAAAAGTTTTGCCAGAAAATATCGAACCGATTATTGAAGCCTTGACAACTGGACGCGTCACCCATGACTATCCCATCACTATTGAAGAAGCAACAGAAATGGGGCTGCCCGTAACCGTCGGACTGCCCCATTCTATTTATGATCTCATGGATCTGTACCCACAGCCACAAGGAGGACGACCCAGCGTGCAGTATATTCCTATGCCTTACAATGACCGCCGTCCAATTCTACCTACACCAAAGGGCAGACCCTTAGAAGAACCAAATCAGATCGCTTGAGCGGCTTTGGGGTAGGAGTTTTTTCTGGCAACTAGGGTGTCGCTGTTGGTGTAGCTGTTGGTGTAGCTGTTGGCGTAGCTGTCGGTGTCGCTGTCGGTGTCGCTGTCGGTGTCGCTGTTGGCGTCGCTGTTGGCGTAGCCGTTGGCGTAGCCGTTGGCGTAGCCGTTGGTGTCGCTGTCGGTGTTGCTCTCGGTGTTGCTCTCGGTGTTGCTCTTGGTGTTGGTTTAGTTGTCGGTTTAGTTGTTGGTTTAGTTGTCGGCTGGCTGAAGAGTGTCTTTGCTTCTTCATTCAGCTTTTGGCGGAGTGCTAAATTAGCAATTCCAGTTTCTTGCAACTGATATTTCTTCTGATACTCCTTCACCACTTCTTCCGTGCGGGAACCATAAAAATGATCGCGCGGTAGGGGAGGATTTGGCTTCACCACTGCATTTAAATTTATGTGCAAAATTTGAACGATGTTAGCAGCGAAATTTTGGGTTTTTGGCCCTGCGATGCCATCAACTGGTTTTAGCTTATAACCAGTCTGAAATTCTCGAATTGCCTTTTTAGTTTCCTCGTCTGTCAAAGCGGTGTTTGTTACCTTGACGTTATAGCCTAATCCCCGCAATACTTCACGGAATTGCTGGGGCGTATAACTTTTTTGAGGGGCTGCAAAACCTGTGTCTGCAATTACCAAACTAGCAGTCATCAGGCAAGTAACAGCAAAGGTTGCGCTTGATTTTCCAAACCCACACCACATACTTAAAAACTCCTTTGGGTCAAATCAGCAGGATCATAAACGTTAACAGCTGCATTTTAAGTTTGTTTAATAACTTTTTTCACGATTATTTAATGAATTTTGAACAAATTGTGATTTTTTTTTGTTAAATTTAGCTAGATGTTTAAACAACAATTTCTGTCATCCATCAAAAGAAGTATCTTGTATTAGCAAAGATACAGTGGTTATCATTTGAAGCGAATATACCCACCCTTTTAACCCAAAACTGCGTTAGAAAATCACATCTGTGCATTAGACTTCTTGGCATTTGTCGGGAAAAGAGGAAAGTGAGGCCCCAAGAAGGGGATAAGGGGCGAGGGGAAGGGGAAAAGGTTCTGCAAAAGTCCCCTTCCCCTTTACCCCAAACCCAATTCCCCACAAATGCCAAGAAGTCTAGTCTCTTTACCTGTGGCTGTGCTGCAATGAGGAGGATTTTCAGCCTATGACTGGAAAAGAGGTTTTAAAGGAGTTTTGTTTTGGGCTGAAGTTGATACCCATGACAGATGTGTACTTCTACTGGGGTCTACTCGACTGGAAATTGCTGTAATTGGTTAGAAAGAGCAAAAAATTAATAAATGAAAAAATTTATGTTTTAAATACCTCAATAAGTATCATATATTACAAGAAATGAAAAATATAAAATCTTATAAGCAGCGTAATCTTTGGTTTGAAAGATTTATGGCAATTGCTGCGACAGTAAATTTAGGTTTAGTGTTGTTTGATTTAAGTTACGTACCTTGGCGAGATATCTACTTGCGAAAACTTCCTCAAATTACTAAGATTTATGACCCAATTAAAGGTATTGAAAGTCATCGAGACACAAAAAGTTATCTAGAAACAGTAGACGCATTAGAGGAACAAGTTAGGCAAACAGGGTTACAGTCGCCTCAGGTAAATAGCAGGTTAATACAAATAAGTCGTCTTAGTAGCGAGATGATTGACAGTAATCCGTTTGCAGGAGCGAATAAGAGTGGGACGCTGGAGAAAATCAAACAAAGGATGCGATCGCACATCGGTAAAGAATCTGCAAAACAATCCTTTGCTACTTTTTGGAGTCAGCCATACTTATCACAAAATGACTGGCTTGAAGAAATTAATTTTTTTAACAAAAGCATTCGCCCTTTGATCGCCAGTAACTACTACCGCCAAATCGGGGAAAATGGCGATTTTATTGATAAATTCTGGCTTATTGACTTACCTTTTCTGATTTTATTTGGCGTAGAATTGCTGGGGCGCACCTTCTGGCTCAGACGCCAACATCCCGGTTTTAGCTGGTTAGAAGCACTATTGTGGCGTTGGTACGATTTATTTTTACTACTGCCATTTTGGCGAGGGTTGCGAATCATACCTGTATTAATTCGCCTCGATCAAGCGCAGTTATTGAATCTGCATCCAGTGCGAAAGCAACTTAATCAGGGGATTGTTGCCAATTTTGCCGAAGAACTGACAGAAATTGTCGTGGTGAGGGTGATTAATCAGGTTCAGGGTTCAATTCAGCGGGGTGAGTTAACAAACTGGCTCTCGCAACAAGAAAATTTACGTCCCTACATAGATATTAATAATGTGAATGAAGTGGAAGCGATCGCAGGTCTTTTGGTAAAAACAATTGTCTACCAAGTGCTACCTGATATCCAACCTGCGATCGTTGCCATTCTGCGCCACAACATCGAAACCGTCTTCCATCAAGTCCCCGTCTACCGCAACCTCCAGAATCTTCCTGGCGTGGGACAGGCTCAAACCCAGTTCAGCGAACAACTGGCGACTCAAATCACAACTAATCTTTACAAAACTTTAGTTGGCGCTGTTGAAGACCCTGTAGGAGCACAACTCACCAGTCAATTACTAGAAAGCTTCACCAAGGTCTTAGGATCTCAAATCAAGGAAAAACATGTACTCTCAGAAATTCAGAGTTTACTTTTTGACTTCTTAGAAGAAATCAAACTCAACTACGTCCAGCGTTTATCCCAAGAAGACATAGACCAAATTATCGAGCAAACCCGGCAGCTAAGAACACAAGTATCAGTTCCGGTGGTAGTGGATAAAGGTGCTACTCTCCCAAAAATACGGGAAGGGTAGGGAGAGCAGAGGGGCAGGGGAGAAATCAATTCAAAATTCACGCATTCAAAATTCAAGAACTTCTGCCTTCTGCCTTCTGCCTCCTCTTTTCCAATAGACTTCTTGCAGAAGTAGGGAAAAGGGAAAAGGAATAAAAAACCTTTCCCCTTTAACCTTTCCCCTTTTCCGCAAGAGTGCAAAAGTTACTTTTGCAAGAGGTCTAATGCCCAATCCCCAATACACGACTATAAAAGAAATGCGCTAAACTCGAATTAGGCGAATCATAATTTGGTTCGTCACAAGACTTCTTGGAAGATACACCTATCGCAGGAAGTGGGTCGATGCCCACTTTTTTTATTGAATTCTCTCATGGCTCATCCTTTAGTTCCACAAATTATTGATTTGGCGACACCAGTTGCAGAAGAACTGGGATTGGAAGTGGTTGGCGTGGTTTTTCATACTAACCAAAGTCCACCAGTGTTGCGGGTAGACATTCGCAATCCTGAGCAAGACACTGGGTTGAACGATTGTGAGAGGATGAGCCGTGCTTTAGAAGCCTCCTTAGATGCTGCGGAAATCGTTCCAGATACATACGTCTTGGAAGTGTCTAGTCCTGGTATTTCGCGGCAATTGGTAACAGACAGGGAGTTTATTTCCTTTAAAGGATTTCCTGTTATTATCTCCACAACGCCACCCTACGACGGACAACAAGAGTGGATTGGTCAGTTGATTCGTCGGGATGAGACAGCACTTTATTTAAATCAAAAAGGTCGTGTAGTCGAAATTCCCCGCTCCCTAATTACTAAGGTGCAGTTAGAGGAGCGCCGATAAACAAGTTACTAAGGCTAGAGGCTAGGGACTAGGTATTGGAGGGGCAGAGGAGCAGAGAAGCAAGGGAGACAAGGTGACAAGGTGACAAGAGGTGAGAACTTGCAACAAGTTTTTCCCCTTGTCCCTAATTCTCCTTGTCCCCTTGTCCTCTTCCCTATGCCCAATGCTAATGCCCAACACCCAGTCTCTAGTTCCTAATTTTTAAAGGAGATTGCTTATGTCAATGGTTACTTTATCTGGATTAAAAGAATTAATTGAAAGTATAAGTCGCGAACGGAATTTACCCCGGCTTGCGGTTCAATCAGCTATAAGAGAAGCACTACTTAAAGGCTATGAACGTTATCGCCGCGCCCAAAATTTAGAGCGCAAACAGTTTGACGAAGATTATTTTGAAAATTTTGAAGTAGAACTCGATATTGAAGGAGAAGGATTTCGCGTTCTTTCTACCAAAACCATTGTTGAAGAAGTAGATAATACAGATCACCAAATTTCTCTAGACGAAGTTCAACAAGTCGCTCCCGAAGCACAGTTAGGGGACTCTGTAGTGCTGGATGTTACCCCCGACCAAGGAGAATTTGGTCGGATGGCGGCAATGCAAACTAAGCAAGTATTGGCGCAAAAATTACGGGATCAACAGCGCCAGATGGTGCAAGAAGAGTTTCAAGATTTAGAAGGAACTGTTCTCCAAGCAAGAGTCCTGCGGTTTGAACGGCAATCAGTGGTTCTAGCAGTTAGCAGCGGCTTTGGTCAACCAGAAGTAGAAGCCGAATTACCGAAGCGGGAACAGTTGCCTAACGATAATTATCGGGCAAATGCCACCTTCAAGGTATATCTGAAAAAAGTCTCCCAAGGTCAGCAACGAGGGCCACAGTTGCTTGTGTCTCGTGCTGATGCTGGTTTGGTAGTTTATCTTTTCGCCAACGAAGTCCCAGAAATTGAAGATGAAGTGGTACGGATTGTTGCCGTAGCTAGGGAGGCAAACCCCCCTTCCCGTTATGTCGGCCCCCGAACTAAAATAGCAGTAGATACTCTCGATCGCGATGTAGACCCAGTAGGCGCTTGTATTGGAGCTAGGGGATCGCGAATTCAAGTGGTAGTCAACGAATTACGCGGTGAAAAAATAGATGTAATTCGCTGGTCGCCAGACCCAGCAACATACATTGCTAATGCCTTAAGTCCAGCACGGGTAGATGAAGTACGCTTGATGGACCCTGAATCACGGCAAACTCACGTACTTGTAGCTGAAGATCAATTGAGTTTGGCTATTGGGAAAGAAGGACAAAACGTCCGTTTGGCAGCCCGTCTGACTGGTTGGAAAATAGACATTAAAGACAAAGCTAAGTATGACTATGCAGCAGAGGATACCAAATTTGCAGCCGTCAGAACAAAATATCAATCAGAGGAATCAGAAGACGACCCGGACTTTGAAGAAGAATTCGAGGATGAAAATCAGAACGAATTAGAAGAGGAAGATAGTTTTGACAATAACGATGATTAATAATTGATTAATTTTGTAAAGTTTTGATAGTGTAAGATTGTAGTCTTAGTCTCAAAAGCTACTTGGTATAAGTAAAAAATAGTAATAATAAACTTATTTTTACTTCCATTATCCTGGACTGAGATGGCAAAGAACCGATGAAACCAAATTATCGGCGCTGTATTAGCTGCCGGAAAGTAAGCTCAAAAGATCAGTTTTGGCGGATTGTCCGCGTCTTTCCATCGGGAAAGGTACAATTGGATCAGGGCATGGGGCGTTCTGCCTATATTTGTCCAGAAACGAGTTGCTTACAAGCGGCTCAAAAAAAAAATCGACTAGGGCGATCGCTACATGCATCAGTGCCAGAAGCACTGTACCAAAGCTTGTCGCAACGTCTAGCGCGCAGTAATACCCAAAACCAAATTTAATTGGAACAACTTTGTGACGTAATCATTAAAGGAATTGTGTCAAAAGCCGAAGTCGCGCTTTCATCACACTCCCTATCGATCGTTAAGGTTAGTGCCAAAATAGTAAATGGGTGTAAAAGGCATTCGGCTCTCCAATAACGAGGGGCGAGGCAACATTCCCAGAATAAAATGTAATCGATTGTGTTGTGGAAGACTCAGAATCAACAAAACAAGAAACTACAAAATGGCAACCTGGTAGCGCTCAGGCGCAGTTCGGCGTCAAGGATTCCTATAAAAATCTTTTATTTAAGAAATTTTTATGGGTATCCCTCAACCATCATTCCTGGTGGGGATGCCATTATTAAACCGAAACATCTCTCTTTCCTGATTGGAGGCACCGGCAAAAACTGAACGGCAGTCTAAAAACAGTAATCCAAGGATGGAGATGTCGCAAACCAGGCAACCATCCGCTAAAACTGTAAATTAAAGGGGAAGAGTGGATGAACAACGGCAAAGTTAGAATTTATGAATTATCAAAGGAATTGAATTTGGATAACAAAGAGCTACTAGCAATTTGCGACCAGCTCGATATTGCGGTCAAAAGTCATAGCAGCACGATTTCAGAATCCGAGGCAGAAAGCATCCGGGCGGCAGCAGAAAAGCTAGCAGCCACGAATGTGTCAGCCAAAAAGGAACTAGGTACAACCAGCCATAAACCAAATTCACCACCCAACGGCGGACGTAACCGACCTGCTGCACCCCACAAACAGCAAATTTTGGAAATACGCAAACCCAAAATATTGAGAAATACTACTCCCAACGCCCCAGAGGCGTCACTTGCTAACAATACCCAAGCTGCCTTGTCTGAAGCTAATCCTCCCTCTCCGCCACGGCCTTTCGCTACACCAGTCTCACCCCAAAAACCGGCAGCACCAACTCGACCTGTGCCCCGGACTCAATCTGAGACTCAAGAGCAACCTTCGATCGCTAACTTGGAACAAACGCCTAATCCAAGTCCGGCACCGGAAAAAATAGCATCCCAAAAACCGGAAAAAATAGTTCCACCTAGACCAAAATCGGAAAAACCGATCAAACCACAACTAGTTGCTCCTCCAGCCAGACCTGCTGCAGAAGAAGCCCAGGTGGTAGATGAGCCGCCAGTATCTCAGGCAGATAAACCGATCCTCAAGCGCGACCAACGGCAACGACCCACAGAAGGCGATCGCGAACAAATTAAGCCGAGAGTCGCTAAACTGCCAACAGACCAGTCTCCACCAAGTGCGCCACAAAGGGCAAGTCGTCCCACCCCTGCACCCAGCAGACCAGAGCAGAGAGCTAATAGACCATCTGCTCCATCACAACTGGGAGAGGGGCAACGACCCAGACCGGCACGTCCAAGTGAAGCAGTAGCAGCCGCAATGCCGATCGCTACTCCCCCCAGGCAGATGTCAGGCATAGCGAGCAAATCTCAAGGATTGGGTGATGAACCAGTCACACCCGATCTCCTCGATTTGAAACGCCCAAGTCCACCTCGACCGACCAAAGGCGGCAAAAAGTGGGTAGAAGAGGAAATAATTGACGAAGTTAAAGAGAAGTCAAAAGCTGGCGTCAAAGGTAAGCGAATCAAGCCGATACTGGATGATGAGTTTGAAGAAGATTTGCTGGATGATGACGATATCGACTCACCAGCCACAGTCCAAGTCAGCCTTTCTATCGCTCGTCCTCCCAAACCGAAAGCGACTCGACCTGTACAGATACCAGGTGCAACCCTTGCTAGCGCCCCAACTGCAAGAGCCAAAAAGTCTGGTTCTAGGTCTGGTTCCAAGTCTGGTTCTGGACGCGACAATCACCAAAACCGTCGCCAAGAAGGCGAGACAAAGCGCGAACGCCCCGAAAAAGTGACGATCACAGGGCCGTTGACTGTGCAAGAACTGGCTGACGTATTAGCCGTTCCCGATACAGAGATTGTGAAAATCCTGTTCCTTAAAGGTATGGCGGTGAGTATCACTCAAAATCTGGATATTCCGACAATTACCCTGGTAGGAAAAGAACTAGAAATAGAAGTCGAAACCGCCGAACGAGAAGCAGAAGCTCGGAAAATTACGGAAATGGTCGGTGCAGAAGACCTAGAACATCTCCACCGCCGTCCGCCTGTCGTGACAATCATGGGTCACGTAGACCACGGAAAAACAACCCTGCTCGACTCAATTCGCAAAACCAAAGTGGCTGCTGGCGAAGCTGGTGGGATCACTCAACACATTGGTGCATACCATGTGGATGTAGTACATGAGGGCAAACCACAGCAGATAGTCTTCCTGGATACTCCTGGTCACGAAGCCTTTACAGCAATGCGGGCCAGAGGAGCGCGGGTAACAGACATTGCCGTGTTGGTAGTAGCTGCCGATGATGGTGTCCGTCCTCAAACCATTGAAGCCATTAGCCACGCCCAAGCTGCGGGAGTGCCAATTGTTGTTGCAATTAACAAAATTGACAAAGAAGGGGCACAGCCAGAACGCGTTAAACAAGAACTTACTCAGTATGGTCTGACCTCAGAAGACTGGGGTGGTGATACGATCATGGTTCCCGTGAGCGCCATCAGAGGTGAAAACCTGGATACGCTCTTAGAGATGATTCTCTTAGTAGCAGAGGTTGCAGAACTATCTGCCAACCCAGATCGTACCGCCAAAGGAACTGTGATTGAAGCACATCTGGATAAAGCTAAGGGAGCAGTTGCTACATTGCTAATTCAGAATGGTACCCTGCATGTGGGAGATATCTTGGTAGCTGGCTCGGCTTTCGGTAAAGTTCGGGCAATGGTAGATGACAGAGGCAAGAGAGTAGAGATTGCTTCTCCTTCATTTGCCGTCGAGGTACTAGGTTTAAGTGATGTGCCAGCAGCCGGCGACGAGTTCGAGGTCTTCGAGAACGAAAAAGAAGCCAGAACGCTTGCTAGCGATCGCGCCGACAGACAACGCCTATCCCGTTTGTTACAGGGTCGTGTTACCCTGACAACGCTCTCGGCTCAAGCACAAGAAGGCGAGTTGAAAGAACTCAACTTGATCTTGAAAGGAGATGTACAAGGTTCGGTAGAAGCCATTGTGGGAGCGCTCAAGCAAATCCCGCAAAACGAAGTCCAAATTCGGATGTTGTTGGCTACTGCTGGAGAAATCACCGAAACAGATATCGACTTAGCAGCTGCCAGTAACGCTGTAATTATCGGCTTCAACACCACCTTTGCCAGTGGTGCTAGACAAGCCGCCGATGAAGCAGGTGTTGATGTCCGGGAATACAACGTGATTTACAAACTCCTAGAAGATATCCAAGATGCCTTGGAAGGTCTTTTGGAGCCAGAGTTGGTGGAAGAACCCTTGGGTCAAACCGAAGTCCGTGCCGTCTTCCCAGTCGGTCGTGGTGCGGTTGCCGGTTGCTACGTTCAATCTGGCAAGCTAGTTCGTAACTGCAAAGTCAGGGTGCGACGCGGCGGTAAGGTGATCTATGAAGGCGTTCTTGACTCCCTAAAACGGATGAAAGAAGATGCTCGTGAGGTCAACGCCGGTTATGAATGCGGTGTTGGTATCGATAAATTCAATGATTGGGTTGATGGTGATATCATCGAAGCCTATCAGATGGTTACGAAGCGCCGCACTCTTACCTTAACGAGATAGTGTTCAGGGTAAAATGGTTAGAAGTTAGGAGTAATAAATTAAGAGTTAGGAGTTAAAGACTGCTAATTCCCAACTCCTAACTCTTAACTCATAACTTTTTAAAATATGCATTCATTTCGCTCTGAACCTATTTTGTGGATTCACGTCGCTGGATTAGCGACGTTGCCTGTTTTTTTAGTACTCTGCTTATTGTTCTTGTCTGTAGGCGAGCCATTTTTACCAGTTTGGATGGAGCTATTCTTAGTTGCCGCTATTGGTGTTCTCCCCCTGCTATGGATGCAGTTGCGTCGCCCCTTTTATATATTTGCTCTTTTAGGAATAGCCCAAAAACCAGAAAATCTGACTGAGCGGCAGCGAAAAATTCTCTGTTTAATTAATACAAAGGTAAATCGGATTCTGGCATTGGTGGCAGCAGCCTTGTCGGTTTTGATACTGTGGTATCTTTACCAAATTGCCCCATTAGTAGCAGATTCAGCTAAATTTCTCCCACAATGGCGCAGTCTTGCACTAGTGCTGGCGGGATTAGCATTTTTGGGTGGCAATCTATTTTTACAAGTACCTGTGAGTGTAATGCGAGTTTTGGTGACGAATGACACAGAATTTGCTGGCATAGAACCATTATCTTTAGAAAAGATTAAGCAAGATTTCACAATTTTAGGGGTGCGAGTTAATCAAATCGTGCCTCGATTATTACAATCCTTGTTTAAGATAAATACAGATTCGTAGCAGCCCGTAAAGTATATTATTTAACTTTAAAGGGCTACAAATAAGTATCAGAAGAATCAGAAGATGCAGGGGTGCAGCACTTCTCTACGAGACGCTGCGCGTAGCTTGCTTCCCCGGAGAGGTACGGCTACGCTCAGTGAACGAGGAGCGGGGAGATGAGGGAGTGAGGGGACAAGGAGATAAACAAAACTCTTAACTCTTGTACAGACGCGATTAATCGCGTCTCTACTAACTCTTAACTCAGCACTGGCTCAACGCCGAGCTGACGCTAACAGCACTCCTAACGCCCAAGCCCCATTACCAATATCCAGTTACCGTTGAAGAAAAACAAAGGAATGAGGAACTATGGCTCAAATTCCAGCTTCTAGCGATCGCCAATTTTCTGCCGATACTGAAATTTGGTATAGCCTCAAATGTGCGATCTCCACTAGTTCCGGTTTTCAACGCTGGCAACTAGAACGCGATGCTCAATTAGAGGGAATTCGCTTGGAACATCAGGTACAACGGTATTTAAGAGAAACTTTAGAAACTTTAGCTTACTAAAGACCAAATAAATCTTGTAGGTTTGTTTGCAAGCGGCGAAGTTGACGGTATGCACCCTGCAAGCGATCGCCATCAACTTCCACTTCATTTGTGGGATAATTCTTAATAATTTCAATCAGCGACACTTGCCCGTCTTGATTCGCAGCAAGTACCAAAGCGGCTCGTAAAGCTTGCCGATTTGCTCTTTGAGACGGTGTAGAAATAACTTGACTAACTCGATCCAAAATAATATTACCAATCTGGCTATTGAGCACTTTATCTAAAAATTCAGAGTTTACCTTTATTGGCTGTGTTAAATACTGACGAATGGCTTTGGGGTCTTGTCGCGCCAAAGCTACATTAACTTTTAGTAAACCTGAGAGTTCACCTGTTTGGGCAAAGGTGGATATTTCCTCTACAGAAAGTGATTCACGGAAAATACCATACTTCAGCACTACTCGTTCTGCCGCAAAGGCAGCAGGAGTGGACAAAAACAGAAGACAGATAATGCTTACTAAAACTAAGACGCGATGCAGCCATAAAAAATAAAAATGCATTTCTCTCGATTTCCAATAAGTTTGCTTTTTTTGTGATGATATTCCAGCAGAATTAGTTGCAGCATCTAGCTTTAGGGAATACTAAAAATCGCCTCATCCCCATAGTGCCCCTAAGAAATTTTTCTGAATAACCCAATATAACTAATGTATAAGTTCTGTAACCTCTCTAGTAAATTTAGCTGAATCAGTGCTAATCATCCAGTATAGTTTTGCATGGGTTTTAGAGCAGCTACAACGCTGTTATCTTTAACCTTGTTCGACATACTGTAATTCAGCACATCACAGACTCAAAAAATGAAATATCGGGGTTTTAACATTACTCTGGCGAAAAATTTTCGCCTTCTTTCCAGCAGTCATCTGAGATACACTTTAGGCGTAGGAGCCGGACTAACGGCAATACTTGTTGTTTCTAGTGGATCGATACTACTATCTAGTGAGGTTAATGCTGGTGCGACTCATCCAGAAAATATCGCCCCAACTCGCACAGCCCAAGCTCCTGCAACTGCCGCAGCGATTTACGTTAATCCAGCAACTGGTGCAGATAGGGCTGGTGCTGGTGCCACCTCGGCAGCACCCTACAAAAGCATAAGTTTTGCTCTCAGTCAAGCCCAAGCAGGTGCAGTTATTCAATTAGCACCTGGTAACTATAACCAAGAAAGTGGTGAAACCTTCCCGCTTTTACTTAAACCAGGGGTGACACTGCGGGGTGATGAAGCTACTAAAGGTCAGGCGATATTGATTACAGGTGGAGGCTTCTACACTAGTCGCACCTTTGCCAGACAAGACATTACCATCCTGGCCGAGCAAGATACCACGATCGCTGGTGTCACCGTCACCAACCCAAATAGCCGGGGTACGGCTGTGTGGGTGGAGTCAACTAATCCGACTATCAAAAACAGTACTTTTACTAACAGTGTCAGAGAAGGTGTTTTTGTCACGGGTACAGGCAATCCCAAAATTGAAAGTAACCTCTTTGTACAAAACAAAGGCAATGGGATTTCAATTGCTAAAGCTGCTCAAGGAGAAATTCGGAGTAACTTATTTCAGGATACTGGTTTTGGTCTGGCGATCGGTGGCACTTCCACACCTCTAGTTGTAGAAAACCAAATTATCGAAAACCAAGACGGTCTTTTTATCTCAGAGTCAGCGAAGCCCGTATTGCGTAAAAATGTCATTCAAAATAATAAGCGGGATGGAGTAGTAGCAACTGTCAACGCTTCACCCGACCTTGGCACCAACGAAAATCCTGGTGGCAATCTTATTCGCAATAACACTCGTTATGATGTGAACAACGCCACTAAAACCAGTAAAATTGTCGCTGTTGGCAACGATATCGATCAGAAAAAGATTTTTGGCTCTGTAGATTTTGTTGCCGCCAGTGTTGATGTACCGCCTGGAGGAGCTGTTGCCTTTAAAGATGTACCAGCAAATTACTGGGCAAAAAGCTACATCGAAGCTCTAGCCTCCCAAAATATTATTGCGGGCTTTCCTGATGGCAGCTTTAAACCCAATGAACCTGTAACTCGCGCTCAATTCGCCACTATTGTCACTAAAGCTTTAACGCCAGCAGTTAAACGCCCAGCAATTAAATTTAAGGATGTAGCAAGCAATTTCTGGGCTTACGCTGCCATTCAATCTGCTTACCAGAGTCAATTTGTTTCTGGTTATCCCGATGGCACTTTTAAGCCACAGCAGCAAATTCCCAGAGTGCAGGCGTTAGTCTCTTTAGCTAATGGTTTGGGCTTAACTGCAAGTAATCAAAATGTCGTTTCCTTTTACACCGATGCTGCTCAGATTCCTAATTATGCGATCGCACCAGTTGCCGCCGCAACTGCACGACAACTAGTAATCAACTATCCTACAGCCAAGCAACTCAATCCTAATCGTGAAGCGACTAGAGCCGAAGTTGCTGCTTTTGTTTATCAGGCACTTGTCAATGCTGGACGTGCCCAACCAATTCCTTCATCTTATTTGGTAACAGTTCAGTAAATGTCTAGTTAGCAAATTGGAAGCGCCAGACTAATAAATTATCAGTCTGGCGCTTTCAATATAGTGGTTTTTTAATTTTAGGGTTTTTGAATCATAAAATTTGGGGTCTTTAAATATAGCTGACCCCATTTGAATGTGATTGGGTTTATGGTCAGGGTCTTTATATTGGCTGACCCCGTTTCAATCATTTCTATTTTCACAGAAATTTTTGCTTTTTGGGATTTCCTAATAATTTTTTTATTTTTTCTTTCTGGATATTTTAATCTTCATAAAAGCATGAATAAATTTGAAGAAAAGATATATCAAAAGAAAGTAGTCAAAAATTAACTAGCTCAGATTTCCCCCTTTAAGAATTAGGATTTTTACCCGAATTGGGGCGTTGTTGCTGACGCTGTTCCCAACGCCAGAGGAAAACCATTAAAGCAACTATTCCGACTTGGAGAGCTAAACTTGGTATTGCACTCTCAACATTGCGTCCGGCAAGCACTTGGAAGAAAAAGACGAATGCACCGAGTAAGCCAGAAGCGCCGAAAGCAATGTAAAAAAATTGTCGGAAGCCGCGATAGGGAGCAGCTATTTCTGCTTTCAGACTGGCATACTGTTCAGGATTAAGACGATTTTTGGGATTTTGATCTACCATGATTAAATCGTGTTATACTTTTAGATTGTGTACGCCGATGTGGCTCAGTGGTAGAGCAGCTGATTCGTAATCAGCAGGCCGTGGGTTCAAATCCCATCATCGGCTTTGATGAAAGTATTCCTCAATATTTAGAGTTTGACATAAATCATGTACAGTGATTAATTATCTGTCGTCGGTGACACATCGATCTCGTTGTGACAAACTACTGCCATTGGTAGATTTTATAGCAATGCTGGCGATCGCTGCTACTGGATATGTAATTATTGCAGCAAAGAAGTTGTGCCATTACCGTTAGTTGAGGCATTGGCAATTGCAGCTTCAGTAGGTTGAGTAGTAAGAACCGCTACAAGTGGAGTAACTTTTGAACTAGATTGTTTACTTCGTCTTCGATTAGAGCCGCCAGCCTTGGAATACTCTATACTGTTTCTGCCGTAGACACTTGCAACTCCACTTAGCATTCGTTCAGACATTTCGGAAAGGGCTTTATCCATCTGGGTTACTGTTTTACGCGATTCTTCCAGATTGGAAACCAGTGTATTATTAGCTTCTAGCATCGCACGGGTAGAGTTGATTAACTGACTGTAAGCTTCAATGGTTAACCCATGTCCTAAATCCAGATTCTCATCAATAGATTTAAGTAAGGCGAGACGAAGTTGGGCTTTGTCAATAGCAGCAGATCCACGAGTTTTTAAAGACATAACACATCCTTTTTTAATAACTCCTTTCTCAACATAGTGGAGTATCCTTTTGCCTGAGATGGGTAGTTTTGTGGATTTATTTCATTACAAGTTAAACGAAATAATTACGAGTTTCCCTGTGTTTTTACTCATTTTTTATATCAATTTCTTGTTTGAGAATAAATACAATTAGCAATTGGGTACTCCGAAATAGCAATTGGGTACTCCGAAATAGCAATTGGGTACTCCGAAATAGCAATTGGGTACTCCGAAATAGCAATTGGATACTCCGAAATAGCAATTGGATACTCCGAAATAGCAATTGGGTACTCCGAAATAGCAATTGGGTACTCCGAAATAGCAATTGGATACTCCGAAATAGCAATTGGGTACTCCGAAATAGCAATTGCGTACTCCGAAATAGCAATTGCGTACTCCAAATCGATAAATGCGTTGGAGTAGCCCAACCCAGGCATCGCCAAAATCACAAACGATAAATTGAAACTGCTACGGGGCGATCGCTTAGAATAAAGCAAGTAATGAAAAGTAAATTCATTGAGCTTCAGCAAATGCCTTCGTACTTGGTCAATTTACCTGTTCAACTACAGCAAGAGATAGAGCAATGGGCAACTAGCCAAGGAATTTCCCTCGATCAATTTATTTTGTGGGCAGTAACAGAAAAAGTTGCCTCCCTTCGCCATCAACTGAACGACCCCTCCTTTCCCTTGATTAGCTATCGCATTGGAAGCAGTGGCCAAAAAGTTCCCGTTGTTAGTGGTACAGGAATTCGAGTGCAAACTCTAGCGATTGCTGCTCATCAGTGGGGCTGGTCTTGCGAGCAAATTGTCCAACAGTATGGTATTACTAAAGCTCAGATCAATGATGCACTGGGTTTTTACACTGCCCATCGTACCGAGATTGATGAAGCGATCGCTACAGAACAAGCGATTGAAACTGCTGGTGTCTAAACTCCTGCTGCATTTAGATGCAGACACCTCCATTAAAGCATTGCATACGGCTCTAGTTGCTCGTGGTCATGATGTGACTCGCACTCCCAATGAATGGATGCCAGAAGATGCTAGCGATGAAATGCAATTGCTGAAAGCCACAGATAACGGACGGTGTATTTTTACCTTCAACATCAAAGATTTCTTGTCCTTATATTTTGGGAAATCAAACCCAAGAGCTTAATAATTTGCTGTCTAATACCAAGTATCCAAATTTAAAACAACCATACACAATAACAATTGATGATCTTTTGGAGATTGTTAGTTTTCAGTATGGGACACCCGGAGCAAGTGGTGCGTGGAAAGATGATTTGATACTGCAAGCTGTTAATGCCCTGAAAGATCAGCCGATATACCAAAATACGGCTACATTAGTAATTGTCAATTTAGATTCTAATCTCAAGAAAAGCGCTAGTAGAAACTATACTCAGCTTGGCAGTGTTTTACCTGGTGATGCGGGAACAATACCTTATGGAGTTGACCGCAACTATCCCGCATTATTAATGACTAGATTAAAAGGTGAGGTTGATCCTCAAGGTGGTTGGGATGGAGTGCCTTTCTGGGTTCCAGTTATCCGATTTCCAGATGGTAACTACGCCTTTTCTGTAAATGAAAGCTAATTTAAATTTCTTCAAATACCCTAGATAAACAACTTTTAAGCAGTTATCAGTTTTTAACAAATCGATACAATTAGCGATCGCCTTCATCGCTAGAGACAACCAAAAACTATAATGAATGCATAAAGCAACCAATCATAGATAGGCAAGATTAGGAGAATCTAAACAATGCAGGCTGATAGCATTTCAAAGCAAAGGTTACTTCAAAAAATTCGCCAGTTACCTCCCGAACAAGTTTTGCTAGTTGAAGATTTTATTGATTCTTTGGATCAGCAAGGTACAGATCATAGCCTTACCTTTGCAGCAGCAAAACTTTCTGAACCAGTTCTGCTCAAAATCTGGGATAACCCTGATGATGCAGAATATGACACACTATGAATTTGGTGATGTTATTTTAGTCCCGTTTCCCTTTACTGACCAGACTACAACTAAAAAACGTCCAGCAGTAGTTGTGAGTTCTAATAGCTATCAACGTGAGCGTTCGGATTTAATATTAATAGCCATTACTAGTCAAGCAAATCCAGCAACTTCCTTTGGTGAAATCACAATTGCTGGATGGCGAGTAGCTGGTCTTCTCAAGCCTTCAATTATTAAACCAGTTTTGACTACCATAGATAAAGGGCTAGTAATTAAAAAGTTAGGACGACTTGAGGAACCAGACCTTCAGACTTTGCAAAACCTTTTTCTGGCTATTTTGGGTTGATATGCGTAGGCGTAGCCCGTCGTAGACATCGCTCCTTCAAATTAAAGCCTCTACATATCACTCAAACTCCGTTTCGCAAAAAGCTTTTAACAAATCGATACAATTAGCGATCGCTCCTAAATGAGCAATTTCATAACCGTGGGTATTTTGGGTAGGAAACGCCAAACAAGCAGCACGCCCAACATGACCAAATTTCATCGCAATTGAAGCATCGCTACCAAATCCACTTAGAGTTGTAAATTGTATCGGCATATCGAGTTGCTTGGCACTATGGCGCAATTGGCCATTTAGTCCCTCATCATATATTCCATAGGCATCTTGAGATAAAAGTACAGGACTTTTACCATCTTTAACAGGATATTCCTCAGATAAGGGACAAATTTCTAAAGCAATCAAGGCATCCAAACGCTGATTTTGAGTGAAAAATAGTGCCCCAATTGCTCCCACTTCTTCTTTCGCCGACGCTACTAAATAAACATCAACTGCTGGCTGTTTCAGGTTTTCAGCCAAAGCTAGCAAAATCGCCACAGAAGCTTTGTTATCCAAAGTGTAACCAGCAATATGATCCTTTAACCGAATTGGACACTTGCGATGTTTGCCGATTACCATTCTAGTTCCAGGTCGAATACCAGCTGCTTCTAATTCAGCAGATGTCAGCTTCGTTTCAATCCAGGCATTTTCCCACTTCACAGTAGTATCTTCCTGCTGGACTTTTTGCGGCGATTCATGAGAAACGTGGCGGGAACCAAAGCTGAGAATACCGTGAATGGTTTCGTTATCTCCGAGTAAATCGACAACGCCTTCACCGTAAACCCACGGGAAAGAACCGCCGAGTTTGCGGACTTCCACACGACCTTCATCACCGAGACTCTTGACAATTGCACCAATTTCGTCTTTATGTGCTGTGATGGCGTAGACGGGAAGCGGCTTGTCGTTAGACATCGCTCGGTCTTGATTTTTTCCTGGAATCTTGGCAATAATATTATCGGCGCGATCGCACCAGACTTCCACACCCAGCGCCGCAAATCGTTTCATCAACAACTGGTTAATCTCAGCTTCTGCACCACTCGGAGAATGGTGCATAACCAATTCTTCAATAATTTCAAATAAGCGATCGTAATCCCACATCAATACAGTTAGTTTAGTTTTCAACTGTTGTATGAGACAATTGTGCATCAAAAACCCGACCTGCTGACCTTTTTTGTTGACGCTTCAACACTCCTACCGCACCAAAAGCACCAAGAGCTAAAATCCCCAAGTCGGTCGCAGGTTCAGGAACAGACTTAGCATCAATCGCCGCTAGTGCAGCGTCTGCTACTAACTTATGAGCAGCAGTCGTTGGGTGAAAATCGTCCCAGAAGAGAAACTTGTTGTTACCTGGATTACATATATCTAGCCTAGATAAACAAGACTCGGTTACATTCGTAAAACCTAATGCACTTGTCTGATTGAATAAAGAATAAGTATCAACAGAGATGATGTTGAGATTTGGGTTTTGACTCAAAGCGCTCACAGTTTTTGCTAAACCCAAGTTAAACTCACTCGTCGATTTACTAAGGGTTGCAGGGTTGCGATCGTCAATTGTAGCTGCTGGGATCTTTCCCAAATCTGACAAGTTAAACACCAAAATATTTTTCGCGCCGACTCCTACCAGAGTATTCAACGCCAGGGATATATTACTGATTGGCGTGGTAGAGTCTTCGGGGTTAAGAAAAAGGAAATCATTCCCACCTCCCCACAATGTATAAAGTGCATTTGGGTCAGCAGTTTGATTATTTGCTTGCAGAGTTCCAGCAAAACCAAGGACTTGTTTGAGTACTCCCGGTAAATTTGGATTAGGAACGACAGCGTTACCTGAACCAGAGCTAGCACCACCGAAAGCGAAGTTTATCCCTTGAGTAGCAGGTGTGGAAGGAAGAGTAGTGAATAAAGTAGGCTTTAACCCTAGCCGATCTCCGAGATAATCTACCCAGAGCGGCCCATCGGAAAAACGTCCTTCAAAGTAAGGTGGGCTTTGAGGGAATGTTTTCCCAGTAGCATTGTATATATTGCCTGTATCGGAAAGACTATCGCCAAATACATAAAGTCGATCGAAACTCACAGCCGAGGCTTTGGTCGGCAACATGAAAGATAGAAGAACAAATCCTGCTGCTACAGCTTGTTTTTTCATATTTGTTTTACCTGTGGTCTTTTTAATTTGTTTAAAAACAATGAAAGGGCGATAGTTTGACAACTTACTCTTTTGAGATACTTCAAAACTAAGTACGTCTATTGAGTTAATTTACGTTGTTTTACTTAACTATGCCTCAAAAATTTATGAAACACAGGTAAAAACGCTTAAAACACTTAGATTTACATTTTCTTGATGAAAAATAGGTATATTACAAAGAAATAACAAAATTTGTATACTAAAGGGCAGAATTGCTCACTTTTATGCTGATGCTGGACTAACCGCAACTAAATTAGGTAGACCGTCGTAGACATAGCTTTAACCTTGCTTTAATTTCAAAGCCTCAGTAGCCGATACACCCTCACCTTGACTGCCGAAATACCACAAAGCCGTAGCAGCCTCAGCACGAGTTACTGGTTTTTTGGGTTGAAACAGAGTCGTATAACCAAACACCCGGCGAATATTCGATTGTTCGCCATTCTGATAATCAGCCAACACTGCTCTTAAAGCCTTAGAGTCAATTTTCGCTACGTCTTGGAAACCCCAGGTTTGTTTAACCGCATCTAAGTTAGCAGAGGGTAAAGCTTGGCGAGTATCTAAGGGTAATTTCCACAGCAGCAATTGTTCCCGCGTTAGAGGTGCATCAGGACGAAATAAAACTACTGTAGAATCTCCAGACAAAGGACTAGGAATTAAGCCAGCTTCAGCTAATCCCTGAATTGCAGGAAAATCAGGGTCTTTTGCTGACACATCACTAAAAGCTGGTTGAGTACTTTCTGATGCCAAACGAATCTGTTTAGCTGGATTGTTCGTATATACAGCATTGTTAGCAGCAATCAGCCAACGGGCATATTCTCGATGTGTAACGATTTTACTGGGTTCAAACTGATTAGTTGTAGTAGTATTGCTCTTAGTTGTCTTTGTTTCTATAGATAAAACACCTAATGCAGCCAAGTCCTGGATATGTTGCTGCCATTCTTGTGGTGCCTTATTCAAATCGTTGAATACCTGAGATTTAGAGGTGGTTGTAGGGATTGTTTGGTTATTAGCTGTGCTTGGTGGCTGTGCTGCCGAGTTTGTCGGTGGTATTGGCCCAATGAACTGTGAATTTCCCGGTTGAGGAACAGCGTTAGCAGTTTCGTTAGGATTTGTAGTTGAAGTAGGTTGTGCTGTTGCAGTACTATTCGGTACGTAATCAATCAGTAATTCAGTCGCTGTTTGGGGTTGATTGGGTGTGGCGTTAGTAACTGATTTGGGCTGAATGGAAACCTTCAACAGCAAATCGTTGCGACGTGCCTCAAAAGCCCCTCCGGCATCATCTGTTGGCTGTTGTAAAATCTGCCAGTTATTTGTTTGAAACTGGCTGCGATAAAAACTAGCAATAAAATTACTGGGGTCAGAACTTAACCAACGAGTTGAGATTTTGTTTTCTGAGCCGCTAGCAGGGGTAACTTCCTGTAGCTTGGCATTGGAATATAGTGGGATATCTTTAGGAAAATCAACTGGTAACTGAACAGTTGATTCGTTTTGCTGTGCTTGCGGTTGGTTACTCTGAGATTCTCCAAAAACAACTGGATTGCTTTGCAGTTGTGGATCTGCCGCCAAAGATTCCTCAAGATTTTTGGCGACTGGACTATTAGCACAAGCTGTTAACGAAGTGAGTATAACAGCACAAATGAGAAATACAGCTGGACGTTTACAGGGAAGCACAGGAAATCACAAATTGAGTTTCAATTCCTACCCTAGCGCAGACTGTCCATTAAATGGGAATGAGGCATGGGACATGGTTATTCTCCTTTATTCCCCTGCTCTTTTCTGACTCTCTATATCACCCAAAAACACTACCGACTCACTACGTCTTCTTCGTAAATGTCTATTTTGGTGATGATATCTCTAAAAATGAGTAAACGGTAGCAAAAGCTACCGTATTGTCTTCGTTTTACAGCCATTAGGTTTTGATAATTCCTATGCTTATTTATAGAGTTCCCTAAAATTCTGGAAAACTAACATTTTTGGAAAAAAATATAAATAAACCTGAAATCATTGCTAGATAAGAGTTTTATAATTTCAGAGTTCGTAGTCAGGACTTTAGTATTTATGATGAGAGTCACCAACTACAAACCGAGCGATACTAGATTGTGAACCAAGCTTTTAGAGAGTTATCTAAACATCCAAGTTGTAGAGCAGATAACTGATTGATAACTGGTCAAAAAACATTTTAGCCAGCAAAAGCTTGAATCTACTTCCAGATGCACTAGTTGTAACGCGATGCCTACGCCAAGCAACTGAAGTGATAGACTTAGAATAAAGCTCCCCTTAGCTTCACCCAAAGAGGGGAATAGAGCGAGTTCACTAACACTGGCTAACAATCGATTCTGAAAATTATTCATCTGACGATGATAATGTGAGTCGGGCAATAGCTGAAAAATGCCAGTGTTAAACAATTCCAGTAACTTAGCGTAAGTTCGTTATTCTTGACGATTGGGGTAATCAGTAAAGCAGTCAAGTGTCGCAGCAGTTTCCTTAGTATCTCTAAATTGATTTTCTGGAGAAAGTGCTACTTGTGCTGTAGTCAAGAAATTATTGACAGCCTAGAAAGCAGTGAGTGCTTTCTCTAAAAGTGCGTAGTTTACCGCCGTAGGTCTTACCCTGAGCCTGTCGTACCACTTCGTGGAAGCAAGCTACGCGGAGCGTCTCGTAGAGAAGGGCATCGCCTTTATGTTATCCAAAACTTTCCCTCAATCAACCCATCCCCTGTTATTCTTGGATAGGGCTGTGCTTCTTTTAGGAAAGCTGGAAGGTGCGCTTCGCAAGTTATAGAAATAGTACATAGTTGGCTTTGGCTGTTTTTCCCAATCCTAGTTAATGATTGGCTTGAGGCGAAAAAGACACTTCATCAAATGCACTGGTGGTTGAAAAAACCTCTACAAACTTG
This sequence comes from Nostoc sp. DSM 114159, assembly GCF_053470285.1. NCBI lineage: Bacteria > Bacillati > Cyanobacteriota > Cyanophyceae > Nostocales > Nostocaceae > Nostoc > Nostoc sp. DSM 114159. The sequence continues at coordinate 5,001,237 of NZ_JBPFEH010000001.1, forward strand.
GTCTGAACAGTTAACACCTTCCTGATAGATTAGATACAATTAGCATCTGTGTTTTCTTGGGCGTAGGCGTAGCCCGTCGTAGACATCGCTTGCTCAAAGCAAATATTCAAATTGACATGGTGCTGGACTAGCCAATTTGACATAGTATTAAACCTTTCACCTGCTGGCTCTGACGAAAATTTTTGATTCTGGGCAAATTAAGACTTATATTCAAGGGGCTTAGGTGTTTATTGGAGATGAAGTTCACCAAAAGGGAGCAAAAGGCTGAAAAAGACACGTTTGATGTCAAAAACGCAGATCGGATAGGAGTATGAAAATCTAAAATAGATATTAAGAAGAAAAAACAACGACCATCGACAACCGTCAGTCCTTTTTACTTTCTGTAAAGCGTCACCGGGTTGTTACCAGTGCTGAAACACGATTACATGCAAGTTTCCCAGGATCAGCCTATTTATTCTGAGGCTCCACTCCAGCTGTTACTGTTTGTCGATGGACGTCCCAAGTCCCGTCAACAGGTGCAGCGAATACGTGCTTACTTAAAAGAGTTGCAGGTTGAGTATAGTTTTGAACTTCAAACTATTGATGTTGGTCAACAACCTTACTTAGCAGAACACTTTAAATTGGTAGCAACGCCAGCTTTAATTAAAATTCACCCGGAACCACGGCAGGTTTTGGCTGGAAGTAATATCATCGCGCAATTGAAAAACTGGTGGCCTCGCTGGCAAGCCGCTGTAGACGCCTATTTGAAATTACAGGAAGACTTACAAGAACGGATAGACGATAATGCTAGGGTGACATTACCCAAATCCACTATTCGTTCAGTTGCTGTTTCTGCCGAACTGATCCGACTCTCAGACGAAATTTTTCGCTTAAAACAGGAAAAAGATAACCTCCAAGAGCAGCTACAGTTTAAAGATCGGGTGATTTCGATGCTGGCACACGATCTCCGCAATCCCCTAACTGCCGCCGCGATCGCCATCGAAACTCTCCAATCTAACTACAATTTAGAAACAGGTCAATTTCAGCGCCTTAAACCATCCTTAACGGCGCATCTATTAAAACAAGCCCGCAATCAAACTAAGATCATCGATCGGATGATTGCCGACCTTTTGCAGGTAGGTCGGGGGAAAGATACTGAGTTTCCGATTTTACCACAAAAATTACAGCTAGGTAAACTGTGCTTAGATGTACTAGAAGAATTGTGCGATCGCTACACCGCTAAATCCCAAGAGGTCGAAACAGATATTCCCAATGACTTACCTTATGTATATGCTGACCCAGAACGCATCCGGCAAGTGCTAGTGAATCTGTTGGATAATGCGATCAAATACACCCCAGAAGGTGGCAAAATTAGCATCGCCGGATTACACCGCACTACCCAAAAAGTTCAGTTTAGTATTGGCGATACTGGGCCTGGTATTCCTGTGGAGAATCGCGATCGCATCTTTGAAAACCACTTCCGCCTGCAACGGGATGAAGGTACAGAAGGTTACGGCATTGGTCTTTGTCTATGCCAACGCATTGTTCTGGCACACTATGGCCAAATTTGGGTAGACTCTGCCCCCAATAATGGAGCATGGTTTCACTTCACACTGCCAGTTTATCCTTCTTAGGTAATGGGTATTGACAAATAACCAATGACTAATGACAAATGACAATTAAGAACTTGAGACAAAGCGATCGCGTCCCCCGGCCTTTGCTTGATAGAGTGCTTTATCTGCCAGCACGATCAACTCTGAAGGTGAAGATTCCCAAGTCGGGACAACAGTTGCCACCCCCATGCTGAGAGTGACGTGCTGACTCACCGCAGAACCGTCATGAACAATTTGCAAATCTTTGATTCCCGCTCGAATTGCGGCGGCTACGTGAAGTGCGCCAGATGCAGGAGTGTATGGCATAATCACAGCAAATTCTTCGCCACCATAACGCGCTACTAAATCCTGATGTTTTTGTGCCTTAAGGCTTAAGACAGCACCCACCTTTTGTAAACATACATCCCCTGCTGGATGGCCATATTTATCATTATAAAATTTAAAAAAGTCGATATCACACAAAATCATTGACAAAGGAAATCCCTCTTGTGCGAGATTTATCCATTGAGTATTGAGATAATCGTCAAAGCGGCGACGATTAGCTAACTCAGTTAAGCCATCTACATTGGCAAGGTGATACAAAGCTTCGTTTGCCGCCTCTAACTGTTTGTATACTTGTGCTTGCTGTAGCAGTCGACGCAACCGCTGGCGTAATACAGGCCAGTGAATTGGCTTAGTGACATAATCAGTCGCTCCCGCTTCAAAAGCACGGTTTACAGATTCCTCATCGTCCAAGCATGTAATCATCAAGATGGGAGTGCGTTCCCATATCTTAGACATGACCGTATTGTTAAGAGTCGAGTCAGTATCAAAGGTGGCAAGGGCTGAGATTAAATTATTCCTAGCCATCTGGAGCAAGTGCTTACAGCAGGTAAAGCCATCCATCACAGGCATTACAGCATCTAGCAAAACTATATCCGGTTTGATAGTCTCGTAAGCATCTAAACATTGCTTACCATCATTAACCTCGACCACTCGATAACCTTCTTGTTCCATTGCTTTACGCAACAATACCCGGATGGTCTTGTCATCATCAGCCACTAGAATCAGTGGTGGTTGCTTAGAAACAGAAAATGGGCTTATGCCTGACATGAGTTGCCTTCCACTTGCAGGACTATCCTGAAAAAGACTGTGCAACTCAATCGCATGGGGGCGATCGCTATTTTCATCAATGCCAGGATTTGCGGCAAAGGCGTGTCTAGCTTCACAATCAACTGTTTTTTGACAATGGACTGCCCAATGTTGTTGGGCCAAGCAAGCGGTAGATAGATAAGTTGCATAGACAATCTGTAATTTGAACACGAAGGCAATTGCTGCCTTTTTGTTCAACGATGGTTATGGGAGAAAATGTTACTTTTATATTTCCCTATTGTTAAAGTCAAATTACAATTTTTTTGAGAATTACAAATACACACCCTAATTATTTAATTATGTAGTTAGTTTATAAACCCAGTGAGACAAGTAAAAGCAATCGCCAAAGTCTCTTCAGAAGATAGCTAATACTAAATACTAATGACTGAAATTTATTTACTCTGTCCGACAAGGCTTGTTGAGGTTTAGTATAATTACATAAGATTGAGATAGAACTTAGTGCCAAACTTTATTTTCAAGTGACTTCATAACTCTTTCGTTCTAGCCATAAACTGTCCACAACTAAAGTTGACTACACAAATAAGCAAAAGTTATTCTAAAAACCATCCAAACCTATTGACATTCGCTAAATCTTTAAAATGCCAGACTCATTAATGTACCAGCAGGATAATTTTGTTGTTCTAGAAACAAACCAACCAGAACAATTCATGACATCATCAGAGCTATTAGAAAAGCTCAAAATAACTCTTCAGCAAATCATAATTCAAGATTTACCGCCTGACTTACAAAAGTTTAATACTGTGGAAACTCAAGCCCAATATCTAATTGACACTAGTTGCGAATTAGATATTGGTCCGGGAAAATATTTACAGTGGTACGCAGTTCGTTTAGAAAAGTAACTTTTTGGTAAATGCTTAAGAGAATCCCAAAAAAATCTTAACAAAAAATTTCTGACTACCTCCCCGACTTTTTCAAAAAGTTGGGGAGTTAAATCTTGGTCAAGGGAATTCTCCAAAAAGGATAATTACTAATTCATAATTCATAGTTCAAGACACTGTATACTAATCCACACTGCTCATCAAAAATTTGGTAGTTAATAAGAGCATGGAGCCTACAGATACCACTAATTATAATTATGAACTATTAATTATTTTGACTGTTGCCAAAATATGGGTAACAACAAGTCATAAAGGGATGAAATTTGGGTAACGATAATTTTTACTCTTGACTATTGACTACTGACTAGTGATTCTTTTTGAGTATTGATTAGCGCTAGCTCAATTGTATTTTCAGATGGCTGCGTTATTTGAATTTCCAAACCAGGGCCAAAATAATTGGTCATTTTTTCATGCTTTTTTTGCCACACATCAATCGGTATTAGCGGTGAATCAAATTCTAAAATTAGGGCATAGCTCCCATTAACTTCCGTTTCTCGTAACCCTGTCACTGTTGGCCGTTCTTGGTCAGTGGGACTCAAACCCAGAAAAGAAAGTGTTGTATCTAGATGAGCATCTTGACCGTAGCAATATCGGGTGATGTCTTTGCGAATTTTATTTTGCGTCTCAGTTGCTTGCTGCTGGCGCAGTTTCAATGCTGATGGTGACGTAGTTTGGGTAAATGGTACTGGCTTAAGTTCATTCGCTTTTAGTGCCAGTCCTCCCAATAGTAGAGGAATTCCGTAAAAAAATCCGACAAGATTGAGTGTGGCATTATTATCAGCATAGGCGACAAAGCCAATGATGGTTAATATGCTGCCGATAGTTAGACCGAGTGTTCCCAAAGAGATTTGGCGTAGCATGAGCTTAAATTAGGATAAAGTCTGAATACCTTATACCAATTCTATGTGAGGCTGCATAGAACTGTAGAATAGAGAGCGAGAAAGACTCAAAACCAGAAACAAACAATGGCACGCCCATTCAATCTAGAAATATCGGAGAGTGTTGAGTATTTGTCCAAAAGTCTGAGCAAGGCTCGGACATCTGCGGAAAAAGAACGATTGCTGCTTCTGTGGTGGGTCAAAACAGGACAAGTAACACAGCATCAAGAATTGAGCCAAAGACTAGGTAGAAATGGCTCAACTGTAACACGGTGGTTACAAAGATATCGACAAGGAGGACTAGAAAAACTACTAGAGGTAAAAACTTCCCCAGGAGCGATCGCAAAAATTCAAGGAGAGGTGCGGCAAAGTCTTGTGGAGAAACTGCAATGTCCGCAGGGATTTAGCAGCTACGGGGAAATTGTAGAGTGGCTAAAACAGGAATGGAATGTAGAAGTCAAATATAAGACAGTTTATCGTGTAGTACGCGATCAGTTTCAAGCGAAACTTAAAATTCCTCGACCCGTGAGCAAACAACAAGATGAAAAGGCTGTGAATTTGTTTAAAAAAACATTCCCCACGCCTTTGTCACTCTGCAAAACCTCTTAGGTCAAGGAAAGCGACTGCGTTATTTGTGCCAAGATGAGACCAGATTGGGGTTGAAAACGGAAACTGGGCGAGTGATTACGGCTCGTGGCATCAAACCCATAGTCACTGTGCAGTGGCCAAGAGAGGCATTCTGGCTATATGGAGTAGTTGAACCATTAATAGGATGGCATTTTTGCCAGGAATATCCTCATTTGGACAGTGAGAATTTTCAGAAATTCCTTAATTTTCTATCCCAAGAACTGGGTGATGATATGGCGCTAATGCTTTAGGGTTCAAGCATCTGCACATCAAGCCTTGGGACTGTCTTGGCCAGAAAATCTCATTCCTATCTTTCAACCTGCTCATAGTCCTCAACTCAATCCAATTGAGCGATTGTGGCAGTTTATTAAACGCCAGTTCAAGGGGAAAGTTTCTCTAATTTACAAGAACTGCGCCAACGAATTCTACATGAGTTAGCTCAAATGTCTTGTAAATTAATCTCCTCTTTGACAAGTTATGATTTTATCCTCGAAACTCTCTTTCATGAAGCTTTATTCTATGCATCTTCATAGAGAATTGGTATTAGTTTTATTATCATCGGCTATGAGCAACAAATTAGGAAAAAACATTGTCTCCAGGTGCTAGTATTCAACTAACCCTAAATTGCCATATTAAGATGGTTAGAAACCGCACGCCAGTTGCTCATGAATGGGAAGGGAACATACCAAGAGCGAATAAATCAGGCATTGTCGCTCAAAACACTGGCTTCGTTTAAACGAGACTTTACCCACCTTCGTCTTTGTGGTTTTCAAACACTCAATTTATCCTTAGTCTATATTCGCGCAGCATCACGCACAGAAGGCAAGTGGCACTAAGTTGACTAATAAGGTGTATAGTGTCCCAGAATATTAGATTTTGAGTTAACTTTAAATTTAAAGGTAGTTAAAGATAGGAAAAAAATAATGGACCTACAGACTATAAAAGAACGAATTGTCGCAGTTCAAAATAAACGCGATTACCTATTAAGCTTACTGGAGCAACCAAACCTGGGAACTTTGAGAATAGATGTAAATCAGGCTTTGGAAGAACTGGATGAATTAATTGATGAATTTACACGCACCATTCCGGTAGAGTAAAATTTATTAAAATTTACGTCGGTTTAACCTCAATTTCCGGCTAGACCGACGTTTTTTAGTAGTATCATGTCTTCAAATCCCCAAAATTGAACTATGCTTGAGTTGGCGAAGCGATAATCAATCTCCTGCACGCTGACCTAACTGCCTAACCAAGGCAATAAGTTCGCTTGTAGGTACATCTTTCTTGCAAACGTTATCAAAGCTAGACATTGCCTTTTGCCCATGAAAATTTACGTCTTCCACTGAGGAGTAAGCAAGTATCTGGGTGTTTGGAGATATAGCTTTAATGTGACTGGACGCACTCCAGCCATCCATGACTGGCATCTGTAAATCTAGAACAATTACGTCAGGATGGCAACGTTTAACCATTTCTATAGCTTCTTCACCATTACTGGCTAAACCTACTACTTGAATATTTTCCTGGCAAGAAAAAACTAATTGTAAGGTTAAACGAGTCAGTTCGTGATCGTCAACTACTAAAACACGCAAGGTAGACAGCTCGCAGGATAACATTAACATTGAGGGGAAAGACAAGTTTATTCAGAATAACCTCTCCAGTTTATGAGAACAAGTGCCAGCACTGACTCTATCCTATGGTTGAATAACTTGTGTGAACCTATGATAAACAACTTAGACAACTGCTCAAAAAATTCAATTTTTCCCAAAAAAAACTAAGTTGAGCTAGTTGTCAAGGTATAAGTAACTTATTTTTTATCAATCAGGTTGGGACTACACCAGTTGAGCGTAATGCCATGTTTATGAGAATTTTTTGTGAATTAGCTTCTGGAGAATCATCATAAGGACGCCGTTGAATGTAACTACCATCAGCTTGTAATTCCCAAGCTTGGCGATTATCTGCGAGCATAATTCCCATAATTTCTTGCAAATCTTTAGCAATATCTGGGTCTTTGACTGGGGTAATTACTTCGACTCGGCGATCCAAGTTGCGGCGCATCCAGTCAGCACTGCCAATATAGATTTCCTCCTGGGCATTGTTATGAAAATAATAAATCCGAGAGTGTTCTAAAAAGCGACCGACAATACTGATGATGCGAATATTTTCACTAATGTCTTTGATTCCTGGGCGTAAACAACAAACACCCCTAACAATTAAGTCGATTTGCACTCCGGCGCGGGAAGCTTCATATAAAGTGGCGATAATTTCTGGATCGACTAGGGAATTCATTTTGGCGACAATCCGTCCAGAAAATCCATTTTGAACATTTTCGATTTCGCGGTGAATTAATGCCAAAAAGCGATCGCGCATATTCACAGGCGCAACCAGCAACTCTCGATAAGATTTTTGCAGAGAGTATCCGGTTAAGAAATTAAATAAATCTGTAATGTCAGCACCCAACTCTTCACGACAACTAAACAATCCCAAATCTGTATACAGTCGTGCTGTTTTAGGATTATAGTTACCAGTCCCAATATGTACGTAGCGACGTATCCGGTCTTTTTCGCGCCGTACCACCATGACGGTTTTACTATGGGTTTTTAGCCCAACTAAACCATAGACAACATGAACTCCAACTCTTTCTAGTCGTTTTGCCCAGTAAATATTATTCTCCTCATCAAATCGCGCCTTTAATTCCACCAGCACAGATACCTGCTTGCCATTTTCAGCAGCAGCAATCAAGGCGTTGACGATGGGCGAGTCACCAGAAGTCCGGTAAAGGGTCATCTTGATGGCTAACACATTTGAATCGTAGGCAGCATGGGTAATAAAGCGCACTACTGTAGCCGAAAAAGATTGATAGGGATGGTGTACTAGTAAATCCTTTTCCCGAATTACAGCAAAAAAGTCTTTTCCTTCGTCCGTCTCCAGCGCATCTGGGTCTAAACTCGGTTCTCTCAGCCTTTGCAGGCGTAATGGTACAACAGATTGGCGTGGTGGATCTTTGAGTTCCGGCAATGGTAAGGACATAAAGTACATTAAATCCCGCAGTCCCAAAAGACCATCTACCTCGTAAACATCACTTTCTGCTAATTCCAAATCATGTAATAATCGCGATCGCACTATTTCCGGAGTCTGGGATTGAATTTCTAGCCGGACTGGACTACCACCCAGGCGCCGTTTTCGCAATTCCTGTTCGATCGCTAACAACAAATCATCTGCTTCATCTTCTTCTAAGACCAAATCGGCATCACGGGTAATGCGGAACGGATGATATTCTTGAATGTTCATCCCTGGAAATAGTGATTCCAAGTTATGAGCGATCGCCTGTTCTAAAGGTACTCCAGTCCAATGGGCAGGTTTTTCGCTATTCTGATCTCCCAACTCAGGCGGTATTGGTAAAAATCGTGGTAGAACGCTAGGGACTTTGATTCTGGCAAAAAATTCTTCTTCGGTGTCTGGGTTCTTGACCACAACAGCCAGATTTAAACTGAGATTAGAAATAAACGGAAAGGGATGACTAGGATCGACAGCCAGAGGAGTCAAAACTGGAAAGATTTGTTCTTCAAAATAGCTGTTGAGATGAGTCCGCTGCTTTTGATTTAAATCTATGTAATTCAGAATATGAATGCCATGATTTACTAGTAGAGGACGAAGCACTTGCTCAAAATGTTGGTGCTGTTTGTTGACATGGGGAATGAGGGTAGACCTAATATCGTCTAGCTGTTGTTGTGGTGTGCGACCATCGGGAGTTAACAGGCTAACTTTTGCCTCTACTTGTTGCTTTAAGCCAGCAACGCGCACCATAAAAAACTCATCTAAATTAGAGTTAAATATTCCCAAAAACTTAAGACGTTCCAGAAGTGGGGTGCGATCGTCACAAGCTTCATGTAATACCCTGGCATTAAATTCTAACCAGCTTAACTCTCGGTTAAGATAATATTGTGGATCGCTGAGATTGATGGGGGTAGCGCTTTTCTTAGATTTTGCCATAATGACCTAATGCCAGGCAGATGTAGCCCATTCAACTGGGGGACAATAAATATAGTAGGTTAAATGGTGCTTGAGCAAAACGCTGAGGCAATTTTTTGCTGTGCTTATTATCTAGCTCACTACTGGTAAAAGACAGACATCAGAATTTTAAAAATCTATTTGTATTTAAATAACTGTAGTCAAAGACTCAAAAATTAACTTGTGTAGGCACGAAAGCCAACATTCCTAAGAAATTTTTGGGTGCTTTGCGCGTAGGCATAGCCCGTCGTAGATATCGCCTTGGCTATCTTCCAGATAATCACCCTAGCCACCCAACCTATAACTAGATTTTATAGCCATTTTCAATTTTATGGAATATGGTGTTAGCGTATAGTTATCTGCCCTTTCAAAATATTGCATCCATACAATAACTGCGATCGGACTGGGATTCAAATCGTTGCCCACAGCATATTACCTATAAAGATGCACTTAAGATTTAGCAAAGATATGGCTATGTCATATCTAACAAGTTTTAACGAATTATTAAGCAGTGTTTACAGGGTATTGGGACATTGGAAGCAGTCTAAAGGCTTACCTCCAAGACTTGATGGATTTGGTTTTATCAAACCCAAAATTGAGTAATCATTACTACAATCCTTATACAGGCATTTAGTAGGCATAAGCCTTACTGCAACTCCATTTTTATGAGGTATTTGAAGCTTTTATTCAGAGCTACACCAATACTTCCATCTATTAGTTTTTTTAATTTATGACCTCTGCAATTTTTTAAAACTTCAGTACAATCTCTGAGATGTTTCTGGCAGACAATGGTTATATTGATAACGTAAAGAAAAACAACACGGGGAGTTTGTTAATCATGAAAATTTCTGCGATCGTTAAAGGCGGCATCTGCTTGTTGGGTTTGGTTGGTGTTAGTAATATCCTGGCTGCACCAGCAAATGCAGGTCAAGCAGCAGCCCGTGGCGCTGTAACTATTGTTAGAGCTTCAGGCGCTTCTATTAGTGTTAGTGGTGAATTAACTTTGCCCAATAACGCATACTACGATCAGATTTTAACCATTACACCTACCATTACTGGTGATCCAAAAGCAGACAGTGAAATTGTAACTGTTTTAACTGTAGACGCAGGCACACCTAACGTTACAAACCTCTCTACTAGCAGCAATCCTTTCGTTGCTTCAGCAGCAGCAGCCTTAGACGCAGCTGTAACTGCTAACGACATTGGCGCACAAGCAGCTATCATTCGGGCTGGTGCTGGTTCTAATGGCTTAGGCGGTTTAGAATAGATTAAGTTTTTGCTTTAACTCGTAAGTAATTACAAAATTTTTAGCAACTGACAGAACAGTTGAATAAATCAATAGATCGTAGGGAGGAGAAATAGCAATGCTATATCTGTTCCCTATATTTATATTTGTATATATAGTATGACGCTTCTTTGTGGCTCAGATTCCCGACTTCTCTAAGAAGTCGGGAATCTTTTTATATAGGTTTTTCATCTTGTGCCTAAATTATTTGCTATGTAACTCCTCATCATCACTTTACATAACTTTAGTGATATCAATATAAACCCTGAAACTCTGACTGAATATTGAATAGAGAGCTTGCGTAAAAATACGAAGCTTGAAAATGTCCATTTTTCACAAAACGCTCCCAACAAAGGTTTTATTTTTTTATACACTGAAAGAATAAAAGCTAGATAACAAAAGATTCTGCCTCGATTTCTGCTGACCGATGCATATTCTGCATTTTCAAGCAAAATCTGGAAACAACTTAAGACAACAATATGAGGAGTTTATAAAACATGAATACTTTATCTAAAAAATTATCTGTAATTATTCGAGGAAGTATCTGTTTATTAGGTTTGGTAAGTGGAGAATATTTTTTAGTAGCACCGGCAAATGCACAACAAGCTACTGCTCGTGGCGCTGTTACTATTATTAGACCTTCTGGTACTTTTCTCAGTGTCACTGGCGAAGTAACTTTACCTTCTGGCTCTTACTATGAAGGAGGTTTAACAATTTCTCCTACCTATGGAGGTATAGCAGGTGGAAATAACGAAACCATAACTAGTCTGACTATAAGCCCAGGAGTAGCTCAAACTACTATCATCTCTAACCCAAACCCATTTATTGATACAGCAGCGAATTTATTAAATAATAGTAATTCTGTTGAAGATTTAACATCTATAATCCAAGCAGGTGCTGGTAATAATGGTTTAGGTGCTTTAGATTAGACAGAATTGGCAAATTAAAAATCTTAGATCCCCGAATTTTTGAAAATTTGGGGATATTTGATCGTCAGGTCAAAATCGATAACCACCTTGAAGTTTTAAGTCAAATCCATTCTCACCTGTACCAATTTGAGTTTCTATAAACACACTATTATCAGGAAAATTGTGCCTTACAATGACTCCATAATTAAAGCCAGAAACTCGGCTACTCAAGCCCAGATTATTAATAGCATAATTTTTTAGATAAACACCAGCAGAAATATTTTTACTAACTCTGTGTAAACCCTGAAATTCAAAGAAGAACTCTTTACCCATCTCTAAATTTGTCTTGAGATTCAAACCATGACTAGTGCTAAACTCCCCATTGAAAAGACCCAAAAATTCCCCATTGCTATTGTTCTCAATAAAAGCGATGCCAGGAGCTAAAGAAAAACCAAAATTTCTTTCTTGGTGTTGATATAAATAACTTAAATAAGTAGAAAAAGGATTATTTTTATTAGAGGCACTATTCCAATCAACTCTCAAGTAGGGTACGTGAGTATTGATAGCTACAGGTCTTTTGGCTGAATTTAACCGTATATCAGTTTTAATATAATTGAGAAGTATATTACTATATAAACCTAATGTTGGTTCTTCCGTTCCTAAATTATTATTAGAAACACCTGGTGCTGAGTTAGCATCTATATTAAACCACGTTCCTAAATTAGCACTATAGTTAAAATTTCCAGAAGAACCTGCTGCTAGCAATTCAACTGTTGGTAGAGATAGATAACCGTTAAAGCTATTAAAATCAACACCTATTTTGCTAACTCTAGTGAGTTCCATATAATCGAATGCTAAATCGGCTGCTCTTATTTGCAGTGGTACTAGCGTTGAATCTGCTGAATTAAATTTTTGTACAAATCTTTGCCCTTGAGGGTTTGTTAAAATGACTTCTACAGCAGAGGCTTCGTTAATCGGATCGATGGAAGTACCATTTAAAGGAATTGGAATCCCAATATATGTTAGAGGGCCAAATTTTTCATTAGAGAGCCTGAGATCGGAAAAAAATGTATCACCTTCATCTAGAATAGAAATATTTCTTCCAAGAAACTGAACTGCTCGTTTGTGGTTTCCTGTTCTTACTTGCAAGATATTAGAGTTATTAGGAGTGACTTGACTGGGAAATGTGTAAGTTCCAGATACCTGCTCTAACCCACTAGATGCATTGGCATAAGATAAAGTGCGATTCAGCCTGTTATTAATTTGTCTTCTTTGTTCAGCCGTAACAGATGTATTTAAAGGAACAAAACCTTCCCCATTCTTTAGTTTTTGTCTAGCTTCTTCTAAACCTTGTTGAATCTTATCAATTTTAATAGCTTCAAAAATTCCACCGAATAGCAAACCTAACGTAGAATTTACTGATTGGATAGCATCAATACTGGCATCACTAAATTTAGCTGTTAGAGATAATCCTGGAGCAGAAAAAATATTAGAATAAGTAGCTTTGCTGGCAACTGGATCGTATTGAATTAAGCTTCGATTATGAGGATGGCTAACATACAGTCTGTGCCAATCAGAACTTTCTTGAGTTTGAGATAGTGTCTCAAATACAGGATCTCTTCTTCCTAAAGATAGCCACTGTAAAGAGTTAAGATAATGAAAATCTTTTTCGGGTTGAGAAAGAAAAGGATTGACTGCTACATTTAACAAATCAAAGTTATCAAATTTTCCAAGTTGAGCAACTTTAATACCTGGAAAGGAAGAGACAGGAGCAGTAAAACCAAAACCTTTTCCCGTTAAGACATCTCCCCAAAAGATGCCAGCAGCTTCTAAGGCACTATTAGGAATGATTTCGCCTTCTTGGAGCCTGACGTTTCCATCGTCTAGCAAAGGTTGTATATTTGTCGTTGGAAAGCCTTGTAGAATTTTGGGAGCATTAGTAGCATCTAAAACTTGAAATAAAGCTTGCCCACCATCAACACTCAAAGTAGAGCCACTACCAATAGCTGGAATAGGGTTTTTTAGAACTGTAACATTAGGATTGTTTGAGTCAATTCCACTGTTAATAATAACTCTGCCAGCAGGTATCCCTTCAGGATTTATCAATTGTCCGGCTATTGAAGTTACAGAAAAGTTATTAGTATCAACTTCTCCAGCTAACTCTCGAAAATCTGTCGGTATAGCAAATAGACTTTGCAATCCCCAAAATGCCTGTTGTGAAGTAACATTTTGGGTAATATAAGTATTAGTTTGTCTTCCTTGATAGATGATACCGGCTTGGGAGCCTTTCGTTTCAACTACTATTCTATTGCCATCTAAAACCCAGTAAAACTGGTCAGCCTTGGGAAATTTGGCATAAGTGAACTTATCAATAATCTGATTCTCTCCAGAAAATCTTACTCTTAGATCAGTATCTATATAATTTTCATTTTTATTTGGCTTAAATAATTCTGTGGAAAAAGTAAGATTATCTGTAGGATTAACAATCCAAGGATACTTATTAGCACTAAATGTTAAGGCATCAAGAATTATTGTCTTTTGGATTGCTTGTGGTTGCTTTTTTGTTCGGCGTAGTTTTTCGATTAGTATTTGTTGTTGGGGTGTGTATGGTTTGGACGGATTTGAATTTGATGGTTGAATTGTATTTGGTTGAGGCTTTTCTCGATCTTCTTCAGGTAGCTGGGGAGGCTTTTCTTTGTATTCTTCAATTGGGATAACGTCAGCAATAGTGAATTTGCGTAACTGTTTTGGTTTCTCTAAGTTAGAGTTAGACTTTCTTAAAGCCTGTTTTAACAGTTCTTGGTTTTGCAAGTTATTTATTTTTCGAGCGGAATTTAGTAATGACTTGTTATGATTAGCGATTAAATCAATATTATTCCTGTCTATGCTTAGAGCGATCGCAGATAATTTAATAAATACAATTTTGTATAAAATTGTTGAAAATAACAAACAGATACCAAGAATCTTGATACTTTTTCTGAATCTCATTAGGGAGATATTGATAGTTCTTCGATTTGAATTTTTCAATGTTTTCAAAATAATTTTTTTGGCTATTCAAACTTTTGAGCATTGGCTAATGTCGAAAATTAACCATTATTTAATACTTAGTCTTTGATTTATTTGATTTGATGGATGGATTCAACAGTGTTTCAGTAAATATAGTTAGTCAAAAAAGTTTTCTTTCTTATCCTGTCGGCAAATAATAAAATAGGATTAAGCAGATTTACTGCAACAAGAGTGTAATTCTTGAGCAAAAATTCAACCTCAGCAAAATCACCACAACTCAAAAATTCAGCTATTATTTAGCCGTATAAATACGTAAGTAAAGACTATTAACTTAAAAAATGGAGTAAAAATATACTTCAGGCTACTCGCTCTCGTCGGCAAATTTGATACATTTGCTGCTTTTTAGTAGAGTTTATTTATACATCCGGAGTAGACTGATTGAGCTAATTGAGGATACCCTTAGCCATGTATTGGAAATACTAGAGCCATATCTCACAATCAGCCGCCGTGCATCGATGCTGATGTAGATAAATTTCGCATTAATGTAAAAGCCAGTTTTTCTGAGAATTTCGACACAGTAGAAGACGATCGCATCGACCTAGAATGGTTTAGTCCGACTAGTAAATTACTCTGGTCAAATCACTAAATCTCTTATGTCTAATAACTAAATCTAATCATGCATAGTAAATAATCTCAGTCCTAAACTTGTCTACACTAGGATTATGGCGATGTCTACGATGGTCACTGAGCTTGTCGAAGTGCGGGCTAGACCTAGACAATAACTTTGCGGCGTAAACAGGCAGTGGCTGATAATAGTTTGTTGAAAAAGTTGTAAAGTATACTCAAAACCCTTATTCAAACTTCTCCCTGAAACGGAGAGAGGCTTTGAAACAGTCATTCTCTTGTAGGGGAAGAGAGCTGAGAGAGTTAAGTTTCTAAGGCTTAGATGCGATGAAAAATACTTTTCAAACATCCTTTAAGAATCGCTTTTAACAGACTTTCCTGAACAGCCAAAGGTGAGGAAAGGGCTAACAATTATTAAAAAACGTTAAGCTCTTTTTCAGATAATCACACTGATGACTCGATATCACATTTAGATTTATTAAAAAAAGTTAATGAAACCTAGACAGATTGATACAGAAGTAGCGAGGTTAGAAGCCCTCCGCCAGTATCAAATTCTTGACACAGAACCCGAAGAAGCCTATGACAATCTTGCTCAGTTAGCGGCCTTTATTTGTGGCACACCCATATCCTTGGTAAATTTTATTGATGAAAACCGTCAATGGTTTAAGGCAAAAATAGGTTTAGATGTATCAGAAATGCCCCGTAGTGTTGGGTTATCTTATCTTTGCCAAGAGCAGCGTCATGTTGTGGTGATTCCTGACACCCTTGTTGATGAGAAGTTGGCAAGTAATCCGGTAGTAACTGGCTATCCATATATACGGTTTTATGCAGGTGTACCCTTAATTACTCCGCAGGGAGATATGCTGGGAACTCTGTGCGCGATTGACCAAGTTCCACGACAACTAAGCCAAAAACAAGTGGAGGCATTTGTGGGTTTGAGTCGCCTGGTAATTGACCAACTCGAACTCAGGCGTCATGTAAGTGAGGTATCTAAAGTTACTGAGAAATTAGTGGCACACGAGCAAGCAGCCCGTGCCCAATCTGAAGCCGCCAAAACCCGCATTACCAATCTTCTTGAAAGTATCACTGATGGTTTTTTTGCCCTGGATCAAAAGTGGCAATTCACCTATATTAATAGTCAAGCAGAACGGCTGTTGCAAAAAACTCACAATGAGCTTTTGGGTAAAAACATCTGGGAGGTGTTTCCAGAAATTATCGGCACAACATTTGATTGTGAATATCGCAGGGCAATCTTAGAACAGGTTAGTGTCGAATTTGAGGAATTGTATCTGCCACAGCAGTGGCTTAAAGTCCACGCCTATCCAGCAAAAGACGGCTTGTCTGTCTATTTTCAAGATGTTACTGAACGACGGAAAACAGCAGAAGCACTACGAGAAAGTGAAGAACGTTGGCAATTAGCATTACATGGTAATAATGATGGTATTTGGGATTGGAACCTCAAGACTAATGAAGTGTTCTTCTCAACTCGATGGAAGGAAATGCTCGGCTATAAAGACTACGAAGTTTCCAACCATTGGGATGAATGGATAAGACGAATCCATCCCGATGAGCGAGATTGGGTAATTCAGGCTTTCCAAGACCACTTTGCCAAGAAAACACCGTTTTACGTCTGTGAATATCGAGTCCAATGCCAAGACGGCAGCTATAAATGGATTCTAGATCGAGGACAGGCACTTTGGGACGCATTGGGTGATATAGTACGGATGGTTGGTTCTTATACTGATATCACAGATCGGAAGCGGGCAGATGAAGAATTAAAGCGGCAAAATCTGCGATCGCAATTATTTGCCGAAATCACCCTGAAAATTCGAGAATCTTTACAAATAGATGAAATTCTTCAAACCACTGTCACAGAGGTACAAAAACTACTGCAAGCCGACCGAGTGTTGATTTTTCGACTGGAACCAGACGGTTCGGGAACAGTTGTACAAGAAGCAGTTCTGCCTGGTTGGCCGGTAATTCTAGGAGAAAATATTTTTGACCCCTGCTTTAAAGAAGAATATATAGAGAGATATCGCCAGGGAAGAGTAAGTGCCATTGAAGACATTGAAGCTGCTCATATCCAACCATGCCATCGAGAATTTCTTCAGCAGTTTGCTGTTAAGGCTAATCTGGTAGTGCCGATTCTTGTCAGGGACGATATTTGGGGCTTATTGCTAGCTCATCAGTGTAGCGCACCTCGACAGTGGAATCAGTTTGAGATGGATTTGTTACAGCAATTAGCGAACCAAATTGGGATTGCTTTATCTCAGGCACAACTATTAGAAAAAGAAACCCAGCAAAGTCAGGAACTTACTCGTTCTAATGCGGAATTAGAACAGTTTGCCTACGTAGCTTCCCATGATTTGCAAGAGCCGTTGCGGATGGTAACTAGTTATTTACAACTGCTGGAGCGGAGATACAAAAACCAACTGGATATCAATGCGGATCAGTTTATTGCCTATGCAGTAGATGGGGCCAGCCGGATGCAAACCCTAATCAATGATTTGTTAAACTATTCCCGCGTCAGCACCCGTGGACAGCCTTTTGTGCCAGTTGATTGTAGTGTTGTCTTAGAACAGGTGCTTGCTAATCTTCAAGTGGCGATCGCAGATCGAAAGGCAGTAGTCACCTACGATACTCTACCTCAAGTGATGGCTGATGCTACCCAATTGACACAAGTATTTCAAAACCTGATTGCCAACGCGATCAAATTTTGCGATCGTCAACAGCCATTAATTCACATTGGAGTAAGTAAGAGAGATACAAATATATCAGATGGAAAAAATTTAAATTTTATCCCCTCAGAGGATGAATGGTTGTTCTGGGTGCGTGATAATGGAATTGGTTTGGAATCCCAATATACTGAACGTATTTTTATAATCTTTCAGCGCTTGCACGCAAGAGACAAGTATCCAGGTACTGGAATTGGTCTGGCAATTTGTAAGAAAATTATCCAACGCCACGGGGGCCGGATTTGGGTTGAGTCGAAACCGGGTCAAGGCTCGACTTTCTACTTCACAATTCCAGATAGAGCAGGTAAGCAATGGTAAACACCATAACAGCGATTATGCCTATTGAGGTTTTGTTAGTAGAGGATAATCCTGGCGATGTCCAACTTACACGCATCGCCCTAGAAGATAGTAAAATCTCAATTCACTTAAACGTAGTCGAGGATGGTGTAGAGGCAATGGCATACTTGCGAAAACAGGGAAAATATGCTAAATTACCTCATCCAGATATCGTACTGCTCGATTTTAACCTTCCGAAAAAAGATGGACGAGAGGTATTAGCAGAAATAAAAGGAGATGAAAACCTCAAACGAATTCCTGTAGTAGTTTTGACTACTTCCCAGGCTGAAGAAGATATCCTCAAAGCCTATAACCTTTTTGCTAACTGTTATATAACTAAGCCAGTAGATTTCGATCGGTTCGTTAAAATTGTCCAATCAATAGAAAATTTTTGGTTTGCGATCGTAAAACTGCCACCGGAGTAGTGGAAATGGCAGGTGAAAATATTATTAAAGTTTTGTTAGTAGAAGACAACCCTGGTGATGTCTTATTGTTACAAGAGTTATTTAAGGAAGTGATCGCAGTTGTAGTTGAGTTGATGCCCGTTGAACGGCTTTATGAAGCAGTCAACTACCTAACAAACGAAACTTTTGATGTGATTTTATTAGACCTCTCGCTGCCAGATAGCCAGGGATTACAAACCTTTGTCATTGCTCACAATCAGGCAAAAGCAACTCCAATCATTGTGCTGACGGGTATAAATGATGAAACCCTAGCAACTAGCGCAATGCAACAAGGAGCGCAAGATTATTTAGTGAAAGGACAAGTAACTGGTGACTTGCTGGTGCGATCTATGCGTTATGCCATTGAACGTCAACGGGCAGACAACGCACTACGGCAGAGTGAGGAGCGATTTCGGGTTGCTCTCAAAAACTCTCCAATTTTTGTCTACAACCAGGATAAAGATTTACGGTACACCTGGGTTTACAATCCCCCATCTGGATTGACAGTTGAGAAAATATTGGGCAAGCAAGACTTAGATATCATCCCAGTAGAAGATGCTCAACATCTGATCGCAATTAAACGTAGAGTGCTGACTACAGGCATCGGAACGCGAGAGGAAGTATCAATTACCATCAAAGATACAACGCGATATTACGATTTAACTGTCGAGCCACTACGGAATCAAACCCAAGAAATTATCGGGGTGACATGCGCCAGTATAGATATTAGCGAACGACAAGCTGCGCTACGCGATCGCAAGCTAGCAGAAGAAAAAATTCGCGAACAAGCAGCATTACTAGATGTCACCACAGATGCTATTTGCGTCCGAGATTTAAACAATCAAATTATCTTCTGGAACAAAGGCGCAGAAACACTTTACGGCTGGCAAGCTACAGAGGCTTGCGGTAAAAATGCTAGCGAACTTTTGGATGACGAACCTTCACCGGAAATTGAAGCGGCTCTATTGCAAGCTATTAGTCAAGGTAAGTGGCAGGGAGAGTTAACAAAACTTACTAAAATGAACAAAGAAGTCCTTGTGGCTAGTCGCTGGACTCTGGTATGCGATGAACAAGGAAAACCAAAATCAATTCTCACCGTTGACACAGATATTACCGAGAAAAAGCATCTAGAAGCCCAATTATTTCGCGCTCAACGCTTGGAAAGTATTGGCACTTTAGCTAGTGGTATCGCTCACGACCTCAACAACATCCTGACACCGATTTTGGCAGGAGCGCAACTGCTACCGCTGAAATTTCCCAATGTAGATGAGCGGACTCGTCATCTCCTAGAAATTTTAGAAATTAACGCTAGACGCGGTGCTGATTTAGTTAAACAGGTACTATCCTTTGCACGGGGTGTAGAAGGGAAGCACATCACTTTGCAACTCAAACATATAATTGTAGAAATTGCCAAGATTCTGAAAGAAACCTTTCCCAAATCGATAGAAATCAGCACTAATGTACCGCAAGATTTGTGGATGGTTTCTGGAGATAGTACTCAACTGCATCAAGTGCTGATGAACCTCTGCGTTAACGCCCGCGATGCTATGTCCAACGGTGGTACTTTGAGTATGTCTGCCGAAAATATGTTGATTGACGCAAATTATGCCCGCATGAACCTAGAAGCTAAAGAGGGGCCTTACATAGTGATTACTGTCTCCGATACTGGAATTGGGATTCCAAAACAAATGCTAGATAGAATTTTCGAGCCATTCTTTACTACAAAAGATGTCGGACAAGGCACTGGTTTAGGGCTTTCCACAGTATTGGGGATCGTTAAAAGTCACGGAGGTTTTGTGAACGTGTATAGTGAACCGGAAAGTGTCACTAGCTTTCAGGTTTACTTGCCAGCAGTGGGCGGAATAGAAACAATTAGCCCCGAAGATTTGCCACCACAGACAGGACATGGAGAATTGATTTTAGTTGTGGATGATGAAGCAGCCATTCAAGAGATTACGATAACATCACTAGAAGCTCACAACTACAAAATCTTAGTTGCCAGTGATGGCATTGAGGCGATCGCGCTATATGCTCAAAATAGAGACAAAATTAGTGCCGTCCTCATGGATATTATGCTGCCCTCACTGGATGGTTTAACAGCCATACGTACCTTGCAAAAAATCAACCCCCAAGTCAAAATTATTGCCAGCAGTGGACTTATGTCCGACAAGAAGCTCAGTGCAGTAGCAGCTATTGGTGTCAATACGTTTTTGTCAAAGCCCTATACTGTCAATGAATTATTGCTTTCTTTGCAGAAAGTACTATCATGAATCAAATACTTACGTAAGTATACTAGTATTTTGGATTACAACAAAATACTCACAGCTTGGCTGTATTGTGGGTGGAAGTAGCTACTAGATTTTGAGGATTGCTGGTTTATTTGCGATCGCCTTGCATATTTTTACGCACATTAGAGAATATTTGTCAATTTATTTATCGCGATGCCTACGGTGGTCACTGAGCTTTGTCGAAGTGCGGGCAAAGCCTACGCAACTTGGTGTAAGTTGACCATTATCTTATCGATAACGGCCACTTATTAATTACATCTACACATTAAATCGAAACAGCATTACATCCCCTTCCTGCACAACATACTCTTTCCCTTCACTGCGAACCAACCCTTTTTCCTTCGCAGCATTCATCGAACCAGTTGTTACCAAATCTTTATAAGCAACAGTTTCGGCGCGAATAAATCCCCGCTCAAAATCACTGTGAATTACACCAGCAGCTTGAGGTGCAGACATTCCCGCATTAATTGTCCAAGCGCGGGTTTCTTTGGGACCGCAAGTAAAATATGTCCGCAAACCTAAAAGCGTGTAAGTTGCTCGAATCAACGATTTCAAACCGCCTTCTTCCACACCTAAAGACGCGAGAAAATCAGCTTTATCTTCTTCTGGTAATTCCACTAATTCAGCTTCAACTTGAGCCGAAACTATCACAACTTGGGCATTTTCTGTTGCTGCAATTTGCCGTACTGTTTCCACAAAATGATTACCAGTTGCCAACTCATCCTCAGATACATTCGCGGCGTAGATAATCGGTTTATAAGTGAGCAAATCTAGCCCTTTAATAATTACTTCTTCCTCTTCATTCAAGCTTACCTGACGCACCGATTTACCTTCATTTAAAGCCGCAGCTAATTTTTCTAAAACTGTGATTTCAAACTGTGCATCTTTGCTGGTACGAGCTAGTTTACGAGTACGGTCAATTCGCCGCTCAATTTGTGCTAAATCTGATAAACCCAACTCTATATTAATGATTTCAATATCTCGCGCTGGATCGACAGAACCAGCAACATGGATAATATCGTCATTCTCAAAACAACGTACCACATGGACGATCGCATCAACTTCCCGGATGTGGGACAGGAATTGATTTCCTAGTCCCTCACCCTGACTAGCACCTTTAACTAAACCGGCAATATCCACAAATTCCACCCGCGCCGGGATGATTTGTGCCGAACTGGCAATTTTAGCAAGAACATTTAACCGTTCATCCGGTACTGCGACAACGCCGACATTCGGTTCAATCGTGCAAAAAGGGAAGTTAGCTGCTTCAGCTTTAGCATTAGCAACTACAGCATTAAATAAAGTAGATTTTCCGACGTTGGGAAGTCCGACAATTCCGGCTCTTAGCATTTTGGATTTTAGATTTGAGATTTTGGATTACATTACCAAGGTAATCTAAACAGGTTCCGGTATGGTTTGGGGAATTGTCCCTGGAACCGTCTGAGGAATGGGAGCAGGTACTGGTTCTGGTACAGGCCCCGGTACTGGTTCGGGACTAGGTAACGGATTCGGCTCAGGATTGGGACTAGGTAGTGGACTCGGCCCAGGAGTAGGAATTTGTGGTTCAGGTATAGAAATCGCAGTAGGCTTAATCATCGTAAGTCCAAATTAAATTATTCAACCTTCCCACGCTAGATGACAACCTCATCTGTTGACATCTCCCCAAATAGCTATCTATACCCACGAACACATCCTTTAATAATTTACCGCTCCTTTCATTCTCTGCGTCCCTCTGCGCTTCCCTTTGCGCCCCTTTGCGTTTAAACTCTAATCCTCAAACTACTCCTCCTTCACCTTTTCTACCACCTCTGGCACTGGATCGTAACCGCCTGGATGAAACGGATGACAGCGCAAAATCCGCCGAGTTGCCATCCAGCTACCACGTAATACTCCGAATCGTTCAATAGCTTCAATAGCATACATCGAACAAGTTGGTTGAAAGCGACAAGTCGGGAGAAACAACGGCGAGATAAACATTCGGTAGCCCCGAATCAGCCAAATAAATAATAATTTCATTGCAGCTACCCAAATCTTATAAATTAGTAACAAGGGTAAAACTTTTCATTTGTCGTATCTTTGTTAATTACATTTTCTGACTTCACCTCAATTCCGATTTTCTGGCTGCAAATTGCGTCGGCTGCAATTTGGGTTTTACTCATCCTCCTGATTGCATGGGTGGTAAACCGCTTCGCCGATGAGCCAGAAATCGTGCGGAAGATAGTTCATATTGGCACTGGTAATGTGATTTTAATCGCTTGGTGGCTAAATATTCCTGCTAGCGTAGGGATTACAGCTTCTATTTTAGCGAGTGCAATCACCTTATTATCCTACCGATTACCAATTCTTCCTGGTATTAATAGCGTTGGACGGCAAAGCTTAGGGACATTTTTTTACTCTGTCAGTTTCGGTATTTTAGTTGCCTGGTTCTGGTATTTACAACAACCCCAGTACGCAGCACTTGGAATTTTGGTGATGACTTGGGGAGATGGACTAGCAGCTTTAATTGGGCAACGTTTTGGTACACACAAGTATAAAGTTTTTGGGATAGAAAAAAGTTGGGAAGGCTCCCTAACTATGATGCTCGTTAGCTATGTCGTCAGTAGTTTGATTTTAGTTGGAACTCAAGGAAACAGTTGGCAAACTTGGGCAGTATCACTTGTGGTAGCAGTTATAGCTACTGCTTTAGAAGCTGTTTCATTTTTGGGTATTGACAATTTGACAGTTCCTTTGGGCAGTGCAGCCCTTGCCTTCTTTTTAAGTCAGTTAGTTTTGAATTAGTAATTGCCTTGAGTACTATTCCTAATTGAGCAAACAAGAGATAATGCCAAAAATTTATTATTAGTTAATAAATATAGCGCTTCTCATCTGATTCCAATACGGGTAATACCAATTCTGTATAAAGATGCTCCAAATCAGATGAGGAACGAACCGCAAAGGGCGCAAAGTACACAAAGAAAGAAATAAAAAGTATATGTATTAGTTAATGTGAGGGTTGGGTTATGGATGCTGAAGAGTTGTACAGGCGCTATGCTTCTGGGGAGAGAGATTTCTCTGGTGTTGACTTGAGCTATGTCAACCTTAACATTGCTAGACTCGATGAATACGACCCCACTAGGAATAATCTTAGCGGCATTAATTTGAGTAGTGCTAATTTGACTAGAACCAACATGATATGCGTCAACTTGAGTGGTGCTAATCTCAGTGGTGCTTATCTGGGACGTGCTACCTTGACTTCTGCTAACCTGACTAATGCTGATTTGAGGGATGCGGATTTTGATTGTACTGATCTCGAAGGTGCTAAACTAATCAATGCCAATCTGCGTAGTGCCCATCTTAGTTCCGTCATATTGTATGGAGCTGACTTGACTAATGCCGATTTGACTGGTGGTAGTCTTACTGGTAATGTCAGATACCTGACTTTATGCAACACTATCATGCCAGATGGTACTGTTAGAACTGAGTTCCTTGATACTGAGTGAGTAAGCTAATGATTCTGTATCGGCTAGGAGAAATGAAGTGATTGGTATTGGAACAGGACTCAAATAATCTTCAATATGTTCTTGAATATCTTCAGGAATATTTGAAAAGAAGTCTATTCCTGTCAAATTTTCAAGTTTATTCACAGTCAACCGCCAATTTTTTGTATCGGCTCAATCAACAAAAAATAAATCTTTTTGAATATATTCAATACCATCCATTACGTGAAAATTGAGCCGAGTCTATTACCGCGATCGCTCCAAAATCCAATCGAGTAAAATCGGATTGACTAACTCCGGCGCTTCATCCTGCGGACAATGCCCCACTCCCTCTAAAGGAATAAACTTTTCTACCTGTGGAAAGTCAGCTAATTCTCTCCCTAACTTAATTGGTTCCCACGGATCGGCTGTTCCCCATAAGATAATCGCTGGACATTGTAATAGTGGCAAAAGGTCTTCTGGTAATGGCCCTGTAGAATAAGAAGTAAAGGCAAGGAACACAGCCCCAGCCCCCGGATCGCTTGCTGGTGACATGAGAATATCCACCAACTCATCTGTCACCATCTCAGGATTCGAGTATGCCTGTAGAAGAATCTTCCGTACTGTTTTTGGTTTGGCGAGTTGATTGAAAAAGAAATTACCAACTGGTTTGATAGATAACAGGCGTTGCAGTAAAGGCGCTCCATAACGACGAGATAAAGGTAAAGTTACCCGTTTGCGATCGTGCAACAGCCGTAAAGAACAGTTGAGCAAAGCAACTCCTAAGGCAATATCTGGGTTGCTGGCTGCTGCTTGCATGGCGACAATACAGCCAATGGAATTTCCGACTAAAAAAGCTGGCTCACCGACAACTTCACGGCAAAAATCTGCTACTTGCTGTCCCCAAGTTTCTAATGTGTAGGTAATTTTTTCACCAGGTTGAGGTTTTGCGGAACCACCAAAACCAATCAAATCAATAGCAAAAACTCGGCAATTTTCCGCTAATACGGGAATATTTTTTCGCCAATGCCACCAAGAAGCACCAAATCCATGAACCAGGACAACAGCTGGTCCAGTAGTTCCTTGGGTTTGGTAACATATCGGAAAATCTTGCCAAATCCAGGTTTTTGTAAAGTTAAGTGCTGTTTTTGAACTTGAGGTTGTCATGGTAAATTTTACGTAAAGAATCCTAAAAGCTTTTTAGTAGCAAGGTACAAATAAAATTGTTTTGAATTTGCAGAAAATTTATCAGATTTTCAAAATAAATCCTTGGCTCTAGTGATAGCTTATACATATACCACAAAAGCTTCTAAGCTAATAGTTTTATCCAGTCTAAAGAGTTTTCATCTTATTGATAGAGGTAATTTACTCATAACTGAGATTATGTCAGTATTAAAAATCATAACGTTTCTAATATGAGTAATATTTGGGCTATTTTTTAGATGTGAGTGAATTAGCATCAGTGCTAGATTCAGTAGTTTCACAATTTACGATCGCAAATTTGGTCTATAAGATTGGCGAATATGAGGCATCGGCTAAGGGGTGGTTTGCAACTGGAAACTGACGCTGAATTTAACAATATTTTTCTTGTTCCTAGTTCTGCGAGCCAGAAATCATGAATCTACTAGAAACAATTGATACTCCCGTTGGGAGCTACGCACCAGATTTTGAATTGCCAGGAATTGATGGTCAAGTACACCATCTCAGGCGTTATCTTGAGAAGTTCCGAGCAGTCGGCGTTATTTCTATGTGTAACCACTGCCCTTATGTCGATCGGTATTTAGGCAGATTAAAAAACATTCAAGCCGAATTTGCCCCAAAAAGCTTCACACTAATTGGACTCAATGGTAGTAATGTTGACTACGACACTAGGTCAAGCTTTGAAAATATGAAAGCTTTTGCCCGACATCACCAGTTGAACTTCCCCTACCTGTGGGACTCAACCCAAGATGTGACCGGTAGTTTCGGTGCAACAAAAACACCAACAGCCTTTCTCATAGATACTAATGGTATAGTCCGTTACAAAGGTAAAATTGATAATCATCCCCAAGATCCATTATCAGTGGGAGAGGATTATTTGAGAACTGCGATCGCTTCTCTGTTTAAAGGTGAAGAAATAGCCATACCACAAACAGAACCAGTTGGGACTACATTGATTTGGCGTAACTAGACATAGATAGTCCCTGTAACTGCTATCTTAAATTGGAGGCAATTGCAACTTTTTTGATAAAGCGTAACTTCATGGGAACGAATTACCGACGGGTTTTACTCAAACTGAGCGGTGAAGCCTTAATGGGAAACATGGGCTATGGTATTGATCCAGAAGTGGTCAAAGGAATAGCACAAGAATTAGCAGAAGTGATAGCCACTGGTACTCAAATCGCCATAGTTGTTGGCGGCGGCAATATTTTTCGTGGCGTCAAAGCAGCGTCGGCGGGGATGGACAGGGCAACAGCTGACTATATCGGGATGATTGCCACGGTAATGAATGCCATGACGCTGCAAGATTCGCTAGAACACATAGGAGTACAGACGCGGGTGCAAACCGCGATCGCTATGCAAGAATTAGCAGAACCATATATCCGTCGTCGTGCCATCCGTCATCTTGAAAAAGGACGGGTGGTAATTTTTGGTGCTGGTTCTGGAAATCCCTTTTTTACTACAGATACGACTGCGGCATTAAGAGCAGCAGAAATCGATGCTGAGGTGATTTTTAAAGCCACCAAAGTAGATGGAGTATATGATGCCGATCCTCATATTTATCCTGACGCCAAGCGTTACAATAGCTTAACCTACGCGCACGTTTTAGCCCAAGATTTGCGGGTGATGGATAGTACTGCGATCGCCTTGTGTAAAGAAAATAATATCCCAATTCTGGTATTTGACCTAACGGTGCGAGGAAATATCCACCGAGCAGTCTTGGGAGAATCCATCGGCACCCTTGTGGGAGGTTCTTGTGAAATTAGCTGAAGCTGAAAGTACGATGCAAAAAACCGTTGAGGCAACTCAACGAGCTTTTAACTCGATTCGCACTGGTCGCGCCAATGCGAGTCTATTAGATAAGGTATTGGTGGACTATTACGGTTCGCCTACTTCCTTGAAATCACTGGCAAATATTAGCACGCCGGATGCTACGACGATCTTAATTCAACCCTACGAGCGCAACACCCTAAACATCATTGAGAAGGCTATTTCCCTCTCAGATGTGGGTTTAACACCCAGTAACGACGGTTCTGTAATCCGGTTGAATATTCCGCCCTTAACGAGCGAACGCCGTAAAGAATTCGTCAAAATGGCATCCAAGTATGCCGAAGAGGGTCGTGTTGCTATTCGCAACATTCGCCGCGATGCCATAGACGCCATTCGTAAACAGGAGAAAGCCTCTGAAATCTCCAAAGATGAATCAAAAGACCAACAAGACAGCTTGCAAAAACTGACAAATGAGTATACTGCCAAAATAGACTCGCTGTTAGCAGAAAAAGAAAAAGACATCACGACTGTTTAAAGTCTCAAGTCTTAAGTATAAAGGCTGAAGGATAATGGATAAATTCTTCAGCCTTTATCATTTCTTAAGTTATTGCATAAATCCTAGAAAAATTGATCGAGTAAGTAAGTAGACATGAATAATTAAAGTAGGAACAATTCCTAAATTGCCCCTCTCAATAGAAAATAAACTAATTCTGGAGCAAAAATTCAATATGTACGACTGCATCATCGTCGGCGCTGGGCCAGCTGGTGGAACAGCTGCATATCATTTAGCCAAACAAGGTCGCTCAGTATTAGTGTTGGAAAAAGAATCTTTGCCAAGATATAAACCTTGTGGTGGTGGTGTATCTCCAGCGATCGCTCAATGGTTCGACTTTGATTTTAGCCCAGTAATTTCTGTAAAAGCCGACTCCCTTCGCTTTACCTGGAATTTGGGCGACCCCGTAGAAGCAAAAATCGCCACAAAAGAACCAGTCTGGATGGTACGACGAGATATTTTTGACCATTTCCTAGTGCAGCAAGGGCAAAAGCAAGGATCTGAACTACGAGATAATACGGAAGTAACGGGTATTGAGTTTCAAAGCGACTACTGGCAAGTTAACACAGCTAATGGCCCAGTTACAGGTCGCTACTTAATCGCGGCTGATGGTGTCAAAGGGCCAATGGCAAAATGGCTAGGCTTCAAAGACCGTAAACGCCGTTTAGCAGGAGCTTTAGAAGCAGAAGTGGCCGCGGAGGTCAAGGATAAATCTACAATTCACTTCGAGTTTGGCTTGGTGAAAAACGGCTACATTTGGAACTTCCCGAAGGCGGACGGTTATTCCATTGGTGTCGGTACATTTGTCGGCGGCAAACCCCAGGATTTTAAGAAAATTTTAGATGAGTACGCGCGATCGTTTAATGTAGATATCAAAACTGGCAAACAATATGGTTATCCTCTTTGCTTGTGGGATGGCAACCAAAAGTTGCATACTCAAAATGCAGTTTTAGCTGGGGAAGCTGCTTGTGTAGTCGATCCCATGACAGCAGAAGGCATTCGTCCGTCAATTTTTAGCGGTTTGATTGCAGCAGGAGCCATAAATGAGGCTCTTTCTGGTGATATCAATGCTTTAGAAAAATATAGCGAAGCCATTAATGAAGAATGGGGTACTGAAATGGCTTGGGCACAAAAATTAGGTGGGGCATTTTATCGCTTTCCTAGCATTGGCTACAAAGTTGGTGTTAAGCGTCCTTCCGGTGCGAAAATCATGGGTAAGATTCTGTGTGGAGAACTGCGCTATGGCGACGTTGCCGGTCGTGCCATCAAGCGTTTAATTCCTGGTTTTGGAACTTGAGCAACTTGTTAAAGTAAGCAAACTTCCGCCGCAGTGTACTAGATATTTCTCAATATGGCAATTTACTTGACAAAACGGCTATCTGTGTTCGCTAATATTCTTGCTCTTGTCCTCTTTATGCCGGGAATTGCCTTAGCTGCACCCCTTCAAATCAATACTACTTCTGGTATTATTTTCGCCCAAACTACTAAAACTGTAAGCTACTCCACCTCGCCGGAGATTAACCTGACTCCCCTACAACGGCAAGAACTTCAGGCTGTGCGTCAGAGAAGAAACAGGGAAATTGAGGCAGTATTAAACTCAGCCCAGCGTGCCCAACTTAATCACAATCTCCGGGCTGGTAATAATATCAAGCAAGCCCTAGAAAAACTAAATTTGCAACCAGAACAGCAAGATTTTGTAAAGGCGATCGTACAATTTACTAACTTGAAAATGAAGGCTATTTCATCTAGGCATTTGCTAAAAATAGGACATAATTAAAGGCTTAAAAGAAGCGATCGCCTAATAATTTTTTAGTAGCGATCGCCAGCAATTTTTATTTTAGCTGTCTCATACCAATTCGATCAAGAAATACGGCAAAGAGATAATTGTTTACTACATAGAAGCAACTAATTTAGGAAATGCTATGTTACTTTATTTAACTTAATTATTTTAATTATTAATGCGATGTACAACTTATTCTTAGAATCCCACTTTTATTATTCCTATACCCCACAGTCTGAGAGACTTATGGAAATAGTTGATTAATCATAACTTCAATTTCTGGAAATGCAATCAAGGATAATGTTGCGTCCTCCTGCAAAATAAATTCAAGATTGTAACCTTTCAAGCTTGGTTCGCGAAAAACATAAACCTGACGCTGATTCACATCTAAAATCCAGTAATCATTAATTCCTGCTTTCGCATAAAGAGGCGCTTTGTGTTTACGGTCTGCTTCTAGTGTTGTATCCGCTACCTCAATTAATAAAAAGATTTCATTCGGTGCAGGATGACGATCGATATACTTTCGCCCATCAATCTGAACAACAGCAATATCTGGCTCAGGTTCCGAGTATTCGCTCAACTGAATGGGATCTTTTACCCGAACTAGGGCAACTTTTGCTAGCAGTCGCTTGAGATAATCAGATGCACACAGCGTTGTCGCTGCATGGGGAGGATTTTTGGCGCTCATCGGGATAACTTGCCCATTAATCAGTTCTACCCGTTCATCGTCTGTAATAATACCCGTTTCAAACATCCGGTGATATTCGTTTACAGTCCACAGGCGCACTCTAGTTTGTGTCATTGTATTTCCTTTAGCGATACCTACAGTGGGCTACGCCTACGCACATCACTTTTAGGCGATTATCTTTTACTCTCAACTTTGGCAGCATCTATAATTAATCTTGCCCTATTTAGTTCGTTACCATGTCGGAAGAAGATATCCGAGCCGCAAGGCTGGAGAAAGTAGAACAGCTCAAGCAGCTAGGGACTAACCCTTATGCCTATCGTTGGGAATCCACCCATCATGCAGCGCAGTTGCAAGAAAAGTTTGCCAATTTATCGAGTGGTGAAGAAGTCGATTTGGAAGTTGCCATAGCCGGACGCATTATGGCGCGTCGCGTTTTTGGTAAATTGGCTTTTTTCACCTTGCAAGATGAAACCGGTACGATTCAGCTTTATTTGGATAAAAATCGCATCCAAGAAGGTATGGCAGATATTGATGCTGATGCCTTCAATCATTTAAAACAACTCACAGATGCAGGCGATATCCTGGGAGTTAAAGGTACTATTAAACGGACTGAAAAGGGCGAGTTATCTGTCTACGTTAAACAATATACTATCCTTACTAAATCCCTGTTGCCTCTACCCGACAAGTGGCATGGATTAACGGATGTTGCCAAGCGCTACCGTCAGCGCTACGTTGACTTGATTGTAAACCCAGAAGTGCGGCAAACTTTTCGCCGTCGCGCTCAAATTACTGCTGGGATTCGCCGTTATTTAGAAGAACGAGATTTTCTAGAAATTGAAACGCCCGTTTTGCAAAGTGAAGCTGGGGGTGCAGATGCACGTCCATTTATCACCCACCACAACACTTTAGAAATGGAATTGTATCTGCGAATTGCCACAGAACTCCATCTCAAACGGTTGATTGTAGGTGGTTTTGAAAAGGTGTTTGAATTGGGACGGATTTTCCGCAATGAGGGAATTTCGACTCGACACAATCCCGAATTTACGACGATTGAAGTTTACCAAGCCTACGCCGACTACAACGATATGATGGCGCTGACTGAAGGCATTATTACTACTGTTGCACAAGATGTACTCGGCACATTGCAAATCACCTACCAAGGGGAACCGATAGATTTAACACCACCTTGGCGACGGGTGACAATGCACGATTTAGTTAAAGAATTTACAGGCTTGGATTTTAATTCGTTCCAAAGCTTGGAAGAAGCAAAAACAGCAAGTAAAAATGCTGCTATCCCTGGTATAGATGAAGCCCAATCAATTGGTAAGTTATTAAATTTAGCCTTTGAAGAGAAAGTAGAAGCTAATTTAATTCAACCTACCTTTGTAATTGATTACCCTGTAGAAATTTCGCCCTTAGCAAAACCCCATCGTTCTCAACCTGGTTTGGTGGAAAGATTTGAGTTATTTATAGTCGGGCGAGAAACAGCGAACAGCTTCTCAGAACTTACCGATCCCATCGATCAAAGAGAGCGTTTAGAAACTCAAGCAGCGCGAAAAGCTGCTGGTGACTTAGAAGCCCAAGGTGTGGATGAAGACTTTCTGACAGCTTTGGAATATGGTATGCCGCCTACAGGTGGATTAGGGATTGGGATTGATAGATTGGTGATGTTATTAACCGATTGTGCCAGTATTCGGGATGCGATCGCCTTCCCCTTACTCAAGCCTGAAGGCAGTTTCATTAAGGAATTTCGCTATGAGCCAACAACTCAAACACTGACTATTGAATTTGACAGTGGCAGTGTTTACGAGTATTTCAAAGTACCTCCTGGTGTCAAGGAAGACTTAGACAATGCACCGTCTATAGGTCAACACTTTAACAAGTTTATTAAAGGGAAATTTAAGTTTGAACAATTAAGTTGAGTTAGCAAAGGTAGATGGGGCAATGACTTGCCCTATTCATCAAATTTATTCGGATTTGGTAAGAGTTTCGCCTGGAGTGTCTCTCGTTCCCATGCAGAGCATGGGAATGGCTGATTAGAGGCTCTGCCTACAATCAGACATTGAGTCAGCAGCCACATGAAGAATGTATTCTCATACGGAGCATAGGAACGAGGAAAGGCTTGTATCTTACCAAGCAAGGATTTTAGGACTTGTGTGTACACCGTAGACAAGAGAAGGAGGAGAATTCAAAGCCTCTCAAGAGCAGGAGCGAAAAGTCTGAGTGCGGGCTTGTCTCCTCATCTCTCTAATCCCCCCAACCCCTACACCACTACTTTTTCCAAAATCAGCTTAGAACGCTTGACTTGCTCAGGAATAACCACGGGATAATCTCCAGTAAAGCAGGCAGAGCAGAAACTATTAGTATCTTCTCGTGTCGCTTCTAGCATTCCTTCCCAACTTAGATAGGCGAGGCTGTCTACTTCCAGTTGCTTGGCAATTTCTGCTACTGACTTGGTAGCAGCAATTAGCTGATCCTGAGAATCGGTATCAATGCCATAGAAGCAGGGATGAGTTACAGGCGGAGACGAAATTCGCATGTGTACCTCTACTGCACCTGCTTCACGCAAAGTTTTGACTAATTTACGGCTGGTAGTACCCCGTACAATCGAATCATCTACAATAATTACTCGTTTACCTACCAGCACATCTTTGAGGGGGTTGAGTTTCATCCGCAGACCCGATTCCCGCATGGTTTGGGTTGGTTGAATGAAGGTTCGCCCAACATAGCGATTTTTAATCAGTCCTTCGCCGTAAGCGACACCAGACGCTTGGGAAAATCCAATAGCAGCAGGTATACCAGAATCAGGAACACCAAAGACAATATCGGCATCTACAAAAGATTCTTTAGCTAGCTGGTGTCCTAATCGCATTCGATAGCTGTACAAACTCTCGTTGTGCATGACGCTATCAGGGCGAGCAAAGTAAATCATTTCAAAGATACACAATTTCCGCTCGGACAGTTGACTCCAATGATAAGAAGCTAAACCTTCTTCTGTAATCCAAACTAATTCACCTGGTTCTACGTCTCGTAGGTATTCGGCTCCAATGATGTCTAAACCACAAGTCTCGGAAGCCAAAACGTAACGGACTGGATTACCAGCCAAAGTGCCGATTACTAAGGGGCGGATTCCATTAGGGTCGCGGACACCCATAACGCCGACGGGAGTGCCAATAACTAAACTAAAGGCTCCTTGGCAACGTCGAAATGCCTGAATTCCACCTTCTAGCCAATCAGCGCCCGTATCTATGGCTTCGGCGATCGCAAAAGCGATCATTTCTGAGTCTGTTGTGGTGACTAAGTTACATTTATTTTCAAGCAACTCTTGACGTAGTTGTATGGTATTGACCAAATTACCATTGTGTGCTAGCGCTATTGAACCTAAACGGGTTTCTAGTACTGCGGGTTGGGCATTAACTTTGCGGCTAGAACCTGTGGTGGAATAACGAGTGTGACCAACAGCAAGACTACCGGGCAATTGATCCAAAACAGATTCATTGAAAACTTGAGACACCAAGCCCATATCTTTGTGGAGATGTACTTGAGTTCCCTCAAAGGTGGCAATACCAGCTGATTCTTGACCCCGATGCTGGAGGGCATACAATCCAAAGTAGGTCAGTTTAGCAACGTTTTCTCCTGGGGCGTAGATCCCAAAAACACCGCAAGCTTCTTCTGGCTTGTCAGACTGATTTTCATGACTATTGATTGGGTTGTTGGTCTGGTCGGGGTATTCATCCGAAGTGACAGAATGAATAGAAATCATGCTAGCTTTGCTCCTGATGGGGGGGTCAATCAATTTTGGATTTGAGACTTCAGCTACGCTCAGTCGAACGATTGACGATAGCGGAGCGTAAAGCCTTCTCTACGAGAGGCTGCGCCAACGGCATGGCTTCGCTTAGAGCGAGTCCGCGTACTCTGTAAGAGTTGCAAGCTACGCGCAGCGTCTTGTAGAGAGCGTTTTTTGGATCGATCGCACCGTAGTAAAGATGCGGCTTGGGATTTAAGAATGGCTATTTCAGATTTTTTGCCCAGTAAGAGCAAGATATGAACTAGAAGCAACGCCCCTAATCCAAAATCTAAAATTCAAAATCTCAAATTGGTAGTCAGTCACTGGGATTATATAGATGGCTGGGGAGTTCTTAACAAATCTTTAACCATCCATTAAAACAGTACCCTAATTTTGCTCAGAGACGCTAATAAAAGAGTGAGGAATTAGGAGTGAGGGGTTAGGAGTTATGCATTTTATTCCTAACTCCTCACTTTCAACTCCTAACTTCTTCAGAAGTAGTGGTATGGATGGCGAGACGTTTGGCGATCGCATGGAAATAGCGATCGTTCATATCTTCGATACTAACTTTGATTAAGGTTTGGTTATCAGTGGTGAAAACCCCCAAACCCGTCTCAAAATTACCAACTACACCCAGTTTTTGCCATTCTTGACTCAGATGTTCCTGTAAATATGATTCCCAAATTTCTTGTTGTGCTGATGCTACAGAAACTAAAATTCTGGCACCACCTTCGGCAAACAACACCTCATCCAAGCGGTTTAACTGTGTAGGTGCTATTTCTAAATTGATTTCAGCACCAAGGTTGCCAGCAAGACAACATTCGGCTAGTGCGATCGCCACTCCCCCCTCAGCAGAATCGTGAGCTGAACGTACCCAACCATTACGAATTCCTTCACGACAAACTTTCTGGACGCGGCGTTCCAAGTCAAAATCAACCCGTGGTGGTTTTCCGGCAACAGTATTGTGGATGGTGGCTAAATACTCAGATGCTCCCAAACTGATTTGGGATGCTAAAGGCAATCCCAGAAGATAAATCACATCACCGGATGCTTGCCAACCTTGACCACAAATTTTGGTGATATCAGGAATTAAGCCCACCATTCCGACAACAGGAGTGGGATAAATCGGTTGGGGGATGCCTTGAGAATCAAGAGTTTCATTGTACAAAGAGACATTTCCACCCGTAACTGGTGTTGCCAATTCTCGGCAACCTTCCGCCAAACCGCGACAAGCTTCTGCCAATTGCCAGTAACCAATGGGTTTTTCTGGAGAGCCAAAATTGAGGTTATCCGTCACTGCCAGAGGTTCTGCACCCACACAGCTAAGATTGCGTGTAGCTTCTGCCACCACTG
Organism: Nostoc sp. DSM 114159; assembly: GCF_053470285.1. Lineage (NCBI taxonomy): Bacteria > Bacillati > Cyanobacteriota > Cyanophyceae > Nostocales > Nostocaceae > Nostoc > Nostoc sp. DSM 114159. The sequence goes on from NZ_JBPFEH010000001.1 coordinate 5,036,580, forward strand.
CCTTAGCTCCCTCGTAGGGGTCAAGATATACATAACGAGGATTGCAATCTACAGTGGCCGCCACACCACTTTGGGCATTGAGGGTTTCCTTGTCTCCTTGTCCTCTTTGTCCCCTTGTCCCCTTGTCCTCTTCCAAGGGGCGCAAGCGGATAACAGCTGCATCTGCACCACCTGGAAGTATTATTGTATTATTTTGTACCTGATGGTCATACTGACGATATACCCAATTTTTAGAAGCGATCGTGGGTGTATCGAGCAAAGTTAAGAGAATATCATTCCAACTTTGCAGTCCTCCTGGAAGTTCTATTCCAGCAGTTGTGGAAGCAGGTAGGGAGTCAGCAGTCCATTCCCAAGCTTGACGCGCATATTCTGGTGCTTCTGCCAACAACTCCCGATTATACAGTGGGGTATTTTCCGCCAAAGCTTCAGCGGGAATTTCTGCTGCTACTTCACCCTGAAAGAGAATTCGCACAATCGGATCGGCGATAACTGTCCCAGCAACAACGGCTTGAAGTCCCCACCGATGGAAAATGTCAATTAATTCTTGCTCGCGCCCTTTATGAGCAACAAACAGCATTCGTTCTTGAGATTCCGAAAGCAGATATTCATAAGGAACCATCCCTATTTCTCTGACGGGAATCTTATCTAAATCTAGTTCAATTCCCACACCGCCTTTTGCCGCCATCTCTGAGGTAGAACAGGTGATTCCCGCAGCTCCCATATCTTGGGCGGCGACAACTGCACCCGTCTTAAACGCCTCCAGACAAGCTTCAATCAACGACTTTTCTAAAAAGGGATCGCCCACTTGTACAGCAGGTCGATCGTCTATGGATTGATCGCTCAATTCTGCACTAGCAAAACTCGCGCCTCCCATACCGTCGCGCCCAGTGGTGGAACCAACATACAGCACGGGGTTGCCTAAACCAGATGCTCCAGATTTGACGATTTCTGAGGTTTCCATCAACCCCAATGCCATAACGTTCACTAGAGGATTACCAGAGTAAGCAGAGTCAAAGTAAACTTCGCCGCCAACGGTGGGTACTCCCACACAGTTACCATAATGAGAGATTCCTGCCACCACACCGCTAAACAGTCGTTGGGTTTTGGCATCTTCTAAAGAACCAAAGCGTAACGAGTTTAATAGGGCAATGGGACGCGCACCCATTGTAAAAATATCTCTGAGAATACCTCCGACTCCCGTTGCAGCTCCTTGAAAGGGTTCGACTGCTGAGGGATGGTTGTGAGATTCAATCTTAAAAGCTAGTTGGAGTCCATCACCCAAGTCTACAACACCAGCATTTTCACCAGGCCCCACCAAGATGCGGGGGCCATCGGTGGGAAATTGTTTGAGTAAAGGTCGAGAATTTTTGTAACAGCAATGCTCAGACCACATAACGCCAAACATTCCCAGTTCAGCTTTGTTGGGATGACGGCCTAGCCGACGGACAATTTCTGCGTATTCTTCTGGTTTAAGACCTTCAGCAGCAATTTCTTGGGGGGAAAAGGCTGGTTTTGAGGTTGCAGTCATGGAAGTAATGCACTCTGGGGGGACAGAGCATTATTCTATCGATTTACTTGTGCTCTAAGTGCAGTTCCAGAAATGCAGATAATTCTTCTTTGGATATTTCTTTCTGAACTACTTGAATCACCAAGTTGTAAGCTTGCTCTTGAGATAGGTTGAGAGTGTAGCCATTTAAGCTCAAAAAAGTAAGCATAACAGCGAAAGCGGTACGCTTATTGCCATCAATAAACGGATGGTTCATTGCTAAATGGTAGAGGTACGCTGCTGCTTGCTCGTGAATTGTTGGATGGAGAAGTTCACCGCCAAAAGTAGCTTGAGGTTGTGCCAGTGCTGAATCTAGCAAACCTTCGTCTCTAACACCTGATGTTCCACCAAATCTTTGAATTTGGCGTTGGTGAATATTTAAGACTTGAGAAATAGTGAGAAATTTAGGAGTCTGCAAGCTGAAGGAATACCTCTTCCCATTTTTTTTCAACTGCTAAGTAAGCCTGCCATACTTCTTCATCTGAGGCAATCTGATTTGAGGCAGTATTTTCTAATTTTTCTTCATTTTGTTCAATCTCACGGAACGATTGGGCAAAATCAGGAATATTTAATAATAATTTTTCAGTAACTTCGTTTTCTTCTGTTTTTTGTAGATAAGCAATAATTGCAACTACTACTCGCAACTTCTCAAGAGAAAGTTGACGCAAACGGCTTTCGGCTTCTGATAAATAATTGCTGTGCTTTTGTTCTGTTGCCATCGTTACCCCAAGCTAGGTTTTTTGCCAGTTGTGAATCACTTCTGCTGCTAACTTTAGCTTATCGCGCTATTGTGATTGACTCTCATTATGTTGCAAAACACGATGCTTACGGCGCCAAGCTACGCACTTTTACTTCCTATAGAACCCATTTGAGATCTTTGAGGTGAACAAGTAAAATCGGCAGAAACAGTGGAATAGAATCAGGTCAGGGCGAAAAATGGGATATTCAAGCGACGTGACAGACTTGGAATGGGAAATTATCGAGCCGTTATTGCCGACCAAGAAGAAAACAAGACCTCCTGTGTGGACAAAGAGGCAAATATTGAACGGGATATTTTATCAACTTAAGAATGGTTGCAACTGGGCAGACTTACCCAGAGATTTGCCGCCCTATTCTACTGTGTTCTGGCATTACAAGCAGTGGTGTGAAGATGGCGTCCTGGACTCAATTATGGCTAATTTACATGAGGGAGTGCGTAAAAAAGTAAAAAAAACCCACAGTGGACAACCCTGATCCTGATTGATTCACAAGCGGTCAAAAATACTTGTAATGCCAGTGTTGAGTCGAAAGGGTTTTGTTTTTACAAAGCGACCAACGGGATTAAAAGACATCTAGCAGTGGATATATTGGGTTTCCCTTTCTTCACTCACTGCACCACCGCCAACGTATCTGATGACCAGGGGTTGATTGAAATGCTCTCACAAAATATCGATTATTTCCAATTCTATTCCACTGGAATTGCCCAAAACAACTATCTTGGTAGATCATGGCTATCATCCTGAAAAAATTATCCCGGCCTTGGAGCAAATTTATCCCCAGATCATGACCAAAATCCAATTTGAACTCTCTGCCAAGCCATCAAAAGCTGAAAAGGAAGCCTGCATGTCAATCCGGATTTGTTCCGGTGTCTGCGAGATGGGTGATAGAGAGATCCAATGCTTGGGTAGAGCGATGTAAAAGTTTAGTCAAAAACTTTGACCGGACACTCGCTCGTGCCAATGCCAAGCTCAAACTTTGTTTTATCCGATTGATGCTCAAACGATTAGCTGCTAGCTAGCAAAAAGATCTCAAATGGGTTCTATAGATTGAAGCGCGATCGCTCTTCAATTAAACTTTAACTAAGAGCTAATTCGTAAAGAAAATCTTAAGGATACCCCATTTATTGCTGGGCATGACTTTCAGAGAATTAACTCTTGATTGACTCAAATTCCTGAAACCCTAACGAAACAAATACTTTACTCTCGTTTACGAATTAGCTCTAAATACCTGTATTTCCATCTTGATAAATATTGGCAGTAGATGCCTGTGCAGCCTTTATTACAAGCAAACTTGTTTCTTGGATGGAAGAGTAGTGCAACCCCAGAATGTACTCAACAGGATTATTCCGACCATGAACTAGACAAGATAAAGCTCATTAGCATACAAAATGCTTTAGTCTATAAAGATAACTTTATTTTTTAATCTTGGTGAAATTTCTAGCTCCTTTACTTACGTGAGTCTAGCCTCACTCAGAGATTATTCGGGTATATGCAGTTTAGATGTAACAATCAAGTGACGAGAATCACACATATTGATGATTAGGATCGTCTCCCAGCGATTGGTAACTAGGCATAATTAATGACAACTGAACTCTAGCCGAGTCATTAATAGGGAACACACTTAATAGCCGACAGCCTTAATCAAGGACTGTCGGTTTTTTGTATTTGTCCTTAGTCATTAGTCATTAGTCATTGGTCAAATGCCCAATGCCCCATACCCATATCCATAAAATTTCCCCACAACTGGTTGGTAACTTGACAGAGATTTTGCCACAGCCACTACCAAATGTGGGGAAGGTACGATCAAATTGGGTATCTTATGCCTATCGAGTGCTAATACCTCGCACTCACTCTAGTAGACCGAAAGTATATTCCTAGAACCAGCACACACTTTGTCTTAAGACATCGCTTGAATGATGTAATCAAAGTAAGGTGCTGCTTCGGCTGCGTCTTCCGCACTCAGTAAGCTAATAGAGGCTGTTTTGAGGGAATTAATCGCTTCTACCATTCCAGGCACGGGAACGCCCAATGAATTGTACATTTCCCGCACACCAATCAAACCGATTTTTTCGATTGGCTCTTTATCACCGGCAAGTACACCATAAGTAATTAGGCGTAAGTACCAGCCAAAATCACGGATACATAGAGAGCGTTGGCGTTCGCCGTAAGCATTACCTCCAGGGGAGATAAAGTCAGGACGTTTCTGCCACAGTTGTTTAGTTGCTTCTTGAACTATCTTCTTTTCGTTTTCGGCTAAGGTAGCCGCAATCCGCGTCCGTTGTACGCCGGTTTGCAAAAAGTCTTTGATATTTTTAAGTTCGCCACTGCTGGGATAACGCAGTTCGTCGTCGGCTTTGAGAATAACTTGGCTAATTACAGTCATGATTATTGAAATCACCTGAAATATTATCTGTTAGTTTAGCGAGTTGGAGGTACACAAGTGAAGGGATAGGAGCTACTTATGTATTGAATTTATCTATTTCAGGAGAGTGGAGAGTGAAGAAAGGAATAGGTGACAGGTTACAGGGTATAGATTATTCCCTGTCATCTGTCACCTATTACCTCTCCCCTAATCCCAATGACCAATGACTAATGACTAATGACCAATGACAAAAATAATTTGGCAACAGGGTAAATTAATTGAAGTGACGATCGCTAATCTGAGCGATACAGGCGATGGTGTGGGACGTGCTGATGAGCGTGTAGTGTTTGTCCCAGATACCGTCCCAGGCGATCGCGCTATTGTCCGTTTAGTACACGTTAAACCAAAATACGCCCACGGGAAGCTGCAACAGCTATTGTCACCATCCCCCCACCGTGTTCGGCCCAGTTGTATTGTGGCGGATAAGTGCGGTGGTTGCCAGTGGCAGCATATTAATTATGATTACCAGCTAGTAGCCAAGCAAAATCAAGTTATTCAAGCTTTGGAGCGCATTGGTGGTTTTATCCAACCACCGGTAGATCCGGTACTTGCTGCCCCTTCTGCTTTCGGCTACCGTAATAAATCTACATATCCTCTCTCGCTATCGGCAACAGGACAAGTACAAGCTGGTTACTATCAAAAAGGTAGCCACCAATTAATTAATTTAAATCAATGTCCAGTCCAAGATGCGCGATTAAATCCCTTACTTGCCGAAGTTAAGCAGGATATTCAACAGCAAGGTTGGCAAATTTACGACGAACACCGCCACCAAGGAAAAATTCGCCATCTCGGTTTACGCATTGGCCGACACACAGGGGAAATGTTGCTGACTGTGGTGGTAAAGGACTGGAATTTATCAGGAATTGAAACTCAAGCCCAGGAATGGTTAAAGCGCTATCCGCACTTAGTGGGAGTGTCGCTCAATCGCAATGGCGATCGCACAAATGCTATCTTTGGATCAGAAACCCGTTGCATTGCTGGAGTCCCCCACCTGCATGAATATTTTGCTGGACTGGAATTTCAAGTACGCCCAGATACATTTTTCCAAGTGTATACAGAAACGGCAGAGGCACTATTGCAGGTAATTCAATCAGAACTCAATCTTCAAGGGCATGAGTTCCTAGTTGATGCCTACTGTGGTATTGGGACTTTAACTTTACCCCTTGCCAAAAAAGTACGTATTGCTACAGGATTAGAAGTGCAACCAGCAGCAGTAGAACAGGCAATTTTGAATGCCCACCGCAACGGAATTGATAATGTGACTTTCCTTGTCGGGGCAGTAGAGAAATTGCTTCCCCAAATGGGCACAATACCAGAAGTAGTAATACTCGATCCGCCACGTAAGGGGTGCGATCGTGCAGTCATAGATACTTTACGGCAATTGAAACCATCTCGGATCGTTTACGTCAGCTGTAAAGTAGCTACCCTCGCCCGCGACCTGAAATTGCTTTGTCAAGATGGGCAATATACCATCACACGGGTGCAACCTGCTGATTTTTTTCCTCAAACTGCTCATGTTGAAGCTGCCGCCTTTCTTGTGCTATCACATTGTTGACAAGGTTAGTAATTCCTTCAAAAAACTGAAATTTGAAATTTTTAGTGTAGTGCATACTAAAGATGCTAAAATTGAATTAAGCGAAAAATAAAAATCCATTTTGTTTAAATAAATTCAAGTAGCATAGGTTCTGAAAAACATGAAGAAGATTGTGTGAATTATAAATCGGCAACTAATTAGAGTATGCCAATACTCTCTAAAATTAACAGCATATTTTTAATTTGCTGAGTTCATTATCAAATTTATTCCAGCCGATATATACCGAAACAATCCCAATTCAGAACTATAGAGCCAATGCTCCCTAGCATTTTCAAAATTTAGTTTTAAAGACGCAAGTTTGAAGGCAGCATGACCACCTCAAGTTTTATCAGGGTGACTGTAATAGCAAACTGATGTCTAGCTAACTGAAAGCTATGGGGTTTCTCTTGTGATTACTATTTCACTCCGTCCAGTTGGACGTTATTGGGGCACTATTAGTTTTGCCTCAACCCTCTACCTTTGTCCCATCTTAGACTTATTGTTGGCAGAAATTCCAGCAAGATTACAAGCAGAACTGCGGCTAGGACTTCAAGAAGCCCTAGTAAACGCAGCTAAACATGGTAATAATCTCGATCCGAGTAAAACAGTTGTAGTTCGTTTTTCCGTAATCGATAATCAATATTGGTGGATAATATCAGACCAAGGTAGTGGCTTTACTCCTTCATCTACTAGTAATGAAGAACCAACAGACTATCTTCCACCAGATGAATCGGAAAATGGTCGTGGTTTATGTCTTCTGCATCAAATTTTTGATCGGGTAGAGTGGAACCGTAAAGGCACAGAATTAAGGCTTTGTAAACAAATGGAAAATCGCCGGGGATTATCTTTGCGGCGGTAGGGTAGTTAGGAGTTAGGAGTTAGGAGTTAATAATTTAAAACTTTTAACTCATCACTTATCACTCCTAATTTTACTCATCACTTCTAACTTTTTCCGTGAGTTGGACAGGGAGGGGCAGAAATGGAGCGATCTAACCAACCAATTGCCTGTTCTAATCTAGCTTGAGCTTCTTGTGGCTGATTCTTTAAAAGATACACAATCGCTGCTGCCACTTGTTCATTAGCGCGAGAATTGCGGTTAGACTTGAGGCGATGCCAATCGTTAGGGGAAATGCTTAGTCTTTCCATGAGGGCTTGAGCTAGTTCCAGAGTACTAAGTTCATTCAGTTGACTGGTTTTCGGCAGCTGGGTAGATTGGGACATAACTATTGGCACATTTGCATTTACTTCTACTTTACTACTTGTAAATGAAGCCGCCAAAACAATCACAGCCGTCAGCAGAAAATCCAGAACCAGATTTTGAACAAGAACTAGAGGAAGTAGAGCGATCGCTCCTATCCTTAAAAGAACGTTACGATCAAGTGCAACGCGATCGCCAACAACAGGCACAATGGCAACAGCGCCGGGATCAACTAAAGCATAATAAATCTCAAACACCAGAAATCAAAGCAGAGTTACGGCACATTCAACAGCAGTTGGAAATGCTAGAAGTGAACTTAGAAAGCCAGTTATTTTCTTGGCGTAGCCTCAAAAAACCTTTCTGGCAAGTCGTCCGCTTTGGTGGAATGGGCGTTATCATAGGCTGGATATTAAAGTCTTATGCTGGGTAAATATGGTAAATCGACGGATTGCAGAAATATTGCGAAGTGGCCAACCTGATGAGTCCCTCCAAGTGCAAGGCTGGGTGCGAACAAAGCGCGAGTCCAAAGGGTTTGCTTTTATTGAAGTCAATGACGGCTCATCACTAGCTAATTTGCAAGTCGTCATTAATCAGGATTTGCCAGATTACGAAGCTATATTGAAAAAATTAAATACGGGTGCTGCTGTCGTTTCGACAGGGTTACTAGTAGCTTCTCTTGGTAAAGGACAACGGATTGAGTTGAAAGCCGAGTCCGTGAAAGTTTACGGAGAAGCCGATCCCGATACGTATCCCCTGCAAAAGAAACGTCATTCCTTTGAGTTTCTGCGAACCATTGGACATTTGCGATCGCGTACCAATTCCTTTGGTGCAGTTTTTCGCGTCAGGAATGCTTGTTCGACAGCAATTCATCAATTCTTCCAAGAAAGGGGCTTTTTGTGGGTACACACACCCATCATCACTGCTAGCGATTGCGAAGGCGCGGGCGAACTGTTTAGCGTTACTAGTTTAGATTTAAAGAATATTCCCCGCACAGATAATCAAGCAGTAGATTACAGCCAAGACTTTTTTGCTAAACCCACATATTTAACAGTTAGCGGCCAGTTAGAAGCGGAAGTTATGGCGATGGCGTTTTCTAACGTCTATACCTTTGGCCCTACCTTCCGTGCAGAAAATTCCAACACCTCCCGCCACTTAGCAGAATTTTGGATGGTTGAGCCAGAAATGGCTTTTTGCGATTTAGAAGGCGATATGGATTTAGCTGAGGCGTTTCTCAAACACATTTTTAAATATGTATTGGAAACGTGCCCAGAAGATATGGAATTTTTCAATGAACGCATTGATAAATCTGTGTTGGCAACAGCCGAAAATATTATTAATAATCAGTTTGAACGGTTAACTTATACAGAAGCGATCGCACTTTTAGAAAAAGCTGATGTTAAATTTGAATATCCAGTAAGTTGGGGTTTAGATTTACAATCAGAACACGAACGCTACTTAGCTGAACAACAGTTTAAAAAGCCAGTAATTGTTACAGATTACCCAGCGCAAATCAAAGCCTTTTATATGCGCTTGAATGACGATGAAAAAACCGTTCGGGCAATGGATATTCTTGCACCCAAAATTGGCGAGATTGTCGGCGGTTCTCAACGGGAAGAACGTTTAGAAGTTTTAGAACGCCGTGTGTTAGCGCAGGGGTTAAAGCCAGAAGATTTGTGGTGGTATCTCGATTTGCGTCGTTATGGCACTGTTCCCCACGCTGGTTTCGGGCTAGGTTTTGAACGACTAGTGCAATTTATGACAGGTATGGGAAATATTCGTGATGTAATTCCTTTCCCGCGTACACCACAAAGTGCTGAGTTTTAGTTTGATTAAATAAGGGGATTAAAAAAATCGCGTCTACAAAAACCAAGCCCGTCTGCGCTCAATACGGTTCGGTTAAGCCAAGAGACGCGATAAATCGCCGTCAAGACGAAGGATTGATTATTGTAGAGACGCCGATTTATCGCGTCTTTGTGATTTATAATTTTAATCAAAAAGCCCTCATCGAACCGTATTGCGTCTGCACTGACTCATAAAAACTCCAAAACCCGCATTCGCGGGTTTTGCTTGTATAGGCACGTATTTTCTAAAGCAATTAATTAAAATTAAGGATTTTGAATCTCCTGTTGTAAAACTTGAATTTGCTCAATAGATAATTCAGTAACTTGAGCAATTTGGTCTAAACTCATGCCAATTCGCAACAAATTTAAAGCCAATTTTCTTGTTGTTTCTGCTTTACCTTCTGCTTTATCTTTGGCTTCGCCTTCTTCTAGGATTTCTTGATAAATGACTGATTCGCGCATAATCTCACTCCTAAAAATCTTCTTAATTACATCCTTCTTTAATACTAGACCTGCTAGAATGCCACTGGCAGCAGCTATATTTCTCTGTAGCTGGCGATGCCTGCGGCGGGCTACGCCTACGCTAATTGCTTCAACCCAACCTACTGTTGATATATCACTATTTTAAATATCATCTAATTACTAAGTACTTCTTGTCTACATCGATTCTGTTCTTGCTGTTCAACTCTTGCGCGTGCTTCATGGCATTTTTTAACTTAAACTATCAGTTATTTGTAAATAATGTGTTCTCACTTCGGACGTTATTTACAGGCCGCTACAAGTATTTAAGGGACTCTGGCACTCCCCAAATTTTAATTGTCCTATCAATGCTATAACTAGCAATGAAATTACGATCGCTACTCATGGCAAGATAACCAATTGGCGCTGTATGCCCCTGCAATGTACATAATTTTCTGTTCATTGCCAAATCCCAAACAACTATTTCGTAGTTGTCTGTACAGTAGATTAAAACTCTACCATCTGAACTCATAAGGCAAGGAGCAACACCCGAAGATGTATAGAGAATGCGATCGCCGATCAATTCCCAAACACACACCTTTTTTTCCCGGATTCCGCAAGCCAAAATTTGCCCATCAAAGCGATTTGCAAGTCCATTGACTGTCATAGCAGGTAGATTATCCAATGTTTGAATAAGTTCTCCTGTTTCGGTATTCCAGAGGTGTAGCTTATTCTGCAATCTCTGTTTAAAATATGCAACCAATAGTTTTCCATCAAGAGTGAAGAGAAGGGGTGATATATAGTTACCCAAAGGCAAATTCCCAAGAGGTACTAAAGCCCAATCCTGAAATTGATGATGGAAGTGACGAGTAGAGGTTTCATAATCCCAAATCTCTAGCTCTCCTGTTTTCCCCACAGTATAGCCAGTGGCAAGTAATGGCTGCTTTGTTGAGCAGACAGCCAAGCAATGGGGAGCGGTTTGAACAGTATTCATCAGGTAATCGGGATAAGTGCCAATCGGCTCTTGTGTTTCTGTATCTAATGGCCAGAGAATGTCCTGAAAGCTAATGATACACACCTTCCCGCTTTTGCCTAAACCAAATTCGTGAGCCATCGCCAGATCAAAATCTTTCTTACTTTGACCTGTTTCCAAATGCCAAATATTAACGAAAGATTGCTTATAAGACAGATCCCAATAGCAAATAAGGGTGTTATTGTAGTCGGCGATCGCAAAATAATATGGATGATGTTGTTCAGGTTTGTAACAATCGAGATTAAATTTCGTCAAGGTATGCAGGCATTGCATTTTTGCAAAGGGCAGATAATTCCATAGGGCTTGTTCAGCAGTAGCTTCGCTGCTGTAGGACAATAACAGCAAAGCTGATTCCCGCACTTCTCTGACGCCATCGCCCAATGCCTGGATTACTAAATCAATTCCTTTGTGCCCATATTGAAATGCTTCTAAAAGAGCATCCACTTTTTCTTTTGTAGAAGCACCACGCAAACGATATCTAATGCCCTCTAATCCCTGTATTGCTGGACTAGAAGAAGAAACTAGGTCGTGTTCTCTCATCACGTTACTATTATCTGTGGGCTTTTCAGAAATCATCTCGCAAACACTAAAACTCTGACAAAGTAGCATATAGTTTTTAAAATATGCCTGCAATGAATTTCTAATGACCCTAGAATAGATGTCTTGCAAAGCCAACAAGGAATACAAAAGCTAGCACTGGAGATGTAAATTAGTGTTAATGTTACTTCTCAATATTGGGAATGAGCGATATGCCATAGAAAGCCGACAGGTTATAGAAGTAATACCACTTGTTGTACTCAAAACTTTGCCCCACCAGCCTGAGCATATCGCTGGTGTTTTTAATTATCGGGGACGCATTGTACCAGTAATCGATTTATGCCAGTTGATGCGTGGTAAACCTTCCAGTGAGTACCTGAGTACTAGAATTGTATTAGTCAATTATTGGGGGAGTAATAATACAGAACTTCAGGCTCCCCATATTTTGGGTTTGATGACAGAACAAGTTGTAGAAACATTACACCAGTCTGAGTCTGAATTTGTTAATCCCAACATCCAGATAGATACAGCGCCATATTTGGGCAAAATGATTGTAGATGATCGAGGGATGATTCAGTGTCTTCGCATTGAGTACTTGTTGTCAGAAGCACAGCAAGTCAATCTCTTGCCAGAAAGTCATCACAATACTAGATTTTAGATTGGTCTGAAGACTCTATAAATGGCACAATCTGTTATTGAAGCTTTACTAAAAAGCAAGATTGGTTTGGATGCAAATTCTATTGGTGCTGATGCGATCGCTAGTGCAATTTATCAACGTATGGCAGATTGCGGCATCACGGATATTGCTCACTATCTGGGGAAGTTACAGGTATCTACCCAGGAATGGGAAGCACTGATTGACAGCGTAATTGTTCCAGAAACTTGGTTTTTTCGAGAACCAGAGTCTTTTGCATTTCTGAAGCATTACGTATTATCTGAATGGTTGCCAAAAAATCCCCAAAGTGTACTGCGGGTTTTGAGTGTACCCTGTGCAACGGGTGAAGAACCATATTCCATTGCGATCGCTCTTTTGGAAGCAGGATTAAATTCAACAAACATTCACATCGATGCTGTAGATATTAGCAAACAATGCCTACTAAAAGCTCAACGAGCAATCTACCATCAATACTCGTTTCGCGGCAATAGCCAATCGTTTCAAGAGCGCTATTTTCAGGCAACTGAGGCCGGATATCGCCTGTGCGAACGGGTAAGATGTATGGTGAATTTTCTGAACAGTAACTTAGTAGATACTGATTTTTTATTGGGTACGCCGCCCTATGATATTGTCTTTTGCCGTAACCTGCTGATTTACTTTGATAGTGCCACCAAAATACATACTATTAGAGTTCTAAAAAGGTTGGTAAACCCGCAAGGTTTGCTATTTGTTGGACATGCTGAAGCTTGGTTACTATCGAAAACTGAATTTGTTTCAGTTCGTCAAGATTCAGTAGTTACTCATCGAAAGTCCCCAACGTGCGAGAATATTCGCAAAAATCATTGTCCCAATCTTCAGAAACAAGACTTTACAAGCAAAAATATCGATGTTCTCAACAAGCGACAACTACCGAACAAAAACCATTCCAAGTTTGCCGCACAAGCGAGATTGAATCTTCCTTCTCAAAACCTTATATTACCAAAAGACCTGAAGGAAAATTTGTTAGAAACAGCCAGAAACTTAGCTAATCAAGGTCAGTTGAATGAGGCTGCTAAATTATGCAACGACTATCTGAACCAAAATCAGGTCAGTATTGAAGCGTATCTTCTACTTGGTCAGGTACAGCAAGCAATGTCACAAAATGAGCAGGCGGAACAATCTTTTCAAAAAGCGATCTACCTGCAACCTACTCATGAAGAGGCACTTATTCATTTGGCATTACTCAGAGAACATCAAGGAAATACTGCTAGCGCAAATATCCTTTGGCAGCGAATTCACCGACTAAAGAAGAAGTGAAATCAGAATATTGCTTAATAATTTGTTTCAAAATTGAAGATGTAAACTGTTAATCTCGTTTCCGATCTGGGAACTCTAGGAATTGCAAGTGTTTCAAAAGACTTTTGACATCATGTTCAAAAATCTTTACGTAAGAATTCAGCATTCAGGAGTCAGAAGCCAGAATTTTTCAGGAATCTAGAATAATTGGTATATTTATTCATCAAATGTTCTTTCGATCCTTTAACTATTCAGTCCTTCCAAATTCAGAAGGACTGAATTCTTACATCTTTACGACAAATGAATCACTCATAAAGGCGTATATCTGTATGAGCCTACCCATATAACTCCAATACTTGTCTGGTTTTAGGGAAAAGGGGAAGGTGGAGTCCATCTAATTTAAAAAGCTGGCTACTGCATTTTCTCTAATATACCTATTTGGAAAAATTCAAATCTAAAAATTATATGCAACAAGGAATCAGAATTAATCAATTTGTCATGGGTGGATTTGGAATTATTGTAATATTAACAGGCATTGCTAGTTTTGTCGCCAAATCAGCCAACGATTCTCTAGCTAATTCCGCTACTTTAATAACGCACACCTATTCAGTTAAATTGGATTTAAAAGAACTTGAAAAAATCTTGGTTGATGCTGAAACTGGACAAAGAGGATTTGTTATTACAAACAAACCACAATACTTAGAACCTTATGAAATTGCTAAAAATAATCTAAAAGATAAATTCAAAGATTTAAGACAGAAGATTTTAGATAATCCAACACAAGTCCAGAACTTAGATAAGTTTGAGGAATTATCCCAACAAAAGATGAGTGAGCTAGAAACAACAATTTCTCTGAAAAAAGCTGGTAAAGAGCAAGAACTAGTAGCTCTGATTCTTTCAGATAAAGGTAAAAATATTATGGATGCAATCAGACAAAAGCTTAATGAGATGCTGCAAACCGAAGAGCAGCTTTTAGATGAGAGGCAAAAGCAAGCAAGTCAATTTCAGGCATTTGCAAACTCCGTTAATTTAGCTACTTTCTTCTGTATTATGATTGTTGCATTTATTGTATCAGTGATTATTGTCCGCATTCTCAGTCTTTCCTTGAGTCGCTCTTTGCAGTCAGCATTTAGTCTAGCAGAGCAGGTTTCTGCCGGTGATTTGACAACCCAGGTTGAAGTTACCTCAGATGATGAAATTGGCAAGTTAATGGCTGCATTGAAAAACATGATTGCTAACCTCAATACCCTCGTGCGTCAGGTGCAGAATTCAGGGATTCAGGTAACTACTTCGGCTACTCAAATAGCGGCTTCGGGTAAACAATTAGAAGCGACAATTTCTGAACAAGTAGCCTCTACGAATGAGGTAACTGCTACTGCTAAAGAAATTGCTGCAACTTCCAGGGAACTGCTAAATACTATGGAACAAGTTGCGACTACCTCACAAATCACGACGACGGCCGCTAGCACTAGCCAAAAAGATTTGGTTCGCATGGAAGCCACTATGCGGCAGTTGGTAGAAGCTACCAATGCCATTGCTGCTCGACTGGGAGTAATTAGCGAAAAGGCAAATAACATTAACAACATTGTTGTCACAATTACGAAAGTGGCAGATCAGACAAATCTGCTGTCGTTAAATGCAGCGATTGAAGCTGAAAAAGCTGGAGAATATGGTTTGGGTTTTGCGGTTGTTGCTAGAGAAATCCGCCGACTGGCAGATTCAAACTGCTGTTGCTACTCTCGACATTGAACAGATGGTAAAACAGATGCAATCGTCAGTCTCTACAGGTGTGATGGAGATGGACAAATTTGCTGCTGAAGTTGGACGAAGTGTAGAAGATGTTGCCAGCATTAGTTCTCAAGTTGGGCAAATTATCCAGCAAGTGCAAGACATGGCCCCTCACTTTGAGTCTGTGAACCAAGGTATGGAAATCCAGTCGGTGGGAGCGCAACAAATTAGTGATGCGATGGTGCAGTTGAGTAGCACTTCAGTGCAAACAGCCGATTCTCTACGAGAAATTAATCATGCCATAGCTCAACTCAATCAAGTGGCTCTTGGATTACGTCAAGAGATTGCCCGCTTTCAGGTGAAAACAGAATATTCTACTTTAACTCCTCAGCAATCAATCTAATCAACAATTAAGGAAAGATAAGATGTTTACTAATTGGAAAATCAAAGACCTAACTTTGCTTGGTTTTTCTATTCCAACAGTTTTAATGATTGGTTTTAGTGTCATGGTGTATACAACTTCTAATCAAATATCACTGACATTTAGACAAGTAGGTATTTCACAAACTGCTCTCACTGGGAAAAGTCGGATGTATATCGATCTGATCAATATGGATCGCAGAATTCGCAGATATGCACTTGACTCTCAAATAAATAAGGATGCTTTAGAACTATATAACAAAGATGAACGTGACTTTCAAGAGGCATTCGAGTTAGTAAATAAAACTATAGAGAACCTCAAACAAAAAGAAAGACTAAAAAATATGTACCAATTTTATATTGATTACAATAAACTTAAAGATGATTTTGTTAACGAACCGCAAGCCATAATAGATAAAAATAATGTCATTCAACAAGCTTTCTTACAAAAAACTAAGACGATTCTTGAGGAATTTGAAAAAATAAGTAATGAATTTGAAGTGAATGAAAATCAAATTATGGAACAAAGTATAAGCTCAACTAAATATGCTTTGTTCTTTCTGAGTTCATTAACTGTAATTGCATCACTATTATCATTAGCAATTGGGTTGTCCGCTACTTTTTTCATTGCCCAAGTTTTGGGTAAAAAAATTGGGAAAGCTGTAGAAGTAGCAAACAAAATTTCTGTTGGTGATTTAACACAAACAGTTATTGAAGATACGACTAATACTAAAGAGGAGATTGGTCAACTTCTCAAAGCCTTTCAAAATATGATCCAGAGCTTGAATAAACTGATCCGTCAAGTACAACACTCTGGCATACAAGTAACTTCTTCAGCAACTCAAATAGCAGCATCAGGCAAACAATTGGAAGCTACAATTACTGAGCAATTAGCTTCTACTAATGAAGTTACAGCAGCTGCTAAGGAAATTTTTGTGACTTCTAAAGAACTGGTGAAAACGATGGAAGAAGTGGCAGGAATGTCACAAGCCACAACTAGAGCAGCTAGTGATAGTCAAAAAGATTTACTACGGATGGAAGCTACCATGCGCCAACTAGTAGAAGCCACCAATTCTATAGCTGTCAGACTTGGGGTAATTAGTGAAAAAGCTAACAATATTAACAATATTGTTGTCACAATTACGAAAGTGGCAGACCAAACTAATTTGTTGTCTTTAAATGCTGCGATTGAAGCGGAAAAAGCTGGAGAATATGGCTTGGGTTTTGCTGTAGTAGCTAGAGAAATTCGCCGACTAGCAGACCAAACTGCCGTCGCTACCTTAGATATTGAGCAGATGGTAAAGCAGATGCAATCCTCCGTTTCTACAGGCGTAATGGAAATGGATAAGTTTACTGCGGAAGTTGGACGGAGTGTAGAAGACGTTGCCAATATTAGTACTCAAGTTGGTCAAATTATCGACCAAGTACAATATTTAGCACCACGTTTTGAAGCAGTAAATCAAGGTACAGAAATCCAGTCGGTGGGAGCGCAACAAATTAGTGATGCGATGGTGCAGTTGAGTAGCACTTCAGTGCAAACAGCCGATTCTCTGCGAGAAATTAATCATGCCATAGCTCAACTCAATCAAGTGGCTCTTGGATTACGTCAAGAGATTGCCCGCTTTCAAGTGAAAAAAGAATATTCCGATTTAATTCGTCAGCAATAAATCTAATCAACAATTAAGGAAATATTTCAAGACTTCTACATCATCAGTAAAATCTAGTATCTGAACTAAACTGCCTACTTAATAATTTGTTTAAAAATAAAAATACAAACTGTTCATCTTGTTTGTGATTTGGGAATTCTAAGAGACGAATACATTTTCCAGCAGCAGAGGAACAGTAGGATATTCAATGTTCAAGAACATCACCTTGCAAACACGGTTGATCAGTTCATTTTTATTCATAGGACTGATTGTATTCGTAATGGCCTTGGTGGCATGGTTTGTTACCAACGAGTTAAATCAGTCAATTAACTCACTAACCTTGAATGACATCCCCAGCTTGTCTGGGGTATGGAAGATTAAGGAAGGACAGATACAAATTCAATCCGCACAACGATTATTATTTAATCCTGAAATTACTGTTAGTGAAAGAGAGAGTGCGATCGCTGAAATCCAGAACGCTTGGAAACAGATTAACGAAGGTATTGCACAGTACGACGCAACTCCATCCACTGAAGAAGAATTAAAAGAGTATAACTTACTTAAAGAAAACTTGGGAGACTGGGAAAAAGTCCATAAAAAATTATTAGAAATTGAACAAAAAATAAATCAAGATGGAATTAATAACCCTTGGAAAAAACAGCTTGAATTAATTCTTCAAGGACAACCAGAAACTATTCCAGCTAATATTCAAAAGAGGTTGGAGTTACGCAATAAAATTGATTCTGAGATAAAAAAGCAGGAAGAAGCATTATTTAAAACAACTATACAACAAGCAAACAAAGTTGTAAAATTCAATGAAAATTTTATATCAGATACACAAAAAGAAGTCGAACAGAATGTGGGTCGCAGTATTTTCTGGATTTCTGTAGGAATTGCCATTGGCCCCATAACTGCGATTACTCTTGGGTTTGTAATCGCTCGACAAATTACTTCTCAGATTTTTAGTGTGATTAGAGTTGCAGAGCAAATTTCTCTGGGAAACTTAACAACTAAAATTGCGACTGACTCGAACAGCAAAGATGAAATGAATAGACTTTTAACTGCTTTCCAAACTATGACTCAGAATCTGAACACTCTGATTCGTCAGGTACAGCATTCAGGCATCCAGGTTACTTCTTCAGCTACTCAAATAGCAGCTTCGGGTAAACAATTAGAAGGGACGCTGGTTGAGCAAGTAGCTTCTACTAATGAGGTAGCTGCCGCTACCAAACAAATTTCTGCCACCTCTAGAGAATTAGTAAGTGCAATGGAACAAGTTGCAACCATTTCCCAAATCACAACGACAGCAGCCAATGATAGCCAAAAAGATATAGTGCGGATGGAAACCACTATGCGGCAGTTAGCAGAAGCCACTAATGCGATCGCTGCCCGATTGGGAGTAATTAGCCAAAAGGCAAATAGCATTAATACTATCGTCGTCACAATTACCAAGGTGGCAGACCAAACGAATCTGCTGTCATTAAATGCGGCGATCGAAGCCGAAAAAGCTGGAGAGTATGGCTTGGGCTTTGCTGTGGTTGCTAGAGAAATTCGGCGACTAGCAGATCAAACTGCTGTTGCTACTCTCGATATTGAGCAGATGGTGAAGCAGATGCAATCGTCAGTCTCTACAGGTGTGATGGAGATGGACAAGTTTGCCGCAGAAGTTGGGCGAAATATAGAAGATGTTGCCAGTATTAGTACACAGGTTGGGCAAATTATCCAGCAAGTGCAAGACCTGAATCCGCGATTTGAGTTTGTTAACCAGGGTATGGAAACCCAATCAGTGGGAGCGCAACAAATTAGTGAGACGATGGTGCAGTTGAGCAGTACTTCAGTGCAAAGTACGGATTCTTTGCGAGAAATTAATCATGCCATAGCCCAACTTAACCAGGTGGCGCAGGGATTGCGTCAAGAGATTGCCCGCTTTCAGGTGGAAGCAGAAGACGTTATACCCCTGCACCAATTCTCTTGAGCAGCCCTTATGAACCCCGCTACACCATTAAATATTGAACGTTGTTGGAATTTTATCGGTATTGAGGGCGATCGCTCCTGTCCGCAATTAGCCACTTATACCCATTGCCGCAATTGCCCCGTTTACTCTACTGCTGGACGCTATTTGCTAGAGCGCTCCATACCTGAAGATTATCGCCATCAGTGGACTGAGTTACTGGCTAAATCTAGGACTGATGAAAATTCCCAGATATCCCATACTTTAGCCACCACTCAAATCACGGTTGTGATTTTTCGTTTGCAACGGGAATGGCTGGCACTTTCTGCCCAAATCTTCAAAGAAATTTCTCCTGCAAGTGTGGTTCATACCATACCGCATCGCAGCAATCAAATCTTGCGGGGATTGGTAAGTATCCGAGGCGAATTACTATTGTGTATATCTTTGAGCGATCTTTTGAATCTGGAAACTGCCGATACAGCAGTACAAACCCTCAGTCCAGTAGTGTATTCGCGCATGGTGGTGTTGGAAAAGACAGATAAAACTTGGGTGTTTGGTGTCGATGAACTTTATGGAGTACACCGATTTCACCGGGATGAGTTACAAGATCCGCCCAAGAGTCTGACTCAAACTTATACTAAAGGATTATTTCACTGGCAACCTAGCGTGTCACCAATGGAGCGATCTGCCTCTGGCGGCAGCGCTTCGCTAACGCACAGTGTCAGTTATTTAGATGATGAATTGTTATTCACCACCTTAGCTAGGAAGGTGCTGTAATCAAAGACCTCTTGCAAAAGTGCTTTTTGCACTCTTGTGGGAAAAGGGAAAAGGTTAAAGGGGAAAGGGAAAATACCAAACCTTTCCCCCTTTCCCCTTCCCCTTTTCCCGACTTCTGCAAGAAGTCTAAAGACCTAATCCCCCAACCCCTTCCCTTGTAGGGAAGCTACGGTGTACACACAAGTCTTTTAAAGTTGCTGCGGAACGTAGGGTGGGTGTCGATGCAACAAAGGTGCGAGTCGATACAACAAACGTGCAGGGCGATGCATCAAAGGTGCAGATCGAGAGACTTGTGTGTACACCGTAGCCTCGTAGGAGATGGGTTGGGGGAAAGGTTCTTCCAAGATTAATGAATCGGTGTTCTAGGAAGGTGTAGTAATGTTAGAAGAATTTGATGTCAGCAATCTTTCCTTGCTTGATTTATTCAACATGGAAGTCAAAGCTCAAGTTGTGGTATTGAACGATTGCCTGTTGGCACTGGAGACGAAGCCCGATCCCCAACCAGAACTGGCAGCTTTAATGCGGGCAGCCCATTGCATCAAAGGCGCTGCGCGAATTGTTCAAATCGATCCGGCTGTCAACCTTGCTCACATCATGGAAGACTGCTTTGTGGCGGCTCAAGAGGAAAAAGTTACCTTAACTGCCGATCGCATTGATGTGTTGCTGCAAGGGGTAGATATGCTCTTGCGTATCGCTCAAAGGGTTACAGCCAACCCAAATTTGCAGATGTTAGAAGATTTGGGCATTCAATCGTTGGTGAGTGCGATCGCTAATATCCTAACTCCACAGCCAACCTCAAAAGAAATTCACCCCCTAATAACAACAGCACAGTTAGAAGACAACCAACAGACAACCCTTATTTCCCCATCCCCATTAGAAGAACTGGGCATCACCCAAAATCGGGCGGTGCGAATGAGTACTGAAAATTTGAATCGCTTGATGGGTTTAGCAGGAGAGTCTTTAGTTGAAGCGAATTTATTAGAACCATTTGCGAACTCTTTGCTGAAACTGAGAAGCAATCAAGGGGAATTGTCCAACCTGCTGGAGAAGTTACAAGAGTTATTGGGCAACTATCATCTGAATGGGCAAATTAAAGAAACCTTGAGTGCAACTCATCAAAAAGCTCACGAATGTTACCAGATGATAAGCGATCGCCAAAACGAACTAGAACAATTTTCTCAGCGTTCTGCTAATCTTGCCCATCGCTTATATCAGGAAGTTATTGCTACTCGAATGTGTTCCTTTGCCGATGGGGGACAGGGATTTCCGCGAATGGTGCGCGACTTAGCTAGACAATTGAGTAAACGGGTGAAACTGGAAATCGTTGGTAAGTCTACTTTGGTAGATCGAGATATTCTAGAACGTTTGGAAGCTCCCTTGACTCATATCTTGCGGAATGCGATCGATCATGGCATTGAACTACCCCAGGAACGTCTAGCAGCAGGAAAGCCAGAAGAAGGAATTATTCGGATTGAAGTTACCCATCGCGCCGGAATGCTGTTTATCAGCGTTGCAGATGATGGACGGGGAATCGATATCGAGTTTTTGCGCCAAGTTGTGATCGGCAAACAACTGACAAACCCGGAAATGGCAGCTCAACTTACTGAAGTTGAGTTGATGGAATTCTTGTTTTTACCTGGTTTCTCCACAACCCAAACTGTCACCGAAATTTCCGGTAGAGGTGTGGGGCTGGATATCGCCCATAGCACAGTGCGGGAAGTTGGCGGGACGCTGCGGGCGGTTTCTGTGTTGGGAAGGGGTATGACCTTTCACTTGCAGTTACCCCTGACGCTATCTGTGATTCGCACTTTGTTGGTAGAAATTGCTGGCGAACCCTATGCTTTTGGGCTAACGCGCATTGAACAGGTGTTAATATTACCGAAGTCTAAGATTGCTGTATCGGAAAATCGCCCATTTTTCACGAGCAATAATCAACCTGTAGAGTTGATTTTAGCAAGTCAAGTTTTAGAGTTAGCCTCGCCTGCGGTAAATATAGAATCGTTATCAGTGATTGTGATTAGCGATCGCCTCAACCGTTATGGATTAGTTGTAGATCGGTTTTTGGGTGAGTGCAATTTGGTTGTCCGCCCCCTAGATCCCCGCCTTGGTAAAGTCGCCAACATTAGTGCCGCCGCCTTGATGGATGATGGTTCCCCGGTGTTGATTGTCGATGTCGAAGATTTGGTACGTTCCATTGCTAAGGTGTTTTCTAGCGGACAACTTTCTCAGGTAAATCAGTCTGCTCATCAGGCAGTTACCAAAACTTACAAGCGAGTTTTAGTAGTAGATGATTCGATCACTGTGCGCGAAATGGAGCGCAAACTTTTGGAAAACAATGGTTACAAAGCTGAAGTGGCGGTTAATGGCATTGATGGTTGGAATGCAATCCGCAGCGGCGATTATGACTTGGTAGTGACAGATATTGATATGCCCCGAATGAACGGCTTTGAACTCACTAGCCAGATCAAAACTCATGCCAAGTTGAAGCAAACACCTGTGATTATCGTTTCTTACAAAGACCGGGAAGAAGACCGACTACAAGGGTTAGAAGCAGGTGCAGACTACTACTTAACTAAGAGCAGCTTTCATGATGACACTCTATTAAAGGCGGTGATTGATTTAATTGGAGAGGCTTGATAATAATTTGTAATTCGTAATTAAGAAAGTAAGATTTTAGGACTAGCACTTTCAAGATGACGAACGAAGATACGTTGTTTCAGTGCTGCCATTTTGAATCCTCCGCTCATATTTTGGGCTTTTTGAATGTTGAAATTACCAATTTTCGTTTTAAGTTTCACCACCTTGAAAGGGCTGAATCTAGGACTTAGGCATTGACAAAAAATTTCATCCATCTCCCTGTACTGTCTGTCTAGTAATCAGGATTCTTGCCGAATTTGGTTTCTGATAAAAAGTTGTTCTGCATTAAGTAGGATGACTAGTAGCCCTATAGATGCTCTGGCGATTGCCGGAGTTGTCCAGTTGTGATTCACCAGGTCGGGGATGGTTATAACAAGCATCAATACAATGATGAAGATTGGTAGAATCATGACAATATTCCGATCCCAAGCAGGTTGATCGCGCAGTCTGGCTTCGCTTCGTAGTACGCGATTACGCCAAAATGGAAAAGTACTTAGGACAGAGGTAAGGTATAACAGTCCAGCATTAATTAGCAGAATTGTTTTAAGGTTTGGAGCGATGTCAGAATTTCCAAAGAAGATCGCTGTTAGGCAAGCTCCCGCTGCTAGATACAGAAAAGTAAATAGGGTAAAGTGCTTCATTGGTTACTCTTTATGCTTTATAAACTGGAGTTTAGACTATATGGCAAAGGCATCTAAATTATATAGGACTAGCCCTTTCAAGGTGACGAACAAAGATACGTTGTTTCAGTGCTACCATTTTGAATCCTCCGCTCAGATTTTGGGCTTTTTGAATGTTGAAATTAGCAATTTTCGTTTTAAATTTCACCACCTTGAAAGGGCCGATCCTAGATTTAATCTGGGTTTCTATCTGTTGTATTTGTCGCGTTATTTTGGAGAAATGCCATAATTTGTGAGAATTGCGATCGCTAACGATATGTTCATGGCTGTAGAGGTACTGCGGCGAGCTGTGGTAAAAATCCCAGGTTACAAGCTGGCGTGGGTTGCCTACGATGGTGCGGAAGCTGTGAGTAAATGTGCGGCTGATACTCCTGACTTGATTTTGATGGATGTGCTGATGCCCAGTATGGATGGAGTAGAAGCTACACGGCACATTATGAGGCAATCTCCCTGCGCGATTGTGATGGTAACTGCTAGTGTTAATCGCTATGCAGCCAAGATTTTTGAAGCAATGGGCTATGGAGCCTTGGATGCCATCAATACGCCTATTTTAGGTGATGATGGGCTACTAAATAAAATTGCCACGATCGCCCGCTTAATTGGTAAATCTTCATATCGGCGATCGCCGCCTGTCCATCACTCAAAATCACTTCCACCTCTAATCGTTATCGGGGCTTCCACGGGTGGCCCCCAGGCATTGAAAACTATTCTCTGCCAATTTCCCCAAGACTTTCCTGCGGCTGTGGTTATTGTTCAACATATAGATGCCCAATTTGTCCAAGGTTTTGCCGCCTGGTTGAATGAGCAAATTCCTCTGCCTATGCAACTAGCGATCGCAGGTTCTACACCACAGCCTGGTAAAGTTCTGCTTGCTGGCACAAATCTTCATTTAGTGATGCGTCCCGACCTCACCTTTGGCTATGACAAAGAACCACTACATTTTTTCTATCGTCCATCAATTGATGTTTTCTTCAAGAGTGTGGCTAAAAATTGGACTGGAAAGGGAATTGGGGCGTTGCTGACGGGGATGGGTGGAGATGGCGCTCAAGGCTTAAAACAATTGCGCGAAGCAGGTTGGCATACTATTGCTCAAGACTGCAAAACTTGCGTTGTTTATGGTATGCCGAAAGTAGCAGTGGAATTAAAAGCTGCGGTAGAGGTTTTGCCAATTGAGGCGATCGCATCAGTCTGCATCAAATTTACGGCAAAATGCTGAATTAATTAGTACTTTATTATACTTCTATAAAAATGTGTATATGAAAGCAGATACTTAAAACACCTTTACGAAGTATTGCAAAATACCAACCTTTTTAATTACTGAGATATAATTGCGACAATTGCAAACTAGTATATTTAACTTAGTAGTTTGTAGTATTGAAAACAAAGACCTATTTAGAGGTGCTAAATGAACCTGCAAGAAACAGCACTCTTAGAAATATCTCCAAAGACAGCAAGATTATCACCAAACTGGAGTCAACCACAAACTCCACAAGCTGCGCCATTTATTCTGGATACTAAAATATCCACAGTCAGGCTTTTGCTAATTGACGATCAAGTAATTATCAGCGAAGCCTTCCGTCGGATAGTTGCGACAGAAACAGATATTTCCCTTCACTACACAAGCAATCCAGCTAAAGCGATTCAAGATGCGATCGCCATAGAACCAACGGTAATCTTCTTGGATATGATCATGCCAGATATCGATGGATTAATGTTGCTGCGTTGGTTTCGCTCTCATCCAGTAACTCGTGATGTACCAATAGTCATGTTATCCAGTAAAGAAGAAGCAAAGCTCAAAGCAGAAGCTTTTACTGAAGGCGCTAATGACTATCTAATCAAATTACCAGATCCAGTTGAGTTAATTGCCCGCATTCGTTATCATTCCAAAGCTTACAGTAACCTCAAAGCACTCACTACTGCAACTGCTACTGCCCAACTTCAAGCACAACAGTTAGAAAATACCTTACGAGAATTACAAACTACCCAAGTTCAATTGATCCAGACAGAGAAAATGTCTAGCTTGGGTCGGATGGTTGCAGGTGTAGCCCACGAAATTAATAATCCTGTTAATTTTATTCACGGTAATTTTAATCATCTGAATAACCATGTAAACTGTCTTTTAAATTTAATCCAACTATATCAACAAGAACATCCAGATTCCTATTCTTTATTTGAAGAAAAATTTGGCGACTTTAATATTGATTTCATCAGCGATGATTTACCAAAAATTCTTTCATCTATGAGGATAGGAACCGACCGGATTCGTGATATTGTGCTGTCCCTAAAAAACTTTTCTAGACTCGACCAGTCAGATAAAAAAGCTGTTAATATTCATGAAGGAATTGAAAGTACTTTATTACTTTTAAATCATCGGCTACAACCGAAAATTGAGATTATTAAAAAATATGGAAATCTCCCACCAGTTCAATGTTATCCAGCACAACTAAATCAAGTATTCATGAATATCCTTAGTAATGGCATTGATGCGTTACTAGATCTGGATAATCAGATGCAAAAACAAATTGTAATTCAAACTGAAGTAACTAAATTAGAAACAGTCATAATTACATTTAGAGATAACGGTAATGGAATAGATTCCGAGATTCAAAGCAAGATATTCGATCCTTTTTTTACAACTAAACCTATTAACAAAGGAACGGGACTAGGTTTAGCAATTAGCCATCAAATTATTGAGAAACATCAGGGAAATATCCAGCTAAAGTCTGAACTTGCTCGTGGAACGGAATTTACGATCGAAATTCCAATAGCATTACCTGTTAATCATAAAAGCAACACTTGAATTAAGATTTCACCGGAAAATTATTCTCCAAAGTGTTTATTCATTTTTCAACAAAGTTAACTTATAAGTTAATAAGTTTATAATTCACTTAAATGCGATCGCACTTTTTTATAGTAATCTATAATTCATCTCATCGAATCTTGATGATGAATTATGAATCATTTGCTACCGTTTGCCTGCATAGGATGAGTAACGCTAGTGTTAAAAGAAGTCGTCCAAAGCCAAACCCTCATCCCAGAAGTCGAATAGGAAGCTAGAATGGCAATTCCAAATAAACAAGTAAAATCTAATATTGATATTTTAGATAATAGACGCACCCAAACTCGCATCCAGGTTCGTATTCCTAAAGATTTGCATGAGGAACCAGTCATTTCACGACTGGTTTCTCACTATGGTATCACAGTCATTATTGCTACTGCGGAGATAAGCGCAAACGTGCCACAATATAGCTGTTTTGAGCTGGAACTACGGGGCACTGTTTCCCAGATTGAAAGTGCCTTGACTTACCTGGATGAACTGGATTTAGAAGTTTTGCACCAATCCAGCCCTGAAGAAGATGGTTGGTAGATTTAGTTAGGAGTATTGAGTTAGGAGTTAAAAAATTAATAACTTATAACTCCTAACTTTTAACTTTTAACTTTGTTTAAGCCATTTGATTTTCAATCGCCCACCGCGCTAGTTCAGTGCGATTGTGGAGATTGGTTTTGCCCAACATATTGGACACATGGCTTTCAACCGTGCGCTGACTAACATTGAGTTCTTCAGCAATTTCACGGTTAGCTAAACCCCTAGCAACAAACTGAACTACTTTCAGTTCGGTTGGGGTTAATTGCACATCGAAGGGAACCTGGATACGGGAACCGTTTTCGCCTCCTTTTGCTTGGTGTTCTTTCCAACGGATAGTTTGTTTCAGCGAGGACTCAACTTGCGCTACGAGTTCTTCTGGTTCAAAGGGCTTGACCATATAAACATCAGCACCTTTGTTCAGACCTTTAACTCGGTCTGCACTTTGTCCCTTAGCTGAAAGGAAAAGAACCGGAATCCAGCTGGTGCGTTCGTTTTGCCGGACTTGTTCCACAAAAGTATATCCGTCCATTTCCGGCATCATCACATCGCAGATGATCATGTCTGGAACATCTTGCTCTAAAATTTCCAGAGCTTCACGTCCATTTTCAGCGGTGATGACTTCATATCCCCGGAATTCTAAGTAATCCTTCACCAGCAAGATGAGGTTAGGGTCATCATCAATCAATAGAAGTCGTTTGTGATCTTTCATGCTGGGCTCTTTCATAGCAGTGGCACTTGTCGCGCTTCGGTCCATCAAAGTCTTGAATATTTATCCTCGTATGGTGGGTTATTCGAGATGTTGTCCTTTTTCCTACTTAACTTGCCTTTGCTGTCTCGAAGTCTCAAAAATGCCGAGCACTTTCAATAGACTAGTAGCTCGATAGCAAAAGTCCAGCAAGGATACGTATAGCAGTAGTATCTATAATGCGCTATTATATATCGCTTTGAAAGGGGCGGGGTAAAAAACACTGATTAAATAATAATCTTTCGGACTCACAAGTAAGTATTGGCTTAAAGATGACCCTACCTCAAAACCAACCCGCACTTTCTTAAAGCCTACTGCTATACCATATCCTTTCGTTGTTAAGCCTCTATGAGGTGTTCACAAGAAACTAAGGAAGTTTCAGGCAAAAGATGGATTGAAAACGCATATTCTTCTACCACCTTATTACCTATTCAGTGTTCTCGGACGATCCGCAGAGTAACTTCCGGGTTTGCTTGGCGATACCAGACACCATCAGGGTAAATCACCATTATGGATCTAGAACCAGAAACACGCAAGCAGTTGGCTTTAGTTTTAT
Source organism: Nostoc sp. DSM 114159 (assembly GCF_053470285.1). Taxonomy (NCBI): domain Bacteria; kingdom Bacillati; phylum Cyanobacteriota; class Cyanophyceae; order Nostocales; family Nostocaceae; genus Nostoc; species Nostoc sp. DSM 114159. Next base: position 5,064,384 of record NZ_JBPFEH010000001.1, read on the forward strand.
AGACGCAAATAGAATAACTTTAGTACGGCTCATCGAGTTTTAAATCTTTAAGTCGCTTTTTTAAGTAATTCCAGAATTCCAGACTAGCTCGTTTTGAGCAGCAATTGCCTGGTCAGCGCAAATAAAAATGTCTCGCTGAATTTTTGCAAGTCCTAAACTTTCTACACAATTACTTAGGGTCTTATGTTCCAAAGATTGAGTTTTTTAGGAATTTGATGGTTGGACTGGATCGCTATCACTGTATTGTTACTCATCAAGCGGCTCCCTGATTACAGTTCTATAACAATTTGCAAGCTTTGCAAATAAAGTTGACTGAGAAGGGGAATGGGGAAAAATTCTTATAACTCCTAACTCCTAACTCCTGTACAGACGCGATTAATCGCGTCTCTACTCCTAACTCCCCACCCCCTACTCTCTTCGTAACTTACAGAACAAAACCCGCAAGGTATAAATAATTAAGCATTTATACTTAAGTACATCTATGACTTTCTAGTTCGGGAACCCGTACTCAAGGCATTCTTGCCATTGGACGCCAGTTTTCGGTAAATTAGCACTCAGGAGTTGAGAGTGCTAAACTCTGGAGAGGAGAAAATAATTATGGCAGCTTTATCTCTAAGCGTTTCTACAGTTAAACCTTTAGGCGATCGCGTTTTTATAAAAGTGAGCGCCTCTGAGGAAAAGACCGCAGGTGGTCTGTATTTGCCCGATACCGCCAAGGAAAAGCCCCAAGTAGGGGAAGTAGTGGCTCTTGGCCCTGGCAAGCGCAATGACGATGGAAACCGTCAGGAATTGGAAATTAAAGTCGGCGATAAGGTGCTGTACTCTAAGTACGCTGGCACTGACATCAAGCTCGGCACTGAAGAATATGTACTGCTTTCTGAAAAAGATATTTTAGCAGTTGTGATCTAATTGTCATTAGTCACTGGTCATTAGTCATTAGCCAATGACAAAGGACAAAAGACAAAGGACAAAGGACAAAGGACAAATGACAAAGGACAAATAATATGGCAAAGCGCATTATCTACAACGAAAACGCCCGTCGCGCCCTAGAGCGAGGCATTGACATCCTGGCTGAGTCTGTAGCTGTTACCCTTGGCCCTAAAGGTCGTAACGTAGTCTTAGAAAAGAAATTTGGCGCACCGCAAATCGTCAATGATGGTGTAACGATCGCCAAAGAAATCGAATTAGAAGACCACATTGAAAACACTGGTGTAGCTCTGATTCGTCAAGCTGCTTCTAAGACCAATGATGCAGCGGGCGATGGTACTACCACCGCTACCGTTTTAGCTCATGCGATCGTCAAAGAAGGCTTGCGGAACGTTGCAGCTGGTGCTAACGCAATTTCCCTCAAGCGTGGTATTGACAAAGCTACTGGCTTCCTTGTAGACAAAATTGCTCAACACGCCCGTCCAGTGGAAGATTCCAAAGCCATTGCCCAAGTTGGTGCGATCTCGGCTGGTAACGACGAAGAAGTTGGTCAGATGATTGCCCAAGCAATGGACAAGGTGGGCAAGGAAGGCGTAATTTCCCTAGAAGAAGGGAAATCTATGTTCACCGAGTTGGAAATCACTGAAGGGATGCGCTTTGATAAAGGCTACATCTCTCCTTATTTCGCTACCGATGCTGAACGGATGGAAGCGGTTTTTGATGAACCTTTCCTACTGCTAACTGATAAGAAAATCGCTTTGGTACAAGACCTAGTACCAGTGTTAGAGCAAGTAGCTCGTGCTGGTCGTCCTTTGGTAATTATCGCCGAAGATATTGAAAAAGAAGCTTTGGCAACCTTGGTAGTAAATCGTTTACGCGGTGTACTTAACGTGGCTGCTGTTAAGGCTCCTGGCTTTGGCGATCGCCGCAAAGCTATGCTAGAAGACATCGCTGTTTTAACTGGCGGTCAACTAGTTACCGAAGATGCTGGTTTGAAGCTAGATAACACCAAGCTGGATAGCCTGGGTAAAGCTCGCCGGATCACCATCACCAAGGACAACACCACAATTGTTGCTGAAGGTAACGAAGCTGCTGTTAAGGCTCGTGTCGAACAGATTCGTCGTCAAATCGATGAAACCGAATCTTCTTACGACAAAGAGAAACTGCAAGAGCGTCTTGCTAAACTCTCTGGTGGTGTCGCTGTGGTGAAAGTGGGTGCAGCGACCGAAACCGAAATGAAAGACAAGAAACTGCGCCTAGAAGACGCTATCAACGCCACCAAAGCTGCTGTAGAAGAAGGTATCGTTCCTGGTGGTGGTACAACTCTGGCTCACTTGGCTCCCGACTTGGAAGACTGGGCAAAGAGCAACCTTAAGGATGAAGAGTTGATTGGTGCTTTGATTGTGGTTCGCGCCTTACCCGCACCTCTGAAGCGGATTGCTGAAAACGCTGGTCAGAATGGTGCTGTGATTGCTGAACGCGTCAAAGAGAAGGATTTCAGCATTGGCTACAACGCTGCAACCAACGAGTTTGTTGATTTGTTAGCTGCTGGTATTGTTGACCCTGCTAAAGTGACTCGTTCTGCTCTGCAAAACGCTGCTTCCATCGCTGGTATGGTGTTGACAACTGAATGTATCATCGTTGACAAGCCTGAGCCTAAAGATGCCGCTCCTGCTGGCGCTGGCGCTGGCGGCGGCGACTTCGATTACTAATACGTAGTTAGATAATTTGTTAAAACGGCTGCTTCCCTTGTGGAGGCGGCTGTTTTTTTGTGTCAAGAGAAGAGGAAAATAGTGAGTTACGACAACGTTTGTAAATATTTAGCTGAACAGTACCCAGCCGAGTTTGTGCGTTGGTTGCTTGGGATAGAGGTGCAACAAATTGAAGTCTTAAAAACGGAACTCACGCTTGAGCCAATTCGCGCCGATTCGGTGACATTTTTGCAAGCAGCTAACCAAATTTTGCACATTGAATTTCAAACTTTGGCGAAATCTAATCCGGCGCTTAATTTCCGAATGCTTGATTATTCTGTGAGATTGAAGCGTCAATACCGTTGTTCTGTAGTGCAAGTGCTAATCTTTTTGCAGGAAACTACTAACGAAATGGCTTTTACTGAAGAATATCGGGACAACACAACGATTCACCAATATCAGGTTGTTCGTCTTTGGAAGCAAGATTCAACACTATTTTTAGTTAATCTGGCGCTGTTACCATTAGCAAGTTTGACGCGAACTAATTCGCCGCAAACTTTACTGGCACAAGTAGCTGAACAAGTCGCTACAATTTCAGATAGAGAGCAGCGACAAAATATCGCGGGTTGTGTAGAAATTCTGGCGGGTTTGCGGTTTGAAAAGTATTTGGTTCGGCAATTTTTACGGGAGGATATTATGAAAGAGTCTGTAATTTATCAAGATATCGTTCAAAAGGAAGCGTTTAAATTGATTAGTCGTCAGCTTAAACGGCGCTTTGGTGATATTGATGCATCATTAGTTGAACAGGTTCGGAGTTTATCTGCTGAACAGTTAGAGGAGTTGGGAGAAGATTTGCTTGATTTTTCTGAAGTTGCTGATTTGATAGCTTGGTTAGAGCAGCAGAAAGAAGAAAAATAAGATAGGTATTAAACTATGGCTTTAATGGTTCCCGAATCTATATCATCATCTGCTAGTCAAGGCGAACAAATTTTATATAAAATACTTCGGGAAAAATTGCCAGATGACTTTTTGGTTTGGTATAAGCAAGTTGTTGAAAGTAATTATATTGATTTCTTGATTATTGCACCTAATTTTGGACTATTGATAATTCAAGTTATTACTTGGTATCCATCGCAAATTAAAAGTACTGATATTAACAAAATTAAATTATTTAATTATCCACAAAAAAATCAAAAAATAGAATTAAAAAATTCTCCTTCATGTCCAGATATTCCGGGAAGACGAACTCGTAAGCGTTCTATAGAGATAAATGAGGAAGAAGATACTTTTTCAGTATGGACAAATCCATATCAAGAGTTGATAGATCAATTATTAGTGAAATTACAAAAATATCCAATACTCACTCAATTTAATGGAGATAATCAACAAAAATTAGCATTCCCTTGTAACTATGGTCTATTTTTTTCTAATATTACCGCAGAGCAAGCAGAGGAAAAAAATATTGATAAATTATTATCTATATCAAAAATTATATATCGTAATGAATTATTTTATAGTCAGAGTATTAGTAGTGATGAATTAGTAAATAGATTGATAAAAATATTTACTAATACTTTTAGTTTTCCTCATCTTACTAATGAGCAAATTGACACTATAAAAGCTATTATTTTTCCAGAAATAGCTATTAAACTTGTACCAGCATCTCTGCACAGTGTTCCTAATGGTATTGAATTAAAAAATGAAAGTTATGTATTTAAAACGTTAGATCATCGTCAAGAATGTATAGTTAGAGCAATTGGTGATGGACATAGAATAATTTATGGTGTAGCTGGATCGGGAAAAACTTTAATACTCTTATCTCATGCTAAATTGTTAGTTAAACAAAATCTTCATCAAAAAGTCTTAATTCTTTGTTTCAACAGAAGTCTTGCTGCTTATCTCAAGTCTTTAATATATGAATATTCCAATCAGTATAATTCCACTAGCAAAATAGAGGTGTTGACATTTTATGCTTGGGTAAGTTCGCTTATAAGAAAAATCCCAGCACCTTTAGGTTTTACTACAGAATATTATGATGGAATTTTAGGGGAAATACTACTAAAGCAACTTGAAAATACTCCGATCAAACATAAATATGATGCAGTTTTAGTTGATGAAGGACAAACATTTGATCCTATGTGGTTTAAATGTTGTGTAGCTGCGTTAAAAGACCCAGAACATGGCAATCTTATGATTGTGGCAGATGGTCGTCAATCCGTTTATAAACGTAATAATTTTACTTGGAATTCTGTTGGAGTCAAAGCAGTTGGACGGACAAGTAACAAAAAATTAAAACTTGACAAAAACTATAGAAATACTCAGGAAATATTAGCAGCAGGCTGGAGTTTATTTAGTAACGTTATTGATGGAGAAAATTTAACATTCGATATTGTTAAGCCTACAGACGCTGTATGTCGTGGTGTAAATCCAATTCTACATATTGAAACATCAGAAATTTATGAAGTAGAATCTGTCATTAATGAAGTTAAAGATTTAGCAAGATTAGGTTATCCACTAAATGATATTGCTATTTTATATAGAATGGCAGATGACCAAAAAAAGGTATTATTAAAATCTTTGATTAAAAAATTGCAAAGTGTAGGAATTGAAACAGATTGGGTTAGTGAAAATAGAGAGTCTGAGAAAAAATATAACATTAAAAATTCTGGTATTAAAATTATTAATACGCTTGGTGCATTGGGTTTAGAATTTAAAGTCGTTTTAATACTCTGGGTTCAAGACTGGGATTTTAGTATACCTCCACATTCAGAAAGTGATATTTTGACTTGTAAAAGACTGTATGTTGCTATGACTCGTGCCCAAAATGTACTATACATTTTTGGTTCTGGAAACTCCAAGTTACTTCAACAATTGCAGTACAGTGGAAATTTTACAGTTAAACAAGCATGAGCATTCAGCTAGAACCAGAAATTTCTACTAGTTGGCATAGCAAACTTAACCTAATGTATGCTGATCGCCAAAATTTCACCCAGGTAATTTACAATTACCATCCTGTGCTTCCATTAATTTAATCGCTACATCACGAGCAATTTCTAAAGTTTCAGCAACAGTCTGTCTTTGAGCTACTAAACCTTGAAGCTCATCAGATGTTACTAAATAAACGCCTTCAGGCAATTTTTCAATATGGATGTTTAAGAGTTTTTCCATTATCGTATGTAGATGTTACTGTTTAGAGCTGTTTAGTTGTTATGATATCGCTTTTATGAACTACAGCGATGTATAGGACGGGCTATGCCTACGCACTTCTACTTTTACATCAAAACCCATGAGCCAAATTAATCCTGAAACAACCCCCTTACATACGTTAAACCCACTCAATCGATTTTCTGACAGAGCAGAGGATTATGTAAAATATCGACCAAGTTACCCCGCAGATGCAATTGATATTATCTTGAAAGGATTAGGTGAAAATTCACAACTCGTAGCAGCAGATATTGGTGCAGGTACAGGAATTGCTTCAAGATTGTTAGCTGAACGGGGAGTTAATGTCATCGCCATAGAACCAAACGCGGCGATGCGAGAAGCTGCTAAACCACATTCTTTGATTGAGTTCCGTGATGGAACAGCAGAATTTACCCAACTACCTGATAATTCAGTTGATTTAGTTACTTGTTTTCAAGCTTTCCACTGGTTCAATCCCGAACCAACTTTGTTGGAATTTCACCGCATTTTAAAACCATCAGCACGCTTGGCTGTGGTGTGGAATAATCGCGATAAAGAAGATGCATTAACTACAGAATATAGCCGAATAGTCCGCGAAGCATCTAATAATCATCCAGCAGAATCTCGAATGCAGTCGGTAGAGCCATTGTTAGTAACTCCCTATTTTATTAACATCCGTGAATATAATTTTACTTATAGACAACAGTTAGATTTAACTGGACTTATTGGCCGAGCAATGAGTGTTTCTTACCTTCCGCGTGAAGGCTTGGGATATGAACAGCTTATTGATAATTTTCAAGAATTATATCAGCGCTTTCGCGATCGAGATGGTTTTATCTATATGGTCTATCGTACTAGCGTACACCTTGGTGAAGTAATTTCAAAATAAAAATGAGAATCATAATAAGTAGGGTGCGTTAATTCACTCTCAATAAATATCAGGATTCATATGGCACAACCAAAATATGAAGGTTATTGTGAATGCATTCCTACCAAATTAGTCAAAGAAAAGTTTGGAGATGTTAATGTTTTTGCACAAAATGCGAAATCGCTCTTAACAAAAGCTACTGGTTTTATTGGTAATTATGATTTTACTCTAAATCCTTACAGGGGATGTCAATACGGTTGTAGCTATTGCTATGCTGCTGCATTTACCCCTAATGCTCAAATGCGCGAAGATTGGGGTAAATGGGTAATTTTTAAGGAAAATTCTGCTGAAGTTTTAGCGAAAGAATTAAAAAAGTGGTATGAAAAAAATCCCCAAAATCCTCCTAGTATATACATGAGTAGCGTTACCGATCCTTATCAACCACTTGAGTCTAAACATCAATTGACTCGTCGATTGTTAGAAGTAATGCTTGATGTGGGGATTGACGGTTATCCTACTCCAACTTTGGTGATTCAAACTCGTAGCCCAATTATTACTAGAGATATTGATTATTTACAACGATTTAAACGATTGCGAATTAATATGAGCATTCCCACTGGTAGCGAATTAGTGAGGAAAGATTTTGAATTGCGATCGCCTAGTATTAAAGCTAGACTAAATGCTATCACTAAAATTAAACAAAGTATTGATTATTATAAAGGTTTTCTTCCTAAAATTTCTATCACAATTACCCCTCTACTTCCTACTTTACCAACAGATGAAGCTGCTTTTATTGATAAACTAGCCATCGCCGATAGGATTGTAATTCAAGCTTTTCATTCTAGCGATCGCCGTTCTCTCATCGCCTCAACTCGTAAAGAAGCTGAAGAAATTAAGCAAAAATACGCTTGGTGGTATGAAAATGAGAAATTAAGCTATATGCAATTTAAGGAAAAGTTAGTTTCTCAGCTTCAAGGTGTAGAAATTATGGAAGGTAAACAGGGATTTGGTTATGAATAATCCTATCGTCAATTGGTGGCGAAGTCAACAGTTCAAATTATCTTTAAAACGTGGAGATGTCCGACGTGCAGTCAAACTCTTACAAGAGATTCAAAAATCAGGTGCAAGATTCTCATGGTTAGAAAAACTATTTAGGGATAAACTTCAACTTGAACGTTATTCCCAAGAGTACAAATTACAAACAGAAACTTTAACTAAACAACTAACAGAAACGTCTCAGCAAAAAGATAATTTCATCTTAATGCCAGATGAAGAATTTGTTAAATATATCCATAAAGTTTTTAATTTAATTCAGCATGATGAATATAAACTGCAATCTACTGCTATTGATGAACGGATATTTGATGATTTTGAATCAAGGCTAGTTGAATATCTCAAAGAAGAATTTAGTAAAATTCCTGATAAACAGTTATTTATTAAGTTAGAAGACGCTCTTGAGGATATTAATAACTTAAAAAATGGACAAGATCCAGACTATCGTTTTAGTCTAACTCCTCATGTCTACTTTATGAAGTATTTTTTAGAAAATGTATATTGTATATATTTAGCTTGGTTTCTCATTTACCAAGATGCTTTACTACTAAGTAAGGTTAATATCCTTGATATTGCAGCAGGCCCAGGAACAGTTGCTTATGGTTTAGCTTTATTTCTTCAAAGTAGTAGTGGTTTTTTTGATATACCACAAATGCACATATCTTACTACTCTTTAGAAAAACAAGATGCTTTCCAGTTTCGGGGACTTCAGTTTTGGCGACGATATATAGAGTCGCGCCTAACCGCAGTAAATGCTTATTTCCGTTTTGTTACTACTGATATTTTTAATTGGAAAACTCAATCTAATAATCTACCCAAAGACTTTTTCGACTTTATAGTAATTTCCCACTGCTTCTTTATAGATCCAGCTAAGAGGGTTGAGGCTAATAATACGTACAAGCAAATATTTGCCACAAGCTTAAAAAGTTCAGGTTATATTCTACTAATTGTGCAAGATAAAAAGTTATTTAAAATTTACGATGTTCACCAAGTTGAAAACCAAGAGCAAGAAAAAAACGTAGTGAATAAATTTCTGGCAGAATTGGGATTAGAGTTTGTGTGGTATAGATATCTAACCTCAACAGGTTTAAGAACACCTTTGCCCATTGCTGAATTTGGTAAATTTGCTCGAGAAAAGTTACCAAAACAACTGTATATGAGTCCAATACTCAAAAAGTATTTGGGTCAAAAGCATCAGTTACACTATACATTAGATGATTATATAATTTTGGCGAAAAAGTCATAATAAATTGCAAGTAAAGAGTAAAGAATGCATTAAAAAAATATAAGATATCTGAACTTGAACCTTGAATTTATAAATGACCTGCAACTCACAAATAGCAGAAGGTTGGCATGGCAAACTTAATTTAGTCTATGCCGATCGCCAGGACACAACCCAGTTAATTTACGATCGCCATCAAGCACCCCTAAAGGTACAGCGCCCATTTTACCCAGAAGGGGGAAAAGTTTGTCATAGCGTCATTTTACACACAGCTGGGGGAATGGTGGGAGGCGATCGCTTATCCTCTAACATCCACCTCCAAACCCAAGCCCAAACCCTAATCACTACAGCTGCTGCAAGCAAGATATATCGCAGCAATGGCTTACAAGCCAGACAAATCATCCAAATGGAAGTTGATGCTGGTGCTTGTTTGGAGTGGTTGCCGCAAGAGACAATTTTATTTAACGACGCGATTTATCGGCAAGATTTACGGGTAGAATTAGCAACCGGGGCTAGCTTTTTAGGCTGGGAAATTACCCGATTTGGTCGCAGTGCTAGAGGAGAAAAATTCTTGCAAGGAGAATGGCGATCGCACACGGAAATATGGCAACAAGGTATTCCCTTATGGATCGATCGGCAATGGTTATGGGGTAGTGAAGAAACTTTTCACAGTCCCCACGGCTTGGCTGGAAAACCAATAGTAGGTAGTCTAGTTTGGGTTGGTGGTGCAGTTTCAGCAGAGATTGTCGAAAAAACGCGAAATTTATGGGGCGGGGAAGGTGAAGCGGGTGTTAGTCGATTACAACATGGATTATTGTGTCGATATCGCGGTGCTTCTACATCTGAGGTGAGAAACTGGTTTATTGATGTTTGGCAATTGCTGCGAGTTTCTTTTTTGAATCGTGGTAATTGTATACCAAGAGTGTGGCAGCTTTGAACGAACCACGAAGGCGCGAAGGACGCGAAGGAAAAGGCAAGAATGCAACTTACGCCGCAGGAAAAAGATAAGCTATTAATTTTTACTGCTGCTTTATTAGCAGAAAGACGGAAAGGAAGGGGTTTAAAACTGAATTATCCTGAAGCAGTTGCTTATATTTCTGCTGCCATTTTAGAAGGTGCAAGGGATGGGCAAACTGTAGCTGAATTGATGAGTTATGGTACAACTCTATTGACGCGGGATGATGTCATAGAAGGAATATCAGAAATGGTGCATGAAGTGCAAGTAGAAGCTACTTTTCCTGATGGAACAAAGTTAGTGACAGTACATAATCCAATTCGTTAATTTTGTAAATTTTAATTTATTATGATTCCTGGAGAAATTATCACACCAGCAGGTGAAATTGAACTAAATGTTGGTCGTCCAACTATAAAATTGCAAGTTTCAAATACAGGCGATCGCCCCATACAAGTTGGTTCCCACTATCACTTTTATGAAGTCAACACCGCCTTAAACTTTGACAGAGAACAAGCGCGAGGAATGCGCCTCGATATCCCCGCCGGAACCGCAGTTCGCTTTGAACCAGGCGACGAAAAAGAAATAACTCTAATCCCCCTCGTTGGTACTCGCCAAATCTACGGCTTCAACGCCAAAATTAACGGAAACCTCTAAAAACCCTCCGCGTACCTCTGCGCTTCCCTCAGCGTCCCTTTGCGTTAAAAAAAAGGATTTTATATGCCTTACAGAATGGATCGCCGCGCCTACGCCGAAACCTATGGCCCAACAGTAGGCGATCGCATCCGACTTGCAGACACAGAATTATTTATTGAAGTTGAACAAGATTTCACTACCTACGGCGATGAAGTAAAATTCGGCGGCGGTAAAGTTATCAGAGACGGAATGGGGCAATCCCCTATTTCTAACGCCGATGGTGCTGTAGATTTAGTAATTACTAATGCCTTAATTCTCGATTGGTGGGGTATTGTCAAAGCAGATATTGGCATTAAAGATGGCAAGATTTTCAAAATTGGTAAAGCCGGGAATCCTTATATTCAAAATAATATAGATATTATTATCGGCCCCGGAACCGAAGCCTTAGCTGGTGAAGGAATGATTCTCACTGCTGGCGGTATCGATGCCCACATTCATTTTATTTGTCCCCAACAAATTGAAGTGGCGATCGCTTCCGGGATTACCACTATGATTGGCGGTGGTACTGGCCCCGCTACGGGTACAAATGCCACTACCTGCACCCCCGGCCCTTGGAACATTTACCGGATGCTGCAAGCTGCTGATGCTTTTCCTGTCAACTTAGGATTTTTGGGCAAAGGTAACGCCAGTCAATCCCAAGGACTTGTAGAACAAGTAGCCGCCGGTGCAATGGGGTTAAAACTGCATGAAGACTGGGGAACCACACCCGCAGCAATTGATACTTGCCTCAGCGTTGCCGATGCTTATGACGTGCAAGTAGCGATTCATACTGATACCCTGAACGAAGCCGGATTTGTCGAAGATACGATCGCAGCTTTCAAGAATCGTGTCATCCACACCTACCACACCGAAGGCGCAGGCGGCGGACACGCGCCAGATATCATCAAAGTTTGCGGACAAGCGAATGTTCTTCCTTCTTCCACAAATCCCACACGTCCTTACACCCTCAACACCTTAGATGAACACCTAGATATGCTGATGGTATGCCATCACCTCGATCCTGCGATCGCTGAAGATGTCGCTTTTGCCGAATCTCGCATCCGTCGGGAAACCATTGCTGCTGAAGACATTTTGCACGACTTAGGCGCATTTAGCATGATTTCTTCTGATTCCCAGGCAATGGGAAGGGTAGGCGAAGTGATAATTCGCACCTGGCAGACATCTCACAAAATGAAGGTGCAACGGGGAAGTCTTAATCCACAAGGAAGTGAGCAACAAGCAGACAATTTTAGAGTAAAAAGATATGTTGCTAAATATACTATAAATCCTGCGATCGCTCACGGAATTGCTCAATATGTGGGTTCAGTAGAAGAGGGAAAATTAGCAGATTTATGTTTGTGGCGTCCTGCATTTTTTGGCGTGAAGCCAGAAATAGTGATTAAAGGCGGAATGATTGCATGGTCGCAAATGGGCGATGCTAACGCCAGTATTCCCACACCCCAACCAGTGTATATGCGACCGATGTTTGGTAGTTTTGCAGGGGCGCGTCATGCCACATCATTAACTTTTGTTTCGCAAGCAGCTTTAGAGAAAGAAATTCCCAGCCAGCTAGGTTTACAAAAGGCAGCAGTTGCAGTTTCTGGAACACGCCAATTAAGTAAACGGGATATGAAGCTAAATGATGCACTACCCCACATTGAAGTTGATCCAGAAACATACCAAGTTAGGGCAGATGGTGAGTTACTGATTTGTGAACCTGCGACAGTTTTGCCGATGGCACAGAGGTACTTTCTGTTTTAATTCATGACTGAGCAACTTACTGATTACGATAGTCCTTGGAAAGAAGTTATTGAGCTATATTTTCCCCGCTTTCTAGAATTCTTTTTCACCCAAGCCTATGCCGAAATCGACTGGACGCGACCTTATGAATTTCTGGACACAGAACTGCAACAGCTAGAACCGGATGCAGAAATCGGGCGGCGTTTGGTCGATAAAGTCGCAAAAGTTTGGCTACTGGATGGAGAGGAAGCTTGGGTATTGGTTCATGTGGAAGTCCAAGGACAATATGACAGCCAATTTGCCGAACGGATGTACACATATAATTACCGCTTGTTTGACCGTCATAAAAAGCGAGTTATTAGTTTAGCAGTTTTAGCAGATGAACAAGCGAATTGGCGACCTTCCAGCTACAGCTATCAACTAGGTGGATGTCGCGTCAGCTTAGAGTTTCCTGTGGCGAAACTGTTGGACTATGAGCAAGGGTGGGAAACTCTAGAGCAAACAACCAACCCCTTTGGTGTAATTGTGATGGCGCATCTCAAGACCAAAGCAACGCAACGAAACCCACAAAATCGGCTACAGTGGAAACTAAGCCTAGTCAGACGGCTGTATGAAAGGGGATATAGTCGGGAAGATATTCGGGAGTTATTTCGGTTTATCGACTGGATAATGGTTTTGCCAAAAGAGTTGGCACTTGATTTTAAAACAGTAGTAAGAAGTTACGAGGAGGCAGATAGAATGCGGTACGTAACTAGTATTGAAAGGCTAGCAAAAGAAGAAGGAATTGTCGAAAATGCTAGAGAAAGCATAATTACAGTTCTAGAAACGCGGTTTCCAGAAGTGCCAAGCTCTATTATCGAAGTTATCAATGGGATAGAAGAACCATCTGTGCTAAAAATGCTTTTCAAAAGTGCGATCGCAATTCCTTCCACAGCAGAATTTCAGCAAATTTTAGATAACCTCACCTCTGCGAAATGAGCGTAGACATTGAGCGGCTTGTTGCCAGATATCGCTCTTAAAGATTAGAGAACATTGCCCTCATTAATTTTTTGTTTTGGAGTTACGATCAAATAGTTAAACGTTGCATCTGATACAGAAAATCATGCTACCTTTTAAGAAAAAAATTGTGACTGATGAAGCCATGCGTCCGGTAGCAGTGTTGATCGATTATCAGGACTGGCAGCAAATTGAGAAGATATTAGAAGCTCATCAATCACAACAAAAACAAGAGTTTAATTTAAACCAGTATGCTGGTGTAATTCAACTAACTCAAGACCCTCTGGAATATCAACAGCAAATTAGGGATGAGTGGTGTTGACACAACCTTTGATTTTTTTAGATACAAATATAGTCTTATACTTTTTGGGTGGTCGCTTAGTAAACCCACTACCATCAGGACAATATTTTATTTCAGTGATTACTGAGATTGAATTACTCTCTTATCCGAGTCTCAGTTCAGATGAAGAAACACAAATTATTGGTTTTTTAAATAAAATTACAATCATTGGTATTGATAATAATATTAAAAATTTAACAATTGCATTTCGCAAACAATACAAACTCAGGCTTCCTGATGCAATAATTGCAGCAACTGCAAAATCTCTAAATGCAACATTATTTACAAATGATCTAAGATTGGTTAATTTAACAGAAATTAACACTCGGTCAGTACAAATTGTGTAATGGGGTGCGATGCTTGAGCTTGAGGATGCGATTGCAATTCCTTCCACAGCAGAATTTCAGCAAGTTTTAGATAATCTCACGTCTGGAGAATGAGCGATCGCTCTGATGCATTAACGTAACACGCCAACGTATTGGCATAACACGTCGATGTATTGGCATAACACGTCGATGCATTAACATAACACGCCGACGTATTGGCATAACACGCCGACGTATTGGCATAACACGCCGACGTATTGGCATAACACACCGATGTATTGGCATAACACACCGATGTATTGGCATAACACACCGATGTATTGGCATAACGCGCCGATCGTCTGTTTTATAGTGAGAGTGCGATCGCTATTCCTTACACAGCACAATTCCAGCAAGTTTTAGATAATCTCGCTTCTAGAGAATGAGCGAATCGCCTACTTTCTGGTGAAAGTGCGATGAACTCAGTCAAGCAACTGAGGCGATCGCAATGTTAGAAATATTAATTACTCTGATTCTCAAGAAATCTATTGAAGTTATCCTAGTGCTATTGCTGAAAAAAATCTGGGCATGGCTGCTGAGGGATGAAAGCTTTCAATGTCTTAACCACTTTCTGAAAATGCAGATTCTTATACTCTATCTTGATTGGATTTTGCTCAAAACATCTCTAAAGTCTCTGCCTGAGCCAACAAAAGAGAACGATTCACACACATATAGCTAGACAAATTGTTACAAATACAGCTAGCCTTATCAAAAATTTACTTTTACCCCGTACCTTGCATCTATATGACTTCACAATCTTCTCGTTCTGACAAAATTCTAGTTGTCGATGACTCTCCTGATAACGTGTTTTTGATTAAAACTATTTTGGAGGAAGAAGGTTACACCATTAGCACCGCAGAAAATGGAATTTCGGCTTTAGCAGAATTGAAAGCTTCTCCTTGTGACTTGGTATTACTGGATTTAATGATGCCAGGTATGGATGGGTACGAAGTCACCAAGCATATTCGTGGAGAGATGAAATTGCCGCAATATATCCCCATACTGCTGATCACTGCCCACGATGCGCCCAATGTCGCCCACGGATTAGATTTGGGTGCTGATGATTTTATCCGCAAACCTGTAACGGTAGATGAATTGCTGGCAAGAGTGCGATCGCTTCTGCGTTTGAAGCATAGTATGGATGAACGTGATGAAATTGCCCGTCAGCGAGAAGATTTTGTCTCCCGCCTCACCCACGATTTACGCACTCCCTTGGTAGCCGCCGATCGTATGTTGATGCTATTTCAGCAAGGAGCATTGGGAACATTATCAGCACAAATGCAGGAAGTAATCACCATCATGGCGCGTAGCAACATCAACCTGCTTTCTATGGTTAATACCTTATTGGAAGTTTATCGTTTTGAAGCAGGTCGCAAAAGTTTAGCATTTCAACCAGTTAATCTGAGTCAATTACTAGATGAAGTGATTGGAGAATTGTCACCCTTAGCTCAAGACAAAAAACTCTCCCTAAATTTGGATGTTACTGAAGAGTTAATCACAAACACAGTGATGGGCGATCGCTTAGAGTTGCATCGTCTATTTACCAACCTCATAGGGAATGCGATCAAATTTACCGACTCCGGGTCTATTACTATTCGTTTTACTTCTCAACGCCAGTTCAATAAAAGTAATCAATTTCAGTTCTCTGAAACATCCAATTCCGTTGACTACATTAGAATTGAAATAGCGGATACAGGCCCAGGTATTCCCCCTGAAGAACAAGCCACTATATTTGAACGATTTCGCCAAGGCAGTCATAAGAGTTCTGGTAGTGGCTTAGGACTGTATCTTGCTCGTCGAATTGTCGAGGCACATCAAGGCATTATTCTGCTTAATTCCGAGTTGGGCAAAGGTAGTGTATTTATTGTGCTTCTACCCACCAAAGCATGAAAAAATTAGTAATTATAAATTATGAATTATAGAGTTTTTTATCCTGGTAATTCATGATTTATAACCTTACTACTATCTACGATAATTGAAAGTAAAAAATTCACTTAGAAAATCCAACGCTAAAAATTGACGAATCAAATATGCTGAGATAATAGCATTAGTATTAAATAGTTTTTGATAGGACAAAACAATGATTACCACTGAATTATCTAACATTAGCAATATTATCCAGAGTCAGCGAGAGTTTTTTCAAACGGGCAAAACTAAAGATGTAAATTTTCGCATTGAACAACTGAAAAATCTTAAGCAAGCAATCATTGAGCATGAACAGTCAATAGTTGAGGCATTAAAAGCGGATTTACATAAACCAGAAGTAGAAACTTATCTTACAGAAATCAGCGTAATTAAGGATA
This sequence comes from Nostoc sp. DSM 114159, assembly GCF_053470285.1. NCBI lineage: Bacteria > Bacillati > Cyanobacteriota > Cyanophyceae > Nostocales > Nostocaceae > Nostoc > Nostoc sp. DSM 114159. The sequence continues at coordinate 5,080,699 of NZ_JBPFEH010000001.1, forward strand.
TTGATTACGCCATCAAACATCTTCAAAACTGGACTAAACCCCAAAAAGCAGCGGTTTCCTGGGATTTTTTTTCCTACTCAGCGAAAATTTATCCAGAACCATTAGGGGTTGTCTTAATCATCGGCCCTTGGAACTATCCATTTCAGTTAATTATCTCACCGTTAATAGGTGCGATCGCAGCTGGTAATTGTGCAATTATCAAACCTTCAGAAATTGCTTCTCATACGTCTGATGTCATTGCTAAGATTATCGCCAAACATTTTGACCCTGCTTATCTTGCAGTGGTTGAAGGAGGCGTGGAAGTAAGTCAAAAACTACTTGCAGAAAAGTTTGACCATATCTTTTTTACTGGTGGCACAGCCGTCGGCAAAATCATTATGGCAGCAGCGGCAAAATACCTTACACCAGTTACTTTAGAATTGGGTGGGAAAAGTCCTTGTATTGTAGATACTGACATTAATCTTGAACACACTGTCAGACGGATTACTTGGGGAAAATTCATTAATGCTGGACAAACTTGTATCGCTCCCGACTATCTTTTAGTTAATAAAACAATCAAAAAAGATTTAATAGATGGTCTGGAAAAATCTTTAAAAGAATTTTATGGCGAGAATCCAGCAAGCAGTCCTGATTATGCCCGGATTATCAGTGAAAAACACTTTGAGAGATTGGTTAGTTTTCTCAAAGACGGTGAAGTTGTTATCGGTGGAGAAAATCAACCTTCAGAGCGTTATATTGCCCCAACACTGATTGATAAGGTCTCGCTAGAAGATTCTGTAATGCAAGAAGAAATTTTTGGGCCTATTCTACCGATCATTGAATATACTGACATTACAGAAGCGATCGCCTTGATTAACTCTAGACCCAAACCCTTGGCGTTATACTTATTTTCTCAAGATAAAAACCTACAAAAGCGAGTTTTGCAGGAAACTTCCTCTGGTGGAGTCTGTATTAACGACACAGTTATGCAGGTTGGTGTCTCGTCTTTACCATTTGGTGGAGTCGGAGATAGCGGTATCGGCAACTATCACGGTAAAGCTAGTTTTGACACCTTTTCCCATAAAAAAAGTGTATTGCAAAACTCCTTCTGGCTGGATCTAAAATGGCGATATGCTCCATATCAGGGCAAATTGCCGCTAATCAAGAAACTTCTGGGTTAAAAAAAGTTAGGAGTTGTGAGTTAGGAGTTAAGAGTTATGAGTTGTGAGTTAGGAGTTAGGAATTATAAATTTTTAACTCTAAATTCCTAACTCCTAACTTCTAACTCTTAACTATTAATTATTAGCCAAAAGCGTTGCTGTAACGCTCCTCAGCCCAAGGTTCGCCACGGCGATGGTAGCCATTGCGCTCCCAAAAACCAAGTTCTTCAGCAGCTAAAAATTCCAAACCATTAATCCACTTAGCACTTTTCCAAGCATAGAGGTGGGGTACAACTAGCCGCATCGGCCCACCGTGTTCAGATGGAAGGTCTTCACCAAAGACTTTAAAAGCAAAGAAGTTTTCTTCGCGCAGAAAATCTTCTACAGAAATATTGGTGGTGTAGCCGCCATAGCAGTGTTCCATAACGTGGGCTACTTCCGGGTCTAATTCAATCAGACTCATGAAATCTGTAACTTTAATGCCAGTCCATTTGACATCAAGTTTAGACCAGCGCGTTACACAGTGGAAGTCAGCTGTGAATTCGTGTTGAGGTAGCGCCATAAAGTCTGACCAACTAAAAGTAGCAGATTTTGCTAAACCCCAAACTCGAAACTCCCATTCTTCAGTGCTGACTTGGGGAGTTTCACCGTAAGTTAATACGGGAAAACCTTTGGCTAAGTGTTGACCAGGAGGGACGCGATCGCTTTCTTCTTTGCCTGGTTTCTGAAAAAATTTTCCTAGCATAGTTAGAGAAAAATAAGTTTTCTCAAAATGTTTACAAGCTTTTTTGCTGAGTTGCCAACAGTATCAGATGTTTTACTCTTTATATGAACTCTTGAATGATAGGTAATGGGTAATGGATATTTCCAATTACTCACTACCAATTTTTTTCGATCTAATGAGCTTATGTAGAGTGTCTATGATTCATAATGCAATCAGGAAAGCTAAGAAAAAGCATTTATCTAGCGATCGGAAGTTTGATTGTTGAGTTTGGCAATCAAATCTATCGGTGCTGTTCGTGCTTTTCCTGACTGAGAAATTATGATTCTTCTTCCTCTTCTTCAGCAGCTGGATAAACAAATGTAGAACGTCCACTCAAAATTGACTTGCCCAGAGATAGGGCTTTCTGAGCTTCAACGACGGCTTTATGCCTCCAGGTAGCTCGACGTTTATCTCGTTTTGATTTGGAAGTTTTCTTCTTAGGAACAGCCATGTCAGCAGATATCGCGATTCTTGACAACCTTCTTATTCTAGGCCATCCACTGACGCCAAAGACAACAGTTGAGTCAGGAATAAGTAAGTTGGGTTAAGACTGACGCCAGGAGGCGGGAACAGCAAGAATGACTTTCTTTAAATCCTCCAAGGTTCCGAGCCAAAGCTTTCTTGGCTCGGACTTCTAGCTCAACCCCTCATTTTGGCGTTGATACAGCGCTAGCTGCTGGAACTTGATTAGAGTTATTTTCAAAGAAAAGTAAAGATCGCGCAGTTTTAAAGTAAGTGGCCCAGTTTTGAGCATCAGGACGCGATCGCCATTGAGGACGACTGACATCTAATGTCAGGACTGGTGCGATCGCTCCATAATTTTGTACGGACACAATGATGGAAACATCTGTCACCAAGATATCTTGGTCGAAGCTCCTTTGAGCAGCTGCTCTAGCGACCGCTTCCGCCCTCCTGAGAACGGTTTCATAGTTTTCTTCCGGCAGGCGGTCAATAGCTAGATCGACTCTAGCGGTGTAAGCTCGCACAAGCTGCGGTGCGATCGCTTCCATCAAAAACCACGCAGGAACAGTAGATATGAGCAAAACTACTAAAGGAATTATCCGGATTCTTCTGGCAATTTGGCTAATAACTGAAAAGGGAGCGAGCGATGATGGTAGGTGAGCAGAAATTTGGCTCATGACCTTCTATCTCCTTAGTAACGATCTGTTATTGAAATTAGGTAAAGGTATTTTTCCGGCTAATTAACGTAATAAAAATTACATTCTAACTTAAGATTCGATCGGAATCACCTAGACTATAAGACATAGGTTAGCTTTGTTTTTTTGGCAAAGCCAACCGCAATTTTAAGACCAGCAAACAACAATAACTGACAAAGAGCGGGATGGCAAATTACTGGGCGATCGCGATTGGTATCAATCAATATCAGTTATTTCAACCTTTAAGTTGTGCCCAAGCTGATGCTGAGGCACTAGAAGATATTTTGGTGACAGAGGCAGGTTTTCTCCCCAAGCACTGTCTGGTGATGACAGATACTTCGCCGCCGATTGGGGATAGACCGACTTACCCGACGAAGGAAAATATTTTGCTGCTGCTTGAGGATTTGGCAGCAACAAGTTGGCAGCCGGAAGATTATTTGTGGTTATTTTTTAGCGGTTATGGAGTCAACTACAAGGGGAAAGATTACTTAATGCCAGCAGAGGGCAACCCGGAACTCGTGCAAGAGACTGGCATAGAATTGCGATCGCTAATGCAAAGTCTGCAACTTGCTAACTTGAATGTATTGCTTCTACTGGATATCAACCGCGCCTTTGGCACTCAAGCGGATGCTCCCGTTGGTGAAGAAACAATAGAACTAGCCCAAGAACTACAACTGGCGACAATTCTTTCTTGCCAACCAGAGCAATTTTCCCATGAGAGTAGCGAACTAGGTCACGGATTTTTTACAGCAGCTTTGTTAGAAGCTTTACGTTCTGGTAATGGCAGTAACTTGGCAGATTTAGAAAGCTACCTAAGCTTGATCGTGCCAAAGTTATGTCACCACCACTGGCGTCCTATCCAAAATCCTGCCACTATTATTCCATCAAGGCAGCAAGTAATCTTGCCAAAATTGGCAATGGAAAGTGATTTTCAGCCGGAACCGAGAATTTATCCGGAAGAATCTTTTGCTGTTGCCCTTGCAGCCCCTCCCCTTGACGATTCCTCTAAAACTTCAGCAACTCAGGGCAGACGGGGAGAAGCTAGTGTGAACTCTTCCCAACAGGCGAAAGGTCAAAAAGTCCAAGAGTCAGGTAGCAGATTAGTTGCCCAACCAATGCCGGAAACTTCCTTGGGAGTGAATGCCAAAGGAAGATTTATCCCCAATTCCTCTAAAGGTTACGTCTCTCGATTGCCAGCGAATCAGCCAAGCATCCCTTTTTGGAAACAGTTTATCTTGTGGGGCGGAGGCAGCTTGTTGGTAGCAGGTTTAATCGCCGTAGTTTTTCTGCGTAATCAAGAGACTTTTAGAATTAAGCAAATATCAAGTGCATCACCCAATGCTACTGTTAGCGATCGCCAGGTTGTCGAAAATTTACCAAGCGACCGCACTCCACCAGTTAGACTCAACAACCAATCTAGCGCCCAAATAACTTCTAGTTCCCAGTCAAAAAAGCGAAATCAAGCAGTATTAGACCTGGCGAAAATGTCGCTCAGACAAACTCAGGCGAGCGATTTGAGCATGGCGATCGCTACGGCCCGGAAAATTCAACCTGGCGAACCACTGTACGAACAAGCTCAGGAGAATATTAAGATTTGGAGCCAGATGATTTTAGATTTAGCAGAGGGTCGTGCTAAACAAAGACAGTATGCTAGCGCTATTGCTGCGGCTCGATTAATCACCAAAGATGAAGCCCCCTACGCGAAGGCACAAGCAGCAATTAACCTGTGGCGCTTAGAGGGTAAGCAGTATGTGAGTAACAAAACTCTTTTAGATGCAGCGAATGCCTTAATTAAGTCCGAACAGGCATCTACCTACAATCGGGCGATCGAAGTTGCCAAGAAAGTACCACCCGGACAACCAGGCTTTGATACAGCCCAAAAATCGATCAATAACTGGAGTGAGAAAATTTTAGACCTGGCCAAGCGTCGCGCCGCCGAAGGAGAACGTAACGCCGCAATTGCCACCGCAGCTTTAGTGCCAGAGGAGACAGGCGCTTACGAAGATGCTCAGGATGCCATCCAAAAATGGCAAAAGAAATAGTAAAAAAATAATAAAAAATGGTTAGTAGTTAGGAATTAGGAGTTATATTATTGATCCCCGGACTGTTACTCCTGACTCCTAACTTTTTCCTCAGCGCTCATATCTCAGTATTAGCAGTACTGCGATACATCTTCGCCACACTCGTCGGCTAGATAGCACAGCGCTCGGAAACGTAAACCAACCACTTCTTCATATAAGGGGTTGAGCTTGCACATCGGCGGGATGTGAAACAAGGTCTTGCCTAATAATTTGACATCGCGCTCAAAGGGGCATTGAGATGGAATCAGTTTGCACAAACGGTGAGCTAGTTGGCGATCGCGGACTTGAATGTTTTCTACTCGCTGCCGTAAGGGTTGGAGAATATCCCAGTAAGGCTTGGAAGGAGAATGGTTTAACTGGGTTACTTTATGGTCAGTAGTCTCTGCTTGATTGATTGATACCCAGCTAGCCAGAAAAATCTTTTTTGTGGTATTGTCGAATACCTTCATGGTTAACCCTCTGTGTTATTGAGGCTATTCATCTTTTTGATGAATATATACAACGTGGCAACGAACTTTCCCGGAAAAATCGCGTTCTGACTGCGATATAATGTAATACCTGATTAGCCACTTAAGTCAGAACCTAATTTATTACTACGTCAAGTTAATCGCAAATTTCTGAGGATCGGTAGTGTAATATTACGATCTTGTTCATAACTTGACACAGTTTAAATTTTAATAAAGACATCCATCATTGGATAGGTTTTAGTGTAACATTTACAGAACTTAATATAAGGTCTTTCTAAAAGAATTTTTGCTAAGTATAAACATCAGTAATACTCTAGAAGGCATTTTTCCTCTCCGTGTTCCCACTTTCTCACGTAAGTGCATCCTTTTCATCGCTGGCTGAATACCGTAGAAGTAGTGATTTTTGATTGAGTAGAATCGATCGCATTTCACAAAACTTAGGTTAGCAGTGGCAATTTAAAAATGATACAGTCTGAAGCGTTAAAATTCAGATGAGCTGGCTTATGGGTGTTTCCGTACTCTACAGCGCAATTCCTCCTGACAGTACGCTGTACGCGCGCCTTCAGGCTCAAAAGGCACTCAGCGTCCTTGTAGTTTCTCTTTTCCCTTATGGTTGCGGCATTTTCCGCTTTTTTGAGATTGAGGCTGAAGAGATTAATGAAATCCTTGAAGATGTTATCGAAACACACCAAGAGACTTTTGGATTTAAGCTAGAAGCAGATCGGGTAATCGCTCAATTGCAATCTGAGTTAAGGCTTACTCGCCAAGCCTATCCAGGGATTGAAGATAGAAGAGCATTACTAGAAAAAACATCTGTTGAGATCGAGAAACGTTTATCGCAAGAGCTATCCAGAAGAAAGTTTGCGAATGCTGATAAGATTGTTGAAAAGCTGATGTTCGGAGATCGAACTCTTGCTCCAATGTTGTCAGCAGAGGAGTCATTGGGACTTATATCTCGCGAGCTAGTCAGTGAAGGAGCCAGCATTTTGCGACAGATCGATCCTGAAACACTGTTTGCAAGAAATGAATGGTGTTTTGAAGACTTCGAGCGATGGAGAAATTTGTATCTTTCAGCAGCCGAGAAAAATGAGGAGATATTGGTTGCAGTTGCTTGAGGCGACAGCAACCTGACATAGTTAGATCGCTCTGCCGAGTTGAACATTGCAAGACTTAGGCGATGCCTTCTCTTCGAGAGGCTTCTCTTCCAGAGACGCTAACGCGAACGCCAACGGCAACATCTTCTCTACGAGACGCTACGCGAACGACGAAGGCAATCAGTATTTTTTTGATTTCACTTAAGCTGAAAATACTTGCTGGGCTGTCAAGGTTAATTCTGGGAACGTTTGAGAAATAATCCGTTGGTCTTCGATAAACGTAGTTTGCTTGTAACTACTCTGATTTAACAAACACACAGTTATTTTATTTTCCAGAGGATCGACAATCCAATACTCGACCACACCCATCGCCGCATACTCAAAGGTTTTTTGGTTATAGTCTCTGTCAATAGATTCAAGGCTTACCACTTCAACTAAAAGGGGTGGAGCAGTTTTGAGGATAGCCGAGGTAGTCTCAATACTTTTTGCCTGTTCATTGGTAATTACACAAACATCAGGTCTTCTAAGTTGTTTATTGGTCAGTATTTCTGTACCGTTAGGGCGCGGTTGTAAAGGCAGTCCCATTTTTTGAATTTCTAAAAAAAAGCGAACTAACAGTAGGGTGATAATCGCCTCATGTTTGCCAGTACCAGGAGGCATTTCTACCAGCACCTCATCCTCAATTTCATAGCGCTTGTCGGTACCATCATCAAAATTGATGTATTCCTCAAGAGTACTAATTCTTATTGGTGTTTTAGTCATAGCGATCGCCTCCAATAACTATAACTATAAGCAAATACAAGCTGCTGCGACTTCTATACTTATACTCAAAAACTGTATTTCACGCCAAAGCGCAAAGACGTTCAGAAAAACTCTGCGTCTTTGCGCTTCTGCCTGAGATTTTTACCTAAAATTCTCTATGATGCTACCTGAGCAGCAGTCCGAGTCCGCCGTCTTCTCCCATCAGCAACTTTTACAGGTGGTTCATCAGGAATTTGCATCAACAAAGTCACAGATGGTTGACATTGCAATTCCCGACGGATAGAACGTTGCAATTCTCGTTCTAAAGTTCCTTGCAATCCACCCCAGTCTATATCTGCTGCTTCACCTTGCTCAGGAGCAAATTCTGTCCAGCGCACGGTGAGGATTTCTTCAATGCGTTGTTTTACCCAGGTTTGCAGGAGCGATCGCTCTACACTTGTTACTACACCCCGGAGGTGGATTTCTGGTTTTGCTAGCAGTTTACCATTCCAATCAATGGCAGCTGCGATCGTGATAATGCCTTCTGAAGCCATGCGTTGCCGTTCTTGCAGCACTTTGGCGCTTACCATACCCGAACTAGTAGTATCCACCAGTTCTATACCAGATGGCACTTTCCCAGCGACGCAAATGGCATCTTCTGTCAGTTCGACAATATCACCATTCTGAATAATAATCGTGTTTTCTGCGGGAATGCCCATACTCTGAGCCGTTTCTGCGTGCTTCACCAGCATCCGATGTTCGCCGTGAAATGGCACAAAGAATTTGGGTCGAGTTAAGGCAATCATCAGTTTTTGTTCTTCTTGACAGCCGTGACCGGAGACGTGAATTCCTTTATCCCGTCCATAGACCACTTTTGCACCTTGAATCATCAATTTATCAATGGTGTTGACTACAGCGATCGTATTTCCGGGAATTGGGTTAGCAGAGAATACTACCGTATCTCCTTGGCGAATTTTAATGTGAGGATGTTCTTTGTTGGCAATGCGGGTCATTGCTGCCATCAATTCACCCTGAGAGCCTGTAGTTAAAATCAACACTCTTTCATCAGGTAGATTGCGGACAGCGTGCAATGGTTGCAGCAGATTATCTTCACACTTGATGTAACCTAAATTGCGGGCATGAGCAATCAAGTTCAACATGGAACGCCCGACAACTGTCACTACACGATTCTGCTTCTTGGCAATATCCAAAATCATGTTGATGCGATGGACGCTAGAAGCAAAGGTCGTGACAAATAATCGTCCAGGTGCTTGACTAAATACTCTCTCCAGATTGGGATAAACTGAACGTTCTGAAGGTGTAAATCCTGGCACTTCTGCGTTAGTGGAATCACTCAGTAAACAAAGAACGCCTTTTTCCCCATGTTCTGCTAGGCGTTGCAAGTCAAACTTTTCACCATCCACTGGGGTATGGTCAATTTTAAAATCCCCTGTGTGAATGACAACACCCAGGGGAGTATGAATAGCAACAGTAAAACTATCAGCAATGGAGTGGGTATTACGGATATATTCAACTAAAAAGTTTTTGCCAATCCGCACTACATCACGTGGTAGAACTGTTCTGATTTCTGTGCGATCGCGGACTCCTGCTTCTTCTAATTTACCCTCTAGCATTGCCATTGCTAGTCTGGGGCCATAAATCACCGGGATATCAAATTGCTTGAGATGAAAGGCAATCCCGCCGATATGGTCTTCATGACCGTGAGTAACGATCATCCCTTTAATTTTGTGCCGATTTTCCCGCAGATAGGTCATATCTGGTAAAACAATATTGACTCCATGCATCATTTCTGTGGGAAAAGCTAATCCTGCATCTAACAGGATAATTTCATCGTCATACTCAAAAAGACAGGTATTTTTACCAATTTCATGCAAACCGCCCAAAGGAATAATTTTCAAGGCGGAATTATTAGCTTCGTTTTTAGCCATTTTCTCCTTAGATTGTTACTTGTGGTTAATTAAGTTGATAGTTAACTTTCCTTGTATTTAAGACAACATCATCTGTCTATTAAGTCAGTCCAAAGCAATCAAGTTTTAATTGAAGATTTCAATTTTTTATTCAATAAAATCAACTGTAAAACTCAAGGATTCATAGTATATCTATCAGTCCTAGCACAGATTTTTAAATTGCAATTTATGAACAATTACATCGTTGTTTATATGTATCTTTGGCAAGGAGGAGACTACCAGCATTTAAATAAGTTGGTGGTTAAATTAAACTAAGTTCTTTCAGAACCGCTTCTAACTTTTGACTTACTTCTAAATCAGCTTCACATAGCGGCGGACGAGTTGAACCCACCTCCCAACCTTGAAGTTGCAGTGCTTTTTTCACTGGAATGGGATTTGAAGTAAGAAATAAAGCTTTAAACAACGGGAACAGTTTGAGATGAATGTCGCTTGCTACCTCAATTTTTCCCGCACTAAAAGCTTGAATCATCTGCTGTAGTTGGTTTCCTACCAGATGAGAAGCTACACTTACCACACCCTTTGCCCCGATCGCTAACAAGGGCAAAGTCATGTAATCATCACCAGAATAGATGTGGAATTCTTTTGGTGTCAAGCGACGAATTTCGCTTGCCTGATCTATATTGCCAGTGGATTCTTTAATCCCGACAATATTGCTAACCTCAGCTAACCGGGCAACTGTTTCTGGCTGAAGGTTTTGTCCGGTACGACCGGGGACATTGTATAACAACAACGGTAAGTCGGGACAGGCTTGTGCTATTGACTTAAAGTGCGCTTCCAATCCCGCTTGCGGCGGTTTGTTGTAATAAGGAACAACTTGTAAGGAACCATGTACTCCTATTTTAGACGCTTTTTGGGTGGCTGCGATCGCTTCTTTGGTGGAATTCGATCCACAACCTGCGATTACCTTGGCTTTTCCGGCCACGGACTGCAATACCTCGACAAACAACTGGTATTCTTCATCCCAACTTAGCGTTGGGGATTCTCCAGTTGTGCCGCACATCACCAATGTATCTGTACCGTTGTTAGCTAGATGCGCCGCCAGTTCTGCCGCTACATCATAATTGACACTACCATCTGCTTTAAATGGCGTAATCATAGCGGTTAAAACATTGCCAAAATCTCCCACCCTTTTTTCACTCCTGATTACCCATGTTTTTATATCTTGGTGGTTCTCTATTGTAATAACCTATCTGCAAATTGCTTTCAAGTGTCATTTTTACTTTGTCATTAGTCCTTTGTCACTTTACCAATGACCAATGACTAATGACCAATGACTAATGACTAATAGCTAATGGTTTGAGTAGATTTTTCTCTACCAACAACTCAGCGATTTGTACTGCATTCAATGCTGCGCCTTTGCGAATTTGGTCGCCACATAACCATAATTCCAAGCCACAAGGATGAGAAATATCCTGGCGAATTCTTCCCACTAAAACTTCATCTCGACCTGTTGCTTCAATGGGCATTGGAAAATGATTCGTTCCCCAATCTTCTATCAATTTTACTCCGGGGGAGGAATTTAAAATTTCTCTGGCTTCCTTCACACTAAAGGGAGTCTCAAATTCTAAATTAATCGCTTCTGAGTGGGCGCGAAGTACGGGAACCCGTATACAAGTCGCAGTGATTCTGATTTGTTGCGTGCCAAATATTTTTCGGGTTTCGTTGACCATTTTCATTTCTTCCTCACAGTAACCCAAATCGTTTAATGGGGAGTTATGCGGGAATAAATTAAATGCCAATGGGTAAGGCAATATTTCGGCAACTGGTGGCTGTCCTTGTAGTATAGCGCTTGTTTGGGTTTTGACTTCTGCCATTGCCCTGGCTCCAGCACCACTAGCAGATTGGTAGGTTGCAGCGACAATGCGTTGCACTGGTTTAACTTTATGCAACGGCCAAACTGCCACAGCCATTAAAATTGTTGTGCAGTTGGGGTTAGCGATAATACCTTGGTGATGCGCCGCGGCTTGGGGATTCACCTCCGGAACTACTAACGGAACTTCCGGGTTCATCCGAAAGGCACTGGAGTTGTCAATTACCACTGCGCCCTTTTCCACGGCAACTGCTGCCCAAGTTTTGGATGTGGAACCGCCTGCACTAGCTAGTACTATATCGACATTTTCAAAAGCGCGATCGCTCACTGCTTCTATTGGTATATTTTCACCTTTAAATCGCAGCGATCGCCCTACGCTCCGCTCTGATGCTAATAACTTCAAGTCAGCAACCGGAAAATTACGGCTTTCTAATAATTCCAGCAACTCTGTGCCTACTGCACCAGTAGCTCCTAAAATAGCTAGACGATAGGATTTCGACAAACTTGCTTCCTCCTTATAAGATACTTAATCTGCAATTTCTTGGAACGATGGACAATTTAGTTATATTTAAATAGCGATCGCAGTCTGGAAATAGATTTTTAATAGCTTAAGATTTTTATTTAATTTAATATCTCTTTAATATATTTAATAATACATTTTTTTAATAAGTTAAGTGATGTTGCATTTTAAAATAACGGCGATTTTTTCATTGATTTTAACTATAACTATATATTATACAATAAACCGCTATTTCTCAGAAAAAGGGAGATATCTGCATTTAGGGGTTTAACAAGCATCCTTCTTGTAAAGAAACAAATGTATTGGCTACAAACTTGCTTACCAAGATGATGAATATATTAGAATCTAAAAGCAAAAAGCCAGCACAACTCAAAACTGAGCTATGCGGTTAAGTAACAGATGCACTGTTGTACCAACACATAACTTAATAATAGCTAGATAATAGCTAGACTCAATACTATAACTTTAAATTGGAGTACTAACCACTCTTTGAGACCAGGATATCACGGCGTTAGCCCACTGAATAATTAATTCCCAAGTTTTAGAGTGAGAGGGAAGTGAAGAAGGGAATAGGCTACAGGTTACAGGGTACAGATTTATTCTCTAGCACCTACCACCTGTCACCTATCTGGGAGGGGGAAAGGGGAAAGGAAAAAAGGGGAAAGGTTAACAAGTTATTCGCAACACGCATAAACTTTTTTCTTTTCTTTCACCTTATAAGGGTTTGAAGCGCCCCTAAAAGGGGGTTAATTATTGGGAGGGGTCACAATCCTCTTCCAATAATTTCTTCCCTTTCCCCCTTCCCCCTTCCCCTTTACCCCTCTTCGTGAACTTCCCCCTAATCCCAATGCCCTATTAACCAAATTGTTATGAAGGTAAAATGTCAAGTCCTTGGTCATTGGCAGTAAACTGGATCTTTGCCCCAGGACAAACATCCTTCCTTGGATGTCACAAGACCTTTGGGCAAACTCCCATTACCCCTAAGAGACATCAAGCCATAAACGCAAACAATTATTTTATTGCGTCTTGTATGTACTCGGAGTATAAAATACCAGAAAACTAGAGACGAAGCATGAAAGTTACCCAGGAAAAACTTCCCGCCAGCCAAATTGGCCTGGAAATAGAGATTACGCCGGAAATTACCAAGCAAACTTACGAACAGGTCATTAAGAACTTAGCGAGTACTGCCAATATTCCTGGGTTTCGTAAAGGCAAGGTGCCTCGGCCGATATTACTACAACGGCTGGGTACAACTCGAATCAAGGCAGCGGCCCTAGAAGAACTAATTCAAGATGGCATTGAGCAAGCAGTCAAACAAGAAGCCATCCCAGCAATCGGTCAGCCGCAGTTACGCTCCTCCTTTGAGGATTTGATTAATAATTATGAACCTGGAAAACCCCTAACCATTTCGGCTGCTGTGGATGTAGAACCAGAAGTGAATTTAGTTCAGTACACTGATTTGCTTTTCCAAGCCGAAGAAGTCAAGTTCGATCCAGAACGAGTAGAGAATACACTGGATAAGCAACGTCAAGAATTGGCAACATTGATTCCTGTGGAAGGGCGTGCAGCCCAAATCGGCGATATTGCTGTAGTCGATTTTAAAGGTTCATTCGCCAGAGTTGAGGGCGAAGACGAAACAGCTGAACTAGAACCGATTCCCGGAGCCGAAGCAACTGATTTTCAAGTTGAGTTGCAGGAAGATAAGTTTATTCCAGGCTTTATTTCGGGAATAGTGGGGATGAATCCGGAAGAAACGAAAGAAATTGCGGCGCAGTTCCCAGACCCGTATGCTAATGAAGATTTAGCTGGAAAAGCGGCAACTTTTACCGTGACGCTCAAAGAATTAAAGGAAAAGGAGCTACCAGAAGTAAATGACGATTTCGCTCAAGAAGTCAGTGATTTTGAAACCTTAGAGGAGTTACGCGCTTCTTTGGTAGAGCAATATCAAAAAGAGGCGGACGACAAAACAAAAACCAATAAGCAGGAAGCCTTGTTAACAGAACTGCTCAAGCACGTAGAAGTTGACTTACCAGCAACCTTGATTGAGCAAGAAGTGGATGCAATGCTAACGCAAACAGCAATCCGGCTGTCTCAGCAGGGATTGGATGTAAGAAAGCTGTTTACTCAAGATATTATTCCGCAATTGCGGGAGCGATCGCGTACTGAAGCAATTGAACGTATCAAACGCTCTTTATCCTTACGAGAAATCGGCAAACGCGAATCTATCGAGGTAACACCAGAAGAAATCGCAGCCAGAGTCACAGAACTTTTGGAACAGTACCGAGAGGAACAAGACGTTGATGAAGATAAACTGCGGTCAATCGTGGAAAACGAACTATTAACCGAAAAAATCATCGATTGGCTCTTAGAACACTCATCAGTTGAACTTGTACCGGAAGGTTCATTGAGTCCTGCAAAGGAAACGGAAGACGCAGAATTAGACGCTGATGCTGATGCACCTCAGATAGAGGAAGCAAACAGCGAAGCTTCTACAGAAGTTACAGAAGGATAATAAAAAATCCCACAACCATGAGTTCACCAGTTCTGAGTTAAAGTTCTGGTGAAATGGGTAAGCTAAGGGAGATGAGAAATTAGAGGGAGATAAAGGGACAAGGGGTAAACAAAACTCTTAACTCTTAACTCAGCACTCAGTACTGGCTCAACGCCCCGCTGACGCTAACAGCACTCCTAATGCCCAATGCCCAATGACTCAGAAATGAAGTCAAAATAATTAAAGAATTAATGAATTTTCGGCAAATAGTGACACCTGTTATCACTTGAGCTTGATACTGTGTTACACGAGAGGAAATTATATGAGGCATAATGGTTAACACGTAGCTTATAAAAATTCCATTCGTTGAACACTCAGCATCCGCTGCTGAAGCATTTGTCCTAAATAATCGTCAAAGAAAGCTTGTATGCTTGAATCGCAGTCGGGAAATTCCCCAATCAGCAACTTAAGTCGAATAAACATTAACTCCCAGTTGAGCAGCCCTAGCAACATCGTGCCGATGGTGGTAGAACAATCAGGTATGGGAGAAAGGGCCTTCGACATCTACTCCCGCCTGCTGCGAGAGCGGATTATCTTTTTAGGAACGCCAATAGACGATGCCGTAGCCAACTCAATTGTGGCTCAGTTGTTATTCCTAGATTCCGAAGACTCAGAAAAAGACATCCAATTGTATGTTAATTCTCCTGGCGGCTCCGTCTACGCAGGGATGGCAATCTATGATACAATACAGCAAATTCGCCCTGATGTTGTTACCATCTGTTTTGGATTAGCCGCGAGCATGGGGGCATTTTTGTTGACAGCAGGGGCTGCCGGTAAGCGAATGTCTCTGCCCGACTCCCGGATTATGATTCACCAACCACTTGGTGGCGCTCAAGGTCAAGCCATTGACATTGAAATTCAAGCCAGAGAAATTCTTTACGTAAAGGCTAAGTTGAATCAGTTAATGGCTCACCATACTGGTCAACCCTTAGAAAGAATAGAAGCAGATACTGAGCGCGACTTTTTTATGTCGGCAGAAGAGGCAAAAAACTACGGTTTGATCGATCAAGTCATTTCCAGGCAAAATCTTCCCGTAGCAGGGGAAAACGTCACCATTCTGAAATAAGAGGCTGGTATGTCTAAGTACGACTCCCATTTGAAATGTTCATTTTGTGGCAAGTCCCAAGAGCAGGTGCGTAAATTAATCGCAGGGCCGGGAGTCTACATCTGCGATGAATGCGTTGACTTGTGTAATGAAATACTAGACGAGGAGTTACTCGATACTAATGGTGCAGCAGCACAACCAGCACCAAGAGCAGAGCCACCTGAAAAACGGCGTACCCACTCTGCTAGTATTTCGTTTAATCAAATACCCAAGCCAAGAGAGATTAAAAAGTATCTAGACGAACACGTTATTGGTCAAGACGAAGCCAAGAAAGTGCTGTCAGTAGCTGTTTACAATCACTACAAGCGGCTGGCAGTGATTCAATCTAAAGCTAGTGGCAAACCTGGGGCGGATGATGCCATAGAACTGCAAAAATCCAACATCTTGTTAATCGGCCCGACTGGTTGCGGCAAAACCCTCTTAGCGCAAACTCTAGCGAAAATCTTGGATGTACCCTTTGCCGTAGCCGATGCAACGACGCTGACGGAAGCAGGGTATGTGGGAGAAGATGTAGAAAATATCTTGCTGCGACTGTTACAGGTGGCAGATTTGGATATAGAGGAAGCGCAACGGGGAATTATTTACATTGACGAAATTGACAAAATTGCTCGTAAGAGCGAGAACACATCAATTACCCGCGATGTTTCTGGCGAAGGCGTGCAGCAAGCCTTGCTGAAAATGTTAGAGGGAACGATCGCCAATGTACCACCCCAAGGAGGGCGGAAGCATCCTTATCAAGACTGCATCCAGATTGATACAAGTAATATTTTGTTCGTCTGTGGTGGTGCTTTTGTGGGCTTAGAAAAGATTGTAGATCAGAGAGTTGGCAAAAAAGCAATCGGCTTTGTGCAACCGGGTGAAGGTCAATCGAAGGAGAAACGAGCAGCAGATACGCTTCGCCATCTAGAACCGGATGATTTAGTAAAATTTGGCCTGATTCCAGAATTTATTGGGCGGATGCCAATGGTAGCAGTAGTAGATCCGCTAGATGAAGAAGCGCTGATGGCGATTCTTACTCAACCACGCAGCGCCTTAGTCAAGCAGTACCAAAAGCTGCTGAAGATGGATAATGTTCAGTTAGATTTTAAAGCAGATGCTTTACGAGCGATCGCTCAAGAAGCTTACCGCCGTAAAACTGGTGCGAGAGCATTACGTGGTATTGTCGAAGAATTAATGTTGGATGTAATGTATGAGTTACCATCCCGTAAGGATGTGACACGCTGTACAGTTACAAGGGAAATGGTCGAGAAGCGATCGACTGCTGAACTAATAATACATCCGTCTTCACTACCGAAGCCAGAATCAGCTTAATAGTCATTAGTCACTTGTACTGAGTTTCGACTGCGCGGTAATCGAGCGAAGTCGAGATTCAACTACCGCGTAGTCGTTGGCGCAGCCTCTCAAAGAGTTGTATTGGTCATTAGTCATTGGTCAAAAAATAAGGAATAATAACCATATACCAGGGACTAATGACAACTGACAAAGGACAAATGACTAATGCCTTATATTAATGTTCGTGGCGTTGAGCATTACTACGAATGGGTGAAAAGACCATCCGGTTCTTTGGTAAAACCAGTGATGGTTTTTATGCATGGTTGGGCTGGTTCGGCTAGATATTGGCAAAATACTGCTGATGCTTTATCAGAACAATTTGATTGTTTACTCTACGATATGCGGGGATTTGGCCGTTCTGGTGGGAAGCCAACCATCACCCAAGCAAGTGAAGCTGTTGCCGAATCTGATTCCCCCCAGGAAGAATCACAGGCAATCAGAGAGCTAACCTATAAATTAGAGGAATACGCTGATGATTTGGCAGGTTTGCTAGATGGGTTACATCTTCAGCGTGTTTATATCAATGCTCATTCAATGGGCGCTTCTGTTGCCACTTTATTTTTTAACCGCTATCCCGAACGAGTAGAACGAGGAATTTTAACTTGTAGCGGCGTTTTTGAGTACGACGAAAAATCTTTTAGTGCTTTTCATAAATTTGGTGGCTATGTAGTGAAATTCCGTCCCAAGTGGTTAAGCAAAATTCCATTTGTTGACCGGATGTTTATGGCCAGATTTCTGCATAGTTCCATACCACATTCTGAGCGGCAAGCTTTTTTAGAAGATTTTCTCGAAGCAGATTACGATGCGGCTTTAGGAACAATTTTTACTTCAGTCAGCAAGGCTCAATCTGAAGTGATGCCGCAAGAGTTTGCCAAGCTAACAGTGCCGACTCTGCTTGTAGCAGGGGAGTATGACAAAATTATTCCAGCCGAGATGGGGCGTCAAGCGGCTGCGTTGAGTGACAAAGTGAAATTTGTGATGATTCGTAACACAGCCCATTTTCCAATGTTGGAAGATGCGCCAACTTATATGCAACAGGTACAAGAGTTTTTGCAAATTAACACCCCACAACCACAAGTCGGATAACTGCTGGCAGTTTTTTAGACATTTAAGTGTACCTGTGTGATACCTTGACGCATTTTATATTGTCGCCTTAACCAAGACTTTTTAATTATTTTACGGAGTAAGGGAGGAAGTTGAATTAACAGCGATCGCACCAGGGCATTTTTTCGCAGTAGTTCGCCTTGTTTAGCTTCCGCTAACTGGAGTTGCTGGGCGCGGATAATTTCTGGCTCACGTTCCCCTTGGATTTGCGATAGTGTCATGTCAATATCCTGGTGTCCAGTTTCTTTTTGCAACAACGGCACAAGATGATTCGCAGCGACAATCACATCACGGAATGCGAGATTAATTCCTTGGGCACGGACAGGAGACATTGGGTGTGCAGCGTCACCTAGAAGCAGTACCCCTGGTGCGTGCCATTGCCGACAATAACCAACCACAACAGAAAGCCGAATGGGAGATTCGATAGTGTCTGCATAATTACGGAAATGCTCTGCTAGCCATGAGGGTGATAGTGAGGCAAAAATCTCTGCCCAGTTGGCTTGTTTGGAGTCAGTGTTTTCGGTTGCCGACATCACCCAAGCCAGATGTAGTTTTCCTGATTCTGCTCCGTGAAAGATGGTAAATACGCGATCGCCATTTACAATAGTACGAAACACATTATCGGCTGCAAACTCAGGGCTGGCGGCAAGTTTAAACCAAAGAATATCAATATTTTTGGGCTGGCGTACCAATTCTAAGCCTATACGTTGACGCACCAGGGAATTTCGACCATCTGCCCCAATCACTAAGTCAGCTTTAAGTTCTCTGCCATCGCTCAGTACTACACCTGCGACACGTTGATTGCTCCAAAGCAAATCTTTGACCGGAACACCCTGAATGAATTCAAACCCATGATTGGTTTGAGCTGACGAAATCAGTGCTTTGAGCAGTGGTGGTTGTGAAACCAGTGTACAGGGTCGGGTTGCTCCCATTGGTTCATCAACTCGAAACAACTGCTTGTCCCCGATAATGAATTCCCACGCGTTGAGTTGTCGATGGGGAATATCCTCCAACAACGCCGATAGACCCATTTCCTCTAAAGCTTCTAAGCCACTGGGCATTAATCCTTCACCGCGAAATACACGATGAAAGTCTTTTGCTGCTTCAATTAACGTTACAGCAATACCACGTTTTACAAGGAGCAGGGCAAGGGTTACACCTGTTGGGCCTGCGCCTACTATCACAATCTGCACTATCCCATCCCTCCAGTATCAGTTGCTCTCAAAGATGTTGATAGAATTATCTTGAGATTAACTTAAACCCAGTTCTCGTTTTAGCAAGTTAATCGAGTTAGCGCCGATATAATTGTCAACCTTAATCAGCTTTGGTGGACGAATAATATCTTCATCAGAGGCATGTACGGCTGCTTGTACTGCTGCAAAACTGGCTTGATCGCTTATAATCACCTCAGCTCGCTTAACCATTGCCTGAAGTTTGTAAGCATCTTTTGGCTGCGAAGTCATCACCAATAGTTCATCGCCCCGCAAACCGTGGAGGATGACTTCTGCGGCTCGTGCAATCCCGGAACTGAGGCTAACTATCCCAACACAGTTTTCTTTTGGTAGGGTTTTCAATAGGCTGAGTTCTTTGCTGTAGTCGTAGATATCGAGAGGAATTACCCGTGCAGCTTTTGGAGCTGCGATCGCTTCCACATTACTGATAAAATATCGACTTGTGACGACTGTCGCAGAGGTGGTTTTATCTAGCACTGCGGTTAATTCTTCCATTGCTACCAACTGGACTGGTATTTTTAGCGATCGCTCTAATTCATACACCATTAACTCACCAGCACCCATATCATAAGATGGCACTGCAACCAGTACCCGCGCACTACAACGCAAGCGCCAGTCGATTTCCGCTAAAAATAGCTCTCTAGCTTGATTCAGCGTACATCCTTGAGAAAGCAACTCATCAAGTGCTTGCTGGACAACTTGATATGCATCAGGATTTTGTTTGAGAATTGGTGATTGCAGCCTACTACCGCCCTCATGACCTTGGGCACGAACATAAATACCCGAACCAGCCATACTTTCAACAAATCCGTCTTCCTCCAGTTGACGGTAAACTTTACTAATGGTATTACGGTGTAACCCTGTTTGCATTGCCAGCGCGCGTGTGCTTGGTAATTTGTAAGCAGGGGGATATTGCCGAGAAGCGATCGCAAACCGGATTTGATTAAACAGCTGGGTTGATGCGGGAATTTCGCTGTCTGGCTGAATACGGAATTGAATCATCACCAAACCTCCTGAATACTAAGTGCTAATGAGTGCTGAGTTCTGAGTGTTGCTTTTATACTCAACACTTTTTACTCAGCCCTCCTTTTGTGACCAGCTACATTTGCTACATCTCAAATATGTTTTTTTACATATAAAGTTTTTCTGATACAAATTTCTAATGCGCTCACTATTGGTTATTGATAATTTAATTAGAAAAAAGCTAGGCATACTGGCATAGTTATATCAAATAAACACACGGCTAATCACATAGCACTGGTAAAAATTATTATGACAGAGCAAGCAATAAGTACCACAACGGTTAATCTTTTGCAAGATAATATTCAAGTGTCTGCTTATCTTGCAGAGCCAAAAGAACCTGGCTCTTACCCAGGAGTTGTAGTATTACAAGAGATTTTTGGTGTCAACGTTCACATTCGGGAAGTTACAGAACGGATTGCCCAACTTGGGTATGTAGCGATCGCACCTGCCCTTTTTCAACGTACTGCTCCTGGTTTTGAAACTGGATACACACTCGAAGATATTGAAACAGGCAGAAGTTACGCCATGCAAACTCAAGCCTCAGAGTTATTGAGCGATATTCAACTAGCAATTGACTACCTGAAAAATCTGCCTCAAGTAAAAAAAGATAGTTTTGGCTGTATTGGCTTTTGCTTTGGCGGTCATGTCGCATATCTTGCAGCCACCTTGCCAGATATTAAAGCCACGGCTTCCTTCTACGGTGCTGGAATTACTACCCGCACACCGGGAGGTGGCGCTCCCACTGTTACCCGCACCAGAGAAATATCAGGCACTCTCTATGCCTTCTTTGGCACAGAAGATGCTAGCATCCCAGCCGAACAAGTAGATGAAATTGCAACAGAGTTAGAAAAATATAAAATTCCTCATCGTGTGTTTCGCTACGATGGAGCTGATCACGGATTTTTCTGCGACCATCGTGCCAGTTATAATCCTAAAGCTGCGGCCGATGCTTGGGAGCAAGTAAAAAAACTCTTTGGTCAACTAAACTGAAGCATACGCAGCCAAGTTAGTCATTGGTCATTGGTCATTGGTAAATACAAAGGACAAATGACAAATGACAAATGACAATCTAAACTTCAGTTGCACCATCTCAAATAACAACCAATCTTCAAAAGTCATGAATTCCGAATCGAAACTTTCTCAAACAGCCAATTCGTCCTTTACAATGGACGATTTTGCCAAAGCATTAGAAAAACACGACTATCAATTTCAAAAGGGACAGCTTGTAAATGGCAAAGTTTTCCAACTTGACCATGATGGAGCATACGTTGATATTGGTGGCAAGTCGTCAGCTTTTCTGCCGCGCGATGAGGCTTCTTTGAGAGCAGTTACCGATTTATCGGAGGTGCTGCCATTGCAAGAGGAAATGCAGTTTTTGATTATCCGAGAACAGGATGCAGAAGGTCAAGTCACCCTTTCTCGAAAGCAGTTGGAAATTCAGCATATCTGGGAACGACTGACCGAAATGCAGGAAAATGCTCAGACTGTGCAAGTACGAGTTATGGGTGTGAATAAAGGTGGTGTAACCGTTGATATTCTTTCTTTGCGAGGATTTATTCCGCGATCGCACCTAGCAGAGCGTGATAATTTAGAAGCACTCAAAGGTCAAAATCTGACTGTGGGCTTTTTGGAAATTAATAAAAGCACCAACAAACTCATCCTTTCCCAGCGTTTAGCAACTCGTTCTAGCAACTTCAGCTTATTAGAACTAGGTCAATTGGTGGAAGGCAAAGTTACTGGCATCAAACCTTTTGGTGTGTTTGTTGATTTAAATGGCATGAGCGCCTTACTTCATATCAAGCAGGTAAGCCAGAAATTTATTGATTCTTTAGAAAAGGTATTTCAAGTTGGTCAACCAATTAAAGCTGTAATTATTGATTTGGATGAGGGTAAAGGGCGGGTTGCTCTTTCTACCAGAGTTTTGGAAAACTTTCCTGGTGAAGTGCTAGAAAATTTCGATGAGGTCATGGCTTCAGCTGAGGCGCGTGCTAATAGAGCTAATAACAAAGCGTCTGAATAGTTTTGAGATGGGCTGCTTGCACAAAGTATAAATAGTGCAATCGCACCTTCCGTATGTGGGATTAATCGGTGAATAGTGCCCAAAAATCGATCGACAATCCAAATTGTGGGTTATTTTATTATTCCCCCTGCATCTATAAAGATGTGGGGGGATTGAAAATTGGGAAAACTTTTAATTAACTTTTTTTAGCACATTATTGGGTAAAGACGCGATGAATCGCGTCTCTACAAATAGTCTATTTGTTGTATTCTTTTTTTCAATTAGTATAATTTTTCAACCTAATATCGAGGGTTTTTAGTAAGCACTTTAGTGATTAGAAAATAACGACTAAAGCTATTACTAAAACAATTATTACTTACCAAGATAAAATTGACATATTAATAGCCTCTAGCTAGTAATATGAATAAAACAATAATTTTAGTCAGCTTCAGATAACTTTCACTTTGAACCACAGAAATTCTTCTGAGGAAGACGTGTAGGCAATGCCAAAATTATGCAAGAAGTCTACCGCAGAAATATTTTGTGTTAGGATTTAAATACTTACCTACTTGTGAATTTAATTATTCCAGTTGAAAAACGCTACGATTTCCCGCAAAACTTTACTCAGTAAAATTATCTAACTGGAAAATTATTTATGAATGTTAGTACAGATAAAACACTTCTTCACCAGAAAATATATGCGAAAGAATTACGTTCCCTGATGCCACATGAAGCATTCATTCCCGATCCAAGTAAGTTAATTATCTTGTTCATTAATCTGGCAATTTTAATCCTGGGTTGGATGATAGCAGTGCGGTTAGATTCTTGGTCGCCATACCTTTTATGGCTTTATGTACCTTTAAGCATAGTTATGGGCAATAGCGTCGTTGTCTTACTATTTAGCACCCACGATTTGATGCATGGTAGCGTAATTAAAAACCCCCGATTAATCTATATAATTAGCTTTATAGGACTAACAATGTTGTGGATGCCACCAACATTATGGAAAGCAGTTCATAATCGAGTGCATCATAATCACACTAATGATTTAAGCGACCCAGATCGTAATTACTTGTATGAACAATCTTCAACCTGGGGAAAATGGATTCAGGACTTATTTGTGCCTTCAACTGAAGTCAATCCTGTATGGTTCATAGTGGGAATGACTTCTGCTTGGGGAGTACATACTTTTCGCAATCTGACATCTGTGCTGTTTTTCAATCATAAATCCGTCGATTATGTTCCTGCTGCATTTACAGTCAGTCCTAAAGATCGTCGAGCGATCGCAGGGGAATTATTGATGATGATCGTGATTCATCTGAGTATCCTCATCTATCTCCAATTTGACCCTATAAAGCTCATACTTGCTTACTTTTTACCGATTGCGATTGGTTATGCTGGAGTAATTTTTTATATTTATACAAATCATTTACTTTGTCCGATGACCAACGTTAACGATCCACTCATTAATAGTATGTCTCTCCGGGTTTACAAAATATTTGACTTGTTGCATTTAAATTTTTCTCACCACACTGAACATCATATTTTCCCAGGAATGAACTCGGACTATTATGTTATAGTTAGGGATTTGTTAGAAACTCACCATTCTGAAAACTTTAATTTATTAGATGCTGGGGAGGCTTGGAATTCGCTGCTGCAAACTCCCCGGCATTATAAAGATGAAAATACTCTTACAGATTGGTCAGGAGAAAAGTCTGTTCCTTGTCCTACAAGCGACAAGTAAAAAGGTTTATTGCAAATGAATACGCTGATGAAGAAAGGAAGGGGAAGGGGGAAAGGGGAAGGGGGAAGTGGGAAGGGGGAACCCCATATTTAAAAATAGGGGTTTCAAGCATCGACGCTGCTAAGTTAACGTGAGTTCGACAGACCTCTCCCTCCCAGCCTCCCTCTCCTAAAAGGCGAACGCGAGTGCGTCTGTGTCAGGAGAGGAAGGAGTACGAGATTACAGGTTTTTGCTCCCCTCTCCTGGTAGGAGAGGGGCTGGGGGAGAGGTCAAAATAGTACTCGTCGAATTCACGTTAAGTTATGCAATAAATATTGATTACATCCAAGCCAGGGAATAAGCCGAAAAAGTCACGATTGACAATAACTAATTACTTGCTCGAAACAATATATAAAGTCGAATTTAATAAGCAAAATGGCATTTGACTTACTCAAACCCCAGTTTGCTTACTCAAAAGCTGTATTTACTTTCTCATTTTGGTGTTTTCCGCAAGCAAAATGACGTTTGACTTACTCAAAAGCTGTGTTTGCTTTCTCATTTTGGTGTTTTCCGCAAGTAAAATAACGTTTGACTGATTCAAACCTCAGTTTGCTTTCTCATTTTGGTGTTTTCCGCAAGCAATCAAGCATATTAAGAAAGCAATATGCTTGATTGCTGACTGATACCAGTAATTCTCACAGTTATGACAACTATTTCTTTAAGATTACTTTTCTCTATCTTTATCTAATGCTTCTTGGATTGCACGTATGATCTTTCTTTAATTGCTTCTTTATTCATTATTTTGCCTCCTCTGCATCCCCGACATCCCCCTTTTTCGTGTTGCATCGTCTTATTCATCTATCCCCGACATCTACAAAAATATGGGGGATCATTTTCAGAGTATTAAAATGAATAAGGTGTGACTTATTGGCGTGAGAATATCTTGAGCATGGTAACAAAGTATAAAAATATGCTCATATCTCTATTTAAGTATTGCTCAATGGATTTTGACCATATATCGAGCATTTTGACAACTATAAACGCTGTAACTATTCAATTTAGGTATTTGTATGTTTCTAGTAACTGGGGCAACCGGAGGAATTGGTCGCAGAGTTGTGCGACTCCTACGACAACGAGAACAGTCTGTGCGGGCATTTGTCCGCCTTACCTCGCGCTATAGCGAGTTAGAACATCGGGGTGCAGAAATTTTCATTGGTGACTTGCTAGAGGAAAAATATATCCAGAAAGCTAGTCAGGGTGTGCGGTATATTATCAGCGCCCACGGTTCTGATAGCGATGCCCTATCTTTAGATTACCGCGCCAATATTGAACTGATCGACCAGGCAAAAGCCAATGGCGTAGAGCATTTTGTCTTCATTTCTGTTCTGGGAGCCGATCGCGGTTATGAAAACGCTCCCGTTTTTAAAGCTAAACGAGCAGTAGAGCGATATTTGGCAGCTAGTGGCTTAAATTACACTATTTTGCGCCCATCTGGATTAGCATCTAACTTGCTGCCACTAGTAGAAAGATTTCGAGAAACGGGATTGTATCTGCTGGTTGGCGATCGCAAAAACCGTACCTCAATTGTCAGTACTGATGATTTAGCAAAGATAGTAGTGGATTCTGTGACAGTTGAAGGCGCTCGTAACCAAATTTTACCCGTCGGAGGGCCGGAGATTTTATTGCGAGAAGATATTCCTCGGATTTTTGGTCGGATTTTCGCCAAAGAACCAGTAATAATTAACTCACCCCTATTTGTCATTGATGGGTTACAGGGTGCATTGGGTTTATTTAATCCCAAAATCCAAAAAGCTTTGGGTACTTATCGCACATTGCTAGCAAATGAATTTTTCTGTACAAAAGATGAAATTGCCAATTTAGAGGCAATTTTTAACTTCCAATTAGAGACATTAGAAACTTTTTTGCGGCGCTATTTAGCAGTTTGAATTAAACATTAGTCATTAGTCATTTGTCATTAGTGAATAACAAAGGACAAATGACTAATGACAGATGATAAATGATAAAGGACAAAAATATATGGTAAATGCTGCTCAAGCACGTCAGACAAAAGAGCGATTCGCCCAACCGGAGGAACAACTTACTTATGAGTTGGGGAAGGCGGTACAGGAATTACCGCCCCTGTACACGAGATTATTAGCAGGAACGATGAGCGCCATCGTATTTGGGGCGATCGCTTGGGCGTACTTCTCACAAATCGATGAAGTCGCAACAGCACCGGGGGAATTAATTGCTTCTACACAGGTAAGACCGGTGACATCTTTGGGTGGAGGGTCAATTGTCGCTGTAAAAGTGCAAGAAGGCGATCGCGTTACTAAAGGTCAAGTTCTGATTCAAAAAGATCCAGACTTGCAAGTAACCGATGTATCCCGCCTAGCTAAATCTAGCAGATTGATTCAAGACGATTTACAACGTTTGGATGCAGAACGCGTTGGAGGCAAAACTGCTGGGACGAAACTGCAAGATGAACTTTTAAGTTCCCGCCTCCAAGACTTCCAAGCGCGTCAAGCAGCAGCAGAAGCAGAAGCAAATCGCCAAATAGCACTCATCGATCAAGCTAAAGTCCGCTTGAGCAGGTTACAAGATAACTTAGTTAATGCTAAAAGCAGCTTTGCGAATGCTCAAACCAACCTTGTCAATGCAGACAGCATCCGAATTAAAATTGAAAGTAATTTAGCCCTTGCTCAAGAAAGGGAAAAAAGCCTACGTACTCTAATTACTCCTGGCGCTGTGCCTCGTGTCGATTACCTGGATGCCCAAGAAAGATTAACTCGTGCAAAGACAGAAATCACTAGATCGCAAGATGAAGTCATCAACGCCCAGAATAGAATCACAGAGGCTCAAGATAAAGTCACATCATTAGAAAAAGATATTGCTGCTCAAGTCCAGGAAATTCGCCAAGCAGAACAAGCTTACAACGCTGCACGCAGTCAGGCCCAGCGTGTAGCATCAGAACGCCAAAGCGAAATTTTGACGCAGTTTAATAAGCGTAAAGAAGAACTGACAACTGTACAAGGTCAATTAGAGCAGGCAAGGAAGCAACAAGCTTTAGAAACGATTGAGGCTCCCGTAGCCGGTACAATCTATAAAGTCAAAGCCACCAAGGGACCAGTACAATCGGGTGAAGAATTGCTGTCAATTTTGCCGGAAGGGGAAGAAATGCTTCTAGAGGTGAAAGTTCTCAACCGCGATATTGGATTCATTCGTCAAGGAATGAAGGCAAAAGTGAAAATGGCGACTTTTCCCTTCCAAGAATTTGGGATTGTCGATGGTGAAGTTACGCAAGTCAGTCCAAATGCAATTGCTGATAAAGAATTAGGTTTAGTTTTTCCGACGAGAATTAAGCTAAATAAACACTCAGTAAACGTCCGGGGTCAAGAAGTAGAATTTACACCAGGGATGGCTGCTACAGGTGAAATTGTTACTCGTAAAAAGTCAATTTTGACATTCATTACTGAACCTGTGACGCGGCGATTCAGCGAGGCATTTTCTGTTAGGTAGAAAAGTCTGTTAGATTAGCAAAAAGTAAGGGTTTAGTATTGTTCAGTAGTGTCAACTTAAGCTCAAACTCCTTTTCATAACCTCGTTTCCAGCCTCTGGCTGGAAATGCTGCTCATTGCGGCTCTGCCGCAAGTCTTGAGGCTCCGCCTCAACGACGAACATCCCCAGTCGGAGACTGGGAACGAGACAACCGAGACAATATCTAAAAGCTTGTTCTCGGCTGGCTTTCACGTTAAGTTGACACCAATGAAACCCTACATTTATTCACTAATGATGAGCAAGTTAATTCTCTTAACCGAGAAGTATTGAACTTAACTGCAAATCGCTATAATTTTCAAGCTATACCCAAAAATTTTCTATACTGATCTATTTGTTTTTGCATTCCCTCTAGTAGTTTGACAAAATCTGGATTATTCTCATCCTGATTGCTATTTACATTGATACTGCCCAGAATATTCTCATAATTTTGAAATTGCGACCATAATTCTGGATTTGTTGATATGTTATTACCTTCGGCTGATATCAGATATTTTGTGGTTTCTGTAGTTGCCTGACCAATTACAGGGCTAAAATCAGAATTCTTCCAACTAGCGATATTTTCTGGTGTTAGATATCTTGTGTATTCAGTAATTCCCTGACCGATTAAAGAGCCAAAATTGGAATTATTAAAACTAACGATATTTTCTGGTGTTAGATATCTTGTGGTTTCTGTAATTCCCTGACCGATTAGAGAGCCAAAATTGGAACTATTAAAACTAGAGTTTGTCGTTTGTGTGTTATTTCCTGCGGTTTCTGCAATCACTTGACTCGCTAGAGAACTGACATGAGAAATATTAAAACTAGAGTTTGTAGTTTGTGTGTTACTTCCTGCGGTTTCTGCAATTACCTGACTCGCTAGAGAACTGACATGAGAAATATTAAAACTAGAGCTTGTAGTTTGTGTACTATTTTCTGCGGTTTCTGTGACAATCTGACGTACTTGGGCATCAGTCAGGTTAGGGTTAGCACTAAGCATCAGGGCAACGATACCAGCAACGTGGGGAGCAGCCATAGATGTGCCGCTATAAGTTGCATACTGATTATTCGGAACTGATGAATAAATCTTGACTCCGGGAGCTGTGACGTAAGCGATTGGATTTGTTCCAGAGCGGTTAGAGAAATCGGCCAAATTGTTATTCTTATCTACTGCCCCAACGGCAATTCCCGACTTGGATGCATAGCGGGCGGGATATTCTGGTGATGAGCCACCATCATTACCTGCTGCCATGACAACAATCACTCCTTTACTGCTGGCATAGTCAATGGCTGACTCTAGAGTGCGATTAGAAGATGAGCCTCCTAAACTGAGGTTAATCACATTAGCTCCATTATCCACAGCGTAGCGAATACCCTTAGATATGGAACTATAGGAACCAGAGCCAGAGCTATCTAAAGCTTTGACAGGCATAATCTTGGCATCGTAGGCAATACCAGTGACACCGTAGTTATTATTTTCTCCTGCGATCGTGCCGGAAACATGAGTACCATGACCGTTGTCATCTAGGGTGTTGTTATTTTGATCGGCGAAGTTCCAGCCGTAAGTATCATCAACATAGCCATTGCCATCATCATCTATACCATTACCTGCAATTTCCTTGCTATTCGTCCAGATATTATTTTTTAAATCTTCGTGGTTGTAGTCAACTCCAGTATCTACAACAGCGACAACAACGCCTTTACCTGTGTATCCATGTGCCCAAACTTCCGGTGCTTTAATTAGGTCTGCTCCCCAATTATTGCCACCGAGATCGGGAACATCAGCAAAGGTATTTTGACCAATAGCTCTAGCCACTGCTGCTGCTCCATTAATCAAGCCATAGCCATTAGTAGAGTTATAATTTTGAGCGTTAAAAGTATTAGCAGTAGCGTTATTGCTATTTTCGGAGTCACCGTTATTTAATAACCGCACATCAGCATCGGCTGAGTTATAGCTACTATGTCTGCTGAAGTTAAGGCTGTAGTCATCCTTCGTATTAAAGCTATCTAATGAGGAGATTGAAGTGACATTGAGCCGTTTATTTGACAACACATTGTTATTAACATCATCAATGCTCATAAATTTTTTTCTCAAAGATAGCAATCTTTTTTTGACAGATTGAAGCGTTAAAACCTTTCAAAAAAAGGTTTTAATGTGTGAAAAAACTCCATTGTCAAAAATTACTATGGAATTTCATAACAAATTGCTAAATTTACTACCAAAAAACATTTTAAAAAAAGTGGGTTTTCTTAAGAGTTAATTAATCAAGTCGATTTTAAATTATTGCTAGTTAACTAGTCGAAATTGGTGCAATATAAAAATTGCATTATATTTCTGAAATTAGAGTTTCCAGAAATTTTTAACGTGAGTTCGACAAGCCCTTTTTTGACCTCTCCCCCAACCCCTCTCCGTGTCGGAGAGGAGAGCCAAAACCCTAATTTCTCGTTACTCCTCCCTTTCCCCGTGAGGGAGGCAGAGGTTCATCGAACTCACGTATTTTTAATACACTACCTTAACTGTGTCATGACAGTACGGTGCGTTACGCTCCGTTAATACAGCTATTTTTATACCTTAAAAAGAATTGTTTCTAGTTCCCTTACCAGTGAGCCAATAATACCAATTCTCTAAAATGAGGCAACACATTCAAACCCCGAAAGCCTTGCCATATCTGACTTTATTAATTACGAATTACGAATTATGAATTGGTATAAGACAACAAATACCTGATTTAAAAGCACACCATTCCCATCACACCTTACGAGTATTGGATTTAGGATTAATCATCTAATGTGTCTTGCGCCTGTGTATCCGGCTTGTGCTTTTTAATATTTTTTTGGCGCTTATCTTGTTTCCATCTTCCTGTTTTGCGTGCTGCTTCTGTCAGGAGATACTCAATTTGAGCATTAACGCTCCTTAATTCGTCAGAAGACCATTTTTCCAGCACTTCGTATAACTCAAGGTCTAAACGCAGTAAAAACCGTTTTTTTTGGCTCATGTCTTAGGCGTAAAGGCTGCCAGTGTTAATCACTGGTTGGATGTTCTGTTCTGAGGTTAGGACAACCAGCAGATTGTTAATCATAGCGGCTTTACGTTCATCATCCAAGTCAATCATTTGTTGTTCACTGATCCGTTTTAGTGCTTCATCAACCATTCCTACTGCACTATCAACAATTTGCCGCCGTGCATCAATCATTGCTTTGGCTTGTTGACGACGCAACATCATTTGAGCAATTTCTGGAGCATACGCAAGATGAGAAAGTTTCGCTTCTAATACTTCAACTCCTGCAACTTCCAGTCTCGCTTGCAATTCTTTTTGGAGGAAAAGCGCGATTTCATCAGGTACTGCACGTAACGAAGGAATTGATTGTTCATCAGGCGCGTCATAAGGATAGCGGATTGCTAGGGCGCGTATTGCTGTTTCACTCTGGATGGCAACAAATTGCTCGTAGTCATCAACCGCAAATCTAGACTTGGCTGATTCTACTACTTGCCACACTACCACGGCTGCAATCTCTATCGGGCTGCCTTGAGCATCGTTTACTTTCAATATTTTGCTGTTAAAGTTGCGAACCCGTAAAGATACCTGGCGTTTATTGGTTAAAGGGTTAGTCCACCAAAACCCTGCTTCTTTGACAGTACCAACATAACTCCCTAAAAAGACTAGTACTATTGCTTGATTCGGCTCAACTGTAAACAAACCCGACAGTGAAGGAATTACTACTACGATCAGTGTCGCTCCCAACCATGCACCTATTTCTGCTAAATCGCCAAAGTCTTCGATTTTAAGACTTCTGCCTAATACTTCTATTAATCCCTGTATTGTTGCCCAAACCTGCCAACTGCCAAAAATTGCTAAAGCTAGGATTATGCTCAAAGCTATGAAGCCATTGACTTTAAACGCTGGAAATTCCTCGATTGGCTGCTTCATTATCTATTTCTGTAATTTGTTTCTTGCTATTAAAATGATATCATTATAATAACAAAAAAGTAGCAATTGACTAAGTATTAGCTGTTTTCGATTGTGTAGAATACAGCTAGTAGGGGCGTATAAATGTCGCCCATATAACCGATTCATGTGTTGCAAAGATTTTTGTCAATAGTATAAGATTTGGGCAAAGTAAGAAAGCCAGACCATTACCAAACAGCAAAACGCTCTCTAGGATTGAGAGCGCTTTTAGTTGAATTATTGAGGTTAAATATGGGTTGGCTGCTTATCCAAGAAGTGTTTTAAAAGCTGAACTACTAAAGGTAATGTTAAATCTAGACTTGGCATCACTAGATATTTGCTTGCTGTCGTTGATATAGTGACCAGTACAAACCCTTTTGTTGCAACAATTGTGAGTGAGTACCACGTTCGGCAATCACGCCTTGCTCCAATACCAAAATCAAGTCAGCACGTTTAAGGGGTGCAAAGCGGTGAGCAATCAGAAACACGGTACGGTTGGTGGAAATTTTTTGCAGATTTTGCAGCACTTGTTGTTCTGTTTCACTATCCAAAGCACTAGTAGCTTCATCTAAAACTAAAATCGGCGCTTGGGAAAGAAATAGCCTTGCTAGAGCAATACGTTGTCTTTGTCCACCAGATAAAGCTGTACCGCGTTCGCCAACATTGGTTTCGTAACCGTATGGTAATTGACTAATGAAGTCGTGTGCCACGGCTAATCTTGCCGCTTCTACTACTTGCTCTGCGGTAATGTCAGGACTACCGAGAGTGATATTTTCCAAAATAGAACCGTTAAATAAAAAGTCTTCTTGGAGAACTACACTAACTTGTTGCCTGAGTGAGGCTAAATCGGCACTTTTTATATCAAAACCATCAATCAGGATGCGTCCTGATTCAATTTGATAGAGGCGTTGTAATAGTTTAGACAGGGTACTTTTTCCAGAACCGCTACGTCCGACAATGCCAACAAACTGCCCTGGTTCGGCACTGAAAGAGATTCCCCGCAGAATTGCGTCAAAGTTCGGGCGGTAGCGGAAAAATACTTGCTCGAAGGTGATTTGTCCTTTCAGGGGTGGCAAAACTAAGCCAGTTCCCAGTTCAGCTTCGGGGGAAACGTTGAGAATATCACCAATGCGATCTACAGAAAGTAGCACTTGTTGAAGGTTTTGCCACAACTGTACTAAGCGCAAAAGCGGGCCTGTAACTCTACCAGACAGCATTTGAAATGCAACAAGCTGTCCAATTGTGAGTTTTTGTTCGATGACTAACTTGGCTCCATACCAAAGAATCAGCATCGTGGAAAAATTCGTGAGAAAGTCACCAATGTTGCTGCTGATATTGGAGGTGGTAGAAGCTTTAAAGCCAGTGCGAATGAAGCGGGCAAATAAGCCTTCCCAGCGATCGCGGGCTACTGGTTCGGCTGCATGGGCTTTAACGGAGTGAATCCCCGTCACTGTCTCCACTAGAAATGATTGACTATCAGCACTCCGGTTAAAAGTTTCGTTGAGCCAGTTACGCAGAATTGGTGTTGCAACTATCGTCAATGTAGCAAACAACGGCAGTACTGCTAAGGCAACAAAGGTAAGTGGGATATTATAGTAAAACATCAATGCCAGGTAGACTACAGCAAAGATGCTATCTAGAATTACAGTTAATGCTGTACCTGTGAGAAACTGACGAATTTGTTCGAGTTCCTGGACTCGTGCTACTGTGTCTCCGACGCGGCGCGACTCAAAATAAGCTAATGGCAGACGCATCAAATGGCGAAATAGCTGCGCTGATAAACTCAAATCCAGACGGCGAGCTGTATGGGTAAAGATGAATAGGCGCAGAATACCCAGTACGGATTCAAATATGGCTACGCATAAAAGTGCCAGCGCCATCACATCGAGAGTTGGCAAACTCCCCTGCACCATCACTTTATCAATGACGACTTGGGTAATTAACGGTGTTGTTAACCCCAAAAGCTGCAAGGTAAAAGATGCTAACAATACTTCTGTGAGCAATCCTTTATACTTCCAAACTGCTGGGGTAAACCAACTAAGGTTAAATTTTTCTTGCTGGGATATTAGTTCTACTTGCCACAATTGTCCATCCCAAGACGCCTCAACTATCGACTGCGGCAAGCTTTCACAAGTCCGTTCGGGATTTAGAGGATTAGCGATAATTAAGCGATCGCCTTTAACTCCATAAGCCACCACCCAGGATGGACTCTGGGGTGAGTCAGAATTCCACAGCAATAAAGCTGGAAATGACAACTGTCGCAACTCACTCCAACTCACTTGTAAGCGCCGCAACACTAACCCTAACTTTTCTGCTGCTTCCA
This sequence comes from Nostoc sp. DSM 114159, assembly GCF_053470285.1. Taxonomy (NCBI): domain Bacteria; kingdom Bacillati; phylum Cyanobacteriota; class Cyanophyceae; order Nostocales; family Nostocaceae; genus Nostoc; species Nostoc sp. DSM 114159. Next base: position 5,114,332 of record NZ_JBPFEH010000001.1, read on the forward strand.
CAACCTGTTTTGGGCGTTGTCCTCTGAGTTGACGCTGCACCCATTCCAGTTGCACAGAATTTTCTAACTGTTGCGCCACCATTGTTAAACACGCAGCAGCGGTATTCCAACTGGCAACAAACGGATAAATTGCAGTGATTAAATTGGCGGCTGGGAGTCCTTTTTGGGGTTGGAGGCTGTGGGGGCTGGAAGTCCCGTTTGAGCCTGAAGTTACTGAAGGAGTGCTAGAGAAGGAAAATGTCTCTCTTTGTCCCTCCATCTCTACTGGTAACGCTTGCCAAAATTCCTGAATTTGTGGATGAGAAAATTCTGCCCACAGCGCAGTATCCCAATAAACTACTATCACTTCTTTACTAGCAGCTACAGCTTTAAAATCCGCAGACAGCTTTTGGAAGTCGCCAAACCAATCCCCTACATCTAGGGCGGCTATTGGTTTGCCAACGCCCTCTTCTCGCAAGCGGACTTTTCCAGCCACAATTAAAAATTGATAGCCACCGACATCGTTTGACCAGATTTTTTCTCCAAGACGATACTGGCGGGTTTGGCACTCATTTTCCAATCGGGATTGTTGTTCGGGAGTCAGCCAGGATAGCGGTGGCTGATTCCAAGGCAAAGAAGCTAGCACTTTTAATCGTAAAGATTCATTATCCAGAATTTTTAACTCACTTGTAACTTGACTGTCAGTTTTTGAATTTTCTCTGCTAGCCATTTTTCAAACAACTCATTTTGTAGTGCTTGCTGTAGTTGAGTATCTTCTAAAGACGCTGGTAGAAATTGTTCTACTCGAAACAAACCATAAGGCCCTTCTCCTTGGGGAGAGTCTTTGCCAACGATTTCTATTGGTCCGATCAATTGTCCAGGACTGGCCACATCAATAGCTGCCCGTAATATATCCGGCATACTACCTCGGCTGACGATTCCCATCATGCCATTCACAATTCGATCGTCTGAAAGGGAATACTCTTTAGCTAGTTGCTCAAAACTACCTCCTTCTTCAATTTGGGTTTGGAGTTCGTCTGCCAATTCTCGATTATCAACAACAATCCGGGAAAGTACCACCCGATCCAAAAAAATCTTGCGTTCAATAAAATATTCTGGGAGTTTTGTTTGTGTGACTACAGCTTTCAGTTTTTCTAACTTGTAACCAAAAGCAACCGATGTGTGAAAATTAGCATAATCTGTATTATTTGTCTTTAACCATTCTTGAAAACTTTGGGGGTCAGTAAGTTGATTTTTCAGCCGAAAGTCAATAATTGCCTGTTCAGTTATTGCGGTACCAATTTCAATATCATCTCGTGTTCGGATTTCTTCCTCAATTACGTACTGCCGGAGAATATCCCCAATGAATTGTCCCAATTTTCCAGAAGCTTGCAAGTATTTTACTGCTTGCTCTATAGAAATTATTTGGTCATTAATTGTCAAAAATGATAAAGATTCCATGAACTAATTATGTGAAAATTGTTAAACACTTATAGTACTTTTAAATTCAATCATATAGAAATCATCTAGTCATTTATAGATAAAAATGATAAAGATTCCATGAACTAATTACATCTAAATGGTCAAAAAATTATATAACTAGTAAATAAAATAATTTGCCACGATCGTTTTTACAGTCTAGTGGGGACAAAATCAGGATTGAAAATATTAGTGGTGGCGCAGTAGTAAGGCAAATTAGTTATTTTCTACCAATGCTCTTCAAAAGTGCTGAGTGGGGAATCTGGGACTGGTAACGGGCTAAATGCCCCGCTATCAGCTAACAGAGTTGTTTTGCTCAATGCCCCACTTAAACGAGTAATGGTAATTGTTTATTCTCGCCAGTCTAGTTAATGAAAGTTATCCATGTCCAAGCAAGTAGCACAGATGCGATCGCACCGATTAATGTATTAAAAATATTTACTACTTCATTGGTCAGCCAGGTATACTTAGATTGCAGTGTTGCGCCAATCACACTTTCTAGGTTAGTAGCAATAAATGCTGCCAGCACACACCAAGCGACTCCCAATAGATCGATTAAGCCAACTCCCCAACCCACAAGTGCGATCGCCACAGAAGCCACAATCCCGGCTAAAGTTCCCTCCAAGCTTACCGCTCCTTCTGTACCGCGAGGTACTGGTTGGAGTGTGGTAATCAAAAAGGTGCTTTTCCCATAAGCTTTACCGACTTCGCTGGCAGTGGTGTCAGCTAGCTTGGTACTGAAACTCGCTATATAGGCTAGCAATAATAGAGACAGGAGACTTGTACTGAGCGAAGCCGAAGTATTGGGGATTACCGACTGGGTAGTAGGTACGAGGAATCCCGAATTTATTATTCCTACTCCCAAAGCACACAGCGCCCCAGTCAAAGCCGAACCCCAAACATTTTCTGGGCCTCTTGCCCCAGAACGCTTTTCAGCAATTCCTTCTGCTTCCTTCTGCGCCATCCCGATGCGGGTAACGCCAGAACCAACCAAAAAATAGAACATTACTACTGCATATCCTTGCCAGCCTAGAGTTACCCAAATTAAGATGGCCAGGAACCAGGCGTGGAATAATCCAGCAGGGGTAAGTAGCTTTTTGGGAGCAATCCAAGCTAAACCCAATAAAATTGTGTTTAATACTACTGCTACTAACCAGGGATTTACAGAATCTATTGAGGATGACATCAGCAATTAATCATGAGTAATTTTGTCTGAATATCAACAGAATAACGAATTTGTGATGCTTAGTACTTTATTTTTGCAACCTCTCTAGATAAAGTAATATGTTTGTATTATTCACTAAATTGCGTAGGCATCATTCTGAAAGCTGAGTCTCAAACCATCAATGATGTCTTAGATATACGCTGCAATGATTAAACAAAATGCAAAACTTCTTTTGAGTTAGGTAGACTCTTCTCCATAGCCGCAGAGTAAAGTGGCAAAAGTATCGCTTAGTCCCCAATCTTAGTAATAAGGATAAAGAATATAAGTTAATGTCAATAAAAACTGTGTCCAAGTTAACCACAATCAAAACTTAATAGCATAAATTGTAGATAGCAGAAATTACTAGTATTTTTCAGATTAAGTTATGAGCCAAACTTTATTCCATCTAGCTTTTCCTGTAACTGACATTGCCCAAACAAAAGCATATTATGTAGATGGTTTGGGCTGCATTCCTGGTCGTGAAAACCACCACGCCCTGATACTCAATCTCTACGGTCATCAATTAGTAGCTCATGTCACAAAAGAACCTTTGGCACCGCAACAAACTATCTATCCCAGACATTTTGGGTTAATTTTTACCCAAGAACGTGACTGGCAAGACTTACTACAAAGGGCACAACAACAACAGCTGCTTTTTCGTGAAGAAACCAAAAATCGCTTTGTGGGTTCTCCTCTTGAGCATCGCACTTTCTTTTTAGAAGATCCCTTTTATAATCTCATGGAGTTCAAGTATTATCGTCACCCAGAGGCGATTTTTGGGAGTTACGAACATACGCAAATTGGGGATAGGATTTAAGAAATTCGTAATTCGTAATGACGCTCCTGCGTCGCTTGCCGCCGGCGCTAACGTAATTCGTAATTTGTAATCAAAGATGAATAAATCAAACGTAGCAAGCATTCTAGCTACTGACTGGATTTTTTATTCAGCAAGGGTAGCTTAATAGGCTTTGCTAAAGCTGTTGTGACTACTCTTAAACTCCTGGGGTCTGTCAGCATCCAAGGGTGTAGAGTAACTGGTACTATTACTTGGCTGCCTACGGGCATTTGTGAACTATTTGCTGGGACAATCATTAAATCATAAGGTGTCCAGATAGACGTAAAATCTAGCTGTTCCAACATTACAGCATCAGAATTTAAATCCTTGAGAAAAATGCTGTCGGGGCGCATTTGTAGGCAACCAGGACGCCTAGAACCATAAGCAACCACAGTTCCATAATGGGGTGAAGAGATGGTAATAAACCGCTGCACGCGGTTAATTCCTCCCAATCGCTGAACATAGTAACGGCTGACAATTCCTCCCATACTAAAGCCGATTAAATCTAAACTTTGTTCTGGTGCAAAGGTGGCTGTAACATAATCGGCTACCTGTTTTGCCAATTCATCAAGACCCACATCACCATTATTAGGTAAGAGATTCAGGGAATATACAGACCAACCCTGTAGTCTTAATTGAGCCGCCATTTTATGGAAAACTGCTTCTGTGTCGTCAATGCCATGTATTAACAAAACGGGATTGCGTTGTTGATTTTCAATGTTCATTTACAAAATCTAACTAAGATTCAGGGGTGTATTTAACTTTTGTAGACACATACTGCTCTACAAACTGAAGCTATTGTTTTTCGGATTCTTTAAAAGTTATTGTGGCAAACAAAACTAAAATGCTTCCAAAGAGAATTTGTATAAAGTTTTACAAATTAATCAGTTCGTTTGCCAATAGGCTATGACACTCTTTCGACTGGGTGGAGCAAACTGCTTATTTAACTTCAATTGGGTATTTACCAAACAAAGAAATGTTAATTATTGTAAAGCTTGCTTTCAGAATCTTGCTCTTAGCTACAGTAAAATTTAATAATTAGTTCTTGGTGCGTGCAGGTTGCAAATGCTTGCAATAGAACATTTGCCCTGTGGTTTTACTACAATGTTAATTAAGTACAAACCTATAAGGGTTGTCACCAGAACGGGGTGATGCCAAATAGATAATGTAACATTTTGTCGTAATTTTTAACAATTACGGTCGAGTTCAAAATATAAAAGGTAAAAGGCAGGAGTAATTGTAATGGATTTTATCAAAAAGTTAATTTCGGGTATTCAGGGTTTTTTTGGTGGGATTCTGGGTTTTGTTACTGGATTGTTACCAGGGAAAAAAAGCAACGGCTATTTCTTAGAATTGGACGAAGCCAAAGATGCTGCCAAAGATGCTGCTAAAGAGGTAGCATCGAACGCGAAGAAAGTAGCAGATACAGTTACATCGACAGTTGCATCGAATGCTAAGAAAGTAGCAGAGACAATTTCATCAGAAGCACCAACTCCATCTAAACCAGATTCATTGAATGGAACAAAAACTGCTGCGACTAAGGCTAAGACTAAGGAAAAATCAGCTAAAAATCCCAAACCAGCTGATGTTACGCTAGTTCAGACTGCTGAGGGTCTGAAAGTTGAACCGGGCAAAAAGGAAAAAGCTGCAGCAGCCAAAGTTCTGAAAGAGGAGCCAAAAGAAACAACCTTTGCACCAAAATATCTGGCTCCTTCGGCTACTAGCTCTAATGGCCGTCGTCGTCCAGGAGCGAATATGACTGCTTATCTAGACATGGCACGTCAAATTAAAACACCTAAATAATTCATAGAGGCCGTAAATTTACGGTCTCTATAGATTAAGTGTGAAGATGCAAGGTTAAGATAACTTTGCCAGTTGTAATTGAGGGAACTCTCCAAAGTAAGAGCGATCGCTTAATTTTCTCCACTACAACTGGATCTTTTAGGGTGGAGGTTTCTTCATCCAAAACTACCCGTTTTACCCGACCTTTCTTGACGGTGAATTCAAAGACGATTTCACCACTGAAGCTTGAAGGAAGGTTTAGTTGCTGAAGGTGTCGAGTTAGATTAGCAATTTCTGTATTATCCAAGCCAGTGATGCTGATGACCTCTAACTGATGGTTGATGGCTGCGTCTAAAATTTCATCTTGTGCCATCTCCTCGAAATCAAAGCTCAAAGATATCTCGACTTCTTTGGCTGCTGGGGATTGTGGCGATCGCTTTTGCCGAAGAAAATCTGGAGCTTCTGTTGGAGCTGGTGCTGATAAGGTTAAGAATTCCATTTGAGGCGCAAAACCACCTGCCGGGGCATTGCCAAACACTCCTTCGTAACTAACTGCTTCCGGCATTTCCACTGGCACCTGCATAGACACGTATTCGCTTTTTGGTTCAACCCGCAGGTCATCGCTGACAGCCACAAAAGCGGTGTATTGAGAAAGCAGTTGATAAGTTAAGGCTGTTTCTGTAACTGCTTCTACACCAGCTTTGGTTTCAAAACTCACCATTTGATTCATCAAGTCTTTAATACAAGCGCGTCCCCACAACTGCGCTACAGCAAGATTTCCTGTTTCCTCAAATTTGAGGTTAAACGTTTTTCCATAGTGCTTACCGCCCGCAGCAATACCGGAAATTTGCAGATTTCCGCTAGTTCTATCATGTTTGCGACCAAACAAAACTAATGGTTGTTCGCAAAATAAATCAGGCGCTACCTTTGGGTAAATGACAGGCGACTCTGTGTCACCATGCCAAGAAATTTGAATATTTGTGAGTACGGGGTTGTTGATTTGCCTGTAAAACTTTTCGGCTACTTCTTCTGTGGGTTCATCGTGACGAATAATCCGAGATATTCCTCGGCCAATTTCAGCAATGCGATTTAGTAAAAAACGGTTAACTGAACTACCAGCACCGAAACTATAAAGGCGATTTGCTGGTTGGAGATGCTGTTGTACTTCTGCTAAAATCTCATTTTCGTTGCCGATATAGCCATCAGTTAAGAGTACAACGCTGCGTAATCTTCCGATTGGTGTAGGGAAATTTATGGCTTTACGAATGCCATTGAGCATTTCTGTGCTGCCATCAGCTTGTAAATTGTTAATGTAAGCGATCGCTTTGGCACGATTTTCTAATGTATTCGGCAGAGGTGTTGGCGATAACTGTCTGACTCTATCGGAAAAATCGATAATTGTGAAAGTATCGTTGGGATTCAAACCATTGATAAATCGCCGCATTAACTCCTGACACTTTTGCAACGGATCGCCAGATTGGGAACCGGAAGTATCCACCAAAAATACGACATCTTTGGGGACAATCTCATCAGTAGAATATTCCAAAGCTGGAATCAGATATATGGCAAAATGTCCGCCGCGATCGTCGGCTTGGGTTAATACTGTAGATTGAGTTTCTTTATCAGAAACTTGGTAGCGGAGAATTAAATCTTTGTTGGGAATTGTATCTTCTCCAGCTAATTGAATCCGCACAATTTGACCTGAATGTTCAAGTTTTAATTGATGCGAAGGAGAACGCACTTCGGAAATTGGCAAACCCGCATCAATTTCGACAATGACATTAATATTGTGACGCGAGCGCGTTCCTTCTAAGACTACAGGCGGTGTAATGCGGGAAGCATCAGGAACCCTGTCTGTGTCCCCGCTACCATCTATTGGCGTTCCGGGAATATATCTTGGCCCTACTACCATCGGGAAAACAAATTCGTAGTTTCCCGCCTCAAATTTTAAACTTTCGGTGTAACGAATTGTGACATCAATTTGTTCGCCAGGTTTGATGTTAGCTAGAGATTGGGTAAAAATGTTGTCTCGTTCCTGTTCTAAAAGTCCGGCGGTGCGTCCTTCTTGTTTGGCCTTTTCATAGATTTGTTGTGCTTCTTCACGTTTTTTAATATTACCTTTGATAATGCGATCGCCTATCTTGATTTCCATGTCATCCACCGCCGCTTCATCAGGTAACGGAAAGATATAAACTGCTTCTAAAGGCTGCGTGAAGGGATTTTCAAAGCTTTGGATGACATCAACTCGTGACAAGTTACCCGCAATTTTTGCTAGAACTTCTGTATGTTTAAGTGGAAAAACTAGTTGCTCTCCTTGAGGCGATTGAACATACAAACCCCCTCGCTGTTGGTTTTTAGCGCTTACTATATTCATAGAACACTCCTATTTAATTTGTGAACTTACTTTTTCAAGTAGGTAATAAGTAACTTAATTACGAATTACGAACTTGTACTGAGCGTAGCCGAAGTATTACAAATTACGAATTACGAATTACGAATTACGAATTACGAATTACGAATTATTTAACAAACACCAGTCCACTATACAAATGAAAAGCTGAATCCCAATTAGTCTGTTCCCTACGAAACAGATCGATGTGAGACTTGATATGACTCAACATTTCTGTTTGATCTAATGTTGTATCTGCAAAAGGCGTGAAATCTGACCAGATTTTGACTTGAGGTAGTTGCTGGTCAATCCAACTTGATAAACTATTCCAATTAATTCTGATTGTATTTTGGCTAGCTTGAGGAATGATTTCTAAACCTTGCTGGAATTCATAGCCGTTATCATAAAGTCGGAGAATGGAACGCCTACCAGGGATGTGTAAATCACAAAACTGAGCATAGTCTTGTGTTTGGGTTTTCCATTCCAGTTTACGGCGGGCATCAACATCTACAACTTGTTCAAAAATGGGCAAAAGTCCCACTACTCTTGCTGTAACTTCTGACCAGTCAAAGGTGAGAGAACCGAGTTGATTGACTTCGTTTCGGCAAACAACAGTAGCTTGTGGGGTAGATGCTTGGAAATGTTTGACTTGATAAACTTGAATTTGCTGAATTTGCGCTATTGTTGCCCAAAAGCAAGGAATACCAGCCTGCTGTAGCTGTTTGCCATAAAATTTGAGTTCTCCTACTTGGCCAGTGCGGTACAATCTCCAGCCACGACTTGGGAGTATCAGCCGTGCAGTGTAGGGATCTAGCTGCATAATCTGAGCAAATTTTCGAGATGCTTCTGTTTTCATCTCGGTGCTGAGTGGCTCTAAGACCAGTACGCCAAGTTCGGTGTTATTTGGTTCAGATTTTGCTTGGGAAATAGCTCTTTGTCTTTCTTCTAGCTCCACTTCTTGTAGCCGTCGCAAACCTTGGCGTGCGAGCGTTACTATTTTGGCGTTCCTTGTATCTCGTAGCAATTGCCGATAAATTTGTTCTGCATCTTGGCGCTTTTGAGATACTTCATGGAGCCGACCGAGATAATATTGTACCCAAGGATTTTCGGGTGATTCTTTTTGCAGCTGTTTGAGTAATTTAGCTGCTGTTTTATAGTCTTTATGCTCAAAGGCGATCGCAACTTGCTCAATCATCACTTACTTTTAATACACGTTGGAGTGATGTCTCGCGCAAAAGGAATTTTGCGTGAGCTATAAATCATTTATACTTCACAAGCTGCGGTAATCAAGGATAATGCTACTACTGGGGCTGTAACTGCTCTCAGGATGCGGCGACCAAGGGAAACAGGTTGAAATCCAACTGCGATCGCATTTTCAATTTCTTGTGTTGTCCATCCTCCCTCTGGGCCAGTAGCAATAACAATTGTTTCTTGTCCTTTGTCACTTGTACTGAGCGTAGTCGTTGGCGCAGCCTCTCGTAGAGAAGTATTTGTCATTTGTCCTTTGTCACTTGTACTGAGCGTAGTCGAAGTATTTGTCATTTGTCCTTTGTGGTGTAAGCAATCTTTTAAATGGGGAAACTCACCACGCGCTTCACAGATATATTGCTGACTGTTTGCAAATGACAAATGATCAATGACTAATGACAAACCGATATTAAAAGCAACAGGCTCTAAAATTGTGGGCACGAATGAGCGCTCTGATTGTTCGGCGGCTTCGGCTGCGATGCGCCGCCAGCGTTCGAGCTTTTGAGGACTAGGATGAAGTAAAGTGCGATCGCTCAATATTGGTGCAATACAAGTTACTCCCAACTCTGTACAACACCGCACAACTTCATCAAATCCATTGCCTTTGGGCAACGCCACCATCAGCGTAATTGATACAGGTAATTCTGTTTCTACCAAAAGCGATTCTAAAACCTCTGCTTGTTCCCCTGCTAGCTGCGCCAACCACCATTTTCCTTTACCATCCATTGCAATAAAGCGATCGCCTTCACGCAAGCGCAACACACGCCCCAAATAATGCTGCTGTTCTTTGGTGAGTAAAATTTGCCCTTGTTGGAATTGAGAAGGTGCGATCGCAATTCTTTGCAGTTGAGACATGAGATTTGGGAATTTTAAGAATATCAAATCAAATATGGACACAGATAAGTCCATCTGTGTCCATTCATGGTTTAATTATTTATTCAGCTTACGAAAGATTCTGGAAGTAAGCCTCTAGCGCTTCAGTAACTAACTGAGTCATCGGCTTACCTTGACTTTCTGCTACTTCTTTCAGCTTGCCATAAACCTCTTCTTTCAAATTGACTCGATGGCGCGATTTGTTTGCACCATTAGCTGTTTGCGGTTCGTAGCTAGCAGCAAATTCGCGGATGGCATCAAAACCAACGCGATCGCAAAAATCACCAAATTTTTCCTTCGATTTCCGAGATTTCTTAAAGTAAACAAAAATCGGCTCTAAGAAGGTTTCCAAGTCATTATGGTGCAGCTTTTCTATGTAAGGTTGTGCCAGTCGAGTTTGATTTGGCGAACCCCCCAACCATAATTGGTAAGATTCTGGAGCGCTACCGACAAAGCCCAATTCTGCTAAGTAGGGACGAGCGCAACCATTGGGGCATCCTGTCATCCTTACCACAAAATGTTCTTTTTGTAAACCAACTTTATCCAAAAGGGCGCGAACTCTTTCCAAAATACCCGGTATTGCCCGTTCTGATTCTGTGATTGCCAAGCCGCAAGTGGGTAAAGCTGGACAAGCCATTGCATACCGCACTAAAGGTTCGATTTGACTGGGGTCGTCTACGACACCGTGACGGCTGAGAATGTCTTGAATAGCTTGCTTGCTATCTGGTTCGATATCGTAAAAAATCAGATTGTGGTTGGGTGTAAGACGGATGGGTAAGTTGAACTGCTCGACAATTTCTCGCAAAGCGGTTTTTAGTTGAAACGAACCTTCATCCTTGATTCGACCATTGTCAATGGAAATTCCTAAAAATAGCTTGCCATCACCTTGTTCATTCCAGCCGAGGAAGTCGTGAAATTTAAACTCTGGCAGTGGTTTGAAGGCTTCAATTGATTTACCGAAATATTCTTCAACTTGAGTGCGGAATTTATCTAGGCCCCAGTCGTTGATTAAATATTTTAATCTGGCATGACGACGGTCGGTGCGATCGCCATAATCTCTCTGGGTCGCAACAATCGCTTTTACTATGTCGTAAACATCATCCTTCGCCACATAACCGATGGGGTCTGCTAACCTAGCGAAAGTTTCTTCTTTACCGTGGGTTCTACCTAAACCACCACCAGCAAAAATATTAAATCCTTCTAATTGCTTCTTCTTATTGGTAATCACTACCAACGTCAGGTCTTGAGAATACAAATCAATCGAATTATCCCCTGGCACTGTCACGCAAATTTTAAACTTGCGGGGCATATAGTAAGTGCCATAAATCGGTTCTTCGTTGTCATGGATAATTGTGCCATTGCCATTGCGCTGTCGGGCTGCCTTTACCTCTGGAGCTTCTTCAGCACTAATTGCTTTTTCCCCATCTAACCAAATTTCGTAATAAGCGCCTGTCTGTGCTGTTAGCAAGTCAGCAATATTCTGGGCATACTCCCAAGCATACTGGTACTCTGGGCGATTCTTGAAGGGCGCTGGTGGTGCCATCACGTTGCGGTTGATGTCGCCGCAAGCTCCCAAAGTCGAACCCAGGTTGTTGACAATGGTGGCAATTGCTGATTTAAGATTCTTCTTTAAAATTCCGTGCAGTTGGAAACCTTGACGGGTAGTTGCTCGTAATGTGTGGTTGCCATACTCATCAGCTATTTTATCTAAAGCCAAATACAGCTGCGGCGGTACTAAACCACCCGGATTTTTTGTCCGCAGCATAAACTGGTAATCTTTTTCCTGTCCCTTGGTGCGGTTGTCGCGGTTATCCTGCTGATAAGAACCGTGATACTTCAAAAGCTGTACCGCATTTTCAGTAAAATGGGTAGTGTCTTGAAGAATCTCAGTTGCTACAGGTTCGCGCAAAAAATTACTATTTTCCTTGATCCCTTCTACTTTGGAAGGCTTACGGGTTGCGATGGGGGAAGGAGCAGATTTAACCATTAGACTTGTATAGTATTCTCAATAAAGCATTAGTAGACGCCGAATCAGCACCTTTCAGCTAGTTTATCCCCGGTAATCCGGCCGGAATAATGAGGAATATTTTAATTTTATCACGGCAAAAGCTGGCTTTGTCAGTGATGTAATACTTAACAAAACCAGCTTTTTGGAGTAGTGAGTGAAGAAGTGCTGAGTCCTAAGTACTAAGTAAAGTATAAACTGACTGAGGACTCAATAATCTTTTATTTGAAACGATAACCAATACCACCATTGATGCTAACAGCAGAAGCATCGCTATTTTGGTAAGCACCAAGTCCTACTTTGGCATTAGTATAGACGAGGAAGTTATTAGCAACTTCTGATTCAACACCAGCACCTACCACTACTGAATCTTTGTTACCTATAGGAGTTGGTGAGCCATCTTTCTCTACAAAAGAATAACCACCAGTTAAATAGGCATTAGTTCTATTAGCGATAGGCACATCCACAGAAACTTCTGGGATAATGGCACTTGTTTTATCACTCCAGAGGACATTACCGCGTGCAGAAAATGGCGTAGTTCCTAATTTCACGCGACCTGTAACATTACCACCAAATGTGGCATCATCGTTGATACCTTGTCCGCCACTGGTAACGCCAGCTGCAACACCAGCACCAACATAGCTAGCATCAGTACCCTTTTTAGTTTCAGCAGAAGCTTGACCAGCTGATAGAACAAAAGGAGCAACTATTAAGGAAGACAATGCAGAAATTGTCACGAAAGACTTGAGTAAGCGTTTCATAATTTTTACCAAATTTTGTATTTTTTACTTGTATATTCCAGGTCGAAAATAAAGTGATAATGTTCCAAATGATTCCCAACTTGTATGAAAAAATTGTTGTTGTTAATGTATAACGCTTAGAGAATAACTATCCTTTAAATTGATAAATAAGCTGTTATAATTACATCTCAATGTCTTTCCATTCTGGCTGTTTGTTCCCCCAACAGACGCTTTTAAAACTGTCACAATATTTGGAACTAAAATGAAGTCTGGGTATGGTAAATAAAATACCCGATTAATAATTTTTGCCGAGCTTTTCACAGATGATGAAGTAGGCTGTAACATCTGTTGCAACAAGCTATAGAGGGAATCTATAAAGTTAATTTTGAGCAATTTTCGTGGAGATTGAATAATGCTAACCGCTGCAAAAACGTTGTCTGGTTTGATGGGTTTATGTGTCGGTGATGCGTTGGGTGTACCAGTGGAGTTTACTAGCCGTGCTGAACGAGTAAAATCTCCAGTGACAACGATGTTGGGTTATGGCACATGGAATCAACCACCAGGAACTTGGTCAGATGACAGTTCCTTAAGCTTTTGCTTGGCAGAATGCCTTTGTAGAGGGTATTCTTTGGATGCAATAGCTAATTCCTTCTGGCGCTGGTATAAGGAGGCTTATTGGACTCCCCGTGGCGATGTCTTTGATATTGGTCAAACTACCCACACAGCAATTATGCGCCTGAAGCAGGGAGTTGTTCCCCATCAAGCGGGCGGTAAGGTTGAAAATAGTAATGGCAATGGTTCGTTGATGAGAATCTTGCCGATGGCTTATTGTCACAGAAGTTTGACTTTAGGGGAATTACTGGCGCGAGTGCATGATGTTTCCGCAATTACCCATGCTCATGCGCGATCGCAAATGGCCTGCGGCATTTATATTAGTATTGCAGTGGCGCTCTTAGAAGGGGCTGACCTGCAAACAGCTTATTTACAAGGACTACAAGATATCCAGACAATTTATTCTGTGCGGGAGTTTTTGTTAGAGAAGCCGCATTTTGGCAGAGTTTTCAGTGGTGAAATTGCCAAGCTACCAGTAGAAGAGATTAATTCTGGAGGCTATGTGATTGATACCTTAGAATCATCCTTATGGTGTTTGTTAAATAGCTCGTCTTATTCTGAAGCAGTACTGAAAGCTGTCAACTTAGGCGGAGATACCGATACTACTGCTGCTGTCACTGGTGGATTAGCGGGAATTTACTACGGTGTGGAAAATATTCCTCAAAAATGGATAAACCAAATTGTTCGTAGACAAGACATTATTTACTTGGCAGAGCGTTTTGCTAGGGCTGTGTACAGCTAGTTTGGAATTAGAAAGTATACCAATTATTTAATCAGCAACTTATCGCAAGTAAAATCAGTTGTAGAAAAGTTTCATGCTGGTTGAACAATGCTAACTTTTGCAAAAACGTTGTCTGGTTTGATGGGTTTATGTGTTGGTGATGCATTGGGTGTGCCAGTGGAGTTCACCAGCCGTGCTGAACGAGTAAAATCTCCAGTGACAACGATGTTGGGTTATGGAACTTGGGATGTTCCTGCTGGTACTTGGTCAGATGACAGTTCGCTGACGTTTTGCTTGGCAGAATGTCTTTGTGAGGGATTTTCACTCGATGCGATTGCTAATTCTTTCTGGCGCTGGTATCACGAAAGTTACTCGACTCCTCAAGGCGAAGTATTTGATATTGGTAACACCACATTTTTAGCAATTGTCAATTGGAAACAAGGAACTCCGCCCGTAAAAGCAGGTGGTACTAGTGAAAATAGTAATGGCAATGGTTCTCTGATGAGAATCTTGCCGATGGCTTATTGTTACAAAAGTTTAACTCTGGATGAATTGATTGCGCGGGTGCATCAAGTTTCTTCCATTACCCACGGTCATCTCCGTTCTCAAATGGCCTGCGGCATTTATATTAGTATTGCAGTGGCGCTTTTAGAAGGGGCTGACCTGCAAACAGCTTATTTACAAGGACTGCAAGATATCCAAACAATTTATTCTGTCCGAGAATTTTTATTAGAGAAGCCGCATTTTGGCAGAATTTTCAGTGGTGAGATTGCCAAGATACCAGTAGAAGAGATTAATTCTGGTGGCTATGTGATTGATACCTTAGAATCGTCCCTGTGGTGTCTATTAAATAGCTCGTCTTATTCTGAAGCAGTACTGAAAGCTGTCAACTTAGGCGGAGATACCGATACAACCGCCGCCGTCACCGGTGGGTTAGCGGGAATTTACTATGGAGTGGAAAATATTCCCAAATAATGGATAAACCAAATTGCTCGTAAACAAGACATTATTTACTTAGCAGAACGTTTTGCAAGGGCTGTATACAGTTGAAAGGAGTAAGAATTTTAAATTTTGGATTTTAGATTGAAATTTAATCCAAAATCTAAAATCCAAAATTGAATCGCCCAATGTTAAACCGTAGACAAAGAATAGACCTGACCATCAATCAACAGTCGCGTAATGCCCTTAGCTTGGAGATGAGTCCGAGCCTTATGGAGCATTTTACTATCAGGAACTTTAATCACGCGATCGCGTTTAGTAGAAAAACGCTTGGCGACGCGATGGTTATCAAACACCGGCAGAGTTCTTTGCTGGGTTTCCAGGCTGGGAATTTGTCCCAAATCACCAAAGTCCTTCAGAGGTCGCGTAATTAATTCTGAGGAACGGTCAATTACCAAATAGCAAGTTTTGGGCAAATTGGCTATCGACAGTGGTAAAACTTCAACTGATGCTTCACCTGGTCTTCTTCTTGTAACTAAAGGTCTTTGCTCATCCAGGTCATCATCATCAAAGTCTTCTTCCTCAAAGTCGTCATCCTCTAAATCATCATCATCTAAATCATCCAAGTCTTCGGATTCGTCGAGCAAATCTTCGCCCAGCATATGCGCGATAACAGCCGCTCCTGGATGTTCATTCTTTAGCGGTGGGATGGGGATGCTGACTATTTCCGGCGGCTTTGGCTCTGGAGTTTCTAATTTATCTGCTGTGACTCGGAGTTTCGGTTTTTCCGCAGCCGAGGGGCGTCGCCGCACCCGTCTGCTAGCAGCAATTGACTCCGCCGTTTCCTCTGAGTTAAGTTCCTGCTCTACACGAATTATCTTACGTGGTAGTGGCTCAACCTTTGGCACTTCCAAGGGTTGGCTTTCGCTGGCTGGAACTTCTATCTCCGGCTCTGGTTCTGGTTGACTCAGCAGTGGTAACTGCTCGTAGCTAACCTGTGCCCTTCCTTCAGGAGTTCTCGCAGCCCGCTTTAAGGAGACTAAGTATTCATACTCATCTTCTGGCAAAGTGCTTTTGAGCAGGCGACTAATTGTCGAATTACTCACACCATAGCGGTCTGCCAAAGTTGAGGTTGTTTCAGCAGTCTCTCGATATAACTTCAGAATTTCTTGCTTGTCAGAGTCTGTTAGTTTTCTCACGGTAGATACCAAAAATCCTTACTAAGCTCGTTTACGTCCGCTGGTACGCCGCGTTCGTCTTAGTGATGCGTCATATTCTAAGGCAGCGCCCATACCAAATAACACTCCACTAAACACCCAAAACACTTCTAATATTTCTCCACTTTGATAATTGGGGCCTTGGGCATATTTAAACCACATATCTGCAATGTAGAGCGAAAAGGCCGCCGCTGCAATCATTCGCCAAGACTGGGAAACTCTTCCCCCCCAAAAGGCTAGTAGCAGAGTGGTAGCAATAATTAACAAAACTACATCGCTAACTACGTAAAACCAATTCAAAATAGCGACTAGCAGTTCTGAGGGTGTTTCTTGTTGCATAGAAATCCACCATGCCAATAAACTACCGAACACTGCAATTGCTAATACAATTAGCCACTGCCATTTTTCCAGATTGATTCGCCTGGAAGCCACAGCTAAAATCATGCCTGCGCCAAGTAATAGATAAGTCAGTACAAAAAATATATCGCCCACAGACACATCCGGTTCATCTTTTAAAACTATTTCGGTATAGCCGAAAATTATCCCTCCAACGAAATAAGAAAGCATACCTAGCCCAATTAAGAGCCAAACATTCCGGCCACTGACGATTTGCGGACTCAGCCAGTTCCTCAAGCATAAGATACTGGCACCCAAATAAGCTAAAGCTTCAAAAATATTTGTGCCAATCACATACCACTCAGCTCGGCTTTCTATGCCATCGGCTCCAGGAACTTTGGCACTAAATAACAAAAAGTATAGCAGTGCCAGTACGGCCCAGCCAATATTAGCTAAGACAATGTTCTGAGTAGTGAAAATTGATTTAGAAAGGAACGAATTCTCGTAAGAGTTACTCATAGGACTTGACTATGTAGATGCACTCTGGCAGTATTTTGAGTTAAAGGACTGTATATCTAGCAGTGTGTCTATCAGGTAATACACAATCGGACACCAAAAGCAAGTGCCAGTGGCAGGATTTTTGTGAAAAAATTTCCATGCTACTGCCATAGTTTACCCAGTGGCGATTGATTTAGCCAAGTGATAAACAGCGATCGCTCGGCTTCTGGCATATCTTCTAGCTTATAAATTACTTGTTTGGTAAAATTAGCATTGCCAAAATAGGCCTTTCCTAATCGATGCAGTTCTTGTAACAGGATAACTACATGATTTTCTTGCCAATCAGGTATTTTGGCTGTTGGCAAAGGATTAGTAGATACCAGATATTTCACTGCTTCTAAGGAAGATGCTTGGGGAAATTGTTTTTGCTTGAACACCTCCGCAATATCTTTTTCAAATAATGCAGCTTGTCTAGCACCTAAAAACTCTTCAATGTCGATAGAAACACCCTGCAACAGCAAAATACCGGCTTGGATTAAAATCGCCGTTTTGCCATGATTACCTGTGTCACTATCTAGTTGCTCTAAACGGATTTTACCCCAAACACTAAAGCGTTCCGGTTCCTCCAGCAAAACACAGGCTTTACCTCGGTTATCCGTTAATTCTCTCCATAAGGCTCTAGCTTCTTCCTCTTGACTAGCTTTGAATACGCTAATCAAGCGAAAAGTCTGCCCTTGATAACTGAGGATCGGCACCTGCTGATCCTTTTTTGGGTGCTGAATGCTTGATATTTCAACATCCTGCCGTTTGAGAATAAACATGGCACTAGCAAATAACTCCTCACAGGGGCACTCTTAATATGGAATATATAATGGCATTTGGCAGTATCGCCAAGGCTGAAATTACCTAGCATACTGTAGGAATGAGCCTCGCGATCGCCAGATTCTTCCCGAAGGTAGCCGCCCAGAGGACGTTAGCGCTAACGGGCAAATAACCCCTTGACAACACAATATATCTAAACCAATACCCCATCTGTTTCGTTTTCGGTGTAGATTGCACTAACTAGCGACTAGCATCTTAGCCTTGCTAGTGGTAAATCTGCAATTTTCGATTGCTTCTTGGTACGCGAAGACGATATAATGGTTTAGATGACTCCTTTGGGAGCCATAATTTTGTTTTGGGCGCGTAGCTCAGTGGATAGAGCCACGGATTTCTAATCCGTTGGTCGCAGGTTCGAACCCTGCCGCGCTCGTTTTAACTTAATACGAACCCTAAAAAAGCCTTTTCATGGTAATTTACCAAATAGGCTTGAGAGTTCATATAAATGCACCACACAAAAGATAAGGGCGATCTAGCAGCTGCTAAAGTAATAGCAGATTTAGTCGAGAAAGAATATTCGGTTTTTGTACCAGTAGTAACTGAACATGCACCCTTTGATTTGATTGCCTACAAAGATGGCAAATGTTACAGAATTCAAGCTAAGTACAGTTGTGATGGCACATTGAAAAATAAAAGCAATTGGGCAGACAAGAATGGTTGTCATGAGAAAAAATATAAATCTAATGACTTTGATTTCTATGGTCTTTATTTGCCAGATATAAACAAAGTAGTATATCCATCAATCACGTTTGGCGGTTGCGGTATCAGAACAACGCCACCTAAATCACCCAATCCTTTTTATTGGTGGGAAGATTTTACAGACTTAACTGAAGTAGCATCTAAGCGAACCTACAAGGAGTTTGGCGTTGATTTAACAACTAGAAAGGTTAACCCAGATTCTAGAATTCACACTAGAAAAGTTGAAAGGCCATCTAAAGAAGAACTAGAAAAACTAGTTTGGGAAAAGCCAACAGCACAAATTGGCAGAGATTTTGGGGTGTCTGATAAGGCTGTAGAAAAGTGGTGTAAGGCTTATGGGATAGAAAAGCCACCTAGAGGGTATTGGGTGAAGAAAGCTTATGGAAAAGTAGAAGGACAGTTAACAATCCATGAGGAAAATTGAAACTTATTGAGTTTACTCAAAAAAACTAAATCAATGAAAACTTTTTTATATACATCAGATATTCCATCTAATCGGAGTGAGGTTTTAGACTCTCTTAAGGGACTTGCGATACTGAATTTGACTAGATATAGTTGGCAGCCACCTGATAGGGCGGTTCTGGAATACGGCATTGAAGCAAAAGAAGTTTTTTCACTGACAGCCGGCTGTCTTATTATGAGCTTTGACTCAGGGCTAGTTATTGGATATGGAAGTCAACCATCAAAAAACTCAGTTACTATCTGGGTTGAGAAAAACGAGGCTGCTGAAATAAGTGAAGAACTAGCTGAAGAAGATAATGAGCTTTATCCAGTAGATGCGACAGATGCAGTATACAGTAATAACTTTTGGGCTAGGTTTGTAGGGCAGCGTATATCAAATATAACTATTTTAAAAAGAAGCTATAGCAGCGCACTATACGCAGATATTGCAAATGAAATTGGATTACTGTTTGAAGTAGAAGATGGGAGTAAATTTATCGCTTCTCACGGATTACATGACGATTCGGATGACTTTTCGGTAATTCAGGAATCACAGATTGATAATGAAATTCGTAATCAGATCCAAGGACTTTAGAGGAGAGAGTGAAAAAAGGGCATTGCTGAATCGTAGGATAAATGTTTCTGTGGCTTATACTGAGCCTACAAAATCATAGCCAAAAAAACAAGCTGGATACCCCAAATTCTAACCTGATAGTCAAAATCATAGTCAAAATAGTTACAAATACAAGTAAGATAATTAGCTTTTCAGCATTTTAATTCCTTCAAAAGCCTGAAACCCTTGCTTTTACGTTGATTGTTTTATCAATTTAAAAAGCCCGTGACGAGGATTGAACTCGTGACCTCACCCTTACCAAGGGTGTGCTCTACCACTGAGCCACACGGGCAAAATATAATTTGGGTTTTTTAGTTTTAAGTTACAATGCTGGGAGCTTTGCTCTTAACCCAGTCATTATAACTTATAACTTCGTAAGTGGTGGGCCGGGCTGGATTTGAACCAGCGTAGGCGCTAGCCAACGGATTTACAGTCCGTCTCCATTAACCACTCGGACACCGACCCGATTTGTCTCACGATTTAAAATCTTAGCACTATGTTTTAGAAATTGCAAGTGACTGGAAAAAATAACTTGTGGGTAGAGATCGCAATAAAACTGCGTCTCTACCATCTAGATAAAAAATACTGGTTACACGCTCATCCCCAGCATTCGTTGCATTGGTCGCAGTGCAGCCAGCCGAATATCCTCTGACATGGTAATTTCGGGAGTACGATTTTTCATTGCCCAGTAGAGCTTTTCTAGGGTGTTTAACCGCATAAAGGGACATTCGTTACAAGCACAGTTATTCATCGGTGGTGCAGGAATAAAATGCTTGTCAGGAGCTAATTTTTGCATTTGGTGAATGATTCCCGGCTCTGTCGCAACGATAAATTCTTTGGTGGGGCTGTTTTGACAATACTTGAGTAAGGCGGCTGTGGAGCCAATAAAACTGGCGTGGCGCAATACACTACTTTCACATTCTGGGTGTGCGATCGCCTCTGCTTCTGGGTGAGCAATTTTTAACTGGACAATTTTCTTTTCTGAAAAGGTTTCATGGACAACACAGCTACCTTGCCATAGCACCAAATCTCGTCCTGTCTGTTCCATTACATACCGCCCTAAATTGCGATCTGGGGCAAAAATAATCGGCTGTTCTTTCGGTATCTGCTGGACAATTTTCACAGCATTGGAACTAGTACAAATAATATCGCTCATCGCCTTGATATCAGCAGAGCAGTTGATGTAAGACACAACCAGATGATTGGGATGCGCTGCTTTAAAAGCTGCGAATTCGTCTGCTGGACAACTGTCTGCTAAAGAACAACCAGCATTCAAATCTGGTAAAAGTACTAATTTATCGGGATTAAGTATCTTTGCTGTTTCTGCCATGAAGTGAACGCCAGCAAAGACAATTACATCCGCATTAGTTTTTTCTGCGGCTTTTGCTAGTTGTAATGAATCCCCAATAAAGTCTGCAATATCCTGAATATCTGGCTCTTGATAATAATGCGCCAGGATAACGGCGTTGAGTTCTTTTTTGAGACTCTGAATCGCGGCAAACAAATCTAGTGGTAATTCACCCAGTTGGGTGTTTTCTCGTTGAGCTAGTGCAGTGGTAAACACAGTTTAGGGGTGCTTTATGTTGCAAATGTATGTCCTGTGGATTCAATTATAGTAGTTTTTACCAAAAATAGTGGACGGTTGATCTTTTGGGGTTGTGTCCAAATTGGGCTGAGTTTCATATCCTGGAGATAGACGGCAAGGAAAGTGGCATGACCAGTCAAAAAACTCAATCGATAAACCTCAAAATTGCTGTAGTTGGAGATATTCACGACCAATGGGAAGTGGAAGATGGCGTTGCACTCAAGCATTTGGGTGTTGACTTAGTGCTGTTTGTTGGGGATTTTGGCAATGAGTCGGTGGAAGTGGTCAGAGCGATCGCATCTCTCGATATTCCCAAAGCAGCCGTAATGGGCAACCACGATGCCTGGTACACCGCCACCGAATGGGGACGCAAAAAGGCTCCTTATGACCGCTCTAAGGAAGACTGGGTACAGGAACAACTCGATTTATTAGGTTCGTCCCATGTCGGTTACGGTAAGCTGGATTTTCCCGCTTGGAATTTAACTGTAGTGGGGGGTCGTCCTTTTACTTGGGGTGGCCCAGAGTGGAAATTCGCGGAAATCTGTAAAGAACGTTACGGTGTGACGAGTTTGGAAGAATCCGCCGATCGCATCGTGAAAGCTGTTAAAAGCGCCGCTTACGAGACAATTATATTTTTGGGTCACAATGGGCCTAGTGGGTTAGGCGATCGCCCCGAAGACCCCTGCGGCAAAGACTGGCACCCAATTGGCGGCGATTTTGGCGATCCAGATTTGGGCGAGGCGATTTCTCAAGCCTTGACTGCTGGTAAAACCATTCCTCTGGTGACATTTGGTCACATGCACCGAGATTTACGCCATACCAAGAAGGTGCAGCGTAAACCCATCTTTAGAAGTCCAGAGGGGACAATTTACTTGAATGCGGCTAGTGTCCCCAGGATTGTGGAAGATGGTGGCGAGAAGTTGCGTAATTTTTCCATTGTCACCCTAGAGGCGGGTGTGGTTTCGCAAGTTTCCCTAGTTTGGGTGGGAAATGATTTTCAGGTGGCTAAAGGGGAAATTTTGTACGAGCGATCGCGTATTGTGTCGTAGACATTCGCATCCAGTAGTGCAATCTGCGTAGAGAATAGGGTATAGTATGATCTGTCAAGTTTAGTGCTAACCAACAAAAGCGCCTGAATAGCGTCTGAAACTAGGATAAGCACAAGTTTGACAGATTTACTGGAGAGGTGGCAGAGTGGTCGATTGCGTCCGACTTGAAATCGGATGAGGCTAAAACCTCCGGGAGTTCGAATCTCCCCCTCTCCGTTTAGGAATTAAAAATTGAAAATTAAAAATTAAAAATTGAGGAGGATGAGGTTAGGTGTGGCTTTTGGTGGAGATAATGATGGCACCAAGAATTTTTGTTAGTTCTTCGGCTTCGGTTTGGAGTTGACTAATTTTTGCTTGAGGTACTATTTCGGAAGCAATGAGCAATCTTAACCAATACCGAGTTTCACGGGATTCTTTTAGTGCAATCATGAGCTTGCTGATAAAATCTGCTTTGCTTTGAGCAGCTTGTGCTTCTTCTACATTAGCTCCAATCGATGTTCCTGACCTTAACAACTGTTGAGCAAGTGTTCGCCCTACTCCTGGTTTGTCATCTAAAAACTGGCACAATTTGACTATGCGAACTGAAAAAGTAAAAGTGCGATCGCAAATATCTTTTTTCACAGGTAGATTTAACTATATTTTGGCTGATTTATCTGCTTGTAGCTGTATTATCAACTTCTAATAAATGTTTAATTTTTATTTGGTAACAGCAAAGTATTTTCAATTTCTTCCCTAACTTTCCGGCTTACATAACAATCGCTATTGAGACAATCTATTAGTAAGTTATTTCCATTGTAATACTGGCATAGTAATTCAATATGCTTATCAGTAAACTGCCAGTCATGTCTAATATTACGATGTTTAATTAACAATTTTCTTAACTTTACAGTCCAATTATGACCATAATTTTGCCACCATTCTAAGCAATGTATTGTCCGAGAATTTAATGTAGGTAATTCCTCTTTAAGTTTGCTTATTTCGTCATGTAGTTTGTGATCGCGAATAAAGTTAAAACATTCATCAAGCTGATAGTCACGAAAATAACTATAACTTTCTTTAAAAGACTTACTATTTATATTAGGTAAATTATGTAATAAAGAAGAAAGTCTATGAGCTTTATTCAAAATAGAACTAAGAGCGCTATCAAGAGGAAAACATATTTCATAACTAGAGAGTTTGCTAAAGTCATATTCAGCATATTCGATAAATTCAAAATTACGGTCAATTCTACTATCAATATTCAAAAAATCATCGGATAGTGTTATACAGTCAAATTCATTCCGCAGATAAAAAGCTCTGATGGCTGATGGTTTATAGGGAGCTGTAATAGAAAGAGATTTTTGATTTAGCCACATTAAAAAATGCTGTAACTTTTCATCTATAACTAATAATCTATCAGTTTTTTGCTTTATTAACTGCAATAGATTATCAGCGTTTCGCATCATACTAGCAGTTAGCAAAAATACTTCTCGCCAACGTTTCTCTGTGATATGAACAACCAAAGTTTCATAAGCAGAGTTAGTAACTATTTCTCTGGCAGCAAAATATTCGTGAAACGTTAAATGAGAAAAGGAATAGATACCTTTTGCTCGTTCTACTATTAGCCCATGCTGTGCTTCAATAGACTTTAAAACGCCTTCACTATCGAGTTTCAATACTTCTGGATCTGTGTCAGCATCACGTAAGTTACGGATGAAATCAGCAATGTATGATTCAGTCGTTTTTTGCTTAAAAAAATAGTCTTTCTGCTCAAAAGTAGTTAAGGCAATTTGACTTAATAAATCTTCCTTGCGCTGTAAAGACAGGTTTTTATAGACTTGTTCCCGTTCAATATAGCGTTTGGCATCCCATTTTTTCAGCAATATATCTAATCCTTCTTGATAAAGTTCAGAACGATTTGCTGGTAAATCTCCACTATCTCCAAACACCAAACACAGTAATGTCAGAAGTAAAGGACTACTTGCTAGTTCTTGGATTGGTTCATTCTCCTTTAGTTTTTGAATGAATCTTTGACTTTTAACAGTATCAGTTAACTGGAACCAATTTTGAGCAAAAATGGCTATTTGTTTTTCGTCAAAATCTGCCATCTCTACTTCTGTGAAATTTTGATAGGTGTATTCTTTGGCAGCAATCCGACAGGTAATTACAAACTGATTGGTATGAAACAAGTCAGAAAATTCCCGAATTTGTCGTAAAACACGCTTGGTGTCTTCCTCTCGTACTTCATCTAACCCATCCAGCAATACCAATGCATTACCCTGTTTCAACAGTTTCTCTACTGCCACACTGGTATGAGTTACCCCACAGTTTGATAATAGTTGAACAATAAATTTCAAAATATCTGGTTTTTTAGATGCCTCTGCAAAATCTTTTAAAGTGATAAACAAGGGAACTCTGTTTGCTTGAAATCTCCCTTCAATACACTGCATTGCTAGATATTTTAAAAAAGTGGTTTTTCCTGCTCCTGGTTTACCTAAAACCATCAACTTACTATAGCGCTGTACAACCTCTAATCCTGAGACTCGTTTCTGTTTTACTCGGCTAAGTCCAAGTCGCTCAAAGTTATCATGATCAGAGCTTTGCATTAGTTCCGCAACTTTTAGTCGTCTTCGTCCTGTTATTTCCTCCAAAATATTGACATTTGTGTAAATACCTTGTTTTCCTGTCAACTCAATTGGCTTAGGCATATCTAATACCTTCATGGTTCCGCACTTTTCTTTGATGTAGGGTTTGATTTGTTTACGGATTTCTTGCACTAAAGTATCAATAGAATCATCTATATCATCTGTAGTTAAATGACCAGAGGGTTTTTGCTGTGAGTATCTTTTGCTCAGATACTCCCGTAAGCGACTTTCTTTAACAGGGCCATTACCAGCGATACAAAATTTTTTGTAAATACCTGTGAGGCAAGTGCTGAGGTTACTTTCAGAAATGTTTAATTCTTGAGCTACGTGGACTCGATTCTTACTACGACCGAATATTTCCAGAAAGACTTCTTTCTCTCGATGCGACAATTCACTGTATTGCTCCAGTTGCTTAAGAAAGTCCTCTGGTATAGACATTGACCACTCCCACAATTACTTATAAGCCAGTGTAGCCAAAGTTTTTATCAAAATGTGGAGTTAAATCAGTTTAAGTCAGGCTAAGTCAAGGTAAGTCAGATAAATAACTACAAAAGAAAATTGCGACATTGTACTCAGTCAAGCTACTGAGGCGATCGCAATGCTAGAAACATTAATCCCTTTGGTTGTAAATAAGTCTGTTGAAGTTGTTGTTGGAATACTGCTGGAAAAGTTTTGTAAATGGGTGCTAAGTGATGCAAATATCAAAAATGCTAACAACTTTCTGAAAATGCAGATTCTTGTACTTTATCTTGATTGGGTTTTACGAAAAACATCACTAAAATCTCTGTCAGAGGAATCAGAAGAGAAGGATTAAGAAACAGATGGGTAGTAGAGATAATAAAGCGATCGCATTCACAAACCAAAGGCGATCGCCCCCTACTGCCGTCATGTTACCATTACCAATAAATTCTTTTGGGAGGTCAATCAATGGCTAGCCTTCATGCGCTAGATATTCCCGATGAGTTATACGAACGGCTGCAACAGTTAGCTAAAGCTGAAAATCGCTCAGTTGATGCTCAAGTTATTACAATCTTGCAGAATGCCTTGCAGGTAAAAACACAGCAAACGGAAGACGAAAAGCGAAAAAATGTCCCAAAACTTTTAGAGGAAATT
This sequence comes from Nostoc sp. DSM 114159, assembly GCF_053470285.1. Classification (NCBI taxonomy): domain Bacteria; kingdom Bacillati; phylum Cyanobacteriota; class Cyanophyceae; order Nostocales; family Nostocaceae; genus Nostoc; species Nostoc sp. DSM 114159. The sequence goes on from NZ_JBPFEH010000001.1 coordinate 5,140,192, forward strand.
CGTCTTCGCCGTGAACAGCTACCAACTGATATCGAATGGCCTGACAGCACTGCCATGATTAGAGAAGATCGGGACAGATGACAATTTCTTTTAGATGCCTTGTGGATGCGAGTGTGTCGGTTAAGCAATTTATTCCCGATCCGTTAACAGCCAAGGTTAATCAATTATTTGCTCACCTTACCTATCCCCAGACAGAAATCTTTGTACCTGACCTGTTTTACATTGAGTGTGCAAACGTTTTGTGGAAGTATGCTCGTGCAAGTCGTTACAATGTTTCTTTGATTCAAGGGAATTTAGCTAGTCTCAAAGCTTTCCCTTTGCGTGTTGTGTCTACGGCTGATTTGATGGCGGATGCAGTGGCGATCGCATTAAATTATGGAATCTCCGCCTACGATGGCTCTTATGTCGCACTTTCACAGCAGGTAGGTGCTACTTTGCTGACTCTTGACGGTAAGCTGGTGAAGGCTTTAGAGGCTTCGTCTTACAATGTTTCCTCGTTTAATGACTTCGAGGTTCCGCCGTTGGAGTCAACATAATTCGTAATTCGTAATTTAATTATCAAAAATGCCTTTTACTTATAACCGCACGGTTCGCTTTCAAGATACTGATGCTGCTGGGGTAGTTTATTTTGCTAACGTTTTGAGTATTTGCCATGAAGCTTATGAAGAATCTCTAGAAGCATCAAGTATTAATCTCAAAGATTTTTTTACTAATCCTTCTGTAGCTTTCCCCATCGTTCATGCTAGTGTCGATTTTATGCGTCCTATGTTTGGTGGGGACAAGTTACTGATTAGTTTAATTCCCCAAAAAATAGGTAGTGATAAATTTGAAATTAGTTACGAGATTACTGTGGCTGAGGTGGTAGTTGCTAAAGCTATTACTCGCCATGTTTGTATTGATGCCACTAGTAGAAGTAAACAGGAATTATCTGATGAGATAGTTCAGTGGTTGGAGACGAACCGTAGAGACGCAGAGGACGCAGAGAGAAGAAGGTCGAGGGAGATTATGTGATGGGATTTTGAAGGAATTCTGTGGCTATTTGTTGTAATTGTTGGCGGTTAATTTTACCTTGGGAGTTACGGGGTAAGTTTTGCTGGGGAATCCAATATTTAGGGATTTTAAATCTACTCAGTTTGTCTTTGAGTAGGGTTTGGATTTTTAAGGCAGAGGTATCTGATTTATTGGGAATGTAAATCGCTGTTAAGGCTTGTCCCCAGTGTTTATCTGGAATGCCAATTACACAAATATCAGCAACCATTTGAGTGGCTTGTATAGCTGATTCAATCTCTGCTGGGTAAATATTTTCGCCACCTGTAATAATTTTATCGCTGTTACGTCCGACAATATTTAAATATCCTTGTTCGTCTAAAAAGCCCAAATCATCTACTTGGAAATCAGTTTGATTTTCTCTGGTTATTGGATAGTAACCAAGGGCTAAAGATTGAGCCTGAATTGTGATATTTCCGATTTGATTAGAATTTAAAATCTCGCCTTGCTGATTGCGAATAGTTACTTTGGCATGGGGAAGAATTTGACCACTGCTAATTTTACCACTCAGAAAATCATCCGGTTTAAGGGTGGCAATTTGAGAGGCGGTTTCTGTCATCCCATAGGTAGGTGCTAACCGAATGCGATGAAATCTGGCTTTTTCTAATAGTTCGTTCCATGCTGGCGCACCTCCCAAAAGTACTGTATTAAATTGGGATAGCCATTTAGTTAATTCTGGATTTTGCAGGAGGCGTTGTAATTGAGTGGGTACTAAAGATATGAAAAATTCTGATTGTTTAATATTTAATATTTGACTAGATTCTACAGCTTTAAATGGTTGAATATTTAGTTTACCTCCTGTGGTAAAAGAACGCATAAATTGCATTAAACCGCTAACGTGATATAGCGGTAACACACAAAATGAATTGACTTGCTTTAGTTGAAAGTATTCTGTAAATCCTTGTATCGATGCTGTGAGAGTTTCCCAAGTGTGGATGGCAAATTTAATTTGTCCTGATGAACCACCCGTAGGAATCATGATGCTATTGGGAATTGGGCATTGGATATTATTCTCATTCCCTATGTTCCATGCCCCATGCCCCATTCCCCAAATAATATCTGGCTGTACTAAATCAAAGACTTGTTGCCATTCTTGTGTTCCCCAGTCTGGGTTACAAAGAAAAACTGGACAATTAGCAGCACAAGCGGCAATAAAACTTGCTAAAAATCGTACTGGTTCGCGTTCAGCTAAGATGATTTTTGGTGGTATTCCAGATGCTGATAGTTGTGTTAATTCTAAATATAATTGTTGAGCTATTTGATTAAATTGATGGCGATCATAACCGATTAGCCAATCATTTTGAGCTAGCTTATTAAGATAGTCTAAAGGTCGTTCCATAAACTTTGAAACCACGTTTCTTCTTGTTCAAAAAAATGGTCGATGCCAAAACCAATCGCTCTGTTGTTTGGGGACAATTCGGCTGCTAGCTTGAGTGCTGCAAGTCTAGCGATCGCAGTTTCAAATACTGACGAAAATACAGTATCAATTTGATGCTGGTGGCAAAACTTTCTCAGACGAGATGGCGATCCAACTATCCCAGGTTTGATGACAAAAACCCCTCGCCAACCTTGTTGATAACAGGCGGCGAGTTGTCCAAGTGTGGCGACAGATTCATCTAAAGCGATCGCAGTTTCATAACTTGTACTCAATTCCAACATCTGCTGAAATTGTTCAACGGGGAGCGGTTGTTCGATAAATTCAATTTCTAGGGGTAGTTCTGCATTTGCCTTGAGATTGTCGCAAGTCCGCAGCCATAAGTTAGCTTCTTCATAGCTGAGTCCACCGTTGGCATCTAATCGCAGTTTGGTAAAGGCTGGTAAAGTGTGTATCAGCGACTCAAAAATTTTGAGTTCATCAGCGATCGCATCCACACCAATTTTCCACTTAAATGTGCGATATCCCTGCTGCCATAAAGTTTCCCATTGATTTAAAGCCGCTTTCCCAGATGGTAATAAGGCACTGAAAGATTGGGCATGGGGCATTGGGCATGGGGCATTGGGCATTGAAAATAATTCACTTTCCCACTCCCATGCTGACTCAAAGCCAAATTGACAAGCAGGTAACTCATCTGGGATCGATAAAATTATCTCGTCTGTGATTTCTTCTGGGAGTTGGCGACAAAAATCTAAGGCTTCCTCTAGAGTTTCGGAACCGAACCAGCTAATGGGGGCGATTTCTCCCCAGCCGACTTTACCTGATTCATCGGTAAGCCGGAGGATAATACCTTCACGAATATCCCACTTACCATGATTAGTAGTCAGCGATCGCAAAAATCTTCGCTGATAAGAACGAAATTCAAATCTGTAGTCATTAGTCATTAGTCATTTGTCATTCTCTTTCTGCCCCATGCCCAATGCCCAATGCCCCATACCCAATGCCCCATGCCCAATGCCCTAAAGCATAAATCCCAATCCCAACAGCAAGCAAGCCCAGAAATGCACAGCTACGGCAATGAATTTACAGTTACTAACTTTGTCGGGGTAGTTGTGATTTTCTTGGACGTGGCGGCATAATTTGACAGCAAAGGGTAAACTTACCCAACTTAGTAACGTCCAAACTGGAAAAATCCCCAATAGCACAAATAGCAAGGTGAGGGGATAAATGCTACCAGTAAACCAAACTAAAAGTTTGGCCCCTTTTGCTGTTCCGAGACGGACGATAGGCGATCGCTTACCTGCGGCTATGTCATCCTTAACTTGGTGAAAGTGTGAGCAGAATAAAATTAAGGTTGTGGCAATTCCGACAATTACTGAAGCTGCTAAAGCTGTCATAGACCAAGTTTGGGTTTGGCTATAATATGCTGCCTCCACTGCTAAGGGGCCAAAGGCAAAAAAGCAAATAATCTCGCCTAAACCCTGATATCCTAAACGAAAGGGAGGTCCTTGGTAGGTATAGCCTAAACCGCAGCACAGCAGTATTATACCGATAACAGTTAGGTCATGTTGCCAAAAGGCGATCGCTAGTATGCCCAGCAATCCCAAACCTAAGCACAAATTTCCTATCCAAAATATTAATGGTTTATTGCCTGTTAAATTCACCAGAGAATGGTGCTTATTTTGGTCAATACCAGTTTCGGAATCAAACACATCATTACTGATATTTTCCCAAGCTAGAATTAAGATTGCCGCAGCTACAAAAGTAGAAAATACTACACCATTAAAAATTTTCGTTTCGGCAAATGCTACTGCTGTTCCCACCCAAATGGGCATAATGGCAACGCTATACATTGGCGGTTTAATCGCTGCCATCCATAACTTAGTGTCGGGATATAAAATTTGCTTGGTAGTCATTAGTTGTGATTAATTAAATTACTAGAATATTACTCACACTTGAGATTTTATGATTTCAAGAGACGCTAGATATGGGTGATATACAAACAACTGTCACTTTTACTATGGCTTCTTAACCTTGTGTTGTTAACACTCACCTTCACGTTGCAGTCTCAGGCTGAAACTGTCTTATCATAGTCTGAGAACACCACAAATAAGCTAAACTCTACGCTGGTGAAATAGTAACTTAATATGTTACCTGTAAAAATACGACCACGATTAATTACACTTTAGGAAGTGAACTTAAAAAAAATTTACTATCGTTAAATCCATGACAGTTTCACCATGTCGTAGCAACTTCTTTGTAAAGCACAAAGATTTATATCAATTTCTGGTAACAGTGCAAGAAAAGTGCGTCAAAAATAATTGCAGACAAATTGTCAGTGTCTCCCAAGAAATTGATTTAGTTGACCCTTTACTTGTATTAGATAAACTTACACAAGCAAATGAAATAAATTTTTACTTTGAGGATAGAGGTAAAGGAGAAGCGATCGCGGCAATTGATGCTGTAGCAAAATTACAGATCGATGGCTCAGAGCGTTTTACTCAAACAGAATATTTTATCAAATCTTGTCTCAAAAATATAATTAATTTTGGTAACGCAAACCAACCTTTTTCTGGGCCTCACTTTTTTTGCTATTTCAGCTTTTTTGATAACAACGCCCAAGTAGATTATCCATTTCCATCCGCTACCATTTTTCTTCCACGTTGGCAAGTAGCTGTAAAAAATCAGCGTTGCATATTAGTAACAAATATAATTATCAATCCAAATGTAAATATTGAAAAATTATTGGAGAAGATTCAAAATAAAATTGAATTTATCCAATCTTTAAAAAATTACTCTGCTCATATTGATTATTTTCCTAAAAACTTATATAAAAAATCTGTCACTAACTCTGCCCAATTTAAACGCTCAGTAGTATCTGTCTTGGAAAAAATTCGATCTACCCATTTAAGTAAGATTGTCCTAGCAGATATATTAGATGTAAAATCAAACAACCACTTTAGCTTAGTTAAATCATTAAATAATCTTAGACAAAATCATCCTAATTGTTATATTTTTTCTACAAGTAATGGCAAAGGACAAAATTTTATTGGTGCAAGTCCAGAAAGATTAATTAGTATTAATAATCAACAGTTAATTACTGATGCTTTAGCTGGTTCTGCACCACGAGGTAAAACCCCTGCTGAAGATGCAGCTAATGCCAATAGCTTACTAAATAGTGAAAAAGAAAAGCACGAACATTCACTAGTGCTTGATTTCATTACACAACGACTATGCCAACTAGGTTTATTACCGCAAATATTAGCACCCAGACTGCGACAATTATCGAATATCCAGCATTTGTGGACACCAATCAGTGCAATAGTTCCTGCTGACATACACCCATTAAAGATTGTCGGACAATTGCATCCTACACCAGCCGTTGCAGGTGCAGCACGAGATGTTGCTTGTGCCGAAATTCGTCGTTATGAAAGCTTCGAGAGAGGTTTATATGCTGCACCTCTGGGTTGGATAGATTCTCAGGGTAACTGCGAGTTTATTGTGGGAATTCGTTCAGCATTGATTGATGGCGATCGCGCGAGATTGTATGCTGGTGCTGGTATCGTGGCTGGCTCCGATCCTGATAAAGAGTTTGCAGAGGTGCAGCTGAAACTTCAGGCGTTATTGAAAGCGTTAGTTTAAAGAGGCTTTCAAATTAAAAAACCTTTAAAAGTTTCTCTACATAAAAGCATATCTTTTAGTTCCTGTATCGTAGATGCTTTATGAAAATTAAAGTGGTAAAAGCTACTCAACAACAGAAGTCAGTACTGTGTAACTTAATGGAACTATACCAATATGACTTAAGTGAGATAGAAGCTAAAGATGTAGATGACTGTGGCTTGTTTGGCTATTCATATCTTGATTACTATTGGACAGAACCTGAACGACACCCATTTCTAATTAAGGTTAATGATAAACTAGCAGGGTTTGTACTTATTAATCAGCATACCTACCTTCATCAAAATAACAATGCTAAGTCTATTGCTGAGTTCTTTATCCTCAATAAATATCGAAATCAGGGTATTGGAGAACAGGTAGCTACTCACATTTTCAACCAGTTTCCCGGCTGTTGGGAAGTACCGCAGACTGCTTTGAACTTAGGCGCACAAACTTTTTGGGGTAAGGTAGTTAGTCAATACACTAATGGAGCTTTTAAAGAGGTTTTTTTAAATGATGAGCGATGGCATGGCCCAATTAAAACTTTTGATAACTCAAATAAACTATTAACATAAAAAAACACCGGATAAATCGGTGTATTTCTAGCGTTACTAAAGCATATACTTTTGAGGATATTTTATACTAAATCCTGATGAGTAAAAGCTTTAGCATTTGCCCCAGTGTAAGTAGCTACAATATGTCCATCGCCAGTCATTTGATATTTGTATGTAACTAATCCTTCTAAACCAACGGGGCCGCGGGGTGGCATTTGTTGAGTGCTAACTCCAACTTCTGCACCGAAACCATAGCGGAAGCCATCAGAAAAACGGGTGGAACAGTTGTGAAATATATTGGCTGAATTCACAAGTCCAAAGAAACTTTCTACAGCCGCAGAATCTTCAGAGATAATCGCATCAGTATGCCGGGAACCATATTCGTTAATATGTGCGATCGCATCTTCTATAGAGTCTACAATCTTTATCGACAAAATCAAATCGTTGTATTCTGTTTCCCAATCGATTTCTGTTGCAGGTACGATGTTAGGTAAAATTTGCAAGGTACGTCGATCGCCTCTTAATTCCACATGGCGTTCTTGCAAAGCCTCAGCAACTTTCGGTAAAAATTCTGTAGCAATTGATTGGTGAACTAGCAAAGTTTCAATTGCATTACAAACAGCAGGATATTGTGCTTTAGCATCGACGGTAATCGGAACTGCTTTAGAAATATCGGCGGCTTGATCTATATAAAGATGACAAATCCCATCGGCGTGACCTAGTACCGGAATGCGCGTATTTTCCTGTACAAATCTGACAAAAGAATTAGAACCTCTAGGAATAATTAAATCTACATATTTATCTAATTTCAAAAGTTCTAGAGTTTCTTCTCTAGTTGTGAGCAACTGTACCGCATCTGGATTAACAGCAGTTTGCGATAATCCTTGTTTAATAGCTTTCACTATCGCTTCACAAGAACGTACTGCTTCCTTTCCACATTTGAGAATTACACCATTTCCCGATTTGATTGCTAAAGAAACAATTTGAATCGCTGCTTCTGGACGTGCTTCAAAAATAATCCCCAAAACGCCTAAAGGACAAGTAATTCGTTTGAGAATTAAGCCAGTATCAAGTTCGCGGTGAATCTGCACTTTACCAATTGGATCGGCTAGCTTACCAACATCTCGTACTCCAGCGATCGCATCTCTTAATTTATGTTCATCCAACTGCAAGCGCTTATAAAGTGGTTGGGAAATTCCTTCAGCAGTAGCAGCTTTACAATCAGCAATATTTGCTTGTAAAATTTCATCTCTAGCTAATTCTAAAGCTTGGGCGATCGCTTCAAGTGCCTGATTTTTTGCCTCAGTGGAGAGAATCGCTAGCTTACTTGCAGCTTGGCGAGTTTGTCCGGCGATCGTAATTAGGGGAGAACCAATATCAAAAATAGTCATAGTACAAATCTTTACTTTTTCCTCATCTTATCAATCTCAGGTTATGTTCCAATAGTTTTCGGATAAACCCAATAATCTCTCTTTTGGTCTGGGGAAAAGATAAATTCAAGCCTTTTCCCTTTCCCCATTAACCCAAAAGTATTGGGTTATGTTCATCATTCGTCTTCCTCCAATCGGGTGAACCATTTGGGTAATCAATAATTACTCTAATCGGGTGAAGCAAGGCTGGGTTGAAAACATTTATTCTCTAAATATCAAACACGGGCAAAGAGGTAGTAAGTTTACCGCAGCAAAAACATTATAAGTATTATTACAGGTTTTATTTGAAAGTCTTAAACATGATTTATGCGTTCCCCAGGCTAGAGAGACATAATAATATATGTTTCTCTAGTCTTTTACTTAAGTAGATATTTTATACTGTTATTAATTAAATTTTTACGAAATTGCAGTGACATCGCTGAATCTATTGAGTATTGATAGATCAAATACCACTCCTTAGTAGGGAGATCCTATGTCATTGCAATCTGCGTTAAATGCCTTAAACCAAAAACGTTATCAAGAAGCGGTCGAATTACTCGAACAATTCTGCCGCGATTGCGCTGAACACAATTCCTCAGATTATCTTTCAGCACAGATGTGGCTGATGAAAGCTTATCAAGCCACAGGCGAAACCGAAAAAGCCAAGGTTCTGTGTCAAAAGCTAATGATGAGCGAAAACCCACAGGTTCGCAGTTGGGCAGAACAAGCCAATCAATCCTTCCGCCAAACACCATCTAACGTTAGCCAAAAAGCTGGTCGTGCCGCTACGACTGGGATGAAATTAGCGATGGGGGGAGTGGGTGGTAGTTTGGCGTTAGCTTCTGGTGTCACCATGACCTTGCTGTTTGGCATGGTGTTAGCTTTAGGTTTAAGCTTAGTATTTATTTTGGGTAGCGATAATCCACTCCAAGGATTAGCGATCGCTATTGGTATTACTCTAGTTTTTAATATTGCCGCCTTTTTCATATCTCCATTCATCATGGACTTAACCCAAGGCTGGCTTTACCAAACTCGCTGGGTAGAGTTGGCAGAAGTTGAAACCTTCAGTCCAGAGACAGCTAAAGTTATTCGCCAAGTCTGCGAGCAGAAAAAGCTGAAAACGCCGCGCTTGGGAATTATTAACGACCAAAACCCCACGGCTTTTACTTATGGCTCATTGCCGAACAGCGCCCGTTTAGTCGTCAGTCAGGGACTTTTCACATACCTGGATGACGATGAAATAGCTACCGTTTACGCTCACGAACTGGGGCACATCGTCCACTGGGACTTTGCAGTGATGACAGTAGCTTCTACCTTAGTGCAAATTTGTTACTTGGTTTACAGCACAGCCAGAAGATTTGGGCGCGGTGGTGGCGATAGCAAAATTAAAGATGCAATGCAAACTGCTGCCTTAGTTGCTTACGTGTTTTATGTCGTCGGTACTTATCTAGTGCTGTACCTCTCCCGCACACGAGAATATTTTGCCGACCACTTTGCAGCCGAAAGTACGGGTAATCCCAATGGACTGTCTCGCGCTTTAGTGAAGATTGCCTACGGAATTTTAGAAGAAGGTTCGCGCACACAAGAACCCAGCCGTTTAATTGAAGGAACTCGCGCCTTGGGTATATATGACCATAAAGCCGCCGCTTCCACAGGAACCGCCTACCGCATTGCATCCGATACTCAAAAAATTGGTCGCGTCTTTCTGTGGGATATGTTTAACCCTTGGGGCTGGTGGATGGAGTTAAATTCTACTCATCCCTTGACAGGTAAACGAGTTCGTGCATTAAGTACCTATGCGGAACAATTGGGTTTACCGACTGAGTTTGATATGGGGCGAGTTATTGGAGAAGGTAAAAGTCTTAATAAAAGTAGACTTTACGGCAACTTCTTTTTAGATGTTATACTCTACGGTGCTGAAACAATTGGTTTCTTAGTTGGCTTGATAATAGGCGTGATTTTGTTGTCAAGTTCGCCAAACACAGGTTTAGTATTGGGTGCGCCACTAATTGGCTTAGGAATCGGAATTCTCATCAAAGCTTTGGTGATGTTCCCCGACTACAAGCAAGCACCAGAAACCGATATTCTCACTCTGATGTCAGACCCTTATGCCAGTCCGTTACGCGGACAACCGGCAAAACTGGAAGGTCAACTTATTGGTCGTGGCGACGCTGGTTATAAATTTGGTTCCGATTTAAAAATTCAAGATCGTAGCGGAATGCTTTATCTGCATTACGCCTCACGCTTTGGCCCTATCGGCAATTTCCTGTTTGGGATGAAGCGAGTCCAAAGCTTGATAGGCGAACAAGTTGGAGCTGTGGGTTGGTTCCGTCGAGGTGTTGCGCCTTGGATGGATTTAATTCAACTCCAGAGCGAAAATGGCACTATCGTCAACAGTTACCATCGCTTCTGGTCATTCATCCTTGGCGGTGGATCGATTATCCTGGGAGTGGTCTTGACTATGTTTTTGAGCCGCAGCTAGCTGAGTTTCTAGCCTGCTGTCAAAGCATTTCTCAGTCCATCCAAGCTTTAATTTGTCAGGAGGTGGTTAGTAACTGCCTCCTTTTTTTAAGGACTGGGAAGATACACCTTGTTTTTTATCCTCACCTATGCAAATCTCATAGTATACTACTATAAATCTACCGATTTTTAGTACATCTTATAGGTGCAAAAATAGATGGCAGGAACCCCAAACTCTATCGAGATGATTGCAAATATTAAGCTATTACTGTTTCATCCCGACGTGTTAACAATCAATTACGCAACTTCCTAGAAGGTATTAAAAAAGGTTCTTCAGTACCTGTTATGCCAATTCTTAGTTAAATATCAAAAATAATCTTGAAAACAAAGGTAAAAAGGCAAAATCAGTGCCAAAACCCTAACCTGAAACACATCGAATTTATCAATTGAAAAGAAAAGCCAGGGGAGTATTACAGCATCTCAAAAATATCCAAATTAAGGAGTTAGATAATTACGCTATTGTTAGAGCCTTAGACGATTTAGATTTAGCTGTGATATCTACATTCTTCCTTGTGCAAGCAAAGGTATCTCAAAACCCCATTGTGTTAGATGAGATTGGCATAGCTAACAAAAATTATGCGGTGGGTTTAGCAACTGTACAATCAAAAGCAAACGATCCTAATATCCAAAAACTGAATCAGTTGGTTATCGATCCCAAGTTGAAAGACTACATTAATAACTATCACAAAGGGGCGATCGCGCCCGCATTTTAATTACGAATTACGAATTACACATCCGGAGGGCTAATGAGTAAATCGAAGCAATTAAAACTAGGTGCTTTTATGCGCCCGGTAAGCATACATACAGGCGCTTGGCGCTATCCTGGGGCTTTGCCTGACGCTAATTTTAACTTTCCAGCACTGAAACGATTCATCCAGAAATTAGAGCAAGGCAAGTTTGACGCATTCTTTATGGCTGACCACTTAGCGGTGCTGAATATGCCAATCAACGCACTCAAGCGCAGCCATACTGTCACATCCTTTGAACCTTTTACCCTGCTTTCTGCCCTCGCTAGCGTCACCGAACACATCGGGCTAGTAGCCACCGCTTCCACAACCTATGACGCGCCTTACCATATCGCGCGTCGCTTCGCGTCTCTCGACCATATTAGTGGCGGTCGCGCTGGCTGGAACATCGTCACCACAGCCAATCCAGACGCAGCGCTCAACTTTGGATTAGAAGAAGAGATAGAGCATGATGAACGCTACCGACGGGCTAGAGAATTTTATGATGTGGTCACAGGTCTTTGGGATTCCTTTGCTGACGATGCCTTTATTCGAGATGTGGAAGCCGGGATTTATTTTGACCCCGACAAGCTTCACGTTCTGAATCATCAAGGAAAATATCTCTCGGTGCGGGGGCCATTGAACATCGCCAGACCTGTCCAAGGCTGGCCAGTAATCGTTCAGGCTGGCGCATCCGAAGCCGGACGGCAATTAGCCGCCGAAACCGCCGAGGCTGTGTTTGCACCTGCTGGTAATCTGGAGGCTGGCAAGGCTTTATTTGCAGATATTAAGGGACGGGCGCGGGCCATTGGACGCGACCCAGACAGTATAAAAATCCTTCCAGGTGCTTTAGTCGTTGTAGGAGAAACCGTTGCCGAGGCACAAGCCAAGCGTGTTTATTTGGATAGCCTCGTACATTATGACAGTGGAATTTCTAGCTTAAATAGTGCGCTTGGCTACGATGTTTCAGGTTTTGATCCAGATGGCCCCTTGCCAGAAATCCCACCGACTAACGCTGGTCACTCTTCACGAGAAAGAGTAATAGCCTTAGCGCAACGTGAGAACTTGACGATTCGACAACTGGCGCAACGCGTTGGCAGTTATGGCGGGTTGGCTTTCGTCGGCACACCCCAAACCATCGCCGATGAGATGGAGCAATGGCTGTTTGAGGAAGGCTCTGATGGCTTCAACATCATGTTCCCTTATCTTCCTGAAGGGTTGAACGATTTTGTAGATAAGGTTGTGCCAGAACTCCAACGCCGTGGGATTTTTCGTCAAGAGTATGAGGGTACAACCCTGCGCGAAAATCTCGGTCTGGCGCGCCCTGCTAATCGCTTCTTCCAAACTAGTCTGGTGTAAACTGCGAGAACGTATTTTTTCTTACACTACGTGTCTCGAAAAAATTTTTTTACCTCTTTTCATAAAATTTAGGGGCTTCAGACCCATATCCTTCGGGGCTAATTCTTGTTCCGTTCCCTGTTCCTTGTTCCCTGTTCCCGCCCCGAAGGGGCTTGGTGAACATTAAGCCAGAAAAAATTGACAATACATTATGCTAACAGTATCTAGAAAACGCAACTTTTTAATGTTCTTGATGGCTGGAATATTTACCCTAATTTGTAATTGGGGAAAAGGGAACGAGGAACAGTTTCGTAGGGTGTATTATCGCTGTTCTCGTTATGCACCGCAAATCTTAATGGTGTCTAGAGCTAATTTATATAACCGCATCCTACTAAACTATGAATCAATATCAAAATCTAAAATTCAATGACAGATGAAAGAAGTCAGTTAAGAACCACTTTCGATCGAGTAGCACTGTTGTATGACCAAGTTCGACCAGGATATCCAGAAGCGCTTTTTGACGATGTGGTGTCTCTTTCAGAAATCACTCCAAACGGAAGGATATTAGAGATTGGTTGTGGTACTGGTCAGACAACTGTGCCCTTTGCCCGCCGGGGTTATCGTATACTCTGCATTGAATTGGGTGAGAATCTTGCTACAGTTGCCCAAAAAAATCTGGCTGCTTATCCGCAAGTAGAAGTGCGTAACATCGCTTTTGAGGATTGGGCGATCCAAGAAAATGCTTTTGATTTAGTGATTTCGGCGACTGCTTTCCACTGGCTTGACCCAAGTATTGCTTACAAAAAAACGGATCTTGCCCTCACATCTAAAGGAGCGTAGACGCGGAGCGGCTTGTCGTAAGACATCGCGCTATTTTGGAATGAACATGTATATAGTGATGCTAGTAATGGCTTCTTTGAAGAAGTACAGGAGCTATATCAAAGTTTAGCTCCTCAACTGGTTAAAGACGATGAGCCTCCTTTGCGCGAGCAGAAAGTCCCTAATAAAACAGGTGAGATTGAGCAAACAGGTTTGTTTGGTGAAGTAATTTATCGATCTTATCGATGGGATACAATATACAACAGTGCAAGTTATCTCAATCTCTTAAATACTTACTCCGGTCATATAAATTTAGATCGCATTACAAAAGCGCGTTTTTTTGATGCGATCGCTGAATTAATTAATACCAAGTTCAATGGTCAAATTACTAAAGGTTACTTAACTACTTTATACGTAGCCCACCGATTGTAATCTTCTCTAAATCATTTTGCAGATATGATTAAACAGTTACGTTTTGTAAGGGAGACTGTTACCCCAACACAAACACCTGTTGTGTATGGGATTTTAAATCCCTTGAGTAGAATATTCAGTTTTCGGTTCCTGTCACAGCTAACTCATCGGAATTGCAAACTCTGTTCGATTTCATTGCTATAGGAGCAAGTGAGCGCGATCGCATTTTGCCTTCAGCAACGCCCACAAAATTAATAAACAGAAGTCAACAATTTATCGATCGCAGCGCGAAACGCCGTTGCTGCACCAGCACTCATATCACGAGGAGCGCAGATACGATTTCTCAAATATGCGAAAGTAATAGCACCCACAGCAGCGAAGATAGGATCAACACTACTATTTTTACCACCAGTCCTTCCACCCGGTAAAGTTTCGCCATTGCCATGAATGAGATAATCAGCTAGTTGTCGCAGGTGAAAATCAACAGCGTCCTTAATTGTGGTAATATCACCGTCTGCGGCTATTGCTTGGACTCCAGAATTTTTGATAATATCTGCGATCGCAACTTCCCGATTATCACTCAATCTCTCAGCTGCTTCGGCTCGATATTGAATTTGCTCACTATCTGCCACATCCAGAGGTAAGGGATTTCCAATCGGTTCTACACCCCATCTGCGACGCAACAGTAAATTATTGGTAATATTATCCGATTTAACTCTATGATAAGCAGGACGCTGATTAAGTGCGTCAAACCAAGCATTAATTCGAGGAAAGCGAGGATTTCCTTTGAGGTGATATCCCCGATATACAGGTAAATTAGCAGCCAATCTATCTAAATGGGGGCTATACAGAATGTCTACTAAGCTAAATGTACTGACAAAGTAGGGGCCGGGGTATTTAGCCAAAGCTTGCTCAAGTTCATCTAACTTCGCCTCAAATGCTGCTTGTAATGCCAACTCATCAGCATCTACAAGTGTTTCTCTCAGGAATTTGTAAGCAATCTCTCTAAAACCGTTAGTCTCAGCTTCTTCAACCAACTGCCTAGCAACAGCGTTTTCCTCTGAATTCTCAGGCAATAATGCTGGATGTGGAAACCTTTCTTCTAAAGCTAAGAGAATATCCTTGGATTCATATACTAACTTTCCCTCAATTTTGGCTGCTGGGACAAGAGTTGTGGGAACTAAGTCAGTGTACCATTTGGGTTTATTACTTAAATCAATAAACTCCGTTGCAAAGGGAATTTCCTTTTCTTCCAGAGCAAACCAAACTCGTTCGCAGAAAGGACACCAGGAATTAGTATCTCGATAAAGCAAGACTGGCGGTTCTGCATTTGGAGGAAGTTTATGTAAACTGCTGGGTATTGGTGCAGTAGAAGGAGATTGTCCTGTCCTCTTTACCCTACGCGCAGAGGTATTTTTTCTAGCAGTTTCTAAAACTTCTTCCCAAGTTGACACTGTGTTTTGAATTGACATTTTTTACCTCGCTTTACTAGGAACGCCGGAAAACACAAATAACTGTTGTTCTTTGGGTTGAGGTAAATTTTCACCAAGGTATCGATGAAGACCAACACCCATATCTCCTGTAGCCGTAAGCTTGAAGTTTACTTCTTCAAATCCAGATGCACTTAAAATTTTCCGTACATTGTCAGAGTAGGTAATACCGTTGGAGTGTCCACGAGTCCAAATGACAAAAGCATCCGGTTTACTCAGAAAACTCAGGTTATCTAGTAAGCGATTGAGTTCAGCTTCCTCAAGATTGCCAAAGATACCACACACAATCACAATATCTGCTGGTACTGCTCCTACATAGTTAGTGGCAAGAGTTGCATCACCATTGATAATCTCAATTTGCTTGGCTAAACCCAAAGACTCTATAGTTGCTCGTCCACGCTCAACTAACTGGGGGCTGAGTTCAACAAGTCGTGCATATACGTCATTTCTTCGAGGGTGATTTTTTAAAGTTCCTAGTAAATCTCGTCCATCACCCGCGCAAACACTTACGACACGGATAGTTCCAGATGGCGACGCATTCAAGCTGTAAGCAATATATTCCTGCACGATTTCTAGACGCTGCTGCAATTTTGGCTCAGTGTCGTAGAGGTCGTGCCATTCATACCAATCTTTTGGCATAATGCGTGATTCCTGTTTGATGCACACTGTAAACTCACAACTACGGTTAGTCTATCAAATAACTGTAGTTTATGAATGAATGAAAGATTATCATAGACGTTTGCATAAAATCAAGTCTTATTCTGCATGATTACCTTTGGACTGTTAGAAATGAAAAAAGAATTTGAAGTTGTGCTATCTTTACTATCGAGATATTATAACAGTACATAATTACTATTTAAAAGCATGGCTCAAGCAGGCTCCAAGCAATTAGGGTTATTTCAGAAGCAAAAAATAACTAGACAATCAGAGGTAAACATTCAACCCTATTACACTCAGACTTATGGAGCAGCGTACTTAGGAGATAGTCTTGAGCTTATAAAAAATATTAAAGATTGTAGTGTAAATCTCATTTTGACATCTCCTCCATTTGCACTTACCCGTAAAAAGGAATATGGAAACGAAAGTGCAGAGAAATATGTTAACTGGTTTCTTCCATTTGCATACGAATTTAAAAGAATACTTACTCAAAATGGTTCATTTGTTATTGATTTAGGAGGTGCTTATCTTCCTGGTAATCCAGTTCGTAGCATATATCAATACGAATTATTGGTTCGCCTTTGTAAAGAAGTCGGTTTTTTCTTAGCGCAAGAGTTTTATCATTACAATCCAGCAAGACTGCCAACTCCGGCAGAATGGGTTACTGTTAGGCGTATTCGAGTTAAAGATTCAGTTAACGTAGTTTGGTGGTTGTCAAAAATTGAAAATCCAAAAGCTGACAATAGGAAAGTCTTAAAGCCTTACAGTGAAAGCATGAAACAGTTAATCAAAAATGGCTATAAGGCTAAGTTGCGTCCTAGCGGTCACGATATTTCTACAAAATTTCAAAAAGATAATTCAGGAGCAATTCCACCTAATCTTATTGAGGCTGCTAACACAGAATCAAACAGTTCTTATCTGCGTAAATGCAAAGAAACAGGGATGAAACCTCATCCGGCACGTTTTCCCGCATCTTTTGCCGATTTCTTTATTAATTTCTTAACTGATGAGAATGATCTTGTACTAGACCCGTTTGCAGGTTCAAACACAACAGGGTTTGTTGCAGAAAATTTACAGAGACGATGGATAGCTTTTGAGTTAAACGAAGAATACTTGATCGGAAGCCAGTATCGTTTTGAAGATTAATCTGTCTCAGGGGAAACTGTGGCTAAACTCAGTAAGGTTAACCTTCTCAGTATCATTACTCTCTTGGAGCCTCATAGAATTAAGACAGATATTCAATATTGTATGTAACCAGTTCACAAAATTATAAGCAGTCGGCATTTCTAGCAGCTTCAACGATTTCTGAGTTTCATATTGCAATTAGACAATTTATTAATTAGCGATCGCTCTCACAGATGTACTAGTTTAATGTCTGATCCAGCCTTATCACTTGTTATAATTATGAGGAATTTCTTCAGGAGATACACCCATACGCCAAATTTGGGCGATCGCCTCATCCTCTGATTACTGATTTGCGATCGCAGAAATTAATTCGCCCCAATACCATCGGTTTAGGACTAGATACAGATACCCACGGTACTTTATATGCAGCAGACGGTAACATTTCGACGCTGTTTTATACCTTGGGAACTCCGTGCAAGGGTGACTTGTGGGAAACTATCGCCGTTCCAGAATTACGGGGACAGGCGCAGGAATTATCTAAGGCGTTGTTGCAGTCGCTACCAGTGCGGGTGCGGACTATTCCGACGAAGCCTTTGTTCAGCGATGACAGTGTAGAGATACCGCAGTCAACTTTCCTATTTCGGCAATTTTTTGACCCTGTAACTAGTAGTTATACATAAAGGGCGTACTGTTTCCACCATTGGCGAAGAAAAGCGGCTTAATCCCAGATTTAGCGTTCGCGGAGCGACTCGGAACGAGTATCGCAGCCGCAGTCAATTCATTACCATCATGAATAATCTCAAATTGAGTTACCCCCAAAAGATGGATGCAGCTGTACCTGCGAATGAATACTGTGGTGATTTTATTCCTCAAGAAAGCTTAGACCAGGCTACGAGTTCGGCAACAGATGAAGAACAGAAACAAATAGAACTCACAGTCATGACTAATACAGAAATTTACAATGATTACTATGCTATGTATATCTAGAGCAGAGTGAAAATCAAAATTTTTCTACCCAAGGTCGCAATTCAACTTCCCAAGTCCAAGCATTGCGAGGTTGGCTCAGAATGCTGAGATAGGTTTGAGCGATCGCATCTGGATCGAGTAAACTATCTGGTCGATCGTCTGGTTCTATCCGGGTGGCAGAACGAATTGCTCCATCAATCACGAAATGCGCCACATGGATATTCTGAGGAGCCAATTCACGGGCAATGCTTTGAGCCAAACCCCGTAAAGCAAATTTACCCATTGCAAACGGTGCAGACTGAGGATAATACCAATTCACTAAAAGTGTGATACAGATAAAATAGGAATAAATATGAACGGGTGAAAATGGCTGGAATCACCAAAGTTGAAATCAAAGAATCAGTCCAAGAGTTGCATGAACTGCTCTTAAACCAGAAAACAGCATCAAGCCGCGAACGAATTCAAGCTTTGTATTTGCTGAAAATGGGCCAGGTGAGAACGGTACAGGATGCAGCTGTAGTTGTGGGCAGAGAAAGGGTGACGGTGCAAAGATGGCTCTCAATTTATACAAAGTCAGGAATAAATGGTCTGTTGTCAGTAAACAAGAGTACAGGGCGACCGCCAATTATTAATGGTTTGGCTAAAGAACAACTTTTAAAAGAACTTGAACAGCCAGAAGGATTTAAAAGTTATGAGGAAATCCGAACATGGTTGAAAGCGGTGGAAGGAGTAGAAGCGTCATACAAAGTAGTACACGATACAGTACGTTATCGAATGAAAGCGAAGTTAAAAGTACCAAGAGCAGTAGGGATAAAACACAATGAAGAAGCAGAATTAGAATTTAAAAAAAACTGCCACAATACCTAGAAGTCATTAGAAAACACGCTATAGAGCCAAAAGATAAACACAAAAGAATTAGATATTGGTGTGGTGATGAAAGCCGTGTAGGATTAAAAACAGAATTGGGGAGGCTGATTACGCTTTGTGGCATAAAACCTATCGGCATCATGCAATGGAAGAGAGAAAACTTCTATTTATACGGGTTAGTAGAACCCTTAACTGGCGAGTATTATATTTGGGAATTCTCTCATCTCAACACAGCTTGTTTTAACATTTTTTTAGAACAGTTTGCTGCTACATATTCGCAAGATATACATATTATTCAATTAGATAACGGTGCTTTTCATTTAAGCCAGACTCTTAAAATTCCCGAAAATATTATTTTCTTATTTCAACCTCCACATACTCCCCAAGTCAATCCAATTGAACGTTTATGGGAAGAAGTCAAAAGAAATCTAAGTTGGGAATGCTTTGCTAGTTTGGACGAGTTAAGAACAGTTATCTGGCAACGTCTTGAGGAATTAAACACATCAATTGTTGCTTCTATTACAGGTTGGGGTTTTATTCTGGATGCTTTATTTGTATCAGGCTTTTCGTGAATTGGTATAACCCTTAACACTGGCGGATGCACCTGTAAAAAAGATCGCTCCTCCACCCACAGCTAACTGACGTTTTGCCGCCGCTTGTGCTACTAAAAAGCCACCATAGGCAGTAATTTCTAGTGTTTTGGCAACATCGACTGGGTTAAGTTCCACAAAAGAACCCCGAACCCGCCAGCTAGGATTATACACAACTAATGTTGGTACTCCTAGTTTTTGTTCGACATCTGTAAATAGTTGTTCAACTTCATCTAGTTGAGAAGCATCAGCAGTAAAACTGACGGCTCCAATTTCATCAGATAATGCTTTGAGCTTATCAATTTGCCTTGCTGCTAAAGCAATAGTAAAGCCTTCTTTTGCCAATAAACGGGCTAATGAGGCACTGAGTCCACTACCAGCCCCAACAATTAATGCAATATTTGCCATATCCTCAAGTTCTCCCTTGTGATTTGAACCATATGACTAAACGATCGCGAAATACTTCAAAAGCAGTTAGGACATTCCCCCTTTTCGAGGGTACATACAAAAAAACCAGTAAAGACATCAAGAATTGCAAAGGGTTAAAACAAAAGTAGAGCCAATAGCCAACATTGATTTAACAACCTTTGGCTCAATCCCTAAAGGCTTTAAACAAGTAATTTGATTCATCACTTCGAGCATACTATATTCTTTAATATCAAACCCTTGTTCATAAGCGAACTGTTTCACATGGTCGATGTTTTCAAAGTGATAATTATTAATAGCTCGACCTGAGACATTACTTGCAGTTTGATTGAGTCTTTGCAACCCAGGACTAATTTGCCGTAGTTGATTCAAGCCATCAAAAGTGGTTAGGTCAGGTGTAATCCATACACCGCCGTAAACTCGCAGTATCTCACGAACATTAGCAAACACTTTTTGCTTTTCTGCTAAGGTTAGGTATGTTAACAATCCTTCGCATAAAACAACTACAGGTTGCTTTTGATGTAAATAATTTACGTTCAAAGGAAACTGACTAGGTTGATTAGTAGCATCAATTGCTTCAAAATACAAATTATGCCGTTCTCCAATCAATCGTTTTACGAGTTGCTGCTTCTGACTAATCATTGCAGGTAAATCACTTTCAACAAAAGTGATATTTTTGTTTTGAGACATTGCTATACCACGAGGCAATAATCCAGATGCTAACTCGATAATTTGGGTAGTTTCAAATTGCAAGTGTTGAGATATTACTTGATTAACAGCTTTGTAACGAGCCTCAACAAGAACAGACACTTCAGCAGGCTGAGTTAATTTTTTTTGTTGCAGTTGTTCCATGAAGCTTTCGGCATTAACTAATTGAGCTAATTCCTTGCCATAAGGGATATCAGTAAACTGCCTAGTATAAGCTACCATCAAAGCTGTTGGACTAATTGCATCAAAATAGCTTGCTTGTGATTGAACCATCTGCTACCTCACATATAGTTTTTTATCTGATCTAATTGTGTATCTAATACATAATACGGTAAAGCTATTGACTTAGCGTATTTGCCAAGCACAGTTCTTAGGGAGAATTTCAAACCTCTACCTGCTCTATCTCTACACCCGTTCCTTGGTCTAGTTCTATGAACTTTGGCCCGCCGATCAGAACTACAATCATCATTAAAATACTTGTCACCATGATGATGCTCACGACGCTGGGATCTTCAAAATTGCTTGTAGCTACTAATAATGCTGCGGCAAAATTACGTTGAGCTGTTCCTACTCCTAGCACTCGTTGGGTATCGATACCAGGGCCGCCTAAAAGATAACCGACGCTAAAGGAGAAGACTATGAAAACAGCACAAACTAAAATTGCACCTGTTTGTAATAAACCAATGATATCGTTAGTGTGAACTATCAGCCTGACTACTAAACCTAAAAGCAATCCAGCATTAGATAATTTGAACAAAATCGGCTGGATAATGGGAGCGATCGCACTCAATTTTGCTTTGATGAATAACCCAACGATCAATGGGCTAACCATCATTAACAATAAGGGTTTGGCAATGTCCCAGGAGTTAATTTGCACGCCTTCCACCACTAAGGGCAGTACAATCGGCATATAAAAAATTGTGCCCAGCATTAGCAACATCATTAATCCCACCGAGAAAGCTATATTGCCTTTGACTATATGGGCAAGTTTAGGTAATGCTGGAGGCCCTGATGCTACTGCCATGATCAGTAAGCCATCTCTGAGTGGTTCACTGAAATGTACTACTTGTAGTAACAAATATACAAAAACTGGCACTAGCACAAAATTTGTTAGCAGCGATGATATGACTAAGCGGAGGTTGCGGAGTGGTTCCCAAATCTGTTGTACCGTGAGACTTAACCCTGCACCCAGCATGGTGAACACGATAAATGTGAAAAGTGCGAGTTTATCAATTAGTGATAAGATTTCGTTCATGATTTTTTTTTCACGCAGAGGGCAAAGGGGCAGGGGAGCATACTTCGACTACGCTCAGTAACCAGGGGGGCATACTTCGACTACGCTCAGTAACCAGGGGGGCAGAGGAGAATAACCAATGCCCACTTGCCCTGAGCGAAGCCGAAGGGATGCCCAGTCCCTATTACTTCAATTCCAGGGTGACTTGCTGTAAGTTACCGGTGAATGCAAAGGGTGTTTGGTAAGTATCTACCGCAGGTGTGCCAGTATCTTGACCAACATCAAAGGTTTCATCTAAACCAAATCGATAGCCTACGGTTTTATCAATGCGGCCTTCGGCAACCTGTCGATCGTCGATCGAGAGCTTACCAGTACCGCCTGCTCCCGGAGCGCCACCGTCATAAGTAAAGTCAAATTTGATTTGGGATTTGCCGATCGCAATTGGTTGAGAAGATTGAATGATTGTGCGACTGCTATTTAAGAAGTTGTAAGCAAAGGTGGGTTTACCTTCTTGCAAGAAGAAACTCCAACCCGCAAAACGTCCGCCTTGGGTAACTAAAACGCCTTCAGTACCATCTTTGGCAATATCCACATCGGCAGTGATGCTAAAGGAGCGATTCTTGATATTGGGAGCGCTACCTTCGGGAATCCCTGCAACAGATGTGTAATAAGTAAAGCTATTGCGTCCTGTGATTAGGTTGGAACGGATTTTGACATCAAACCGTTGAAGTAAGCGATCGTCCAAAGGTAGAACTTTATATTTCTTTGCTTCCTTCAGAAATAGATTTTGTAGTTGCGCTAACTTGTCAGGGTTCTGCTTGGCTAAATCGTTGGCTTCACTGAAGTCTTTGGTAATATCGTATAGTTCCCAATTATCCTCATCGAAGGTGGTTTTGGAGACACGCTCCCAAGGTAAGCGTCCATGACGGGCGGCTGCTACCCAACCTCGATCGTAAATGCCACGATTGCCCAACATTTCAAAATACTGGGTTTTGTGATGGGATGCTACAGCCGGATCGTCAAAGCTATAAACAAGGCTAGTACCTTCGATGGGTTGTTGTTTTACACCGTTGACTACCTCTGGTTCTTCAATCCCCACAGCTTCTAGAATTGTAGGCGCAATATCAATTACATGATGAAATTGGCTCCGCAGTCCACCACGATTTTTGATGCGATCGCCCCAAGCTACAACTAAACCATTGCGAGTTCCGCCGAAGTGAGAAGCAATTTGTTTTGTCCATTGGAAGGGGCTATCCACTGCCCAAGCCCAAGCTGCATGAAAATGATTGAAGGTTTTTGGCCCACCTAAATCATCAAAAGCCGCGAGAACTTCTTGAGGACTTTCTGCTACGCCATTAAAGACTTTTAATTCATTAACACTACCTGTTAAGCCGCCTTCAGCACTCGCACCATTATCACCGGCGATGAAAAAGACTAAGGTGTTATCCAATTCACCCAGTTGGTCTATGGCATCAATAACTCTACCAATTTGTGCATCGGTATGGCTGAGGAAACCTGCAAAGACTTCCGCCTGACGCGCATAAACTTTCTGCTCGGTGGGAGTGAGGGAATCCCAAGCCGGGAGTTCCGCCGGGCGAGGAGTCAGCTTAGTATCGGCGGGAATTACACCCAATGCTAGCTGACGAGCAAAGATGTCTTCGCGTAATTTATCCCAACCTCGATCGAATTTACCCTTGTACTTGTCGATCCATTCCTTGGGCGCATGGTGTGGGGCATGGGTTGCGCCAGTGGCAAAGTAGGTAAAGAAGGGTTTATCAGGAGCGATCGCTTGCTGGGTGCGAATCCACTTAATCGCATGGTCTGCTAGATCGGGAGTGAGGTGATAATCAGGGCGATTTGGTTTTTGAATATGTTGGGTATTTTCCACCAAGGCTGGACTCCATTGATTGGTATCACCGCCCAGAAATCCATAGAAGTACTCAAAACCTAAACCTGTCGGCCAGCGATCGAATGGGCCGGCTGCACTGGTTTCATAGTCTGGGGTATTGTGCCATTTGCCAAAGGCTGCGGTGTTATATCCATAATTTCGCAATACTTCGGCGATCGTTGCCGCACTTCTAGGTAAAATCGCAGTATAACCTGGATAGCCTGTGGCTAACTCCTCAACTACACCTGTATTCACAGAATGGTGATTGCGTCCCGTGAGCAATGCGGCTCTGGTAGGAGAGCAGAGTGCTGTAGTGTGGAATTGGTTATAACGCAATCCCCTTGCTGCTAGACGGTCTAAATTAGGCGTATCGATCGCGCCGCCAAAGGTGCTGGGTTGTCCAAAACCGACATCATCAAGCAACACCAGCAATACGTTTGGTGCATTTTCTGGAGCTTTAATTGGTTTGGGGAAGTCTGGTTGGGATTCTTTGTAAGTCAGGCCAATTTTGCCTTGAAAAGATGGTTGGGGTAATGGCAATTTGTCGCCATAGTCTGCCCAAGCAGGTAGAGGTAAGAGACTAGAAAATATTAGCGTCAGGGCACTCAAAAAAGCGATTCTCCTTCTCCTATCGGAGACGCTGCGCGAACGGAGACGCTGCGCGATCGCACCAGAAGTTAACTTGAGAGATGCATAAGACATCTCAGGAATTGATTTAGAAACCTTAAATTCAGGCGCAGACCTAACCCCCCTACCCCCCTTCCCTTGAAGGGAAGGGGGAATTAAAGCCTCTCTCCGCTTCGGGGAGAGGTTTGGAGAGGGGTCATGGATTA
Organism: Nostoc sp. DSM 114159; assembly: GCF_053470285.1. NCBI lineage: Bacteria > Bacillati > Cyanobacteriota > Cyanophyceae > Nostocales > Nostocaceae > Nostoc > Nostoc sp. DSM 114159. The sequence goes on from NZ_JBPFEH010000001.1 coordinate 5,164,831, forward strand.
ATTTTCGGAGATGTCTATACAAAGAATCTTTCTTTTGAGGATCAGTCAGTTGTGCCATTATTGTTGCTCATCAAAGATAGTGTGCTAGAATCAGCCAAATTTTTAACTAGCCGAAACCCGATATGAGTAGTTCCCGTATCGGGTGATTCTGACTCCCGCGCCGCCGGACGGAAGCGGCTACAGTAATTGGGAGCGCAGAGATACGATCCCCCCTTGATTACGTGTAAGTTTGATTCATCTGGCTTTTTGGGATCGAAGCTTTGATTTAAGGCAATAGGATTAATTCGATCGGATTTGCGTAGGCGTAGCCCGCCGTAGGCATCGCGTCCGATTTGAAAGAAATCAGTAGTCCATTCCCACACATTGCCGGTCATGTCATAGAGTCCATAACCATTGGGTGCAAAAGAACCGACGGGAGCAATGCCCAAGTGACCATCGGCTTTGGTGTTGAAAAAGGGAAAAATTCCTTGCCAAGTGTTGGCTCTATGTTCAGAATATTCATTGCCCCAAGCATAAATTGCACCATCCAAGCCACCACGGGCGGCATATTCCCATTGCGCTTCGGTGGGTAAGGATTTTCCTGACCATTTGGCGTAGGCTAGGGCATCTTCGTAAGCTATGTGAACAACTGGATAGTTGGATTTGCTAGCGATTGCACTGTCTGGGCCAAAAGGATGTTGCCAATTCGCGCCAGTAGTCCAATGCCACCAACTCAGAAAGGAAACTTGTTTGACACCCGGTTTTGCCATCTCAAACACTAAAGAACCCGGTAATCGCTGCTCATCGGGTAAATCGGGAAACTGTTCTTCAGATAAGGGACGCTCTGCAATTGTCAGATATCCTGTAGCTTTGACAAATTCACCAAATTGCGCATTTGTTACCTCAAATTTATCAATACAGAAGTTAGTCACCGTTACATCTCCAGGCGATCGCTCCTCCACAAAATTGTCATTATCAGACCCCATTTTGAACGTTCCTCCTGAAATCATCGCCATACTTTCGGGACAGGGGCTGACTGTGGCTGCCAATGCAGTTGTATTGATGAATAAAAGTGCGATCGCTATTCCTTGAATGAATATTAGTGTGAGAAAGTAATATTTTTTTACATCTCTAATATTCTCAATTTTGCTAGTTCTAATTGAATGCCTGTAGTTCATCAATAAGATTCAACTTTGCTTCAAACTTATATCATTTTGGTTTTAGATGAAAAATTCCCTTTTCGTTGTAGTTATCAGTAATCTATTTTTCGCATGGCATTAGTTGTGGTGAAAAAATCCATATTTTCAGAAGATTTTCAATGTTCGATCCTATGCAGAAACTGTTAGCTCTAAACTTTCGGCTATTTTATAACAAAGATATTCATTTTTTCCCAAAATACTAAAAACCGATTAAGTTACCGATGTTTTATCTAATATTGATAAATTACATCTTGTGAAAACATAAGTCAAGCACTATATATATTTAGCTACGAAAAAGCTTAACACCACCTCAGTCAGATATTGGTGTAGCCACAAAACCAGTTTTGATACCCTTCTTAAACCCAGTTTTTTCGTAAAACTAAAGTACTTCCTTGGTTTGCCTTCCACTTCGGAGCATTACTTTGTAACAATTATGACTCCATGCAGATTGGAACGCATGATGTATCAGGCGCTTTCCTACACCTTGGCGACGATAATCAAGATGAGTAATTACATTCTCAGTAGTCCATAGGGACGAGCGCCAAAATACAAAAGGCAATTAAGTTTCCCTTCCAGTTTGCTACAAAGCAATTAATCTTGCGATTAGCTACGCTGGGCAAAACGCCATCGCTCAATATTTCGTTCTATATTTTCTCAAGAGTTGATGCGTCAGGTAAGGGAGCATCCGTTGGGTTTTGTTAGGGTGACACTTACATAAATGCAAGGGATTTTTTCGATGACTTCAATCTTTCCTTGATGATGTAATTTTCACTAATTATCTGCTGAAAAAAAATGTAGAAACGTAACACTGTTACGTTTCTACAAAGGTTCTGGATAATGCATATTTAATATTTGGAGATGTCTACTTTACAGCTAGGATCGGCAGCGAAGCTTTTATCAAAAATGAACTTAACATAGATATTCCCACCACCTCGTGAATAGCTGCCACCCAAGTAACGCCATTTATTATCTTGGATGCCTGCATCTCCGGTTTTAAATACTGTAGCGGGTAGATTTCCGTTGTCAACATACGTAACATTTGCTTTATTACCGCCGCGATTACTTCCCTTGTTAATTTTGTAGTTGATTCTGATTATTGAGCCTATTCTTCCTCCTAAGCCTTGATTGTAATCGATTTTAATTGTGCCTGTAAAACCTCCTTTACTACATGAATAGTCACGAATAACGGCATCAGCATTAGCTGGAGTTAAAGCAATGCTACTGCAAGCAATAGCCATTGCAGCAGTAGCAATAACAAAACGGTTTGTTGTCTTTCTAATTTGACGAGCATTCAAAGTATTAACCATTAGAGACTTCCTTTTTGATTGAGTTATACTTTGCATTGAGTCAACTAAAATCTGAGTTGCTGATTAAATGTCTTAATCTAGGTGCCGAGACTAGCAATTACTATTGTCTACAAAGGCTTTTAAATCACGCAAAATCATTTTCATACCTGAATTTAGCAATGCTCTAATTACACCTATTTTGGTCTAATTTTTGTTTGAAGTTAATGACACTCAATCTAACTTCTACCTATGACTCGGCTTAAAAAATACAAGTTTTATGCAAAACTCTCTATATCCTCACAAAACTTAATAATTGCCTATGCGATCGCCCAAAGCGGTATGTAGGCTATTGTAGCAGGGGTAGTAAGTGTAGAGGGACAAATTATTTGACCAAAACGACAGATTTTTTGTCAAAAATCCAAATTCTTCTTGCTTGTTCAAGCAATTTCTATAGCTTTAGATCGGAAACGTATTCAAATCAGATTTCTTTAGAGCAAAGCTTACAAGGTTGAAGAACTTGATAAGTTATTTGTCGCTGTGGTCAAATAATTCGTCGCTGTCAAGCGAAACGCGAAAAATACAGTATAGGCTCCTTGAGTGCTATGTCCTGCAAGGTAAAATCAGCGTTAAGTACGAGAAAGATTGGATAAAAAAAGATGCATTACGAAAACACTATTTTTTTATAGGGGATGGTGCTAGTAATCCTGATAAAGCACCCAAAGAACCAGTTCCAAGAGCGGTTAGAAGTTCAGGAATTTGTTTGCTGCCCTTTGCTTGTAGACCAATTGCACCTATAAGGCAAATTAATACTGTAGAGGTAAGTGTACCAACAATCATGCGGTAAATCCAGGGGTCTGTTTGTATATAGTTTTGTGGCAGATTAAAAGTATTATTTACTGCCTCAGCGTTTTGTTGTACACCTTGCTGACCTTTTGAATCATTGAGAGTTGATGGTTGTTTACTTTCCTCAACTAAAGACTGTGTTTCGACTAAAGAGTTTTTTCCATTCTCTGTACTCATAGTTAGTGCATCCTTTTTATTTAATAAAAATAAGCATTGGAAGTTTTCTATAATGGTAATCACATTACGATTCCTCTTTTTCGGAAAAGTAGGAACAATCAGCAAAGTTTTTTTGGCACTCAAGTGAAATCGCCCCTCTGTCCCTTGTGCCTCGATCGCTGTAGGGGATTGTGCGGTGTGTAGTAGGAGCGATCGCGCCCAATAGCCAATGTCTGACTCCAAGATAAGTAATAAGCCATCTGAGTAATGGTAAGTAAAGCGGCGTGAATAATTCAAGGTTTGTAGTGTTCGCGAAGCGTCTCGCAGAGAGGACTAAAGCCCTGACTACAAACTAATCTCAAGATTTTTTACATTACTTAATCTAGTTTGATTTATTCTTACCGACTTACTTAGCAGTCGATTTTATCAATACAAGTTAAGCCGCAAATACACGTATGCAGCTAGATTAAAATTAGATTAGTATATAACCGAAATATTACTGTAATTTTTGAAGGTTTTTATATATGTAAATGGTTGATTTCAGAGGATATACGGTAACGATAACCAAAGCGATCGCGGTACTTTAATTTTAATAAATCTTATATTATTCAGATTAAAAAACTCAGAAAAGATGACGAACACAGAATGTAGAAGCTCAAGCTAGTAATCAATTCTAGCATAAAATTAGTACGGTAAAACTTTGACAAATGCCAAACGTAGTTCTCCTTGAGAATATGAGAGCCACTCTCTAGGTGTATACGCATTTACAAAAGGTCTGAGGCTAAAAACCTCTTCTTTCGCACTTCAGGCTTTGGTGAAGACTCGTGCAATATGTAGGTTTTTATGATGGAAATTTTAAATAATTTTTTCTCTACTAGCCAGTTTATTCCCCACGGACATTGCTATCTCTGGAAACCAGAATTGGTGTGGTTGCATCTGATTTCAGATGTATTAACTGGACTTGCTTATTATTCAATTCCAGTGATGTTGGTTTATTTTGTTCGTAAACGGCGAGATATGCCTTTCGGCTGGATATTCCTAATGTTTGGCACATTCATCGTTGCTTGTGGCACAACTCATTTAATGGATATATGGACGCTTTGGTATCCTACCTATTGGCTATCAGGGTTAATCAAAGCTATCACTGCTTTTGTATCCGTATTAACCGCTATAGAGCTTGTGCCATTACTGCCACAGGTGCTAGCTTTACCGAGTCCTGCCCAACTAGAGGCTGCAAACTACCAACTAGCAAAAGAAATTGCTGAACGCATACGGACTGAGGAAGTGTTGAGGGAAAGCGAACAACGCTGGCAATTAGCTTTGCGAGGCAATAATGATGGAATTTGGGACTGGAATGTTAAAACCAATGAAGTTTTCTTCTCGGCTCGCTGGAAAGAAATGCTCGGTTACGAAAACCACGAAATTTCTAACCATTTAGATGAATGCGTGACACGAGTGCATCCCAACGATATTGAGCGGGTGAAACAGGCAGTTCAAGATCACTTTGCTCAGAAAACACCGTTTTACATTAGCGAGTATCGAGCTTTATGTAAAGACGGCACTTATAAATGGATTTTAGATCGAGGGCAAGCACAGTGGGATGAAAATGGTAATGTAGTACGAATGGCAGGCTCACATACTGACATTACCGATCGCAAGCAAGCAGAGGAGAGACTAAATAGCCTACTTAACCAATTAGAAAGCAAGGTTGAGGAAAGGACAGCAGAGTTAACAAAAATCAACGAATCGCTACAGACAGAAATTACTGAACGCCAGCGAATAGAAGAAGCATTGCGAGAGAGCGAACAGCGATTTCGGGCTGCATTCCATCAAGCTGCTGTTGGCATTGCCCATGTCGCAATCGATGGCAGCTGGTTGTTAGTTAATCAGAAGCTTTGCGATATTCTCGGTTACACACTCGAAGAACTACAATTGTTAACTTTCCAAGATATTACTCACCCAGACGATCTTAACACTAACCTGAAATATGTTGAGCAGATTTTAGCAGATAATATTCAAACTTACTCGATGGAAAAGCGCTATTTCCGCAAAGATAATTCCTTAGTTTGGGTTAATCTCAGTGTGTCTTTAATGCGCGAATCTAATGGAGAGCCAAAATATTTTATTTCTGTGGTCGAAGACATTAACGAACGAAAAGCTGCACAGCGCGAACGCAAGCAGTGGGAGGAGCAAATTCAAGCATCACTATTAGAAAAAGAGGTGTTATTAAAAGAAATTTACCATCGGGTCAAAAACAATTTACAGGTTATTTCCAGTCTGTTAAACCTGCAATCTGCTTATATCAAAGACAAAGAAGATTTGACAATATTTCAACAAAGCCAGCAGCGGATTGCATCAATGGCTCTGGTTCACGAAAAATTGTATCAATCTCAAGACTTAGCAAAGATTAATTTTGGTGAATATATTCGAGATTTGGTAACAAGTTTATTTACTGCTTATGAAGTCAATGAAGATGCGATCGCTTTGACAATAAATACGGAAGATTGTATTTTTCTCGGTTTAGATACAGCAATTCCTTGTAGCTTAATTATCCATGAACTTGTATCTAATTCTTTAAAATACGCATTTGCCAAAGGTAGGAGTGGTGCGATCGATATTGAAATAAAAAAAATAATTGATCGTAATTTAATGCTCATAGTTCGTGATAATGGGATTGGCTTACCACCAAACTTTGATTTTCAAAAACTCGCATCATTAGGATGGGAGTTGGTAGATGCTTTAACCCATCAGTTAGCAGGAAATATAAATATTACAGGCTCCACTGGAGTAGAGTGTCAGGTGACATTTCCTTTACCATAAATACACAATTAATCAAAGATGACAAAGGCAAAAATTTTAGTTGTGGAAGATGAAGCTATTGTTGCTAAAGACTTACAATATCGGCTTAAAAAATTTGGATACACAGTGCCTGCGATTGCTTCTTCAGGAGAAGAAGCGATTAATATAGCAATAGAAATATCTCCAGATTTAGTACTGATGGATATCAAGCTTAAAGGCTCAATGGACGGGATAGAAGCTGCTGAAGAAATCTATAAGCGTTTGGATATTCCAGTAATTTATTTGACTGCTTATGCAGATGAGAACACATTGGAACGAGCTAAGATAACTGAGCCGTTTGCCTACCTCTTGAAACCTTTTAAAGAAAGAGAACTACAAACAAATATTGAAATAACTTTGACTAAACATGGTTTGGAAAAGCAATTAAAAGTTAATAAAAAATGGCTGGATGCACTTTTAAAAAGTATCAGCGATGGTGTAATTGCTAGCGATTTACAAGATTCAATCACTTTTATGAATCCGGTTGCCGAAAATCTGACTGGATGGAAACAAGAAGAAGCTTGTGGCAGAAATTCCTCAGAGATATTTAATATTGTTAATGGCGAAACTCATAATTCTCTTGAAAGTCCGATTATAAAAGTTATTCAAGATGGTACTATCGTTCATCTCCCCGCAGAAACAATTCTGATTAATAAAGATGGTGCAGAAATACCAATTGATGACAGCGCTGCACCGATTAAAGATGACAAAGATAATATTACAGGCGCTGTATTAGTGTTTCGAGATATTACTGAGCGCAAACGAGCGATTGAGGCGCGTCAAAAGCAAATTGAGCAAGAGCAACTTGTGGTGCAATGGGAAGAGATAAATCAACTCAAAAATGACTTTTTGAATTTAGTTTCTCACGAACTGCGATCGCCTCTGAGTAATATTAAGATGATGATTCAAATGATACAACTATCTAATAATACTGAGGAGACTCAACGCTATCTAAAATTAATGGAAAGCGAGTGCGATCGCGAACTAGAATTAGTTAACGATCTACTAGACTTACAACGGCTAGAAAGCTCATCCTATCCAGCTATTACACCTGATGCGTTGCTCTTACAACAGTGGTTACTTTGGGTTATCGAGCCGTTTCAAATTCGTGTTCAACAACATCAGCAAACTCTACAGCCGAATCTCCCCACAAATCTCCCGCCGCTATTGTCAGATGGCATTAGCTTGGAACGCATTATAGTAGAATTGCTCAATAATGCCTGTAAATACACACCTGCGGGTGGTGAAATTGTCTTAAGTGTAAGTCACAATTCCTTGGAAACACCTGCAAAAACAATTATTACTGTTAGTAATTCAGTAGAAATTCCGGTAATAGAGTTACCACGGATATTTGATAAATTTTATCGTCTACCCAATGCAGATATCTGGAATCAAGGTGGTTCGGGTTTAGGTTTATCTATAGTCCAGAAATTAGTGGAACAATTACAAGGAAACATTCAAGTAGAAAGTGGCAATGGATGGACTACATTCACTCTTACATTAATTGATTTATAGTACTCAATAATCCAGAAATTGCTATAGTAATCCTAAATGAGATTGTAAAAATTTTTGTTATGGTTGTCCTTGGTCATTTGTCATTACAAAGGACAAATGACAAATACTTCGACTCCCAACTCTTGGAGAGGCTGCGCCCGAAGCGTAGCTATGCCGCAGGCTTTACGACTACGCTACCTCGATTCCGCTCGGCACAAGTCAGGGCAAGTCGCTCAGTACAAGTGACAAATGACTAATGACTGAACTTGATATGAGATAATTAAACCAAATTATTAAATATCGAAAAATGTCATTAACTATATCTTCTACACCTCAAGGTTTTAGTGCATTCATCACGAATTTAGGAATACGAGATACAACTGATGATTTTGTATTGATTAAATCATCAGTTCCTTGTGTTGCAGATGGAGTTTTCACTCAAAGTCTTTTTGCTGGGCCAAGTGTTACTATTAGCCGCGATAATTTAAAAGATTCACAAGCACAAGCAATTGTCGTTATATCTAAAAATGCAAATGTAGCTAATGGTTCTGTTGGCATCGCTGACGCCCAAGAAGTTCTACAATTAGTCGCGACTGAAACTGGAATTGCTGCACATAATATCGCGATCGCTTCTACAGGTGTAATTGGCAGACGTTACCCCATTGAAAAAATCCGGGCTGGTTTATTAGGATTTGGCAAAAAATTGACTGATGCTGATTTTCATGCCGCCGCTCGTGGTATTATGACCACCGATACAGTCGCGAAACTAGCTACACGGCAAATAGGAAATGCCAAGCTAGTAGGAATTGCCAAAGGTGTTGGCATGATTGAGCCGAATATGGCTACCCTTTTAACTTTCTTTTTTACTGACGCTGCAATTTCTGCAAATAGCCTTCGTTCTATTTTTCGTTCTACTATAGATAAAACTTTTAATTGCTTGAGCGTAGATACGGATACTTCTACTAGTGACTCTGCCGTGATTTTAGCTAATGGAATAGCTGGTGAAGTTTCAGAACCAGATTTTGCTAGGGCATTGCAAGAAGTTGCACAGGAATTAGTGCTGAAAATTGCAAGAGATGCAGAAGGTGCTACTAAGATAATTGAGGTAACTGTAGATTCAGCGATTAACTATGCACAAGCTAAAACAGTAGCGAAGGCAATTGTAAATTCACCATTAGTAAAAACTGCTGTTTATGGAGCAGATCCGAATTGGGGAAGAGTTGCTATGGCTATAGGCAAATGTGAAAACGAACACCAGATAAATCAAGATAAAGTTGTTATTAGTTTTGATAAGATAAAAGTTTATCCTAGTAGCTTAACTGAAGAAAATCTAGAGCAGTTACGGCAAATTATGTCTCAAGATAAAGTAGATATTTATGTTAGCCTTAATATTGGCGATGCCTCTGCAACTGTATGGGGTTGCGATCTTTCAGAGGGTTATATAGAAATTAATGGTAAATACTCAACTTGATTAGACTTCTTGCACAAATGTAAAATTTGCCCTCATCCCCTAACCCCTTCTCCCAAAATTGGCAGAAGGGGAGCGAATTCCAAAGTTACTCTGTCAAACTTGGGAGCCTCTTGCATAAGTCGAATAGACCCCCCTTAATCCCCCTAATGTATTGGCTACCGTGTATACACAAGTCAAATTACCCCCCTTAATCCCCCCGATATATTGGGGGGAAAAAGAAATCTAGTTCCCTCCCCTTTATAAGGGGAGGGTTAGGTGGGGTAAAACCGTGATTTATCAGCTATTTCAGATTTGTGTATACACCGTAGCTCCGAGGCGGAGAGGGGCAGAAATATTCTTAGTTGACAACGAAAAAATTAGGGTTTTGTCTCGTTCTCATGCTCTGCATGGGAATGCTCTTCGTTGAGGCTCTGCCTCCAATTTAGCATTGAGTCAGAGACTCAATGAAATGCATTCCCAGTCGAAGACTAGGAACGAGGAAAGTCTTATCAAGCTAGGTTTTTAGGAGTTGTGTATACACGGTAGCCGCCTCGGAGAGGGGTTGGGGAGAGGTTCATCGAACTCACGTTAATATTAATAAGAAACATTGGAATATTCCTGGCAAACATTGCAATATTCATGGCAAACATTGCAATATTCCTGGCAAACATTGCAATATTCATGACAAACATTGCAATATTCATGGCAAACATTGCAATATTCATGGCAAACATTGCAATATTCATGGCAAACATCACGATATTAATACGAAATATTGCAACATAACTAATTAGGCGGACATGATATTACAGCTATTTTCAGCTAAATAGACCGCGCGGTAGGGGCGCAAGGGCTTGCACCCCTACAACAGATGTGGTTCAAATAGATGATTTCTGCTGTAATTACCAACCGATTCGCTCACAACAACTTATCTGGTGTAATTGGCAGATCCCGAATCCGCTTACCTGTGGCATGATAAACTGCATTAGATATGGCAGCCGCTACCCCCACAATCGGCAGTTCCCCCAAGCTTTTGGTTCCTAGTGCATTCACATAAGGATCGCGTTCTTCAATAAATTGCACTTCCATATTGGGGATATCTGCATGAACCGGAATTAGGTAATCCGAAAGGTTAGCACCAACTATTCTGCCCTGATTAGCATCTATTACAGTTTTCTCCATCAGCGCCATACCGATTCCCCAGGTAATTCCGCCGATAACTTGACTGCGTGCTGTCTTGAAGTTGAGAATTCGCCCTGCATCATAAACGCCTACGCAACGTCTAACTTTGATTTCTCCTAACAATTCATCAACTGCAACTTCCACAAATATCGCCCCAAAAGAGTGTTTGGCATATTGTTGGCTCTCTGGATTGAGTGAGGATTCCTCTGTAACTTCTAAACTTTCTAATCCGTGACGGTGCAGAATATCGGTGTAGCTGTCTCGCTTTGATGGGTCTTGTTTTGAAAATATTTGCCCTGACTCAACGGCAATATCTTCTGCTTGCGAACCGTAAAGCAAAGAATTTGCATCTGCGATCGCCATTTTAATTATCTTATCCCGTGCAGCGATCGCAGTTTGATGCACCGCTGGGGAAACACTCGCAACTGTAACTGAGTTTCCTGTAATTGGGGCTTTGGGAAGATTAGTATCACCTAATTCAAACTGCACTGGTAATCCCAATACTTCAGCAGCTACCTGCGTCATCACTGTATAAGTACCAGTACCGATATCTTGAGTACCACTTTGTACTTTTACTTCTCCAGTGGCAAAAATTTCTACCTTGACTGATGCAGTTCTAGCATTGGTGGGAAATGTCGCACTTGCCATTCCCCAACCAATCAGGAAATGATTGTCTCGCATGGAACGAGGAACTGGATTGCGTTGTGCCCATCCAAAAATTTCTGCTCCTTTTTGATAACATTCTTTCAGGGATTTACTTGACCAAGGTAATCCTTTATGGGGATCGATATCTGCATGATTTCTCAGTCTTAGTTCAATTGGGTCAATATTTAAGGTGTATGCCAATTCATCCATTGCCGATTCTAAGGCAAACATTCCCGGCGCTTCTCCTGGGCCACGCATAAAGGTCGGTGTGCCGGCGTTGATCCGTCCCAATCGGTATTTTATTTTCAAATTGGCACAGGCGTACATCATGATTGTTGCTGCACCCACTGGTTCGGCAAAGTCATCAAACAGGGAAGTTAAAGATGTCCCAATTTGCTCAATTACAGTTAATTTGCCTTCCTTGGTTGCACCTAATGTTAGCTGCTGCTGAGTTTCAGAACGGTGGCCGCAAGCAGTGTACATTTGCGATCGCGTTAGCACTACTTTTACAGGGCGTTTTACTTGCCGAGCGGCGATCGCTGCTAAAATCGTATGCGATCGCAGCAGTGCCTTACAACCAAATCCGCCGCCTAAATATTTGGAGATGACGCGGACATTTTCTTCGGGAATATTCAGAATCGATGCGATTCGGCCTTGGGTTGCAGAAACGCCTTGAGTGGTTTCATATAATGTCAAGTTATCCCCTGACCACATTGCGATCGTTGCAGAAGGTTCTAGAGGATTATGATGTTCTACTGGCGTAGTATAAACTTGCTCTACTAAGACATCTGCCTGTGCTTTTCCCGATTCAACATCCCCTCTGGTGATTTTACCCGGCATCATGCCCAAAAATATCGATTCGGGTTCAAATATCTCTGTATGTGCCATTGTGACTGTGGGAATGGCTTCTTCGTAGATAATTTTTATCCTAGAGGCAGCAGTTTCGGCTTGTTCTAAAGTTTGGGCAATTACAACCCCCAGATGTTGACCATCGTAGTAGATATTATGGTCTTTTTCAGTTGACTGAGGTTGTGGAGGCCCAAAGAAAGGTATTTTTACTAGAGATGGGGTTTGTTGGTAAGTAATGACATCTAGCACACCAGGGGAGACTGCGGCTGCGGATGTGTCTATTTGGATAATTTTACCACTGGCGATCGCGCTTTGAAAAATCACTCCATAAGTTAAATTCTCGATTGGCACATCGGCTGTGTAAGGCGCTTCTCCCGTTACTTTCAGCTTACCATCAACGCGATCGAGTGGTTTCCCAATAATTTTATTCATATCAATTAATTATTACTCCTCTTCCTTGTCTCCCTTGTCTCCCTAGTCCCCCTTGTCCCCCTTGTCCCCTATTCCCCTACTCCCCTACTCCCCCTATTCCCCTTCTGCTACAACTGAAAGTGCGCGTACCAAAGCGCGTTTGACTAACTCAATTTTAAATTGATTGTGCGTTTGCGGTTTTGCTGCTTTGACGGCTGCTACTGCTGCGGCTGTAAAGATATCTTCGTTAATTTCTTTTTCTTTGAGAAATTCCTCAGCTTCCCTTGCACGCCAAGGTTTGGGTGCTACTCCTCCAAAAGCGATGCGTGCTGATTTGATCGTGTCTTGTTCTATATCTAAAGCAACAGCTACGGAAACGAGAGCAAATTCGTAGGAAGCTCGATCTCTTACTTTTAAATAATGGGATTTATAGGCAAAATCTGGAACTTCAATCGCCACAATTAATTCTCCAGGCTGTAATAGAGTTTCTTTTGCTGGTGTGTCGCCTGGTAAGAGATAAAAATCATGAATTGAAATTCGCCGTGATGTTTCTATTCCTTGGATGCAAATCACTGCATCTAATGCCGTCAAAGCTACAGCTAAATCGGAAGGATGAACGGCTATGCAATGTTCGCTAGCTCCGAAAATGGAATGCATTCGATTGTAACCTGTAATTGCCGAACAACCTATACCGGGAGTGCGTTTATTACAAGGAAAAACCGGATCGCGAAAGTAAGCGCAGCGGACTCGTTGCAGTAAATTACCGCCTACTGTTGCCATATTTCGCAGTTGCGGTGAAGCGCTTTGTAATAAAGCTTGGCTAATTACGGGATAACATTCCTGAATTTGGGGATGAAAAGCGACATCACTCATTCGAGAAATCGCACCAATGCGGATTCCCTGAGGTTGAGATTCAATATCTGCTAAGGGCAAACTATTAATATCAATTAATATATTCGCTGTTTGGACTCCATCTTTCATTAACCCCAGCAAATCTGTGCCACCAGCAATAAATGCAGCAGTTTTGTCTTGCTCAACTGTGGCGATCGCCACTTCTTCTGAGGTAACTTTAGCATAACTAAATGGCTGCATCTTGCTTTTCCTCTAGCACATCTCGAATCGCCGCAATAATATTTGGATATGCTCCACAACGGCAAAGGTTTCCACTCATATTTTCTCGAATTTCTGCTTCAGATTTTGGTAATTCTTCTAATATCATCCCTACGGCTGAGATAATTTGACCTGATGTACAGTAGCCACATTGAAAAGCATCATGGGTAATAAAGGCTGTTTGCATAGGATGGAGTTGACCATCTTGTGCTAATCCTTCAATTGTGGTAATTTCAGCACCGATGTGCATGATTGCTAAAGTCATACAAGAGTTAATTCGTCGATTATTAACTAATACAGTACATGCACCACATTCACCGCGATCGCAAGCTTTTTTAGTGCCCATCAAACCTAGTTTTTCTCGAAGTGCATCTAGTAATGTAACACGAGGTTCTATCTCCAAGGAGTAAGATGTATTATTAACATTCAGTGATAATTCTACTTCCTCTGAACCGAATATTTTCACTTTTTGAGTAAGTGAGTCTGAAGTTCTTGAAGCTAAGGAATTTTCTTTCATGTCTCATGTAGATAATAATTACATCATTTACTATACTAGCGATACTTCCTGACATTTAGAATCCAAGATAACGGCAATAACGGATGGCAAAAGGCATAAAGTCAGATTTGGTAAATGAATCTCCTATAGGACTAGTATTTGGTTTTTGAAATTACTCGTAGAGGCAGGGAACAGGCAATAGGCAATAGGCAATAGGCAATAGGCAATAGGGAACAGGGAACAGGCAATAGGCAATAGGCAATAGTGAAGAAGAGGATTATAAGTGTAGGGATTTTTTTCAGAAATCAAACCGGATTCCTCTAGTTATACTAAACTCCTGATAAATTCTGACTTCTGACTAACTTCGGCTCATTTCGGCTACGCGGTAATTGAGCGTAGTCGAAATTCAATGACCAACGCTCGGCGACTACCTGGGTGCTGAATTATTACGTCAAATTTAATGAATTTATCGCTCAAATCGGCGTAATGGTATTTATTTGCGTTTGTCGAATTAGGAAAAAATGCTGAAGCGTGCAGTTTTTGTTACTACCAGCAACCGCAAAATCGATCGCAATCCATTAGAATACGAATTCAGGTTGATTCTTAAGGAAGATTGACTAAAAAACTATTTAGGAGTCAAAGTAATAACTGTGGATCTAGCTGAAAGATAGAGTTGCCTTCAGGCATGGAATAAGTGTATATATTCACGGGAATATTCAGAATTCTGACTTAATAATATGAACACAAACACTCAGAAATTCTCTAAACCCATAGTAGAGAAAGTTGCTATTGTCGGTGCTGGCCCAGGCGGTTTAGCTGCGGCGATCGCACTGAGAAGCCAAGGGATAGAGGTGCAAGTATACGAAAAAGCCCAAGAATTTCGTCCGGCGGGAACTGGACTCGGACTAGCTCCCAACGGCTTGAATTCTCTAGATGCGATCGCGCCGGGAATTGTCGAAACTCTCAAAAGTTCGGGATGCGAAGTTCACCACACGGTTTTAAAGAGTATTCAAGGAGAAACAATTCGGACTAGCGCCACTAAATATTTAGAGCAATACGGACAACCGTTATTGACTGTTTGGTGGTATCGTCTACAACAAGTCTTAGCATCGAGATTGCCGTCTGATATCGTTCACCTCAATCATCGCTGCATCGGTTTTGAACAAGATGCAAACGGTGTGAAAATTCATTTTGATGGCAAAAAATCGGTAGATGCAGATTTGCTGATTGGGGCTGATGGCGTTAACTCTGTCATCAGAGAAACTTTATTTGGCGAGGGTAAGCCTAATTATATCGGTAGTATGTGTTGGCGTGCCGTCATTGAGTATCGCCACGAGCTATTTAATGACTATGAACTAGTTTTTGCCAAAGGCAATCAACAGTTTATGTACCTTTTGAATGTAGGCGACGGCTATACCAGTTGGATTAGTCGCAAGTTCTCGCCTGAGTATTCCCTTTCGCACAGCGCTGATGAAGTGAAGTCTCGTATTCTCCATGAATTAGCCGACTGGGATAAATCCTTCCGAAAAGTGGTAGAAGCGACACCAGCCGAGGAAATTTGGGAAGGGCCGATTTGCGATCGCCCACCGTTAACTCAATGGAGTCAAGGCAGAGTCACTCTCTTAGGCGATGCCGCTCATCCAATGGCACCTGCAATGGGACAAGGAGCCAATACCACTTTTGAAGATGCATACCAACTGCGAGAGTGTTTTTCTGATTCAGCTAATCTGCAAGAAGCTTTGACTAGCTACGAACAGTGTCGCATCGAGCGGACAAAACTCATTCAAGCTCGTAGTGCCTTGGGTGAAATGCGGTACTACGACATTAACACCGCGGCATCTACTGGGCAGACGCAAGAGCGGCAAATGAGTATGAATGATGATTTTCACAAATGGGTGTACAACTTTAAGCCATCTGTAAAAAGTTAAATTCTAGTGTGGCATTAGTAAAGTTACTTTGATCGCAACTAGTGCATAAACTTACAGCAAGCGCTAATCTTATCGAGTAATTTGAGGCTATCAGAAGTAGCTGTTTTTAGTCAAGCCCTCAAACACAACAAATTCATTGAATAATTGAGAATTAGTCGCGCAAAATCAATATAACTTAATCAAAGTGTTAATTTTTATGAAAAGCTAATAGCTATCCAATACAGTTCAGAATAAGCAACAAAATCCAGATGTAGAGAGGCGATTTCTCGCATCTTGAAAAACCAATTATCTACACGAATGACCTTTAACTCAAGCGGATTAGATCGCTATTAGCTTTTTGGGGTAAATTTAAGTATTAAATCTCGCTTTGGAGTTGCTAATTTACCCCTATTTCCGGTCGAGATTAAGCGCAAGTAATCAGTTTAGCGTGTAGTTTTCAGTTCTTGAAAATTCTCAATTGTCAAAAAGATTTCTTCATCAGCTATTTGACTATTGTAATCGATATTAATTTTAGTGGGATAGCCAAGTTTAGCATTGTATTCTACATCCAGGTTGAATGCCTTACGGTTGATAGCATCTTGAATCACATTAAAGAGTTCGGGAATTGTATCGTATTTTTGAAAGAATTCTGGATTAACTGGTTTACCAGTTGCTACAGAAGTGACTGAAATTGGTTGACCATTACGTACTCGAATAACTACTGGCCCTCTAGCATCTGGTATGCAGAAGCAACTGTTGCTAACCGTAATACTATAGTTATAAATATAGGACTCCTATTTGATTTTTGAAAAGACTCCGTACATCTGAAGAGTGGCGAAATCAAAGGTAGTGTGTCGAATAAACCACTCAAACATCCACTTTAAATGAGAGAATGTTGGAATCAAGGCACAAAAACGTCGAACCCATGTTTTAGCCTGCAACCAGATATCTTCAATAGGATTTTGCTCTGGACAATTAGGAGCAAAACGAACGCAGTGAATTTTCCATTGTTCTGGTGGTAAACCTTGATTTAGTTCGTCTAAAAAGCTTTGGATTTCTTTGGAACGGTGGTAAGTAGCACCATCCCAAAAAATCAGCAATCGCTGGTCGCCAGACTCAGTTAGCAGATATTGCAGATAATCAATAGTATTTTCTGAATTTCCCTTGCCGTAAGCTTTAAGCAGTAATTTTCGTTCAAGATAGTCAACTGCTCCGTAATATGTTTGTTTCTCTCGCTCATTTACGACTGGAACCGTTATTTCCTCGTCACTTCGCCCCCAGACATAACCGCTTAAGTCTCCCCACATTAAATGACACTCATCAATTAACAATACTCTCAATAATCCGGCTTCGATTTCGGAACGGTTGCTTGCCAACAATGTTTCAATCTCTTTTTTTTTTCTGCAACAGCATCTGGGTTGGCTTTGGGATTTAGCTTTGTGGTTTTCTTCCAACTTATGTCAGCTGCATCGAATAAGTCATAGTAACTTTGTTTTGACTCATAAACCACGTCATAATCAAACGCTAGTTTATGCTCCAATTCTCCCAGCTCCCAGCAGTCCTTTGTAGAGAGCCAACTCAACACCTCTTCTCGCTGTTCGACACTCAGATGGCTTTTCCTGCCTTTGTAGTTCGACCACAGCCCATTAATTCCATTCTGCTCGTAGGCCTGTTTCCAACCTGTTATCGAGCCTAAAGACACATCTAAAATAATTTGGATTTCTTCGTACAAGTAATCTTGGTAAACCAATTTGACTGCCAAGGCTTTTCTTGCCTCACGGGCATCGCGACAAGTGGCGATAAAATTCTGTAACTCCGCGATCGCAGTCGCCACTGTCTCAGGCAGTGTTGCCGTTTGTAGATCCTGATTTATCATTGTCTACTCTTACACTTGTACACTCAGCCGTATTTTCTCGTAATCTTTTTCAAAAATCAAATAGGATTCCTATATTTGCCCGCTCCCACAAACGCTTATTAAATTTCAATCGTCTTGAATTCAAGCTATTATTCGCTTGCGTTTGATATTGTGCTTTCTCTACGCTAGTTTCGGATATAGCTGGTAGGTTCATACTTAAAGAAAGCAATAGGGTTGCACTGATGATGGTAGGTAAACGCATATTAATCGATTTATTAGGTTACAAAATCTTCCTATTATTATGTTACAGCAAATTTTAACTTATTTACAAAGATGATATTTGAATAAACTTTATCTTAGAATTAACTTTTTATGTAGATAAATAAAGCTGTATTTTGAAGAATATCCATTTATAATCTAACTTTCAATACATAAATTAGGAACTTTTTTGGAATATTTTAGATCGCCCAAAATTGCCTCATTTTCCAAAGCAATAGACTTCTTGGTTGGCATTTGTCAGGATAAAGGGCAAGGGGAAAAGGGTAAAGAAACTCAAAATCCTTTCCCTTTAACCAAAACCTTTTCCCTAAAAGTGCAAAAACATATTTTTGCAAGAGGTCTAATGTCTACGGCTGACTACGCCTTTGCAGCCTCGTACTTCATGCAAAGAAAACTGCTGTATAATCCTCCCCATCCTTGAAGTATGAGGAGGATTCAATTATCCCAAATTAGTAATATTGATGATTGCTAATTTGGATTTAGCTGTCAGCTTGCAGACATGCCTTAGCTTCTATGGATTTTGAGAAATGTTTATGCAACAATCTCAAAGTTTGTCGCTGATAATAATGGTGGGGCTGTGAATTGATTGTTATCGTTATCAATGTTGGCAAACAAACTACCTGTCCCATAGCCTGGTGATGTCAAGTTTTGGTTGAAGAACAAGTTGCCAGTTCCAAGACTGTAAGTAATGAGTCCAGAGCTAGTTGCAGCTGCTGCATCATTAGCTACTATCTTAATTTGGGACAGATTATTGAGTCCGGTAAAAGTTGTCTTATCAAGGACAATTTTATCGCTAAAGTAGCTGAAGTCAGTAATTTTATCTACACCGAGATCGGCACCATTGTACCCAGCACCTGAGTTGAATACAAAGCGATCGCTACCAGCACCACCAGTCAGAATGTCATTACCTTTACCACCTCGTAAAATATCATTACCAGCATCTCCATAGAGTAAGTCATTGCCAGCACCACCATAGAGAACGTCATTCCCCTCACCACCGAAAGCTCTCAACGGTGTCGTTGTGCCACTACCATCAAGGAAGTCATTGCCAGCCCCGCCTGTGAACCAGACTGCATTTACAGAAGTTCCTGACAGGTTGTTGACATCGAGGATGTCATCACCGCCACCACCATTGATTTCAAACCTCTCTGCACTGTCTACAGTCAGAGTGAAGGGAACCAAGTTCAGACGATCGAAGATTGCTCTGCCTTGAGCATCTTGTTCTAGGCGGAAGTTGTCTCCCACACCTGCGCCGTTGACCTCAACCACGTCAAAGCCAGCATTACCACTGATTCTATCGCTACCGTCACCATTGTTCCAGATCAGGCGATCGTTGCCGTTTCCGCCAGTAAAGGTGTCGTTGCCACGATTTCCGAGTATAGTATCGTTGCCGTCCCCACCAGATAAAAAGTCGATACCATCCCCACCTCGTAACAGGTCATTACCTGTATCACCATAGAGGTTATCATTGCCAGTACCACCTGTCAGGCTGTCATTATCCTCACCACCCAAGGCTCTTAACGGTGTCGCTGTACCACTACCATCAAGCAAGTCATTTCCAGCCCCGCCTGTGAACCAGACTGCATTTACAGAAGTTCCTGACAGGTTGTTGACATCGAGGGTGTCATCACCACCCCCACCATTAATTTCAAACCTCTCTGCACTGTCTACAGTCAGAGTGAAGGGAACCAGGTTCAGGCGATCAAAGATTGCTCTGCCTTGAGCATCTTGTTCTAGGCGGAAGTTGTCTCCCACACCTGCGCCGTTGACCTCAACCACGTCAAAGCCAGTATTACCGCTCATTCTATCGCTACCGTCACCATTGTTCCAGATCAGGCGATCGTTGCCGTTTCCACCGATGAAGGTGTCGTTACCACGATCTCCGATTAGGGTATCATTCCCGTTCCCACCGGATAGAAAGTCAATACCATCCCCACCTCGTAACAGGTCATTACCAGCATTTCCGAAAAGGCTGTCATTTCCATCCAAACCATTGAAGTTATCAGAAGCGGCATTACTAATACCTACATCTGCTCCATTAGTCGGGCCTGGGCCTGGAATCCAAGTTACTGCCATGATTAATACTCCTAATTCTTAATTTCTTTAAGCGAACAATGAGTTACTAGTACTTCATTTTTAAGAAATGTATGGAATTACTAGTTTTTCTCTATGAACTAGAAAACTTATAGTTTTTAGCTGCTAAGTATTAATCAGAGATATTTTCTTCTTTTATGCAGAAATTAGTTTTTGTAAAACTTCTTCACTATGAATTTTAGAGACATACCTGACTGTATGCTGACTTTTCACGTCATTTCAAAAAGAAAGATTAACTCGTGAATGCCTTTTGCAAACTAGCTTTCGACTGATTGAACGATTTTCGCTAAAGTTCAAAATAGTGCTTCTGCTCTGCGAGGATTAAATACCTACTTGTTAAATTTACCACCTAGTTGCTAAGTACATACATTGCTTCAAATGTATTGATTGCACAATCGTCAATCACTTTTATCAGAAGATCCAAATTTCATTAAAAGCAATGCCAAAAAATAATTTCAAGCGTTAGGACAAAAAGTGCAATCAGTATCTTACCTAGTGTAATAGGCATTATATTCAACACATGATTTAGTTTCATGTGTTTTTAACAATACCCATCCATAGTCCAATCTTGAAGAGATAAATTAGGAACTTTGCTAAAATCTTTGTGATTACGCGTAACGATAATTGACTGGTTAGCCAGAGCGATCGCAGCAATTCTTAAGTCTTGTGTACCTATCTGAATTTTTTGCCAGCGCAAACTTTGGTAGCAATTGTATGCCGCCTCATCAAACTCCAGCAAATTCATACTACAAAAGTAAATCTGGGTTATTCGCAAATTTCTATGAGCAACTGCTAAAAATTGTGGTTTATTAGCACATTTACTGATAGAAGCTAATCTGCCTTTTAATTGTTCTTCGAGTGTAACTGTCGTAACAAATATATTGGAACTGCCAACAACTTGAGCGCGTTGTAGAATTTGAGAATTACCATGTTGAGAAAGAGTAACATGATCGGTATCGAGGATATATTGACTCAAGCTGACTGATTCTCCTCTAAAGAAGCTTCATAAGCAGCGATTTCTGCATCTAATTCACATCGATTTGCATCCATATCTTCTAGAAAATCATCAAAAAGTGGGTCATCTTTGAAAATACCATCAAACTTAACCCAAGGATTAGACTCTTCAACCTGTTGTTCATGTTTTAACATTGGCAAACAACAAAGCCGTAATGTAACCCACCATAAGTAAGACATGATAGGGCTGTTGAACTCACTATCATTAATTAAACCGTGAGCCATGCGGTTTCTTAAATTTGAACCGGAACGTTCAATTAGCAAGCCTTGGAGATCAAAAAGTGTATCTTCATCAAAAATTGAGTTTATTTGTGGATAGTTGCGAGGGAAAAGAGTAGTATTCAAATCGCGTTCATCTTCAATTCCCTTATCAATATCAATTTTTGAGGGTAACGCACCCTGCCTTCGGAGTAAATAACGGATAGAATTTTCAATTTGAGGAATGAGAATATGAGTGGATGTGAAGAAGTCTCCGATTAGTCCAGCGTAAAGCCCTTTTGCAAACTGATATTCTCTCCCAGGTGGCACAAAGAAGTTGTTTGAAACAAATGGAAATAAGTCTTTTACTTCTACACTATGTTCCATATTTATTTGATACCTGGCTGGTTCGATATAAGCTAGGGTGTGAAGTTGTTGATAGAAAATTGCATTTTTATACATCTCAAAACGAATTGCTCTTTCTACCTCCTCTGGATCATTGGATAAAGCTGACTTGGGTTGACGAGCTACAACTTTACCCATCTCATTAATCTTTACAGATGGAAATAAATGATAGATAGGATTTTCAACAGCTATTTCCAACACTTCTTGTTGGAGGTGAGAGACTTTAGGTGGTGCCCCCAAAAATGCTAGATAAAAGAGTGCATTAGAAAATTCTTTACCTTTGACGCGTGATTTGGCTATCTCAACCTGAACACTAATATCTGTCTCATGAGAAATCGGAACTAACTCATTTAAAGATTGCTCCTGATACTGGCTAAGAAGCTTGCGAACCTCCTCAGCTTTTTCCTTTGCAGCGATAGTTTCTTCCTTAGTACCTCGAACATTCATAAAAGCTTCAAAAGCTTTCTCCATAAAATGTGATGCACGCAGATAGCTTGGATCTGTACCCTTAAGGCTATCTTCAGCTTCTTTTATATAAGTTTCAGCCGCCTGCATTTGCGCTGTACGTTCCTTCTGTTCATCTTTTTCAAAACGATGCCATTGTGCTTTAATTTCCCAATAATTTCTAGCCCTACGCCAATCATTGTTTGATTCTGCTAAGGTTGCAGCTTTCTCAGCAAGAGCAGCATATTTAGTTGGATTACCGAGTTTGTATTCTTGCAAAAGCTCCATAAGCTTTGCTGACAGCCACAGTGGATCTTCTCCGTTGTAGCGCTCAAGGACTGCCTCTATGTGTGCAACAACTACTTCAGCTTGATAATTAATTTTGCGTGCTAGCCGAAGTGCCCGTTCAATCCTCTCGAAACACCGACTCCATTTTTCAGGATCTTCTAATTCTGTGGCGGATTGTAAGTAGGCTGTAACTGCTAACTGTGCCATCCGATAATTGTGCTTTTTGACCCAGAGAATGTCCGCAATTCGTGCTTGAAGTTCTGGATCTGATACTTCAGGAGCAATTTCAGTAAGAAAATTTAAATGTTCATCAGTAAGATTTTGGAAAACTTCAGCAAAAAACTTCTCTGTTGATTCTGGCTTGATTGCAGCACCGGTTACGAACGCCAGAATCTCAAAGACAGACTGTTCTCTGACATTTCCTGCCTCTTTTGCTTCCCGTGCCTTGTTCCAGAAGACTCTGTTGTAAGCACTACACTCTTTTCTCTCGCTGCTATTAATCACGTCCTGCCAGCGAGAGTTAATAAAATCTTCTTTAGTGAGAGGAGGGTTTATTAATGGCATAGTCTAGAATTACTTGGCTATATATCTACTATGCCAAATCTGAAATAATGTAGGTAAAATCTATAAATTAACATTCCCCAGCAGAGCCAGGGAATAAGAGAATCCTAACTTGCGGCTAAATTGCTCCAACCGACGTAGGGTAATTTTGTAGCTGTTGCTCGAACTTGGTCAGCGTTAGCTACTAACTGACCGCAAGCATCCCAAGTTCCAGAAATAAATGTGCTTCTTGTACCTTCACCGATCGCAACTGAAACAATATAATCGCCAATTTCCACTTGCAAGGTTTCCAGATTCACTGTCACGGCGGCTTGAGGATTGGCAGCAACTAACTCTTGTAGTTGTTTAACATCAGCAGCATCGGCTGTCAGACAAGGTATGCCCATTGCTACACAGTTACCGAAAAAGATTTCTGCGAAGCTTTCACCGATTAAAGCTTGGATTCCCCATTTTGCGATCGCTTGGGGTGCATGTTCCCGCGATGAACCACAGCCAAAGTTACGGTTGACTATTAAAATATTCGCCCCTTTGTATTGGGGTTGGTCAAAGGGATGTTCGCCTTTGAGTGCTGTGCGGTCATCAATAAATGCGCCTTCGCCTAACCCATTGAAGGTAACGGCTTTCAAATATCGCGCGGGAATGATGCGATCGGTATCTATATCATTGCCTACTAAGGGGATACCGCGCCCTGAAACTGTTTTAACTTCACTCACCATAAACTTTATCTATTCTTTCAATGACAGACTGTTGAAAAAGGGACTGGGGACTAGGGGAGGTGAGGGGCAGGGGAAAAGGTTAAAGGGTAAAGGGTAAAAGGATAAATTTAACCTTTCCCCCTTACCCCTTTCCCTTTCCCCATTCCCAATGCCCCTCTATAATTACAAGAGTTCACGGACATCAGAGACTTCGCCTTTAATGGCAGCAGTGGCGACCATCGCCGGACTCATTAACAATGTCCGACCGGAGGAGGAACCCTGTCTGCCTTTAAAGTTGCGGTTGGAGGAAGAAGCGCTGATTTGTCTTCCTTGTAGCTTATCGGGGTTCATCGCCAAGCACATAGAACATCCCGGTTCGCGCCACTCAAATCCGGCTTCTTGAAAGATTTTATCTAGTCCTTCAGCTTCCGCCTCTTCTTTCACCCTTTCCGAACCAGGGACAACAAAGGCTTTAATTCCTTCTGCAACGTGGCGACCTTTGGCAATTTTCGCCGCTTCTCGCAAATCACTAATTCTACCGTTGGTGCAACTACCAATAAAGCAGACATCGATTTTAGTGCCCTTGATCGGTTGACCGGGATATAAATCCATGTAGCGGTAAGCTTCTTCGGCAATAAATCGGTCTTCTTCCAGCAGTTCTTCTGGTTGAGGTACTGATTGGTGGACACCGATACCTTGACCGGGAGTAATTCCCCAGGTGACGGTAGGGGGAATTTCGGCAGCGTCGAATACCACTACATCATCATATTGGGCATCAGCATCGCTCTTGATGGAATTCCACCAAGCCACTGCTTTATCCCAATCTGCATCTTTGGGTGCAAAATCTCTGCCTTTGAGGTAATCATAAGTGACTCGATCGGGATTGACGTAGCCGCATCTAGCACCGCCTTCGATCGCCATATTGCAGACAGTCATCCTCTCTTCCATATTCATTTGCTCGAATGTCGTCCCTGCAAATTCGTAAGCATAGCCTACGCCACCTTTCACGCCAAGGGTGCGGATAATATGCAGGATCACATCTTTAGCGTAAACTCCTGGGTTGAGAGTGCCGTTAACTTCGATTCTGCGGACTTTCAATTTCGAGAGGGCGAGGGTTTGGGAAGCGAGAACATCCCGGACTTGGCTAGTACCGATACCAAATGCGATCGCACCAAATGCACCATGACTGGAAGTATGGCTATCTCCACAAGCGATCGTCATTCCTGGCTGAGTCAGTCCGAGTTCGGGAGCGATCACGTGAACTATACCCTGGCTACCAGAACCAATATTGTAAAAAGTTATGTTATTTTCTTGACAATTTTGTTCGAGCGCCTGAATCATTTCCTCTGCCAAGCTATCCA
Source organism: Nostoc sp. DSM 114159 (assembly GCF_053470285.1). Taxonomy (NCBI): domain Bacteria; kingdom Bacillati; phylum Cyanobacteriota; class Cyanophyceae; order Nostocales; family Nostocaceae; genus Nostoc; species Nostoc sp. DSM 114159. The sequence continues at coordinate 5,189,870 of NZ_JBPFEH010000001.1, forward strand.
CAAAGGGACGCGCCTGGTTTTCTGTGGGCACAATATGATCGACTGTGGCGACAGTCCGCTCTGGAAACAGTACTTTTAGACTTCTCTCGCGTAACATAGCAAAGGCTTGGGGACTGGTGACTTCATGAATTAAATGAAGCCCGATAAATAGTTGCGTCAGCCCTGAGGGAAGTGTACCGACGGTGTGTAAGTCCCAAACTTTATCAAACAGGGTACCTTTGCTCATACGTCAATCAGTATTTAAAGAGTCCGGTCTTAAATAGTATCAAAAAAAAGTCTGGATTTTTGCAGATCGCTTCATATAGTTACATTTTATTTCTCTGTGCCCTTTGTGCTTCAGTGGTTTTATTCTTTTTTAACGAACCGCAGAGGCGCAGAGAACACAGAGTCAGAGAGAAAATGTCACTTTTGACGCAGTAAATCCGAAATATTGAGGTGCAAAGATGTAAATAACTTCATCCTTTTCAACAAGGATATGTTAAGACAATACGAGATAATTGCACTACCAGATTATGCCCATAGATTTACGGGAATTTTATCAGGCTAGCGATCCCAGCAGAACTCTGTTTGTCAGCAATAGCTCTGATGGCAAGTATTACATAGATTTTTCCTCGGTACGAGGTGGTGATATTCTTGGCAAGCTGAAGCAGAAAATTACTTTTTTTAAGCCGAATGAACCCACTTGCACTTTATTTACTGGGCATATTGGTTGTGGAAAATCGACAGAACTATTACGGTTACAGGCAGAACTGGAAAAGTTAGGTTTCCATGTGGTCTATTTTGAGTCCAGTGATGACCTGGAAATGACCGATGTTGATATTGCTGATGTGCTGCTAGCGATCGCTCGGCGTGTAAGTCAAAGTTTGGATAAAATTACACTGGAGTCACCCAACAAGTTTAATGAGTTGCTGCAAGGTGCTTGGAAGGTCTTAAACGCTGAGGTGACGGCGGGAAAAGTTAAGCTTCCGGGGGTTGGTGATGTCGGTTTATCGGCAGATAAAGATAAGTTTTCTCTGTCTGTGGGTATTGGTGAAATCACCGCGAAGATGAAAAATGACCCAGCGCTGCGAGAAAAACTCAATCAGTATTTAGCACCGCAAAAAACTAAGCTACTGGAAGCGATTAATCAAGAATTATTAGAACCTGCGATCGCTAAACTCAAACAGCAGGGTAAAAATGGTCTGGTGGTAATTGTCGATAATCTTGACCGCATAGATAATCGTGCCAAACCTTGGGGTCGTCCGCAGCAAGAATATTTATTTGTCGATCAAGGTGAGTTTTTGACGAAGCTGAATTGTCATCTCATCTACACCATGCCCTTATCTTTGAAGTTTTCCAACGATTATGGAATGCTGACTCAGCGTTTCCCAGAAGACCCCAAGGTGTTACCAATGGTTCCTATCCAATGGGCTGATGGCAGCGTTCATACACAGGGAATGTCACTCATGCAGCAATTGGTACTAGCTAGAGCTTTCCCTGATTTGACACCAGAAGAGCGTTTAAATCAAGTTACTGAGATTTTTGATAGTGCTGCTAGCCTTGAGCGTTTATGTCAAATGAGCGGTGGTCATGTGCGCGATGTGCTGAGGCTGCTGAATACTTGGATTATGGAAGAAATGAGTCTTCCTTTAACCCGTGAAACCTTAGAGCAAGTTATTCGTTCGCGGCGGAATGAAATAATGTTGCCGATTTCTGAGGATGAGTGGCAATTGTTACGTCATGTCAAGGAAAGGAAAAAGGTGAGTGATGACCAGGGATATCAAAAACTGATCCGCAGTCGGTTTGTCTTTGAATATCGCGATAGTGGCGAGTCTTGGTTTGATGTTAATCCCGTTTTGGCAGAAGCCAGGGAGTTGAACCTTTCTTAACGGTAGGGTGTGTTACGGCTTCCGTAAGCACCATCTCCGGTTTCCGGTGCGTTATGCTTCGCGGTACACACCCCACATCTACTATTCGCCCTGGCTTTTTTAATCCAAAATCCCAAATTCCAAATTGGTATGACAGATTCACAGCAACCTGAAAATGAAAAGGGATTGCAACAATTAGCTTGGGCGATTGAGTCCTCTGTGGGACAGTTTAAGCTGATTTTGGCCCGATGTAATTATGTTAGTTTGCGCGATCGCTTAATCTCCAGACTGCAAGAAATTTGTCAAGTCGAAATTTGTGTCTTGGCGGTGCAGCAATCGAACAGAACTCTTTATACTGCGATTCAGGAAGAATTCGGCGAACAAATACCAGCCTGTGTAATGGTTGTGGGTTTAGAATCAGTGCAGAATTTGTCTGTAATGTTAACTTCTGCAAATCAGGTGCGGGAAGAGTTTCGCAAGAATTTTTCTTTTCCCTTAGTATTCTGGATTGACGATGAAATCTACAAACAACTAATACAGCTTGCGCCAGATTTGGAAAGTTGGGCAACTACGAGAAATTTTGATATATCAACACAACAATTAGTAGATTTTGTTATCCAAACGGCTAATCAATGGTTTACCAATGAATTAAATTTTAGCGTCAATGTATATCTTAAACTGGAAGATGAGCTAGAAACAGCACAAAGAGAATTACTTAAAAAGCCAGATGTTTATAATTTAGAAATTCAAGCTAATTTAGAATCTTTGTTAGGTTTTATCAAACAGATAAATAATCAAAAAGATTTGGCGCTACAGCATTATCACAAAGCTTTTGAGCTATGGCAGCAAAGTAATAATATAGAACATCAGATAAAAATCCTCGGTGAAATTAGCTTTTGTTATTATCTCAAAGCTTTTAAACATCAAGATATCAATCATCCCGATTGGCAAGTGACTTGGCATTATATTCAAGAGTATATAAATTGTATTAACCAGTTACGAACTCCAGATTTAACTGACTTTTCACCTAATCTGGAAAAGTTAAGGCGAAACCTAACCCCCCAACTCCCTTCCCTATTAAGGAATGGGGAGAATTCAAAGCCTCTCTCTTTGCAGGAGAGAGGTTTGGAGAAAGGTTTTCCATATTCTCAACCAGATTTAATTGCTAATGCAGTAGTTAAATTCGGCGATATCTTGCGAGACTTGCAAAAGTGGGAAGCTTTGCAGAGTCTTACAGAAAAAGCTTTAGTAGTACATCAAACTAATAACCAGCTAAGGGAATTAGCCAAAGATTACGGCTTTTTAGCTGAGGTGGCTTTGGCTAAAAAAAATTGGGTTGAAGCAAATCAGCTTGTTCAGCAAGCCTTGAAAGTTTTTATTACAATTCCCAATGTGGAATCAGCGAGTATATCAGGGGTTGGATCTGAGATTTCCGAAATAGATATAAAATCAAAAGATTTGAGTTTATATCGATTTATTTTAGGTCGTTCTCAATACCATTTAGGTCAACTTCAACAGGCAACTCTCAGCTTAGAAACTGCTAGAGATGTGGGTAATCCTTTAAAAAATGTCAGACTTTACTTGGATATTATCAGATTTTTGCAGCAGCTTTATTTTGAGCAGAAAGAATATCTCAAAGCATACAAAATCAAACAGCAACAGCGTTCCATTGAACAACAATTTGGCTTGCGGGCTTTTATTGGTGCGGGTAGGTTAGAAGCGACAAAGCAGGCATTTGTAGAGACATTGCGCTCAAACTCTCCTCAAGGAAACATTGCCCCAGAAATTGCTGCATCTGGTCGCCTGTTGGATGTAGAACGTTTGATTGAACGCATGGGTCGCCCTGATTATAAGTTGATAGTAATTCATGGGCAATCAGGTGTAGGCAAAAGTTCCCTGGTGAATGCGGGACTAGTGCCAGCTTTAAAGGATAAAGCGATCGGTGTTCAAGATTATATGCCGGTGGTAATGCGGGTTTATACTAACTGGGCGGAAGAGTTGGGGAGGCTTTTGGGGAATGAAGGGGATGAGGGCAGGGGGCAGGGGGCAGGGGGCAGGGGAGAAGGGGATGAGGGGGAGTTAGAACTTCAAGTTTCGACCTTTGAACTTGGAAGTTCACCCTCAGAAGGTCAACGTTCATCCTCAGAAGGTCAACGTTCACCCTCAGAAGGTCAACGTCCACCCTCAGAAGGTCAACGTTCACCCTCAGAAGGTCAACTTTCATCCTCAGAAGGTCAACGTTCACCCTCAGAAGGTCAACGTCGAGCCTCAGAAGGTCAACTTCCACCCTCAGAAGGTCAACTTTCACCTTCAGAAGGTCAACTTTCATCTTCAGAAGGTCAACTTCCACCCTCGGAAGGTCAACTTTCACCTTCAGAACTCGGAACTACGCAATATTTAATATCCAAACTCAAAGAAAACGAACAGTGTAACCTCCGCACGGTGTTAATTTTCGATCAATTTGAGGAATTTTTCTTTGTTTACACCGAACCTGCGCAAAGAAAGCAATTCTTTGAGTTTCTGGGAGAGTGTTTGAATGTTCTATCGGTGAAAGTTATCTTATCGCTGCGGGTGGATTACATCCATTACTTGCTGGAGTGCAATGATTTGTCCAGTCTGAAGATTATTGGCAATGACATTCTCAGTAATAATGTACTTTACAAGTTGGGGAACTTCTCACCTGCTGATACCAAGTCAATTATTCAGCGTTTAACTGAAAATACTAGTTTTCATTTAGAACCTGCTTTAGTTGAACAACTGGTACAAGATTTAGCCGGAGAATTGGGCGAAGTTCGTCCTATTGAGTTGCAGGTTGTAGGGGCGCAACTGCAAACGGAGAATATTACAACTCTGGCAGAATATCGGCAGCGTGGCACTAAGGACGAATTGGTTAAGCGTTATTTGCATGAAGTTGTTAATGATTGTGGTGAAGAAAATCACCAAGCAGCAGACATATTACTGTATTTGCTGACGGATGAAAAAGGAACGCGCCCTTTAAAGACTCGCGCTGAATTGAAAGCAGATTTTGAGCCGTACTTCTCGGAGATCCCCCCAACCCCCCTTAAAAAGGGGGGCTTTATTCTTTCAACCCCCTTTTTAAGGGGGTCGCCGCAGGCGGGGGGATCGGAAGCTAGGGCGAAACAAGCTTCTGAAATCAGTAAATTAGATTTGATTTTAGAAATTTTTGTCCAATCCGGCTTAGTGGTTTTGCTACCAGAAAACCCCGCCGACCGTTATCAATTAGTACATGACTACATCGCCGCTTTTATCCGCCAGCAACAGGAACCGAAGTTAAAACAGGTGATGGCGGAACTGGAAAAGGAACGAAAAGAAAGAAAACTGAGTGAGGCGAAACTAAATAGCTTTCTCAAACGCGCCCTTTTTGGTACTGTGGCCGCAGGTTTAGGATTTGCTGCTTTAGCAGCAGCAACATTCCAGTGGTCACTAGAGGCAAATGTTAATCAAATTAGCGCCATCAATACTTCTTCTGAAGCCTTTGCTGTCTCTGGACAATACCCAGATGCTTTAATAGCAGCCTTAAAAGCAGGTAGCAAACTCAAGCATACAATTTGGGCGCAGCACAGAAGCGATATCTTAATGCAAACTGTGGCAACTTTACAGCAAGCGGTTTATTTAAAGCCAAATGAAAAGAAAGAAAACCGTGCGATCGAAGTGAATACTTTAGAAGGTCATAGCAGTACGGTCATTAGCGTCGCCTACAGCCCCAATGGACAACAGTTAGCTTCTGCTAGTGCTGATAACACGATCAAAATCTGGGATGTCAGCAGTGGTCAACTCCTCAAATCCCTGACTAGTCATAGCAGTACCGTCAGAAGCGTCGCCTACAGCCCCAATGGACAACAGTTAGCTTCTGCAAGTGATGACAAGACGATCAAAATCTGGGATGTCAGCAGTGGTCAACTCTTGAAAACCCTGACTGGTCATAGCAGTACGGTCATTAGCGTCGCCTACAGCCCCAATGGACAACAGTTAGCTTCTGCTAGTTTTGACAAGACGATCAAAATCTGGAATGTCAGCAGTGGTCAACTCCTCAAATCCCTGACTGGTCATAGCAGTACCGTCTATAGCGTCACCTACAGCCCCAATGGACAACAGTTAGCTTCTGCTAGTTTTGACAACACAATCAAAATCTGGGATGTCAGCAGTGGTCAACTCCTCAAATCCCTGACTGGTCATAGCAATTACGTTATTAGCGTCGCCTACAGCCCCAATGGACAACAGTTAGCTTCTGCTAGTTTTGACAAGACGATCAAAATCTGGAATGTCAGCAGTGGTCAACTCCTCAAATCCCTGACTGGTCATAGCAGTGAGGTCTATAGCGTCGCCTACAGCCCCAATGGACAACAGTTAGCTTCTGCAAGTGATGACAAGACGATCAAAATCTGGGATGTCAGCAGTGGTCAACTCCTCAAATCCCTGACTGGTCATAGCAGTACCGTCTTTAGCGTCGCCTACAGCCCCAATGGACAACACTTAGCTTCTGCAAGTGCTGACAAGACGATCAAAATCTGGGATGTCAGCAGTGGTCAACTCCTCAAATCCCTGACTGGTCATAGCAGTGGGGTCATTAGCGTCGCCTACAGCCCCAATGGACAACACTTAGCTTCTGCAAGTGCTGACAAGACGATCAAAATCTGGGATGTCAGCAGTGGTCAACTCCTGAAAAGCCTGACTGGTCATAGCAGTGTGGTCTTTAGCGTCGCCTACAGCCCCAATGGACAACAGTTAGCTTCCGCTAGTTTTGACAAGACGATCAAAATCTGGGATGTCAGCAGTGGTCAACTCCTAAAAACCCTGACTGGTCATAGCAGTAGGGTCTTTAGCGTCGCCTACAGCCCCAATGGACAACAGTTAGCTTCTGCTAGTTCTGACAAGACGATCAAAATCTGGAATGTCAGCAGTGGTCAACTCCTGAAAACCCTGACTGGTCATAGCAGTTTTGTCACTAGCGTCGCCTACAGCCCCAATGGACAACAGTTAGCTTCTGCTAGTTCTGACAAGACGATCAAAATCTGGAATGTCAGCAGTGGTCAACTCCTGAAAACCCTGACTGGTCATAGCAGTGTGGTCACTAGCGTCGCCTACAGCCCCAATGGACAACAGTTAGCTTCTGCTAGTTTTGACAAGACGATCAAAATCTGGAATGTCAGCAGTGGTCAACTCCTCAAATCCCTGACTGGTCATAGCAGTCAGGTCATTAGCGTCGCCTACAGCCCCAATGGACAACAGTTAGCTTCTGCAAGTGATGACAAGACGATCAAAATCTGGGATGTCAGCAGTGGTCAACTCCTCAAATCCCTGACTGGTCATAGCGATGCGGTCATTAGCGTCGCCTACAGCCCCAATGGACAACAGTTAGCTTCTGCAAGTTATGACAAGACAATAATTTTATGGGATTTGGATTTCGATAATTTATTACTTAGTGGTTGCAACTTGCTAAATAATTACTTCATTGGCCATCCAGAAGTGTTAGAAGAGTTGCAATCGTGCCAAACTCCATCTCGTTTGGCGCAAGGGGCGACAACGTTAGTCATCCAAGGTGAGAATTTAGCGCGAAATAATGATATTAATGGTGCTGTTAATAAGTTTGGCAAAGCGCAGCAGTGGAATAATAAATTAAAGTTTGATTCCCAGGCGAGAGCGAAAGAGTTGGCGAATCAAGCCAAGGTTGAATCAGAGTCGAACTCACGTTAAAGATTATCAAGAAATAAATTATCCAAAGTCTTTTGCAAGACGAGCATCCTTTGTGAAGCAGGTTGAGAAAGCAAATAGAGAAGTGGTCATTTCCCCCTGCTCTCGTTCGGCTACGCTTACGGCAAGCCTGTCCCCTGTCTCTTCGTTGAGCTTTTACCAAATTCGTTGCATATTGAGTACAAAACCAGGTAAAGTACCTTCCCCGTCAAGAATTTGAGGTAATTTTAAAACGTCCACATCCTGTCCTGGACGATAAATTTCTACTTCCTGTTTTTTTCTGTTTATCAACCAACCTAGACGACAACCATTTTCGATATACTCTTGCATCTTATTCTGAGTTTTTTTCAAGCTGTCATTAGGTGAGAGGATCTCGATAACAAAATCAGGACAGATGGGAATAAATTTTTCTCTTTGCTCTTTAGTCAAAGCATCCCAACGAGATTTTTCTACCCAAGAAACATCTGGAGAACGGTCAGCCCCCGAAGGTAAAGTAAATCCAGTTGATGAATCAAAAACTTCGCCCAATTGATTTTGGTCGTTCCAGAACCATATTTGAGCGTTAATAGCAGAATTACTTTTTCCTGTTTCTCCTCCTGTAGGCGGCATTATAATCAATTCTCCTTGGGCATTGCGTTCTAATTTTAAATCGGGATTTTCTACACACAATTGATAAAATTGCTCTCTTGTCAGTTTAATTACAGAATTGAGGTTTAATGTAAGTGCTGTCATAGGAGTATCTCCCGTTTTTGTTCGCTGAGTGGGCTACAAACCTATATCCATTTTGTTCTACACCACAATCAAAGGGGATGAAATAGTAACTTACAGTATTTTGGTGCAATGCCTCAGCCGTAAATTAACCTCATCACTCCAACCCGTTGTCCGTACAGGCGGACAAAACTTTGTCTAGCCGCGAATTGGATTGGCCTTGGCTGCGATCGCTCCCATTCAATAGGGCTAAGTGTGACTTTACCCATAAGTTTGCCGCGACTGGAACCATAACTTTGCCGTCAACAACACTATAACCCTCATTCTTGCGTCAGCTAATTTTGGATGAAATTGACAGTTTGGAACCATAAATTTGCCGCTAGTCCAAATTGGAAGGATAAGCTTGCCGTGAGTCCAATCAAGCATAGAAAGCAGGAAAGCACCGAATTTTTCTAGAATAGAGCAGAAGCGGTTCATGCTGGTATGGGATAGAAACTTTCGGCTATCTCTCTGTTCTGAGTAATTACTGGAGTATTGGAAGCTCCTCCTAATCAGTGAGAACATTGCGAACAATAGCCTAAGCTGCCACTCTAACCAAAGTAGTTGGCGATGAGGGCAATTTTGCACAAGAGGATGTTGATGTATTAAACAAACTCTGACATTTTTAAATTTTTCTGGGAATTTCCATCTATGGTAGCCATATTACTTCATAGTGAGGAATATGTAGACTTAACGTTTAAGCTGAGAGGCGCACCGATTCCTCTTGATAATGGTTATGCTATCTATAGTGCTTTGTCCAGGATTTGTCCTAGCCTTCACGAACTAAAGTCTATTGGTATTCATCCGATTGCTGGAATACCGGACAGGAACAATTTGCTTGAACTCACTGCTCAATCTCGTCTAAAAATTCGGATTTATCATCAACAAATTCCTTTAGTTTATCCTTATTTAGCGGGTCAAGCTTTTCATATAGATAAAAATTCCTATCAACTAGATATTCCCGACTACAAACCATTAATTTCTTCAGAAAGTGTCTATTCCAGATTAGTCATAATTAAAGGGTTTCAAGACTCTACTAACTTTCTTGAAGCTGTGCAACGGCAACTGGATAATTTAGGAATACAAGGAAAAATTGAACTTCTTACCCGACAAGATGGAACGCCTCAACGAAGACAATTAACCATCAATAAACAAGGAAAACAGTTTAAAGTTAGAGGATTTGGCATAAAAATCAGCGAACTCAACCCAGAAGATTCCTTAACCTTGCAAGAACAGGGAATTGGCGGGAAACGAAAGATGATGTGTGGAATATTTGTCGCAGCGACTCGCAGCAAGGAAGAAGAGGAGACCTGATCATGGTTGCTACCCAACCCAAAATTTCCCTATCTCTCGACGCTGCGGATACGACAATAATGCACCGCGTGGGAATGACGGGGCTTTACATGACTTTAAAGCGGTTAGAAAAGCAATATCCCTTATCTCGTCAACGGGGAGGACAGATATCATGGTTTTTGACTGCTGATACTATTGAATTATTCTGGCAAGGGAATGATTTTGTTGCCCTATCTTGGTTAATTAAGAAGTCTTTTCAACTAGATGATACAGGTTTAATTCATTTAACAGGATTAGACAATGATGCAATAGATTTCAGTCAGAAAATCCATATTCATGAGGGAATATGTGCTGTTTTCCTGCGTCTTAATAAGTTTTATCAAGCAGGAGAGATAGTTAACACTGAACTAACAGTTGAAGAAAAAACAGTCGAGTATCAATATAAATCCCTAACTTGGTACGCACATCAAACCTTTGCAGAGAAGTTATGTGAGGCAGATACCCAACAACTCAGACATGATTATATTCAAATAACCAGTTGGTTGTATTTAGGGGGAATTGTTCGCCATGCTCGGACGCAGAATACTACAAAACTAGAAGAGAAACCTGAATACGCTTTAGCATTATTATTTGTACCAGTAGTTTGTCATTATTGCTTAATTCATATACCATCAGAAGACTTGAAGGAAAGGAAACCCCATCGCTATCTAGTGGTGATTCCAGAAATCAAAGATTTTGAAGATGCTTCTCAAAGGAGATGGCGATTACAGCAATTAGAAATTAAACAGCTTCATGTTAGTAGCCTTGGGGAAGCAGGATTACTTTATTACAGCTTAGACGATATTCACACTGAAAGCGGCTACTATCAAGCTTGTCAAGTTTGGTTATATGAAAAAATGAATCAAGCTTCTCGTCAAAGGACATTGATGAGTATAGAAGAAATTAAAATTAATAACAATACTTTAACTACTTATCAACAGGTTCAAAAATACTTTCAAACCAATTATCAGAAGATTAGACCTAAGCAAATTTTTATTAAAGTGAATCCGATTCGTTCCCTGATTGCTGATAATTTAGTGAAAGGAATCCATTGGTGGTCTAATTTTTGGGAAAAATTGGTGATAGAGGATTCAAAAGGATATTTATTTAACCAGTTATTTTCCAATGGAAAAGGATTCATAATAATGGCAGAGAACAGTGAAGAAGACAAGCAGTATCTTATTTTTATTAAGGTATTTCAGCAAGCTATGAAGGGTAACTTTGCTAAAATGTATGCCAAAACAGAGTCAGGAAAAGAGCCTCCAATTAAGAATAAAGTTGAACGATTAAGGGCAGAGTTAAACTATTGTTATGATGAATTGTCGTTTAAGGAATATTTATCCGACTTTTTAGTAAGAGGAGGATTAAATAAGTATTTTAATCAGCATCAAGAAGAAATTTCACTACTAATTAAAAAATCACCTTGGCAAGAACTAAGAATTTGGTCATTGTTAGCGATCGCCGGTTATAAACCCAAAGATAAACCGACCGATACTGATGATAATTTATCCTTAGATAATCAAGAATTAGAAAAAATTAATGATGAGCCAGAATAAGAGTATCAATAATATCCCCAATTATTATCTTTACGGAACAGTTCTCACTCGTTATGGGTTAGCGTCCTTAAATCATGACATGAGACGAGGAAATAAGACTACTCTGCAAAAAGGCTATTGGAATGGTAAAATTCATTCTTTTGTAGGTTCAAGTGCAATCCGTTGGGCGTTACGTTTTTATCTTCAAAAGCAAGGTTATTTGGTTAATCGAGTTTGGGATGAGAACGAAAATATTAATCGGTTAACAAGTGAAGATTTCGATCCAGAACAATTTTATGATGACGATATTTTTGGGTTTGCTTTATTAGAGTCTGCTGAAACAGAGGAGGAGACTTCAAAAACAAAGAAAAAAAATAAACAAACAAAAGTTAGTACTCCTAATCAACGAATGGGTGCTTTAGGGATGAATATGGCTGTTTCGCTAACGCCTTATGATGGCGCACTCAAGTTAGGGGCAAAAAGTGGCAGAGAAAAGGATAGCACATCGCTCCATTTTACAGAATATCATGCAACTCGATATCAATATTATTTTGGAATTAATGCCACTCATCTCAAAGATTTTTCACGGATTTTACCTGTGATAGATGGGATTATGAATCTGCCCAAGGTAGGAGGAAGTAGTAATGTTTTTAATTATCCTTTCTGTTCCGATAGTTTTGTATTTCAATGGACAAATCATTTTGCTTCGTATATTTCCTATTGTTTTGAATATTGCGATCCTAAGAGCAAGGAAGCAAAATTTACAAAAGAGTTTATAGATGAAGTGGAATGCGGACAGATTGACCCTAGTAAATTGTGGATTGGGGGAACAATTGTTAAGGAGTTACAGCAATTAAATAATTTTGATGATTCTCCTTTTAAAAAGGCGCATATTTATCGTAATCGAAATGAACTGATTGAAAATTTGAAAACAGTTATTAAAAGAGATTTGGGCTTAGAGGAATCAAAATGATTGCACCATTAATTCTCTATTTGGATGTTCCATTTACGACTTTTCGGGAGTCCCATGCAAGGGAAATGGGAAAAACCTATCCTGTTCCTCCTCCAGCGACAGTGTATGGAATGTTGTTGTCTTTGGTAGGGGAAACGAATGTCTATCGCCACTGTGGGGTCGAATTGGCGATCGCAATGTTATCTAGCCCCAAGAAGTCACGAATTTTGCGTCAAATGAGACGGTTTAAGAATGCTGATTTTAGCCATCCAGAGAATGTTATTCCTTGTTATCAAGAAATTTTGTCTAATCTGAAGTGTTTGATTTGGGTTCGTTCTAACGGAGAGAAGATACAACCAAGTTTAAGGGAGAGGATACAGTTAGCGTTTGACCATCCTGAGCTAGTAAGACGTTTTGGTTGTTTATTTTTGGGAGAAAGTGACCAGTTGATTAAAACGATTAAACTTGTCTCGGAAGATTATCTAGAGGGGGTGAGACAGTGGGCGATTAGGGATAATCAAGGCAGGTTAACTTTACCTTATTGGGTTGACCATGTGGGGTCAAGAAATACCCGATTTTTGAGGTATCGGATTGAGGAAATGCCAAGCTCACCACCTCCTGATTTGGCATGGACGATGATTCAATACTTCAATTTGACAAGTACCCTTGCTGGCCAGGGGAATTGAGGGTAAAAAATGACGGAAAGGATTACAGGGTTAAGGGATATAGCCATTTAGATAAAGAAAAAGGTGCTTGCAAATCCTTGAAAGAGTTAGAGGGATTGAGTTTTAGAGGTTGAAGAAATACAAGAAATTGATAAGTTTTGTCTTTTTGGGGTCTCTGGCTGAGGGGTACTTGTAAAATTGTGAGTGAGCCTTCATCATTCAAGGGTTTTAGCCTTTGCTGTGAGTCGTAGCTTTATGCCGTTAGGCGTTGCTCAATTCCCAGAGTTTTTGGAATATATGCAACAGGTTGATGAGTCGTGGCTTTATGCCGTTAGGCGTTGTTCAAATATTGAGGTCAAATTACTGACTGCGATCGCATAAGCCCTTCTGAGAAACTTTATCTCGAGGGCTTTAGTTGCAGTTCTGTTTAGTTTTGCAGACAAGAAATCACCTAATCGCCTATGGTCTTCCTGACTAAAATTGCTACCAGCAAGGGAGTCATCAAATAGTACTTGCCAACCATTCGATCTAACACGTTTCGCTTGAAACCATTTGTTTTCCAGCGTATAAGAATATTTTGCCCTGTTGGAGTAAACCATCTATCCCTGAGTTGTTGCTTGCTCAGATTTACCATAGTTAGCAAATCTTCTTGATTTCCTCCTGTATCTAAGTTCACTCCTGCATTTATAAAGAATTCTGGGGTAATTTCTTGAGTCTGATTATGAGATTGCATGGATAAACTGGACTACTGCGATCGTCTTATGTTCCAACGGTGCTAGGTTATCAAAACCCGTTACCAAATTTCATCCTTCTGAGAGCAAACTTAACGCAAGCGTAGTTTACCGCCGTAGGTCTTACCCTAAGCCGGTCGTTGGGCATCGCTCTTACTCGTTTGTGCTGTGAAAAATGTTTCACAGAGGCTGCCAATAAAGGCGATCTTGTGCTATAACGCTCAAAAATCCCAGTTTTACTCACTCTCTGCTTCAATACCGTAATCTGCAAAAAAAGCAGAAATAGATATGTTCAGCGCCTGTGCAAGCTTTTCTATATTTTTTAGTGAAGGATTACGAGTCCCTGTTTCGATACTGGAAATGTAATTGCGATGAAGACCAGCCCTTTCAGCTAACTCTTCTTGAGAAAGGTCTAATTCTCGTCGTCGCCGTCTAATAGCTTTGCCAAAGCGATATTCAATATCTGGATCTTGGTTTTTTTGCCTCACAGAACCATCGTGAGGGAGTGTAGATAATTAATCTATACACAATAAGTTGAGTTTTGCACACTATATGTTAATTTAAAAATATTGGTGCAACGCTATCCGCAATAAATATGACGAATACATTTCCTCAGATTCCGCCAGTAGCGATGCCAAAAGTAATTCCCAGCGAATTCCCTCAGCAGAGATTTCATCTCGGTGAATGGGTGCGATGGTTTCAAGTACCCAACGGTGACTTTGGCCGCGTCATCGGAGTAATCTACACGCAACAAGCCAGTTGCATTGCCACTGGCTTACATTACTTGGTTCTTTTAGATGAGCGCAGCCCCTCTCGTAAAATTTGCACCTGCGACTTCGCTTTCGAGGAAGATATCGAACCCCTGGATAACTCATTCTTGGAAAGGCTTCAGGGCAATCATGTCTGAAGCTCAACAACATCAGCAGTTGCTAGAACTGCACAACCAAATGTTCATGTCCCCCCAAGATTTTAGCTATCGTTGGGGATTGGGTTACGAAGAATTAGCAAAAATCTGTGCCATCTCTAAATCTACGGCTTATCACTGGTTGGGTGGACAAGCCAGCCGCCGAGAAGCTGGATTACCTTATCAGAGAATTATGGCTGTGGCTGATTTTCTTTTCGCTAACGCCGAAGTAATTAACCCTCTGTTGGAACAGTGGCATAATTCTCCACCACCAAATTAATTCTTCAGTTTTTGCAAATTGACAAAACTTTTCTCCATCACCTTGACTGGCATAAAAAATAGGTAGTAGGGTCAATTTATCGTCACCTGCCTACCCACTGCTCCATGAACCGCTCCACCAATGACTCCTATTACTTGCCCTCCAGTATTGAATTGACCCAAAGCCATGTCCTGATTCATCGCATGGCAATCCCTCTCAAAAATGCAATCAGCTACTTAAAACAATTTCCCCAGTCAGAATATGAGGATATTTGCCGGGACGCTTTTGAGTTAGGATTTCTTTGCTTGCAAACTGCTCAAACTCGTCATGGCAACGAATTAATTAAGCAGCAGATGGAATCCTTATTGGTGGAGTTTCAGCAGGCAGTCAAGGTAATTGCAGAGTCTTTCCAGCAGGAATTAATTAATCAAGTAGGGACAGATAATGGTCAATTATTAGCTCCACTGCAAAATCAAATTAATCTGACTTCAGCCATCCTCACTGAAAAACTCAATAGCGTCAGTACTTTACTTACACTCGAAATTGATCCCGCCAGAGAAACTTCTGTTGTTGGCCGCTTTCTCTCTTCATTACGTCAACTCTTAGATGCCAAACGCTCTGATTCCATTCAAGGCGCATTTAAAGCAGCATTAATAAATGCGACTAAGGAAAATGGTACTCTGTCCGCGGCAGTAAAAAATGTGGTTTCTGAGTCTGTGAAACCATTAACCGAACAAGTGGAAAAACTGACCAGAGAAATTCGAGATCAACAGGTGACACAACAAGTACTTGAGCAGACAACTGCAAAAGGCATCAACCATGAAGAGTTAGTGGTTGTCGAACTACGAAATTGGTCAAAATTGAGTGGAGTAGAGGTGGAGCATATTGGACGTGATGGAGACACTGGCGATATTCTCCTAAAGTTCACCAGTAAATCGTTAGTTGTAATTGAACTGTCAATAGTGATTGAAGCTAGGAAACGACCTTCAAAACCTTTTGGTCGCCAAGCAATCACTCAACATTTACAGTCAGCAATGATGCGGCGTTCTGCAAATTCGGCAATTTTTTTAAGTTATTCCCGCGAGGGATTAGCTCAAGAAATCGGTGATTGGGCAGAGGGAGTTTCTGAGTCGGGTTATTGGATTGCCACAACCCATCCATTTTTAATCATTGCTATCCGCTTTTTGGTGATCCAGCAAAGGTTAAATAAATTGCGTACCTTTGAATCAGAACTGGATGTAACTGCTGTTGAACAACAAATTCAGCAAATCCGCACAGCTTTGGGACGAATCAGAACTATCAAAAAATCTCTCACAGAAATTGGGAAGGGTGTATCTGTAATTAAAGTTGAGGCAGATGCGCTGAGTACAGATATTCAATCAGCGCTAAAGTCAATTGAACAAACACTGAGTTTCGTTCCAACTGAAAGCTAGCATATTGTGTGTTAATCTTACGTTGCTTAGATACCACTTCTTGGCGGTGCTAATGATCGCCCAGTACGAGAGATAAATGACCAACGGACAAAACGGACAAAAGAAAAAATTAGAAACTCAGCTTTGGAATATTGCCGATTCGCTACGGGGCAAGATGAACGCCGATGAGTTTCGGGATTATTGCTTAGGGTTTATTTTCTATAAGTACCTATCCGAGCGTCAGCATCTTTACGCTAATGAAGTGTTAGCGGAGGATGGCATTGACTTTCTGGAGATTGATGAATCTTCGGAGGAGGGGCAAGAATATTTAGAGGTGATTCGGGAAGAGTCGATTGCCACGCTGGGATATTTTCTGAAGCCGTCAGAGTTGTTCAGTTCTTTAGCGGAGCGGGCATTAGGGGCGAAAAAAGCCCATGAAGAAAATTTGAGGGATGAGGATTTTGAGTCGTCAAATTTTATTTTGGATGATCTCGCCCAGGTGCTTAACAGTATTGAACGCTCCACAATGGGCAAGGAAAGTGAGGAAGATTTTGATCATTTGTTTGAGGATCTGGATCTGAATTCGACGAAGTTGGGGCGGACTCCGAAGGCGAAGAATGCTTTAATTGCCAAGATTTTAGTGCATCTGGATAAGATTGATTTTCGGTTGGGAGACACCGAGAGCGATGTTCTGGGGGATGCCTATGAGTATTTGATTGGGCAGTTTGCTAGTGGTGCAGGGAAAAAGGCAGGAGAGTTTTACACGCCGCAGCAGGTGTCTAAAGTATTGGCGAAGATTGTGACGACGGGAAAGGAGCGGCTGAAGTCAGTTTATGACCCGGCTTGTGGTTCGGGTTCGTTGCTGCTGCGGGTGGCGCGGCAGGTGAAATCAGTCGGGGATTTTTACGGACAAGAAATGAACCGCACGACTTACAACCTGGCGCGGATGAACATGATTTTGCATGGGGTGCATTATCGAAATTTTGATCTGCGCCAGGAAGATACGTTAGAGAACCCCCAGCATGAGGGTATGCGGTTTGAGGCGGTGGTGGCGAATCCGCCGTTTTCGGCGCAGTGGAGTGCGAATAAGCTGTTTGAGTCGGACGATCGCTTTAGTCAATATGGGAAGTTAGCCCCGGCTTCTAAGGCTGATTTTGCCTTTGTGCAGCACATGCTGCATCACCTAGATGAGAACGGCATTATGGCGGTGGTGTTGCCCCACGGGGTTTTGTTTCGAGGAGGTGCGGAGGGGCATATTCGCCAGTATTTAATCAAGGAGCGGAATTGGTTGGATGCGGTGATTGGGTTGCCTGCGAATATTTTTTATGGGACGAGTATCCCGACTTGTATTCTGGTGTTGAAAAAGTGCCGGGAATGTCCTGAAGATGTTTTGTTTATTGATGCCAGTGCCTATTTTGAGAAGGCGAAGAATCAAAATTATTTACGGGATGAGGATGTTGACAAAATTATTTCCACTTATCGCCAAAGGATAGAGGAGGAAAAGTATAGCTATCGCGCCCCATTAGCGGAGATTGCCGAGAATGATTTTAATTTAAATATTCCGCGTTATGTGGATACGTTTGAGGAGGAGGAGGAGATTGATCTGGCGGCTGTAGCGGCAAAGTTGAAGCAGTGCGATCACGATATGGTGGTGATCGA
Source organism: Nostoc sp. DSM 114159 (assembly GCF_053470285.1). NCBI lineage: Bacteria > Bacillati > Cyanobacteriota > Cyanophyceae > Nostocales > Nostocaceae > Nostoc > Nostoc sp. DSM 114159. The sequence goes on from NZ_JBPFEH010000001.1 coordinate 5,207,625, forward strand.
TGAGGCGATTAAGGGGTTTTGTGATGAGTTAGGGATCGATGCGCCGTTATGAGTAAGAAGTTAAAGAAAAAAGTTCCTCAGTTGAGATTTCCTGATTTTAAGGATAATTGGGAATCTAATTATCTCGATCAAATTGGCGACTTAAAAAATGGTTTTAACGCAGATAAACAAGCATTTGGATCTGGCGTAGAATTTGTCAATTTAATGGATATTTTTGGCAAAAGTGAGATACAAAAGACATATCTTGAACGAGTAGAAATTCCAGAAAAACAATTAGAGCAATACAAAATTCAAAAAGGTGATGTCTTATTCGTCAGATCCTCAGTAAAAAGGGAAGGTGTTGGTCAATCATGCCTAGTAAATGACCATTTTGAAGATACTATTTACAGTGGGTTTATCATTAGATTCCGAGAGAAATCTAATACTCTTTATCATCTGTATAAAAAATACTGTTTCGCTGAATCATCATTTAGAAAAGAAATCTTATCTTTTGCCACTTCTAGCGCTAATACGAATATAAATCAAGATTCATTATCTCAAATCTTATTATTTTATCCCTCGATCGCTGAACAAAAAAAGATTGCTAGTTTTTTAGGGGCTGTCGATCGCCGTTTAACCCAACTCCGCCGCAAACAGGAACTCTTGCAGACCTACAAACGCGGCGTAATGCAAAAAATCTTCTCACAAAAAATCCGCTTCAAACAACCCGACGGCTCCCCCTTCCCTGCTTGGCATTTTAGTTCATTTTATGACTGCCTCAATGAGGTTGTGGATTTTAGAGGTCGTACTCCACTTAAGTTAGGTATGGAATGGGGAGGTGGTGATATTCCTAGTCTTTCAGCTAATAATGTTAAAAATGGCTATATAGATTTTCAGGCAGAATGTAATTTAGCGTCAGAAGAATTGTATGAAAGATGGATGAGTGAAGTAGATGTTAGAAAAGGAGATATTGTTTTTACAATGGAAGCTCCTTTAGGTAATGCAACACTAATTCCAGATTCTCGAAAATACATTCTTAGCCAGCGTGTAGTTCTATTTAAGACAAAATTAAATATCAATAACCATTTTCTTATTCAGCTTATATGGAGTACTGTTTTTCAAAAAATGTTGCAATCTTTATCAACAGGTACTACAGCCAAGGGAATAAATCAAAAATCACTAAAAAAAATAAAGATTCACTATCCTAGTATTCAAGAACAAGAAAAAATAGCCAACTTCCTAACCACCATCGATCGCAAAATCGAAACTCTCTCCCGCCAAATCGACCAAACCGAACAATTTAAAAAAGGCTTACTCCAAAAAATGTTTGTGTAATGGGGTGTTTGGGGAATATTAGAAACAGAGTAAAAAGCCATCTGGTAAACGTCTATGTCGGAATCTGAAGCACAACTGGAACAAAAGCTGATCGATCGCCTAACTGGACTAGGTTACGAACCCGTCACCCTTCGCAATGCTGAAGATTTCAAAGCCAACCTGAAAGCCCAACTGGAAAAACATAATAAAGCCCAACTAGAAAAGTATAATAAAACCCAGTTTAGCCACGAAGAATTTAAGCAAATCCTCAACTACCTCGACAAAGGTAACGTCTTTGATCGCGCCAAACGCCTGCGCTAAAACATGAAACTCAACTGCGACGACAGTACCACCTTTCACATTAATTTGCTCAACATCGAACACTGGTGTCAAAACCAATACCAAATTACGAACCAGATCAGCCAGCAAGGCAAGTACAAAAACCGCTACGACGTAACCCTGCTGATTAATGGTTTGCCTCTCGTCCAAATTGAACTAAAACGCCGAGGGTTGGGACTTAAAGAAGCCTTCAACCAAATCAACCGCTACCAGCGCCACTCCTACGGTGCAGACAATGGGCTATTCCAGTACGTCCAAATATTCGTTATCTCAAACGGTGTCGATACCCGCTACTACGCCAACAACCGCAAACAAGAATATAAACAAACCTTCTTCTGGGCAAACCAAGACAACACCCTGATTACCCAGATCGAAGACTTTGCCGATAGCTTTTTGGAGAAATGCCACGTCTCCAAAATGATCTGTAAATACATTGTCCAGCACGAATCCGACAAAGTGCTGATGGTGCTACGCCCCTATCAATACTACGCAGTAGAAGCGATCATTGAGCGAGTCAAGGATACCGATAAAAACGGCTATATCTGGCACACCACCGGATCAGGCAAAACCCTCACCAGCTTCAAAGCTGCCCAAATTCTCACCCAACTGCCCAAAGTGCATAAAGTGCTGTTTGTCGTCGATCGCGCTGACCTCGACTACCAAACCAGCAAAGAATTTAATGATTTTAGCGAGGGATGCGTAGACACCACTGATAGCACCAAACAACTCGTTGACCAAATAGCTGGGAATAGTCGCCTGATCGTCACCACTATCCAGAAACTCAACCGAGCCATCAAATCCCAACGTCATGAAGCTGCAATGGAAGGCTTGAAAGATAAGCGCATTGTGTTTATCTTTGACGAATGCCACCGTTCCCAATTTGGCGAAACCCATAAAAATATCGTCAAATTCTTCACCAAAGCCCAAATGTTTGGCTTTACCGGGACTCCCATCTTTGCCGATAACGCTGCCAGTAATCAACACGGTAAACGCACTACCAAAGACCTATTCCAAGAATGTCTGCATAAATATGTGATTACCAATGCGATCGCTGATGAAAATGTTCTGAAATTTTCCGTCGAGTATTGGGGTAAACTCAAACGCAAAGATGGAACACTCATTACAGAGCCAAAATTAGACCGAGAATTCTTTGAAAATCCCGACCGAATTTCCCTGATTGTTGATTGGATTATTGCCAACCATAACCGTAAAACCCACGGCAGAAAATTCTCTGCTATGCTCTGTGTCAGTAACGTAGATACCCTAATCACTTATTACGAAACGTTTAAAAATAAACAGAAACAGGGATTACATGATCTACGGGTCATTACTATTTTTACCCCCAGCGATAACGAAGAAGACGAAGACGCAAACGGCTTAATCGGAGAACCTGATTTCAATATCAGCACAGATACGAGCAGCCGCAGCCATAGCCGCGACAAATTGAATAAATTTATCGCGGACTATAACCAGATGTATCAAACCCAACATTCAGCCAAAGATAGTCAGGCATTCTATGCCTACTACAAAGATATTTCCAAACGAATGAAGGATAGGGATCGGGAAAACTTTCAGGATCAGGAACGTGCTGATATTCTGTTAGTCATTAATATGTTTCTTACGGGTTTTGATGTTAAGAAACTCAATACGCTCTATGTCGATAAAAATCTGAAGTACCACGGGTTAATTCAAGCTTACTCCCGTACTAATCGCATTTTGGGCGAACTTAAATCTCAGGGTAATATTGTTTGCTTTCGCAATCTTAAGGAGAATACCGATCAAGCAGTTGCCCTCTTTTCCGATCCCAATGCTAATGAAGAAATTTTCATTGAACCTTACGAATACTACATTGAGAAATTTAATGAAGGTGTGCAAGAACTGAGAGAGATCGCCACTATCCCTAACGATGTCAATAAGCTTATTAGTGAAGACGACCAAGTTGAGTTCGTTAAAGCCTTTCGTAATCTTATCCGTTTACAGAATGTAAGTAAATCATTCACTGAATTTAGTTTTTCCGACTTGAATCTGGATGAACAAACCTTTGAAAATTATAAAAGCAAATATCTGGACATCTATGATAAAACGCGATCCAAACCCGATGACGAGAAAGAATCTTTGGTTGAGGAAGTCGATTTTGAACTGGAACTGATCCAGCGAGACGAAATCAATGTCGCCTATATTCTCAAGCTGGTGGCTAAACTCCAGCGAGTTCGGCAAGCAGATGTCACGTCAGAAGAGTACCAGAGCCAAAAAGCCTCTATCCTGGAACTCATTGGTAAGGAAACTCAATTACGAAGTAAACGGGATCTGCTGGAGAAATTTATCGAAGAGCGGCTACCCACCCTCGAACCCGAAGAAAAAGTCGAAACCGTCTTTCAAGACTTCTGGACTCAAGAACGTGTTGAAGCAATTCAGCAACTCTGTATAGAGGAAAATCTCAAGGTCGAAGTTGTTAATCAAATGATTGCCGACTATAAATTTTCAGGAAAAGAGCCATTAAGAGAAACTGTGCTGAGTGCTTGTAACGAAAAACCCAAATTATTAGATCGTAAAAAAATCTTTGCGCGAGTCGTATCAAAATTACTCGATATCATCAACAAATTTGATGACGCTCTTGGTGAGCTTGGGGAGGAAGAATAAAACAGTTCTCAAAGCGATCGCGTCCCAGTGCGTAGCAACAAATAAAGCGATCTCCCTCCTGTTCTCAATCCTAAGTAAAGCGATCGTCAATTGCCCCTCACAAACCACCTGCTTTTGACAATTATTTGTCTATCGCTGTGTCGTTTTGCGATTGCTGTAATCGATGTGTTGTTGCTTCAAGCTTTTGAATCGCTTCATTCAGATCAAGCTCGATTAGTACTTGTAGAGAGTGTCCACTCGGCTTGCCCTTTCTCCGAGCAGCCTCATCCAGTAATGAATCCCGAACAGATTTTAGCCAATCTAATTCCTCAAGTAATTTTTCATTGTTGCCATCGAACTTATATCGTTCTTTTATTGCATAACCAATAGTCATCTGATGTTCAAATTTGAGTTGTAGTAAGCCTTCTACAAATTCAGTTGTTTTTATGTCTTTCAATATAGGTATTTCAGCATATCTCAGTCCTGGCACACCCCAGTCATGCGAGTTATTTAAGGAAATTATGTCATGGAATTTCCATTGTTCGCTTTGCATGATAGCAAGTAGGTCTCTCCTAAGATCAGGCAAAATCTCAACCCTTGCTAACTCTTGAGCTTTTTCAAGGTATGTACAAAAATCTTGAAATTCTTGAAGTTTTGCACCTTGAAAACTAAGCCCTTTGTATGCCCCAGATATACTGTCAGCCATAGAAACTGAATAAGATGCCAGTTTTGATTGATTATTATTTCTCAGCCAATCAATAAAGAGCTTTGAACTAGTCAAAATTTCTTCTTTGGTTTTTGAATATAGCCCGATGTCAGAAAAATAGAGTAGAAGCCCTGTTACATGCTTTAGAACTCCGAGATCGGAAAATTCTGTGTCTTTGTTTAAGTATTGTGTTTCAACTTCATTGAGCAAAATAATAAATTCGTCATCACTAAGATGATGAAAATACCATAGCTTCATCCATTTAGGTGTATTTTCATCTTGAAAATATATACTGCTAGCAAGTGATTGATTGAGTTCTTGTAAATCTAAGATGCCTTTATCAAAAAAAGTATGCCACCATCTTGCGCTAGGAAATGGATCGTACAACCTTAAGGAAGGATATTTCCTAATTACTTCCTGAAGTGTTTTTCCTTCGCTATCATTCTGCCCTGTATCTGAATTAGTGAACCCAGGTTTAATCTCCATCCTCATATTTGCAGATTCTTGTAGCAAACTGCTGATATCTTTAGGCAGCATTTTCCCACTTCTGATTTCAATTGAAAAAGGCACAAGGAACCTTAAAATTTCTTGAAGGAGTTCCGGCTTATTCTTCGCTTTTTCTGGTAGTACATGAAAAATCCTTTCAAAATTTAAAACAACTTGCTTTAAAGTTCTTAAATTTTTGCATTTTGCTTGCTGGTATAAGTCTTGGATTAATTCAGTATTGTCAGACAATAGCTTGCTAGCATCTTGATTTTTTACCACTTGTAGAAAGTTTTCGAGTACCTTGTCAAATTCTAGGGAAATTGCAAGAGTTTGACCAATTACTTTTTCTTTGAACACTTTGTAATCGTCTTTCTTTAGCCTTTCCTCGTCGGCAATAATAATTACTTTTAACTCTTTTTGTTCTACAAAACTGTTGATATACCCCAGTATGTTACCAAGGGGTATATTGCATCGCTCTAAATCATCAAAAATTAATATACTTTGATCAAGATTTGTAAAAAGCTCAGTAAGCTTTATACTTGGAGTTGTAAGATTTAATGTTGCATCATTATTTACATCTAGTTTTAAACTATTCTTTAAAACTTGTGTAATAAGATTTCTTCCTATCGCCACTGGCTTGGATGCTAGAAAAGGAATTTGTTGTTGCAAGAAGGCTTCTTCTATTTCAGAAAATGAAGTCACTCCATTAAGGCTGACATACAAGGATTTCCGCTTTTTCTCCCTTAAGCTTTTGCAGTACCTTTTGATGAACCATGTCTTACCAGATCCCCACTCTCCTTTAAGTAAAACGGCAAATCCAGGCGGATCAGGTAAATTACAGTAATAGTCTAAATACTCTGTGACATCGCTGTTATCTGACGGGTTATGCTGTGTCATGTTGCTTACAAAATTACTAAAGTTAATGCTTTCTCGTCGTTCATCTTGGCAGCGATCGCCATGACAATAAAAAGCAAGCTCTTAAGATACGTACTTTTTTCTAGTATCAGTCGGATGATTCTATCCCATATTTTCAGTAATGGAAAGCGATCGCACTCCCTGAAGCCAAACACAAAGAAATTTCTCTAGCGAAATTTCCCTAGCAGCAAAATACTCCTGAAACGTTAGGTGAAAAAGGGAATAATACCGATGTAACCGGAATTGATATCAATCTTTATTTATACTAAACTTCTATAACTTTAATTCCAGACTAAAATTCCCGAACAATATCTTGCCCAATTCCTGAAAGTCTGACCCAAACAACTGGGATACACTAATCTTCGCCTTCTCGCACACAGGAATAATCAACTTCACCAAATGATAAGGTTGACTTTGATTTGTTGTTGAGGCTATCCTCAACGACTCCATAAGTCCCCCTAAATCTCCCAATAACTTCACATCCTTGCCAATTGCTTGTTCAAACACAAACAAAATTAATTGTAATTTTCGGGTTAACTCGATGGGGATGGGTTCATATCCTAATTGGGGAGTCAGTGCAATTAATTCACTAATTCCTTGAATATTAACTCGATATTTCTCTATTTCTTCTTCGCCTTTAATTTCTTGTCCTAACCACCCGTAACAACGAGAGCAAAATCCCGCAGGCGAAAACTTAGCCATCACAGGTAAACGCGAACCACAATGAGGACATTCTTCTATTAATCGCTGTTTGTGAATCAAACAAAATTCTACATCTTTAAATGACCATAATAATGGTTCATAGATAGTTTTGTTATCCTGCTTCCACTCTTGCCAACAACAAGGACACCAAGCGCGATAGTTCCGAAATAATCCCTTGTCATAAATCAGTCCTTTCCAGCTTAAAAGGGTCAAAAAGCGTAAATCCTGACGCATTGTTAACTCTTCTAAGACAGTGACTAACTTTCCTGTCATTTCTCGCATTCCGTTGATAGTCGGTTTAGCATCGCTATTTCCCAATAAGTGACTCAGATTTTTTGCCAATAGCTCAGATTTATCCTCATCTTTGAGAATAAGTGGCGCAATCTCTCCCATAACGAGCTTTTGAGATGTTAAACAGTGCGCCTGTGCCAAACGATGGAGATAGCTACTAAGACTTTCTGCGTAGGGAGTTCCCACTACCACAGGTTTAAGAGAGAATAACCGACTCCGTTGCGGGATTTCTGGAGGTTTTAGGTTCCAATGTTCTAAGTAAATAGTCATCCCTCTTGGATTAACCTAAACGCTAGTACTTTAGTTTTAACAGCCAAATTTCAGAAATTAGTTTCCGATTCACTCTTAACCTCAATGCCGTAATTAACAAAGAAATCGGAGACAGATATCTCCAAAGCTGCCGCTAACTTAACAATATTTTTCAACGAAGGGTTACGCTCTCCGGTTTCAATTCCTGAGATGTAGTTCCGATGAAGCCCTGACCTTTCAGCCAGTTCTTCTTGGGATAAATCTAGCTCTCGCCTTCGCCGCCTAATCGCTCTGCCAAAGCGGTACTCAATAGTGAAGTGTTTTTGTGTCACTAAACAATACTGAACTAGTATCGCCGTTAAATCTATCTACTACCAGTGGACTTTTGCACACTATGAGTGGTATAAAAGGTAAGTAATATAACATCACACAAGCAAGTTCCTAACTTTATGGCCTTATTTTGATAGATTCATAAAATAAAACGCAAAGTGCTTAGTACGGAATATATGAAAGAGCAATTTGAACAATGGGTTGCTCGCCTTCCAATATCCGAGGCAGGGCAAAAAATTATTGAGAAAGTTCGCTCATCTGAACCATCCCGTCGCGTTGGTGGCGGTAGCAAGAATGTTTCGGGACGCTACCCTAGTCGCAAGATGGGAGTCACGATTCAATTTGAGTCTCATCGGGTTGAACTGCCAATTATCTATCAGCTAGAACACGATAAAGATGTTCTAGAATTCTACGATCAACCACCACAAATTAAACTTGACTATCAAGCAAGTAACGGACGTAGATTAGGCGTTTTACACACCCCAGATTTCTTTGTCATCCGAACCAACTCGGCTGGTTGGGAAGAGTGTAAAACTGAGCAGGATTTGAAAAAATTAGCAGAGAAAAACCCCAATCGTTACTTTTACTCTCAAGAAGATAATCAATGGCATTGTCCGCCAGGAGAAGACTATGCTAACCAGTTTGGGCTTTATTACCGCATTCGCTCAGATAAGGAAATCAATTGGGTTCTGCAACGTAATCTGCAATTTTTAGAAGATTATTATCGCTCAGAATCTCTAGTAGTGGAAGAAGCGATCGCTCAATCATTACTTGCAGTTGTATCATCTCAACCAGGAATCACTTTAGCAGAATTACTCAATGGGTCAACAGGAGCTAAATCTGACGATATCTACACCTTAATTTTTCAAGAGCGAATCTATTTTGATTTAAATGCTACAGCACTTGCTGAACCAGAAAGATGTCTAATCTTCCGTGACAAACAAACTGCTGGTGCTTATAGATTAATGGTTGAACAGCCAAGTGTAAGTCTTTCGGCTATCTCTCCTGTAGTCAATATTGTTACTGGAACGACTGTTAATTGGGACGGCAAAGGTTTAAATATTATCCATGTCGGAGAAACAGAGGTTATACTTGGCGCAGAAAATAATCAGTTAATTGAACTCAAAAAAGCTATATTTGAGAATCTGGTTCGTCAAGGAAAAATCACAAGTCTGCAAACACCAGAAAAAACACCTATTAGCACAGAATCTTGGCAGCGATTTTATCAAGCTAGTCCAGAAGACCAAGCAGAAGCCCTTGAACGCTACAAAGCTATCGAACCATACTTAAACGGTCATCCCCCAGAAAACGAAATAATACCAGCCCGTACCATTCGTCACTGGAAAGCTAAATATCTAACTGCACTTCAAAAATACGGTTGCGGCTACATTGGGCTTTTGTCCCATCGCAGTGTCAAAGGTAATCGTCAGCGCAAGTTGCCCGAAGACACCTTAGCAATCATGGAAAAGTTTATTTTAGAAGACTATGAAACTCTTAAACAAAAAAGAATGTGGGAGGTTTACGGTGCTTTAGTTCGCGCTTGCGAACAATCTGGTGTAATTGCTCCGAGTTACAAAGCATTTACCAAAGAAGTAAAACGCCGTCCTAATTACGAACAGACTAAAAAACGCCAAGGTCATCGTGCCGCTTACCAGCATGAATCCTTCTATTGGAAGCTTACTCAAACTACCCCAATACACGGCGATCGCCCCTTTGAAATTGGACATATAGATCATACTAAGTTAGATGCACATATAGTTTGCTCTCGTACAGGTAGCAAGCTTGGCAGACCTTGGGCAACATTTCTCGTAGATGCTTACTCTCGGCGATTACTGGCAGTTTACCTAACTTTTGACTCACCCTCATATCGTTCTTGCTTAATGGTACTAAGAATTTGTGTCAAGCGTCACGGTAGGCTTCCCCAAATTGTAGTGATAGATAACGGCCCAGAGTTTCACAGCGGTTACTTTGAAACATTACTAGCTACTCTTGAATCTACAAAAAAGCAAAGACCTCCAGCCAAATCACGTTTTGGTTCGGTTTGCGAACGGCTATTTGGAACTTCCAATACTCAATTTGTTCATAACTTACGCGGTAATACACAAATAACTCGTAATGTCCGCCAAGTCACCAAGTCAGTTAACCCTAAAAATCAAGCTATATGGACACTTGGTTTACTTTATGAATATCTTTGTACTTGGGCTTACGAAGTTTACGATACAGACGAACATCCGGCACTTTTCCAGAGTCCGAGGGATGCGTTTGCTGCGGGTATGGCGATTGGTGGCAGTCGGGTTCACCGTATGATTGCTTACGATGAAAACTTTCAGATTCTTACCCTACCTACAACTTTAAAGGGGAAAGCAAAAGTTCAAGCTGGACGTGGTGTAAAAATTAACTCAATTTACTACTGGTCTAATAGTTTCCACGACCCCCAAATTGAAAATACCTCTGTCCCAATCAGATATGACCCGTTTAATATTGGTATCGCTTACGCCTTTGTTCGAGGATACTGGGTACAGTGTATTTCTCAATATTATGCAGAACTCCAAGGTCGCTCAGAAAAAGAATTTGAATTAGCTAGTGCTGAGTTACGCAAACGCCAGCAAAATCATGGACGACAATCTCAAGTTTCAGCTAAGAAGTTAGCAGAGTTTTTAGCATCTGTAGAAGCACAAGAAGCTCTACTAGAACAGCGTTTACGTGATGCAGAACTTAAGGAAGCCCTCATAGTAATTGGGAGCGGAAAAGCGGCAACAAGCCTTAACGAACAACCAAAAATTATTCAAGTTCCTTTTGAAAATACTGATACTCAAGTGGCTGAAGATGAAGATATCCTTGAAGTGTATGAGGAGTTTTCATTATGAAAAAATCTACTGGACTTCCGCTTGAACTCCTCACACGACCTGCTCTAGAAAGGCTGGCATACTTTGAGAATTACACCGTAGGACATCCTCGACTTAATGAAGTCGCTGAAATTCTTATGCGAACAATTGCCGAACCCGCAGGAGCCTCATTTATCTTTATTTATGGCCCCAGTGGTGTTGGTAAAACAACTTTACGACTGTTTGTTGAGCAGAAATTAACAGAATTAGCATTACCTAAACTGGAAAGCGATCGCGGTCGTGTTCCTGTTGTTGGTGTTGAAGCTGTAGCCCCAGAATCGAGAAACTTCAACTGGAAAGATTACTATACACGCGCCTTAATCGCCTTAGAGGAACCCTTAATCGATTACAAGTTTGATTACGGTGTGCGTGGTATCTCTCGCGATAATTTTGGCAAAGTTAATGTTGAGTCAAAAGTAGTTGCACCTGCTTTACGCAGAGCATTAGAAAATGCTCTCATCCATCGTCATCCAGACGTATTTTTTGTAGATGAAGCACAACATTTTGGCAAGATGGCAAGTGGATACAAGCTACAAGATCAATTAGACTGCCTTAAATCTGTGGCAAATATGACAGGTATCTTGCATTGTCTATTAGGAACTTACGAATTACTGACATTCCGTAATTTAAGCGGTCAACTTTCACGCCGTAGCGTCGATATTCATTTTCGCCGTTATTGTGCTGACACCCCAAAAGACGTAAAGGCTTTTAAAAGTGTATTGTTGAATTTCAAGCAGCGGATGCCACTTGCAGAGCCTCCAGATTTAGTTACTCATTGGGAATATCTTTATGAACGTACATTAGGATGTGTTGGCATACTGAAAAATTGGCTAACACGCGCTCTTAAAGATGCTTTGGATCAAGAAGCAACAACCGTCACTCTAAAAGACTTACAAAAACGTGCTTGGTCGGTTGCTCAGTGTCAGATAATGTTCAACGAAATTAAAGAGGGCGAAAAACAATTATCTGAAAAGGAAACAGACATACAAAAGTTACGCTCTGATCTAAAACTTGAAAAAGAGACGATTACACAGCCAGAAGAAACTCCAAAAACTACTCCTCCGCCAAGAAAGCGTGGCAAACGCAAACCTAAAAGAGATCCCATCGGAGTGCAGCAAGATGTTAGCTAGTGCATTAGAAACATACGAATCTTGGGATTTTAAAAAGCCATTAATTCCACAACGTAGTCGCCTCTATCAACCTCAACCTGTAGGTCTTGGGACTCCTTACATAGAGAGTTTAACAGGTTATATCGCACGGATAGCAGAGTTGCATGGAGTTCTTCCAGGGGTCTTGATGACTAGAGAAATTGCTCCGCTTGTCAATAAACTATATTTCCAAAATGGAGCTAATCGAGGTTTTCGTGAAATATTCAACCGTAGTCAAGCGTTAAATGGCATGGGAGAGATGGCAGCAGATTTAGTTCAAGTGTTACAAAAATTGACGCTTAGAGATGACTTATGTTTTTTAACCATGCTGTTTTGGTCTAACATTTTGACTCCACGCAATTTATTTCGCACCAACAAAGCTTGGTGTCCAATTTGTTATCAAGAGCGGCATCAAAATGAGCAGGTAGTTTATGAGCAATTGCTTTGGACAATCAACCTAATTACAATTTGCCCTCAACATCAAAAACCCTTAGTTGATCTTTGCCCTCACTGTAATCATAAATCACCTTTATTAAACTGGCACTCAAGACCTGGTTACTGCTCAAAGTGTCGAGAGTGGTTAGGCATAAATCAATACCTTAAGACATTTACAGATGGTGAAGCGTCAATAAAATTACAGTTTGAGTGCCAGTCTTGGGCTGCTAATGTTGTAGGAGAGCTAATTTCATCTGCTCAATGCTTTGAATCTGCCCCATCAAAAGAAAACATTACAAAATCGTTAAATTTAGTTATTGATAAAGTTGCAGAAAATAATGCGGCTGCATTTTCTCGTATTATTGGAGTACCAAAAAATAGTTTGTGGATGTGGCAGTCTACTAACACCTTGCCACAACTAAATGTTCTTCTGAAGATTTGTTACGAATTAGAGATATCTTTGGTAGAATTTCTTACTCCAAAAAATCTGATTACTAAATCTTTTACAAAAATCTCGCAGAAGTACCTCCAGCTTTCTCGCACCCCAAGGGTATCTCCAAAAGTTTTCGACCAATATAACGTAAGAGATGCTTTATTAGCAATACTTGCAGGTAATGAAGAACCACCACCAACAATGGAAGAAGTTGCAAAGCGTTTAGGTCATCACAACAGAACTATTTCTAGACACTTTCCAGATTTGTGTAGTGCTATTTCTGCTAAATGTCGTGATTACAATAAAGTTTGTCGTCTCAAAAGCATAGAAAAATTTTGCAGCGAAGTTAGAGAGATTGTCCTTAGCCTTAATGCTCAGGGTGTGCATCCCACAGAAGGTCGCGTTTGTGAATTAATGCCAAATCCGGGGTGTTTTAGATATAAACAAGTCCGTGCTGCTTTTAATGATGCACGACGTGAGTTTAGTTTGTAAGCTGTTATATGTAAAACTATAACAGCTTAGAAAAGTGGAACCATAACCTTGCCACCCTTTATTGGAAGCATAAACTTGCCGTTGCGGCAAAGTTATGGGTAAAGTCACACTAAGCTGTTTCTAGCCTTAATTTACTGAATGGGCAGTACCAGACTCGAACTGATGACATCCTGCTTGTAAGGCAGGCGCTCTACCAACTGAGCTAACCGCCCGTTTTACTAATCCTTAACCAATATAGCAAAACATTTCGCATTGCGCTAGTAGTTTCAAGAAAATCTTTTTTTGTCTTATACTGACTCAGTATTCAGTTACTCAACACTGGCTCAACGCCCCCGCTATCGCTAACAGGATTTAGGATGCCCTCTGGTCGGACGCACGATCGCATTACTATGTATGCTCTGCCGTTGGTGGCGGGTGTTACTTTCTGGCAGACTCGCAGTAGCAATGCGACTTTGTTGGTTGCAGGCGGGTTTCTCTTTGGTGGGCTGATGTTTGGCCCCGATTTGGATATTTACTCTGTGCAATTCCAACGCTGGGGTTTCTTGCGCTGGATTTGGCTACCTTATCAAAAAAGTCTGCGGCATCGTTCTTTTTTATCCCACGGGCCGATTATTGGCACGATTTTGCGGATACTTTATCTGGGGTGTTTACTTGCTATTTTGGCAATTTTCGTTTTGGCGATCGCTCAAAGGTTATGGAATCTGAGTTTTAGTTGGCAAGATTTGGGACAAACTGTCGGGCGATCGCTCGTGCAATACGATACTGAATATATCGCCTTGTTTTTGGGTTTAGAACTCGGTGCAATGAGTCATTCTCTTAGCGATTGGGGGGGATCAGCTTATAAACGGTTTAAAAAGCAGGGGGTTCGGGGGTTGCTTCCTAGTGGCAAAATTAAGAGGCGGAAAGTGAGGAGTGGCGGTCGTCGGGCGAGAGTGAAGAAATAATTTTTTTAAACGCAAAGGGACGCTAAGGGAAGCGCAGAGGTACGCAGAGGTATGGAAAAGGAAAATGAGAGTTTGGCGGCGTTGCAAGAATTAATTGAGGTGGTGGCGAAGTTGCGATCGCCTGATGGTGGTTGTCCTTGGGATTTGGCGCAAACTGCGGAAACTTTGACGCCCTTTGTGATTGAGGAAGCTTATGAGGTGGTGGATGCGATTAAGAGTGGGGATAAGGGTGCGATCGCAGAGGAGTTAGGCGATTTATTATTACAGGTGGTATTGCAAGCCCAAATCGCTAGCGAATCGGGGCAATTTTCTCTCAAAGAAATTACTCAGGGGATTTCCCAAAAGTTGATTCGCCGTCATCCTCATGTGTTTGGTGATGTGTCGGTGGCCAGTGTGGATGAGGTGCGGCAAAATTGGGAACAAATCAAAGCGGAGGAAAAGGGCGAAGCATCTCCAGATGCCCAAAAATTTAGTGCTAAACTCGCTCGTTATGGGCGTACCCTTCCCCCACTGACGGCGGCGATGAAAATTTCTCAAAAGGCTGCGGCGATCGGGTTTGAATGGGAAAATATTCAGGGTGTTTGGGATAAGTTTCATGAGGAGTTGGGAGAGTTCGAGCAAGCTTTAGCTGAGGAAACACCGGAACGACAAGAAGCAGAATTAGGCGATTTACTATTTGCCGTCATTCAGTTAGCGCGTTGGCATAATCTTGACCCCAGCACCGCTTTACAAGGCACAAATCAGCGCTTTGTCCAGCGATTAGAAAAAATGGAGGCGGTTGTTGACCGTCCTCTTTCTGATTACAGTTTGCATGAGTTAGAAAACTTGTGGCAACAGGCAAAAGCTCAACTGGCGAAAGAAGGGAATGGAGAGTAGGGAATGGGGCATTGGGAATTGGGCATGGGAAGAGACAAGGTAGACAAGGTAGAGGGGGGAGACTTGGGAGAGACTTATTCAATAATTCCCCCTTGTCCCCCTTGTCCCCCTTGTCCCCCTTGTCCCCCTTGTCCCCCTTGTCCCCCTTGTCCCCCTGCTCCCCTGCTCCTCGGTCACTGAGCGTAGCCGAAGTGCTGCTCCCCTGCTCTCTTCTTCAAGATTTTTCAACGTCAAACCACTTATCATATAGCGATTGATAAGTGCCATTTTCTTTGAGACTTAGCAAAGCCTGATTAATTGGTTTGCGGTAGGGACTGTTATTGGGCAGAATGATGCCATAGCTTTCTTCACGCAAGATACTGCCTACAATCTCTACTTTCCCTTTGCCTTCATTGGCAGCATAGAAGAGGAGTACAGGTGCATCAAACACTACGGCATCAGCTTTTTTTGTTTGCAGAGCATTATAAGCTTGCTCAATTTTGGTAACTTCTAAAACTGAAATCTTATGTTCTCGCAGGTATGTGGCGGCTGTGCTACCCGCAGTTGTGGCTACTACCTTGCCGGGTAAATCATCTATACTCCTGATATCGCCCTGAAGCTGTTGCACTGTCAAGGAGGTAGTCGCGCTGGCTGTAAAGTAGGCGGCAAAAAGTACTCCGATGAACATCCAAACAATACCTACTAAGCGTCCCATTACTCCCTTGGGCATTTCATCAGCTTGGGTTGCTAAGGTGGCAGCCGACCACCAACAGGCTTTGAAAATGCCAGGAAAGTATGATTTGGGAATCATCCCATCTTTGTGATGACGCTCAGATAACCAAATAATGTGGGCTGCTACGATAATTAACACTAGGGCAACGCCTATTACTTGCAAAAGGCTACCGGAGAAAAACAATTGCAAAATATTTGGGAAGGCACTGTTGTTTTGCTCTGGGTTTCTCACCATAATTTGCAGCCCCCCAGCAAAAATAGGTAATGAAAAATCAAAATTCTGCTCGCGTTCGGCTGTAATTGAGATGGCTGAAATTCCCAAGTTGGCTTTGCTTTCCTTAATAGCCGAAAGCACTTGCGGCACTGTGGAATATTCTATAAATTTAGACTCTACACCTATTTGGTTAGCGATTTTGCGCCAGAGGTCGATACTGAATCCTGATAGCTCACCTTTGTTTGATAGCACAAAGGGCGGTATAACTCGTGTCGCTACTAATAACGGTTGTTGGAGTTGTGGTTTTTGGGCTACTCCTGGGGACGCCATTAACAACAATGCCAGAATTCCACCTATTAATCCTATGCAGGTATACAGTGCTAAGGAACGCTTGGTTTTGTTTTTCGGGTCATATCTGCCAATTAGGCTGTTTTTCCGAGCCATAAATTGGCGAAATCTACTAGCGATCGCATTTATCATCTGAATTCTCTCAGGGTTGTGTGCATAATCTATTTATCATGCCCACCCTATACCAAAGATCGCATTCATCATCTCCATAAAACCGATTTTTTTCAAATTTACGGCGACTGGAGATAAAGGGCGGGGGAAATAGATATTTCTTCCCTTTCCCCTTTCCCCTTTAACCTTTCCCCTTTAACCTTTCCCCTTATTGTGTGTAATTCACTTTCTAGAACTCGCGCAAAACAAACTTCTATCTTTTGAGCAATAGTTTTGAGATCGGCTTTTAGCTAGGGTAGATTTGGGTTTATATTTAGCCTAATGTTTTCTCTGGTGTGCCCTTCTTAGTCTTGGCAAAGTGAGCAATATGGATGTAGACGATTTCAGTCAACAAATAGAGACATTGCGCTCATGGGTAACGGGATTCCTGCAAAAAACTACAAGTGAGGCGTATTCACAGCACGAGCTAACAGCAGAAACTTTTGAGGAACTGCAAATCACTTTGGAAGAACTAAAAGTTGCCTCCGAGGAACTACAAGCAACACGAATGGTAGTAGAGAAAGAACGTCAGCGCTACCAAGAATTATTTGATTTTGCGCCTGATGGTTACTTGGTAACTGATACATTCGGCATTATCTTGGAAGCTAACCGTGCTGCTACTGTGCAACTCAATGTTTTACAGCGATTTTTGATTGGCAAACCGCTACTTACTTTCATTGCCCAGTCAGATCATCAAGCTTTTTTTAATTACCTAACTCAGTTGCGGCAGCTCGACCGAGGTGGAGAATGGGAGGTGTGTTTACAACCACGAGAAAAAATCTGTTTTGATGTTGCTTTGACAGTAGTTACCGTTCGTAACGAAAAAGGTGAGCCAGTTGCTCTGCGCTGGCTAATGCGTGACATTAGCCAGCGTAAGCATTTAGAGTTGCAGCGCCAGCAGTTATTTGCTAATGAGCAAGCCGCCCGAATTGCAGCCGAAGCCGCAGAAAAACGCTCTAATTTTTTAGCTGAAGCAAGTAGTGTATTGGCATCTTCCTTGGATTATCGCACTACCCTAAGGAGCGTCGCGCAATTAGCAGTGCCTACTTTTGCCGATTGGTGTATTGTGGATGTCATCGAAGATAATTTGCCAATCTTTACTAACCCAGTCATCGTTGCATCTGAACCAGGAAAGCAAGCACTGCTAAGAGAACTCCAACAACGCTATCCAATTTCTATTGATGCTGATTACGGGCCACCGAAAGTTTTACGGACTGGTCAGCCGGAACTGATTACAAATATTCTTGAGTCTTCATTACAGGAAAGGTCCTCGAACGAGGAACACTTTAGTCTGCTGCGCCGACTCGAAATTAAATCTCAGATGATAGTACCACTATTAGTACGCGAACGCAAACTGGGGACAATTCTATTTGCGTCTGCACAACCAGAACGCCATTACACGACTGTAGACCTAGAAATGGCTGAAGAACTTGCTCAACGAGCAGCATTCGCCATTGATAATGCCCAGCTTTATCGGCAAGCCCAAGAAGCTAACCGCATCAAGGAAGAGTTTTTAGCGATCGTTTCCCATGAACTTCGTACACCTCTCAATTCTATGCTGGGTTGGGTTCAACTAATACGTACTCGCAAATGGGATGAAGCAACTACCTCTAAGACATTGGAGACAATCGAGCGGAATGCTAAACTTCAAAGAAAACTGATTGAAGATATCCTGGATATCTCACGCATTGTACAAGGACAAATTCGCCTAAATATCCGTAAAGTTGACCTTGTACCGATAATTCAGGCGGCAATTGAAGCTGTACATCCCACATCTGAAATTAAGGATATTCAAGTTGAATTCGATCTTGATTCTTCAGTTGGTCAAGTTATGGGTGATGCCGAACGCCTACAACAAGTTGTCTGGAATTTGCTCTCTAATGCCGTCAAGTTCACACCTAACGGAGGGCGAGTTGAAGTGCATTTGGAACAGGTAAACTCAAATGTCCAGATAACTGTCTCTGACACAGGTAAAGGAATTAGTCCTGACTTTCTACCTTATATCTTTGAGCGTTTCCGTCAAGCTGATAGCACAACTACTAGATCGGACAATGGTTTGGGGTTGGGGCTAGCAATTGTACACCATTTAGTAGAAATGCACTCAGGCACAGTCTGCGCAGTTAGTGAAGGGGAAGGAAGGGGAGCAAAATTTACAGTGTTGTTGCCTCTGGTAGAACCGCAACCAGAACAGTTAATTAAAGAAAGTAAAGAAAAAGTCGAGAATCTCTCAATACTCAACGGCTTGCAAATACTTGTTGTCGATGACAATGCAGATACACGCGAGTTAATTGCCTTCATTCTTGAAAAGTCTGGAGGGCAGGTGACGGCAGTTAGCTCAGTAGGTGAAGCTCTAGAAGCACTAGAACGATTAAAACCAGATGTGCTAGTCAGTGATATTGGAATGCCAGATGAGGATGGTTATTCTCTGATTCGGAAAGTGCGGGTGCAGGAAACAGAGCAAGGGGAGAAGATTCTAGCTGTAGCACTAACGGCATTTGCTAGAGAAGAAGAACACAGACTAGCTCTGGAAGCCGGATTCCAAGTTCATGTATCCAAGCCAATTGAGCCAGAAGAGTTGGTGAAAGTGGTAGCGAACCTGACCAAAAATAGCAAACAAGTTTAATGCACAATTAAGCTTTTGGTAACAATTGCGTTCGCCAAAGCTACAATTGCGTTCGCCAAAGCTACAATTGCGTTCGCCAAAGCTACAATTGCGTTCGCCAAAGCTACAATTGAGTTCGCCAAAGCTACAATTGCGAACGCCAAAGCTACAATTGCGATCGCAAAATCTACAATTGCGATCGCAAAATCTACAATTGCGTTCGCAAAAGCTACAATTGCGATCGCAAAACATACAATTGCGATCGCAAAAGCTACAATTGAGTTCGCAAAAGCTACAATTGCGATCGCATCTGTAGTAGAAGTAGATGCAGACTGGCTTGCTCAAATACTTCCACCTTTTGACGTAGGAATGCAGCATGAGCCAATTCGCCTATATGGGGCTTGCTATGGTAAAGCACCAAACTTATGAATAAAGTCACACAACAAATAATTAGTCACTGTACAACTGTACAGTGACTAATTATTTGTCGCCGTGACAAATTAATGTCATTCATTAAATCCTGACTCAGTATAGGTTATAGCGGTTTAGCAGTACTAGAATACATCATTGACAGTGACAGATTAGCTGTCATTTCCTGTAATAGTGACAAATTAGCTGTCGCTTCATTAGAGGAAAAAAGCTTTTGTGTATTTTCATAATGACAAATTGACTGTCGCTTTGTGTAAAGATAGAATAACAGTATGTTTTTATAAAAAAGCTTTGCATTATGAACAGTCAGCAAAATCCTGATTTAGCTGTTCATCCCTCGGCAATTCCTATGGAAGGCTTACTAGGAGAAAGTGCTACAACTCTTGAGAAGAATGTAATTGCCACACAACTATCAGAGGAAGCGCAAGTAAGGCTAGAGGTAATCCAAAGTTTACTGGAACCCTGCGATCGCACTACTTATGGGCAGAAGTTGAAAGAAGCTGCTGAAAAACTAGGTGTATCGGTGCGAACGGTGCAGCGATTAGTCAGAAAGTGGGAGCAAGATGGCATAGTCGGACTCACTCAAACTGGCAGGGGTGATAAAGGAAAGCATCGAATTGGTGAGTTCTGGGAAAACTTTATTCTCAAAACCTACCGGGAGGGTAACAAGGGTAGTAAACGCATGACCCCTAAACAAGTTGCCCTTAGAATCCAGGCTAAAGCCCGTGAGTTGGAGGATTCAAAGCCACCCAATTACAGAACCGTGTTACGGGTATTAGCGCCTTTATTGGAAAAGCAAGAAAAAGCCAAGAGTATCCGTAGCCCAGGTTGGAGAGGAACTACGCTTTCGGTTAAAACTCGTGAAGGAAAAGATTTATCGGTTGATTACAGTAACCATGTTTGGCAATGTGACCATACCCGCGTGGATGTGTTGCTGGTAGATCAACATGGTGAAATTCTAAGTCGTCCTTGGCTAACAACAGTAATTGACACCTACTCTCGTTGCATCATGGGTATCAATTTGGGTTTTGATGCCCCTAGTTCGGTGGTAGTAGCCTTAGCATTACGTCATGCGATTTTGCCAAAGCGATACGGTTCAGATTATAAACTGCATTGTGAGTGGGGAACTTATGGGAAACCAGAACACTTTTATACAGATGGTGGCAAAGACTTTCGCTCTAACCACTTGAGTCAGATTGGAGCGCAATTAGGGTTTGTCTGTCACTTACGCCATCGCCCTTCTGAAGGTGGAGTAGTGGAACGTCCTTTCAAAACATTAAATGACCAACTATTTTCCACGCTTCCTGGATACACCGGATCTAATGTACAGGAACGCCCAGAAGATGCGGAGAAAGACGCAAGACTTTCTTTACGGGAACTAGAACAGTTACTTGTACGTTACATCGTAGATCGTTACAACCAAAGTATTGATGCGCGGATGGGCGACCAAACTCGCTTTGAGCGTTGGGAAGCAGGTTTGCCTACAGTACCAGTACCAATACCAGAACGAGATTTGGATATCTGTTTAATGAAGCAATCACGGCGCACTGTACAAAGAGGTGGTTGCTTGCAGTTCCAGAACTTGATGTATCGAGGAGAATATCTGGCTGGTTATGCCGGAGAAACTGTGAACTTAAGGTTTGATCCCAGAGATATTACAACAATTTTGGTTTATCGCCAAGAGAAAAATCAGGAAGTATTTTTAACTCGCGCTCACGCTCAAGGTTTGGAGACAGAGCAGCTGGCATTGGATGAGGCTGAGGCAGCAAGTCGCAGACTCCGTACCGCAGGGAAAACTATCAGTAACCAATCATTATTGCAAGAAGTTGTTGACCGTGATGCTCTTGTGGCTAGCAAGAAAAGTCGTAAAGAGCGTCAAAAATTGGAACAGGCTGTTTTGCGATCTGCTGCGGTTGATGAAAGTAAAACAGAATCCTTGCCTTCTGAAATAATTGAACCAGATGAAGTGGAATCTACAGAAACGGTTCACTCTCAATACGAAGACATTGAGGTGTGGGACTATGAACAACTTCGTGAAGAATATGGGTTTTAAACAATGACAGAAGCTCAAGCGATCGCCCAACAATTGGGAGGGGTAAAACCAGATGGGGAGTGGTTACAAGCTGAAACTGCTCGTTTGAAGGCTAAGAGTATTGTGCCGTTACAGCAGGTCAAAACTCTCCATGATTGGTTAGATGGCAAGCGCAAAGCCAGAAAATGTTGCCGAGTAGTTGGGGAATCGAGAACTGGTAAGACAGTTGCTTGTGATGCCTATAGATTAAGGCATAAGCCACAGCAGGAAGCCGGAAGACCACCAATTGTGCCTGTCGTTTATATTCGACCTAACCAAAAATGTGGCCCCAAGGATTTATTTAAGAAGATTACTGAGTACCTCAAATATCGAGTAACCAAAGGAACAGTATCTGATTTTCGCGATAGGGCTATAGAAGTACTTAAGGGTTGTGGCGTAGAGATGCTGATTATTGATGAAGCTGATCGTCTTAAACCTGAAACTTTTGCTGATGTGCGAGATATTGCTGAAGATTTAGGAATTGCTGTGGTACTGGTAGGAACAGACCGTTTGGATGCAGTAATTAAGAGGGATGAGCAGGTTAAAGAACGCTTTATGCCACATCTTCGCTTTGGTAAATTGTCGGGAGAGGATTTCAAGAAGACTGTAGATATGTGGGAACAAATGGTTTTGAAACTACCAGTATCTTCTAATCTAACGAGTAAGGATATGCTTAGGATTCTCACATCAGCAACAGAAGGCTACATTGGTCGCCTTGATGAGATTCTGAGGGAAGCAGCAATTCGTTCTTTATCAAGGGGACTGAAGAAGATTGACAAGGCTGTTTTACAGGAAGTAGCTAAGGAGTACAAATGATAGAAGCACCAAATGTTAAACCTTGGCTATTCTTGATTGAAGCCTATGAAGGAGAGAGTCTGAGCCACTTTCTTGGTAGGTTCAGACGTACTAACCATTTATCTCCGAGTGGGTTGGGTAGCTTGGCAGGAATTGGTGCTGTAGTGGCACGTTGGGAAAGATTTCATTTTAATCCTCGCCCTAGTCAGCAAGAATTAGAAGCGATCGCATCTGTGGTAGAAGTGGATGCCCAAAGGTTAGCCCAGATGTTACCACCTGCTGGAGTGGGAATGCAGCATGAGCCAATTCGCTTGTGTGGGGCTTGTTATGCTGAAGCACCTTGTCACCAAATTGAGTGGCAGTATAAGTCGGTGTGGAAGTGCGATCGCCACGAACTCAAACTTTTAGCGAAGTGTCCAAATTGTGAAGCTCTTCTCAAAATGCCTGCGCTGTGGGAGGATGGGTGCTGTCATAGGTGTCGAAGACCGTTTGCGGAAATGGCAGCGTATCAGAAGCCTGTTATTAACTTGAAAAGCTTAGATGCTGATTCTTGATTATTAGTAGTGATAGCTGTATAGCTTAAGTACAAATGTACTATAATAAGAGGAATAGTCTGTTTAAAACTCTGGTTCTTTTTGCTACATATTCGCATACTCAATGTAAAGGCAATTTTCATCGTGGCATAATGGTGTCACTATATAGATAGTAATTCACAACAAGGGGCCACATATTGAGAATAGGCAGAGGAGGGAAATTATGAATAAGACCCTTGAAATGCCAATGCTGTATAAACGCTTATCAAAAGTGGGATTACCGCCAAAGTTTATTCAAGAAAAAGCCTTACCTGAATGGTGGGATGCAGAACTTGAAAATAATCCTGTAGCTGTTTTAGAAGCGGCAGGACGTATTGCTAAACGTTTAGGGCTAGATATGGCATCAGTTCTTGATCCTGATGCTCCTATTACTTTTAAGCAAGTAATTCGCCCTAAATTTAAGAAGATACAAAAAAATTCTGATGAGAGCCGATTAATTGTTGCTCAAGGGCTAGCTACTCGCGTAGCTGAGATGGTTACGTATGCCTGTAAAAGACCTTTTACAGATATGGCAACAAATGCATTTGAAATTAGGAATTTTATCCTGAAAAATAATTCTTACATAGACCTTGATGCTATTCTCAGATTTTGCTGGAATTATGGTATTCCAGTAGTCCATTTTTCTGAGTTTCCTAGAGGAAGCATTAAGATGGATGGTATGGCGGCAGTGATTAATGACCGTCCAGTAATTGTACTTAGTTCTAATCGTAGGTACTCTGCTTACTTGCTTTTTATCATTCTTCATGAAATTGGGCATATCGCTAGTGGTCATGTTAAAGACTGTGTTCTGATTGATGAAAAGATAGTTAAAGAAGCAGAAGATAAGGAAGAGCAAGAAGCAAATGAGTTTGCTGAGGTTATTCTTTTTGGGGAGAAAAATAAATATGCATGGGCTAAGATATCTGACTCGATACAACTAACGCGAATGGTGCGGCAATTAGGCAATAAAGATGCAGTAGATCCTGGCGCTTTAGCATTAAATTATGCTTGGCAAGCAGAACAAAAACAAGACTGGGCAATTGCCCAAGGTGCATTAAAGATAATTGAACCTGTAGCTAATGCATCAGTTAAAATCAATAGTTATCTTGAAAAAGAGCTAAATTGGGAAAAATTAGACATAGACAGCGAAGAATACCTTAAACTCGTAACAGGAGTATAATTGCTCCTAAGTAAAGGAGTGAAATAGGAGCAAGTCTTTGCTGCTGTATTTTACAGATAACGATGTAATTTTAAAGCTGGCAGCCTACCAAATCTTTTGGGAAATGGTTGCTAGCTTAAATATTAAAAACGAAAATATTCGTATATTGCCTACTGCGGCGAAAGTTTTTAGCGGTTCTCGAAAAATTAGTAAGCAATTTAAACCGACTAGCATAGAAAGGGCGAAACAAATAGCGGATAGATGTAAAACAATAGATGACTATGCTATCTGTAGTACTTCAGAATACCAAATGTTAGCTTGTACAGATGGAATTGATGTGGGTGAGGCTTTACTTGTTGCTGCAACTCAAACGGAAGAAGATTTTTATTTGCTTACGTCAGATAAACGATTTTTAAAATCGTTAGCATTATCTAGCTTCAAAGACGTTAAACAAAGATTGCATAAAAAAGCTATTTGTTTAGAGCAGCTAATAATTCATGTAATTGACCATGCTGGATTTGACTTGGTATGTCGTAGAATGGCATCGGCAGATGCTTGTGACCAAGTTATTTCCGAGGCATTTCAGTTGGGTAAACAAACAAAACACCAGGATGCAGTTAAAGTGCTGAACCAAGCAATCCAAGACTTACGTGCAAAGACAGGAGATTTACTGATAGATTCTGTTTTAGTTGCCCAGACAAAACTATAAGACTAAAAACTTTATAATTTGCCTAATTTTTATTGAAATACTTAGTGTTGTATAAATTTATAAATTTGGATTTTTGCTCCAATCTTTCATAAATGCGATCGCTACTCAATTTACTTGTTATCTAAAAGCCTATTAATCTGCAAAATCCTTCCTTATCTTGATAAACTTAATGGAAGGATTTTGCGGTAAGTGTTTTATGCCTGATGTTACTTTAAAGCAGTCAGGTCTTGTTGCTCTAACACCACATTGAAAATTATTGTAAAACTTATGCTGGGGATGAGTCGGCATAAAACTTGTAAATGAGCTTCTGCATCACTGCGACGACGAAAACGAGCTACAATCTGGTTCTGCATATTAGGTTTAAGTCGGACTATACACCAAGGACTGAGTTTTTCAAGGTAGGTCATCGAATTCTCCTGATAAAATCTGTAATTTCCAAGACAAAAGCCAGCCTACTGTGACGGTGGCTGGCAAGAAATATCAAATTGATATTGAAATTAGATTCAATTCCTACTCACTCTTGTCTGGAAAACAAAGCTTCTGCAACACTTCTTCGGGGATATCCTCAAAATGTTCCAGCAAAAAGTTCATCAGTGCAAGGTGGCGTAAATCGGCTGGCATGGGGCGGCGGTAGTTTTTACCTCTAGCAAACCAGCGTCGAACGGTGGACAGGGAACGAGAGGAAATTTGAGCAATTTCTTCGTAGTTCACCTGCCACTTGGAGTAAAACTGCTTGGGAGTCATTCCCAATTGACAGTAGCTGTAGAGTTGAATCAAATCTTGCTCTCGCTGCCTGAGTGGATGAGGATTCATAAGTCTGTTTCCTCGCTGATTGGTTCTAAATCTTCTTCCCAAGCAATATCGGCAGATGTCCAAGCGGCGCTGGGGCTATCTTCGCCCAACCAAATCAGGTAGCACCAACTCCAGCAGCAGCGATCGCAAGCATTGCTATAAAATCGACCAATGACAATACCCCAGTCAGTATCGCTTTCAGTGGAGAGCCAACGCAAGCGATCGCCATATAAAAATCTCGGTGTCTTAGCTACATCGGGAAAGTTAGCGGGAAGCTCAATAGATGCATCTGGGCATTTGAGGTTAATCAAGCTTGGGGCTATATCTTGGTTACTGTGCCGGATGAGATTGAGATAAGCGGCAATCAACTTACCATTGATGCTGTAAGTTAATTGAGAAATCAGAATCGCAGCTAGACTTTCTATTTCTTGGTGCTGGAGTTGTATGCAGGCACTATCAAAGTCAGCATCAGAGTATTTGTTGAGCTTTGCCAGTAATTCTGTGATGCCGAAATCATCTAAAGCTTGTTGATAAGCTCTGTGTTGATCTGTTTTGTAGCTAACAGGCTTTAACATGGAAAATGTCTCCTGTGATATGGGGGCCAAAAGCCAGCATCCGCCCTGAGAAAGTTGATGGCTGGCTTTTGACTTATCAGTAATTATACGCTAAAACAAAGTGAATTTATGTTTTTTAGTGTGTTTTTAGGTGTTTAATATAAAAACAAACAAAATTGCTTATGATGATGAAATGGCAAAAGTAACAGTAACTCTTTACATGGAAGAAGAAGACAAAGAAGCCCTGCAATTGTTGGCTGATGCAGAGGAGCGTTCTTTGTCTCAGATGGCAGTGTTAATTGTGAAACGAGCTATCAAACAAGCGCAAAATGAAGGTAAAATTCCTCCAAGTCAGGGAAAATGATGTGTGATACGATCGCTTGCGTAGAGTGTCCAAAAAAGCTTAACTACAAAAGTCTAAACCTTGCCTGACAAAGGCTAGAGTGTCAGTATACCCAGCAAGACTCAAACAGTATTCCTATATAAATTTCTAGCTACCATGCTTGACGAATATATCAAGGGAGACTTACATAGTAGGATGCCAAAAACCTTCCTCAGCTAGATTATTGCTATACGATAGCTTACCGTCTGGATTTGAGAAAAGTTTTTGCCTGTCTTTGTTACTGTTACTACTATGACTGAAACGGCTTATGCTGCTCGTACTAACCACGCTTTTGTTTTGACTGAAACCCTTCGAGTTGCTGAACTGATGTATCAAGGTGCAACCCAGGAAGATATTCGGCAACGGGTATTGGTGGATGATTTATTTCAACTACGCTCCCAAGTTTCTCGTGAGCGGGCGCTACAAACTGTTCTCAAACGCCTTCAACAAGTGCCAGAGGAATATATTCAATTAATTGCCACTAGTAACCCTGATACCCGTCGATTCACCATATTGTTCCTGATTCTGCAAGAACACCGCCTTCTGCGCGAACTCATCGCTGAAGTCCTGCTGGACAAAATTAAAGGTTTTGATTATGTCGTAACGACTGCTGACTTGCGAACCTTCTTTGAAGGAAAGCGAGATCAAAATTCAACTGTGGCTGCATGGTCAAACTCCACCTATAAAAAGGCTGTTAGCAACACCTTACTAGTGCTAGTAAATGCGGGTCTATTGCAACCCACGTCCCCAAAAGGAAATTATCAAATTCGTTCTGTTCCGGTGCCATCAGCTTTGCGTCAACAATTACTTGCTGATGGGCTAGCTCATTACCTGACTCTCATGCTTGATTTTTAATCGACTGCTAACGCTTTAAATACTGCGTCTACGGGGTCAGCGTAAAATGATGTTTGAAATTTAGCAAACAATTCTGGCGGAACACTGCCTAAGTCCACGGCGCTTGCCATTGGTAAGAGGATACGTTTAGCGCCAGCATCAAAGGCTACTTGCAGACTACCCGCTAGGTTACTGACTGGTGTAATCGTCCCACCAATGGTCATTTCCCCAAATATTGCAAATTGCGTTTGAACACTTCGTTTTAGAGAAGCAGAACATAAAGAAACGAACAATGCTAATCCACTCTCTTGCGGTGCGCCAGACCCTTGCAAGTCTAGTAACTGGAGCAAAAAATCCAAATTACTTGGGTGAATGCTACTGCTAACTCTTTGAGCGTTAGCTTTAAAGTAATTCATAGCAATGTTTAAACTATCCTTCATCTTGCCAGCCGTTGCTACACCAGTACGTACTAACTTGCCACTACCCGGTACTGCTTGCAGTTCAAGTTTGAATGCTCCGATTATGCCGCTATCCCCAGTGCTGACAAAGTGCAAGTGACCGGGAGTCAGCATTTCCTGACTAATCAAGCTCGAACCACCCTGTTCCGGTACTGAGACAAAATGCTCATCTAGAGTTTCCAAGTCGATGTAGCTGAAATGCACATCGTAAAATTCCATTCCACCAATTTTCTTTAACTGTTCTTTCACGCGCCGTCGCACCCGCAGCCCATACACTAGAGCTTCGCGCACATCTTCCTTACTAAATGAGCCATCTGGGAAAAGCAATTTAAGCAGCCCTGATACAGTTTTGCGAACTGCTTGAACATCTCGTTGCTTAAGATTGTTACCTAGTCTGAAGTGGAGGTCTATGGCATCGGCAAAACTGCGTTTACGCATTTCCCGCAGCCACTCTGCTAAGTAATCGACAATGAACCCGTACTGGTTGGTGAAATTCTCTGGGCTAAATTTGGGGATTTCCCAACCAGGAATATAAGCGTGAAAACGGTCGAAGAAGGCGGTGTCAATCATGGCTTCGGGGAAAGGTGCCAGCAGGTGTGAGGTCTTCACTAAGGATTCCACGCTTTGATTAATGTTGCCGACAAAGACCATAGAAGCATTAGCGGTTATCTCTGCCTTACCGCGTGCAAAAGAACCTGATGCCATGTAGTCTTTCATGATTTGCACACCGTCGTTATCATGGAAGCTCATGCCTGCTACTTCATCAAAGGCAACCACGTCAAATAAACCTACTAGTCCCACGCGACGGTTGGACATATTGTAGAAAAGATTCGCTACTGTAGTTTTTCCACCGGAAACCAAGATTGAGTTAGGAGAAA
Source organism: Nostoc sp. DSM 114159 (assembly GCF_053470285.1). Lineage (NCBI taxonomy): Bacteria > Bacillati > Cyanobacteriota > Cyanophyceae > Nostocales > Nostocaceae > Nostoc > Nostoc sp. DSM 114159. Next base: position 5,236,426 of record NZ_JBPFEH010000001.1, read on the forward strand.
CTTCTTTGTAGACGTGTGATTTACCTGTAGAACGGGGGCCAAGTTCGCAGCAGTTGTAGTTATTTTCACAAAGGGCTACTAAACGGGCAAGTAGATGCCATTTTACATCTTCGCTGACGGTAGTGGGTTCCAGTCCTGTTGACCGAATCAGCAGGTCAATCCATTCACTGCGGGTAAAAGCTGGGCGACCCGCAAACAATTCATCCATATCAACACTAGGCATTTGGATAGGTTTGAGGCTTCCCACAATGAAGGGACTGGGTTTGGTTCCTGCTTCATATTCAAGTTGTAGAATACACCAGATACCACCACCCAGAAGCTTTTGGTTGGGTTTGACAATTTCTGGGTCAATGACTACGCCTTTGACACCCAGGTTCATTAAAGTTCCCTGGTAGATGTCATCTCTGTCGTTGAGCGTTACCGTTACCCGGTCAATGATGGTAAATCGTCCCAATTCCCGAATTTTAGATTTGATCTGTTCTGCTTCATCAGGACGGACGTAATTCTGTGCCAGGATGTTTTTTACACGAGTAACGCCCTCCTCAATGGTGGTTTCGTCGTCGGTCGCGCAGTACATACCGAGTAGGTATTCCAGCACATACACAGGTACATTAGCACCTTCTTTAATACGTTTAGTCAGGTCTTTACGTACTACCTTTCCAGGGTAAATGCTGTTTAGCTTTTGATTCAGGTCATGCATACAAGGGTTATGAACTGCTGGTGATTATTCTGAGATGATTGAAGTCAGTTGGTTAATAATCCAACATCTAAAATCTTGTGACTATATTGGCTCAGAAATCTCCAAAGTCGTTAGCAATTCCTAAACTAACTGCCCAGGTTTCCCGGAGCAATTCACTCTCATCGTCTGCATCCTTAACTATTAAATAGACGTTACTAGGGGGATTAGCAGTAGTTACGGTCAACCTTAAGTTATTTTCCCGATCGCTAGGATGTGGGCTAGTGCTGCTTAAGTTTGCTCCTCGCACATCTGTTATCGGTGTATTAGTTTGGGGATCGTAGAAAGCAACTGTAATTTGACGCGATCGCCATCTCCCCTCAACCGCATCACTTTGTACTAACGTCAATGTAAAACGATTATTCGTTACCCGCCGAACTCTGGCACTTACCTGTACCCCTACTTTCCTGGCTGGGCCTTCGTCTCCTTTAACCGCCCGTTGGTGATGATAGGTGATGACTGGTACGCATATCTCTTGGAGAGATGCCCCGCCGTGGACAAACTGCGCTCCTGCACCTTGGACGGCAAAGCGTAAACTACCACGAGGTACGATCGCGACTGTGCCATTTTCTGTATAGGGCAGACTAAAGTGCAGTAATGTTGAGTCATTCAACTGTTCTTGTGCTAGCAGATAGCGGCGTTTGCTTTCCAGTACTACTTCACCACTTGGTAGGGGTCGCTTGTCTGCCTCTTGAATGGGGCGACGTTGGTATAAAAAACCGTGGTCTGCGGTGATGATAACGTTTGTACCATTGATAGAATTACAAATTTTCTTTACCAGCCGTAGCAGTTCGCTAATTGCTGTTCCGCAAGCTGATAGTACTTGACGTTCGCTAGATGCCTGATCGCCGATCGCATCAATGACGTTGTGATAAATGTAGATTAAGCGATAAGGTTGCACAGCAGCCCGTCCTTCGTCAGTATTCATCTCTAGCAGGTCTTTGGCGCTAAGTACTGTAGCTTCTACCCGACTATTTTGGTTTAGTACCTTTTGCCTTGCTAATGCTCCTTTAGTACCAAGCCCATCCAGTCGGACATCATCATCACCTGGTATCAGTTCTAGTTTTGACCCTGGAAGAAGTGCTGCCATACCCAACCGTGTCACGCTGGGTAAAACTCCCAATTGTGCCTCTAGGCTGGTTTCACCCCGAACTTCTTTTTTAATAACCTCTTCGAGTTCGCTGGCGACTTCGTAGCGCAAAGCATCGGAGATAATCACAAATACTTTTTCGCGATCGCTCCGTTCTAAAATTGGGAATACGTGCCTACCAAAAAATCTAGTTTGGGATGCTATGCCCTCCAATTCCCAGTTGTTGTTGCCAAGGGCATCAGACCAAGCTTCTCCTAGACTATCCAGGAACCATTGGGTGTATAGATTTTCCACATCGTCAATTAAACCCTTGAGGATATCCCCTTGGGCAGCATCGCTCTTGACGATAAAGTGGCGATAAGCTTTGTCAAAAGAGTGTAAATCGCTGGCGTAGGCTTTGAAGAGAAGTGGGGCTGGCTGGCGGAATCCTTCTGGATACTGTTGCTTAAATTCCAACAGAGCGATCGCAGCTTCTAATGCTTGATAAATCTTCTCATACTGGGGAAACCAAATCAGCGTATGACGTGCCTGTAACCAAGTTCGCCAGGGTGTCAATTCCGTTATTTGTTGCCCCATTTGCATTTGCAGTGTTTTAACGCAGGTGCGGATTAATACCTTATCTACCACCTCGAAACTCGCTGCTTCAAATAAAACTTCCGGCTCTAAATTCTCTATAGCATCAAATATATGTAATTGTTCTGCCACCTCACTGCTGAGGATCTTCCAGCCTAGAGAATCCTGCTGGTCGCGCATCCACTGGTCGATAAAAGCATAAGCCCGTTGTCCAGGAATGATGACTTGGTTTGCTAACTGGGGCGGGATGGTATCGTGCAGAGATTTAGCAAAATGCGTGATTAGCAGCTGCACGAATAACTTGTTTAAACTGGGGTTTTGCTTAGGAAAGTCCGTGTGTTCTTGGACTACTTCCCAGAAAGCTTCAGGGGAGATAAAACGCTCAATATCAGACCAGAGGGCGTTATCCGACTCTAATAACCCTCCCAGCAGCACCCGCCGAATCAGTGTCCCTGCATCGGGTACTTTTAAGCCTGCGAGGACGGAAAGCATAGCCAGGAGTAACCCCCGTTCGTCGCTGTCGGGGGAAATACCCATTGCTTGCAGGGCTTCTGTTCGTTTGCGGCTTTTAAAGAATTTCTCATGTTCCCGGATGACAATTTCCAGACCGCGCGATCGCAATCCTAAATCTGCATATATGAGGGCGGCGGGGTCAGCAGAGAAAGTTAAACCGCTTTTTTGGATGTCTAGAAGCCAGTTTTCTTGGGGCGCAGGTTCGGCAAAGGGGGCGTACAGTAGAAAAGTTTGATTGGGTTGCTCGACTAGCAGGTGATATTTGACGGTAAAGGCAGTATCAGCGAGTTGGAGTTTTTCTACGCCTTCGAGTTGGAGTTCATTGAAGCTGCTGATAAATTGTTGTTCGGGGTCGTACCAAAACACCACCCTCCGTCCTGGGTGTAACCAACGGGCTGAATCTTGGAAGAGGGTTTCTAGGGTGTTTTGGATACGAGTGGTGTTCATTCTAGGCAGGGTGAGTGATGAGAAAGTGTATTTTATAATCCAATTTCCACCCAATATGGCACACACTTTATAATTAAACTATTACTCGAATAGTTCCACCATGCCAGCCAAAGACATATATCATGATGAAGTCAAGAACGCATTGATAAAAGACGGTTGGACTATTACGGCTGATCCTTACTTTATCAAATATGAGAATGCTGAACTCTACGCCGACTTAGCAGCAGAAAAACCAATTGCCGCAGAACGCCAGGGACAGAAAATTGTTGTAGAAATCAAGAGTTTTCTGTGAAAATCATACATTAATGATTTTCACAGTGCATTAGGACAATACATTGTCTATCGAAATCTTATTCAGCTTACTGAGCGAGAGTATACACTTTATTTAGCTATTGATGATATTATTTATTATAAGTTTTTTCAACGAAAATCTGTACAAGCAGTCATTAATCAAAATCAACTTCTATTAATAGTCGTCAATACAGATAAAAAGGAGATTCAGCAATGGATAAGATAGAAAAATACCGCAATGCTATTAAGAAGATACTTATTGAATATTATGAAATGACTAATGCTGAGATTGCAAACTCTGGAGAAGTGGAAGCAAGCGATCGCTTGGCTTTTGATGAAGAAAGAGATCAATATATTTGGTTTCGGTTTGGCTGGGATGGCAAAAAGCAGATACAGCATATTATCATGTATCTCTGTATTAAGAACAGCAAAATTTGGGTGGAAGAAGATGCAACTAATTTATGCATTGTTGATGACTTTTTATCAGCCGGAATACCCCAAACTGATATTGTTTTAGGGTTCCATCATCCTAGTAAAAGAGGTTTCACAGAATTTGCTACAGCCTAAAGAGGCAGGGTAAATGACTATGATTTATTGTTAATTACGAATTACGAATTATTTCAACAATTCCCTTTTCCACTGCGAGGCTTTTTCTAAGTCAGCAATTTTTAAATCTGCACCTTCATAAACTAAACCTTTAAAGCGGGTGTAGTTGTACGCTATACCATCGTCAAGGTCAAGATTAATTCGCGCATCGGCTTGGGTTTGTAGCTTGGCTTGGTAATCTCGCAGTTCTAGCTGTTGGGCTTGCAGTTCTTTCAGACGGTTTGTGGCAGCTTTTTTAGCGGCGCTAGAAGTGGTATTATCTAGCTGTTGTTGCGCCCTGACAATTTCCCCATCTAGTTTGACTTGCAATTCCAAAACATAATCTGTGCGGATACGAGCAAGAGCATCTTCGCTGTAACGGTGTAAATATAGTAATGCGCCAAAAGCTCGTTTTTTTCCACTGGTAAACAGCCAGTAAATGGGGCGTTTTTTATAAGTTTGAATGTGGTCAGCAATGAATTCTTGCAGAAAGTAGCGACGGATGCGTTCTTGGGCGCTTTCGCCGTTTTTGAGGGTGAGGGCGTTGGCGATGAAGTTGAGGTTTTCGGTAAGGGTTTCGGGACTGTAGGCGACTCGCAGAAATTCTATGAAGCGGGTAACGATATCGTTATCAAAGTATGCTTGGTCTGTGATGGGAATAATTGCATCACTGCTGGCGCTTAAGGTTTGGTGTAGGGTGGGGTCAAAAGGTTGTCCGGCGTGGATGAGTCCGGGTTTGTCGAGGGAGTAGCGCCCCATGATACAGCCGACGGCATAGGAGATTAGAGAACGGATATCTTTGTTTAAGTCGGCACGGCGGATGGTGATTTGGTCGTCGGGTACTTCTGGGGTGAGTTCGTCTTGTAAGCCATAAGCTTCTATCCAGTAGCGGTTGTTTTCTTCTTCTAGGCGTTGGAGTTCGCGGAAAGCAGTTTCTGATTTACTTTGCCAGATGGTGAAGGCTTCGCTGAGGTGTTTGGTGTTGTGGCGTAGTAAAGGGTGGGTTTGGAAGTCCCAGGAGGTTTCAAAGTTGTCCCAGTCTTGACGGGAGATGTTGATTGCTTGCTCAGTATTCTCTATAATTCTTTGATTAAAATTATTAATAATTGGTATTTTACGAATTTCCCCAGCTTGAAAATTCAGTGTAGGACTAAGCGCAAGAATAAAATTATTTATAATTTTACTAGATAATAAGGCAAGAACTAAAAGTAAATTATTATGCTCTGAGAATATTGTTGGACAAGCTGAATTGAAAACCATACCTTCTGGTGTGTATCTAATCGCAAATAAAGCAGAAGTAACTCTTGTCCAACTAGCCCCTTCTCTAAAGTAGTATTGTCTTGACGGTAAGTGATTTCCTGAATTTTCTAATTGCTCATAAGCTGTAGAATCAAATTTTAAGATATAGTAAAAATTTCCATACCACTTACGATATTCACCACCTTTAGTATGTGGAACATATAATTTTTTGCTTTTGATAAATTCGCTTATACTTTTCTTAGAGAATCCTATCTTGTCTATTCCTACTTCTGTCCATAACTTAATATAGTAATCATTGTTACCTGTATCTAGACCAACACGAGGTTCCGCTATTTCCTCCAAAACTTTTCCTTGTGCAAAAATATCTTTAATTCTTTCGCTTACCCAATAAGCGATCGCACTCCCCGGAATCTTTGCAAAATCAGCAGGCTTAGTATAATAATTACTGTTATTGAAATACCTTTGTTCTAGTTCCTCATTACTAGCAACACTGCCCTGTTTATCAAATAATCTTTTAAATACCCCTAATCCATCCTGGTAAACTTTATTACGAATAACAAACGAACAACTACCAAAGTCTGAGCCAAAAACGCCTCTACCATTATGTACTAGACTTTCTAAAAATGTTGTTTCTAGAATAAATTTACGCAAATCCTCAAAGCTGGATAAAAACATCCAGTTAGGTATGGTTAGCATTGCCAATGAACCATTAGCCATGCATAATTCAATATTTTTCAGAATATAACAAGCATATAAATCACCTTTACCAGCTTTATAATTCTTATTTATAAATTTTTTAACCACATCATTAAACGAACCATCGCCCATGTAAGGCGGATTTGCCACCACAACCCAATACTGATTTCTCAACAACTCCGCTTGTAATAACAACCCCCGCAAAGCCGGAACATACGCTCGAAATAGCGAATCACTCGCCTCTAAATTATCTAATTGCCATTGCAACTTCTCACGATCAAAAGCTGGCGGCGTAATTAAACTTCCTAAATTCTCCGCATCCTTAAAAGCCTCAATTAACGGTTGCCAATCTTCCGCATTTAATTCTGTAGCAAGTGGTAAAGTCTGACTATGGGTAGGACGCACAGCCGTAATATTCAAAGCCAGAGATTTCCGCAAAATACGCGAGTTCTTCGCCCGTGCTTTCATCAACACAGCAAAACTCGCTAACTGTGCTGCACGTTCATCAATATCTAAACCATACAAATTGTGCGTCAAAATCAGCGCCGGAATATCTCGCTCTAAATAACCTTGCTCTTTGTAAATTTCAAATAGCAAATCAAACGCATAAACTAATATGTGACCACTACCACAAGCAGGGTCTATCACAGTCAACTCTTGAGGCGTTAAAGCTTGCGGTTTTTCACCCTCACCATTATCGTTAGGATTTTCCAAATAGTAAGGCATATATTCACGCAAGCGTGATTCCGGGTGAGACTCTAACCACAACCGCCCTAAACTGTTCTCCACCATATACCGAACAATCCAGTGGGGGGTAAACAATTGAGTTGCTGCGGGAATATCTGCGGCTGCAACCTTAGACTTTGCCCCAATCACCTCATCCTTGCGTTCCGAAATGTAGAACTGATACAGCCAACCCACTACTTCAATATTCTGCCAGTCCTCCTCTGGAATCTCCTTTACCAACCGCCGTACAATTGAATCCTGATTTAACAAATTTCCAGGCAAAAACAGCGCTTGGTAGTTCTGACGAGGGTCAAACAGTGCCGGAATTCCCTCTGCCAAAGCTTTACACTGAGCTAACAGCAGACGGCGGTAGAGAAACTCATCGGGATTAGGATCATGATTGGCAAAACTGCGCCACTCATTGAGAGTATCGAAGTCAAGTCCAGGTAAATCACCCATTTCGGCAATAGAACTAGCATCCCGTAACAAATCAGGGTCTACCAAATTGGAGTCGCTACTACTCAACACCCGCCCGATATATCCATTCACCTCCATAAACCGCAACGCCGCCAAACGGTTAAACCAGGTGTAGGCAATTTCATCTATCAGCGCATCTACCGCCTGGGACTGGCTGGAACTTAGCGTTAAATCTTGCAAGCGATTTCGCAGTTGATGATACTGGTTTGCTTCCGTGGTATTTAGCGTTTGACCAGCTACTAATAGTCCCCCCGCCACTGTCTGAGGTTCTGTAATACTTTTGTGAGTTATACCAAATTGGGCAGCACGAGCTTTAACTTGTTCTCGTAGGTAACGACGCGCCCAAATAGCAAAGTTTTTGATAGCAGTGCGGTTCATAAACTAATAAGGGAATAGGGTGATGCAGTAAAGGTACGAAAATGATTGGTAAAACTAAGTAATATTACTCAAGACGAACGCGATGATTTTGTTGAATCTCATCTAATAGGGTTTTCCGTAACGCCTCTAGATAAACATCCACATCTTGCAGTGTTTCCAGTAGGGGTTTAGGCGCAACTCTCGCTACCTGCACCGATACGATGGGTTTGACACAAGTAGCTTTGCCGTTACTGCCATTGTTTGACTGACGCTGAATGATTTCATTGGCTTGCTGATCTACTTTTTGCAGCAATTGTGGGAGGATGTTTTCTAGTTCACTCTGACGTGCGATCGCAGAATCGATACTTGTTACTTGGTTAACTGAGGTGACAACTTTATCGATGTCTTGAGTGATATTGCTGAGGTCTAGCTGTGCAGAAATGTCTTCGTGAGCGGAAGTCACATACTCAGCTAATTTCTCCCGCATTGCCTTGCTTTTAGTCTCCACCTGATAGATTTGAGTTTTTAGCGCCTCCTGCACCTTATCTTTAACAGGTAGGAGTAACATTGCTAATTCTGGAATCTTGGCAGTGGGATCAGACATCGCCAAAATTTGCTTAACTAAATCCACCCGCCTGAGCAAATCTGGCTCACTAATATGGCGTAGTTCTGGTTCTAAAGTTTTTAGGTCATTACGAGCTTGCTGGAACAGCTTAATTTGTGTGCTGAAGAAGGATTGCAGCTTTTGCACATCTTCGATAAATTCTTCTATATCATCTCGTCGCTGACGAAATGTGTCGAAAAACTTAGCCGCACTGTCCTTGCTTAACAATTCAGCCAGCAAATCTAAGTTAGTACGCAGTAATTGGGCAAAGGGAAGCCCACCTTCTGCTTGGATTAACCAACCTTCTAGTTCTTGAGAGCGTTTTATTAGGGCCTTTTTGTATTCTTCAAATAGCATCTGTGGATCGCTAGACATCTTGCCATTGAGGAAGTCGCTGGCCATATCTTTGGCAATCTTCAAGTTTGCTGGGTTAATTTCATCGGTAAGGCGGACGGTATATTTATCTATTTCTTTGCGCGATCGCAACTGCATCACTAAACCTTTATCATGCAGATTAACGTTGCCTTGAGCGTGTCGCAGTTCTATTACACCCTTGTTAGCAAGTTCCGCCATCACTCCCAAAGTGTCAAATTCCGACCAACCATAAGGACGGCCTGCAAACTTATCTACCAATGCCTTAATACTGACAAGGCGGCGAAGGCGGGTTTCTTCCATTAACCAAGCTCGCATTTCACTATGAGCAGCCACATTAACAGGTTGTCCGTTAATATCTTGTTCTTGACTCTCACGAGTTAGGGCATTGCTTACCTGATCTTCGTTTTCAAAACCACTAGCCACATAACCGAGCTTTTGATACACATTGTCTACCAAGTAAGTAAGACCCTCAGTCAGCAGACTCTTAGCATCTCGGTTGCGAATATTTAACTTACTCCCACAAGCAAATACATCAGCACGAGTAATCAGCTCCTCTAAAATGATTTTCAAATCTTGACGGCGTTGATTATTCTCGTCAGATCGTGTAGTTAAAATTCTCTGGATGCTAGGGCTAAGGTCGTTACGACGCTTCAAACGTAAATATTCATCTGTTTTGACTAAGGTTTCTAGGTCGTTCAGTAAGCGCCCGTCATCAGGAAGTTTTACCAGCACCTCATAACCAGTCATTGTAGACATCATACAGAAATTCTCATTCTGTAGTGAGCTTGTCCCTACGTAGGGGGTAACAATATGTAGCGTGATATCACTTTGCTGGCTATGGAGTTGTTCATCCAGCTTGCGATTGAATTTATACTGGTGTCGCTGACTGTAACGAAACTGCTTATCAGGGAAAATTTCTCCCCAAACAAGTTTTTGCAATTCTGCTGGAATTTTTCCCGAATCAACTTGAGTGTTTTTGATTTCCCTGCCAATGTCTTGCTCCTCATGGGTCAGGAAAATATATTCATCACTATTGCGCTGGATGAGAGTTTGATGTTCCAAGCGCCCTAACGCCGCTTGTACCTGCTGCCGCAGTTCTAACTTATCCTGGTCAATATTATTCAAGCTTAAGGTGGTCAAGTTATCTAAATTCGCCCGAATTTCCTTAAGATACTTGACCATAAACAAGGTTTTTAACAGGTCAATATCAAAGGGCTGTAGTCGTGGGTTTTGAGCCGCCTGAATAATTACCTGGCTGATGATACCATCCAAAAAGCCTTCTACTGCCATGTAAAAGGTGTGAAACGGAACCAGCACACCAAGGGGTTCTCCGGCTACCGCTTGGGATGCAACCTGAAATGCATCCAATAGCGATCGCTCTCCTGATGCCAAGTGCTTGCCAGCAGAACCCATGAGGCGAATTTGAGTAAAAACCTTTTGTAACAGATTAAACTGATAGGGAATAAAGGGATACGCGGTAAAGAAATCTTGAGGATTGCCATATCCCGGCATATCGGCGCTGTCCTGAGTAAAGGCAATTTGGTTTCTCAGAATAGCAATCTTCTGGCTATACAAAGCTTCCAACCCAACCCGCGCCGCATCAGTTTTGCCCAGCAAGCGTAACTTAATTACCTCATCGGTATTAGCAGAAGACAAATTTAGTGGGCGATAAAAACGACCAATAATCTTAGAAAAATCCTCGCCTTTAATCTTGTTTTTAGTAATTTCATCCATTGCCTCTTGGGATGTCACCACCACCCAAGCTTTTCCCAAACAGTAAGTACCCAAATCTTCCACAACAGTCTGTAGGTTCAGCATCAGTTTGCTGTCTTCACCGATATACTGTCCTACCTCATCCACCATAAAAATTAGGCGATGTTGCGGCCCTTTACTATCCAGATACTGCTTTACCATGCCAGCAAACTTTTCTGGACTCAAAGTATAATTTTGTTCGCTGAAATCCAGTAAGCGGTTAGCCGCTTCTGCACTCATGCCCGTACTAGTTTGTAAAGCACTAGCGATCGCATCTTGATGAAAACCCCAAGCATCTCGGTTTTCCTTCCATTCCAAGCCACTCTCTGCCAAGAAAGCTTGTTGAAAAGCTGCATATTTACCTTGGCGATCTAGTTGACGTTCAAACTCAGCAATGGGAAGAACCGTCCCAAAATACCCCAAATGCTCGTCAAAGACCTTCTGAAAGACTTTGGTAATGCTTTCTTTATGGTTTTTATTATTGGCATCAGCTTTGGAGTCGATATTGAATAAAATCACATCGCAAGAACTATGTGCCGCCTGTGCTATCAAGGCTTGCAACATCGGATCAGGTATGCGTTTTTCATCAAAATAATCCAAGGCACGGCTAGTTTCCAGTTGATGATTAGCCAATAGGTATGACAGAATCTTCAAAAAGTGAGATTTCCCTGAGCCAAAAAATCCAGAAATCCATACGCCCATCTTATCAGTAGGATTGCTTAGGGCATTAGTGTAGCGTTCAAAAAATGTCTGAAAGTGCCTATCCAGTTCGTTGGTAACGACATACTCTTCCAATTCTTGACGAATATTCTCGTCGTCCTTCTGCCCAACTTTAATAACGCCATTGATATTACGGTGAATGTCCTTTTGGAAGAGTTCGGCGATATTCATAAGTGGTGTTGTTGGTGGGGAATCAGAGGGAAGGCCCGATAGTAGTTGTCATCCTTAAAGGTGTCGAATAGGCGTAGTTCATGCCCATCGTAAGAACCAGGGAAAAACATCACTAGGGGGATTTTGTCAAGTACTGGGTGTAGGTTGTTGAGAATACTGTGTGATCGTAAAAGGGGCCAGCTAGCACCAACTCCAGTCATGATTACAAGCTGTTCATTACCCCTAAGTTTTTTTTGGATGTAGGCAATAACCTGGTCAGGTCGGACAAGAGGCGCAACGGTCTTAGCTAGGGCAGCATTTCCTTTAGTTGCTTCTAACTCAAGAGCTTTTTTGAGTACCCCTCTTTCTGACAAGATGTCGAGGATAGTCTTGTAAAGGTCGATTTCCAGCAAAATAAGCTGGATCGGTGAACTCGTCAATTGCGGCTTCAGGCGATCGACGTAGCGCTGTACCAATGGTTCATATTCAGCATCATAATCAAAAATATAAAAGCCAATTTCGTTACCAATGCCACGGTTACTCAGTAGGCGTGCATCTTGCAGCTTTGGTAGTAGTGCATCAAGACGCTGATTAATGGTCAATGTGGGCATAACTTCCGCATTAACCCGCAGCTAAATTAACTGTATTCAAGTGCTTATTTATATACAAAGTAAAATACATCCTCAATATTTTTTATCAAGGATAATCGTTCAATGGCTACAAGCTGTATGTAAATTTACGGCTTTTGTTAGGCAATTAATAAATTGTATTTTTCTAGATGTCAACAGGCTTGATCTGCTGTTGTTGAGTTTTGAGAGAGGTCTAGGCTTTTTCAGATTCTGGGTAAAGCATAATGTTACTGAATCTCAAGTATTCTTATGCGGTGTAATAGTACTTAATATTACTCGCTAAAGCGTTTGAGGTTTTGGTGTAAGACTTCGTGAATGCGATCGCTCCAAAAGGGAATGACAGTTTGTCCTTGACAAAGTGCTTCTAGGGCAGCTTGCTTATCAAACTCTGCCATTTGCAAAGGTTGTTCATGCGATCGCGTGGGTAATAACATTAGCCGCTTCATCTTTTCTTCGGGGACAGACTCATTAAACAACCAAGGTTCCCGTTCCCGCAGTGTTTCCAATGCTGCACGGCAAACCTCAAAATTTAAACCGATTGACAGCAACTGTTCCATTACCGTTAACGCCAACAGGTCAGCTTTGGAATAGTAAACATTACGACCTTTGCCAGTACTGTTAACCGTAGGTACTATAACTCCCTTCTCCCGCCAATACTGCAACTGACGGCGAGAGCAATGAGTAATTTCTGCTGCTTCTGTGCTTGTGTAGAACTTTCCTTCCATAAGAATCATCCTATAGAAGCATCTCCTAAAACACATTATTTTTTTGTACAACATTATGTGTTTTTGTGATATTTTATTTTTATGAGCCAGATTACTATTCAATGTCGTCTAATTGCCAGTGAATCTACCCGCCAAAAACTCTGGGAGTTAATGGCAGAATTGAACACACCCCTAATAAACGAAGTGCTTCAACAACTTAGTAAACATCCAGATTTTGAGAAATGGCGAAAAAATGGCAAATTACCGTCAACTGTTGTTAACCAACTTTGCCAACCCTTAAAAACTGACCCTAGCTTTACAGGTCAACCCAGCCGTTTGTATCTATCAGCAATTCATGTTGTGGATTACATCTATAAATCTTGGCTGGCCATACAGAAACGGCTACAGCAGCAGCTAGATGGCAAGATACGCTGGCTAGAAATGCTCAATAGCGATGCTGAATTAGTAGAAATTAGCGGCTGTAGTCTAGAGGCAATTCGTACCAAAGCTGCTGAGATTTTGGCAGTGGCTACGCCAGAATCTGACTCTAATGCTCCTTTGACCAAAAGAGGAAAGACTAAAAAATCCAAAAAATCATCCGCTTCCAATCCTGACCGTAGCTTATCTCATAAATTATTTGATGCTTACCAAGAAACAGACGACATACTCAGCCGTAGCGCCATCAGTTATCTGCTGAAAAATGGCTGCAAACTTAATGACAAAGAAGAAGACCTCGAAAAATTTGCTAAACGCCGCCGTAAGGTTGAAATCCAAATTCAACGGCTAACAGACAAGCTAACAAGTCGAATTCCCAAGGGTCGAGATTTAACCAATGCTAAATGGTTAGAGACACTCTTCACTGCTACAACCACCTTTCCAGAAGACAATGCTGAAGCAAAACGCTGGCAGGATATTCTGTTAACCAGATCAAGTTCTCTTCCATTTCCGTTAATTTTTGAAACGAACGAAGACCTAGTTTGGTCAAAAAATGAAAAAGGTAGACTCTGTGTTCACTTCAATGGCTTGAGTGATTTAACTTTTGAAGTGTATTGCGATCGCCGTCAACTGCACTGGCTTAAACGCTTCTTAGAAGACCAACAGACTAAACGCAAAAGCAAAAATCAGCATTCTAGTGGCTTGTTTACTCTCAGAAATGGTCGTTTAGCTTGGCAAGAAGGCGAAGGTAAAGGTGAACCTTGGCAAATTAACCGATTGACCCTTTATTGCTGTGTAGACAATCGCCTGTGGAGTGCTGAAGGCACAGAACAGGTTCGCCAAGAGAAAGGAGAGGAGATTACCAAATTCATCACCAAGATGAAGAAGAAAAGTGACCTCGGCGAAACACAGCTTGCTTTTATTAAACGTAAAGAATCAACGCTAACTCGAATTAACAATTCTTTTGAGCGTCCTAGTCAACGCCTTTACCAAGGTCAATCACACATTTTAGTAGGTGTTAGCCTGGGTCTGGAAAAACCTGCAAGTGTTGCTGTAGTGGATGCGATCGCAGGCAAAGTCTTAGCTTACCGGAGTATTAAACAATTACTTGGTGACAATTACGATCTTCTCAATCGCCAGAGACGACAACAGCAGTACCTATCTCACGAACGCCACAAAGCACAAAAAAGCTTCTCTCCCAATCAATTTGGTACATCTGAGTTAGGGCAGTATGTAGATAGATTATTGGCTAAAGAAATTATTGCGATCGCACAAACCTATAAAGCTGGCAGTATAGTTTTGCCTAAGCTAGGGGATATGCGAGAGATTGTCCAAAGTGAAATTCAAGCTATAGCCGAAGCAAAATGTCCAGGCTCCATAGAAGTTCAGCAAAAATACGCCAAACAATACCGAGTTAATGTTCACAAGTGGAGCTATGGCAGATTAATACAGAGTATTCAAAGTAAAGGTAGTCAGGCAGGAATTGTGATTGAAGAGGGAAAACAACCTGTTAGAGGTAGCCCTCATGAACAAGCAAAGGAATTAGCACTTTCTGCTTACCATGATCGGCTAGCTAGGCGAAGTTGACAAATATCTGAACCTTGACAATAGAATATTAATAGCGCCGCAATTCATGCTGCTTGCAGCCTCTGAACTGTGTTAAATGAGGGTTAGTTTGACTGTAGCAATATAGTCTTGCTTTCTGACCCTAGTAGCTGCTCACCCTGATGCTGCTGTCTTTATGACAGGATAGGTGCGCTCCCAGCAATAAGGGCGCGGATGTACTGCTGTAGTGGCTACTGAATCACCCCCGATCAAGGGGGAACCCTCCCCAATTCTTCATTTGAAGGACTAAAATCAAGGCAAAATTTCTAAGAGTTCCGCGCAAGTTCCAAATACCTTGCCCCGTCTGAATTTATCGTTTTTCCATACAGATATGATTCTTGTAACTGAGGCTTAAATAGGAAATTGGGAGACATACGCGCTGAGGATATCTAGAAAAGTTGCCCTACAATATTTTGAAACTGAGTGGGTGGCAACAACCCTCCAGGTACTGGGTGGGTTGAAAGCCAGCGCAAGCGGCAAAGCTCAGTTACCCTTAGCCCGTGGCAACAACCCTCCAGGTACTGGGTGGGTTGAAAGATTAATTGGGCAATTAAGCTTAAACGAGCAAGGTGGCAACAACCCTCCAGGTACTGGGTGGGTTGAAAGATAATCAAACACCCAATCACACACGATCGCGTGTGTGGCAACAACCCTCCAGGTACTGGGTGGGTTGAAAGTTGACAACGAACCTTTTGGCTTCTAGCTGTTGCTGGTGGCAACAACCCTCCAGGTACTGGGTGGGTTGAAAGATTGCAGAAAAATCTGCTCTTAATTTCTCTAGTTGTGGCAACAACCCTCCAGGTACTGGGTGGGTTGAAAGACTCATCCAGATGGGCGATATGAGGAGACTGTAAAGTGGCAACAACCCTCCAGGTACTGGGTGGGTTGAAAGATGTAGGTTTTCATTGTTATTTGGAGGAGTTTAAGTGGCAACAACCTTCCAGGTACTGGGTGGGTTGAAAGGACTCTAAACCGCATTGTCCAGAATCAGCACCGCGAAGTGGCAACAACCCTCCAGGTACTGGGTGGGTTGAAAGGCAAATCTGAAATTATTATGCACGCATACAAAAATGTTGTAATAACCTGCCAGGTACTAGGTGGGTTATCATAATTTTTATTAGGGAGGGTTGAAAGAGAGCGCTACGTTGACATTATCGCTATAGTCTCTGTAAATAAATGACATTAATCTGTCACTGGCACCTAAACGACATCAATTCGTCCCGACGACAGTTAATTAGTCCCAACGACATTAATCTGTCACCGACGACAAATAATTAGTCACTGTATAACAACAATAATGGACGTAACTGGATTCGAACCAGTGACCTCTACGATGTCAACGTAGCGCTCTAACCAACTGAGCTATACGTCCTCAACCACACGATTATCAATAGTAGCATATACTTCTCTAATAATGCAAGATAAAAGACCAAATCAGGCGAACTCTATCGCTCCCTAAGTAATCGAGTGCAGATGATGTGAAGTATTTGTTTGATTTGTAAAAAGGTTGCACCACTTGCTACTAATCAAACAAATAAGTCAAATTCTCTTTCCTTTTGCCTCCAGCAAGACTGCCTGATTTTCTGCAAACATCTTTAAGTTTCTCGAATCCAAAATGCCAATCCTCCCCCACGGCCGCGAGCTGCAATGAAATCTTCTGTGACTAAAAAGAAGCCAAAGAACGGTAGTTTCGCTATAGGTTGGTTGTAGAAATCTTCTGTTTGAACTTTACCACCACGGATTGCTCTGTTGTAAATAACACGACCAAACAAACTGATAATCATCTGGTTAAAGTCAAAGGCCAATAAATTTTTCTTCCCGAAATATTGCACTGGCCCCGTGAGTTTCAGTGAAACTGGGTTAAGCTCAACCTGATTAGCAATTTCGCCTCTGTCTGAATTTTGTTCCAAAGTGGCATTAAAGGAAACATGAATTGTCATGAACTTGGGTACATAGAAACCGTTGCCTAAGACAATTTTGCCGCTACCTCTGTTTTTCTTAGTGCCAGTGACAAAGCAAAGTTGCCATTTACCGAGCAGAAACTCAAACGGATAAGTCAACTTTTGTTGCTTGCCAGTTTTTTCTGCTTGTAGCAATGCCTTTACTAATATTTCAGCACTAGGGCGTATACTTTTCGGTTCTCTATACTTAGCCGCAGCTTGGGATAGCACGTTAATAAAGTCAAATGTCGCTTTAGGTGTTAAATTAGCCGTCATGAAGCCACTCTAGATTTAACTACTTCTTGATTTTCTGATAGATTGTAGCGTTCATCCGCAAAAACCCTAATTTCTCATTGCTCTTCCCTTTCCCTGTGGGAGAGGGAGGTTGTCGGGGAGAGGTTCATCGAACTCACGTTAATAAAACCTCCAGCCTCCTGCCTACTAAGACTTGATATTCTCTATCTTCACCAAGGATTACCAACCATTGTAAATCCAGCCCAATAATAAGGATGCATAAGTGATTCATCAGCACTATCAGCAGGTAAAGGCAAATTTCCAACTCCTCCTAAACCTTGCACTTGTCCATCCTTGACATAAATTTGTCCTTTGAGCATAGCTACCTGAGCCTGTCTGAGAGCTTCTGCCTTGATTGGAGTTGTCTTTAAATTCTCATAAAATTTTGTCATCAACGCCGCTGTGCCAGCATCATTAACCGACCAAAGACTAGCAACACTAGTTTTCACACCTGCCAGCACTGCTAAACCTGCAAATCCCAGTTCGGATTCTTCATCCCCTAAAGCTGTTCTACAAGCACTCAGCACGAGCATTTCAACTTCAGGTTCATTCAAGCGCAACTGTCGTAATTGATTCAAGCGTAACTTGTCTTCCCACAGTTGAATATAGGAATTATTCAAAGCACCCCTAGCAAAATCGGCATGGGTTGCCATGTGAATAATTCCAAAAGGTTGTTGGCGGCGGATTGTTTTGAGATTTTCTAAGGTGGCTTGCTTATCTAATAATAATTTGCCCTGCCAGAGTTTAGATACTAGTGTTGATAACTCAAGGGGGACTGCTGGTAAAGGCTCTTGTCCCTGAGTACTCTGAGAAATCCCCAGCGCTAAAATTTGAGATTTTTTGATGTCTTTATAGAGGGTATTAGTCAAACTAAGACTAGGCATTAAGCCAATACTATATTTTTCTACTAGAAATCCCTTACCATCGTGAAGTGCTGCCATTGGGGTTGAACGTAACCCAATATCTGGTAAAAAGACCAGATTGTTGATTCCTCTCGCCTGTAAATCTGCCTCTAGTGGTGCAATAATCCAGCGATAAAGTTGTTGAGATGAACGCAAATAACCGGTGCGGCGACGGTTTTGTGGACTAACGATTTGGTCGCGAAATTCTTGAGCTACTTGCAGAACTTTGGTTTTTGTTGTTTCTGGGATGCGCTTGCGGATAGGATCGCCTTTTCCAGTTACTACTACAACTTCTAGTTGGTCGCTATCTTTTTCTGCTACGGTATTTAACTGTTTCGTAAATTTTTGAACTTTGCCTAAATTTACTTCTGGTTGAATTTCCACAGGGACAAAACTGATGTATATAAATGCAGGTTTAATACCAGTAGCTTCTTCAATTTTACGAGCAATTTCTTTGGCATCATCTAGTGTTTTGATTCTAGGGCTGGATATGCCTAAATGGTCGGCAAAATCATCTGTGAAATTGTCTTCGGGAGTGGGGTCAGTATTAAGAACGGGGTTATCAATCTGAGGATTATTGAGGACAGGGTTATTCGGTTTACTTGGTAGATTGCATTGGAATGTGCAGGGGTCAGGACTTGGAGTAGGACTTGGAGTAGGAATTGGGGTAGGAATTGGGGTAGGAATTGGGGTAGGACTTGGAGTAGGACTTGGAGTAGGAATTGGAGTAGGAATTGGAGTAGGAATTGGGGTAGGAATTGGAGTAGGACTTGGAGTAGGAATTGGGGTAGGAGCCTGACTGACGTTGATTCCTATCTGTACAGGTGCAGAAGAGGAAACGCCGTCATTTGCACTAATTACAAAGGCATTTAGCGATCCATTTGTATCTGCTGGAGGTGTGTATACCAAAGTATCGCCGCTAGATAAGGTTGTAACACCAGGGATGACGGGAACGCCATTGACAGTGATATTTCCCGTATTCACGACATCGATCTTGATGGAGGTGATGTCATTATTAGCATCGCTGACCAGTGGAGCCAAACTAGAGAACGTTAAGGTAACTGGTTGATTAGTCTGGGTATCGGGTAGCGATGAGTTTGCTGTTAATGTCGGCGGTGTGTTGACAGATGTAATGGTGATGCCGGTTGGTGTACCGCTAGCATCTCCACCATTTGGTAAGACTGGAAAGCTATTAGCGATTATTGAATTGTCACCTGTATTAATTGACCCTGCTGTACCATTGACACTTGCATCACCGACGATAAAATCTACATTGTTTGGGCCACCATCATGGCGAATGCTAACAGTACCTCCTGCTGAAGGTTGAACGTTAGTACCTCCTTCGCCAGTAAAAAATCCACCAGTTGCGATCGCTTCACCGGTTCCAATTCCTTGAATCAGTCCGTTGGTTAGCACTTGCACATTGCCACCTTGAACTGTATTTCCATCAACAAAGTCGTCTGCGATCGCCTGGGTGTTGATGTTGGTAAAACGAATATTGCTACCAGATGTATTGGTAGTCTGTAAAGTAACGTTGCCAGATGTAAGGTTTCCAGTTCCATCGACTCCAAGGGCGATCGCTGAGGCGTTAATGGCATCATTCACAGTGATATTATCTGTGCTAGTTAAACTAATCGCGCCAGCTGTGCCGATAAAATCGCCACCTCCATCTTTGACTACAGACGAGTTAATTGCCCCTGTGGTAATACTGCCGCCTGTAGTTGTTGCGACTACATCGCCAGCCTGACCTGAGTTATTAGCATCATTTGAAAAAGAATCAATCCTACCTGTGAGAATATTGCCTGCGGCAGTCAAACTGATTGTTCCAGCAGTATTAATAGTATTAAACCCTTCAGTGTTGCTGGTATCGAGATTATTTAGAGTAATCCCACCACTGCTGCTTGTGACTGTAATATTACCTGCCAAGTAGCCTTGGCCACTGGCGATAATGTTGCCCGCAACGATGTCGCCAGTCGCAGACAAGTTGACATTGCCACTATTGCCAGAAAAATCAGTAGTTGTATTGAGATTGCCCAGTGATAAACTAGCTCCAGAAATGTTAATCGCTCCTCCAGTTGTCTGGATGGTGTTGGTGGGATTGACAAAGTTTACAGAACCAGTTTGTGAGGAGAGGTTGAAGCTACCGCCAGCACCCAAATTTAATGTCGCGATACCAGGAGTCGTTACTCCGGCTGTAGCTCCGGTGATGTCATCGATGGTAATGTTCCCTATAGCTTGTAAGTTGATATTTGCACCTGAAGCGGCGATCGCACCCCAAGAAACTGTATTCGCCCCAATATCTGCATCGCCAAAGGCAATATTGCCTGCTGTAGCATCAAAATCACCTGTCCCGGCTGCACCATCGATAATTGTCAATGTGCTGGGGTCTAGTAATAAAGTGCCAAAGTTGCCATTGACGGCTGAAGTATCTACCAAACCGTTGAAGGTCAAGAAATTTTTGCTTGATACTTCTACAAAACCACCATTGCCAAAATTTGCTCCTCCACGAGCCGAAATTTTTCCAAAATACTGGGTTGTGTCGTTACCCCAAACAATTACCCGTCCGCCATTTCCATTCAAATTACTATCTGCATTAATAACGGATTTTGAATCCACATAAGTCCGATCTGCGTTGGGTAAAGTCCCCTTACCTTGATAATCGCCACCAATTAGTACAGTACCGCCGCCATTATTTCCAGAGGCGTTAATATTGGCATCAATCACCGCGACTTTTTGACCCAAAGCAGTTACCGTACCGCCTGTTTGACTCGATGTATTCACTGTTCCAGAAACAATTGTTGTACCTGGAGTTATGGGAATTGTCACATTAGAGTTTGTCAATTTTACAGTTCCATCAGGATTGGCAGTTAACCCTGTGTTACCAACTGTCAGCAATTCGGGTATTGAGGCGATGGGAATTGTCCAGTTATTGGGTTGGCTGCTACTAGAGGCGAGGGGCTGAATTTCTAGACTCAGCAGATTTCCTGGCTGACTGAGACGCACCCAATTTTGTCCTGGTACTGATGTCACATTAATTTGCCCTCCCGGTGCTGAAAGTTGCCCGGTGTTGACTACAGTACCGCCGAATAAATTCAAATTTTGCCCAGCACCTACTACCAAATTTCCAGTATTGGCGATCGCTCCTGGTTGGTTCATACTAAAGGCAAATCCGTTGGGGTTTCCAACTAAATTTATGTAATCATTAACACCAATAGCATTAAACCAACTGCTGCCAAAACCGATGCCGTTGGCTGTTGTCACCGTGAAAGCACTAGGCACATTTAAACTAGCGTTTGCTCCAAAAACAAATCCGGCTGGATTCATCAAGAAAAGGTTAGCATTGCCACCTGTTACCTGAATTAAACCATTGATAACCGAGGCATTCCCGCCTGTAACTCGACCAAGGATATTTTGCAGCGCCGGACTAGCTTGAAAGTTGGCAATTTGTTCTGGTGAAATTCCAAACTGTTGAAAGCTGTGAAAAAGGTTTGCACCATCTCTTGAAGTTGTGCCGCCGGTGATATCAAGTCGATTGCCGTTGGGAGTTACAATTGTGTTTGTCCCATCGTTAGCAGGAACTATTTGTTGTGCTTGGGCTAATTTGGGATTTACCAGCGAGGCAATAATTAAGACTGAAGCGGCGATGTTGTGTAGTAGAGGTTTTTTGCAGCGTAATCTGAAGCGACTTGTGGGCAATTCTACATCGATTTGTAACTTGTCTGCTAATCCGCGCCGCCAAAGTGCTTGAGCGATCGCTCGTTTAGACCAAAGTATTTGTTCTTTTTGTCTAGTAACAGAGATACTTTGAGAATGATTTCGGTAGAAATAAAGTGGCTCTTTGACTCGGCGCACTTGGGCTACTTCTGAAAGTCGCAGACATAAGTCATAATCATAAGCACAGCAAGAGAACGATTCGTTAACACCTCCTACTCGGTCATAAACCGATCGCCGCATCAAGCGGAAGTGGAAAGTCATGAAATCTACCAACAGACCCGATTGAGAATAAGGAATGTTACAGCGATGACCATAACCGATAACTTTGCCGTTTCGATCGATATTTAAGTAGTCAGTGTAAACAAATCCCGTTTCTGGATGGCGATTGAGGACTGTAGCGGTTTGAGCAAGAGCTGTGGGGGCAAGGATATCATCATTGTCTAATATACCGATGTAAGTGCCGCTAGTTTGGCCGATCGCTGCCTTACAAGCCGCAGCAACTCCTTGATTGTCTGCCTCCACCACCCGCACTCGCCCATCTTTTTGAGCATAAGCGCGAGCGATCGCCACCGATCCATCTGTAGAGCCATTATCCCAAATTAGTAGCTCAAAGTTTTGCCATGTCTGCGCTAAGACGCTAGCGATCGCTTCTTGAAGGTAAGACTCCCGATTGTAATTGACGATGACAATGGAAATCAGTGGTGACATCGAAGTTTTCCCAAGTTTTCTACCTGTTACCACAATATAATGCTAAGGACTATCACTTAGAAGAAATCGCTGTTAATTAGAGTTTTAGTTACAAATCTTTTGAAATTTGAAGATCAAAAATATGATATTGAAATACTCATACAGCCATAGCACACTCAAAAATCAAAATCAGCCCAGTCGTTAAATAAGGCACTCCACTGAAGAGAAATGAGAAAAGAAACAGAAACTGGTGTTCAGCCTAGAGCAACGACTCAGCAAAAAATTGTCTATTTATTTCATCAGTTAGATAATTGCCGGAGTTTGGCAATTACTAAATGCAGTCAGCACAGTTTCAGCTTTCGGTGCGGCTTGCTAATTCTACCTACCGTCTGGATTGTAACTGCAAATGGACTGAAAGCTAGAGCTAATATTTTTACACCGGACTCGGTTCAAAATAGCAGTCAGTCAGAGTTACAAATAGTACAGTCAACAGAACCTACTCCAGCAACTAACCCGAACCCACAACCAGAAACACCACAACGGATTCGGGTTCGGAAAATTCAGGTTGTAGGTAGCACAGTTTTTCAGGAAAATGATTTTAATCCAGTGGTGAAACCGTTTGAAGAACGGGACTTAACTTTAGAAGAAATTAGACAAGCCGCCGATGCCGTTACCCAGCTTTACCTAAATAAAGGCTATATAAATTCCAGAGCAATTCCAGATACTCAACAATCAAGTACCGCAAATGGGGTTGTGGTAATTCAAGTGTTGGAAGGGCGTTTGACAGAGATTGACATCCAAGGGACGCGCCGATTAAACCCATCTTATATTCGTAGTCGCATCCAACTAGGTGCTGGTATTCCTCTAAATACTGGTAAGCTCGAAGAACAACTAAAATTGTTGCGACTCGATCCCTTATTTACCAATGTGGAAGCGAGTTTGCGTCCAACGGGTAAGGTTGGTCAAAGTATTCTCGTTGTCAGAGTTGAAGAGGCGAAAACTTTAATTGGTAGTTTGGGTGTAGATAATTATTCGCCTCCTAGTATTGGGGCGGAGAGATTGGGCGTTGAATTGCGATCGCGCAATTTAACCGGTATGGGAGATGAGTTAGCTGGCTCCTATTACCATACACTCTCTGGTGGTTCCGATGCCTTTGATTTTAGTTATCAGGTTCCTGTGAACGCCATGAACGGCAAAGTGCAGATTCGAGCCGCATTTAATCGCAACGAAATTACTGAGCCACCCTTTGATGCCTTTGACATTCGGGCAAACCAGGATCTTTATGAAATCAATTATCGTCAACCATTGGTGCGATCGCCCAGAGAAGAATTTGCCCTATCTTTAGGATTTACCTATCAAGATGGTCAAACCTTCCTGTTTGATAACCTCGCAACTCCCTTTGGCATTGGGCCTGATGCCAATGGCGTTAGCCGCACCAGTGTAATTAAATTTGCTCAAGATTATATCAGGCGCGAACCAAAAGGAGCTTGGTTTTTGCGATCGCAATTTAATTTTGGCGTTGATATATTAAACGCAACTATCAACAATGACCCCATACCCGATGGTCGCTTTTTCAGTTGGCTAGGTCAAATACAGCGCGTGCAGCAACTCAGTAACGATCATTTATTGCTCGTCCAAGCAGACTTACAGCTGACACCAGATAGCCTTTTACCTTCCCAGCAATTTGTCATTGGTGGCGGACAATCAGTAAGGGGATATCGCCAAAATATCCGTTCTGGGGATAATGGATTTCGGGTAGCGATCGAAGATCGGTTTACAGTCCAGCGTAATGAATCTGGATTATCGACAATTCAACTTGCGCCATTTGTGGACATGGGAGCCGTCTGGAATCAGTCTGATAACCCCAATCCGCTACCCAATCAAACTTTTTTAGTGGGCGCAGGCTTAGGATTAATCTGGAATCAGGCAATGGGAATTGATAATCTGTTTTTGCGCCTCGATTATGGATTTCCATTTATCGATCTGAGCGATCGTGGTAATAACGCTCAGGATGATGGCTTTTACTTTAGTCTTCGCTATCAACCCTAGCTAAAGACTATGGTAATTATAATTTATTATGCGGGCATGATATTATTTGAGCCGGATTTGAGGAAGTCGAGTTTAATCAGCAAAATGCTCTAAAATGCTATTTCACTTACTCCTTTTGGTAGATGACGCACTGATTTCAGTATTTTCCACAGTTAATTAGCTGTTCTTCTGCTTTATCCTAATATTGAACTAAAAAATTAACTTCTTTCTTCAGAAATTTGAATTTTATCCTGTGTATATACACAAAGGGAGAAGTTTTAGTTTATAAATTTAAGAAGGAAAGAATTATAAAAGAAAAGTTATGACACAATCTAACTCGCAAGACAAAAACAGCTTTCTTTATCCTCGTAGTCGGTATTATGGTAAATTTCAGCCAGAGAATTTGGTGTTTAATGCTAACCTCCAAGAATTCTCTCAAAAAATTAGTTACATCACTTGCCTAGAGACAGGGGGGAAATTGTCTCAGGAAGAGGCTTACCAGCAGATTAAGTCTCTTTGGAAAGAGTTGAAACATAGCAAAAAACAATTGTCTATTGGCGGAAATCAAGAAATTTAAACTAATAAGAAGGAGGCATTGGTAATTTTTTTAAATCTAGTGCAAAAAGACTATTGCAAAAATACTTGAGCCGCCCAGAAATTGATTTTAGGGCGGTTTTTTGGCTTTTGCAAGAAGTATCTTTTTCGTCATGTTAATTCTACTTATTACAGGTAATACCAGTTCTGTTATGTCATGTTAATTTAAGTTGTTACAGGTGATACCAATTTTGTATAAAGATGCGCCAAATTATATAAACAACGAACCAGCATAGACGCAAAGCCAATACGGTTTAGTTAAGGTTTTTTGATGAAAATTCTAGATCGCTGTACACACAAGTACTTTCGTCCGCTATGCACTCTTGGGGAAAAGGGTAAAGGTTAAAGGGGAAAGGGACTTTTGCAGTACCTTTTCCCCTTCCCCCTTATCCCCTTCTTGGGACCCCACCCTCCCCTTATCCCCAGAGGGGGCCCCACCTTCCCCTTTTCCCGACAAATGCCAAGAAGTCCGGCGATTCATCGTGTCTGTGTTTACAAAAGTATCTCTTAAAGAATCCGAAAAGCAACAACTTTATTTTGTAGCTTATGATGTACCTACAAAAGCGAGATTTAGCGATCGCCATAAAGTTTTTCAACAGGAGTTAAGCTATGACGCGGCGACTGACTCAAGAGCAATTATCACAAATAGTTACAGAAGTAGAAAGTCTGCAATTGCGTCGGGATGCGGAACTAGACCAACAGCAGGTTAAAGAAATTTTACAGGAGTTGAATTTACCGCCAGAGTTATTAGATGAAGCGCTGATTCAGTTAAATCGCCGCCAAGCACTGGAAGTACAGCAACGCCGGAATCGATGGATTACCTCTGGAGTGGTGGCAATTGTAGTAATTGTCATTGCATTTACAATATTTTTCATGCAGCAGCAAAGTTCTACACTTTCTCGTGTTTCCACTCAACAAGACCGCATCACTTTGACACAAGATAATGGCGGCGACTTAAAGACAATTTCTCGCCAAACCAATCCAGAAGTGTTCTATCGTGTCACCTTAAAGGATGCACCTTTGGGTAAAAAGCTGGCTCTCTCTTGTAATTGGATTGACCCAAGCGGTCAAATTGTCAAGCAAAACAACTATCAAACCCGCGAGATTAATACGTCTGTCTGGGATACCCAGTGTCGCTACACCATTAACCAGGCTACAACTGTTGGCAATTGGAAAGTGCAAATGTTCCTAGAAGGTCGGCAGATTAGCGATGCAACCTTTGAAGTTAAATAGTCTAGATGGGTATCCCGCATCAGTTTCTTGGCTATTGGGGTTACGGCGCTCAACAAAAGTTGGAAGCGCTGTTAACTAGTGTTTTGGAAAACCTCTCTCCAAACCTCTCCCTTACAAGGGAAGAGGCTTTGAACTTTCCCCCTTCCCTTGCAGGGAAGGGGGTTAGGGGATTAGGTCAGAAAAATTATCCTTTTCCCATCTGGAATGTTGTTCATATAGGACTGGATGGCAATTCCCCACCGCAACAAAATCAAATTGCTGCCATCTCCGCATCAGGATTATTTAGTTCACCCGATGCTTGGGTAATCCAAGAAAACAACTGCCTAATTTTGGGAAGAGAACCTTTCGGAAGAGTTCCTTTGTATTGGACTGTACAAGGACAAATAATTTGGTTTGCATCCCAACTGCAATTACTTTTACCGATTTTGCAACAGTCAGAAGTTAGCATTCCTGGGTTATATGGCTATAGCTGTTTTTCCTACGTTCCCACACCTTTAACTCCTATTAAAGAAGTGTTTGCAGTGACGGCTGGGACGGAATTAGTTTGGCAGAGCGATCGCCAATCAGGTAAGCTGCTAACACCTGAATCTAAAAAAATCCACTCGTGGCGGGAAGCGCCAAAACAGTTAACAGATGAAGCTACAGCAATTACCCAATTGCAAACTCTCCTGAAAAACTCCATTGAGCGACAAATTGCCGATTTAAAGGATGAGCCTGTCGGGGTGTTTCTCTCTGGCGGACTCGATTCTTCAGTAGTGGCGGCGCTGCTAGTACAAGCAGGGGTGAAAGTTTGCGCCTACACTTTAGATTTTGGGAACGCAGGTATTCCAGAATATCCATACTCTGAACAAGTCGCCCAATTTCTCAAAATTCCACTTGTTAAAGTTGCAGTAACCCCCAGTTCCATCAAGAATGCTTTAATTCCGACTGTACAAGCATTAGATTTGCCCTTTGGAGATGGCGTGTGTGTGCCGTTATATCTTCTATCTCAAAGAGCGAGTCAGGAAACTCAAGTAATTTTTAACGGTGAAGGTGGAGATCAATTGTTTGCTGGTTGGACGAACAAACCTTTAATTGCCGCAGGTGTTTATCAGTCAGAAAATCCCGCCGGACAGGAAACTTTTATCCAGCAATATCTCCGCACCTTTCACCGTCTTGGGGGATACGAATCTCAAGTTTATCAGCCAGAGGTTTATGCACATATCCAAAATTTGCATCCTGAAGATTGGCTATTGGCGGCTTTAGATCGCGATGAGTGTCCATCTTTGCTGCATCGCCTCCGCCGTGCCAGTTTGATGCTCAAAGGAGCGCAGAATATCCATCCCCGTGCGACTGCATTGGGGTTTGCTCATGGGTTATGGGTGCGATCGCCTTTTTGCGATTTACCTCTAGCTGAGTGGACATTCCGCCTCTCTGGAGAACTCTGCTTACAGGGAGCTTGTGAAAAATATATCCTCAAACGGGCTGTAGAAAATTGGCTTCCACCCGAAATTGTCTGGCGACAAAAACGGGGTATGGGGGTTCCCTTAACTTCTTGGTGTTTAAATGATTTTTGGCATCAATTGGGCATTTGGCTAAATCCAGAAAGACTTCGCGCCAACAATCACTTTTATCCTCACATTGCGGCACAAATCGTTGAAGGCAATTTAGGAGCAGCTATTCAAGGACGACGGATTGGTGAGACTCTCTGGTTACTAATTATGTGGCAACTTTGGCGATCGCACGTTTTAAATGAAGAAATAACTAAACAGTCTTGGGATCATCCCTTTTGGTTACATCGTTGGCTATGGAGAAAATACAAAATAATTCGTAATTCGTAATTCGTAATTCGTAGTTTACTTTATTAGTATTTTTGGTAAATGGTATCAAATAATTTAACTCAAAATTGTCTTAATCCCCTATGCTCTAGGGAACTTGCTCAGGAGTTACTGAATAACTACGGTTCTCCGCTTTATGTTTATAATGGCGATCGCTTGCGCGAAACTATTGAGCGAATTAGCAAAGCAGTCGGTTATCCTCGCACGCAATTTCGCTTTGCTAGTGTTACTAATGGCAATATTGCCTTGTTAAAAATTTTTCGTTCCTTTGGATGGGGACTTCACGCCAATACACCAGGAGATATTTATTTAGGATTGCAAGCTGGTTTCGATCCTAGCGAGATTGTTTATAGCGGTAGTAATTTGAATCAGGCTGAGATGATACAAGTCCTAAATTGGGGAGTTACAACTCTCAATTTTGATAGCCTCGCTCAGTTGCAGTTGTGCTGCAAAGTTTTGCCCAAACGCACAGAGAAATCTATTCGCCTTGGTTTACGTCTCAATTTGCCCGAAATTACTGGAGATAGCCGCATTGGTGTACGTCCAGAGGAATTTGGTGATGCGATCGCTTTAACTCATAAGTTTGGAGTAAAGCTGAGTGGTTTACACTTCTATCGAGGGACTGGAACTAATGCCACAGCCGCTTTTACCCAAGCGATTGATACGGTAATTGCCACAGCACAAAAGTTACCTGATTGGGAATATTTAGATTTTGGTGGTGGCTTTGGCTATCCTTATCACCACAATAAAACAGCCTTTGACTGGGAAATATTTGGAGCTGAGTTAACCGAGAGAATTACTCGTTTAGGACGGGAAATTGATTTGGTGATTGAACCGGGACGAAGTGCGATCGCAGGATGTGCAACAATGCTTGCTCAAGTTGTTTCGGTAAAATGGCAAGGAAAAAAACAGATTGTTGGAGTTGATACCACCGTTGCCAATCTTTCAGTACCCTCAGTACACGGCGGCTATCGAGAA
Organism: Nostoc sp. DSM 114159; assembly: GCF_053470285.1. Lineage (NCBI taxonomy): Bacteria > Bacillati > Cyanobacteriota > Cyanophyceae > Nostocales > Nostocaceae > Nostoc > Nostoc sp. DSM 114159. Next base: position 5,265,338 of record NZ_JBPFEH010000001.1, read on the forward strand.
ATTATCACTTGGAAACTTCCCTACTCTTGTACAGACGCGATTAATCGCGTCTCTACTCCCCATTCCCTATTCACAACTGATATTTGTGGTAATACAACATATTCACGAGATTATCTGGGGAAAAATTGCCAACTCCCAGTTTTAGAAATTGGCGATATCGTTGCCATTTTAGATGTCGGTGCTTATGGTTATGCCATGTCGTCTCACTTTTTACACCGTCCCAAACCTGCTGAAGTCTTGCTAGAAAATGGCACACATCGGCTGATTCGTCGGCGCGAAGATTACAGTGTTTTATTAACAAATCAGGTGTTAGATAATTAACATCAAATAACCATTATGAAGTGTATTAACTGCGGAACTGATAATAGACTAAAAGACCGGACAGCTAATCAAGGTCGGTGTATAAAATGCAATCATCTCTTTGCCTTTGAACCGACTAGTATGAGTAATGTTCAGATTACCGATCCTTTTTTTGCAAAGGCGATCGCTGACATTTCTGCAAATAACACCTTATTTTTTACTCCCAAGCAGCTGCTTTATTTTCTAGATAATCGTTTAAAAAAAAGCTCAAAGTCAATTTCACGATTTGGCTGGTTACTTCCTTTTCTATTTATTAATCTTGTTACATCACTAACGATTTTTATACCGCTAATAGTAAATCTTGCATTTATTAATTTTTTTCATGAAAGTAGCAAATCAACTAAACTCAATCTTGTAAGTCGCAAACAGTATGCGAGGAATTTACAAGTTATAGGAGTAATTATCCTTTCCATAGGAATTCTTGCTTTAAAGTCATTTCCCCTCTTTGTCATTATTGTTATTGTGGGAATGCTACCTATATATTTAGGAACTCGACAGCTAGGGCGAATCCAATTATTAACACAAGACTTTTTAATTTATGAATCTCAAGTTAAAGATTGGCTAAATCGCTGGCAGCAAATAAATGGTTCGATTCTCAAAATTCTTCCTTCACCAAAGCAGGAAAATACACCAGCCACGATTAATTCTGAAGTAACCGCTTATAGTTTTGATAGATTAGTCGTTTGTGATACTACTAGTATTGCTCAACTATTAATTGCTAATAATTTTCACTTTGAAAACAACTGTGCAATTCTCAGCATTACTGGATATCCCCAAAGCATTTTTGACACCACAATGCAAATGCTGCGGCGCAATCCCGATTTGAAAGTCTATGCAATACATGATTGTAATCCCCAAGGAATTGGTTTAGTTCATAATTTGAGAACCAATGCTAATTGGTTTCTAAATAGCGAGATTACGATTATTGATATTGGACTAACGCCACGTCAAATTATCGCTACTAAACGCGGAATGTTCATTCAATCCTCTCCAGAGTCGGCACAAGCAGCTAAACAATTGCCTGAAGAAATACGTCAAAGTTTATCTGCTGAAGAATTAACATGGTTAGAATCTGGAAAGTTTGTGGAATTGGAATCTTTCACTCCCCAAAGAATAATTAAAGTTCTGCAAAAGGGTATTGCTGGCAGTCAAAATTTAGAAAGTGATGACAGTAGCTTACTTTTAGTAGGCGATACAGGAAATGATATGTACGTTGTGCAAAGTTTTGGTTAGTATTCTCATTTCAGTTGTAGGGGTAATTCATGACTTGCCCCTACATGAATAAAGCGCAGTTTCACATAAAATTTGTTTAATTGATTTACAGATTAGATTTATTCAATTTGTTGGTTTAACCAAGCTTCTAAATCAGAAATAGCTGAAAAGTCTAACAAAGCCTCTCCTAATGCCTCCAATTGTTCAATAGATAATCCTTGAACTCGCTCAATATTAGATGAATCAATCTCACCGAAACGGCGATTTAGTAGACGTATAATTAAACGTTGTTCCCCTTGTTGTACAGCTTGTTCTCGGTCTTGTTGATAAAGTGGTTTTAATCGCATAATTAACTCCCGATCGTCTTCTTCTGAATTTTGATTAACTTGCAAGTTTTGCTGCAAGTTATAAAGTAATTCTAGCGTTGCTCTGCGAAATGGATGATTTGATGATAGTGCTTCTAATTCATCTATTGCTTGTTTTTGTACTGTTCCTCGACCGAGAATTCTTAACCACAGAGTTTCTTGGATGCGCGGTAACTGGTGAATTGCAACGATCGCAGTCCGCAAATATTCTGCGATAAAATGTACTCCAGGTAGCCAGTCTACCTTTTGAGTAGCACCGAATCCTGACAGCAGCGTTGTAGATGCTGTTGGGGTGAGTATCCATAATTTAGGAAGTTCTAATTCTGGAATGGAAGTTTTATTGCGATTTGCTTGACGTTGTAATCCACCCCTTACTTCTAATAATTTTAACAGACAATCACAAATTTCTTCTTTTGATGCAGCGTTACGGAAGGGTTCAAAAATGGCTGCTGTAGCGGCAAATCTTCCTAATAATCCTAGTGTTTCTAAATTCGTGCTTTGTTTGGTTAAAGGAGAAAATAAAACATCGATTTCTCGAACTTCTCCTGCCACACGGCTAGAACCTTGGACTTCTCCATAAGGTTTTAGTAATTCTTCCAAATAATCTTTTGCAAATTGGTCATGGATAAATCTAGTCATTCAATCAAAAAAGATTTAGGCAATAGTAAAGCATGGTACTTATATTACCGCCAACTGAGAAGTAAGAATATCTCTAATATGCATACATAATTTGTAATTTATCTCAAACTTCTTTCCATAAGCATTTGAGGTTCGACATTCTTAACGTTAGCGATCGCTTCTAACTGAGAAATCCCAGCGATCGCATCAACAATCTTACCTGATTTAGCACGCAACCAAGCGGTATGAGGCGCATAAGAAAGGCTTTGTGCAACTTCATAACCCGCTCGATTAATTACCTCGTGCTGCGACTCTACATCAATGCCTTCAGCAAAGCGGATAAAAACCAGTCCAGTTGGTACTGCTAAGGAAGCATTGGATTCTAGTGTATAAACCGGACTCAATGTACCCTGTTCTGATTGATTGGGTTCGCCTGAAAAAACTGCGATCGCACCCTCGTTAAGTCGTAAAATTGCCCCTATTACCAAAGTGCCGGGTTGATTATAGTGTACTGCATAGTAGCCAGGTTTACGAATGTAGGATACAGCAGTGCGTAGGCTTACATCGCCACTAACGCGAATTTGTTCAGGATACTCAGAAAAGTAGTCTTTTTGAAATCTCACTTCACCAATCAGGGGTAGAGAGTACACCTGTAGAAAATACTCAACCGGAAAATAAAACATCTTTCTCAAGTTCTAATGATGTTATAGCGTTTTTCAGTGGTATGGAATACATTCTTTTCATCGTGATTCACAGTTAGTTATACGCCCCTACTGATAGTGAAGATTCTTAAAACAATCTGATTTTGAATCCCCTCTTTTCTGGAAAGACGAATTGAAGGTTTCTATGAACTTAGATAGATTAAATTCTGTATCGTAATACACATATAACACATGAAATCAGAAGCATCCATAAAGTAAACGTAAGTCTACAATACGTGCAGCAAGCTTTAAAAATAAGGCATAATACGGTTTTCCAATTCTCTTAAGAGTGCTGAGTAGAGAATCCTAACTTTTTTACTCACGACTGGGAATTGTTATGCCCAATTCCCAATGCCCCATGCCCAATTCCCAATGCCCAATACTTCGACTACGCTCAGTACAAGTGCCCAATGCCCAATGCCCAATTCCCAATTTTCAAAACATTTTAGGAGATTAAACAATGGTTCAGGTTCGCTATGGTGGACAGAACGGCCAACAGTATGAATTTGCTATCAGTAACGAACACGTTGTAGTGCGTACCGAAAGCCGCAGCACAATTGTTGGTGCAAGATCCTTTGAAGTCGCACCTGTGTCACCTACAGCTCGTAGCATCCTCAATCAATTTGAGTTAAAAACCCGGTTTCGGCAAGCGGGTGTAGAAATTTTGCAAGCAAAAGTTCCGAATCAGGGTGTCGCTTTGCGCGATATCGCGCCCGTGAAATCCTTAACAATGAGTCCGAAGTCCAATTTGCCGGACGTGTCTTAATCGATCCAGTATCCCAACAACCTGTAGTTTATACTGAAAACCTTTTTGTTAAATTTGATAGTGAAGAAGAGTTAAGAGTCTGCCAAGAGGTTTTAAGACGTTACAACTTAACAATTAAACGCCAACTTGAATACGCACGAAATGCTTATTTTGTCAGTGCCCCTACAAATACTGGTATAGCCGTCTTTGACATCGCCGAGAGACTTTTAAATGAGGAATCAGTTGAACTGTGCCATCCCGAACTAGCGCGTGAGTCACGCCAACGTCAGGTTTTTCCGCAGCAGTGGCATTTAAAGAAAACAACAATTAATGGTAAAACAATTAATGCCCATGCCAACGTTGAAGCAGCTTGGAAGTTGAGCAATGGCACGGGGACAATTATTGCAATTATCGACGATGGGGTGGATCTCGACCATGAAGAATTCCGTTCCTCTGCCAAGATTGTTGCCCCGCGTGATGTCACACGTAAAACGAACAATCCCAGACCGGGAAATGATAATAACCACGGTACATCCTGTGCAGGAGTAGCGTGTGCAAACGGTAACTTTGGAGCATCTGGTGTAGCACCGGGGGCAAAACTCATGCCGATTCGTTTAGCTTCAGCGTTGGGGTCACAAGATGAAGCAGATGCTTTTATTTGGGCGGCTCAAAATGGTGCTGATGTTATTTCTTGCAGCTGGGGCCCAGCAGACGGTACTTGGTTTGAGCCAGACGATCCCGCACACAACCAAAAAGTACCTTTGCCTGATTCCACACGACTTGCTATAGATTTTGCAATCAATAAAGGACGCAACGGCAAGGGCTGTGTAATTTTATTCGCAGCTGGCAATGGTAACGAAAGCGTCGATAATGACGGCTACGCCAGCAACCCAAAGGTGATTGCGGTGGCAGCTTGTAACGACTACGGCACAAGAAGCGCTTACAGTGACTTCGGTCAGGCGGTTTGGTGTGCCTTCCCCAGCAACAATGGTGATATTTCTCAAACCACTGGAATTTGGACAACCGATCGCTCTGGTGTACTTGGCTATAATTCGGGTAATCGAAATCTGGGTGAGGCCGCAGGCAACTACACGAACGAGTTCGGCGGAACTTCCAGTTCTTGTCCAGGTGCAGCAGGTGTCGCTGCTTTGATTATTGCTAGAAACCCAAATCTGCGTTGGGATGAAGTGCGGGACATTATAAAACGCTCCTGCGATCGCATCGATCAAGCTGGAGGTAAGTATGATGCCAATGGTCGCAGCCCCTTCTACGGTTACGGTCGAATCAATGCTCTGAAAGCTGTAGAATTGGCCAAGCCACCGCAAACATCACCCATCAGCAGGTTCCAAGCAGCGCAAGATGTGCCAATTAACGATCTCCAAACATCAACATTATCGGTGGCGATCGCTAATACCACCCTGCTGAAATCCATCAAAGTTAATGTAGACATCGAGCATACTTATATTGGGGATCTTATCGTTACTCTCCTTCCTCCAGTGCAAATAGGCATACTTCCCATAAATCTACACGATCGCCAGGGCGGAGCTACAGATAATATCAAAACAACTTATGACGAGGTAAACACCCCTAAACTTGCTGCCTTTAAAGGTAAAAGTCCCCAAGGAACCTGGACTCTGGAAGTTGCAGATAAAGCTGAAGGAGATACAGGAAAAATTCGCAGCTTAACCATTGAAATGGGATTTTAAATAGGTTGATCACAGCTGTGTATTGGTGTCAACTTATGTTAAATAAACGTGAGTTCGACAGACCTTTCCCTCCCAGCCTGCCTCTCCTAAAAGGCGCTACGGTGTACACACATCTCTAAAAATCCTACCCACCCAATATTTCTGTTCAAGTGAAAGTCCTACACTGAGCAAATATCCCGCCCAGAACTAAAGTTCCGGGCTGATAGTTAAAGTCCTCTAAAAGAGGACTAAACAAGAAATTTAGTTTATATCATGTCCGCCTAATTAGTTATAATTCGCCTATCTGTGCAAAAACCAGGAAACCCTCTTTCCCCCTACTCCCAGCAAGAACTGCCCCCCTGCGATCTTAATGATAAGTCTTTAACCGAACATGATATTAGTCCTCTAAAAGAGGACTTTCGTTATGAGACTCGGAATTTATTCCGAGGCGGGATAGATACACTGCACCAACACTTGTGTGTACACCGTAGCGCCTGGTAGGAGAGGGGCTGAGGGAGAGGTCAAAATCGCACTCGTCGAACTCACGTTAAATAACTACATATTACGGAGCAAAAATCAAAATATTCTTCCCTGCAAGAACTTCCGCTTTGACGTTTCCGTGTTACGCGCAGTCTGTAGCAGCTTCCGCCTTCCCTGCAAGAACTTCCGCTTTGACGTTTCCGTGTTACGCGCAGTCTGTAGCAGCTTCCGTCTTCCCTGTAAGAACTTCCGCTTTCACGTTTCCGTGTTACGCGCAGTCTGTAGCAGCTTCCGCTTTCACGTTTCCGTGTTACGCGCAGTCTGTAGCAGCTTCCGCCTTCACGTTATCAGAAACAAGTAAGTAGGCGTAATTAAACGCGATCGCATAGATTACCAACCAGAATTACTGATTTAGCTTTGATTGGGGAGCGATACCTTCTCTAAGAGAGGCTACGATTACTCTTATACGAAGTAAAAGTGCGTAGTTTACCGCCGTAGGCATCGCAACTAACCTTACAGCTAAAATACATGAAAATTGCTATAAACGAATAGCGATCGCAAAGGTTTAATCATCACACTACCCACAGTTGAGTAAAACGTTCAGCCGTCCATCCAACAATATCTGATACTTGCCCGTCACCAATTTCTACAATTCGTTTAGTACCATCTCTACGCTCTATTACATCCACTGAAAAAAATTGACTTTTAATGCGCTTGACACACTCAGAAACAATCTCTGGAATTTCTTCATCTGGTAAAGCGGCAAAAGGTTTACCATATACGACAAAGTAACGCATATATGATTTCATCAAATAAAAATCTTGATTTTAACCTAAAACTTATACATCGAATAATAAATGATCGGATAAAATTTATAACTCGTTTAACATCTTTAGAACCTCAAGATGAATTGCGAACAGAATTAGGTTCTATACTTTTAGAGACTTATAGTGGTACTCGACTGTATATTGATGTAGATGAAGGTATGGCAAATATTCTACTTTTCGATGCTAGCGATCCAAGTCAACCAATTAATCAAAACATCAAGGCAATTACTTATAAATATTTTATTTTTCCGAGGATGGAAGGCCAAGACTCACTTGCATCTTTACTGGTTCAGCCTATTTCTGATATTGAAGTGATTTCCCGCGATAATGAATATTATGGTTTTTATAGTATGTGTGGTTTTAGACTGAACTTTCCTAATAGTAAATCTTTATGTATAGGTACTTATTTAACTGCTGACAAAATACCAGGGGCTTGGATTTTAATGCCTGAAGAAGTGGATGTGAATTTGCGCTATCAAGCCATTACAGCAAAATCCGAATAAATCTCAAAATTGCTCAATTGATATTTAGCAGCAATGAATTCCAAAATTGTTCAAAAAAATTGCTTCTTGGACTGATTTAACATTAACTGATAATCTCTTAATATCAATTTTTCCTGTATCATTGTCAGTCATTTTCAACAGGTAAATCGGCTCTACATTATTCTTTATACCTATTGCTAGTAAAGTGTCTCCTTGAGATGAATCTAACTCAACAGCTTGTAATTCTTTTTTAATACCTTCATAACCAATTATTTCAATTAGCAATTCTCGCACTTCCAAGTCATCTTCTTCTAATAACCATTTTGCTTCCCATTCTGTTGGAGGCAACTTACTGTATTTTTCTGGTAATCTTACACCATGATAAGCGTAGACACTAAAACCATCAGCATACTCAATAGCTGGTTCAGCTTCTGCATGTAACCGCTGTTGATTATCTAATAATAATTTTGTAGGGCGATCGCAAATAACGCAAAAATCACTATCTTCAATAATCCAACCACATTCTTGAACTAATGATTGAAATATTTTCCAGTCTTCTTTAAAATCACTAAGACCTGAGACAGAAAAGCCAAAATCAAACATGGCTGCCCATAAATGATTTTCGGGTTGTAAAGAATCATTAATTTGAGATTCCAGATAACGATATTCTTCAGGAAATTGACTATTTTCTGAAACTCTACTTTCTATTTTATTTAACAAATGCTTATATAGTTGACTGTTAAATGGTTCTCCTCCACCTTGACCGCAATAGATTATGTCTCCGAATTGCTCGTAAACTTTACTATCTATTTGTTCAAATAGAGGATTTTGTAGCTTTTCATATATGTGGTAAAATAGCAAATTATTTAAAGAAGTATCTTGATTATTTTCCCAGTTCTTTATCTTTTGAAAGGATAGATGGTTAGAGAGCCAATTGCACGCAGCGTCAGGACTATCACAAAAAGTAATTTGAGGAATGAGTAAACCAACCATTGCATAAGCATCTTTTACAGCGGACTCTGCTTTTTTTCTATCAATTCGCTGAGTAGAAAGTCTAATATTTTCCCATTTGCTTTTATAAACTGAGATTAAAGCTTCTTCTTCTGGAGTTAGTTTTTCAATTTTTTTATTGGACATGTTTGTGTGAAAACATAACAATATTAACTAAGTTGCCGCATTAAGAGCTTAAACCATTATTATTTCCATTAATTCTAAAACGGAATAAGCTACGTTTAGCGTCTGTTGGCGTAGCCTCTGGTAGAGAAGAGAAGCTTAACGAAGTTATCATCACAGATTACGTAAAGTGTAAAAATAAGAATTTGTACTTAATTGGGATGGCCACTTTATCTTTTAAAAGCGGCCATCTTATCCTTTAAGTGTCAATTTCTGGTGAGGTTACGGTTCACAATTTAGGTTAAATTATGGGTAAAAGCACAGTCTCGCCCGTCCGTTGCGCCAAGATAGCCACACCACAAGAAATAGATTTATACACTGTTTTAGCTGTATCACGTTAGTACAAAACTATTTCTCTTTGCGTCACCCCGTCCCAGTATAAATTAACTTTGAGTCACAGCCTCTTTCGCCAAGAACTTCTCTAATTCTGTCAGCGCATCAGCATCAACCTTAGTTTGCATTGGGCAGAACTTAGGCCCACACATCGAACAAAACTCAGCAGTTTTATAAATATCTGCTGGTAAAGTTTCATCGTGATATTCCTTAGCTCTTTCGGGATCGAGTGATAATTCAAACTGACGATTCCAATCGAAGTTGTAACGCGCCTTAGAAAGTTCATCGTCTCTATCTCTTGCACCAGGGCGATGTCTAGCAATATCAGCCGCATGAGCCGCTATTTTATAAGCAATCAACCCATTTCGCACATCTTCGGCATTTGGTAGACCCAAATGTTCTTTTGGTGTTACATAACACAGCATCGCAGTTCCGTACCATCCAGCCATCGCGGCTCCAATGGCTGAAGTGATATGGTCATAACCGGGAGCAATATCTGTCACCAATGGCCCCAAAACATAGAAAGGTGCTTCAGAACACTCTTCCATCTGCTTACGGACGTTGAACTCAATTTGATCCATTGGTACGTGCCCAGGCCCTTCCACCATTACCTGAACATCATCTTCCCAGGCTTTGCGAGTTAGCTGTCCCAGAGTTTTCAACTCAGCTAATTGTGCTTCATCTGAGGCATCATGGGCGCAGCCAGGACGCAGAGAATCTCCTAAACTGAAAGAGACATCGTACTTTTTGAAAATCTCAACAATGTCTTTGAAGTGGGTATAAAGCGGGTTTTGTTTGTGGTGATGTAGCATCCACCGCGCCAAAATACCGCCGCCGCGAGAGACAATACCAGTGAGCCGGTTTCTCACCAAAGGCAAATGCTCAAGCAAAATCCCCGCGTGGATAGTTTGATAATCTACTCCTTGCTGGGCGTGCTTCTCGATGATATGGAGAAAATCATCGGCAGTCAGGTTTTCGATTGTGCCGTGGACGCTTTCTAAAGCTTGATATACTGGCACTGTACCAATGGGAATAGGTGAAGCCTTGATAATTGCGGTACGAATTTCATCCAAATTACCGCCACCTGTGGACAAATCCATCAGAGTATCAGCACCGTACTTCACCGCCAGATTCAGTTTATCAACTTCATCCTGAAGATTAGAAGAGTTGGGGGAAGCGCCGATATTAGCATTTACCTTACATTTAGAGGCGATGCCAATAGCCATCGGCTCTAGATTAGTGTGATTAATATTAGCGGGGATAATCATTCTTCCCCGCGCTACTTCGTCACGAATCAGATCGGCCGGGAGATTTTCCCGTTTGGCGACGTAGTGCATTTCTTCGGTGATAACACCTTGGCGGGCGTAGTGCATTTGAGATACATTAACCTGCCCACGTCGTTTAGCAACCCATTCAGTCCGCATATTGTGATTCCTCAATAAACAGCTTCCCTCCGCTGGTATTACCCAGACTCAGGTGTTAAGGGTGTGATCTCAGCCTCGTTATGTAGGCACCCCTAGCATGGATGTAGTGTAGCACCTTGGCGATCTCTGGGGACAAGGGTGTTAACAATTTATGAGGTAAGACAATTTTGGATTTTCGGGTTTAGGCGCGAATTTCATTCGCACAAGGACGACCCTGTTCAATATCGGTAATATTAGCAAAAGTTGTTTCGGCAATATTGTAGAGAGCTTCTGCTGTAAAAAAGGCTTGATGTCCGGTAATCAGTACATTGGGGAACGTTGTCAAACGCTGGAAAATATCATCTTGAATAATTTCGCCAGACAAATCCTCAAAAAACAATTCCGATTCTTGTTCGTAGACATCCACACCAAGGTAGCCAATTTTACCAGACTTTAATCCCTCAATTACAGCTTGGGTATCAATCAGCGCTCCTCGGCTAGTATTAATTAGCATCACACCTGGCTTAATTTTTTCTATAGCCTCAGTGTTAATCAAGTGATGCGTTTCGAGAGTTAGAGGGCAATGCAAGGAGATAATATCAGACTTGGCAAATAGCTCAGGTAGTTCTACATACTTTCCACCTAACGCTTCCAATTCTGGATTGCGATAAACGTCATAGGCGAGTATGTGACAGCCAAACCCCTTCATAATCTGTCCTAAAATCAGACCAATTTTGCCAGTGCCGACAATCCCGACTGTGCGCTCATGCAAATTAAATCCCAACAGTCCATTTAAGGAAAAATTGCCTTCTCGGACACGGTTATAGGCACGATGAATTTTGCGATTTAGGCTTAAAATCAATCCTACCGCGTGTTCTGCCACCCCATAAGGTGAATAGGCAGGAACACGCACAACGGTAATTCCTAAATCTGCTGCGGCTTGTAAGTCTACATTGTTAAACCCCGCACAGCGAAGGACAACCAGACGAGTTCCCCCTGAGGCGAGAAGTTCTAAAGTTAGGGCATCAACCCGATCGTGGACAAATACGCAAACCGCCGGAAATCCGTCAGCCAGGATAGCCGTATCTCGATTTAAACGGGGTTCAAAAAACACTAACTCGTGTTGGATAGGAGAATTTGCAGCTGACAAAAACTGGCGATCGTAGGCTTTTGTACTGAAAACTGCTACTTTCATGCAAAACCTCAGACTTTATGTATGCTGCACGGTGTTCGAGTAGATAATACGTTGACGTTTAGAAAAGCGATGTCTACAACGAGCGTATTTGCGGCATTTTAAACATTTTTTAATCGTTTACTCTGGCAGGATAAGTTAAATCAGCGATGTCTACGATGGTCACTGAGCGACTGGTGAGCGAAGTCGAACCATGCCGTTCGCGGAGCGTCTCGTAGAGAAGTGCGGGCTACGCCTACGCACTTCGGTTAAATGGAACTGCTCCAAATTACTACAAATATCCAACGCCGCATTTCGCTTATATTTCCATCACATTTATTCTTATAATTTTGCCGAGCGGCTAATAGTCAATTTTGACAGAAACGAAATGACAGCAACATCTGAAAAAATCATCCAGCCACCTGAATGGTAGAATAGACCTCTTGGCATTTGTGCTTTTTGCACTCTTGGGGAAAAGGTTTTGGTAAAAGGGGAAAGGGACTTTTGCAAAACCTTTTCCCCCTTCCCCTTTCCCCTTTTACCGAGTTATGCAATAAGTCTAATATACCGACATCGAAGGTGTAATTTATTTGAGGACATCAGTTAACTTGTGCTGTAGTTGTGTGAGGTTTTTACAATTTTCAAGCTTGGAGTTTATCCCATTCTGTATTAAGATGCACATAACAAGACTGCCCTCTAGTCCGCCCAAGTAACGATAGGACTACAGGGGTGAAATACAACAGGTTTCAAGGAAGGTAAAGTACACAAAGATTCGTCTCAAAGCCTGATATGAAGCGCGTTTTACTCCTGGATTCTGCTGTATATCCAGCTTTACAAAGAAAAAGTATAAGTCAGGAATATGTTTATGAGTAGCTTAATCTTATTATTAATTGGTTTAGGAACATTATTCTTGGTTTTCAATACTAGAGATGAAATTAATCGCATTACTGCTATGATCAGCGGAACAATTCTTTTGATTTGGGGTTTGGCTCTAGCTCCCTTGTCATTTCAATTACTAATTGAGATTGTTTCAGTTTTAGCAGCTTTCTCTGTTTGTATGCGTTGTTTAGGTTGTGGTTTTAACCGCGATTGATTTTTAACTTGATAACTTATAAGTTTAAAGTAAAATTTATCAATTCTGCTTTTATTGTTAAAAGAGGATTCAAAAGTTAAATGCCCCATGCCCAATCATTACCGATATATTATTTTTTACAAACCATACGGCGTTCTCAGCCAGTTTACAAAAGATATCCCCACACATAGCACCCTAAAAGATTATATTGATGTGTCTGATGTGTATCCTGTGGGACGCTTAGATTGGGATAGTGAAGGATTGCTACTGTTAACAAACGATGGACAATTACAACATCGCCTCGCCCATCCGCGTTTTGGTCATAAACGTACTTACTGGGTACAGGTAGAGCGAATTCCAGATGCAGAAGCTATCAAAAGGTTGCAAACAGGTGTGGAAATTCAAGATTACCGCACTCAACCAGCAGAAGTTAGACTCTTATCAGAAGAACCACAGCTACCTGAACGCACCCCACCAATTAGATTTCGTAAAAATGTCCCGACAGCTTGGCTAGAAATGACTTTGACAGAGGGAAAAAACCGCCAAGTACGGCGTATGACTGCGGCTGTCGGGTTTCCGACTTTGCGATTGGTCAGGGTCAGCATAGCTCACCTACAATTAGATGACTTACAATTGGGTCAATGGCGCGACCTCACCGCTTCTGAAATCCATAATTTTAGTAAATCGAAAAGTTTTCCTCGAAAAGCCACCTCATCAGAGGAATTCGCTAATAATTCCAAAGACTCAATACGCTAGAGATTTGCAACATTACTAAATTTCTTTATACTACCAATTACCAGCCAAGCTCCTCCAGAAGATATCAATAACAAGGGTGTTAACCAATCACCCCAACGCACATATAAAGTCTTTGTCTGTCGTCGATAAATTGTTTCAGCATGAGTTTCGTAGGTATTATATCCAGACATCCACAAGGTTCTGCCATGAGGATCTACAAAGGCTGAATATCCGGTATTAGTTGCTCGTGCTGACCAGCGATCGCTTTCAATTGCCCGCATGATATCCTGTGCATGATGCTGGAATGGCATGGATGCAGTGTAATGGGCATCGTTAGAAGAACTGACAATAAATTGTCCACCCGCCGCCGCTTGACGGCGAAATTGTTCGGGAAAAGCAGATTCATAACATATACTAGCGATCGCCCGACCAAAAGGAGTGTCAAATAGCTGATTTGCTGAACCAGCTACTTGGTGTGCATCCAAAGGCGACAAGCGCTGAACTATTTTGCCTAAAATGCCTTCAAAGGGAATATATTCTCCCAAAGGTACTAATTTAGCTTTGTCGTAGCGGCTGACAATCTCACCTTTACTGTTGAAAGTAAACAAACTAATTGTATAACTATCTCCCCGTTCGCCAAAAGCCCCAATCCAAGCAACTACACCTTTTTCTTTCACGGCTGCAACTAAGGCCGTTTCCAGCAAATTACGCTGGAAAACAGGTAAGGCTCCTTCTGGAGTCAGGACTGCATCTACACCTTGGTCTGCTAAAGTGAGATATCCATTAGTATAGTTTTCTTGGGCGCGACGAAACCCTTCGGAACTTCGTAAAAGTCGGTTCGGAATATTACCTTGAATAATTCCCACTTTTAAAGCCGCTTCTGGGGGTTGAGCAATGGGACGGCTATATAAGATAAAACCTATGAGGTGTAAACTTATTAATAATCCTGTGGCAGTAACTAAGTATTTATTAACGAACCGCAGAGGCGTGGAGAACACAGAGGAAATTCTCTCTGCGCCCTCTGCGTCTTGGCGGTTCATCCATCCTTCAGCAATTAACCCATTCACAGCAACTATTGCTGCTGTCACAGTATTAGGCCCAGAAAGTTGACCCAGATGTACAATTACGAGATTATGCGGACTTTGGGTGTAAGCAAGGGAACTCCACCACAAAGGCCCAGCACTCCATAGACTTTCTAAGCCGCACCAGACAGATGTACCAATAAGTACACGTAACCACGGTTTTTGTCCGCTTAGGCGAACCATTACAGCTGCCCAAATACTAACGAATACTCCACCCAATACAGTGATAAATCCCCAACAAAAAGCCGTGATTGCCAAGCTTGGCAACCAAGGAACGCCCAACCAAGTCATCGGATGAATTCCGGTAATCCACCAGAGGGCGACACCGTGAAAACCAATACCCCAGAAGAAAGCAGGAGGGAATTGGTTTTTGCGTTTGCCACAAGTGACAACTAACACCCATAAGGGAATTAGAGCAATCCAAGCCAATAACCATGCACCTACTGGGGCCACAGTTAGCCCCATTAAAATGCCGCTACCTAAGGCAATCCAGTAAGGGAGTAAGGAAGTTAACCTCTCCCCCTGCCTCCCCTGCAACGCCAGCTCCCCCTGCTTCTTACTCTGCTTCTTCTGCATCGCCAGCATCAGGTGGAACTACTGCCACTCCGGTAATGGCGTCGTCTTCATCTAAACGCTGCACTCTAACTCCAGTTGCCGATCGCGATTGGATCGAAATTGCATTCACCGCTTGACGGATGATAATACCGCGATTTGTCACCATCATGATTTCATCATCATCATTGTTGACAATGCGTAGGGTTGCTAGCTTGTCTTTGGTTTTACGATTTTTGAACTTGGTTGCCATTAAACCCTGACCAGCACGATTTTGCAGCCGGAATTGGGCAACTGGGACGCGCTTACCATATCCACCCATTGTAATTACCAATACCCAAGGGCCAACTATGCCACTGCTAGGCACTTCTGCGGACTCTTCAGTAATTTCGGTAATTTCGATATCTTCTGTTTCGATTGTTTCGATATCTTCAATTTCTGCTTCTGCAACATCCAAACTTTCCAGAATTGCTGCGGGGAGAATATCCATACCCACGAGTTCATCTTTATTTTTGAGTTTCATGGCTTTCACGCCACGAGTTGCCCTACTTAAAGGACGCAGTTGTTCGTGGTTGCATCGGAAGTGAATCGCCATCCCGTGACGAGAACCAATGATTACACTATCCTCGACTCTAGCGCGTCTCACCCAGCGGAGTTGGTCGCCTTCTTCTAAGGAAATGGCAATCAAACCATTGGCGCGAATGTGACTAAAAGCTGCCAATTCGGTTTTCTTGATATTGCCACCTTTGGTGAGCATGACCAAATATTCTTCGTTGCTAAATTCGTCAACCGGTACAATCGAGGTGATTTTTTCCTCTTTGGGAATCGGTAGCATCTGAACGATTGGTGTGCCGCGACTGGTACGCGAACTCACGGGAATTTGATACGCTTTTAAGCAGTAAACAACACCACGCTCACTAAAGAATAAAATACTGTCGTGATCGCAGCAAGTCAAAAAATGCTCAATGGTATCATCATCTTTCACCTTGGCTGCGGCTTTGCCTCTGGTAGCACGGCTTTGGGCTTCAAAGGTGTTAATTGGCATCCGTTTGATGTAGCCTTGCTCTGTCACCAGAATTATCGCTTTTTCATTGGCAATGAGGTCGCGATCGTCTAATTCCCCTTCCCCTGGTAAAATCACCGTGCGGCGGGGTGTAGCAAAGCTAGTTTTCAGTTGTGTGACTTCGGTTTCAATGATTTCTAGCACTCTCTCCCGGCGCGCCAGAATATCTTGTAAATCGGCAATTTTCGCTTGTAATTCTTCGTGTTCCAGACGAATTTTGTCTGCTTCTAAAGCAGTCAAGCGGCGCAATTGCATTTGTAAAATCGCATCTGCTTGTACTTCTGAGAGTCCGTAAGTTGTGATTAATTCGCCTTTGGCTGTGGGTGCATCGGGAGCATGACGAATTAAGACAATAATTGCATCTAAATGAGACAAGGCTATTAATAACCCTTGCAGGAGATGGTCGCGTTCTTCGGCTTTCCGCAGTTCGTAGCGGGTGCGTCTGGCAATGGATTCGATGCGGAAATCTAAAAAGACAGTTAAGAACTGCTTGAGGGTGAGTACTTGCGGTTCGCTATTCACCAACGCCAGCATATTCGCGCCGAAGTTGGCTTGCAGTGGCGTTTGCTTGTAGAGGTTGTTCAGCACGACGCGGGGATAAGCATCACGCTTGAGTTCGATCACAACTCGCATCCCGTCGCGATCGCTTTCATCTCGGATATCTGCAATGCCCTCTAGCCGCTTCTCATTCACCATTTCGGCGATTTTTTCAATCAGCGCCGCTTTGTTGGTTTGATAGGGCAATTCGGTGATGATAATTGCTTCTCTATCTGGGCGTCCCCGTTGTTCAACGGTTTCAATGTTAGCGACACCACGCATGGTAATGGAACCGCGCCCGGTAGTGTAAGCTTCTCGAATGGCAGATGTTCCCAAAATTTGCGCCCCAGTCGGAAAGTCTGGGCCGTGGACATAGTGCATTAATTCGAGATCGGTGATTTCGGGATTGTGGATGAGTGCCACCAAAGCATCGATCAATTCCCCCAAGTTGTGGGGGGGAATGTTGGTGGCCATGCCCACGGCAATTCCAGAGGAACCGTTGAGCAATAACTGGGGAATCCGTGCTGGTAAAACTGTCGGTTCTTGCTGGGAACCGTCGAAGTTATCGGCGAAATCTACGGTTTCATACTCGATGTCGTGGAGTAGACCAGCACTAGTTAAAGCTTGCAACCGACATTCGGTGTACCGCATAGCGGCTGGCGGATCGTTATCTACCGAACCAAAGTTACCATGTCCGTCAACTAATGGCGATCGCATGGAAAAATCTTGCGCCATCCGCACCAAGGCGTCATATACTGCCGTGTCACCGTGGGGGTGATATTTACCCAAGACTTCCCCCACTACACGGGCGCATTTCTTAAAAGGGCGATCGTGGAGCAGACCTAGCTCGTGCATTGCGTAGAGAATGCGACGATGCACAGGTTTTAGACCATCCCTGGCATCTGGCAGCGCCCGACCCACTATCACGCTCATGGCGTATTCCAGATAAGACTGCGACATTTCGTTTCGCAAGTCTGTCGGGATAATCCTCTCCTGTGAGGTTGTCATAACCTAAAAATCTCCAAAAATCGTAGATTTTAGCTCTTTTACTCAACAAAGCGCAAAATTATTCTAAATTGCTCTTGAATAATTGCTATAATTTGATACAATTTTAGCATATATTGCTTTTTTATGCCTGGGCAGCTAACTCAGCCGCTTGTTCAATCCGTAACTTCTCTCTGGGATTTGAGTTGAGAAGCAATTAGAGGAACTTTCGGGGCAAGAAAAAATCCCATCAAGCTGGCAAAAAGGATTGGCGTCAAGGGACTCAAGTTAGTCAGTTTTGATAGTAGCAAAGTTGTACTTATCGGTGTGCGGGTTACGGCTGCGTTGACAGCCGCCATTGTACAAATCATGGCCAGGGCAGGATCGAGTCCCGGAATTAAGACTGCTATTGCTTTACCAATGCAAGCACCAGTGAAGAATAGCGGAATGATGAATCCACCGCGCCACCCACCTGTTACTGTAATGCTAATGGCAGCCATTTTCCCAAAAGCTAGAGTTAAGAGAAAAACAGCACCAAAGTTAGCTCTCAAGACTGAATCTAACTCTTCATGTCCAAAATAACGGGTAAGGGGTAATAAAACTGCTAAAATGCCAAGTCCCACTCCTGCTAGTGTTGTGCGTACATAAATAGGAACAGGAGTTGGTGAAATGCCCAAACGTGAAACGGCTTGCCAAAAGGCATCGCAGCCGCGAAAAATACCGATAAAAATCCATCCCGCCACTGCCCCAATCGTTCCAAAGGCGATCGCGATCGCAAAATCATCAATCCTTTCTAAGTGATACTGAGGAAAATGCCAAGTGGGGGCAATACCCAAATGTGTAATTGCTGCAAACACCAGATAGCTAGCACAACTCGAAACAATGGCTGGCATTAAGGCTTCGTAATATTCCACAATATGCTCGTGGTGCAAAATCTCTAAGGCGAACATTGCACCGCCAAGAGGTGCGCCAAATAAGGCAGTGAAGCCAGCGGCCATTGCTGCTAAACTCATAGTTCTGAGGTCTTCACCTTGGAGTTTTAAGCGATCGGCAATCCAAGTACCAAAAGAACCTGTTACCTGTACCAGTGGCGCTTCTGGGCCAGCACTACCGCCTGCCGAGATGCTGACTAGAGAAGCCAGAATCATTGAAGGATTTTTGCGAACATCTAGGCGTCCGCCACGAAAATGAATATTATCAACAATCACAGCGATTTCACCGGGATTTCCCAAAAAATGAATCACCAGACCGATAAGTAAACCGCTAAGTGGCATCACTATCAGCAGGCTAAAACCCTCAAATCGCTGGAGTCTGTGAGTTAAAAACTCTAGAACATTCCAATACAACGCCGCAAATAGACCACCAGCAGTCCCCACGAATATCCAGCGGATGACCCACTGCGAAATCATTAGGGGATTACGCTTTACCAGTCCAAAAAGTTGAGCAAATGTCCAGCGTTGAGTTTGATTACTAGCGGGGGGCTTGTTTGGTAACACTGCTTATTTCCTATTTGTGAAACCTAGAGTACTGAATATTTACGCTTTTTATGGTAAAGGCTATTTAGTTTAGTGAATTATTTATTTCTTGTATTTACTATATTTAAATATTATCTATGCAGCAAAACCCGCATTTTTAGTGAATGCCTACCTTTACGATGAGGCATATATAAAGTCGAGCTAAGTAAATATTCTATATTGAGTTAGTTATAATGTTATTTAGATATTTCCTATTTTGAAGCCAAATACCCAAGGGTAAAGGACAAAAATTCCTTTCCCTATAGCCCATCAAGTGTTCCCTATTTTCTAATTAGTAAGACTAGCCCTTTTCAGGTGAGCATATATACTATCAAGGTTTTTACGGCATTTCAGGCTTCGGCTGGAATTGAATAAAGAATTTATGGATTAAACTCTAAATTTTGGAACTCTAAATTAAGCGATCGCAGCCGCCAAAATACCAAAAATGGCTTAAAAGATCATTTTTTGGATAGTACAAACGTTCATATTGAAAGGGCTAGTAGTAAGACTTACGCATTGACAAAATAACTAAATTATGAGTTGTGGATTTTCGACATTCAAGCTCAATTTTTCAACTCTTCTTTAGCAATGTCTATGGCAGATGTTTGCCTATGTGACTGATAAAGGATGATTGAAATTAGCTTGAAATTAGTTTTTTGCGAATCTACACGCTGATGAATTTTAGACGGACTTAAGACTTAGATAGTCCTAAGTGCTTGGATAAGTAATATTTGCAGGTCGATTGAAAGGAGGATATTCATCAAAAATTTCTAACCTTCAAGAGTGAGAAAAGTATGTCGAAAGCCTCAATTTTCGGCGAACTTTTGTGCCTTTAAGCACTAAAAGTTGAAAACTTAAAGTTACTGCCAAACATCTATTAAGGAAAAAGAAAGTAATGACACATACTATCATTGGAACCAATGGAAATGACACCCTAGACGGCACTAACGACCCCAACATAATTAACGGTAAAGCTGGGAATGATATCATCTTTACAGGTTATGGTGCCAACGATACTTTAACGGGTGGGGGCGGTAAAGATACATTTGTTTTTTATAGGTCAGGCGGCGGCACTGATATAATCACTGATTTCGGTGGTGTAGGTAAAGGAACAAATCCAACAGCAGCAGTAATTGCGGAAGTCGATACGATCGAATTTTTGGATGAATTGAATGCGCGAAATTTGCTACTCACCCAAAATGGCAACAATCTAGAGATCGCTTTTGAAAACGTATATGACACCACAAAAATCATCCTACAAAACTTCAAACTAGAAGACTTGGATAACCTGAAAGCTTCTGGTACAAGACCAGCCATAGGCAATATCTTGTTTAATGGGTTTGAGGAAACTAGTATCACTGATAGTTTTGATGTCCTGGATGCCAATACTGATACAAGCATCGCCACCAAGAATACGGTAACTTTCCTCAATGACCTGAATAACAACATTACAGGTTTAGACAACTCAGATGATGTGGTGAATGGTCAGGGGGGCAATGACAAAATTGATGGGTTAAGTGGTGACGATTTGCTGCGGGGTGGTACAGGCAACAATACTCTCATTGGTAGTCTGGGCAATGATACCCTTGATGCTTCCTATTCTTCTGGAAATAACATTCTCACAGGGGATGCAGGGGATGACTACCTTGATATTAGCTACTCTACTGGCAACAATACGGTTTCAGGTGGAGATGGCAATGATTACTTTTACACCCCTGGAGTTCAGGGTAGCAACATCCTAAATGGAGGGGATGGCAATGACTCCTTCAGTTTGTTTGTTACAGATACTGCTCTTTCTTCCTTAGCAACTCAAACGATAGACGGAGGGACAGGTGACGATTTGTTAACCGTCAATTCCAATGCGACTGAGGCAATCACTTCGACTTTCAATCATGCTACTAATACTGGCTCGATTACAACAGGCACATATCAGATTAACTATAAGAATATTGAACGATTAGATATCTCAGGCACATCCTACAATGATTACATTGTGGGGAGCAATGGCAATGATACCATCAGACCTAGTCCTGGTAACGACACTTTAACGGGTAGCGGTGGCAAGGATACATTTGTTTACGACACTTATAGCTCGGGTGCAAGTAGTGATACAATCACTGATTTCGGTGGGGTAGGTAAAGGAACTAATCCAACAGCAGCAGTAATTGCCGAAGTAGACACCCTAAATTTCGCTGGCGACGGCTTAACTGCTCAAAATTTAGTGCTGACTCAAAATGGCAGCAATCTAGAAATCACCTTTGACGCGGACTCTAGTCCCAAAATCATCTTACAAAACTTTGCTTTAGAAAACCTGGATAACCTAAGCTTATCTACAGGAGCAACTGTCAACTCGGGCAATATCCTGTTTTCTGGCCAAACTACCATTACTGACAGCTTTGATGTCTTCAATGCCAACTCCACTCAAGGTACTCTCTTCAACAAGAACACAGTCACCTTCCTTAACGATCTGAACAATAATGTTAGTGGCTTTGACAACTCAGATGATGTCATCAATGGTCAGGGGGGTGACGATCTTATTGATGGCAAAAGTGGCAATGATTTACTGCGGGGTGGTGCAGGCAATGATACTCTTATTGGTGGCGTAGGGAATGACATCCTCCTTGAGGATACTGGCAATAACTTTCTTGTTGGTGGTATTGGTGACGATACTTTCAATGTTGACTCTTCAACAGGCAAGAACACCCTCGATGGTGGCGCTGGTGACGATACATTGTATGCTCGGGGTTCACAAGGCAATAACTTACTCTCTGGCGGCGATGGCAATGATTTTCTTGACGCCTCTGAGCTTGCTATTGCTGAGGGACACGACTTTATTGGCTCTTCAGGTAATAATACCCTCAATGGTGGCGCTGGTGACGATACATTGCGTGCTGAGTCTCCAAAAAGTAATAGCTTACTCTCTGGAGACGATGGCAATGATTATCTTTCCACCTCTGGCCTTGAGTATTATAGATCGGACTATAGTTTTAGATCCTCAGGCAATAACACCCTCAACGGTGGCATTGGTGATGATACCTTGCTTGCTGAAATTTCAACAGGTAACAACCTACTCTCTGGTGGCGATGGCAATGATTTACTCTCCATCTCTGGCGTTGTCATCGGAACCAGCAGTGGAGATATTTACGGTCCCTCCTCAGGTAATAATACCCTCAACGGTGGCACTGGTGACGATACATTGCGTGCTGAGATTTCAACAGGCAATAACTTACTCTCTGGTGGCGATGGCAATGATTCCTTGTATCTAAGCACCTCATCCCCAGATACTGTCCGCTCTTATTTAGTGACTCAAACGGTAGATGGAGGTCAGGCTGACGATTTGCTTTCCGTGGATTATAGCAATGCTACTGGAGGAATCACAACAACATTTAATGCCACTACTAACATTGGCTCAATGACAGCAGGCAAGTATCAAGTTAGTTATCAGAATATTGAAAGATTAAATATCTTAGATACAGCCTACGATGACAACATTGTGGGGAGCAATGGCAACGATACTCTCTCCATAGATAGTGGTGGCAAAGATACGATAGACGGCGGTAAAGGTGACGATTTGTTGTCTGTCGAATACAGCAATGCTACCACAGGAATCACAACAACATTTAATCCTACTACTAACATTGGAGCAATTACGGCGGGCAATAATCGCGTTAGCTATAAGAATATCGAAAGATTAAATATTTTAGGTACAGACTACAATGACTTCATTGTGGGAAGCAATGGCGACGATACGCTTTCTACGGGATTTGGTGGCAATGACACAATAGATGGGGGTAAGGGTGACGATTTGTTGTACTTCAATTACAATTACTACGATCCTAGTGAAGGAATCACAACGACTTTCAATGCTACTACTAATATTGGCTCAATTACAAAAGGCACGAGACTAGTTAGCTACAAGAATATCGAAGGATTAAATATCTCAGGTACACAATACGATGACTTGATTGTAGGGAGCAATGGAAATGATACACTCGATACGGGCTATGGTGGCAATGACACAATAGATGGGGGGACAGGTAACGATTCCTTAAGTATCTATTCCAATAATACTACCACAGGAATCACAACAATATTTGATGCTACTAATAACATTGGTTCAATTACGGAGGACACAAGACTAATTAGCTACAAGAATATCGAAGAATTAAATATCAAAGGTACACAATACAATGACTTGATTGTAGGGAGTAATGGAAACGATACACTTGATGCGGGCAATGATGGCAAAGACACAATAGATGGTGGTAAAGGTGACGATTTGTTGTCCGTCGATTTTGGAAATGCTACTACAGGAATCACAACAACATTTAATGCTACTACTAACAAGGGAGAAATTACAGCGGGTAGGAGAATAGTTAGCTACCAAAATATTGAAGGATTAAATATTTCAGGTTCCTACTCTAATGACTTGATTGTGGGGAATAATGGTAATGATACCCTCAACGGTATTAGTGGCAATGATACCCTCAAAGGTGGTAATGGTAATGATGTCCTCATAGGTAGCAGTGGTAATGATAGCGTTTATGGTGGCGCTGGTACTGATACCTTTGTTTTCAATACTTTCAGTGAAGGCGTCGAGCGCCTATATGACTTTGACACCACTAATGAACTAATTAAGATATCAATTTATGGTTTTCCTAATCACGATTTCTCACTAGGTGTACTTAAGACAAATCAGTTTACAATCGGAGCATCTGCAACCACAAGTAATCAGCGATTTATATATAACTCGACTACAGGTGGATTGTTCTTTGATGAGGATGGTAGTGCTGGTGTCAATACTCAGGTACAGTTTGCACAATTATCTCCTGGCTTGTCACTAACCAACAACAATTTTGTGCTTTTTACTCCTTATTAGCACTCTATCACTTGAAGCAGAAAAAATAGAAAATCGTCGAATTGCGATGTGCTTAAAACAGATAGGGGAGAAGAGGTAGTATTTTCTCCCTTATCTCCCCAAGAAGGATAATTTTTGAATACTGAATTAGTATTCTAATTACCCAAATAAGTCACTTCAGTTTTCTGCGATCGCACCCTATTTAACGAGAGTAAGGGTTATTGAAGGTTTCCCAAGCAGCAATAGCCGCCTTTTGCACGCGAAAGCTGAAGTCTACTAAGTCTTTCATCAATAAGTGCCAGTTTCTCTCAGCTTCATCTTGAATTACCGCCCAAGAGTTTTCTAAGCGATCGCGTTGCATCAGTTTCCTTCCTTCAATTAATTCCCGTGCTTGGCGCACAACTTTCAAATAGGTTTCACGGGTGAGAGTACCGGCTGAATCAGCCTCAGCTTGAGCGCGTCTTTTTAGCGCCTCAATTAACGCTTTGGTTTCACGCTTCACCTCATCAGTTTCACCAGCCATTTCGGTTTCCACTAATTTGTCGGTTTCAGAACTTATTTTTACAATTACTATGGATTCAGTAGATTCGATATTGTTAGAATTCATACTTAAAAGATCCTTAATTGCAAAGTTTACTCTCCAATAAAAATTGCACCCTATCTTAATAGTCATTAGCCATTGATTTATTTTACAAATGACTAATGACTAATACTTCTCTACGAGAGGCTGCGCCAACGACTACGCGGTAGTTGAATCTCGACTTACTTCGACTACGCTCAGTACAAGTCGCTCGATTGCCGCGCAGCCGAAACTCAGTACAAGTGACTAATGACAAATTAATAAGCTTTTGTTGGCAGTTGTTGCTCTAATTTCAGCAATGCTGCAACTCGCATTTCTGTAGCTGGATGACTGGAGAATAAGTTACCTAGAAACTGTCCAGAAATGGAATTAATAATTAATAACGGCTCATAAGCTGGATTAGCATTTAAAGGCATTTGCTTTGCTGAGGCTTCTAAGCGTTGCAATGCCCTAGCTAAGGCACGGGGATTACCAGTTAATCTAGCAGAACCTGCATCAGCAGAAAATTCTCGTGTGCGCGAAATTCCTAGCTGAATAATTGTCGCAGCCAGTGGCGCAAGCATGACTGTTAATAAAACTCCTATTGGATTTCCACCTCTATTGTCATCTCGCGAACCACCGCCAAACCATAGGCTGTAACTAACCATTTGAGCTAAGAATGAGATCGCACCAGCCACAGTAGCAGCAACAGCTTGAGTGAGAGTGTCACGATTAATAATATGGGTTAGCTCGTGGGCGATAACACCTTCGAGTTCATCCTCTGGCAATATATTTAAAATACCTTCAGTGACAGCCACAGCAGCGTGTTCTGGATCGCGCCCTGTAGCGAAAGCGTTAGCACCAGGGCTAGGAACGATATAAACTTTAGGCATGGGAATGTTAGCGCGATCGCTCAATCTCTGCACCATCCGATAAAGTCCTGGTGCTTCCCTTTCACTCACAGGTTGCGCTTGGTATACTGCTAGGGCAATTTTATCTGATTGATACCAAGAAAATAGATTTGTGACTGCTGCCAAGCCAATGCCGATAATCAAGCCACTAGAACCGCCAATTACCCAGTAACTAATTGCAATCAAAAGACCACTTAATGCCGCAAGCAAAGTAGCCGTTTTCAATTGATTTGTCATGTTTTTGCTCTCCTGCTAATGCTGTGTAAATTTTTCAGAAAACAGCATTACTTCAGCTACATTTTGATTTTATCCAGCTAAACTTAGATATATGGTAGAGAAAACCTATCAGATAAGTACGGTTTTCCTACTTAAGTTTTAGTCATAGAATAAATATCTATAGATAGTAAAAACACATCTATCTATAGGAATAAATTGCTTATCTAGGCAGGAATTACGAGTGTAATGCTTAGATTGAGCTATGCCTAACTATTAGTTAAGATCCATTTACTTATAAAGATTCTGAGTCTATTCCTTGTGCTTGATATATCTGTTGGGAAAATAGCTGAAAATCTAATTCGCACGCCTTCAAAGCTTCAGTGGCTTGTGAGTATTTTGGGGCATCAAACAAATCGCGATCGCGGATTTTTGACAACCAAGAACGCAATTTATTTAATTCCGCCTCGTTCTCTTCTAATTCTGCAAAGGTGAGATTACCTATTTTCCGTTCCTCGCTCAATTCGCTATGCAAATCCCGACATTGCCCCAAAAACTCTTGATATTCTCGATCTGCCTGTTGGTGAAAACGATTTACCAACATAGCGTTTTGCTCGGGTTCATCAATCCAAATAGTCAATAAATCTGCTTCACCACCACCTGCTGTAATGTCTGCTTTCAATTCTGCCAAATATTGTTGCAAGTCTTCTCTATGCGGTAGCACGCACACCGACTGCTGTAGATAAAGTGCGCCCCAGCCCTTGAGTTTACGCCAAACATACACCCGTTGCGTTGAAGGCTGTGCGGGTACTTTGTACACCAATAAGTTCCAACACTTTCTGTCCATAGATAGATTGTAACAGGTGTTGCATTAAATTGATTTTATTGTTAGTCTACTTATGAAACAACTGTTGCATTCCAGAAAAATTATGAGTCTGAATCATCAAGTCGGAAGCTCACTTATTGGTTCTCAAGGGTTACAGAGTTGATGTAGTAAAAGCCAGTCAGTTAAACAGGAAATATGCAACTACAAAATAAATTTGTCCAGACAATTCCCGGCACTGTTTGGGTATTGGGATTTGTCAGTTTGCTGACAGATATTAGCTCTGAGATGATTAATTCTGTATTGCCCTTATTTTTGGTATCAGTTTTAGGGGCGAATGTTTTGACTGTGGGCATCATCGATGGCATTGCAGAAGCAACAGCTTCAGTTTTAAAAATCTTTTCGGGAGCGTTGAGTGATTATCTCGGACATCGTAAAGGATTAGCGGTGTTTGGGTACGGCTTATCCACCTTTGTTAAACCACTATTTGCTGTAGCTACCAGTCCAACTGGGGTGTTAATAGCTCGATTTGGCGATCGCATTGGCAAAGGTATTCGGGTAGCGCCCCGTGATGCCTTAGTCGCCGATTCCACTAATGCAGATGTACGCGGTGCAGCTTATGGATTGCGTCAATCCCTCGATACTATCGGAGCATTTTTGGGGCCTTTGGCAGCATTTGCTCTGATGACTGCTTCCGAAAACAACTTCCGCTTGATTTTTTGGCTAGCACTCATTCCTGGATTCTTCGCAGTCGCTTTATTAATAGTGGGAGTGCGCGAACCACAAACAAGTGAAACTCAAGGAAATCGAAGCAACCCTCTGCAATGGGAAGCTTTACGCAGTTTGGGTCAAGGATACTGGGTAATTGTAATAGTGGCATTACTATTCAATTTAGGTAACTCTAGCAATGCTTTTTTATTACTGCGAGCTGAACAAACAGGCATTTCTGCCTCACTCATCCCATTGACATTAATGGTGATGAACATCGCCTACTCATTCAGCGCTTACCCATTAGGAATACTTTCCGATCGCATGGGTAAATTTGGGTTACTGGTGGGCGGATTTCTCCTATACGCTTTAGTCTATCTGGGTTTCGCTTTCGTGCAGACATCTTGGCAAGTCTGGGGATTGTTTGCCCTTTACGGTCTGCATTTGGGTATGAGTAAAGGGCTGATGTTAGCACTAGTAGCAAATAGTATACCTGCAAATCTGCGCGGCACTGCTTTTGGATTCTTCAACTTGGCACTGGGATTAGCACTTTTACCTGCTAGTTTGCTAGCTGGTGGGTTGTGGCAAACACTGGGAGCAGAGGCGACATTTATTGCTGGGAGCTTGTTTGCATTGGCAGCTGTATTATTGTTAGTTACTCAAAAAAACAAATATTGAAAAGCAAAAATGGTATCCTTGATTTGAAATCAAATCAATGGCGATGGAGCTCGCCGAAACCGCCTTTTCAGTCCTAAAATTCATCACTGGAAGGCTGATGGCTCCTACTTTCCTTGCTAACTGCGGGAGAGTAGGGCTTGGCTAAATGCATTACCTGACTCCCCTGTAGAAAGTATCTCTCTACAAATCGCACCTCAAGGAGTCATGGTATGAAACACCTTCGTCAGTTTGAACCATTTATTGCCTTACCCCACTTAATTAAGTGGTTGCCTATTTCCTTTGTCGTTGGCATTCTTGCTGGAACGGCCTCGGCGGCTCTTTTAGCATCATTAGAATGGGCAACTGATTGGCGAGAATCACATCGGTGGATTATCGCCTTGCTTCCTCTTGGTGGCTTCTTAAGTGGTTGGATTTATCATCAATTTGGTCGGACTGTAGAAGCAGGAAATAATCTTTTACTCGAAGAAATTCATAACCCCAAAAAGATTATTCCTTTTCGTATGGCTCCTCTTGTTTTACTAGGAACAGACCTGACACATTTTTTTGGTGGTTCAGCCGGTCGTGAAGGTACAGCATTACAAATGGGTGCTTCTTTGGCAGACCAATTAACTAAAATATTGCATTTTCAAGGGGCTAATCGGCGAATTTTGTTAACGGCAGGTATCAGTGGGGGATTCGCTTCAGTTTTCGGTACTCCCTTAGCTGGAACCGTATTTGGTCTAGAAGTTTTAGCGATTGGTAAAATTCATTACGATGCTCTTTTTCCTTCTTTAATTGCTGCGATCGTCGGAAATCAAGTAACCTTACTATTTGGTTTAAATCATACTGCATACCGACACGCTCCCTCTATACCGACGCTCACAATTTGGGGATTGATTTCTGCGATTATCGCAGGTGCAATTTTTGGAATTGTCGCGAGATTTTTTGCTAAAGTAACTCACCAAATTAGCCACTTATTTAAAGCAAAAATATCTTATCCTCCACTGCGTCTTTTGATAGGCGGTGCGATGATAGCAGTAATTGTTGGGTTAAGTGGTACGACTAAATACATTGGGCTTGGTATACCTACTATTGTTGATTCTTTTTTCACTCAACTACCTCCTTGGGATTTTGCAGCAAAATTGGGTCTGACTGCTTTAACTTTAGGAGCAGGTTTTAAAGGAGGAGAAGTGACACCTTTGTTTTTTATTGGTGCAACTTTAGGTAATGCTTTATCGTTACTTTTAGCATTACCTGCACCACTCTTAGCAGGAATGGGATTTGTGGGTGTATTTGCGGGTGCAGCAAATACACCATTGGCATCCACTTTAATGGGAATTGAATTATTTGGTCTGGAATCGGGAGTATTTATTGCTATTGGCTGTGTAGTTAGCTACTTATTTTCAGGTCATTCTGGAATTTACTCTGCACAGCGTATTGGATTGAGTAAATACTCTGCTGTATATTTAGAAGAAGGGGTGACTTTGGCTAATTATGGACAACCGAAAATTGATTTACCTGATGATGGGAAAAAAGGAAGAAGTAATTCTGAGGAATAATTTTTTGATGTAATTAATTGATAATTGAGAGTTGTTAACCGATAAGAGGTTTGACAAATGAATAATTATGGATTCGGCAAATTAGTTACCTTTCTAAATCAATTAGAACAAGAGAAAATTAGTTACACTTTAGCCCATCATCGAAATGAAACCATTATGGTTAATGTGGCGGTGGCTGGTGAACGATGGGAAGTGGAATTTTTTGAGGATGGTTCGGTTGAGGTAGAACGATTTATTAGTAGTGGAGAGATTAATGGGGAAGAGGTTTTTAGTGAGTTATTTGCTATGTATTCAGAGCCAGAAAGTAATTCTGTTAAACTGAGCCAAAATACTAATATCATGTCCGGTTAAAGACTTATCATTAAGACCGCAGGGGGCAGGGAGCAGGGGGCAGGGGGAAAGAGGTTTTCCTGGTTTTTGCACAGATTCAGGAATCATAACTAATTAGGCGGACATGATATAACTTGGCAAGCAAGATGTAAAGGCGATCGCGCTATGTCTCCCCTGAAAAATAAACCTTTAGTGCTAGCATCCTTATTTAAATTATAGGTTAGTTAATTCATGTCAATATTCTTTACCTATTAATTAAACTTACTAATAATCACCTGTTACTATCTAGTAGGTCTAAAAAACGCTTAACTACACAATCTGGCTGCTGTTGACAATCTTTCCAATCAAAGCGCTCAATAAATACTCCGTAGGCCCTTAAAGATTGATCTCGACTACGGTCGCGCTGAATATAGCTTTGCGTATTGTGGTGTGGACCGTCCACTTCCAGGATTCCCCACTTTCCCTGATGACATATTAAGAAATCTGGATAACATTCACCGCGTCCATATCCAACCTTAAATCGCGCTTTGCAGTTCGGAAGGAATAAGACACCTAGTTTATCTAATTCTTTTGCAATTTGGACTTCACTAAGGGATGCAAATTTAAAGCCATTCCAATTTTTTACTTTTTCATCAGAAATGAATGTACCCTGATTATTTCCATTTCTTCTGAGAGCATTTTTCAGCAAATCATCATGCTAGTCAGCTTGGATATCTGGAATATTCGATAACTCTATTACAGGAGTTATATACAGTTTATTAACTTCCCATTCATCAAGAGGTAGTATAGCTTCAAAAGCTCGATGAATAGCTTTAGTAATAGAATGTTCTTTATCAAGAAGAATATCATAATTAGGTCGTCGAGTTTTAAGTTTTATCTCGAACCAAGAGGAAGCAGAATCACAAGATAAAAAAGTACAAGATAGTAAAAATATAGCTTCATCATTTTCTCGTCCGTCTATTAGAAACTGTACAGCTTTTGCATACTCTTCATTAAAGTTTTGAGTTTCCATAATAAAATGAGAAATATATTAGATTTTAGAAATATGTTGCAACTTAAATGCACATCAGCTTAACAGCTTATAACACGTAATTACTGCTAGCTTGATCATAATTAAGCAAAATAAGCAATGCTTGTTTGATCGTTTACTAAATCCTCGCTTCCAATTCTTCTAAAGCTTGAAAACTTCCTACTTGCCAACTACGTTCTACGGCAGCAGGGATAATCTCAGTAATCGCTATATCTTCAAAATTAGGACTGGTATTAGATTTTATATATTTTCCCTCTTTCAGCAAATAAATAGAAAGGTTTCCGCTATGGTAAACCCATAGTTCTGGAACTCCAATGGCTTCATAAGCATCAAGAGTAGTTTTTGATGTAACATCAGTTTCAATTGCTAAATCTGGCGGCGGGTCATCAGGCTGCAAGCGGCGATGACCAATCATTTGTTGATAATTCTGAATATAAAAGCAAGCATCAGGTTCAACTCCTGCAACACCTTGTCGTTTAAAGGTGGTGGAACCAAAAGGTTGATATCTGATATTTTTAGCCTTCAGCAATATTTTGACAATATCAGAAATTAAATCTTTGGGTATTTCATGTTCTGGTAAAGGAGCCATAATTTCTAAAGTACCCTGGCTGTAGGCAATTCGTGTAGTTCTTTTGTCTCCCAATTCTTGTAAAATAGATTCAAATTCTTCCCAGGTAACATCTGGAATTGCCACTGTGCTACCAGGTGCTAATTGCATCTGACTAACAGCTTTTAAAACGGGGATAGCAGCAGTCACGTCGCTTCGCTCCAATTCAAAATTCAAAATTCAAAATTCAAAATTCAAAATCTATAAGGTTGCGGTGGATAATACAGCCCACCGTAACCTTTAGATTAATAGAATGAGTTTAACAAAAGTGGCTAAAAGCGATCGCTCTACACTTTAAACTTCTCAGCAATTCGCTTCATCGCCTCTTCCACATTCTCCCGGCTGTTAAACGCCGATATGCGGAAGTAACCTTCACCCGCAGCACCAAAGCCAGAACCAGGTGTCCCCACAACGTTGACGGTTTGCAGCAATTTATCAAAGAATTCCCAACTAGATAAACCATTAGGAGTTTTCACCCAAACGTAAGGTGCATTCACGCCACCATAAACTGATAATCCGGCGGCTGTGAGTTTTTCGCGGATAATTTTGGCATTTTCTAGATAGAAACTCACCAATCCCTTGATTTGTGCCTGTCCTTCTTCAGAATAAACCGCTTCGGCTCCCCGTTGGACGATGTAAGAAACACCGTTAAATTTGGTAGATTGGCGACGATTCCACAGTTTCCACAGTTCGACATCGGAACCATCGGCGGCTTTTGCTGTGAGTGTCTTTGGTACTACAGTTAACGCGCAACGGGTTCCTGTAAAACCTGCATTCTTGGAAAAAGACCGAAATTCGATCGCAACTTCTCTTGCACCTTCAATTTCATAAATTGAGTGCGGAATCGACGGATCGGTAATATAAGCTTCGTAGGCTGCATCAAAGAAAATAATCGAGTTATTAGCTTTGGCATAGTCTACCCATGTTTTGAGATATTCCTTGGTAGCAGTTGCGCCAGTGGGATTATTGGGAAAGCAGAGATAAATTAAATCGACTTTCTTTAACGGAATCTCGGCGGTGAAGTTGTTATCAGCTGTAATTGGTAGATAAACTAAACCCTCAAATTCGCCTTTATCGTTGGCATCCCCAGTATTTCCCACCATAACGTTAGTGTCTACATACACAGGGTAAACTGGGTCAGTAACGGCTATAGTGTTGTTATGACCGAAGATTTCTAGAATGTTGCCTGTATCGCACTTGGAACCGTCGGAGATAAAGATTTCGGAAGCATCTATGTCGGCTCCCCGTGCTTGGAAATCATGAGTAGCAATTTTCTCCCGCAACCATGCGTAGCCTTGCTCTGGCCCGTAGCCTTTAAAAGTATTGCGATCGCCCATTTCTTCCACAGCTTTAATCATCGCTGTGCGGCAAGCCTCCGGCAGAGGTTCGGTAACATCACCAATACCCAGCCTGATGATTTTAGCATTACTGTTCGCTTCGGCAAAGGCATTCACCCGCCGAGCAATTTCTGGAAACAGATAACCCGCTTTCAGTTTTAGGTAGTTGTCGTTAATAGTTGCCATTATGTAGATTATGAAAAAACGCCCTCAAATAGCTTACTGCTAATTTATGAGGGCGATAACTTTGTTATGGGGAGTGAAGAAGGGAATAGGGTAAAGGTTACAGGGTACAGATTATTCCCTATCACCTGTTACCTGTTACCTGTCACCTCTTCCCAATTAGACATTTACCGGCTGTTTATTATCGGCTGAATAACTGTTGCGATCGCTAATTACAAATTCCGTGATGGTTTCTTTTCCTGTAATCAATCTTGCTCCACGATTACGGGTGAAATAGCTCCATGCCCACTGAATCATTACTACTAATTTGTTGTTAAATTCAATTAAGAAGTAGATGTGAATAAATAGCCAAAACAGCCATGCAACGAAACCTTTCAGCTTGGTAAAGCCCAAATCTACCACAGCAGAATTGTGCCCAATCATCGCTAAACTACCATGATCGGTATAAGCAAAGGGTGGTAAATTTTTACCTGCAAGCCTGTTTTGGACTAATGCTGCTACATATTCACCTTCTTGCTTCGCTACAGGTGCAACACCAGGTAGGGGTTTACCATTTTGATGAGAGAAATTTGCTAAATCGCCAACTACAAAAATATTCGGATGTCCCTTAATACTCAAGTCAGGTTCAACGATAATCCGTCCAGCGCGATCGCATTCTGCACCTGTGCGTTCTGCTAGAACTTTTCCCATTGCGGAAGCTTTCACACCTGCCGCCCATAATACCGTTTTTGAGGCAATTTCTTTAACTTCATCGCCTTGTTTGAGGGTAACAATATCATTTTCAATATTCGTTACCAATGTTTTTGTCTGCACAACCACACCCAAGCGCGTCAGTGATGCTTCCGCTTCTTGTGATAACTCTGGTGCAAAGGGTGGCAAAATCCGATCTAAACCTTCTAATAGTAAAATCTTGGCTTCTGAGGTGTCGATGTTGCGGAAATCATCTTTGAGAGTTTGATTTGCTAATTCGGCGATCGCACCAGCTAACTCTACACCAGTTGGGCCACCACCCACAATTACAAAAGTTAACAAAGCACGGCGTTTTTCTGGATCGGTTTCTTTTTCTGCGGCTTCAAAGGCTGAAAAAATCCGGCTACGCATTTCTATCGCATCTTCTACAGTTTTCAAGCCGGGAGCAAATTCTTCCCAGTTGTCTTTGCCAAAGTAGGAATGCTTCGCACCTGTGGCGACAATTAACGTATCGTAAGGTATTGCTTCGTCACCCACAATCACTTTTTGCGCTTCTGGCTCGATGTTATTCACCTCTCCCAGCAGCACTTTTGTATTCTTGCTCTTGCTGAGAACAGAACGCAACGGTGAGGAGATATCAGCCGGAGATAGCGCACCTGTGGCGACTTGATATAAAAGGGGTTGAAATAGATGAAAGTTACGTTTATCAATCAGAGTAACGTTTACTGCCGCTTTGGCGAGTGTTTTTGCTGCATAAAGTCCACCAAAACCACCGCCAACGATTACTACTTTATGGGGTGGATTATTGTCAAGTGAATTTACCATAAGAAATATTATCGTGTATGCCGACTATTGTAACTATTCTTAACAGATTTGTATCAAAATTGTCATCATATATTTTGTATTGCTCTTTACATTTGAAAAAGTATTAAAGTAATCGAGATTACAGGATAAACAAAATTGTTTAAGAGAAAGGTACAGACAATAAGAGTTTGAAATCTTTCAATTTTTGTTTATCTATGTAGATTTATCAGAGGTAAATGTAGAATTTATGCAAGTTTAGTCAGAAATAGTTGACTCTGGTGTTTGTGTCAAACGTGGTGAATGAGTTCGCCGCCAACGCCTAAAGCCATAGACAACAGCAACAAAAATTAACAAATAGGGGCTGTAAACAATTAACCAAATACCCAGTTTAAGTAAGCCAACGGAAAATGCACTCAAAGAATGGGTAGAGTTATTCCAAGTTTCCTTAACTTGCAAACCCAAGGCAGGTTGAGGGCTGGTACTAGAAACTGCTGCTTCTAGGTTCAGCGTAATCGTGGAATAAGCAACTTGATTTTTGAGGTTTTTCAGTTGGGCATCAATTTGTTCTATGGTTTGCCGGACATTACTCAGTTCTTGAGAAACACTAAGCACATCTCTAATAGAACCAGCCCGATCCATAATTTTTTGCAAATTGGCTTCAGTTTTTTGCAAATTAGTTAATCTGGCTTGGAAATCTACGAGGCGATCGCCTACATCTTCAGCAGTGATATTACGACTATTTACAGTGCCCAATTTAGCTAGTTGCTCTAAAGTAGGTTCTAGCCGATCCTGTGGTATCCGCAATTGGATTGTTGCTGTGTAACGCGGGTTGTCGTTTTTGGGTTGTTGTTGTTTCAACCCGATTAAATCTCCTTGCTGTTGATTGATAATTTGCGAAACAGCATCAATAGTCTTATCTACAGAGTTGACAGTCAAAGAAATTGCTGCCTTTTTGATCAGTTGGGGACGAGAACGCGCTATTGGTGCAGCTTCCGCCTTTTGGGAAATATTGTTTTCACGGGCACTTAATTGATTTACTCCGTCATTAGCTGCAATTTGAGGTGCAGATTGAGGTGCAGACTTACTTGCTGTCTGTTGGGAAGAGGCGCAACTAGTGAAAATCATCCCTCCCAATAACGCACTTATAAATAAAGCAGATGTGCGCGGTAATTTCGTTGCAGTATACATAATCTACCCCTAGATAGATGAAGTTAACCCTAGTATTACTGAATAAGAACTCAAAGCCTGTATTGTTGCAATTTATGTAACAGGGTTTGTCATTTTTATATTGTTTGATTTTGAAAACAAGTTGGATCTGCGATCGCTGCTTGTAAATTTGCCTTTATACCAATTCAGAATCCCCTACTGTATCTTGTCGATCAAAATTCTCTGGCGCTTTCAGCAGCCTGTCTCAATGCTAAAAAAGCTTCTTTTAAAGGTTGGCTAACGGCACTGTCTGGTTCTGTTAGCACTAGCTGTTGATAGGCTGATAAAAATTGCGATCGTAGCCTATGGAACAAATGCAGAAAGTAACGCACAAAGCTGATACAATCCAAAACCACAATCTCTATACCACCTGTGCGATCGTACATACTTGAGGCATATTCCTGAATACCTTCTTCTATCGCATCCGTTGTGATAAAAATTACTTTGCCATGAAAGCCAACTTCAAAGGGAGTGCTTTACCCGTTATTGGGAAAACTAAATTTAAGTATTAAAGATAGTTAGAAAGCTATGTCTCGTCAACTAGCAGTAATTCTTGAAGACGAGGGTGCTTGTAGCTTGCCCTCAGATATGATTTAAAAAATGAAGGACTTATTTTTGCTAATAACTTGCCTGTAGCTGATAGCAAAGGCTAAAATATCGCTTATTTAAATAATTTGAGAACCTTAATGAGCAACGACCAAGAACAAAATGATATACATTTTTTAATTCAACAATTATACACAAGTCAGGATAAGACAGTTATTAAACAAGCTGCTGAAGGTCTTGGATTTACTGGTAATAATAATTCAGATAGTATAACTGCCTTAATTCAATTAGTGTGTACAACACCAGATGAACCAACACGTTGGATAGCAATTGAGAGTTTAGGTAAAATTGGCAATGGCAATCATGATGTTATTCAAACTTTGATTAGCCTATTAAGCACATCACGCATACCTACTCGAAGAATAGCAGCTCAAAGTTTAGCGAAAATTGCTGCCAGCAATCAACAGGTTATTGCCGCTTTGGATAATTTGGCACAAAGTTCTAAAGATGAAGTGACTCGTCAAGCTATAGCTTATATTCTGGGGCGGATTGGTAAAGATAATCAACAAGCAAGTAAAACTTTAATTTATTTAATAGATAATAGTCAAGTTTTGTACACTTGTCAGAAAGCTATTGAAAGTTTAAGTAAAATTGATAGCGGTACTCAAGAAACTATTAAAGACTTACTTAATCTATTACAAAAACAAGCAAACAATGATATAAAAATTCGTATACTTCGGATTTTAAGCAAAGCTGCTATTGGCAATGTAGATGCTATTAATGTACTAAGTAATATCTTACAAGATCATAATTTAGATGAAATTATTAAGAATTCAATTGCTCAAACTTTAGAAAAAATTCATCCTAATAATCAGCTTAGTATCAGCAATATTATTCAAATAGCTGAGAATGGACAAACTGAAGATGAACGTCGGGCTGCTATTAGTAATTTAGGTAATGTTAGTGTTGGTAATTTAGAAGCTATTAATGCTCTCATTCGCTTATTACGTAATACTCAAGACGCAAAAATGTTAAGATCATTAATTTATAGTTTAAGAACAGTTGGATTAGGTAATACTGATGCTATTACGGCTTTAATCGAACTACTTGATACAAAAAAAGACTGGCTAACCCGCGTCTATATTATCGGTAGTTTAAGAATGGTAGGTGCTGATAATCCGAAGGTACTTGATACGTTAATTAACTTGGCATATACAAGCAAAAACTTAGAGGAATGTCGCTCTATAGCCAGCGATTTAGGAAAAATTGCTATTAGTAATTCAGATGCAATAAACGCTCTACTCCATTTATTACGCACTTACAATGATGACGATATCTGGTACTTAGCTACTAACAGTATTAGTCAAATTGCTATAGGAAACGAAGATGCTATAAATACTTTAATTGAACTTTTAGAAAGTGTTGATAAAAAACCTACTGTATTCTGGCAAACAATTAATGTTTTAGTAAAAATTGGTGTGGGTAATCTAAATGCTATTGCTACTATAAGAGATATTTTAGAACTTAGCCAAGATGATGAAACTCGGCAATTTGTTTCAGATTTATTAGAAGAAATTAGTTTAAACTAATATAGCTTTCTAGTAACATCTAAATTATTTTAATATAGACATCATCATTTCCTGAAAGGAACGATATCTAAAAGCCCCTGGTAGTTTATTACCAAAATCCCAAGCTTCCCACTCTCCATCGGGCGTAATTACCAGAGGATTTAATAAATAAATATAACCATCACAGTCACTACTAATTTGTAAGGCAGTTTGCATATATTCACTGCGAATATTAATACAGTCTTGCTCTTCTCCATACACGAAATATTGCTCATTTGGTATAGATGGAGTTTCTTCAATGTCAGATGTCCAAATATCTATCCATTCCTGATTTCTGGCAGCAAACCAATCAACTTCTTCTGTTGAATAAAATTTTATGCCGTACTTCCAAGTAGAACACAACCCATTACTAGTTTTGATAAAATCTCGATAAGATGGGGGTAAACTTACCCCTAATCGAGCTTCTGTTGAAGCAATTTGGTCATCGGCTGCTCCTGAGTAACCTAAGTAACCAGATTCAATAACTTCTGGTGGTAACTCTAATTTTTGTATTTCATCAAGTGCTTCAATATGCTTTCGACTCCATTGCTTGATATAGCTTTTCCAATCAAAATCTATCATAACTTTATCTGTAATATTTTATTTGATTAATAGTTTTACAAAATTACTTAAACTATTAGTAACTATTTAGTTTAAGCAATATGCAACAATCATATTATTAAACAGTAATAAACATAAACATAACACAAAATCGCATTCCTCCCGCGCAAGAAGTAAGTTGCAAGGTATTGGCAGCCCTAAACCTTTACCATAAGTGATTGCCAGCCTTTACTTTAGAGCCGTTGCTTAAGTGCCCTTTCTTACATCAGGGTGGCTTGAAGCGTGAAGAGTATATGCTCTACTCTTGGGTAAGGAAATAATAAAACCAATATGAATTTCCTTCCCCACATGAAATATGCACGCGCCGCTTTTTCTACCATTCGTGCTAGTTCAGCACCGTTACAGTTGATGGTTTTGTTGAGGATAATCGACCATTCTTTGTCGGTCAGGCGATCGCCACCATTGCAGTATCGCTCATCAACTTGGCCTTTTTCTCGTTAACAGTTCATCTGTGTTACTCAATTTGGGGTACAATCGTAAGCCTGCCAAGAAATGATGATGCTTGCTGACAGGAGATGCTTCTATGGCCCGGATGTATTATGACGAAGATGCCAATTTAGACCTTTTGGCTGGAAAAACTATTGCTATCATTGGCTATGGTTCCCAAGGTCATGCCCACGCTCTCAATCTCAAAGATAGTGGTTTGAATGTGATTGTGGGACTATATCCGGGTAGTAAGTCAGTTGCAAAAGCTGAAGCAGCTGGGTTAACTGTGAAAAATGTTGCCGATGCCGCCAATGCTGCTGATTTCATCATGATTTTGTTACCTGATGAAGTCCAAAAAACGATTTACAAAAACGAGATTGAACCCAATCTAGAAGAAGGGAATGTCTTAGCTTTTGCCCACGGCTTCAATATTCACTTTGGGCAAGTTGTACCACCGGCTAACGTCGATGTGGTGATGGTTGCACCAAAAGGGCCGGGGCATTTGGTACGGCGGACTTATGAAGGTGGGGAAGGCGTACCAGCGCTGTTTGCAGTTTATCAAGATGCCAGTGGTCAGGCACGCGATCGCGCTATGTCTTATGCTAAAGGTATCGGTGGTACTCGTGCCGGTGTTCTGGAAACTACTTTCCGTGAAGAAACTGAAACCGATTTATTTGGCGAACAAGCAGTATTGTGCGGTGGTTTGAGTGCTTTAATCAAAGCCGGATTTGAAACTTTGGTAGAAGCTGGTTATCAACCAGAATTGGCTTATTTTGAATGTCTGCATGAAGTCAAGCTGATTGTTGACTTGGTTGTAGAAGGCGGTTTAGCCAAAATGCGCGACAGTATTTCTAATACGGCTGAATATGGCGATTATACCCGTGGCCCGCGAATTGTCACCGAACAAACCAAAACTGAAATGCAGAAGATTCTGGGCGAAATTCAATCTGGGCAATTTGCACGAGAATTTGTTCTGGAAAACCAATCTGGTAAACCAGGATTTACCGCCATGCGTCGTAAAGAAGCTGAACACAAAATTGAGGAAGTTGGTAAAGATTTACGGGCTATGTTTAGCTGGTTGAAAAAAGCTTAAGCACTTAAGTTGTGGTTTCACTAGTTTAAATACACAATTGCTTAGAAGCAGCACAGTTTTGACCTCACTTCCATTCCTCTCTCCTAAGAGGATAGAGGTTTTGAATCTTACTCCCCTTCCCTAGTAGGGAAGGGGTTGGGGGTTAGGTCTGTATTGGACTCAACTGCAAACCGCTATAGTATGTGACTGAGGCATATTCTGTTAATCTTTGACATCTTGAACAATCCGAAAACCAGCGTGCTGATAAAAATTTGGACGGAACCAGTTGCGATAATATTTTAAAGCTTCTGTACCATTAGTTATCCAACATCCTCCTAACATCATTTGATGTTTATCATCAAAAAATATCGCAGAATTATCTTCATAAAGAAAATGAGGCTGATATCCTGGAAGCGGGTTTAAGTTATTACTCAACCATTCCCAAACATTCCCACGTAAATCATACAATCCCGAAGAACTTTTGGCTGTTTCTAACATCCCAACAGGACTAGGGGAGCCAAATTTGAAATTGAGATTATAATTTTCTACATCATCTAATAAACTATTACCATAAGTTGCTAAATGGTATTCTGCTTCACTCATTAAGCGAGTATTTTTCCCTTGCCAACGACAATAAGCCAT
Source organism: Nostoc sp. DSM 114159 (assembly GCF_053470285.1). Taxonomy (NCBI): domain Bacteria; kingdom Bacillati; phylum Cyanobacteriota; class Cyanophyceae; order Nostocales; family Nostocaceae; genus Nostoc; species Nostoc sp. DSM 114159. The sequence goes on from NZ_JBPFEH010000001.1 coordinate 5,305,821, forward strand.
TGCTTCATAATGATTGACTTCCACAGGCCAATCTAGGGGTAAGTCGATTTCATCAAACATAGCTCGATATTTGTAGCTACCATTTTCATGTAACCAAAATTTGGGACTTTGAATACCGTATCGAGTTTTCCAATTCCAAGATTCTTCATCCCAATATTCTTGATTTTTGTAGCCACCAGCTTTTACAAAATAAATAAAATCGGCATTGGTAATCAGATATTTGCTGGCTAAAAAGGGTGCAACTTCAACAGTGCGATCGCCATAATCAATATCCCATCCATAAGTTGAATCATCTAAAGCTTTACCAAGTTTTACTACCCCACCAGCAACTTCGATCGTTTCGTTCTGAGGAGTGTAACCATTAAAAGGAGCATATTGCCAATTTTGAGGACATTTCACTCTCTCAATTGGTAGTTGACGAATTAACATCGAAGAAGTTTCAATGTGAATACGCTGGTGTTCAATCCCCATCATTAAAGCCCAAAGAGGATGATTGGGATGAATTGGCAAAGTAATTGGGATGGTTTTAATTAGTTCAGAAATTACAGAATATGCTTGTTCTCGATACTCCCAAGTTTGTGCAACTTGCGGCCATTCCAGATGAGCGATCGCTGCATTCAACTCTTCTGGTTTTTCTGGATCTACTCCAATTTCAAACAAAATCTCATACTCTGGATTGAGGCGTTTTTCTAATAACCCTACCTGAATTAATTTATTGATGTAGAAAACAGCCGAATGTCCCAGATAAAAAATTAGAGGATTTCTCAAAGGGTCAGGATTGAGATAAAATGTCTCTTCCCCAACTAGACTTTTCAATAATATATCTTCCAGTTGCCAAGCATTCTCAAAGTAATTGAGGATCGCTTGGTTATTACAACTATCAAGTTTTGGAGGTTTAGCAGATTGTAGACTATTCATGGTCTAATTCCTATTAATGAACAATAAAACAAATTATTTATAATTCCGATTTTATTCCTGAATTTACTTGCATAAGTAAAAAATACAAAAAAAAACAATATGTACTAAGTTTTTTGAAAAAAAATACTAATCTTATCGGATGTGTTAGACACAATAGGATTTAAGCAGAAATCAATAAGATTCTTAAATATGACAGATTTATTATTTAATAGCAATACTTATTATTTAATATTAGTTTTTTAAATAGTACTAAAACTGCATCGATTTAGTGTAGTAAATCTAGGGTTTTGAATAATTTAATACTTGTTGAATAATTAAACTCTCAGCCAAGAAATCATTCAGTGGTAATCAATATAACTACAGCAGATTGCGGGTAAGTGTAGTACACACTATTCGTCTCAAAGTTAGAAATAAAGGCTATTTTACTTTTGAATTCTGTTATATATGATTAAATATAAAGACTCTTGAAAACTATTTATTACCAATGAAAAATTACAACTCTCTAAAGAGGGTTTTATTTGTCTTAACTTATTTAAAATTAAGGGAAAAATAATTGTAAGTTGAGTAGTGAAGCCCTCACTACAAACCTTTAATTGTTTGCATCGTCCTACTCAGGTGGGTAAAGTAATGACTACAATGCAAGATACATCTCCAATTATTATTGCACACCGAGGTGCTAGCGGCTATCGTCCAGAACATACTTTAGCTGCTTATGAATTAGCGATCGCACTTGGGGCTGATTATATCGAACCTGATTTAGTTTCCACTAAAGATGGTATTTTAATTGCTCGTCACGAAAATGAAATTTCTGAAACCACCGACGTTGCAATTCATACAGAATTTGCTCACCTGCAAACCACTAAAATAATTGATGGCGAATCAAAAACTGGCTGGTTTACTGAAGACTTTACCTTAAAAGAATTGAAAACACTACGAGCTAAAGAGCGAATTCCCCAACTGCGATCGCAAAATACCACTTATGATGGACTTTTAGAAATTCCCACGCTGCAAGAAATCATCAATTTAGTCAAGGTTAAAAGTGGCGAAATTAATCGGACGATTGGCATTTACCCAGAAACGAAGCACCCAACTTACTTTCAATCTATTGGGTTAGCCTTAGAAGCACCCCTACTTGCAACTTTAACAGCCAACGGTTATCAGGGAGCTAACGCACCTGTTTTTATCCAGTCTTTTGAAGTCGGTAATTTACAAGATTTATCCACAAAGACTGATTTACCTCTAGTGCAATTGCTGAATAACAGTGGTAAACCTTATGATTTTGTCGTTAGCGGCTGCGAACGCACTTATGCAGATTTAGTCACAGCATCAGGTTTAGCAGAAATTGCCAAATATGCACAAGCGATTGGGATTCACAAAAATTTACTGGTTCCTAGAGACAACAATGGTAAATTGCGTTCGCCTACATCATTGGTGATAGATGCTCATGCGGCTGGTTTGCTGGTTCATGTCTGGACTTTCCGCAATGAAAACTGTTTTTTGCCATTGGATTTTCAAGGAAATCCTCAAGGTGAATATGAACTATTTTTCAGCTTAGGTGTTGATGGCGTATTTAGCGATTACCCAGATACGGCAGCTTGCCACCGTACTCTTCAGTGGTAATTTGGTAAGGGAATAGAAAATCACGGCAAGATAACATGGTTTTACTTAAGTGGAAATCCTGTATAACAGCAATAACTTTCACCGCAATCAGTCTGACTGGATCTAAGTCGGCATTGGCGGTATCTTTATACTCAGTTACTGACTTAGGTAATCTTGCAGGAAAAGCCTACAGTTATGCTACAGACATTAATGACTCAGGTGAAGTAGCGATTAATTCTTTGGACAGTTCTTTTTTTTACAGTAATGGTTCGGTCAAAAAAATTAGTCCGTTACCTGGCGATAATGTACTTGCAGTAAGTGGTATCAATAACTTGGGGCAAGTAGTTGGTAATTCCATCGGTAAGACCGACGGTGATAATAACGTCTTTATTTACAGTGATGGAATAACGCAAAATACTGGTCTTAAAGGCATTCCTTATGCCATCAATGACTCAGGTGAGGTAGTTGGCGGTACAACTGGTGGCGGTATATTCCCAAAACTTGCCTTTCCCAACGGAGCCGCTTTCCTATACAGCAATGGTACGACGACTATTATTAACAATAACTTAAAAGAAAATTATGTTGCCTATGGCATAAATAATCTAAGTCAGGTAGTTGGCATTTTCGGTTCTTCCGGCCGAGCCTTTTTATCCGACAAGGGTGTAATCACTAATCTCGGTACCCTCCCTGGTGACAGGTACAGTCAAGCAAATGATATTAATGACTCAGGACAAGTAGTTGGTAGTTCGGGACTCACTGGCGTAAATGATACTCGTGCTTTTCTGTATAGTTCCAGCACGGGACTCCAAGACCTCGGTAGGTTACGTCCTACAGATTTGTTTAGTACTGGTTTGGGGATCAATAATTTAGGTCAAGTAGTCGGGTTTTCTGGTACTAACAATAACTTTTTTGCCGCAGACGGCAATGGTTTACGGGCTTTTCTTTATAGTGATAACACTATGTACGACTTAAATAACCTGATTGCTCCTGGCTCAGAGGGTGGCTTTACCTTAACAGCGGCATCTGCCATTAATAATAAGGGACAAATTGTCGGTCGTGGTGCAGTTAATGGTGAATTACACGCCTTCCTCTTGACGCCAATCTCATCTATCTCTGTAGCTGAACCAACTTCAGGTGTTCCTATTTTGTCGTTCGGCGCTGGTGTAATTTTATTTGCAGCACTTAAGCTAGGGAATAGGGAACAGGGAATAGGGAACAGGGAATAGGGAATAGGGAATAGGGAATAGGGAATAGGGAATAGGGAAGAAGGAATAAATGTGTACTGAGTTTTTTCACGCAATCAAATACGAGTCCTATATAACAAAGAAGTTAATGCAATAACTTCAGGCAGACAAAATGATTACTTGGGAATATGGATTTATAAAAATGCTGGTTGAAAATCTTTAAGGATATGTCTCTAAGCCACGCTTCGAGACACATCTGTACTTTAAGCAAGGGATAGCATCACTTAAGTTGTTCTTTATTTTCACAAACTAGTCATCACCTGAGCTAATTGATTAGATAAATCAATTACAGACTCCTGAGATTTTTTAAATAAAACTCCAGCTAAAAAATAATAATCGCCAGAATAAAATGCCATCTGATTTTTTTGGAGTTTTTCGATGTGCTTCTTCACTTTTGGGTCAGAGCTATAGTAGCCGAACTTTAAAGGTAAAACCATGAAGTTTTGAACATAATAACCATTTTGTTTTGCGATGTTCAACGTATTGATTGGATTAGAAAAGCTAGATATTAAAACCAATACATTTTCATAACCTAACGATAAAAGCTCGTTGGTAACTGTGGCTCCATCTACACCCCCAAACAGAAGCGGCATATAAATGTCGTTATCTGGTGCGGGTAGATAGGGTGGATTGGCTACAAGATACTCAGCATCGGGTTGAGAAGAATTAAACAAAGAAGAGTTGTGGATAATGTATTTATTAGTAAGATTGTATTCATCGATGGTTGAATTTGCGACTTTCCATGCAGAAGTATTTAATTCAAATCCCTGGATGACTCCATTAAATTTGTTTCTCAATAAGGAATTAATTACAGGGCTGCCATCTCCTGAACCAAACTCTACAATAGATTCAGAATTTTTACAATTTCTGATCACAAAGCTTTCTAAACAATTTGAGTAGAAATTAGATTCTTCAGGACAAAAAAAGATATCTTTCATTTGATTTAATTTCCAGGTGTAAGGTATAATCAATGTAATAGGTGGTTGTTTGTTACCTTGTATTCAGGCAAAAAAACTTTTCCTTTAGCAAAGGATTGCTAAAGAAATCTAAGCACAAGTGAATTAGCAATAAAATGATTTAAGGATGTCAAATTAAAAGGCTAATAATAACTTGCTATTTTTGATTTTTTAGATTGCTTATACAAATAAGGCGGCTTATTCTGCTTCGCGTATCAATCGCACAACAGCACGAGCAGCGCGATCGCCCATTTGTTTTTCTTGGTCATAGCCAAGCAGCAGTTCCCACGCATCATTGGGATATCGTTCTGCCAAAGGCAAAGCTACATCATCTAACATCCAACGACCGTGGCGTTCATCTTCCTTGATGTGTAGTTCCCAATAACCCATCGCCGCCTCTGATAGTTCCAATCGTTGCGCCGCCGCCAGATAGTTTTTGTAAGCCGCAGGGCCAGCCACTTCAAAATATGTCAACGCGCCACTGTAACGTAGGAAATAGCGTTTGCGATCGGTAGTCAAAAAGTTATGATTATCGCAAGCTAAAACTTCCCAAGGCACTAAATCGAAGTATCCTTCTGGTTCAGTGTTCATTCCAAACTCAGCCAGCATTTGAGCAAAAAAAGTCGAGTGCTTGCGGGCTAAACGACCATTGCCGTATTCTTCTAGTAGTACTCGCACCAGCGTACACTGCACTTCATTAGCAGCACCACCCAATACATAGCAAAGACGGCTACCTTCCACCAAACCATCAAAGGAACCGATCGCTAGCAAGTGACGATAACCAGCTTCAGTCATTTCTTCACGAATGTAGCGGCTATTCTCCGACAAAGGCGGATTTAAATCAGCAGATGCACGCTCAATTAAAGCTTGTTTGACATCGAGTTGTTGTAGTGCAGCCACATCGATTTGTGCTAGTTCCCACTGTTGCCAAGCAGCTTCAATTTGGTTACGACAAGATTGCAAATATAGCGATCGCTCATTGTTATAATGCCGCAAATCGTCGTACCAAAACAGCTTTAGCCGATTAATTCGATAAAGTATCCGTTGGAGAAAACGGTGAGCCTGTTCATCAGAGCGATCGTTTCCATAAGCAGCCGCAATTGCCATAGAGAGCGCCTGTTCAAAGTCACTAGCTATTGAAGGTTTTGCATCTAGTTGACGATCCAAATCCTCCATTGCTAGCAGTTCTATAAATTGCTCTTGGGCACGGTCGTATTTGGTAATTGTCCTTTCTTTAGTTTGCGTGCTATTTTTCGCAGCCTCAGTCTTAGGAAATATAACTAAATTGCTTTGCATGGAATCTTCGGTACTTTGGAAAAGTGAGAAATTACTTTCACCTCTAATATCTAAGTTTCCACACCAGTAGCTTTCTGTACCTCTTTCCCTGGTTATAAAGAAAAATTAAGTTTCAGAGGTAAGGGGCATTGGGCATGGAGAAGAGACAAGGTAGACAAGGAAGAGGGGGGAGACTTGGGAGAGAGTTGTTCAATAATTCCCCCTTGTCCCCTTGTCCCCTTGTCTCCTTGTCTCCCCACTCCCTCACTCCCTCACTCCCTGCTCCCCCTGCCACTCCCTACGGCACTCCCTTCTGTTGCTCGATCGCTTTACTAGGCGGAATCTGCTCAAGAGGAATCAGTGCTTCGATCACCGACTTCACAATTGGCGCGGCGACAGTAGAACCATAAGCACTTTCTCCTTTTGGCTCATCCACCAGTGCAAACACTACATAGCGAGGAGATTCCACGGGTAAAATAGCCACGAAACTGGTCATTCTCGCCCCTTTGATGTATCCGCCATTGGGACTAGCTTTTTGGGCTGTACCAGTTTTACCAGCAATGCGATATCCCGGAATTTGTGCCGGCTTACCGCTGCCTTGAGTAACAACAGTTTCCATCATTTCCACAACCTTTTGAGTTGTTGCGGTTGAGAAAATTTGCCGGGGGATAGTATGAGTGGGTGAATCATGCATCTGCCCTTTGCTATCAATCAACCCGCGAACTACATGGGGTGTAACTAATTTACCGCCATTAGCTAAAGCACCGTGCATTTGTACTAGCTGCAAGGGTGTCATAGAAAAGCCTTGTCCAAAGGAAGTAGTAGCTGCTTCAATTGGCGAAGCGATAAATTCTTCTTGACTTTTGAGCCTTCCGCCGACTTCAAAAGGTAAATCTGTATCAACTTTTTGTCCTAGTCCTAAACGTTCTAACCAGTTGTAATAAATTGAAGGCTTTAAACGTTGGATAATTTGCACCATGCCAATATTGCTAGAATATTGCAAAATCTGAGCGATGCTGATTCGCCCATTACCATTATTCATGGCATTTTTGATGGTGTAATTAGCGACTCGAATCGAACCGGAATCATTAAACATATCATCTGGTTTGATGATGCCATTTTCCAGAGCGATCGCCACATTCAAAGGCTTAAAAGTCGATCCCGGTTCATAAAGATCCGCTACTGTCCAGTTTTTAAATAGTGAAATATCAGATTTAGCATATTCATTAGGATTATAAGTAGGCTGAGAAACCAGCGCCAGTAAGGAACCATCCAATGCATCCATGACAATTACCGCTCCACGTTTGGCGGCAAACTTCTGCATCTGTTGTTTGAGCGCAATCCGAGCAATTCGTTGCAGACGGCTATCGATAGTCAGTTGTAATCGCAAATCGTCAAAATGCAAAAAACCTTCGGGCGCGCGATCGGGCATTAAGTCCCCATTTCCCGACCGACTGAGCCGTACCGTTTGCACAGGACGTTCTAGCAACTTCTCTTGAGAGTATTCCACACCAGCTTGACCGCGGCGGTCAATGTTCACGTAGCCCACCACATCAGCAACCAAATCATCTGGCGGATAATATCGGGAGTATTTTTGAGCCCACTCCAAGCCATTTAAACGCAAAGAAATGACGCGATCGATAATTTCTTCTGGTAAGGCTGGCGCAAGTATAATTCCGCTTCTTTTGCTTTCAAAAGTTTTCACCAATTCAGCAGTATCTTTTGCCAAAATTGGCGCAAGTCGCTCTGCCATCTCTTCATTAGATTTATCAAACAGCTTGGGGTGAGCGTACAAAGTATATACAGGGCGGTCAATAGCCAACAGATCGCTATTGCGATCTACCACTGGGCGACGGGGCATAAAAGGTCGCACATTCACCATTTGTTGGTTGCGTGCATACTCAGTTAACTTTGGCCCCTTGACAATTTGGAGATTATACAAGTTAATGGCCAACCCCAACCCTGATGCCATTAATACGCCCCAAACGATGAACAGTCGGGACTTAGTGTTGGATGTTTGGTCTTGCATACTAGAGGCTAATTTTCCCAAAAGCCCTCGTTTATAACCCTTTTGTTGGCTTGTGAATGCTGGATTTTGAAACTTTCTGAATTTTGTTCTGCTTGGTGACTTCTGCATTGGGTTCGTCCTTTGTCCTCTCTTACAAAGTTAAGCCACTGCGTTGGACGGGTCTCCCGGCTTGAAGCAAGTGGCGTCTGATGCCTGCGGCGGGCTACGCCAACGAAGGAAACCTCCGCTCAACGCCAGTGACGCTCCTGCGTCGCTACCGCTGACGCTCGAGGACTTGCTCTAAGCGAAGCCATGCCGTTGGCGCAGCCTCTCGTAGAGAAGGCTTTACACTTCGCTATCGCTAACGCACAAGTCGGGGAACCCGCCCAAGTGACTGGCTCGACTTTGCGCTTTGTCTGTTGCCTTTTGTGATTAACCAGAAGTCTCAGTCCTAATGACTAATGACTAATGACTAATGACTCTTAGAGATTAATATCCCAGTGGCGAGAGTGTATGCGCTTGGGTTTCAGAATTTGGCGTTGTGTTAGGCGATGCTGATTTAGGACTCCCAGATGCGGGAGGCAAGAAAATCACCCCTTCAGGAGTTGGTGATACCAGCCCTGCTGTTGGTTGTTCTGCTTCATTAGCCATTTTATTTTTCAGCGTCGCGTTGGTTGTCGTTAGCAGCCGTTCGTGACGTTGGAGGTTTTGCAGTCTGCGATATGACTGACCCCAAAGCTCTTGAGAATAGACTGTCCAACCATAAACAGCAAGTGTCGATGCTACTAACAAGAACGCCACAACTGACGAATAACGATGAAAGGTATACAAGCGCAACAACCACAAAGGTGCAGTTCCAGAATTAGGCATTGTGGGAAGCCCAAGAAAACCTTCCTCCGGACTCTTTTGGTTCGCATTCAACTGTTCGTTGAGTGGTAATTGTTGTCTACCCAACTCTTTCACCGATTTAGCTATAACTGCCTTATTTGTGGGAGAAACCGCTAAATTTTTCGAGGAACGCTGTTGTCTTGAAGACGATACTGGTGTAGAAGCACTCCCTGCTGCTGACTCCATAGGCGCAGAACGTCGCCTTCCTAAAGAAAGGATAGAATCTCGCCGGAACCAATTACCCCTTGTAGAAACAGTAGATTTACGAGCAACTACCATAAATTTTTAAATTTTTTAGATGGAAAATACTGCATTTTTAGATTGATTGTCTTTTTTGCTAAGGTTTAAATCACCTTCTGTGCAACCAGCACACATAACAGACTATACCTTTTAACTTTTTTGATAGGTAGCTGTATCAATGTTTGCATCGCCTAGATATGCAATTGCAATCAGCGATTAGAAACTGGACAGCTTACCTTTTAGGTATCGCACCTAAAGTATGGCAACGTCAGGTAGCCAGATGCAATACTCTGTGAAAAAAATAAAATTTTTTGCTATCATAGCTCCGTTTGCTAAATAAGTTGGTATTTTTCGTTTTGCTCCTGAGTTAAGAGAAACTAATCAGGATACGTAATTCCAAAAACAATACCCCAAAGGAATGTTTTTTTTAAGTATGTAATCTCGCAGAATTTAAAAAAAGCAATAAATACGGTATCGTATTCAACAGGCGAAAAATTGTTCTAGCCACAATTGGTGAAAGAGGAGTTATGAAAACAAAAATCTTTGGTTTTGCTTTAATGTTAAGTCTGGCTGCAATTCTTGGGGCCTGTGAAGGTGGTGGTGGTGATGGTGCTGGTACTGCTACTCCAGCCGCTACAGGTGAACCAACTGATGCACCTGCTGTTAAGACTACTCCTGCCGCTACCCCAGCAGCAACTCCCGCAACGACTCCCGCAGCGACTCCCGCAGCGACTCCCGCAGCGACTACTCCCGCTAAACCTAAATAAGGCATCTTAAACTTTAGTTTAAATAGCGCCCAGAACTACTTAGTGACAGCATTCCTCACTACATAGCTCGAAATATCGCTCGAATTAATTGGATTGACGAAAAAACCTCATTTTTATGCTGGTTTATCAAAGCCGAGAGTCTGCTCAAATCTCAACTAAGTAGGGCAGGAAGTAGAGGACACTGGTAAAGAGTGCTGAGTTCCTAGTTCCGAGTGCTGAGTTAAAAGACCGCCCACGTTCGCGCAGCGTCTCGCAGAGAGGGGCGGGGCTTTTGCTATACTGCAAAAGTACTGAGTACTCAACTTCAAAACTCAGCACGGGCTAAACGCCTTGCTACCGCTAACAGCACCAGTATGGTAAAGAGGGTTATGTCCTTTACCAAGTGTCCTTCTGAAAGTCCCGCCCGCTCAAACGTTGTTCTCAGTCCAAGGGAGTTGAGTTAATCTAAGCTATTTTGTTAGGCAAAGACTTCTCTCATTTGGCATTTTAAATTACTTATACTACTGAGTTGTGAGAGGGTAAAAAAATTTATCGCGATCGCTGGCAATTGCTCTTGAGCATTCCTGTAGTCTATTCCGTATCAGGAAAGACTTGGTAATCTCCCTTGATATTGCCAGATTTTTATTGGGAAAATTTGGGTATAAGAAAAACAGATTTTCATCCTGCGTTGTGAACGTAGTTCAGGAGATGAGGAGAGTTAAAACGAGAAAATCTATAAAATTACTCAGCTTAATAGTAATTAGTGCTACTTTGATTTTTTTAAGTAACTATTGGAGATCGGCAGCAATAGCATTACCGCCACCAGAGGATACACCAGAAGAAATATTACGGACAAAGATTATTATAGAAGCGCGATCGCCTATTGATGGAAAATCCCTAACAGCTGCTGAGTATATTCAATTGCAAGCCCAGCTGCAAGAAGTCCCGCCACCAAAACTAGACCCCAAAATTCGAGAACAGATTTTCTTGCTTCGCTTACGTAAAACCTTATTGCAGTTTTTTCCATTTTTAAATTTTTGATAAATTCGTCATTAGTCATTAGTCATTTGTCATTTGTCAAGAGTTATTCTCCCCCGTTCCTCCGATCCTGTGCCCCCACTTCGGCTACGCTCAGTGACCACCTGCTCCCTCATGCCCCATGCCCTATGCCCTATACCCAACGCCTCATGCTCAATACTCCATTCTGATGTAGGATAACGGTGGCGACAAAATTGCAAATAAATGTAAAGAATATATATAGATATTAAAAAAGTAGATTTAGTCAATCACGTTATTTCACTTAGGTAGCTTCATGTCCATGACCACGATCGCCCCTGAGCAGGTTAACAGCATCGTTTGGAATCAGCATAACGATCCCTTTGAAATACTAGGTTCTCATCCTATACAGCAAGACGGCAAAACTGTCTGGGCTGTACGGGCCTACCTACCAAATGCAAGTGCAGCATGGGTGGTTCTTCCCGAACAACGCAAGGAATACCCAATGCAACCAGTGCATCATCCCCACTTTTTTGAATGCACGATTGACACTCCAGAACTGGCAAACTACCAGTTACGGATTAAAGAAGGGGAACATGAGCGTGTCACCTATGACCCTTACGCTTTCCGTTCTCCCAACTTGACAGATTTTGACCTGCATTTGTTTAGTGAAGGCAACCATCACCGGATATACGAAAAGCTGGGAGCGCACCCTACAGAAATAGGCGGCGTTAAAGGCGTTTATTTTGCAGTTTGGGCGCCTAACGCTCGCAACGTTTCATTGTTGGGAGACTTCAACCTTTGGGATGGACGTAAACACCAGATGCGTAAAGGCCCCACCGGGGTTTGGGAATTGTTTATTCCTGAAATTGGTGTAGGAGAGTCTTACAAATATGAAATCAAAAATTTTGAAGGACACATTTACGAAAAATCCGATCCCTACGGTTTCCAGCAAGAAGTTCGCCCGAAAACAGCATCCATTGTCACTGATTTAGATGCTTATAGTTGGAGTGATGAAAACTGGATGGAAAAGCGGCGTCGTACTGACCCGCTAACTCAGCCCATCTCAGTCTACGAAGTACATTTAGGCTCTTGGTTACACGCTTCGAGTGCAGAACCAGCGAAACTTCCCAATGGTGAAACTGAACCAGTAGTTGTCGTTTCTGGATTAAAACCGGGCGCACGTTTTCTTACCTATCGGGAACTGGCTGACCGACTCATTCCTTATGTCAAAGAATTAGGATACACCCACATAGAAATGCTGCCCATTGCGGAGCATCCCTTTGATGGTTCTTGGGGTTATCAAGTAACTGGGTACTATGCCCCTACCTCGCGTTTTGGCAGACCCGAAGATTTCATGTATTTCATTGACAAATGTCACGAAAATGATATAGGGGTAATTGTAGATTGGGTTCCCGGTCACTTCCCCAAAGATGGACATGGTTTAGCTTTCTTTGATGGTAGCCACCTGTACGAACACGCTGACCCCCGTAAAGGCGAACATAAAGGATGGGGTACTTTGGTGTTTAACTACGGTCGCCATGAAGTTAGTAATTTCCTCGCCGCAAATGCCCTCTTCTGGTTCGACAAGTACCACATTGACGGGATTCGTGTTGATGCTGTTGCCTCAATGCTCTACAACGACTATTGCCGCGAACCAGGAGAATGGCTGCCCAACCAGTACGGTGGCAGAGAAAACCTAGAAGCAGCAGATTTTCTGCGTCAGGTAAATCACATTATCTTTAGCTATTTTCCCGGTATTCTCTCAATTGCGGAAGAATCCACTTCTTGGCCAATGGTATCTTGGCCAACCTATACAGGCGGACTGGGCTTTAACTTGAAGTGGAATATGGGCTGGATGCACGATATGCTGGATTACTTCAGCATGGACCCGTGGTTCCGCCAGTTCCACCAAAATAACATCACCTTTAGTATGTGGTACAACCACAGCGAAAACTTCATGCTGGCTCTGTCCCACGATGAAGTGGTGCATGGCAAGAGCAATATCATCGGTAAAATGCCAGGAGATACATGGCAGAAGTTAGCTAATGTGCGTTGTTTATTTAGCTATATGTTTGCTCACCCAGGCAAGAAAACCATGTTTATGAGCATGGAGTTTGGGCAGTGGAGTGAGTGGAATGATTGGAATGATTTGGAGTGGCATTTATTACAGCATGAAGCCCACCAACAGTTAAGAACGTTTTTCCGGGAATTGAACCATCTCTACCGTTCGGAACCAGTATTGTACACCCAGGATTTTGCCCAACCGGGGTTTGAGTGGATTGACTGTAGCGATAACCGCCATAGTGTAGTTGCCTTCATGCGTCGTGACAAGGATTCTGATGATTTTGCGATCGTAGTTTGCAATTTTACACCGCAACCCCATTCTCACTACCGCATCGGTGTACCGCAAAAGGGATTTTATACGGAGTTGTTCAATAGTGATGCGCGTCAGTATGGCGGCAGCAATATGGGCAACTTAGGTGGTAAATGGACAGATGATTGGTCTTTGCACAGTCGTCCTTATTCTCTGGATTTGTGTTTACCACCTTTGGGTGTGTTGATTCTCAAGTTGGATAAGAAGAAGACTGCTGAGGTAATTGGATAAAAATGTGGGGTGGGTGCTGCCCCAATACGCTTCGGTTAAAGGGGAAGGTGGGGTCCCCTCTGGGGATAAGGGGCGAGGGAAAAGGGAAAAGGTATTGGTTTTGAATACATCCTTTACCCAATACCTCCAAACCCATTCCCCAGACCACACTCGATTGTGAAAAATGCTTATCCGAACCGTATTGGGTAGACTTCTTGGCATTTGTGGGGAATTGGGTTTGGGGTATGGTTCGACAAGCTCACCAACCAGGGGAAAGCGGCTCATAAAAACCCTTTTCCCTTTTACCTTTTCCCTTTCCCCCCCTCTTGCAAAAGTTACTTTTGCAAGAGGTTTGGTGATGTCCCATCCTAAAGATAATTTCGCCTATTTACAGCTACTCAACCCAGTTTTCTAATGGACTCTGTGAAATTAAATATGCGTTATTACCTTTGTAGAGCCGTAGCATTGCTATGTCTCTACATTCTTTTATATAGCGATTTATTGACTCGCGATCGCTCTAAATTTTTTACCCGTAAAATTATACTTAGTACTCAGGGGAAGCTTACTACTGAAGTTTACGATGCGATCGCCCTATGCAAGTATTAGGTAGCGGGGGATATGGCTCAAAAGCCAAAATTTTGTATAGTACAAATGTATGATTTGTTAGCCTTGTCTTAGATATTTTATAATTTTATGACACAGATTAAGCCGGAAGTAAAGCGCACAGAAGAATTGCGCCAGTTATTGCAACAAGCAAGCTATGCTTATTACGTCCTAGATGCTCCAATCATGGAGGATGCAATCTATGACCAGCTATATCGAGAATTGCAACAATTAGAAACTCAATATCCAGAATTGACAGCACCCGATAGTCCGACTCAGCGCGTAGGTGAGAGACCGGCAACACAGTTTACCTCGGTGCGGCACAATATCCCCTTGTATAGTCTGGAGAATGCATTCAATATTGATGAGTTGCAAGCATGGGATCAGCGTTGGCGGCGACAAGTACCGAAAATAGATTCAGTGGAATATGTCAGCGAACTGAAAATTGATGGTTCTGCTTTGGCTCTAACTTACCAAAATGGCATTCTAGTTAGAGGGACAACTAGGGGTGATGGGGTAACGGGTGAAGATATTACCCAAAATGTACGGACAATTCGCTCTATTCCTTTACGTTTGAATTTTGAAGGGTTAGAAATTCTCGAAAGGGTGGAAGTGCGAGGCGAGGCGTTTTTGCCGTTGGAAGTATTTAAACAAATCAACGAAGAAAGGCAAAAAGCCAGCGAGCAATTATTTGCCAATCCCCGCAATGCCGCAGCTGGTACACTCAGGCAATTAGATCCCCGCATAGTGGCTAAACGGCGCTTAGATTTCTTTGGCTACACCTTGCACATTCCTGGTAGGGATGACACCAGTATTGCTAATACCCAATGGGAAGCGTTGGAGTTGTTGGAAAAGATGGGTTTTCGAGTCAACCCCAAACACAAACTCTGTGCTTCGATCGCAGAAGTGGCAAAATATTACGAATACTGGGATACGGAACGGCTGAATTTACCTTATATGACTGATGGGGTAGTAGTAAAGCTGAATTCTTTTAAACTTCAGGAACAGCTAGGATTTACGCAAAAATTTCCCCGATGGGCAGTAGCCTTAAAGTACCCAGCCGAAGAAGCACCTACCCGTGTGGAAAATATTGCTGTAAATGTGGGACGAACAGGGGCATTAACGCCATTAGCAGAGATGCGCCCGGTGCAACTGGCGGGAACAACAGTTTCCCGCGCCACTTTACATAATAGCGATCGCATTGCTCAATTAGATATCCGCATTGGCGATACTGTGATTGTCCGCAAAGCTGGGGAAATCATTCCAGAAGTGCTAAGGGTAATCAAAGAACTCCGTCCTGCTGACACCGAACCTTTCGTTATGCCCACCCATTGTCCAGTCTGCGGTCAATTAGTGGTGCGAGAATCCGGTGAGGCGGTGACTCGATGCGTCAATGCTTCCTGTGCGGCGATTCTTAAAGGTTCCATTGAACATTGGGTAAGTCGTGATGCCTTGGATATTAAAGGTATGGGCGAAAAGCTGGTATATCAACTCGTTGATAAAGGTTTGGTGGATTGTGTTGCCGATTTATATGAGTTGACAGCAGAGAAGTTATCTGCATTGGAAAGGATGGGGAAAAAGTCGGCAGAGAAATTAGTGGATGCGATCGCTCAGTCAAAAAATCAACCTTGGTCAAGGGTATTGTATGGTTTAGGCATCCGTCATGTTGGCAGTGTCAACGCTCAATTGTTGACTCAGAAATATTTTACTGTAGAGCAGTTAGCAACAGCAAAGCAATCAGATATTGAAGGCATTTATGGTATTGGTGCTGAAATTGCTCAATCTGTGTACCAGTGGTTTCGGATTGATGCTAACCAAAGGTTGATAGAACGCTTGCAAGCAGAAGGATTGCAATTAACAGCTACTGAGGAAACAAAAATAGTTGGGGATGGTAATCAAAAGTTCGCAGGTAAAACTTTTGTAATTACAGGTACATTGCCAACTTTGAAGCGAGATGAAGTGAAGGCGTTGATTCAAAAAGCTGGGGGAAAAGTAACTGATTCAGTAAGTAAAAAAACTGATTATTTAGTGTTAGGAGAAGATGCCGGTTCCAAGTTAGACAAAGCAATTTCCTTGGGAATTGCGCAGTTAAATGAGACGCAATTGTTGGAGATGCTTAAAGATTAAAATCAGGTAAATAGCCTGGAAAGCTATATATTTCGGGAACGAATCCAGGCAATTAATCCATATTTATCAATTAGCTCAAAAGTATAACCGCTCCAACCTGTATTATTTTCTTGGGTGATAAAATCTGCTTATGTTTTATATTTTTTCGACTCTGGTATCAATACATATTTAGCACTCCTTAATACTTAACTAATACCAATTCGTAATTAAGAAAGTCAGGTATGATCTGGGTTTCGGGGTTTGAATCTGTTGCCAGATTTTAGAGAATTGGTATAAATATAACTTCATAATCCCTTTTGCGGAATTTTGATATCTTCTTGTGTATCAAACTTTATTAGCTTATATCTTGCTTCTAGAGCGAGTCTACAAGCGTCTTGATTCTCACCGGAGTGAGCAAAGGCGGAGCGTCTCCGGCTTTGCTCCTGTTAGCGGTAGCGGGGCGTTTAGCCCATTGTGACTCCTGAATTCTTCAATCTCATTTATCTGAAAGCTGGGTGCAAGATATAAGCCAATACGAACAAAAACAATTAAATTTTTGTATATTTACAGAGATTTGTTATGAACAAAAGACAACAGGTTTTTAACGGCATTGTCTTGTGGTTGGGACTATTATTCCTGAGTTTAATGCTACAAAACTTTTACAGTGTATTGCAATATATTTTCTTTTTGCGAGTACCTATAATTGTTGGTTTATTGCTGTTATTCTTGCCAACAATTTCAGTGAATCCTGGTTTATCAGCAATGTTAAAAAACTTATTTGTACTGCGCGCTAATAATCAGTTGGTTGTAGTTATTGGAGGTGCAGTTTTAGCAGGACTGGCTACGATACAAGTTTTCGATATCATCTTGTATAATTCTCATCTTCGTTTTGATGTACCTCAGCAGCAAGTAATTCCAGTATTTCTCCAATATTTAATCGCTATTATCTTAAGTCTTCCAATTGCCATCAAGGCAACTCAGCTTTCTAAAAAAGAAATACAAGAAGCAGATCGTAGCTGGGAAGGTTGGGGAATTATATTTGGCATCATTGCAGGAGCTTTATTGTTAATAACCAATTACTTTAACAAGTATTTTTTTGAACATAATCAGTTTTTAAAACAGGTTTTATTGAAAATAATTTATTTTTTACCAGAAAGAATACAAAGGGGTTATGTAGATGTAGATGGTAATTTATCTTACGGGATTGCTGCAATCACCGTATTTTCAGTTTTTCTATTAATTGTTTATGGGTTAGGTTATTTTATCTTGAAACCTCACCCAATTAGTAATAGGTTTGAAGCTCCTGCTCTTTTTTATATTACTCTCATTTTGTCAGTTATTGTAGTGTGGATAGGAGGAATTTCTTACTTTATTGATGTGTCTCGCATACCTACATTGCTATTATTTTTAGCAATTTCATCTGGTTCTTATGCTATTTTTCAGGTAGACCATTTTTACAAAATATACTCAAAAAATAACTGGCTAAAACCAGCAAAAGAAAAGTGGATAAATGTTATCTCTCAACGTCTGAAAAATCAACAAACTGAAGATAAAACTTTAGTAGTAGTTTGTGCTAGTGGTGGAGGTATTCAAGCATCTGGATGGACAGCTAAAGTTTTGACTGGTTTACAGCAAGAACTTGGATCTAAATTTACCAAAGCTATTGGTTGGATAAGTTCGGTTTCTGGTGGTTCTGTCGGAACAATGTTTTATTTGGATAGATTTGGAGATCGGGGTTATCCAGAAGAAAATCAATTAAAACAGATTTTTCAAAGCGCTACAGAAGATAGTTTGGATGCTACAGGCTGGGGATTTGCTTATCCAGATTTACTTCGTTTTGTTGGTTTACCTTTTGTCGTACCAAAAGAGAAAGATACTACAACTGAGCAAGACCGTGGTACTGCTATCGAAATAGATTGGAAAGGGGAAATGAAAAATCCCAATGCAAGTTTAGGTAGCTGGAGTGACAAAATTGACCAAGGAATTATTCCTATTCCTATTTTTAATGCAACTTTAGTTGAAGATGGACGGCGTTTTTTAGTTAGTCCAATGACTTTTAGTCCGCATAAGGATTGCAAATCTATAGATTTTAATACCCTTTATCCAGAATATGATATTGATGTGACGACAGCCGCTAGATTATCTGCCACTTTTCCTTATGTATCTCCTGTGTGTCGTCCTAGTCAAGACACTAGATGGAATTATCATATAGGTGATGGTGGTTACTTTGACAACTTTGGTATTGGTACTAGCATAGATTTACTGAATCAACTATTAGAATCTGAGCAATCTTCCCAAATTAAAAAAGTTGTTTTAATCCAAATAAATGCTTTTCCTGATGATGAGAATCCCCAAAAAGAAAAAGGCGCTCCGGGATGGCAGATGGAAGTTATTGGTTCATTGCTCGCTTTATTAAATGTTCGTAGTGATACACAAAACGAAGGCAATACATTAAATATAGAACTTTTGACAGACAAGTATAAATGCGGCTACAAGCATGATGAGCCGGAAAAAGTGCAGCAATTTTTAAAAGATAAATCTTGCCAAAAAGGAATACAAATTATGCATATTCCCATTAAATTCCCTCGTGGTAAAATTAATCCTCCACTTTCTTGGCAATTAACTCAAGAACAAAAAGAAGCTATTCAAAATGCATGGGAAGAATGGAAAACAAGCCACTCTGATATTATTTCTGAACTAAAAAAGATATTTCCAGAGTGATGAGTATTAATTCATATAATGATTTAGAATTTCTGTAATAATCCTCTTCGATTTATAAGCCGCAGATTTCCGACCCTAAATCTCTCTCCCAAGCTTGGGAGAGGGACTTTGAAATTGCCTCTACTCAAACGGGGGCAAGTTATTCGGGTCAATACCTTGAGATTGTAAGTAAGCAATTAGTCGTTCTTTTTGCTGGCGTTCAACTTCTGCGCGTTGGCGTTCTTGTTCAATCTGTTCTACAGCCCACGGTAATAAATTACCATCTCGATCCCACCAGCGTAACCAATAACCAGTTCGCGCTTCTTTTGTTCCTTGCCAAGTTCCCAAAAATAAGCCCATTACATCAATCCAATGACGACCATTTTCGTCAGGTTGCTTTAACTCATAGCGTTTATTTTCCAGTTGATAATATTCTAATAAACCGCCATCAGGTTCAAAAATTATGTAGATGGGAATTTGCAAAATTTGCTCGTAGAAAAACCATTTTCCTGGTGGATAAGTTCGCTTGACCGAATATTCTCCACCGTCAGTATCGGATAAAAATTCGATCGCGATCGCCGGAATATCTCCTTCTAAATTGGGTGTATAACTTTTACGGTTAGCCACCACTTGATTAACCGACGGCACATAAACCCAGTGTGGTGCCTTGGCAATAAATTGCTCGTTGACTGTCGCACAAAGACCAAAGTTTGAAGCTATCAACATCTGGGGTTGGATGAATCCACTGATTTCTAGGCTTTCACGCAAAGCACCAGCTAAAAGTGGCTGACCGGTATTCTCCACTGGTTCATCCTCTAGTTGAAAATCTTTGGGTAAGGCTTCCCAAGAGATTACCAGTTCTGTTGGTGATTTGGCTTGGCTGAGTTGGGTTGCCATAAACACAGCACGAATTTATTCTCGATCTTATCGCAAGCGATACTAGGAGCAAAAAAAGGGGCAGAAAACCCGCCCCCTATTTAACCAGGAAAGTAAAAATGCTCTAAAGCAGTACTTTAGCTAAAATCGGTTCCACACTCTTAGAAATCTCTGGCACATACACCTGTGAAACGTAGTCGGCAATCATCCTGTCGGTGTTGAATAACGGCGCATTCGTCTTAATGGACGTTTTCATCATTTGCACCCAACGGTGAGGAATGCCTTGGGCATCTTGGTCATAGTATAGAGGAACGATTTCTTCTTCTAATAGCTGATAAAGCGATCGCGAATCAATCCCATCTTGCAATTCTTGATCGCTAGTATGAGCATCTTCACCAATTGCCCAACCGTTAATTCCTTTACCATCGGGCCCTGTTTGGTAGCCTTCGCACCACCAGCCATCTAAAACGCTGCAATTAAGACCGCCGTTGAAGCAGACTTTTTGTCCACTTGTACCAGACGCTTCCAAAGGACGACGGGGATTATTTAACCAAACATCCACGCCTTGCACCAATTTTTGACCAGTGTAAATGTCGTAATCTTCAATAAAGGCAACTCGGTTGATAATCCCGGAATTGTGACACCACTCCATCAAGCGTTGGATAATCCGCTTACCTTCTTCATCGGCTGGGTGCGCTTTACCTGCAAAGATAATTTGTACTGGACGTTGAGCATTACCAAAAATCTTCAGTGCGCGTTGGGCATCGCGCAAAATCAGATCCCCGCGTTTATAAGGGCTGAAGCGTCTGGCAAATCCAATAGTCAAGACATTGGGATCGAGTAATTTTTCTGTTGCTTGAATGAGTTCATAATTTTCGCCACGCAACTCCCGTGATTTCTTTACCTTATAACGGGTGAAGGCAATCAATCTTTCTTTGAGAATGAGATGCCGCGACCACAATTCTTCATCGGGAATCTCGTCAACTTTAGCCCACATTTTGGGATCGACGGCGCGATTTTTCCAATCTTCTCCCAAATATTCCTCATATAAGTCACCTAACAAGGGTGCAGTCCAAGTGGGTGCATGAACGCCATTGGTAATGTAACCAATTGGTACTTTATCTTCGGATCGCTGCGGATAGAGAACTGTCCACATTTTACGGGAAACTTGACCGTGCAATTCACTTACGCCATTACAAGCACGCGACATCCGCAATGCTAAAACGGTCATGCCAAAGGGTTCCCAAGGATCGCCCAATCGCCTTGCACCCAATGCTAAAAATTGTTCGCGAGAAAGTCGCAATTGCGGCCAATAGCTGGCAAAGAAGGAATCGATTAAATCGGGTGAGAAGACATCATGACCAGCGGGAACGGGGGTATGAGTGGTAAATACGCAACTATTCCGTACCTTGGCTTCGATATCATAGAACGATTTACCAGTCCGCTCAATTTCTACCCGCGCAACTTCTAAGGTGCAGAATGCAGCGTGTCCTTCATTGAGGTGATAAACAGAAGGTTCAATTCCCAAAGCGTGTAGGGCGCGAACACCGCCAATTCCCAAAACTACTTCTTGAGCAATGCGGGTTTCCAAGTTGCCACCGTATAGGTGTCCCGTTAGCCAACGGTCAATGGGATCGTTATCGTGGCGATCGCTATCTAATAAATATAAGGTGACTCGCCCAACTTGCACTCGCCAGATTTGCACTTTTACAACTCGTTGGCGAACTTGTAACTCGATAGTCAGCGATTCCCCTTGCTCATTTTTAATCAACTCTAAGGGCATGTGGCCAAAGGGATTGTCAATATAATAATCTTCTTGCCAACCTTGGCGGTTCAAGCGTTGCCGAAAATAACCTTGGCGGTATAACAAGCCAACACCAACCAACGGCACACCCAAATCTGATGATGATTTCAAGTGATCCCCGGCGAGAATTCCTAAACCACCAGAGTAGACGGGTAGAGACTCATGGATGCCAAATTCGGCGCAAAAGTAAGCAATAGGATGCTGTTTGGATACTTGCGGTGCAACTCGACTAACCCAGGTATCTTGCTGGTTAATGTATTGGTCAAATTCACGCGCGAGGGCGGATATCTGCTTTAGATAAAATGGGTCTTCTGCTAATTGCGTCAGACGCTCATAAGTTGCCGACTCTAAAATTGCGACTGGATTATGCCCACAGCGTTCCCATTCTTGGGGATCGATGCTTTGGAATAGAGAGATGCGATCGCCACTCCAACTCCACCAATAGTTATAAGCCAAATCTGCTAAACGTTTGAGCGGTGAAGGTAACTTTTCACTCAAGTGTCGTGCTGCGGTGATTGCACTGCTATTAGCCATACTAAATCTATGTCCTCGCGCTTAACTTTTTCTCTATGTATCGGGAACTGGGGAAGAAGCAAGGGAGCAGGGAGCAAGGGAGAATTTTCCCTTTTGCACCCTGCCCGATGCCTCTTTTCCATGCCCAGTCCCTTTTATTTACTCTTCAGGTTTATAACACCGGAGCCTTCACGTGCTGAATTCTCCCCTGAAGTTGGAACAGTTTCTCGACATCAAACCTTATCCAAGTAAATGGTTTGTATTGTTTTCGTCTTCTAAAAATTATCTCTACTTTTGGACAGATTTAATATGTTTTTTCTATCAAATTCGTTGACATTATTTTACTTTTTTTATTGTATTGTAAATATTTATTTACATTTTTACAATCAGCAACTAAAGTTATTTATATGTCTTGATAATAGTCAATTTTTAACTACAGCTACTTGCATCCTAATAATGCTTTTTATCTGAATTTCTTTTATTCCTTGGTAGTAAACCATTGTAGTGGCAAAAATTTCATAACATTTGTTACGGTTTTTAAAGTTTTTAATTCTGGTATATCTGGTTTTAATTGTTCTGCGATCGCTAATTTTGGTTCAGCTTGTGTAGGTTGAAAATTATATAAATAAACAAAAGCTAAATAAATCCATGTGTAAGGATTTTGAGCATCATATTTAGTTAATTCTTTTAAATTTTGGATTAATTCTGGGACTTGGCGCTGTAAAAGTTGTGATAAGACTAAAGTGTAACGCCAATTTAAATTACTTGGCTCCGTTTGCAGATAATAATTAGCCGCAAAATCAATTTGTTTTAAATAATCCTGAGTGGGATCGTATTGATTGAAATGACCTATCTGCGCAAAGATATTATTTAATTTACCCTGTTGTAACTCTTGCGCTAGCTGTGAAGTTCGGGTAACTAAATCTAAAGCTGGCGATTTTTCTACTGTTCCTACATCTGTCACATTTACAGTAGTATCTGGAATATTTAAAGATGTGGTTTTGTTGTTTCTTCTATCTAAATATAGTGCTGATAGCTGATATTTTCCTAGTGGTAGTGTTTTCGGAATAAATGTAGCTAAAGCTTCTTTCACTCGGAAAGTTCCTTCAGGATGACATTTGATGCCACAGTATAAATTACCTAAACCAATAGCGTGATCGTGATACCAGGATGATTGGCCATTTTGCCATTTTAACAGTAATATACCATTTTGCAAATCATTCCATGAACCTGTTATTTCATAGTTTACAGGATTGTTTTTATCTAAAATTAATTGTTGAGAAATCGCCACTTTTTCTAAACTAATTGCAGACTCGCTATTATTGATTTTTTCAACAGTTACAGGAGGATTTTTACAGTTATATAAACGCATTTTATCTCCATGAGGTAATATCCAATCACCCTGTAATTTCAAATCAGTAGAAGATTCGACTAAAGATTTTAATTTCCTTTTAGTCTCTCCACTTTCTCCAGGTCTATATGGTTCATTATCCCTAGTAATATACCAACAAAAATATTGTAAATCTTGCTCTATCTGAGATAATTTGGTTGTTAATTTTCTACCAGATACGCGAAAATCTGCTAATGCCCCAAAATAATTTAAAGTATACTCATTTATCTGTGGTGTAGAAACAGGAATTACCCCTAAATTAGACCTTAAATATAAATTAGTTTCGGTTATTTTGTGTATCAATTTTTCTAGAGGATATTCTTTAGCATCATTATTAGGTAGATGTCTACCACCCCATGCTTGAATTAAGGGTAATGGAAACAAATTGTTTAGTAAAACTATGCAACTTAATACTAAAGTGGCTAATCTCAGTCTATCAAAATATCTATTCTCAACTAAATTAAATAAATCCGCCAATATTAAACTAATTATTGGAAAGCATGGCAGAATAAATCTAATGTCTTTATTTGTGCCCAAAGAACAAATTATATAGCTACTTACTAAGGTAACTAATAACCAAATTCGAGCCGATTTATGGAGATTTGCTGAAATTAAATTAGTAGTAGATTTATATTTAATCAGATAAACCAATAAAATGCCAATACTCGCACATAATATTGGTAAACCAACGCTTTCTGGGATCATTTGTGGATAGTATAGCCATCCAGCAATAGTTGTAGGCGAAGGATCGCCCTCGCTTTTTCCAACGTGGTTAGCGTTTAATGCTGATGTAATAATTGTTAACCAATTTAAGCCATACCAAAAACTACAAATTAACCAAGCTATTATCAAAGATAAGCAAGCTTGAATTAGTTTGATAAATCTACGTTTTCTAATAAAACTAATTAATACCCAAATACTAGGAACTAAAATAAAAATAAAACCTGTCGGTTTAGCCAACAAGATTAAACCTATTCCAACGCCCAATAGGATAGTTAATGCCCATGAGAAAAACCCAATATAACTATCTTTCCAAATTGTCAGGACTGTAAAAGTTACTGTAACAATTGCTGTTAAACCATAATCTAATAAATAATCTGTCCGAATAATTCCTAAAATAGGAAATAACACACAAAATATGCTGGCAGTTATGCTAATTTTTCGATTGTCAAATAAAAAATTACCTAAATGATATACTGAAACTATAATCATTGCAGTATACAATAAGTTGACCAAACTTGCTTGGTCATATCCACGGCCAAACAACATCAAAAATGGGACAGTGCAAATATATACAAAAGGAGCGCGATAACTCGGAGTTAATTGCCACAGAGATAACCACCAATCTCCTGAAAAGATATTGAAGTTTTGAAAAATTTCATAATGACGTAATGCTGTAGCTAAATGTGCGCTTTGATCGTAGGCTGGAATCGAGTCATCTAAGAAAAACCAAGTTCTATCTATAGCTAGTGCTATCAGCCAAATTACTAATAAAATGAGATAATCTTTTCGATACTGAGAATGGTCAAAATTACTCATATTTATTTGCTCAAAAACAAAGTTGAAACAATTATATATCTGTCATGTATCGACTTTTATTAATACCAAAATAAATATGTATAGTGAAGACCTATACCGCTTCCAAAGGTCAAGAGATTCTAGTAGCGGAAGATTCGCCGATTCAGACGCTGGCCGACCTAAAGGGTAAAAAGCTCGCTTTTGACAAAGGCTCAAGCGCTTATCATGTGTTTGTGCGATCGCAAGCAAAAGTCGGACTCGATTTTAGTGGCATTGAACCAGTTTATTTGACACAATCGAAGGCGCTGCCCCGATTTTGCCGAGGTGAAATCGATGCTTGGGTGATTTGGGTTTTCTACACAGCTACTCTTGCCCATTGCAGATTTAGAAAGCATAGGTGATAAAGCCTACTGGCGTGGCAAGGCTAAATTGTTGCAATAAATTTTTTTGTGGTGTGGGCCGAAAAGCCCGCACCGGACGGGCGAGACGCCCATCCCACAAGACTTTGTTAATGCACAATTTTTTTGCTTGCCACGCTACTACAGTTTACAGACTAAGCAAAACTGGACTTATTAATCTGACACTGACAATTTATACAGCTTTGCCTAAAATAGTAGACCTTTTGCAAAAGTGACTTTTGCTTTCCGGTTGGGAAAAGGGTGTATGTTAAAGGGTAAAAGGAAATTCCATTCCTTTCCCCTTTACCCCAAACCCAATTCCCCTACAAATGCCAAGAAGTCTAGTTACGTTTTTAAACGCAAAGCGACCCTAAAGAAAGAAAGCGCAGAGGTACACAGAGTTTTTTTTAGTCAGATTGTATACTCACTCGCGCGTTCAAGATATCGTGTGGCTATCTGAGCCGAATGCTTGCTCTGTAAGCCTAAATTTAAAGTTCTTGACGTGTCGGACGGATGATGATTTCATTCACATCAACATCACTGGGTTGCTCAATGGCGTATGCGATCGCACGGGCAATGGCATCTGCATCAATGGCGATTTCATAAAGTTGGTTAATTCCCGCTGCTGCGTCTTTATCGGTAATCGTGTTAGCCAGTTCGGTGGCAACGGCTCCTGGTGAGATATTAGTCGAACGGATTTCACCATTTGACTCTAACCGCAGCCCCTCAGAAATCGCCCGCACTGCGTACTTAGTGGCACAGTAGACGGCTGCTCCCGGAAACACCTTATGTCCGGCCACTGATGATAGGTTAATAACGTGACCAGACTTTTGCTGACGCATAATCGGCAACACGGCAGCAATTCCATAAAGAACGCCCTTAATGTTGATATCGATCATCCGCTCCCACTCCTCTACCTTTACTTGGTCGAGGGCAGAAAGCGGCATCAATCCGGCATTATTGATTAGCACGTCGATCCGGCTGTATGTACTCAAAGTTTCCTTGGCTAAAGCTTCCACTTGGGCGCTATCTGCTACATCCGTTACTTGATAGGTTGCAGTCCCTCCTGATTTAGCGATCGCTCCAACCAATTCTTTGAGCCGATCTTCGCGTCTGGCAGCCAGCATCAGTTTGGCTCCACTAGCAGCAAGTCGCTTGGCAGTTGCCTCGCCTAACCCACTGCTGGCTCCGGTGATGATTACCACTTTGTTTTCAATCAGAGACATATTTATTCCTGGGGATTATTGAGTATGGCTCGTGAAACATCGGGTGCTGTTTCAGATGAACTCAGCATTATTTAACCATATCAACTAGTTTGTATACTCGATCGACGTTTTTGTATGGTCAACATAACTAATCCAAACCGCTACAATACTTCTCGGGTAAAGCATTTTTAACTCGGAATCGGGTTTGGGGAAAAGGGTAAAGGGGAAGGGGAAAGGGCAATACACTAATGTTCTTTTCCCCAACAAGTTACGAAGCCCCTATTTTTAAATATGGAGAATAAAAAAAGAAGATTTTTAAGACACGTAGTGCGATAAGTAAGCCGCGTCCATATTTGAAACCCCTGCTTTTAAGTTACTGGTTCCCTTTCCCTTTCCCCTTTCCCCCTTTCCCTTTCTTCACCGTTCTTTGCCGCTTTTGCGAGTAAGTCACAGACTTCTTCATCGGTCGTTTGAGGAAAGCTTTCGTACCAAAGACCAACGCTCTGGAAAGGGTTGGGTCTGGAGATGCAAACGATTTCGTCAACCTCAGTTTCTAACTCTTGGCAAGTTTCAGGTGCAGCCACAGGCACAGCAATCACAATCTGAGCGGGTTGCTGTTTTCGCACAGTTACCACAGCAGCCCACATCGTTGCACCCGTTGCTAAACCATCATCTACCAAGATGACTGTACGTCCTTTCAAATCTTTTAAGGAGCGATTTTGGCGATAAAGGCGTTCCCGCCGCTCTAACTCCCGTTCTTCTTGTAGCGCTACCCTGGCAATTACTTCATCGGATATCTTCACCAGGTTAATAATATATTTATTGACTATCCGCACACCACCAGAAGCGATCGCTCCCATCGCTAATTCTTCTCGATCGGGCACACCCAATTTACGTACCACTAAAACATCTAAGGGAGCATTTAAGGTTTTGGCAACTTCAAAAGCAACGGGTACACCACCCCTTGGTAGCCCTAATACCAGAACATTGGGGTTGTTAGCATAAGCAGTTAACTCTTTAGCCAAAACTTGACCCGCAAACCTCCGATTTTTAAATAGCATGATGTAATATTCCTAATTGGTTTTCAAAAAAATAAATAAATATTTACAATACGTTTGTTATTAGGCTATCAACTTCAAAAAATGGAGCAATTGAATAAATTCCAAACTTGTTGTTATAGTTCAGATGTTCTAAATCGATCTTAGAAAGCTAAATATTTCCTGTCCTCCACTAACGGAGCGACATCTTCAATCTACAGTTCTATCAAACGGATGAGTTAGCTTTAATGCACAAGATTTCTGCATCTTGTGTTGAGACTATTTTACTATTCCCCACTCAATATCCTTCCCCAAATGGCTTGTTGAAATGAGATTGTGACGTGGTTAACTCTCACTGTGGGGGGTTTACTGCTGTAGGTAACTGGTGTTAGCGTGAAGCAAAGTTATAGGGCGATCGCAAAACAAGGGTAATATGGAAAACCTAATGTTTAAGTAGGGGTGCATTTGAAAACTGCTATAAGTTTTGCCACTTGCTAACATTTACTGTTAGACTTTTACTGAGTATCTTTTTTACTATAAATTGAAAAAATACTTAATTGTTAGCAGATGCAAAAATCTATGAAAATCCAGTGATAATGCAATTGTTAATTCTTCGCATGTCCCCTATTGCAGACCTTGTGTTGATATTATCTTTACATTATCTCTAAATTGTGAACATAAGATAATGCACCATCTGCTTGTTCGTTATATAATGCTTAATATTACAGAAAAAAGTCATCAAAGTTACCCAATTAACACTTTTGAATAAAAATTAATAGGGTAGAATTACTGAATATGCTTGAAAATCAAAAGAAGGGTGTTTTTAATGATCGGCTTAACCAATTCAGAAAACGGCACAGTTAGCAGCACAGCAGCTACTAAGAGACTGGCAAGGGCGATGATGGTTTCTGGTGGACAGTTTTCACTGTTATTAGCTTGTTGTAACAGTGTTCAAAAGCAGGAGCAAGTGCTGAATTTGCTAACAGAATTTTCATCGGCAGATATCCACGAAATTTTGCTCTCACCTACTGACGAAAAATTATACACAGCTATTAAAAGTGAAATTGGTACTACTCAACCCGAAGCTTTGATGGTACGAGGCTTAGAATCTGTAGTGGCAATTAACCAACTGATTACTAGTACCAATATCATGCGAGATGAGTTTCGGAAACAGTTTCAGTTTCCCTTGGTGTTGTGGGTCAATGATGAAATTCTGCGTAAGCTAGTCTGGCTAGCACCCGATTTCAAAGACTGGGCAGCTAGTACTATTAGATTTGATGTACCGAATAATCAGTTAATTGAATCTGAACAACCTATTAGCGCTTAATATTGCCCGAAATTGCTTTCAAAATCTTATATATGCTAAGTTGAGCCGAGCAAAACCGAAGCTCAGATTCTGTCAAATTATTTTCTAAAATTACTGTTATTTAACCCTCCTGACCAAGTAAGCTAAAAGCTCCTGAAAGCTATTTTCAAAATTAGAAGATAGTAAAAATTAAGGGTTATAACAATTAAAAATTAGACATCTTGCATCAAAAATAAAGAACTCCACCCCGCATTTGCTAAGGGAAACGCTCCCCTGCCCAAAACATCGGGGAGGATTTGGGGCAATACAGTTCGGTTAAAGAGAAAAGGGAAAAGGAAAAAGATGAATTCAAACCTTTACCCGCAAACCCATTCCCCTTTTCCCAAACCACAACAAATATGAAAAGTGCTTATCCGAACCGTATTGAGGGTGGGGTGTTAGAGACTTTTGCAAGAGGTTTTATTGATTGTTTTGTTATCAGCGTGCCGATGATAAAATGAACTATTTTACTAATACTATTTTACTAATATTTAAGTGCTTCAATGTTCATCTCATCGTCACCCTTACTTACAATTTTCTCGCTAACCATCGTCACAAATCTTGTTTGAAATAGCTGAATCAGCTCTCCCACTCAATAGGGATTTGAATCAATCCGTCCCCTTTTGACACTCCTGAGATAGTATCCAGAAGTTGGTCTATTTCTTAAGTTGAAGGTGTCGCCACTGCGGACTTTCCAAATTTTGTAATTGGAAAAGGTCAAAGGCTTTCGGGGTTCGCATACTTCTGGCAGATGATTGCCAAGTACAAAGTATGCCGCACCCCTACCCATAACTTTCACCAAACCGTTTTTATCCACAAGAACCGATGTACTTTCACTAACCGCTATACCTAAAACACTGCTAGATACACCATCCTTAATTTGACGGGCAATGAAAGTCATAATTCGACCCATTCTTTCCCGCCTGTCAAAATGTGTATCTACGATAGTTCCCTTCAAATTACTCCAATTGAAAAAATTGTAAGTAAAAGTAATGTCTCGGTAGGGATCTTCGAGTGCGTCTCTAGTTTCAATGCCTTTTTCGGAAGAAGCGCAAGCATCATAGACACAATCACTTTGGATCATTGCACCTGCACTAGTGCCACCAATTCCACCTCCCTTAAGGTAAACTGACTTAACGGCAGCCTCAAGCTTGGTATCTTTCCAGTTGCGGATATATTGACATTGATCCCCGCCAGCAAAGAAAACTACATCAGCATTTCGGATTTTTTCATAAATCTCAGCTTTGTTTGCCTCTTGTCTATCCCTAACCAGAAGAGTTTCCACAAAATTTACGCCCTTCATGGCATAAATTAGCCGATTGTAATCGTGATTACCATTAGTGCGGAGAACTACAACATTAACTTTAGTGCTGGAGTTACTACCTCCCCTAACTTGGTTAATCATCCACTGGATAGCATCATCGACATCGGGGCCTCCCCCACCCAAACTCAGGACTGGGCCCGCTAAGGAGGGACGGACATCAAAGGAGGGAGTGGAGGAGCGAACATCAACAGTATCACCCAGGAAGAAGCGTTTCCAGCTTGCAATAAAACGGGTTATTAGGAAGGTTCCCATCTTCAACAACTTGATTCCTGTACTTTTCAAGCGCCTTGCTATGCTTGGGAATGCCTTTGTCATACTAAACTTCTAGAGCAAACTGCAATTATTGCTAGGCTGTGACGTATTTTAATTGCTTATTTATTCGTGAAATTTGTCCTTTGTCATTAGTCATTTATCAGTTGTTGTGAATAACCAATTGACTTAGGGCAGTCTTAACGAAAAATGTACAATTTAGACGCGCACTAGTTTAACTGTGGCACTAGATCGGGTAGAATTTCCAGCGTACAGGTCTTGTACTGTTTGTTAACGCAAAATAACGCAGAGCGATCGCTAATTCTCTGCGTTACTGTGCAAAAATCTCTACATTGCTTGTAGCGTTTAATTCTGGTCAGATGAAACCTAAAATAGATTAGGTGTTGGTTGTCACTGTCCAGATCCTTCCGTAGTTACTGGGAATAGTTACCCAATATTCTGAATAACTGGGAACGCCGATTAAATTGTTTTCACCATTTAGTTCTTCCTGATAATTGCCAGCAATTGGGAACCAGAAGGGTACATCTCGATCGCGATCGCTAAAGTTAAGTGCTACTAGGCTAAACTTGTTACCATGTTTGCGCGAGAATAGCAGCACATTTTTGGAATGATAGCGGTCATAATCGTTGTAAAAGAAATGGTCGCCTTCGGTAAACTGCGGTTGCTGACTACGCAGTTTAATCAACTTACGTACTAAGGAAAGTACGCTCTTACCAATGGGGTCATAAAAATAATCCCATCGTACAGGTCGAAGCAACATCACTCTACCAAAACCTTGTTCTGGCAGGAAATAGTTTTCACCAAATTCCTGACCTTGCCACAGTAGCGGAATCCCTTTACCAGTGAAAATCCCAATTAGGTAAGGCTGGACTTTATACCATAAGTCACGATTACCTTCTTTTAATAAATCATTATCGCGGGCGATCGTACCAAAGTTACAAACAAAGCGGGAGTGGTCGTGATTTTCTATATATTGCAGTGCTGTTTTAGCAATTTTGTCACCATTGTTTGTAATCTCTGAAGGATAGCCATCTAGACCAAGTTTAAAGCCAAGATTAGCTAAATCACCTTTATTTCCATGAGCTACACTTTCAGCTGCACCAAAAGTTTCATTTTGCCAGGTAGAGTTGGTATAAGTTTGTTCGAGAATCTCCTTTGGCCCTTCTAATTGTTCAGCACACTGAATCAAATTGATCGTGTCATCCTTTGTGTCATTGTTAAAGAATCTCTGCCAATACTCGCCAGCTTGTCTTTTTTGTTTGACTGTTTTGTAAGTGTTAAAAACTAGGTTAGCGTAACCAACTCCTGTAGAACCATCCCAGTAATTGGGTACGCAGTCATAGCGAAAACCATCGACATGATAAACATCTAGCCAGTGATAGTTGACTGTATAGAAAAAGTCTTGGGTAAACTTGCGATTATAGTCTGTACTTTCGCCAAATAAATCTTTAGCAAATTTTCCCATAAAAGGATTATCACGATACCCTAGTTTTCTGTAAACATAAGAGTAGGGAAAACTATCACCAGTGTGACCATAAACGGCATCTACAATTACAGCAATGTTGTTTTGATGTGCTGCATCAATTAAATTTTGTAAATCTTTTCTGTTACCAAATCGTTCATCTACACCAAAATAGCCAATTGGTAAAAACCCCCAATCTACTGTTAAGGCTACATTGGAAAGTGGCATGATTTCCAGACAATTAACTCCCAAATCTGCTAGATAGCCGAGTTTTTCAATTGTTCCATCAATATTGCCGCCGAATTCATCAATCATCAATTCGTAGAGAACAATATCTTTTAAACTTGGAGTTTTCCAGGTTTTTTCTTTCTGGCTCCACTCATATTGTTGATAGCCAAGTGTGAAAGCGGATAATTTACCTACACCAAATTCTCTGGCAAAAGGGTCAATAATCCAATCTATTTCTCCCCGATTGGGATTTTGTAAGCAATAGCGATAAACATATCTACCTGGTTCTCCCCATGCGGATTTGGCACTGGGTTTTGATTGAGTTTTGATATCTATTTGAGTTGACCAATAATCACCATACTCTGAGTCGATAGAATGCTTGAGTTCAAATTCTAAGGGTTGAATATCTTGGAGAAATTGATCTTTTTCGTGGATAATTTTAATTATTAGTCGATTTCCATCCTTTTGAGAAACCCAAGGCAAAAATAGTCCAAAATCAACAATACCGTTGGCTTCTCTAGCTCCTAGTTTATCTAAAGGAAGCAGTTTCATATAGTCATCCTTGATGAATTAGCTTTTTCTAGTGTTACTAATTTCGGAATTCCAAAAATACAGCATAATTCAGGAGTAAAACACGCTTTCTACCTGGGTAACAGAAGCTTGTGTACCTTACCAACTTGAACTATGCTGTAATAGCTAAAACCAGATTAAATTTGCACTACTTCAGAAATTGCAGCAGTACCAGCTATAAACTTATCAAAGGTTGATTAAGGATTTATGCAAGTTCAAATAAAATTTTAGCTCCCCAACTTCTTGAAGAAATCGGGGAGCTATCTTACCACGGTATTTGCGATCGCTCTTGGACGACTTGCTGATATACTTGTTCAGTTTGCTTGGCTAGTTTCGGCCAGCTAAAACGGCGCTCTAAATCCTCATAAGCGTTATCCACCAGCCATTGGCGATAACCTGGATTTTTCAACACTTCCAAAATTCCCCAAGCTAAAGAATCGGGATTGTTCACCCAAGTGACAATGCCTGTTTTGGTATGTTGCACCACTTCTGGAAAACCACCAGTATCAGAAACTACTACAGGTACACGAGAAGCAAAGCTTTCTAAAGCTACAATCCCAAAGGGTTCGTAAAGACTCGGAAAAACCGCGCAGTCGGCGACAGTTTGAAATTTATCTAAGTATTCATCGGAGAGAAAACCGGTAAAATAGCAATGATGCCAAATTCCTAAATCCCAGGCTTGGCGCTTGAGATGGTCAGTATTGCCGCCACCAACGATTACAAATTTCACATTACCTCCCATTTCTGAAAGGATTTTGGGTGCGGCATTAAGTAATATGGGTATACCTTTTTCGTAAGTCATACGACCGAGGTAGTAAACTATTTTCTCTTCGTCTGCGGCAAATTGGCGGCGAAAATCCAGAGCATGAAAATCGATATGATGCTGTTTCTTTTCGGCTCGGATACCGTTATAAATGACATCGATTTTGTCCCAAGGACTATGTAGCGCTCGTTCTACTTCTTGGCGCATATAGTCGCTACAAACAATAATCCGCCAAGCGTTGTAAGCGAGCAAAGTTTCTTTGCCATTTATATAACTTTGAGTATCTGTGTGAATACCGTTATAGCGTCCGTATTCAGTAGCATGAATTGTGGCAATTAGTGGTATTTTAAAATTATGCTTGAGAGCGATCGCAGCATCTCCGACTAACCAATCATGGGCATGAATTAAATCAAAGGGCCCTTCTTCTAAAATCAATTTACCACCGTGATCTCCCATACTCAAGTTGAGATTCACTATCCAGTGGAAAAAGTCGTTGCTATATGCCACTGGCACTCGATGTATCTTTACTCCTTCAACTACTTCATACATCGATGCGTGACCAAACTCAGCTGTAATCAGGTGAATTTCATGTCCTAGCTTTACCAGTTCCGGGTACAACTCCGCCACATGTCGTGCAATTCCCCCAATAATCCTTGGTGGAAACTCCCAACTCAGTACCAGTATCTTCATCTACTAGACTCCCCAACACTTTATAAATATCTAACAAACTACATTTACCTAAAAATACAAGTCTGGCGAATGTAGTGAGTACTTTTACTAGAATTTTTAGATTTTTTAACAGTGATTTTGTTAAAGGCTATCGACTTTAAGCCCAGGATAAAAAGCAAGATATAGTAATAATTCGTAATGAAAACAATTGAGCCTCTGGCAACTCAGTTGTCAAGAAGGGATAACGACGGAAACTGCATGAACTCGATCCCGTCCTTGCTGTTTGGCTACATAAAGTGCTTTGTCTGCTGCATTAATCAAGTCTGGCGGCGAAATTTCGGAATTTGGCACAATGCTAACAACACCTAGACTAACGGTAACACGATCGCATACGCGAGATTGAGCATGGGGAATGGCTAAGTCGCGGACTGCTTGTCGAATAGTTTGAGCTACATAGATTGCTCCTTGAATCTCTGTATTAGGCAGAATGATAGCAAATTCTTCTCCACCGTAACGAGCAACTAAATCGGCTGGACGCTTAAGAATATTTTTGAGGGCACTTGCTAATTGCCACAAACAATCATCCCCTCCTAAATGACCATAAGTATCATTGTAGAGTTTAAAAAAATCGACATCTAACAAAATTAAAGACAGTGAAAGTTGCTCGCGTTTGAGTCGCTGCCACTCAGCTTCAAGATACTCATCAAATCGGCGGCGATTGGCTATTTGAGTCAAGCCATCTAGGGTAGCTAATCTTTGTAATTCTTCATTGGCTGCTTGCACTTGCTGGTAAAGTATTGATTGATGAATAGCGATCGCTACTTGACTAGCCAATTGCTGCAACAAATTCACTTCAAACGCTTGCCAATAACGAGGTGCGGTACACTGGTGAGCAATGAGTAAACCCCACAGATGCTCTTCATTCAAAATCGGCACTATTATAGCCGCTTTAACTTGATAGAGTTGTAATAACTCAAAAACCTCGGCTGAAAAATCAGATTCCTGAATATTATGGAAGACTTTAGGTAATCCCTGGTAATAGTCGCTAAAATCTCGTTTGAGCGAAAATGGGTGCATTGTCAGTTCTAATCTCTGAGGATAGTCATCACCCACTGATTTTGCCGCAAAATTTCCACTTCCGTCAGATTGTAACTGGTAGATAGCTACGGAATCTGAACCCAAACACTGGCGAATACTATTTACTGTTGTATTCAGAACCTCCTCCAAATTCAGTGATTGCCGAATCTGTTGAGTTACTTCAGTAATTAGCCGTTCTCCCTCTGCTTGCTGTCGCAACATCACTTCGGCTTCTTTACGAGTGCTAATGTCTTCTACCGAGCCAAGAATCTGCGTTGGAGTGCCGTTAGCATCTCTGGTAAATACGACTTCTCGTGTATTTAGCCAACGCCATTCTCCATTTTTGTGTCGGAATCGGTATTCAGTGGAAAGTACTTCATTGTCTTTAAGGTTGACAAAGCGAGTTGGTAAGTTATGGCAGAGGTATCGATCGTCTGGATGAAAGCAATTTATTAGCCACTGCGGATCTGCGTTACAAAATTCCTCTGGAGAGTAGCCTAAAATAGCCAGACTTTTCTGATTAAGATAGATACTTGTTCCTTGTAAGAGGTCAAACAAATACAAAATATGGGGTATAGTATTAGCAACCTTTTGCAGAAAGTCTTGACTGGAGCGCAATGCCTCTTCAGCTTTGCGGCGTTCCTGAAGCGCGACTTTATATTCAGTAATATCTCGTCCTTCTGAGATCAGTAGTGTCACACGCCCAGTTTCATCAAGTATAGGACGCAGTGAGAAATCAATCGCGATCGCTTGACCATCTCGACCTACAATGTCAATTTCATAGCGAATCGATTCACCATTAGCAGCAGCTGCGATCGCAGTTTTTAATTGCTCTTGAGTATTTAGAGAAATTGTCCACCACTTTGCTTCCCAAAAAGGCTTGCCAACTACTTCTTCCCGATTAATCCCAGCAAAGTCTAGTGCTGTTTGATTGGCTTCTAATACAATTCCATTCGGCTGAAGCAATCCGATAAATTGAATGGTTTGATTGAAAATCGCCCGGAATTTTTGCTCATTTTCACTTAAAGCTTGTTCTACCCGTTTGCGATCGGTAATATCTCGTCCAACAGATTGAAGTTCTACAATCGCACCTCGGTCATCAAATATCCCTCGAACAATCCACTGCGTCCACCGCACTCCTTGGCAAGCTACA
Source organism: Nostoc sp. DSM 114159 (assembly GCF_053470285.1). Lineage (NCBI taxonomy): Bacteria > Bacillati > Cyanobacteriota > Cyanophyceae > Nostocales > Nostocaceae > Nostoc > Nostoc sp. DSM 114159. Next base: position 5,342,289 of record NZ_JBPFEH010000001.1, read on the forward strand.
ACGCGATTTTCAATTGTGATAACGGGATTTTCTAAGCTAATGGAATTTACCAGACTAAAAACACGTTCTTGGTCTTCCTCAAACACAACAGGTTTGTAGTGCTGACCGATAATTGTGTCTCGCTCCAGTCCAAAAAATCGACAGTAAGCTTCATTAATAAAGGTAAAAGTGCCATCTGGTAAGCCTCTAGCAATCAATTCTGTTTGGTCTTCGAGGATGGTACGATAAAGTTCTTCGCTCTCTTGTGCTTGTTTGCGTAAACAAAGCTCGTCATAGACATCGCTAATATCCAATACTAAACCCTGAAGTAGCTGAGTTTGTCCATCGGCACAAAAAACGAGATTGGCTTGGTTTCGTACCCAAATTATTCTGCCATCGCGCCTAATCATCCGATACTCAATCCTCAAAGGCTCTCCGGTAGCGATTGTAGTATTTACAGCTTGCCAAAGGCGATCGCGATCGTTTGGATGAGTGTAATCTAACCAACTATTGAAACCAGGATTCCAATCTTCGGGAGCAATGCCCAATAATTGTTTCAGTTGCGGACTAATATAAGCTTCATTTGCAGTGGTATTAATCGGTGAGATATATACAACGCCCGGAATTTGTTCTACCAGAGTGCGATATTTTCGCTCTGCCTCAGAGAGTTTTTCTTGGGCCTGCTTGCGACTCATGATATTTTGGCTAGTGGTATAAAAGTAGTGATTTTTCTCTTGTCAGTCCTTATATAGCAAGGGTTTACAGTCTCTGCTATCACTATATATTTACCACTACCTTAGAAAATATACCAACAGCAAGTTACCACAATACTACTCGCTTTGTGCATTTTGAACTCAGAATTTGGTTTGGGGAAAAGGTTACTGGGGTTGGGTTAAAGGTTTTTTCTTTCCCTTTTCCCCCGCCCCTTATCCCCTTCTTGGGGCCCCACCTTCCCCTTTCTTTCAAGGGCAGGCTTTTAGGCTTTCGATAAATAGTTGAGAATGTTCTCAATTATTGAACGTAGTTTTAAGTTCTCAGACAATGGTTTTGGTTTTAAAATCCCAAAAATTTGTCTAATCAAAAAAACCTGCCCCAGAAAGCCTTCCCCTTTTCCCTAAAACCCGACAAGTATTGCAAGTTACCACTATTTCTTAAAAGATGCTGGAATTTTTCACTTTCCTTATGGTCTGGGGAATGGGTTTGCGGGTAAAGGATGTATTCAAAACCTTTTCCCTTTACCCTTTCCCCTTTACCCTTTAACCAAACCGTTTGTTTTTGGATAAACACTCTTAAATTAGCTTTGATCCAAGCGCAGTACTGCCATAAAGGCTTCCTGGGGTACATCTACTGTACCTACAGATTTCATCCGCTTTTTACCTTTTGCTTGCTTCTGCAAAAGTTTTTTCTTCCGACTGATGTCACCACCGTAGCATTTGGCTAACACATCTTTGCGCAAAGCTGGGATATGTTCGCTGGCAATAACTTTACTGCCAATAGATGCCTGAATTGGCACTTTGAATTGATGGCGGGGAATTAGTTCCTTGAGTTTTTCTGCCATTGCCCGTCCGACGTTGTAAGCTTTATCTCGATGCACAATCATCGCCAAGGAATCGACGGGATCGCCGTTAATCAGGATATCCAACTTCACCAAAGGATTTTCACGGTAGCCAATGATGTGATATTCCATACTGGCGTAACCGCGCGATCGCGATTTCATCTGGTCAAAAAAGTCAGTTACAACTTCCGCCAAAGGTAGCTCATAAGTAAGTGTAGTTCGTCCTTGGGCAAGATATTTCATATCTTTGAAGATGCCCCGACGATTTTGTGACAACTCCATCAAGGTGCCAACATAAGTTTCCGGGGTAATCATCTCTACTTGCACGTAAGGTTCTTCAATTCTTTCGCGATCGTTGGGAGAAGGTAAACGGCTAGGATTATCGATGTACAGTTCCTCACCTTTGACAGTAATCACCTTATAAACCACCGAGGGGGCTGTAATGATTAAATCCAGGTTATACTCTCGCTCTAGACGTTCTTGGACAATTTCCATGTGCAGCAAACCCAAGAACCCGCAACGGAAACCAAACCCCATCGCGCTCGAAGTTTCGGGTTCGTAATGCAGCGCTGCATCGTTGAGTTCCAGCTTTTCCAAAGCTTCCCGCAAATCTTCAAATTGATCGGCATCAATGGGGAACATTCCACAAAAAACCATCGGGTTCGCTTCTGCGTAACCTGGTAAGGGTGCATCTGCTTTCGCCTTACTGAGGGTAATTGTGTCTCCTACCCGTGCATCAGCTACAGCTTTAATTGCCGCTCCCAAATAGCCGACTTCCCCAGCGTGCAGTTCATCAACTTGCTTTTGCGTCGGAGAAAGGACACCTAATTCATCAATTTCAAATTCTTTACCCGATGCCATTAAATGGATGCGATCGCCTTTTTTTACGGTACCATCCATCACTCGGAAATACACAATTACTCCTCGGTAACTGTCGTAATAGCTATCAAAAATTAACGCTCGTAGGCGTTCATTTATCGTATTTTGCGGTGGCGGTATCCGCTCAACAACTGCTTCTAAAATCTCATCAATCCCAATTCCTTCTTTGGCAGAAGCCAGAATCGCCCCACTGCAATCTAGACCGATGATTTCTTCAATTTCGCCAATTACCCGTTCTGGTTCAGCCCCCGGCAAATCAATTTTATTCAAAACCGGGATAATTTCCAAGTTATTCTCTAACGCTAAATATACATTAGCCAAAGTTTGCGCCTCCACACCTTGGGACGCATCTACTACCAATAGCGCTCCTTCGCAAGCAACAAGAGAGCGGGAGACTTCATAAGAAAAATCCACGTGTCCCGGAGTATCAATCAAGTTCAGCACATACTGCTGACCATCTTTAGCTGTGTAGTTCATCCGGGCAGCTTGCAGCTTAATCGTAATGCCGCGCTCCCGTTCCAAATCCATATTGTCGAGAAACTGTTCCTTCATCTGTCGGTCTTCAACAGTGCCAGTAGCTTGTAGCAAGCGATCGGCGAGGGTTGATTTCCCGTGGTCGATGTGAGCAATAATACAAAAATTGCGAATGCGAACTGCGGGAACGTCAGTCATATACTATCTTTGCCTTAGCAGCAACCAAAGTTAAAAGGGCAATTTACTTAATGTATTTTAATGCTTTCTTAGCCAAGACGCTGCTAGCTTTTAGTGCTGAGTTAGGAGTTAAGAGTTATTATTTTTCCCCTGCTCCCACTTCGGCTCATTTCGGCTACGCTCAATGACCAACGCTCAGTGACCACCTGCCCCTCGGTCACTGAGCGACTTGCCTTGAGCGGAGTCGAAGCGAGTCGAAGTGCTGCTCCTCTGCTCCTCTGCACCCTGCGCCTCTTCACCCCATCTTGAACTTTTGATCTAAATAGGTGGACGTTTAAGAATATTATGAAGGTCTATTTGTCGCTGCTAGTATTCAACAGTTAGGAGCGTACAATAAATGTAAATAAGTACATCTAGGGATCGTGTCGGGATCGTGGGCAATTGCGACTGCTAATTGCCCGTAATTGCCAGATCGAGCGGCAAAATTTCTAGAGCCATTGTCTAGTCAGTTATATGAAAAATGCGATTTAAAACTTAAAACTGTTACTTTGGTGCTATTTCAGGGAACTATTGAACTGTGCCCTTGAAAATTTTTCAGCGAATTAGCCCAAATAAATGAATATAACTACTTTACAAAGCTTTAGACCAAACCAATTCAAAGAATTCAGAGTATATAAACCTATGAATATGAGAGAGAAAACTACCAAAGCGGAAAATACACCAGCCGATAAGGTAGAAATTGCTGTCCGCCTAGACTCCGAGTTACTAGAGCAAATTCAGCATCTCACCAATGACCCAAGTAAAGTAATTGAGGTGGCGATTCGCCAGTGGTTACGGGGTGAACTCCTTAGAGATGACGAACTAACGCGTACACCTGTGCGTACCCCTGTTCCTCCTCGCGGTGAATGGAACGATTAACGCCATTACCATTATTTAACTGTCAATGCAAGTTAAAAAAAGTAAAGTTTGCCAATCTGGTTTTCAGAACACCAAAGAATACCCCATCAAACACAAAAAAGCTGTAAAAATTTATGTTTAAATTTCAGCGGCTTTAGTAAAATTACGGTCGGATACCCTTTGTCTATCCAACTCAATTAATGACTATTACTGCCAATTCCCAATTGTCAAATGTATTTTCCCAAAATCTGGAATCTATTACCAGTAAGACTGATGGCTCATTACCAACTCTAGGAGCCGAGTTAGTTTATACGCAAGATGGGGCAGGGCGCTATCTGACCTTTTGTTGGCAGTACAGCGAACTCCTGGGGTTAAATACTGAAAAAATAGTTGACGAGCTCAACCAGACTCAAACCTTTGTCCCAGTCGATAAGGTTAGTTATTTGGAACGATTGCACCGAATTTTGACAAGTTTGGTGCCAGAAAGGTTTCAATGTTGGTTTAGCTACCACCAGGAATTATTTGAGTTGGACTTAGCGATCAGTCCGATTATGCCGAGTTTGGGAACCACTGCCACTACCGTTTTAGTGATGGGAAGGTTAGTACAAGCCACACTCAACAAAAAACAAGCGCGTGTGGCATCAAAAACGCCCACACAAATAGAGTTGGCTTTGCGTTCGCAGCAGCACCAAAAACTGGTAAATCGCATTACCAGAAATATTCGCCGGACATTAGATTTAGATATTATTTGGCAACAAACAGTTGACAGTTTAGGGAAAGCACTGCGGCTAGAACGCTGCATTATTTGTCCTTATCAGCCCTCAAGCTCAAAAGTGCAGGTGAAAGCTGAGTATCGCCAGCCAGAACTCAAATCAATGCTTGGCTTAGACATAGATATAGCTTCTGAGCCTGCCTTTGCTCAAGCCTTGGCAACCCTAGAACCAGTTACGATGGAAGTGCCTGGATACAAAGAGTCTGGGCGGCAGAAAACTTTAGTAGTTGCGACTTGCTATCAAGACCAAGCTAATGGATTGGTTGCCTTGAATTGGCAGGATGAATGCTACACATTAACAGAATCAGAATTAGAACTGGCAAAAGAAGCAGCAGATCAATTGGGAACTGCGATCGCTCATGCTACTTTATATGAAGAATTAGAAATAGCGCGTCAAAAAGCCGAAGAAGCTTCCCGCCTCAAAAGCGAGTTTCTGGCTAATGTATCTCATGAAATTCGTACCCCCCTCAACGGTATGATTGGCTTTTTGAAGCTGATTTTAGAAGGGATGGCAGACGATCCAGAAGAACAAAATCAGTTTTTAGCAGAAGCTCATCACTTATCGATACATCTGCTGAATATCATCAACGATATTTTGGACATTGCCAAAATCGAAGCTGGGAAAATGGAGCTAGCTTACGCTCCAGTCAAGCTAGATGAGCTATTCAGTCATGTAGAAGGTTTCATGCGTCCCCAAGCCGAAATGAGAAACCTCAGCTTTCAGATGCAAATGCCTGCTACCTCCGATGAAATCATTGTTCAAAGCAATTACCAACGGTTGTTACAAGTCATGCTCAATTTGGTAGGTAATGCCATCAAATTTACCCATGAGGGTGGCGTTACCGTCAGCGCTGATTTAGTACTCAAAAAGGCGAACTTTCAAGAGCAGCAATTTCCTGGCATGGTGAGAGTACGTGTGGCAGACACTGGTATTGGTGTTTCCTTAGACAAACAAGATAAATTGTTTCAATTATTCTCTCAGGTGGATGGCTCCCGCACTCGCCAGTACGGCGGCACAGGTTTGGGACTGGCAATATCCCAGAAGCTAGTGGAGGCAATGGGCGGCGAGGTACATTTTTATAGTCTGGGCGAAGGACTTGGCTCAACAGTCACATTCACCGTGCCACTATATCAACAACCAGTCATGGTTTCGTCTAACGATAGCGACTCAACAAGTAGTGCTGAGTGCTAAGTACTGAGTTTAGATACTTGGCAATAGTGGGTTTTGAGTTTTAAACTTTAAAGTTTTTTAGTAATTATTATTTAACCCACCTTCTGCACTCAGGACTGTCATAATCGGTTATTGCAGCAAGACTTTCAGACGTTACGTAGCTGCTCCATGTCATGCTTACTACTTTTACCCCTCATTGTCATTGCTGTTATATTTAATAAACCAATTTGTACTACTAACAATTCCTGTTGTTAGACACTGGGTTTTGATCCTTTGTAGTTTCTCGTTTACTCTAGCTTGAAGAGAGTCTAAAATTCGTTTAGCCTTTTCTGTCATTGCAGCCGCATATTGCCTCGTTTTTGAAGTATCCTCTGTATTCGCCCAAAAATCTTTTTGCTCCTCAAACCATATTTCTGCTCTACTTACTTCATCAAATGTATAACCTAGTTCTCGTATGGCTTCGTCATTAAGCCGATCAGCTATACATAGACGCATACGCCATAAACAATCTTCTAAGGTGCCATAATTGTAGTCTTGCTTTTCACCGTCAGGTGCGTTATTATCCTGTCTTACAAATATCCACTTACTCTCATCTGAGTATTTGCTATTAACCATAAGCCTTTTCGTTATGGAATCGTTCTTTACGACATTAGTAAATAGTACAGTTTTTACCAAAACCCGAACATAGTGTCAAATGTCAATACGACCTCTGTGAGGGTTGGCAGCTTGCAAAAGAGACTTAACGGAAAAAGTCAGATTACTTATTACTCAGCACTCTTGAGGGGTATTGGAAAAAACCTTCCTTGTCCTCACCTGTTTGTGTTCTCTTCAGTACTTTAAAAGCTAAAGTAGAGTAGGAGGGCTTGCACGAGAAATTGTTCAGCTAACCTAATATCGAGTTGCTAAAACCAGCAGTGGTTGAGTCAAAAGTCATAAAAAACTGACGCCTGACAATCTAGCGGCAATTAGATTTAGGATCGATTTAACAAAGCTGGAAAATAAAACTTTGGATAATGGTTAATGAGTAAGGGTGCATTGGTTAGAGGGATCTTTATTATTCAATGCCCCATGCCCCATTCCCCATGCCCATCCCTAACTTAGCAGGTCTAAACTATGGAACTCACAATTGACAACGTTGAAACAGTCTTAGATGAAATGCGCCCTTATCTCATGTCTGATGGCGGCAACGTGGAACTCGTAGAACTTGATGGGCCCGTTGTCAAACTGCGGCTGCAAGGTGCTTGTGGATCTTGTCCCAGTTCTGCAATGACCCTGAGAATGGGTATTGAGCGCCGCCTTAAGGAAATGATTCCCGAAATTGCAGAAATTGAACAAGTGGTGTAAAAGTTAGGAGTTAGGAGTTAGGAGTTATGAGTTTTGAATTAACTCCTAACTCCTCATTCTTAACTCCTAACTATTTCTATGTCCCATCCTCTCTACATTGCTTTTATCTGGCATCAACATCAGCCGCTGTACAAGTCCCCTGGCAGCGGCGTTTCGCTATCTCCCAGTCAGCAGTACCGTCTCCCTTGGGTACGCTTGCATGGAACTAAAGATTATTTGGATTTGGTATTGCTCTTAGAGCGGTATCCTAAGTTACACCAAACGGTGAATTTAGTTCCATCGTTGATATTGCAACTCGAAGATTATATTGCTGGCACTGCTTTTGACCCTTACCTCACAGCCAGCTTGACACCGGATGAGCAACTCACCCAGCAACAGCGTGAATTTATTATCCAACACTTTTTTGATGCCAATCACCATACCCTGATCGATCCTCATCCCCGCTATGCCGAGTTGTACCAGCAAAGGCAGGAAAAAGGGCAAGCTTGGTGTTTAGCAAATTGGGAATTGCCAGATTATGGTGATTTGCTAGCTTGGCACAATTTGACTTGGATCGATCCGCTGTTTTGGGATGACCCGGAAATTGCTGCTTGGTTAAAAAAGGGTCGGAATTTTACTTTAAGCGATCGCCAGCGCATTTATTCTAAACAGCGAGAAATTCTTAGCCGAATTATCCCCCAACATCGGAAAATGCAGGAGGCGGGACAGCTAGAAGTTACCACCACGCCTTACACCCACCCGATTTTACCCTTGCTAGCTGATACCAACTCCGGTCGGGTAGCTGTGCCCAATATGACACTACCAAAGCAGCGCTTTCAGTGGGAAGAAGATATTCCCCGCCACTTGCGGAAAGCTTGGAACTTTTATAAAGAGCGCTTTGGACAGATACCTCGTGGTTTGTGGCCTTCGGAGCAGTCCGTAAGTCCACAGATACTTCCACACATTATTAACCAAGGGTTTAAGTGGATATGCTCAGATGAAGCCGTCTTAGGGTGGACGCTGAAACACTTTTTTCATCGGGATGGAGCGGGGGATGTAGAGCAACCAGAATTGTTGTATCGACCCTATCGCCTGCAAACCGCCGAGGGTGATTTATCAATTGTATTTCGCGACCATAGATTATCAGACTTGATTGGTTTTACTTATGGTGCAATGCCTGCAAAAAAGGCAGCCGCCGATTTAGTAGGACATTTGCAAGCGATCGCTAAAATGCAAAGAGATAGTCATAGCGAACAACCTTGGCTAGTTACCATCGCTTTGGACGGCGAAAATTGCTGGGAATTTTATCCCCAAGATGGCAAACCTTTCCTAGAAGCTTTATATCAAAGTTTGAGCGATGAACCTCGCCTCAAACTCGTCACTGTCTCCGAATTTCTCGAAGAATTTCCAGCCACAGCCACCATTCCGGGAGGACAACTACATAGCGGTTCTTGGGTAGATGGCAGTTTTACCACTTGGATCGGTGACCCCACCAAAAATCGTGCATGGGATTATTTGACAGAAGCTAGAATTATGCTTGCAAATCATCCCGAAGCGACGGAAGAAAACAACCCCGAAGCGTGGGAAGCATTGTATGCCGCAGAGGGTTCCGACTGGTTCTGGTGGTTTGGTGCAGGACACTCCTCAAATCAAGATGCCATCTTTGACCGATTGTTTCGAGAACATCTGTTTGGCATTTACAAGGCATTAAATGAACCTGTACCGCCCTATCTCAAGCAACCAGTAGAAATCCACGAAGCACAGAAAAACCACACCCCACAAGGATTTATTCATCCCGTCATTGATGGTAGGGGTGATGAGCAAGATTGGGACAAAGCTGGACGCATAGAAATCGGCGGGGCGCGAGGGACGATGCACAATAGTAGTGTCATCCAGCGACTTTGGTATGGGGTCGATCACTTAAATTTCTATTTACGGCTAGACTTTAAAAGTGGTGCTGCACCAGGACGGGATTTGCCAACAGAATTGAATTTGTTGTGGTTCTATCCAGAAAAAACAATGGTCAATAGCCCAGTTCCCTTGGCAAATGTACCAGATGCAGCCCCACTGAATTACCTTTTCCACCATCTTTTAGAAGTTAACTTGCTGACGCAATCGATTCAGTTCCGGGAAGCGGGAGACAATCATCAATGGCATCCCCGTTTCAGTCGCGCTCAAGTAGCAATAAATAGTTGTTTAGAGTTGGCAGTACCGTGGGCAGACTTGCAAGTTCCGCCAGATTATCCTCTGCGTCTGATTTTGGTGCTTGCAGATGAAGGGCGTTTTTCCAACTATTTGCCAGAAAATGCTTTGATTCCCATTGAGGTGCCTTAACATTTAATATTCTTGGTGTTATACCATTTCACGAAATACATATTTAGGGGCGTACATCTGTATGCCTCTACAGATGATTCATTGATGTTACAAAGATTTTTGAAAATCATATTTATTTAATTTTTTTAGTCTTAAATATATTTGGCTATGTTCAAACTATATATTTAGACTAGGTTTCAGAACGGAGAGGGCAGGGTGGTTTCATACGAAAAAAGAAAAATACATAAGTCTTGATTTCTCATGTATAATCATAGATTTTGACCCCTCTCCAAACCTCTCCCCGAAGCGGAGAGAGGCTTTGAAACCCATTTTTAGTTTTTCTCTCGTTACATAAAACCACCCTGGGTTTCAGAACGGAGAGGGGGGGATTCGAACCCCCGTTAAGTTTCCCTAAACAGACTTTCCAGGTCTGCGCCTTAAACCACTCGGCCACCTCTCCAGGTGTCATAAGTTCCGATCATACTATAAAATCCCAGAAAATGCAAAGATAAAGAAAGATATTCTAGATTGAATTTGATAGTCCTAATCCCAAAACGCAAATCCAGATGTCCCGTACATACACAATTAAAGTTCGCGATCGCGCCACTAACAAAACATACACCCTACAAGTGCCAGAAGACCGCTACATCCTGCACACTGGCGAAAAACAAGGGGTGGAACTACCGTTTTCCTGTCGCAACGGGGCTTGCACTGCTTGTGCTGTGAGAGTGTTATCAGGAGAAATTTACCAACCAGAAGCGATCGGCTTGTCGCCAGATTTACGTAAGCAAGGTTATGCCTTGTTGTGTGTGAGTTACCCCCGTTCTGACTTGGAAGTAGAGACGCAAGATGAAGATGAAGTTTACGAACTCCAGTTTGGACGCTATTTTGCTAGGGGAAGAGTTAAAGCAGGTTTACCCTTAGATGAGGAATGAAGAACAATTCAGAATTCAGGAGTCAGAATTCAGAATTCTGTCTCGATAAACAATTCAAAATCACCGAATTTTTGATGCCTGTAAATTTTGGTGACTGGGTGCGAAAAATAGCGATTTTGGCTTGCTTATTACTCTTGGTGAGTTGTCAAGGTAAAAACCAGCTGCCGAACAATGAAGCCCAGGTGAAAGTAGCGCGGGTAGTTAGTGGGCAAAGTTTGGAAGTTTTGGGCATGGCTGAACAACCAAATTTGATTTCCCAAGTGCGGTTAGTGGGTGTTGATGCACCAGATTTGCGACAACGCCCTTGGGGGGAAGCAGCAAAAGAACAGTTAGAGAATCTAATTGGTGGTGTAGAACAATCGGTAACGCTGGAGTTTGATTTAGAAGCAAAAGACAAAATCGGGCGAACTCTAGCTTATGTGTGGAAAAATAAGGTGTTATTGAATGAAGAATTAGTTAAACAAGGGAATGCAATGTTTGTAGGGCGATCGCCTAACCATAAGTATGACCTGCGTTTAGAACGTGCCCAACAATGGGCTAGACTCATGGGGCAAGGAATCTGGAACCCAGAAAAGCCCATGCGCCTCACTCCCGCCGAGTTTCGCCGCCAAAATCTTTGAGGAGCAGGGGGCAGGGAGCAGGGAAAGCAGGGGGCAGAGGAGCAGGGGAGCAGGGAAGCAGGGGAGGCAGGGGGGCTGGGGAAAAGGTTAAAGGTTAAAGGGAAAAGGAATAAATTTAATCTTTCCCCTTTTCCCCTTACCCCTTTCCCTTTCCCCATACCCAATGACAAATGACAAATACTTCGGCTTCTCTTCGAGACGCTACGCGAACGCTCAGTACAAGTGACAAATGACAAATGACAAATTTACAAATTTTTCTAGATATTGCGACAGAAGCGGCTTTGGCTGCTGGTGCTATTTTGCAAGGTTACTTGGGTAAGTTAGAAGATGCAATTATTGAAAAAGGACGCTCTGGTGATTTAGTCACGGCTGCTGATAAAGCTTCAGAAGAGTTAATTTTAGAAATTTTGCGTTGCCACTTTCCCCAGCATTCGATCCTCGCTGAAGAATCAGGGAAATTAGGTAATCAACAGAATGAGTACCTCTGGGCAATAGATCCTCTCGATGGCACAACCAACTACGCTCATCAATACCCATTTTTCGCCGTTTCCATCGGGCTGTTAATTAATGGTGTTCCCCAAGTCGGTGTAATTTATGACCCATTCCACAACGAGCTATTCCGTGCTGCTGCTGGCTTCGGGGCAACGCGTAACCGTCAGCCCATCAAGGTTTCATTAACATCTGAACTGAGTAAAAGCCTACTAGTAACAGGATTTGCCTACGATCGCCGCGAAACCTCTGATAACAACTACGCAGAATTTACTCATCTTACCCATCTTACCCAAGGAGTTAGACGTAGCGGTTCGGCATCGCTCGATTTGGCTTATGTTGCCTGTGGACGTGTCGATGGTTACTGGGAACGGGGACTTTCTCCTTGGGATATTGCTGCTGGGATAATTTTGGTACAAGAAGCCGGGGGCAAAATCACCGCCTACGATGGTACTGCTGTCAAAATTGAGTCAGGTAGAATTCTTGCTACAAATAGTTATATTCACGACTCTCTCAGTAACGAACTTTTACGGGTTCCGCCACTGTCAGCTTGGGTGTAGCAGATGGGGGCTTTCTCTACGACTTTGGGTACACTAAAAGCAATCTAACTGCTCCCTTGGTGTAAAAACTCTATATGTCTTTCAAAATAGATCGTGGACTATTTAAATATGATTTCATAGATCATCACGCAGTGCTGTGCGCTCCTGTTGATGCGGATGTCAAAGAAATTCGCAAACGCTATCTCCAAGTCGCCCGTCGTTTGCACCCAGACAGTAGTCTTACTGAAACGGCTGCTCAAAAACATCTCGGTAATGAATTGTTATCAAAGCTGGTTAACCCAGCTTACGAAAAACTCTCTGGCGATCGCACTCGCACTGAATATATTCTAATTTTGTCGCAAATTGGCAAGCGTCTGGTACAAGAATCAACTGCGGTAACTCTAAATACCGACTTGGCTAAACAGTTAGTTGAGGCAGCTAATATCGATCATTTTTATAAAACTGCGATCGCCAAACTAGCCCAAACTCAATATGATTCTTTAGAACAAGCACTGCAAGTCATTGCCCAAGCTAGTGAGTTGAATTTAGTGTATTTAATGCGGAGTGCGGGTAAAGCATCCGCCGCGCCGCCACCTGCTCAACCGAAAGTCCAATCAGGTACACCTCAACCAAATACACCAAAAAATACACCACCAACACCAGCACCAGCACCACCAAAAGAAGACTTGATTGTAGAGCAGTATATTCGTCGCGCTCAATCTTTGATTGACAAAAACCAATTTGCCCCAGCCAAAGTAGAGTTGCAAGAGGCCCTGAAGCTAGAACCAAAAAATAGTCGCTGTCATAGCTTAATTGCAATGGTGTATTTGAAGCAAAATCAGCTAAAAATGGCTAAAATCCACTTTGACAACGCTCTAAAATTAGATCCCAGTGACGAAACGGCTCTACAATGGAAACCTAAAATAGATAAGGCTTTAGGACAACAACCTAGCGATCAGAAGGTGACTTCATCCCCCAATAATGGAGATAAGCAACCAGATAAATCTGGTAGTGGTTTGTTCGGTGGTTTGTTTGGTGGGAAGAAAAAATAATGGTGTATCAACCAGCAGCGGGAGCCAGGGATTTATTGCCCTTGGATGTGGAGAAAAAACGCTGGATTGAAGATCGGTTACAGCAGGTGTTTCACCGTTGGGGATATCACAGGATTATCACCTCGACTTTAGAGCGGATGGATACCCTGATGGCGGGGGAAGCAATCCAGCGTCAGATGGTGATTCAACTACAACAAAATGGTGAAGATGATGAATTAGGACTACGTCCAGAATTAACAGCATCTATTGCTCGTACTGTTGTCACTCGGATGGCTGGTGTCACTTATCCACAACGGTTGTATTACAACGCCAATGTGTTTCGTCGCACTTGGGAAAGTAGGCATAATCGCCAGCAAGAGTTTTATCAAGCTGGGGTGGAATTGTTAGGTGCTGGCGGATTGTTGGCAAATGCCGAAGTCCTGCTGTTAGTAGCAGATTGTTTGGCAGCATTGGGTTTGCAGGGATGGCATTTAATTTTGGGTGAAGCGGGAATTACCCGATCGCTCCTGAGTGCCTTTCCTGCTAATTTACAGGATCGAGTTCGTAGTGCGATCGCTCATCTTGACCGCATCACCATAGATAATTTACCCCTAAGTGACAAACTCCGCGATCGCGCCCAAATCATCATGGATTTGCGCGGGCCAAGTACAGATGTGTTGCAAAAAGTTAGTAGTCTGGATTTAGATGAAGAACAGCGAGAGGCAGTGAATAACCTCAAATCCCTAGTAGAATTACTAGAATCAGAGAAAAAATTTCCGTTAATCCTCGATCTGAGCCTGATCCAAACCATAGATTACTACACTGGTATTGTATTTGAAGTTGTCAACGATACCGAATCTCAAGCCAGAGTTTTAGGGCGCGGTGGTCGCTATGACCAGCTTTTGGGGCTATATCATCCTCAAGGAGAAAATATTCCCGGAATTGGTTTTGGACTAAGTATCGAAGATTTATACCAAGTTCTGTTGTCTACTCAGCAATTACCACAAGAAACTCCAGCGACTGACTGGTTGGTAGCACCAGAGACAGCTAGTGCTAACGCCGCCGCCTTTGTCTACGCACAAAAACTCAGAGATTCTACTGATTTGGTGCGAGTAGAAATTGACTTAGGAGGAAGAGATGCAGAAGCGATTCGCCAATATGCAAGCGATCGCCGCATTGCCCAAATTGCCTGGATCAAAGCTGATGGTTCACCAAAAATAGAACCATTACGTTAACTAAGTTGGGCATTGGGCATGGGCCAAACAGGGCATGGAGAAGAGACAAGGTAGACAAGGAAGAGGGGGGAGACTTGGGAGAGATTCAAGAATTTCCCCTTGTCTCCCTTGTCCCCTGTCCCCTTGTCTCCCCTGCTCCCACTTCGGCTACGCTCAGTGACCACCTGCTCCTCGGTCACTGAGCGTAGTCGTTCGCGGAGCGTCTCGCAGAGAAGTGCTGCTCCCCCTGCTCCCCCTGCTCCCCTGCTCCCCTGCTCTCCCCTCCCCTGCTAGTCTAGAAAGAGCCGATACAGAAGAGAGGGAATCGAGAACATGCCGCATACAATTGTTACAGAAGTCTGTGAAGGTGTTGCAGACTGCGTAGATGCTTGTCCAGTAGCTTGTATTCATGATGGCCCAGGCAAAAATGCCAAGGGAACAGATTGGTACTGGATTGACTTTGCCACTTGCATCGACTGTGGTATCTGTCTCCAAGTTTGCCCTGTAGAAGGGGCAATTCTTCCAGAAGAACGACCAGAGTTGCAAAAAACTCCGTAATAGTCCATAGTCAACAGTCAATAATGATGTTTGACTTGACCGTGCCAATTTTAGATTTTAGATTTTAGATTTTAGATTTTAGATTTTAGATTATTCCGGTTCATGCTCCGTCCGTTCGCGTAGCGTCTCGTAGAGAAGTCAAGCGGAACAAATCCAAAATCCAAAATTTAAAATCATTTTGCCCCGTACCCTACTTCGACTACGCTCAGTACAAGTTGTGGTCGGGGTCAATCCAAAATCCAAAATTTAAAATCCAAAATCGATTGATCAATGACAAATACTTCGGCTTCGCTCAGTACAAGTGACCAATGACTAATGACTATTTATTAGAAGTTCAAAATGTTCGCGCTGGATACATCAAAGATGTAGATATCCTGCAAGGTGTGAATTTTCAGGTTGCACCAGGAGAATTGGTGACAGTGATTGGCCCCAACGGTGCAGGTAAATCTACTTTGGCAAAAGCAATTTTTGGGCTTTTGATCCCCCACACAGGCACAATTACTTTCAAAGGTGAAAATATCGTGGGGCTAAAGTCCAATCAAATTGTCCAACGAGGAATGTGCTACGTACCGCAAATCGCCAATGTTTTCCCTTCTCTAAGTGTTGAAGAGAATCTGGAGATGGGTGCTTTTGTGCTTAACACTCCCCTGAAACCAATTAAAGATAAAATATTTACTATGTTTCCGAGATTAAGCGATCGCCGTCGTCAACGTGCTGGTACTCTCTCTGGAGGAGAACGCCAGATGCTAGCGATGGGCAAAGCTTTGATGTTGGAACCTGGTTTGCTGATTTTAGATGAGCCATCTGCTGCTTTGTCGCCGATTTTGGTGACACAAGTGTTCGAGCAGATTAAACAAATTAATCAGGCAGGTACTGCGATCGTATTAGTAGAACAAAATGCCCGTAAAGCTTTAGAGATGGCTAATCGTGGATATGTATTAGAATCGGGACGTGATGCGATCTCCGGCCCTGGTGAAGAATTGTTGAATGACCCGAAAGTGGGTGAGCTATATCTGGGAGCAGGTAAGAGACATTAACCCTTTTTTATCACTCTTGCCCCATTCAACATAACACCAGCTTAATATCGGAGCTTCACCAGTCTATAGCGATGACTAGGTTGGGCTGCGCCGACGCTATCTATAACTAATACAAAAGCCATAACATTACCTGCCACTGCCGCGACCGTCGTTTTCGATGCTCAAAGAATTCTCCCTAATAATCCGTTTCTAATCACATCTACAGCTAGTCGAGAGGCAAAACAGGACATTCATTCAGGAAAAACTCACTAAAACGTAAATTACCCGGATTTACCAAAATCCCATTCGCAATGACGCTCTCTACGAGACGCTAAAAGCGTAGCTTGCTTCCCCGTAGGGGTACCCAGACTCGCTTGCCGCCGGCGTTAACGCAATTCTGAATTACGTTATGGATGAGTATTTAGACCCCAACCATAAATTAAATGTATGGGTATCCAAAAATATATCGGTTGAATTAAAGAATCTGGACGGACTATTCGCCGTCATAGCAGTTTTTATATTGGATTATATGGATGGATATAAAAAATTCCTACGAATTAGTTACCGAATTATTTATACCAAGTATTAACAAGCACCAGTACTACCAACAAGGACAAAGGGCGATGAGGCTTCTTTTATAGCTGTCGCCAAGTCGTTTAGGACATAAACCTAATATAAAACCCAGACACCAAGCGACTTTCGATCCTGTTGCCTGTTGCCTGTCCCCTGCTATATCTTGCATTCTAGCCCAAGTTGTAGCCCCGTAAGCTTGCACAGAGACGTAAAGGACAGAGAAAGAAACTTTCTAGATTCTCAGCGTCTCTGGAATTATTTTTATCTTGGGCGTCCAAATGTAGTGATATATAAAACAGCTTCATCAGCAGGAATACCCAAAACTTCATTTACTTGGTCGTCAAAGAATCCACCGATACCACTGACGCCGACATTCAGGTGCATTGCTGCTAAATTCAGGCGTTGTCCCAAATGACCGGCATCCATGTGTAAGTAACGGTAAACGCGATCGCCATATTGTGCGATCGCAGCTTTCAAATCGGCTGTGTGAAATAATACCGCTGCCGCATCCCGTCCTAATTCTTGTCCCAAACAGAGAAAATGTAACTCTCGCCGAAAGTTTTTAAACCGGATTTGGCGTAATTCTTGGGCTTTGGGGGCGTAATAGTAACAACCCGCCTCCAGTCCTTTGACTCCGCAAACAGCAATGAATGTTTCGATTAAATTTAGATCGAAGTAGTCTGGAGAAATATCTAAGCTTTGGTCGATGTAATTTTGCGGTTGGTAAGTGAAATCGAGTAAACTTTTCAATTCATCGAAGCTTAAATCATCACCATTGTAAGCGCGGGTAGAGCGTCGCTTATACATAGTGGTTTCTAGTTCTGATAGTTTTTGTCCCCAGTTTATCGGTGCGGTGGTGGTGGGAATTTTTAAACAGAAAGGGAAATTGTATTTATCCTCTAAAGATTTTTCTTGTTTAATAGTTGGTAGATTAAGATTACCAGTTACACCTGATTGGATCTGGGTATGTTGATGGAAATATGTTAGTAGTTCGCCATCAGGGATTTGAGGATAACTGGTTTCAGTAGCGGAAGGTAAAGCAGTACATCCCAATGGTAAATTTTGATTAATATCTAACAAGTCTGCCAGAGGTAAGACAGCGATCGCACCTTCTTGTTGCGGATCGATATAAAGCAGATCGTTAACCGATTCATCGACAAAGCCGCCGATTAAATGGGGGCGATAATCAGTAACCGCACCAGCTAACTCGATATTACCCAACAGATGTCCCGTATCCAGAAAAATCCGACGGTAAGCCCGATCTTCATAGCGCCACGCAGAACGATAGAATACCGCAGTCACAATAATTGCCAATTGGGTATTTTCTAAAGAAGGATGCCAGAAACAAGCTGCTTGCAAAGTTTGCCAAACATCACTTTCCCAATAATGCATGAGAGAATGAGTTCGACACTGGTAGTTATATAGACCAGGCGGCAATAACGATGTACCACGGGAAACCACATACACCTCAGCAGGGTATAATCCACCTGCACTAGGAGCAGCGCGTAAATACACTGCACTACCCATAGAAGGCATTCTCGCTGTCAATCCATAACTGCGAAACAATAGCCGTGAAAGTCTTTGCCACCATTTAGCATCTGGATTATTAGCATAAGCCTCTGCTTTTTCTTGGATATAGGGTTTGAGATCAAAAGTAGAGCCAATTTTGTACTCTTTAAAGGGTACTGGCTGTTTAGTCCAGTCTAACCGCTGACTTTTAGAGGCGAGAGTATCAGGGTTGTATTTAGTCCGTTCGTGATAATGCTGGGCAATTGATTGATGTAATTCTGGCATAGTACTTTTAATATCCTTGGGGCATCCTTTTCTCGATCTTGGCATTCATTAGCGTCATTATTTCGTGTCAATTAGTACAATCCTCAGAGTCATAAAGTGGTAGATGATAACAATTGAATTGGGCATGGGGCATGGGGCATTGGGTATTGGTCATTGGTCATTTGTCATTTGTCATTAATTATCTATCCTCCTCTGCTCCTCTGCTCCCCTGCTCCCACTTCGGCTACGCTCAGTGACCACCTGCCCCTCTGCTCCGCTGCCCCCCATCTTCTTTCGCAGTACCATATAAACGCAAAACTATCTAAGCCTGGATGTGCAATGATGCCTGTACGTCAAACTTTATCAAAGCCTGATATCCAACTTTCTTATTTAGAATGGAATCAAGGTCAAGAACCTTTACTGCTGTTACATGGCTTAGGCGATCATGCTTTGGTGTGGTCTAGTTTAGGAGATTACTTGGCGGCGGATTACCACATAGTTGCGCCAGATATGCGGGGACATGGCCAAAGTAGTAAACCAGAGATAGATTATAGCTTTGAAAGTGCGATCGCAGACCTTGAAGCGCTTATGGATAGTCTTGGATGGACTTTTGCCCATATTGTAAGTCACTCTTGGACAGGTAAATTAGCCGTCATCTGGGCAAGACAAAACCCAAAGCGTTTACGGAGTATAATTCTTGTCGATCCGATTTTTATCTGGAAAATGCCCAGTCTTTTCAGGGTAACTTTCCCGATGTTATATCGCTTCTTGCCTTTTCTTAAAAGTATGGGGCCTTTTGCCAGTCAAGAAGAAGCCGAACAACAAGCACGGCAATTAAAGCAATATCAAGGATGGACTTCTTTACAAAAGCAAGTCTTCCAAGCAGGAATAGAACAAAAACCCGATGGAAGTTGGGGCAGCAAATTTACTATAGCCGCCCGCGACGGAATTTTTGAGGCAGTCATGCAAGTGCCCGGTTTTACAATTCCCCTTGACATCCCTGCCCTATTCATTCAGCCAAAACAAGGATTAAACCGCCAAAATTGGCAAATTCAACCCTACAAAACCTATCTTCAAAACTTACGTATCTGCCAAGTTCCCGGCAATCATTGGCCGTTTTTGACACAACCAGAGGCATTTAACCAAACTGTGGCAGCTTTCTTGGCAGAACACAGATCAAAAATCTCATGATTATTAGACGGGATTAGTCATACAGCAACAGAAGAATTAATAGGAGCGATGTCTAGGGGGATTAGGCATTGGGAATTGGGCATTGGGCATTGAGCATTGGGCATTGGGCATTGGGTATGGAGAAGAGACAAGGTAGACAAGGAAGATGGGGGAGATTTGGGAGAGATTTGTTCAATAATTTCCTCTTGTCTCCCTTGTCCCCCTTGTCCCCCTTGTCTCCCTGCTCCCCTGCTCCCCTGCTCCCCTGCTCCCCTGCTCCCCTGCTTCCCCACTCCCCACTCCCCACTCTCCTGTCATGAGCCTTTGTATCAATCCCGTTTGCCCTAAACCAAATCACCCGAATAATCAGCAAAACCGCTTTTGTCAAAGTTGTGGTTCCCATCTAGAATTGCTAGGGCGTTATCGGGTGACGTGCCTGTTGAGTGACAAAACAGGTTTTAGTAAAGTTTATGAGGCATACGAACAAGATACCCCCAAAATTCTCAAAATACTCAAAGAAGATTTATCAGGCGACGCCCAAGCAGTAGAACTATTTCAGCAAGAAATAACGGTGTTGGGACAATTCAAGCATCCTGGAATTCCCAAAGAAGATAGTTACTTCCAGTATCAAACCCGAAATGGTTTAGTGTTGCATTGCATTGCAATGGAAAAAATCGATGGCTACAACTTAGAACAGTGGCTACAGCAGCAAAATAACCCCATATCCCAAGAACAAGCCATAGACTGGTTAAGACAATTGATAGAAATTTTAGATGTAGTACATAGCAAACAGTACCTACATCGAGATATTAAGCCATCTAATATTATGGTTAGACCCTCTCTTGAGAAGGATTGGGGGAATCTAGTACTGATTGATTTTGGCACCGCCAGTGAAATTAAGAAAACCTACCAAGACCAACTAAGCAATGGCGACAAGATGACAGCACTTATGTCATCTGGCTACAGCGCCCCAGAACAAATGAATGGTCAAGCAGCACCGCAGTCAGATTTCTTTGCTTTGGGACGCACTTTTGTATTTTTGCTGACAGGATATCATCCTTTGGAGATGTATGATATCCAGCAAAATTTGTTGCACTGGCAAAATCATGCGGCCCATATTTCACCCTTACTATTGAATTTAATTGATTGGCTAACAGCATCAGATATAGAAAAACGTCCTGCCAGTACTCAAGAAATATTGCATTCCCTAGAAGAAATAGAAACTCAATTAACAGGCACGACTCCGACAAATAGTAATATCCTAGACTCTTCTAATTTTAAGCATTTAACTGTAGATATTAATCACAACTCATTATCTCCAAATAAGCAGTCGGAAAAAGTGCCGTTATTAGCATTTTTTGCAGTTCTATTAGTAATATTAGGGTTACTTAGTATAGTTACTTTAGCCACACGCAAATCAGATTTGCCTGACACATCTTATTACAGACAATATCCAGAAAAAAAAGGTAATATAGATTACTTTTCTTATCAAAAAGGTAAGGATAGTCAGGGAAGAATAGCTGAATTTAATATAGCGGTTTTATCACTAAAATATAAATGGCTTTTAGGTAGCAACTTTCAAATTAAATCCAATGATGAAATTATTAGTGTTGACCTTTTAAAGTTGAATTTAGAACAAGAAGGTATAGAAAATATAATTGAAGCTCCCAATGAGATTATCTCTGTCGGTACAGCTTCTTGTAAAGGTGATAGATTAATTCAAGAACGTGTGGCTTTAGAACGTTCTAAACAAATACAACTTTTGGCTAAAAAATTATTTATTAATACACCAAGTGTCAAAATTGATCGCTTATTGAATTTGGGTCAATTCCAACGGAGTGATTGTCAGGCAAATCAAGATTTAACGACATATCAAACAAGTGTGATAATTATTGGTGTTAAAAGAGAATCATCTGGTGTCATTCTTGACGAGGCGCTACGGAATAGGTTAGAAAAGAAGCCTTTTGCTGATTTTAAATTAGAAGATTATTCTTTGGGATCTGCACAGAAGTTTAAGACTATACCGAGCAATTTATAAAATCTCTAGCAAAGAAAAATCAGTATATAGGCATATCTCTTATGGCTAGAGCAGCAGATATCAGCACCAAATACTGTATTTGTTTTTGTTGACAGATTACTAGTAGCATCTTCCCAACTAACTAGGACGGTTATTCGCACCGTGAGTTTTTAGGATGATTTGTCAAAATAAATGATAACTGGAGGTTCAAAATATGAAATTTTCAATCCAATCACTTTATACCTGGTATCGCAGTGTACTTCGTAACCCCAAATACCGTTGGTGGGTAATTTTAGGAACGTTGGTTTATTTGGTCAGCCCATTTGATGTTCTCCCAGATTTTATACCCGTTGTGGGAGAGATTGATGATGTTTTCCTCTTGACTCTGCTAGTTGGTGAGGTGTCTGGGCTAGTGATTGAAGGCTGGAAAGCTCGTAAGGGTGAGGTGGGTACTGAAGTACCTAATACTACTGAGGGTTCTACCTCTAGCTCTAGTGGAAGCACTATTGATGTTGATGCTGTTTCTGTTAAGTAGTTTTAACAACAAAATAAAATTGAATAAACCCCTGCTTTTGGAATTGGAGGTGGGGGATATTTTTTTTCAACGCAAAGGGACGCAAAGGGAAGCGCGGAGGATCGCAGAGGATGAGATAGAGTGACAGGGAGAGTTAGAGGTTGTTAGCTACGCGTTTAATACCTTCTTTGAGGTGGAGGACGTTAAAGTTAAGGAGAAGACCTAGTTTGCAATTTGCTAGTTTGAGATAGGTTAGGAGTTGAACGGAGTGAATTGGGTGGAAGGACTCTACAGATTTAATCTCTACAATTACTTGGTTTTCGACCATCAAATCTAATCGATAAACACATTCCAATTGCACATCTTGATAAACTAAGGGCAATGGAATTTGTTTACCAACACTTAACCCAGCCTTCTTCAACTCATAATCCAAGCACTCCTCATAAGCCGACTCCAATAAACCAGGCCCCAAAGCAGTATGCACCCTCATCGCACACCCAATAATCACCCCACTCAACTCATTCTCTCTCATCGTCTGCGTTCCTCTGCGCTTCCCTTTGCGCTCCTCTGCGTTTAAAAATCCTTCACAAATTCCGTCAAGAACCTGAACGCCTTCAAAATATAACTAGCGCAATCTCTAGGAGAAGTATTGTAAAACGATCGCCATGCACTCGCCTTATCCTCATCATAGCGATCGCTACGTTGACTATGATTCTCTAACCACGCCAATCGCACTGCATGACCGATTAATACATCTAACACAATATATCCTTCAATTTGCAGCTTGGGATTATTAGCAGCGATCGCTCCTAATTCGATTAATGCTTCAATATTTACTTGGCGGTATTCTGGAGCTTCGATTTTATTCAGCAAATGCTCAACTAACAGCGCAAAATTCCTTTCCCCGGCTGTCATTTCCGACAGCATTATCTCACTATCTAAACGATTGCGGCGCTCTAGTTTATCACCAATTACTAGACCTTTGCAATGTTGCATTAATAGCCAAACTTGCTTAAAAAATTCTTTTGGTACGCGCCCTGTCGCACCCTCGGCTTGGCGAAATCGCCGCCAACCACCTGGCGGAACTTCTATCCCTTCGGCGATTCCTGGTGACACGACCCAAGCTATATCACTTTCTTTTTGTTTGACGTGCAGCGATTCTTGCTGGCGCAACAGGTTACTCATGCCAGTATATCCAGTTAATACCTGGCGTAAGCGCATTTTCACTTCAAAGGGTGAAAGTTGCATTAAGCGATCGTAAGCTTCATCTTGAGTGACATGCAATTCCCGCGCTAGTTCGCTGACGATCAATAAGATCAGATAGCCGACTCTCAAGGTTAGTAGTCCTTGGAATAGTTCGGGTTCTGAGCGAATTAAAATACCAACATAGATTAAAATTTCTTGTGTGAGGACGCGATCGCGGATATCCTCACGACAAAAATGATTAATTTTATCGGCAATTTCATCGTGAGACATGGGTACGCTAATCAAGGAGGCTTCGCTGTAAGCTTTACCCACAGCAATTTGCTTACCCCGCACCAAAATACTCGTGACTGCATCTGATAGGCTGATATCAACCATTTGCCGTAATCCCGCAGCCCGACGCACTACTGCCCAAATGCCTAAATCTCCAGCTTTGGTGTAAACTTCATCTAGTAAATCGCCTACGGTGACAGGATATCCTGGGCCACCATATCCTGTATCAAATTTCATTCCCTGCAAGCGAGTTAATGTTTGCAATAACTCGATTTGCTCGTAGATATTCTCTGATGAACGCAAATAAGAAAGCAATGACCCCAAGTTAGTTTCGTATTCCATTTGAAATTCTTGGGTATGTCCTAAGCGCCAGTTTTTTTCAGGATGATAAGCTAAATAATAGCAATGTGGGCTAGCATTTTTTACTGGCGATCGCGAGAATTCTGCATTTGGTAGAAAATCAATTCTTTGGATTCCGGCTGTTAACATTAGCTGATTTAGCCGCCCTAATTTCACCCGCACGCCGTTACAAATACCATCTTTGAGTTCTTGCATCAGTTCTAGTAATGCTTCCGAACCTGCTTCTAACATGGTGTGTGTCAACATTAAAGTCAGAGTCGGACGCCCTAAATCGCTCCAATATTTTTGAATGTAAGCTAGTTCGCTTCTAATTTGATCCAGCAAAAAATGGTAATCAAGAGTTAAGTAAAATTGTTGAGAGTCAGAAAAGGAAGGCAAAAATACAATTGTTTCACCACGAATCCGAAAGATTCTAGATGTTGTTAAACTTCGCAGCCGCCGCACTGGCCGTCCAGTTAAACCAAGTTTGTCGTTACGTCCAATTTGGGTATAAATAGCTGAAAATTCTTCAGCTTTTCTCACCTGAATCGGTTCTACTTGGGTAGGCGTTTGCGCTTCAATTCCGTGAACTTCTAGTTTCGTTTGTAAATCTTCATCTTCTGCTAACAAGGCAATTTGTACCAATGCTTCGCGCTGTTTGCCCACACACAAATGTCTTCCTAAAGGATCGATATCACCAACTGCGATTAAACCTTCACTCAACATTTCACCGAGAAAATATAAACTCTGCGCCCACACCAAGGGAATATTTTCATTGGGCAAACGTGGTTGCGTTTGAGGTGTTAATTTTTCTGCCTCTATGTTTTCTGCCAAAACATAATAAAGTTCTGGCAATAAACGCAAACCATTTTGTTCTATAAGTAATGATTCTAAAAGATTTTGGTATTTTTTAACTTGTTCTCGATCGCCGCGAAATAATCCGTCTAGAACTAAATAAGTGAAAAATAACGGCCATTCGCATTCAATATGCTCAAATTGCTTGAGTTCCCACGGTTCGTAGTGTAAACGTTGATTATCTTCTAAAACCGTTTGGTGTCCATCGCGCAGAAAGCGTTTGCAGCCGTATTTACCTGCAAGTTTGTTGATAATATCGTTTAAGGTGCGATCGCGTAACTCCAAATCTTCTACCGCAAAGGCAGGATAACTAATAATACTTAACAGCGCCGCATCAATTTCTTTGGAACCAGATTCTCTGGGTAATAGCGATTCTAGAGTAATTCGGGCACGGGCGATTTCATCTGGTAGCACATGAATCACCGATGCTTGACTACCACGCACACCAAACAAATCCAGTCCGTTGATAGCTTCTAAAGCAGCTTTTGCCATGCCTACAGAACTGGCATTTAATTCAGCATTTCCCCGATTAATTTTATTACCGCGTTCCCAAATGCCGTAATCTGGCGTGCGGTAAGCTCGTCCAATGTAGTAAACTAAATTTTGGACGAAATTTACTTCATCAATCGTATAAATTATTGGCAATCCCGCAGCCGTCATTTGTGCCAACATCAGCAAAAATATAGATGTGGCATCAAGTTGCAAATGTCCCCATTCGTCATCACCAACAACAATGTCACCCGTCGCGGTATTGTATTTGGCGTGCAGTCCATCTAGTAGCGACTGAGTATGTTTAAATGTCTCTACTTTATGAGCCTGTCGCATCATCGCAAATAACAACCCACGCATCAGTTTGATGACACTGTGTTCTAGTTCATAGGTGCGTCCTTTGTCGTCGTCAATCTTGCGGTATGCAAGTCCTAAACCCCAAACTGCCAAAATGCTGTAAACATTGTCTCGCACCCAGGCATCTGTATAATCGCCGTGGGCTGTAATCGCTGTGCTTGCAGGTAGTAAACCCGTAATCGGATTTTGCCGAGTCAGGATGATTGTTTTGATTTGCTGGTAGTAATAGTCCAGGCGAGTTAGCAATTTGGTAGATGTTTTCATGGTTTGGTTCAGAACAACTTGCAAAATTCGACCCTGTGACTGTGAACTGAATTACCTAAACCAAGTCAGAACAAGCTCTGTAATGGTTGATGGAAGAACAGCGGAGGGTAGTAAGTTTATTATTATCTCCTGTTAATAGGTTTCTAGGTACTTAATTTTAGTGATTCCGAACTAAAATATGATACTTACTCAAACTCTTCTTAAAGCTTGTAATATTTTATACTTAATTTATAATTTTCTTAAGGCATAATGAATTATTTTTGTTGATAGTTTAAATTAGATAAACGAGTGCTAATTTCAGCGAGCGATCGCAGAACGTTTAGGATGTTATGAAGCGGAAAGAATTTATTACGATATCTTTCACAGCACTACTACTGAAAGCAAAGAACTTTTGCAAGAATTTCCAAGTGAACACGAATCAGAGATCGGTTCATTAGCTATCAGTAATAAGTATTTGATATCTGGAGATCGTGATGGAAATGTTAAACTTTGGCAATTTACTGCCTAAGAGAGCATTTATAAAATTTTTGTTTATATAAACCTCGTCTACCTTGAAAACCGTAGTTTTGTAGGTTGGGTGCAGCGATAGCGTAACCCAACATAAAATTTGGTGGTAATGTTGGGTTGCGTTTCACTCCACCCAACCTACAAAAATATATTTTTTAAAAAACTCTAGGTTTCAACATAGATGAGGTTTATCTAAGTATAGAGAAAACTAGACACACCCAAGAGCGATCGCTAAAGCTCAAACACCTTACCGCGACTATGAAGTGAAACCTGCCAACCCATTTCTGATTCTTCGTCGTCCAGGTGACTATGCATGAAGTTGCTTGATGCCAAATACTACTTGTATAGATGTAGTAATATTCCAGGCGAGTTAGCAATTTGGTAGATGTTTTTATGGTTTGGTTTAGAACTAGTTGCAGAATTTAACCCCTTGAAGGAGTGAGTTTCTTGCACTTGGGCTATGGGGAATGGGACATGGAGATTGGATTCGTACCGTAGGGCATAGGGAAATGTTAATCTTCTCTAGAAATATCGATCTCTGCGTAGGTGGAATAATATCGTGTCCGGTTAAAGACTTATCATTAAGACCGCAGAGGTGAGGGCTTTTTGGGCTTTGTGCATAGATTCGGGAATTATAACTAATTAGCCGGACATAATATCAGTGCTGGGATGAGGTCAAAAAATCAAGAGTGCCTAACTCCGAAGGATGAGCTTATGGTAGTCTAAACTAAATCACTACTCCGAGGTTATGCTTATGCTGGTATAAAGTAAATCATTTTTTAACAAAAATATTTATTTAAATAAATATAATTTTAATGTAGATATGTTTTAAAATTGATGTGTTTGTGTTAATTCAGCAAATAATTGCAGCTAAGAAAGGGAGGCTATCCTCAACTCAATCAAGTTTGATAAAATAAGACTTATGCACTTTACAAATAAATCATTTTGTGCATGTACATCAAGACTTCAGCCTTTTACAAAGCATATTTTATTAGTTGCGTAGACAGCATTTACCGCAGGCATCGCAAAAATCTACCTAGAAGCCTTGAAAAGCATAGTTGCTATTGTGCCTTCCTTGTCAATGCTTAAGTCATAAAAAATTAATCAGTTTGTTGACATAAATAAATATCCTAGTTTGCTTGATTAAACCTTAAGATATTTACTAAAAAATAGTTTCAGAAAAACTTATTATTTCACTTATTAACATAAATAATTGAAGCTCTGATTTAGACTAATATTAACTTGTTGAAAAAGCAATACTTGTTATTGCTGTGAATGAATTAGGTAATTAATATTTTATCAAAAATAGCAGAAGATAGAATCAAGGGCGTAAATATATAAATAAATTAAAAGTTTTTTATCCAACATTTTGATCGTTTTTGAGAAAGAGAAATTTTAATCTTAAATAGGAGTAACACAATGAAAACAGTTGGGATGTATCGTCGAGCTTATCCGAGAGTATCAGAAACTTTTATCGGAGAACAAGCACATAATTTACAAACATACAAACCGTTATTTCTGACTTGTAAACTATTAGCAGATATTCCTTTTGACAATATTGCTATTAGTAATAATGACCAATGGAAGATTAAGCAATTATTTCATATAATTTCTGCTTCACCAAATATGTTTGGAAAAGAAGCTGAACTAAAAAATCTAAAATTAATTCACGGACATTTTGGGCCAGATGGGATTTACGCAATGCGATTGGCAGAAAAATTAAATATTCCTTTCCTCGTTACATTTTACGGTTTTGATATCACCGTTTCGCGTCAATCTATGTGGCTGTCAGGTAATCCAGCATTCTATCAATTTCTTTTGCATGAAGAAGAATTAAAACAAAAAGCATCTAAATTTATCGCTTTTTCTAGTTTTTTGTATAAAAAGATGATTGAATATGGTTATCCCGAAGATAAAATTATTAAACTAAATAGTGGTATAGATTTAGAAAAATTTGCTCCAGCCAGTGAGTCAAAAGGTGAAAGATATATTTTATGTGTAGGCAGACATACTGAGAAAAAAGGAATTGATACGCTATTAAAAGCTTTTGCCCGGATTGCCAATAAGCATCCAGATGTGTCAGTTATCCAAATTGGAAATGGCACAATGACTGAAAAGTTTAAAAGTTTAGCAGAGGAGCTTGGTATTAGTAATAGAGTAAACTTTATGGGGGCAAAACCTTATGAAGTGATTCAAAAAACTATGAGAAATGCAGAAATATTTTCTTTACCCAGTCAAACAGCAAAAAACGGTGATAGCGAAGGTTTACCCCTTTCAATATTGGAAGCCGCCGCTTCTGGTTTACCAATAGCTTCTACCTGGCATAGCGCTATCCCTGATGCTATTTTAGATGGAGAAACTGGCTTTTTAGTTGATGAAAAAGACGATCGCTCTCTCGCGGAAAAATTAGATATTCTTTTGTCCGATCGGGCTTTAGCTAAAAGTATGGGTAAAAAAGGACGAGAGTTTATTTGCGAAAATTTTGATATTCGCAAGCAAACTGCCAAGCTAGAAGCTATTTATGATTTAGTAATCAGTTAACGACACTCAAGTAAGAGTATCTCAATTTAGAAAGCTGAACCTCAAGCATTTGTTAATGAGCAGAAGTTTTCTGATGACTTGTTTAGAGACAACTCCCCTTTTTTTAGCCATCCGTATGGTTATTTATTCGCGATCGCCAGTTTTCACAGATTATATCAGTGGAAAAACTTACTCTGATTAGAGAATAATTCCTCAAAAATCAGGGTAGCAAGCTCAAAAATGCACATAAAGCTACTAAAGATATAAAATTTTCTCTGTATCTACCGGAGAGCGCTGTTCCGGGTTAGGATGATGACTAGCAATGCTTTAATTTAGCTATCGATATTGATTTGTTGAAATTTTATGGACCATAGTCCACAAGATGGCAGTATCAACCTCCTCTGAGCTGTGGTGAGGAAGTCTCCCAGCGCGGGGGAGACTTAGGAGATATATATCATGCTCACAGAAGATATTCGTGATTTGTTGACCGATACTACCGATTTAAACCAGTTGAAATGGGATTTAAATCGCTTACAACCTGTGGATGTGGGAGACTACATTACACAATTGCCCGAACAACAACGGGCGATCGCATTTCGTTTACTCAACAAAGCTCAGGCAATTGATGTATTTGAGTATCTGCCCACAGAGGTGCAGGAAGAACTAATTAATTCTCTGCATGATGTCCAGGTAGTGCAACTTGTAGAAGCGATGAGTCCCGACGAACGGGCAGAATTGTTTGATGAACTACCGGCTGGGGTAATCAAACGGCTATTACAACAACTCAGTCCAGAAGAAAGGCAAGCAACAGCAACGATTCTCGGCTATCCAGAAGGTACGGCTGGGCGGGTGATGACAACCGAATATGTCCGGTTGCGGCAAGGATTGACTGTAGGTGAAGCCTTGAGCAAAATCCGCCGTCAGGATGAAGACAAGGAGACGATTTACTACGCCTACGTCACAGATGACAACCGGACGCTGGTGAGAGTAGTTTCTCTACGGCAATTGCTGTTTACCTTTCCCGATGTTTTCATTAAAGATATTGCTAGCGATCGCGTCATTAAAGTTAGAACCGAAACCCCTCAAGAAGAAGTAGCGCGAATTATGCAGCGCTACGACTTAATCGCGATCCCCGTGGTTGACCGAGAAGACCGATTGGTGGGCATTGTCACCATTGATGATGTCATGGATATTTTGGAAGAAGAAGCCACAGAAGATATCCAAAAACTGGCGGGTGTGAGTGGTGATGAAGCTGCTTTATCCTCTCCCTTACTTACCATTCGCAACCGTTTACCTTGGCTATTAGGGATCATGGCTCTGTATATTGGTGCAGCCAGTGCGATCGCCCCTTTTCAATCTGTAATTGCCGCAGTGCCAGTTCTAGCAGTGATCATGCCGATATTTTCTAACACTGGTGGTACTGTCGGTATTCAATCATTAACGGTAACAATTCGTGGCTTGGGAGTGGGAGAGGTAACACCCAAAGATACCTTAAAAATTCTTCGCAAGGAACTTCTAGCTGGTTTAGGTACAGCTCTTGCTTTAGCCACAACAATGATCCTGCTTTCTTTAATTTGGGCGCAACCCCAAGAACGATGGGTGGCTTTTATTGCCGGAATGGTAATGGCAACTAATACAATTGTGGCTGTTACACTCGGCACTTTACTACCAATGGCTTTGAAACGACTGAAGCTCGATCCTGCTTTAGTTAGTGGCCCGTTAGTGACTACAATGCTAGATACAATTGGATTTTTAACATTCCTCAGCCTAATTTCTTTAGCTTTAAACGTTTTCCATTTACCAACTTGAAGGGATTGGGCATTGGGGATTAGGAGTGCTGTTAGCGGAAGCGGGGCGTTTAGCCCGTGCTGAGTTAAGAGTTAGGAGTTAGGAGTTAGGAGTTAAGAGTTATACCAATTTGAAAAAAGAATGAGACAAATAAACCCTTTGTAGAGACGCGATTCATGAGCCAGCGCGTTGCGGGGGTTCCCCCCGTTGTAGCGACTGGCGTCGCGTCTTTACCCAAGGATGTGTCGCAATCATTAATTGAATTGGTATTAGGAGTTAAGAGTTAGGAGTTTTGTTTACCCCCTTGTCCCCTTGTCCCTCTATCTCCCTCATCTCCCCTGCCCCTCTGCCCCTTTCTGGGGCAGGTTTTTTTGATTAGACAAATTTTTGGGATTTTAAAACCAAAACCATTGTCTGAGAACTTAAAACTACGTTCAATAATTGAGAACATTCTCAACTATTTATCGAAAGCCTAAAAGCCTCCCCTTGAAAGCCCCTCTGCCCCCCTGCCCTCCTTCTCCCCTGCCCTCCTTCTCCCCAAATCCTATGCCTACTACAACCTGGAATCGTCATCACATTCTTTCCTTGGCTGACTTTACTACTACCGAATACGATACAGTTTTGCAAACTGCTGCCAGTTTTCAAGAGGTGCTATCACGGCGGACGAAGAAAGTACCAACCTTGCAGGGACAGGTGGTGGCGAATTTATTTTTTGAATCGTCTACCCGCACTCGCAGCAGTTTTGAACTCGCAGCCAAACGCTTAAGTGCGGATACGCTGAACTTTGCTGCCGCTACATCTTCTATGACCAAGGGAGAAACAATTCTCGACACGGCAAAAACCTATTTGGCGATGGGAACTGATATTATGGTAGTCCGCCATCGAGAGGCAGGAGTACCAAATGCGATCGCGGCTGAAATGGATCGTCTCGGTGTCCGAGTTAGCGTCCTCAATGCTGGTGATGGTCAACACGAACATCCTTCCCAAGCACTGCTAGATTTATTTACCATAACTACTCTAATTGACCCAGACCGCCCCCGACTGGAACTTTTAAAGGGGAAAAAGATTGCGATTGTTGGGGATATTCTCCATTCTCGTGTGGCGCGATCGAATATTTGGAGTTTAATTGCTAGTGGTGCCGAAGTACATCTGGCAGCACCGCCAACCCTCTTACCTAAATTCTTTGCCGAGTTTATCTTGGAGGAAGTAGAAGACAGAAATTATTCCCCCAATCCCCAACTATTTCTACATTGGCAGCTAGAACCAGCTTTACAGAATGCAGATTTTGTCATGACTTTACGTCTGCAAAAGGAACGGATGACGGCTCATTTGCTGCCAAGTTTGCGAGAATATCACCAACTGTTTGGCATTACAAGCACAAAACTGCAACTTTGTAAACCAAACGTCAAAGTTTTGCATCCAGGCCCAGTCAACCGTGGTGTTGAAATTAGTTCTGAATTGATGGATGACCCAGAATTTAGTCTCATTCAATCACAAGTTACCAGCGGTGTCGCTGTTCGGATGGCACTGTTGTATTTATTAGGCAGCGGCAAGTCCTAATAACAGGATAAACTCAAGTTTTTTTGGTTATCATTATTAGATTTGTTTAATTTCTGTACTTGGGCATATTGACAAAATTTGCTCGTTTTTAACTTGTTACCAATGTTATACGCCTAAGTTATGACTTAAAATCCTTAAATTTTAATCCTATTGGACTACCTTACAGAAAAATACATAATCTTATAGAAATCATGTATTCCTCCGCTCGTATGAGGACAAAATTCTCTAATCTTGGCACACTGGTATCGTAGAAGATCGGGATTTAATGACTTCTAGAAGTGTCCGAGGTAAATTATGAAACGAATTTTTTTGACGGCAGCAGCCTTACTCAGCACGCTATCTTTAGCTGCTCCCATTCCCGTCAAAGCAGAAAATTCCGCCCCTGTCCGCCGCTTATTAGAAACTAGAGAATGTTCCGGATGCAATCTAGTAGGAGCTAACCTCAAAGGCGCTCATCTAATCGGTGTTGACTTGAGAAATGCAAATTTAAAAGGAGCTAATCTCGAAGGTGCTAACTTAGAAGGTGCAGATTTAACCGGCGCTAATTTAAAGTCTGCTAATCTCACAGAAGCATTCGTCAGCGATACCATCTTAAATAATGCCAATCTTACCAACGTGAATTTGAGTAATTCCCGTTTATATAATAGTGACGTAGATGGCGCTGTTTTAGCTGGTATTGATTTAAGCGGTGCTGATGTATTTAATACTGCCATTAGCATTGGTGGTGAATACTAATGGTGAGTCATGATTTCCAAGTTAAGAGTTAAGAGTTAAACTCTTAACTCTGCACTGACTAATTTTTATTCGCCAGTAATCGATAGTTCATTAACCCAGATTTTCGGGCAAACTCCACCTGGCGTTAACTCTGGCTCTTTTTCTACATAAATAATTGACTTCAAGAGTTCCAAGAAATCGCCAGCAACAGTTGCTGACTCAATACTCGTTTTTACTCCCTTGTTAACTAGCCAACCATCAAACGGCAAAGAAAAGGAACCTTGCAAGGATTTAACTCCAGCATGGAGAGCTTGTAAATCATCAATAAAAATCACATTTTCAGCAGTTTCTAAGCTCAACTCTTGCTCAGGAGTTGCTGTTGAAAATACGTGATAAAAATTGGGACTAACGCTGACTTTTGCACCAATACTAGCATTACCCGTTGGTTGGGCATTTAACCTTTTAGCGGTGCCAGCACTATGGAGAAATCCTGTTAAAATACCATTTTCAATCAACGAAATTTGACGAGTAGGTGTTCCTTCGCCATCAAAAGTTTCGGCACCTACGTTAGCTGGGTGCAGTGCATCATCATAAACTGAAAGTAGAGGAGAAGCAATTTCCTTACCTAAATCATCAGGAGTAGATAGACTTTGATTGTCTAAAATACTTTGGGCATTGAATAAGTTAGAAAAAGCGCCCAACAGACTTAAGAAAGCTTCCGCTGAAAAAACAACTCGATATTTACCAGTTTTGATTTTTTCATAATTCAAGTGACTGATAGTTTTATCGGCAGTTTCTTTGATACAACCATTAATATCTAGTTTATCTAAACTTTGGTTGATTCTAAAAGCGCCTGCACTGCGCGGTTTTTTGCCATCTTCCTCAGTTTTGCTATAAAGATAAACAGATGCCAAAGAGTGAGATTCAGTTCTTACTGCACCGTCGCTATTGAGATAAAATCTGTCAATATCTCTTTGAGACAAACCATTATAAGGTACACCTTTAATTGCTGGATGAGCTGCTAGTAATTCTTTTTCAGCTACCAACAATTTTTCTATAAGTTCAGCAACAGGTGCTTGAGGTGCTTTATGCGGGGGTTTACTTGGAATCGGAACAGTAGCCTCTGGACTAAAATCAGGAACGTTCTCTTTAACACCAAAGAAACTGGCTTCGTAGGCAGTTTTCAAAGCTAATTCCAGTCCCTTGGGGTCTACATCTGTGGTGCTGGTCACACCCATTGTATTATCTTCATTCCAAACACGAACAGTAACACCAGAGCGGTTTGAAGCTTTGACCTGTTTTGGCTCACCTTGATCTACTTGCACGCTAGTGTCATCTACTGTTGAGCCATAAATGTCAAATTTTTTAATGCCAAGTTTATCAGCATTATCCTTAGCAGAATTTGCAATCTCATTGATATTCGGCATAGTCAATTTTGGATTTTTGATTTTTGATTTTGGATTGGAAACGATTCCATTTTTGATATTAAAGTTTGGATTTTGGATGTTATGACTTATATTTTTAGACAAATAACTCGTAATGCCAACTGCTTTGTTCTAGCCTGAAACACCTGCTCATTCACAATCCAAAATCCAAAATCTAAAATCTAAAATTCTTATCGTCCCCCTACAGTAATAGAATCAACCTTGATGTGGGGTTGTCCTACCGTGGTGTAAATACTGCCACTGACTGAGCCACAAAAGCCTGGTGCAATTTCCAAATCTTGAGAACACATGGAAATTTTATTCATAATTTCCTTAGCTTCACCGATGAGAATTGCTCCTTTGAGTGGTTTAGTGATTTTGCCATTTTCAATTAAATAAGCTTCATCAACACTAAAGTTAAATTGACCTGTAGCACCAACGCTACCACCACCCATCTTTTTACAGTAAATACCTTTATCAACAGAGGCAAATAATTCATCAATGCTATATTCGCCAGAATCAATATAAGTATTACGCATCCGGCTAGCAGCAGCATAGGTATAATTTTGGCGGCGTCCACTTCCAGTTCTGGGGTGTCCGGTGCGCGAGGAACCTGTTCTATCTGCTAAGAAGTTTTTCAGAACGCCTTTTTCAATTAAGAGGGTTCTTTGAGCCGGCATACCTTCGTCATCCATGTCAATTGTCCCGAAGGCATTTTCAGAGCGCCCTTCATCCCAAGCTGTCAAACTTTCGTGGGCAATTTTTTCGCCTTTTTTGTCAGCAAAGGGAGAGGTATTGCGTTCTATTTGAGTGGTTTCTAGTAGGTGTCCGCAAGCTTCGTGGAAGATGACGCCGCCAAAGTGATTGGCCATAATGATGGGATAAGTACCCGACTCCACGTAATCTGCGTAGAGCATTTTTCCAGCCGATTCTGCTATTTTCTCGGCGGCTTGTTGAGAATCCCAAGTTCTCAAGAAGTTGGCATCACTAGTATTACCCGCGCGATCGCCAATTGAGGTACGATTAGCACCATCAGCACACAATAAGTTAAATCCTACTGACTGGGTAAGGCGAATATCACGGGCAAAAGTCCCGTCACTAGCGGCGATTAAAACTTCTTGCCAATCCCGGAAATAGCTAGCACGGCGCGATTGGACGTGGCTAGCTTTTTGCTTCAGGTGGGCTGTACCATCTAGGAGGATTTCTCCCATTTCTCGGATGGAGCTACACATCGGTAGCCATGCATCTTTACCTCTTTTGGTAGCGTAATCTCTAAGTAATTCTAGGTTGATTTCGGGGATGAAAGCTTTAGCAGTGGGTAGTTGTAATCCCAAGATAGAAAGACCTTTTTCTAAGGCTGCTTTCAAACCGGAAAACGAAAGGTCATTAGTGCTAACGTAGCAGTCGGCTTTGCCGCGAAATACTCTGACTCCCGCGCCTGTAGACAGACTGGGTGAAATACTCGTGATAGCGTCATCTTCTGCAAGAGAACTAATATAGTTGCGACGCTCTAAAAATAATTCGATGAAGTCAGCACCAGCGGCGCGTCCTAGTCCCAGAAGGGTAGCCAGGGGGGCTTCCCAGGTTTCATCGAAACGCTCTGGTGTGGAAGAATATTGGAGAGTGGGAAGTTGATTCGAGAGAAGTAGCGTACTTGTAAGCATGGGTAGCCTCGTCTGCTGGTGTAGTTCAGAGATTTGACTGAAAAATCCTGGTGTGTTCAGTCTAACAAATGAGCAAAAGCCACAGTTGCTAGAAAAACGTGTGGATTTCCCTCCCCTTTAACAACGCTTTGGCAAATCCGCTCACAGACTAGAAATTTGGAGCTATTTGACGAAGAATTCAGAAATCAAAATACAAAAGCGGAGCAAGGAAAGCTCCGCTTTTGTATCAGCGTAGGATAAAATACAGTTCTATTTATATATTTACTGGCACTTTTCTCAACTAAAGAATCCAGACTTTTCTTCTCAGGTTTATTTACGGTTTGCCATTCTTAGTGGAATTTTAACTGTTTCTTGCTGTTTGAAAGTCTGACCTAAATTAGAAGTTGGCTGTGTTGATGCTAGGTTCTTAAACAAGAGTTTTAGTGTTCGAGTAATAGTTTTAAGAATTTTCATTTTGCTAGCAGTCGGCTTTTCATCGTATCTCAAAACCATTGGAATTTCTACGATTTTTGGTTTGAGGGCTTTGGCTTTCAGCAGTAAATCTATCATGCAAGCAAATCCACTTTCAGTGAATAGATTGTCCCCATAATACATATCCAGTTTATTGAGGAAAGTACGGTTATACAGTCTGTAACCACAAGTGTAGTCTTTTACGCCTGGTACACGGGCGGCGATTCTGAAAAGCCAGCTGGCTCCGTAACTCATCAACTCTCTAAATTTTGATAAGCCTATGACTTTAGAACCTTTGCGATATCTAGATGCGATCGCAATATCATAGCTACCAGCTATCATAGTGTCATACATTTTTATTAATAGCTCTGGTGGTTGAGTATTATCACAATCCATCGCCGCTAAGAAATCACCTTCTTTAGAAATTTCCAAGAAAGTTGTAAAACCTGTTTTAATTGCTTGACCTAAACCAGCATTTTTGGGATGTTGGACTAATTTTAGTAATATACCTAGTGATTGAGATTCATCTATTGCAGTCTGAGCAGTTTGATCGCTACTGCCATCATCGACAAGAATCAGTTCTATCTCTATATTAAAGATTTGCTGCAATGTTTGAAACTTTTTGAACAAGGGTCGAATTGATTCTTGTTCGTTATATGCGGGTAAAAGAACAAAAAGACTCATAAAAACCTCGTGTGATTTTTCAATTCAAATGTGATTACTCAAATTTCAATAATTGAGTAATGGTGATTTTTTGAGAAATTCATCGACTTGTCGAACTACTGCGTTGTTATTGACGCTATCATTGACCAGCTGTGAGGTATTGACAACGAAAAAATCATCGTTTTCAGTACTCACTTTGGGAACAAGGCTGGAATAATTTAAAACTTGTAGTGGCTGTACTTTAATCGCTCGATTAATATGTGCCGCTACAATGTCATCTGCTTTGAGTTCGGGGAACATTAAACGTATACCTTGGAAAAATATTGGACGTAATTCGTCATCTGGTTGTTTTAACAACGGGTCGGTGGAAAGGATATATTTTGGTAGGAATGTCATGTGATACCCTGCTGTTTCTTGTAAAGAAACTAAGTTACTCATACCGATAACTCCAGTAAAAGGAATATTTTTATCGGCAATGTTCACTACGTAATAAGGAATTAGAGGCTTACGAGTAATGAGTACCATGCAGATTACACCCAGGTATTCTACTGTTTCAGTAGTGTCTGCAACTTTCACTAGTTCCCTCGCAGCAACCTGTTGCAAGATATTAACTGGCCCAGTAAAGATGACTTTATCAAAATGCTCTTTTTTACCCTGATATTCTACCCACATTCCACCTCCGGGATGAGGTGCGATATATTCAACCGCAACACCTTTGTGGATATGACCTCCAGCCGCATAAATTAATTTTTCTATATGGTCAAAAACAGTTTTATAACCGCCGGAGACATAACCAAGTTGTTCTTTATTTAATGAAGAATCGCGCGCTGAAAATAGTCGTTTGATATAAGCCCAAATAAAAACTGCTGAGATTCGCTTATAGTTTTCTCCTAATTTGGATAAAAGCAAAGGTTTCCAGAGTTTTTCGTATGTGTTTTTACCACCAAGTTTCAATAGCCAATCTTCAACTAAAATCTTCTCTAAGCGCCGCCAGTTATTCAGGCGCGAACCATATAGAAGAGTAAAAGCTAATCTGATTTTACCTATAAGTCCAAATAGAGGAAAACGCAGAAATTCTATAGTGTTACTAATAGAATAAAACTTTTTATTGTCATAAAAGCCTGTTAAACTTCTATGCCAACGCAGTTTATCTCCAAGACCAATATCTCTAATAAAATTTATTAAGTGAGTATCAGAAGGTAGGATGACGTGATAAAAACGATCCCAGGTAAATAATCCGTAATCATGATAGGTAGTAAGTCCACCAAGCTGCTTATTACTATCAAAGACAGTGACTTGATGTCCTTGATGTGAAAGACGTTGAGCTAATACTAGCCCAGTGATACCTCCGCCAACTATGCCTATATTCATAAATTAAATTTAGATTTTGTGAAAATGTTTTAGAAGATGATGTTCCGAAACTGTTAATATTAATAATTTGAATCATAAAAGATTAATGTACAACTAGAATTACGCCAGTTATGATAACGGAAATCCCTAACCATTGACTAAAAACAACCTCTTCTTTTAAGAGATAGTGAGAAGCAATGGGTACAAATGCATACATTAATCCTAAAACTGGAAAGGCTTGACTTAAAGGAATTGTCCGCAATACATAAAGCCACAATATAGTCATAAATGTATAGCAGATAAACCAAATTAAAAAATAACGAGATAATAAAAGATTTTTGATAGAGCCGCTTTCTCCTTTATTAGAGTTAGAGATGTAAAGTCCATACTTGAGTGAGAGTTGAGCAGTTGTTCCAAACAAAACAACAAGCATTAAATTTAGCCAAGTAAAAATACTCATTTTTAATTGTTCAAGTAATTATCTAAATTTGAGTTTTTTAATGGGGTTAACTACTAAAAGAACACCCAAGAAGATAGTAATGACTCCTACTATTCGAGTTAGCGTAATCACCTCATTAAAAAAGTAATATGAGCCGAAAAGTATCCCAACATAATTTAAACTCGTCAGTGGATAGGCAATACTTAATTTTACAGAGCGCAGAGCCAATATCCAATTTACTATTCCTAAACAGTAGACAGTAATAGCTAATGATAATTTTTGAATAAAATCCCAAGTAAATACTCCCTCATTTGTATAAATCATGGCATTTTTCATGAGCAATTGTCCAGAAATACTAAGTAAAATACTTACAAATAAAATAATATAAGGGGTTATTTTAAAGTTTGAATTTTGAGACATCGATTTCATAGTACTTTGCCTTCATCAAGATGGTAGGTATGAACCAAATAGTAAAAAACCAGTCTTTTTAAATGTTTCATATCTCGGCAACACTTCTCTACAATTCGATTTCCACTTCAGTAAATAGACAACAAATTAGGAAAGCTATGTTGAAGTGACTGATATTAAAACGATCCTTGAAGCTTATGCCCTATTAAAAACTAAATATTATGTAGTATTCCAGGATAGTTGCTCTATCATGGCAGCGTTCGATATGATTGGTAGTAAAGCACGCTTAATTGTTTGACTGGATTATACTCCCAACCAAACCAGTTTATTGCTTGACAATTTGCACAATCAATTTAGAGTTTGCCTAACTGTAAATTACAGATATTTTCTGTGCTACCCAGGTTTGCTCTAACACTATTTTTAGCGCGATCGCGATAATCTAATAGTGGATACAGACATAGAGAAATCTGAGAAGTTTGTCACAACTTCTCTATACATACACATTTGCAGTGTGCCGTAGGTGTAGCTAGCACTTCGGC
Organism: Nostoc sp. DSM 114159; assembly: GCF_053470285.1. Taxonomy (NCBI): domain Bacteria; kingdom Bacillati; phylum Cyanobacteriota; class Cyanophyceae; order Nostocales; family Nostocaceae; genus Nostoc; species Nostoc sp. DSM 114159. Next base: position 5,382,084 of record NZ_JBPFEH010000001.1, read on the forward strand.
TCCTTTCGACTTCTCTACGAGACGCTACGCGAACGCTCAAGGCAAGTCGCTCAGTGACCATCGTAGACATCGTTGATGTTGAACTTTGATTCCACCCACATATTCAACAGATGCACTTAAATCAAAATGGATTACCATAATTTTTGATTAATCCATTCATTAACTTTCTATCAGTTGTATCCTGCTGTAGAAATCTTTTGAAGATACTATTGATATTCTCAAGCTATAAAACCTAGCTGGATTGAGAAATATTCTCTATTTGCTCCAAAAAAGTGGATTAATGTACTGACATATCATAAAACTTCTCCCGGCTCACAGACATATCTGTAATCTCGGCTGGCAATTAAGCCGATTTATAAAAGTAATGGTTTTTACTCAAATCGAGTATGTATACGTGCTCTTTTTGGGCATGGGAACACAAGAAGTAATATAAGTCTGACTGGCTGCGTAAATCAATAGAGAGATCAATCAATCTACACTACAGTAATACGCTTTACAGATTTATGGGGAATTTTACTGGATGTCCAAATGGAGCTTTTTTACAAAACAACTAATGCAAACTAGAGTTGGCTAATTAACTTGAAATTGAAATTGTTTGCATTGAATTTGAGATATTTCTACATCATCTAGTATTATTTTTGCTTGACTTTTCCGCGTAATTTTTTAAATAGGCTTTTTCCTCCAAATTTATTGTTACATGTAATTACTTACTAGAATACCATGAGAAAGGTATGTTGCAAATTTATCGTGATACTTTATCAAAAATTTATCTACTGACAAATACAATTAAACAAAAACTTCATAAAATAAAAATCTTCCGCTATTCTTAATTTTTGCCAGGTAAATTTGTACATTTATGAAGTAATTTATGGTACTAAAATTGTATAAGTAAAGAGTTAGTATTAGACTCGATAATGCAAAGCTAAGAGTTGACTCAAGAAAAATTGAAACTCGAACAAGACTACTGGCGTTGACAGTGTTACATAAGTTACACTAAATTACAAGCTGAATTTTTAGATGATAATCGAGAGTTTGAATTATTTTTTATCTATTCAGAAAATATTCATCTAAATTTACATATTTCAGATAGAGTTAGTAGTCTGCCAATTTTCCTTCGCTGGGTAGAGGTTTTTTTATTATTTGGACTGATTATCCTCATCAAGGTCTGTTGGTAATCATGATTAACAATCCAAACTGAATCTGCCAAGATATTAATGCTTGAGTAAAATCAAGCTAATCGCTGCAAAGTAGGCAATTTCATTGGTACCCTTTTTGAACAAGCAGGTAGTAGCTCAAACAGGACATAGTGGTATAAAGAAAAACAACGCTAAGTTCTCTTGGTTGGATAGAGGTTTCTCTAGGTTGTTTTCCTATTGTTTGGACTCATTATTTTGCAAAAGTCTGTTGGTAATGACGAAGACAATGATTAATAATCCAAACTGAATCTGCCAAGGTGCTAATATTAAACTTAAGATCAAGCTAATCGCTGCGAATACACCTGCAAGATATGCTATTTCATCAGTACTGTTTTTGAACAAGTAGCCTGTAGCTAAAGCAGTACATAGTGGTATCAAGAAAAACAAAAGCATTTTCCTAACCTCTGAACTAAAGGTTGTAGTGTTTTTAGAACAAATTTTTTGGAAGTGTGGTTAATCTTACATCCAATCAGGTTTTGGCTACAACAGTCGAGCGAAATAAATATTATAGAAAATCAAGATTATGCAAGGTTGGATTTTATGCCAATTGGAATAATTATTGCAATAGATGAAGCGCCAAAAGCTTGACAACTATTTTTTATGTGTTTGAGTGTGTGCGTAGCAAGATTTAAAATGTGGTACGAGATGCTACGCGAAATTGCGTGGTGTTTAGTAACAGACAATTTCTGTGGGTGATGCTATTTTTGTCCTTCTCCTGACTCAGCCAAGCTAAATTGAAAGGGTTATAAAACTTGCGTATGCGTTTTGTTTATTTCGCCAATTACACTCTTGCGAACAATCATCTAGTAAATTAGCTTAAAACTTTGGACTTGCGCCAGGATAAGGATCTAGCATATTACCTTTAGAAGTAGCATTTTCATTTTAGACACCTAATGCTGAACATTCCTCAAATACTGGCAACTGAAATCAACCTCAAATCCCATCAGGTGCAAAACGCGCTGGAACTTTTGGCGGAGGGTGCAACAATTCCCTTTATTGCACGTTACCGCAAAGAACGCACCGATGAGATGAATGAAGTGCAACTACGCGAACTGGCCGATCGATATACTTATTTAACAGAACTGGAAGAACGAAAATCGGTTATTTTAAGTGCGATCGCCCAACAAGGTAAACTTACAGATGAACTCAAAGCCAAAATCTCATCTTGCTTACAAAAAACCGAACTTGAGGATTTATATCTACCTTATCGCCCAAAGCGCCGCACCCGCGCCACTATCGCCAGAGAAAAAGGACTCGAACCACTAGCAGAGTTCATCAAGTCGCTAAATATCAAAAATGCTGCAATTGCATCCTTGGAGTCAGAAGCGGCTAAGTATATTTCGGAAGCGCAGGGAGTAAAAACAGCAGAAGAAGCACTCAAAGGTGCTGCTGATATTTTGGCGGAAGAAGTAGCTGAAAAAGCTGAGTTACGCGCATATATCCGCGACTATCTTTTAGAAGAAGGGGTATTTGTCTCCCGCATCAAAGATGATTATCCTGAAGGTACAACCAAATTTGAGATGTACCGTAACTATCAAATTAAGGTAAAAAATATTGCACCACACAATATGCTGGCGTTGTGTCGGGGTGAAACTGAAAAAATATTAAGCTTTGAAATTGCTTTTGATGAGGATGCGGTACTTTACTATCTTGAGTCGAAAGAAATTAAAACCAAAGTCCGGACAATTCGAGATTTTTATCAGGCGATGCTGAAAGATGCATTCAACCGTTTGATGAAAGTCTCTCTTATGGGAGAGGTTATTGCTGAGAAAAAAGTTTATGCAGACATAGAATCAATTAAGACATTTGAAACTAATCTGCGGGAGTTGCTGCTATCTGCACCAGCAGGGATGAAACCAACCCTGGCGATAGACCCCGGATTTAGAACTGGGTGTAAAGTTGCTGTCCTCGACCAAACGGGAAAATTTTTGGAATACCAAGCGGTTTTTCCTCACCAAGCGGCTGAACAGCGACTCAAAGCTGCACAAACTGTCAAAAATTTAATTGAAAAATACAAGATTGAATTAATCGCCATTGGTAACGGTACAGCGTCCCGCGAGACAGAGGAGTTTGTCACGCAAGTATTGCAAAATATAGAACGCAAACCAGTGAAGGTGATGGTGAATGAATCTGGCGCATCTATATATTCTGCAAGTACTGTAGCGCTAGAAGAGTTTCCCGATTTAGATGTTACCGTGCGCGGTGCAATTAGTATCGGCCGCCGTTTGCAAGATCCCTTAGCAGAACTAGTGAAAATCGATCCCAAATCGATTGGTGTGGGACAATATCAGCACGATGTCGATCAGAAATTGTTGAAAAAGAAATTGGATGACACTGTAGAAAGCTGCGTTAACTACGTCGGCGTAGACTTAAACACCGCATCCAAAGAACTTCTGACATCCGTCTCTGGAATTACGGCAACAGTAGCCAATAATATTGTCGCTCATCGCAACCAGCATGGAGCCTTTAAAAATCGCCGACAACTTTTGAAAGTTCCGAAGTTAGGGCCAAAAGCTTTTGAACAAGCAGCGGGTTTTCTGCGGATTCGCGGCGGTGATAACCCTTTGGATAATACAGCAGTGCATCCAGAGAGTTATTCTGTAGTAGAAGCGATCGCATCCGATCTAAATGTGCCATTAAATCAGGTAACACAAATTGCCGAAAAACTCAAAAAGGCCAATTTGAAGAAATACGTTACCGATAGCGTCGGCGAACCCACACTGCGCGACATCCTCAACGAACTCGAAAAACCAGGTAGAGATCCTCGTGCTGAGTTTAAGTATGCCACCTTCAGAGAAGGAATTAACGAAATCAAGGACTTGAAGGTGGGAATGGAACTAGAGGGAATCGTGACGAACGTCGCCAATTTCGGTGCTTTTGTCGATATCGGCGTACATCAAGATGGCTTGGTGCATATATCCCAACTTGCTGATAGATTTGTAGACGATCCCAATAAAATTGTCAAAGTTGGACAAGTAGTCAAAGTCCAGGTATTAGAAATCAACGAGAAACTCAAACGGATTAGTTTGTCGATGAAAGCAGTTAAACAATAATTAGAAACAGCAGATGGCAGTTTATCAAGTTCGATTGATTAATCCTACACTTGGATTAGATCGCACCATTCCAGTACCAGACGATCAATATATTCTAGATATGGCGGAAGAAGCTGGTATCCGCTTACCATCTGGGTGCAAACAAGGCGAATGTTCTGCGTGTATTGCTAAACTTATTAGTGGTGAAATCGATCAAAGCGAGCAAAAATTTCTGCGTCCAAGTGAAATACAGGCTGGTTATGTTGTTACTTGTGTAACTTACCCTTTGTCTGATTGCACTTTAGAAACCCATCAAGAACAAGTCTTATATAAATCAGCCCTTTACTATAAGCCTGAGTCGGGACAATCTGAGTGATTTTTGCTTTGTAACATTAAATTAATCTTAAATTTAGAGGGTGCGTTAAATTTGTTTAACGTGCCCTTAAAAACATGGCAATACGTTAGAAATCTTCAGAAATTAATATGCGTTATCCAGAACCCTTGGAGACATATAGCAGTGCTATGTCTCTACTCCTATGTCTAATGTATAGGTATACAGCTATGCGCCCATAAAATGTATTTAGAACCGCTATATTTTTCTCAACGATAGGCCTAATGGTAGAAAGAAATTCTATCTTGCAAGGGAGGTGAAACCCTAGTAAATAGTTAAAGATGATATAAGAAGTCGCAAAAAAATCTTTAGTGATTAGGTAAGAAACAATGTTGACTCCATTTTTAACCGCGATAGCTACAGCTTTGAGCCTGTTGATTGTTGATTTAGTTGTTCCAGGCGTTAATATTGCTAATTTCCCCGCCGCTATAATTGCTGCTGTAGTAATTGGTCTAATTAACGGTTCAGTTAAACCAATTCTGTCTGGTCTTTCTTTACCACTTAACTTTCTCTCATTTGGAGCATTTTCGCTCGTTGTCAACGGTTTGTGTTTTTGGTTAGCAGCAGTGCTAGTTCCTGGATTCTCAGTTCGCGGAATTATTGGTTTCCTGCTTGGGCCAGTAATTTTAACTTTTGCTAACACCTTTATTAACAACTACTTTGTTGAAAGAAACCTTTTAACCAGCAGTGGTGATGTAAAGAATCAAGCTGAACTACCTTCTTCTAGATAAGTTTAGAACGAATAGAAACGTCAGTTAAATCACGTTTCTCACCTACATAAAATCTCCAAAGGTGGATTTCCTAATTCGGCATCCTCAAATGAATGTAATTAAACAAAATCACAAAGTTGTAAAATCATGAAATTAGTTCGTTTTCTTTTAGGTTTGTTAGTTCCTCCTTTAGGTGTTTTCTTGACAGTTGGAGTTGGCCCCACCCTGTTGATTAACATTTTACTCACTGTTTTAGGTTGGCTTCCTGGTAGTATTCATGCAATTTGGGTTATAGCCAAGCATGACGAACAACTTAATCGAGAAGGGCGTATTTACTAATACGCAATATTAAAGCCCTCATCCTTCAACCCCTTCTCCCAAATTGAGAGAAGAGGAGCTAATTTCAAAGTTTTCAAAATCCCTCTCCCAAGCTTGGGAGAGGGATTTAGAGTGAGTGAGGGTTTTTAATTTTTCAACAAAAGTAAAGTAGGGGAAGAATTTTTCACCCTACTTTTAGAAGTCAATTAAACGTTAAAACAGCTTATTTATGAATAGTCTCGCGTTCTTTAGCAGCAGGTTCCTTATCTTTGAATAAGTCAGCCGCCGTTAAAAGTAACTCTCTTAAGGTTTGTTTGATTTGGCGCTCTTTTCTGGCTAGAGATGTACCAGCTTCACCCAGTTTATCTTCTAGTTGCGATCGCTTCTGTTCTACCTGTACAGCCATCGATTCTGCTTGGGGACGAGCTTTATCATACCAGTGTTTCGCCTCGTCTAGATAATCTTGAACTTCCATATTCCGCCCACCATAGCGTGCAGCCATATTAGCTCGGACAATGGCTAGCTGCGCTTGCAGTTGCGCGTAACGTTTCTTTAACAACCCGACTTCTTCACTATCTTTAATCGCATTGATAGCAGAATCAATTGCAGTTTTGGTACTTGCAGGTTTTTCCTTACCCGTCTCTTCAATTTCTGCCAGAATTACATCAACCTCTTGTTGGAGTTGTTCTTCTTCACCATCCAATTGAGCCTGTAGCCGCTTAATATCTGTTTGAGTTTTAGCAATGTCTTCGTGTCTTTTGCTATTAATTCCTTCCAGCGCTCCTTCAATGGAAGCTGTCACTTCATCTTTGAGTTCGCTGCCTTTTTCTTGGAAGTTTTCAATTACAGCAGAAACAGCATCTTTCACAATGCTACGAACTTCAGTAGAACCTTGTTTAAACTCAGAAGCTACTTGAGAAACTGCGGATTTTACTATTTCTCGAATCCGCTCAGTTCTTAATTGTCCAGTTTCTTTTGCTTGTTGCAGGTCGGCTTGAATTTGTTGTTTGATATTGTTAGGCATTTTCAACTCGTAGTATTTAACTAATTGGGATAATATTTTCTAGAAATGTTCCTACATCCATATTATGGCGTAACCCAAACTAGCTTGGTACTTCCTTTAGATATAAAATTGCAATCCTAAAGAGGTGATGTGTAAGATATTGCCTATTTGTGAGATGATGAGTATTTAGTGGTAGTAATTGGAAGTAGAATATGTGGCAAGTAAATATTACTTGTTCGGATGATGCCTGGAAAATTTATGGTACTGAATTAAAAGCGATCGCAGCGAAATATCAAGGTGAATTGATTGGTTCCAAAAAAATGCCAAATGGTACGCGCATCATGTCTTATAAAATTGAGGATGTTAGCGATGCTGAAGCTTTTCAAGAAGATTGTGCAAATTTTGCTGGATTTACAACTGACTTTGAATCCCTCTAGTATTGGTTTTGATACTTCTGCCTACAACTAATATGTTCACTGGAGAAATTAATTGAAGAAAATACTTACATTGATATTAGTAACATTTTTGTTATTAATCAGTACTTTTACTTTGCCTGTTAAAGCAGCAGACACAGTTAACGGCGAACAAATATTTAGCGTTCATTGTGCTGGTTGTCATATCAATGGTAGCAACATCATCAGGCGTGGTAAAAATCTCAAAAAGCCAGCCCTAAAAAAGTATGATATGGATTCAATAGAGGCAGTTACATCTATAGTTACCAATGGTAAAAATAATATGTCAGCCTACAAAGATCGTCTCAGCGAACAGCAAATTCAAGACGTTGCTGCTTACGTTCTCGAACAAGCGGAAAAAGGCTGGCGTTAGAAAGTAGAGACGCGATTAATCGCGTCTGTACAAAAGTTAGGAGTTAAGAGTTAAGATTTAAGAGTTATTGATTATCGCTGTTATAAATGGTTCTTAAGAAGGCATAAAAGCTAAGAATGTTGTAATAAGATGCTTCCAAACTCACTAATTCTTCATTCCTCTCACTCCTCACTTCTAACTCCTCACTCCTAACTCCTAACTCCTCACTTATCACTCCTCCTAAACTTGAAAATGAACTTACCCACAGCTAGTCGTCTCCAATTTACTCCCGATTTGAATATCTGCCGGATATTAAATGGGATGTGGCAAGTCTCCGGCGCACACGGACAGATAAATCCCCAAGCCGCTATTGAGACTATGTTCAAATATGTAGATGCAGGCTTTACTACTTGGGATTTAGCAGATCATTATGGCCCTGCGGAAGACTTTATTGGTGAGTTTCGTTGCCAACTAATTGATACTCGTGGGAAAGACGCTTTATCTCAGGTACAAGCTTTTACAAAATGGGTTCCTCGTCCTGGGAAAATGACCAAGAAACTCGTCGAGGAAAATATTGATATTTCCTTGAGAAGGATGAATGTGCAATCGTTAGATTTGATGCAATTCCATTGGTGGGAATATCAGGATAAAAATTACCTGGATGCCCTCAAATATATGGCTGAACTTCAGACTGAGGGTAAAATTAAGCATTTAGGTTTAACTAATTTTGACACAGAAAACTTAAAGATCATTACTGAAGCAGGGATCAAAATTGTTTCTAACCAAGTGCAATTTTCCCTAGTTGACCGCCGTCCTGAAGTTAATATGGTGGAGTTTTGTCAGCAGCATGACATCAAGCTTTTTACTTACGGTACGCTGTGCGGCGGTTTGTTATCAGAAAACTATTTGGGGAAACCAGAACCGCGAGGATTTGATCTCTCCACTGCTAGTTTGAAAAAATATAAAAATATGATCGATGCTTGGGGTGGTTGGCGATTATTTCAAGAGTTGCTAGCTATTCTGAAGGAAATTGCGAATAAGCATGGGGTCAGCATTTCTAACGTCGCAGTGCGTTACATTTTAGATCGACCAACAGTAGGCGGTGTAATAGTTGGTGCCAGACTTGGTGTATCTGAACATATAGAAGATAACGCCAAAGTATTTAGTTTTAATTTAGATGAAGACGATCGCGATCGCATCAATGCAGTATCTCGCCAATCACGCGATTTGTATCAGCTAATCGGCGATTGCGGCGACGAATATCGGCGATAAGCATTAAGGCGTTGGCTTTGTTGATGATTGAATTTACTGATAATATGGTGAAGGTTATTGTGCAATCTACCCCTGCAAACCATGCCGCTAAACTTTGCCTTTGCCCTCAGTCAACAGCAAACTTTTGAACTAGGAAAGCGCCTCGGTTGCAGAGTTAGCCAATTTGGTGAAATCCTACCCAGAAGACTATTTTGATGTCTTTCATCTCACGGGACACGGGATAATTCATTTAGTTGCCGAAACAACGTACAAATTTAGTCTGGAAAAACAAGATTGCAATCTTCTACGCTTGAGTTCAAACCTATCAACCTAGCGCGAGATCAAGATTTATGCGTTCAATTCAGAGCAGACTCTTTCATTTGCAGCTTTGGTTCAGCCGCTCGGTTCTATAAAGAGGATGGAAGCGGAGCTGAGAAATATTTGCAGTGGCTGAGACAGCGAATGACAGAAATCCCAAACAGTTGTCTACACGTTTGGAAAGAAGAGCAAATTATTGGGCAAATTGAGATGATGTGTTGGAAACACGATTCAAGCATTGGCTACGTCAATTTGTTTTACCTGACTCCAGAGTTTCGAGGTCAGGGTTTTGGTAAGCAGTTAGATCAACACGCAGCTCATTTTTTCAAGCGTCTAGGTTGTCAGTCAGCCCGCTTGAACGTCAGTCCTACGAATCGAGTAGCAATGAGATTTTATCTCAAGCACGGATGGGTTGATTTAGGGCAACGGGAAGATGATCCTGAAGTTCACTATCTTGAAAAGAAATATGGAGCAATATAATTTTTGTCGTTTTGGTGAAGGCGAAATGCGATCGCGTTACTCTTAAATTAATTACCCACAATGTGAGTGACAACATTCTGCAATTAGTACCTAAAATTCATTGACGAAGTTCAAAGTTCATTCACATAACACACTCTCCGAAACCTGCTCAATTGAAAGTTAATAATGTTTTACTCTAGCTCATACATCTGCTTATGTTTCGCTAAAAGCTCTTGATATTTCTCATTTGTCTTTGCTTCTACCCACTTAGCTTTAAATATAGCTGCTGATTCCGCTTTCACTGCGTCTACTTCATAAGGAAGAATTTCTTTTTTATCACCTGAAGTATCCGAATTCTGTTTATATTTTCTGCCGCTTTTATGATTAGCATAACGGCGAGAGCGAGTATAACCCATTTGGATAAACTTTCGTGCCATATCCGCACCAACAAAATCATCTTGTTCTAGATAATCAAGAAACATCTCATAAATTTTTTCACTCGACTCTCTAGCAATATCAGGAGTTTTGAACCGCCAGTAAGGAAGAATTTCTGATTTGTATGGTTCAACCAAAAGTACACCCTGCTCACCCTTGCCAACACGATAGAGTTCAGGATGTTGGCGAAAATCAATATTTTTAAAGTCTAAAGAATAATCAAATGCCATGATAGATTTTTATTATGAATACTAAACTTTAAGTAAAAAGTTCAGCTTCTATCAAAGTATTGAGATTTGGTTCTACTATGCTATCTAGCACCCAATCCGCGAACAGTGTCCTTGGGCCAGGAAATCTGCGTAAAGTGCATCACATTGCCCTCAACGTCCAGGATATGCAAGCTTCCCGCCACTTTTATGGCACAATCCTGGGTTTGCACGAACTCACAGGCGACGAAGTACCCGCAACCCTGGTGGAACTTGTTGCATCTGGGAAAGTAGCCAACTTTATCACCCCGGATGGTACGATTCTCGATTTATTTGGGGAACCAGAGTTATCACCACCAGATTCCAATCCAGAGAAGACATTCACCAGAGCATACCATCTCGCCTTTGACATCGATCCCCAGTTATTCGATCGCGCGGTGACAGTAATCGGGGAAAATAAAATAGCGATCGCACATGGCCCTGTCACCCGCCCTACTGGTAGAGGAGTGTATTTTTACGATCCAGATGGCTTTATGATTGAAATTCGTTGCGATCCAGAAGCTAGTTAACTTAAGGGTAATAACAAAAGTATCTACTATGACCGCGAAACTCACGGAAATATTTAAAGTAATTGAAGATGCGATCGTAAAACCACCAATTCCACACGAACCATACAAGCAATCATTGAAAGCCTGGGCGATGTATTGTTTGCGAGACAAAGGTTTTATAGTCGCTTATGCTCAAAATGCCGACTTTGCCATTGAAAGAAAACGTGAAGAAAAGCTATATTTCAAAGTTTCAAATAGCCCCGATGATTTAGATAATTCTCTTAACTGGATTGTTTGGGATAGTGCAACTAAAAGCGCCAGTCTCATTCCTCAAAAAATAGACTGATGCCAAAACAGTCATCAAATGCTTCCCTGATTCTTTAACTATTCAGATGGATGTATTTTCACTAACTATCTTCCTTCATCAGACAACTGCTGCACAAATATTTGATGTTCTACTGAATTTAATCCCAACTGCAATACAGCCAATACTTGCTGCATATTGCCAGCAATTAAATCGGACATTGACAACCACAAACCAGGAAATACTTGACTTTTGATAATTCCATCTGCATCCACTTCTAAAGATACATACTCTCCTTGTTGCAGGCTAAACCAATCTAATTTGTTTTCAAATATTTGCCAAACAATATATTCTTTGACTCCATTACGACCATAAACTTTTTTCTTGTCATGTAAATCAATAGCAACACTGCTAGCTGCTATCTCTATTACCAGTTCTGGCGCACCTTCGATGTAATCATCATCGCTCAAACGAGATTGTCCTTGGGATGTTGGTGTGATTAATAACACTCCATCTGGTTGCGGTTCATTGTCTCGATCTAAGCGGACTGTTGGCTCAATTCCCAATCTCACACCAAGAGTGGCAATTTGGTAAGTCCACAACCAACCGATAAGATGACCATGTGGTTCGGCATGACTTTCAAAGCGTAATGGGGAAGCCAAGTATACAACTCCTTCAATTAATTCTGCCTTTTGATGACGGGGCATTGCTTGATAGCGTCGTTCAAATTCGTAGCGAGTGAGGCGATCGCCATTTTCTAAATAAGGAATTCGCTGCTTGAATGATAGATTGACCATGATTTTCTGCTCTGGCAAGGAGTTTTACTTTATTATGGCTTGAAACCTTAATTACGAATTACGAATTACGAATTACGAATTAGTGTTGGGTTTCTCAAACACCATTAAATGCTGTTGAGGTAACAAGTTTTTAGTTTCCCGCCAAACCAAACCAACAGCTTGCATTTCTTTACGGACTTGTTTTTGAGTCATTTTGTGTAGACGTTTAATCATAATAAAAGGATTTTCACCGCGATACTCAACCAGCACTACCCTCCCACCTGGTTTCAGTGCTTTCACAATTCCTTGCATCACTTCTTGGGGATACTCAAGTTCATGATAAGCATCCACCATCAAGGCTAAATCGATGCTTTCAGATGGTAAATTAGGGTCAGTAAAAGTGGCTAAAACAGGCTCAATATTGGTGATATTTTTCTCTTTTTTAAATAACTCAATAATTTCCAACATTTCTGGTTGAACATCTACAGCTAACACCTTACCTGTTGTTAATAACGGCGCGATGCGAAAGCTTAAGTAACCTGTACCAGCGCCAATATCCGCCACCACATCATTAGGTTTGAGATTGAGGGCGTTGACTACCTTACTTGGCTGTTCTTCTCGCTCTCGGCTGGGACGTTCTAGCCAGCCAGCGCCAGTGTATCCCATAACTTGGGCAATTTCGCGCCCCATGTAGTATTTGCCGATACCATCTGGACTATGGATAAAACGCTGTTCGTAAACAGTGGTAGATGAAGACGCAGCTTGTGCTGTCAGGGTTGGGTTCAACAGCGAACAACTCAACATCGCAATAAGGGTTACTATAAAGTGGAGAAAATTTGACATTTGGTTATGACTGATATAGATATTTATAAGCAGCAACTAAAAGAATTTTATGGTAGTAGAACGACTTATGACCATGAAAAAGATACTCGCCATCCTCTAGAAGCCAAGCTTTTAATTGAATTTGTTGGGCTACATCCGGGACAAAAAATCCTTGATGTGGCTACTGGAACGGGTTTAGTTGCGATACCCGCAGCCCAAAAAGTTGGTTCAGAGGGCTACGTGATTGGAATTGACATGACCCCTGGAATGTTGCATCAAGCAAGACAAAAAATTGCAGCAACAAAATTACAAAATATCGAGTTGATTGAGGCAGATGCAGAATATTTAAACTTTAGCGATAGTAGTTTTGATGTTGTCTTTTGCTGTGAGGCAATTGTACTTTTTCCTGATATAATTGCTATTTTAAAAAAGTGGTATCGCTTCTTGAAACCAGGAGGATTTGTGGCATTCACCTGTCCTCCCGAAAATGCTATTATGGCATCTCTTCACCAGAGGATCTGCGCTAGAGTTTTGGGTGTATCGCTACCACATATCCTTGAACCACTGGGAACTCCAGAAAAATGTCGGAAATTGCTTGCTCAGGTAGGTTTTAGAGATATCGAAATTAAGATTGAGCCATCAGGACGTTATCATCCTCTTAGTGATAACAGATTATCGATGACAGTAATTAATATAAATTTTAAAAGCAATCCTCTGTTGTCAAAATTATCACAAGAACAATTAAATCAATTGCAAGTTGAGTACAAAGCAGAAATTGAGAAATTAGCAACCGATCGAGGTCTTTGGATAGACACTACAAAGTTCTTTGTTCGCGCTCGAAAATAAGTTGATGAGCTTTGCTGCTGAACTGACAGCTGAGGGCGATCGCAGATGATAATCTTGTGGTTAATAATCACAATCACAGTTTAAGCTTCTAGACCGGTGTGTAAGTAAACATTTTCAGGATTTACTTGAACAGCCCCTTGAAAAATTTGTAATCCAACCTGTGGACGCTTATATGCAAAACCTGTCCCTAATGTTAGTGCCTGTACTCGCTGCGCAGAAAGCAGCCGGTGACGGTTTAATTAAACCTCTTGGTCATCACGAGCTGCTGTTGGTGCTAGTGCAACTGTCACTATTGCTTCTCGTAGCGCGGGGATTAGGTGAGTTGATGCGCCGGATTAACCTACCACCTGTTGTTGGAGAATTACTGGCGGGTGTGGTGCTGGGCCCTTCTTTATTTGGTTTGCTTCTTCCAGATTTACAGGCGCACATCTTTCCCAAAAGTCAAGAACAGTCTAATCTACTTTCGGTGATTTCTTGGTTAGGCGTGTTATTTTTGCTGATTGTGACTGGGTTAGAGACGGATCTCAAGCTGATTCTGCGTAAGGGTAAAACGGCTCTGTTGATTTCACTGGGCGGAATTATTGTCCCGTTTATCACCGGATTTGGACTGGGCTGGCTATTGCCAGATAGTTTTTTAGCCGACCCAGAAAAGCGATTGGTATTTAGTCTATTTATCGCCACAGCAATGAGTATTTCCGCAGTACCAGTGATTGCGAAGGTACTGATGGACTTAAACCTGATTCGCCGTGACATTGGTCAAGTCACCTTAGCTGCTGGAATGACTGACGACACCATCGGCTGGATTTTACTTTCTGTGGTTTCAGGTTTAGCTAGTAGCGGCAAATTTGACTTTGGGACAATTTTCCATTCTGTAAGCGCGGCCATATTATTTTTAGGGATCGCCTTTACAATTGGGCGTACCATCATAGACCAGATATTGCGGTGGGTTGATGACTATGTTGGTGGAATTGCCGCGAGTATGTCGGTTGTGCTGATTCTTTCGCTCTCGGCAGCAGCACTTACCCACGCATTAGGTCTAGAAGCAGCATTAGGTGCTTTCGTACTGGGGATTCTAGCAGGTCAATCCCGCCGCTTTAGCAATGAAGCTGGACACATGCTAGAAGTATTCACAGCAAGCTTTCTAGCACCAATTTTCTTTGCTTCAGCTGGCTTGAAAGTTAACTTGGAAACTCTGTTAGTCCCTAAAACGCTGATATTTGGCTTGATTGTTCTCGCTGTCGCTTGTGTGGGCAAATTTACAGGTGCTTACCTTGGTTCTCGTGCGGGCGGCTTGAGTCATTGGGAAGGTTTGGCAATGGGTTCCGGGATGAATGCTCGCGGGGCGATGGAAATTGTCGTTGCCACCATTGGTTTATCTTTGGGAGTGCTGAATCCCCAGATGTACTCGATTATTGTTATGGTGGCGATCGTTACTTCCCTAATGGCTCCACCCCTGCTGCGCTGGTGTTTGTCAAAGGTGGTTATGGGTGAAGAGGAAGCTCGACGTTTGCAACGAGAAGAACAGGATAGCCGCAGCTTTATCAAGCAGATTCACCGTATTTTAATACCGACTAGTGGTGGCCCCAACATCCAACTGGCGGCACAACTAGTCGGTTACATGGCTCACCAAAACTCGATAGAAGTTACATCTCTATATGCTCTGAGTGATAAGCAACCTCAAAGCAAAGCACGCCGGATGGAGGCAACCCAGGTAAAAGATACTGCCGCAGACCTTGCTCTAGCTGCTGTGACTGAGGAAATGCAGCTACCTGCTGATACCACCCTGCAAACAAAAACGGAGTCGGGGCGTAATAAAGCGGAGGTAATTTTGAATGAAGCAAACAAAAACTATGACTTGATTGTATTGGGAGCTTCAGAACAGATCCGCCCCCAGAAAGCATTGTTCAATTTGCTTGTCGATCGGGTTGTCCAAGAAGCACCTTGTGCAACGATGGTGGTAAAGTCGCATCTACCCCAACCGAAAGGCGAGATATGCAAAATTCCTCAACAACAGCTTAAAAAGATTTTGGTGCCAACGGTGGGGACAGAATATAGTAAAAATGCTGTAGAGATCGCAAGTACGATCGCGGCTCAAACCGGGGCATTAGTGACGATCGTTAACGTAATTAATTTGCCACAGGTTGAGTATATTCTTTACGAACAGCGATCGCTAGCTCCAGTCAAGGAAATTGCTCACGATATGCTCGAACAGCAAGCAGAAATGGGCCGCAATCTGGGTGCTGATGTCAAAACTTATATTCTTCAAGGAAGCAGTCCAGAAAAGGAAATCCTCAAGTTTGCCCAAACCGAGGAAGTTGACTTAATTATTTTAGGGAGTAGTATCCGCATGGTTACGGGTCGCGTTTTCTTCGGTCATAGAGTCGATGCAATTCTGAGTAAAGCCCATTGTCCAGTAGCGGTAATTACTGTACCTTAAGAGTGCTGAGTGCTGTTAGCGGTAGCTCGGCGTTTAGCTCGTCCTGAGTATAAACCCAGTTGGTTTAAAGCTTTGAGCAATCAACACTGTCCTAATACCAATTGGAAAAAAGAATGCGACAAATAGACCATTTGTAGAGACGCGATTCATCGCGTCTTTACCCAAGAATATGTTCCAATCATTAATTGAATTGGTATAACATATCTGACTACAGCTATACATTAGACTTCTTGCAGAAGTCGGGGAAAGGGTAAGGGGTAAGGGGAAAAGGCTCCCTAACCCACATTCCGCACCAGAACTGTCACAAAAGAAATGAGACGTAAATTTTGTAGCCAGTTTTTGACTCAAAACCAAACTGTGAAGGATGAAAAGTTAAAAATTAAGCCGGAGTGAGGAGTAAAATAAATCAGTATAAAAAATCCGGCAGAAAAAAGTAGAGTACTATCATTGAGTAACTCACAAAAATTGATAAAAATTATGCTTGATTAAAATGAAAATCAAATTAACAAATAGTAGCGCTGACAAGCGTTAGGAAAGAATTGTAATATCGATAATCTTTCATCACAGAGGTTTAATATTTGTGAGGCCCCATTAATAATTAATAAATGAATACCTTGAAAACATTGAAATATCCATCTGAGAGTCGGGCGGTATGTGAGTTTACCTAATTGGTTTTTTATTTTTTGATTTTGAGCTAATAAACTTTCACGTAACTGTCTTTGACCTAAAGTATAAATTAACAAACATAACCCCATAATCATTGATAATGCCTCAATGCGCTCCCTTGACTTAAGAAATATGCTGTCTGTCAAGAATAAAGGGTCTTTGAGAAACGCAAATCCTCTCTCACATGATTGTTGAGCTTTATATTCTTTAATCATGTCTGAGTGGCTGAGTTGGGATTCATGGATAACATTAGTTGCTAAAATAAATTTTCCCGAAGCGCGATTTTCTATTTCGATTGCCTCTTTATCCTCTTCTAGCTGCGCTGAAATTTGATAGCAATATTTCCAATCAGTCTGAGAGTTATTTTTGCTCTTAATTTGAGGCTTTAACTGTTTTTTAGATATTTTAATTTCAGTCAAACAATGATATTTTAATTGCTCTGATAGATGTAATGCCGCTTTTTTCGCATCTCGATGACAAGCAAATTCTTCATTACATAATTTCGTGAGCTTTTGATGACCATTTATTTGAGCTTGCTGAACACGGCGCATCAGCTGTTTAGAATCTGCTTTTTTGCGTTCTTGACTTTCAACTATCAGCCATCTTTGTTCGATACCAGCATAGTTACTAGACTTGACTATATATGAATAACCTGTTATTTCACTTTGGATGAAATTTTTGGAGTCTATTTCTAATAGTATTTGCTTGGCTAACCCCACTGTCAATGGTACTCTGCATAACCATTTGAGGTTTTTCATCAAATTCAGGTTTTCGGCACTATATAATGCGCTGTCTGCTACCATTAACGCATCTATATCAATATTTTCTCGAAAATTCACGAGAGTCTTCGCAAAAGTTTTCGTATCTGATTGATTTCCTGACGCTGCTTTTAAAAAGATGGGAATATCCCCATCACTACTACAGATTAACTCTATAATAAATTGTTTTAAGTCTGGTCTATGATCTCTTGAATAACCATAGGTAATACTTATTGGTTGTGGTGCTACTTCTATTTCTCTATTTTCATTCTCTGTGATTGTATTTTTTTCAAACACTACTTCTGGTAAGCCTGTTTCATATTCTCCATGTAGGTGCATTGAACTTGAATCCAAGTGCAATGATGACAACTCTACTCCATATTTTTTTACTGCTGCTAACGCTATTAGAGTGAAGATTTCACTTAATCCCTTCAAATATAATTGGTCTAATACTCTTCCTAATCTGTCATCGTTTAAATATTCTGGTAATATCCCTTCTCCTAACAGATGTTCACAGGCGTAGCCATCCATATATTTAGGAAACATATATAACGTTCCTGATACAAAACCTAACCCATTTAATATCATTGCTTTAACCGCCTGACCCCCACTTACCTTTTCTTGTGGGTGCTGTCCGAGTATTTTATTTATTTGGGATACCAGCCCTATTTCATCGATGATTCCTGCTACTATCCCCAGGTGATCTAGATTTTTTACCTCAATATTCAAGGGCAAATTCATTTTCACACTACATTCCATCAACTATTTTTAGTTTTTCATTCTGGGAAGCTTATGGAGTGCTAATTTTATTTATTTTTTGACTTTTACCCTGATTCTGGCTACTAACTTTGCTCCTGGATATTAATTGTCTCAATTTTTACTAAGATTCTTGATTTACTTACTGCTTTCTCTGTGTGCCACTTTTGGGTGCGGAATGTGGGCCTAAACCTTTCCTCTTTAACATGAGTCCCTTTCCCCCAAGAGTGCAAAAGTTACTTTTGCAAGAGGACTATTTATTTCATAAACATTGCAAAAAAGAATGTAGAGACGTAGCTATGCCATGTCTCTACAAAGGTTCTAGATAACGCATATTTAATTTCACCAGATATCTAATGATTTGGTCTTAGCGCGAAGCTCTGGATGTTACCGATCTTTGTAAATTAGCTAAAGCGCGATTGTAATCCAAAATAGCTGTAACTCGATTACCTTCTGCTCTTGTCAGGTCATTTTCAGCATCAATTACCTCTGTTTGAGTACCCACACCAGCTTGAAACCTCAACCTTGCTAAATTCAGAGCTTCCCTAGCTTGATTTAAAGCCACACTAGAAGTCTGCACATTATTTAAATTGGATTGCAATTGAGCATAGTACTGTTCTACATCAAAGCGAATTAGGTCGCGCTGACTAGCAAATTGAGTCTCTGCGATCGCAATATTAGCTCTCGACTGAGCCGCTCTTGCTCTTGCTGCTCCTCCTTCAAATAAAGTTAGATTGCCTTGAAGTCCTACTGAATAGCCATCAGTAATGCTCGCGCCATCATTATACCGATCTAGCAGATTGTAGTTGCCTACCAAACTAACTTGCGGCCCTAGCTGTGAAAGTGCCTGTCGTCGCTGTTGCTCAGAAATATTACGTTGTGCCAAAAACTGTTGCAACTCTGGACGATTTTGAAACGCTTGGACAATACTTTGCTCTACCGTCTGCGACCAAAGACCCGCTAATTGTACGGGATCTGAGGCAGTGATATCAACTGACTGCGACAAACTTAACAACGTAGCAAGCTGACGACGGGCAATTTGCTGCTGTGAGATCGCATTAGTCAGTTGTTGTTGGGCGTTTGCTAAATTCACCTGAGCTTGCAGCACATCGAACCGCGTACCCACTCCAGCCTGTTCTCTAGCTAGAGTATCCCGCAAACTTGCCTGGGCATTGATCACAGCAGACTGATTAATTCTGACTAGTTGATCTGCTTGTTGCAAATCGTAGTATTGAGTGGTCGCATTCAAGCTAATTGTCAAAGACTGACTTTCAACATTTAATTCATCTACCCGTAGCTGTTCTTCGGCGGCTCGGATAGCCGCTTGTGTGTTCCCAGAAGTATAGAGATTATAATTCAGTTGTGCTGAACCATTAAAAGAAGTGCTGGCTTGAGACGAATTGCTCTTAAAACCATTACCATTATTAGTCACACTACTGTTAATACCAAGAGTAGGAAACAAAGCAGCTTGAGACTCGCGTAGCGCTGAACGACTGCGTTCTAGCTGTAATATAGCTACCTGTAAGTCTCGATTATTGCGTTTTGCGAGTTCCAAAGCTTGTGCCAAACTGATTGGCACAGTTCCCTGAATCCTTACTTCCTCCGGTTTAGTTGGAAATTGCAGAGGGTTGGGATTGGGGTTGAGGCGATCGGGAACTTGTACAGAGCTTGAAGAATTCTGTGCTTTTAGCTCAGTTGCTGCACTTACTGCATTTGGAAGAAGAATCGCCAACGCCACAGCAACCCAGGCAGAATGCACGAAGAATAAGCTGAAATTCATAATCTAGAATAGTCATTAATTAGGTTTTTTGAGGATATAATTAAAAGTTTTCATCCTGATTGACCTAAGAGATTTAAATCTTAAATTCCTCCTCAGAAGGTTAATCTTAACAAATTAGCCGACAATCAAACCATCCTGAACTCGAATAATCTTTCTGGTTTGAGCAGCGATATCAGGTTCATGAGTGACAATCACAATTGTGATCCCTTGGTCATTAAGTTCAGTCAGTAAATTCATCACCTCATGGGAAGTTTCAGTATCTAAAGCTCCTGTTGGCTCATCTGCCAAAACTAATGCAGGTCGGTTGACCAAAGCACGAGCGATCGCTACTCGTTGTTGTTGTCCGCCAGAGAGTTGACTAGGACGGTTAGCTATACGTCCCCCTAATCCTACCCTTTCTAAGGCTTCTAATGCCCTTTCTCGGCGTTTTGGCTTGGGCAAGTTAGCGTAAACCATTGGCAACATCACGTTTTCTAACGCTGTCGCCCGCGCCAATAGGTTAAATTGTTGAAACACAAAACCTATCCTTTGGTTGCGGATATAGGCTAATTCATCATCATCAAAAGTCGTTAGGTTTCTGCCTTCAAAAATATAATTTCCAGTTGTGGGACGATCCAGACATCCCAAAATATTCATCAGCGTCGATTTACCCGAACCTGATGCACCCATAATTGAGACATATTCCCCTTCCTCAATAGAGAGTTGAATTCCCTTGAGTATGGGAACGCTAACTTCTCCCAAGTGGTAAGTTTTAGTAATGGATTCCATCCAAATCATTGTTGGCATAAGAGTTAGGAGTTAGGAGTTAGGAGTTAGGAGTTAGGAGTTAGGAATTACGAATTACGAATTATTTAGTCGCTTCTTAAAGCAGTAATTGGATCTAATTTTGCGGCGTTACGTGCTGGAATTACCCCAGCGATTAAGCCAACAGTTAACGAGAGTGCAAAGCCAGCAACGATCGACAATAAAGAAATTACAAAGGGAAATTTGAAACTGTTTGCAGCTACAAAGGCTAATAAAACGCCAGTCGCCATCCCAATACCTCCGCCGACAATGGAAATCACGATCGCTTCCGCTAAAAATTGATTAAGTATTGCCGAATTGGTTGCTCCTACAGCTTTGCGAATTCCGATTTCTCGCGTTCGCTCGACTACAGAAACTAGCATAATGTTAGCAATACCAATACCACCAACCACTAGAGAAATTCCAGCGATCGCTACCACCATGACTGTAAATAAACCCACAATACTAGTGAAGGTACTAACAATATCAGCTTGATTGGTCAGCCGAAAATCATCAGCTTGTGGCGGATAAATGTTATGACGCAGCCGTAAAAGATTGGTGACTTGAAACTGAGCGGCTTCTAACTGTTCCTGATTCGCGCCTTTAACTAAAATTCCACTTACAGAAACGCCTACTAGGGCATTATTCCCAACTAGTCTCTTGGACATACTAGTTAGAGGAATAAAAATCTGGTCATCTCGATCCATCGGCCCCTGAGCGCCTTTAGGTTCCATCACCCCAATTACTTCATAAGCCTCTCCCTGAATCCGAATTCTCTCACCGATCGGATTTACACCTTGTGCAAAGAGTGTTTTTTGAACTGTCGGGCCAAGAATCGCCAGCTGTGCGGCAATATCTAGTTCTTCTTGGGTAAAATATCTCCCTTGTTGGGGGTGAGTATTTCTGACTTCTGGGTAGTTCAAATCAGTGCCATAAATGGTTGTTGAGGTGTTCTGTCCTGCATAGACAACTTGAGCAGTCCGTTGGAGATAAGCAGAAACCAGCTGTGCTGATGGTGCTTGTGTAGCGATCGCCTTCGCATCTTCCCAGGTTAAGGTACTGCTAGAACCTACTCCTTGACGGACATTTCCGCTTCTTGCCGCACCAGCTAAAATTTGGATGACATCTGTACCCAATGCTTGGATCTGTTGCTCAACCCCTTTTTGCACTCCCTGACCGACAGAAGTAATGGCAATAACTGAAGAAATCCCAATAATCACGCCCAACATAGTTAGACCTGTGCGTAATTTGTTACTCCACAGAGTCTCTGCCGCCATTGTCAATATTTCCAGCAATGGTACTGTGCGGGTATTCTTCGCTTTATAAAAGCCCTTAAATATCTTAAACATAATGTTTTATTTAAAACTAACTTTAAGGGGAACCACCGCTTTGAGAACGACCACCCCCAGAACCGCCGCCTGAACGACTTCCGCCGCCTGCTCCTCTTCCGCCGCCACCACCGGCTCCACCTCCACCTAGACCTGGGAAAACTCCTCCTCTTGGTGTTGATTGCGGACGCGATCCTGGTGGGAAACTGAGCAATACTCTTTCGTCTCCTGTCAATCCAGACTTAACTTCGGTAAAGTTATTCGCAGTGACGCCAGTCTCAATGCGAGTGAACACAGGTCTGTTATTTTTTCCTTGCACAAACACGCCTGTAGCATTTTCTTGACGTACCACCGAGGCTGTTGGCACTACTAAAACATTTTGAACTTGACCGACTTGAAAATCTACTTCTGCATTCATCCCAGACCGCAATAGTCTTTGAGGGTCTAAAAGTGATACTCTCACTTCAAAACTGGTGACGTTTTGCTCTACTATTGCTTGGGCAGCAATTTGGCTGACTTTACCTTCAAAGGTTTTTCCTGGGTAGGCATCTGCTTTAATCGAGACTTTTTGACCAAGGCTGATTTTGGAAATATTTGTTTCCGCTAAATTGGCGACAACTTCATTTGTGGAAGCTAGAGACAAGATTGAAGAAGAAGAAGAAGAAGCTACTTCACTACTGGCAGTTGTGGGTGTTACGAAAGCACCGGGATCGGCATATTTCTTTGTCACCACACCATCAAAGGGTGCGCGAATAATCGTGTCATTGATTTCGGCTTGGATGTTTTGCAGCGAACCACGAGCCGATGTTACTTGGGCACGAGCGGCATTAATATCTTCTTGGCGCGTTCCGGCTTTCAGGAGTGCTAAAGCTTGCTGTCTCTGCTTCACTACAGCTCGTGCTTGCTCAACGTCTTCTGGACGCGATCCGGCTTTTTGCAGAGCCAGTGCTTGCTGTGCTTCATTTACATTCGCTTGGGCGCTATCGCGATTGGAGCGGTTTTGGTTAAGAGTCTGAAGGGAAATACCGCCTGCATTGTAAAGTTGCTGATTGCGGGCAAAATCATCTTCTGCTTGGCGCAGGGCGGCTTGAGCGCTTTGCAAGCGTGCCTGTGCTTGGGCAATATCTTGAGAGCGATTACCTGCGATCGCTTTTTGCAAATTCGCCTCGGCTTCGTCTAATGCTCCCTGTGATTGGGCAATATCTTGAGGGCGATTACCTGCGATCGCTTTTTGCAAATTCGCCTCGGCTTGTGCCAATTGTCCTTGAGCGGACGTAAGTTGTCCCCGGAGGTTGGAATCATCCATGTAAGCGACAATCTGTCCTTGTTTGACGATATCTCCTTCTTTTACCAATAGGCTTTTCAAGATGCCAGAATTTTTCGGGCTGAGATTGATTGACCGCTCAGGCTTCACCGTTCCGTTCGCTGAAACTGTAATTGTTAAACTCTGCCTTTCTACAGGTCTTGTCAGCACTCTGCGTCTGGCTTCTTGACGAGGAGCAACCGTTACTTGGTAATAAACGGCATAGCCAATTCCACCCAAAAGGCAAAGAGCAATTAGCCAAGAGAGCCAATTACGTCTGACCTTTTTTTTCTTTATCTCTGGAACTAAAACTGATGAATCTACGGTATTTGGTGTATCAATTTTCATATCATTTTGTCTATAAGGAACGGCTACCGAGCTATTTATTCACGGCTAAAACTATAGCCTGGTAGCCTAATACTGACAATGATTTTGAGTTTTTAGGGTTTTAAAGGTTTATTTGCAGTACCAATCCACTAGGAAGTCTGAAGTAATCATCATGCACTCTTACTAATCTCCCAGCAGGAACAATTTCCTGATTGGGAAGCAGAATATCTCCGTTAGGAAGTCTGAAGTAACCTCGATCGCGCAGTCTGACTACGGATCTAGCAGGAATAATTTGCCCATTGGGATATCTGATATCACCATTACCAAGTCTGACTACTCTGCTATAGGATTGGTTGTCACGATTCCAATTATCCCGATCTCTAGGGTTTCTGACTTCTACAGGATAGGATCTGCGATCGCGGTTCCAATTATCCCTGTCTCTAGAGTTTCTGACTTCCCTAGAATTGGATCTGCCGTCGCGGTTCCAATCTTGATCGCGATCGCCACCAACGTAGACTTTCGTCTGGGCACTTGCAGGCGCAGTCAAGAGAGTAGGAACAACGATCAGGGCAGCAGCAGCTAATACAATCGATATCCGGTTTGGTTTCAACATAGAATTGACTCCTTATTTACATTAAAGTTCTATTCTGTCGATCTATGGATTAAGCAATCTTAGACAGTTGCTTTTTTTGATATCAAAGTGTTTAATATTTACCTCATCGTATAAATTCATACATAATAATTATCATTCAAAACATCAAAATTGATGTATGACCAAAGTCATTAGTAATTCCAGACTGATGTATGACCAAAGTCATCAATTATTGGGTATGGGGCGTTAGGAGTGCTGAGTGCTGAGTGCTGAGTGCTGAGTTAGGAGTTAGGAGTTAGGAGTTAGGAGTTAGGAGTTAGGAGTTTTGTTTATCTCCTTGTCTCCCTTGTCTCCCTTGTCTCCCTGCTCCCCTGCTCCCCCTGCCTCCTGCCTTCTGCCTTTCTTTGTAAGATTTTGCTACCGTCAACAGCGCAGATCGTTTAAGCTAGCTGAAAGATTCTTTGATTAGTGGCTTAAAGGCGGTAATGTGCCTAAACATATTCGTTTGATTTCTTTTCTAATGGTGTGTAGTTTATGGAGTATGCCAAAAGCCGCTAACGCGCAGGCATTAATACCCCATACACTGCAACTAGATGCGACAAAGTTAGAAAAACAGGGATTGAGCTTGGCACAAGAGGCGGCTCAACTAGCTCAGTTTCAACAGGTTGATTTAGCTTTGCCACGAGCGCGGCTGGCTAGTCAACTCGCTCCTGGGAATGATAAAGTGTGGTTGCTCTTAGGTGGATTGCAGTTGCAATCCAAAGAATTTGATGGGGCGATCGCTAGTCTGAAAAAAGCGCAATCTCTCAACCCCAAAAATGGTGATATTTTGTTTGCTTTGGGTTCAGCGAATTTTCAGCAGAAAAATTACCAGGCTGCTGTTGTCAATTATCAAGATGGTTTGAAGTTAAAACCCAACGATCCAGAGGGTTTATTTGATTTGGGTAATGCTTACTATTTGCTGGGTAAATTGCCAGATGCGATCGCCCAGTACGATAAAGCCGTCTCCCAAGATAAAAAATTCTGGCCCGCGCTCAACAATATTGGCTTAATCAACTACGAACAGGGTAATATCCCCGAAGCGATTAAGCGATGGCAATCTGCTGTAACCCTTGAAAAACAAGCCGCAGAACCTTTATTGGCCTTAGCCGTGGCACTGTATACTAAAGGCGATCGCCAACAAGGACTAACCTTGGGAGAAGCTGCACTCCGTATCGATTCGCGCTATGCTAATTTGAATTTCCTCAAAGAAAATCTCTGGGGCGATCGTCTACTGTCTGATACGAAAAAATTCCTAGAATTACCACGTATTCAAGCAGCCATACAGCAACGAGAAAACTCATCATCAGCGCCTACGCCTAGAAAACAGCCGACTCAATAGGAGTTAGAAGTTAGGAGTTAGGAGTTAAAAGTTAAATATTTCAACTCCTCACTCCTCACTGATAACTCTTAACTCTCCTATTACCACTTGCCTAACAGTACCTTTTCGTAGTACATCTATACTAGATAAATACAGGAATTAGTTGCCCAAAAACATTGGCAAGCAAGTATTCCTGAAAATAAGTCGTTAATTCTCAGTGTTAGTCTGTGGGTAGAAGTGCGATGATTTGGTCAACGAACTGTTGATGGTCAACAACTGGCTTAGAAATGTAGCCATCAGCACCGCTTTGCTTGAGAAAGTTCTCGCGATCGCCTTCCATAGCATGTGCTGTCACCAGAATCACAGGTAAGTTTGCTGTTTTTGGATCGGATTTTAACATTTGTGTAATCTTAATTCCATCAACAGACTTGCCTTGGTAAACACTTCTGGAGAGAGAAACATCCATCAAAATCAGGTCGGCTTCTCCTAATTGGGCAATTTTGATGACTTCTTCGACATTCTCAGTGTGTTTTACGCCCAAGCCACCACGCTTGGACAAAATTTTGGAAAAAACACGAGCATTAATTAGATCGTCTTCGACAATTAAAACAGTTTTCATGAGAATTTTAGTTATAGAGGTGAAGAGATTCAAGAATTCCAGAATACAAAATTAAAGATTTGCAATCATGATGAAAAGAAGTCAGAAGACAGAATTCAAAATACAGAATACCCCAACACTCAAGTCAGGGGTAAGAGTCATGGAAAGAATTTTTTCTTTACGCGCGTTTAAAATCGCTTGCTCTAAACCTGAATTTTCTATCCAGTCCCACAAAATCCATTTTGAATTCTGTCTCCCGAATTATAAATTTTTCTTCGGTAAGTATCATGGCTACTAAGTTTATGTAGATTATACTCGTGTGCATCCTTTTTAATAGTCAATGTGCATCTTCGTCATAAGGATGATACTACTGCTTTTTCTTCTGTGACTATCAAAATTTTGTTATGAATCTCATTTCATCCGTTATGCTGTGGTTGCCGCAGTGTTGAGTTCCATCGGCTTTTGTGTAGTTAAATTTCAGGGAAAAAACTCATGGCAAAACAGTTAAACCTTCTCTCAACGGGACAGGTAATTCCAACAGCCCTGCATACCGAGATGCAACGGTCTTATCTAGAATATGCCATGAGCGTGATTGTCGGGCGAGCGCTACCAGACGTGCGTGATGGCTTAAAACCAGTGCATCGGCGCATTTTGTATGCAATGCACGAACTCGGTTTGGTACCAGATAGACCTTATCGAAAATGTGCTCGTGTAGTGGGTGATGTGTTGGGTAAATACCATCCCCACGGCGACCAATCAGTTTACGATGCCTTAGTCAGACTAGTGCAGGATTTTTCTAGCCGCTATCCCTTGCTGGCAGGACATGGTAACTTTGGCAGCGTCGATAATGACCCGCCAGCAGCAATGCGCTACACAGAAACGCGCCTCGCACCGATCAGCCATGAGGGAATGCTGACAGAAATTGGTGAAGAAACTGTGGAATTTGTCGGTAACTTTGATAATTCCCAGCAAGAACCAACAGTGTTACCTGCTCAGTTGCCGTTTCTGTTACTTAATGGCTGTTCTGGTATTGCTGTGGGAATGGCGACAAATGTACCACCCCACAATTTGGGGGAAGTTGTTGATGGGTTAATTGCTTTAATCGACAACCCAGATTTGCCAGATGAAAAATTATTTGAGCTAATTCCAGGGCCAGATTTTCCCACTGGTGGGGAAATAGTTGGTGAAACGGGAATTCGGGAAGCATATACCACAGGTAAAGGTGGAATTCTGCTGCGGGGAGTCGCAACTGTAGAGGAAATTCCCGCCGCTAGGGGAAGCAAGCGCCGGACGGCAATTATCATTACAGAATTGCCTTATCAAGTGAATAAGGCTGCCTGGATTGAGAAGGTAGCGGACTTAGTCAATCAAGGACGCTTGCAAGGAATTTCCGATCTTCGGGATGAGAGCGATCGCGAAGGGATGCGGGTGGTAATTGAACTCAAACGCGATACCAATCCCCAAGAAGTTCTCCAGCATTTATATCAGCAAACTGCTTTACAAATGACTTTTGGGGCGATTCTGCTGGCAATCGTAGATGGACAACCCCGCCAGTTAAGTTTGCGTCAACTGTTGCAGGAGTTTTTGAGATTCCGAGAAGAGACACTGAACCGTCGTTACAATTACGAGTTGGGTAAGGCCCAAAATCGCGTGCATTTGGTAGAAGGTTTGCTGAAAGCGCTGTCTAATTTGGATGAGGTAATTCAAATCTTGCGCCAAGCTCCCGATGGGAGTACGGCAAAAATTAACCTTTGTAGCCGACTGGATTTGAGTGAGGTACAAGGAGATGCAATTCTCGCTATGCCGTTGCGTCGCCTCACTAGTTTAGAACAGCAAAATTTGCAGCAGGAATTTGAGCAGATCAGCGAACAAATTAGCTTATTGGAGCTATTACTGAGCGATCGCCGCGAATTATTGAAGGCGCTGAAAAAAGATTTGCGATCGCTTAAGCGCAAGTACAGCGATCCCCGGCGAACGAAAATTGCAGAGGAGCAAAAGTATAAGGTAGAGGAGCAGAAAGGCAGAGGGGCAGAGGGGCACAGAAGCAAAGGGGTAGAGGAGGAAGAACTTAAATCTTCAGAACCAGTAGAGGAAGCGATTTTAGAATTTACCCAACGGGGTTATGTCCGCCGCACCCAACCATCTGCGAGAAAGTCAAAAGCTGAAAATGGTCTGCACGATAATGACTTCATTATCCAAACTGTGTTGACTGACACAGGGAAAGACTTGCTAATACTAACTGGTGGCGGCAAAGTGTATCCGGTGAATGTGGGAGAAATTCCCCTAACTACTGGGCGTTCTCCACGAGGAAAACCTTTGATCACTATGCTCAGTAGTACTGCTCAAGGCACTCAAGAAGCTGTTGTCAGCCGCTTTTTGCTGCCGGAAAATCTCGAAACTAGACAGATGATTCTCTTAACGAAACAGGGAAGAATTAAGCGTCTGTCTCTGGGAGAATTCACTAACCTGACTCGGCGCGGCATCACGATTTTGAAGCTCAAAGACGATGATGAATTGTCATTTACCCAGTTCGCCAAACCAGGGGATCATCTGATTTTAGCTAGTTCCGGTGGGCGAATGTTGCGCTTTGCAGTTAATGATGAACAATTGCCGATCATGGGACGCACAGCAATGGGTTTACAAGCATTTCGACTATTGAGAAATCAGCAAATGGTTGGCTGTGTCACTGTCGGTAAAGATGACCAACTGCTGCTAGTTACTCAAGAAGGATATGCCAAGCGGATGGCTGCGAGTCAGTTAAGAGCGGCTAATCGCGGTGATTTAGGCACGCAAGCGCTGAAATTTGCTAGCAAAACTGACAACTTAGCTGGTATGGTCATGGCGATGCCTTCGGCGGGCTACGCCAACGCATCTGGCGAAATAGCTTTAGTAACGAATAAGGAGCGGGTCGTGCGGATACCTGTGGAAACAGTGCCGCTCTTAGGTAGGGATGTCAAAGGTGAAAGCATCCTCCAACTCAACCGCGATGAAAAAATCATCACCGTGGCGGAAGTGCGATCGTAAATTAGGGTGATGTTCAACTTGCGACAAGCCAACTTGCAGGATTTAGAGGCGCTAATCCAACTGCGTCTCGAACTCCTGCGGGAAGCTGGCGATATTAAAGCTGATGACACCACAAACCTAGCAGAAGCAACTCGAAAATATCTTGGCGAAAAAATACCGACGGGTGAGTTTTTAGCTTGGGTAGCTGAAGTGAATAACCAAATTGTTGCCACTAGCGGCTTGGTATTTTTTCAACGACCCCCTTACAACGGCAATTTCTCAGGCTTAGAAGCTTACCTTATGAACATTTATACAATTCCGATGTGGCGAGGACAGGGAATTGCAACAGCTTTATTAAAAGAAGTTATTAACTTTGTGAGAGCAACTGAGGCAAAACGCCTCTGGCTTCACGCCACTGAGGATGGTAAACATATCTACGAGAAGCTTGGTTTTGTCTCGACTGCAAAAGAAATGGAAATTGTCTGGTAGTCACTTAAATTATCAATAATTTTTCTATTTTAAAAGGCAAAATATATTTAAAATCAAGCGATTTAATTAAATTAATTGACAAATAATCTCAACAGTATAAAATTATTTATAAAGCTAAAAGTCTGAATCACATTTCTTTTACCTCAGAAACTCTTACTGAAGGCTGATGTTTTAGTCTGTATAAATAGCTATTTCTATTTATGTCAAGCTATAGAAACAAAAATATAAAAAATGTTGTCTTTATGAAAATATTTGTTATATTAGTTTACATAAGGCAATAAACATTAAAAATTGAATTTGGAGTTCTAACCATGACAAATGCAACCACAACAAAAGTCACTACTCCCGTAATTGAAGATCGCAACGCTTGGCGTTGGGGCTTTACCCCACAAGCAGAAATTTGGAACGGTCGCTTGGCAATGATTGGCTTTTTAGCAGCCGTTTTGGTTGAGCTTTTTTCTGGTCAAGGCTTTCTACATTTTTGGGGCATCCTATAATAAGTTTTAATATTTAAGATGACCTATAAATAAAAAAACCTGGAGTGCTAATTCACTACCAGGCTTTTATTTTTTGTCATTTGTTAGTTGTCATTTGTCATTTGTTTATTCACTAATGACCAATGACTAATGACTAGTTGACTACCGAATATATTCCTTGAGAACGCTGTTACGATTTGGATGGCGTAACTTGCGGAGTGCCTTCGCCTCAATTTGACGAATCCGTTCGCGGGTGACGTTGAAAATCTGACCGATTTCCTCAAGGGTTTTCATCCGACCATCATCCAAGCCGTAACGCAGTCTGAGGACATCACGTTCGCGGGGGCTGAGACTGTCGAGGACTTTTTCAAGGTCTTCGCGCAGAAGATTTTTGGAAACTTGGTCTTCTGGTGTCTCACCATCGGATTCAATAAAATCGCCCAATCGAGAATCTTCTTCTTTACCAATTGGCGTTTCTAATGAAATTGGTAACTGGGCAGATTTCGCAATAAATCGCAACTTCTCAATGGTCATTTCCATGCGAGTGGCGATTTCTTCTTCAGTGGGTTTGCGACCCATTTCTTGAGATAGTAACTTGGTAGTTTTCTTAATCCGAGAAATGGTTTCGTAAAGGTGAACTGGAAGCCGAATTGTGCGGGATTGATCTGCGATCGCGCGGGTAATTGCTTGACGAATCCACCATGTAGCGTATGTAGAAAACTTATAACCTTTTTCGTGGTCAAACTTTTCAGCGGCACGAATCAAACCGAGACTGCCTTCCTGAATTAAGTCCTGGAACGACAAACCACGATTCATGTATTTCTTAGCAATTGAAACTACAAGACGGAGGTTAGATTGCACCATCTTGTCTTTCGCCCGACGACCAACATGGAGGCGATAACGAAAGGCTGGTAGTGGCAGTTGTACTGCTTCTGCCCATTCACTATCTCGAGGATCGCGATCTAATTGCTCCGAGAGTCTTTCGCGTACTCTCTCTAATTCCAGCAAATCGGCTATTTTCCGCGCCAATTCAATTTCTTCGTCTGCCCGCAACAGACGAATTCTACCAATTTCTTGCAAGTAAAGCCGAATTGAATCTTCTGTGTAATGCTTTTTCTTGCTTTGTGTCCGACGACGCGATTTAGCGGCTTTTCCAGACTTTGCGTCGTCCTCATCAGACTGAGGCTCTAAAAATTCCTCGTCACCTTCATCTACGATCAGCAAGTCCTCTTCATCGTCTATTAAGAGTTCTTCTAACTCGAGCTCAGGCTGATTCATTATTTCTAGGTCAGGCTGATATATGCTTTCGAGTACGTTGTTAGCCTGGTTCATGCCGCGTTCCTCATGCTCCTTGCAGAATCAATTACTCAAGATGTGTTTACTGCTCTTTTAAACGAGCCAATTGCCAACCGAAAATAAACTTTTTGGCAGATTTGCCAGAGATATTTTCAGAGGTTTTAGACCTCCGGTAGGAGGGTTTTTACTTTAGTTTAAGCAACTACTAAAGGTGACTTGCTCACTTTAGTAAATGTTATATGTGTTGCTATCACATATTGCTTTCAACTAACTGGTCAAAAGAAAGACTCGCCTTTATCAAAAAATTTACCACTCTATACAAATGAGTTCATACTGTTGGCAGATTTTTGTATAAAGACTCTTCCGATTGTAGCCTGTTTCACAGAATTTGCACTCTTTTTGTGTATTAATCATGAATTCATTAAGCAACTTTTAGCTACTTTTACCAAAAAGACATTGAAAACGGGATTTATACCCTGGAATTTTTTCTCCACTTTTCGGAATTGCAGTGACGCTCTTATTACATTACGAAGTAAGTACGCTTGCTTATGCCGAATTTCATGTATTTTACACAACATTAATTACTGAGAAAGAGTGCAATATACGTTAACTCAGACTATTCGTCTTAACTACCCATTTTTACATTTCCTTCATAAATTAAGCATCCCTTAGACTAAAACGGGTATTGTCCTTGGGTAAATACAACAACCGTGGTGGTGCTTGCCTGAAAGCAGTTAACCTTTTACGTACTACCTACCTTAACTGAGGAGTTGAGGCGGTGGCAAAATCGACCCGATCGAAGATCGATTTAGGTTTACTAATTCGGTCTTATTCACACGTTAGCGCACTGTGGTGATTTCAGCCCTATGAAACTTGACAAACTTTTTTTATTGTATACAAGGATATTTTAATCAATTCAAAAACAATTTGTCCTGCGAACTTGCCAATCTCATCTTACTTTTAGGCAAAAGTACATTAGATACATACAAGAAGATCGCGATCGCCACAGCACTACATGAAGATATTAACAAGTTTTCAGCCTTCTGGTGTGTACTTCCAACAGCTATTATCTCGAACACAGAAAATCCAGCAGATTACCTGATGATTTAGTTACAAAATTTTTTTACGTAAATTAAATGTAAATTTAAATACTTTAGCTTCGGTAATTTACTGTCATCTAATGATGAGAAATCCTCAAAATACTTATTAATTGCTGTTGGATAGATGATATTTAGTTATTTCCTTAAAGCATAACAAATGTGTTTCTAGCTAGTGGTTCAAATTAATCAGCGAGTCAGAGCAAAAAGTATTATCTGGACTAGCTTTCCAATAGAGTTGGTAGTTTTGCTAACATTTGAGCATTGATTGTTTCGACAATATTGACAATTGGTAAATTATATGGCTCTACAAGCAGAAAAATTGAAGTATTTGTAATTTTTGTAGTGTAAACTTATCACTTGTATGACAAGTCAAATTAATTTTTTTAATTGATTATTAGAGATTAATTCAAAATCAGAGTGGCTTTCAAAGTTGAAAACTGGAGACTATGAACTTTGCAAAACTAGCGTGGTGTTGGGGTGGTGTTTAGACTTGCAGGAAAATTAGGTGGCACAAGTACCTGGTCAACTACATGAACAATGCCGTTACTAGCTGGGATGTCTGGCTGAGTCACTTTAGCGTTGTTGACTGTGATTGAGTTGCTGGCGCGATCGACTGCGATTTTAACCGGACTACCCTCAACTGTTTTAACTTCTCCAGATGTCAATTGCTGCGAGGTAATTCCTCCAGGTATGACGTGGTAGGACAGAAGCTTGACTAATTGTTGTTTGTTTGCTGGTTGTAAGAGTTGGTCTAGAGTAGCTTTTGGTAAAGCAGAGAAAGCAGCGTCAGTAGGTGCAAATACTGTATAAGGGCCTGGTGTAGCCAATTGTTCAGTTAATCCGGCAGCTTGCACTGCTTGAATGAGAGTTTTAAACTGTCCTTGATTAGC
This sequence comes from Nostoc sp. DSM 114159, assembly GCF_053470285.1. Taxonomy (NCBI): domain Bacteria; kingdom Bacillati; phylum Cyanobacteriota; class Cyanophyceae; order Nostocales; family Nostocaceae; genus Nostoc; species Nostoc sp. DSM 114159. The sequence goes on from NZ_JBPFEH010000001.1 coordinate 5,415,445, forward strand.
TGCTGACTTTGCTAATTCTGCTAAATTTTGGGTGGCAATAGTGGGAGTAGGAGTTGGCGTGACGGGCAAGACAGTTGTTGAAGGGACAGTTGCTGTAGGAGTTTCTACAACAGGTTGAGCGCAGGCAGACAGAGCAACTAAGCTACCGATGCCAATAAAATTGAACAATGTTCCTACTATGCCTTTGCTCACTCTCATAGCTTTGTGTAGAATCCAGTTAAATAAGGAATTATTAACAATAGTTAATGAATTTGTGGATATAGTCACTCATCTAACGACATAATTTGTAGTAAAAATATTAATACAACAAGTTTATAAATTACATAATTTGTCATCCTCCAAAAGATGTAGTTTTTATATAATTTTGGCTATAAAGTCTTTAGCAAAATCTGTTGCAGGAATATCAAGTAATATTTCAAAGTTAAAGATCCCCGATTTCTCGAATAAATCGGGGATCTTGTTTTTTACGAATGATTTAGGACTGTTGGTACTTAGATATCTAGATCGGTGAAGTTGAGTTTAGAGCCATAGGTTTCGATAAATTCTCGTCTGGGTGCGACCCGATCGCCCATTAAAATTGTGAAGATGCGATCGGCTTCGGCGGCATCCTCAATTTCGACTTGCTTCATTTTACGAGTTTCTGGGTTCATGGTGGTGTCCCAGAGTTGTTGTGGCATCATTTCACCCAAACCTTTGAAGCGTTGGATGGTGTAGTTGGCGTTAGCCGGAAATTTGGCGATCGCTTGATTTTTTTCGCGATCGCTATAGCAGTACTCATGATTACGTCCCCGTTCTACTTTATACAGTGGGGGACAAGCAATATAAATAAAGCCTTGTTCGATGAGCGATCGTTGATATCGATAGAAGAATGTTAACAACAAAGTCCGAATGTGCGCTCCATCTACGTCAGCATCAGTCATGATGACTATCCGGTGATAGCGCAGTTGGGTGGAATCGAATTCATCACCTTTGACACCTAAACCGAGGGCTGTAATTAACGCTTGAACTTCGTTATTTTTATAAATTTTAGCGTCGTCGGTTTTTTCAATGTTGAGAATTTTACCACGTAGAGGCAAGATAGCTTGAGTACGGCGATCGCGTCCTTGTTTTGCACTCCCGCCGGCTGAGTCCCCTTCTACGATGAATATCTCAGATTCGCCAGGGTCACGAGAACTACAATCTGCCAATTTACCGGGTAATGGCGAAGATTCCAGTACAGATTTGCGTCTGACTAATTCCCGTGCATGACGTGCGGCTTCTGCGGCTTTAAAAGCTTGGATAGCTTTATCTAAAATCGCATCAGCAACGCTGGGATGAAATTCTAGATACTCGGTAAGGACTTCTCCTACCAAAGAATCGACAATTCCCCGGACTTCGGTGTTACCGAGTTTAGTCTTAGTTTGTCCTTCAAATTCGGGATCGGGGACTTTAACCGAAATTACCGCAGTCAAACCTTCGCGGACGTGTTCGCCACTGAGGTTGGGTTCATTTTCTTTAATTTTATTTCGTTTGCGGGCGATCGCATTTAATGTCCGAGTCAGAACTGCTTTTAACCCTTCTAAGTGCGTACCACCATCTACCGTGCGAATATTGTTAGCAAAACCTAGTACATTATCCGTGTAAGCATCAGTACACCATTGCAATGAAACTTCTACTTGTACGTTGTTGCGTTCTCCCTGCACATAGATAATTTCTTCATGCAGCGGTTGCTTTTCGCGGTTCATGTACGCAATGTACTCTTTAATGCCACCCTTGTACTCGTAGGTTTCTACCTTGGCTGTATCGCTTTTTAGTAGTTCTAAACGGTGGTCAGTAAAAGTAATTTTGACACCTGCATTCAGATACGCCAATTCTCGTAGGCGAGCTGATAAAGTGATGTAATCAAACTCAATGCTCGTAGTGAATATTTGGATATCTGGCTTAAAAGTAACAGAAGTTCCAGTTCTAGCTTCTTTGTAAGGCTTGACTTGCAGTTCGCTAACTGGGACACCACGTTCATAGCGCTGAAGATGAACCTTTTTATCTCGCCAAACCGTAACTTCTACAACTTCAGATAGGGCATTAACAACAGAAATACCAACCCCGTGCAATCCTCCAGAAACTTTGTAACCACCACCGCCAAACTTACCACCGGCGTGCAGTACCGTCATTACGGTTTCCAATGCCGATTTCCCAGTACGCGAGTGAGTATCTACGGGAATACCGCGACCATCATCTGTTACAGTCACCGAACCATCAGCGTTGATATCCACTTCTATATGAGTGCAATGACCCGCCAAAGCCTCATCGATTGAATTGTCCACCACCTCGTAAACTAAATGGTGGAGTCCTCGCGGCCCAGTGGTACCGATGTACATTCCTGGTCTTTTGCGGACGGCTTCCAGACCTTCCAGAACTTGAATCTGATCGGCACTGTAACTGCTCGTCATGTAAACTCTCCTGATGTGTGGGTTTAAAATCGCCGAAAGGCAAATAAAAGGAAAAACACTCCAAAATTGTAACACAAAAGCCTTGCTGGCGTCTGTAGGGCATTTTCAAGAGAAGTTTATACTGGGGTTGTAGTACCGTGGAAAAAGCCAAGGGAGGCAGGGGGGCATACTTCTCTACGAGAGGCTACGCCAACGACTGCGCTCAGTAACCGGGGGAGCAGGGGAGGCAGGGGGGCTGGGGAAAAGGTTAAAGGTTAAAGGGAAAAGGAATAAATTTAATCTTTCCCCTTTTCCCCTTACCCCTTTCCCTTTCCCCATACCCAATGCCTAATGCCCCATAACAAATGACAAATGACAAATGACAAATGACTAAATTAATTGTGATTTGTGGAGCGACGGCAACGGGTAAATCGGGTTTAGCTTTGGCTTTGGCGATGCGTTTGGGTTGTGTAATTCTGAGTGCTGATTCTCGTCAAGTTTACCGTGAGTTTGATATTGGGACAGCTAAACCGACTGTAGCTGAACAAAAATTGGTGCCGCACTATTTAATAGATATCTGCAATCCAGCAGATATGATGACAGTATCAGACTATCAGCAGCAAGCACAAGCTTTAATTGCTTCTGTTGGTGTTACACCACTGTTTCTAGTTGGTGGCACTGGTTTATATATACGTTCGATTGTCCAAGGAATGAAAATTCCGAGAGTTGCACCACAGATGGAATTGCGATCGCAGCTTGAGTCTCTCGGACAACCACAACTCCACGCAATTTTACAACAAGTCGATCCAGTTGCAGCACAAAAAATTCATGGCAATGATTCAGTACGAACTTTAAGAGCATTAGAAGTATATTATGTTACTGGATATCCGATTTCAGAACAGCAAGGGGAGAATCCGCCCAATTATCCGATTTTGCAAATTGGTTTAGATTGCGATGTTGAAAAGTTGCTTGCTCGTATTCAACAGCGTACTGAGCAAATGATAGCAAATGGTTTGGTCGCTGAGGTGGAGAATCTTTGTCAAAAATATGGCGCTGATTTGTCTTTGTTGAATACTTTGGGCTATCAAGAAATTAAACAATATTTGGCTAGGGATATTTCCTTAGATGAAGCGAAAGAATTAACAATTTTGCATACGCGACAATTTGCCAAGCGACAACGTACTTGGTTTCGAGCATATCCAAAAATTGAATGGTTTGATGCAGACGATCCTAATTTATTAGAGAAGGTTTGGCATCGGATAAATGAGTTTATAATTCGCGCAAGTTAGTGAGAATTTTTTTATTCATTCATCTATTGAAATTATTACTGAAGATGAGTGCAATCGCAATCTCAGCCTATCGAATCTGTGTTTTTACTCCCATATCCTTTGAACTGGGTATATATCAAGGACAGCATCTATACTTAACAAAGGCATCTTTTCAACTATTGCCTGAGCGATTAAAATTCGGTCGAAAGGATCGCGGTGATTACTTGGCAAAGCTTCTAAAGCATAGATATGAGTCAATTCAATAGGTAATATTTGTAGATTATTCACTCGCTGTTGAGTTTCGATGAAATTCGGAAGCGACGAGCTTAAATTTAGCTTACCAAGCTGAGATTTTATTTGTAATTCCCAAACACTAGCCATACTAACTACCCAAGAATTGTTAGTATAAATTAATAAATTTCTAACTCTCTGCGATAGTTTGTCTGGGTTTCCTGCTGACCAAATAATTACGTGAGCGTCTAATAATAGTCTCATCCCTCACTTTCACCTAACCAAAATTTATCAGGTAAAGGTTCATTAAAATCATCACTTATCCAAATCTTACCTTGGTTTAAACCTAGTACCCGCTTTTGGTCTGTTTGTTGGGGTTGAGCATATTTTTGTGCGAGAAATTCGACAAAATCTAGCACCTCTTGCTGCTGTTCTGGTGCTAGGGTTTGCAGCTTTGCAATTAATTTTGAGGTGGAATCTAAAACTTGGTAAGTCATTTCACACTCTCCTGTTAAATGTCTGACTCTATGTTAATCTAGCCCCACAATTAACAGAATATCTGAATTCTACCATCATTCAACGTACTCCTTAGAAGACATCGCGCCTTCCGTACTTAAATTATGCGATCGCTTTTACTCACATTTGACTGCTATTCTTGCAACAATAGTAATTACAGCTATACTAACCAGCCTGGAACATCTACCTTGAATTTGAAAAAACTATGCTTACCCAAGATAAAAAACAACGCAACTGGAAACCTATTCTCAAAGCATTCGAGGCTGTCCTTGGCAAAAATGGTGTGGTGCAACGCCGCGAAGAACTCATTACCTATGAATGCGATGGTTTAACTGGTTATCGCCAACGTCCGGCTGTGGTGGTTTTACCCAGAACTACAGAACAAATTGCCCAAATTGTGAAGATATGCAATCAATACTCTATCCCCTTCATAGCACGCGGCTCTGGCACTGGTCTATCTGGCGGTGCTTTACCATTAGAAGATTCTGTTTTAATTGTCACTTCTTTAATGCGGCAAATCCTCAGCATTGATTTAGAAAATCAACGGACTGTTGTACAACCTGGGGTGATTAATAGTTGGGTAACACAAGCTGTTAGTGGTGCTGGATTTTACTATGCTCCTGACCCTTCCAGTCAAATTATTTGCTCTATTGGGGGCAATATTGCCGAAAATTCTGGTGGCGTACATTGTCTCAAATACGGTGTTACTACTAACCACGTTTTAGGATTAAAAATTGTCACGCCAGAGGGGGAAATTATCGATTTAGGCGGGCAAATTCCTGAAATGCCTGGTTATGATTTAACAGGTATTTTTGTTGGTTCTGAAGGTACTTTAGGAATTGCCACAGAAATTACTTTGCGAATTCTCAAAAGTGCAGAATCAATTTGTGTGCTGTTGGCAGATTTTACTAGTATTGAAGCTGCCGGGGCAACTGTTTCTGACATCATCAGCGCCGGCATTATTCCTGGTGGTATGGAAATGATGGATAACTTCAGCATCAATGCAGTTGAAGATGTTGTCGCAACTAATTGTTATCCCCGCGATGCTACAGCTATTTTGCTAATAGAAATTGACGGTTTAGAAGTTGAAGTTGCAGGGAATAAACAGCGAGTTACCGAAATTTGTCAAAAGAATGGGGCGCGGAATGTCACTTCTGCTACTGACCCAGAAACTCGGTTGAAATTATGGAAAGGACGCAAAGCTGCTTTTGCTGCGGCTGGACATTTAAGCCCAGATTATTATGTTCAAGATGGTGTTATTCCTCGAACTCAGTTGCCTTATGTTCTGCACGAAATTAAGACATTAAGTGAACAATACGGTTATCCTGTTGCTAATGTATTTCATGCTGGCGATGGCAATCTTCATCCGCTAATTCTTTATGATAATTCTGTGTCTGGTGCATTGGAACAAGTAGAAGAAATGGGTGGAAAAATTCTCAAACTTTGCGTCCAAGTTGGTGGTAGTATTTCTGGCGAACATGGCATCGGCGCAGAGAAAAGGTGCTATATGCCACAGATGTTTAGCCAAGTTGATTTAGAAACCATGCAATGGGTACGGCAAGTTTTTAATCCTAAAGGGTTAGCAAATCCTGAAAAGATATTCCCCACACCACGAACTTGTGGGGAAGCAGCAAATACATCGACACTAAAACAATTTGAAGGTGTGGAAAGATTTTAATAAGAAAGAATTAAGGAGTCAGAATGGGCTAAACCTTAGCTATCCGCTAACAGGAGTCAGGAGTCAATACAGTTCAGATAAAACCAAAACACTTGTAGAGACGGCGATTTATCGCGTCTCAAAAACCTACGATTTTGTACAAGTAGCGGTTTGAACCGTATTGAGTTAAAAGTTGGGAGTCAGAATTTATTAGGTTTTGGTATCGTCAAGTATATTCATAACTAAAACTGGCTCCGTATTATTTCAACTATCCTGACTCCTGACTTCTGAATTCTGAGTTCTGAATCATCATTTCTTTACATCATCCGGAGGATTACAACTTTATTTTGTAGTTATATATATTCCGATCGCACTAGGTCACGCTTACAAATGAATCGGGTTGCTCGCCGTTGTGTTGCTTACTTGCTGTGTTTGGGATTAGTAGTCACTTTAACAGTTTTTTTACCCTCTTCACTGCCAGTTTATTCCCAAAAAAACAGTCCTTTAACTACAGAAATTCGCGGCGTTTGGCTGACTAATGTTGCTAGTGGTGTACTATTTGTCCCTTGGGGTATTAACCGTGCTATAAATCAATTATCGACTCTCAACTTTAATACGATTTATCCTGTAGTTTGGAACCGAGGACATACTTTTTATAAAAGTGCTGTAGCCAAAATAACTACAGGTTCAGAAACTCAACCTTTGCTTAACTTCATGCACGGTGGACAGGATGTTTTAGCAAAAATAATCACACTTGCCAAAAATAAAGATTTGAGAGTCATTCCTTGGTTTGAATACGGATTCATGACGCCGCATTATTCACAATTAGCAAGGCGTTATCCTGACTGGTTGACAATTGGACAAGAAGGTATAAACTCTATTCAAGATGTTCCACCAGAAGAAATCGACAATCTTTTAATCACTAAACAAGCTTGGCTGAATCCCTTACATCCACAAGTACAAGAGTTTATCCAAGGGTTAATTTTAGAAGTAGTCAGGGATTATGATGTGGATGGTATTCAACTTGACGATCATTTTGGGATGCCTGTACAGTTCGGTTACGATCACTTCACTATTGAACTCTACCAGCAAGAACATCAAGGCAAAAGTCCCCCTAATGACCCTTTTAACCCAGAATGGATGCGGTGGCGGGCAGATAAAATTACTGATTTCATGGCAGAAATCTATCAAGCTGTGAAGGCAGTTAAGCCCAAACTCAAAATATCTCTGTCTCCTAACTATCAAGCTTTTGCTTATAAATACTATTTGCAAGATTGGGAAAATTGGGTAAAAAAAGGTTTAGTTAATGAGTTAATTTTGCAGGTGTATCGAAATGACAAAAAGTCTTTTATCGCTCAACTAGAACTTCCATCGATCAAATTGGCTCAAAGTCTAATTCCTGTAGGTATTGGGATATCAACAGGAACGGTAGGTAATCCGGTGAAAATGGCACAAGTTAGAGAACAGGTTCAGGTAGTACGCGATCGCAATTTTGATGGTATCTCCTTTTTCTACTGGGAGAGTCTGTGGGGTTACATCGTACCGGAATCACCCCAACAGCGACGCAAAGGTTTTTTTGAGATGTTTAATGCAAAAACTGTCAGACTATTACAAACAAAGCAACTTTGATGCCATTCGCGCCTAATAATACTAGATTTGGCTTTACATTGCTGTGGACTTTAGCTACTTTTGGCGGATTTTTATTGAGTTTACTCTTAATTGAAGTCGGCGAAAAGCCAGATGTTGGAGTGGTAGAGGCTGCGATCGGCGGATTTGCGATCGCACTTCCTCAAGGCTGTCTTCTCAAACAACCTATATTTTGTATCAGGTGGATTTTGTCAAGTCTTTTGGGTTGGAGTATTATTACTGCGATCGGTATTGGTGCGGTGGGTTGGATTGTACCTAGCACTCAAATTCTTCCTTTGAGAATTTTGTCAGGGGCGGTTTATGGTGCCCTTGGCGGCTTGGGGATTGGATTGGCACAATCGTTAGCAATTCCCCAGCCTGTAGCTTGGCGATGGATATTCGTCTCTGCGGCAAGTTGGGCGGTTGCTGTCCCCGTGGGTTCTGCTGTCGGGATAATCTGGCGCTACTTAAGCCAGTTATTTTTAGGCGAAGTCATCGGCTTAGGCATCACTTGGCTGCTGGTTGGTATCCTCACAGGAATCAATGCTCACAAATTGCGATTGTAAGTTGCCACGGACGCGATTAATCGCATTTTTATTAAGAATTATAAACTTAATTGATATATATTTAGGTTTACACTTAGATATATGCGAGAATCTTAAAAAACTGTTAATAATAAATTACAATAAGTTTGCCCTCACTTGCAAATGTATTTTCACCTTCAGAAAGCAGGATTTTGTTAAGCTGACTCCTATTAGCTTTCCTAGATTTCTGACAAGAAGTAGAGAAAGATCAAAATTTCGATGAGCAACAGCTGACAATACTTTGCTATAGGCGCTACAGTGCATCTACTACAAGCTTAACGACAAGAGAGCGCCTAGAAGAGTCAGTAATACTAGAGTGGGACTCTCGCATGAATCTAAATCCAGTGGAATCAACTATGGAGTTGACAAAATTATCACCACCTCAAATTCTTTTTGGCACAGAAGTAGATGAAAAAAGTAGTAGCGAGCAGTTTCTACTAAGCATGTACGATTCTGTACAGGCATCAATATTTGTAGTTGATGTTTTGGAGGATGGAGATTTTCGATATGTGGCTCTTAATCCCACTCATGAGCGGTGGATAGGGATTCGCTCAGACGATGTTCGCGGCAAAAAACCAGAGGATATTCTCTCTGCTATTGATGCTGCAAAGGTGCGTCAACATTATGCGGACTGCGTGCGATTCGGCACAACTATTTCTTACGAACAATGTTTGCAATTCCAGGGAGTTCCCACTTGGTGGAGTACGACTCTCACGCCACTAAAGGATGCTAACTCCAAGGTTTATCGATTGATTGGTACTAGTAGCAATATTACCCCTGCCAAGCAAGCAGAACAAGCAATTGGACTCCAGGTTGAACGAGAGCAACTGCTAGAAGCGATCGCTGGACGGATTCATCAATCAGTAGAATTAGAGACAATTCTGCATCAAACAGCAATTGAACTGCGGCAATTTTTGAATTGCGATCGCGTGTTGATTTATCGTTTCGAGGCTGATGGCAGTGGAGTAATCATTGCCGAATCAACTGTAGCTACCAGCGATCCCCTATTAGGCAAAAACATCACCGATCCCTGCTTGAGTGGCAAACATCCAGAACACTACGGACAAGGTTGCATTCAAGTTATCGAAGATATTTATGCAGCCGACTTGCATCCTTGCCATATAGATTTCCTGACATCTTTGCAGATCGGAGCTAATCTCGTCGTGCCGATTTTCCAAGAGCAAGATATGTGGGGGCTATTGATTGCCCAGCATTGCCACCAATCGCGTCAATGGCAGCAAACAGAAACTGATTTACTCAAGCAGTTGGCAACTCAAATCGGCATTGCAGTCCAACAGGCAGAACTGCATCAGCAACTCCAGGATCTCAAAGCCAAGATGGAGTTACAGAAGCAGAAACACATCAATCAGTTGCAGCAGGTGCGAAACTTTGAAGCCTTGGTGCGACGGATGACAGAACAAATCCGCGACAGTCTCGATCAAACTCAAGTATTGCAGACACTTACCCAGGAATTAGCAAAATTACTAAACCTTGAGCGTTGCCAAATTGAACTCTACAGTACTTGTCAAACTCTAGTTACTATTGCTTACGAATACAGTATTAATTTGCCTCAATGTCAAGGTTTAACTAAACAGATTGCAGATTATCTGGAAGTTTATCAGCCGCTGTTGCAAAAACAACCATTGCAATTTTTGGAAATTCTACCAGGATGGGAACCCAAGTTGCTAGTAATGTCCCAGATGGCTTGTCCAATTTTCGATCCTCAAGGAATTTTAGGAAATATTTGGTTGACAAGACCATCACAAGAGGCTTTTGACGAATTTGAAATTGAGCTAGTGCAGCAGGTAGCAAATGAATGTGCGATCGCTATTCGTCAAGCCCAGCTTTACAAACAAAACCAGGCACAGGTAAAAGAACTAGAAAAAAGCGATCGGCTCAAAAACCAATTTCTCAGAACTTTATCCCAAGAACTGCGGACACCAATAACCAGCATTAGCCTTGCAGTCCAAACTCTCGAAAGTGTCCTCACACCAGCAGAAATATCAGAAATAGAAATAGTGCCGCAACTCTTGCAAATTCTGCATAACGAATGTGGGCGAGAAAGCAAGTTAATTAACGACTTACTCACACTCACATATCTCGAAGCCGAACCCGATCCGCCAACCTTGATTGCCATTGACTTTCAAAGTTGGCTTCACCCCATTATCGAGTCTTTTCGAGACCTCACCAACTGTCAGCGACAGCAGTTAAACCTGACTGTAGATCGGGCGCTGCCGCTTTTGGAGACAGATATCACTGATTTGGAGCGGATTGTCACCGAACTGCTCAACCATGCCTGCAAATACACCCCAGCCGGGGAAGCGATCGCAGTGTCTGCTCACTTAAGAGGGGATGCAGTCGAGCTTAAGATTACCAATTCCGGAATAGAGCTTACCAGCAATGAACTCTCACGGATTTTTGAACCTTTCTATCACCTTTCCAAACACGATCCTTGGAAACATAGCGGTACGGGGCTGGAGTTGGCATTAGTGCAGAAAATGGTCAGACATTTAGGCGGTTCAATTTATGTAGAGAGTGCAGCAGGTCAAACCACCTTCACCGTCAAATTTCCCCTTTAATTCGTTTTTTGGGTGCGGCACTGGCAAATCTGTTAGAAGTTTGCTATCATGGTTTTTCGTGCGGGTGACTAGCTCAACGGTAGAGCAGTAGACTCTTAATCTATTGGTTGCGGGTTCAAATCCCTCGTCACCCACTACTTCCAGCCTTTCAGGAAAAACCCCTTGCCTAAATGAATTAAGGCTACCTTTGCAGGAGTAAGGGTTGTTTTTGAGTTTAGCAGTGGAAGGGGAGATGCCTGCGGTAGTCTACATTAAAGCTTTTTAAATATTCTCCACCCATAAAAGATTACTTGCGTAGCTACTAGTTTTCAGTGCGTTATAAAATTTTTCGTCTGCTGTTACCATCTGGCATTGTTGAGTAATAGCAAGGGCTAAGTATAAACTGTCATACACTGCACGATCTGTCTGAAGGGCAATATCTAAAGCAAGTGGCATTAAAGGTTGAGATATGTACACCTCTACAGGAACTGCATTTAAATCTGCTAATATTTGTCTTGCATTTTCAGCCGTGTCTTCACCACGACGGACTCGTTTCCACAAGACGTTTCCTACTTCTGGGAAGAAAAAATCTGGAACTAAGAAAGTATGATTACTTCCTACTAAACGCCTAGCTGCATCAGAGTAGACTTCAGGAATGAACCACTTGATAGCAATGCTAGCATCTAAAACATACTGACTCACCGTTCTCTATCCTCGCGGATAAGTTCAGTACTATCACTAAAAATTTTTCCTGTATATCTAACTTGAGCGCGTGCTACAGCTTCTCTGGTTCTTTCCATGTCGCCGCCAGTGTGGTAGTGTGTCGCTTTTTCAGTCGCTTGTTGTAGGATCTGCTTTAGTTCTTCTTGCAAAGACCTACCGTGTTGTTTGGCAAGAGTTTCTAGCTTTTCTAGAATAATAGGATCTAAATTTTCAACTAAGATTTGAGCCATAATTCTATGGTTGTTTTTTCTCTACTTTTATTCAAGATTTAAAATTAGTTTAGCAAGTGTAGACGCAAAGCAGCTTGTCTTGAGACATCACAATATTTCTGTAAAGCTAGGCTCCGGTTCTTTAAGCTTTCTTATGTGAAAATTAATATAAGTATTTTGGGGCTACAAATGTAGCTTGGATAGCAGGCAATCAATTGCAAGGGCGCCCGAATTCAATAAACAATTGCCCGAATTTAATATTGCGCTTCTCGCTTGATTGCAATATGGGAGTACAGCAACCACCAATATCCCATTCATAATGAGACATTTAAGGTAATTAAAAATTGGAGCAAAGCAAGTTGACTAGCTTCACTCCCAAATAATCTCAAAGTACACGCAGTAAGCTAGGAATGCTTTCAATCGCTGATAAATTCTGAATTTCTGCCAAAGCTTGCCTAAAATTGCCTTCTGGCACATCATGGGTGACAACCACAATCTCTGCTAGTTCCCCTTGAAAGCCAGTTTGGACAACTGACTCTAAGCTAACGCCATAGTTGCCAAAGCAAGTACCCAATTTACCGATAACTCCGGGTTGGTCATTGGTGAGGAAACGGGCGTAAAATCGAGTTATCAACTCTGCCATCGGTGCAATTTGGCAGTATTCCTGATGCCCACAAGTTAATAATGGATTTGTAACTGCTGTATTAGTTTTGAGGACAGCAACTAAATTCAAAATATCCGACGTGACAGCACTGGCGGTTGCACCAGCACCAGCGCCGGGACCAAAAAACATTACTTGCCCAATAGGTTCTCCTTCGACAAGAATCGCATTATAAACGCCGTTGATGCTAGCCAAAGGATGGGCTTGCGGTACTAAAGTAGGATGAACTCTGACAGAGAGGGAGGACGAGTGAGTATCACGTTTAGCGATCGCTAACAATTTAATCACAAATCCCAATTTTTCGGCGTAGGCAATATCTGTTTTGCTCACTTGCCGAATCCCCTCAGTATAAACATCTTGGAGGTTGATGCGTCCTCCGAAACCTAATGATGCCAGGATGGCAATTTTATCAGCTGCGTCTAAGCCATCTACATCGGCTGTGGGGTCAGCCTCAGCATAACCCAAACGTTGGGCATCAGCTAAAACATCATTAAAGTTACTGCCTTCTGTTTGCATCCGCGTCAGGATGTAGTTTGTTGTACCGTTAACGATACCCGTTACAGTATGAATTCGGTTAACACTTAAAGATTGCTTTAGAGGTTGAATCACTGGAATACCACCACCCACAGCAGCTTCTAGCATGACGTATACGCCAGCTTGATTGGCAGTTGTGAAAATTTCTGCTCCGAAGCGGGCGATCGCTGCTTTATTGGCTGTTACTACATGCTTACCATTACTTAAAGCTTTGAGAATGAGCGATCGCGCCGGCTCCAGCCCACCCATCACCTCGACAACTATATCTACCGCCGGATCGTTGACAATTGATTCTAAATCTGTAGTTAAAACTTCTGTAGACAATTCTACTGTACGGGGTTTCTCTAGCGATCGAACTCCCACCCGATAAATTTCTATCTCTTGCAACAATGGGTGACGCCCAGCACTATCTTGCAACAACTGCACTGTTCCCGTTCCCACAGTGCCTAATCCCAGTATTCCTAGTTTCACACCCACAATTTTTGCACCCGATTTCACCAATAACAATTGTAGGTAGAGCGTTTGCCCTACCTACTGATTATCCTGCTTCCTTTGTCATTTGTCCTTTGTCCTTTGCTAATGACAAATGACTAATGACTAATTTAGTATGTTTCTACGTGCCAGCGATGAGCTTTCTTAAGTTGCTTCTGGTAATCACTCCAGGTTACGCCTTCTTTGGCAGCAGCAGTAGTTAAGGCTGCATCAATACCTTCTTCCATACCTCGCAAACCGCAGATGTAGGTGTGGGTTTTTTCGTTTTTAATCAACTGCCACAATTCATCAGCATGTTCTGCTACGCGGTCTTGGATGTACATTCTACCGCCTTGAGGATTTTTTTGTTCGCGGCTAATGGCAGGAGTCAGGCGGAAGTTATCAGGATATTTTTGTTCGATTTCTTCCAGTTCTTCCTTATATAAAAGGTTTGGAGTTGTCGGCACACCAAATATTAGCCAAGAGAATCCTTTAAATTGGTATTCTGGGTTAGCTGCTCTTTCCGCATCTTTAAACTGACGCCACAGATAAGCTCGCATGGGGGCAATACCTGTTCCGGTTGCCATCATGATGACATTAGCATCAGGGTCATCGGGTAACAACATTTCCTTACCCACGGGCCCGGTAATTTTTACATCTGCTCCTGGTTCTAGGAAACACAGGTGTGTAGAACAAACACCGTAAACTGTTTCGCCAGTTTCTGGGTGCTTATATTCTAATTGGCGGACGCACAGTGATACTGTCTTATCATCCACATCATCGCCATGACGAGTTGAGGCGATGGAATAGAGTCTAAGTTTTTCTGGCTTGCCGTTCTTGTCTAATCCTGGTGGAATAATCCCAATACTTTGACCTTCTATATACTTCAAATCCCCGGCGGAAATGTCAAATTTGAGGTGTTGAACAATACCAATACCACCTTCTTTGACTAGGGGTTCATTAGATATTACTTTGCCAATAAACGGAGCATTGGGACGGTAAGTGTTAACAGGAACGTCACCGTGGTCTTTTTTGGCTTTCGCTTGAGTCATGGTGTTGCCTTTCTTGTCCTTGTTCTTGAGCTGTTCTTCAGCTGATGATTTAGCGAGGCCTTTGGCTTCACTACCAGCATTTACAGGTGTGGCTTTACCATTCCCTTCACTGTCAGCAGTTTCCCCAGATGTTGCTAACTCGCTGACAACGCTTGTAGCATTCCCAAGTGAGGCTTTACCATTAACTGGCTCTAGAGCAGTTACGGGTTGGATGCTAACAATTGTGCCGCCTAGACGAGTGATACGTCGCATTTCTTGATTCATGCGGTTGTAAGGCACTCTGATGAACACACTGCCACTTTTCCGAATTGGGTAGTTAGTTTGGTCGGTTTCTTCACTCTGACGCAAACCCACTACTTCATAAAGGAAGATGCGGCTACCTAATTCTGTGTTGGCAGCACCCTCAACAGCACCTTGATTGTACATTCGTTCTACCACTCCGATAATTTACTTAACCGTTTTTCAAAAAAAACTATTCCCCTACCTTGCCAGCTTTAGTTTACCGGATTTTCGTTTCACAAAACTGGAGAAAGAAGGAAAAACGGCATCATTAAATTAATGCCTTGCTAAGTACACTCACCAAAGACATGCAGGCATAGCAAAAAACACACCTGTTCACCTTCTAAGGTAAAGGATAAGTCTTGTGGAGAATGTTAATAATGAATCAATTTAATCTTTTTTTCGTTAACTACCACCCCCATTAGGGAGATAGCTTTTTACCTTAGTACCCTACGATCGACTCACAATCTGACAATAGTATATATTCTCGGAGGGTTACTTCGATCGCCGGAAGCTACCGCTTGAAGTAACCCTCCACAAGCTTCCCTTGTGCTTGCTTACTCCAGGGGTTGAAATCGGAGAATGTCAAGAAAGGAAGGTTTTCTTCCGATTGGTTTTACTTCTCCAAATCTACTACTCTTCTGGAATGTTGTTAGCTATCTTCATTACCTATCTATGGACAATTACATAACTAGGACAACTCCAGCCACAAATATCACGAGATAGACAATCATAATTTCAGCAACTGTAATTAGTTTCACTTGATGTGAAAAATCTGTCAACCTTGCATCAGTACTTTGCCATAACGTCAACGCTTCTATATGAGCATATTCATAAATTTACAGCCAATAATTTGGGTAATGCAAGTTATTTCCTCATTCGTTGGATAGATTTTTGCTTTGAGTAGATTAAGTATTGTCGAGTAATAATTACAATTTAGGAACATTAGAAAATTTGCGGCAATAATAAATTATACCTTATACTCTTGATTCTATAGAGTCACAAGTAGCAGACTGATAAAGGTGCAACACTGATGGGTAGTAACGATCCCCATTTTTAAATTAACAACTAAATTAACAAAAAAATGATTGAGTAACTACGTTAATTCTTCTTGAGAGCAAGCTTGTATGGGATACCCCCTTCTGTTAAAATCAAATATATCACTAGGATTAAATACTTACCGGCACCAACATTCAGGCTAGTCCGACGAGTAGCAACTTAATTACTTTGTTGTCTACTTGCTTGGTGTCTTATAGATGTGCTAGGTAGCAAGAACGCAGGATAAACCAAAGGGGTAAACTCCTGGCTTCAAAATCTGCTGTGTGAAAAATTATTGACACAACTTTAGTATTTTAGAGGAGATTTATGACAAGTAAGCCGGAACGCGTGGTACTGATTGGAGTAGCCGGAGACTCTGGTTGCGGTAAATCTACGTTTTTGCGTCGTTTGAGCGATTTGTTTGGTGAAGAGTTAATGACAGTCATCTGCTTGGATGACTATCACTCGCTGGACCGCAAACAGCGCAAAGAAACGGGGATAACGGCACTAGACCCCAGAGCAAACAATTTTGACCTGATGTATGAGCAAATTAAAGCGCTCAAAAGTGGTCAAGCGATTGATAAGCCGATTTACAACCACGAAACCGGCTTGATCGATCCGCCAGAGCGGATAGAGCCGAATCATATTATAGTTGTTGAAGGGCTGCATCCTTTATATGATGAGCGGGTGCGATCGCTAATCGACTTCAGTGTTTATTTTGACATTAGCGATGAGGTCAAAATTGCCTGGAAAATCCAGCGAGATATGGCTGAACGCGGTCATCGCTACGAAGATGTGTTAGCACAAATCAATTCCCGCAAACCTGACTTTGATAAATTTATCGAACCACAAAGAGAATTTGCTGATGTGGTTCTCCAGGTATTGCCCACAAACTTGATCAAAAATGATACAGAACGTAGAGTCTTGCGGGTACGTATGCTCCAGCGGGAAGGTAAGGAAGGCTTCGATCCAACTTACTTATTTGATGAAGGGTCAACAATCAATTGGACTCCCTGTGGACGCAAGCTGACCTGTTCTTATCCTGGTATGCAACTATACTACGGTTCAGATGTTTACTACGGTCGCTATGTCTCAGTACTAGAGGTGGATGGTCAATTTGACAACTTGGAAGAAGTCATTTATATCGAAACCCATCTCAGCAATACATCCACCAAATATCAGGGTGAATTGACTCACTTGTTACTCCAGCACCGCGAGTATCCAGGTTCCAATAATGGTACTGGTTTCTTCCAAGTGCTTACAGGTTTGAAAATGCGTGCTGCTTATGAGCGGTTGACAGCTACGGAAGCAAAGTTAGCGATTCAGGTTTAAAGCAGCAGTGTTTGTGTCAAAGCTTGTGGGAGCGCTTCCGGGTGCTCCTTTTTTTGTGTTATTAAATACATTTAAAATAAAAAGTAATTAGCATACATTTATCTTACTTACGGATATTTACCTTATAGTTAGTGGTTTTTATCAATATCAAGAAGATACTAACGACTGAAGTATAAATATTGTTATGATTTCAGAAATTAGTAGTTGAACTAAATACCCACATTTAGTCAACGAAAAAACTCTTGATGGAGGAATTTCTTTTGTCTCGTCGATATTTATTTACCTCTGAGTCAGTCACCGAAGGTCATCCAGATAAAATCTGCGATCAGATTTCTGATACTATTCTAGATGCCCTATTGACACAAGATCCGAGCAGTCGTGTCGCGGCTGAAGTCGTAGTTAATACTGGTTTGGTGCTAATCACTGGTGAAATAACCACCAAAGCTAATGTAAATTTCGTCAATCTCGCCCGGAAAAAAATTGCTGAAATTGGTTATACCAATGCTGACAATGGCTTTTCTGCTAACAGTACCAGCGTTCTGCTGGCTTTAGACGAACAATCACCCGATATTGCCCAAGGCGTTAACACCGCCCAAGAAACCCGCGAACAAGATAGTGATGAACAATTCGATAAAATTGGTGCGGGCGATCAAGGTATAATGTTCGGTTTTGCCAGCAATGAAACACCAGAACTGACACCATTGCCCATCAGTCTCGCCCACCGTATTGCTCGCCGATTGGCAGCAGTCCGTAAAACAGGTGAACTGTCATACCTGCGTCCTGACGGTAAAACCCAAGTAACTGTGGTTTACGAAGATGGACGCCCAGTAGGTATTGATACGATTCTAATTTCCACTCAGCATACAGCCAGTATTGGGGAAATTACGGATGAGGCGGCGGTACAAGCCAAAATTAAACAAGACCTCTGGTCAGCAGTGGTTGAACCTGTTTTTGGCGACATTGACGTTAAACCCAATCAGGAAACACGTTTTTTAGTCAACCCCACTGGCAAATTTGTCGTTGGTGGTCCTCAAGGAGACTCTGGTCTTACAGGACGAAAAATAATCGTTGATACCTACGGTGGCTATTCACGACATGGTGGCGGCGCATTTTCTGGCAAAGACCCCACGAAAGTAGACCGTTCTGCTGCTTATGCGGCTCGCTATGTAGCGAAAAATATTGTCGCCGCTGGGTTGGCAGAAAAAGTTGAAATCCAGCTATCTTATGCCATAGGTGTAGCGCGGCCTACAAGTATCCTAGTAGATACCTTTGGCACTGGCAAAGTGGATGAAGAAACCTTACTGGAATTAATCAACAAGCACTTTGAACTCCGTCCAGCAGGGATTATTCATACCTTCAACTTACGGAACTTACCAAGTGAACGAGGCGGACGTTTTTATCAGGACGTCGCGGCTTACGGTCATTTTGGGCGGGCTGATTTAGACTTGCCTTGGGAACAGACCGATAAAGCCGAATTGTTGAAGCAAGCAGCAAATGAGTCACTTTCGGCAGCAGTTGCTCAGGCAGTAACTTAAACTTATAGGCTACTACAAAAACTTAGTTTATCTACGTGAGGGTATTGGCAACTTAACAAGTTAGCAATACCCTCATTTTTTTGCTAGCCACCTGAATATCCACAAGCAAAACTACTACCAATACGGTTCGGTTAAAGGGGAAAGGGTAAAGGGGAAAGGTTTTGAATACATCCTTTACCCTTATGCAAATTAGATGTTTTTTAGCTGATTACGGATCGATGATGGTTTTTGGTTGCAAAGATACAGATTGCCCATTAACTGACAATGCTGTAGCTTCTAAAATCTGGCCGTAACGATTGCGAGTACCGAATCCTTTGGCTTGAATTGTGTTTTTGATGTTCGCCATACTGGTTAGCTGTTCGCCTACATGGGGTGGGAACTTGACAATAGTGCCATTAGAGATAATAACGCCGTTAATTTCTCCTCGATGTCCCACCAACCAATTCTGAGGAGTTCCCTGTGCAGATAAGGTACTGTAGTTGCTCAAGCTGGGTGGTTGGGGGGCGGTTGTGGGAGGTTGTTCGACTAAAGTCTGTCCAGTTTGAGAATTGGTGATGCTTTTGGCTCTCACTTCCTGTCCAAAGCGAGTGGAAAAGCCAGGATCGCCAAAAATGCTCACTTTCGTGTTTGGGGTAATTATCCGCACTAAACTGTCCGCCATCTGGGGAGGAAATTTCACCTGTAGCCCGTTATTGAGTAATAGCCCATCCACCTTACCTTCAGGGTTGAGAAGATACTGTTTTACCTCTCCAGTGAAAGTGGTTCCGGCTGTGGGGGGTAATTGTGTCGGGGGTGCTGGGGGAATATCTAGAGGATTAGGATTGGCTAAATTGGCACTTGGGAAATTAGCTTCTAGCGATCGCCCGCTTGGTGTAGCATTACTAGCAAAAGTATTGTATGTCCAAAAACCGAAAAGTGCGATCGCGGCTCCGATGCCGCCACTAGTTAAAATTAACTTTAACTTGCGTTGGCGATCGCGCTCTCGGATTTGCTTGGCTTGAATCTGCTGTATTGCTTGTTGAATCATCTCTGGAGGAATTTGTACTTCTGCTCCAGCCTGCATAATTTCTTCTAAAGAATAATCCTGATTTTCTTGGGCATACAACTGAGCCGCTAGAGCGAAAACATCGGGAGCAATTTCTTTCGGAATGCGAACTTTAGAGTTATTCATCTACTTTAATTCAATTTAATCCCTAACTAGAACTGTAAGAGTGCAAAACTCGTGCCATAGATACAAGACACTCGTTAGCTAGTAAGGCAGGATGAAAATTAAAGAGGGAACAGGGAACGGGCAACAGGGAACAAAATGTAATGTATGGTGATTTAAAACCAACACATAACTTGCTACTTGATAGTTGTAGGGGTCTCTTACTCCCTCCAGGCACAGAAAATAGGAAAAACTATTCCCTGTTCCCTATTGCCTATTGCCTGTTCCCTATTCCCTATTCCCTTCTTAAATGAGCAACTGGAATTTGGCATAGTTTTTGCACTTCTAGAAGTTCTAACCCTTATTCCATGCAACCTATTGTGTTATCTCAACGTTGGACACTCCGGCGACAGCTAACAATCCTCAGCATCCTTTTTTTAGGTTTAAGTGGAGCTGCTTTATGGTTAGTGGTACAACTATTTGAAAGTCTGGAAGGTGCTGTTGTTGCCAGAAATCAGAGAGAATTAGCTTTTGCCAACACCAGACTAATTAAGCTGTTTTGGGAATCAAATATTGGGCAAACACCAAAGCCAGGTAAGCCGTTGGCGGAACTTTCAAACGATGCCCTAACTGTTTTCCCAAGGGTAGAAGGCGGATTTTATCTGCTGCAACAAGACCAGCTTTTAGGCTATGCCTATCCTACCCACGGGGGTCCTGTCCCCAAAAAAGATATTCCTCCTGTTGAGCGAGACACAATTTTGCAATTGACTCGGAGAGCCACAAGCCAAGGTTTACCCCAGGAATTAGTATTACACCCCGGTCTGGATATCTTGGTACTGCGTGCTGACCCTCTACCTCTGTGGGGAGCAGTGTGGACGATGAAACGTATGCCTCATCTAGAAGATAGCAATCAAAAAGTTTTAAGTGTTTTCGTAGTTTTAGGAATTTTAGTTGTAGGAGTTTGGACTTTTTATATTGCCTTACAACTTCAGTGGGGAGTGCAGCGACTCCAGCAAAGTATTAAAGCAATGGAAGAGGATAAAGCTTCGCTAATTCCGCCGCTACCCGCAGAAATGGGACTGTTGGGAACTGCAATTAATAGTATGCAATACCATCGCCAAGAGTTAGAGCAGCGCTTGCACCGAGTTGAGCGCTTGGCTTCTCTGGGACAACTGGTAGCGGGGGTAGCTCATGAAGTCCGCAATCCCTTAGCTAGTATGCGCCTCAATTTGCAATATACAGAACGGCAATTAAAAAAGCAAGGAATTACGACTTTACCGATCGCTAGTTTACTAGAACAAGTAGACCGTTTAGAGATGTTGGTGCGACGGCTATTGTATTTTGACCAAAATCAGCAAGAAGAAATGGTAACAACTTCCCTAGAAGCGATCGCTTTTGAATCAGTTTCTCTATTACGTCTCAAAGCCGAAGAACAGGGAGTAACACTTTTTTATCGCTCTGCTGCTGAACCTTTGCCCCAAGTACCACTACGCCACCGGGAGTTAGGACAGGTGATGGTTAACTTAATCTTAAATGCCATCCAAGCAAGTCCACCAGCAAGCGAAGTTGAGGTTGGTGTCAGCCAAGAGCAAAACTACTTAGTGACTTGGGTAAAAGACACTGGTGCAGGTTTAGCACCAGAAGAACGCGATCGCATTTTCGATCCTTTTTATTCTACAAAACCCCAAGGAACAGGTTTAGGTTTAGCAATTAGCCACGAGATTGTCACCCGACACGGAGGGCATATTGATTTTAAATCTCAACCGGGTTGCACCGTTTTTAGCGTTTACTTACCGAAGAATCATAACGATGGCTAAAATTTTGATTATTGATGATGAAAAAGCCTTGCGTCAAGCGATGGCACAGATTTTAAAAGATGAAGGCCACGACGTAATAGAAGCGGGAGACGGAGAGCAAGGACTGAAGATAATTCAACAAAATACCACATCTCGTCCTGACTTGGTATTTCTAGATTTGAAAATGCCCAAAACTCAGGGTAATGCTGTTCTGAAAACTTTAGGTAGCAAAACGTTATTTGAACTGCCAGTAATTGTAATGACAGCTTATGGAACAAGTCGTACAGCCATTGAAGCTATGCAGTTGGGAGCTTATGATTATTTAACTAAACCCTTCGATTTAGAAGATTTAGTCAACTTGGCGCAAAAAGCTTTAGCTCATTCCCAAGCAGCCGCCGAGCAAATTGGTGAAGCAAATATTCAAAATCTCGGACAACCAGAAGAACTGTTGGGGCGATCGCCTAAAATGGCAGAAGTTTTTAAACTCATTGGTAGACTTGCCCAAGGAAACACCACAGTTTTGATTGTCGGCGAATCAGGTACTGGCAAAGAGTTGGTCGCTTCCACACTGCATAATGCTAGCCCTCGCAGTCGCGGCCCTTTAGTAAAAGTTAACTGTGCAGCCCTCCCAGAACATTTATTAGAAGCAGAATTATTCGGTCACGAAAAAGGAGCCTTCACTGGAGCGAATCACTTGCGAATTGGTCGCTTTGAACAAGCCAATGGCGGCACAATTTTTCTCGATGAAGTCGGAGAATTGAGCCAGATAATTCAAGGGAAATTGTTGCGAGTATTACAAGATAAATCCTTCGAGCGCTTGGGTAGTAACCAAACCAAAACTGTAGATGTCCGCATTTTAGCTGCCACCAATCGGAATTTAGAACAATTGGTACGCCTCAATCAGTTTCGAGAAGACCTTTATTATCGCTTCAATGTAGTACGAATTGAACTGCCACCTTTGCGCGATCGCCCCGAAGATTTAGAACAACTTACGCAACATTTTTTAAGTTCTATTGCTCTCAGAAATGGAATTAAAAATCTAGCAATCACCTCAGCCGCCCTAGAAAAACTGAGAGGTTACGGTTGGCCCGGAAACGTGCGAGAACTACAAAATACTTTAGAGAGAGCAGCAGTTTTTTCTGGAGGAAGAACCATTCTTTCAGAGCATCTCATTTTTAATCAAGAATATCAGATGAATTTGAACTTAGAACAAGCGATCGCTCAGTTAGAAATAAACTTTATCCGTCATGCTTTAACACTTTATCCCCAAGAACCCCACAAAGCATTAGGAATTTCTGTCGAAAGCTTTGAACAAAAAAAGAAACAATGGAATTTATAGCAAAAACTTTCAACTTCTCGTTTCTTGGCTCTGCCAAGGAATGGCTTTGGCGAGGCTCCGCCTCCTTGGACTATAGGCAGAGCCTATAGATGGGCATTCCCATGCAGAGCATCGGAACGAGATAAAACTCCTAACTCCTAACTCCTAACTCTTAACTCCTAACTCTTAACTCCTAACCAATGAATTCCTTAAACTCAGCATCTACACTAGAAACCCACTTAGAAACTCAAACTGTTATTTACCCAACTCTACAGTATTTAGTTCGCTTTTTGCCGTGGAATGGTAAACGAGTATTCGATCATCTTCGAGAAGAATGTAAACACAATCCATTTATAATAGAAAATTCTGATTTCCATAACAGCGAAGTACTTTTAGACGATATTAAACCTAATTGGTACAGTCCCATCGCCCAGGAATTAAGCCTAAGTGAGCATCTTCTCGGACAAATATCAGTTTTATCAATCCCATCAAGACAACGTAAAGCCTTAACCTATCTAACTCAGTGGTTATCAAACTCTGGTTACTTACAAGAAACTCCAGAAGTTTGGGCAGATGGTAGTATCTGGAGTGCAAAAGAACTAGAGGCTGTAGTGCCTATTCTCCAAAGTTTAGATCCACCTGGAATTGGTACGCGAACCCTACAAGAATGTCTGTTAGTACAACTTAAAGACCAGCCTGAAAGCCTAGCTTTTTTACTAGTTAAAAATTATTTAGAAGACATAGCAAACTGTATTGGCAATACTTCCGAGTCAAAGCAAAATTATCAAGTACTATTACAAAAATTGAACCAAAATATTAATGTTGACATCGAGAAAATCACCAATGCTATTCATGAAATTCAAGAATTAGAACCCCGTCCTGCCAGAAACTTCGGCTGTTGCGACGCTCCCATCGTCACCCCCGATTTAAAAGTTGAGCTAATAGCTGGAAGTTGGCAAATTTCTTTAGCTTATGAAGTCAAACAACGTTTTTGTCTGAATTCCGAAGCCATTAAGCTTTTGCAGGAATCACCAAAATCAAGGCGAGATACCCAACAATTAGAAGCATTATTACAAAAAGCTAGAAATTTACTCACAGCTTTGCAACAATGGCAGGAAAATCTGCTCAAAGTTGGGAAATTTTTAGTTGAGCGTCAGCAAGTTTTTTTGCAGAGTCGGGATAAATTAGACTTAGTATCTACCCCTCAGCAATTAGTAGCTCAATCGGTGGGACTTAGTAACTCTACAGTCAGCCGGATTGTGCGGGGACGGTATATATTAGTTTGCAATCAACACAGTCAGATAATTCCGTTGCATTCACTATGTGTTCCTGTAGGAGTAGGCGGACGTACTCCTCAACAAATTCAACAGATGCTATTACAGTTAATTGCAGAAGAATCATCCGCCAATCCTTATACTGATGAGCAATTAACCCAGCTTTTGAAAATTCAATTTTGTCTGCCAATCACTCGCAGAACAGTCACAAAATACCGTAAAATTGCCGGAATAAAGTCATCACATCAGCGCAAGTTGACTGATAAAAAGATGGGAAGCAAGAGCAAGAAGCAAGGAAGTCTCTTGAAATATCAAAGTTGAGCCTTTGAACCTGAACATTGCGGCTTTAAACCTAAACGTTGAGCCTTTGAAGGTGAACGTTGCGGCTTTAAACCTGAACATTGCGGCTTTGAGCCTGAACATTGCGGCTTTAAACCGGAACGTTGCGGCTTTAAACCGGAACGTTGCGGCTTTGAAGGTGAACATTGCGGCTTTGAGCCTGAACGTTGCGGCTTTGAGCCTAAACGTTGCGGCTTTGAAACTAAACGTTGTGGCTTTGAAACTAAACGTTGTGGCTTTGAACCTAAACGTTGCGGCTTTGAACCTGGAAGTTGCACCTTTGAGCCTGAACGTTGCACCTTTGAGTCTGGAAGTTGCACCTTTGAACCTGAAATTTTAAGTTTGATTGTTGACAAATGACAAATGACAAATGACAAATGACAAATAACAAATGACAAATGACAAATGACAAATGACAAATGACAAATGACTAAATCCAAAAATAAGCCAGGATAAGAGTCACGACAGTTAACGGTAGACCAAAACGCAAATGTTCCCAGAATGACAACTGATAACCAAGTTTTGCAACAGCCTCAGCAACAATTAAATTGGCAACTGAACCTAACAAAGTTAAATTACCAGCTAAAGTAGATCCTGCTGCTAATAGTAACCAGGTTTTCGTGTCTGGATGGGGAATTAAATGTTGTAGTAATAATACTGCTGGAACATTAGAAACTAAATTTGAAAGCAAAGCAGTAATTCCTAATATGCTCAAGGGATTATAAACTAAACCGCTAAATAAATTCAATATTCCTAATTTTTCTACTCCAGCAGTCACAACAAATAGTCCAGAAAACATCACCAGTAAATCCCAATCTACTTTATTTAAAACTCGTTGCGGTTTGATTCGCCTAGTAATGAACAGTAAACCAGCAGCTATAAGTGTTGCTTGGGCTGGGGGTATCCCAATTAAGAATGCAATTAATAGTCCTCCAGTTATCAATAGGCTTTTAGTAAGCAACGGTTTAAATATGCGGTAACGCACGGGGGTTGCACTCGCACAAGATTTAGTAGAACGCACATCAGGATAAAGCCACCACAGTAACCCAATTTGGATTAACAAACTTACTAATGCGATGGGAGTCAATGCTTTTGCAAAATCGAGATAGCTGATACCAGAGAAGGAACCAATCAGAATATTTTGTGGATTGCCACTTAAGGTAGCTACTGAACCCAGATTAGTTGCTCCCGCCAAAGCAAGTAAGTAAGGAATCGGATTGAGGTTCAAAGTTTGGGTTAAACCAAGAACCAAAGGAGTCAAAATTAGAGCGATGGTATCATTCAGAAAAAAAGCCGAGAGCATTCCACTGCCGAAAGTTAAAACAATTAGCAAACCTAAAGGGCTGCGGGTGAAGTGTGTAACTGTATCAAGGGTTAATTGGAAAAAACCAGCGTAAGCTAAGTTTGTACTGATTACCATCATCCCAAACAGGAAAATCAGCGTTTTATAATCTATCGCTTGCCATGCTTCTTTGAGGTCTAATACCCCAAATGCCATCAGCAAAGATGCACCAACTAAAGCAATACTGGCTCGGTTCATCCGCAAGCCAGGGAGATATCCTAAACCCAAACCGATATAAGTCAGTCCAATGATGATGTATCTGAAAACAATCATGATTTCGCTATATTCTTTTGATTAAGTAGTCATTGGTCATTAGTCATTGGTCATTGGATTTTAGTGCATACCTCGCCCCTTGTGGGTGGAAAAACTTTGTCTTTCATGGGGCTAATTCAAGCTGTGTTAAAGAGCGGGCGTGGTTTCTATTGGACTAATGACAATAACTAATGACTGCCCTAAGCGGTTTGATGTGATGATTTTCTATTAACTCCTGTTTTTGTTTCAGGTACACAGAACCAAAAAACTGCTAAAGCCACAACTGCGATCGCTGCTAAAATCAAAAAACCAACATTGTAACCAGCACTTTTAACCACAAATCCAGCCAGCACGTTGCTCAAACCCGCACCAATGCCAATAGCAGTATTGAGCATTCCTTGGGTAACATTAAAACGTCCCGTGCCTTTAGTCAAATCAGCTACCATTAACACCGAAAGCACACCAAAAATCCCGCCTGCAATACCATCCAGAATTTGCACAGAAACGAGAAAATAGGGATTGCCTGAAAACGTATACAGCACTCCTCGAATCGGTAAGACGGCAAAGCCCAGCAAAAATATGGGTTTTCGGGCTGTATGTGCAAAACGCCCAGCCAAGTTAGACACTGGAATCATCACTAATTGAGCGACAATGATACAAGCAGACATATAAACTGTGTCACTTGTGCCTTTACCCTGTGCCAATTCTTGACCAACTAGCGGTAACATAGCAGCATTGGCAAAGTGAAACAAAACTACTGCAATACTAAAGAATAAGATTTGGCGATCGCTCAATAATTGCAATATGCCTTCATGGTGCTGTTGATGTTCTTCTTTATCTTCCTCTTCGCCCTCTTCTCCATCTCCACGCGCTAATTCGTGGTCAATCTCTCTGTCACGAATCATCCTCACTGAAATAATACTGCCCACAGCCATAGCTGCAACCAAGAAAAATATTGCCTTGCGGGCAATGAAGTAACCTGCTAAACCAGCGAGAGTAGCAGCTAGCAGATTTCCCGTATGGTTAAATGTTTCATTACGACCTACCCGCCGATCTAATCTCTCATGTCCTACGAGTCCCAGAGTAATAGCAGTAATCGCAGGTGGAAAAATCGCAGCAGCAATCCCAATCATAATCTGAGAGCCAATGACAACAGGCAAGTTGGGGAACAAACCCATAGCAATAGAGCCGATAGAAACAAACACAGCCGCCAGTACAATCAACATCCGTTTTTGACGTAGCCTGTCAACCAATGCACCAGCTGGTGTTTGGGCAATAACTGTGGCAATTGCCGAAGCTGACATCGCCAATCCAATTTGAGCCGGGTTCCAATTTGCTGAGGCTTTCAGGTAAATACTCAGATATGGCCCAACACCATCGCGCACATCTGCGAGAAACACATTCAAGTAATCAAGCGATCGCAAACTCTTCTTACTCGGTCTTCGCTCTTTTTGCATAAGTCTTTAGTGGTATTTTGTGAGCAACGGAGAGGTCACAATACTCTTATGCAAAAATCGTGCCAAATCAATCTGAGTTTTCACGTCATGTAGAAAAGCCAACGGAAAACCTAACCCCCCAGCCCCCTTCCCTACAAGGGAAGGGGGAGAAATCAAAGCCTCTCTCCTTGTAGGGGAGAGGTTGGGAGAGGGGTTTTCCATATCCCGTGAAAAGTCAGCCAAATCAATGGGCATCTGGGGAGAAAACCTTCTTTGTGCATCTGATGGGAAATCACAAAGATTTTCAGATTTTAATTGCACTTTTTTGTGTGGATATCAGTGCGATCGCAAAAAGAAACCCCCTCTGCTTTTGCCATAGTAAAGTTATTACAACGCAAAGGGGATTTCATTTTGATTAATATTTTTGTAGAGGCAGGTTTTAAGGATAATTCTGGCAAAAAACTAGTTTATTTGATTTAAAACCCGCCAAAACCTATATTGTATTGATTTCTACTTGTGTACTCAGTTGAGTCTATTTCCAATCAGGAATTTCAGCGTCTTCACCACCAATCCCGATTCCAGTGTTAAATATTTCTGCATCAGTAAGATTTAGATCGTTCATTGATGCTTGATACACATTAGAATCGTGAATCGTAGCCCGAGTAAAATTTACTCCGTTGAGATTAACTTGCTTTAAATTCACATTGGTTACATAAGCAGATGTTAGGTTAGCACCTGCTAAGTTTGCACCAGTTAAGTCAGCACCTTCGAGGTTAGCTCCTACAAGGTTAGCTCCTTGAAGCTTCGAGCCTCTTAAGTCAGCACCAATTAAATGAGCGCCACTGAGGTTAGCTCCTGATAGTTCGCACTTAACACATTCCCCAGTTGAAAGCAGCTTTTGTAAATCTTGTGGATTCTCGGCTCTAACCGAGCTAGCGAAAAATAGGGGTGTTGCTAAGGCCATGGCCGCTAATAGCTGGAGTTTCATAAATTTTCCCCCTTAATAATCAAGTTGCGTCCGTTCTGTCCCTCACAACTCTATTATCTCACTAAACTTCGTGAGGTCAATGTCTCTTGTGACAATCTATCTCCTGACAAGTTAGTTGCGATCTGAAACCCAGATAAAAGTAATGTCAAAAATGCCATTAATTCGGAATTTTTGGCAATTTTTACCGAATAATTCCTCAAAAACGCCCCCTCTTAAATTACTATTAAATCTTGAAAAATGAAAAGCTGGCGCTATCCCTATAGCTAATTTTATGAGTATTTATACTTTATTTATCAATTGATAGTTTAGCTTAAGTCTTCAGAAATTCTCGCATATACTGATTAACCAATTTTGGCTGTTCTTGCTGCACCCAATGGCCACAATTAGGAATGTACTTGATTTGAAAATCCCTGACATAAGCTGTGGTGTCATAGGTTAGTTCCTTGCCAAGTGCAGGGTCATTTTCTCCCCAAATCATCAGTGTTGGCACTTCCAGAACGCTCCTATTTGGATTTACCATTTTCTGTTGAAAAATATTGCGGTAGTAGTTCAACATTGCTGTGAGGGCACCGCGTTTTGCAGCAGCATTTTTATAAGTGTCAATATCCGCTTTGGTGAAAGCACTCTTGTTAACTGCCATACTTTTAAAAGCTGTTTCAATAGCTTGGTAGTCTGAAGACTGTAAAAGTAATTCTGGTATCCACGGTAGTTGAAAGAAAAATACGTAGTTGCTACGTAGCAACTGTTGGGGAGTGCGTAACCCTTGAGCAAATTTGGCAGGATGAGGCAGGTTAAGAATAATTAATTGTTCTAACATTTCGGGGTGAGTGTATGCGAAATTCCAAGCGATCGCACCACCCCAATCATGCCCAACTAATACACACTTTTCGTATCCTAATCCTCTAATTACTCCCTCAACATCTTTGATAAATTCATCCATGACATAAGCTGATTGCTCATTTGGCTTATCACTATCGTTGTAGCCACGCAAGTCAACGGCGACAACTTTAAAATTTTGGGCAAATTCTGGTATTTGATGCCGCCAAGAGTACCAAAACTCAGGAAACCCATGCAACATCAAAATTAAGGGCCCTTCACCTTGGGTAACGTAGTGTAGTTTTACCCCATTGGTAGTTATATATTCGTGTGTCCAAGAAGTTTCTATTAAAGGCATAATTAATCCAAATTAAGCATTAAAAAACACTAAATAATAATACTGTACTTCATGACTGTAATATTATTTTGAGCAGTCTCACATCTATTAAAAGACAGTATTAAGATAGTGAGTTTTTGCAAAAATATTAGACAATTTGCCTTGGGATAGATGTGAATCATGGGTAAATCTTGGTAAAAGGTAGATATAATTATCTCCAACTACCATGACACAACAGTTGACAAACCATGCTTCATTGTGGGTTGAGCGACTGGGACGATTTGGCTATGTTTCCAAGGGAGTAGTTTACGGTATAGTTGGATTACTGGCAGCACAGGCGGCTTTTGGCAGGGGTGGTAAAACAACTGATACCCAAGGCGCTCTCCAAACAATCGTCAACCAGCCATTTGGTAAGTTTTTGCTGGCTTTAGTTGCAATTGGGCTAATTGGATACGTAATCTGGCGTTTTGTACAGGCAATTAAAGACCCAGAAAATAAAGGTAACGATGCCAAAGGTTTGGCAGTGCGAATTAGTTACGCAGTTAATGGCTTGATTTATGCAAGTTTAGCCTTAAGTGCGGTGAAAATTGTTATGGGTACAGGCAGCGCTAAAAATAGTAGTGATTCTACTGAAGATTCGACAGCACGTTTGCTTTCTCAACCCTTTGGTGAATGGTTAGTTGGAACTGTGGGAGTGTTTGTAATTGCTCTAGGTTTTTATCAGTTTTATCAAGCTTTTAGTGGTAAATTTCGTAAAGAACTCAATTTAACTGAGTTAAGCAACACACAAGCCCAATGGGTAATGAGAATTTCCAGATTTGGTTTAGCGGCACGGGGTATAGTGTTTTGCATTATTGGTTGGTTTTTAATTGAAGCTGCAAGGCAATCGAACGCCGCTACCGCCGAAGGTTTAGATGAAGTATTACAGACGCTAGCTCAACAGCCTTATGGAGCATGGCTTTTAGGTATTGTGGCACTAGGTTTGGTTGCCTATGGGATTTACACAATAATACAGGCGCGGTATCGTCGGCTAGTCAATGTTTAGATGGTGCAGTGCCAAGAATTTCAATCAAACAGAATTCAGAAGTCAGGAGTCAGAATTAAGAATTAATTCTGTACGATTGGCAGACGAATAATCTGGTTTAAAACCCCTACAAAACAATAAAATTTGGCCCACTAATTGCTTCTGACTCCTGAATTGTGACTCCTGAATTCTTCTTCAAAGAAATGGCAATAATAGAAACTCGTGGTATTTGGTTGACTACTACTGATAGTCAAGTTCTCAGGTCAAAGGAAAGCATTGCTGAAGCGATGGATTTTCTGGCTGAGACAGGATTTAATGTGGTGTTTCCTGTTGTTTGGAATAAGGCGGTAACTCTGTATCCCAGTCAAATAATGCAGCAGACATTTGGAGTCGAAATTGACCCGATGTCTGTAGGCCGCGACCCTTTAGAAGAGGTGATAGTTGAGGCGCGGCGAGTCGGATTGAAAGTCATTCCTTGGTTTGAATACGGTTTTGCCAGTTCTTACAATTTAAATGGTGGCGTACTTTTACAGAAAAAACCAGAATGGGCTGCGCGTGATTTTAATGGCAACTTATTGAAGAAAAACGGCTTTGAGTGGTTGAATGCCCTCGACTCACAGGTGCAGGAATTCTTCTTGAACTTGGTATTGGAAGTTGTAAAGAATTATGATGTAGATGGGGTTCAAGGAGACGATCGCTTCCCTGCATTCCCGTGTGAAGGTGGCTATGATGAGTTAACTGTCAGCCGCTATCGCCAGGAATTTGATCGCAATCCGCCAGAGAACCCCAAGGATAGGCAATGGTTACAGTGGCGTGCAGATATTCTCACTGAATTTTTGGCGCGTCTCTACCGGGAAGTGAAAGGGGTGAATCCTAATTTATTAGTAGCGATCGCACCTAATATCTATGATTGGGCATTTCAGGAATATCTGCAAGATTCACCCACATGGCTGAAACGGGGAATAGTTGATCTGATTCAGCCGCAGATTTATCGCCGTGACTTTAGGAGTTATTGTGCGATCGTTGATAAACTAGTAAACCAGCAGTTTACAGATACAACACTGCCCAAGTTAGCACCGGGAATACTGATGAAGCTTGGCTCTTACTGTATTAGTGCAGAATATATGGTGCAGACAATTGAATACAATCGTCAACTTGGCATTCAAGGAGAGGTATTCTTTTTTTACGAAGGTTTGCACGAGAATAACAATGCCCTTGCTAAAGTTTTGCGAAATGGGCCTTATGCTAAGTCTGCATCATTTCCTACTCTGTCAGATTTGAGTGCAGGTGGTGTGAGTCACAAGAGGACATCTTCTATTTGGTTAGGAGTGGAAAATTTGTTAAAAAAGATTTTTTAAGGGAAAAGGCGCGTGGAATATAAATTGCCAGTGGAAAAGGTAATTAATACTTTAAAAGAAGATTTACCGACACTTTTTGAAAAAGATATTTCCTATGACATTTATACACAGGATATCTATTTTAAAGACCCTGTAAATACATTCAAATACAAATTTAACTATCGCATTATATTTTGGACTTTACGATTTCACGCGCGGCTATTTTTTACTCATATTTACTTTGATGTACATGAAGTTTATCAGTCAGCCGAAAACACGATTTTAGCAAAGTGGACGGTGCGGGGAGTGTTGCGCGTTCCCTGGAAAGCAGGGTTGCTTTTTAATGGCTATTCAACGTATAAACTCAATCAAGATAATTTGATATACGAGCATATCGATACCTGGGATAGAAAGCCAAGAGAGATTTTACAACAGTTTTGGCAAAGACAAGGAAACAGCTAGTTAGCTATTATATAATCGACATCATATCAAATTGCTACGGTATGCTTTAGTCATTCGCTCACAAGGTACTGTTATCGATAAATTTCAGCATCAACTTTGTGAGCTTTCTTATCAATAGCCTCCCACTTTTAAAACATCCTCTAAGATCGAGTTAGAAATGAATTAATTTTTTTGAATTATTACGAACCTTGTAAAATGTCATTTATTGAACTTATACTCTGTTTTATTAAGTCTGTCATAGAAGTTCTTAATAATTCCAAATTTACTGTTGAAAAATTGAGTAGTCCCCAAGAATATAATAGGCTTGAAATACCAATAAATAAAGCTAATATTCTCCCAAAACAACCAGGATTTATTTCAATAAAAGCTAATTTAGATTGACCTATTACAGCAATCGTTATAAAAACAATTCCTACTATTAAAAAAGTGCTGTTTGGAGTGAAATCTGTCATTTTTCGATTAAAATATCTCAGCATTTTTATTGTAGCTATTATTAGTCAAAATTTCTGCTTCTGCTATATGCAAAAATATAAAAATTTTGCAACTCAACATTCACACCAACCTAATAAGCCTCTGGCTATTGCAGTATTGGTATTGGAACTTATGGTGTGCTATAATCTATAAAGATATATTTTGATTTAAAAACTTATTGAGCAATAAATAAAGTTGATTGCCTCAATTATGTATCAATTTTTCTATCTTACTCAGATATTCAAGGAAAAACCTAAATTCTGCAAGAAGCGAACTACCTGATGTGTCTCTAGCAGAAATTCAGATATCGTGAAGTGGCAGTTTATTTAAACTCAATTTTGCTCTTGACGATTTTGCTGAAACTATGCAGTGGTAAAACTTTCAGCATCAAAAAACCAAAATATCATAACTCCTGTACTAGACGTTGATTTAGTTTATATATTAAACTACCTTAAGACTATAGGAATAGTGGGTTTTTATGGAAAGCGTCCAAAGCGTTAGTCAAGAGTTGAATGGAACAAGAGACACAGCACTAGAGCAATTACAAAAGTCTACTCCAGCAGAGTTCAAAAAAGACATTTTTAAAAAACTTAGAGGTGGATTTTTTGTAGTACTAGGATATTTATTATCACCGCTATGCTGGTGGAATGACCTACTATTCAATCTGCCAATAGCTTATGCTTTTGGGTATGTATGTAGTTTTCTTTCTCCAAAATTGCTTCTACCTTGTTCAATTATCGGATATTGGCTCTCTAACATTGTAGGAATTCTCTTGATGCAATTTGGTTCTAAGGACATTTTTCAAAATGAACCTCAAGAACATAACCTCAAAAAAGAATTGCTCACAGGTTTAATCTCTTCAACACTTTATACCCTGTTGATTATACTATTGCTCCAGTTGAAGATTCTTGATTCTCCCATTTTATTCTCCAACAGTTAATTTAGTTTATCACCTTTATACAAGGGAATTGATAGTATGGGCGCACTTCTATACGTCCATGCTATATCTATAGCAATTCGATTTGTTTTCTGAATTTCTTTGACAACTTGTTGTTGGTCTTTTAGGATCTTACTATTAGATAAGTTCCTTATCTCCAAATTTAATATTTTTGATTTACGAAGATTAATACTGATTTAACCAAAATGTAAGTCAGGCATTCGATGTTTCTGAGTCTCAGGATGGATAGTTAATCAGCAAACAAAAATATTAATTTTCAATCAAATTTTAAAAATTCACTTAAATTCAACAATTTTGGAGCCTCCTTACTTACAATTAATGGCAGCTTCCCATTCCATTTTTCTATTGCTTGCCTTTGCAGAATTTCTGGAGTTAAACCATCACGTAATAATCTGTGCATCTCAGCTTCTCCTTTGGCTAAATTAACTTTTGCTTCAGCCTCTTTTGTTGCTTTCAGTGCTATGAACTCTGCTCGTTTTGCTTCTTGTTCAGCAATCTGCTTTGCCTCTACTGCCTCACCAAACCGTTCAGAAAAATGGACATGAACTAGAGAAATATCATTAACTGCAACGTGATAGCTACCCAATCGTGTGGACAACGCATTATCTACTCCACTTTTGATTTCTCCTCGTTTAGTAATAATTTCTTCGGCAGTATATTTTGCTATTACTGCTTTTAGCACTTCTTCAACAGCTGGGTTAATAATCCGAATAACTACATTTTGTTCATCTCCAATTTCTTGAAAAATGGCATTTGCTTCCTGGGGAATAATATGCCAATTGAGAGCTATATCAGCGAAAACATTTTGTAAATCTTTGGAAGAAGCCTCAGTGGAAATTTCCTGTTTTTGGACTCTAACACTCAACTTTGTCACAGTATTGACTATAGGAATAATTAAGTGAAGTCCTTCTCCTAATATCTGGTTTTGTACTTCACCAAATTTCATTAATACACCACGTTCTCCTGCATTTACAATCACACAAGGTGTCAGGAATAGAGTTATCAGGAACAAAAGAGCGGTCAGTTTACCGGCACTGTTGAAATTTGTAAATTTTATCATCTGTGTGAACCATGTATGCATCTTGTATAGAGACACATATTTTAGGAGCTATAAGCTTCTTTCCGTCATGATTTTAGCTCGACTTTATCCAAAAAAAATTAACATGTCCCAGACAACATGAGTGTATCTATCATAAAAGCCCCACGCCAGATGAGTGTGGGGCTTGATGTGAGAAAAATGAAACCTGGCATCGAGCTATTTTTGCGTAGGGCGACCCCTAAACTATCGTTGCCGCAGCAGCGTTTCACCTCTGAGTTCGGGAAGGGTTCAGTGTGGTTCCACCGCGCAATAGACACCAGGAAAACTTTGAGGGCAAGGGGGAAAGGGGAAGGGAAAAAAGGAAAAAACTTACCTTTAACCTTTACCCTTGTTCACAAAACCCTGAAGACTGCACAGGAACGCCAATCAACCAAATTATTTGTGAGGTCAAGCCCTCGGTCTGTTAGCACGGCTCGGCTACATACATTACTGCACTTCCACCTACCGCCTATTAACCTGTGTTCTTCAGGTGACCTTACCCACTAATTGTGGTGAGAGCACTCATCTTGAGGTGGGCTTCCCACTTAGATGCTTTCAGCGGTTATCCGCTCCGCACTTGGCTACCCAGCGTTTACCGTTGGCACGATAACTGGTACACCAGCGGTGCGTTCCTCCCGGTCCTCTCGTACTAAGGAGGACTCCTCTCAATGCTCTAACGCCTGCACCGGATATGGACCGAACTGTCTCACGACGTTCTGAACCCAGCTCACGTACCGCTTTAATGGGCGAACAGCCCAACCCTTGGGACGTACTTCCGCCCCAGGTTGCGATGAGCCGACATCGAGGTGCCAAACCTCCCCGTCGATGTGGACTCTTGGGGGAGATCAGCCTGTTATCCCTAGAGTAACTTTTATCCGTTGAGCGACGGCCATTCCACTCTGCGCCGTCGGATCACTAAGGCCTACTTTCGTACCTGTTTGAGTAGTCACTCTTACAGTCAAGCTCCCTTTATGCCTTTACACTCGCCGCACGGTTTCCAAGCGTGCTGAGGGAACCTTTGCGCGCCTCCGTTACCTTTTAGGAGGCGACCGCC
The DNA here is from genome assembly GCF_053470285.1 of Nostoc sp. DSM 114159. NCBI lineage: Bacteria > Bacillati > Cyanobacteriota > Cyanophyceae > Nostocales > Nostocaceae > Nostoc > Nostoc sp. DSM 114159. The sequence continues at coordinate 5,451,556 of NZ_JBPFEH010000001.1, forward strand.
CCAGTCAAACTGCCCACCTGAAACTGTTCCCTGACCGGATAACGGTCATGGGTTAGAATTCTAGCTTCGCCAGAGTGGTATCTCACCGTTGGCTCCATACTCCCCACAAGGAATACTTCATCGCCTCCCACCTATCCTGCGCAAGCCAAGCCCGAACACAATTCCAGGCTACAGTAAAGCTTCATAGGGTCTTTCTGTCCAGGTGCAGGCAGTCCGTATCTTCACAGACATTCCTATTTCGCCGAGTCTCTCTCTGAGACACCATCCAGATCGTTACGCCTTTCGTGCGGGTCGGAACTTACCCGACAAGGAATTTCGCTACCTTAGGACCGTTATAGTTACGGCCGCCGTTCACCGGGGCTTCGGTCGCTAGCTTCAAGGTTGCCCCCTGACCAACTTCCTTAACCTTCCGGCACTGGGCAGGCGTCAGCCCCCATACTGCGTCGATTTGACTTTGCGGAGACCTGTGTTTTTGGTAAACAGTCGCCTGGATCTCTTCACTGCGACCCACTCTTTACGGTGGGCACCCCTTCTTCCGAAGTTACGGGGCCATTTTGCCGAGTTCCTTAGAGAGAGTTATCTCGCGCCCCTTGGTATTCTCAACCTCCCTACCTGTGTCGGTTTCGGGTACAGGTAACTGTAAGTTAACGTGTTTAGAGCTTTTCTTGGAAGCTAGACTATGCCACTTCCCCACCGTAGTGGGTCGTACTCACGCCTCAACTCAAAACGTTTTCGCCGTCTCTCAACATCTTGACGCTTGAACCGGTAACCAACATCCGGCTGACACTTATCTTCTCCGTCCCTCTGCACAACTTACAATCAGTACGGGAATTTTAACCCGTTGTCCATCGACTACGCCGTTTGGCCTCGCCTTAGGTCCTGACTAACCCTCCGAGGACGAACCTGGCGGAGGAAACCTTAGGGTTTCGGGGTATTGGATTCTCACCAATATTTGCGCTACTCAAGCCGACATTCTCACTTCCGTTTCGTCCACAGCTGCTTGCCGCTACTGCTTCTACCTACGACGGAACGCTCCCCTACCGATTAATCGTTAATTATTAATCCCACAGCTTCGGTACATCGCTTAGCCCCGTTCATTTTCGGCGCGAGAGCGCTTGACTAGTGAGCTATTACGCACTCTTTCAAGGGTGGCTGCTTCTAGGCAAACCTCCTAGTTGTCTGTGCACTCTCACCTCCTTTATCACTTAGCGATGATTTCGGGACCTTAGCTGGTGGTCTGGGCTGTTTCCCTCTTGACAATGAAGCTTATCCCCCACTGTCTCACTGGCAATGTCTCCTCTGGGTATTCTGAGTTTGTCTCGATTTGGTACCGGTCTCCCAGCCCGCACCGAAACAGTGCTTTACCCCCCAGATATAATCATTACCGCTGCGCCTAAACACATTTCGGGGAGAACCAGCTAGCTCCTGGTTCGATTGGCATTTCACCCCTAACCACAACTCATCCGCTGATTTTTCAACATCAGTCGGTGCGGACCTCCACTTGGTGTTACCCAAGCTTCATCCTGGCCATGGTTAGATCACCAGGGTTCGGGTCTATAAACACTGATCGTTTCGCCCTTTTCAGACTCGGTTTCCCTTTGGCTCCAGCATTCTCGCTTTAACCTACCAGTGCCTATAAGTCGCCGGCTCATTCTTCAACAGGCACGCGGTCAGACTTTTAATAGTCCTCCCACTGCTTGTAAGCTAACGGTTTCATGTTCTATTTCACTCCCCTTCCGGGGTTCTTTTCACCTTTCCCTCGCGGTACTGGTTCACTATCGGTCACACAGTAGTATTTAGCCTTACGAGGTGGTCCTCGCTGATTCACATGGGATTCCTCGTGCCCCATGCTACTCGGGATTGAGCTACTATCCTTTAACTTTCGACTACAGGACTTTCACCTTCTTTGGTGCAGTATTTAGCTGCTTCGTCTAGCCTCCAGATTCGATCTCGCTGTCCCACTACCCCAAAAGGTAAACCCTTTGGTTTAGGCTTTTCCCCTTTCGCTCACCACTACTTAGGGAATCTCTGTTTTGATTTCTCTTCCTCCAGCTAGTAAGATGTTTCAATTCGCTGGGTTGGCTCTTGACTGCCTATATATTCAGCAGCTAGTATCTAGGGTTGCCCCATTCGGAAATCTCCGGCTCAATGTTTGCTTCCAACTCCCCGGAGCATATCGTCGGTAACCACGTCCTTCGTCGCCTCTGTGTGCCTAGGTATCCACCGTTAGCCCTTATTCGCTTGACCACTCAAATTTTTTGGTCTTTTAACTATTGCATTCACAATCACTTATAGTTAGTTCTGCTTACTTCGTCACTTCACACTGATTTTACTCAGCACTCTAAGCCGAAGCACTCAGCACTCGATAATGTCTGTGTCTGCCTGCTAATTTGCGTTCCTATGCAGTTTTCATGGTTCTGGCTGAGAATTTACTCAGCAGTCTGACAAATGTCATGTTGCTGATTTCTCAATACTTTATGATATTAAAGTGCTTTGACTTACCAAACCAATAATACTTTGAAAGCTATTTACCAATCTCGACTGACCTAAGGAATGACCAACTTAGTATCTATATAGCTGTTTGCTTTTCGATCTCTAAGGGGTGTAGGTCTCCTTTAAAGGAGGTGATCCAGCCACACCTTCCGGTACGGCTACCTTGTTACGACTTCACCCCAGTCACCAGTCCTGCCTTAGGCATCCTCCTCCACGAATGGTTGGAGTAATGACTTCGGGCACTACCAGCTTCCATGGTGTGACGGGCGGTGTGTACAAGGCCCGGGAACGAATTCACTGCAGTATGCTGACCTGCAATTACTAGCGATTCCTCCTTCACGCAGGCGAGTTGCAGCCTGCGATCTGAACTGAGCTTTGGTTTGCGGGATTTGCTTGCGATCGCTCGCTTGCTGCCCTCTGTCCAAAGCATTGTAGTACGTGTGTAGCCCAAGGCGTAAGGGGCATGCTGACTTGACGTCATCCCCACCTTCCTCCGGTTTGTCACCGGCAGTCTCTCTAGAGTGCCCAACTTAATGCTGGCAACTAAAAACGAGGGTTGCGCTCGTTGCGGGACTTAACCCAACATCTCACGACACGAGCTGACGACAGCCATGCACCACCTGTGTTCGCGCTCCCGAAGGCACTCTCAACTTTCATCAAGATTCGCGACATGTCAAGCCTTGGTAAGGTTCTTCGCGTTGCATCGAATTAAACCACATACTCCACCGCTTGTGCGGGCCCCCGTCAATTCCTTTGAGTTTCACCGTTGCCGGCGTACTCCCCAGGCGGGATACTTAACGCGTTAGCTACGGCACGGCTCGGGTCGATACAAGCCACGCCTAGTATCCATCGTTTACGGCTAGGACTACTGGGGTATCTAATCCCATTCGCTCCCCTAGCTTTCGTCCCTCAGTGTCAGTTACGGCCTAGCAGAGCGCCTTCGCCACTGGTGTTCTTCCTGATCTCTACGCATTTCACCGCTACACCAGGAATTCCCTCTGCCCCGAACGTACTCTAGCTATGTAGTTTCCACTGCTTCTATCTAGTTGAGCTAGACTCTTTAACAGCAGACTTTCATTGCCACCTGCGGACGCTTTACGCCCAATCATTCCGGATAACGCTTGCATCCTCCGTATTACCGCGGCTGCTGGCACGGAGTTAGCCGATGCTTATTCCTTAGGTACCGTCATTGTGTTCTTCCCTAAGAAAAGAGGTTTACGACCCAAGAGCCTTCCTCCCTCACGCGGTATTGCTCCGTCAGGCTTTCGCCCATTGCGGAAAATTCCCCACTGCTGCCTCCCGTAGGAGTCTGGGCCGTGTCTCAGTCCCAGTGTGGCTGATCGTCCTCTCAGACCAGCTACTGATCGTCGCCTTGGGAGTCCATTACACTTCCAACTAGCTAATCAGACGCGAGCTCATCTCTAGGCAGCAAGCCTTTCACCCCACAGGGCACATCCGGTATTAGCCACCGTTTCCAGTGGTTGTCCCAGACCTAGAGCCAGATTCTCACGCGTTACTCACCCGTCCGCCACTGTGTCCGAAGACACCGTTCGACTTGCATGTGTTAAGCATACCGCCAGCGTTCATCCTGAGCCAGGATCAAACTCTCCGTTTTGTTGTGTTTCGAGTTTGTGGCTCCGAAAAAATATTTTCCGGAATCCTGTTGTTAATTTTGATTATCCTTTTGGATTTACCAAAAGCAAAATCTTTTGACGAGGATTGGTTTTTTCTTAAGCTTTCAAAGTATTATGTTTTACAGGTTCAGCAGTGGTTTGGCGTCTGTCGCCTTTCCACTTAACTAGAGTAACTAGTCATCCCCTAGTTTGTCAAGGGGTAAATTTATTTTTTTCTAAAATTGCAAATCGCTTGCCTGGACTTGCTTTTGGGTTAATAGGTTAAGCAACAGGAGCGAGGCGAGAACGAAGTGGCTAAACCTGAGTGTGTGAATAATAGACGTTACTTGTCTCTAAATGGGAGCTGATGCAAGTTAAGTAATTAATAATTATTGAAAAAGGCAGGAGGTAGTCTTGCTGGAGGTATGTATCTTGAATCCAAATACCCTAATCAATTAATTATATATAAAAGATATATAAGAGCATAGTTGTTGGGAAGCTTGCGGTTTAAGACTCCCATCCTACACGTGAGGCTTATATGGACATTTACGCGATCGCCATCACTACGATCGCCAAGCGTTTGGAGGAGAAAATAGGCGTTACAGTGAATCTAGCACTGTAGAGGGACTTCAAAATTTATAATGAGTTTTTGATAAACAGCTAAAAACTAGACTAGGCAATAAATACAGATGATCCGACCGCGTAAGGTCTTTGCTCAACATTGGCTCAAAAGTGAAAAGGCGCTCGACGCAATTATAAAAGCAGCTGAGTGTACACAAAGCGATCGCGTCCTGGAAATTGGGCCTGGAACCGGGCTTCTGACTCGTCGTTTATTACCCTTAGTACAATCTCTGGTTGCAGTTGAAATAGACCGCGACTTATGCCAACTGTTATCAAAGCAACTTGGTAAGACTGAAAATTTTTTACTTCTGCAAGGGGATTTTCTCAGCCTAGATTTACCATCTTATCTGGCAACCTTTCCCAATTTCCAACAGCTAAATAAGGTAGTAGCCAATATTCCATACAATATTACAGGGCCAATCATTGAGAAACTACTAGGTACCATCGCTAACCCTAATCCCGAACCATTTGACTCCATAGTGTTGCTAGTACAAAAAGAAGTAGCAGAAAGATTATATGCTAAATCAGGCTCAAAAGCTTTTGGGGCGTTGAGTGTGCGGGTACAGTATTTGGCTGAGTGTGAGTTAATCTGCACAGTTCCAGCGACCGCATTCTATCCATCGCCAAAAGTTGATTCAGCAGTGGTGCGATTGCGTCCCCGAAAAATAGAAATACCAGCGCTTAATCCCCGACAGTTAGAGAATTTCTTAAAGTTGGGATTTGGTGCCAAGCGCAAAATGTTACGAAATAATTTGCAATCTGTTATGGAACGCGATCGCTTGAGCCACTTACTGGAACAATTAAAAATAAATCCCCAAGCTAGAGCCGAAGACCTCAGCGTTCAGCAATGGGTAACTTTAGCAAATGAATTGGGAGTAGAAAGTAGGGAGTAGGGAACAAGGCAGATTTTTCCCATTCCTCCTTCTTCATTCCCCATTTCTCACTCCCCATTACCCCTTATCCCCTTCAGGGGCCCCACCTTCACCACTCCCATAAAATGCGTTCCTACAGCCTAATTGCCCCTGCCAAAATCAACTTATATCTGGAAATCATTGGCGATCGCCCCGATGGTTATCACGAGTTAGCCATGATACTTCAAAGTATCGGACTTGCCGACAAAATTGATGTGCGTCCCATTAGCACTGATACCATTAGGGTTCACTGCAACCACCCACAAGTACCGACAGATAAAAGTAATCTGGCATACCGCGCAGCAGAATTAATGGTGAGGCAATTTCCCGAAGCCTTTGCTAAACATGGAGGTGTGGAGATTACCGTTAATAAGCAGATTCCTGTAGCTGCTGGGTTGGCTGGAGGTTCGACAAATGCAGCAGCTGTGTTGGTAGGAATAGATTTATTATGGAAGTTGGGATTAACTCAGTCAGAGTTAGAGGAGCTGGGAAGTACACTCGGTTCAGATGTACCTTTTTGTGTAGCGGGTGGAACTGCGATCGCAACAGGTAGAGGTGAGCAACTTTCTCCCCTGCCGAGTTTAAATAACATATATATAGTATTGGGGAAATACCGCAGTCTGGAAGTTTCTACACCTTGGGCATATAAAACCTATCAACAGCAGTTTGGTCATTCTTATATTAGAGATAGCGACAACTTGGCAGCGCGCGCTAATGCAGTTCATTCAGGAAAAATAGTAAAAGCTATCTGGGATAAAGATGCTAGAGAAATTGCCCAAAAACTGCACAATGATTTAGAGCGCGTGGTATTGCCAGCCTATCCCCAAGTCTTGCAGTTGCGAGAAATGTTTGCAAATCAAGAAGGCGTTTTAGGAACAATGATGTCTGGTTCTGGTCCAACAGTTTTTGCTCTTGTTGAGTCTCAGCAGCAAGCAGAACAAGTGAAACTGCAAGTTAGGGAAGCAATCCCTGATGAAGACTTAGAATTGTTTGTGACTCGGACAATTACACATGGTATTCAGGTGGCATCTTCAGTTTAAATAAATCTTTATTGTTAATGGAGTATGAGGAATAAGCTGATGGATGAGCTTTGAAATTGCATAGTTCAAATCACCAAAAAAACGCAAAGACGCAATTTAAATGACAAACAATAATTATTCCTAATGCTCCAATCCAAAATCTAACATCTAAAATCTAAATATTATGAATGACCAAAATCTAACGCCGCAAACAAATGCTAAAGAACAGGTGACAGCTAGTCCGTTACGCTGTTTTACTGGGGCGGCGATTTCTGGAGGTATGGCATTTGCAGCCTATTCGCTGATGATTGCGATCGCAACAAATTTTGCTAGTAAACCGATCCATTCAATCAATCCATTGGTGATAAAGATTTCTTCTGCTATCCGCACTCTGGTTGTTGGTGTAGTTGCTTTAGGTAGCGGAATTTTTGCTATAGTCGCAATTGGTTTGTTGGCTTTGGGAGTGCAATTATTAGTGCAGCAATTGACGAAGCAAAAAAGTAGTGAAAACTAGTAATTTGCTTTTAATCAGTCATCTAAAAGCACAAGTTTTTCTAATATTCTCCAAGGAGTTGATTTTACTCTTGCCAAATTTATTTAGCACAAGCAACAGGCGCAGATGCAGTGCTAGTGGTTCTAGTAATTCTCTAGTTTATTGTATCCCTAATGTTGTCAGACATAGCTCCTTGAATAGCAGATGTTTTAATTTGAGTGAATAGTATAAAATTTGACTTTAAAAGATTTTGAGTTGACACTTTATAGACTGGCTCAATATTCACAAATTTATGCGGAATTGATACCAATAACACTGAAATCGATAACAACATTATTTATAAGCAAGATTTATGAACACAATCAAGAGATATTTTTTACCCCCTATTTTTGTGACAATGGTTGTGAGCCTGGGTAGTTGTAGTTCTAACCCTACCGCAGGTAATATTGATAGCGCAACTTCATACCCTACCACAGTACCAGCACCGACGAATAGCCTACCTTCTCAGTCTCCCAGCCAAATTCCTAGCGTAGCTCAATTGAGAGAAAAATCTCCTAATCAAGAATCTTCTAAGGAAAATACGCCTTCCTCACCAACTTCTAAGGTTGCCACTAGCAAAACTACTAATGTAACACTATACACCAGTGATACCCAATGTCAAAAACTAATTCCAGAAAATGTTTCAGTACCAGCCGAGGAACCAGTGACAAATGTTGTAAGTAAAATATTAGAAAAACGAGATACAAGCGACTTTAGCTTATCTGGGTATCGTGTCAACATCAAAAATGGCATTGCTACAGTTGATTTACGAATATCTCCTGAGTCAAAGCGGCAAATAAGTTCTCTTTCTAGTTGCGAACAGTTTGCTCTGTTTGGCAGTCTCCGCAAAACCTTAACGAGTAATGCTCAATGGAATATTAAAGAGGTTCGCTTCAGGGAGCGAGGCGAGGAAATTGTTCTTTAGTTAAATATTGTAATAAGTGCCGTCATTAGCTAGCTAAAAAAATTTCCTAATTTGAACACCTACAGGAATTATGCATCAGTAGTTGTCAAAATAGTGTATTTTCCAGCCAATTGAAAACAGCTGTAAATAGTGGTATGCTTAATTTTAGGCATAAATTTATGTTAGTAATTTGCGGGTGTAATTCAGTGGTAGAATGTCATCTTCCCATGGTGAACGTCGTGGGTTCGAGTCCCATCGCCCGCTCTAAAATCTGTAACTTTTAGCCAGTAGTGCGATCGCTATTTTCCTGAAATAGGAAAAACCCTGACATAATCCTTACTATGTCAGGGTTTTAGGTATTTGAAATGCTGTGGTAGTATTTTGTTAAATTGACAAATAATTAGTTAATCTACAATTCATCCTTTATACTTCAATCGGTATTCTACTTACCCGCCTAAAGTCCGCGTATAAATTACCTGACCTTGGGAATCATAAAGAAAAAGGGACAGATTGGCATTTTCACCAATTACGGCTAGGGCTTCGCGTAAGATTTGCAAGTGATTGGTAACATCAACAGCTGTATCCGAATTCTGAGAATAAGGATTAGCCAAGTTATTTTGCCTTATTTGGTCATACTCAGGGGTTAGTCGGACAATAATTTCTGCATTGTCTATGCTAAAAGTGCAAATCCGAATTTCATTAATACAAGTCTTATCTAAGTCAGTGCGGGTTTGTTGCAAACTACTAACAACTTGTACTTTTTCTTGTGCTTGTTTGAGCGCAGATGAATAGGGTTCGATGAGAGACTGAGCCTGAGTGTAGTACAAGCTATCTTGGGGAACTTTTTTAGTAGTTTGCAAAGCCTGCTCCCAATATATCGCCGCTGCTTGCCATTGTTTTTGTTGTTCATAAACTTTGGCTTGCTTAGCAGTGGTAAGGGCCTGTTGGTAGGTTTTAACAGCTAATTGTTCTTTAGTAGCGCGATCGCGTACTAATACTAACTTAGGTTTATAATCTACCAACAGCTTTTGGGCTTCTTGGTATCCAACGCTATTTCGGGGAATCGTATTCAAGGCATTAATTACCACCAGCCAAGTAGATTGCGCCTTTTGCCAGTCATTCAAAGATTTAGCATTAGCCTCCTGCTTCTCGGCTGCAACAGCTACACCTTTTGCCATTGTTAGTTTTTTCAGCCATTTTTCCTCAATAAATATCTGTTGATTTACAGCGTGCAAACGGACACGATAATTCAGTAATTTACCCTGCACTAGCCCATAGAGTTCACTACTAGAACTTATACTTTCTAGTGGCGCTATAGCTTGTCGCCATAAGTGTTGCCTAGTTTGTAATTCCTCTAAGCTAGATGCTGGAGTTTGAACTTTTTGTGTCGCCAAAGATGCCGTTTGCAAAGCTTTGACCACCTGATTGATTTTTTGCGATCGCCCAGATAAACTTGCTTTTAGTTCCTGTGACAGCTGGTAACGAGGCGACCAACTAGGAATTACATTCAGGTCTGTGCTGGCTGCTGTAAGTTGCTGTTGTACAGCAACTAATTCTTTTTCAGACTTAGCGCGGCGCATCAGTTGCGGAGATTTTATTTTTAATTGCTCGGCGTTTTGTATTTCTTTACACTCAGACATCACGCAAGGGCGAGTCAATAAGTAAGCACCACCGCCTAAAACAATAATTCCCACCAAAGCTGCACCCAGGAGGATAGGTTTGGCCTGGAATCCTGGCTTTGAAACCGAGAAATTCGGCACATCTGCAAACGGGTCAAACAGTTCTTCTTTTTCTTCTTCGCTCTCATTGATTAATGGAGAATATGTCAGAGATGATGAGGGGGATATTACTTCCTCATCTTTTTGTACTTCCCCATTTCCCTCTGCTATCCATTCACCCGTCGGCTTCAACGCCAAGAAACATTTAGCATAAGGGAGTTGTTCGCCAAAAACTCTCAGAAAACATTGCACCCGTTGCTCTTTGTGGGGTGTTAGAGACTGAAGTACCTCCTCAATGACTGCAAAAATTAGTTGAGCGTCAACGATTACATCTGACGCGTGTTGCGTTAAAATCATTAGCTCGCCTTTATTGACGACGCACTTAACCTCGAAGACTTCAGCGGTTGAGACTTCTACAAGTAATTGTTCTTGCAAAGTCTTGGCTAAAAGCTGTAAATCTTCCTGCTGGACTGCTACTTTCATACAGCTTTCCCGCTGAAATTCTATATTGTTTTGATTATCTTTAAGGGGAGGAAATGAACTTTTTAGGTTTATTGAATGCAAATGCACAGTTTAACCAACCACAGCCTGAGAATCTGAACGACCAACTTTCTAACACAAATTCTGACTTTTCACCAAAAATTAAGAAAGTAGTTATTGTTCGTGGCGATACATTTTTACAGCGCTAGATGCAAAATTAAATAATCTGTCTTCAGGTATAAATTAGAAAGAAAAAATGGGAATAATAGAAGGTTTGGGTATTTTCACTGCATTACTTTGCGATAATTAAATTCACAAAAGCTACTGCTTTGCGAAATTCTAGTTGCACAGCAATTTTTACTAAATTATCTAAAGGTTAAGAAAACGATGCTATGTCAGAGGGTTTTGACAAAAAAGCTAGTTATCTTCTATGCTGAGAAACTTGCTGAGGAAATTAATGATGTCTTGTGGCTCTGGCACAAACAAGTTGACTATCAAAATTAATATGCTTCATTTGCTGAATTCGATAAAATTGATCCGTGAAAAATAAGTTTTTATAGCTACAAAAAGGTTAATTCTGCAATAAAGGTGCTGCAAAATATCAAGACAGGAATAACCAAAATCTTGGAAAGTGTCAATACAAGGTGTATCAATGGATTTATTAGAGTACCAAGTTAAAGAATGGTTTGCGGAGATAGGCATCCCGGTATTGCCTTCCCAACGAATTGACCATCCTACAGATTTGAAACGGTTAAAAATTCGCTTTCCAATTGTACTGAAATCTCAAGTCCACGGAGCGGAACGGGCAAAAGCTGGTGGAGTCAGATTTGCCCAAACGACTATCGATGCGATCGCAGCAGCTCAAAATATCTTTAGTTTACCAATATGGGGTGAATTGCCGGAAGTTGTACTGGCAGAATCCCAATACGACGCTAACCAAGAATTTTATCTCGCAGTGGTTTTAGATACTGCTGTCTGCCGACCGGTACTTTTAGGTTGCAAAGAAGCAGACATCGATTGGGAATCCGCTGGGGAAAGAATGCACTACGTTGTTGTAGAACAAGAATTCTCGCCATTTTATGCCCGACGATTGGCTTTGAAAATGGGTTTGCAAGGAACGCTGATGCAGTCGGTAAGCAGCGTTGTGGAAAAGATGTATGAGTTATTTGTCCAAAAAGACTTGGATTTAGTCGAAATTAATCCCTTGGCAGTCAGTAGTACTAGTCAAGTTATGGCTCTTAATGGTAAAGTCAGGGTCAACGAACGGGCGATCAAGCGTCATCCCGATCTCGGCGAGATGGCAGCAAAAATTATCAGTCGTCATACTACTACTGAAATTAACGGTATTTTGGGTGACTGGGATGGTGTGCAAATGCATGGAAAAATCGGTATTTTAGGTAACGGTACTGGTTCAGTGATGGCAACTTTGGATTTAGTTGCGAATGCTGGGGGCAATCCAGGTGTTTGTTTGAATCTACGTCATGCTTTCCTTACAGATACTACACCAACTACCTTCCGCGATCGCCTAGAAACAGGTTTGAAAATGCTGGAGGCTGATAAAAGCATTCAAGTAATACTAATTAACTTTCTAGGTAGCATTCCGCAAACTGAGGAAGTGGCTGAAGTTATAGCTAGAGTAGTGCAGCAAGACGACAGCGAACTTCAATCACAGGTTGTACGTTCTAATGGTAGTAAAGTTCGGCGAGAGCTTAATTTTCCATCCTTAGTTGTCCGTCTTGCTGGTTCTGAATTTAACACTGCGAGAAAATATTTGACAACACTAAAAACCCGCACCGATGCGCTTGTCGTGGTAGAAAATTTAGATGAGGCAGTGGCAGCAGCAGTTCTCCTTGCTAAACCAACGGTTAATAAAAGATAGTGAATGTCATTGTGTTCCAATTTAAAAATCAAAAATTATTAATTTTTACCGTCGGGTATAAATTGTTGAATTTGATGCTCAAATCAAGTACAGCTTTGCTTTCTGGGACTAAATTATATAGTACATCCAAACTGGATATTCCTATCTAGAAGTGCGTTTTCTCACTTTTGGAACACTCAGCTTCCAGACTAATTTTTGGAATTTCAGTAAAAATTGAATCAATATGACACTGTAAATGTGTCATTTCTATGCTCAGTGGTTGAAGGCACTGGTTGCCAAACTTAAGGTAATTTTTTATGAACCTAACGCCAGAAAGTAAAGTCTTAATTCAAGGCTTTTGTGAATTTATATCAGGCACTCATGTTGCTCAAATGAAAGCTTATGGCACAAATTTAGTAGCTGGTGTCAATCCTGGATGCGGCGGACAGGAATTGCATGGACTGCCAGTATTTGATTTAGTAGAGGAAGTAATAGAACAATTTGGGGCAATTGACACGACAATTATTTGTGTAGACCCTTACGACGTGTTAGATGCAGCATTAGAAGCGATCGCATCTAATATTTGCCAGATTATTATTATTACTGCTGGTGTGCCGCCTTTGGATATGGTGCAATTACTCCGCAAAGCCGAAGCTTGTGAAACTTTGGTAATCGGGCCAAATAGTCCGGGGATCATTGTACCGGGAAAAATTCTCTTAGGGACTCAACCCAGCGAATTTTATACCCCTGGAACAGTGGGGATCGTTAGTCGTAGCAGCACCCTCACCTACGAAATAGCCTACGAATTAACAAAAGCAGGTTTAGGGCAGTCGATTAGTGTCAGTATTGGTAGTGATGCGATCGTCGGTTCCTCATTTTTGCAATGGCTGCAAATTCTCGATGAGGATGAAACCACACAAGCGATCGTTTTAGTCGGTCAACCCGGTGGTGGTAGTGAAGAAGCAGCCGCGCGGTATATTGCTGAAGCAATTGATAAACCAGTAATTGCCTACATTGCAGGTAGACTTGCACCACCAGGAAAAACTTGGCGTCAAACCGGGACTTTAGCAACAGTTATCGGACGCGATCCCAATTTTGGCACAGCCCAAAGTAAATTAGCTGCTTTAAAAGAAGCAGAAGTGACAGTAGCAGAACGCCCTTCTCAAATTCCAGAATTATTGCGAAAAGAAATTAACTAATTACTAATACTTCGGCTCCCAACTCTTGGAGAGGCTGCGCCCTAAGCGTAGCTATGCCGCAGGCTTTACGACTTCGCTACCTCGACTCCGCTCGGCACAAGTCAGGGCAAGACGTTCAGTACAAGTTCGTAATTCAATTTTTAACTACGAATTACGAATTATTTTAATGAACGATTTTGAGGGAACAAGTAGGCGATCGCAGCATAACCCGAAGCACTGAGTAAACTAACCAAAAAAGCAGCCAAAATAAAAGTAGACATAATGTTACACTCTATGCATTTCTAAAATCCTGGCATTCATCAACAAGCTAGAATTTTGGATACTTTCAAATTAGCAATTGGGTATGACACAGCCGTGACTACCTTGTGTCAATCCCTCGGATCTCAAGGTTTTATGGCTCAACTCAAGCCAAAGGCAGAAAAAAGCGAAACGTACTACCAACTCCTAATTCGCTTTCTACCTGAATTTGACCGCCTTGTAATTCAATCAAACGGCGGGAAATAGTTAAACCAATACCAGTACCTCCCGAATGGCGATCGCGCGATTGATCGGCTCGCCAGAAGCGCTCAAACACATGAGGCAAATTTTCTGGAGCGATACCAATGCCTGTATCACTAACCGCAATCGAGAGTTGAGAAGCTTCAGTCCCAACAGTAATGGTAATTGAACCTTCGTTAGTGTAACGAACTGCATTACCTAGCAGATTAACCAATACCTGTTCCGTGCGGTCAATATCTGCTAATACAGGAGGTAGCACAGATGGACATTGCAAGAGCATAACTGGCCCATCTTCCAATAGTTGGTCGGAAAATTTTTCCACTAATGACTCTAACAATGGACGCAAATTTACCCGTTGGATATTAATTGGTAGATAACCGGCTTCTGCTTTGGATAGTTCTTGTAAATCGTTCACCAACCGCTCTAAGCGTCGAGTTTCTTTAGCTAAACGCCGATAGATTTCAGGAGACGCTTCAATTTCCCCATCAGCCAGTTCTTCCAAATAACCGCGCACTACAGTTAATGGTGTTCGTAATTCATGGGTCATATCTCCGATCACTTCTCGCCGCCGCGCTTCTACGCCTTCTAAACTGGCAGCCATGTGGTTGAAACTACTGCTCAATCCACTAAGTTCTGGAATGTCAGATACAGGTAGTCGTGCATCCATCTGACCAGCAGCAAATTTTTGGGTGATTTGTTCCATCTCGGTCAATCGCTGCATAATTCGTCTCGACACCCAGTAACTCAATCCTCCGGCGGCGGTAGTACCCACTAAGACTGACCAAAGAGTGCTGCGCTGCCAAGCAAGTTCAAATCCTGTCACCAATTCAGCACGGACATCGATTAAGTCGAACCCCTGATTTTCTAATCCTTCCAAATGCAAGACAAATAAGCGTGGGGAAGAGATTTTGCTGATGCTCACCAGACTAGCTACCCCCACGATCATTACTACTAAGTGGGAGAAAAATAGCCGCCCTCTCAGCCCCATCTTCATAACATTTACGCCACCAGAGGATCTTCAAATTTATAGCCAACCCCAACAACAGTTTTAATAAAAGTGGGATTTGCCGGATCGGGTTCAATCTTTTTTCGCAACCGAGCTACATGAGTATCTACCACTCGTTCATCGCCAAAAAAATTATCTCCCCAAAGTTTATCAATTAGTTGGGTACGGTTCCAAACTCGACCAGGATTACTGACAAAGGTGGTTAGCAAGTTAAATTCTAGGGTAGTTAAGTCCAAAATCTCAGGTTCTTTGGAATTCATCTGGCGACTGGCAGTGCGCTGGTCTACATCGACAATAAAGTGTTGGGTACGATTGACTTGATGTTGTCCCCCTTGGCGGAGGCTACGCCGTAATAGTGCCCGCACCCTAGCTACTAACTCTCTAGGGCTAAAGGGTTTGACCATATAATCATCAGCACCAGTAGACAGACCAATGACGCGATCGATTTCTTCACCCTTAGCAGTAAGCATTAAAATGTAAGGATCTTTCGCACCTGGTTTCTGGCGAATTCGGGCACAAACTTCCAACCCATCCAAACCAGGAATCATTAAATCTAGAATGATTAAATCCGGTGGTTGCTCTTGAAACATCCGCAAAGCATTCATGCCATCGCGGCTAGTGCGACAAAAAAATCCTTCTTTTTCTAAAGAGAGTTCGATTAAACGAGCAATTTCTGGTTCATCTTCAACTATTAAAATATCCATCCGAAAATACGCAGATTTAAAAAGATGCGAGGAGTGGGAGATGAGAGGGATAAGGGGTACAAGGGAAGGGGGATAGAGTAGACAAGGGTGACAAGGTAGACAAGGTAGCAATCTTTCTGTTTGAAGTTCTGATGGTCGAAAACCTCCGATCGGACTTTTCTCCTTGTCTACCCCCTCTTCCTTGTCTCCCTTGTCTCCCCCCTCTATTACCTAGAGATTTGAATTTGTTGTGGTGCGATAACTATAACCAAGATTAGAATCTTTTTGAATGTGTGTTTTAATACTATCGAGGTCAATGAAGCAGTCAGCAACATCAATCAAACTTTCACTAGTGGTTGTTTGCAGACTGACTACTTCCACCCGAACTCCCATTCTGCTGACAGCGTTCACAGCATAAGCTAAATCTCCATCGCCACTGACTAAAACCGCTGTATCGTAATAAGGAGCTAAAGTTATCATATCTACAGCAATTTCTACGTTCAGATTTGATTTTTTGAAATTCTCTGTTGGTACAACGAGTTCCTTTGCTACTACGCGATAGCCATTGCGACGCATCCACAAGAGAAAACCCTGTTGCTTTTCATTACTGATATCAACTCCAGTATAGAAAAAAGCACGCAACAGTCTGGAACCACTGGTTAAATGACAAAGCAATTTAACGTAGTCAATTTCTATGCCGAGTTGTAAGGCTGTATGGAACAGGCTTAAGCCATCAATAAAAATAGCAACTCGACCGCGATTTAAGTTATTCAAAATCGAACTATCAGGTGCAGGATCTCGCATCTTGGTATCTTTACCTTTGGCAGCAGTATCGCTCAAATTTTGCCCTTGCCAATGTGGTTTCGCTTTGAGTACTTTAGATTCCTTAAATTCATTTTTTTGTTTGCTAAAATTAGTTATAATCATTGATACCTCTGATTTTAAAGCTGTAAAGAATTTTGACTAAATTTTCTATAGTATAGTCTGTGCTTGATTTATAACCTAGCAGGTAATGGTCTTAAGTCACTATATGCAGATAAGGTTAACTGGTGCTAAACAAGATTCAAAATAGACAGCGCAAGGTTTTCACTATTGTTATGGTTGATTTCACGAGATATTGCTTCTGCCCACAGATATGTTAATCTTTACCCACCCAGACAGCAAGAGTTTCGAGAAAATAAATCTTTTTGTCAGGGTAAGGACTGTTTGTTAGGTCTGTATTGCACTCAACCCAGAAACACTACATCTATAATTGGGTAAGTAGGAACTATAAACCTGTAACAGAGGGCAAGCCAACATCAGCAAGTTCCGCATAAGAATCCCACGGCTTTTAGGGGGAATGAGCGTAGCAATGTTTACGCAGCTGTAAGAGTTTCAAAGAGTTAGAAGCACTAATAACGTAATACGGGATGCGATCGCACCTCAAAAAGTAAGTTGTATTAATTTATATAAGAGCCAAATGAGAAGGACAGAGATGATTCGTTGCTCTCTTATCCCTCTATTTGCTTAACGCACGCCAGCAGTTTCTAAAGACAAATCTTGAAACATCGGTGTGCTGAGGTAACGTTCGCCAAAGGAAGGCTGAATCATCACAATTAAACGTCCGGCATTTTCTTTTCGTTTACCGACTTGAATTGCAGCACACAAAGCTGCACCAGAGGATATCCCAGATAATAAGCCTTCTTCTTTTGCCAAACGTCGCCCGAATGCGATCGCTTGTTCGTCGCTGACTCTAATTACTTCATCAACCAATTCCAAGCGGAGAACATCTGGGATAAATCCAGCGCCAATACCTTGAATTTTATGTGGACCGGCTTCACCACCAGAGAGGACTGGGCTATTGCTGGGTTCAACTGCGATCGCTTTAAAAGTCTTCTTGCGCTGTTTGAGTACTTCTGCAATCCCAGTAATCGTTCCACCAGTACCTACCCCAGCAATGACGATATCTACTTCCCCGTCTGTATCTGTCCAAATTTCTTCAGCGGTGGTTTCCTGGTGAACTTTGGGATTAGCAGGGTTGCGGAATTGTTGCAACATAAAAGCATCAGGAGTATTAGCCACAATTTCTTCGGCTTTGCGAATTGCTCCCCGCATACCCTCAGTTCCTGGTGTCAACTCCAAAGAAGCACCATAAGCCCTGAGCATAGCGCGCCGTTCTTGGCTCATAGTCTCAGGCATGGTCAAAATTAAACGGTAGCCACGCGCTGCTGCTACCATTGCTAGAGCAATACCTGTATTACCAGAAGTAGGCTCAACTAAAATGGTCTTTCCAGGGGAAATTGAGCCAGCGGCTTCCGCCGAGAGTACCATACTTAACCCAATGCGGTCTTTCACCGAAGCCGCTGGGTTCATCCCTTCTAATTTAACAACTATCCTTGCTACTACTCCCTCAGCTTGAGGAATCTTGTTCAGTTGAACTAAAGGAGTTCGTCCAATCAGTTCTGTTACGTCTTGAGCAATTCGCATTCTTTAACCCCTAAAATCCTAAATCTTAAGTACAGAGTATTTACTTGTAACAATAAGCTTTGATGTATTTATTTTGTCGTTTAATTTCAATGAGTGCATATACTATGTATTCTAACTAAACCACAAAATATGAAAGTTTAGGAAGAACTTTTATGAGATATTCCCATTGATTCTCACTTTAGAAGAGGCTAGCTTACCATTCTTCTAGTTTACCATTTGGAATTGCTGACTATTGTCCTGGGGTTGAGATTCAATTTTTATAATTCTGTATATATGAATATTTTCCCATTATTTTCTACTTATTCTGAAAATTTAATTGGCTTTCAAAATATTTAATTGCTTTTTTTAATTTATTAGTCTATCTTGATCGAGAGACATTGATGTTTTCTTTTGAGTGCAGATTTTTTCAATTAAAAATTGCATCTAAAACAGTCTTTAACCATTGCCTATATTGCTTTGAGGTTGAGTGCAAAAACGCCAGAACTCCACCTCAAAAATACTAGAACCCCATCCAAAAAACACTAGCACCCATACCCCAATGAATTTTTATAAGACTTATCAGGTGTGGATTACAGGCTTTGAGTACTATTCTAATGAATTTAATAATCTTAACAGGGCTGGGGTAAACTGTTTGGTGGAGAGCGGCTGATATAAATCGTATAGGATTTACGCAGAGATTCCCCTCTACCCCCCAACATTCCTGAGCGAAAGCTTAGTGAACTAGGGGGGACTTCTTAATCTCCCTTTTGAGAGTAGGATGAAACCAGATTCCCGAATTAAGTGCGTTCTTTCTGACTGAATAATCCTATGTTTTGTGAAAAGGGTGGTAACTTTTTATTAGTCAGTAGTCAGTAGTGACGAGAAAAATAACTGGTAACTAATGATTGTAAAAATTACCGATTACACATATTTTAATATCAAAACTGTTTGAGAGGTAGAAATTATATAACTACTTTAGATAAACAGCAAAAGATATTTTCTTACTGGGTGCATATTACCTAGCAAGGGAGAGCCAAGATGAAAGCCAAACTTTTAAATGTTCTTACAGTTTGCGTCGTTACCTTAGCAATGCTTTCACCAGGACTAGTAGTATTTGGCATAATTTGGGAGCGACATCTGGAGTTAGTAAAATCTCAGAATTTAGCTTACGAAGTTAACAACACAACTACAAATGCTCCCATCTTGGCTCCCCAGATAGAGGGTACACATTCCCCTCATACTAGCATTCAATCCTTCGATCGTAATGTGGTTCATCAAATGCTAACTGTTGCTGAACAATATAAATTTGCCACTATCCTGCAATGGTTCTTCTTGTTAACCCCAATTTGTGTTGGGTTAGGGATTCTCTTTTACGACAGATATCTGGTTCATCGTGCTGCTGTTTTAAAAGAACAAGTTGAAATGTTGGAAAGGCTGTGGCGCCAAAGTATCGAACAGTAACTTATTCACAATTTACTAAAATCAAGAAAATTACCATGACAGACCAAGAACAACGCCAAAGCTTGTATTTTAATCTGATTGATGAGTTACTTAGATGTCCGAATGGTCAAGAACCAGAAATTTTGGAAGCTAAACCCGAATTGATTGATTCCGGTTTAGTAGAAACAATGTTACAAGTAGCTACTATGTTTGCTCATGAAGGCAATCAAGATGGTGCCCAATTTTTATTTTTTGTGGCACGTGAGCTAGCGAAAGAATTAGGTTTATACCCAGAAGTTCCCAGTACTGAAGTTGCAAATACTGAAGTTGCAAATAAGGAGTAAAAATGCTGTTGACTTCAACGGATGCGGGACAAATAGCTTTAGAACTGCTCATGGCAGACTGGAATATTTCAGAAGAAAACAGAGAGTGGTTTACAATCTTTAACTCTCGTCTGATTGGCGAGAGTTGGTACACTGTGGAACTAGGTATAGAAGGATTTCCCGATCGGTGGTTTATTCAAGTATATGACACTGGAGTGTGCGATCCAAACTATACATTTATTTCACCAATCCGGGGTTCTGAAGGATTTACGGACTTTATAAATGTGCCAGAAATCATAGCAGAGGTCTTAGTTTGTGAACGCAATGCTCGCTAATAATAATTAACAATTCAAAAATGAGAATTCAATATTGAGAGATGCTAGTTAAATGCATTCTATTTGAATTCATAATTTTTGCTATCAGAGTAAATATCTCTGAAAATAGGAATTGTGGCTAGATAAACTTTCGTCCATTTGCGCGGAATTAATAAATTTGAAATTCCCGCAGGTAGGTTTTGTCTGTATAGCTGCGTTCGCCTTTGGCGTGCCGGAGGCATCATTCTATTCGTAAAGGTATTACTAATGCTTTGATATTTTCTTGAATATAAAGATGCTTTACGCAAATCTGAGGTGAGACCAAATGAGGTACACCTCTTTTTTTATATAATTAATATTTAAGGTTTTATTTAAGCTTAATCAACTATTTTGTCATATTTAATTGATAAAATTATGTTATATTAAATAGCGTGATGGACGCTACAGAAATATCAGTTCCAATGATTGCTGAAGATATCTTAGCCAAAGAATTCACAAGAGTCGTCAACCATTACTACCCGCAAGTTGGAGAATTGCTGGATGGGTGTTATGTGAAAGTCATTACCTGTTTTTGGGGACGACCTGCTAGACGTTTGCAATATATAGGAATTTATTGCTCTGATGAAATGATTTCCTGTGTGCAAGCTCAAAAAGAAATACTCAGAGAAGTAGCAGACAACATGGGTTTAATCCAGGTTGTCTGTATGAATGCCAAGCGATTGTTGCGCGATCCGATGTCGAAGGTCAAAGAGAACAACCCACGTTTATGGTTGGAGTTGCAGTGGGTTGCAACTTAGTGATTCATCGCATTAATTGAGAGGGGTAAATTCTTTTGTAGAGAGGACTTTATTCCTCAAATATTTAAGCACGCTTTGTGCTTACTACAAACCTATCGACCACTAGAATAACCAGCACCTACGGTGAATACAAAGTATCAACGCAAGTAATGAAAACTGGAATTTTCTGCAATTACGATAATTTTCACCAAGATGCTCGTCGTGCCATCTTTGAGCAAGTTGCACTGGTAAAACAGGCAGAAAGCTTAGGTTTTGAGGAAGCGTGGGTGAGCGAACACCATTTTAGTGAATCTAATCTTAGCCCGTCCATGTTGGTGTTAATGGCACATTTGGCGGGATTGACATCAACTATTCAATTAGGCACTGCGGCAGTGTTGCTGCCATTCCATAACCCGATTCGGGTGGCGGAAGATATTGCCACTTTGGATAACCTATGCAATGGACGATTATTATTTGGAGTTGCCAAAGGCGGCCCATTTCCTCAACAAAACAAGCATTTTGCGACCCTCCCAAGTGAATCTCGTCCCAAGATGCTAGAGGCGATCGCACTAGTTCAAAAGCTCTTATATGAAACTGATGTATCATTTAATGGGCGATATTATCAATGCGATCGCTTAACGATTTACCCAAAACCATTGCAAAGTCAAATACCAGTGTATGTTGCCACTGGTGGCGATGACGGTATTGAGCTTGCTGCTAAACATTCCTTCAGCTTAATGGGTGGGCCGCCATTTTCCCTAGAGAGATTGAAGGATACTGTTAGCAAATATCGAGCCTTAAATTCTAGTGGTGCGGAAAACTTTGTGCTGGCACGCTTCTTTTTTGTTGGCAAAACATTTGACGAGGCGGTGAGTGAAGCGTTACCTTTCGTTCGCAAATTTAGCCAGAAAATGAAAGCTAATTCGGCTGAATTATTGCAGAATAATCCGAATCCCAACCAAAAACCATTTAACCGCACAAATATTTGTTTCGATGAAGATTATTTGATTGAGAACTCAATTATCGGTGATGTGGAGACTTGTCGAGACAAAATCAAGAAATTTCAGGACGAATTAAATTTAGGTACGCTAGCACTCAAACCCTCGTCTGCGGATTTGCAAAAAAACCTAGAGAGTTTGACGCGCTACAACCAAGAGGTGCGAAATTATGTCTTCTAAACTATACTTGCTTCCTCCCGATGATTTACCTCCCACTGAGGTAACGAAACAGGATGGAATGCTGCAAATGGAGCTAGAACAGTCTACTGGCAGATGCTTTTATCTAGCTTGCGATCGCATTACGCGAGTACTGTTATCTAATTGTCAATGGTATCTGACAACAAATGCTACCATCCTCACACTAATTATTGACTGCCCTGACTTAGTATCTTACTGGCATATTGTCAGCAATATTCCCCAGTTAGGTAATAGGCTAGAGCGGTTTGCTAGCAATGGTAAAATCCGCGTTTATCCGCCATTCGGTAAAGGAACGCCGTTTGAAATCAGCGTTAATGAAATATCAGCTTATCGAGATTGGCTTTGAGGTAAATAGAAACTGGGAATCATCTTTACCGCTATCTAACACCCTGTACTTTTAAAGTGCAGGGTGTTGTATTTTCTGAGAGATAAAATTGATTTTTTTTAATTGGATACAGTTAGTTATTAAAGTAGAAATAACTATTGTAATTTGGGTTCATTTTTGTATTTTGATACAGAAATATTTAGGCGATCGCAATCTCCAAACTCATACCTTTTTGAAAAAATAATGCGACATATATATACTCCCAAACCTTTGTTTTGTCTGGCTTTCTTAATTTTGAATTTTGAATACTTCGACAAGCTCAGTACAAGTTTTGAATTTTGAATTGGTATCAGTGGTAGTCTAAATAAAAGTGCAATAGCGCTTATCTCAACGTACCTACTTGCTTATGTCCAAACCTGCTGATATCAGCACTAAACGCCTAATCAGTCTTGCACCCGATAACTGGGTAAAATGGGTAACACAAATTCCTGATGTTATTGTAGGTGAAATTCTCAACTCAGAATTTCAGTGGCTTAGTAGAGAAAGCGATGTACTTATCCGTGTCGAAAATCCGCAGTATGGAAAATTTCTAGTTATCAATGAATTACAACTGCGGTATAAACCGGAAATGCCACGACGGATGCGTGCTTATGCAGCTCTAGCTGAAGAAAAATATAATTTACCTACCTATCCGGTATTAATCAACATTCTTAAAGGAACTAATACAGAAATACCGACAAGTTATGCATCAAATGTTGCAGGTTTAAGAGCAACTCAAGATTATCGGGTGATTAACTTATGGGAAGTTGATGTAAATACTGTCTTTGAGACACCATTACCATCCTTAATTCCATTTGTACCCATCCTCAAAGGCGGTGAAAACGAGGTTGTAATTCGAGAAGCCTTGCAAATTCTGCGTCAGGATGAACAATTAAATCAACTTGAAACAGTTTTGGCTTTTTTTGCTACGTTTGTAATAGAGAGTGCCCTAGTCCAAGAAATCATGAGGTGGGATATGGCTGTGTTGCGTGAATCGCCTTGGTATCAAGAAATTTTACGTGAAGGAGAAGCACGCGGGGAAGCACGCGGGGAAGCACGCGGAGAAGCACGCGGACGACGAGAGGAATTATATTCAGGTATCGAATTGGCACTGGAGATTAAATTTGGGACTCCTGGCTTAGATTTAATGCCAATCATTTACCAAATCACAGATTTACAGCGATTAAAAGTGATTCAACAGGCTATCAAAACCTTAAATACAGTTGAGGAACTACAGCGAGTTTGTGATTGATTTATTGGTAAAAAAACTTGTGATTTTTTCACTTAGCCATTTATACCACAATACGCTTGGGTTAAAGCTAAAAACTAAAACTGGCGTAGCGCGATCGTCGCACTCTTTGCAACGAATATCCACCCCCAATCGCACCGCCAGTTCTAACCCTATGACAAGCTTGTTACCTTTTTAGTAAGCCACGCATACCACTTTTCTAACCCAGCACCAGTAGTTGCAGAAAGCTGAAAAATCTGAATTTGGGGATTTATTTGTTTAGCATATTCTATGCACTTTTGAACATCAAAATCTACATAAGGTAGCAAATCAATTTTAGTGAGAATCATAATGTCACTAGCACGGAAGATATGTGGATATTTTATTGGCTTATCTTCTCCCTCCGTGACTGAGAGAATAACGACTTTTGCCTGTTCTCCTAAATCAAATAAGGCTGGACAAACTAAATTTCCGACATTTTCAATCATCACAACTGAATTCAGTGGCGGATTCAATTGTTGTAAACCTCTTTCTATCATTGAGGCGTCTAAATGACAGCCTGTTCCGGTATTGATTTGGATGACTTTAGAACCTGTTTCTTTAATTTTTTTGGCATCGTTAGCTGTTTCTTGGTCGCCTTCAATAACACTAATAGATAATTGCTGCTTTAAATCATTGATTGTTTGCGTTAAAAGAGTTGTTTTCCCTGCACCGGGAGAACTCATTAAATTTAAGGCGAGAATATTTCGACCTTTAAACCATCCCCGATTTTGGGCAGCTAGTAGGTTATTTTTTGATAAAATCTCCTGTTCTAAAGATATGGTTGTGTTATGTATTTTGGCATGAATTTGAGGTGCTTCTATATGAGTGTCATGACTGTGGGAGTGAGTGATGACAGTACCATCTGGTAAAGTATGAGTATGATGATGGTGGTGATGTTCAGCTTCACCTGTTTCTAGATTGGTAATTTTAGTTTCGCCATCATCAGAACAACCGCAGGTTACACACATAATTCCTCGATTTCTATTTCTTTGATTTTAAGTTCTTCACCAGTAATTAAATCTAATTGCACGCTACCACAGTTACAGATTCTAAACGGTTTATCTAAATAAACTTCTGCACCGCATTGACGACATTTTGCTAAACCGGGGATTTCTAAAATTTCTAATTTTGCCCCTGCCAAAACTGTTCCTTGAGTGCAAATATCAAAACAAAATCGGATAGCATCTGGCATAATGGCTGAAAGTTTGCCGATTTCTAATAAAACTCGCTGCACTTTTGCGCCTTTGGCGTGTTCAGTCACAATTGCCACAATATTTTGGGTAATTCCAAGTTCGTGCATATTATAAAATCTATTAAAGATTAACAAATTCGTGGCAATTGGTCGCCTACTAACATATCAACAATCCTTTCAGCACCAAAAAGTGTTTTTAGTAATACGATACATGGGGGTGAAGAAATAACTTCGCCAATCATACAAGCATCTTTACCTGCTGGGTGGGATTTCATAGCTGATAAAACATTTTCAGCATTCTTTTTTGGAACCACCACAATTAACTTACCTTCATTTGCTAAATACAATGGGTCTAAACCGAGAATTTCGCAAACTCCGTTGACTTCTTCACGCACTGGGAGAGATTCTTCAAAGAGACGAATTCCCACATCGGAACTGAGGGCAAATTCATTTAGTACTGTAGCTAAACCACCGCGCGTAACATCTCGCATAGCATGAATTTGGGGACATCTATGGAGAATAGTTTCTACTAAACTATGTAACGGCTGACAATCACTTTCAATATTAGTTTCTAAAGCTAATTCTCCACGGGCAATTAAAATTGCTGTGCCATGATTGCCTATTTCACCATTAATTATTATTGCATCTCCGGGTTTAATATTATGAGCAGAAATGTTAACTCTTCGCGGAATGATACCAATCCCAGCAGTATTAATAAAGAGTTTATCGGCAGCACCACGATGTACAACTTTTGTGTCACCAGTGACAATTTGAACACCAGCATTTTTTGCGGCTGCGTTCATACTGGCTGCGACACGGCGCAAGGTTTCGACAGGTAATCCTTCTTCTAAAATTACACTACAAGTTAGATATAAAGGTTTTGCACCGCTGACAGCTAAATCATTAACTGTACCGTTGATGGCTAATTCTCCTATGTCACTACCGGGGAAAAATAACGGGTCTACAACATAAGAATCTGTTGTAAATGCAAGTCTGTCTCCTTGTTGCATGAGACTGGCTAAATTAAAACTGGCTTGGTCTTCTAGTTGTGAGAGAATTGGGTTATCAAAATTGCTGATAAAAATATCATCTATTAAATCGCGCATGGCTTTACCACCGCTGCCATGTGCGAGAGTTATATGAGTGTCTTGCACTTTAGTTTGGCGACGACGGACTTTTTCTATTTTTTGGAATAGGGGATTTTGGATTGGGTTTGTGGGGAAAATATTCATATTAAATTTTTTTTAAACGCAAAGGAACGCAGAGGGAAGCGCAGAGGTACGCTGAGTATTATAAGTCTGAGGAGAAGCCGCAGGCGGGGAGAGGTTCTTGAGTTATTTTTGGTTTTTGGGCGATTGTTCTTTTGGCTATTGTGGAGTGTCGCCCATATTTGTAATAGGCTGCACAAGCACCTTCGGAAGATACCATGCAAGTACCGATTGGTGTTTCTGGCGTGCAAGCTGTACCGAATACTTTGCACTCCCAAGGTTTTAAGACTCCTTTGAGGATTTCTCCACATTTACAAGCTTTATGGTCGGCTACTTTAAGATTAGGAATGGTAAATTTAAGTTCGGCATCAAATTGGGCATATTCAGGTTTGATTTGTAATCCTGAATAGGGTATGTCACCTAAGCCGCGCCAATCAAAACTATCTCGCACGGCGAAAACTTTATTTATGGCTTGCAGGGCTACTGTGTTCCCAGTTTGTTCTACAATTCGGTTATATTGGTTTTCGACTTCACAACGATTTTCTACTATCTGTTGCAATAGCATCCAAATTGATTGGAGAATATCTAAGGGTTCAAATCCTGAGACGACTATCGGCTTATTATATTGTTGGGAAATAAATTGGTATGGGTCACTGCCAATTACCATGCTGACATGGCCAGGGCCAACAAATCCATCTAGTTGTAAGTCAGGATTATCTAATAGCGCTTTGAGGGCGGGAATCACGAGGACGTGATTGGAAAACATACTAAAGTTAGGAATTTCTTCGGCGGCGGCTTGCAGAATGGTGAAGGCGGTGCTGGGGGCTGTGGTTTCAAAGCCTAATGCGAAGAAGACTACTTCTTTGTCGGGGTTGTCTCTGGCAATTTGTAGGCTATCTAGGGGAGAGTACACCATACGGATGTCTGCACCTTGTGCCCTGGCTTGCAGTAAAGTGGTTTTGGAACCGGGAACTCGCATGGCGTCGCCAAAGGTGGCAAAAATGACGTTATGATTTTGAGAGATTGCGATCGCATCATCTAATCTCCCTTTTGGCATAACGCATACTGGACAACCAGGCCCATGAATTAGTTCAATGGCTTGGGGTAAAATTTCTTCGATACCATATTTAAAAATGGAATGGGTATGTCCGCCGCATACTTCCATGATTTTGATGGTTTTTTTTAGTCGATGGCATAATTTAGCAATTTCGCGGTATAACGCTTTAGCTTTTTCCGGTTCGCGGAATTCGTCAACATATTTCATAGGAAGTGAGGAATAGTGAGTTTTATCTATCTGTTAATTTCGCTTTTTTGGTAGGAAGTTTTTTAACGAACCGCGTTTGTACAGAGTCTTTTAGAGAAGCCTCATCTAGATTTCAACCTCCTACCTTCTTCACGCACTAATCCCTGTTTTTGCTGCTAATTCTTGGAAAAGTTGTAATGTTTCTGCCGCTTCTTGTTCGTTAATTCGATTCATCGCAAAGCCAACATGTACTAGCACCCAATCACCAATACAAGCTTCGGGAGGATGTTGTTCATCTACGATACAAGCAATATTTACTTCGCGCTTAACACCACCAATGTTAACTAGGGCTAATTTATGGTTAACGTTGGTAATTTCTATAATTTGTCCGGGGATTCCTAAGCACATTTTTTGTTTTTTAAGAGAAATTAACCATAGACACGCGGAGAATACAAAGAGAATTATTTGTGAGAGAAATTTTTTCAAATATCAACACTCATGTATTAATTGTGCGGCTGCAATCACTGCTTGTCCTAAAGATAAGCCGCCGTCATTAGCTGGAACTAAGCTGTGAGTGAGTACATTTATTCCCAATGTTTGTAATTTTTTGGTAACTTGCTTTAACAATATACAATTTTGAAATACTCCTCCTGTTAAAGCTACCTGATTAATCAGATTCTCTTGACTAAGATGCTTAACCATTTCCACAATTGCATTGGCTAAACCTTGATGAAATTTGGCAGCTATAACTGCTTGGGGAATCTGCTGCTGTAAGTCATTTAGCAAGGCTTGCCACATTGGACGCGGGTCTATACAGTAAATACTATCTAAAAAGCCAAAATTAAAAGGGTAGATTAGCGTTTCTTTATCATTATTTAAGCTGCTAACATCTACTATAGCTTCAAGTGCGATCGTAGCCTGTCCTTCATAGCTACATTCATCTCTATAAATACCGATAGCTGCTGCCACTGCATCGAACAATCGCCCCACGGAAGACGCTGGAGGAGAGTTAATTCTTTTCTCTATAAGTTGATTTAGTAGTTTGAGTGGCTTATTTCTCAGAAATTTTACGATTTCTAAGTCAGAATACTTTTGTTCGCAATTATCCCAAAGATTAGCAGCTACTAATTGAGCATAAGTATTACGCCAAGGCTGATAAATAGCTTGTTCGCCACCAATCATTGCTACTGGTTTAAATGTTGCGAGTCGTTGAAATTTTCGGTAATCTGCTAAAAGAAATTCTCCACCCCAAAGTGTGCCATCGTCACCGTAGCCTAAACCATCTAAAGCAATACCTAATATTGGAGGTGAATCTAAAGGAATGCCATTTTCTACCATGCAAGCGGCAATGTGCGCGTGATGATGTTGAATTGGGTAAATTTTAATTTTATTTGTATCTACAAGTGATTTACCAAATTTGCTTGAAAGATATTCAGGGTGTTTATCAATGGCAATTATTTTTGGTTGATGCTCAAATAAATTTAAGTATAAATTTAAATTTTCTTGGTAAGCGTTGAAAGCCGCAGCATTTTCTAAATCTCCTAGATGTTGAGAGAGAATTGCTTCTTCTTCACGCAATAAGCAAAAGGTATTTTTTAACTCACTCCCCATTGCTAAAATTTGCGGGATTTTGTGAAATCCTGGTGGTAAACTAATTGATGCTGGTGCATATCCTCTGGCACGGCGAATTGTTTGAACTTTATCACCAAGAACACGCACAACCGAATCATCTACCCGATTAATAATTTCTCGATTGTGAAAGAGAAAATAATCAGCGATTTTCCCTAATTTTTCCCTTGCTTCGTCATTATCAATACATTGTGGTTCATCAGCAACATTGCCACTTGTTAAAATAATTGGGCGATTCATTCGCCGCAGAATTAAATGATGCAACGGTGTATAAGGTAGCATGAAACCAAGGGTATTTTGCCCTGATGCTACTGACGATGCTAATTGTTTTTTATCCGAAACTTGTAATAAAACAATTGGTGCAGCAGAACTTGTTAATAATTCTTTTTCTTTAGTGTTGACAATACAATATTGTTCAATTATTTCAATATCCCGTGCCATTAAAGCAAAGGGTTTATGATAGCGCTTTTTTCGCTGACGCAATTTTTGTACAACGGTTTTCTGTGTTGCATCGCAAGCCAGATGAATACCACCTAACCCCTTAATTGCCACAATCTCACCTTTTTGCAACAAGGTACAAACAGCATCGACATCATCCAACATCGAAAACATGGAAGCAGTAACCGATTTCCCATCAGCGCGTTCTAACCAAGCTGCGGGGCCGCAAACATGACAAGCTACAGGTTGGGCGTGAAAACGGCGATTTTCGACATCATGGTATTCCTTTCCACATTCTGAACACATGGCAAACGCAGACATACTGGTATTGCATCTGTCATAAGGAATGGCACGAATAATACTCAGGCGGGGGCCGCAATGAGTGCAATTAGTAAAGGGGTAGCGATAAAAGCGGCTAAAAGGGTCGAATATTTCTTGTTGACATTGCGGACAAGTGGCTGCATCAGGGGTAATTTCTGTTTTAATGGCATTATTGACACTACTAGAAATTACAAAATCATCAAATTTCAATTCACCTTCATAAGGAGTTCTAATTAATTGATTAATTCTTGCCAACGGTGGACATTCTATTCGCAATCTGGCTACAAATTTGGTTATTGCTTCCTCACTACCAGATACCCGAATTAATACACCTTCACCATCATTACAAACATCTCCATGCAAACCACAGGTTTTAGCCAGACGATATACAGTAGGGCGAAATCCTACTCCTTGAACAGTACCACGAACTCTAATTTCTTCAGTCGGCATAGTTAAACTGCCACAGCAAAATTCGGTTATTTCCAGAATCAGCTATCACTGCTGTATTACCGCAAATTTTTATCCCGTAACACCAATTTAAGCTATCTCGTTTAGGTAGTCCGAAATTACGATTTTCACCTTTATTTTGAAAATTTATTTGTCCTGCTAACCCATCTGCCACTACACCTTGCAGTGATAAAATTGATTCTGGCTTTCTCCATCCTAACAACCGGGAATTAGCTGTATCTGCAACTACTAACCAATCTCCAGCCACCCCCACACCATAAGGCATACTCAAACTACTAGCGCTAGGATAATAAACTCCTTGATTCATTTCCACAAAATCAAAGCTTTTTTGTCCTAAAACCACTGCACAAGGGGCATTATTTTCTGTTGGGATTCCCTGCCAAATCATCACTCGGTGATTACCTGCATCGCTGACAACCAAATTTTCTCCCCAAAGGGTGATATCGTGACACCAACGCATACTCGCTGCGGTTGGAGAAGCACCGCCGTTTTCATTGCGAGATACCATATCTGGTTGTCCCAAAACTAAATCAGCAGGTTGACCATTTTCTGTTGGTAATTGATGCCAAATTAATATCCTTCGATTACCAGTATCGGCAATAAATAGCTGCCCTTGATGATAGAAAACCCCATAAGGCCAGTGCATTGTACTGGCAGATGCTTGTTGACTTCCCCGATTTGGTTCATTATCAATAAAATTAGCTTGTCCTAAGACCAAATCTGCTGGAACATTGTTATCTTCTGGTAAATTTTTCCAAATTAAAACTCGATGATTCCAAGCATCTGCGACAGCTAACCCTTCGGCGCAAGCACAAATCCCTGTTGGTACATTTAAGGTTGTGCTTCCTGGTGTATTTTTAGCATTTTGTCCTTCATGATAGAAGTCAGGTTGTCCAATTACCCAATCAGCAGGTTGACTATCTATTGTGGGTAATTTTTTCCATCCTAATAATCGATGATGTCCTGTATCTGATACCCATAAAGGGCCATTTAATAACAAACAAGCACCACGAGGCCCAAACATCGTTGTGGGGCTAGGTGCTATAGGTATCACTAATTTTTGTGGTTCAATAATGTTACCTAAAATTACCTCTGCACCTTGAGATGAGAGAGGTAAATATTGAGAAATTTCTGTTGCTTCTAGCGGTAATTGTGATATGGGATTAATTATAATTGGGATATCCATGAACCGCAGATAGACGCTGATAATTATTTAAAAACATTAATGCTGATTAGCGTGTAACAACAGTAACAATTTTCCATGATGTTTTTATTTCAAATTAAGTTAAAATTTTTAAACAACTTTTATGTTAATCAATTTTAAAAACCTATTGCTAACCTAAAGTTGCTTTTGCTACATAGCGATATTTATAATGAATGCGCGATGTACTGAAATGAGAAAGCAATTAAGCATTTTGAGAAAGCATTTAGGCTTTTTGTTTGCTGAATCTACCGAAATGCTTGCTAAATTTACTGAAATGAGAAAGCAATCAGGCGTTTTGAGAAAGCATTTAGGCTTTTTGCTTGCTAAATTTACTGAAATGAGAAAGCAATCAAGCCTTTTGAGAAAGCATTTAGGCTTTTTGCTTTCTCAAAACACTAAAATGAATCATTGAATTGCTCAAATGAGAAACGATTCCGGTCTATTGAGAAAACATTTAGGCATTTTGCTTCCAACAAACACTAAAATGAATGCGCGAACTACTGAGATGAAAAGCAAATTAGCCGTGATTTTCTAATCGTCAAGTATATTTGCTGAGATGTTACTTTTACACGATCATTTTTGCAGTTTCACAAAAACCTTATCATCTTTAATTTTTACTGGATACGACTGAAGTGAAATATCAGGTGCAGTCAAACATTCACCTGTCTCCAACTTATATTGAAATCCGTGGGAAGGACAGGTAATAATACCATTTTCAACCTTACCCTTATCTAGTGTAGAACCTAAATGAGTGCAAGCATTACGGTAACATTTTACTGTAATACCTTGACGGTGTAAAATTAGAGAATTACCAGCAAGTTGTACTGGCAATACACTAAATTCAGGAATTTGCTCAATAGTCGCTACTTTGATCCAAGTAGAAGTTATTTTTGAAGAGAATGGACTAATTAAACCAAAACTTGCATTGTTAACAACAGGGTTATTATTGACCGCAACCACTCTGGTAATTTCGGGACAATGGTTTTTGATTGCTTGTTCTACTCCCTGAGATAAAGTTAAAGTAGAAGCCGGACAACTGCTGCAAGTTCCGATTAATCTGACTTCTACTGTATCTGGGGGCTTAATTGCTACTAGTTCTACATCCCCATTATGGCTTTTTAAACTTGGGCGAACTTCTTCAAGGGCTGTTTGAATTCGCTGTGCTAATGGTGGTTTTGGTGGTTTTACAAGTTCGTGATAAAGCAGCACTGCGTACACTACTTCATCAGTCACAGCATGACGCAAACCTGACATTGATTCTTGCTTGAGGCTTTTGATTAAACTAGTCAATGCTGCCTTATGCAAAGCTTCAATTGCCCTTTTTAGTCCAACTGCTACACACCGTTGGCTTTCATCCCACTCGGATATAATTGCCTCAAAGCGGTTAATTTCTCGAACTAATTCTTCAAGGTTTGTCATTAGTCATTAAGCATGGGGCATGGGGCATGGGGCATTGGTTATTCATAAATGAACAATGACAAATTACTTCATTTTGAAATCTTTGAGGAGAAATGGCATAATCAAGCCCGTCACGAGGCTAGATAATGTTATTGGTAAGTAGAAGGGAATGTCGATTTGTGCAAACAACACTAGCAGTAACGAACCTACAGCAGTAGCAATAGCAGTTCGTTGAACAAAATATATTGGATCGCGCAGTAATTTCCCTTTGAAAAATAACTTGGCAGAAAACCATCCAATTTCTAACATGTTTACTCCTAATAATTAGTCAATAAATTTAGGATTACAAACCCTAAGAGAATAGCAGGAATTACACCAGCAGGAGCAAATAATGCACCAAGCATTGCTGAAAACTGATAGCCGATATCTTTTCCAGCTAACAGCATTCCACCAATAGCACCACCAACCATAGACAAGGCTGCTGCTATAATTAACCACACGAATTCTGTTGCTAGATTCAAATCGCCATCTGCTAAACTTGTGAGGAAATTTATCAAATTTGGGTAAGTAACAATATCTCTCATGCTGGTTTTTTACTCATTGTTAAAGTCAAGAGTTCAATCTAGGGAGTTTGGTTTTTATACAATATATTTTGACCTCTCTCCAAACCTCTCTCCTAAAAGGAGAGAGGCTTTGAATCTTACTCCTCTTCCCTTGTAGGGAAGGGGCTGGGAATTAGGTCTGTATTGAACTAAACTGGAAAGCGTTATAGAACTATAATTCATCACTCCTAAGCTTTCATTTCGGCTTCTACATCTTGTAACGCTTGAACTACTACTTCTGCTTGTGCAATTTGTTGGTGTTCCGTAAATATTTCTAAAGCCTGTTGATAGTAGATACGCGCTTGCAAAAGATTTTGAGGATTACCAAGCTCTGGTTTTTCTGAGTCGTCTGGTAAGTTGAATAAAGCGTTGGCTTTGTTTGAAATTGTGTTAGCATACTCTAGAGGTGTATCTTGGAGATTACGCACTTTTAGCGCCTCATCATAAGCTGCGATCGCCCGCAAGTTATTCTCCACAGGATGGGAACTCACTAAATATTGCAATGCGTTACCCAAATTATTTTGTAACATCGCATATTCTCTAGGATGATCGATTAGATTAATATGCTTTAGTGCCACCTCAAATGATTGCACAGCTAAACCTTGACGCAAGTATTCCCGTTCTGATGCTAGGGGCATAGAAAGGTAAGCGATCGCAATATTGTTATACAAAATGGCGTATTCTTGGGGGTAATCTTCCCAAGTAAACACCCGCAAAGCCTCATGATAAGCTTGGATGCTGTCAGTTATCCGCGCCAAATTAAATGGTACTAGCGACTGCAACACCAAACCAAAATTCATCTGCGTTTCTGCCACTTCTTCTGGAGAAGCTAATTGTTGTAAAATCGGTAATGCCTCTTCATAACCGACTTTCGCTTGCATCAACAGTTGGTAATCAGCATCCGGTATTGCCTGTAATGTCCCCGCCATGCCCACTTTGGCCCTGGCTTTTAATAGGGGATACTCCTCACCACACATCTCATAGGCCCGGTAATATAACCCAACTGCATTTCGCAAGTCTTGGGCAGCTTTGGGCTTTTTTTGAAAACCCTGTGCGATTTCAATCAGCATTTGGATTTTTTCCTCTGCTGAGGCTGACTCTGAAGCAACAGCTGCTACCGCAGCCTTCACCGCCGAATCTGTAATGCTGGGGGTCATAACTCTGCCGTACTCTAGCCAATTGGGAATTGAGTCTGTTAACACCCATGAATAATCGAAACGCGCGATCGCATTTCATCACGGGCCATACTGATTTACGCAGGCTTCGAGTCCTTTAGGCGGAATTCCCCTTTTGTATCTGAGGCTAGGGCTAATAATGAAGGATTAGGAAAAGATTTGATTCCATGTCCAATATCCAATACCCCATGCCCAATCAATTTTTTTACTATAAAACACCCTATTTCTAAAATTCTAGGGGGAAATTGCTAATATTAATGTCAGTTTTAAACACCTAATATTTTCAAAATACTTTTTGTATCATCACTTGACACAATCCGAATATTCTTTATTGAATTGTTGACATACTTATATGCACTATCTTACCAGCTAATTTTTGTATACTCTAAAAATTTGCCACGCGATCGCCGAAGTGTAAAATATATTTATCAACGACTGTAAAACCAGCTACCTTGAAAACAGACAGTATTTTCTATCGGCTCTTTCAAAGTATTCCCACTACTTTCTTTGAACTGATTAACCAACCGCCGCAACTAGCTAGTGTTTACCAATTTTCTTCAGTCGAAGTCAAACAACTAGCCTTTAGAATCGATGGCGTTTTCCTCCCAAATGCAGCAGAACTACCCATTTATTTTGCCGAAGTGCAATTTCAATCAGATAAAAAGTTTTATTCACGTTTATTTACCGAAATCTTTAATTATCTTGACAAAACCGAATTAACCAATAATTGGCGTGGTGTTGTTATCTACCCCAACCGCAGCGTTGATACTGGAGATACCGAGAGATATACAGAACTACTCAACTCACAACGAGTAACTCGCGTCTATCTTGACGAATTAAGCTCAATTGAAGCATCATCAATCGGCATAGAGACAGTTAAACTCATCATCGAACCCGAATCAACTGCGACAACAAGAGCTATCGAAATAGTCAACATTGCCCGACAGCAAATTCCAGATGTCACTACTATTAGGGAAATAATACAATTAATAGAGACGATATTAATCTACAAGTTGCCGCGATTGAGCCAGGAGGAAATTGGAAAAATGTTTGGATTAAATGAGTTAAAACAAACTAGATTTTACCAAGATGTTTTTGCAGAAGGTAAACAAGAAGGTATACAAGAAGGTAGGCAAGAAGGTAGACAAGAAGGTAGGCAAGAAGGTAAGTTAGAAGGTAAGTTAGAAGCCATACCTCAGTTATTAGGGTTGGGTTTAAGTATTGAGCAGATAGCTCAAGCGTTGGGTTTGGACGAACAAGTTATTAGGCAAGCTGCACAACCAAAATCCTAAAATAATAGAGTGCGCAAAGGATTAACTGTGCGTTTAATAGAGACGATATCAATCTATAAGTTGCCGCGATTGAGCCAGGAGGAGATTGGAAAAATGTTTGGATTAAATGAGTTAAAACAAACTAGATTTTACCAAGATGTTTTTGCAGAAGGTATACAAGAAGGCAAGCAAGAAGGTAAATTAGAAGCCATACCCCAGTTATTAGCGTTTGGTTTCAGTATTGAGCAGATAGCTCAAGCGTTGGGTTTGGACGAACAAGTTGTTAGGCAAGCTGCACAACCGAAATCCTAAAACAACTGATATATAGTTGATGGGGCGCAAAGTTTAGCGCCTCTATTTTTGGCTCATTTATTACGTGAAAATTTGATGAATTAAAATACTCATTACCTCACGCGCATTAACAGTTTACAGGAATTGTTAATCATTACAAAGTTTTGTCAGTAATAAATTAAGCAAATTGAGTTTGTTGAATGTAAACATTTAAAAATAAGAGGTAGTGTTTATTTTTACTATTTTGCATTTGTAAAATGTGTCACATATATAACAAACGTAGTTCTTGAAAGAATCTTGAGTAAATTTAATTTATGGTTAATGATTAATTCTTTTTTAATGAACGATAATTCAATAAAAAATATCTTACCATTGAAAAATAAATATTGATAAACAGGTGAGACTTTACAAGCATTATCACCTACATCATGCATGGGAAACAATAGAAAAACGCATAGCCGATGACTAACGTACTATGGCTACAGGGTGGTGCTTGTTCGGGTAACACCATGTCATTTCTCAACGCTGAAGAACCGACAGTTTGCGATTTAATTGCCGACTTTGGTATCAATATACTTTGGCATCCTTCCTTGGGGCTGGAACTAGGCAACGATTTGCAAACACTGCTACGAAATTGTATTTCTGGCACAATTCCTTTAGATATCTTGGTATTTGAAGGCAGCGTTGTTAATGCCCCCAACGGTACTGGTGAATGGAATCGGTTTGCCGATCGCGCCATGAAAGATTGGTTAGCAGACCTCGCCAAAGTTGCTAAATTTATCGTCGCGGTGGGAGACTGTGCCACATGGGGGGGAATTCCTGCTATGTCACCCAACCCCAGCGAATCGGAAGGTTTGCAATTTCTCAAGCGTCAAGAAGGCGGCTTTTTAGGGAAAGATTTCGTATCACAAGCCGGATTACCTGTAATTAATATACCTGGATGTCCCGCCCATCCAGACTGGATTACGCAGATATTAGTTGCGATCGCTACTGGACGCATAGCAGATATTGCCCTGGATGAACTAAATCGTCCCCAAACCTTTTTCAACACCTATACCCAAACAGGTTGTACCCGCAACGTCCATTTTGCCTACAAAGCATCAACCGCCGAATTTGGTCAGCGCAAAGGTTGCTTATTTTATGACTTGGGTTGTCGCGGCCCCATGACCCATTCCTCCTGCAACCGCATCTTATGGAACCGCGTCTCCTCCAAAACTCGCGCTGGAATGCCTTGTTTAGGTTGCACCGAACCAGAATTTCCCTTCTTTGACCTCAAACCAGGAACCGTA
This sequence comes from Nostoc sp. DSM 114159, assembly GCF_053470285.1. NCBI lineage: Bacteria > Bacillati > Cyanobacteriota > Cyanophyceae > Nostocales > Nostocaceae > Nostoc > Nostoc sp. DSM 114159. Next base: position 5,488,948 of record NZ_JBPFEH010000001.1, read on the forward strand.
TTTAAAACCCAAACAGTGATGGGAGTTCCCAAAGAATTACCGCCAGGGGTGAACAAAAAAGAATACGCCTTACTGACAATGGTTGCAAAAGATGCAGCACCACCTTGGGCAGAAGAAGACTTTTTTACAGTTTAGTCATTAGTCATTAGTCCTTTGTCATTAGTCATTAGTCATTAGTCCTTTGTGATTTGACTAATGACTATAACCTTTCACACTTCTCTATACCTCTCAACGAGAAATCAAGGGTTTCGACTATTTTGCAGTGAGGCGAGTGAATAATTACCAATCACAAATAACAAAGGACAAAGGACAAATGACAAATACTTCTCTACGAGAGGCTGCGCCAACGACTTCGCTCAGTACAAGTGACAAATGACCAATGACAAAGGACAAATAACAAATGGGAATTCAATCATTAGATATATCGCCCGTTGGTAGAGTTGAAGGCGATTTAGATGTCCGAGTCGATATTGAACATGGACGGGTAGTCAACGCCTGGACACACGCCGAACTTTTCCGAGGATTTGAAGTTATCCTCCGCGGTAAAGACCCCCAAGCCGGATTAATTGTCACACCTCGCATTTGCGGAATTTGTGGCGGTTCTCACTTAACTTGTGCATCTTGGGCATTAGATACAGCTTGGGAAACAGAAGTTCCCCGCAATGCAATTTTGGCGAGAAATCTCGGACAAATTGTCGAGACAATTCAAAGCATTCCCCGCTACTTTTATGGTTTGTTTGCCATTGATTTAACCAATAAAAAATACCGTCATAGCCGCTATTATGAGGAAGCTACCAGACGCTTTGCTGCTTTCACAGGTAAATCTTATGAATTAGGCATCACAATTTCTGCTAAACCCGTAGAAATTTATGCACTATTGGGCGGACAATGGCCTCACAGCAGTTATATGGTTCCTGGTGGTGTGATGTGCGCCCCTACTCTTACAGATATTACCCGTGCTTGGGCGCTTCTCGAATATTTCCGCACCAATTGGTTAGAACCAGTGTGGTTAGGTTGTTCTTTAGAACGCTACGAACAAATCCAAACTTATGATGACTTCAGAGATTGGTTAGATGAAAACCGCAATCATCGAGATTCCGACTTAGGTTTTTATTGGCGGATGGGTTTAGATATCGGTTTAGATAGATATGGCGCTGGTGTTGGGAAATATGTGACTTGGGGATATTTAGCCCATGAAGATAAATACCAAAAGCCGACTATCGAAGGACGAAATGCGGCGATGATTATGAAAAGTGGAGTGTACGACAGCTTCGCAGACACTCACGTTTTAATGGATCAGTCATTTACCCGCGAGAATACAACTCGCTCTTGGTACGATGAAGGGACAGCAGATATTCACCCTAGCGATCGCAATACTAAACCCACTGCCAATAATACAAAGGACTTCGATAACGCCTACTCTTGGGCAAGTGCAGTCCTGCACAAAGACTTCGGACGTTTGGAAGCTGGCCCTTTAGCGCGTCAGTTAGTAGCTGGTGGTAAACATGGCGAATCTTGGCAACACTACGACGGCTTTATCCTCGATGTCTTCAAACGGATGGGCGGCCCTAGTATTCATGTGCGTCAGCTAGCACGACTTCACGAAATTGTCAAGTTATATCGGCAAGCCGAACACTGTTTGCGCGAATTCAAATTAAACGACCCTTGGTATATCAAACCCACAGAAAAAGATGGCAAGGGTTGGGGTGCAACGGAAGCGGCGCGGGGTTCTTTGTGTCACTGGGTAGAAGTAGAGGGCGGTAAAATTAAAAATTACCAAGTGATTGCCCCAGGTACTTGGAATATTGGCCCTCGTGACGGCGAAGGAATCCGCGGCCCCATTGAAGAAGCGTTAATTGGCACACCCATTTACGATTCTAGCGATCCGGTGGAAGTTGGTCATGTGGCGCGATCGTTTGATTCATGTTTGGTGTGTACAGTTCACGCCCATGATGCGAAGACTGGTGAAGAGTTAGCGCGTTTTCGGACTGCTTAGAGAATGTAATAGCTAATGGCTGATTATTATTTGGTTAGTCATTAGCTCATCACTATTGCATTTGTTGAAACTCTAACAGCATAATCTCATGCTTTAGAACTGCCATAAAGCGGTAATAATCATACTAGACGTATGATGTAAATATAAATAGTTGGTATACTATTTTACATATCTTTCAACATCAAAACACTTTCACAATTCTTTAAGTCTAGAAATACGTCACGTTGAACGGTTCCTATTTCGTGATGTCATACAGTTATTAAATGTTTAATGGAGCCAAAAAAGAATTCTAATTTCTCTGGGATTTCCTAACTTAAGTAATTCTTGAATAAAGTAGTCTACACAACCCACGTATTCTCGATAACTCTCTACCCATGTAACTTCAGTTGTATTGTCTTTTTTCGTCATATAAATAAGTTCATCGTCTGGTAAATCATCTGGAAAAGGAGCCAAACTAGAGAACAAAGAGGCATACTGATGATTTACATAACCCTTACATGGCGGAAATTTTCTATCCCAATCATAGTCAATAATCTCTTGAACCATAAACCAAGTAAAGTGGTGTTCTATTCCGAGACGATCATTTTCAAAATAATCCTTATAAATAACATTCATGTCTTCAGGTAATCCACGCGGTTCCGAAACTGGAACTATTTTCTCTGTATGCCAGTGATAGTAGCTAAGAGAGTAATGATAATAACCGACAAGAGCAGCGTATAGTTCGTATGGTGTACCGAGTCTCAGGCAACACACTGGTATTCTTTTGCCTTTTGACCACTTTGCTTCAGGGATTGGCTCCCATTGATTATTTCTCCAAATTTCTGCGTAAAGGCTGCTTGTTGTACTCATATTCCTCAAGTAGCGTCTGCTAGAAACGATCGCACAAAATAAATAACCACCACAGGCAATCGCTGTTTTAGAACAGGAACATTACTCATAGTCTACTGAACTACAATCTTTTGTATACCTACAAACCCTGTCTCGATCGCCAGATCCTCGTCCTCCAGAAGCATCTCAATAACTTCATGCAAATTTTCCTGCAATTCATCCAAGGTTTCACCTTGAGAATGCGCTCCAGGAAAGCCAGGGACATAGCCGACATAGAACTTAGTATCAGGATCTCTTTCAGCGATCGCAGTAAAAGTTTTCATATCACAATCATCAACAACGCTCACTTACAGCTTACTAGATCGGTCATTTACCTGAGTGATTGTCCAAAAGATAAATTTGGGCAAAATGAGGGAAAAATAACCTATGCCCAATGCCCTATTCCCAATGCCTCATATTCAAAACTCGTAGCGTAACACACTAAAACTTATAGAAATAGTGCGTTAGGCTTGCCTTAATTCACTTCAACAAAACAGAAATTTACAAGGTAAGCTTGTGTCTGATTTAGCGCTACATAATTATCTCCCTCGCGTTCCCGATGCAGCATTGCAAGAATACATAAAATGGTGTGTTTTAGAGCAAGCTCAAGCCGCAGAATGTAACTTTACTCCAGACAGAAGTAAGTTAGATAATTTGCCACCAGAAGAGTACGTTCCTAAACTTGTCGATCAGTTCATGAAAGTTAAACCAGACCCTATTAAAGCCGGTTTGGTAGCTGCGATCGCTGGCAAAGAAGCTGACAAACATAATTTATCCGGTTTAGCGATCGCTGCTGATTTTGTATCTCTTTATGTCAAGTATTTAATTCCTAAAGAAGGAAGTACTAAAGAACAGGCTGAAGAGATATTAACTCAAGCATCACAACATCAGTATGAGAAACTGACTGAAATTGCCAAGCAACATGGTGTAGCTTTATAGTTTCCTGCTGATAAATTATTTTTCAGAGGCTTTGTCTATCCCATCATTCAAAGCCTCGTATTTTGCAGATTATGGCAAAAACTCGAAATAATCAATTTTATTTTATAATTTAGGAAACATATTATTAGTTTATAATTATATGGACAGAATCGTAGTTAATTCTCAGATTCATTTCGGTAAACCTTGCATCGCAGGAACACGCATCACTGTACAAAGCATTCTTGAACTGCTCAATGACGGACTCTCATTTGAAGAAATTATCCAAGACTACTATCCAGACCTAAAAATTGAGGATATTCGTGCTTGCTTAGGATACGCGATCGCTCTAGTTGCAGCCGAAGACATTCGCCTAGTATCTATTTGAGCATGAGATTATTACTAGATCAAGATGTGTATGCGGTAACAGCAAGATTTCTAGTTGATACCGGACATGATGTAGTTCTTGTTGCTCAGATTGGTCTTTCGCAAGCAAGTGATGAAGAAATACTTAGAACAGCACAGGAACAGAACCGTATTCTCATCACGCGAGATAGAGATTATGGAAATCTTGTTTTTGTTCGAGCAATGGGATCTGGAGTCATCTATCTCCGAATCCTACCTACAACTGTGAATAAAGTTCATAACGAACTAATACGAGTTATAGAAACTTACTCGGAAGTCGAATTGGTAGGCGCATTTGTAGTTATAGAACCAGATGGACACAGGTTTAGAAAAGTATCTTTGTAAAAGTTTCAAATGGATAAACTAAGTAACTACAGAAATATTATTAAAAATATTCTCATAGAATATGACCGCATCTGCAATAGCTCGCCTGATGAGGACTTAGAAAGCCTTTTAGCACTCGATAATGAACGCGATCGATATCTATGGTTTCAGATTGGCTAGCAAAAAAATCGCCGAATTAAAGGTATTACTGTACATATTCGGATTAAAAATAACAAAATTTGGATTGAAGAAGATTGGACTGAAGAAGGTATTGCCACTGACTTATTAAACGCCGGCGTTCCTCAAAGTGATATTGTGTTAGCCTTTCATCCTCCGAGCGATGCCTACGGCGGTAAACTACGCGCTTTAACTAAATTTGCAACTAATTAAACAATTAAATCTCATCCCATGCTCACTATTATCGGTTGTGGCAATCTAAATCGCAGTGACGACGCTGTAGGCGTAATCATCGCCCAACGCTTACAAAAATATCTAGCTGAAAACCCCAATCCTAAAGTGCGTGTTTATGATTGTGGCACCGCAGGGATGGAAGTAATGTTTCAAGCTAGAGGTAGTAAACAATTAGTAATTATTGATGCAAGTTCAACTGGTTCTGAACCGGGTGCTGTGTTTAAAGTTCCAGGAAAAGAACTGGAAGCAATGCCCGAACCTAGTTATAACTTGCACGATTTTCGTTGGGATAATGCTTTAGCCGCCGGACGGAAAATCTTTCAAAATGACTTTCCCGAAGATGTGACAGTTTATTTAATTGAGGCTGCAAATCTTTCTTTGGGACTAGAGTTAAGCCCTGCTATCAAACATTCTGCTGATTTAGTTTTTGAAGAGGTAGCTGCACTCATCAGCCAAAATAATGAGCAGAAATTTTAAACTCCTAACTATTTTTTAAGCCCAATCCCGATAAACAGAAAGTTCATCTACTCTCATCTCAAAAGGTACACCTTGACTTTCTGGCGGACAAACACGAATTTTAGCACTGCTAACAATTCCATATAGCAATGTCCCCATTGGCACAATTTTTTGCAAAACCCGCCAATTAATAACTTGATCTGGACATTCAATTACTAATGTTAGAGCATTGGCGTGGGTTGTGACATACCAGCGACAATCAGACAGAAGATTTTGAATTGTGCGATCGCAAGCGTCATAAAAGTATCTACTAATAGAATCCTCTAGCTGCTGCCGCAGTATAATATCTGCCGATGTCGGTTGTATTGGATGTGAGTCATCATTATTAAAGTAATACATATTTCTAACCATCTCTGTTTCACTTCCTGCTTATATTCCAATCACCATTCCATAAAGTACATCTTTATTTGTTTCTAAGAATTCCTGGGTTTCATCATCATAATAAGCACCAATACCACTACACTGAATACCCAAATAATTACTAGTTAAATAAAGCCTATGTCCAAGAAAACCAGCTATTTGCATAGCAGTTTGATAGTTTAAATAATGTGACACAAAAAATAAAGTTACAGCGCCATCTCTAGCAATAGCTTGATTAATACATAAGTAACCTGTCTTTTCACTAAAGTTACCTGCTTTAACCAGATACGTACCTTTATATAACCCAGGTGTCATTCCTTCTACTCGATGCACCACTGAGTAAATTTCTATCTCCTCATAGTTTTCTGTCGGTATTGACTGCTGAAGTTGTTGCACTACATATAAATAATCTTCTTGAGAAATAGCCTCTTTCCGGAAACGTCTAATAGAACGTCTATTCCAAACAACTTGATAAAATTTATCCCGATCAAAGTCAAATTGAGGATACTCTAACTTCTGCTGGCGACTCTTTTGTAGAGCAGTTGCTTGATAAGCATCTTCAATCAATTGATTGGATTCAAAATAATCAGTACCGCAGACAAAAGGAACTTTCAGCCTTAAGCGTCTGATTTTCTTGTCTTGTACTTCTCCTGACACCGCACAAGCAGTGATAAACTCCTTATTCTCAAATCCTAAATCCGAATTGAGAGTAAGTTTATCAAAGTCAAAAACTAGTTGTATATCTCGGTTGTGGAGAAAAGCTGAAGCGGCAACTGCACCTAAATGGTGTCCGCTATCTAAGAAGCAATATCTTATGCTCCTGTTTTGATATTTCCAGCTAGACCTATAATAAACACAACTAATTAAAAAGATGAATCCGTTGATACATTTACCAGGTATAATATAATTCTCTAACCCATCATCAATTAATTCATAGATGAGAGTTAGACAATTATTCTCAACTTCTAGATGGTATATACCATTTACTATTCCCTCAATGCCGCGAACCTGTACATAAACTTCTGTAGGATACAGAGCGCCTGCTGATGGATTTACTCGCAGTTTTAATGGGCCATCTTTATATACTTTTTCTAGTGTTATCGCACTGGTTAATGAGATAAAAGAGTGAACAGGATTATTGAGATTTAATTTCACTCTCCGATAAAACTTGGGATAAACTTTAAATGAAGATGGCTGTGTTGAAGCATCTACATAATTTGGATCGAGTTGTACCGATAAGTAAGAATGCTTGGTAGCGTCATGATAAGCTTTGCCCGATATCTGACTTGATGGCATTTTTAATTATCCTCAAAACTTCTACGTTGCTAGCAAAATCTATTGCTTTATAATCATCTAAGTTTTTTAAATATAAATTAGGATGATGTTGTAAAAGTAACTTTACGACTTCTGTCTTTCCGGCTGATGCTGCGTACATTAAAACAGTTGCACCGTTATCATTTTGGTTATTAATGTCAATGTTGTGAGCCAACAGTAAATTAATCAAATTGTAGTGATTACCAAAACAAGCAAACCACAAAGCATTGTTGCGATCGCTATTTCGAGCATTGATATTCGCACCGGCATCAATTAATTCTTTAACGACTGTATAAACTCCTTCTCTTGTCGCTTTCATCAAAGCTGTATCGCCATTTTCACCCGGCTGATTTAAATGATTAAGATTATAGCCTTTTTCTATTAACCATTGGGTTGTTGCTTCACTCAAATTTTGACTGTTGGTTCGATTCATAACTACTCCTAAGTTAACTTTTTTACTAATATAAATTTGCTTGGCAAATAGAATGGTGAGCAATGCTCACCATTTTTGCAAAAATGTTATTTAAATTCTTTTAACTTACATATATGCTATCAATTTTATAAGTTTAAATTATGAATCATTTATAAAGAACAGCAAATATTCTTTTTAAAAAAGCTGGAAAAATAATGGAAAAGCAGTAATTTTTACAGTTTTCTTTTAGAAGATAGATTAATAGCAGATATAAGTGGATTTAAATCTCCGACTTCTTCAAAAAGTCGGGGATCTGTACTTGAATAGTAAGTGCGTATATTTTTAAATTTACTGGCAATGATAAGAATATAAAATCTTGTCTACATCTTCGATAGTAAGATTTTGTTTGTCAGCTAAAGTTTTTAGCATATTGGTAATATCTTGAAGCTGGGATAAATTAAAGGAAAGTCCTAATTCATTAGCTCGGTGATTAACCGCCTGTTTTCCAGCCAATTTATGATTGATTAAAATTGAGCGCGTTACACCAAAACTTCGGGGATTAATAGCTTCATAAGTCTCAGAGTTATTAAGCATAGCCTTAGTATGAATGCCAGCTTTATGACTAAAAGCACTCTCACCAAAAACACAGTGGTTAAAAGGAATAGAAATTCCCACTTTTCTTGCAACTAATTCATGCAAGTAACTAAGTTCTTCCAAGCGATATTTCGACTTAATCTGCTCTGGATTTGTGGCATATAACCTAGCGATGAATCCAGCTAGTGAGGTAATACCATTGCGCTCACCAATTCCCAAAACACAAGTGTCAATATGAGTTGCTCCCGCTTCTAATGCTGTATAACTGTTAGCATTTGCACATTCTGTATCATTATGACCGTGAAACTCAATATCTAAATTGGTGAACTGGCGTAAAGTCTTCACTAATTCAAATACTTGCATTGGCGTAATAATTCCTACTGTATCAGCAATTCCTATGCGTTTGACAATTCCTAATTTTTCAATCTCGGAATAAACTGTGATTAAATCTTCTATGGAAGTACGTGACGAATCCTCAGCTGAAAACCGTAACTCAATATCGGGAGCTTGTTGATGAATAAAAGTTAAAACTTCAGATGCTAAATCAATAATTTGATTAATATTTTTACCATGACTGAACTGACGCATCAAAGAAGAACTACCAATAGTTAAATTAATTCCGGCTACGCCTGTTGCTAAAGCAACTTTAGCATCTTCTAAGTGACAGCGAATGTGAGTTAATATTTTGGATGGCAAGCCTAACCGAGCCAATCGTTCACAGTCTTGTCTAGACTGAGGTGAAGCAATTGGTGATGTTAACTCTATATATTCCACTCCAAATGCAGCAAGGGCCTCAGCAATTTCGACTTTATCATCTGAAGAAAAATTGGCTTTGACAAATTGTTCGCCCTCACGGAGAGTACTTTCTACAATTGCAAATTCAGATAGCGACATTGAGCAATCCCTATACTAATTCTGACTAAGGATATTCACTTATTAGTTTTTATATTAGCAGATTTGCATAATCGAGAAATAATTGCTTTGGCTGATTCTTGGGGACTGGCTATAGTATCAATTATAAGAGAGCGATCGCTCGTATCCATCGCCTCTAAAATCTGTTTCGTCGAAACCGAATCATAGTTCTGACTTTCTTCGACAAATATTTTTAGTTTTTCCTGCAATTCTAGACCTGTGACAACTTGTTTATTGACAAGTTCTAAGATTTGTTGTTCTTCTTTAGGAGTAAAATAAGCAGAAGCTTCTGGTACGCCCAAACTAGCAAAATTGCTCAGTACTTCTGGAATAATTTGCATCCGATCGTCTAACTCTTGATTAGCAATTCGATCGAAAGAATCATGACGTTTTATAAGTCTTTCTAAACGTACAGTATTTGGTACAGTCAACATTACAAATTTAGCATTTTTTAAAGCCTTAGCTGCATAGCGAATCTCATTTTCACCACGTAAACTATCGAAAACTAACATAGAGTTGACTTGTTGTGGATTAATATGTAGCGAAGCTAAAATGTGACCCATTCCACCAGGAAAGTGTTCTCGATAAAGGCGAGTATAAGTTAGGCGTTTAATCCGGCAATGGGGTTGCATGAGTTTCTCTTGCATTTTTAACATTGGCGCAATTATTACGCGTTCGGTTAAAACACGACGATTAGGTAAAAGTGTAAAATCCAAGCCTTCTTCAGCCAAAGCTTTCGCGATCGTGCTTTTTCCAACGCCAGTCATACCTACTATGATTAGTAAAGGGAAACTTGTTATTGGCAACCAGTCTTTAGGAACAGGAAATCCTACACCTACACCTAGACTTAAATGTTCAAAAAATAGATTTTGCCTTGTTGTATTAACTCGATCCTGCACAATATGAACCTCTTTTTAAACTAGTTATTATAAAGATGCAATCATATTAGTACCTCAGTATTTCCACATAACAAAATAGCCATCTTAAATTGATGATAATATACATTAATAGTTAGTTTTTTTAAAGTTTTTGTCTTACCTTTTTGGAGCAAATGACCGTCCCACCTATTTGCGTAATGCTCGTCAAACAAATAAGGTTATTTAAAAATTATTAAGATATTTTAATAAAAGCTATTTTTAAAATCAAAACTTGCTAACTTACTAAAGTATAAATAGTTCAAATTAGTGGATTAAAAACATGGAAATTAGCGCTCGTAATTCTCTGAAGGGTACTGTCAAAAAAGTTGTACATGGTTCAGTTAATACTGAGATAACTTTAGAACTAGCGCCAGGAGTAGAGCTAGTCTCAATTATCACAAAATCATCAGCAGAAAAGCTATCACTTGCAGAAGGTAAGCAAGCTTATGCTGTGATTAAATCATCAGATGTGATCGTTGCTGTTGATTAAAAAATAGAGTTGGCTTCCTTTGCGAGCCACTCTATTTTTTCATATAAAATTGCATTTCTTTATACAATTAGAAAACATAAATTGCTCGGATATTTTCTAAATCTAGGACAAAATCTATGTTATCAAGATTGAGGAAGGATCAAATCAAAAAAATCTTGTTGCAATCTGATATGATTTTTTATTACTATTCCTATTAATACAATTTTTTTCAAGATTGTTTTATTTTGAGTTTTATAAAAAGTTGCGATTCCTCGCTTTTCCATTCTCAATAATTATAATAAACGGCCAAAAACACAAAAGCAGATAAATATTTTAATTATAAATTAGGAATTGTGAAAGGAGGAAGGAAGTATATTTTCATCCTTCATCCTTCATTTTTTATTTGGTTGCGAAAGGCAGCAACCAAAGTAATAATTTAGACCAGATATGCTTCTTGATGTGTTTTAATTGTGCAATTAGAACGAGGATAAGTTACACAAAGTAGAGCGTATCCTTTAGAAACCTGATCGTCATCTAAAAAGTTTTGATCGTCTTGATTAACTTCACCTTCGACAACTTTACCAACACAGCTAGAGCAAGAGCCTGCATGACATGAAAAGGGCAACTCAATACCATTTTCTTCTGCTGCTTCTAAGATGGTAGTCTCTTCGTCAACTTCAATTGTGGTGTCGAGGTCTTCTTTTTTGTTGATTAATCTAACTTGGTAGGTAGCCATTTTCAGATTCTCCTCAAACGTTATACAGTTGGTCTAATTTCCGAATTTTTTGAGCAACCTATCCTACTTTTTGCTTCCCTTCTTCTGACAGAGATGCTAAGTTTAGTTAGCTTTTTTATAGAGATAAGGGATGCAATGCGAACTAGAAGCTATCTCAAGGGCATTGAAACTCTGCGGAGTGCGTTGATGAGAAGTCTCTACAATTGACTTAGCACTAATAGAATGATGTTAGCTGCAAGGTACACCAGTAGGCGTACAGTCGCCTGCTTTAAAAGACTTTCCACAACCGCAGGTATCAGTTGCATTAGGGTTGATGAATTTAAAACCGCTTTCCATCACTCCCTCAACAAAGTCAACGATAACTCCGTCTAATAAAGGCGCACTTTTAGCATCAACGTAAACCAGTACTTTGCCTTGCTGACTTACTAAATCATCTGGTTGGGGCTTGCTGGTGATATCGATCGCATATTCATAGCCACTGCAACCACCATCTTTTACAGAGATACGGACACCTTTAGTTGCGCCATCAGCATCGGGTGCGGAACCTTTAAGGAATGCCCGCAGATGAAATTCTGCTTTTTCTGATAAAATAACGGCCATCAGTTCTCCTGATTTGTAGCGATTAGTTGTTTTGATTTTAGGTGGGGTTGTCCTTCGTCATTTGTCCTACCCTGCGGGTTCGCCCTTGGCGTTCTCGTTCGCGCAGCGTCTCCGTCAGGAGAAGAGTAGCCGCAGTAGCGTCTATGTCATTTGTTATTTACTAATGACCAATGACCAATACTTCTCTACGAGAGGCTGCGCCCGAAGCGTAGCTATGCCGCAGGCTTTACGACTACGCGGTAGTTGAGCGCAGTCGAAACTCAGTACAAGTGACCAATGACTAATGACTATTGACTGTGGGTTCCATCGAATTGGATTGCGCGTGTCTCCAAGGCGCACTATTACCGCATACTGGACAAGAGCGATCGCGGTAAGAACGGCGTTTCGCAAATTCCATCCGATTTAAGTCGATTGTCAGCAATTGCGACAATAGAGGCTGACTAAACCCGGTGATCAGCTTGATAGCTTCCAAAGCTGTTAGACAAGCTAGTGTTCCAGAAACAGCGCCTAGAACTGAAAAGCCGCGCTGATCCCAATCAGGCTTTTCTGGAAACAGACAAGATAAACAAGGAGTCACACCAGGAATAATCGTTGTCAGGTAAGCCTCCATCCCATTCATTGCGGCTTCTACCATTGGCTTACGCGATCGCACACAGGCTTCATTTAACAAATTGCGCTCTGTAAAATTGTGGGCGCAGTCAAGAGCCATATCCGCAGATTGCACTAACGAATCTACATTTTCCGGGGTGATGTAATCATGAACAGCTTCCACTTGGACATCAGGATTAATCGCATCCAGAGTTTCTTTAGCTTTGAATACCCTTGGCTTACCTACCCAATCATCAGTCATAAGAACTTGACGATTCATATCATCTAGCCGCAAGTCACCACCCCGGACTAAGATTAGCCGCCCAACGCCCGCTACTGCTAAGTAAAGCGCCGCCGTACCGCCTAATCCTCCCACACCCGTAACCAAAACTGTCGCTGACTTCAGGCGTTTCTGTGCTGTTTCGCCAAAATTCGGAAGCATCATTTGGCGACGATAGCGTTCTAATTCGGTAGGCGTTAGGTTAACCAATTTATACCTCCTAATCAGAAGTGATTTCTGTCAGTGTGACTACATTTTTCGGCTTGTCGTTAAATACTTTGAACAGCTTTTGTTCGTGGGGTGTTGATTCGACAAATACCTGATAAGCTTTTTGCAAAGCCAAAGAATATTGATTTAATCTCTCTTCTTGATTCAAGTCAGGAGAATTATCATCAATTTCCTGGATGTATTGAGAAAACTTTTTCAGAATATGTAGACGATTTACATTCACAACTTCTAAATCGTAGGACATATTAAAGAATTGAAAAAATTCTTCTGCATCTACGAGTTTCTTGAATTCATCAATAGTTCCAGTCATTTCGCATTCTCCAATTGTTTTAGATGTTGCTTAAGTTCATCTAACTGGCGATAGATTTCATAAGTTGCAGCGGCAACATCCATAAGTTGGTTGTAATCTGTTGGCAGACCTTCAGCTAAATCATGCAGATCCATCTTCATTTGACCTGCTTTGCTGTTAAGCCGTCTGATTTGTCCTTGTAGTTCCTCAATTGTCATTTGTCCTTTGCCCTTTGTCCTTTGTCCTTTGTCCTTCGTCCTTTGTCTTTTGTCATTAGTCATTTGTCTTTTACCAATGACCAATGACTAATGACTAATGACTAAGGACTAATGACCAATGACCAATGACTAATTAAATTTTGCCAACTTCAGGAAAACGCTTCGCCAAATCAAGACCTTTTTTGACGTAGTTCTCTCCCTCTTCTGCTAATTTTTCTAGGGAGTCAAAGCCAAAACGATGAGCATCTCGCAAAGTTTTCACAGTTAGCAAAAGACGACCAGAAAAAACTAGCGCCCAGCCAAATCCTTCATGGCTCAAATCAACTACAACCTGGGATATCAAACCTGTTTCTTGTTCAATCCCAGCTGCTACAGCTCGAAAAAATGCCAAAATCCGGGCTTGAGTTACCGCATCAACTTCGCCCTCAACGGAGATTTCCCGTTTCTTTTGTTTGCTAACAATAAAGGGTTTGAGAATCAACTCATCCGACCAAGTACGATAAACTCCATAGCTGTCTTGACCACGGATTTGTTTGATTAATACCTTAAGAAAAGGTGAGTTCAAGACTTCAGTTGTAGCGGTTCCGTTAACACTATTATTTGCGGTCATACTGTTGCTTCGTCTTCGATTTCATCAGCAAAGTTTGTGGTTTTTGGTTGTAAAGCTTTACGCAACCAAGGTGGAGGATTACCTTTGAGGGTTTGCACTAGCTTGTTTAGCACTTCACTAATTTCTTCTTCTTCCGATCGCGCCTTCACTGGGGTGACACCTTTCTTGATTAACCGAGCGGCGGCACTACCACCAATTGCTGTTACGTAAATAATCGTACAGTCGCCTATTGCTTCAAGTTTTGGGGTGATTTTGTCTTCATTTCCGTCTTCTTTGAGTTCGCCTTCAAAGGTGAGGGTTTCTACGAAGTGATATCCCTCATCGGAAATTTCGTAAACATCAATCATTTTTGCCCATCCGAAGTGAGCATTAATATGAACTCGGTCACTCGTCGTGAAGGCTATTTTCATTGTAATTCTCCTCTCTAAAGTTTTGAATTTTGAAGCAATACGGTTCAGTTAGTAATATTTAGCTTCGGAAGATCCCCCCAATCCCCCGATAAATTGAGAGGCTAATTTAAGGCTTGTTCTATTCCTAAAAAGGAGGGTTAGGGAGGATCGATTTTTAACTGAACTGTTTTGAATTTCAAGTGTGAATTCAAAACTAAGCGCTCACAGTTCTGAACTCTTGGAACTGCTTAACTCTCGCTTCTTCTGCCTCTAAAAACAGGTTGCCGATGCCAAACAAAAGTTCCATCGTGCCTCGATAGCCAACTTTGGTAAATTGACCATTACCTAAGCGGTCATAAATGGGCAATCCTAAACGATAAAGAGGAATCGAGAGGCGTTTTGCGATCGCACCCACATTCGAGTTACCAATTAGCAAATCAGAACCGCCTGCTAGACTCTCAAAGTCTTCTAAATCGCCGATGGTGATGCTTTTAACCGGGAGTTTTTCTAACAAAGGCGATCGCGTGGTTGTCACCACTGCATGAATTTGCGCTCCCATCGATTGCAAGAAATGCACTGTTGACCACAACAAATCTGGTTCCAGTGCTAAGGAAACTCGTTTTGCACCGAAGTAAAAGTGAGTATCCAGCATCGCATCTTGCAACTGACGACGTTGGCGGCGGTATTTTTCGGGTACGCTATTACCGCTCAGAATCGCCAATGCTTGGATAAATTCATCTACTGGTTCTAATCCAGTCAGTTCGCCAAACACCTCGTAAGGTGTACCAAAGCGTTCTTCGAGAATCTTGGCAGCCCCCCGCATACTTTCACCCAATGCCAGGGTAAAGGCAGAACTACCGACTTCTCGTAGTTGTTTTAAGGTAGTTCCACTGACTGTAACCGCACTATAATTATCCTCTAAATGTCCATCCAGGGAAGCGCCAAGGTCAGGTACAAAGATTGGCACTAATCCAAAAGACGTGATTATCTCTTTGATTTCCTGTACATCCCCAGGCGTGAAGGCAGAACCCGCCAAAATTGTGACTTGTTCAGTTCTGAGTCCACCCGCGCGAGGAATTTCTTTAACTATGCTTTCGACAGCAACCGCAAAGCCATCTTGCAACGCACCTTTAAAATCTGGGGTAGGTGCAAAAACAATCGCTAAATCATTCAATTCAGGATGGCGATCGCGGATTTCCTTCAGAAAACCTTCAATATCATCGCCTCTAGTTTCCGTTAACCCAGTACTACATAAACCAATAATTTCTGGGTTAGCCTTTTCTACCAGAGTGAGAATTGCTTGCTCCACATTTTCTTCACCACCCAAAATGGTCGTGACTTCCGTCATTGCTGTCGTAGCTAAGGGAATCGCTTCCCGGAAATGTCGCACTAGGACAACTTTGGCGAAAGCAGTACAACCTTGAGAACCGTGGAATAAGGGCATCGTCCCTTTCAATCCCAAAAAGGCTAAGGTTGCGCCCAAAGCTTGACTTTGCTTGAGGGGATTAACTGTCAGTGCTTTGTTAGAAGCGGTAACGATCGCCATTAAACTTCCTCCTCTTCTTCCCAAGGAGCGGGTTTGCGTATTTGTTCCCAAATCGGGCTATACAGAGCTTCGTACAGTTCCCGCGCCATCTCAATCATTCCCACATAACCTGCATAAGGATGGTGGCGTTCTTGGTTGATATCAAGGAAAGGAATTCGAGCTTTCAAAGCGGTGTATTGGTTACGTCCACCAGCAATCAGCATATCTGCTTTGGTGTTTTTAACCAGTTGGAGCAATTCTTGAGCGTTGCCTTTCTCTAGCATGATGCCATCGTTGCCAATCAACTTCTTGATTTTGGCTTTATCTTCTTCAGTACTTTTCCGAGTACTGGTAGCAACAACTTCAATGCCTAAGTCTCTAGCCGCCGAAATAATCGACCAACTCTTAACACCACCAGTATATAAAACAACCCGCTTACCTTTGAGTCGAGCGCGATAAGGAGCCAGTGCCAAATCTAAAGCAGCCGTTTCTTCTGCAATTAGCTTTTCTGTGCGCTCTTGTAAATCGCGATCGCCTAATTTAGCGGCGATGTTTCGCAGACAGCGATTCATATCATCGATGCCGTAGAAAGACTCTTCAATGTAAGGGATGTTGTAACGCTCCTCCATCTTTCTCGCCATATTGAGCAGCGCTCGCGAGCAGATCATGACGTTGAGCTTGGCGCGGTGGGCGTAGCGAATTTCATTGTAGCGAGCATCGCCCGTAATTTTAGACAAAATACGGATGCCTAATTTTTCTAGCAGTGGTGTTACTCCCCACATTTCCCCGGCGATATTGTATTCACCGATTAAGTTAATATCATAGGGCGTTGTATGTTCCGGTTCTGCTGTGCCGACAACATATTCTAATAAAGATTCACCGCCAAAACGGTTGCCCAGATTTTTACTGCCAATGAATCCTGGAGCAATGACGGGAACAACAGGAATACCAATTTTCTCAGCCGCCGCTTTGCAGACAGCATCCATATCATCGCCAATTAAGGCTGTAACGCAAGTGGCGTAGACGAATACTGCTGCTGGTTGGTAGCGCTCGTGAAGTTCCAAAATCGCTTTGTAGAGCTTCTTTTCGCCACCAAAGATGACATCGTTTTCACCCAAGTCAGTGGTAAAGCCCATTTTGTAGAGTTGAGGGCCAGACGACAGACTACCACGACTGCCCCAGGAATTACCAGCACAGGCGATCGGCCCGTGGACTAAATGAGCAGCATCTGCGATCGGCACTAGAGCAATCATTGCACCATCAAAGGCACAGCCCCCTTGAGCCGCGCCAGGTTGTGCCTGTTGAGCGCATGACTTGTTTTTCTTTTCGGATTGTTTGTGCTGATTATGCTCGCATCCTGTCTCAGTCAGCAGCTCGTTGATTTTGCCTTGGGTGCTTTTCATCTCTCTTCTCTTAATTGTTAATTGTCCTTTGTCATTTGTCCTTTGAATTGACTATTGTACAGACGCGTAGACGCTCGAAGAGCGGCTTCTCGCAGAGTATAATCGCGTCTCTACCAATGACTAATGACTAATGACCAATGACCAATGACCAATGACTAATGACTAACAAATGTATTTTGTGACATCCTCTCCACAGACATCGGTCAGGTAAGATAGAGCGCGGAAACGCAATCCTACAAATTCGTCATATAAAGGATTGAGTTTACATAGTGGTGGGATATCAATACACTTTCCAAATAATTTAATTTGTCGCTCAAAGGGACAACAACAAGGAATTGTTTGACAAATTAGATGAGCGAAGCGATTATTTTTAACCTGAATTCCATCCACTACACCACGCAACGGATTCATAAGATTGTTGAACCATCCTCGTTTTTTCTGATTAGGTGGATGGTAATTAGGATGAGGATGAGTGTGAGTATGTTCGTGAGTGCGATTGATGGTTTCCATTTATAAATCCCTTGGGTAAATGCTATCAAGAAAAAGGAAAGTTGGGGATGGGGGATTGGGCATCGGGCATTGGGTTTGGATATTTCCCTATTCCCGTTCGGCTACGCTACTTCGACTGCGCTCAGTACAAGTCACGGCAAGCCTATTCCCTATTCCCTATTCCCCTTCTTTACCCTTTAATTAACACGTTGTGTTTCTACGCAATTTCTAACGAATCAAGTCGTAGGAAATATCTGTCTTAGAAGGAATGTTGGTGTTGCGATCGATTTCTTCAAACAGGGTATTTACAGTCCAGTTGAGGAGGTTGATCACACCTTGATAACCAATGGTGGCGTAGCGGTGTAAGTGGTGGCGATCCATGATGGGGTAGCCGATTCTCACGAGGGGAATCTTGGTGTCGCGCCACAGGTACTTACCGTAGGTGTTACCAACTAAGAAGTCTACTGGTTCGGTGAACAACAATGAACGCATGTGCCACAAATCCTTACCAGGCCAAACAGTTGCATGTTGACCGAAGGGGCTAGAAGCAAGCAATTCTTTGATTTCTGCTTCAAATACTTCGTTGCTGTTGTGAACCAAGATATGCACAGGTTCAGCACCCATTTCTAGCATAAAGCCAACTACGCTGTATACTAAATCTGGTTCGCCGTAGATAGCGAAGCGCTTACCGTGAATCCATGCGTGAGAGTCAGTCATGGCATCAACTGCCTGACCGCGTTCAATTTCCAATTGTTCGGGAATGGGGATACCGCTCAATTCGCTGAGTTTCATCAAGAACTCATCAGTACCCTTAATGCCCCAAGGACGGGAAACTGAAGTTGGTTGGTTCCACTCTTTTTCAATGTACTCGCGGGTTTTGGGGGTAGAGTGTGCTTGCAGAGCGATCGTTGCTTTTGCATTGATTGAATCTGCTGCATCTTCTAACTTTGTACCACCTGGGTACATATCGAACTCACCTGTGTTAGGTGAATCCAAGTAGTCGCTGTTATCAGCTAGAATTGTGTAGTCAAAGCCAAACAAAGAAGCAATCCGCTTGATTTCCCGGTTGTTACCTACGTAGGTGTCAAAACCTGGGATGAAGTTGATTTTACCATTGCTGGTTTCTTTCTTATGACCTGCGGTCAAGTTAGAAAGAATTCCCTTCATCATGTTGTCGTAACCAGTGATGTGGGAACCGACAAAGCTAGGAGTGTGAGCGTAAGGTACTGGGAAATCTTGAGGAACTGAACCAGCTTGTTTAGCGTTGTTGATGAAGGCTTGTAAGTCATCACCAATTACTTCTGCCATACAGGTGGTGCAGACAGCAATCATCTTGGGCTTGTAGAGTTGGTAAGAGTTCGCCAAGCCGTCAATCATGTTTTGCAGACCACCAAACACGGCTGCATCTTCAGTCATTGAAGAAGATACACCAGAGAATGGTTCTTTGTAGTGACGGGTTAAGTGGGTGCGGAAGTAAGCAACGCAACCTTGAGAACCTTGAACGAAAGGTAGAGTACCTTCAAAACCAACAGCAGCAAAGATTGCTCCTAGTGGTTGACAACCTTTAGCAGGGTTAACGGTTAAAGCTTCACGAGCGA
Organism: Nostoc sp. DSM 114159; assembly: GCF_053470285.1. Lineage (NCBI taxonomy): Bacteria > Bacillati > Cyanobacteriota > Cyanophyceae > Nostocales > Nostocaceae > Nostoc > Nostoc sp. DSM 114159. The sequence goes on from NZ_JBPFEH010000001.1 coordinate 5,508,313, forward strand.
AATTCTTTTCACGATAATCCCAACTCTTTGTCCACTCTGCAACCCGTTGTACTTCTTCGGTTTCGTGACCGTTTTCAAACTGCTTTTTGTTTTCAAATAGCTGTTGGTACTCAGGCTGGTGGAATAACTCGACGTGGTCTTGAATTTTTTCTGGATTCTGAGGCATTTCTGGATCTCCAAGCTTACTGAATTCTTTACTAATCGAGGTGGAAGTGGGAGAGAGGCAATTAATCGCGTCTCTACAAGGGAGTGAGAATATGATTCAAAATTCAAAATGCAAAAATCAAAAGAAATTTTAATCTTTCAATTTTGAATTTTGGATTCCCAACTCCCCCCTGGGGTTTTAAGCCCCAGGTTATCCTTACTTATCGCTCTCTCCCATTTCCCTAGACGGCAGCCTTAGCCTTAGCTTCAGCCTTCTTAGCCTGAGCTTTTTCATTCCAAGGAGCGCCAATTAATGACCAAGTTGGGCTGTTGAGTGCCAAGTCCATATCGCGTGCGAAGATGGCGAAGCCGTCATAACCGTGATAAGGGCCGGAGTAATCCTTTTTGTGGTTTAATTCTTTTCAACTGTCTAATGTTTGCAGTAAACAGTGTCAGCGATAAACATTGTTTTCTGAGAACACATTTATTTTTAGCCTAAATATAGGCTAAAAACACAGCATAATTAGGTTCAGGACTCACGCATCATCTAAATGTTGTCCTGAGCCAAGGCGATTAAACAATCGCCCGTTTTTTTGCTCATCTCTGCAAGCACAGCAGCAAAAAGAACACATGAGAACGAAAGTACTACTGGAATTAGAGAAAGTTAATCTGCGTTTGAAGTCTGCAAAAGCAAAGGTGACAATTAGAGAATCGAATGGAAGTCTGCAATTACGGGCGACGTTACCAATTAAGCCGGGAGACAAAGATAGCAACGGTACTGGGAGAAAGCAATACAATCTCAGTTTGAATATTCCCGCTAACTTGGATGGACTCAAGACGGCTGAGGAAGAAGCTTATGAGTTAGGAAAGTTAATCGCTCGTAAAACTTTTGAATGGAATGACAAATATTTAGGAAATGAGGCAATTAAAAAAGGATTTAAAACTATAGGAGAATTACTCGAACGATTTGAAACTGAGTATTTTAAAAACCATAAACGAACTACAAAAAGCGAACATACTTTCTTTTATTATTTTTCCCGAACTAAACGATTTACGAATTCTAAAGATTTAGCGATCGCTGAAAATTTGATAAGTTCCATTGAACAAATTGATAAGGAATGGGCTAAGTATAATGCAGCTAGAGCGATTGCAGCATTTTGCGTGACATTCAATATCGAAATTGATTTATCTAAATATTCCAAAATGCCTGAGAATAATTCCCGCAATATTCCTACAGATGCGGAAATAGCTGATGGAATTCTCAAGTTTGAAGATTATTTGGATAACAGAGGCAATCAAGTTAATCAAAATCTTCAAGATAGTTGGCAACTTTGGCGGTGGACTTATGGAATGTTAGCAGTTTTTGGTTTACGTCCACGGGAACTTTTTATTAATCCCGATCTTGATTGGTGGTTGAGTCAAGAAAATACAGATTTGACATGGAAGGTTGATAAAGATTGTAAGACTGGTGAGAGAGAAGCATTACCTTTACATAGACAATGGATTGATGACTTTGATTTGAGAAATCCGAAGTATTTGGAGATGTTGAGGAGTGCGATCGCTAAAAAAGATAACACCAATCATGCGGAGATAACGGCGTTAACACAGCGAGTTAGTTGGTGGTTTCGCAAAATAGGATTGGATTTTAAACCGTATGATTTACGTCATGCTTGGGCAATTCGGGCGCATATTTTGGGGATACCAATTAAAGCGGCGGCAGATAATTTGGGACATAGTGTGCAAGTTCACACGCAAACTTATCAACGTTGGTTCTCGCTAGATATGCGAAAGTTGGCAATTAATCAGGCTTTGAGTAAGAGGAATGAAGTTGAGTTGATTAGAGAGGAAAATGCTAAGTTGAGAATGGAGAATGATAAGTTGAGATTAGAGGTTGAGAAGTTGAAAATGGAAATGGTTTATAAACAGAGTTAAATTTACTGATAAATCATACCAATTTTAGATATTTTGCTATGATTTATAGGGAATAATCATCCAAATAAATCAATTGGTGTTTTTTAGTAATTACGCTGGAAAAATATAAATACAGTTAATATGGGTAAAAAGATATGTCCGCTTTTTAAACAAGGAGTATAACTTATGCAAATTATCATTGAACTCCCCGATGATATCGCCAACCAATTACAAGTGCAGCCCACAAACATTTCCCGCAGAGTTTTGGAACTTATCGCAGCTGATAATTATCGCCAAGGTCGCATTGGAGCCGCCGAAGTTCACCGAATGCTGAATTTATCTTCTCGATGGGAAACTTATGAATTCCTCAAACGTGAACAAGCTTATTTACCCTACACTGAAGAAGACTTAGAAGAAGATGTTCAAGCGATTCGTAACCTACTAGCTACTGAATGATTATTGTCTCCAATACTTCTCCAATTTTTGGGCATCTGATAGTTTATTTAAAAAGTTGTTAGATAAGCATTCTTAAATGGTAATCAACCACGGGGCGATCGCGCATTTGAAGTATTAGCATCACAGATGTGACAATATAATAAGCTAGGAGGTCAAGTTATGGAAAGTATTAAAATATGTATGAATGAAACAGTCTAAAATATAAATATTATATAAAATAATTATGCACAATGTAATAATATAGTTAACTCCTTGATTATGGACGCACCTGCTATTTATCTCAAATCGGATTTTATCCACTCAACCGATACTCTATTTCAGCATCTAAAAGAGTCTGTTTCTTGGGATGAGCGTATGAAATCTCGCAAAACTGCAAGTTTCGGTGTCTCTTATAATTATTCTCAAATTTCTTATAAACAAACCTCTATGCCTAGCCAGATAGAGCAACTTTGCACAGAAATACATAGGATTCTTGGTTTTTTTCCTAATAATTGCTTGCTAAACTATTATCCGAATGGCAACTCTTCTATGGGTTTTCACTCTGACTCTAGTCAAGAGCTTGCTGAAGGGACGGGTGTGGCAATTGTTTCATTAGGATCTGTGCGTTCAATTGTGTATCGTCATAAACATAAAAAAGATATAGAGTTTAGCTACCCATTGCCTAATGGCTCACTTCTTTATATGTCAAATGAAATTCAAGAGCAGTGGCTCCACGCAATTTTGAAAGCTCCAGAAGTTGGGGAAAGGATTAGTCTCACGTTTAGATTAATAGTTATATGATGTCTACGACAGGCAACACCTATGCACCCCTCCCAAATCATACATCGTTACAAACTTGATTTACTCAAAAACAACGCCACGATAAATTTCTGTCATCGATAATGCGATCGCAACTGAATCTAAAGAAATAGATACCTCTAAGCTGCTGAAATCACTGAGCAACCAACCTTCAGCTTGTTTACTGTAGCGTTCCACAAAAGGTTCATCCTGCTCGACTAATAAATATTCGCTAAAACTTGGAATTGATCGATACATCCAAAATTTACTTTGGCGATCGTAATCTGCGGTGGAAGGTGATAGAACTTCAACAATCAAAATGGGATTCAATACTTCATCTAAACGTTCTGCATTTAGTTGCGGTTCGCCGTCAAAAACCATTACTTCTGGGTATACTCCGCGTCGATGTTCGGGAATCCCAGGCGTAAATTGCTGTTAATTGGCCCGAATTGAGTATCGCGGAACACAGAGGTAACAATAGATCAAAATGTTTCCACCGATGCGGCTGTGTTTGAGCGTTCCTCCAGGTATGGGTACAATTTCTCTATCTCGATATTCGCTGCGTCCTTCGGCTTTTTCTGCGATCGCCCGATATTCATCTAAGCTGTAGCGGCGCGAGATAGTAGAAATCATAGGTCGTAGGCGTTGGCGATGCCCGCCGGCAGGCATCGCATTAGCGATAAAATAACAATATTATTTTGTCACAGATTTGCTTCTGAGGTGATATCGTACTGCAATGCGATGCCCACGCATCTATCAACTATTTTGAACCATCCAAACTAAAAATCCGAGAATTTGTTCCACAGGTGGAAGGGGATAATCCGTCAAATCGATAGTGACAAGATTATCCTCCAGCTTCAGGAATCGCCATTGTGTACCACTGCTAATAGAACCATAGATTACAGCAATTGGACGATTTTTTGCGGCGTTGAATCTTTGTGCTGCAACCATTTCTGCAATACATTGTCCAAACCCTGTTCTTAAATCAGCTTTTTTTGCTTCCAAAATTACAATTGCAGGTGCTTCAATTTCTAGAACTTCCGGCGAACGACTTAAAAGAAAATCACACATTCCATTAAGTCCAACTGCTTCATCAACTGTAAAATCTTCTCCAGAGAATAAGCTAATTTGGCGATTTAATATTCGTCTAACTTCTAATAATACTGGGTAAATAATTCCTTCTGAACGCGCTTTTTCACTTGCTGAAGAAGCAAGTGGCAGACTTTCTTCAAGATATGCCGTCAGTGTAGCAGATACTTCAATTGGTTCAGTGGCAGGAATAAATCGCCCACCTTCCTGCGTTTTTAACCCGAAAGCTTCTTTAACTTTACTGATAGTTGTAAACTGACTATAAGGCATAATTGGTAAAAATCATAAGTCGTAGGCCGCCGGAGGCATTGCACTGGCTATAAGATAAAAATATTATTTTCTCACAGATTTACTTGTGAGGTGATACGATCTTGCAGTCTATATATTCTTTTTTCTACAAAAGACTGCGCGATCGCTTTCAGGTTCTGCAAATTTATTCAAACGGTCATTGTCTGTAACAAAATTCCCCTTTTAGTGTATGACACAGAAAAACAGAAGATTGCAGAATGGATAAGCTAAATTTGTATCGTGAACTAATTCAGAAATTATTGACGGCGCGAGCAAAGTTGCGTTCTAAGAGCGATCCAGTAGAAAGTCAAACCATTTTTGATACTACAAAAGACCACTATCAGCTTGTGCATGTGGGATGGAAAGATAATAGTACCCGGATTTATGGCTGTGTGCTGCATATAGATATCAAGGATGGGAAGATTTGGGTGCAGCATGACGGAACGGAGGATGCGTAGGCGTAGCCCGTCGTAGACATCGCAGATCAACTTGTGAGCGAGGGAGTGCCTAAGCAAGATATTGTGATAGCATATCATGCACCTCATGTACGGCAGTATACATTTGCTGTAGGCTAAACTTATTGAAAAAGCCTGTTTGCGATCGCTACTCGCAAACAGACTTGACTTTTTCACCTTTCTAATTAAGCCTGTTCCCAAAGCTGACGTACATCATCAGGGAGCGCGCCAGCAACTTCCTGAATCCGCTCTGGGGAAAGTTCGTCTTTGGTAGCAGAAAACACCGCTTTAACTGCCTGTTCTGCGTTGACCGATCCTGGAACCCCTCCTTCATTAGCAACCCGCGTTAGAAATAGTTTGGAATCAATTCCAATAGGAGCCGGGCCTTTTAAAGGTTGACGGATTTTACTTATAAATCTCACAATTGGATTGGTGTCTTTCCAGAGTTCAGCCACTTCTAACTGGAGTGCTTTTTCATCTGTGGACACAGCCTCTGTATGCAGTTCTGACTCGACGCGATCGATTGTGTCTGTAGTCATTAAGTCACGCATAACGCGATACACAACTTCGGTAAAGTCTCTTGCATCATACAAATCTGCAAATCCGCTTTGAACCATAACTTTTTCAAGAAATGAGTGATGTTCGTCGGCGATCGCAGTTCGATTATCTTCAATCTCCGTTGGGTCAATTTCTGGAATATCTGTTCTAAAACTTTGATCTGGCATTGTTTTTTCTTTTGGTTATTAATTTTGAGTCTTTATGCTTACCTTATGTAAGGTCGCACAAATCAAAAACCCTTAGTATCATCCAGAAGTTTGAGATGCCATCTATTCAAAAGTTAGAAATCCATCTGATTTGCATGGATACAGGTAGCAGGACTACGCCCCAACAAAGGTTTTGGAGGGCACATATTTAATTTCTGAAAACATCATATCTATTAGATATCTTGGCATTTGTAACTTTTGCCTTGACGTTGGGGTGCATGTGAAAGGTTACTGGGTTTGAGAAAATTCCATCCTTTACCCTTTCCCCTTTACCCTTTACCCCACAAATGCCAAGAAATCTATTGAGTAGAGCAATACTCCTAGTGTTTTTGCTTGTTGTAGACATCGCCCATTGGTACCAAAAAACAGTCAAAATAAATGAGTTAGTATAAAAGCAGCCGAAACAAAGATGCTAGAAACAACAAACGTCGAAATTCACACTTCCCATGTCAAAGTTCCTAACAATGACTTAAAAATCGATGCTTATTTAGCTCAACCAGCACAAAATGGAATCTTTGGCGCGGTTATAGTTTTTCCAGAAATTTTTGGTATCAACAGTAATATTCGAGATATCACCGAATTAATCGCCAAACAAGGTTATGTAGCGATCGCTCCGGCAATGTATCAACGTATTGCTCCGGGTTTTGAGGCTGATTTTAGCGCTGAAGATGTTGGATTTAGTCCAGAAGCCTATCGGCTGGGGTTGGAATATTATCAACAAGTAAAATATCAAGAGATATTCAGTGATATTCAAGCTACCATTACTTATCTCAAAACTTTACCCAATGTCAAAGATGATGCGATCGGTGTGATTGGTTTCTGTTTTGGCGGTCATGTTGCTTATATGGCTGCAACTTTACCGGATATCAAAGCCACAGCTTCGTTTTATGGTGGCGGGATTACCACTGCTAGTTATGGTGAAGACACTCCAACCGTTAATCGTACCTCGGAAATTAAAGGTACTATTTATGCATTTTTTGGTACAAGAGATACATTAGTTTCACAGGAAGAAAACGAGCAAATTGAAGCAGAATTAAAGAAACATCACATTAATCATCGTGTATTTCGATACGATGCCGGACACGGTTTCTTCGCCGGATTCTTCAAAGACAAGTACCCATTTATGGAACAGCACCCAAGTTATAATCCTGAAGCGGCTCCTGATGCTTGGCAACATGTTTTAGAACTGTTTCAAAATCACTTGTGAAATGTAAGAATTCAGGAATCAAAAGTCAGAATCCAGAATGATTATTAAATTAAGGATGCTATAACTTCTTAATTATTAAGCTTGGTTTCCAAAATCTTCTTAATTTTGTAGCATCGCTTTTATTTCAATTTGCCAAAATTTTGAGTAATAACACACATACTACGATCGCACTCATTGGACAAGAGTGCGATACTGTTGTCTTTAAACTTTTGAGTTTTTCAGCAGTAATTGACAACCACATAAAAACGGGTTTGGATTTTCTATGCGATCGTCTGCAAGCACTTCAATGGTAAGCTTGCTGTTGTAAATCAATTTGTCATAATCCATCAATGCATCCCACTTGATCTTGCCAGTCGGGAAGCCTAGCTGTGAAGCTGAATCAAATATCAACTCTTGCCATTTCTGAATCTCTGGATCTTGTGATTTGCAGTAATCGAGAATGGCAATTAAGGCACCAGGCTTAGTAACTCGCAGGATCTCTGCAAGGGCGCGGACTGGATCGCTAACGACACAGAGGGTAAATCCCGATGCTGCTGCATCAAAACTATTATCAGGAAAATCCAGATTGCAGAGATCCGATACCTTAAAGGTGATGTCTGCGGATACGCGCTTTTTACGTGCTTCATCCATCATCTTCTCAGAAAGATCGACACCAACGACACTTACACCTTCAGGATAGGCTGGAAGATTAAGGCCAGTTCCTACCGCAGCATCCAATACGGTTTGTCCTGGTTTGAGCTGCAAGGAGGCAATTAAGGGTTCGCGCTCAATGTGCCAGTAACGCTTCATAATTGCGTCATAATCCATCGATCCCCGATCGTAGGTTTCAATCACCTGATGTATGTGCATAGATTTTTTAACAAACAGAACTACTGACTTTAACTATCTGTTCAACTGTATAATCTGTTCGCGCCCAAAACTTGTATATTCTCTAACCAACAAAAAAACTTTATAATAGATAAATTCTCCGATATCCTTTGAGCGAACAATATCTATAGCAGCGAAGTGACAAGATTGGTTGGTGTATTATCAAAAATCGCGATCGCCCTAAACAGCAAATTATTGCTCAAGCTTCGTAAATTAGCAAAGGTATTGTTACTTACAGCAGTTTACAAGTCAATGAAGTACACCCCTCCTCAACTTGAAATCTGCTGTATAATTCAAAACTCTCTACATCTTCCTGTGCCCCCATACCTCAGCCATAATTCATAGTTCAACCATTCTTTAGCCGCAGAGGAATCTGAATGATAAACTCGGTTCCTTTTCCAGGAGTTGAGAAACACTCCAGTTTACCGTTATGTTTTTCTGTGACAATTTGGTAGCTGATGGACATACCCATTCCGGTTCCTTTGCCAACGGGTTTAGTGGTGAAAAAGGGATCGAATATTCGTTGCAGAAATTCTTGAGAAATACCAACTCCGTTATCAGCGATCGCCACTTCTAACCACGTTGAATTAACTACCGATGTGCGAATTTTAATTTGACTGGGATTTTCCTTAATTTCCTCATAGGTAAGTTTAGTATTATTTTCTTCTAACGCATCAATCGCATTTACTAAAATATTCATAAATACCTGATTGAGTTGTCCGGCATAGCATTCTACTAGGGGTACAGTGCCATAGTCTTTAATCACCTGAATTTCAGGTTGTTCTGGTTTAGCTTTGAGGCGGTGCTGCAAAATCATCAAAGTACTGTCGATGCCTTCATGAATATTGACCCGTTTAAATTCTGCTTCATCGATGCGAGAGAAATTCCGCAGCGACAGTACAATTTGGCGAATGCGATCGGTGCCTACTCTCATTGAAGACAACATTTTTGGCAAGTCTGACTGCAAGAACTCTAGATCGATGTCTTCAGCAACGGTTTGAATTTCAGCAGCAGGGTAGGGATTATATTGCTGATACAACTGCATCAGTGCTAATAAATCCTGAGTATATTCCTGCACATGGGCGAGGTTGCCATGAATAAAGTTAACCGGATTATTAATTTCGTGTGCAATTCCAGCAACTAGTTGTCCCAAACTAGACATTTTTTCACTTTGAACAACTTGAGATTGAGTACGCTGCAATTCTCCCAATGCATTTTTAAGTTCAGTGGTGCGTTCTTCTACCCGTTCTTCTAGTTCTTCTTTGCTTTTCTCTAAAGCAGTAAAGGATTCATGCAATTGCCCTGCCATCTGGTTGAAAGAGTTAGATAGGGTATTAAGTTCTTGAATGGAACTAGTTTTTAATGTCTGATTGAAATTACCAAACGCCATTGCCTCACTTGCCCAACTCAAGCGCAGAATCGGGCGGACAATCCAATGGGAGGTAAACACGCCCATCACAGAAGCAACAACTAATGCGCCAAAACAAAGAGCGATCGTGGTGCGCGTGTTGGCGTTAATTTGGGACATAAATGTGTTTTCTGGCACACTCACTACCATCAGCCAATTCAAACCATATTTGTCACGCCAAGGTAAAACATGGACAAAATGCCGTTTTCCTTCCATCTCAATTTGAAAATCTGTGTCTTGGGTAATAGACCCAAACCCAGAAGTTTGGAAATGTTTGCCAACGTTCTGGATGATTGGGTCAGAACTATCGATCGAGTGCAAGCGCCGGGTCTGTTGATTGACCACGACAAAAGGCTTCTCTGTACCGGAACTGGCAATTAATGTGCCATCCCGCTCCAAAAGGAACACTCGCCCAGACTGACTAATATTCAAACTGCGTAAAAAATCGCTGAGTTTTAGTAGGTGAATGTCTGTTGCAATCATTCCTAATAAGCGATTTTGCGAATCATAAATCGGACGACTAGCAGAGGCGGCAATGTAGGGGCCAGTGGGATAATTTCCAGCTACAATCTTTGCCCAAATAGGTTTACCAGCGGCGATGGGTTGGGTATACCAAGATTCAGTAAAATTGTTCCAAGTCCATCGGGTATTTATTTGAGTTCGATTACCTCGATCGTCTGTGGCATAAGTGAAAGTATTATTGGAAAGCTTGGCAGTCCAATCATCAATGGTAATAGTTTTGCCATCATAACGAGCGACTCCCAGCCCCTCACCCGTTGTTAGTCCAATACCAATATAAGTTAGGTCATAAGCCTGCATCTGATCCCAGAAATACTTGCCAAGGGTTTGGCGATCGCCCACATCCAATAGTCCCCTGTGAATAGCATCTGCGTTGATCTGATTAAGGGTTTGTGGAATGGAAAGATAAGACTTGAGGTGTTCATCCACTACATCGCTGGTGCGATTTATCAACTGTTCGGCTAGGTCGTTAACTGCTCTTTGCCCATTTTTAAAAGACAAATAACCTACTAAGCTGACCGCTGCAAAAATTTGGATCAGGAAGGGAACAATAAGAACAATCTGTAATGGGAACGCCTTAGCTTTGCCGAGATAGGGAGTCTTCATTGCTGGAAGCTGAAAGTTGTGCTGATTTGATTTGCTTCTATAGTTCCCAAGATGTTCGCATACTCACATTTGTTGAAATTTTTTTGTCCAGTCAAAGGCGGCTTTAGGGTGGAATGGTACTTTCTTAGGCAAAAATTGCTGCCCAGATTCCCAACTTCTACTCTCCAGATGTCTGCAAGCAGTTGGGGATCTAAATCCAGCGATTTAGTAAGTGACATTTAGATTTAGGGTGCGTTGCAGAAGTTATTTTTCGTGTATTTGCCTTGCTTCAAAGCAGGAAAATCAGAGTTTAATTCTAGATATTAGCAATCACATCAGCACCAAATTTGATTTTTTTAATGTATTTTGATGAGTTCAACTTTTCAATTTGGAGTAATTTATGCAGCAATTTCAAGTAATCTCAGATAGTTTGAATATACGTTCAGCACCGATTGTTGATGAAGCTAATCAATTAGCATCTCTTTCAAAAGGATATATTGTATCTAAAATTCAAAATTCGGATAATGAAAAGTGGTGGAAGGTTGCAACTATTATTGAAGGAAAAACTTTAGAAGGTTTTGTCGCTCAAAAATTCCTGAGTCCAGTCACAAAATTTTCTATTAAGACCGTTCTGAAAATTGGTGAAATTCCTATTCTCCAGGCGAATGGAGAATCTGCATTTTTCTATGAAGCAGGGATGAGCATTAATGCTGATGGTGCGCCTAATGCTTATCACCCCGCAGATAAAGGGATTGATTTTTTGGCAAATGCTGGGTATTCAGATAACTGGTGGGCACTAGCTGTAGATAAAAACGGCAATCCATTTATTCAAGGCAGTACCGATCCATATCCTGGATACTATATTTCTACAACTGCATTATGCGACTCTGGATTTGCTAAACAAGATCCACGTCGCTATGTTGATTCAACAAAGATTCCGTATATTGTTCTTCCAGGAAATGATGGTTTTAGAAAAGCTACAGGCGTTAAATTAGGAGATTTGGCAGTTGTTTACAACAGTAACAACAAAAAACTCGCTTTTGCAATTTATGCTGATGTTGGCCCGAAAAACCAGATTGGAGAGGGTTCAATAGCTTTGTCTCAGGCTGTTGGAAACGATCCATTAGTACAATCAAGAGTCAAGCGAGGAATTCCCAAGGATATCATTTATATTGTTTTTCCGGGTTCTGGGAATGGACAGCCAAAAACAATTTCCGAAATAGAAGCTGAAACTCAACGATTCTTTGAAATATGGGGTGGCGTAGAACGGATCGAGTCTTTATAAAAGTGTACCTGATGGAAAATCTGAGGTGCGATCGCATCTCAGAGTTCGGTTACAACTAAGGGAACTCCAAGAAATAAATTATCCAATATTATGGACTGGACCGGCTTTTCGTCCCAGTCCATAGGGCGGGCGAGACGCCCACCCCACAATAAATAGTTGTATATTTTTTTATTTGGAAGTCTCTAATACTTGTCAGGTTTTGGGGAAGGAGAAAAGGGAAAAAACCTTTTCCCCTTCCCCTTTAACCTTTTCCCCAAACCTAATTCGGAATTTTGAGTAATAACCCATATCCTAAGTTGTCGCTGCTGGTTTGTTTCCATTCTTGCTCTCCACACTGGCAACGAATGACAATTGCTCGTTACTGGGAGTTGGTGACTCGCCTCGTAGTCTCTGACGACGCTGATTTTTAGGAACTCCTCCCGCCATCCCGTACTCCACACTGCTTTTGCCGTATCGAGTCCCCACTGCCATTAGCATGTGTTCTGTCATATCTGCCAATTCGCCTTCTGTTTCCAGCATTTCACGATACAATTTATCCAAGCTGGAAAGGGCACTATTATATGCATTTTCTCTAGTTCGCATCGTTTCGATGAGAGTAGAAAAGGCAGGTAAAGTAAGTCCATTGCCTAAATCTAAACTTGGATCGATTGAGTTGATGCTAGCCGCCCGACGCACTGCTTTTTCTAGTACAAGAGAAGTTCTTTTTCTCCGAGCCACGATCTACACCTTCTAATAAAGTACGGTTAATATTCTTTACCTTAAAAGGCTTACGTATAATTCAGCCTGAGAGAATTCTGGCAAATCTGCAATGGTTTTTGCTACAAGCGCGATATTTGTCATGAATGCGCGAAATACTGAAATGAGAAAGCAAACTGGGGTTTGAGAAAGTAAAAGTTGCTTTTGCTTGCGGAAAACACCAAAATGAGTAAGTAAAAGCTGCTTTTGCTTGCGGAAAACACCAAAATGAGAAAGCAAAAGCTGCTTTTGAGTAAGTAAAAGCTTATTTGACTTGCGGAAAACACCAAAATGAGTAAGTAAAAGCTGCTTTTGAGTAAGTCAAATGCCATTTTGCTTACTAAATTTGACTTTATCTATTTTCCTGATGCTGTGATCAGTTATAGTTAAGGACTATCGCATCATTAGTAACTAGCCCGAATAATCAAACAACAGGCTCTCTTGACCTAAAACTAGTTGGGGCTTCTAACAGAAGCGTTGCACCCGAACGTATCAAGGTAAGGTGCATTGCGCCTTTGCGACAATTGTAAACCGCTTTCATGTAATAGTTATGCGGCTTCAGTCTTCGGTGAGGATGTTGCTAAAATCTTACCTGTTGGTAGTCAGAGTCAAGGTGACGATTTAAGAAAATTTGCTTAGAATTTACTAATCTTGTTGCCCAATTGACTGTGATTATATAGGTATTAGTATGACAACTGACTACGAGGAATGTAGGAGAAATCTAGAAAAACTTATAGCTTGGTATAAGCCAGCCCATAGAAATGAAGCCACTACTCGGTTTCAGATAATTGATCGTATTTTCTTTGAGTGTTTAGGGTGGTCAAAAGATGATGTTGTCATGGAGGAGCATTACAATGGAGAGTATGCAGACTACTCTTTTAATGCTCCTAGAAGAATTTTAATAGTTGAAGCTAAGAAGGAAGACCAATACTTTGAAATACCTGCTGGTAAAACTCAACTTGAGTATTCAATAACGTCTCTTTCCAGGGACAATACTAATTTGAAAGCTGCAATATCTCAATGTGCTGCATATTGTCAGGAGCGCGGCGCTCTATTTGGAGCCGTTTCTAACCGCTTTCAAATTGTTGCATTTATTGCTGTAAGGAGTGATGGCATAGCACCACTTGATGGGAAAGCATTAGTATTTTCTTCTCTAGAAAGAATGCTAGAAAAGTTTATAGATTTTTGGCAAGCACTATCTAAACCAGGAGTAGAAGAAAAAAGACTTCAGGCTAGGCTTATCGGAGATTTGCAAGCCCAGCTTCCCAGAAAACTATCTGAAACTATCGTTATATATCCTGGTATCAAAGGTAGAAATATATTTCAGACGGATCTTCAAACTGTTAGTGATTTAGTAATTGAGGATCTTACACGCTCTGAAGCTTTAGAGAAGGAATTTCTTGAAGAGTGCTACTGCAAAACAGGCGCATTATCACAACATTCTTTTGCAAGCAAAACAATTTTATAAGCAAGATATGCTGCACTTTTTGACTCCAACACCCCTGCACCTGTTTTAGTGCAAGCAGCTGCAGCTGATAGACAAGGCGTTTCTCCAGAACTATTGGCTGAAAGTATCAGCCGTCGGCCAATCCTTCTAATTGGTAGTGTTGGTGTTGGCAAAACAACTTTTATAAGAAATTTGATGAAGATAGAAGCTCCCTCTGTTTTTGAGAAAGCAATCACTTTATACATTGATTTGGGTTCTCAAGCAACTCTTTCAGTGGATTTAAAGTCATTTGTAATTGAAGAGGTAATAGAACAACTCAGAGAAAACTATGAAATCGACATAGAGGAACGTAACTTTTTTCGTGGCGTTTATCACTCAGATTTACAAAGATTTCGAAAAGGTATTTATTCTGATTTGTATGAAACAGATCCACAACGATTTAAAGATAAAGAGCTAGAATTTTTAGAAAAGAAGTTTACTACTCCTGAAGAACATCTTAAACAATCACTAAAACACGTTGCAAATGGACGAAAAAAGCAACTCATCATGATCTTAGATAATTCAGATCAAAGAGATGAGTATACTCAACAACAAGTCTTTCTTATATCCCAGGAAATAGCAGAACATTGGTCAACTACAGTATTTGTTACTCTGCGCCCTGAGACATTTCATCGTTCTCAACAAATGGGGGCACTCAGTGGATATCATCCTAAGGCATTTTCTGTATCTCCACCAAGAGTTGATCTTGTTCTTGAAAAACGTTTATCTTTTGCCCTTAAACTTACTCGTGGCGAAATTCCAATTCAAGCTCTGCCAGCGGGAATGGGAGTACGCTTTAGTTCACTTGAGTCTGTTATATGCTCATTCTTAAGATCACTACAAATAAATAGAGAGCTTAGTGAATGTATTGATAATATCTCTGGCGGCAATATTCGATTGGCTCTAGATTTGGTAAGAGATTTCTTCGGTAGTGGTCACGTTGATACCCAAAAGATTGTTGACATTCAACGTGATGATAAAAAGGGTCGGTACACTGTGCCTTTACACGAGTTTTTGAGAGCAGTTATCTTTGGAGATAATTTATACTATGACTCTAACCGCTCTCCTATTGTCAATCTTTTTGACATCTCTTCTAACGATCCCAGAGAACACTTTCTTTTATCTCTCTTAATAGGGGTAATTCACTCATTAGGATCTTCTGGCTCTAATGGAGGATTTGTAGAAACATCTATTGTTTATGAACATTTGCAAGGTATAGGTTTTATTGCTGACCAGATTGACAAAGCTCTAGTCATAAGCACTAAAAAAAAGCTAATTGAAACTGCTGCTCGTTTGATACCTCAACCTGGTCAAACCATGCCACATACTCTACGTGTCACTACTTTAGGTTTGTATCATATTACCCGACTTTGTAGCCGATTTGAGTATGTTGATGCTGTTATTATTGATACTCCTATACTTGATTCTAATGTCAGGGAATCAGTCCGTGATGTTCCTGACATAGATTCACGCCTCGACAGAGCAGAATGTTTTCGACATTATCTTGATACTCAATGGTCTACAATGCATCTACAAGCACTAGTAGTCTGCCAAGGCAATTTTGCTAGGTTAAGCTTGGATATAAACGCTGCATCTTTCGGCGAGCATCTTTGGTTTGAAAAGCCCAATAGACACTGGCTTTTTGCTGATTACGTTGTTTCTCCCAAGCGGCAATCTCAGAAGATAATATTTCTGCATTAGGAATACGCCGTTCTAAACATTGGCGAGATAAAACAGATAATTCAATTTCTACTTGATTCAGCCAAGAGGCATGTTTAGGAGTATAGTGAAACTCTAATTTTTGAACAATTCGTCGCGCTTCTTCTGGTTGAAAAACTTCATATAATGCGCTGGGGGTATGAATATTCAGGTTATCAACTACTAAACGAATCACATCAGCATCTCGGTAGCAAACATCCACTAAATTTTTCATCTGAAGAGCAAAATCGGCTTTAGTTCGACGCTGTGTAACTTCAATATGCCGCCAGCCTGCCAAAGGTTGAAAACACGCAAATAAATTTACTGTCCCGTTCCGTTTATACTCAAAATCATAACGTTCAGGTTGCTCCGGCTCTAGTGGCAGAGGAAGTCTTACTTCTTCTACTAATTGATATGGGCGCTCATCAAAGCAAAGTACGGGGCGTTTAGGATCGTAAGGCTCATTGTATAAATCCAGTACATCTTCCATTCGGAAAACATATTCTGCATTAACTTCAGGAATGCACCACTGTTCTTTTAACCACGGTTTGATTTCATTTTTTTTAAAGTTTGACGTACTGTTTCATCCGAAATTGAATCTACGATCCCAACGTTCACTAAATGATCTGCTAATAATTGCATTGTCCAACGTACTCTTCCAACTGGTGGATTAGAACAAGCAGTTGCAATTAAAAATGCTTCTTGTTTTTCATTTAGTTTTTTAGGTTTTGGTGGATGGACTTCATCCTTTAAAGCAAAATCTAACCCTCCAATGACAAATTTTTCTCGTATTCGCTGTACTGTCGCAACATGCGCTCTAACTGTGCCAGCGAATCGCTTGATCAGTTTCTCCTTCAGAAGCCATCAGAAGAATGTTTGCACGGATTATCGTTCTTGCTTTGTGCTTACCTTTTTTAATTATTGCTTGTAGTTGTGAAACTTCATCCTCATTCAAGTCTACAATGTACTTTTTTGCCATGTTATACCCCGTTTTTGGCTAGTTTACCAATTAAAGGTTTTACTTAGCAAAGTTAGCTTGGCAGACTACTAGGATTTGATTGGGGAAATGCATCTGTTAATTTAAAATGCCAAATTGAGCGCATTCGGAATCGTTAAGAGATGTTTTAGATGATGAAGTCGAGGCTCAACTTATCTTCGACATAACCCCCTAACCCGCTTCCTAACGCTCTAAGGGAAAAATTCAAAGTCTCTCCTTTTAGGCCACGGTGTACACGCAAGTCAAAAAAAGCTTGATTTCCCATTTTTCTCTGGTTTATCTCGTTCTCATGCAGAGTATGGGAATGGCTTATTAGGGGCTTGTGCCTCCAGTCAGGCATTGAATCTCTGACTCAATGAATGCGTTCCCAGCTGGAGACTGGGAACGAGAAAAGTCTTATGAAGCTAAATTTTTAGGACTTGTGTGTACACCGTAGCCTAAAAGGAGAGAGAAGAGATTTTCCAGATGCTGTGAAAAGTCGCGCAACGCAACCCACTAGTTCTTTTATACTCCACAGCTAATTTTTTCATCCCAAGGAGCAGGTTTTCTCACTTGCTCCCACACAGGACTATACAAAGCTTCAGACAATTCCCGTGCCATTTCCACTAACCCCGCATAACCAGCGTAAGCATGATGACGTTCATGGTTAATATCCAAAAAAGGAATTTGTGCTTTCAGCGCTGTATATTGATTGCCAGCCCCAGCAATCAACACATCAGCTTTTGTATTCTTGAGTACCTTTAGTAATGCCGGGGGAGTTCCATCGGCCAAAACCATGCCATCTTCACCAAGCAATTGCTTAATTTTGGCTTTCTCTTCTTCTGTACTCTTTTTGTCAGTAGTGGCAATAACTTCCATTCCCAAGTCTTTGGCTGCTAAAATAAGCGACCAACTTTTGACACCACCACTAGCAAGAATAATCCGCTTACCTTTTAATTGAGAACGGTAGGGAGCTAAGGCAATATCTAGGGCTGCGGTTTCTTCTGCAATCAACCATTCTGTACGTTCTTGAAGATATTTATCGCCTAATGTTGCAGCAACATTTCGCAAGCAATGGTTGAGGTTTTCTATACCATAAAAAGATTCTTCAATATAAGGAATTCCATAATCTTCTTGCATTAAGAGTGCCATTTGCACTGCTACATTTGAGCAAATTACTACATTCAACTTGGCACGATGAGCATAGCAAACTTCTTCATAGCGAGCATCACCTGTAATTTTGGAGAGAACGCGTATACCCAATCTCTGGAATAGTGGTAAAACATTCCACAATTCACCAGCAACGTTGTATTCACCAACAATATTGATATCGAATGGTGTGGTAAATTCTGGTTCAGCCGTTCCAATGACATATTGCAATAGAGTTTCATTACCGATGCGGTTCCCAAAATTTTTACTACCTAAAAATCCTGGTGCATCTACATATATAACCGGAATACCAATTTTCTTTGCAGCCATTTTGCAAACGCTATCTATATCATCACCAATCAAAGCAGTGACACAAGTTGCGTAGACAAAAACAGCCGCAGGATTGTAGCGTTCAACAACTTCAATAATAGCTTTATACAGCTTTTTTTCACCACCAAAAACAACATTATTCTCACCAAAGTTAGTAGTAAAACCAATTTGGTGTAGTTGAGAACCTGATGAGAGGCTACCATGAGTTGCCCAAGGGTTATGAGTGCAAGCAACAGGGCCATGCACTAAATGAGCCGCATCAGTAATCGCTCCTACAGAAACCATTGCCCCATCAAAAGGACAATTACCTTGAGTTGCACCTGGTTGTGCTGCTTTATTGCAAGACAGTTTTTTGTTGCCATGCAATTTTTTTTGCTGATGTACACAGGGTGTCTCGTTGAGTAGTTCGTTGATTGTTCCTTGGGTATTTTTCATGTCTTTACCTCGCGCTGAAGATTTATGCAAAAGGAGTAAGCACTATAACCGTACAATAGACTTTTTGGCATTTGTAGGGAATTGGGTTTGGGGGAAAGGGAAAAGCAATAAAAAAACCTTTCCCCAATAAAGATGAGTCCTTTTTCCGATAAAAGTGCAAAAGTAACTTTTGCAAGAAGTCTAATGAAGCTGTTTTATAGAGTGTTTACACTAAGTTTGCTACACAAAAAAAGTGTTCAGGTGTGCCAAAAGCTGCCACAAACTAAGTTTAAGCTCCTCCGAAATAAGGGCAGGTTACAACATATCCTGTGAGAAAGTTCAACACACCACACAAACTTTAACAGGTAGTAAATGAATCCCTGTCTAGATATTTTTGGTTTTTTGCTCTCTTCAAATCAGTTACAAAAAATTGTAACTGAAGCATTAAGCTAATCGGCATTTAAGCTGCAATATAACTGACATTACCTTTGTTTTTGATTTTCCGATGCCACTTAATGACTAACTCGCCTTGATTCAACAACTTATCTAGTAGTGATTTTAACTCATCTACTGATTTAAATAACCGATGAGCAATATATTCCTTACATGAGTGCCAGACTAACTCGATAATGTTGTAATCATGGCTGTAAGATGGCAAGAACTCTAAAACAAAATTCGGAAACTGTTTAGATATTTTAGCTAGAACATCTTTGCGTTTATGAAAACTAGCATTATCTAAAATCAAAATAATTTTTGGCCCATACTTAGCAAAATTTTCAGAACAGTTACCTTGATTTACCCACTCCTGTTTGATTAATTCATTTAATTGTTCTAATTGCTCGTAAAAAATATCTGCATTACCTTTTTTGACGAAGAAGCATACCCGTTTTCGGTCTAATTCTCGGATTGCTCCCATCACATTGACACCTCCACAACGTCGTTGCCCTGGAACATTCTTGCGCTTTCCTTTTTTACCCCAATTCTTGCGTCGAATCACACGTAGACTAAAACCACTCTCGTCCCAAAACCATACCTGTAAACGCTCTGGCTGCTCTCGTGCGATTGATAGATATTGAGCAAGTTTCTCCTTGAACTTGGCTCTTTCGATTGGGTTTTGTTTATCTTCCAGGTCATATTTAGACCAGATATAACTATACTTTTTTCTCTTTAATATCCTCCTAACTTGAGAACTACTTAAATCAATTCCTGTTTTTTCGGTTAAATATGTAGCTAGTCGCTCTGCCGTCCATTTCCCAAATTCATACCCTAACGTCGATGGTTCTGTATCAACAGTTTTTAATAACAGTTCAACATATTCAGGGGTGGCTTTTCGATAATGTTCGTATTCTCTTTTATTATGTAAAGTTTCTAAATCATCGGGATCTCCATGCATACACCAATATGCTACTGTTCTGTGCGAACAACCTAAAAATTTAGCAATCTCGTGTTGTGGTTTTCCATCATTCTGTAGCAGTATAATTAAAATTCTTTCTCTAACGTGTGGTAAGTCACTTTCTTTTAGAGCTTCCTGTAGCTTGGTGATTTGTTCTGGCGTTAAAAAGTTTTTGGCTGCTGGTGGCATACTTGCTTTTGAACGGCTTCATCTTCTTATTATGCAACTTACGTGCCGATTAGCTTAGCACTTTCAGGTAAAATAGCCAACTCCTCTCAGATATCTTGTTTCTGTAGGAAATAAGACCTGTGAATGCTTTTGCTATTCTTAGTTTCTCTAAATGTTAGCCTAGCATAACTTTAAAAAAATGATTTAACTTTTGATTTTTTGCTGTAAAAATACTCAATTCATTGGGATAATGTATAGCGATAGTGAATCTGCGACCTGTAATTCTCACAAATCAACCGTTCAAGTCCCGCTTTAGTATAAAAGATACTGCGCAGTTGATAATGACTTGCATGTAACATCAGCTTTTTAATATTGATGCGATTGACAGAATGAGGAGCGATCGCAATTTAAAAAATATGACAAACATCAGATAATACTGCCTACGCGAAGCCGCTCAAATTCTCAATCTTACTTGGACTGGATTAAATAATTAATTATACCTAAAACAATTAAATGAGCCGGGTAAAACACATAAAACCATCTAGCTCGTGAACCTTGTTTTCCATTGAATTGAAAAACAATGAATCCTGCAATAATTGCCCAATATTGCACTCTATCACTTATAAATAGAGTTACTAAAATAAAGTGAAAGAAGCACCAGGAAAGCAACCATACATTAGGCTTTAGTTTTTCTATTAGGGACATTAAAAAAATTACTCCAATCCCATATACTCTATATTCAACGCCCAAGCCCTCGGCAACTACTGCACACAAGCCGATAATTATTAATTGCTGCCATAATTGCGAATAACGCCTTACTAAGCGCAACATCACAAGTCCCAGAAGAAGCGTAAAGAGAATATTAAGTGCTAAACTCTGGAAAACAATACTATAAATAGGCTGAGATATTATTGCTGTAATTAATAGTCTCCTCCCATAGCGGTATGCATTTTGGGTGTGTTTTTCGCCTTTAACCAGAAGCCATGCAAACAGGGGAAAACTGAATCGCCCAACTAAGTGCAAGATTCTTAACTCTGGCATTAACAAATAGTACACATGATCCATAACCATGAACACTGCGGCTAAGATTTTAATGTTAAAAGCTGAAACTTTAATCACAATGTCACAGTTACCTTGGATTCTTTTATATAATAGAATCCCAAAAATTTTATTTAATTTTATTTATTTAATATAAGAGTTATTCAAAATACTAGCAATTTGATAACATATATAAAAAGGGCAATGTCTACGATGGGCTGTTACCCTCCTGTGTCGCTTTAAGCATACTCCTACGGAGAAGCAAGCTACGCGTAGCGTCTCAAAGAGAGCTATGCCAGAGGCTTTACGCTACGCTATTGGTGACGCCCTCTTCAGCAGAAAATCCAGAAACACTATGGCAAAGCGTAAAAAAAGCAATCTTCAGTGGATAAAAGAAACCCTTGAACTAAAACCCGATCATCGCTGGGAATCTCCATCAGGTTATAAAATTTTTGTCGCAGATCGAGGCGCTGTTCGCTTCAATGTACCCCAAAATTGGGTGTTTGAGCCACAAGAGAAATCCTTCAAGTTCATGGATAAAAAACCGCCCAACGATGATTGCTGTCTGGAAGTATCTTTTAATCGCCTCCCACCCAACGACTGGAGCCAGTTTCCGCTAAAATCCACATTGAAGAAAATCCTGGAAGACGACAGCCGCAACGTCATTGAGAGGGGAGAAATTATTACCGTCAAGCGTCAAACTGCCAGAATTGTCTGGACAGAGATGAAGTTCATTGACACTCAAGAAGAACCACGGGAAGCTTTTTCGCGGACTTGCATTGGTTTGGGGTCGAATGTTCAATGCTTAATTACATTTGATTATTGGGCAGATCAAGCAGAACAACTAATACCCGTTTGGGATGAAGCAATCCGTAGTCTCACGTTAGGGCTGTATATCCGTGACCCTATGACTGGTTTGGCTTTCCCAGATTGAGCCATAAAGATGAATCGTGAGAAGGGTAGAATTAATAATACTTCTGCTTTCAATATCGGGAATGCATCTAAATCCACTCACGCAGCTAATTTTAAAACGAGGTTTTGACAGATTTCAATCAGGATTAAGATCGCGTTTCGCTGCTTATAGGCTGAAATATACACTGACTTACTGTGAACCTAGTGATAATTCAGCTATGCGTCTTGATTTTGAAAGTTCATTACATCTTGGTAGAGTAACAGTTTGGGAGTCAGGAGCTTGTGAGATGGATATTTTAGAAATATCTACTAGTAACAATGTCTTTTATGAAAGTCACCAGTTCAATAACGAAAAAGAATTTCATCGAACCTATCCAAGACTGGTAATTTTTATACGTGATATGTTGCGACTTAATTCAGACGATATTTAGTTAAAAACCATTATAAATAAGTGCTAGCGTTTTCGTTTTTCTTAGTGTATCAATCCTATTTGATTTGCTCTCCATAAACAGACTCAGATCCTCAGGAGAAAAGCATCTAATTTGTTTTGACAAAATGTAACTCACTTGAAGTTGACAGCGACAACATCTACATTCTTTGTGAGAATTCTTTGTGAGAGCAACTATGCTAACAACAACTCGACAGCAGCAGTTTGATGCAATTGTGATTGGCTCTGGAATTGGTGGGTTGACGGTTGCCGCGCTCCTATCTAAGCTTTATCACAAAAGCGTTTTAGTGTTAGAACAGCATTTCACCCCTGGAGGATTCACCCATACCTTTGAGCGCAAGGGAAAATTTCTTTGGGATGTGGGGCTGCACTATGTTGGAAATATGGGAGATGGAGGCACTGGCAAAGCTGTGTTTGACTATCTCACCAATGGCAATTTGAATTGGCACAAGATGCCCGATCCGTTTGAAAAATTTGTCTACCCGAACTTTACCTTTGAGGTTTATTCTGACCCCAATCGCTTTCAGTCCGATCTAATCCAGCGCTTTCCTCGCGAGCAGACAGCTATTCGACGGTACTTTAAGGATGTCCAGAAAGCGGCATTTTGGTTTGGGGCGCATTCAATGTTGGAGCTATTTCGGTATTGCTGCATCCTCTACTCAGGCGGTTTGTTCGTCATTTTGGGGCTATTGCTAGACAAACGACCCAGCATTATTTGAACAGACATTTTCAAGATGCCCAACTCAAAGCATTACTGGCTTCCCAGTGGGGAAATTATGGCTTACCGCCATCCCAAAGTTGCTTTGGGATTCATGGTGCGATTGTTACCCATTATTTTAAGGGCGGCTGGTATCCTGTGGGTGGGGCAAAGGCGATCGCCCAAGCCATTATTCCCGTGATTGAACAGGGGGGTGGTGTCGTCATCACCCAACGCCGAGTCACAGAAATCTTGTTGGAATCCGGGGTGGCAGTGGGAGTGAAAGCCCAAGATACAGCACATACCAAGGCAGACCTGGAAACGTACTTTGCACCTATTGTGGTATCTGATGCCGGAGCCTTCAATACTTATGTGAAGCTGATTCCACCCAACTACGCGCTGGCAGAGCGCCAGAAAATTCAAGCGTTTCCAAAAAGTAGCAGTATGGTGACGGTATATTTAGGGTTAAAAGATAGTCCACAGCAACTAGGGTTTCAGGGTGAGAACCATTGGATTTACACGACCTATAACCACGATGCAATTTTCCAAGATCCACCCATCTCTGCTGATAATTTACCTAAATTCTGCTATCTCTCGTTTCCATCGCTGAAAGATCCATTAGCTGAGGGGCATACGGCAGAAATCATTGCCTACGTTGACTATGATTTCTTTTCGCAGTGGCGAGAACAATCCTGGCGACGGCGAGGCGCGGATTACACTGAACTGAAAGCCCAAATTACCCAATCCCTGATTCAGTTAGTGGAGCGCCACTATCCTGGCTTTCAGGATTTGATTGAGTATACCGAACTCTCGACTCCACTGACGGTGGAACACTTTGATGCTAGCGATCGCGGTGCTATCTTCGGCATTCCCTGTATTCCTGAACGCCTGGATCAATCCTGGATCGGGGCTAGAACACCAATTAAAAATCTATACCTGACCGGAGTCGATACACTTTCACTCGGCATTATGGGAGCGATGATGGCTGGAGTGAAAACAGCAGGTGTTTTAAATGGAGCATTCGGCTTTTTTAAGATTATGACAACCATCATGAGAAGGTGACAGAGAAAGCTTTACGAGTATATAACATTGATAAACCCAGACATAAGATATTACTTAAGTCATAATTTAACTAGTTACTTTTATCCCTAGTCTATAGCTGTTTGAAATCATATTCTTATAAACATGAGACATCAACCAGATTAAGGTTTCCAGAACTTTAATCATACAATTTACTAAAGGAAATTTAGTCATGAATATCAAACAAATTCTTGCTGGTGCAGTGCTCCTTTTACCATTTGCTGTTACTTCTATTCCCTCGCAAGCGTCAGCATCACAGGTTATTGTTAATCCCCATAGTCATAATAGACCTGCTCAAATAATTGCAAACAAACTACCACAAATTAAACGTTATACACCACCAGTGAAAAAGAAAGTGCTAGTTCCTGCACATTGGGAAAAAACAAATCATGGTCGCAAGTGGGTGGCAGCTCATTATATATACAAGTAAAAAGGCCTGAAACTTTAAGCAATTAAGATATAAGAAGTCAAATCTTCTTATATTCTCTCTCTATTTTTAGTAGGGAGAGTGTGAAATGCAAGGTAAATAAAAACTTTTTACTGAAGATTTGAGAGATACTCATGAAATTGGCATCAGTGACAAATGTTTTGGTTGCAGGTGCGATCGCTCTCGGCGCGACTGCAACCATCAATCAGCCAAGTCAAGCCGAAAGTAGGCCAGGATTTTATTGTGACACATCAGGTAACAAACCCGTGACGGTGTACACCAATTCAAGAGGTGTTTCTGAGCCTTGGATTCGCTGGACTTCTAATTACTTCAGAGACGCTGGCTACAATAAACTAACGCGCTGTCAAGACGTAAGCCACCGTTTGGAAACTTACCGCCGCAACAGAGAACTGAAGTTTATTACTGTCGGCAAAATGAACGGACAAAATGTGGTTTGCACCGCAAATCAAGTTAGTGGACGCTGTGAAAACTTGATATTGACCCTCAAACCCAATGAAGATGGTGTGCAAGCGCTAAATAATCTCCTAGCTTGGCACCAACCCCTGAGTAAAAGCAATAGAACACCTTACGTTGATTTGAGAGAACATCTAGGGATTCCCAAAGAATAGATTACAGCGTTTTTCCTGTGCTAGATTTGAAGCGGGATAGTAACAAAGTTACAAAGCTATAGTTTAGGTTCTATACGCCTAACTGGTGCGCCAAGCTTTTGCATAAGCGTATACCGCCGAGGGCTTTAAACTATACCATCGTTTGATTAGCTCAGTTGGTAGAGCAATCGACTCATAATCGATCCGTCACAGGTTCGACTCCTGTATCAAACCCCAGGAAGTTAGCTCACTGGTAGAGCAATCGACTCATAATCGATGTGTTGTAGGTTCGATTCCTATACTTTCAACCAAAACCCTGTCCGGGTTAAAAGACAATACCCTTCCAAGGTAGCCAATATGGTACGAATCTTAACAGATTCGAGACCCCTCATTTTCTCAACTCTGCGGTGCAGTGTTCTGCTGTCGGTCATCACTCGTAAGGGTAATGTTCGGTAGCTACAGTCAAGGAGTAAGCGCAACTGCATTTTTCCCTAACTTGAGTATGTCCCTTCGTTTTCTACATCTAGTTTTCCTTCGGGGATTCTAGATTGGTAAATTGAACGGTATATTTGAGCGCGGTTCTTTTTCTAGATTGCCATTGAGCAGCTTGGGAAAAGTAACAGCAATCTTAATCCAGCTTTGGAGAAGCTTTTGCCCACACCTAAACTGTAAACACTTGCACTTGCAGAGTAAAAAATATTTTGTATTATGTACGGCAAAAATCTAAGCACTACCCCATTAGCGACTGAAAGTAATCTAGAAAAGTTGCGATCGCATGGTTTAGCTGAATATAATACTGCCGAAGAAATAGCCTTGGCAATGGGGATAAGCTTAGAAAAACTGCGCTTTTTAACAACTAGTACATCCCTAACTACACATTACCTCCCTTTCAAAATTTCAAAAAAGACAGGTGGAGAAAGAATTATTTCTGCACCAAAGCCCGAACTTAAAGCTGCTCAAAGGTGGATTCTAGAGAATATTTTAGAGAAATTAGAAATTCATAATGCAGCGCACGGCTTTTGTAAAAATCGTTCGATAGTCACCAATGCTAAACCCCATGTTGGTGCAAATGTAATAGTCAATATTGATTTACAGAATTTTTTTCAGTCAATTTCTTACAAGCGTGTCAAAGAATTATTTTCTGGGTTTGGTTATTCAGAACCTACGGCGACAATTTTCGGGTTGATTTGTACAACCGCTGAAATAGCAATAAATGGACAAATTAACTATACAGCTTCAGAAAACCGCCATTTACCTCAAGGTTCGCCTGCAAGTCCTGCTATTTCTAATCTAGTTTGCCGTAATCTCGATAGTCGTCTGGCTGCGATCGCTGAAAATCTTGGGTTTTGCTATACGCGGTACGCTGACGATTTAACATTTTCTACTTCTGAGGATGCATCGTCCAAAATATCTAATTTGATTAAAAACACTAAATTTATTATTCATAGTGAAAATTTTACCGTTAATGATAATAAAACCAAGATTTCCGGTAAATCAGTGCAGCAAGAAGTAACAGGTATAATTGTAAATACGCAATTAAATATATCTAAAAAGACATTAAAAGCTTTTCGCGCAACTTTATATCAAATAGAACAAGAAGGTTTATCAGGAAAAAGTTGGGGAAAATCAACAAATTTAATTGCCGCAATTACCGGGTTTGCAAATTATGTAGCAATGATTAACCCGACCAAAGGTGCAGAATTTAAATCAAGCGTGGAACGTATCAAGCAGAAATATGGTGACTCCCAAACTGATGAAGTACGTTTTTAAAGCTGCTTATTTAGCTAGAAAAGACTCATTTTAGGTGTACCTCAGCCAATAATAGCCAGCGCGAATGAAATTCACCCTTTAACTTTTTACCTGTGCTAGATTTGAACCGGAATAGTAACAAAGTCACCAAGCTGTAGTTTGGGTTCTGTATACCCAACTGGTACGCTAACCTCTGGTAATAGCGTATACCGCCCAGTACTTTCAACTATTTCACCATGAAAGTTAGCTCATTTGGTAGAGCGATCGGTGTATCGCCGATTATTTGTAGGTTCGATTCCTATACTTTCGGGCAAAAACCCTCGCCCTGGGTACGGGCACCTTGTTAGGGACAAGGCCGCAGAATTATTGGGTATTCAAAAAGACCCAATCAAAAAAACTTTTTGTTTTTTCTACTCTGTTATGCAGGTATTTATAACAGTAAAAGAGCTAGCGCAACTGTATCTCTCCCTAACTTGAGTATGTTCCTTCCTTTTCTTACATTTGGTTTTCCTTTGGGGATTCTGAATTGGCAAAGCGAACGGCATATTTGAGCGCGGTTCTCTTTTTTTAGATTGCCATTGAGCAATTTGGGAAAAGTAACAGCAATCTTAATCCAGCTTTGGAGAAGCTTTTGCCCGCACCGGAACTGTAAAAACCTGCACTGACAGAGTAATACCAATTCAAAATTCAAAACTTGTACTGAGCGTAGTCGAAGTATTCAAAATTAGGAAAGCTAGACAGAACAAAGATTTGGGAGTATGTATTTGTCGCATTCTTTTTTAAAATTGGTATAAATATTTTTGTGTAGTATAATAATACAAAAGAGCTAAAACCAATCCTTTAGCCTTTGTTTATAGGGTTATAAAACCTAAGAACCTCAAGATAAATTCGGACTGTTGCCGTACTGAAACTGTGATATACAGGTGGTACTTTAGTTCAAGCAAGGTTATAAATGTTTTTATCAAATCTTCTTAGTTAGTTGCGATGCCTATGCCCAACCCAGGCATCAACTAGCTTACTTTAGCTATCACACAAATTATTTATGCAAATTACTATGTGGCAAACGTTTTATATTAAACCTAACGAAATCGGCATCTTATATCACCGCAGTGACTTTAAGAAAATTTTGCAACCCGGTACGTATACATATTTAGGTCGGCATTGGCAAGTAAAAATTTATGACCTCAATCAGCCACTAGCTCAGATTGAAAACCTAGAACTGTTGTTGCGAAATCACCAAGCCGAACTACAAGAACACTTATTGATTATCAGAACCGCATTCAATCAAGTTGCATTAGTCCGCTACGGTCAAAATTGGGTAAGCGTTGCACCAAATAAATTGATTGCTTTTTGGCGTGGTTTTATCGAAGTAGAGTCTCATATATTCAACTTGGAAGAAAGCTTAGAATTGCCTAGTTCCTTTGTGCAGCAATTGCGCTCAGTTACGTTGAATGGAGTGAAGAAGTTCCAAATCTCAGAGTATGAGATTGGTCTACTATATGTGCAAAATAATTTTGTGCGACCTCTAGAACCAGGAGAGTATGCTTTTTGGTCGGTAGATAGAGATGTTACAGTCCGAATTCTCAGCCGGATTATCCCTAACCCAGACTTTCCCCTGGAAGATGTACTCATTGAAAAACATCCCGACTTTATTGCTGCCTACTGTGAAACCGTGCAATTACTGGCTTCGCAAGTTGCAATTGTGCGATATAGAGGGAAAGTGATTTCTATTTTGCCACCCACCAGCCGTAAGTTATTTTGGCAAGGTGTTGCAGTGGAAATTCTCGACATCAGCGCTGATGCTCAGTTACAGCCTAACTTAGTAGCTGAGTTAGTTGAAGGTTTAACAGAAGTGAAATTGCTCAGTCGTAACTGTTTGCATATTTGCCAAGTTCCCGCCCAGCACGTTGGATTAGTATACATTAATCAAGAGTTTCAAGGATTGCGATCGCCAGGTACACATGCTTGGTGGTTATTTGGCCGCTCTTTTCAAACCGAAACCATTGACCTCCGACTGCAAAATATGGAAGTATCCGGTCAAGACATCCTCTCTAAAGATAAAGTACCTCTGCGGTTGAATTTGACCGCAGGCTTCCGCATCCAAGACCCATTAAGGGCAAAAAACGGCTTATCAGATATTTCTGGGTTTTTGTACAAAGAATTGCAGTTTGCTTTGCGTGGTGCAGTCGGCGAACGCAACTTAGATGCTTTATTAGAAGATAAAGGTGCAATGGATAGAAGCATCTCTGAATATATTCGCCAGAAAGCCGCAGACTATGGAATTGAAGTAGATTCTGTAGGTGTTAAAGACATTATTTTACCTGGCGAAATTAAGACTATCTTGAGCAAAGTAGTTGAGGCCGAAAAAGCTGCTCAAGCAAATGTAGTCAGACGTAGAGAAGAAACTGCTGCTACCCGCAGTATGTTAAACACAGCCAAAGTGATGGAGGATAATCCCGTTGCATTGCGTTTAAAAGAACTCGAAGTATTAGAGCGGATTGCAGAGAAGATCGATCGCATTCAAGTTAACGGCAGCTTGGATAATCTTTTGACAGACATGATTCGGATGAATCCGCAATGATTTAGTTATTAAAAATTAAGAGTTGGGTTAGGTGGCGTATTGATGAATTTAATTGTGACAAAATGTTTGCGATCGCGCCTAATCTAACCTGTAAAAATTGTTTGTCTCTGGTTAACTGAAACTTGCGACACTTTTAGCCCATTGCTAGAACGTACTACTTCGGAAGCATTTCACACAGAATTCTTAGACAACTCTACAACAGAGGTAAAATAGAAGTAATTTCTTTTTATTAAAAACGTCATATACTCAAAGCAGTGCAAAACTATGGCGTACAGCGATTTTACTCTAGAAAAAGCTGCGGCTGTTTTGGGAATCACTACCCAAGAAGCAGATTTGTTTCCCAAGCTTGTACCTCTTTCTATTCCTTCGTGGTTAGATGAAACTTTAGGAAAGCGAACCCAATTAGCTCTAATTAGTGAAAAGGCTCGGAGCGAATTTATTATTGTACCGATTTTATTAACTTGTCGGGATCTCAGCCAAGATAGCTTGGCTATTTTCTCTGGACAAAGACTTGATGTCGATCCTGCACAGGGCTTGATTGGGGAATGTGATTTTATTTTAGCAATTGCTCCACCTTTACCACCGTTGCGTAGCCCAATTATCACTGTTGTGGAAGCGAAGAAAAATGATGTTGAAGCTGGGTTAGGACAGTGCATCGCGCAAATGGTAGCGGCGGATTTATTCAATCGTTCATCTGGACAAACAGAAATATCTGTGTATGGATGCGTGACAACAGGAGAAGTATGGCAGTTTCTTCAACTTTCGCAAAAAGTAGCTTTGCTTGATAAGCAAAGATATTACTTGGATAACGTAGGAGCGATTTTGGCAATTGTGCAGACAATAGTTCAGAAATTCAGTAGTGAATTTGTGTAACACTTTATTCTCATAAGTGGATGAATATACTACTGAGTTGAGGCGATGATTAGAATATAAGATTAGCGATCGCACGTGAGTTATATGGATGACAGAATTATTAAGACATCAAGGGTCTTCAGATGCACGTTATTACTCGTAAACGGCTGAATGAATTTGCTAAACTTTATCCAGATACAAATAACGCCTTGGCTCAGTGGTATCGATTGGTCAAGGGAAATGAGTTTGTCTCATTTGTGGAACTCCGTGAAATGTTTCCATCAGCAGATCAAGTCGGTAAATTGACAGTATTTAATATTGGTGGTAACAAAGTTCGACTCATTGCTGCAATTCACTACAACCGCCAGAAAATCTACATTCGGGCTGTGTTAACGCATTCAGAATATGATGAAGGAAAGTGGAAAGAATAATGCAAAGTTTCAACCTCGATCAAACCATCACTGCTTGGTCATCCATTGCCGAAAACGTCTTTGTTCCTCACACAGAAGAGGAATATGAACGCTTAGTTGAGATCCTTGATTGTCTCATCGATCAAGTTGGTGAAGACGAGACACATCCACTCGCATCTCTAATGGAAGTTATTGGTGTTTTAATTGAAAACTACGAAACTGAACACATTCCTGAGTTAGAGGCGATCGCTTAACTTCACCAGTGATGAATATACAGTGGCGTGTTGTCGAACTGGGGCGATCGCACTATCTCGTAAATTAGTTTTATTAACATGCAACCATCGGGATTTGGACAAAGTACCCGGATTGTTAATTGAGGATTGGACGGTTTAATGCGATCGCCTAGTTTATTGTCGGGTAAGGGCGTAGGCGTAGCCCGTCGCAGACATCGCTACAACGGTCTACTTCTTGTCCATCTCACAGATAATCTTTACAATGTTGTCGAGTTGAGGCGATCACACATAAAAGCAATTCAATCATTTTTATTACCCTCCGTTGCTAAATCTATTTGCAAATTCCACGAGTCATCTGGAAATTTGCGGTTCTTTCAGCACTAACATAAATTCTATACAAAATATTTAGCGTTGTTATGCGGTTGGTACTAAGTTTATAGCTAAATATACTGTGAGTTAAAGCAAGACTACATTCATTGATTTTCCGTATAAGTTCCGATGTTATAGAAAAAATGCAAAGTTATACAAGAGGTGTTGAATAAACAAAATAACTGATAATCATGAGCAAACATCTGAAAAAATTACTCACTATCTGTATTGCTTTTCTATTTATTTTCTGTGTGTTTATAAGCCCTTCATACGCAGCTAATCGTACAGGTAGCCATAGATCCGGGGGAACAAACAGCCATGGAAAGGGAAGCCATTACGAAGGAGGACATTTCATTGAACAAGTCTCTGGCAATCTGAGCAAAACAAGAGATATTTGCATTAATGTTAAAAAATCTCATGACTGTATCAATTAGTTAAACTATTTAACTGGTTGTGGCGATAGCTATTTTTTATATCGCCACTAAAAAACCTTGCATTATTGAACTGGTGAAAGTTTTAGGGAATTGGTCATGAGGAAATGGGTCGAGGATATTGCTACTGCACTTGCTAACCTTAACGGTGTAGCTCCACTAGCTGATATTTACCAAGAAGTCAAAAAAATTCGTCCATTTCCACATCCGCAAAATTTAGCTGCAACCGTTCGAGGGACAAGTGAAAACCATTCTTCCGATTCAGCCAAATATAAGGGAAAAGATTTATTCTTTTCTGTGAGAGGTCTTGGAAGTGGCGTTTGGGGATTACGTTCATTTGTTACAGAAACTCCAGAAGCATCTGACATAGACGAGGGAAGTGATAATGAAAACAAAGTAGCTGATAACCAAAATTTTCATGGAAGTGGTAATCAAGCGCCTGGGCGAGTACTACAAAAAACTTATCGCATTCTTCGAGATACACAACTTACTTGTAAAATAAAGCTTTTACATAATCATCTTTGTCAGCTATGTAATACTTCCATTGTTCTTGTGAACAAAAAGAGTTATTCGGAAGCACATCATATAAAACCATTAGGTCGTCCACATAACGGCCCTGATATAGCGAGCAATATTATTGTGCTTTGTCCTAATCATCACGTAATGCTTGATTATGGTGTAATGAAGCTTGATAACAGTAAAATTCGGAGCAATACTGGTCATAGTATCAGCGAAGAGTTTATTAAGTACCATAATGAGAATATATTTGGTGCAAGCCACTAAGTATATGGTTTTGAATTACGGCAAAAAAGCTGTTTAACACCCCTCCACAGCAGACTTTTGGCAGTCGCTGGTGCTGAGTTCGAGCTTACTTGCCGTCGCTGCGTTTTGCCGTTAAAGCAAATTTAGGTTTGACATCCTTCAGAAGAATTATTCTTGCTTTTGCTAATCGCACCCCCCATTCGTCAATCATCATATTGTTCGGTGAAAGCGATCGCACCATTTAATCTAAAAAATCGTCATTAAAAATAGTCTTTCATTTTACAGCTTTTCTTTGGGCAAAATGCCATAAAATCCGAAAAGCCAGACAAAAGAAGAGTTATTTTATATAAACCAGCAAAACTGACTTATACTAAATCACCCTGCAACTTGCATTTAGGCTAGAAATAGGCTCTTTTTTATTCCACCGCAAAAAAACCTTGCATTATATGATGTTGAAGTGCGATCGCTAGGTTCGGAGTAATCCCAAGAGTGCATTTGACGGAAAGGTAGACCCATCTTTTGGAAGACGTACTTCTCTTTCACACCAGAAGCTACGAGGTCGGGCTTCAGCGCTTTGATAAATTCCTCGAATTCGTAAGCGGTAACGTCGTCATAAACGATGGTGCCGTTTTCGATGTAGTGAGTGGTACGTTTGTAGTCATCGTTATGAGCGAACTCATAACCTGTACCAATCATCTTCATGCCCAAGTCTTGGAAAGCTGGGACAACGTGGCGAGGACGTAGACCACCAACCATGATGGCAACGGTCTTACCTTCTAAGCGGGGGCGGTACTTAGCAACTACCGCATCCATTGTGGGCTGATACTTGGCGATTACCTTCTCAGCGTTTGCTTGGATTGTTTCGTCAAACTTGGAAGCAATTTCTCGTAAAGATTCAGCAATCTTGGTGGGGCCGAAGAAATTGTATTCCAACCAGGGTATACCATAAGCTTCCTCCATGTGACGGCTGATGTAGTTCATCGACCGGTAACAGTGGATGAGGTTCATCTTCACATTGGGGGTCATCAACATTTCGTTGATGGTGCCATCACCTGACCACTGAGCGACTACGCGCAAGCCGATTTCTTCTAACAGGATGCGGCTAGCCCAAGCATCTCCACCGATGTTGTAGTCACCAATGATGGCTACATCATAAGGAGTACTTTCAAACTGAAGTGTACCGTCTTTTTTCGCTTTGTCTGCTCTGGTGAATACCCAGTCACGAACCATGTCGTTCGCAATGTGGTGTCCCAAAGATTGAGAAACACCCCGGAAGCCTTCGCAACGCACAGGTACAACTGGCTTACCAATTGTTTTCGATGTCTTGCGAGCAACAGCTTCGATGTCATCCCCAATTAGACCGATGGGACATTCAGATTGAATGGAAACACCACGGTTGAGGGGGAAAAGTACATCTAGTTCTTCGATCAGCTTGACAAGTTTCTTGTCACCGCCGAAAACGATATCTCTTTCTTGGAAGTCAGAGGTGAAGTGCATGGTACCAAAGGTATCAACACCTGTGGTACCGATGTAGTAGTTACGACGACCAGACCAAGACCAGTAACCGCAACCTACAGGCCCGTGGCTGATGTGGATCATGTCCTTAATAGGGCCCCAAACCACGCCTTTAGAACCGGCGTAAGCACAACCACGAGCGGTCATTACCCCAGGAAGGGATTTGATGTTAGACTTAACGCCGCAATCGGACTTACCTTCTTCGTATACGCCTAAGTGCTTTTCGCGCTTTTTAGCAGCTTTT
This sequence comes from Nostoc sp. DSM 114159, assembly GCF_053470285.1. NCBI lineage: Bacteria > Bacillati > Cyanobacteriota > Cyanophyceae > Nostocales > Nostocaceae > Nostoc > Nostoc sp. DSM 114159. The sequence continues at coordinate 5,542,773 of NZ_JBPFEH010000001.1, forward strand.
TCTGGGTAAGCACTGAGAACTTCTTTAATTAGTTCTTTTCTTTCTTCGATGATGTTTTGATTTTCTGGAGGTGTCATATTTAGCCTCTGTGATTCGTAAGGATCGGGGCATAGGGGGACTAGGAGTCCCCTCTAAGGTTAGGGGGGAGATGCTAGAGAGAGGAAAAGGTAAGATATAAAACTCTTCCTTTTTCCTTGTGCTAAAGCGTTATTTATTAGCAGCGACTTAGACTACAGGAGCTTCAGCAGCAGTCTTACCAACTAACTTGGCAGCATTTTCGTCGCTTTCGAGAATACCGAATTCAATCAACAATTCTTCTAGTTCTTCCATTTCGATGGGTGTAGGAATAGCCAGATTCTTGTTGTCGATAATTTTTTGAGCCAAAATCCGATATTCGTTAGCTTGGTTGCTTTCAGGTGCGTACTCGTTAACAGTCATCCGGCGCAATTCTGCGTGTTGAACAATGTTGTCACGAGGTACGTAGTGAATCATTTGGGTGTTCAACCGGCTTGCCAAGGTTTCGATCAATTCGATTTCTCGGTCTGTGTTACGGCTGTTGCAAATCAAACCACCCAAACGCACGCCACCTGTGTGAGCATACTTAAGAACACCACGAGCGATGTTGTTAGCAGCGTACATCGCCATCATTTCACCAGATGTAACGATGTAGATTTCTTGTGCCTTACCTTCGCGGATTGGCATAGCGAAACCACCGCATACAACGTCACCTAATACGTCGTAAGATACGAAGTCTAGGTCTTGGTAAGCACCGTTTTCTTCTAAGAAGTTAATGGCGGTGATAATACCACGACCGGCGCAACCTACACCAGGTTCTGGACCACCAGATTCTACGCAACGTACACCTCGGAAACCGGTGAGCATTACTTCTTCGATTTCGATATCTTCTACTGCACCACGTTCTGCGGCGAGGTGAAGAACGGTTGTTTGAGCCTTGCTGTGCAGCATCAAACGGGTAGAGTCAGCTTTCGGGTCGCAACCGACGATGAGGATGCGTTGACCCATTTCTGCCATAGCTGCTAAGGTGTTTTGGGAAGTGGTAGATTTACCGATACCGCCCTTTCCGTAGAAAGCTATCTGTCTTATATTTTCGTCTGTCATGGTTCGTATTTCCCTGCAATTGGTTGGTTAGTGGGTCTGTGCGTTTGTCAGTTGCGTTCACGCCAGTTGAGCGACAGTAGTGAGCGCGTGTAGAGCATCGTTGGTAGCGTTGGCATAAATGCCTGCTGGGGGCGATCGCTCCACAGCTAAAATGATTGAGAGTAGGTACATATATTTCGTGGTTAAATTTCTTTTCTTTTTGTCCTTTGTCCTTTGTCAAAAAATGACAAAGAACAAAGAAAATTACGCAATTTACAAATACGTCATAATGTGTTTCAGCTTGCAAGATTCAATAGGACTTGATGTTGTTATTTGTCAACAATCAATGCATGGTCCTATTACTTGTTCAAAATAGCGCCCTTGAAATTTGAGATGCGCTCTAGTGCAGCTTTGGTATCTTCTGGCGACTCTCCACGCACAGCCATTGATTCACCCAGGAGTTTTGCAATCTCATCGAAGTGTTGTTGCTGTAAATTCAATCCTGCGTGGGTTTTGTCCATTGGACGACCGGCGTACTGCTTTGGCCCTTCAAATATTTGAGATAAGAAAGCAACTAGATGATTACGTTGCTTCGCCATATCTGTACCAGCAAAAATGGGATTGAGGAGGCTGTCTGTGGCAATGCGTTTGTGGAGTTCATCTACTATTTGTTCAATAGCTGATTGTCCACCAAGTTTGTCGTACAATGTGCTCATATCCTGTTCCTTTGAAGCGAGTTGGATGATGAAAGAAAGCAAGTAGGCGCTTAATGTATGAAGCCTATATGCTGTTAGCCGTGATAGCTAATCTAGCTATCGGTTCTCGGTAGGATTGAAGCATTGATGTGGAGACAATTATATGGTTCAAATCCTACTTTCTGTTCCTGGCTGAATGCATATTAGAGCGTATTTGTAGATTACGTTAAGTCCTACAGCAATTCCTAAACTGCTTCGACTACAAGGCTCTTGCTGACACGATCTTGTAATCTGGCTTCGATCGCAATTTTTAGGGTTGCTGTACTACTTGAACAGGAACCGCAAGCACCTTGCAGTACAACTTTAACGCGATCGCCTTCGACATCATAGAGTTCTACATCTCCCCCGTCAGCGATGAGTACGGGTCTGACTTCTTCATCAAGAACCTTTTGAATTAGAGCAATCTTTTGCACGTTTGTTAGCGATCGTTCTTTGGACGTAACAATTTCTGTGGCAACTTGTACGCCGTAATTGTTGAGAGCAGGTGAGGCGTATTCCTGTTGAACTGATCTAATAATATCATCAATGTTCGCCAGACAGGAACCGCATCCGCCACCAGCTTTTACATAATTTGTTACTTGTTCGGCATCCGTGAGATGATTTTCTAGAATCACGCGGCGAATTTTGGACTCGCTGATGCCAAAGCAACTGCAAACTAATGCACCTTCATCGTCATCATCGTGGGAAGCTAGAGGTATGCCACGATAATTATAGATAGCAGCTTCTAGCGCTTCTTGTCCCATCACAGAGCAATGCATCTTTGCTTCTGGCAAACCACCCAGGTAATCTGCAATGTCTTTATTGGACACTTTCAGAGCTTCATCTAAAGTTAAACCTTTGACCATTTCGGTTAATGCACTAGAAGATGCGATCGCACTAGTACAACCAAAGGTTTGAAAACGAGCATCTAGAATCTTATCAGATTCTACTTCCACTTTCAGGTGCAATCTCAGAGCATCACCGCAAGCAATGCTACCGATTTCTCCCGTTGCAACCTTAATTCCAGGTTCGCTCGTTTCTTCAATTTCTCCCTGATTTTTGGGATCGTAAAACAGTTCTAATACTTTATCGGTGTAGTCCCACATAACGAATTTTAGATTTTAGATTTTGGATTTTAGATTGGGGATTGGGCATGGGGCATAGGTTCCATTCTTAATGCGCTATGCCCTATTCCCTATTCGCTAGTTCCTAACGATGCGCTAGTGCTTGTTCTTGTCCTTGCAACCAACCTGCATCATCATTTTTGAATGGTGAGAGAGCGCGTAAACGTTCTACAATACTAGGCATTACCTCTATGACTCGATCGATTTCGGCAACTGTTGTGTAGCGACAAAGACTGAAGCGAATTGAACCGTGCAAAGTTGTGTAGGGTAAGCCCATTGCCCGCAGAACGTGGGAGGGTTCTAGAGAACCGGAGGTGCAAGCAGAACCGGATGATGCACAGATACCGTATTTGTTCAATAACAGTAGAATTGCTTCACCTTCGATGTACTTGAAGCCGATATTGGTTGTGTTTGGCAATCTCTGCGTAACGTCACCATTGACTACACAATCGGGAATTTTAGCTAGTAAAGTTTGTTCCAGGCGATCGCGCAGCTTTCTTTCTCTTGCTGTCGCTTCTTCTAAGTGTAACAGTTCTAGTTGGGCAGCTTTGCCCAAGGCAATAATTCCTGGAACATTCTCTGTTCCCGCCCTACGTCCGCGTTCTTGGTGTCCCCCAATCATGAAGGGACGGAACCGAACTCCACGCCGGATATATAAAGCACCAATTCCTTTCGGCCCGTGCAGCTTGTGACCAGACAGGGTTAACATATCCACCGTGCTAGTCTTCATATTCAAGGGGATTTTCCCTACTGCTTGCACCGCATCTACATGGAAGATAGCACCATATTCTTTGACGCGCAACCCAATTTGCTCAATCGGGAAAACCGTGCCGGTTTCGTTATTAGCATACATAATTGTCACCAAGGCGGTGTTACCCGTCAAGGAAGCTTCTAGTTCATCTAGATCCAGCTGCCCTTGATGATTTACTGATAAATAGGTAACAGTGTAACCTTGGGTTTCTAATTGTTTGCAGACATTGAGTACTGCTGGATGTTCAACTTGGGTGGTGACAATATGTCGCTTTTCTGGTTGCGCCAACAGTGCGGCTCGAATCGCCGCGTTATCTCCCTCAGTTCCACAACTTGTGTAGACAATTTCAGATTCATCGGCTCCCAGGATGGCTGCAAGTTGTTCTCTTGCTGTTCTCACTGCTTTACCGACTTGCCCACCAAAGGTATGCATACTGGAGGGATTGCCGTAATAATCTGTAAGGTAAGGTAGCATTACCTCTATAACTTCTGGGTCTACCTTAGTGGTGGCATTATTATCGAGATAGATGCAGTTATTTTGCATTGTTGTCTTCAATTATGAATTACGAATTACGAATTACGAATTGTTTGGGGTTGGCGCTTTTGCAACTGTTCTGAGTATTTCTGGGAATAGAAGTATCTGCTATCAAATATAATAAAGGTTGTGTCAATGCGTTGTTATGGAAAATTGGGGTTACGCAAGAGTTAGCGGTGAGGAGCAGCAGACAGATAAAGGTGCGTTACGTAAACAAATAGAACGCTTGCAGGATGCTGGGTGTTCAAAAGTATACTGGGATATTCAATCACGGACAACCGAAGTCAGGGAAGGACTACAACAATTAATTAATGACTTGAAGACATCTTCAAAGGGTAAGGTAAAATCACTTCAATTTACCCGGATCGATCGTATCGGCTCATCATCGCGTTTGTTTTATTCATTGTTGGAGGTATTGCGCTCCAAGGGAATTAAACTAATAGCTCTAGATCAAGGAGTTGACCCAGAGAGTCTTGGTGGGGAATTAACGATTGATATGTTGCTTGCTGCTGCCAAATTTGAGGTAAGAATGGTGACAGAGAGGTTAAAGAGTGAACGTCGTCATAGGATAGACCAAGGAAAAAGTCACCGAGTTGCCCCATTGGGATACCGTATCCAAAAGGATAAATATATACGCGATGACTCACTATGCGTTTGCTTGTTGGAAGGACAAAGAGAATTAACGGTGTCTGACCTGGCCCGATATATTTTTAATACTTTTTTTGAGTGCGGTTCAGTTGCTGCTACTGTTCGTAAGCTGCACTGCGATTTTGGTATAGAAACAAAAGCTTTTGCTTGGAATAAGCCTGAAACAAGTTCAAGGATTATCAGCGACGATGACTTAGATAAAATGGTATTTACACCAAATAAAGCTAATCATCCCTTGCGTTATCCGTGGTCTGGACTGAGATGGTCAATTGCAGGCTTAAAAGCATTATTAGTAAATCCTGTTTACGCGGGAGGCTTGCCTTTTGATACTTACGTTAAATCAAAGGGAAAGCGAAAACATTTTGACGAGTGGAAGGTAAAATGGGGAACCCACGACGAAGAGGCAATCATTACCTGCACAGAACATGAACAAATAAAACAGATTATCCGAGGCAATCGACATAACCGATGGGCTTCAAGAGACGATAACGAAGTAAACCCGTTTTCTAATTTAATCAAATGCGCTCATTGCGGAGGTTCAATGACGCGCCATGCAAAACGGGTAAATAAGGATGGGCAAGCTATCTATTATTTTCAGTGCCGTTTGTATAAAGCTGGCAACTGTAGCAATAAAAATATGATTTCATCAAAAATATTAGACATCCAAGTAGTAGATTTCTTGGCACAAGAAGCCGAACGGTTAGCAAATTTGGTGGAAACAGATGAGCAAACTGTTGTAGAAGAATCGGCAGAAGTCAAAACTCTGCGTGCATCGCTGAATACTCTGGAAACGCTGCCACCAAGTTCAGCAATCGAACAAATAAAAAATGACCTCAAAGAACAGATTGCGATCGCACTTGGAGCAACAAATAATGCAATCAAACAATCTTTGATTGCTAAGGAACGAATTATACTGGCTTTTTCTAATAAAAGTTACTGGCAAGGGCTTAATGCCCAAGATAAAAGAGCAATACTCAATGGCTGCGTTAAAAAAATATGCGTAGATGGTAACTTTATTACAGCCATTGAGTATCGTTACTAGATTAAAGCGTTTTCCACATCTCCTAAATGTCACAATCGCACTGTTACATTGCAACCATGACAAATTTCATGCCGTGTTGCAGATATGGTAAAAAAGGTGCGATCTGACAACTATGAATATCTGAGGGAGAAAAACACCCTACCCTATTCGCTAAAATCAAAACAAACTGGAAAAATCTTGCTATGGTAGCCATCTCTCAACAACCGCAAAAAATGACCATCGAGGAATATCTTGTATGGGAACCCCAGCAAGACCTTCGCTACGAATACATTAACGGTGAAGTTTTTGCGATGACAGGTGGTACAATTCCCCACAATGACATTGCACTTAATTTTTACAGAGCCTTATATCCACATTTACGTGCTAGAGGTTGCCGGGTGAATGTGTCGGATGTGAAAGTGCAAGTTACGCCTATAAGTCCTTACTATTATCCTGATGTTATCGTCAGTTGCGACTCTCAAGACCTCAATGCCCGCAAATTTATTCAAAACCCAAAAATAATTGCCGAAGTTCTCTCCCCTGGTACAAGCAGCAAAGATAGGGGCGAAAAATTCACTAATTACCTGAAAATGCCTTCTTTACAAGAATATTTATTGATAGATTCAGAAATAATCTCCGTCGAACGCTACTCTCGTGGAGAGGGAAGAATGTGGCTTTACTATCCCTACACTGAGGGAGATATTATTACCTTATCCAGCATCGAATTTGAATTTGCGATCGCACTACTGTATGAAAGGGTTATATTAGGAGCCGAAGCAGAATAAAGTTTGAAAGTACCGGATTAAAAAATTACCTGAAACAACAGATTGCGATGGCGTACCCGCCCGCCATAGGCGATCGCATTAGGAACAACAAATAATGCCTCCAAAGAATCTCTGTTTGCTAAGAAGAGAATTATACAGGATTTTTCTAATAAAAATTACTGGCAAAGACTAAATACTCAAGATAAGAGATCAATACTCAATGGCTGCATCAACAAAATATGTGTAGATGGCAACTTCATAACAGCCATTGAGTATCGTGACTAGGCAGTTTTGGGTTTGCGCTTTGTTTTTTGTTCGGGAATAACCGAGGTAGATTTTAGCTCTGCTTTACGTTTTTCCCATTCAATAACTGTGCGAATTACAACTTGTGACCAAGATTCGTAAGCCATAAGCACTATTGTTAGTTAATATGAGGATAGCGAAATTTGAAAACTTTTCTGTTCATGGCAAGCCAGTCGCTTCCAATAAAGTTTTTTGGGAGAAAATTTTCAACAAGTAGTTTAGATGCCCAAAACTGAGAGACTGACAAAGGGACTGAACTAGTTGGAATAAAGGAATTTGACACTTTTTCCGTAGAGAAAGAAGTCGCCTTGCAATAATTTTCGGAGGATTTGAAAATCTGTTAGAGAATTAAGTGTTATGGAGCGGCTTCAGATAGTTAGTAATAAATTATACTAAACAATTGAGATTAATCAAGTGTTTCAGTCACAGTATCAGAAGATTTGAGGTTTTGTAACTCTTGAAAGCTCAAAAAACGCAATTCCGCCATTCTTTGCTTGACTAGGCCTAAAAACTCTTTAAACTGAGGACAAGACTGACACTTTAGCTGATTACCTGGAATTAGACATTCACACACAAACCATGGTCTTTCTTGAAATGTGCGATCGCAGTCATTGCATAGATATTTTTGGATACCATTATATCTACTATTTTTTACAAGCCGAGTGGAATTGCATCGAGGACATTCAATACCATAAGTTTTAGGCTGCGGTTGCCATTTCTGTAGAGCTTGTTGCATAGCAACTTCACATCTAAGTTTATTTAAATCAAAAATTTTTTGAGTGTTCATAAGCCCAAATTAAAATAAACCTTCAAATTTTGACAGTAACTTCTTTAACTTCTCTGTTTTGGACAGTGATGTTATGGACAATTTGCTGAAAAATTGTGACTTTATCATCAGGATAAAGTGTGTGCCAGATTGCCAAGTTATTCCCTGCACGAATGATTTCCTTCGTACTCTTATTCAAAAAAGAATCAGAAATAAAAGGATTAATTTCCTCCTCAATTTGCTGGCGAACCTTAGCCTTGAGGTTTTCCAAGTCTGGATCAAAACCCGGAATTCTATGGAGAGCATCATCGGTAATGAGTCTGTGTTCGGGATGTGTATTATAGATAAATTCCCAGTTTTTACGCTGATTTTGTCTTTCTCTTTTTGCTCAGATATTAAAATTCCATTAGCCTTAAGAACAAAATCTGGTAAAAGCCCAAACCCTTGAATATAGTCGTTTCGGCTGGGCTTTTCTTTGCCTTGTATATTCAATCTCCAGATTATTGGATTGTAGATACCTATTTTCAATTCTTCTGCCCGCAAGAAATTTTTATTTTGATTCATTTTTTATCCTCTTAATAACTAACCAAATAATTAGTGGCAAATATCAATAACATTATAAATTTCTTGCACTAGGGCTGATTTGCCAATCCCTGAATAACCTGTGACAAGCATCATCTCACTTTGAGGCTTGCCCTTTGTGGATGCATCTACTACTGAACTTGAGGCTGTACTGATTCGCTCAAACGCTGCCAATAACTTCTCAACTTGAGCTTCACGTCCATAGAGTTTTTGCGGAATCTGAAACTTATCATAAACATCGTGACTACTTAATTGGAACGCTTCCATTCCACCTGTGTTTTCTAGCTGGTGCAGACATTGCTCTAAATCTGCTTTGATTCCCCAAGCACTTTGATATCGTGACTCAGCATTTTTCGCCATTAATTTCATGATGATGCCAGAAACAATTTCAGGAATTTCTGTATTCACTTTGTGGGGTGGAACAGCCTCAAGAGCAATATGACTATGCACCAATTCCAGTACATCTGTTGCGACAAACGGCAATTGCCCAACTAGCAGTTCGTAGAAACTGACTCCTAGCGAGTAAAAATCCGTGCGGTAATCCAGCATCCGGTTCATTCTTCCCGTTTGCTCTGGTGAGATATAAGCAACGTGCCTTCTAATACATTAGGGTTTTTAAAGCTCGGATTCGTGCGAGCAAATCGTGTAGCAATACCAAAATCAATAATTTTTACCGTCCCAGTAGCTAGGTTGAGAACGATATTACTGGGGTTAATGTCCTTGTGGATGACATTGTTGCTGTGAATGTTACCCAATATCTCTGTGAGCTGAATCGCCAAACGCAAGAAATCAGGCAGGGACATTGGGCTAAACTCGGGCAATTCAGAACTCAATTTTGCTAATGACTCCCCACCAAAATCCTCCAACACCATCACGAGTGTTCTTTGATATAAAACTATACGCATGAGTAAAACTTTTCTTTCTCCCAGTAACCCAAACTGCACACTTGATAAATTCATTAGTCAACAAGAAATTTTTGATAGCAATGGATTCATTCATTACCGTAATCATGCTTTAAAATGGAATCTTTGCCACCGAATATTTGCTGACTATGAATTCTTACTCCAATGTGCTAAAAAATATGGAATTAGTACATTTAAAGTCAATCCTCAAGTTTTAGTTAATTATATTCAGTCGTCTGAAGGAACTATTGGCACTTCAACTTATAGACAGTGGGCAGAAGAACTCAAACAAATAATCAAATCAGCTTCTTTTTACTCACTTGAATCATATCAAGTTGAGCGTCTACAGGAACTTACTAGAATGTATAACAATATAGCTAATAACCACGCACCAGCATTTGTATAGTGTGCAAATTTGAAAGCGATCGCCTGGGAGCAAGCCGCAGAGAATCTACGTATAGGCAATCACTTTCAAATTAGGGCTTTAAACACCAGGATGCATGGTCAAAAACCCGTTTTTCTCCCAAACTTCTTTGGGTGGGGTGGAATTTTTTACAGGTGGGGATTGATGATAGTCTGGAACCAAATCAGTTTTACGTTGGTAGCCAAAATTGTAATCTAACATCTTGATATAGGTAATGTGTGCAGTCCAGACATCAGTAACTCGGTTACCTAGAGAGAGCAGGGAAAACCCATCTAAATATTGACAAAGTGGTAGGTAAGGTGTGTACAAAGTAGTACAAAAAAACTAGAAAAGGGCATCAGGAGCGATCGCTGTTGTGTGCCCAGTTTGGCAAATCTATACATAGCAAGCTTTTTGCCTTTTTCTAAGCGTCGAACTCACGTTAACTTATCTCCTCCAACATAGCTAAATGCTTACTCAAAGGAGCCAGGGTATTAGCAACAATCATCCCACTAGCGACGACGGCGGGTAAACCGATGCCAGGGAATGTGGAGTCACCGCAGCACATCAACCCCGCTAAAGGTGTACCGTGACCAGGAAACAAACCTTTAGCGGCAGAAATTGCCGGGCCATAGGAACCACGATGGCGGCGTAAAAAACGTTCGTGGGTGAGGGGTGTACCAACCAGGGTGATTTCGCAACGGGTGCGGATATCGCTGATGATTCGTTCTAAAGCTTGCCACATCACCTCGGCACGCGATCGCTTTAGTTGCTCATATTCCTGGCTTCTCCTATCTAGCCCTTGCCAAAGTGTGTAGGGTTCATTACCGGGAGTGTAAACGTGAATTACGTGTTTACTTGGGGGTGCAAGCGATGGGTCAAGAATTGAGGGTATTGATACCACCACAACATTTTGCGGTGCAGTAATGCCCAATTGCCAATCATTAACCACAATATAATGACAAGCTAAATCTGCTGGTAAACCTTGAGCATCAATACCAAGATGCAAGTGCATAAAACTATCACACTCTGGTATGGCTTGGCGTTGGCTGCGGAATTTTTTTGGTACTGCCCCTTCTGGTAATAGTTTTAACGTATCCCATACCGAAGCATTAGAAACAACTGCTCGCCGCGCCCGAATTTCTTCCCCATTTCGCAGCTTGACACCTACCGCCCGTTTACCTTGTACCAAAACTTGCTCAACATGAGAGCCTAACATTAATTTCCCGCCATGTTTTTCTAGTCCTTGCACCAGTGCATTGACTAAAGCACCACTACCACCAACAGGGTAATCTAACGCTACTCCTGATTTGTACCACTCCGCAAACATAAATGCGACTTCTGCGGCGTTAGTTCCTGACGCTGGTAGTCCAGAGAGGAGAAAACACAACAAGTTCAACCAGTTAATAATAAAGGGGTCATGGACAACACCATTCACGATCCGGTCAAAAGACCCCGTTAACTTGAGAATATTGGCAGTATGTTTAGCTAACGATGGAGCAAATTTACTGATAGTCAAAGCTGCACCTATATCTAAACGTAATGCAGATGCAGGCAGAGCGATCGCCGCTGCGGTTAGTGGTGTCATCACCGCTTGCAAGCGTTGCCATTCGGACACTGCATCTTCACCTCGCAGCCTTGCCAGCACTTCACAAAACTGTTCTGCACCCACAGATGTATCAAAATCACCTTCTGGTAGCCGACAACCCCAAGTATCATAAGTCACACATGGCAAATCCACACCAATTACATCTAGCACTTGTCGTAAAGGGTTAACGGAAGGAGTGTAAGACAACCCAGAGTAAAGAGAAGGGCCACTATCAAACTTAAATCCTTGACGTTCAAAACTGTGCGCCGCTCCACCAGCAATTGTATGACTCTCACAAACAGTCACATCAAAGCCATATCGCGCCAAAACAGCAGCACAACTCAACCCCCCTATACCACTACCAATTACAACTACATCTTTTTGGTTCATAGTCATTAGTCATTAGTGCGTAGTCTATAGTTATTGTGCCAAGTTTTTCACTCTCAATAACTGAGGAGAAAGCAGATTTTCTAATATTTGGGTTTGCTGTGTCATTTTTCAAAGCGGGAATTTTGTTAGTGGGACTTAGACAAAAAGTAGCCAGAAAAAAGCCTCAAATTTATATACAGAGAGCCTTTAACATGGTTTTGTCTAGTTTCTTGATATATCTGGGTTTACTGATTTTTGAGCATTTAGTGTATTTTTCTTGCCCTGTATGGGTTTGAGGATTGTTTGTGCCTCAAAAATGTGCAGGCATTCATCTTCAAAGCTTGGGTAAGATTGAACGAGGCATGACTACCAAGCTCAATAGTAAAAGTCAGCGTGGGTTAGCCATTGCAGATTCCATCTGAGTACCTTTATGCTGTTGTCCACGGTGTACCAATAGTCGCGTCAGATGTTCTGAAATTTTGCCCTCACTGTTGGACTCCAGGCACAGGCTCTGAAGAGATATGGTTATTGCCGCGATCGCAGTTTTGTTTCCTGTGCGGAACTGGCTTACGTAATAGTTGCACCCAGTGTAATGAACCAATTACATCATTAACGCCAAATTTTTTGACTGGGATGGTTGCAATTCTCTCTCGAGAGTTAGTCAAGTGTAGAGGTAGTAATTAAACTAAATATTTTGCCGTATTAATTTTTTGTATATTTTATTATATAAAACTTAAGTACAAAGTGGGAAAGTGGGTTTAGTAAAACGTTTTATAGTAACCCTTGATTCTGTTGTTGATATCCTGTACATTAGTAAGTACTATTATATAATCAGTATAAAACTATACAAATGCGCTTAATGTAAATTAAAAAAAAGGTGGAGAAGTAAAGCGTTTAGCTTACGAGGTAGCTTGAACTTTTAAACTCTCTATGCTGTGCAGTTATCCGAGGTAGTGCAATCAACCAAGATGGACGTAGTAATGGACTGGCTGCTCCTAATCTGCAAGCACAACAGGCACTACTACAGCAAGTTTATCAAGATGCCAGCAAGATCCACAGGAAGACAAGTTCAGTAGACCGCAACTATGGGGTAGCCTGCGAAGTTTATTTACCGTCCGGCTGATGTTTGTTGGTTTTTGGAGTTTATTAATAAGCTAAATTTATCATTTATCCAAGTCTTTCAGCTTTTGCACTTTCTCCAAAAACGGTATCACAGACTACTATTTTTTAGCGATGGCTGCGCCCGCCGAAGGCATCGCAAAACTTTTCGGTCTACTGACAATGGCTTCATGTTGCAAATTCTTTTGTTGCAATATAAGAAACCACAATTTTAACTGCGCTGAACATTCATTAGTGATTGTTTTGTCAAGTTATGCAAACAGATTTTAATACTAGTTCATCAGGTAGTGATTGACCATAGCAGTATTTTAGGTGTTAAGCGATGGATGCCTACGGCGGCAAGCTACGCACCCCCAGCAATCGCAATTTTGACCAATCCCCCACATCCTCCCCGTGTAGAGATAACCTACGGATTACAGTACATACATTGGGCTGGATTCGCAAATTCCATACCATTAGGAAATAGTTTCTCTTGATTAAAACCACATTTTTTACATTGATAAATTGCGGTCAGTGGTAAGGTGGTTGGGAGCTGACAAAATTCACAGGGTAATCCCTTAATTATTTCAGTTATTTCAAAACCAGGGGTATTACATTTTGGGCAACAACTACTAATTTTATTGATTAAATTATGGGTAGCTTTTGCAATATTTTTCATCCGAGTGGGATTATACATCGCCCGCATATCTGTCTCAATATTTACCTGACTATTTGGTGAATTATGTAATGCAAAATCAACTAATGTTATCAAATCTATTTCTTTTGTAATACCTTTCGTTATCTCATTACGTCTCTTTTCTAAGTTTTCAAACCAGACAACTAATCCATGTTCTGGAAAACCAACTTTTTTAGCAAAAATATACGCCTCTTCTAAATTTGTTATAATTTGATGATTAAAGTTAGTATCTGTAGAAATTTCCTGACCAATAATTTCTAGATTGTTGATTTTATCTAAGAAAAAAACTATTTCTCTATTACAGTAAATGTAAGGAACTAATGGATGGGGTGTAAAACTACCTTCGCTGGCGATCGCTAAATTTTCTCCTGTGAATTCTAAAGCTTTCTCTGCTTTGAATTTAGCTGCGGCGATTTGTGTTCCCGGACGTTTTACTTCTCTAGTAAATGTGCCAAAAATATCAGTATTAAAATCCTGTGGTACTATAACGTTGATACCTAACTCTTGTTCTAATAGTGGAGCAATTACCTTTTCTTTTTGGTGCATTGTCGCCAACACAGCCAGACGATCGTTAAATAATTGCTGGTCATTCATTCTGCGCTAATCCCTATTAGTTAAGTTTGTAGCTTTTCGTAATTTTAAAACGGCTGATTCTTCTGATTTTATCACCGCAAACTAGCTTGAGCTTCTTAAGAGCAAGCGTACTGGCAGCGATGCCTGCGGTGGCCACTGAGCTTTGCCGAAGTGCGGGCTAGGGCGTGTTTTCAAACTCGTTGTATCCTAAAAAATAGGCGAACGCAGGCATAGTGTGTTGATGAATCGAGGTGAGTTAAGTAACGAGCAGTGGGAGAAGTTAAAACTGCTACTTCCACATCGATTAACTTATGTCGCTTCGTGCGGTCTATGCGTGGGTCTGACATCTGTGCAAAATGGTCAGCAATGGTGATTTTGGGCTTGAGCTTCACGCTTTTTTTGGGGGCTTTACTCTACTTATGACTTTACCATTACAGTCCAATTAATAACCCTCACTCAAGCCAGCGATCGCTCCTGATGCCCTTTTCTAGTTTTTTTGTACTACTTTGTACACACCTTACCTACCACTTTGTCAATATTTAGATGCGTTTTCCCTGGTAGACCCATCTATTACTTTCACATTTCGTCCACACCATAAATATTCTGTAGTTACTTTTTGTTCTAAGCTTTGTCCAGTCTCACGAAAAAGTTTTTGTAATAATATTTCTGGTAATCTCGACCAAGCTTGACAATAGGCACTTGTATCAGTTGATGGGATTTCTACTCCTTCTCCTGCCAAAGAAGCAATGATTTTACTCACCGGATTATGACAACTTTTATCAGTATCCAAAACTTGAGATAAAAACGCCCAAAGCGTTACTATTGGGTCAAATAATCGCTGATAATATCTAATGTTTAGCTCCTTCATTACTTGTTCAATTATACTTGTTGGTAACAACTCTTTAAAAGGTAATCCCAAAGATGAATTAAATTTATCCTTGAGGATTTGTATTAGTAGTGTCACAGTAGTATTTATGATGTTTGCTTGCTCGTCTCAAGGAAAGTATTCCATGAACGAGTAAGCTTTTCCTATCTAAAAATTTTTGGGACAACCCGTACATCTTTGCACTGTCTGGAGTTAGGCATCGTCTAGTTTACCGCCGCAAGCATCCCAACAAGGCGGGCGCTTACGCCAGGAGCAAACTTTATTAGCGATCCCAACACTTCATCAACGACAATCGCCTGCCCCGTCCCTACACTGTTTAAATCTGTAGCACCTATCCTGTATAGCTTAGAGCTTTTCTTAGTGCTATTCCGCTCGAGCAGAATGACCAAACACAAGTGTTAGAGAAGCAGAACTAAGCATGACGGCCAAACTAGTTCCAGTTAACCAGGTAGTTCGGGAAAATAGAGAAGTAGAAAGTTTTTGGATATACATTGTGTGTTTTTCCTGCCTTGATGGCAAATAATTTGAGATGAACATCAATACATTGACTTATAGTTTGGTGTTGAAAGTTTTATGCAACTGCCCATCATTCACGTTTAAATTTGGTATCGGAACTATGTTCCTAAATTAAGCTACAGTGGTTTAGAGAGAAGTTACGGAAATTTTTTAGCGCGAAAAGAATTTTAAACCAACCTTTAAAAGAAGAGATACAACAACTAGAGAAATATACAATAAAAATTTTCTTGCCTATAACCTATTGCCTGATTCCAACGATAATCATTGACATCAACTTATACCAACAACGGATAGCTGGTATCCTTTGAGACTTATGAAACTACCTGATGGTAAGGATTTTCTATTTAAAATCCCAAATTGGTATGATTTATTTTTTGGAAGTCCCTGAGTATAATTCTGACTGGCGTCGCGCTTTCTGATACCTAATGAATATTAATTATCGCGATCGCCTTGATTACCAGTTTGTTATTGAGCAGTAAAATTACACTTGCTTTAACTCAGTCTGAGCGTAAGTGTCTCAACAGAGGAATAGCAGCAAGCGTGGCTGCTATTGAACGCAAAAAGCTGAAAACCAGGAGGCGAAAAACCTATGGAACTTGGAATGATTGGACTCGGACGTATGGGCGCAAACATGGCACAGCGTTTGATGCGTGCTGGGCATCGTGTAGTCGGCTATGTCCGCCGTACTGAGAAATTGGAGGCAATGGTCAGCGAAGGTGTAATTGCAGCCGGAGCAAGCTCAATCGCCGATCTAGTCAGCAAGTTATCTAAACCCCGCGCCCTTTGGTTGATGGTGCCTGCGGCTTCGGTGGATGAAACCATTGAAACGCTCATTGAGCTACTCGAACCAGACGACATTATTATAGATGGCGGTAACTCATACTACCACGATGACATTCGTCGAGCGGCCACACTCAAGGAGCGAGGCATTCACTACGTTGATTGCGGTACGAGTGGAGGTGTTTGGGGATTGGAGCGGGGTTATTGCTTGATGATAGGTGGCGAACCAATGGCCATCAAACGCCTCGATCCCATTTTTGCAACTCTAGCTCCGGGTGTAGGAGCAATTGAACGCACTCCAGGACGAGACAAGGCAGGCGGTACTGCCGAGCAAGGCTATCTCCACTGCGGGCCCATCGGTGCGGGACACTTCGTCAAAATGGTGCACAACGGTATTGAATACGGGGTGATGGCGGCGTATGCAGAAGGGTTGAATATTCTTCACCACGCCAACGTCGGCAAGAATCAGCGCGAGATCGATGCTGAAACCACACCATTAAGGAATCCAGAGCATTATCAGTATGACTTTAATCTCGCAGATATTGCCGAAGTCTGGCGTCGGGGTAGTGTAATTGCTTCCTGGCTATTGGATTTGACAGCGATCGCCTTATTGACAAGCCCGAATTTAGAAGAGTTTGGCGGTCGCGTATCGGATTCTGGCGAAGGTCGTTGGACAGCGATCGCGGCGATCGATGAATCTGTACCAGCTCCGGTGTTAAGTGCAGCGTTGTTTGCTCGCTTTAGCTCCCGTGGCGAAGCAGACTTTGCCGACAAACTTTTGTCAGCCATGCGCTATCAGTTTGGCGGCCATCATGAAAAAGCTAATTCCTAAAGAGGTTAGTCATGGGAACTCCTGATTCAGACGCACTAGTATTTTTTGGGGCAACAGGTGACCTAGCCTACAAAAAAATCTTCCCCAGCCTTCAGGCAATGGTACGGCGGGGTCATCTCAATGTCCCAGTCATTGGCATTGCCGGACGACCTTGGACGACGGAGCAACTTTGCCAAAGGGCACGCGAGAGCTTAGAACATCATGGCGGTGTAGATGCAACCGCATTTGAGAAACTTTCGGCACAACTCCAATACGTTGCAGGTGACTACAACAAACCAGAAACTTACGAAAAATTACGTCAAGCCCTTGGTGATGCAACCAGTCCCCTCTACTATTTGGCAATTCCACCGAGTCTGTTTGCACAAGTAGTGTCAGGATTGGGCAAATCAGGCTGTGCTAAAAATGCGCGGGTGGTAATTGAAAAACCATTTGGACGGGATTTGCAATCAGCACGCGAGTTAAATCAAATTCTGGCATCAGTTTTTCCCGAATCATCCATCTATCGCATCGACCATTACCTGGGCAAAGAACCACTGCTGAATTTACTCTATTTTCGGTTTGCCAACTCTTTTCTGCAACCGATCTGGAATCGCAACTACGTTGAAAGCATCCAGATTGTGATGGCAGAGGACTTTGGCATTCAAGGACGGGGGCGCTTTTATGAGGAGACTGGTGCGATTCGGGATGTAGTGGAAAACCACATGCTGCAAGTATTGGCTTCAGTGTGCATGGATGCTCCCGCTAGTACGGCTTTTGATGCCATCCGCGATGAAAAAGAGCGTATTCTTAAAGCTATACCTTCACTGCAACCTAATGAGATTATTCGCGGTCAATTTCGCGGTTACCGCAACGAAGAAGGTGTTTCTCCTGACTCCCAAGTAGAAACTTTTGCTGCCGTGCGGTTATTTATTAATACCTGGCGGTGGTCAGGAGTTCCTATATACATCAGGGCTGGGAAGAATTTGCCTGTTAAAACTACTGAGGTGATGGTCAAGCTCAAGTGCCCGCCTTTAGATGTCTTCCAAGAAGGAGGAAAAGAAAACACTAATTATGTTCGTTTTTTACTCGATCCGGAGGTAATTGTGGGATTGGGCGCTCGCGCTAAAATTCCTGGAGAAGATATGACAGGCTCTGCCCTTGAACTCCTAGCCTTTTACGGAGGTGGCGACGAGATGGAACCATACGAACGTCTATTGGGTGATGCCATGCGGGGCGATCCCACCTTATTTGTACGGGAAGATACCGTGGAAGAGGAATGGCGGATTGTCCAGCCAATTCTCGATAACGTCACACCTGTTTACGAGTATGAACCAAATACATGGGGCCCGGCTGAGTCAGATAAACTGCTCTTACCAAGCGATCGCTGGTACAATCCTTTGCCAAGAGAGTAGCAGATATTGCTCAGAAATCAAAAATGGTTGTTATTGTAAGCAATAGGCAATGGCATAGGTAAGAGATCGAGGTAATGGCACAAATGTCTGCGAGGGTGCAGGAAAAGGAGACAAATCCAGCGATTGAGGCTGGCTTTCGCAGCGTTTTACCTGTCCCTTTCCTTATCCCGAACTCAGGTTACCTAAATAACCGTAAAATCTATTGTCCGCGTGGAAAAGCCTTAGGCGGCACCAGTTCAATCAACGCCATGATTTATATTCGCGGCAATCGGTATGATTACGATCGCTGGCAAGAATTAGGCAATCCTGGTTGGAGTTACCAAGATGTGTTGCCCTACTTCAAGAAATCTGAAAACCAGCAGCATGGCGCGTCTGAATTTCACGGGGTCGATGGATTGCTGAGTGTCACAGATCCCTTGGCACCTGCCCTAACATCATATCGATTTATAGAAGCAGCAGTTGCACTTGGCTATGAGCTTAATCCTGATTTTAATGGCGCACAACAAGAAGGTGCAGGACTTTATCAGTTAACTATTAAAGAGGGGAAGCGGCACAGTACAGCAGCAGCGTTTTTAGTACCAATTTTGAATCGCCCTAACTTAACCGTTACTACTGGTGCGTTAGTCACTCGGTTATTGTTTGAGGGAACACGCACTATTGGAGTGGAATATCTGCACGAGGGAACGATACATCAAACCTTTGTGAATCAGGAAGTAATTCTTTCTGCTGGCGCGTTCGATTCTCCCAAACTACTCATGCTTTCTGGAATTGGCAATGCAGAACATCTGCGTGAGCTAGGCATTCCTGTAGTTGTTGATTTGCCTGGTGTCGGTCAAAACCTCCAAGACCACCTGACTGTCGCCGTTGCACATCAAGCGACTCAGGATTTAGAACCTGCTCCAACTAGCAATATCGCCGAAGCTGGATTGTTCCTGCATACTGAAGGTCGTTTAGATGTTGCGCCAGATTTACAGTTTTTCTCTGGCCCTGTTTTGTGGACACATCCTGCATACGCCCGCCAAGTCCCTGGATTTGCAGCTACAGCCTGTCTGACAAATCCCCAAAGTCGTGGTAGTGTCACCTTGCGTTCTGCTTCCCCCCATGACTCACCCGTAATTCGGATGAATTGTCTTCAAAGTGAATCCGATTTGCAAAAGCTGGTTGCAGGAATCAAAATTCTCCGTCAAATATTTCAATCAAATGCATTTGATGACTTCCGAGGTGAGGAAGCTGCTCCCCTTACTGATGTAACTAGTAATGAAGCACTGGCAGCTTACGTCAGAGAAACCTGTGATACTGTATACCATCCCGTCGGCAGTTGTAAAATGGGAACCGACTCCGATTCAGTGGTAGACCCCGAACTGCGGGTACATGGTGTTGAGGGTTTGCGCGTTGTAGATGCATCAATTATGCCAACTATCACCACGGGAAACACTAACGCACCCACCATTATGATTGGCGAAAAAGCAGCAGATTTAATTAAAGCTAGCGATCGCGTTTCAAAGCAGGCAGCTTTAACAACTGTGTAGACACTGGGAGCGGCGAATCATGACCCAGAAAAGTTTGACTCGCCGGAACTTTTCAATATTACGCGATCGCCTGAAATATCTTTCTTTATTCCAATACCGTTGCCAAATTAAGAGGGTTCAACGCCACAAGAAACGGGATGAGTCACGAAGAGGGGTATTTTAGCGATGGCTACGCCCGCCGCAGGCATTGCTCGTTTTTTGTCTGACTTGAGAAAATCGTGTTGCTCCCAGTCACTCTTCGTCTGTGAGGCTGCTAAAGTATGGTATAACTGCTGGATACAACTTATTTGCGGTAACTTTACTTCAACACAGTGAAAGATGTCAAATGGGTTCTATGGTTTTGCCCGACCCTACTAAGTTTATTAAGAGCTTTATTGCAAATTACTTCATCAGATAGAAGTAAAAACATAGCAGAGCACATTTAAATTGCATTAATCTCAAATCCCAAAATAGTAAATTAATGGAAAACTTTAACTTGTTACAAAGTTTTGTATCAAGCAGTTTGATTTGATTATATGTCTCATAACCGAGCAAAAACTGATGTTAAAGGCCAGGACAACCCAATAGGTAAATTTTTAACAGCGTTTCAGCGCAAAATGCTGCAAAAAAGTTTGCAAGACGATTTACCTGAGTCTTATCGCCAGCGCATTGAAATTATGTTGCTAGCAGACCAGGGTAAATCTCAAACCGAAATATGTCAAACCTTGGGGTGTTGTCCAGCAACAGCAAGGCATTGGATGCACATAGTACGTAGTGGGATGGCGCACCAATGGCAGGAGTCTGCAATTGGTCGTCCTAAAGTAGTGAATGAGGAATATTTGGAGCGTTTGAAAGAACTGGTAATCCATAGTCCCCGTGATTATGGATATCCATTTGGGCGCTGGACAGCGCAATGGTTAAGCAAGCACCTAGAGAAAGAGTTGGGGATTTCGATCGGCGATCGCAATATTAACCTTTTGCTTAAGAAGATGGGGCTTTCGACTCGAAGAAAATGCGAAACAGTAGACAAAGTAAGCGATTCGTCTCGCATCGCAATTCGCGATCTCGAATCTTCCTTTGAGCCTAATGTCCTCTGTTCGCTCAATTTGATTAACTCCAATAACAATAGCAATTTAGAAGTATAATGACACTGCTTTTAAGCTCCCAAAACGTAGGTGATTATTTATTTCAGCTGGGTCTTTGTACCCAAGAAGAACAAACCCAGCTTCAGATTGAGTTAGTAGCTGCCAAGAATTTTAACTTGAGAGTGAGTTTACCAGATGGTTCTAAACTCCTTGTCAAGCAAGAGCGGCACTATCAGGATGGGAAAACATTTGGTGAGTTTTTGGGAGAATGGCGAGTTCAAGAGTTCTTAAACCAATTTCCAGAACTGGATCAGCTTCGCCCATTGCTGCCGATAGTGCTTAATTTTGACCCAGAGAATTCGATTATTGTCTTCAGGTATCTGGATGACTATCAAGATTTGACTGATTTCTACGCTCAGGAAAAGAACTTCCCAAGCCAAATCGCCTCTGCAATTGGCACTGTTTTAGCTACTATCCATCGTGCCACCCTCAATCGTCAGAACTATCAAGAATTCCTCCATCAAAATCAAAAGGATGTCCTCACTGGTCATGTGCCTAACTTGATTCGGGGGCTGGAACGGATTGGACCGGAAATTTTTGGAGGAGTGCCCGTAGATGCGCTAAAATTCTTTTCGCTCTATCAGCGCTACGATAGCTTGGGGGCAGCGATAAGAGAACTGGGCAGCGCTTTCGCTCCTTGTTGCCTGACGCACCATGACCTGAAGTTGAACAATATTCTCTTGCACACCAATTGGGAACAATCGAGTGACAGCATTGTGCGCTTAATTGACTGGGAGCGCTGTAATTGGGGAGACCCAGCTTTTGATTTGGGAACACTTATCGCCAGCTATCTGGAAATTTGGTTAAATAGTTTGGTCATCAGCAATGCACTCAGTATTGAAGAATCTCTGCGCCTAGCGGCGACTCCCCTTGAGGTGCTTCAGCCTTCGATCGCTGTCCTGACCCTAGCTTATTTCGACACCTTCCCAGAAATCTTACAACAGCGCCCTGATTTCTTGCGGCGTGTGGTGCAATTTGCAGGTCTTGTATTGATTCAACAGATTTTGGCGATGATTCAGTATCAGAAAACCTTCGGCAATATCGCAATAATCATGCTTCAGGTAGCTAAGACGTTGTTATGCCGTCCAGAACAATCCATGTCAACGACTTTTGGCACTGCTGCTGCTGAATCTGGACGTTTGAACTGTACTGCTGCTTAAGATGTTTAGTCGCAACTCAACTATGACACAATTACTAGATTCTCTAATTCAACAGCCAGATGTAGCAACTAAGCGAGTGCTGGATGCTCTGCAAGAAATTGCGAGCAAGGTTCAGATCGAGTCTGACTTCAGCATTCGTCATCCAGATTACAAGCCCTTTGAACTGCCAGCAGAGGCGATCGCCCGCTTTCAACAAATCCCTGTAGAGATTCAGCGCAAATATGTGAGCTTGCAACTGCGCTCTTTTCTGTACGGCATCTATTACAACGGTGGTATGCGAACTACCCACGCAAAACTAACAGATTCCAATCCTCTGCCACTGGATCTAGAGAACAATACTTTTTTGGGAGTAGACTTGGGTTTTTACAATCGCTTGCACGAAAGTAATAGCGGCACTGGCTACTTTGACTCTTGTTGGTATGTTCTCTGGGAAGAAAGTGATGGCAGCGTAGCTGTGACTAAGAATGGTCTTCGGTTGCATATTGAGCGCGATCGGCATCTGCAATCAGCACAAGCTACTGTTGTAGTGGGTGAAGAGGTGGCTATCCGTATGCCGAAAAATCTGCTCCAAAGCGGTTTTTATGTGGCGGTGGGCAATGCAGGACCAATGCGTCTCGATTTAGAGGGTCATCAGCAGACTGTGCGAATCTACTTCAATTTGACTTCAGAAGGTGCAGTTGCGGTTATGAGTGCTCTCACGCAGCATCTGAACGAAATGGCTATTCCTTTTAACTTCAAGGTTTTGTACAACCCAGCTGATTACAACCGGTACGACTCAGGAGTTTTATACTTTGACAAGAGCGACTATGAAGCGATCGCCTCTGTGATTGAGACAGTTTACCAATTGCGATCGCATTTTCGGCCAGAAGTTCCCCTATTTACCAAGCTGCTTGCACCAGGGTTGGGGTTAGCAGAAGAACCAGACCACAAGTTTACTGACCGAGAAAGCTTTGGGATGAATCGGTGTCAGATTGTCGCTAATGGATTGCTGGAAGCTTGCGACAAAGGGGATGACTCACCAGAGGGGAGGTTGACCTCTATTTTTGAGCAATTCTCCCGACTGGGAATTGACTGGCAGCGTGCCTACCTCAATGCCAACTCTGAAGACATCTATGCACCAATCAAGCTATGCGATTGATACTTCCAAATCTCTAAATAAGTCGTTTGTAGGGGCACGATATATCGTGCCCCTACTTTTTTAGTTCAGCGAGGATTATTAAGAGAAATAATTGCTTTAGTTATTTCTCTTACTATCAGTAGATACATTTATGATTACTTTAATCTTTTCTCATACTTTCGGCTTAGATACTTATTAAATGCATCTAACTTAGAAAATGTTTTTCACAAATAATCCTCGTTATCAGGAATATCTAATCAGGTAACTTATGGCTTAATAAAGTTGTTACTAACTGGAATTTCAACAATAAATATAGATATTATGTCCGAAAAGTCAGTCAATAATGCTTGAAGTTTAGAAGGTAAATTCTTAGTATGTAATTAAGCAATCAAACAGAAGTGTTTGAGCCAAAACTAAAAAACATTGATTTCAAGGAGAACACAAATGGCTGATATTACTGTTAAGGATTTAAAACCCGCAGGAACTGAATTGTTTTTCAACGATCCGGAAAGTTTTATTACTGAAATCGGTTCTGAGGATATTGCTAATGTCCAAGGTGGTAGCATAGGTATAGGTGGTAGCATAGCTTGTAATGTAGGTGGTAGCATAGCTTGCAGTGTGATCATTATTGGCAACACTTGCAGCCGAACCTAAATATTGTATCTAATGCTCATTTGCTTGTTAGTCGCAATCGAGCTTTTATCTAAAGTGGGAGTAAGATTTATAATTTTTATCTTTACTCTCACTTTTATATTAGACGCGATCTAAAGAGGATACACTTATGAAAACCATACTAAACTATAAAAATATCTATCAATACTTGCTTAATAGTTGTATTTGCCCAGAAGAAATAAAAACTATTTCACTAGAATATATAAAGCTAGATAATTTTTACAGGCAAGAGAAAGCTTTTCCCTCTACCATTGCTGCCCAATTAGGGACTACTTTAGCAAGGCTACATCGTGATAGCCTGAATCATCAGGAATTATACCAATTCATTGCTGAAACAGATCCTGGTAAATTAGGTTATCAAAATCCTAATTATTGTGCTCAACTCCTAAACAGGATTGAGCCAGAATATTTCAGTCATTTTACTCAGGAAAGCATTATTTTTTTCAAAAATTATCATCGCCATGAAAGTTTTACATCAGCAGTAGCGGAGCTTACTCTCAATCAACATCGCTGCTGCCTGACATATAATACCCTCAAGTTAAATAACATTTTAATATCCAGGGATTGGGAGAAACTAATTTCTCAAACAGAACAGTCAAATCAAGGCATTATTAAGTTGATTAACTGGGAAAACTGGAGTTGGGGCGATCCAGCGTTTGATCTGGGAACAGTGATTTCTAACTATTTACTAATATGGCTTAACAGTTTAATTGTGCATCCGGTTATTGAACTGCAAAAATCTCTGCAAATGGCAACAATACCTTTAGAGGTACTTCACCCCTCAATTGTAGCTCTTACCCAGGCGTATCTCAGTAGTTTTCCCATTCTAGATTACTATCCTAACTTTATGGCGCGAGTTATTCAGTTTGTCGGTCTTGGCTTGCTGTATGAAATTGTAGAAATAAGTCAGTGGCAAAAAAACTTTAATAATAGAGGTCTTTGCATACTTCAAGTTGCTAAGAGCTTATTGTGTCGTCCAGAACAATCATTTAACGCTGTTTTCGGGATGGCAGAATCAGAAATAACTAATTTAACTAATTTAGAGCCATCCTCTATTAAATAGCTTCAAGAGTAACTTTTATGCAACTGCTACAGTCCCTTCAAGACATTGCTACTCAGGTTCAAATTAAATCTGACTTTTGTGTCAGTCATCCTAATTACAAAGTAGAGCATCCAGCCGAGGTAGTAGCCCAGTTGCAACAATTACCTCAAGAAACTCAGGCTAAGATCCTGAGTTCAATGCTGCGAGAATTTATATATGACATTTACTACAACGGTTCACTTGTAGGAGAAGCAAGTGAAGCAGTGATGGCTGATTTTTCTGTCTTAGGGGATAAAACTGTTGCAGGAATAGATTGGGAATTTTGCGAACAACTAGATAAGAGTAATAAAGGGAAAGGTTTCTTTGAGTCGGGATATCGCGTGTTAAAACAGGAACCAGATGGTAGTCTCTTAGTAGAAAAGCAAGGCATGGGTACGAGGATACATATCCAGCCAAACCGCCATCTCCAATTAGTAGATCAAAAAGCAGCTATAGGGGACTTGGTTGTAGTCACTATGCCCCATAATTTATTTCAACTTCGATGCTATGTGGCAGTTGGAGATGTAATTGGTAATAGCAAAAAAGAATACTCTAAAGTTATAATATTCTTCAACTTCAGCCCTGAAGGTGCAGTTGCCGTCATGGAAAGTTTAACGTCGCAACTGAACAAATTTAAAGTACCCTTCGGCTTCTATGTTTTAGACAACCCTTTGCATTTTGGACGCTATGATTCAGGAATTCTCCGAGTTCCTGTAGATAGCTACGAATTAGTTCGGTCAGTTTTACAGACTGTTTACGCAGAAAACAAATCGCACTTTCAGCCGCAGGTTCCTTTGTTTACTAAGGTACTTGCACCGGGACTGGCTTTAGCAGAAATGCCTAAATCTAAAGAAGATTTTGGTAGCATCCGTTGCCAACTTATTGCCAATGGTTTAATGGAAGCGAGGCTCAAGGGTGATGAATCAAAAGAAGCTAGGATGACACATATACTCCAACAGTTCGAGCTTCAAGGAATAGACTTAAAACATCCCTACCTCGACCCTAACTCTGAAGATATTTACACACCATTCGACTTCTTCTAAGATAAATTTGCTAACTATATGAATATATTGAATAAATTCCAAACAGGAATTGTTTTAAAACATAGCACATCTTTATCGTTCATATCTGAGGAACAAAAAACCATATTGAGCAATGGTCTGCGACATTTCATACTATCGAATATCCCTGACCAGGTAGTGCAAGCTTTAAAGCAAATGGTCGCAGGAACACAACTTGAGAAATTAGCCACTTTACTACCTGGGGATAGGCTGGAGAAACTTATTTCACTTCTGGATTCAAAGGGTGTAGTACGACCTTTGTATGAAAATGACTTTAAGGAGACGCGGTTTGAGAAGCAAGTGGAGTTTTTCTCAGATTTCGTTGAAGACCCCAATACTGCACAAGAGAGGCTTTTAAAACAGTTAGTATGTATCATCGGTTGCGGTGGAACCGGAAATATTGCAGTTCAACATTTAGTAGCTGCTGGCGTTAAAAACTTTATATTGATTGACGACGATCTTGTGAACATAACAAACTTTAATCGCCAGTTTTGTTTTAGCCAAGCTGACATCAATACGCCGAAGGTTGAAGCACTGCGTAACTACATTTTAGCGAGAGACCCTGAGATAAAAATTCATATTCGTAAACAAAAAATTAATTCTCTGGAAAGTTTATACCAAGCTTTAGAGGGCTTAAAAAAGCCGGATTTTATTGTGTGTTGTGCTGATACCCCACCAATTACCATTCAGATATTGGTCGTACAGTATTGCCTACAGGAAAATGTAGCGTGTACGTTCTCAGGAGTGAGAGTTTATGATGGCTTAGTAGGTCCACTCTTGACTGAGAAGAGCCATATGGAAAAATTTATTCAGCACAATCAACAGATAGAAAAGCAGCAATATGAAAATTCTCCGACAGTTATATCGTCGTCGATTTCATACCTCAATACAATGATCGCAACCTTAATGATCGCGGATGCGATCGATTTGCTTGCTGGTATTAAAAAGCCGCTCTCTCTGAACACGACCTTACAGTACAATGCTGACCAGGCGAAGATGGTTACGATTGCTGAGTGGTAGGAGTTGATTTACCAGGTCTGTGACAAAAACAATCCGGGCTACTACTATCAGGTTACTTAATTTATGAGCGAAAAACTTAGTCTTGGTGTTCTCGATTTCTGCGATTCAATCACTACGACAATTAGACTTGCTCCCCGGATTGAAGCTTTTGGATATTCCCGCTATTGGCTAGCAGAGCATCATGGTGATGGTCTTGCCAGTCCGGAACTGTTAATTCCTATTCTTGCGGGACTAACTAAGAGGATTCGCGTGGGAATGGCTGGAGTTCTTCTTTCCTTCTATAGTCCCTTAAAGGTAGCC
Organism: Nostoc sp. DSM 114159; assembly: GCF_053470285.1. Lineage (NCBI taxonomy): Bacteria > Bacillati > Cyanobacteriota > Cyanophyceae > Nostocales > Nostocaceae > Nostoc > Nostoc sp. DSM 114159. Next base: position 5,570,197 of record NZ_JBPFEH010000001.1, read on the forward strand.
GATAATTTTAAGTTGCTCGAATTATTATTTCCCCAGCGCATTGACTTAGGGATTGGTCGTGGTGGCGCAGATCCATTGACAACTCAAGCTCTTCTTGACGGTAGAACTAGGGAACTGGATCTCGACCTTTACAAAGAGAAAATAGAGTACCTGATAGACTACTTGCAGGGAAATTCACAGGTGCGGGCAACACCTGCTATCTCTACCTACCCGGAGGTTTGGGTTCTCGGTACCGGGTTCAATAGTATGCATGTAGCTGCACATAAAGGTCTTGCCTACAGCCATTCGCTCTTTCATCGAGGATGTCTTGATGACCCCAGTATCCTCAAACAATACCGAGAAACTTTCCAGCCCCACGGTGAAAAAGTCCTAACCCCCCGATGTAACATAGCCGTGGCAGGCATTTGCGCGGACACTGAAGCTCGGGCATACGAATTACAACAACAGCACGCCAACAATTTTGTTATGCTCAACATAGTAGGTACTGCCAATCAGTGTAAAGAGAAGTTGCTGGCGTTGCAAGAGCGTTATGACGTTAACGAAATCATCTTTTTTGATGTCTGCCGGGAATTTAATGACCGCTTACGTTCTTACGAATTGCTTGCTGGTGAGCTTAGATTAACAAGTGTGTCTGCCCAAACCAAAGAGTTGGCAGTACACGCTTCTAACAACTCCTATGGAAGTGCCACTTGAGTACGATCGCAATTAAGCTGCGTCACGATTTCTAATTCCGCAATTTGTTGCTTTAACCAAACTCCAAACAAATCTGCCAAAATTTTAACACGCAGCTGCTCGTTTAATTTGGCTTCAATAATTTCCTCAACCAAAATTATATGCACCCCTTTTGGCGTAATTATCGGCTTGAGGATTTGTGGTGGAGTGGCGGCAAACACCGCTGCTGCAATCTCCGGTCGGAAATCTTGGCGGCGTTGTATTCCGCGATATCCCCCGGCGCGGCGGATTTCTGGTTCTTCAATGTATTGGCGGGCGATTTCTTGGAAACTAATTTCGTCTTCTTTTAAGGCACAAAACAGTTCCAGAGCCAAGTCTTCATCATCCAAAATTACTTCATAAGTGACCGCTCCGGCATAATCGAGTTGGTGTTCATAAAAGAACGGTTCAACTTGCTCTGCAAATAGATGTGTCGCTAATTTGTTAGAGAGCTGGTTTGTGTATGCCAATGCTTCAAACTCATCTAGGGAAAGATGATGTTTTTCCAGCCATGCCCAGGTATCTTCAGCTTTGAGGAGTTTATTGGTTAACCGCAAGTTATCTGCTGCCTGCTGAAGTTCTTCTAGTTCGAGTTTAATGCCTACTTTCTCGGCAGTATCGGTAATAATTTTGCGACAGGCGATCGCTTCTACTAAACCAGGAAATTGAGCGGAAATTTTGATTTGATAAAGGATGTCTTCGTTGGATACATTGATCGATTTTGACATATTGCAATTCCTCCCATAATCAATGGATTTTGTTATTTGTTCAGTGCCCTTTATTTTGTAATTAACTAAGGACTAATCTACAGACGTTGCATACAACGTCTCTACTAAAGCTCTAAACCGCCTTTTTGCAACTTCTTAAACGGATCTAAGATTAAGTCACTCACACGACGCTGCCGAATAATCACCTCAGCAGTCGCTGTCTGACCTGGCGTTATTAAGATACGTTTGTTGCCATTTTGGATATACGGCTGCTGTAGGGCAATATCCAAGTCAAAAGTTTCTATCTTGCCAGAGTTAGTTTCTTTAACTTTCGAGTCTGGTGAAATATGACTGACGCGCCCAAGCATTACTCCGTAATCTTGGAAGGGATAGGCATCAAACTTGATTTTGACCCTCGCTCCCACCTTCAAGAAGCCACTCTGTTGGCTAGGCATCTCAGCTCTTAGTACAAAAGGAGATTCCTTGGGGGAAATTTGAGCAATCATCTGACCGGGTTGTACTACAGACCCTGGCTTGTCGATGGGCAACGCAAAAATTGTGCCATCAATAGGCGATCGCACTACTCGTTGCTGTAACTGGAAATTTAAGGATGCGATCTGGCTTTTGATTTGAGCAATCTCTGATTGCAGCGCTGCAATTTGTGATTGCAGGTCTTTTAGCTGTTCGACCGTTTTCAGCACAGCCAGTTCGCCTGTATGAATCAAGCTATCTTGGTTACGTTGCTGCTCTTGCAAGCGGAGTTGCGCTTGCTGAATATCCGCCTCTGCTTGATTAATAGACCTCTGATAACTGTTTTGTTGCTCTTGCAAGCCCGACTGAGCCTGAGCTATCTCCGACTTTGCTTGTACTAGGTTTTGGTAGTTTTCTTTGACCGACTGTTCCACTTCTAAAAATCGATCTTGTGCAATTGCACCTTCTTGATAAACTTTTTTATATCGTGGTATTTTTTCCTTGGCACCCTGGAAACGAACTTGGGCTAACTCGCGGGCTGCCTTGCTTGAATCAACCGCTTGCCGCGCCTGATTGACTTTAGCGAGTTTTTCTTCTTTTTGTAAGTTGTAGGCACTCTTGAGAGTATCAAGGTTCTGTTGCGCCTGCTGCACTTGCGCCAGTTTTTCTGATTGTTGCGCTTGGTTTTGCTGCTGCTGGGTACGAATAGTCAGCTGCAATTGATTTTTGAGGAGTTCGAGTTGCCTCTGCTGATTTAATTGCCCAGAAAGCTTTGCCTGCGCTTGCTGCAAATCGGTTCGCAGTAAATTAGATTCCAGTTCGAGCAGAGTTTGCCCTGCTTTGACAGTTTCACCTTCTTTTACTCTCACAGCGATCACGTTTCCTGACGCTGGAGAGTCTATTCTTTGCGTTGCGCCTAATGGTTCAATACGTCCTCTGGCGCTTCCTGTTTCATCCACCTGAGAGAGCATCGCCCAAGGTAAGGCGATCGCTGTAAAGCCTACGATCAAATACAGCATTGAACGCGTCCAACGCCGAGGCAAGGCATCCAGTAGTTCCTCGGTGCCGTAAAACCAATCGCTGGTTTGAGTTTGTGCTGGCGATCGCTCTTTAACCTCACTAGAATCTTCAGCTGACTTAGGTGCATTGACTAGGGATGATGAATTACGAGATGGGTTAGGCATAGTTTTTTAGGAGTGAGGGGTGAAAAGTCATAACTCATAACTTTTACTAAGTTTGAGCCAACTGTTGCTGGTTGAGGTAGTAGTAATGACCTTTTTTGGCGATTAATTGCTTGTGAGTACCGCTTTCGACCAATACGCCGCCGCGATCTAAAACCAGGATCAAGTCTGCATTACGCACGGTGGAAAGACGATGAGCGATTATTAGGGTTGTCCGCCCTTTGAGAATGGTGTTGAGGTTGTTTTGAATGATCCGTTCGGATTCAGCGTCGAGGTGATATGATGTCCGGCTAATTAACCATAATTAAGCTGCAAATTCAGACCACCAGTAAAAATTGGTTAAACCGCGAATGAGATCGGGACGGTCAATAATTTGGCGACAGCGCTCAAATAAAGCCTCCTCAACCCGATCCAAATTTTCAAAACTACGATTGGCAATTGGTTCATTGGTAAGTGTCCATAGGCGCTCTGCGGGTTGTAATTCTGGTGAGTGGGACGGTAGAAACAAAAGATGAATACCCTCTGGTACAGAGACTTGATTGCTTATGTGCCATCCGGCTTGATCTAGAACTAAAACAACTTGTTTGGTTTTACCAACATTAAAGTGACGAGCAAAATCTTGAAGTACGCGAGTAAACAATTCGATATTGACATAGGGTAAAATCCACCAATACGTTTGCCCAGATTTGGGGTGAACAAAACCATACAACCACAACCATTGAAATCGCCAGTTGACATTTGCAATCGGTACTGCCAATTCATCAACCCAAATACGACGAATCACTGGTTTGAGTCCAACACGATGTTCATCCATTGCCCACACTTCCACGTCGCAATCTGGGTTTGTTCGTTTGATCTGTTCGACTTCGTTGACCAAATTTTTTTTTCCATTCCTCTTGTTCAGTAGGACTTGGTTGAGTATGTTCAGGGCGAGGAACTCGCAATCGGTAGCGCATTTGTTTAAGATAATCCCATCCTCGCTGACGACTGACACGACGACCAATCAGCCTCCCAATCCAGTCTGCTACTTTACGACCGTTCCACAGTCCCCCTTCAATTGGTGGTTCCTGCAATGCTTGCCACAGATAAGCTTGTTGCACATCATCAAGCAATGGTTCGATACCACCTTGATTGTGATTGCGCTGGTCTCCCAATGTTTGTGGACCAATGCGGTTATAGCCCCAAACCAATTCATAAATCCAGCTACGACTGTATCCCGTCGCTGTGGCTACTTCTGCGGTACGCAATCCTTTGGCTAGTAACCAAATAATTTGATAATGTGTTCGCTCGACTGGTTCTTTCGCTTGGCGGTATCGGATCTCCAACTCTTCGAGGCTAAGATGCCCCTCGATTGTGATTCGTTTTGGCATGGCGATCGCTCTTGTACTACACCCTTCATCTTTATTATGGTTGATTGCCCGGACATCATATGACTGGTTGCTTCATCAAAAATTAATAAGCGGGGATTCCCAAGCAAAGCACGGGCGATCGCTAACCTCTGGCGTTGTCCCCCAGATAACATCCCGCCACCTTCACCGATTTGGGTTTCATAACCCATTGGCAATTGCTTAATAAATTCGTCTGCTCCAGCCAGACGCGCTGCCTCAATAATCTCCTCAAGAGTGGCTTGTGAATGAGCGATGCTTAAGTTTTCCCGAATCGTACCGCCAAACAAAAAGGTATCTTGATCGACAACACCAATTTGAGAACGGAGCGAGTTCAGGGAAATGCTTGTCACATCTTGACCGTCGATCAACACATTGCCATCTGTCGGCGGATATAAACCCAAAATCAACTTGGAAAGGGTAGTTTTCCCAGAACCGCTACGTCCCACCACCGCCACAGTTTGCTCTGGCAGTACCTCAAAACTGAGATTTTCCAGCACGTTAATATCGCTTTCTGGGTGATAGCGGAAAGTGACATTATCAAAGCGAATTCTCCCTTGAAGTCTGGGTAAGTACTGGCGGGGTTGATGTTGTAAATCTTCTTCTGGCTCCGCCTCAAGGACATCATTAATCCGCTCACTAGAAACAATCACTTCCTGCACTTGATTCCACAGCACTGCCAGCCGTTGGAAAGGATGAATGATGTTGCCCAACAACATATTGAAAGCAACTAATTGTCCAATGGTGAGTTGGTTTTGAATCACCAGCCATGCCCCAAACCACAGCAATGCTGTAGTGGCAACCGATTCGATAGAGGAACTGAAAATTTGCAGGCGGTTAGCAATCACCTGCCCACCAAAGCTTTTTTTAATCAAACGATGGAGCTTTTCCTCCCAATGCCAGCGCACTGTCTGCTCAACTGCCATTGAGCGGACAGAGCGAATCCCTGTGAGGGCTTCAATCAGATAACTGTTCTCATTGGCTGCGGCACTAAAAATATCTCTGGCGATGCGACGCAAGAAAGGCGTTGTCATCAGCGCCAGTAGAAAAAATAGCGGTACAATCACCAGCACCAGCAATGCCATTTGCCAGCTGTACCACAACATCAATCCCACATAGATAAACACTGTCAGCAAATCGAGAATGATTGACAATGCTTCTCCGGTGAGGAAGCGCTGAATTTTCTGATTTTCTTGGACGCGAGAAACAATATCGCCAACGTAACGCGACTCAAAGAACGCCAGTGGCAGCCGGAAGGTATGTTTAATAAAACCTACCATCAGCGCTACTCCGATGCGGTTGGCAGTGTGATCCAGCATATATTGCCGCAGTCCGTTCGTGGCGACGCGGAACAAACCAAAAATTAGCAACCCTAACCCGACGGCGTTTAAAGAGAGGGTGCTGCCTTGGACAATCACTCGATCCAACAGCAGTTGGGTGAATAGTGGCGTCACCAGTCCAAACACCTGAATAAACACAGAAGCGATGAACACTTCTAGCAGTACTATCCAGTGGGGTTTGATTAACTCAAAAAACTGCCAGAATGGTTGAGTTGCTTCCTGGCTTTCTTTGAGTAGGGCTGTGGGTTGCAATAACAATGCATACCCAGTCCAACCTGCATTGAATTCTCTATTTGTGAGGGTGAGTTGACCAAGGGCCGGATCGCCTACAATCACCTGCTTTTTGGTAATTTCATAGACGACAACGTAATGTCTGCCTTCCCAGTGGGCGATCGCAGGCAGGGGTTGTTGTGCCAATTTGTCAAGGCTGGCTTTTACTGGACGAGTAGAAAAACCGATGGTTTCTGCCGCAGCAGCTAGACCTTTTAGTGATGCCCCGCTCCGACTCGTGTTAGTTAAATCTCGCAGGCGATTTACCGACAAGTGCTTGCCCCAATAGCGACTTATCATCACAAGAGTTGCTGCACCACAGTCAGAGGAGCTTTGTTGTGCAAAGAACGGATAGCGCTTGGCGATCCTTCTCCACCAATGCCCCACCGTCACCTTGGGACTGGGAAAGTAGGCTCCTCGTTTCTTTTGCTTTTGTTTTGGCTCTGAAACTGGCTGCGGAAATGGAATAACATTACTCTCATTCTTCAATCCTTCTGGGAAAGATGTGCTATGAGGCATCTGTTGGTCATCTGAGGCGGTAATTGAGTCAGAGTCAACCAATGCCAACTCAGGCCAGTGCTGGAGTGCTGTTTGCCAATCAGCATTGCTGAGACTGTACAGAATTGTTGGTTGCACTGCCTGCCAAATACCTTTTCCAACAGCGCAGATATTCGCAGGTGTCAAGGATTGACCGGATGAATGTTGCAGTTCTCCCCGGCGCAGCAGCCACAGTTTGCAATCTTGGGATAATGTTGGACTCAGGGTGCCAATCTCCAGATTGTGCCGCGAGAAATAAGATAAGGCTCGGAGCATTTCCTCAACAGAAGTGTTGCGAGGAAGTTGATTCTCGCGGCAACACAACAGCAGCAAATCCCAAAGTTCTGCTTTGCGGTATAAGCGATCGCTCAGACTGACATATTTGCCCATCAAAGGTTGCAAAATTTCATCCTTGAGATAGCAAAGCTTTAAGCTTGTAGAAGCTCTAGCGGTGTAAGGTTGAAAGACATCTTCTGGAAACAGAGTCATTTCGCCGAATGATGCCCCGCTTGTTAGGGTAGTGATTAAGTTATTAGAGCCATCCATTAGTCTGACTTTACCCGCAACGATGATGTAGATCCCACCCTTTGCGGTTTCTGCTTGCCAAAACTGCTTTGCTACTGGTGGCTCGACGATTTCCACCGCATTGACACAGTTTGCCAGTTCATTTGATGAAAGCGAATTACCCAAGCTAGCGGTAATTTTTTCACTAAGCTGTTCCTGGGAAAATACTAATGGCATTCCCTCACCTCCAACACACAATTATTTCTTGGTCTAAATCAAATTGAATGACTAATGGTAACTAGCCTCATTGGATTACAAGTCGCAGATCGTAATACGAGTATTCTTGGTATGGTTTGTTGCTCCTTTAGCAAAAGAGCGTTTTTGTTTTGTGGAAAGCCCCATTTGTTTCAGCAACCGATTAATGTGGCGATCGCTAATTTCAATGCCAAATTCAGTCGCTAGATGTTTGCTCAACCATTGGGCTGTCCAGCACCCAAATGCATAGCCATACTCACCAGGGCTATGGCTCACTAATTCCTTCAACCGTTCGATATATTGGTCGTTTACAGTTTTAGGTCTGCCTATCCCCCGCTCCTGCCATGTATGCGCCAGACCTGCTTGTGCTACAGCACTCCAGTAGCGTGCCATCTCCTGAGAACAACCTAACATTTGACAGATTTGGGTTTGAGATTTGCCCTGATCTGCCAACAACATAATTTGCAGCCTCCGACGATATTCTGGTAGCAAATTCAAATGTAAATTCTTCAGCAAAACCTTCCGTTGAAAGGGTGTTAAGAACTTACTCTTACTAAAGTCATAGCTTTCAAAAGCTTGTTTTTGATTGAAAGGATATGTCATCATTATTACCTATTGCTTTCAACTGTAAAATATGCGCGAGTTTCTTCTCCGCAATTGTTGCTGAAATCCCAAATCATAAGGATAAGCAATTAACCCTGAGAGTTTCCTCTAGTGATTTGGCAGTATCAGGGAGTTGTTCCTGGGTATCCTAAGATTTTAATTTTCTATCGAAGCCGGGTTAATGAACATTTGTTAGAGCAAAAAATTGCTGTTTATGAAATGTTGATAAAAATTGGAAAACTCATAGAAACCTTTTGACGGCTTTAGAGGTTGTTTGAAAAGTGGTTAGCTGTGATTTTAGGCATTTCTTGATCCCCCCTAGCCCCCCTACAAAGGGGGAACTGGAATCAACCCCCCCCAATTTATCGGGTGATTTAAAACGTTTTGCTACCAACAAAAGGACTTTTCAAACATCCTCTTCAACTATGAAGTTTGGCTATGTTAAGGAAATCTGGGAAACAAGTTAATAGTTTAACCTTCATATATTTACGTAGGTTAAGTTTGATTCTCGAAGAAATTTGAGCCATTTTGTATGGCTGGAAAACTAGAAATAGCTAAATTTTAGCCCTTTTCTAATCTAGATATTGCTGTAAATCAGTAGTTCTCTAAACACGATTCCAATGAAAAATCAAAATTTCCTCCATTTCCTCCATTTGTATTCTGGACTACTTTTTTTCTCTGATGATATTTTGATACATATTGTGAAAGGTTTTCTTTTTTTAATTATTTTTTAACAAAACTTTATAATAAAAATAAGTTAAGCTTAACTCATTCTTAATAATAGATAATACATCCATCAAAAGAAGTAAATATTATATTAATCAATCTATATCGTTGTAGAGTTTAAGGCTCTATAAACTTGTCTAAAAATGAATTTTGCAGAAAAAAACGGTTTTTTAGTGCCTAGCAGACAAAAATTTTAGCGAAAATCCAATATAAAGCTGAAGTTATCATATTAATTTAAAACTATAATAGTTGCCATACTTGACTTAGAGAGTAAAGTTACTGTTAACTATATAGGAATCATATTTGATTTCTGAAAGAGGTTGCGAGATAATACGGAAGGAGATATCTGTCTAAGAGCAAACAATGATAAACCAGTATATAGAAGCAGCGATACCTTCGGAAAGCTTTGCTAATGCAGAACTACAAGAATTTATAGATAATCGCCCAGATGCCCGTAAAGTTAGGAAAGCTTTAGCAGTGAAACTGGTTTATCAAGGCTATAAGTATGAGGAAATTCAAACAATTTTAGATGCGTCTGTTGGTTCGATTAACCTGCTGGAAGAACGCCTATAAGGAATATGGAATTTCGGGACTACGCTTAAATTATCAAGGGAAAAAGAGTTATTTGAGCGATGAACAGAGGGAAGAAGCATTAAATTGGTTGCAAGCTAAGGATATTTGGGAACTGGGTGAACTGGAGTACAAATTAGCATCTAAATATGATGCGATCTACGAATCAAAACGAAGCTATTAAGATTTGTTTGACGCGGCAGGAATTAGTTGGAAGAAAACCACTGTCTCGAATCCAAAAGCTTACAAAGAGGCTGTTGCTGCAAAAAAAACAGTCTTGCTTCATTGTTGGTAAGCAACAGAGAGGAAATAAAATCAGGAAGAGTAAGAGTATTTTTAATAGATGAGTGTCATCTACTCTGGGGAGACTTAACCGGATACGTTTGGGGAAAAACCGATCTTGAAATTGCAGTGAGAGTTATTAACGAACGAGATAAACAGACATACTACGGGGCAGTTGACTATTCTTTTTGGCAAGTTACTTTTGAAAGCTTACAATGCTGGTAATTCTGACAATACGATTGATTATTTATGTTATTTATTAGACCAGTCTCCTAACCAACGATTACTTCTTTTTTGGGATGGCGCTTCTTACCATCGTTCACATCTAGTTCAAAACTTTTTAGGCGAAATAAATCAAGGTTTATCTCCAGAGCAATGGAAAATTCACTGCGTCCGCTTTGCTCCTAATTGCCCATCACAAAATCCTATAGAAGATATTTGGTTACAAGCTAAAACCTTGGTGCGGCAGTTTCTGTGCTTTGATTTCTTCGGGGAACGTCAAACAGTATATTTTGATTCATTCATTGACCTTGCAACTATCCATATATGGATTCAAAGGATTTTATTAGTGGGATAGGTTCGTATAAAAGTAGTAATGAGTACTATAAATTACGCAATGTTGGCTATGTAGTGCCAGTGTAGTGCTTAATCGTGAAGCGATCGCATCTATCACTATAGCAGTCCACTTTGATTTTTGTACTTATACCATTTCTTTATGAAGCTGCGCTAAATAAAGCTTCAAGAATAAAGTCGTAAGAAGTCAGAGAAGCAATCACCTCAGGTGTAATTGTTTTTAGTACATCAGTTAACTTCTGCTGTAGTTGCACAAGAGTTTTACAATTTTCCCATTGCAGTTTCGATTTGAGAAATTCCCAAACACGTTCAATCGGATTGAGTTCGGGAGAGTGAGGAGGTTGAAAAATAGGGATAATATTATCTGGACAATCGAGAGCTTTAGCTTTGTGAAATGACCCCTGGTCGAACTGTATGACTGCGATATCATCTCCTCTTGTCAGCAGACAGTAATTCCAAAAAACGTTGGAAACAATCCCCATTCAGGTAGGGAAACTCATAGAAAAAGCTGTATCCACTCAGAGGTTCGACAACACCGTATAGATAAAAATTCTGGCGTTGCCACTGGCTTAAGCCAACAGGTTTAACTCCTTTAGCTGTAATTAAACGTCCTGTAATTGTCTTTAATCCTAATCGTGTTTCGTCTTGACCGGAGGCGGAGCGTCTCCGGCTCCGCACAAGTACCTTAATCTCTTCCCCTCTCCAAATTCCTCCTGCAAGAATTTGAATGCTAGAGGAAGTTTTTTTTAAAGTGAGATAGACTTTCTGGTTGTTGTTTGGTGCTTTGAGGACGAGGTACTTTCAACGGGAGCACCTAAACGGTTGCGAACAACTTCATAGACCGTTTTATAAGCCAGTGAAAGCCCTAATTCGCTCTTGAGCCATTGTTGAATTTGACCATAGCTTTGAAAACCAGATGGCTCCTGTAACCGCTTTTTCAAGCGTTCTAAGTCTGAACCACTGATGCTCGGAGCTTTTCCGGGTGCATGTTTGACTTCAAGCAAGCCCCTTGTTCCTTCATCTTTATACTTTCTCACCCAACGAGTTATGGTTGCTTCATCACGCCCTAAACGTTCTGCCAGCGATCGCCTGCTGCTGACTTGACTACTCTTGAGCCAATAGAGCATTTGCAATCGTTCTTTGCTGCTTGCCGTTGTGGAATGTTTGAGAGCTTTCTCCAATTCTTCAAGGCTTTCTGAAATCTCGATTTGGAATGGACCACTCATCACAAAATTACTAAATGCATCCATCTATAAGTTTGACGTAGTTTGGCGCATCTTCATACAGAATTGGTATTACTTGCACAAGGTAAGAAATATGGAATAGCCAATACCTTCGCCAAAAAAAGAGTATGAAGAGATAGGGCTGACGTAGTAGAGTTGTTGTCTCTCACAACGACAACTCAAAAACTACTCTTCAGCCCATGCTAGATATCCTATCACTGTTACTAATGCCTGCTGCCGCAGATCAATGCTACAACTATGCGGCAATTGAACCAGATAATCATCGCCATGTTAGCAATGAGCGGCCGAGTCACGATGTTAGTAATTTCCCGTTGGACAGGTACTGGTGGTAGTTATCGAACGATGCTGAGATTTTTTCATACAGTCATACCTTGGGCTACGTTGTTTTGGCTATTAGATGGCCACTTTGGGAACAATAGTGCCTTACAGATGGCTAGACAAGTTAACTTGCACATAATTTCCAAATTGCGCCATGATTCGGCATTATATATACCTTATCAAAATCCTGACCCAAATCGTCGCTCTCGTCGTAAATACGGCGATAAGCTGGATTATTGTAATATACCTGACGCATATTTGTGTAAAAGTGCTATTGACGAGGATATCAAAACTGATATTTATCAAGCTACTTTACTCCACAAGGCATTGAGCCGAGATGCGCGACGTGAAACGCTTTAACGTGGGGTACAAGCTTATGTACTCAACAAACTTTTACTTAGTTTGATAGCATAAACTGATAGGAATAACAGTTAAACCAACGTTCCCAGTAATCTTGTTTATTTGTTAATTTAGCGACTACGCGGTTGTAATTAGCAAACCAGCCTTCCCAATAATCGCTAGGCTGCTTAACGCAACCGTCACAGGTGGGACAACCAGCTTTACACTGAGGCACGGTATGAATGCTACCAATACAGTTTGTACAAAGTTCAGGGTCAATCCAGTGCTGTCCGTCAACCACTTTAACTGCATTTGTGGGACATACAGATAGACAGAGATTGCAGGAAATACACTGGCTAGTAAGAATTTTGTAAGCCATGATTTATTCTCCTTTTGGGGAACGGGGCATTAGAGTTAGGGTAGAGGTTACAGGTGACAAATGATAGGCAATAATCTGTCCTCTGTAACCTGTAACCTATTTCCTAATTACCTAATTCCTTAACGTATTGCTCGTAAAACTCCAAAGCAACCTTTTCAATTACGTCGTAAGCTTCAACAGTCTTGATTCCAGCTTCTTGCAATTTTTCTTGAGGACAGTTACCAATCTTAGAGACTAGAACTGCTTTGCAATCTGCGATCGCTTTCATAATATGCTCAAAAGAAGCTTCTTCGCCGTATCCACCTTGGCAGTATTGGTCAATTTTGCGATGACCGATAAAGCGAACTTCGTTTCCACCCACTTCGTAGATTTGGAATTCTTTCGCATGACCGAAGTGTTGGTTAACTAATCCGCCGCCTTTGGTTGCTACTGCAACTAAAACTTTCGGACTATTGGCAATTTTCTTACTGGCTAGCGCCTTATCTTTGGCTACTTTAAGTTCTTCTTTAAACTTCTCAATTCCTTCGTGAACAGTAGCGCGTTGTTCCATGTCATATTCGGGAGCCATTTCCAAGAATTTCTCTTTAGAAAACTCTTGGCTGCGGTCTTCTCCCAATAATCCGACTGCATCGGCACGACACTGGCGACAGTGACGCATCATTTTCATGTTACCGGAGCAGTTGTCTTGAACTTCTTTGAGTTCTTTGGGTGTGGGGCCGCGTTGACCGGTTAAACCGAAATGTGTGCCATGTTCTGGTGCAGAAATCAATGGCATGATGTTGTGCAAGAATGCACCTTTCTCACGGATGACTCGATTCACTTCGACTAAGTGTTGGTCATTAATTCCAGGAATCATCACGGAATTGACTTTGCACAAGATGTCAGCGTCTTTTAAGGCTTGCAATCCTTCCATCTGTCTTTCGTGGAGGATTTTTGCGCCTTCAAGACCTCTGTAACGCTTGCGTCTGTAGTGAACCCAAGGATAAATCTTAGCACCGATCTCTGGATCTACCGCGTTAATGGTGATCGTAACGTGATCTATATTTAATTGTTTAATGCGATCGATGTAGTCTGGCAGCATTAAACCATTGGTTGATAAGCACAGCTTGATGTCTGGTGCTTGCTCTGCAATCAACTCAAATGTGCGGAAAGTTTTTTCTGGGTTCGCCAATGGGTCGCCAGGGCCAGCAATTCCCACAACTGTCATTTGGGGAATCTTGCCACCAATGACCAAAGCTTTGTGTGCGGCTTCTTCTGGTGTTAGCAATTCGCTAACTACTCCAGGACGGCTTTCGTTAGCGCAATCATATTTGCGGTTGCAATAGTTGCATTGAATGTTGCAAGCGGGAGCAACTGCAACGTGCATCCGGGCGTAGTGATGATGAGCGTCTTCGCTGTAGCAGGGATGTTTCGCAATGCGTTCTTGGAGCTTTTCGTCCCTTTCCACGGTGGTGCTGCTGGTGCTGTCGCAGCCGCAACCACCTGATTTTGCTTGGGTTGGCGATTCCGTAGCGTTGGAGTTGAGGAGTCGTGTAGACGGTGATGTCATTGAGTTTCGCAAAAGGTCGGTGGACTTGGCTGCCACTGTGGGAGATGCTGTTGCTACTCTTTCATGCCCAGAATTGAAGTCGGGTCTTCCACACTACCTGCAAACCCTTGGGTTCGGGTAACTTGTTTTCAAGTAAAGCAGGCGATAGATATCTGATGTTCTGCTGGTGTGTGTCAACGTTCGCTTCTTGGGTAGAATTTGTGCCCCAAGGCGCGACTTCTATTCACTTCTGGCATGGTGCTATGTCATCCCTCCACTCACTCTTCGCTTTGTTTTAGAGCGTTAGGTGATTGGCGATATAAGATTTATAGCAGCCGTCTCCCAGCCAGATGTTGCATCTCTCTAGGATAGAATTTATTGGATTTATTACTTTTGTACTCAAATACTAAAAACCCTAATTCTTCAAGCATTACAAGAATTAAAAAAAATTTTTTCAGGTAGGGGTTCTGGTATTTTTTGGTTGGGGTTCTAGTGTTTATAGATAGGGGTTCAGGATTTCTTTGTACTCAGCCACAACCCAATCCCAGCAAAGAATTTAATCTATTTGCAACAGGGTTTTAGTTATTTAAATGTGTACTCACATTGCCCTCAATTTGCATCAAAAGCAATAAATATTAAGGGTTTGAGGGGGAAAAACTGAAGTAATCTATATTGTTCTACTCCATAAACGCGCTAAATTGAATTCTGTATCTAACATATCATTTTTTTGAGGGTAAAAATGCACTTCATATTCTTTTAAGTTTTCTTTGAAAATGATGTTCAATTATGCCTTTAAGCCTTGTCTGGTAAGCCATATAAGCTAGTGGGAATAGATGTATTGCTGCACATAGTTTTCAAAAAACTTAACTTTTCAGTTCTTTTTTTTCATTCCCACAATGAGGAGATGGGCAGGAAAGTCTCAGGTTTTGTGTTTAAGAGAAACAACAAACTATAATCTAACATGATTGAGCGATCGCAATGATTTTTCTTAATTGCTCACTACAAACCTTAACAAAAAACCTCACCTCCTTCCTGTGTCGGAAAGAAGAAAAGTTTAAAATCTTTCTTCTTCTAGAAGAGAGGATTTTTAGATACCGCTCTTTGTTGCTGATACTATTTAGCTACAATCAAACCAAGCGTGAAAAAATCTTAAGTTATGATAGCCATTTCCCAACAGCCGCCAAAAATGACCGTTGAGGAATATCTGGAATGGGAACCTCAGCAAGACGTTCGCTACGAATATGCCAATGGCGAAGTATTTGCCATGACAGGCGGTACAATA
The DNA here is from genome assembly GCF_053470285.1 of Nostoc sp. DSM 114159. NCBI lineage: Bacteria > Bacillati > Cyanobacteriota > Cyanophyceae > Nostocales > Nostocaceae > Nostoc > Nostoc sp. DSM 114159. The sequence goes on from NZ_JBPFEH010000001.1 coordinate 5,585,402, forward strand.
CCCCATAACGACATTGCACTTAACTTGTACACTGCCTTACGCCCTCATTTGCATTCCAGAGGTTGTCGAGTGAATGTATTAGACGTGAAAATGCAACTCACTCCCCAGAGTCGCTACTATTATCCTGATGTTATTGTCAGTTGCGACCCTCAAGACCTTAATGCCCGCAAATTTATTCACCATCCCAAGCTAATTGCCGAAGTTCTTTCGCCAGGTACAAGCGCTAAAGATCGGGGTGAAAAATTTACTTATTATTTGACAATCCCCAGTTTGCAAGAATATATCTTGATTGACTCAGAACAAATCTCCGTCGAACGTTACTGTCGGGGTGAAGGTAGGATGTGGCTTTACTATCGCTACACGGCTGGAGATATCGTCACTTTATCGAGCATTGAATTTGAATGTCCAATTGAATTGCTGTATGAAGGTGTTGTATTTACCACTGAAGAATAAAGAGAATGTTCTTTATTATCTTTTAAAAAGCATCGCTCCTCAAGCAACTGCATAGCCTGTGTAAGGTCTTAACTCCGGTGGACGAAAGCCAAGGACGATGTGTTCTTTAGGAATTCCAGCCCGTTCTAAATCGGCTGCAATGCCTTCTTCCGTGCCATCTCGTTGAATCCAAATTTTGCCATCAATCAGGTCAATATGAACCAGACACCCATGAATGCGGCGATCGCGTAGCGTGCCGTAGGCATTCGCCATCCCAACCTAAATCCATCCACAAATAGCGAGTCTCCTTCGGAGAGGCTGCGCCAACGCGGCTTCGAGCGAACAGTTGCGATCAAGCTCTCTAGCTGGCATACAGGTGTAGTTTTAGACTGATATTTCTATTTTAGGAAATCGCTACACTAGATTTATCAGGAAAAACAGGCTGTCTGAGTTCATTCAGCAAAATATGGTAGCAGGAGGAATGTGATGAAAGCAGTCGTTATCCGTCGGTATGGCGCGACTGAGGTGTTGCAGTATGAAGACGTGGAGCAACCGAAAATTGAGCCAACACAATTACTTGTGAAAGTTCGTGCTAGTAGCGTTAATCCCATTGATTGGAAAATTCGTCAGGGAATGTTGAGTTTAATTACTGGCAGCAAATTTCCGAAGATTCTGGGGTTCGATGTGGCGGGAGATGTCGTAGCTGTTGGTTCTGGTATCACCCGTTTTAAACCAGGAGATGCTATTTATGGCTGTACTGGCTTCCCTGGAGGAAGTTATGCCGAATTTGCAGCTGTTCCAGAAAACTTGGTGGCGCTTAAACCAACGAACTTATCTTATGAAGAAGCTGCGGCTGTGCCGTTAGCAGCGCTCACCGCTCTGCAAGCGCTACGAAATGAGGGAAATATTCAAACAGGAACTGTATTGATTAATGGGGCTGCGGGCGGTGTGGGCACTTTTGCAGTCCAAATTGCTAAAGCTTTAGGGGCAGTGGTGACAGGAGTTAGCAGTAGCAAAAATTTGGATTTGGTGAAATCTCTGGGAGCAGACCGCGTGATTGATTATACGCAGCAGGATTTCACTGAAGATATAGCGCAGTATGACATTATCTTTGATGCAGTGGGTAAGCGATCGCTCTCTCAAACCAAAAGAGTCCTCAAACCCAATGGAATTTATATCACCACACTACCCAGCCCCGAAGTCTTCTTAGAGAGCGTCTTAACAGCGTTGCTTCCCGGCCAAAAAGCGAAATTTATTTTGCAAAAACCCAACACTCAAGATTTGATTTATCTGAAAGAATTGATTGAAGGGGGTAAAATTCGTGTGGTAATCGATCGCACATATCCCTTACAAGAACTAGCAGCGGCTCATGCTTACAGCGAAACAGGTCGTGCAGTGGGGAAAATTGCGATCGCGCAGCCCGTCGTAGACATCGCAGTTTCTAGTTGACTTTTCAAACATCGTCTTATCTCATGTCTGGCTAAGGACTTATAATTTAGACCGCAGAGAGCAGGAGGAAAGAGGCGTTTCCGATTTTTGCACAGATCCGGTAATCATAAGTGATTAACCGGACTTGATATCAGACCTTTTGAAATTTTGGACTTTCTTGCAGAACGCTACGCGTAGCTTGCTTCCCCGGAGGGGTACGGCGTAAGCGTTCAGTAGAAAACTTTTAAAGTATTCAATCCAAAATTTAAAATCAACAATTCGGTGAGTCGTGCTACTTGACCTCTATAAACGAGATGATATTATCAAGGTCATTTCCAAGGGATTTATAATCACCAGCAGTATATTCACGGCATAAACCGTTACCATTTACATGTTGGCACACACGTACCCGTGTACCTGGTGGTATACTGAATGAACTAATAGTGTCATTACCAACAATATTTAAGTCACCTTGGTTGGCTTGGTATACTCCTGGAGTTGTAGGAAAAGATTGGGAAATTCCGCCAAAGTTAGGGTCTCTGTAGACCTTAACTTGTTGTGACGGTGTGTATGAAAGCTTATAGATAGCGCCGCTGTAGTCATCCGAAATTAACAAATTACCTTGCTGGTCTACTACCATATCCACGGGTCGCCCCCAGGTTTCTTGCGTTGTCGGAACTACCCAACCGGTGACTAAATCTATCTCTTGTCCTGGGGTTTTTGTTGTACTGTTCCAGGGAAAGTAAGCTATTCTGTAGCCCGTTTTCTTCTGCCGATTCCATGAACCATGCAACCCTGTTACTACCCCATTTGAGTATAGACTGGGAAAGTTGGTATTTTGTAAGAATGTTAGTCCCAAGGGAGCTGAATGGGCTTGGATACCTTTGCTAATCCTGTCCATTGCATTGCAATTAACACTTCCATTAGCATTGAACTGATAGTCGCGGTCAAATGGCATATTGTCAAGGCCATTTGAGGTGTCAGGATTGGGATTGCAGAATGGCCAACCGTAGTTACCGCCATCTCGAACTTTCGTAAACTCTTCTGGTGGGTGGTTGTCTACATAAGAGGGGATAATCTTACCGTAATTGCCACTGCTATCGTTGAAGGGATAGGCGATGTTATCTCGATTATTAACGACTACCCAAAGATCGTTTGTACCAGGTAAGAATGCTAACCCTTCGGCATTACGTAAACCTTGAGCAAAAAGCCGCTGATTGGTTCCATTAGCGTTGTACTGGTAAATTGCACCACGCTTTGGAGTACTGACGGTATCTTCCTTACAGGCATTGCATGTAGAGGCGATCGACACGTAAAGTTTATGGTTGGCATCAAGTGCGATATTTTTCAGTTCGTGACCATAAGCGCCTTTGAGTTCCCGTGTGCTGCTGTCTGGTAAGGCAACTACAACGATTTGACGATTTTTTGCGATTAAGTCTCCAGAGTTGTAGATGAAGCGGTTAATTTGATGACTCTCAGAGATATAAACGTATGTGGTGTTATCAATCTTATGAAACACAATGTCGTGTGGTTTGCGTAGACCCGTTACAAAGTCAGAAATAATCGGGTCTTTGCTGCCATTTGGGCGGACAATTAACACTTTACCGGAACTGGGCTGTGATACTAGAAGATCCCCATTGGGAGCAACTGCCATAAAGCGAGCTTTGTTAATGCGAGCATAAACAGAGATAGAAAAATTGGGCGGCACTTTCAAGTAACGGGGAATATTAAAGGGCCAAGAGGTCATTGTACTAGGCACTTTCAGCTTGGTTTCAACAGACGCAGGGGGGGGTTGACCGATCGCTGCGGTGCTAAGAACCTCTAAGGACATCAAACTAATTAGTGATGCGGATAGTATGCGTCCAAGTATCTGTGTTGGTTTTAGAGTAGATGCAACCATTTTGAACTTCCCTCTAGCTTGGTAGCGATATATTACACATAATTCTCGGCTAGCCGATTTAACCAAGAATTTGAACAAAGTTAACTCAGGACTATTATTTTTTTTAAATACTTAAAATATCTTTATCTACTGCTATTTTTTCTAACTCATCAAAAAATGGGTGAACCGATAAAAAAGGTAGAGCGATCGCTCTTGTCAACTAAAATATTTCTCAAGCTACTTAGCCTCGAAACCATTATGCAGAGCGTCTTAACAGCCTTCCTTCTCGGTCAAAAAGCCAAGTTTGTGTTTGACAAACCCAACGCTGAGGACTTGGTTTTTCTCAAATAGTGGTAATTGATTGCACGTATCCCTTGGTATAACTAGCGGCGGCTTATGATTGTAGCGAGAGTGACGTGAGCCTGCTATGGGGGAAATTGCGATCGCTCGGCATAAATCTAGATAATCTTGATTAATCTGCGAAAAACTAACGCGAAACCTACCCCCTAAGCCCTTTCCGACGCAGGAAGAAGAAAAATTCAAAGTCTCTCTCCTAAAAGGTGAGAGATTTAGAGAGAGGTTCTTCAAATACCTGTGATGTTTCTGCAATAACCCTGAAATCTGGAAACATGACTCCAGCTAGTGGATATACTCGTAATCAAAATCTCAACAGAAGCGAGGATTATGCTGGACTGGTTAGTTATGTGGGGTGTAACTCAGGCCGCCGGGTTGATTTTTAAACCCATTCTGGAAGACTTAGCCAAAGATGCTGCTAAAGATTGGGCTAAAGATTTATTAAAAGGCATTCCTGGTAAGATTGTCCAGAAGCTTAAGAAGGAAGACATAGCAATTGCTGCTGGTAAAGCCTTAAAGGAATTTTTGCAACTCACGCAGCAGCAGCTAAAGGTTCGTTGCAAACTTGCTGAAACTGAGATTAAAGAGTACACCAAAGACATCAAGAAGTTTATCAGCGATAAGTCGGTTGCAGAAACTCTTGGTAAGGCTTTTGATATTAATTGTGAATCTCTAGACGCTAAAACTCTAGAAGATAGTTGGAACAGGCTGCAATTAAAACCTCTGCCATCTAAGTTTAATTGGGAATCAATTACAGAACAGTATCTAACACAAGTCCAAGAAATTCTTTTAGATTCAAAAGATTTACACCATATCCTAGAATTACAAAAGTTATCTGATATTGAAATAAATACAAAAGAAATTGCTGGTGTTATTGTAGATTTTAATTTAGTTAAATATCAAGAAGGAATCCGCGAACGCTATGGCAATCTAAAATTAGATAGCTTAGATACTAGCGGCTATGCTTATAACGAACTGAAATTATGGCGGATTTTTACTGCTCAAAATGTCCGGGAAACTCATCAAGTTTTAGCACAAGTTCACGAACTGCCTAAAGAACATCTTAGACGGCTGCGAGAAAGTGACCAAGTAGAAGCTGTTGAATTAGAAGAATTAGAACGCCACAAAAGAGTTTATTTTGAACAACCGATCCGTTCAGTTTTAGATGTTGTCAATAAAAAGCAAGATTATAAATATCTTGTGATTTTGGGCGATCCTGGTTCAGGTAAGTCTACATTGTTGCAATTTCTGGCTTGGAATTGGGCAGAGTCACCACTGGATAATGTTATCTCATTACCAATTCCGTTGCTAATTGAATTACGCACTTATATGCGGCGACGGGAAGATAAAGAGTGCAATAATTTTCTCGAATTCTTTCATCAAGGTAGTGGTGCAATTCATCATCTCAATCAGCTTGAACTAGATAAACAATTAAAAGCTGGTAATGCTTTGGTAATGTTTGATGGTTTGGATGAGGTATTTGACCCTGGTAAGCGAGAGGATGTAATCACTGATATTCATCGCTTTACTAATGACTATCCTGATGTGCAGGTAATTGTTACTTCTCGGATTATTGGTTATAAACCGCAACGATTGCTTAATGCTGAGTTTCGCCACTTTATTTTACAAGATTTAGACTCAGAACAAATTCAGGATTTTATCTACCGTTGGCATGAGTTAACTTTTACCGATGCTGTAGATAAAGTGAGAAAACGGGAACGGCTACAAAGAGGAATTGCAGCTTCCAAATCTATTGCAGAATTGGCGGGAAATCCTCTGCTGTTGACGATGATGGCAATTCTTAATCGTAATCAAGAGCTACCAAGAGATAGAGCTACACTTTACGATCAAGCATCGCGGGTACTGCTGCATCAATGGGATGTGGAACGCGCTTTGACAGAAGATAAGAGGTTAAACCCGAAGACGATTGATTATAAAGATAAGCAAGCGATGCTGCGTCAGGTTGCTTATCTTATGCAAACTGGTGATAAAGGTTTGGCAGGTAATTTGATTCATGAAAATGATTTAGTCAAAGTTTTGACTGATTATCTCAAAACTATAGAATTTGATAAACCCAGAGAAGCTGCACGGGTAATGATTAATCAACTGCGGACTCGCAACTTTATGTTATGTTTCCTGGGTGCAGATTACTATGCCTTTGTGCATCGGACATTTTTAGAATATTTCTGTGCTTGGGAGTTTGTCTGGCAGTTTAAAGAAACGCAAACACTGACTATTGAGCAACTTAAAAATGAAGTTTTTGGCAAACACTGGCAAGATGAAAGTTGGCATGAAGTTTTGCTGCTAATTGCGGGAATGATTGAGCCTAAATTTGTTGGGGAGATTCTTGATTATTTAATGGAGCAAGATGGCGAAGAGGAAAAGTTTGTCAATCTCTTTTTAGCGGCTAAGTGTCTTGTCGAGGTGAGAAATCGCTCGGCGAATCGCGTCAACTGCTACTAAATTACTTAACAAGCTAAAAGATTTAACTAAATATGACCTCTGGTACTATTACGTGCCCTATCAAGATGAAGAAGAAACTAAGCTAATTCAGGAAATTCGTACTCAAGCAGTTGCAACAGTCGGCTCAATTTGGAAAGATAATCCTGATACATTACACTGGCTTAAAGACCTTGCTACTGTTGAGAAATCTGGAAATGTTCGACGTTCAGCCATCCAAGCATTGGCCAAGAATTTTAAAGATGACCCAGATACCCGCCCCATCTTCCAAGACCGCGCTACTACTGATAAATCTGAAAATGTACAACGTGCAGCCATTGTGGCATTGGCTAGAAATTTCCCAAATGATCCCGATACTCAAACCTTTTTTCTAGATTGCACCACTGCTGATAATTCCGATGTGCGATGTGCAGCCATACGAGCATTAGCTAGAAATTTTCCAGATGATGCCAATACCTGTACAATCCTTAAAGCTCACGTTTGTGCTGATAAATTTGCAAATGTGCGACTTGCAGCCATCCAAGCATTAACTAGAAATTTCCCAAATGACCCGGACACCCATACCATTCTCCAAGACCGTGCCATTGGTGACTATAATTCGGATGTACGACGTACAGCTATTGAAACATTAGCTAGCAATTTTCCAGATGACCCCAATACCTGCACAATCCTGCAAGACTGTGCCACCGATGATAAAAGTGAGGATGTGCGACTCGCAGCTATTCAAGCATTAGCTAGGAATTTCAAATATGACCCCAATATTTGCACAATCCTCCAAGACCGCGCTACTGCTGATAAGAATGAGGATGTGCGACTTGCGGCCATTCAAGCATTAGCTAGGAATTTCAAATATAATCCCAATACTTGCACAATCCTCCAAGACCGCACCACTGCTGATAAATCTAAGAATATACGAATTGCAGCCATCCAAACATTAGCTAGAAGTTTCAAATATGATCCTAATACTTGTACAATTCTTCAACACTGCGCCACTGATGATAAAAATGAGGATGTTAGACTTGCAGCCATTCAAGCATTAGCGAGCAATTTTTCAGATGATACCAATACTGATACAACCCTGCAAGACTACGCCACTAGTGATAAATCTGGGAATGTACGACTTGCAGCCATTGAAACATTAGCTATCAATTGTCCAGATGACCCCAATACCTACACAATCCTTCAAAAACAAACCACACATGATGATTCGGATGTGCGATGTACAGCCATCCAAATATTAGCCAAGCACTTCAGGTATCAACCTGAGTTATTTGACACTTATTATAACTGCGCTTTCTGTGACCCTTTTGAGCGTAAGCAAAGCAGCGACACTAACCCTCGGCGGATTGCACTAGAGATAATTATCAAGCAATATTCTCAACATCCCCAGACTTTGCCACTATTGCGTGACCGAGCAGAGAATGACCCAGATAAGAAAGTGCGGGAGTATGCTCAGAAAAAGTTGGCACAATTAGAGAAGTAAAAGAGCAGTGAAAATATGAACAACACAGAAGTTCGTCAGCAAATTAACCAATATCTAGATGGATTATCTTCAGAACGCTTACAACTGGTTGCTGATTTTTTAGCATATCTAGCAGATAAGGAGAGTGAAGATGCTACCCAAGAGTTACTTGATATCCCTGGATTTATTGAATCATTTGAAGAAGGTAAAAAAGATATTGCTGAAGGTCGGGTAAAAAGCTGGAGAACAATTCGGTCTGATGTATAACGTTGTGTTATCCGCTAAAGCCGAGGATCTTTATGCTACAGCAGACCAAGCTTTAGCCAAAAAGGTTGCTAGATGCTTTGAGCAACTAGAACAAAATCCTCGGTTTCATCCTAATGTTAAACCTCTCAAAAGTGACTTTGCAGCTTATTATCGCTATCGCATTGGTAACTATCGAGTAATTTATCAAGTTGATGATGCAACAAATAAAGTTATGGTAACTACTATTGCTCATCGGCAAGAAGTTTATGAATAAATATGAAATATACAATTGTGATTCAATGGTCAGAGGCAGATCAATGTTATGTGGTTTCGCTACCTGAGTTTACGGACATAATGCAGCCTTGCACTCACGGAGAGACTTACGAAGAAGCTCTTAAAAATGCTCAAGAAGTTTTAGAAATGCTGATTGAGTCATCTTTAGCTGACGGTGAAACTTTACCAGAGCCTCAAACGCTAGGACAGTCTTTGGAAGTTGCATAAAATTTAGGAAGAAAAAAGGTAGCTTATGAACACATCTATAAATACAGCCAAAGTCTACGATGAAATTATAGAGTTTATTGCTGCTGGAACCACTCCCCAAAGTGTTATCGATTTCAAACTCTCGGATGCAGCCAAAGACCGTTTAGAGGATTTAGTTTATTGCGCAAAAACTGAAGGTCTTACTGGAAGTGACCAGCGAGAGTTACAGCATTTCCTCACCCTAGAGCATATTATGACTTTAGCAAAAGCAAGAGCTAATCAGTACATTAACCCTAAGTAAGTATTCAAAATGCCTTGTCCATATATTAATGCAGAACAGTGGCGTTTAGTTTGCGATCGCGCCGCCCATCTATGCGAGTATTGTTTATATCCAGAAAGAGACGGCTTAAGCTTTCAAGTTAACCATATAATCGACATCAAACACGGCGGCGCTACAACAGCAGATAATCTCTCTTATGCCTGTATTTTCTGTAACCTACAAAAAGGGACGGATTTAGGGTCAATTAATTGGCAAACTGGCGAACTTGTAGGATTTTTTAACCCACGCAGAGACTTTTGGGGTGAGCATTTTCGACTAGATGACGCTGTAATTCAACATCAAACAGAGATTGGAGAAGTCACCGCACGTATTTTAGATTTTAACGGTGATGAAAGGCTTGTAGAGCGACAAGCTTTGATTGCATCTGGTCAGTATCGTTCAGCATCAGCCTTAAAACAGATAAATAAATAGGTTATGATGTGCGATCGCATCCACCATTGGGAATTCTATACTTAGCTACACTTGCTACTTAACTCCTAGAACTTCCAAGGTAAATATACGATGGCCTATCAAAATATTACAGCATCCCTTTCTGCACAAGATATCCAAGAAATTAAAGCCGCGCTACAGAAAGTCCAACAAAAACTACCCTTTTTAGTTACTCTCAGCCCTGAAGAACGCCGTAAGGTAGTAAAAATGGGCGACAAAAGCCTAGCCTTTGTAAACAATAGCATCACTGCTGCTCAGTCGAACCGCGAAATCCTTCCAGCCACTTTTGATGTCGAAGAACTTGTTCGGGATTATCAATTAGCCGCAGCGCTGACTGAACTTTTAATCTCAATCCAGCAACTCAGCGAACAGGTAGATGATACCCTAATGGCTGTCGGTAGTGAAGCTATGACTAGCAGTTTGACTGTTTATGATTATGTCAAGACTGCATCAAAAAAGACTCCAGGCTTAAAGATTGTCGCTGAACAGTTGGGCGAACGCTTTAAAGCTATCAAAGGTAGACCTACTAAAGCTGCGTCTGGTTCTTAAGCCTCTGAACTCCATTAATGAGCCTCTGAACTCCATTAATGCACCTCTGAACTCCATTAATGCACCTCTGAACTCCATTAATGCACCTCTGAACTCCATTAATGCACCTCTGAACTCCATTAATGAGCCTCTGAACTCCATTAATGAGCCTCTGAACTCCATTAATGCACCTCTGAACTCCATTAATGAGCCTCTGAACTCCATTAATGAGCCTCTGAACTCCATTAATGAGCCTTTGAACTCCATTAACAAATCTTCAGATACCTCGTTCCCAGTCTGTGGCTGGGAATGCCTATTTGCAGCCTCTACCTCCCGAATTCGCGGCAGAGTCGCAATGAAGTACATTTCTAGGTTCTACCTGGAACGAGATTTAAATCTGGAAACGAGATTTATAAAAATTTTGGCGATCGCTATTCTCACACATCTATATAATAAGAAAACAGTTACAATGAGCGATAACTATATTTTGAAACGTATACATACATACAGACAGCAAATCCTAAAAGAAAATAAAGAAACCTGTCTTTTGCCTTACCCAATAATAAGATACTAATAGTAATAGGATATACAAAAAATAGATTTATAGCCTTACCAAATTCATATTTGAGTGCATCTGAGTACAGCTTAATATATTGCAAAATATCTTGATAAAATCTTATCAAATGCTTACGGGTAAAGTTTCTTGTAGCATGAACAGAAATTCTTAACCCCTGCCCCAAAAATACTAGTACCCCCATCATTAAATACTAGCGCCCCTACCCCAAGATAAATTTTAAGTTTATCTAGAGTCGGGGTTTTGGCGTTTGAGTACAACCTCAATCAATCCAATAAATCCAATCAGCATTGGGTTTTCTATCGAGTTGGATGTCACCTGATATAAGCATAAAAATAGCAGATGACTCTTTTACCAGATAGACATTACCGATGCAACAGTCTTTAGACAGTATTAGCGATCCCCCAAGTACCAAAATGCAGGATTCTGCCCGTACATCCATGCTGAAAAATTTACTCTCTGGCGTTTTTTTTGAGCCATTATTGAGTGATTTTCGCATTATTTTTGAGCGCGACCCAGCAGCACGGAACTGGCTAGAAGTGGTGTTTTGCTACCCTGGATTGCACGCGCTATGTTTGCATCGTCTTGCTCACTGGTTACATTGTCGAGGAGTCGGTTTTATCCCCCGTTTAATTTCTCATTTGGGGCGATTTTTGACAGGAATTGAAATTCACCCAGGTGCAGAGATTGGTGAGGGCGTGTTTATCGACCACGGAATGGGTGTAGTCATTGGTGAAACTGCGATCGTGGGTGACTATACACTGATTTATCAGGGCGTCACCCTTGGCGGAACTGGCAAAGAAACTGGTAAGCGTCATCCCACAGTCGGCAAAAATGCGGTGATTGGGGCGGGTGCGAAAGTTTTAGGTAATCTGCAAATTGGCGATCGCGTCCGTATTGGCGCAGGTTCCGTTGTCTTGCAGAATGTCCCCAGCGATCGCACTGTTGTAGGCGTTCCCGGTCGAATTATTTCTCGCAACGAAAGCGCTAGCCTTTCTCCTTTAGAACATGGAAAGCTACCCGATGTGGAAGCAACCGTGATTCGTTCTTTGCTCTCGCGCATCGAACAACTCGAAAAACAACTGCAAACTTTAGGCGTTAAGAGTCATTAGCCATTGGTCACTTGTACTGAGCGTAGTCGTTCGCGTAGCGTCTCGCAGAGAAGTATTGGTCATTTGCAAATGACAACAGACAAATGAGAAAGGACGACTTACAAATGACAAAGGACAACTGACAAATGACAAATGACACTTTAGGCGATCAAGTTTTGCAGATTCCTTTGAGCGATCGCTGGCGAATCTATCACCGTTTGCAAGAGTTAAAAATTAATTGCTCTTGTCCCCCCGATGGTTCTTTGCGAGTGCAAGTGAACAATTTGCTCGAAGTAATTCTAATTCGTAGTACAGTTATGCAACTTCTTGCTTCTCGTCACGAATTAATAGAATGGCTAGAGCGTTGCTGGTATTACAGTGATGAGTCATGATTATTTCAAAAAGACCTAATTTAGGCACGATTAATCTTGAATTCATGACGCAACTACTGAACTTCATTCTTTTTGTTCATAGATGCACAAAGCTCAAATATGTTTAGAGTTTGAAGCTACTGTCCGCTAGCAGAATTTATTGCAGACTGAGATGGATTAGATGGGGTTGAGATTTTGTTGGGTCTACTAAATCTGAAACTTCCCTGACATATAGCAACAATTAAAAAGGCGAAATTCCCAAATATAAATTGGAGTTTCTAATTTTTAACCTTTTCCCAAATTAAGAAATTGAAAGTTCAATTATGGCGACTCGGAACAGAGATATAAAACTCCTCAATTTTTTGCACAATGAACTTGAACTTTCAAATGCCGATATTGCTGTAGCTCTGCGACACCGTGAATTAGAAAATGGCCCGCTACCGATGCTTCTCTGGCAGTATGGTTTCGTTGACTTGGAGCAGCTAGGAAAAATTTTTGATTGGCTAGCAGACCAAAGTTAGCGAATTTGCACCTCTTAGTGTTGAGTACCATTACCTGCCTAAATTACACCAAAATGCACTAGAAAAGATGAGGTTACGAAGATGATTACATCCTTAATTGCTGGATTTTGTGTATTACTTTGTTCGGGATTTGCTAATAGTTATATTAGTTCATTGCTACTCGAAGACATTTCAAGTGACATCGGTAAAAACGATTAGTAATTTATACATTGTTTTAGTTCCCTGTCATACAGATGTGATGCTAATAATAAGGCAATAATTAAGGATCATGTATCCTACATTATGAATTGTGATATTTTTAGCATTTACCATCACGAGGGATTGTAGAGGGAAAGGATATTAAGAATACTTCCAAGAGAGGGATATTTGCAATGAATCAAATCATAATTAATGACACTACATTACGTGATGGCGAACAAGCAGCAGGTGTTGCCTTTACTCTACAAGAAAAAGTAGCGATCGCGAAGTTTCTCGATGCCATTGGTATACCGGAATTAGAAGTGGGTATACCGGCAATGGGTGACGAAGAAACGCGTGCGATCGCCGCAATCTCTAACTTGGGTTTACAAGCAAAACTCTTGGGCTGGAACCGCGCTGTCATCTCAGATATTAAGGCTTCCATCGCCTGTGGTTTGAATCGGGTGCATATTGCCATTCCCGTCTCTGGTATCCAAATTGCCACTAAATTTCATGGTCAGTGGCGAGTAAGTTTACAAAAACTCAAAGACTCAATCCACTTCGCCCTCGATCGAGGTCTTTGGGTAGCAGTCGGCGGAGAAGATTCTTCCAGGGCTGATGAAAACTTCCTGTTAGATGTAGCACTTTATGCTCAAGAGTGGGGTGCATCCCGCTTCCGTTTCTGCGATACCGTCGGAGTTCTCGACCCCTTTACCACCTACACTAAAGTCCAAAGGCTGGTTTCAGCGTTGACGATTCCCCTAGAAATCCACACGCATAATGATTTTGGTCTGGCAACTGCCAACGCTCTTGCGGGTATCAAAGCCGGAGCCTCATCAGTGAATACCACAGTCAACGGATTGGGTGAAAGGGCAGGAAATGCAGCATTAGAAGAAGTTGTCATGGCGATTAAACGCATCTATGGCGTTAATTTAGGCATTGACACACCCAGCTTGCTGGAACTGTCTCAACTAGTTGCAGCCGCATCAGGAGCTAGCGTACCACCTTGGAAAGCGATCGTTGGCGAAAACACCTTTGCTCACGAATCTGGCATCCATGCTCACGGGGTATTGCAAAACCCCATCACCTACGAACCATTTGCTCCTGAAGAAGTGGGTTGGGAACGGCGTTTAGTAGTAGGTAAACATTCTGGACGGCATTTAGTTGCTAACTTGCTAGAACAGCATGGAATTTTCTTGAACTCTCAAGAAACCCAATCTGTTTTAGATGCAGTACGCCATCAATCGGTACAGAAAAAACGTAGTTTGACGACAGAAGAACTATTGAATTTGGTCAGAGAACAGAGGTACTCTCATGCAACGCGATGAATTAGAACTAAACTTGCCACCCGCTTTTGAAATCGGTGAAAAAGTCAGAGTTCGTAAACTGCTAAAAAACGATGGTACCTTTCCTGGTAAGGAAGTCGGCCAAGTTTTAGTCAACAAAGGAGATATCGGTTACATAGCGAGTATAGGCACATATTTGCAGACTTCCTATATATATGCTGTGCATTTCTTAGAAACAGGGTTTGTCGTCGGCTGCAAGAAAAAAGAACTAGAATCGGTTGAGGAGTCTCATGAAAGTAATGCTACGGATGAATGATGCCGGCACTTTAGTAGTTTACGTTGCTAAAAAAGACCTGGAAGAAGAAGTCGTCAAACAAACCGATGGAAATGATGGCAAGATTCTCACCCTAGCAAATGGTTGGGAATTAGAATTTCGTGAATTGCCAGACACAGCAAACTTACCTCAAACAGTAGAAGCTAAACGCCTAGCTTAACCAGAATAGGGAGTAGGGAGTGGGAATTTTAGATTTTAGATTTTGGATTTTGGATTAAATTTCAATCTAAAATCTAAAATTGAATTGACCCATGCCCAATGCCCCATGCCCAATTCCCAATAACTTTTTATCAATCATGGGTAACAAATATTTGACGTTATCAGAATTGAACCTTGAGGGACAGTTACTAGGTTTTGTTGGTGGTGAACCAGGAAAATATAAATACTTGCAATTGGCAGTTCCATCTGGAGATGTGGAAATTAAACTGCCTAAAGAGTTGCGTCGGTTACTAAGTTCATCCTTAGTTCCTGGTCAGAAAATTCGCGTTTGTGGTCATAGTAAGATAGACTCGCGCACAAGTAAAATTAAAATTAAAGCCTATAAGGTGACACCAATTGATGTGTGTCCAAAGCAAGATTTACCACCTCAAACCAAAGCGAGGATTATGGTATGTCAAAAGGGCGGTTGCTTGAAACGTGGTGGTAAAGGTTTATTATCAGATTTAGAAAAAACTTTGTGCGATCGCGGTTTGTTAGACAAAGTTACCATTGAACACACAAGTTGCCAAAAATGCTGTGGTAGCGCTCCCAACTGTGTTTTACAGCTTGGTAAAAAGAAATACAAGAATATTCATCCAGAAGCGATCGCAACTTTGCTAGAAAGTCACTTAACAGAGTAATAATCTTCTCTAGTTATTCTTAAGATAATACATAAATTTGTAGGGGTAAAATTTTTACCCCTATTTTTGTTGGTATAGTATAGCACCCTTGTCAAACTGCGATCGGCTAAGTTATAACTGCTGCAACGTTAGTAACACCGAATATAAACATAACTTATAAAACTTTCCAGTAGTCTTGTTCAACTTGTTCTAGCAGGACTACAACCTTAGATTATTTTGTATAAATTTTCTGCAATTACCTTAAGTACTTAGAAATAAATGTCTTTGTTCACAAATTTACTCAATCTGCATTCAGGAAACAAACCGCGTGAAGATTTTTTTACTGAGATTGTTGCTTATTTTTTATCCTTGAATAAGGATATTTTAATTGATTGGCTAAAGCATCACTCAATCATTAGTGATGATAATTATTCCAGCATCAAGATTTCAACCCAACAAGAACACCAAGGACTTGAAACCCATACTGAAGATAGTAGATTGGACATTGTAGTTGAACTATCAACTGGTTTAAATACAGATGTAATATTTATTGAATCAAAAATTGGTTCTCGTGATAGCAACAATGCATTAAAAAAATATGCTGATATTTTGAGTAATTTACCAAATGTCAGACATCGAATTTTAATTTACATCACCCGTGATTATGATCCAAAAGAAGAAATCAAGGAATATGATTATGCTCCAAAACCAGCAATCAAAGAGTATTGCCTTGAGTTATCACCCAAGATAAATTTCTTCCAACTGAGGTGGTATCAGTTTTATAGCTTCTTGAAAGACCGCGCGTCTGATATCTTAGCTCAAGAAATACTAATTTTTATGAGGAATAACAGAATGTCTCACACTAATCAA
Organism: Nostoc sp. DSM 114159; assembly: GCF_053470285.1. Taxonomy (NCBI): domain Bacteria; kingdom Bacillati; phylum Cyanobacteriota; class Cyanophyceae; order Nostocales; family Nostocaceae; genus Nostoc; species Nostoc sp. DSM 114159. The sequence goes on from NZ_JBPFEH010000001.1 coordinate 5,601,482, forward strand.
TTTTCATCAGTTGACTTATTGACAATGGTGAATTACAACAAAACTCTCCTTCTTATGGAATCAACTCTCAGTGAAGAAGTACAGCAGGAATTCAAGCTAGCTTTTGGAGGTGTTATCAAAGGCGCAGCAAGTAGGACTCAATGGAAATGGGACGAGAGATATATTATCTACACCCACTTTTCTCCCTCAACATGGGACTTATGGTGTGGTCTTGGATACTTCAATTTAAATCCAAATAATTTAACTGATTATCCATATTTAGGTATATTTTTGCAGGTTTCTCATAGATTTGGACAACGCCCAAAAATTATTGAATCTATGCAAAAAATAATTAACGATAAACCCAATTTATGGACTCCTAGCAATTTAAAAGTTTTGCCAGCATGGTCAGGTATTTATTATCGAAAAAGCTTACAAGATTTTTTATCTGAAGAAAACCACGTATCTGCTATTAAATCATTTTTCCAAGAGTCAATAAAGGAATTAAAAACGGTTCAGGAACAATATTTTGATTTTCCTTGGAAGGGTGTAAGTATAGAAGCAACTACAGAAACTGATAAAGAAGACCCATATATTTTATCATCTTCTATCGGTGAAGTTTAATCAGCGAGAGCTTGCAGAAGAACTAGCAGCTTGTCTGCTTGTGTTTGAAAAATGTCATAAGCGTTACCGAGATTCTTTAAAGAATTGCCTGAGTAGTTTTGTATTTGATAATTATCTTATAAAAAAAATGTCCTTGCTAAAAAGTAAGGACATTGAAGTTTACCTATTTAATCTTTAGTGAGGAAATCTATACAGCTTGGGATACTTTTCGCTTAAGCTGTATCCAAAATTTCATGACTCCAGCTATCATTTATTACGAGATAAAGTAGTCTTTTATCTTGTCCATAATCACTGAAGAGAAATCAAGCCCTATTGCGAATAGTCCCTACCCAATTGCTACGCTAATTTCTTGCGTAGCTTGGTACCAGCCAAAGCCAGACCGACGATTCCTAAACCAGCGAGACTAGCAGGCTCAGGAGTCGATTGGACAATAGAAGATTTCTTGAATTCAAATGCAATGGTTTGTGTGCCATTAAATTTGCTGGCATCATAGCCAGTGGTTAGCAACTGCTGGGTTATATTACCCTGCGCTAAAAACGAGATTCCACTCAGATAATTTCCAGAGTTGATGACATTGAGATTAAATGTATTGTCCTTGCCGTTATTGGTAAAGTAACTATTGGTCAAATCACCATAACCGACAATACCACCACCTTGTTTTACCTGACTTTCGTAAGAATTCCCTCCTCCTGCTAAACCACCATATGTAGCAATGGTGTAGCCTTCTTTGATATTAGTAACTGTCTTTGCCTGAACATTACTATAAACACCTAGTTGTTGTACCCCTGAAGCATTCGCTGAAGCGAAATGAATACCAAACAAATCTCCGCTGCTCATAGCATTGCCAAAGGTCTTACCGGCCATATTGAAGAACAAATCACCATATCCAATCTGACCACCAGCAGCACCCTGTTCAGCCTCTCCTGTTAACTTCATATTGCCATTGATTGCCACAATGACGCTGGTAGCAGTTTCTTTGATAGCCATACCAGAGATATCGTAGGGATTTACTTTCCCTGGCGCGGCACCAACCCAGTAATTCCCGTTCATCCCATCTTTGTTTGAATCAAATGCATACTGCCACCCGTTAGCATCAGTGGAGTTTTTACCCATCAAAAGACCGGTAGTGTCGTTCAGACACTCCAAAGAGATGCTAAATGCTGTTCCCTTTAAGTCTGAGGCATAGGCTCCTTGACCAGCCACAAAGAAGATTCCAAAAGTAGCAATACCAACCTTCAGTAAATTGAATAAGTTTTGAGTTTTCATTATTTATAAATTGATTGATTTAGAGAATCACAATTTTTTGGACTCCTCTATTTGTAATTGGAATTACAAAAATATAAAAGCGTGATTTTTCGGAAAATATAATTTGGATAACTTAACGTTAATTTTATAAAACTCAAATAAAGAATGACATATTTAGTTACAATTGCCTTTATCTAACCCAATTGTATTAAAGTGAAATAGCAGCAAAGCCAAGTAGGTCTAGTAGCCTACGATTATCTGCACCCATTGAATTAGATAGTTTTAAAAAACTTTTGGGTTTGTGTAAGCTTAATAAACCATATCCCGCCAGCATCTCCGTACAAAGCATCTAAACGCGCGATCTACTTTAGAAAGTAATATCCGATTTGGATGAACACTTGGGCATTTACATTGCAACTTGCTATTTAAGGAAGTCAGGAGACAGGGGTCGAAATGAATAAGCCTCCTGACGACTGACACCTTTATTCTGGTTCTAGCAAAAAATGCAACCTTTCTAATCAAATCAAACCTTCCAACGCGTGTTGCAAATCGTTCGTTATATCAGCAACAGCTTGTCTAGCACCCAACCGATTTTCCTTATATACCGGGTAACGCTCAGAAATAGATATGGGTTCACCCACAGTTATTTTTACTTTTTGCTTACCTAATTGCGGACGCTGTACAGTTTTATTGCCTTTGATTTTAGCAATCATTTGCCATAAAATTAAAGTCGTTTCAGCAAATCTTTCTGCTGTTGGATTTTCACGAATATAATTACCAGAAACAGCCACAAAACTTTCTACTAAACGCATATGCCACATCCGCGCATTCGCTTCTTCTGCAATGCGATCGCCTAAAGCTCTTTCAACCGCAGATACTCCTTTGACATCTTTAAATTCTTCTCTAAATATATAATTCCAACCTGCTTGCTCGACTCGTCGGCAACGGTCACTCAAACTACCTTTTGACTGCAAATTAAAATACTGTTCTGAGATGAGCAACGCTGCATTCAATAAAGCTTGTAAACGAACTGCTAATGCTTCATTTCTATCAGGAATTTGCCCGTTGACAATTTTGGGATCTGGCAGTTTTTGATGATAAAACCGGGTGTAAAATTCCTCCATGAGTAAAAGTAAATGTTCTGCCAAAGTCAACAACCGGGGATAAAGCGACTCTATAGAAGCATTTTCTGCTGGATTCACAGGTAAACCACTAGCCGCTTCCAATTCACTTAAAAGATCAGCGATCGCATCCCAAGGAGCATCAACGTAACTATATTTAATCCCAACTGGTACAATTAGAACCTGTTGGTCGCTTCCAGCTTTTTGCAAATCTTCAGCACACCAAAAGCCTAATTGGGCGATACCAGGTTCTAGGGGGCTAATATTCTCCGATAAACCATTGGTTGCACCCTCTGGCGCAGCCGCCATTGGGAATTTGCCATTGGCGAACAAGTCACGCGCCGAACGTAACCCCGTCCAGTCAGCCTTACCTCGCTGAATCGGAGTCCCACCTAAACGAGAAGCAATCCAGCCAACGTAGGAACCTGCCCAGAGAGGAATACCGCGATCGTAGATAAAATGAGCGTGAATGGGATATTGTAGTTTTGTACCTTGCGATCGCGCTGTCTTTGGTACGATTTGAGATAGCAAGTAACCTAAACAAAACGGATCGTCTGTTTTGGGATGGCGAAATGCCAGCATAAAACGGATTTTACCCTCCTGAAACTGGCGATAAAGATCCACCAGAACTTCTACGTTATCTGCTTCAATTTGGCTAATAGGTGTTTGCCAGTTTAGCCAACTGGGTAGTAATAGATGGACAACTCGTAGCAATAAAGGGTTAAACGCGGGAGGAATAAATTCTAAGGGTGCCTGTGCTTGATAAATTACATCTGCCAAAGTAGTTTCTCCTAAAGATTCCCTGATTCTAATCGCCTGCTGGTTATTTCTTTTAAGATATCCTAACGGCTGTAATATGCCCTGAGTAATGAAGTCAAAGTAGAACTGGCCTATTGTGCTGTACTTGGCACGTTACTCAGGTTAGAAAAATAGGACACCTTCTTAGTCTACGCAGATTATTTTAATGAAGCGTACTTACGCAGACTTATAAAGTATTTTCTGCTGCAATGGAAAGTGTTGGCAGATGTGGAGATTTAGCAGCACTTGCAAACTTAATAACAAGAAAGACTCAAACTAAATCCTGGCAATACATCTTCACCCGATAATTGTGTGGGTAAATTTTGCACTTTCGTATCTTGTTTTTGGCGATAAATTTCTACTTGCTGTTGTTGAGGGTTAATTAACCATGACAATTGCACCCCTGCATCTATATATTCTTGCATTTTGGAACGCAACATTTCCAAATCATCTGTTGCTGACCTTAATTCAATCACAAAATCGGGTGCAATGGGGGGAAATTTGCGTCTTTGTTCGGGTGTAAGTGCTTGCCAACGTTCTCGTTGAACCCAAGCGGCATCTGGGGAACGGTCAGCACCATTGGGTAATTTGAATATAGTAGAAGAACTGAAAGTGTAACCGAGGCCAGTTTGCCGATTCCAGATTCCCAGATCGATAATTAAATCTGCTTCTCGATTGCCGCTTTCACCGCCAACGGGGGACATGATGATTAATTCTCCCTTGGCAGTGCGTTCAAATTTCAATTCGCGGTTATTTTGACATAAGTGATAAAATTGTTCGTCACTCAAGTGAACGGTGTCTAGTTTTAATGTCAAAGGACTCATAACCTAGACCGAGATTAAATAGTTGCAAAGATTATATCATGCGATATCTTAATGGCTGTAAGATGCCGACCGCACACCACGCAAGTTCAAAAACTAAGATGCTTTTCTGACGCGTGATTTCTAATCGCCAGTTGGTTTATAAACAAATTAGAGATTCTGGAAAGGGAATAAACGATGCGACTTTCACAAATGTTATTTGTTACACTGCGGGACGATCCGGCTGATGCTGAGATTCCCAGTCATAAATTATTACTCCGTGCAGGTTACATTCGTCGCATCGGTAGTGGTATCTATGCTTATTTGCCGCTAATGTGGCGGGTACTGCAAAAAGTTTCCCAAATTGTGCGGGAAGAAATGAACGCTACAGGCGCACAAGAATGTCTCCTACCACAATTACAACCTGCTGATTTATGGAAGGAATCGGAACGCTGGGACACTTACACCAAAGCTGAGGGGATTATGTTTTCCCTAATTGACCGCCGCGAGCAACAATTAGGATTAGGCCCAACTCATGAGGAAGTAATTACAGCGATCGCTCGTGATATGATTCGCTCTTATCGCCAGCTACCACTAAATCTCTATCAAATTCAAACCAAATTCCGCGATGAAATTCGTCCCCGCTTTGGTTTAATGCGCGGACGAGAGTTTATCATGAAGGACGCCTATTCCTTTCATACCGATGAAGCTAGCCTCAAAGAAACTTACCAGGATATGTATAAAGCCTACAGCAATATCCTGCGGCGTTCTGGTTTAGCTTTTCGGGCAGTGGAAGCTGATTCTGGTGCAATTGGTGGTTCTGGTTCTACAGAATTTATGATTTTGGCGGAAGCTGGCGAAGACGAAGTTCTCTACACTGAGGATGGTAAATACGCCGCTAACGTAGAAAAGGCTGTTTCTTTACCAATTGACGCCGAAATCTCACGGTTTACAACTTATGAGAAACGCGATACACCTGGAACAGAAACGATTGAAAAGGTGTGTCAACTCCTCAACTGTTCTGCGACTCAATTGGTGAAAAATGTCCTTTATCAGACAGTTTATGATAATGGCGCAACAGTGTTAGTTCTAGTGAGCATTCGAGGCGATCAGGAAGTTAATGAGGTCAAATTACAAAATGAACTGACTAAATTAGCTTCTGAGTATGGCGCTAAAACTATTATTAGTTTGAATGTACCAAATGTAGAAGCCCAGCAAACATGGACAGCGAAATCTCTACCTTTAGGTTACATTGCGCCAGATATCGCAGATGAGTATATTACTGCTAATAAACAGATCCATCCCAAGTTTTTGCGCTTGGTAGATCGAACAGCCGTTGATTTAAAAAACTTTGTTACAGGCGCAAATGAAGCAGGCTATCACGTAGTTGGTGCTAATTGGGGTGAGCAATTTAAGTTACCAGAACGAGTAGTAGATATTCGTAAGTCAAGACCAGGCGATCGCGCCATCCACAATCCAGAACAAATCCTACAAAGCGCCCGTGGAGTTGAAGCAGGTCATATCTTCCAATTAGGTACGAAATACTCTCAAGCGATGGGTGCAACTTATACCAACGAACAGGGTGAAGAGAAGCCGCTAGTTATGGGTTGTTTTGGTGTAGGCGTGTCACGATTAGCACAAGCTGCCGTTGAGCAATCTTACGATAAAGATGGGATTATTTGGCCAGTTGCGATCGCACCTTATCACGCGATCGTCACAATCCCTAACATTAAAGATGCTCAACAAATCGAAATCGCCCAAAAACTTTACACAGAACTCAATCAAGCCGGAATTGAAACCCTACTAGATGACCGCGACGAACGGGCGGGAGTTAAATTTAAAGATGCTGACTTGATAGGCATACCTTATAGAATTGTAACCGGACGAGCGATCGCTAATGGCAAAGTTGAAGTTGTAGAAAGAGCCACCCGTAAATCTCAAGAAATTGCCATTGATGAAGTGACAACAACACTCAAAGGTTGGATTACAGAAGCAATAGGGCATTAGGAGTGCTGTTAGCGTCAGCGGGGCGTTTAGCCCGTGCTGAGTTAAGAGTAGAGACGCGATTAATCGCGTCTGTACAAGAGTTAAGAGTTATAGGGCTAGGTTAGGAGTTTTGTTTATCCCCTTGTCCTTTTGTCCCTAACTTCTAAGTAGATAGGTGCAAATAAAGATAACCAGTGTTCGCGCAGCGTCTCCTTCAGGAGAGGGTTGTCATTTGTCACTTGTACTGAGCGTAGTCGAAGTATTTGTCCTTATTCATTTGTAAGGGTTTTAGGTATATTTACATTTCGTAACCTAGTTAGGTTTTTTCTCGCCGACTTACTTAACTCCTAACTCCTAACTCCTAACTCTTAACTTTTCACTCTCGATTCTCAAAAATTTACATAATTTGGTAGGTGACGGATTAGAAATAAAAATTCTAAAATTGAATTAGGGGCTTACAGAATTAAGAAGCATTTAAGCCTCCTCTAGATTGTGGGAAACTCTCTACTTATAAGTATCGTCTTTAACCAGGCTGCTCCTCACATAACTACCATATCAGCCCTCAGTTAGGAAGGTTTTGAACATGAAAGACCAACAAGGATCTAATCGTATTTCTTCAGGCGTAATTGCAGCTGTATCAGCAGCGGTTGTAGCGGTGGGTGGCGGTGTAGCTTGGTTTACCACACAATCCAACAATCCTCCCACACCGTCAAACCCTTCTAGCCGAATTGAACAGCCAGCACAGCCATCAACTAGGCAGCCAGCTAATGAGCAAACCCCCAACGTTTATTGGCTAAGACCAAAAGACAAAAATGTTGCTTTGGTTCCCCAGCCTGTTAAAGTAGCTTCTGTACTACCCAACCAGGCTTTAGAAGCAGCTTTCCAAAGTTTGTTAGCAGGCCCAACAGAAGGAACAGATTCTACAACCATCCCCAAAGGAACCAAGCTATTGGGGCTGAAGGCGGAAAAAGATGAAGTTCGCGTTAATTTATCTGAAGATTTTACTAGCGGTGGTGGTAGCACTTCAATGATGGGCCGCGTGGGACAAGTTGTTTACACTGCAACAACTTTAAATCCCAAAGCCAAAGTGTACATTGACGTAAACGGCAAACCGTTGGATGTTTTAGGCGGTGAGGGTCTAGAGTTACAACAACCACTCACTCGCGAACAGTTTCAAAAAGATTATCCGCTTTAGTCATTAGTCATTAGTCATTAGTCATTGGTCATTGGTCATAAGTTTTTTACAAATGACAACTGACAAATGACAAAGGACAAAAGACCTAACGTTTGCTATTTAATATGCGAAAATTACGGGCTTGCTGCTCCAACCTTGTGGCGAGGCGATCGCAAACCCGATTACACAACTCAAAAATCATTTGATCTTCCACCCGGTAATAGGCGCAAGTTCCTTCACTGCGGCGGCTAAGGATACCTGCTTGCCACATTACCTTCAGGTGCTTTGACACATTTGCCTGAGAAGTCTGTGTTGCCTCTACCAACTCTTGCACGCATTTTTCTTCATCCCGTAATAAGTGTAGCAGCCGTAGGCGCATTGGCTCACTTAATAGGCTGAAGTATTCAGCTACTTGTTGCACCACTTCTGGTGGTAAAGGCAACGTTTGTTTCATCAGGGTTGACCCACAAGGACTGAAAGTTTTAACAATGACTCATGTCATATATACATTAATACTTAATCAGGGTTAATTCGCATCAAAGGTTGACCATATTCTACAGCGTCGCCATTTTGGAGGAGAATTTCCATCACCTGTCCAGAGACTTCGGCTTCGATTTCATTCATCAGCTTCATGGCTTCAATGATACAGACTGTTTGACCCTTGCGGACGCGATCGCCCACTTCCACAAATGCCGCTTCCCCAGGCGCAGGAGCGCGATAAAACGTTCCTACCATTGGGGAAGGCACTTCTACTAATCTCTGGTCAATGGTTGAGGGAGAATTTACTGATAACTGCATTTGTGTGCTAGTTCCAGCATTCTCAAATACACGAGATGTGGACACCTCCGTTACCTGACTTCCGCTCATCTGGTTTCCCCCAGATGAACCTGATGTCAAGCCTGAACCTACCACACCGCCTAAAGTCCCTTGACCTACCGACAACATCTGATTGCTAATGCTCACAGCCTTACGGACTGTTAGCTCAAAATCATCGCTTTTGAGCGTGACTTCTGCAATATCTGTTTGTGCGATAGTTGCCAAAAGTTGGCGGATTTCATTAAAGTCCAATGGCACAGTTTTTATTACCTCGACCTATCCGTAAATGAGCATCTTAAGTGTGGCAGGGAATTAATCCCTATGTAGGGATTTAAATCGGGACTTGCATCTTTGTAGAGATGAAAGTTATTCCCTGCTGATATATTTGTCTTCCTGAGTATCAACCTTGATGCGTTCTCCTTGAGAAATAAACAAAGGAACCATCACAACTGCACCAGTTTCTAGAGTTGCTGGTTTTGAGCCACCTGTAGCGGTATCACCTTTTAAACCTGGATCTGTTTGGACAATTTCTAGAACCACAGACTTAGGTAACTCTACTCCCAGAACTTGGTCGCCCCACTTAATCACTTCGGCTTCCATACCTTCCTTCAGGTACTTGACGCGATCGCCAATTTGTTCGCGAGTCAATCTGCCTTCTTCGTAGGTTTCCATATCCATAAAGACAAACTCATCGCCTTCTTTATAGGTATGCTGCATCGTGCTTTTTTCTAGAGTGGCTTGCGGCACTGTTTCCCCTGCGCGGAACGTTTTTTCCATAACGTTCCCACTCTGGACATTTTTTAGCTTAGTTCGTACAAAGGCAGAACCTTTGCCTGGTTTGACGTGCAAGAATTCAAGCACTCGCCATACAGACCCATCCAATACAATTGAAACACCGGGTCGAAAGTCGTTACTGGAGATCATGAAACTTTCAAATTTTGGAAGACAATCGGCATTTATTGTACCCTTCAAGCGGAGTAATTAGCTATTTAGTCACGGGGCATTGGGCATTAGGAGTGCTGTTAGCGATAGCGGGGGGTTTAGCCCGTGCTGTTAGCGTCAGCGGGGCGTTTAGCCCGTGCTGAGTTAGGAGTTAGGAGTTAGGAGTTTTGTTTATTTCCTTGTCCCTTCACTCCCTCACTCTCCCCATCCACTTGCATTTATTTTCACTCAGCACTCAGTACTCAGCACTCAGCACTCATACTGTGGGAAGATTATTTATGGGTTACGTCCAGTCAACAATTCACTGCTGCATTTGAGTTATCCCATGCTTAACTTATTAAAATCCTGGCTGAAGAACAGCCTAATGGCAATACTGCTGATAACAATATTTTTAGGCATAACTACAGCTGGGTGGACTCCCTCCAGTAGCGCCGCACTGCCAGCTGGCAATGCAATTACCGACGGAAAGGCTTTGTTGCGGTATGCACTCCCGATAGATAACAAATCTGTGCGGCAACTACAAGGCAGTTTAGAGGACATCTCTGCCCAACTGCGGGCGAATCGGCGTTGGGGTGCTATTTCCAAAGACATCAGCCAAGCATCCCGCATTCTCGATAAACCTTCCCAAATCTTAACAAGCGTTCCCGCAGAACGCCAACCCCAAGCCGAAGCTTGGATTACCGAGTTGAAATCTGGGGTGAGTAAATTACAAGAATTGGCGAACAGCAAAGATAAAGAACAAATTCTGCAAGAGAGAAGCAAACTTTTGAATCTTGTTACTCAGCTAGAAGAGTCAATGGTGAAACAATTTCCCTTTGAAGTACCTGCTGAGTACAGTAATCTGCCGCAACTTCAAGGTCGTGCCACTATAGAAATTAAAACCAACAAAGGCGATTTGACCCTTGTTGTAGACGGTTATAGCGCCCCTGTAACTGCTGGTAATTTTGTAGATTTGGTACAGAGAGGTTTTTATAATGGCTTAGAATTTACCCGTTCTGAAGAATCTTACTTTCTCCAAACTGGAGATCCTGCTGGGAAAGATGTGGGTTTCATTGACCCCAAAACAGGCAAATATCGCGCTATTCCCTTAGAAATATTAGTTCAAGGAGATAAAGCACCTACTTATGGCATTACTCTAGAAGAAGCTGGTCGTTACGTTGATATGCCAGTTCTACCTTTTTCTGCCTTTGGTGCAGTAGTGATGGCTCGTCCTGAAAGTGAAGTAAATGGAGGTTCATCACAATTTTTCTTCTTTTTGTTTGAACCAGAACTCACTCCCGCCGGACGCAACCTATTGGATGGTCGTTATGCCGTTTTTGGCTATCTCACCGAAGGCAAAGAAGTTTTGGATAAACTGAAAGCTGGTGACAAAATCGAATCAGCAAAAGTGGTTCAAGGAATAGAAAATCTGGTTCAGCCGCAAGCTGCATAAGATAAGGCAGGGGAGCATACTTCGACTACGCTCAGTAACCGGGGAAGCAGAGGAGCAGAGGGAGAATAATTAATTACTACTAACTTCTAACTCTTAACTTCTAACTCCCCTGATTCAGATTTCCGGCGGTGAATATCCGATCGAGTGCGATCGCTAATTCTGGAAAAGTCCGCGATCCAATTTGCTGAGTGTCTGTAAAAACTGTTTCCTCGTAAAATCCATCTTCCAGTAGTAACACTGAAACTTTTGTTGCCAGTGGGTCTACAATCCAATATTCAGGAACCTCTAAAGCAGCATATTCCGAGCGTTTATAACGATAGTCTCGTTTCACCGACTCTGGACTGACCACCTCGACAATTAGTAACGGTGGTGACTCAAATACTGCTGAGGCATTTAACAATTCTCTGGCTTGTTCCAGTGTCACTACACACAAATCAGTCAACCTAGATTTATTTCTACCCGTTCTCACCCCACTTTCCCGAAAACACAGCCAAGTAGAGTTACAACGTTTGATTTCTGCTTTCAAGGCAGTATCCAAAAAATCGGCAATCAGGAAATGTTCAATAGTAGGTGGGTTCATTAACTCTAGCTTGCCATCCACCAGTTCATAATGGAAACCGTTGCCATCATCATAGGTTAAATACTCCTCAAATGTGATGCTGGTTACTGGTGTTGTTACCATTCCAACTGACTCCTAGACGATACCCTTATCTTAAACAGTAAAGTAAATCATCAGTTTTCTTCGTAATTTTGCAACACGGAAAACCGATTGTGAACAGTGAGTTATCTTCTCAACAAGTAAAAGACATTGGCGAACAAGGTCTTTTAGAAAGATTACAGCGTTTCTGCCCACCAGAAATTATCGGCGATGATGCCGCAGTACTTGAAACTGCATCAGGGCAATCTTTGGTAGTGACTACAGATGTACTGGTTGATGGCGTACATTTTAGCAACATCACCACTTCCCCAGAAGATGCTGGTTGGCGAGCTGTTGCTGCCAATTTATCAGATTTAGCCGCAATGGGTGCTTCTCCATTGGGAATCACTGTCGGGTTGGGACTACCCGGTGAACTGAGGGTGAGTTGGGTTGAGCGATTGTACCAGGGAATGACGGAATGCCTGCAAAAATACAATACCCCAATTGTTGGGGGTGATGTGGTGCGATCGCCTGTTACTACTCTGGCAATTACCGCTTTTGGTCAAGTTAACCCTAGTCAAATTATCCGCCGTTCTGCTGCTGTTGTAGGTGATGCGATCGTCGTTACAGGCGTTCATGGAGCCTCCTACGCTGGCTTAGAACTGCTCTTACATCCCGAACTAGGACAAAACCTCAAAGATGCAGAACGCACGGCTCTAATCCGCGCACATCAACGTCCACAACCACGATTAGATGTCTTACCAATCCTCTGGAAAATCTTAACTCCTAACTCCCAACTCCTAACTCTTAACTCCCGACTTCCCATTGCTGGGATGGATAGCAGCGATGGTTTAGCAGATGCGATTATTCAAATTTGCCGCGCGAGTGGCGTTGGTGCTGTCTTAGAACACAGACAAATTCCCCTACCAAAAACTTTTAACCATTGGCTGACACCAGAGCAAGCGCTGGAATATGCTCTATACGGTGGCGAAGACTTTGAATTAGTGCTGTGCTTACCACAAGAATTGGCATCAGCCTTAGTGCAACACCTTGGAGAAGGTGCTGCGATCGCAGGCAGGATTACAGCCGGATCGACAGTAATATTGCACGACGAGCAAAAAAAATTCCCCGACCAAGTTCTGAGTCTTAGCCAGGGATTTCAACATTTTAGTCAATAGTGCTTTGTCCTTTGTCATTTGTCCTTTTTCTAATGACTAATGACTAATGACTAATGACTAATGACAAATTAATTATTGCCACTTTTCGGCTACCAACTCTGCCAAATCCAAGACTCGCTGGCTGTAACCCCACTCGTTGTCATACCATGCCATAACTTTTACTAGGTCACTGCCCATAACCAAAGTCAAGCTGGAATCGACAATCGAAGAGGCGTCAGTACCTTGATAATCAGAAGATACTAGTTCTAGTTCGCTGTAGTCCAAAATCCCTTTAAGTGGGCCTTCGGCAGCATCCTTGAGAGCTTGGTTAACTTCTTCAGTAATAGTACGCTTCTCAACCTGAACTACGAAATCTACCATTGAGACGTTCGGGGTTGGTACGCGCAAGGCAACGCCATTTAGCTTGCCTTTGAGGTCTGGGATAACCAGTGCCACTGCTTTTGCTGCACCAGTAGAAGTAGGTACTATGTTTATCGCTGCGGCCCTTGCCCGTCGCAAATCCCGGTGAGAAGCGTCTAGCAAGCGCTGATCGCCTGTATAGCTGTGGGTGGTGGTCATCGTACCTTTGATGATGCCGAACTTATCGTTCAACACCTTGGCGATTGGTGCCAAGCAGTTGGTAGTACAGCTAGCGTTACTGATAATGTGGTGTTTGTTGTGGTCATAGTCATGATGATTCACACCAACCACAAAAGTACCATCCTCGTTTTTACCAGGAGCGGTAATCAGAACTTTCTTGGCTCCAGCATTTACGTGCTTGAGCGCTCCTTCTTTGCTAGTAAATACCCCGGTTGCTTCGATAATTAGGTCAATTCCCCAATCTTTCCAGGGCAAGTTTTCTGGGTTGCGATCGGATACGCATTTGATGGTCTTACCGTTGACGATGATAGAGTTATCGTCAGCACTAATCTCAGCATCTTTGATCTTGCCTAGCATTGAGTCATACTTTAGCAGGTGAGCATTGGTTCTAGGGTCTGAAGTGTCATTAATAGCGACAAGATCGATCCGACTATTCTCTCTACCCACCCAGCAACGCGCAAAGTTACGTCCAATCCGCCCGAAACCGTTGATTGCAACTCTAATCACAGTGTCTTGCCCTCTGTATTTATGCTTATTATGTTGATATCGTTGACCCCAATCATATCGCAAAGGGGGGGGGCACTTTTAACCATAAAGTGTTAGATCAATAAAAAAACACATAATTTATTCAGATTTGTAAGAGTAGAGATTGTTGTTAATGATATATGATCTGACCGATTCTGGGACTAAATAACGAATTGACTGGCGTTCGCGGCAAAATTCGCGAATTAGACTTGACGAAACTCCGACTATTGGTATATTCAAGAGTTGCCAGTGAATGAGCAAAGACTTCTTTTTGAGTTGTTGCTCCACTTGCTTGCAGATTAATTTGCTTTGAGTTATAGTCTCACCACCTAGCTGTCGGGGTGCGATTAACCAATCACACATTTGTGCTAATTCGTGTCCCCGGTACCAACTGGGTAAGCTTTGGAAAGTATCCAAGCCCACAATCCAGTACCAATGAGTATTGGAGTAACAAGCAGATAAGTCAATCAGGGTGTTAATGGCATAAGAAGTGCCAGAGCGATTAGTCTCCACTAGTGAGACAGTAAATGCTGGGTTATCTTTGATGGCTAATTGCAGCATTTGCACGCGATGCTCAAACAATGCTGCTTCTTTGTGAGGAGGGTTTAAGGATGGCACCCAAATTACTTTTTCAAGGGATACTTGATGCAAAGCTGTCTCGGCTACGAGCAGGTGTCCCCAATGAATTGGATCGAATGTGCCACCAAAAATTGCTAGTTGCTGCATCCAGATAAGCCTGGGTTATATGCAATTGAAAAATAGTTTCATTACCAATGTACTATTGTACTCAATTCACGCCTAAACTTGATGCAATTTCAAATTAGTTTCACTAAACAATGTATTATGTAGCCAATTCCAGTAAGGTAGCCAAAAATATGTATTTGACATTACAAGAATTTCTTTCCCGATGCAGCCAAAATTTTCAGAATAATCTTAAGAACAGTTCAGAAATAGCAAAAACCTCCAACCAAGGTAAAATCATTCTCAACCAGGAAAGCCAGAGCAGAAACATCATTTGGGCATCAAACATGAACATGATACAGGAGTAGTTACGGTAAAAATCAAATTCCTGTTATGATACGCGTGTCATTTGTGATTATGGTGTGGTGTGGTGTAAAAGGAGCAATAAATGACTAATTCTGTAGATTTTAGTGGTAGACCATTTCATTTCATTGGTATCGGTGGCATAGGTATGTCTGCTCTGGCATACGTTCTTGCAAAGCGTCAATTTCCAGTATCAGGTTCGGATCTTCGTCCTAACCACATTACGCACAAGTTGGAATCTATCGGTGCTCATATTTTTAGTAAACAAGAGGCAAGCAATCTCGAATTCTTTCATCCTCAGGTATTAGCTAATCCAGTAGTATTAAATTCACCAGAAGAATTACTTACTGCTACTAAGTCAAAATTGCCTCAAGTCATTTGTTCAACAGCAATTAACACTAATAATTTAGAATACAAAGCAGCGCTGGAATTAGGTTGTCCAGTTTTTCATCGTTCAGATGTCCTAGCAGCTTTAATTGCGGATTACTACAGTATTGCAGTGGCAGGAACACACGGCAAAACTACAACTAGTAGTATGATTGGCTATATGCTTCTGGAAGCAGGTCTAGATCCAACAATTTTAGTCGGTGGCGAAGTCAATGCATGGTCCGGTAATGCTCGATTGGGACACAGCCAATATTTGGTAGCCGAAGCAGATGAATCGGATGGTTCTTTAGTAAAACACGCTCCCGAAATTGGTATCATCACCAATATTGAACTCGATCATCCTGACCACTACGATACATTAGAAGAAGTTATTGACACCTTCCAGACATTTGCTAAGGGTTGTAAAACTTTAATAGGTAGCATTGACTGTGCGACAGTGCGCGATCGCTTGCAACCCACAATTACCTACAGCTTACACTCAGATACCGACGCTGATTACACCGTCACCAATATTGATTATCGTGCTGATGGTACCACGGCTTTGGTTTGGGAAAAAGGCAAAGCTTTGGGCGTGTTGACATTGAGGTTGCTCAGTCGGCATAATCTCAGCAATGCTTTAGCCGCAGTGGCTGTTGGTCGCGCTTTGGGTTTAGAATTTGGAGCAATTGCCAAAGGTATCGCCACCTTTGAAGGAGCAAGACGACGCTTTGAGTTTCGAGGTGAAGTCAATGGCATTACCTTCATTGATGACTATGCTCATCATCCTAGCGAAATTCGCGTTACTCTCGCCGCAGCACGTTTACAGGCAAGACCAGGGCAAAGAGTGGTTGCCATCTTTCAACCCCATCGCTATAGTCGTACACTGACCTTTTTAGATGAATTTGCCGAGTCATTTACCCACGCTGATTTGGTGGTGTTGACTGATATTTACAGTGCAGGCGAACCTAATTTAGGGCAAATTAGTGGTGAACGTCTAACGGCGGAAATTGCTAAACAGCATTCTCCTGTAGTTTATCAACCAACTTTACCCGCAGTGTGTGAGTACTTACTACAAACACTACGCCCAGGAGACTTGGCACTGTTTTTAGGGGCTGGAAACTTGAACCAGGTGATTCCTGAAATAATTACGACACTTTGTGAGCCGGCTAAAGCCACATCTTAAGTCGAGACTTTGCGAAGTTTTATTTCTGAGCAAAGCGCTCCTCTGGCAACGGTTCATTTGTGAATTTTGTTACCGTATATTTACGGTAAATTAATGTAAAAATTTTACCAAAATAAAGTAAAGATGACCATTTCCCAGGCAGCTGGAAACGTCTGCACAGTTTCTGCTTTGAATACAAAGAAACCCCAAATAACAAATTCGGTGGAGAGTGAAGTAATCTACTTACCCAATACTGATTGTGCGATCAAGTCCCAGGCTTCTTTGTCAGCGTTTACTTCCTATAGAGTTGGAGGAGCCGCTGATTTATACGTTGCCCCCCGAAACTTAGAAGCACTGCAAGCAAGTCTTAAATACGCTAAAGAACGCGATCTAAAGGTGACAACACTGGGAGCAGGTTCTAACTTGCTGGTGAGTGATGGTGGTATATCAGGCTTAGTCATTGCTACTCGTCATCTCCGCTTCAGCAACTTTGACCCTCAAACCGGTCAATTAACCGTTGCTGCCGGAGAATCAATTCCTAGTTTGGCATGGGCCGCAGCAGAGTTAGGGTGGCAAGGATTGGAGTGGGCTGTTGGTATCCCTGGAACAGCCGGAGGTGCAGTGGTAATGAATGCAGGGGCACATAATAGCTGTATCGCAGATATGTTAGTTAGTGCCGAGGTACTTTCACCCGATGGTACGCTGGAAACCCTTACCCCGGAACAATTAGGTTATGGCTACCGAACTTCATTATTGCAAGGTGGCGATCGCATAGTCACCCAAGCCACCTTACAACTCGCGCCAGGTGCAGACCCAGCAAAAGTTGTGGCAATTACCAAAGAACACAAAAAGCATAGGTTAAGCACTCAACCATACAACTTCCCCAGTTGTGGCAGTGTGTTTCGCAATCCCAAACCTTACAGTGCTGGCTGGTTAATTGAACAAACTGGTCTCAAAGGCTACCAAATTGGTGGCGCACAAGTAGCACTACTACATGCTAATTTTATCGTTAATCGTGGTGGAGCAAAAGCTAGTGATATCTTTTGTCTCATTCGTCACATCCAACATCAAGTACAAGAACGTTGGTCTATTAATTTAGAGCCAGAAGTTAAAATGCTCGGAGAGTTTCAAGGTGCTTGTGGATAAAAAATGGGGAATGGGGAATGGGGAATTGGAAGATGAGGGAGAAGAATTAATAACCAATGTCCTACTCCCTACTCCCTATTCCATACTCCCCACTCAATGACGCATTAATTATTGGTAAAAAAAGAGTCAAATTACTTACCGCATCTATAATTGAATTTGATTTGTTATTCAACGCATACGCGTACAAATAATTATGACAGGAAAAGGACAGGGATTCGGCTTTGGCTTAGGAAAAATGAAAGAATTAGCCGAAGCTTTTAAGAAAGCGCAGCAAGTTCAAGAAGGCGCAAAGCGACTCCAAGAAGAATTGGAGCAAATGGAGATTCAAGGAGAATCTGGCGGTGGTCTTGTAAGGGTGATTGTCAGTGGGAACCAAGAACCCAAGCGGGTAGAAATTTCTCCAGATGCTTTAGCAGAAGGTGCAGAAGTACTTTCCGATCTTGTAACAGTGGCAATGAAAGAAGCCTACAACAAGTCCACAGCAACAATGCGAGAACGCATGGAAGAATTAACCAGTGGGTTGGAGTTACCTGGATTTTAATCATTGGTCATTAGTCATTAGTCATTGGACAAAGGACAAATGACTATTGACTATTGACAAATTATATCTATGCCTTACAAGTTGCTGTTTGTCTGCTTAGGTAACATCTGCCGATCGCCATCGGCAGAAAATATCATGAATCATCTAATTGAGCAGGCTGGCTTGAGCGAACATATCCTCTGTGACTCTGCTGGTACATCTAGCTATCACGTTGGTAGTCCACCTGACAGACGCATGAGTGCGGCGGCTGCTACTAAGTTGGGAATTAAACTGCGTGGTCGAGCACGCCAGTTTGAAAAGTCAGACTTTCAAGACTTTGATTTGATTTTGGCTATGGATCGAGAAAATTATGAGAACATCCTCACTCTCGATCGAACTAAGCAATATCAGCATAAAGTGCGTTTGATGTGCGAGTTTTGCTCTCGACACACTCTAAAGGAAGTTCCAGATCCCTATTATGGTGGTCAAGAGGGATTTAATCAGGTTATTGATTTACTGATCGATGCTTGTGAAGGTCTGCTGACAAAAGTTAAAAGGGAAGAGTTATGAGTTAGGAGTTTTATTCCTTGCTCCTGTACAGACGCGATTAATCGCGTCTCTTCTCCTAACTTTTATTCTACTAAACCATGCTTCATCGCATAACGCACTAATTCCGCGCGGTTGCTGGTTGAGGTTTTTCTTAATAAACTGCTAACGTACTTTTCCACAGTTCGAGGACTCAGGTGTAGCTGATGACCCATTTCGGCTTCAAGGGGCGACAATCGAGCTAAAGTGCTTGCTGTATAAGCGTCATAGCCCTTAAACCTCGTTGATAATATGCCTGCTTATTGCGAATGAAACTGACCATTTCCTCGACCCACGCTTGACACCCATGCAAAGCTTCTATCCAATTGAAACCATATAAACCTATCCAGAAATTACTATGACGTTTTTGAGTTCTATTTTTTTCTTCTTGGCGACAAATATATGATCCTTGTTTTTGAAATTTAGTTCTTTGCCCATGTAACCAAGCACTAGTCATAGCTAAAGCAATTAAGAATATTATTCGTACAAGTCTATCAGGACTGGCTTGAGAACTTTCTAAATTGTAACCACCTGTTTTACAATCTTTAAACATCGCCTCAATCCCAAAACGTTGAGCATATATTTTGAGAGCAGTGTTTAAGTTAGGTAAATTAGTTAATAAATACCAAGCATCTTTCTCTTGTTTACCCCTATACTTTCTTTTCCAGTAGACTCCTAAATTAAACAGACCAAAGCCCCGTTTTTGAGTAACCTTGACATTGGTGTAAAATTGACGGACACCAGGATAAACCTCAATGCTACTCAAAGGCTGAAATTTCTGTCTTTTCTCTCGAAAAGTAGTATCCTTTTTTTGACGGAGTACAAAACCTATACTCTGCTTGTGGAGCCACTGTGCTAGTTCTACACTGTGAAATTCTCTATCCCCAATAATGACTAATTTGTACTTTTTTAATAAACGAATTACTGGACGTAATACTTTTTGTTGTTCTTCTAGATTGCTACTACCATCTTTTTCTAATAAGCACCAATATATAGGCCACGCTCTCTTTTGGTAAATTACACTTATCATCAACACATTATTTTCTTTCCACTGTGTTCTATCCATCGCAATAGTTAATTGTGACCCTCCCTTAAAATGTTGGTTAATTATTGCTTCAATGATAGGAAACCACAACAAGACTACACTCAATGCATTTAGCGTTAGAAATCTTTGTAAATGTCGTCTACGGCTGTTTTGTTGTATAGGTAAAGGTAGGGTCGCGGCTAATCTTTCTATCCTGACTTGCTTCTGGTTTTGGAGTAACCACACCAACATCTTTAGCGTGATTAACTGCGCTTTATTCAGGTATTTCTCTAATAACTTTTGATAGAATGAGGGCAGCATTTTTAATGACGGTCTTAATCAAATTACGAGACCGTTCTTTTTTACCATTAAACTGTACCCTACAGGTAGCTGCTTAATAACTGTACAGTTCATTCTCAATAAGCACCTAGATTTTTTAAGGGGTCTGGCACTCTCAAACCTTTAGCTGGCTAGGTTTAGCGGCGATTGTCGCCCCTTGAACATTTCGGCATTAGAAAGCCCATGAGTCAATAACTCTAAGACTTCCTGTTCTCTGTGAGTTAGGGATGAGTGCAGATGGGATTTCTGAATTTGAGTGGACAGAGAATTATGGGCATCTCCCGCTTTTGTCAAACCGGAAATGCCCAAACTATCTTTATGAGAAAAACGATATTCTGATTGGATAATTTGCGATCGCTCCAAAAGATTGCGGATTGCTGCTGCTAACTCTTCCAGTTCAAAAGGCTTGGGTAAATATAAATCGCACCCTGACTGGTAGCCTAGAATTCTTTCTTGGGTCTTAATGCGTGCCGTTAATAAAATTACAGGCAATAAACGAAACACTGGTTGTTGACGCACCCGGCGCACCAGTTCATAGCCATTCATCCGTGGCATAACAATATCCGTGACAATCAAATCAGGATGATACTCATCCACCATAAACAAAGCCTCTTGACCGTCATTAGCCACGATCACTGAGTAGCCAGACAGTTCAAGATAGTCGCTAACAGACAGACGAGTGCCCAAATCATCATCCACTACAAGGATCGTCAAGGGCATGGATAATACACCCCTAGCATTTTTTTACTCAGAAATTTGCTTTTATGTACTCCGTTAATGAACACAGACAATAATAGTGTTCTTATGTTTCATACTATGACAGGATTATCAGCTAATGACTGCTCTCAGGGTTTATTTATAAAGAAAATCTTAAATCATTAGGAAGGTTAACGAAGTGTAACCACCTTAGACTCCCTGTGCTAAGGAGGCATAGAGAGCTTTGTAATTTGTAACAACTCATCATCATTAGTGTCATACCAATTCTTTGTCAGGACTTATGCAAAAAGAAAGTGAAAATCTTGATTTTCTGTACGGAGTTTTTCCTAGAGAAGCGGCTTACCACAAGGTATTGCCTTTACTTGATGTGTAAGTCCTATTTGTGAAACTGCACAAAATCTGGCTTGGTGAGACAAGTTGCTCAAGCAACTTGTTTTATGAAATCTTAGAGGTAATCGGTATCAGCTAACTTAAAATTGTCAGAAAACCTTAATTGTGAACTTAGAAAAGCTAAATTAGTGATATACAGTTCACCATTTATAGCGGTTCTAAGATACACCGTATAATTCACAAGCCAATCCAAATAATTTTTTAGGTACATTTAAAGCACACAAAATTATCAATGAGCGACAAGAACGAAGGTTACAAAGTTATTTGCGACAACCGTCAAGCCCGTTATTTGTATGAAATTCTAGAAACTTACGAAGCTGGAATTGAGTTGACAGGAACAGAGGTGAAGTCGATTCGTGCGGGTAAAGTCAATCTCCAAGATGGCTATGCTTTGCTTCGCAATGGCGAAGCATGGTTGATCAATGTGCATATCTCGCCTTACAACGCTAGTGGACAATATTTTAATCATGAACCACGGCGTACACGTAAACTTCTATTGCATCGTCAAGAACTCCGTAAGCTAATTGGCAAAGTTGAACAGCAAGGTTTAACTTTAATCCCCTTGAAAATGTATCTCAAACGAGGCTGGTTAAAAGTCAGTATAGCTCTTGGCAAAGGTAAAAAGCTCCACGATAAACGAGAAGACCTGAAACGACGCCAAGACCAACGTGACATTCAACGGGCAATGAAAAGTTATTGAGGATTCAGTGTTGCTAAACTACCACAAAGAGTGAGAAACGTATTGCTGTAAAAGCTATGTCGTATGTCTACAGCGTGAGTTATGAAAATGTTTAGTTTATAGCCACAGATTGATTTTGTTAAAGTTGAGAATCGATACAGTGGTGAGTGACTTCGGATAGCATCAGGAACTTTTACAACTTATGAAAAGTAATTTCATTACCGCTGTTAGCGCTGGCATTCTCACCTTGAGTATGGGAGTTTTACCTTTAACTCTATCTGCACAAGCTCAAACAACTAATGACACTGGAACCACTACTACTCCAACAACGACTACTAACAACCGCAACGATTTTGATTGGGGTTGGTTAGGATTGCTTGGTTTATTCGGTCTAGGCGGGTTGGCTGGTAAAAAGAACGATCGCGAATCTGTAGCTTATCGCGACCCTAATGCTCCAAGTGCCACTACCTACAGAGACTAGACAATTCAAAATTTATTTATGCAAAATTCAAAAGTTGTCAGTTGTTCGGTAAGAAAACAACTGACGACTTATTTATATTAGTTTGTTGCTGGATCTGAGTTAGTTGTATTTGTCTGGTTTTGAGCTAAAGGTGTCCAGTAGCTGGCAATTAAGGCAACGATCAGCCACCAGAGGGTATTGACTTCAGGACGATACCAGACAGTATCTACGGTGCCGTGAGCTAGCATACCCAACAAAGTAGCGATCGCTCCGATTAACCAAAATCCTTCTACACTTCTGATTTGTCGCAATCGTTGCACTTGTAAAAATGCGGTATTAAATGTGACAATTAGTAGCCAGAGAAAGCAGGCTAAACCAACAAAGCCAGTTTCTACAGTCACTTCAAACAATATCGAATAGGCGCTCAAAGCAGTGTAACGAGGGCGTTGGTAAAGGGGATAAACTTTATTAAAAGAGTTGTGACCAGGCCCAATACCGAAAATCGGGCGATCGCGAATCATTTCAAAAACAGCATCCCACACATTTCGGCGAAAATTATTACTGCTATCCTTACGGTCGGCAAAAATACTAAACACTCGCAGTCGCACTGGCTCTACAAATATCACTGCTAGCACCAATACGCCGATCAAACCTCCTAAAATAATCGGTATTGACCAAGTACGCCAAAAACGAGGCATTTCCACACTTTTCCAATAAACTAGCAATGTCATCACAGCTAAAACTGCCACCACTAGTCCAATCCAACCGCCACGACTAAAAGTCAGAATCAGGCAGGAACTATTGACAATTAGCATCGTTAATGCAAGAGCTTTTTTAGGCCAGCTTTGCCATGCAAAAATTGCCACTAAGCTAAAAATTACTGCTGGTAAGAGGTATCCAGCCAATAAGTTGGGATTGCCTAAATAACTGTAGACTCTTGTAGTCTTAGACATAGGAGATTCTGGATCGACCCAAGTCGCCAATGCTGTGGCTCCAAAAAACCATTGCCGCAACCCGTATACACTAACAATTAACGATACGTGCAGATAAAGGATGATAATCCAAGAACGGAGGCGAGGCGACCTTAATACCCTGGCACAAAGGACAAATAGTAGCAAATACAAGGTCAAGGTTCCCAAGTCGTTAAGTGCCGCCTTTTTCACTGGTGATAATGCTGTTGCGACTGCGGCAACTCCCCAATAGAGCAATACCAGTAAGTGAATGGGAGTGACTGACGAGACATTTGCTGGTGTTACTTCATCAGATATAGTCAACAACAGCCAAAATCCGACACAAGCCACCAGCAAAAAGCCTACCAATGTACTCGAAGCAAAAGGTGCCAGAGCATATATTAAGCTGAGTAAAGCCGCTGCGATCGCATCTCCCCATTGAAGCAAGACGCTAGTTTGCCGCCAAGAACTTAGCAATCCCACCAGAGAGCGGTGTACATAACTGGTAGCAAGATATTCTTTGAGCGGTAAAGTTGATAGAGTAAATCGTTGCCAGACTAAATTCATAAAAAACATTGCGATCGATTAGCCTGCCGACGCAGAACTTGGAATCGATCATAATGCCTATAGCTATAAAAAGGTAATAACAGAAATTGCCCATCGCGTGATGGCGCTCTTATTCCTAGCCATCAGCCAATAGGAAGTTAAGAATAGTTACTTCATATACTTAGTACAGCTTGATGTAAAATAGTGGCTAATTGAGGGTTGAAATTTAAAGGCATAGATAAGCGCAGAAGCACACAGAGAATTAATCAAATCTAGATAGAAAATACGTCTTTCCCAATCTCCATTACCCCTTATCCCCTTCTTGGGACCCCACCTTCCCCAATCCCCACAATTAGACATCGCTAATTGCTTGCGAGGAAGTCGCTAGTTGCAGTGGCAAAGAAAGCACATAACGATATCCTGATTCTGGTGAACCTTGAATCAAAATATGTCCACCATGTAATTCTGCCAGTTGACAGCTTAGTAATAGACCTAAGCTTTCACGAGAAAGACTTCCATGTGATTTAGCTAAATTTATACCTGAACTAGTAGCCAAGAAATTTGAGTGAGAATCACTCAAGTTTTTGGAATTTTCCACTGCTACTGATGAAGTATCTAGTTGTTCTTGTCTTTCTGTATGAGTATTGTAAGTTGCGACCTCACCTGTAAGCTCCAGCAGCGACAAAGAATTGAGACGGAAGTAAGGATCGACCTCTGTTATGCCATCCCCTAACCAGGGATGAGAAACCCAAATAGTAATGTTGAGCGTATCTTCTTTATAAGAAACATGAATGCGAACAATGCTACCTGTAGCCGAAAGTTGAATCACACTGAAAACCAGATGATAAAGCATTTGCCGCACCTTGTCTTTATCTAAAGGCCAAATGCGATTGCGTCCCGGTTCTATAGACAGGCGAATATCTTGCTCGCGGCGATTAGCTACTTCTTCTAGGGTATTGATAGCTTGTTGGCATAGCATTTCAATATCCACGGGAGCTAGATTTAGTACAGTTGAGTTTTCATCCATCGCTCCTAGTTCGGTAATTTCGTTTACTAGGGAAAGTAAGTACCGACCACTGTGTTGGATAATTTCTAAATATTCTCTCTGCTTAGTCGTCAAAGGCCCATAAATCTCACGTCCTAAAACACTAGCCATACCGAGTACAGATGTTAAGGGCGTGCGTAATTCCTGAGTTAGCTGACTCAAAAGTTCTAGCTTCAGTTGCTTAGTAGAAACAGAGTCGTTATCTTGAGTGGATGCAGTGATTTTAATCTCAGTGTTACGTTCCTCATTCAGTGAAAATATCGGAACGTTCTTGGCAGGGGTTGATTCGAGTTTGCCTTGCAGGAGTCTATTACGTTCAAATTCACTCATGCTCCAACGAGCGATGATTTGTAAAAACTCAATGTCTTGGGGTGTAAAATTGCGCGGGACTAAATCCATCACCGCCAATGCACCTAAACAATGTCCCTCAGCATCAATCAGTGGCGCTCCTAAGTAAGCACGAATACCATAATCTTGCACCAACTTACTGCTAACAAGTATTGGGTCGGTAAGTTTATGCGTATCATTTATTTTAATGTATTGGAAAGTCTCTACTACTTGAGTACAAAATGATTCCCGGCGTGGTAGTTGGCGGCTTTGTGCTAAATGATTCATTAATCCCAGCCTAGATAAGCCCACCGCCGACTTGAACCAGTGGCGTTCTTGATCCACAAATCCCAATATGGAAATTGGCGCTTCCAAAAAGCGGGCAGCAGTCTGTGTGGCTTCTTCAAAAACCGGAATCGTTTCTGGTTGCCGCAAACCTAAATCGGACAAAGCTTTGAGGCGTTGCTGTTCTCTTGATTCATGAGAATCCCAACCATCCTTTAGGGCAAATAATTTGTTTTCAGGCTCTATCATTGCCACTGCTACCTTAATAATTTCTCTATCGTGTAATTGATCCAAGTCCTATTTCTAGGTTATCAATTGCTATTTTTAAGCATTCCCTAATTTTGCCTCTGACAAACAAATTTAGGGCAAAAATTTTTTCTCCCTTGCACTAAGCCAAGATGTGGTGTCTGCTAGTTACTAGTTACTGGTGCTGAATGTTCTTTATTTAGCACTGATGTAGTCTTTATTGCTTGGGATTTTGCAATCAGACTGCGTTAGATTTGAATTCAGCCAGGGTAAGCTAATGCTAAGGATACAATACAAAGGGGCTATCATTCTTTATGTATATAAGGGAAAATTTTGACTTGAACATTCAAAGTAGATTTACTTAATAAAATAGATGTTAGTGTAATTAAATATAGACATTTTACTGATAACAACTAGCACCCAGAGATGATAATCCTAGTGCAAGATGACCTAAATAGGCCAACCATATCTCTACGGATTAGCAAACTACCAAATTATTGAAAAGCCCAGTTTATGAACTTTTTGAATTTTGAGAGAAGTTGGAGTGCCGGCTTTAGAGAAGTCTGATGGCGACTTTGGGCACTCAAATTAAGAGGGCGTGATTTTGAAAACCATAATCGACGACTAAATAATTGCTCTAAGCCTTTATCTAATAGATTAAATCTATGACAATTTCATGTCGAAAATTGTACAAGGTTTTCTATTTTTTCCATGTGAGGAAACATTTTTTGAGGACGACTGGTAATGAATAAAATGACTATTAGAGTTCCTTTTGTAGACCTAAGTTTACAACATGAACCAATTCAAACGCAATTGCAAGATGCAATCCAATCTGTATTGGAACGGGGAGATTTTATTTTAGGGCAAGCACTCTCAGATTTTGAAGCAGCATTTGCAGCAGTATCTGGTACGGCTTATGGAGTTGGTGTAGCATCAGGAACAGATGCGATCGCTTTGGGATTACAAGCGTGTAATATTGGTGCTGGCGATGAAGTAATTTTACCCGCAAATACTTTTGTCGCCACCTTAATTGGGGTGCTACGTGCTGGCGCCAAGCCAATTTTGGTAGATTGCGATCGCCAAACTGCTTTAATTGATTTAAGAGAAGCCGCAAAGGCAATTACGCCTCAGACTAAAGCAATCATCCCCGTGCATCTCTATGGTCAGATGGTATCACCACGCGATCTAGTGAACTTTGCCGATACCTACAAACTCCTAATTTTTGAAGATGCCGCCCAAGCACATCTCGCCCAAAGAGACGGATATTACGCTGGTTCAGTAGGAATAGCAGCAGCTTTTAGTTTCTATCCCAGCAAAAATTTGGGAGCATTTGGGGATGGAGGAATCCTGCTGACACGAGATTCAGATGTAGCCCAGAAGATGGTGCGCTTGCGCAATTATGGTGCATCGCAAAAGTATTTTCATACTGAACCAGGTACGAATAGCCGCTTGGATACTTTGCAAGCAGCAATTTTGCACAAAAAACTTCCATATTTGCCGCAGTGGAATCGCGATCGCCTGACTATTGCCCAGCAGTATAATAGTGAACTAGCACCCTTAGCAACTGCTGGAATTATCCCCATAGAAAATCAAAGCGATACAGGACACGTTTATCATCTTTATGTGATTAAAGTAGATGATTCTTGCCCAATAGAACGCCACCAACTCCAGGAAAAACTCACTGCGGCGGGAATTCAAACTGGTATTCACTACCCAATTCCTTGTCATCTCCAGCCAGCATTTACTAACTTAGGCTATCAACCAGGAGATTTTCCCCAAGCAGAGAAGTTGTCAAAGCAAATATTATCATTGCCGATGTATCCTGGTTTAAGTAGTAGCCAAGTTAAAGAAGTTGTAGCAGCGATCGCCAATGCAGTCTCAACAAGTTATCAGGTAGATAATCTATCTACTGCTGACCTGGGCAGCGTGGTAGCCTGAAGTTAATTCATACTTAATTTGTCATTTGTCCTTTGTCATTTATCCTTTGCAAATGACCAATGACTAATGACCAATTACTAATGACCAATGACTAATGACTAATACTTAAAATCATGGCACTCCAGCAACAGGTTAAAAATATAAACGCATCAGGCTTGTTAAATCTAGCTATTTTAGGCGTTTTGCTGCTGCTTTATGCTCCAATATTGCTACACTGGTTGGATGGTTGGCTGCACAAAAATATCAGTACAGAACACGAATATTTCAGCCACGGGATTATTGGTCTACCATTTGCGGCTTATCTGGGCTGGATGAACCGGAAAAAGTGGAGACGTTTGCCAGATACTATCAATCCTTTGGGCGCTGTTTTATTGTTATTAGGGGCAGCTTTTTATCTTAGCGGTGTTACAGAGTGGGTTAACCTTTCCTTGCCCGTTATATTAATCGGATTATGCTTGTGGTTTAAGGGAATAGCAGGTTTGCGATTACAAGGATTCCCTCTACTACTAGTATTTTTAGCAACCCCAACAGCATTACCCTATCTTATTGCTCCTTATACCATGCCTCTGCAAAGCTTCATCGCTGGCACAGCAGGCTTCATACTGAATCAATTTGGTATGGAAGTAACCGTAGATGAGATCAATCTTTATGTGGGAGGACGGATTGTAGAAGTTGCTCCCTATTGTGCAGGGCTGAAAATGTTGTTTACGACTCTCTACGTTGGTTTGATGCTGCTTTATTGGACAGATGCTTTGTCTTCACGGCGGACAACTATATCGTTTTTATCTCTTGCTGCGATCGTTAGTATTACTGCCAATATCATTCGTAATACTTTACTGACTTTCTTTCACGGCACGGGTCAAGAAGCCGCTTTTAAATGGCTGCATGAGGGTTGGGGTGGCGATCTCTACTCTGCTTGTATGCTGGTGTCACTAGTGCCCTTACTGAATTGGATTAATAACTATTTTTCAGCATCTCTAGAAACTGAGCAAGAAGCAGAAAGTTAGCACCATTAGGCATTGGGCACAAGAGGCAGAGAGGAAGAGGGGAAAAATTACTGCAACTTCTCCCCTGTTCTCCACTCTCCACTCCCTTAATTTTTGATCGCTTATACGTAAGTCCTAAATATTACTGAACTCACAATGTGATTTTATAAAGTAAGATTTTGCCTAAGTATTGCAAATTTTACTGATGATTTCCTTCTCTAAATTTTTCAAGGAAAACCAATTGACTCAGGTAGCAGCACTTTTGTTATTGCTACTGCTGCTAGCAATGGCGGGGGTTCCCGGATATCTGACAGGACACTGGCAATGGAAACAACCGCCCCCTGTTCCTACCCTCCACGAATTAAAACAGATCCGCAAGACTGGGTTAACCCTTCCTGGTTGGCAAACCATTGAACAAGCAGAACAGCAAATTGGCGAACATAATTGGTCTTTGCAAGTAATTAAAAAAGAAGGTTCCGAATCCCAAGCAATCCTGCTTTTGTTGCCGCAAAATGGGCCTATGGATCAACCAGAGGTAGAGTGGACAGATGTTAACGGTTGGGGAAGGTCACGCTGGGGAAAGTGGGATGTAGCTCAATCTCGTTCTGCGGAATTTACTGTCAAACCATCTGCAAAGTTGGCTTCTAATGTCGAAACTAAAGTAGAAGCTAGGTTCTTTCGCGCCTCCACACCACAGCAAACCTTCGCTGTTTTGCAATGGTATGCGATGCCAGACGGTGGAAATCCATCACCTTTTCACTGGTTCTTGGCAGATCAACTGGCACAATGGCGCAAGCAACGCACTCCTTGGGTTGGCGTGAGCATTCTGATTCCAATGGAACCTTTGGGGCAGGTAGAAACATCTTGGCCTTTAGCCCAGTCTATTGGGGAAACGGTACAAGCTGCATTAATGGCAGGCCCTTTGTAGAGTTTGTTATAGATGCACTTGTGCAGAGATTCTTCAAAAGTATCTCTATAAATTATGTTCAGGTTGAAATTCACCTAAAATGATGTTAATAACATGAAATTAGAAATTAAATTTAGCAAAGTTATTCTCTTTCTCTTGGTAAATACTTGTAGATAAAAGAGACATTGAAGGCATTTTTAGAGTAAAATAACCCCTCGGCGCTACTAATTTCTAATATAAATATTTTCTGCACCGATGTTCATAGATCCCAGTTATTATATGCGTGGATTCAGCGCCTTGTGTTTTGTCAGTCTTCAAGTAGGAGTTTTCTTAACAACACCTATCCAACTTGTTGTTGCCCAACCTTTTCCATCTCAAGGACAATCACCAAGCCTATTCCCTTCGCCTTTGCCAAGTACTGAAGTTATACCTCAAGGTACGAATGAAGAAATTTCTCCGCAACTCAGTCGCTACCTCTTGGGACCAGGAGATGCAATTGGTGTTGTGCTTCAGCGTCCTCCTGGCCCATACCGTTTAGGCATAGGGGATGGAATTAGCGTTTCGGTTCAGCGCTTTCCAGATTTAAGCTTTCAAGCTTTAATTAACCCAGAAGGTAATATTGCGGTGCCGTTATTGGGAACAGTTTCTTTACAAGGTTTAACTTTGGAAGAAGCTCAAGAAAAAATTCGCTTGGGTCTAAATCGTTATGTCGTCGATCCAATCATAGTTTTAGCCTTAGTAACGCAGCGTCCAGACCTTAGTTTTCAAGCTGTAATTAGTGCAGAAGGCAACATCATCGTGCCACAAGTGGGAACGGTGTCATTAAAAGGTTTAACTTTGGAAGAAGCTCAAGAAAAAATTCGCCTGGGCTTGAGTCGCTTTTTCCCAGATCCAATCGTGGTAGTATCCTTAGCAGGAACGCGACCAGTTCAAGTTACCATTAGCGGGGAAATATTTCGACCAGGAATTTATCCAATTAATTCACCAACACCCCGTGTTGCTGATGCTTTGCTAGTATCTGGTGGTTCAACGTTGAATGCAGACCTGCGACAGGTGCAAGTACGCCGAAAGTTAATCGATGGTTCTGTGATTTCACAAACGATTGACTTATACGCAGCACTGCAAAATGGCGGTTCAATCCCGAATTTACGCTTACAAGACGGAGATGCGATACTCGTGCCCCGTCGTGAAGTTGGTAATGAGGATGGTTATGACCGCAATTTAGTAGCACGTTCATCCTTAGCCACACCACAGATTAGAGTCCGAGTTTTAAACTACGCTGCGGGTGGTCTTTCCATTCAAGCACTGCCCAACGGCAGTACATTTGTAGATGCTTTGGGAGGTGTAAATCTAGACACTGCTAATTTGAGAGATATTGCTCTGGTTCGCTTTGATTCAGAACGAGGCAAAGCTGTTACTCAAAAACTTGATGCTAAAAAAGCTCTCGGCGGTGATGCGTCGCAAAATGTAGCACTTCAAGATAACGATGTTATTGTTGTTGGTCGGAACCTCATTGGTAGAATTACTAATTTCTTGACCACCATTACCCAACCTTTCTTCAATGTTCAATCCTTTCTCCGGTTTTTTGACAACATCGGAGGTGGATCGAGATAGTAACATAAAAAAAGGATACAACCTAGAAATAGTTTGGCGTGTAGGAAGCCACATGTCTAACTGATATTTGAATTTATTAATGGAAAAATATTAAAGATATCAACCGATATATACAGTAGGAAGTTGATAGCATACTTGTATCAAAGCCACTATCTTTAGTTTGGTGCTTCCTAAATTTTGAATTTTGAATATTTAAATTTTGAATTGGAGCGAAGCGACCATGACCCCACCAATTGTTAAACGCTATCTGATTGCTTTTGATAAATATAAGTGGATTGGACTAGCTAGTTTTGGTTTAGTTGTCGCCGGATCGACTGTGGTAGCTATGCAACCAGAGCCACCTACTAGCTATATAGCATCTGGGGCACTTACTTATAGTGGACCACCAGTTTCTTTCTCTGCAACTGGTAATGAAATCCAACAGCAAGGGAAGGAACTAAATGAGGAAGTTTTACTATCAAACCAGATAATTGCAGGTGTGGCGGAGAAAGTTGGTGTCAAACCGAAACAACTCGGTGCAAGTCTTGCTCTTGCTCTACCTAAAAAAAATGCTAAGAGTGGAGAATTAGAGTCTTCTACCTTTGAACTTAAATATGTAGATAGTGACGCCAAACGAGCCATACAGGTAGTGACGGAATTGATGCAAGCAATGATTAAGTTGAGTAGTGACATCAATACTGGGCGCTTACAAGCAATTATTCAAAAGATTAACGATCGCACACCACAAGCTAAACGGGAATTGCAAATTGCTGAAAAGAAGCTGGAACAGTACGATCGCGTCGAGCGAACAGCAATATTAGCAGCAGAGAATGGCAGCTTGTTAAGCGCCATTACTGCCAGCCAAAATCTCCAACGGCAAATTCAATTAACTATTTCTGGGGTTGATGGTCAAGTTCGCAGTTTACAAAATAAGTTAGGCTTAACAGTCGGACAAGCTTATGTTTCTTCTGCTTTGAGTGCCGATCCGATTATTGCTAACTTACGAGCGCAAATTTATCAAAGTGAATCGCAAATCGCTGTACTCAGAAAAGATTTGCGGCCGGAACATCCCACGATGGTGCAGTTAATGCGTCAGAAACAAGCTGCTGAGGAATTACTACAACAACGTGCTGCTGAAGTTTTAGGTGGTGGTGGAACGGCGGCTCCGCTTCAGGGTAGCGTTGCAGGTATTCGGACTCAAAGCAGTTTAGATCCAACACGCCAGCAATTGGCAAACCAAATGGTGTCTTTACAAACCCAACGGGAGACACTGCAACAACAACTAGCTCAAGAAATCCAACTAGAAGCGCGACTCCGGCGAGAGTATGCTCTGATACCTAATAAGCAATTAGAGCGATCGCGTTTAGAACAGGAGGTTGGACTCAAAAAAGGCATCTATGACCAAATGCAGGCGAAGCTAACCGATGCCAAAACCGCAGAGGCAGAAACTACTAGCAGCCTTAGTATTGCCAGACGCCCCGCAGTTACTGTCGATCCTAAACCTCCGAAGAGTGTGCCTATTACCCTTGCTGTGGGTGGTTTCTTAGGTGTATTGATTGGTGGCGGGGTGATATTTTTGTTAGGAGCACTGGAAGGGACTTTCAAAACCAGAGAGGATATTCGCGAGAGCCTCAAGCAACGAGAAGTGGCACTGTTGGGAGAATTGCCTTTAATGCCAGTTGATGATTTGGAGCCAGATGCAGTACCGGTAGTATTTTCCCAAGATTCTCCTTATTTAGAATTTTATGAGAAATTCCGTAGTAATATGCGCCGGATTGGTGGTAAAAACTTAAAGGTAGTATTGATTACTAGCACCAGTAGCCTAGAGGGGAAAACGGCAAGTGCTTATAATTTGGGTGTCGCTTCCGCCCGTGCAGGTAAAAGAACCTTAATTATCGAAACAGATTTGCGATCGCCTTCCCGTTGTACATCCTTGAAAGTAATCCCTGACCCTGAAGCCACTATTGAACCTCTACGTTATTACGCTAATTTGAGTGAATGTATTCGTTTAGTTCCTGATGTTGAAAATTTATACATTCTTCCCAGCCCTGGCCCAGTACGGCAATCCGCTGCTATTCTTGAATCGAGCGAAATGCGGCGGCTGATAGAAGATGTCCGCGAACGATTTGATTTAGTCATTTTAGATACTAGTCCACTCAGCATATCCAATGATATGATGTCCGGGCAATCAACCATAATAAAGATGAAGGGTGTAGTACAAGAGCGATCGCCATGCCAAAACGAATCACAATCGAGGGGCATCTTAGCCTCGAAGAGTTGGAGATCCGATACCGCCAAGCGAAAGAACCAGTCGAGCGAACACATTATCAAATTATTTGGTTACTAGCCAAAGGATTGCGTACCGCAGAAGTAGCCACAGCGACGGGATACAGTCGTAGCTGGATTTATGAATTGGTTTGGGGCTATAACCGCATTGGTCCACAAACATTGGGAGACCAGCGCAATCACAATCAAGGTGGTATCGAACCATTGCTTGATGATGTGCAACAAGCTTATCTGTGGCAAGCATTGCAGGAACCACCAATTGAAGGGGGACTGTGGAACGGTCGTAAAGTAGCAGACTGGATTGGGAGGCTGATTGGTCGTCGTGTCAGTCGTCAGCGAGGATGGGATTATCTTAAACAAATGCGCTACCGATTGCGAGTTCCTCGCCCTGAACATACTCAACCAAGTCCTACTGAACAAGAGGAATGGAAAAAAAAATTTGGTCAACGAAGTCGAACAGATCAAACGAACAAACCCAGATTGCGACGTGGAAGTGTGGGCAATGGATGAACATCGTGTTGGACTCAAACCAGTGATTCGTCGTATTTGGGTTGATGAATTGGCAGTACCGATTGCAAATGTCAACTGGCGATTTCAATGGTTGTGGTTGTATGGTTTTGTTCACCCCAAATCTGGGCAAACGTATTGGTGGATTTTACCCTATGTCAATATCGAATTGTTTACTCGCGTACTTCAAGATTTTGCTCGTCACTTTAATGTTGGTAAAACCAAACAAGTTGTTTTAGTTCTAGATCAAGCCGGATGGCACATAAGCAATCAAGTCTCTGTACCAGAGGGTATTCATCTTTTGTTTCTACCGTCCCACTCACCAGAATTACAACCCGCAGAGCGCCTATGGACACTTACCAATGAACCAATTGCCAATCGTAGTTTTGAAAATTTGGATCGGGTTGAGGAGGCTTTATTTGAGCGCTGTCGCCAAATTATTGACCGTCCCGATCTCATTCGCGGTTTAACCAATTTTTACTGGTGGTCTGAATTTGCAGCTTAATTATGGTTAATTAGCCGGACATCATATGACCCATTGTTAATTCAACCCTACAGCGATGGGATCGTACTAGTGGCGCGACCAAACTATACGCAAGAGAATATGCTCGGTGAAGCTATCGATCAATTGGTTGAATCTGAACTGGGGTTATTGGGAGCAATTATTAATGGTGCTGATATCATCGTTTCTGTACCTGAAGAAGTTGCAAAATCATCAACATTTACATCTCAAGTAGAACAGTCAGAAGAAGTTTCAGCGAGTGCCAACAAAAACTAATAGTTTTCAAATGTATAAATTTTAACGCAGAGTATGGCATTGGCATTCGCTTTAGCGTCTCAGAAAGAGAAGCGTTTCGTTGAGAAGATTAGGACAGAGAATTGAGAGGTAGCAATTTTTGTGCTACGAGTTTCAGGAAATGCTGTATTTAGTCGCGCCGAAACAAGCCAAATAGGGGAGCAAGAATTACCCCAAAAATAAAACCACCGATGTGGGCCCAGTAGGCAACTCCACCAGTTTCCACGCTCATGTTAGCGGCTGTTTGCAGGGTAGCAAGACCGGAAATTACATTTTGCACAATAAAAAGTCCAATTATTACTAGTGCTGGGACTCTGATTGTGGTGATGAAAAACCCCAAAAAAATTAAAGTCATGACTTGAGCGTGGGGAAAGCGGATAATGTACGCACCTAAAATCCCAGAAATTGCACCACTTGCCCCCAAAGAAGGAATCTCAGAATTCATCCCAATAAACCATTGGCACAATGCAGCTAAAGCACCACACGCCAAATAAAAAATCAGATATTTGGCATGACCCAATCGATCTTCAATATTGTTGCCAAAAACCCAGAGAAACACCATATTAGAGATTAAGTGCCACCAACCACCATGTAAAAATTGCGACGTAAATAACGTTATCCACTCTCCATTCAAATTGGTGGTTAACTCTTGAGGTACTACTGCATACTCACTTAAAAACTGATTCAATTGTGTATGTGACAGGCTCACCTCGTGAATAAAAACTAAAACATTCATGCCAATTAACCCATAGGTGAAATACGGGGTAATTCGCGTCGGATTTTCATCGTAGAGGGGAAACACAGATGTTTTTCCTAAATTATTGACTAACTGCAATATAGCTTGTCAGGCTAGCAGTTGCGAAGGTTAAACAATTTCACCTATTCAATCAATCAGCATAATTGAGGCTAAAAACGATACTATAGGAATCCGCTTTGATTCGGAGAAATTATTTGCGTAGGGAGGGAATAGGGAAGAATTAATGAATGTGTACTAAGTTTTTTTCACGCAATCAAATACGAGTCCTATATTAAAAATTACTTGTACCAAGATTCTTCCTGAGATTTATCGCTAAATAAACCCAACAGTGGGCCAAGAATTGCCCCAAAGATAAACCCGCCTGCATGGGCCCAGTAGGCAATACCACCGCTTTCCATACCGATGTTGGTACGTGCTTCCAGGCTGGTAAATCCGTAGAAGGCTTGTTCGAGAAACCAGAATCCTAAAAAGAAATATGCGGGGACACGGAAAGTTGGGAAGAAAAACCCTAAAGGTACAACGCCAAGGACTTCGGCGTTGGGAAAGCGAAGAATATATGCACCCATAACACCTGCGATCGCACCACTTGCACCCAAAGAAGGAATGCTAGAATCTTGAGCGAAGAACCACTGGGTCAAGGATGCCAAAACACCGCAAGTTCAAGGGGCGACAAACGCCTCTAAACCTAGCCAGATAAAGGTTTGAGAGGCACAGACCCCTTAAAAAATGTGGGTATTTATTGAGAATGAACTGTACAGTTATTAAGCGGCTACCTGTAGGGTACAGTTTAATGGTAAAAAAGAACGGTCTCGTAATTTGATTAAGACCGTCATTATAATGCTGGCATCATTCTACCAAAACTTTTTAGAAAAATACCTAAATAAAGCACAGTTAATAACTCTGAAAATGTTGGTGTGGTTGTTACAAAATCAGAAACAGGTGAGGATAGAAAGACTGGCAGCAACCTTACCTCTACCAATACAGCAAAACAGTCGTAGACGGCATATACAAAGGTTTTTAACACTAAATGCCTTAAGTGTAGTATTGTTGTGGTTTCCTATCATTGAAGCAATAATT
Organism: Nostoc sp. DSM 114159; assembly: GCF_053470285.1. Classification (NCBI taxonomy): domain Bacteria; kingdom Bacillati; phylum Cyanobacteriota; class Cyanophyceae; order Nostocales; family Nostocaceae; genus Nostoc; species Nostoc sp. DSM 114159. The sequence goes on from NZ_JBPFEH010000001.1 coordinate 5,637,996, forward strand.
AACCAACATTTTAAGGTAGGGTCACAATTAACTATTGCGATGGATAGAACGCAGTGGAGAGAAAATAATGTGTTAATGGTGAGTGTGATTTACCAAAAAAGAGCTTGGCCAATATATTGGTGTCTGTTAGAGAAAGATGGTAGCAGTAACTTAGAAGAACAACAAAAAGTATTACGTCCAGTAATCCGCTTGTTAAAAAAGTACAAATTAGTGATTATTGGGGATAGGGAATTTCATAGCATAGAACTGGCGCAGTGGCTCCACAAGCAGAAACTCAGTTTTGTATTTCGTCAAAAAAAGGATACTACTTTTCGTCAGAAAAGACAAAAATTTCAGCCTTTAAGTAGCATTGAGATTTATCCTGGTGTTCGCTCCTTTTATACCGATGTTAAAGTTACTCAAAAACCAGGTTTTGGTAGGTTCAATTTAGCTGTTTATTGGAAAAGAAAGTACAGAGGGAAACAAGACAAAGAAGCTTGGTATTTATTAACTAATTTGCCTGATTTAAACACTGCTCTCAAAATATATGCTCAACGTTTTGGAATTGAGGCGATGTTTAAAGACTGTAAAACTGGTGGCTACAATTTGGAAAGCTCTCAAGCCAGTCCTGATCGACTTGTACGAATAATATTCTTAATTGCTTTGGCTATGACCAGTGCTTGGTTACATGGGCAAAGAACTAAATTTCAAAAACTTGATTCTTATATTTGTCGCCAAGAAGAAAAAAATAGAACTGAGAAACGTCACAGTAATTTCTGGATAGGTTTATATGGTTTCAATTGGATAGAAGCAATGCAAGGGTGTCAAGCATGGGTCGAGGAAATGCTCGGTTTCATTCGCAATAAGCAGGCATATTATCAGCGAGGGTTAAGGGCTATGACGCTTATACAGCAAGCACTTTAACTCGCTTGTCGCCCCTTGAACACCGCAAGATAAATAAAACAGTAAATATTTGGCATGACCTAACTTATCTTCAACGTTGTTGCCAAAAATCCAGAGAAACAACATATTCCCAGCTAAGTGCAAGAAACCACCGTGCAAAAATTGGGAAGTAATCAAAGTCGCCCACTCTGGAACTGGTTGATGTACAGAGATACCCGCAAAACTTAAAGTCAGTTCTCGTGGAACTACAGCCGCAAGATGTAAAAATCCATTTAATGCTTGTGGAGGAAGATTTGCTTCATAAAGAAAAGCGAGGACATTGGCAGCAATCAGCCCATAAGTTACATAAGGTGTGATTTTTGTCGGATTATTATCTCTAATGGGAACCACGAGCGTTTTTTCCTGATTTTAAGACAGCAATTCTACAATACGGATTTTTGTAAGTAGTTTCTTCTACCTCGTGGATAGATATCAGTTTAATATTTGAGATTTCTTATAGGACTTACCTCAATTCTAGGGTCTTCCAGACTGCAAAAGTATTTGAGGATAGTATCGTCGTAACTTAGTTTTTTCGGCAGGTATTGATTCACTCTAGAGATTTTGTGAGAAGCTGACCATCTAAAACCAGGCTAAGTTGCCCATTGGCAAGAATGCTAGTTCCTTGGATATAAGCAGCAACTGGGATTGCTTCCCCCAGAGGATGGATTGCAGAGGATTGCTTGCCGATGATGCAATCTACTTCTACAGCACATCGTTTGTCTAAGTAACGAAATACTAATAAAGGCTTATCCTGCTTGAAAGCATTTAGTGTATCTGTGCTGTAGGTAGTAACTGAAGTGGGAAGGTGGTTAAGACAAGTCAGCACATCAGTCAATAAGTAGATAGGGACGAGCATTTCTGTTGTCAGATGCTCGTCAGCATAACCAAGGAAGCCACTGGTGCCAGAAGACTGCAATAATAACATACGTCCCGCTTGAGTTTGGATAATTTGTTCGGACTGGGATAGACAAATTTGCTCTACGGAATCGGCAATAAATGCATATACTCTGGAGTTAGCTTGACAGACAATCAGTTGAGCAATTTTTTGCTCTAGGGGAATTTGCAGCGAGAAGGCTGTACCATGTCCAGCTTTAGACTTCAATACTATTCTTCCTTGAATAGCTGTTAATTGCTTGCAAACTTCGGTTAATTCTGCTCCTAACTCTAAGGCAGCCCGATCGCACAAAACAGATGAAACCTCTGGTTCAAGTACCAACTCAGTCACTTGTAAAATATCCCCTGGTTTTGTCAGGGCGAATCCTTGGGCTAAAGCTTGTTGATAGATTTGAGATAAGTTAAGTCCTGCACCATCATCACAGCCATCAATAATTAATTGATTTCCCTGCTGGTAAATTTGAATTTCAATAATTCCGTTGCTATTTTTACCTAGCTGTTGGCGTGTTTGGGAAGATTCTATACTTTGCTCTAGTAAATAGCAACTTATATGCAACAGGAGGACACGGAGGCGATCGCTAAACGCGCGATCGACTTGGATATCGCTAATTTGTAAATGTAATCTAGCAGACTTATCTTGTAGAGCTTGTAACTGTGACCAAAGCCGATGCAACGGTTCTAAGGCTACTTTTAAAGAAATGTTTGTAACTTTTTTGACTAAATCGGCAGAACGATTAAGTAAATTTTCCTGCTGTATGAGTTCTTGTTTGAGTTGATGGCGATCGTTATTCAGGGAATGAACAGTTGATGTCACCTGAGACGCTTGGGCTAAAACAGATTGCAGAGTACTGTACAATTGCTGAGAGCGAGAAGCAGCTAGAGGAGAAAGAGTATCTGAAATTGCTGCTAAACGTCCTGACCATTCCTGTAAATTGTCCAACAGGCGTTGTAATCGCTTCACTTGTCGTAGCAACTGCCCGATGGTATGTTGCTGTTGTTCTTCGTGACAAGCTTGCCGATCGTAGTTAGTTAGTAATGTTGCAATCAGCGCGTTTAGTTGTTCGAGATGTTGAATATTGATGGGTGTAGCGGCTGGAATACTGGTTGCAATAATGGTGGGAATGAATTCTTGCAAAGAGAGTGGATGGCGATCGCTCGAAGATTTAACTAAGGATGCTTCAGATATTTCAGCAGGCAGGAAAAAATCTCCCAACCAAGCCTGAAAATCTTCTTCCCCATACTCCTCCAAGTTTGCTAGTTCCCCTACCTTAACGGGGAGCTGCTCAGTATCTAAGTCACAAACGCCACTAACGGATTGTGTAATTTGGCTTATTAGTTCCTTGTCTTTAACCATAACTTTCTCTGGTAGAGATGCAGAAGATTCCACCTCGGCCAAGGAATCGCCAAACTGGATAACTGATTGATGTTCCTGCGATCGCTCTAACGATGTATCAAGGTGTGTATCCTGGGAATCCCTAAACTCTGCTTGCAGACGAGCAACAATGGCAGACATCCGCTCCAGAATTTCTACTTCCTCAATTTTCGAGGCTGTTAAAAATGCCATCAATAGCATTTGTAAGCAATCTAATCCTTCCGACAACAGAGAGGCAATTGTGCCGTCAATAGTTGCTCGATACTGATACAAAAGCTGAAAAATCTCTTCTAGGGCAGCCGCAACTATAGCAATCGTATCTAACTCGGCTGCGATAGCAATCGAATGTAGAGAGCCAGCAGCTTCCATGAGAGCCAAAGCTGTACCGGGGTTACTGTCTTTTGTATAGTTAGGCAACTCCTGCTCCAAGAACAGTAACAAATCGATCGCTTCTTCTAGAAAGCGATCGTCGTTCTGCGGTTGGGGGACAAAATCGGTACTCATCGAAACTCCTGGTTTGTGACAATTCTATAGACTTCTTGCAGAAGTCGGGAAAAGGGGAAGGGGGAAAGGGGAAAGCGGCTCAGAAAAACCCTTTTCCCTTTAACCTTTTCCCTTTCCCCATCTTGCAAAAGTTACTTTTGCAAGAGGTCTATTGATTTGAGGGTACAAGCAGCGATGTCGGCGATCGCTTTAAATTGCTCCTGGATTTGCGCGATTGACTCCAGCCCCGCACTGATTTGGCGATCGCACGGTTCGATAGCAGAAGCAACGTCTGTTGTTGCTACCTGGAGTTCTTGAAACCATTCCTCTATATTTACGGTGCTTTCACGGGCTTGACGGGCGAGAATTTCCACCTGTTCGGCAGCAGCTAACAAACTTAGTTCCTGGTCGTTAGCTTTTGTTGCTTCGATGGCTGTATTTAAAGACAAAATCTGAATTTTGCTACTTAAGCCTTCCACAAGGCCAACAAAGCTAGAAGCTTGCTGGCAAAATTCACCAAGGTATTGCAGCTGTTTATTAGTAAAAGTAACAGTATCTTGAATAGACATTAAATACTCGCGCTCTAGCTCGGCAATTCTTACTCCTTGTTGTACGGCCTGGCTCACCTGCTGCAATGGTACTAATAACTGTGAGCGATCGAAAGATTCAGCCTTTTCGGGAGGCGGTGACAGTTGTTGAGCAGGTGGTACTATTTCAGCCGAGTGCAAGTTAATTGTCAACATCATTCCTACTTGTTGCAGCAAACTGCGCTCTGCTTCTTGCCATTTTCGGGGTGCAAGGCAATGCTGAATCACTAACAAACCCCAAGGCTGTTGTTTGACAATCAAGGGTAAGCACAGACTCGCTTGCACCTGAAAGCGTTGCCAAAATTGCTGTTGGCGTGGGGTTAGTTCTAATACTTCAGTTGGGTCACTAACATCGGGTTGAGTAACAAACAAATTTATCGGTAGGGATTGGTTGAGCAAGGATGTCCAAATCGGTTGTATAGCTTCAGCGATCGCTCGAGTGCGATTATCTTCCTCAAAACGATAAATCAGGACGCGATCGGCACTGAGAACATCTCGCAAGGCGGTGACTGTAGCTTCCAAAAGTGCGGTTTGGCCTTTTGCCTGCTGCATTTGCCGAGCAATTGCCGCCAGTTGTTCTCGTTGGGACTGAAAAGCCCTTTGCACATAGTCATCATTGTTACTGGGCGAATCCTGAGTCAAAGCTTGGATAAAAGCTTCGATTTGACTGACCTTGTGCTGCAATTGAGCGACCTTTGGCCCCTTAGCAGATTGAAAGACTGCTTTGAGTACAGCCACATTAGCCAAAATTTCTTCTATCTGGATTTGATTGTCAGGCTGGGTTTCAAAATTAGGGTCTAAAGTTGCGATCGTCACACAAAACTCCTTGGCAGCATCAAGTCAAATAAAAAAGCAGGGGAGCAGGGAGCAAGGGAGCAGGGGGAAAAATCACGCCACTTGTGGGTGTTAGCGGAGCGGAACGAAGTTTGGTTTGTACCTTTATGCCCCCTCCCTCTTATCAGTGGGTTTGCCATTGCAATGTCTGGGCGATGGCTTTGGTGTCTAAAATCCAGCGATCGCCTGGCAGAATACCTCGAACAAAATTTTGCAGTTTGTTTGGAGAAAAGTCGGTTGGTACCGATTGTGCTTGCTGTAAATCCTGCCACTCTACATCGTAGACATGAGCTACCAAAAACCCGATTATCTGATTTTGCAGCTCGATAACCAGAACCATTGGCTTTTCTGGTCGTGAGTGCCGCTTTAAAAGCGGCGCATAACCAAGCAAATGTTCTAAGTCAACCACCCGCAACATCTGTCCTTGCCAATTATAGAAACCTAAAATCCAACTTGGTAAGGCCGGGGCTGGGGAAATTTCTTGGCTAGCGAGATGAATAATGTCCTGTAATGAGTGGAATGGTAGCAATCCACTTCCTCGATCGCCCAAGGAAAAACGAAGAAATCTTTGCCGTTGTTCGCCTGATGTCAGCCCAGGAGTTAAGGTTGGGGTTGTTCCGGGCAACCCCAACTTATCAGCCAATATCTGGCTCATGCCTAGAAGAAGTACTTTGAGTGGTTCCTCGTTTGGTGCTACAGACAAAACAGCCATGTGGCTCACACAGCTTAACTCCGCCACTTGCCGATAAGACCACGGCACCGGACGCACAACTTCCAAAGGAATATCGATTAAAGCAGGAGGCTTGTCTACAGAAATGCCACAAATTTCCCCAGTCCGCGTTTGAGTCAGGAGTAGGAAGCGCCCTGAAGTGTCAACCGCAGAAACTTGATGCGCCTGTTGGGTTTGTAATTGCGGAATTAACTTTTGGCGCAAGTCCACAATCGTAATAGTTTGCGCTCCCAAATCGACCATCCCGATACCACTTTCAACCGTACTGCTAATAGGGGGACAAGCAATCACTTTGAGAACTGCACCAACTGGCAGAGCAAATAAATAGTCTGCGATCGCAAAAACAACGACTCGTAATGAGTCGGTTTCGCTCACAGCGCCAGATAATCGCTTAAACGGAAAGGGAGTGTTGAGCATAAATATTCATGAAGAAGGGGAAGGGGGAAAAGGTAAGGGGTAAAGGTTTGATTATTTTAATGACTGATTTATAGATTGAATTTGATTAGATAGCATACGGCTCAACTCTATAGCTTGATTAGAAAGTTGTGTATAAGTTGATTGGTCTAGATAGCCCACTTCTAACGCTACTCTTAAAAGACTGCGAACTTCACCAGCAGCCCTTTAGCAATATTTAGAAAGTTTAAGTATTCTTTGCGAGAATATCGTTCAAATCCTTCTGCAATATTTGTAGGTATTGATACGGATGCACGTCTTAACTGATCTCTTAAACCAAAGTCTTTACTCAGTTCACCTTTCTTAGTTATTAAGTATATTTGCTTAACTAAGTCAATACCTTTTTGCCATACTTTTAAATCCTCAAAAGTTTCAATTTTTTTCCTTTCCATTCCTTTCTCCTTTCCCCTTTACCCATTAACCAGTTCGCCGATGGTGGCTAGGAAGTTCTGTTCGGAATAGGGTTTGGTCAGATAAGCTTTCGCCCCTAGAGCTAAAGCTAATTGGCGGTGTTTCTGGCCGCTACGAGTAGTCAGCATCACTACAGGAATTCCGGACAAACGCTCGTCTTGGCGATGGTGTTCTAAAAACTCAAATCCATTCATCCGTGGCATTTCAATGTCACAAATCACTAGATTGACATTACCGTGTTGAAGCATTTGCGCGATTCCCTCTCGACCATCGCCTGCTTGCAACACTTGATAATCGGCTTTCTGGAGCGTCTGCACCAAACTTTGCCTTTGGACAACCGAATCTTCCACCACTAACACTGTTAGTCGGTTGGGTTGAGCAACGGCTGTATTAAGTTCTATTGGCTGTTGTTGCGGTTGGGTTATCGTTAGCTCAGATTGCTGCCCCTCTAGAGTAAGAACAGTCTCAGGCGCAGGCAAGAGTTTAGTTGTCAGACTTGATGCCGGGGAAGTCGGCATTATATCTGTCTCCCAGGTTTGACGAACTAACTCCAACGGGTCAATCGTTAGGGTGAGACTACCATTTCCCAACACGCTGTAGCCTTGGATGTAACTAGGTAAAGTCAGGACTCTGCCGAGGGATTTAATTACTAATTCCTGCTCGACTAAAATCTGCTCGACTTGCAAACACAGGTATTGCTGCTCTGTTTGCAACAGTAGCAGAGGTTCGACGGTGTTGCGTTGTTTGACTGGAAAAGGACTGAGGGTTAAATTGTGGTCTTGGGTGAATAAAGGATATTTGTAATCCAGCAAATTGGCAAGCGGGCGGATGGGAACTAGTTGCTGATTTTGCCCTTCTCCCCACTGCCAGAATTTTTGCATACCTTGACCGTGTAAAGATTGCTGGACTTGAATCTGGTCTGGCTGCGGTAATAAAACTTGGCTAATTCCTTCAGACAGCAAGGCATAAGTAATACCTTGAGATTGACAAACGAGCAAGCGTGCCGTTGTTAAGCTCAGGGGCAATTGCAGGGTGAAGGTGGTTCCCTGACCTGAAAGCGATCGCACCAAAATCGAACCTTGTAAAGCTTGCAATTGCGTGCGGACGACATCTAAGCCGATACCGCGACCAGATAACTCACCAACCTGGTTAGCGGTAGAAAAGCCCGGTTCAAATAATAACTCTGCCAGTTGGTCTTCGGAGGCGTAGGCGGCTTGTTCCGGTGTTAGTAGGTGTTTTTCTATACCTCGCTGACGAATGGATTCCCAGTTAAAGCCTCGACCATCATCCCGTACCTCAATAGTAGTGCGGTTGCCTTGATGATAGGCTTGAATTGTAATTGTTCCGGTTTCTGGTTTGCCCTGCTGTCTACGGGTTTCTACTGATTCAATGCCGTGATCGAAGGCATTGCGAATCATGTGCAGCAAGGGATCGTACAGCTGCTCGGAAATGGCTTTATCCACCAGTACTTTCGTACCGCCAAGCTTGAGTTCCACAGGCTTATGATAAGTTGCTACCATCTGTTGCAAGAGGCGGGGAAAGCGATTCAACACTGTTCCCAGTGGCACCATTCTGGCTTGCAGCAAATCTTCCTGCGCTCCTGAGAGCAATTGCTTGCGCTTGCCGAGACTGAAGCGAGATTGCTGAACTAAAGTATTAAAAGTCTCAATCCGTTCTCCTAATTGCACCATGTCTTCTGTGAGATTTTGCAGGAGAATGTGCAACTCGCTATAGCTATCCATTTCTAAGGCATCAAAATTAGATTGTGCCTGGGTAGTTGGGGAAGCAGGGACAATTGAGCAGCGTGGGTATCGCTGCTTTGCGCGTTCGGGCAGCAGTTGTCGATCCGACCAAGTAGAAACTTTACTAAGTTGTTGTTGACAGTGCAAAAAGTGTAGTAGAGTCTCTTGAGCAGCTTTGTGAATGTGATTAGATTGGAGGTTTTGTTGGTTTTCGTTGATGAGCAATTCCCCAATCGTATGGCTGAGGCGATCGAGTTGTTCGATCGCAACTCGGATACTGGGAAGTGATGCCGATGACTGAGCCTGGAGGCTTGGCGCTGGTGGTGGAGAAGCTGGCCGTTCTGATTCTGAGTAGCGGCTGGATGTCTCTTGGTCTCCTATCCAGATTGACTGTAAAATCCGATCTATGGCAGAGGGGGCTACTACTGAATCCTGAGAAATTGGTTCCAGTACCTCCGGCGATTTCGCTACGGAGTTATCAGTCCGCTTCGGGAAAAACGACCAAATTGATTCTGCTTCGCTGGCACTGAGAAGGGGGGATGGCTGATTCTCAGTTGTAGTCGTTGGTGTGGGTGGGGCAGCAATGGAAACTGGCTGGTTTTGCGGTTCTGAAATAGGAGTAGTTATTCCTGCCCATTCTCGCAATTGTGGAGATATTTCTCCGCCTTGAATGCGATCGCCTGCGAGTACTGCTGCTTGAGCCGCTTTAAAATTTTCTAAAGCCACCTGAGCGATTTGCAGTACTTTGTCTGGATGCTGATTGAGCGCGTTTAGTGTCGCTTGGGCAATTTCTTCCAATCCAGATAAGCTGTAAGATGCTGCTAGTTCGGCAAAAAATTCTGCTTGAGAGTTGAGTGTTGTTTGAATTTGTTGCGGATCTTGGCTTTGAATGTCAGCTTCGAGCTGTTGCAAATCCTGGGTTACGCTCCCCGAAAAGATTGACTCTACCACATCAAAGCCAAGTTCTTCCGAACTGGGAAGCGGAGCCTCACGACCAAAAAAGTCGCCTAGTTTATGTTGGAGTTGGGCGAAGATTGAGGCAGTTTTATCGAGTATTTCTGCCTCATTGTAGGATAAGCCCATCAAGGTTGCACTCAATGGAGTTCGCAGGCACTCATAAGCATCTAGAAGCAAAGCACCCAATTCTGGATCGATTTCCAGTTCTTGAGGGTATAACGCCTGGAATACATCTTCCAAATGATGGGCAATTGTCTTAATCGTTTCGTGTCCAACACTGGCAGCACTCCCTTTGAGAGTATGGGCGCTTCGCATCAAGGCGTGAACTTTTTCGGTGGTTTTTTCATCAAGTAAACCGATGAGACTCTGTTCGATGGTTTGCAACAACTCTGCCGCTTCAGCCAGAAAAGCCTGCTCTAACTGCGCTTGATTACTGAGATCGAGGTTCATAACAGTTTTGCGAGATTAGTAGTCTGCCAACCCAAAATTGTTAGGTGAGGGCTGGGAAAAGGGGAAAGGTTAAAGGAGTAAACATCTTTTCCCTTTCCCCCTTGCCCTTTACCCCGCCAAGTTTCCTTGGCGAACTATTAGTCAACTTTGAACTGGCTAACGCTGGTTTCCAGTTGTTGTGAAGTCATCCGTAGTTCCTCAAAAGACTCGGAAATGTGAATGGCACTTTGCGAAGTCTTGCGGGCGATCGCCGATACATCCATCATCGCTTCTGTCAATATCTGAGATTGCTGACTTTGAGTGGAAACTGCTTGAGTAATTCCTTGTACCAGTCCACCAATTTCGTTGGTAGCTGCCACGATCGCACTCAGGGAATGACGAGTCTCATCGATTAAGTTCGAGCCTTGGACAACTTGGGTAATCCCCACTTCCATTGCTTCGGTAACTTCGTTGGTTCCACTTTGAATTTCTTGCACGAGTCGCTCAATTTCTGTGGTGGCACTCGCTGACTGATAAGCCAGGGAACGCACTTCATCTGCAACCACCGCAAAGCCTTTACCGTACTCTCCGGCACGGGTAGCCTCAATCGCCGCATTCAGAGCCAACAAATTAGTTTGAGTGGCAAAGTTTTCAATCAAACTCACTACTTTCGAGATTTTCTGAGAAGCTTCACCGAGGCGTTTAATCTTCTTCGCTGTTTCCGATACGGTTTCCCGAATCTCCAGAATGCCATCTACGGTTTTTTCCATCAGAGAATCGCCAGTTTGGACGGTTTTATTAGCTTCTTGAACCGCCTGTCCTACTCTTTGGGCATCAACAGCGACTACCTGGGTGGAAGCTACCATCATTTGTAATTGTTCCAAAGCGCGTTCGAGCCGTTCTGCTTGCTGTTGAGCTTGGTTAGATAGTTGTACTACTGAGGTAGTGTTACTGCTGGAATTTTCACTCACCCTGCTAGCAGCAATCTGCACTTGTCGCACCAAATCTCGTAAGCTTTGGATTGTAGTATTGTAACCATCAGCGATCGTCCCAATTTCATCTTCAGATAAGGGAGCGCGAACGGTGAGGTCGCCTCTGAAGGATGGTTCCAAAGCCATGAGAACGCGTACTGCTCCTTGTTGCAGTTTTTCCCTTGCAGTGCGTTCGCGCTCTGCTGCTTCTGCTAGTTGCTGCTCTTGAGTACGTACCTGTTTTAAGTATTCTGCCAGATTCAGGGCAATACCAATCTGTACGCTGGCTTGGTTGAGAACATCTTCCTCTGATTGCTCCCACTGGCGCGGGGTGCTATTTTGATAAACTCCCATCAGCCCCCAGAGCCGATCTTCTTGAAAAATCGGCGCAATCATGTAGGCTTTAGTTCCCCAGGTTTCTAACAATTGAATGTGGCATTCGTCATGACCGACACTATATATATTGTCAACCCGCAAGCTTTCTTTGCGGGCATAACGCCCGCCTTTGTTGTATTGGAGAAACGTATCTCTAACTCTGGCTAGGCTAGTTCCCACAAGCTTAGGCCAATCCCCGGTTACAGACTCAACTACAAATTCTCCAGACCAATCAGGCTCAAAACGGTAAACCCCAACTCGATCTACTTTCAGCAGTTGACGAAGTTCGTGGGTGGCAAACTGGACAAATTCCAGAACATCACCATGAGTTTGAGCCATCTCTGTTAACCGACTTGGCAGGCGATAGGAAAATCGGGCGTTTGCTACTTCCCGTTCTGCCAGTTTTGTCAGTTCCTCATTCTTGTTTAAGGTTTGTTGTAAGTATTGCGATTGCTGGACGGCAACCCCAAACTGCGTACCGATTTTCGCTACCAAGTTGATTTCATTATCTTGCCAATGCCGCGGCCCGTCATTCTGATATGCTCCTAACAAACCCCAGAGCTTGTTTCCGGCAATAATCGGGGTGATGATATAGGCTCTAATCTGGAATTGCTCTAGAATTTTTATGTGGCACTGGGCATGACCAGAAGTGTAAATGTCATCGATCGTAAACGTCTCGTTGTGGCGATAGCGTCCACCTTGGGTTTGTTGTAGGTGTTCGTCTTCCCATATAGTCCTGATATCGGGGCCAACCAAAGCCACCCATTCACGACTTACGGATTCGGAAATAAATTCCCCACCCCAATCTGGATTGAAGCGATACACCGCCAGCCGATCGCATTCCAAGTGCGATCGCAATTCTGGTAAAGCATTGCGGAAAATCGTATCTAGCTCTTGAACTTGGCGGATTTTTTCTGCCAGCCTTGTTAAGGCTCGTTCGCCTTCTGCGGTTCGCGCTAACTCTGCATTCTTCTTCTTGAGCTGTTCGATATACTCAACTTGTTGCAAGCCTATACCCATTTGCACAGCTAGTTTTTTCAACAGTTGCACATCTTTGGGCTTCCAGTGTCGGGGACCAGTATTTTGGTATGCTCCTAAAAAGCCCCAGAGTTTGCTGCCAGTAAAGATAGGCGCGATTGTGTAAGCCTTAGCCTGGATTTTTTCTAATATCTCTAGGTAGCACTGAACGTGACCGGCAGCGTAAATATCATTGACCACAAAGGTTTCATGATTGCGATAGCGTCCGCCTTGAGTTTCTTGCAAGTGATCGTCCATCCAAATCGTTTTGATTTCAGAACCAGCTAAAGATAACCATTGATCTTTTACGGATTCGGCAACAAACTCTACACTCCAGTCGGGATGAAAACGAAATACTGCTAGGCGATCGCACTGTAGTTGTTTGCGTAAACTTGGCAGCAAATTCCGAAAAATTGTGTCTGTATCCTGTGCCTGACGGATTTTTTCTACCATCCCTGTCAGCACTTGTTCTTCTTCTGCTGTTCTGGCCAACTCTGCATTCTTGGTTTTCAGTTGTTCGATATACTCGGCTTGCTGCACGCTTAAACCCAACTGAATACCTAATTTGCTCAGTAATCGCACCTCATCGGCATTCCACTGCCGCGACCCGCTATTCTGATAGGCTCCTAACCAACCCCAAAGTTTGTTTCCAGTAAAAATCGGGGCGATGGTGTAAGCTTTAACCTGATACTGCTCCAGTAGGTCAATGTAGCACTGGGTATGACCAGAAGTGTAAATGTCATTGACGGCAAGGGTTTCATTGTTGCGATAGCGCCCGCCTTGGGTTTGCTGTAGGTATTCATCTTGCCAGATGGTCTTGACATCGGAGCCAATTAGAGGTATCCAATCACTTCCTACAGATTCGGCAATAAATTCACCACTCCAATCAGAGTTGAAGCGATAGATTGCCAGGCGATCGCATTTGAACAACTGCCGCAATTCTGCCAAGGTAGTGCGGTAGAGCGTTTCTAGCTGTTGAGACTGACGCATTCTCTCCGCCATCCGCGCGATCGCGTTTTCTACTTCAGCTACTTGGGTCATTTCTAGATTTTTTAACCGAAGCTGTTCGATATATTCAGCTTGCTGGAGGGCAATGCTCAAGGATTCGCCGATCTGCAACAAAGCACCAGTCTCTTCTTCAGTCCATTTGCGGACATCAGAATTTTGATAGGCTGCTAACAAACCCCAAAGCTTACCAGCGCGGAAAATGGGAACAATGATGTACGCTTTGGCTTGGAATTTTTCTAATGCTTCTACATAGCAAGGTGAAAAACCAGCAGCATAAATATCATTGATTTTGCGGAAGCGCCTTTCTTTGGCGTAGATTCCACCCTGCGTTTCCTTAAGATATGTATCGGGATCGAGTTTCCCAGGGGAGCCATACTCCTTCACATGGCAACGCTCTGAAGTTACCATGCCTGTTTTTAAAATGCTTTCTTGTTCCTGAATATCCAACAGGGACGACCAACCAGCAGCCACAGATTCAGCGATAACTTCTCCACTCCAGTCTGGATAAAATTGATAAACGATCGCGCGATCGCATTTTAAAAATCGCCGCAATTCTTGGGTGGTAGTGCGGAAAAGGGTACGAAGTTCCGTTGCTTGTCCAATCTTTTCAATGATGCCGAAAACAGTACGTTCTCGTTCGACAAGTTTGGCTGACTCTTCAGAGCGTTGATAAAGTTGTTGCTGATATTGCAACTGTTGAATAGCAATGCTAGACAAAGATGCCACCTGCACCATCAGTCGCACTTCACTATCTCTCCACTGACGAGAGTGGGAATTTTGATAAGCAGCAAGCAAGCCCCACAATTGTTCGCCCTGGAAGATGGCAACAATAATGTATGCTTTGGCTTGATAGCTTTCTAAAATTTTGATATAGCAGTCAGAAAAACCAGCACTGTAGATATCATTAGTGACTCGATAAATCTGTCCGCGATGGAAAGTTTTGCCTTGGGTGTGCTGAATGTAGCTATCGTGCGATCGCCCTGTTGTCCCAACTAATCCCCCTTCGTCTGCAAAGTTCCTCACACTGCAATAGTTAACGTTTTTGACAATTGTCGGGTTGTTTCGCTGTTCTTGTAACAAAGAAACCCACTCAGATCCAACAGATTCAGCCACAAATTCCCCACTCCAATCTGGCTGGAAACGATAGATGGCCACGCGATCGCATTTTAATGACTGTCGCACTTCTTGGGTGGCAATGCGAAAGATGGTATCCACATCTTTGGACTGGAGAATTTTACTTGCTACATCGGTAAGGATTTGGTCTTTTTCTACTTCTTGTTGCAATGTAGCTTGAATCGCGGCAACTTGCAGTTGTGCTTCTAATTCCTGCGCGAGTAATTTTAGTGACTTAATTTCCGCATTCTGCCACTGGCGAGGTGCAGCGCATTGCTGCACTACCAATAAACCCCAAACCCCATCTTTCGCTAAGATTGGCAAGCTCAAACAAGCTCTGACCTGAAACCGATCTACAAGCTGCTTTTGGTAAGGAGACAAGCTTGCAGTATGAGTATCCGCGATCGCTACTAATTTGTCTTGTTGATAAAGTTTGGTAGAACCTAACCCAAAAGTAACCGCAGGTAGTTTTTCCTTCAGCATTGGGGTAAAGCCATCCCTCATCGCCTCCGCAGCAACTATCCCCAGCGTCGGATTCGTAAATTCATACAGCACGACGCGATCGGCTTGCAGGGCATTTTGTACCTCCATGACAGCAGTAGCAAACAAAGTATCTAGATCGGAAAATTGGCGGATTTTGCTGGCGATCGCCTGTAATTGCTCTACCTCGAATCCATCTCCTCCGTTTCCTCCGTTTTGATATGGCAACACACTTACCAGTTCTTTTAACTTGCGGATTCTGTCTCGCAATGGCCCTGTTTCCACCCAATCAGCTTGATCCAGTTCAGTCCGCAATTCTTCTAGAGTGGAGGTGATTTGCTGTTTTGCTCTTAGATCGTCGGTATGCCCGTTATCGGTGTCCTTATAACCGTTGCCGGAATTTGAGTGTGGTTGGCTGGGTGTATGCATTACCATAATCTTTCTTGCTATGAAGGTTGTCGGAGTTAATGAGTAAAATGCAGAGTAGACTTCTTGCAGGAGTCGGGAAAAGGGATAAGAAAGAGGGGAAAAGGTTAAAGGGTAAAGGGTAAAGGGATAAGAAAGAGGGGAAAAGGTTAAAGGGTAAAGGGTAAAGGAATGAATAAGTTGCCCATGTTAGCGTAGCGGCTCGAAGTGCGGGAGGTTTTTACCTTTTCCCCTTCCCCTTTCCCCTTTCCCCCAAGAGTGCAAAACTATTTTTGCAAGAGGTCTAGTGTTAAATAGGCTGAAGGGCTTGAATCACAATATGGGTGTCAATTAACATCAAAGGGCTACCTTGAGAATCCACAAAGTAACCCTGTAAGAACGAGCCTAGTCGAGCAGGTAACATCGATGTCGAAATCGGTAACCGCTCTTGGGAGTCATAAACTTCAATGGTATTGACTTGCTCCACCAACAGCCCAACCGTTTGATTCTGGACTTGAACGAGCATCGCCATGCCAGAGTTACGCACACTGTCTCGCCGACACCAGTGTGTTGCTCCCAACAAACCTGCTAAATCAAGAATCCAAATCGCTTCTCCCCGCCAATTCATGATGCCTAACAAGAATTCTGCTACCTGGGGTACTGGCAAAATCTCCGTCAGCGCAACCTGAATTACTCCCCGCAAATCAGCTAGTGGGAGTAAACCATTCACCTTTCCATTCAACGGAAATCTTAAAAACCTCTGGTTGTTTCCTTGGGAAGAGTTTTCAAGTCGAAATTGGCTATTAATGGGTAGCTCTTTAAAGCGATCGTTGCCCTGTACCATTGCCCCAGTTTCCTTTAGCGAATAAATTTACTAACAGTCTGGAGCAAGGTATTTTCATCTACAGGTTTGACTAAATAGGCATCGGCTCCACTCATATTGCCCCAAGTTCTATCAACATCTGTGTTTTTAGTTGAGCAAATCACTACCGGGATTGCTTTTGTTGTCGGATCGGCTTTCAACTTGCGGCAGAACTCAAATCCACTTTGGCCTGGCAAAATCAAATCCAGTAGAATCAAGTCAGGTTTTTGTTGTTTCAAACGCAGTTGAGCCTCTTCACCACTGCGAACTTCATAAACTGAATATCCTCCTTGCTCGAGGTAACGCGTCATCTTTTCGGATTCTGTGAGGCTATCTTCAACTAAAAGAACTTTTTTCATTTTTATTCCTAACTATTTAATTCAGAATTTGAAAATAAGGCAGAGGGTAGGAGGCAGGAGACTTTTTTTGTCTCGCGCCCAGACGCTCCAGGCATAGAGAAAGAGATTGAAATTCGGATTTATCTAACCTAAACGCTTAAATACTTGTGCAGCATATTAAGTACTTTGTCTGCCTCTACGGGTTTACCCAAAAAGTCAGTCGCGCCTACTAATTTTGTTCGCATCCGATCTACTATTCCATCTTTCCCCGTTAAGATGACGACTGGCACATCTTTAAGACTTGGAGTTTTACGGATTTGAGAACAAATTTCATAGCCATTCACTTTTGGCATCAAAAGATCCAAAAAAATGAAGTCGGGCTTGCTTTTAATTAGCTTTAAAACTGCCGTCAAAGAGTCTTGAATGCCAACAAAGCGATAATTTTGATGGGTGAGAATTTCCTCCAAACTGCGACAGATCGTCGGACTATCATCCACACAGGCTACTAAAGGTCTTGAGACATCAATAATTGCTTTGTTAGCTGCTGGGGGAGCAACTTGTATAACAGTGTTCTCTTCTATCTTCCGGGAAGAATTGGGATGATTAACTGCACTAGACGGACTGACAATTTGTTTGCTAGTCGCTGGGAGAGCAACTTGTATAACAGTGTTCTCTTCTGTCTTCTGGGAAGAATTGGGATGATTAACTGTACTAGACGTGACAATTAGTTTGCTAGTAGCTGGGGGTGCAACTTGTATAACAGTGTTTTCTTCACTCTTGGGTGAAGAATTGGGATTATTAACTGCACTGGAGGGGTTGCCAGTTTCCTGAATTGCAACCTTTCTGGGGCTTGGAGTGGGTGAAAAAGCGATCGCCCCTGTTTTTACCAATGGCATCAAGAACCGGGCCAAAACTAAGGCATCCCGACCGCTTTTTTGCCCTAGACCTCGTAAAGTTTTTGTGCCATCAACTAGAGAAATAATCTGTTTAGAGGATGCTTGTCCTTGGAGTAGTTCAAGTTTGTCAATGACAGGATATAAATTAGGCGAGTAACTAGCCAATCCTGCATCTCGCCATTCTTGCCAGGCTTGTGTAGCTTGTTTTAAGACTTCCTCAGTTGGTATTACAGCTAGGAGAAATCCAGGAACTGCACCAACAACGGTAGTAGGTGACAACTGCCCTGCTGGATTGTTGCCATTTCTTTTGGCTTCAACGTACTGGATTATATCAAACAGGACTTCAGCTATTAAGCTTGTAATTAGGCTAACAAGTTGTTGTTGTTCGATTAATTTTTGTTCTCGCAATTTACTAAGAATGCAATACTCGCGATAACTTTCCTGGGGAGAGACCAGCCCCTCCAACTTTGTCACATCCAGATTAGAACAGTACTGCAACAAGTGCCGTCGCCATCGCTCATCGGCATTAGAACCGCCAGCCTGCCAAATTAATCGTCCTAAACGAAAATATAGCGTCCAAGTCGGCCCGTCCCTTGCTTCAAGATTCAGCCTACCTGTGAATAATTTAGTTTGAAGTTGCTCGATCAATTGATTCACAATGGATCGCACCTCCATATATATCTTGAGTTTTGCATTTACATTAGAATTCCCCAAGCAATCCAGCTTATTAACCTCATCATGCGATCGCCAATAGCAAAGTTCAAAACTTGAATTGAGCTACCCCAGCTTGTTATATCCCTTTCCAATCCAGACATTTTGAAAGTTCAAAACCGGAAGCTCTAACAAAGATTTAAGCTCTTTTTTTAATTAGAAAAAAGTTATCTATATTACTTTTGCAATGTTACATATACTGAGACAATTGCTTGTCAATACAGACCTTAAAAAGATGGAAATGTTGAATATTACAAACCATAGACCAGCTTTAATGCCGAGCGATTGCGTACTATGTCGGCTTTAGGCAAAAGACACAAGCGAGCGCAAGAGCAGCTAGTCTGCAATTACAAAAAATGAGCTTGAATCCAGTTTGTCAAGAAATTGCTTGTTGCCGAATAAAGTATTGGCGATCGCGTTGTTCTAGTATCCCTTGCTTGATTAAGGAGCGCAGAATATCTATCGTTTGCACCCTCGTTAAGCCGATCGACTCTTCAATTTCTGTTAGAGTAGCTCCTTGGGCTTGCTGAATATATTGCTGCACTTTAGATTTAGTATCTGCATTCGATGTAGGCACTTTTCTAGTCATGGTATTGACGGAAGGACGAAAACCAGTAGCTTTAATTCCAGAACGGGAAATTGACCATTTTGGAACCGTTGGCACTAATTTCTCTGTTTTAGCAGGAGGCGGGGCAACTACTTGTTTGTGAGTGCTATCGCCCCAAACATTTTTATGTAAAATTGCCCGGAAATTTTGCAAATCTTGGAATAATGCCTGAGCCTTTGCTGCCCGTTGTTGGCGGTATTCTTGTTGGCGTTGGCAGACATCTGTTTTTATTTGCAATATTTCTAATTGGCGCTCTACAATCTCTTGCTGAAATTGCTGCTGTTGTAACTTTCTGTTGTTGTGAAGGCTGGTAACAAAACTGCTCAATTCATGATGAAGCAAATCTGCTTGCAACTGCAATTCTTCTTGAGTTAGGTGTTTCCACTGGTTAACTTTTTGACGGCGTTCAGCAGTTATTTGCAATCGCTCTTGTCGCTCTTGTTCCCATAAATTTTTGAGAGCCATCAGCTGAAATCTCCTATTTTGTTAACTAGAAATATTAAATAGGAGCCATGAAGACTCCCTTTTTCTAATATAGTGTTAAGCAGCAGATGGAACAGCAGCCTGAGATGTTAAACCAACTGCCTCAGCATATCTTAAGTAAGTTTCAACTGAAGCAATCACAATCCGAGCTTCTATTGATAGCAGTTCAATACCAACTAAAGAAACGCGTACCCAAGCATCAACTACAATTCCTTTATCCAAAATGCGGTCAATAACTTCAGCCAGACTTGAAGATGAGTTAACTTTTTCAACAGCCATTTTATTTTCCTCTCACAACTCTAATTATTTATTTCATCTTGCTCTGATTGAGCAATAGGTAAAACTTACACAATGTGTTTTATTCTTCCTGAGTTTAGTGTTCCCAAAAATCTGGGATAAATATAATAAAATAAAAAAATACTAAAAAGTTAACAATATTTTTTCAGAAAAAAATTAAAGAAAAAATCAGCCTGTCTTTATTTTTTCTGGGAAAGTTATAATTATTATTTTTTATGAATTTATATAAGAGTATTTTTTAGAGAATGATAGGGTGGCAGAGGTTCGCTGAGTGCCAATTGCCAGTGCGAGCATTGTACCTGCCAGAGGGAAAACTGCTGCGTACTGAGTGTTGAATCGTTGCGCTGTGCCAAAAAGTGGATTTGCCGCACATCTTGCTGTCGAGTTTCACAGATAACATTCGTATATGTTTTGAGAATTAGCTGGTGCAAGAGTTCCCACTGTTGGCATTGTTGTGCTTGAAATGCTTGCTGTGTTTGGTAGCGTTGTTTTTTCGCTAATAAATAGGCTTTTCCTCTAGCATCAATAGTGTCAGACTCATCAAGCAAATTACAGGGTGTAGCTTTTAAAGTGTACTCAACTTTGTCTGTTAGCTGAGTTAGGGTTTCTAGATATTGCTCTTGGTGCTGTTCTAGATGATTCAGCAGTTTTTCTTGCGAGGTAAAACCGCTGCCAAAGCGTAAGGGAAGAAGGGGAGTTTGTTGAAAAAGTTCTCGAATCACGCGATCGTGGGTTAACACAGATTGAAGTAAACGCTCATCGGTTGCTTGTAATGCTTCCAGTGAGATTTCCGGCTCTACGATCGCGGCTAAACCAGAAGAGTAAACGAGTTCGGTATTCCTTTCCATCCCTAAAGGTAGGATAAGCGGTGATGCGATCGGTACTAGAAGAGCATAGGCGTATATTGACATAAATTTTCGATGGGTTAGGGGTGTTCAGATCCCCGACTTCTTAAAGAAGTCGGGGATCTATAAGCCTTCAATGCGATGAATCACTATTCAGATTGATGCTGATTAGCAAGCATCTGATATGTAACTTGAAAATCATCATTTGTAATCTGAATCAAGCTGGAGTCGCTCAATCCTTGTGCGCGGTATCGACGAATTGCGCTTAAAGCAGCTTGATTGCTCAACAAAGCTAAGTCTGCGCCATTCCAACCCTCGGTAACTGTCGCCCATGTTTCTAAATCGACATCAACTAAGGGACGATCTAGATTGTGAACTTGTAAAATCGCTAATCGGCTGGCTCGATCTGGTAGATCGATTTTGATTTGTAAGTCTAGTCTTCCGGCTCTGAGCAAGGCAGGATCGAGGGTTTCTGGACGATTGGTTGCTCCTACTAAAAGGACTTTCGGGCATTCATGCAACCCATCCAATTCGGTGAGCAGTTGACCGACAACGCGATCGCTAACTCCAGAATCACCACTGAATTTGCCCCGTGCTGGTGCCAGAGTATCAATTTCATCTACAAACACAACGCAAGGTGCTGCTTGCCGAGCTTTACCAAAGAGTTCTCTAACTGCTTGTTCTGCGGCTCCTACCCATCGGCTGAGTAATTCCGGGCCATTCACAGCAATAAAGTTGGCTCTAGCTTGGGAAGCGATCGCTTTTGCCAGTAATGTTTTTCCGGTTCCCGGCGGTCCCCACAACAGAATCCCACGGGGAGGCTTGGCTCTGGTTTGCTCGTATAGTTCGGGATAGAGGAGTGCGCCCTCTACAGATTCTTGAAGTTTTTGTTTCACATCATCCAAACCACCAATGTCATCCCAACTGACATTCGGTGCTTCCACTGCTACAGACCTGAGAACTGAGGGTTTTATCTCCTTAATTGCTTCGAGAAAATCCTGCTGCATAACAGTCATGTTCTCAGGAATGGCACTGTTGAGCGAAGGGACTTGACGACGCAGGGCAATGTAGGCTGCTTTTTGACAAAGTGCTTTGATATCCGCACCGACAAAACCGACAGCTAAATCGGCGATCGCTCCTAAATCAACCGCAGTCTCCAAGGGCATGGCACTTGTTAAAATTGTGAGAATTTCCAATCGTCCATTGCGATCGGGAACGCGAAAATGAACTTCGCGATCAAAGCGTCCCGGACGACGCAGCGCCGGATCTAGATAATCGGGGCGATTGGTTGCTGCTAGTACGAGTACGCCCTCGGTTTTGGCAAACCCATCCATTAACCCAAGCAACTGCGCCACTAGTCTTTTTTCAACTTCACCTTCTACTTGGCTGCGATCTGGGGCAAGACTGTCAATTTCATCAATAAATATCAGGCAGGGAGCAGAACGAGTTGCTTTCTCAAAAATGCTTCGCAAACGAGCTTCTGCTTCCCCGTAATACTTGCTCATCACCTCTGGGCCATTGATGGCAATGTAGTTTAACTCTAACTCTTCTGCCAAAACACGGGCTGTTAAAGTTTTTCCCGTACCGGGCGGGCCAACTAGCAAAACCCCACGCGGAGGCTCTAACCCTAATTTCACCAATAAATCTGGACGTTTAAGGGGAATTTCAACTAACTCTCTGATTTCCTTGAGAACATCACCCAAGCCGCCGACACCTTGCCAAGAAGCTTTTGAGTTCTTGTTAGCTGATGGGGTGGTAACATCATCAGCATTATCCATCGGTATAGCTGCATCGGTAGAATTGGATCTGACTCGGCTGGAACTAGTTTTTCTCGGAATATTGCCTTGCCGGGGAATACTGCTGAGATTATGAGACCGAATTTCAATAGAAGTTTTTAACTCCCCTTTCTCTACTTTTTCTTCTAAAGCTTTGGCAATTTCTAATAGCTGTTCAAATCCTTTAAATATGTCGTCCATTGATTTTACTTAAATAAAAGACAGAAAAAAATTAATTTCCAAAAAAATTAAAAGTTTCAATAATTTTTGATTTTTAATCTTTATTGCTGTTCAACAGCGGGAAAAATTAATTCATTTGGAAATCAATAATCGAAGACGAGCAAAGTTAAATGGGGCAGTGAAATTGTTGTAACGAATTCGCAAACGGTTTTCAAATTGGCGATCGAGTGCTTCAACGTGTTCGCTAAATTGTGATTCTGCTTCCCAAGGAATTAGGTAGGCTGCGTTGTAGATCATTGTGTCCATTTGGGGAGTATTTTCTACTACTTCGATCGCAATGGAGTTGAGCGTGCCTTGAAATACATCGATGATGCCTTGCTTGCGATCGCTCATTCCCTGTTCGATGGCTTGTCCTATTTGAATCACCTGCTCTATATTCAGAGGTTGACCCGCTAGCTTATCCCTTTCGGTTTTGATATCTGGATTTTCTGCTAATAATCCCTTAATTTCTGCCTCGGTATCCCAAAAAACTTTAACGCTAACTTCTCGGCGACCGGATAATTTTGCTAGCAACTGGGTCAATTCTTCTTGATGAGGACGAATTAATTGTTGTGAAAACGTTTCCCAACTTGCAACCAAAAGTCCAAATTGCACGGGCAGTAAATTGCGTTGGCGTAGCCCGTCGTAGACATCGCCTGCTTGCATGATTTCCTCAAGGACTTTTTCATGACTTAGCAGGTTACGACGGCTTGCTAAATAACGCTCTTGCTGTGCTTCCGAGTAGATTACTGCAAAACCATCCAAAATTTTAATTTGTACGGGTTGACGATCTAACCCTTCTAAATTTAAATCTTGCGGAGCAGGTAAGGTTAAAATTCCGTAAATGTAAAAGCCATAACTCATAAGAATGTATTACCAATAAGAATGTAGATAAAAAAGTTACAAAGGTTTAGAAGTGAGTACTAATCTTAACTTGGCATGAACTAAGTTTAATTGAGCTAGTCCTAAGTCCAAGTCACCTTCAACTACCACACCTGTATTTAATAGGCGATCGAGGAGTTCTAGAATAGAAGGTTGACTAGAGGTTTCGCCAGGGTAATATCCTCCAGATTGGGGAAGTAAAGTTCCTATTTCACCCAAGTTAATATTTAGCTCGGCTGGATCAATATCAAACACCTCGCAAAGCTTAACAACCTGTTGCTCAAGCTGTCGCAGGCTTTCGGCAGCCCGATCTAGCTCAGAGTCGCTGAGGTTGCCAGCATCCATTCGCCGAATCACCTGAGCTTCCATGAGTTGGCGTATCAGCTCAACAACCGTCAGTAACAACGGTGCTAAACCGGAATCGGAACCTTTTGATTTGCTAATCGCCTGCATTCTGATGATTAATAGGATTGAGTGCTTTGAGCGATTGCAGTTCTGTTTCTAGACTGGCAACACGCTCTTGAAGTTGTTGATTAGTTGTTAATAAGGAACGAGCTTGACTATTAAGATAGGGGTCGCTCTCCCACCAGTTAATTCCAATCTCTTTGGCTTTATCAACAGAAGAAATCAACAAACGAATTCGGATGTTGAGCAGTTCTGTGGAGCCGACGGAAACAGAAATATCTCCTGCGATCACAATGCCTTTATCTAAAACCCGTTCGAGAATATCTGCCAAGGTAGAACCTTGAGTTGCTGTAATAACTCCCCGGTTAGTATGAGTACTCATTTGTTTATTAAATGGCCTGAATCAAAAGCCACTTGTGATATGTTCGGCAGTTCAGTATTACCCTGCATTTGCAATAATACTCCTTGCTCTTTGAGAGACTTGAGTGCAGCTACAATTTGACTGCGATCGATCCCTAATTCTGCTGCCAAATCAGAGAAACGCTTTCCTGGAGACTTGCACAGGTAGTTATAGACTTCATGCTCGTAAGGTACTCGTTGTTCCAATACAATCTGATTTTGACTGTCTGATATTATCTCTTCTGCTGACTGAGATTGAGTATTTGTACCACGATACAATTCACGCAAAACCTCTTCCAGTAGCCGAGTTGCTTCCATACGAGGTTGATTTGTGCGAGAAAGCAGGATATCAGCACAAATATCTTGGAAGTTAGGCTCTTCAAAGTTTACAGAAATTTCGTGTTCGTGGCAGATTCTAGCAATCATCAGACAGGAACGTAAGCCGCCGCCTTGTCCAGAGCCAGAGCGACTCCAAAACATCCGCACTAAGCGCACGATTTTGTCTGCTTTCTCGGAATCTATGCCTGTTTTCTGAATTACAATCTCCTGCTGAGTTAGTTCATCAGGTGGAGGCATATCGATGGTAATAACACGATCCATCAAAGCATCCTGAGTTGCATGGACTCCACAATACTCTTGAGGATTTGATGTTAAGATTGCGCGAAACTGGGGATGAACCCGGATATACTCGGCTCGATGCTGGTTTGTTGGCAATACTAATAGCCTTTCCTCAAGTACGGAAAGTAAAACGTTATTTACCTCCGGGTGCGATCGATTGAATTCGTCGTAAACCAGCGTAAATCCTTCTTTACAAGCTAGGGTTAATCGTGCGTCAACCCAGTGTTGCCGCAGTTCATCCTCAACTTTAACAACGCTGTGGATGAAGTTATCAACAACCTTTTTGCGGGTGTAACCTAATTGATTGCCAATCAAGTCTGAGGTTTTAAACTCATCATCTCCAAATAAGAGGATGATAGGCTGATTGAGCAAATCAGCTAGATGCATTGCTAGAGTAGTTTTTCCGACTCCGGCCGGGCCACGTAAATGTACTGAAAAACCTGACTGTAGATAGCGCAAAGCACGTTGAGCGACGCGTTGAATAGCAGGGGTATTGACAAATCGCTGGGGAGATGCATTTAATACTGTTGTCAAGCTCTAAGTACCTCCTCAATAGGAATTTTTTGTAAAAGTAATTTTTTGTACATCGGATATATAAAATACGGATGTCAATAAGCCTTAACTGGACTCAAATCCCACGCATTTTGGCATCAACACAAGACTAGTAATGTTTTATATTTATGTCATCAGCATGATTACGGTCTTGCGAGGACAGTTTTAATAAATCCACACGAGGGTAAAGTGATATGGTTCTGCGCTTCTTACTATTACCGATTACCGGCCCATTAATGGGGGTAACGTGGCTTGGGGAAAAAATTTTAGAACAAGCAAGTACTGAAATTGATGATAAAGAAAATCTCAGCAAGCAGCTTCTTGCACTGCAACTTGCTTTTGATATGGGAGAAATTCCGGAAGAAGAGTTTGAAATTCAGGAAGAAGCTCTTTTATTAGCGATTCTGGAAGCAGAAAAGCAGGAACGCGATCGCACACAAGAGTGATGCAGGAGGACGACACTTTGCTCAAGTCGGAAAACCCGCCCACGCAAGTGTCTCCAGAGGAGGAACTACACCCCCGAAGGCGAGGCTTTTTTCATCGAATTTAATCCGTGATGTGTGGATGAGAGAAAATATAAGTATTGCGATTCCGAATATAATCAGCCATGACTGAAACCAAACCCACTCGTACCGCACGCAGGGGACGAATATTCCCTGAAATTCAGTGGAATGAAGAACAAAAAGCACGATATGAAGCCGAACGCGAGGCTTTTTACCAACGTTGTAAACCTATTTTTGAGCGAGTAAAATCAGAATTAATTGAAACTCACTACAACTGCTTTGTTGCAGTTGAACCAGATAGCGGAGAATATTTTGTTGATAAAGATTTAGAAGTAGTTTCATTACGATGCCGCGAACAGCATCCAGGCAAAATCCACTATACTTTTCGGATTAATGAGTCTGGGGCTTGCGGCACGATATGACGATTTCCGTTTCAAGTATCACCAATAGAACCATTTACACTAATGATGACTTTAAAAGATATTCGAGCAAGCATTGTAGATTAACTTACACTATTACTCCTTTTCTTCATTACCTACTTCTACAGACAAATTCTCCAATTCTGCTTCCAACTGCTCAATAGTTGGTAAATTTGTTTGTAACTCTTTGGGCAGTGATTTAGTAAGTTTAGTTTGCCATTCAGCAATACCAATTGGTTTATTGACATCACGCAGCGCATATTCAGCAATAATATTATCCTTACTTGCACACAAAATTAAACCAATTGAAGGACTATCTAGAGGAGATTTAAGTAAATCATCTACAGCCGAAAGATAAAAATTGATTTTTCCTGCGTACTCAGGTTTGAATTTACCTGTTTTTAGTTCAATTACTACAAAACAATGTAATTTTACATGATAAAAAAGCAGGTCTATATAAAAATCTTCATTTCCAACTTTTAAATTATATTGCTGTCCAACAAAGGCAAATCCTATACCTAATTCTAAAAGAAATTGGGTAATATGTTTAACAAGCTCTTTTTCTATTTCTCGTTCTTGTGCTGCTTCTCCTAAAGTTAAAAAATCAAAAATATAAGGGTCTTTTAAAGTCTCTTTAGCAATGTCTGATTGAGGAGAAGGTAATATAGTATCAAAGTTATTGACAGCTTTTCCCTGACGCTCAAAAAGTATATTGTCAATTTGTAGAGTTAAAATATTGCGACTCCAACCATTTTCTATGGTCTTCTGGATGTACCATGACCGCTCAAAATTATTTTTAACTTTATCTAAAATTACACAGTTATGAAACCAGGGAATTAGTGCAGCAGCCTGCTGCACAATTTGTTCATCTGGGTAAGCTTCAGCAAAAGCCCGCATATACTTAAGATTACGTGCTGAGAATCCTTTCATCTCCGGGAAGGCTTCTTTTAAGTCCCTGGCAAGACGTTCGATAACTTTTGTTCCCCATCCCTGTTGTTGTTGTCGAAGAAGAATATCTCGCCCAATTTGCCAATAGAGCAATATTAATTCGCGGTTAATAGATAATGCTGCTCGTACCTGAGCGTTGCGTATGTGTTCTTTTAGCTCCCGCAAGAAATTGTCATAATTGTCCATTTCGGTTAATTCTTTCCCAGCTTACTGATACATTACTGCCCCAACAGTGTACTTTCTACTTGTTTACAATCTAACTAGTGAACTTGTAAACATTTGAATTATATTGCATTTCCCTCGTTTGGTAACAGAACATTAAACCCACATAACTATGACAAGGCTCGAATTAAAAAATCATCAAGTTTGGCAAGATTTAACTGAAATATTACAAAGTTTAGATGCTAATCTTCTTGTTCAAGAACATCTTGACCAGTGTGATTATCAAGTGTGTGGCTATTGGGATGAACAAGATGAATATTATGAGAAAATTACGTTACCTCGTACCCTAGAAGCCGAATTAGTTAGCAGTTCAATAGGCGTTACTCACGAAGAACGTTTTTTACAACTAAAGTTTTTGCTCATAGCTGATGCTGCTGATAATACGAAAACTGCAAGTAGCAATGCTCAAAAAATTGGCGAATTAGTTCTTGTTTACGATGAAAATTTGGAGTTTGTTGATGAAAATTGGCTTTTAGATATCGATTCTCGAATGCTTGTTAAATAATTACTCGTAATGGATGCGATCGCACTTCCTCACTCCAGAGTAATGTTAATTTTATTTAAGTAGATATTGTGTTGATAAACTTACTGTATTTTCAATATCATTTGTTGGGTTACACTTCGTTTTATGTAATCTATAGAAGATGGCGATCGCACTAAAAGTAAGCAATGGGTAAGAAACAACAAAATTTGTCTACTTTAAATGTACTATTGATAAAGGTAACAGACAGCTAATGCTGTGTATCTCTATTGCACAGTCGGGACTATCTCAATAAAAAAGTATGAGCTAATTTTGTTACATACACCTGATGCACAATTATGTCATTCTCCATACTTCAGCAGTCTTGTGATTTCCACTGCCTCCAATCCCAACCAACGTTTGAGCATCATTACTCATAAAAATTGTAAAAATGAAATTTTGCCCTTGTATAGTACCAATGTGTTTTCCTGTACTGACATCCCAAGCCTGAATCAACCCATCAGTACCAGTACTCAGTAACACTTTCCCATCAGGGCTAAATATGAGGCTGTAAACAGTATCTAAATGTTTATGTAGACGAACATTTTTGAATTTATCAATTTTCTGAATCTGTTGTCCTGTTTGAAAATCCCAAATCAATATCGCATCAATTTTGCTACCTGCTAGTAATTGTTCATTGGGACTTAAAACAAGCCCATGAATTGTAGTTTCAATACCTTTGCTTTCAAGAGTCCGAGTAACCTGTCCTGTCCTTAAATCCCAAACTTTAATTTGATATTCCCATGCTCCCTTTGTCCGAGTTTTGTTCAAGCTGTAGTCGGCACTAACTAAGTACTGACTGTCTGAATTAATTACGAGCGGCCCACAGATAGAAGCGGGTAGTTTACATTTATTTTTACCTGTTTGAAAATCCCAAAAAACGAGTTTATCAAATTCAGTAACAAGAATACTCATATCAGGACTGAGGGACATTCTAGTTGCCCAACCTCCGCCTTTGAAGGTACGAATTTTTTGACCACTATCTAAATTCCAAGCTTGAATTAGACTTCCTCCAGTCACCAATATCTTACTGTCAGAACTAACGTCTAAACAGTAGACCCGATCCACATCATGATGACCATGTAAAGCAGCAACCATCCATGTCCGCACTATTTGCCCAGTTTGTAAATCCCAAACACGAACAGTTCTGTCTTCTAATCCCCCAGCAAACAGGAAACGACCATCTGGACTAATAGCATAAGACGATTGGCGATCTAAGCTGATAAATGAATGACTTTTAAACAGACAATGGAAGTCTAAAGACATTTTATTGAAATATTTAAGTTTCTAACGAGACTTAATTTTGCGATTGAGGGCGAGAGTTAGTATTCCCAAAAAAGGTTAAGCCTTGATAGTTAGATATTTGGACATTAAAATTTAATTTATTCAAGCCAATGCGTCGCAATCAAGGTGCGAAACATTGGCTCTATAAGCCCTTGCAGCAAAGGCTTTTACTTGACAAGTTCTATCCTTTCTTGTTTGTTACTTACTTAATCCAAGACATTAGTATTCCAATGTTATGGTGTTGAATTTTGATGTATTGTCCTCTAAGTCAGTATTTGCCTGCCGATGGTTCGTGTCTTCTTCAGCAATGATTTGACTATTTAAAATCGCAAGACGCTGCTGAATCTGATGTCGCCGTGCTTCGAGTTTCTGTAGTTCCTGCTCTAAACGCTCTTTCTCTACCATCATTTTGTAAGCATTTAAGTAAACTCTTGCTTGTGAACGTTGAGGAGGCATTGAGCTAAGTTTGGCTTGAATTTGTCCGCGATTTGGAGTGCGATGCATAATAAATTTCTCTTTGGGTATGAAAGTATTTAGTCTAATTAGCACTTAAAATAAACAGCGGGCTGCTGCTTGAATGCGTTCTAAAGGCTGAACTGAGCGAGGAAGCACTGGTAAGCGAACCATTGTCAAACCTGGAAAATCGCAATTAACGATCGCTGTAGAAGTAAAGCGGTTTAGAACAAGGTAATTCTGGCTTACACCTATTTCTTGCAGAGATTTGAATAGGCGTTGTTGTTCGGCAAGTACGCTAGCCTGGTTAAGTGTAACGCCAATGAACTCTGCTTGTTGTGGGTCTTTTAGCACTTTTTGGGCTTTGACTACGCGCTGTCGCAAAGTTCGTAAACGCCCCATAAACTCTGTACGACCAAGGACATTCTGATAAGCTAATCGGCATTTAAGCTGCAATATAACTGACATTACCTTTGTTTTTGATTTTCCGATGCCACTTAATGACTAACTCGCCTTGATTCAACAACTTATCTAGTAGTGATTTTAACTCATCTACTGATTTAAATAACCGATGAGCAATATATTCCTTACATGAGTGCCAGACTAACTCGATAATGTTGTAATCAGGGCTGTAAGATGGCAAGAACTCTAAAACAAAATTCGGAAACTGTTTAGATATTTTAGCTAGAACATCTTTGCGTTTATGAAAACTAGCATTATCTAAAATCAAAATAATTTTTGGCCCATACTTAGCAAAATTTTCAGAACAGTTACCTTGATTTACCCACTCCTGTTTGATTAATTCATTTAATTGTTCTAATTGCTCGTAAAAAATATCTGCATTACCTTTTTTGACGAAGAAGCATACCCGTTTTCGGTCTAATTCTCGGATTGCTCCCATCACATTGACACCTCCACAACGTCGTTGCCCTGGAACATTCTTGCGCTTTCCTTTTTTACCCCAATTCTTGCGTCGAATCACACGTAGACTAAAACCACTCTCGTCCCAAAACCATACCTGTAAACGCTCTGGCTGCTCTCGTGCGATTGATAGATATTGAGCAAGTTTCTCCTTGAACTTGGCTCTTTCGATTGGGTTTTGTTTATCTTCCAGGTCATATTTAGACCAGATATAACTATACTTTTTTCTCTTTAATATCCTCCTAACTTGAGAACTACTTAAATCAATTCCTGTTTTTTCGGTTAAATATGTAGCTAGTCGCTCTGCCGTCCATTTCCCAAATTCATACCCTAACGTCGATGGTTCTGTATCAACAGTTTTTAATAACAGTTCAACATATTCAGGGGTGGCTTTTCGATAATGTTCGTATTCTCTTTTATTATGTAAAGTTTCTAAATCATCGGGATCTCCATGCATACACCAATATGCTACTGTTCTGTGCGAACAACCTAAAAATTTAGCAATCTCGTGTTGTGGTTTTCCATCATTCTGTAGCAGTATAATTAAAATTCTTTCTCTAACGTGTGGTAAGTCACTTTCTTTTAGAGCTTCCTGTAGCTTGGTGATTTGTTCTGGCGTTAAAAAGTTTTTGGCTGCTGGTGGCATACTTGCTTTTGAACGGCTTCATCTTCTTATTATGCAACTTACGTGCCGATTAGCTTACTTGATCCAGAGTTTGAAAATCCAAGCTAGCCAGTCTGCTAGTGCAGTTGGCATTTCTAGAAAACGCAGAAGATGTCCTGTAGGAGCTGTGTCTAAAATAATTAAGTCTTCTTCTTGTTGCTCTAGCAATTCCATTACTGTTAACAGGGAAAGCATTTCATCAATCCCCGGTAAAGCTTGCTCGACAATTTTGCGCCAAGCAACAGGAGAGTATGCCATTTCAATAGCTTCGCTTGTTTGGGTTTCGCCACTCATCATTTCGGCCAGTTCCCACAGGTAATCGGCTCTGAATTGCTCCAGAAGGCGATCGCTATCTACTTCCTGACCTCGAAGATTAGCAGTTATTTGATATGGTTCGTGCCCTAAACTCAGACCAAAGGCATCGCCCAAGGAGTGCGCTGGATCGATAGAAACCATGCGAATTTTGCGATCGCGATGTCGTTGAGCCATCGCCCAACCAATCGCAGCTGCTACTGTAGTCTTGCCTACTCCACCTTTACCGCCAATTAGTAACAGGCGGCGACCTTGGGTGAGAAAATCTCCAAAGCTAGGAGGAATTGTTTCAGGCCATTGAACTGGGAGTAGATTGATAGGAAATAGCGGTTCAAGCTCAGGAATATGGATTTGGTCGATCAGATGGCTGAGGGCTAGAATCCCTAAAGGCTCCTCATCTTGCTGTGGCACAATAAAAATCGGCTTTCCGTTAGCAAGATCCGTATACTGACCGATCAGCGGTTGTTGTTCTTGGTAACGATCTGGGTCAGTGGCACTGCTAAGAACTTGGTTGACAAACAATCCTCCGCAAGGCATCTGCATGGTTTGTAAGGCTTCTAGGAATCGTTTTGACTCCAACCAACTCATTGGTTCGGCGATCGCAACTAACAAACAAGCTGTATGCTTAGGATCTTGAAGCAGACGACGACCTTGGGAAAGTTCAGCTTTCAGGGTATGCAAAAAATCGTCAGCGCGATCGGGTTTGTAACTTCCAGCAAAGGTCTTGCTAATATACCGATGCTTTTCTTGAAACAGTTCGAGAGAGTGCACGAAAGTGTCTAAAAAATCCATCAAGCCAAACAAGTTGAGAGTATGACCGCTAGGAGCCATATCCACTACTACTCGATCTACCTGGTGTTCGTTGAAAAGGCGTTGGATCTCTAACAAACCCATCAACTCGTCCAGTCCAGGCCAGTTTAAATCCCAAACTGGAAGCAAGTCTTCTCCTTCAACAAAACTACCCCGCTCTATTAAAAGTTCCAACACCTGAGCGTAACGTTCTTTAAACTTTTGTAGTAAAAGCTTTGCATCCAACGCCCTTACTTGCAGATTAGGTAGTTCCGCTATGGGACGAGGAATATCATCAACGCCAACTTGTAAGACATCTCCAAGAGAGTGAGCCGGATCGGTTGAGATTAAAAGAATTTGCTCGTTGACAAATTTCTGCGCCCAACGACATGCAAAGGTGCAGGAGATTGTTGTTTTTCCGACTCCACCTTTGCCGCTAAACATAGCAAGGTGTAGATGATCAAAAAGTTCCATCTCGTTTGTCATTTCCGGCGTTTTAGGATAAAGTTACTACAATTTTTTAAATTTGACTTAAGTAATTTCGCTGAATAAAGCTGGTTTTACCCCACCCTAACCCTCCCCTTGTAAAGGGGAGGGAACTAGATTTTCCGGTTTCCCCCCTTTGCAAGGGGGGATTAAGGGGGGTAATTCGACTTGCGATCCTATAGGGTGGCGACAGGGAAAGCTTCACAAGAGAATGTGTAATTAATTTTGTTGAGTTACTTACAAAGATTAGCCGAGGAACTATAACTGAGGGAAAGATTTAGCCAGGGGTGTCCAAAGGTAAGGAGATAAGATGGTTAACAGTTCTGAAAGCGATATAAATATTGGATGTCATATCCAAGGTATTTCTGAATACAACTTTTTTTATGACAGTCAGTCTGAGGACATTCATCGTCGTCCACTCAAAATAGACTCTCCTTACTTAGGACTAAAAACTTTTGAAATTAAAGATAAAGACAAATTTTTTGGTCGGGGAAAGTGGATTACTGAGATTAGCGATCGCCTAAAAAAAGATAATGCACTCTTGCTTTTAGGAGCAGCATACAGCGGCAAATCATCATTAATTCTGGCAGGTTTAATTCCTTATTTAGGATATCATAAAAACTCGTTAATTAACATAACTTTTCAACCAAACGAAAATCCTTTTAAATCTTTACAGAAATGTTTTGATTTCACCTATGGAAAACAATTTAAAATAGCAGACATTAGTCAAGAGATAAGAGAAGATATTTTAATTAAAATTGTCACCATACTTAAACAAGATTATGAGTGCGTTCTGATTGTTATTGACAGATTTGAAGAACTATTTACGAAAACTCAAAAGCCAGAACGTGACAAATTTGTTGCTAGTCTCTTTCATCTGAGTCAGCAGCAGGATAGCTCTGTCAAAATTGTTTTAACAATGCGCTCTGATTTTTTGGATAGATTTAGTGAGTATCCGCAACTTGCGAAGATCCACGATCGCTATAGTTGTATTCTCACTAGAATGAGCGATGAGGAATTAAATTTAGCGATCGCTGAACCTGCTGCGAGATATGGCGTGACCTTTGAACCAGGACTAATTGAGCAAATTATTGATGATTTTCACCAACAAGGTGATTCTTTACCACTTCTGGAATACACTCTAGATGCACTGTGGAAAAGCGAAAATATTCAAAACTTGGTTCTGAAAACAAAGACTTATCAAGAACTAAAAGAGCAAATATTTGTTTATTTCAACGAACAAAGTAATCAATTTATTAATCCTACTGTTGAATGGCACGATCGCCATTTGAAAGAAAAGGAACAAGAGATTCAAAAGTTAAACCTTGCACTGACCCAATTAAAACTGCGCGAACAATCCGCCAGGGTTTTGAATTTACTTCCTGTCCAACCGCTAGAGGGTTTGGTGCTGGCAATTCAAACAATAGGTGAGAATTTAGAGAAATACCCAAACCAGCTTCTAGCTTCTGTGTTGGGAAGCTTAAAGGAAGCAACAAACACGCCCACAGAAGCAAATAGCTTGCGCGGACACGAGCAAGAGGTTAATTGTCTAGCCTTTAGTCCTGATGGCCAGTTTATTGCCAGTGGCAGTACCGATTCTACGATATGCTTGTGGAATATCACGGGCAATCCTACTGCTCAATTTTTACTGGGACACGAGCAAGAGGTTAATTGTCTAGCCTTTAGTCCTGATGGCAAATTTATTGTTAGTGGCAGTATTGACGGAATTTTGTGTTTATGGAATCTACAAGGTAATCTGATTACTCTACCGTGGCAGGGGCATGAGGAAGGAGTTATTGCTGTTGCCTTTAGCTCAAATAGCGATTCTATTGTCAGTGTTGGTTTTGACGGAACAGTGTGTTTGTGGGATTTAGAAGGTAACGCCATTACTCAACCTTGGCGCGGACACAAGGAAGGAGTGATTTCCGTCGCCTTTAGTCCAAATGGCGATTCTATTATCAGTGTTGGTTTTGACGGAATGGTGTGTTTGTGGGATTTACAAGGTAACGCCATTACTCAACCCTGGCACAAACATGAAGCAAAAATTATTTGCGTCGCCTTTAGCCCCGATCGCAAGTTTATTGTCAGTGGTAGTAGTGATTCTACAGTGCGGTTGTGGGACATCCAAGGTAATCCCATCGGTCAACCTTGGCGCGGGCATGAAGGACGTGTAAATTCTGTAGCGTTTAGCCCTGATGGTAAGTTTATTGTTAGTGGTAGCTGCGATCGGACAATACGCTTGTGGAATATAAATGGCAACCCCATCACTCAACCTTGGCGGGGACATGAGGGACAGGTTAATTCCCTAGCCTTTAGCCCCGATGGCAAGCTGATTATCAGTGGTGGCGATAAAACTGTGCGTTTGTGGGAGCTAGATCAAATACTACAAGATCGGGTCATCAGGCGATCGCAGCGCAAATATGAGAATTGGGTCAATTCTGTCGCCTTTAGCCCTGATGGTCAGTGGATTGTCAGTGCTAGCAATGATTCGACAGTCTGCTTGTGGGATATTCACGGCAACCCCATGACTCAACCTTGGCGCGGACATGAAAAAGAAGTGAATTCTGTCGCCTTTAGCCCTGATGGTCAGTGGATTGTCAGTGCCAGCAATGATTCGACAGTCCGCTTGTGGGATATTCACGGCAACCCCATGACTCAACCTTGGCGCGGGCATGAAAAAGAAGTTAATTCTGTCGCCTTTAGCCCTGATGGTAAGTGGATTGTCAGTGCCAGCAATGATTCTACAATCCGCTTATGGGATAGCAACGGCAACCCCATTGGTCAACCTTGGCACGGACATGAAAAAGAAGTTAATTCTGTCGTCTTTAGCCCTGATGGTAAGTGGATTGTCAGTGCCAGCAATGATTCGACAGTGCGCTTGTGGGATAGCAACGGCAACCCCATTGGTCAACCTTGGCACGGGCATGAAAAAGAAGTTAATTCTGTAGCGTTTAGCCCTGATGGTGAGTGGATTGTCAGTGCTAGCAATGATTCGACAGTGCGCTTGTGGGATAGCAACGGCAACCCCATTGGTCAACCTTGGCACGGACATGAAAAAGAAGTTAATTCTGTCGCCTTTAGCCCTGATGGTCAGTGGATTGTCAGTGCCAGCAATGATTCGACAGTGCGCTTGTGGGATATTCACGGCAACCCCATTGGCAGACCTTGGCGCGGGCATGAGTATTGGGTAAATTCCGCAGCTTTTAGCCCTGATGGTAAACTGATTGCCAGTGGTAGTCTTGATGGAACAGTCCGCTTGTGGCAATGTGGGTGGCAAGAATGGTTGCAAGTCTGCTGCAACAGGTTACATTATCATCCCGTCTTTCAAAATCCTGAAAATGGCAGCGATGTAGAAATTGCCCACCAAACTTGTCAAAAATATGTATGGAATCTACAATGCCCTAAACAGTTGAACAACCAAGGTGAGCTAAAAGAGAAAGCGTTTTCAGCAGCTTTGGACGACTTTAAGCAAGTTGTTCAACTTAATTTCACATCGCACTGGAAACATCGCCTTGCTTGGCAATCAGTACCCACAGAGAACCAATAACTCGGCTTACTAGCACCGCAAGCTTAAAATATTGGGTTTCAAAAACTTACGGAAACCAAAGTCCAATCATTAACAGAATTACTCAATTCAATAAATTAAGCTTGCCGTACTAGTAGGTTGGGTTGAGGAACGAAACCCAACATTTGCAGGAATAGAATTAAGTCATCTAAAGCTTGGATGAAAATAAACAGTTAGTAGTACTGGCATAATTTCACGAGTTAAAATATCTGCGACTAAATCTGATTATTGCAAAAGTTGGATGGCTACAATAACCCTATCTTGCTACCAGTTCATAGATGCTTGACCAGTATTTACCTGGTAATAATTTCCTTGTTAATAGGATTCTTGCTACTGGAGTTTGTCACCTGAAAAGCTTATGTCATTTACAGATAGATTTAACCAACTTGCAGCAATTATTTCTAATGAACTAGGCGTGCAAACAAAAGATATTACTCTTAATATACGGCTTCAGGAAGACCTCAAAATAGATGGTGATGATGTTGAGGAACTATTTTATAAAATCGCTGAACAGTTTGGCATAGATTGGCAGGGGTTTGTTTTTTACCGTTACTTCCATGAAGAACCACATTTATTTTCTTTACTTTTTAAGTGTTACTATCGCAAACGTTACGGCACACTCAAAACAATTACCGTCAGCCATCTACTATCAGTTATTGAATGTGGAGTTTGGTTTGAACCGTCCCAATCTGATATTTACATTTAAGTTCGTTACACAATCTTAACTAGTTTATACTGATAAGTTTTTCTAATCATTATTATTATTAAATATTATTACGATTTTTGTCCTATATTAATATTTGCAGCCTTCCTTGCAGATATCTATATATTTGTTTAGCGGCGAATTCTATTCATCGGAATAATTAAACCCATGAGTCAAATAGTCTGGATAGCAAGACACGCTAACCGCCTCGACTTCGTAAACCCCGATTGGTTTCTTACCGCCGAACGACGCTACGATCCACCCTTGTCTAATGATGGTATGGTGCAGGCACAGCAGTTAGCTAAACGATTAAAAAAAGAAAATATTGGCCATATTTTTGCTTCTCCTTTCCTGCGAACCGTACAAACGGCAAATGCAGTTGCAGAAATGCTCGACTTGCCGATTAAACTCGAAACCGGCTTGAGTGAATGGCTAAATCCAGTTTGGATGACAGAAGAACCCAAAAGACTCTCAACTCCAGCGTTAGCAGAGTTATTCCCCAGAATTGACAGCAGCTATACCTCGCGCATCGCCGCCAAATATCCTGAAACTCACGAAAAAGTGCGAGAACGTTCTGGACAAACTGCTAGATGTTTAGCTACTGAGTTCTACCCAGAAGATATCCTGCTTGTAGCACATGGTGCATCTGTATTGGGCGGAGCAATGGGGCTAGTGGGGGAAATTGCCAAAACAGAAGTCAAAGCTTCTTTATGTTCTCTGGTAAAAGTGGTACGCCAAGACCCAGAATGGTTATTAGAACTAACGGGAGATACTTCCCATTTAACCCACATAGAAGAAGTTATTCGATTTGCTTAAACCTCTGATAGAGATTTGTGTTCATGACTTCTGCTAGGTTGAGTATATCTTACAAAAAAAGTAATTTAATTCACCAATAAATTCTATGACTTTGTTACTAGCAGGAGACATCGGCGGTACGAAAACTATTCTGCAATTGGTTGAAAAATCAGACTCACCAGCTTTACATACTATTTATCAGGAAAGTTACCACAGTGCCGATTTTCCTGATTTAGTACCGATAGTGCAGGAGTTTTTGGTCAAAGCTAATACACCTACACCAGAAAAAGCTTGTTTTGCGATCGCCGGCCCCATTGTCAAAAATACTGCCAAACTGACCAATTTAGCCTGGTTCCTGGATACCGAACGTCTACAAGAAGAATTGGGTATCCCGCATATTTCTTTGATTAATGACTTCGCCGCGGTTGGCTATGGCATTTCAGGTTTACAAAAAGAAGACTTGTACACGTTACAAGTTGGCAAACCTCAACCCGAAACCCCCATTGGAATTATTGGTGCTGGTACTGGCTTAGGGCAAGGATTTTTAATTAAGCAGGGGAACCACTATCAAGTTTTTTCTTCAGAAGGTGGACACGCTGACTTTGCCCCTCGCAACGAGATCGAGTTTCAACTGTTGAGATACCTGTTGGGTAAACATGATATCCAGCGCGTTTCTGTAGAACGCGTGGTTTCTGGAATGGGAATTGTGGCGATTTACCAATTTTTGCGCGATCGCAAATTTGCCACAGAATCACCAGATATTGCCCAAATCGTTAGAACTTGGGAACAAGAAGCCGGACAAGAAGAGAAAAGTGTCGATCCTGGTGCTGTTATTGGTACGGCTGCACTAGAAGGACGCGATCGCCTCTCGGAACAAACTTTGCAATTATTTGTAGAAGCTTACGGTGCAGAAGCCGGTAATCTCGCCCTGAAACTCCTACCTTACGGTGGCTTATACATCGCTGGTGGGATTGCGCCTAAAATTCTCCCCTTAATTCAAAATAACGGTTTCTTGTTAAATTTCACCCAAAAAGGTAGAATGCGCCGCCTCCTCGAAGAGATACCCGTGTATATTATCCTCAACTCGCAAGTCGGCCTAATTGGTGCTGCTTTATGTGCTGCTAGGTTATAACAGCTGGCATCATCAGTGAGATCGGCATCTCAAAGGGCAAAAAATATGACAGTTAAAAGTCTGTTACCACTAATAGCCGCCACCATTGTTTGTGGTGGCTCTGTTCTTGTGGAAGCGCGTCAACCCAAATCTCCGGTAGCTGTTGTCAAACCAAAGGTTTCTCAACCCGTGCAGCCACAATGGAAGTTATTCACCGCTCCAGATGGACGTTTTACGATTTTGATGCCGGGAAGCCCCAGCAGAAACACCGAATCCCAAAAAACTTACATG
Organism: Nostoc sp. DSM 114159; assembly: GCF_053470285.1. Taxonomy (NCBI): domain Bacteria; kingdom Bacillati; phylum Cyanobacteriota; class Cyanophyceae; order Nostocales; family Nostocaceae; genus Nostoc; species Nostoc sp. DSM 114159. The sequence goes on from NZ_JBPFEH010000001.1 coordinate 5,677,053, forward strand.
GGGGAAATTAACCTAGAAATATTTGTCGCTCAACCACCAAAACAGCAAGTAGCATACATAGTTGCTTACAATGATTTCCCTTATAGTTACGGTCAAATGGCCGATCCTCAAGTTGTTCTTAATAATGCACGGGATATGGCTTTAAAGACTACGAAAAGTAATTTAATTAGTCAACGAAACATTCGTAGTTACAATAATCATCCGGGCAAAGAAATTCAGTACATCAATTCTGGAGGGAAAATTACTATAAGTAGAATGTATGTTGCCGAAGGAAGACTATATCAAGTAATGGCAATAACTACAAAAAAACAGCAAAAGACATTAGCTAAAACCATTACTGGGTATTTAAATTCTTTCAATGTAGTATTGAAAAAGTGAATTGAAGAAGAATACAGAATACAGAATTCAGAATTCAGCAATCTTTCAGTGGGGATTCAGACCCGCAACTGTTTTGTCGCACCACCAAATTTTCAATTTGGTAGGGGTGTAAAAACGCTGATTATTCATCCGCCAGTCATACAGAATACCCAACTGAATTATGACGACTGACTCCTGAATTCTGTTCGATAACTAATAACTTCTACTATATTAACGTGAGTTCGACGGTTAGAAAACGGCAGGAGGTAGTGCAGGTAAATCTTTTGGGTAAATATCAATCGATGGTTTTTTGGGTAAATAGGTGTAAGCAGTTAAACCAGCCATCAGATTGACCAAAAAGTTAAACACACTACGATGCCGAGAGTGTTCTATTTGACACATATTTTTGAGATGGTCATTGACTGACTCAATTACAGCCCGTTTGCGTAAAAGAATTTTATCAATCAGTTTTACCAAACGATTTTTCATTTTCTTCTTAGATTTAGTAACTAACTCTAAACCTCGTTCGTATAACTCTTCAAATAATTTTTGCGAGATATATCCTCTATCTCCAAAAAGTTTACCAATTAAGTCACGAGTCATATCTGGAACTGGTTTACGGTCATCAACATTTGCCGGAGTTAGTTTGAATGCCAGTAATTCTCCTTTATCGTTAATAATTAAATGAAGTTTAAAGCCAAAGTGCCAGCCCACAGCATTTTTACCCCATTTCACTAACCCTTTAAAAACTTTATGGGCGTGTGCCCGGCAATTGTGACAAACATCAATTGGGGTGGAATCGATAAAACTAATCCCTGTAATTTCTCCTGTCCGTGTATGCAAAAAACAACACAGCAACATTAAACTCCAGGGCAGAAGTTCCACAAATCTTGTGTAACTGACCAAATTTGGAAACGCTCCACGCCAGCTTTGTAGCACATGCAACGTGTAGAACTCCTTGAAAGTTTTATAACCACTACCATGAAATGCGATCGCGATTGTCATCACCTCTGATAAATGCATTCGGGAAGTGCTACGACGCTCTCCCTTTGTGGATGGTAACTGTGGTACTTGTTCCCACAAATTCTCCCACTGGTTACAAAAATCATCTACGTCACAGAATATTTGTACGATATCGAGGCGAGATACAATGGTAGACATAGCCGAGACCCTTATTTTTCTGAGATATTTTTAGTCTCGGCGTTTTTTTGTGCCTTTTTTGCTCATTCTCAATTAATCTTAGCGATCGCCACCACCAGGTGCTTCGCGCCATCGCAACACCTACCCAGTTTCTCATGTTTCATATCTAGCAAGCTTTTTGCCGTTTTCTATCCGTCGAACTCACGTTATATTAGCCTTGTAATTAATTGCAGGCCTAATATATAGCAGGAGGCAGTTAAAGCTTTGCTGTCAGCTTAGTGTTGGAAAATTAAACTTGTACGATCGTTGTTAAAGTTCCTCTTTCGCAATATTATGAGCGAATTACAGACCCAACTAGTAACCGATACCTGGATAGCAGTAACTTGGGATGAATATATCCAAATAATTGAAAATCCTGCCTACGAAAAAGCCAAGGGCTATTATCACAATGGACAGATGAGGATTGAAATCTACGCAATCGTGAATAACCATGCCAGCGACCATGCAATTATTCTCTTTGCTGTTAACTTGTTTGCCAGCATCAAAGGCATTGCTTTAAATGGCAAGGATAACTGTACATATCGCAAAACAGGCTTTAAGGAAGCTCAACCTGATGTGTCTTATCTTACTATATTGGTGAAAATGCTGATGTCATTCCTTACGGCACTTCTATCATCAATTTAGATATATATTCACCACCAGATTTAGTTATTGAAGTGGCTAATACCTCACTTGCTGACGATCGAGGTGAAAAACGACTTTTATACGAAGATTTATAAGTGAAAGAATACTGGATTTTAAATGTCCAAAATGTCCAAGTTATGGCTTTTGCTATTGAAAACCAAGGTAGTAGGCGGATTACAGAATCTCAGGTATTATCAGGATTAGCTATTTCTTTATTAAACGATGCATTAGAGCAAACTCGTCAAATAAATCAAAGTCAAGTTGGTGCTTGGTTATTAACCCAATTTCAGCAATAATTACAAACTGCTTTGCGGTAGAGAATGGGGAGTAGGGAAAAAGCAAAGGATACCGAGCAACTAAAGCGCGATCGCACTACAGCAATCCTATCTGATTTGTGAGAATTGCCCGCCGTAGATTCCCAGTTTCTCAAAAAAGTCGGGAATCTTGTTTCTCACGAATAGTTCCAGATTGCATGAATATGCTGTGGCTAAAGTCACCCTTTCAGGTGAAGACATACAGAAATACGAATGCCTAGTATGAAGTAAGATTAAGCAACTGTGAAGCTGATTATGCGTCTAGTTGTTAGTTAACTTATAAAAATTTAATCCTAAAGCTTTAACAACTCCGTACTCTCCACTTCTGCTCTAACTAAAAAATATTTTTATACAGCAAGATTTACAGGCTTCTATAAATATGGCTACGCACATAGAAATTCCAGTTATTGGCAAAGTTAAGCATCCATCGCGCTGGCTGATTGGGCTGATAGCGGGGAGTGCTTTGGTTGTGGGTACTATAACAACTTACACCTTGGTAAACCAAGGGACAAACAAAGAAGATATTGCTCAACTAACTGTGCCAGTTGCAGCCCAAAACGTGACGTTGCGGATTACAGCTAGTGGCAAAGTCGTGCCAGTTCAGAGCGTAAATATTAGTCCGAAGAATCCCGGAGTGCTGTCGCAATTATACGTGGAACAAGGCGATCGCATTCAACAAGGGCAAATTCTCGCCCGCATGGATAGTGCCAGTATTGAGGCTCAAAGGAGTCAATACCGTGCTAACTTAGCCCAAAGTCAAGCACAGCTAGCCCAAGCCCTTGCTGGTAGTCGTCCTCAAGAAATCGCTCAAGCAAGGGCCCGATTAGCACAAGCTCAAGCTCAATTAGCCGCAGCTAAGGCTGGTAATCGTCCCCAAGAAATTGCTCAATCTCAATCCCAAGTAGATGCGGCTCAAGCAAGGGTGAATTACACCAGCGAACAGGTAAAGCGTTACCAATATCTATATAAAGAAGGAGCAGAGAAAAAACAATTACTCGATCAAGCCATCAGCGACGACAAAAGTGCTAGAGCCAATTTAGAAGAAGCGAAAAAACGATTTTCCTTAGTCCAAAGTGGCACTCGCAGTGAAGAAATCGACCAACGGCAAGCTGCTGTTAATGAAGCACGGGCAGCATTGGTACTGTTAGAAGATGGAACCCGTTCTGAAGAAATTGTCCAGCGTCAAGCCGCTGTTGCATCTGCTGAGGCTCAATTAAAGGGCGTACAAGTGCAGTTAGAAGATACTATTATTCGCGCTCCTCTGTCGGGAATTGTTACCCAAAAGTATGCCGAACCAGGTGCATTTGTCACACCCACTACCTCTGCTTCTACTAGTGCATCGGCAACTTCCAGTTCAATTGTCGCCGTAGCAAGGGGTTTAGAAATATTAGCTCAAGTTCCCGAAGCCGATCTTGGCAGAATGAAACAGGGACAGCAGGTGGAAATTGTCGCTGATGCCTATCCCGATCGAGTTTTTAAAGGTCATGTACGCCTGATTGCTCCCGAAGCAGTGGTGGAACAAGGTGTGACATCCTTTCAGGTGCGGGTTGCTATCGATACTGGCATAGATAAACTGCGTTCTGGCTTAAATGTGGACCTGACTTTTTTAGGCGATCGCGTTAATAATGCCTTGGTATTACCAACGGTGTCAATTGTCACCGAAAAAGGTAAAACTGGCGTACTCGTACCAGATGCAAAAAATAAACCCCAGTTCCGCGAAGTTACAGTTGGGGCACAAATTCAAGACCAAACTCAGATTTTAGAGGGAGTTAAAGCAGGCGATCGCATTTTTGTTAACCCACCCAAAGATTACAAAATTGAGAAGGCTAAAGAACAGAGTAATTCGTAATTATATAAGATATGAATTTCCTTGAAAGCATGAATATGGCGGGGAAAACTCTGCTATCGAATAAGCTGCGTAGTGCCCTCACCATGCTGGGTATAGTTATTGGCAATGCCTCGGTGATTGCCATGATTGGCATTGGCGAAGGTGGGCAGAAGTATGTGAATAAACAGCTGGAGTCACTAGGGCCAAATGTGCTATTTGTACTGCCAGGTAATCGAGAAACTCAGCGAATCTCCTTTGAAGTGCCAAAAACTCTGGTGTTGCAAGATGCGGATGCGATCGCTTCTCAAGTACCAACAGTAGTAGGAGTTGCACCAGAGTTAAACAGAAGACAGGTAATTACATACCGCAACAGAAATACCGATGTCAACATCATTGGTACAACTCCTAGTTTTCTATCTGTGCGGGATTTTGAAACTGATAAAGGCAGGTTTTTTTCTGAGGTAGACATCAAGCGAAATAACCAAGTGGTAGTGCTGGGTGGAGATTTGGCAGAAAAACTATTTGGTAATAGTAACCCTGTAGGACAGCAATTACGAGTTGGAAATACCAGCTTTCAAGTGATTGGGACGTTAACAGCCAAAGGTTCCAGCGTAGGAGCAGATTATGATGATGCTGCCTTAATCCCAATCACCACATCAGCAAACCGACTTGTGGGCAAAAATTCTCCTTATGGTATTGCCTTAGATTATCTCGTTGCTGCCGCTCGTGATTCCGATAGCGTGGATGCAGCAGAATTTCAAATTACTAATTTGCTGCGTCTAAGACACAAAATTAATGGTGAAGATGACTTTACTCTTCGCACCCAGAAAGATGCTTTGCAAACTGTCGGTCAAATTACAGGTGCATTGACAATTATGCTAGCTGCGATCGCCGGTATATCTTTGTTTGTCGGCGGCATTGGCATTATGAATATTATGCTAGTCTCCGTCACCGAACGCACCCAAGAAATCGGATTGCGAAAAGCGATCGGCGCAACTGAGCAAGATATTTTGCTACAGTTCATCATTGAAGCAGTGATTGTTTCCGCAGCTGGCGGCTTAGTTGGGACTGCGGTTGGCATTAGTGGCATCCTATTAGTGGCAGCCTTGACTCCTTTAGAAGCGAGTCTTTCTCCTATAGCGATTACTATGGCAGTTGGTGTCTCTGGGGGTATTGGTTTATTCTTTGGCGTTGTTCCTGCATGTCGTGCTGCTAAACTCGACCCGATTGTGGCTTTGAGAAGTGCGTAGATCAACGATTGCAAAGACACGATAAATCGCCGTCAAGACAAAACGACTAATCATTGTAGAGACGGCGATTCATCGCCTCTCTTGCGTTAACCGAATAGTATTGATATGAGTTTTATTGTTGAGCGATCGATAAAGGCATCGATGCGCGATCGCTACAATCCATTGAAGTAATTTTGCTGAAAAACGGGAAGACTATGGTTAATCCCAAATGGGGAAATTTCTATAAAAATCCCGAACAGTAAAATGCTCAAAAAATCTCTACTTAACTGTTTAATTTTGCCTTTTTCTCTAGTGCCCTGGCTCTGTGTGGGAACGCTTTTTGATTCCCCAGCCAATGCTTTACCAGGACAAAGTACAGAAGAGGTAGGCACTTGGATTAAAGCACATCCGACACTGCGCCCCAGGAGAGGGGAGCAATTATTTGTGCAAAAGACTGATACTGCTGCCCAACGATTCACTTTTCAAGCGTCAGTATTGCCTCCTGGTAGGGTGGAGTTTTCCAAAGACCGGGGCACAATTCGGACTGAGCGCATCACTATGTATGATGCTATTAACGGCATGACATTTGCGCGTCTCCAAGAATCCTTGCGGGTAATTTATGGCTTGGAGATTTATCAAGACTACGATCGCGCCCAAGTCGTGTATCAATATCCCAACCAGAAGGTAGTTAATTCGGCGCGTCTAGCCAAAACTCCGATTCGGGAAGCTTTAAAGGGAGAATTACGAGTAGGCGATCGCTATGTATACTGGGTGGAAGTTGCCCAACCCAAGAATGGCAAAGCTTTTACCGGTCAAATGACTGTTTTGCTCAAAACTGACTTAGACAAGTTAGAAAATGAACTGCAAATTCGTTAATAGGCATCTATCTGAGTGCTGAGTGTTGAATGTTGAGTTAGGAGTGCTGAGTTAGGAGTGAGGAATTATTTTCCTTGTCCCCTTGTCCCCTTGTCCCCTTGTCCCCTTGTCCCTCATCTCTTCCCCAACTCCATAGTCGCTAAGGTTTGCCATATACCCGAAAAGATACTTTCAGCTGCTAAGGAAATTCGTAGTAAATCTTCTTTGAGTAGTGGTGGCCAATCAACCCCGGCTTTACGCCCTGCGCCAAATAGCTGTTGCGCCTTAATACTTAACTGATAAAGGGCTAAAGCCAGTTCTCGGTCTACGCTCTTTGCATCTTTGAGGGCTTCAAACACCACTTTCAATGCCAACAAAATCGAAGTGATCTGACCGGGTACCGGCGGTTTGCCCTGTTTCATACGCGTTAACAGCGCATCTGGGTTTTCCTCGGTTGTGATTGTCTGATCTATGAGGAGTTTCCTAGCTGTTTCGTAATTCATGTAGTCAGTTTAGCGTACATTTTGCTTCAGCAGTAATACTTAATTAAAAAGTAATCAAACGGCTTTCTAGTTATTTATAGCAATCTCTGATGATTTGTGAAATGATAAGCGTGGGGAAAACGATCGGGAATTAGCCATGCTCTAGGTTAACCAGATAGACTGAATATAATATCTTTGAAAAATACATCTAAATAGGAATCAAAAGTAAAATGATCTCACCGAATTTACTAGAAATTGAGCGCTCTATCCTTGCCTTGTCTGTGGAAGAACAACTTTGGTTGTTAGAAAGTATTGTTCGTAAAATTCGAGAAAATGAGTATGCAAAAGATAATTTTACTGATACTGAAAATTTAGATGAACAACTGCAATTAACCGCTACTGAGCCAAATATTCAAACCCAAATTACTGCTATCAATGATGAATTTGCAATTTCGGAAATTCTTTAATATATAGGAATATAAATAATGAAATTATCAGACTTAAAAAGTTAAATATACAATTTATCGGTGAGCGATCGCAAAAAAATTGCTGAGTGCGATCGCCTGTTTGATACCAAACAATTCACACTGAAGTCTTGCCGACCCTAATTATGCAAGTAAAATGCGAACATTTTATCAGTTCTCTGGCTTACTACAATAGATGAAAAAAGAAAAACCTTGGTTTATATTTTCCGAAAAGTTAATACTGTTCATCAATTCCAGTTTGCTAAATCTTTTGGTTTTTAAACTATAGGGCATTGGAGAAACAGCTAATTTTTTTTTAATAATAAAACCAGCTTTTTGAATTTTTGCAATCAATTCATCAGGTGTATATTCAATCTTATGTTCAGGATGTACAAATCCTCTACGTACCAAAAGCTTTGTCAGCTGACGATTTGGCGTATCTAAACAAAATGAGCCACCTGGTTTGATAACTCTAAATACTTCTTGAATTACTTTTTCGGCTTCTTCTTCTGTTACATGCTCAATGCTTTGTCCTGACCATACAAGGTCAACGGTATGTTCTGAAAAATTAGATAAATCTGCCATTGAGCGATAGATATAATTAATTTTTGTGAGATTATCTGGAGTTATGAATTGCTGGGGATGTTCCTCAGATTGCGGATTATAAATTCTTTCCTCCTGTGGGAGATCAACAATATCCAACTGTTGCGGATGGTACGGATAACCCATTACCATGAGCGCACCTTCTGGCGAACCAGGGCAAGAACCTCCTAAATCGAGAATATACTCAGCCTGTGGCAATATTTCCTGTACGAGTTTGACCCTTGCTAAGTGATGTGCCTCTATGCCTGTTCGAGAAAAAAGTTTTTGTTCAATGCCAATTGGTAACATTAAATAAGAGAGAATAACCTGAATTTTGGAAAAATTACCTTTGTCAAGATTATCTTTGTAAAATAAAAGTTCTTCTTCTGAAAGTGGAGAAAGTAAAAAGTATGCATATACTAAATAAATAAATTCTTCATTATTTGGTGAGCGCCAATTAGATAAATAGAATAATCCGATAAAAACAGCAAACCAAAATATACGAATTATATCTTCAGGATAATATCTGACATACCTAAAAACTTTAGAAAATAAAACACCATATTTAACTATCATTTGATTTTGAAGTTTAGTCATAGTAACCACCTATATATAGCAATCCTAAATGAGTTGTGAAAAATTTGAATTAATATTAAGATAGGCTTTACCCATCAAAAACTGGATTTAGTGGGAAAATCATATCTTAGGTGTATTTTAAAAATCAAATAGAAGTCCTCTAATTCTCAACTGTACTAAGAATATTAGTATATTTTATGCCAATTATCACGCAAACTATGACTGCGATCGCCTAGTTTTGGCGGGTTAGCGATCGCAAAATTAGATTATTCTGCATACAGTTAGTTGGAAACTTTAAATAATAATTAATATTTTGTTACAAATTTGGTTTGTTTGACTGTACATAGTTATTAAGCAACAAGTACCATAGATAACTCCGATGTAATCTTTATAGATTGAATTTTGTTTCATATATCTTTACGTTTTCACCAAATTCTGGTAATGCAATAGGGGAAATACGCTCTAATGATGTTGCTGATTATCAGTCAATAGGGACAATCTCGCAAAAGCAAATTTTAACGGTGCTTATTACATTGTTTAAAGTTATGTAGCCTTTTGATTACGGCCTATCAACCACTGCGGTAGACTATGCGTTGATTATGATTCTTTCGCAGAGAAGAACACTCGAAAGGAGCCGTTTTTTCAATGTCTCATACCGTAAAAATCTACGATACCTGCATTGGCTGCACCCAATGCGTCCGCGCTTGCCCAACTGATGTACTTGAGATGGTTCCTTGGGATGGCTGTAAAGCTGCTCAAATTGCCTCTTCACCCCGTACAGAAGACTGCGTGGGCTGTAAGCGTTGCGAAACTGCTTGTCCCACCGACTTTTTGAGCATCCGGGTTTACCTGGGCGCTGAAACAACTCGCAGTATGGGTCTAGCTTACTAAAAGCTGAGTGCCGATCGGAGTGCTGAGTGCTGAGTGCTAAGTGCTGAGATAAAAAGAAGTAAATCACAAATACAATTTTTTGATTCTTCACTCGGAACTCGGAACTCGGAACTCAGCACTCTTCATGAAATCGCAATTTTAGATTGGGGATATAATCTCTGGGTATCTAATCCTAGAAGTTGTATTTGTACCGTCAGGTCAAAAGCTGACGGAGAATCTGCTGTAAAAAAACCTAAAATCCATAACAATACCTAGTAGTCTGCCAACCTAAAAATGTTAGGTGGAGGTTGGGTAAAGGTTAAAGGGAAAAGCGTAAAGGATAAAAAACCTTTCCCCCTGCCCCTTATCCCCAGAGGGGACCCCACTTTCCCCCTTACCCTTTACCCCGCTTGCGTTGCCAAGGCGTACTACTAGTGGTAGAGGGAGTATTTTACTCCCTTTTTCTTTGCAAAACGTCCACTTTATGCTACCTACTATACTGGATTTAATCATCCTGAAAAAAAGTGGTGTGAAGAATGTGCGGAATTGTTGGATATATAGGCACTCAAGCAGCGACAGACATTTTACTAGCTGGACTGGAGAAACTAGAGTACAGAGGCTACGATTCGGCTGGAATCGCCACTGTTTGGGAAGGTGAGGTAAATTGTGTGCGGGCAAAAGGTAAACTCCATAACCTGCGTTCTAAATTGGAACAAATAGAAACCCCTGCCCAAATTGGTATTGGTCATACACGCTGGGCAACTCATGGCAAACCAGAAGAGTATAATGCCCATCCCCATTTGGATACGGCAAAACGAGTGGCGGTGGTGCAAAATGGCATTATCGAAAACTACCGCGAGTTACGCGAGGAACTCAAAGCCAAAGGACACGAATTTCGTTCTGAAACCGATACCGAAGTCATTCCCCATCTGATAGCCGAATTTTTAAAGAATCTTCCCCCCTCATCTCCCTTCCTTGAGGCAGTTCGCCAAGCCGTTAACCACTTGCGCGGGGCGTTTGCACTTGCAGTTATTTCTGCTGATTTCCCCGATGAATTGATTGTTGTTCGCCAACAAGCACCTTTAGTAATTGGTTTTGGTCAAGGGGAGTTATTTTGTGCCTCTGATACACCTGCGATCGTTGCTTACACCCGTGCAGTGCTACCTCTGGAAAATGGCGAAATTGCCCGCCTCACACCTTTGGGCGTTGAGATTTACAATTTTGCTGGCGACAGGTTGAAAAAACAACCCCGGCTGCTCAACTTCAATCCGGCAATGGTAGAAAAGCAGGGATTCAAACACTTCATGCTCAAAGAAATTCATGAGCAACCAGGAGTAGTAAGAGCTAGTTTAGACGCATACTTCAATCCAGCCGAATCTACCGAATCCCCAATCAATCTTGGTTTATCTGAAGACTTATATACCGATTTAGAACAAATTCAGATCGTTGCCTGTGGTACCAGTTGGCACGCAGCATTAATCGGAAAATATTTACTCGAACAACTAGCAGGAATTTCAACTCAAGTACATTATGCTTCTGAGTATCGCTATGCACCATCACCCGTGACGGCTAACACCTTAATCGTTGGCGTTACCCAATCAGGTGAAACAGCCGATACCCTAGCAGCTTTGACGATGGAAAAAGAACGTCGCCAAGGGAAAGAACCCAAATATCAAGCGCGACTACTGGGTATTACTAATCGCCCCGAAAGTAGCCTTGGTCATCTGGTACCGCATATTATTAGTACCCTAGCAGGAATTGAAATTGGGGTAGCAGCGACGAAAACTTTTACCGCTCAACTGATGGCATTTTATGCTTTAGCATTGGATTTAGCAGCTCGTCGTCAGACAGTTTCAAAAGATACACTAGATCAAATTATTAATGGGTTGCGACAGATTCCCAAAGAAATTGAGGCGACTTTGGCAAATCAGGAAAGTTTAACCGAACAGCTAGCCCACGAATTTGCCGAAACTAAAGATTTTATTTTTGTGGGTAGAGGAATTAACTTTCCCATTGCTTTAGAAGGGGCGTTGAAATTAAAAGAAATCAGCTATATTCACGCAGAAGGGTATCCAGCTGGAGAGATGAAACATGGCCCGATCGCACTTTTAGATGCGAAAGTACCAGTAGTTGCGATCGCAATTCCTGGTAGTGTTTACGAAAAGGTTATTTCTAATGCCCAAGAAGCCAAAGCCAGAGATTCTCGGTTAATTGGTGTTACCCCCGTCAACGATGGCGAAGCTGCGGAAATCTTTAACGATTTACTCCCTGTCTCTCATGTAGATGAATTGCTTTCTCCGATTCTGACAGTAGTTCCACTGCAATTATTGGCTTATCATATTGCTGCCCGTCGCGGTTTAGATGTCGATCAGCCAAGGAATCTTGCTAAAAGTGTCACTGTAGAGTAGTATTTTTTGTGGAGGAATAATTCGTATTCAAGTTTTTTGCTGACAATTAAGGCTTATGTAGAGAGTGCGCTTAAATTGTTCAATCGAATTATTTGGTAGGCAACGATAGGTTCAAGCTCCGAGAGTAAGAAATTGTTGAACCGAATTATTTCTCTACACAAGGCAAATTGTTGGACGCAGGCGATCGCATCTGCAAATGTAGTGGGTAGATAAATTGAAGTTGTCATGGAAGGAGCTATAGGAAAAGGCAGAAGGCACAAGGCATAAGGGAAAAGATTGACCAGTCAGCGTTTCAGTATTTGGCGAGAGTCAAGAGTCGCCTTGGCGACTGCTATAAATTGAACGAATTTTACTTCTGTGTAAATGCCCATACGCCATTCCAATTGGCTGGAGTACCTTCTAGCAGCAATTCTTGGACTCGTTCTAGATAGAGTTTGGCAGTCTTATCGAGAGAGTTCACTGCAAGTACCTGTTCAAAACAGGCTTTGGCATCAGTAAAGTTGCCCCGACAGTAGTGTTGAAGTCCTCGCTCAAAGGTTTGCAAGGTGTCAAGTTTTAGTTTTCGGATTGCTTCTGTTTCGGCATCGAGCACTTCGTAAACCGCGATCGGTTCAGTTCTACCCTTAACGATCGCTCGATCCAAAAAGCGAATTTTGTACTGCTCTGGGTTGCTCAATCGCTCCAAGACCTCTTCAGAAATTAGTAATGAAACACCATAGAACTTTGTCAATCCTTCCAAACGAGCAGTCAGATTCACATTATCAGAGAACGCATCCCCTTGAATCCGGTTGTGTTCCCCTATCATGCCCACCATCATGTGTCCAACGTGGATACCCATGCCCACATCAATTGGCAAGTAGCCTTGAGATTCTCGTTTCCGGTTGTATTTCTGTACCCGTTTGAATTTATCAACCCCTGCGGCAACGGCATCATCCACACCATTAGGAAAGACTGCCATCATGCCATCACCCAAGAACTTCACTACAAAGCCATCATGGGCGCGAATTTCTGGAGAAACCCGTCGCAGGTAAGCATTGACAAAATCGAAATTCTCTTTGGGAGTCATCTTCTCGGATAGGGTTGTAAAGGAGCGAATATCCGAGAACATGACCGCCATCTCTTTGCTGACGTGATCGCCCAGTTCGATGTCTGTTACCCCATGCTTGTTGAGAAACTTGAGATATTCGGGGGGAAAGAACCGGGCAAAGGAATTCTTCTGAGTTTCCAATCTCTCGAAGGATTCCTGGAGTTGAAATGCCATGCGGTTAAACGAATCAGCCAGCTTCTCAATCTCGATGATGCCGTTGACTTCAACGTGTTGCTCGAGATTTCCACTGGCAATCTCTTGAGACGCTGTGTTAAGTTTGAAAATTTGGTGGCTGATCCAACGAGACGTAAGAAGACCGATCGCAGTTGCCGCCGCAGATGTCAGTACGCACAGCAGAATGGTGGTACGAGTATTGGCATTAATCCGTGCCATGAAATCATTTTCAGGAACAACCACCACCGCTAGCCAGTTAATACCTCGACCATCCTGAATTGGCATGACCTGAACGTAGTGCCACACACCGTTAATTTGAAACTTTAGGTGTTGACTGGTCTTAATGGCCTCAAACAGGCCGAAATGCTGGCGTAAATATCGGGCAGTAGCAGTCACTGTGGCATTTTGACTATCAGCGGCTGGCATTCGCTCAATTTGGCGATCGTCTCTTTCGCCACCTTTAACCTTGAATGGCTCCGGAATGGTTGAACTGACGACCAAATGTCCCGACGGCTCCATGATAAAGCTCTGTCCGTGGGGACTAATGTAAAGCTGTTTCAGGAAGTTTGTGATTCGCATCAAGGTGATGTTAACGCTCAAAACCCCCAGCAGCTTGCCGTTCGAGTCGTAGACAGGACGGACTGGAGAAATCCCCAAAGACGTATTCTCACGGGAAAAGAATGGATAAACTGGACTCCACGTAGGTTTACGAGCTTGCACGGCGGCTCTATACCAGGGGCGGAAGGTGGTATCGTACTTCGCCGATTTCAACCGCTTTTGTCGATCGCCGCGATCGTCCAGCAAGTAGATTTCGCGCATCGGCTCAGTAGCTTTGGTGCGAATTTTGAGTTGAATTGTGCCATCCTCTCGATGTTCCACACCAACAAACTCGCCCTGTTCGTTCCCAAAAGACAGATAGCTCTCTAAGCCATCGTGTCGCACTACCTGCCAGAAATAGCGTTGCAATCCTTCAAAGTCATCAAGCTTTAAATTGCCACTTTGGATACCCGCATCGGTGAGTTTCAGAACATTATAAGATTTATTCAAATAGTCCAAAACGTGTTGCTTAATGCGGGCACTAATTTCACCATTCAACTGAATTGCCAGATCATCGATCGCCTGCTGTCCATTGCGAAAAGAGAACCACCCCACCAAGCCAGTTGACGCAATAATGGGAATAATAAATGGAACAATCAGAACAGTTCGCAGACGAAACTTTTTTGAGCGACTTGCTTTTTTAATAGTTGCGTAAGTCTTGTATAGAAAAAGCAGTTTGTAGTTTATCGATTTCATCTTGTCTATCTGATGATTTTATCTGTGCGGTGGAATTACTATTAGCTATATGCTAAGAAATTTTTACTAATTCACTCAGCTTTTGAACTATGGACTTACTAAAATACAAACCAAAGACAATGGCAATTAGTATGTCAATAAATAGGTATTTTCTGCTTCAGCAAACAGTTTTTCTAAATGAATGCGCTGAATTATGCCTTTCTCATCCATCAACGTCCCTCCTAAATATGGTGCTTCTTTAACACGAATACCGGAATCTATAAAATCTGTTTCTGATTTATTTAATGTTTCTGTAATTTTTTCTGCTATTAATCCTAAATATTGTTATCTAGAATTCTGATTAGGGTAGCTTACCATAATAATGCGGGTACTTAGACATAAGCGACTAAATTTACCACTAATCAAATGACATAAGTCTATTACTGGTACAATTTTACCTCAGTAATTAAATAAACCAGCTACATAGTCTGGAACATGATGCACTTTTCTCAACGCTATCCTGGGTATCGCCTCAACTACACGGGAACTTTCAATGGCGTACAAAACATTACGAACGTAGAAAAGCAGTATTAACATGACATGGCAATGTCCTTTGGTGTCAGAATTCTGAATTTTGGAATAAGAGTTCATAATTCTTGCAATTCCCAGTTCCCAATTCAATTACTGATAAATCGCTCAAATTCAAAAAATTTAATTAACACTTCTAAAGATGTTTGTTCATTTGTGGGGGTAGTTGCTTCAATTTCTTGTATGGTTTCTAGATTTAGATATTGAAAAACTGCTTGAGTTAATGTAGGGATTGCATCTGCTGGTAAAGAGGCTAACTCACGAGAGAGCCGATTTAGGCGAGATTTTGCAAAATTAACTTGAAATTTTGCACGTCTGAGTAAACGTTGTCTAATATTTTCGTACAGTTCTGGATTATCTGTAGCCAGAGTTCGCACGTTCTGATTTTTAATGATAGGAATAATGTCTGGATTTTCTTCTAAAAAGAGTAGGCTACCCTCCTGGTTATAAGATGCTATTCCTTCGATTCCTAAAGAACCAATATCTGCTAGAGCAATGATGCAAGCTACTGGTGAAATAGGTTTGTTCTGATTATAAAGAGAGGGTTGATAAATGGCTTTCTCTGTTGTATCGTAATCACAAATTGTAGCGGCGATCGCTTCTTGAATGATTTCCAAATCTGTATCTGTGAAAAGAGCCGCACTTTTTGGATAAGATGCTGATATTTGTTGATTTAAAACTCGTATATAATTCAATAGAATTTCTATAGTTGCATTTTCACTGACACCTGCTTCTCGTCGTCTGGATGTGTGCGGTTGATGAGGTATAAAGATTTGTACTAAGTCATGAGCGATCGCACAAACATCCAGTAACAATTCCATCCTCTTAATTGTCTCTACATCAGCTGACAAATAAGGACGAATGACTTGAAAAATTAATTGAGCGCGTTGCTGTACAGCCATCAAATGATCTTTTGTATGGTAGTACAATTGCTTTTCGGTAATTTCACGCTCAAACTCTGCTAGAACAAATTTATTTACCTTAGCAACACTTTCAGTAAAATCACTACTGATATATGGTATATTTTCTGTGGATGTTTGCTGGGAAAGCCAGTTTTGTTGGTTTTGTGAATTCATCTCTATTAGAAATCTATTAGAAATCGA
Source organism: Nostoc sp. DSM 114159 (assembly GCF_053470285.1). Lineage (NCBI taxonomy): Bacteria > Bacillati > Cyanobacteriota > Cyanophyceae > Nostocales > Nostocaceae > Nostoc > Nostoc sp. DSM 114159. The sequence goes on from NZ_JBPFEH010000001.1 coordinate 5,693,066, forward strand.
ACATCTGAAACACCTTGTAAAAGTAAGATTAGATGCTGCTTACTTCAAGCTGGAATATTTGAGTCTAATTTTATAGAACAGATAAATTTATAACGGCGAATAAAATAATTGCCCAAAAACAAGGCAATTATTTTATTCGATCCCTAAGCATCGATCGCAACTCGGTCTCTAGGGTGAGCAATACAAGCGAGAATATAGCCTTCCTCCTGTTCGCTTTCATCGAGAGCATCAGGTTCTCCTAAATACTTCACCTCTCCTTGAAGCTTCCGCGTTTTACAACTACCGCAGACTCCACTGCGACAACTACTGTCGATCGCCACTCCTTCTTGTTCAGCTAACTCTAAAATCGGCTCTTCTCCAGTGCAGGTAATTTCTTTGCCAGACTTGGAAAATACTAGAGTAAAAGAGCCTGTTGTTTTAACTGGAACAGTAACTGGGGTGGAAATTACTGGTTTTGGTACTACTGTTGTCACTTTGGTAACTTGCTCAGTGACTACTTGAGGCGGAACCGATGGCTGGAGTTTTGACTTTTTCGCTCCGCCAAAACTTTCTTCATAGTAGTTTTGCATGGGGAATCCGATTTGCTCTAGCATAGTTTTTACCCCTTGCATAAAAGGACTCGGCCCGCAGACATATACTGTACGCTGCCAAAAATCAGGAGCGATCGCATACAGCATTTGTTCGTTGAGTCTGCCCATAAAGCCATACCATGCTTGACCTGCTTCGGGTCTGGTAATGGCGATCGCTAAACGAAACTTAGGTTGGCGGCTAGATATTAACTCTAGTTCCTGGCGATAAATAATATCACGAGGACTGCGGGCGCAATGGAAAAAGACAATATCGCAATCAGCAGCGGTGTCCATCATCCATCGTGACATAGACATCATCGGTGTAATACCACTTCCCGCAGAAATAAACAATAGTTTTTCACTGTGGTTGGCAAAACAAGTGAATTTTCCCAAAGGGCCGCTGACTTTGATTTCACTACCGACTCTGAGGTTGTCGTGCAACCAATTGGAAACTAAACCAGGCGGTACATCCAAAACATCTGGTGGTGCAGGAACACGCTTGACTGTAATTTCTAAAGTATGGGGTCGTGAAGGAGTTGAAGAGATTGAGTAAGAGCGTTTGACTGGTTTATCGTTGATTTCCAGGTTCAGCGTCATAAACTGACCAGGTTGGTAGGTAAATAATATTGGTGGGTCAGCAGCAAAGCGAAACGTCTTCACATCATCAGTTTCGTCAATTATTGCCACACAACGAACCATTAAATCACCTTTTGTCCACCGACTGATTTGTTCTGGCGGCACAAGTGCGATCGGCATATACTCACTAGGCGAACGAGTCGGCTGACTTGCTTGCTGACTCACTTGGGGAATAGGAGTGGTGTATGTCGCCTGTGGAAGAGTTGGTGTTTGGCTTTGGACTTCCCGAACTGGTGCGACCTCTGCATTATCTGTTGTCGATCCAGTTGCTTCAACAGTGAGGATAAATTCGCCAATCCGAATAATGTCATCCTTTTTCAGGAGATATTTTTGGTTTAGACCCGCCGCTTGGTCATTAATGCGGGAGCCAGTCAGGCTAGCCATATCGCAGAAGTAATATTCGCCCTCTTCATAGCGGATACTACTGTGAACTCGGCTAACTTCAACACTGGGCAGGACTACACCACAATTGCGGGAGCGACCGATAAAACATTCGCCATTAATCATAAGTTCTGGCGATATGTCTAACTCTTGTTTCTCTGTGGGTATTTTTGAGTTTAACAGTTTGATTTTGAGCATACCAACCTTCCTAAGTTTCAATTATTAGCTATGGAGCATTGGGTATCAATACGGTTCGGATAAGCATTTTGAACTAAGAGGTTTGGGGAAAAGGTTAAAGGGAAAAGGGAAAAGGAATAAATTTAATCTTTCCCCTTTCCCCCTTACCCCTTTCCCTTTCCCCATTCTTATACCCAATCCCCTTTTCACTTCTGACTTTCTTTAACTTGTGCAGTTAACCTTTGCAAACGACCAATCATGTTCAGCAACAAACTCCTCGACACTTCCGAATCATTGCGTAATAGTGTCTCAAAATCTTTCGCCTCTATGACCAAAACTCGATTGATTTCAGCCTTGGCAACTACATTCGCCGATCGCGCTTGCCTAGTCAAAACTCCCATTTCACCAATAGTTTCGCCTGAGCGAATTGTATTGACGACAACCTCAATATCTCCTTGCAGAACCGTTACATCAACTTCACCATCGATCAACAACAGCAGTTCATCAGATGGTTCTCCAGCCTTACAGATAATTTCTCTTTGACGGTAAACTCGAATCTCAGCCTTGCGAGCCAGTTCGAGCGTCGCTTCCGGCTTCACCGTTCGCAAAAGACTGGTTTCAAACATCAATAACAGCTTATCCAGGGTGCTGAAAGTTTCTTTTGCTACTGCTGAGTCTACTGGCGATTGCTTTTTCCAACTCACAGTTATAGCTGGTTCCTCTGCTGGGCTAAACCGAATCACATCTCCTGGCTGGAGACGCACGGTATCATTTTCTATGCGTTTATCATTAATACGTAACCCATAGGCACTTTTGAGCACTGTTAATCTCACTTCTTGCTCGTCAAGATGAAATATCGCGTGGTGCTGAGATACTCTGGCATTGGGCAAGATGATATCATTTGCTAAACTACGTCCCACTTGCACTGCTGATTGCTGAAAGACAAGCTGTTGTATTTTTCCCTCCGCCTTCACTTCAGCCATGAGAGTTTGCAACAAAGCAGCAGCCTGTCCTTCATCCAGACCCAAAATATTTTCTGCTGTCTCCTGCACTAGCCAATCTCCGGGTTTTGTGGAGTTGAGTAACTGGCGTGCTTGTTCGCGGCCTTGCTGTGGGTCGAGTTGCTCTAGGGCGTAAAGTGCAGCTGCTTGGATGAGTGGCTCTAGTTCTTGCAAAAGTTCTTTAAGAATATCGATCGCAAAGGGTTGATGATTGGCTCTTATCACCTTTGGTATTGGTTGCCCAGCAACAAATATTTGCGTCGGTGCTTCGTCATCAACTGTCTGTGCTGGAGTCTCAAAGGTTGCTGCTAATTCTAAATCATCGGGTTGCAGAAGTGCGATCGCTTCCTCAGCAATTCTTTCTTGCCAGCGCCAAGTATTATTAGCTTCATTCAGGATATTTGGCAATACATTTTCTGCAAGTATGCCAATGGTACTAGCTATTTTCACAGCTTCCGGCGCATCTTGCAAAACTTCGAGAATACTCAATAATTGCTTGGTGATAATTAGTTGTTTGTTTTCAATAGCGACTAATCGCAGCAAGACAAACACGGGTGCTTGATGACTGGGAAAATTACTTAAAACTTTGTAGCGGACAGTTAGCTCCTTTAACTGTGTAAGTAGGATCTCTGCCTTGCGGAGAATAGCACTGTTTTCATCAACCATTTGGGATAAAATTTGTGCTTCTTCCTCTGCTGTGATGCCATACTCTTGTTTCAGGCTTTGAATTTGCTTGTCTCGGCGCTGGAGTGCTTGACGCAAGGGAACTCCCATCTCGATCAAATCTAATAATTGTAGTTCTAAAGCTTGCCGATAGCTTTCAATTCTTAACTGATTTTCCCGACTTCTGCGTTTAGTTGGATCTAATAAAGATGGGTTTTCTACTCCCAATTCTGTCAATATATTGAAGTGTTCTTCATCCTTAAGTCCTAATTCCAAACGGATTTGTTTGAGTTCATCTAAGCTATTTGCCGGCTCTACATTTCCTTGTTCTAATTCTTCGCGCAGCAATCCTTTGTAAACCTGAAAGCTAGATTCTTTACTAAAACTGGGCAGTACTTTAGCAAGAACATACACCTCATCTGGTTTCAGGTCTGCCATTGACCGACCCTCTAAGAATTTAGAGAAATCAACTGTTAATTTAGCCAACTGACGACGCAGACTTTCTGCAAGACTTTCCCGCGAATAAGTTTCAGCACTACGGCTGAGTGTTCTGTACAGCCATAATGTACTGACGAGAATGACTAAAGCGTTAAATCCTAGCTCTATGAGATTTGGTAGTTGTTTGAGTATGGGACGACCAGCAAATAAGAAATAACAATTGAAAACTACAAAGGTAGAAATTGCAAAAATATTGTGTTGTACTTGTTGTTTACTGAGAGGTTTATTAATCCGTTGACAATAAGCTTTGTATTCTTTTTCTATCCTCGACAATAAGAAGTAACTGGCTGCAACAAAAGCCCCAATAGTAAGAGGAACTGCAACTAATTTCGGAATCGGAATCGGCTTACCAAAAATATAAAATCCAGGATTTAAAAGAGTTGCTAACTGATTTTCTTCATGACTCCAAATTCCAGAATAGTAATAATCGAGAGTGCCAGAATACAAAAAATAGTAAAGATAAAAACCGATGACTAGTCCCACATAGCCATATTGAACTATTCTCCGACCTGGCTTGTTAAAAATTTCCCAGTAAGACCGTTCTGCATCAATGTCCATACAAGGAGATTGGCAGCTAACGCAGGCGCTTTTTTCGTTACCATCTTTATCTGATGTCCGGCACATAGACTGAGTAACAATCTGTTTTTGACCTTGGTGAGCCTCACTTCCTAACAATCCCCTTGGCCCGTTATAGACCATCTGCACGGGGCCCATAGGACAAAAATATTGACACCAAGTTTTACCAGCAAACAGATAATTTACCGATATTGCTGATAGAATTGTCAGAATAATAAAAGATCCTAAAAACAGGCGATCGGCATTAATAAATAAAATTCTCAAGCAAAGACCAATGCAAAGAAACCCAAATTGGAAGTATAAATGATTGCGACCAAGCCAAGAATCTTTTGCTATTTTAGCTAGTTCATAGCGCACTGCTCCCGTGCGAGGATTAGTGATTTTGCGTTGACGTTGCTTACCTAACGCTCTCGGAATTTGTGATAGAAAAGATAACGGACAAATCCGCCGCCATGTTTCATGTCCTAAAACAAAGATAATCAATACTCCACAAGGAACTACAATTCCCCAAAAGATTTTGGCTCCTAATGCAAAAGGTTTGACATCAACACACTTTCCTTGGACTGTGACAACCTCTTGGCATTTCATCGGGTCTAAGAGATTCGGGTTTAGACGGAAAATACTCCACCCAGTAGTAGGCTGGGTGAGATATGGCGAAATTGGGTCGTAAAATAACGATAAAATGAGAAAAATCCAGCCAATAACGAGCAGCCATCTAACAAAATGCATTTGTTTTTCCGCAACTCGATGAAACATGGTGGCAATCCTGATTATTCTGTATGGTTATGGAAGTTGACTGGAGTTGTAGAACTCCAAGAATTCTGATTTATTGGCTAGATTATACCAGTAGTAAGATATGGGTCACTCCATCAGTGAGAAGTTAAGGTAATTGCACAAATGTTCGTGAAGGTGCAGGAAAAGCGGACAAATCCAGCCTGGAGACTGGCTTTCGCAGATATTTAACCACGCCTAAATCTTGATTCTCTCTTTCTGCGAAGTACTTAATCGGGTCATCCGCTTTGCCTTTATTATTAGTCCTGACAAAGAAAGAAAAAACGGCGTTGCAGAGAAAGCGGGATGATTTTGCCAGTTTTGTGGGATGGGCCGAAAAGCCCGTCCCTTGTATTTCAGGGCGCTCGTGTCGCCCACCCTAGAAGAATCATCCCTTGATTCAGCAACGCCGAAAAGAGATCAGCAGTTCATTCAATGCAGCCATATCAATTAAAAATGCATCATGTCCGTGGGTTGAATTCAGCCACGCCAGTTGAGCATTAGGGATTAAATTTGCCAATTCTTGTTGTTCTACTGGAGGATAGAGGATGTCAGAATCAATTGCAACAACTAAAGTTGGTTGCTGGATGCTTTGCAGAATAGATTCATAATCTGACAAATCAGGACTGGTGCGATCGCGTGCAATATCGTGGCGATCCATTGCATGGGTGAGAGTGATGTAAGTGTTGGCATCAAATCGTTCTGTTAGCTTTTGACCCTGATGCTGTAAGTAACTGGTTATAGTAAACTGCTCAGATGCATCATACTCGCGTCCAAAGCGGTTTGTAAAACTATTCCAAGAACGGTAAGTAGACATCGCCATCATCCGTGCTACTGCTAGTCCTTGGTTTGGCGGCGCATCCGGGGTGTAGTTCCCTCCTTGCCAATTTGGATCGGCATAAATTGCCTGTCTTTGGGCTTCACTTAATCCAATACACCAAGCTGAATGTCTGCCAGAAACAGCAATGGGTGCGATCGCTTTCACCTTTTCTGGATATAACAACGCCCACTCCAGTGCTTGCATTCCACCGAGCGAACCACCAATTACTAACCGCAGAGATTGAACACCCAGGTATTCTAATAGTGCAACTTGCAGGCAAACCATATCTCGGATTGTAATTTTAGGGAAGGATACGCCATAATAGTTTCCCGTTATGGGGTTGATAGTGGTTGGCCCAGTTGTACCGTAACAACTTCCCAAAATGTTGCTGCATACAATAAAGTCGCGTTCTGGATTGAAGGCTTTCTCTGAACCAAATAAAGGTTCCCACCAATCATCAGCATCAGCGGAACCAGTTAAGGCATGACAAATCAGTACCCCATTATCGCCTTGAGCATTTAACTGTCCCCAGGTGCGATAAGCAACCTGAACCCCAATTAATGTTTCGCCGCCTTCTAATTGAAATGGTATTGTTAGCTGGTAAAACTGGGTTTGCGGTGAGATGAAGTCTGAGTAGATCATATTTAGGAGTGGGGAGCAGAGGGGCAGGGGAGCAGGGAGCAGGGAGCAGGGGGATGAGGGAGTGAGGGGACAAGGGAATAAACAAAACTCATTACTCATTACTCATTACTCATTACTCAGCACTCCTAACGCCCAATGGCCAATGCCCAATGCCCCATGCCCAATTAAAAACTAAATCCTAACTTGCTGGAATGCTTGCTCAAAATCTGCTTTGATGTCGTCGATATGTTCAATTCCCACTGATACTCGCACCAAATCGGCTGTCACACCTGCTGAAAGCTGTTCGTGATTACTTAGCTGTTGATGGGTTGTAGAAGCGGGATGAATAACAAGGGTTTTCGCATCACCAACATTTGCTAAATGACTCGCCAATTTTACATGATTAATAAAAGCTTTACCCGCTTCTAGTCCACCTTTGATACCAAAGTTTAAAACTCCCCCAAAACCATGCCGAAGATATTTTTTCGCTCGTTCATGATGTGGGTGATTGGGAAGTCCGGGATAATTAACCCAAGATACTTGCTCTTGTTGCTCTAACCACCGAGCCAATTCTAGGGCATTGCTCGTATGACGATCTACACGCAAAGAGAGAGTTTCTAATCCTTGCAGTAACAGAAAGGCGTTAAATGGACTCAAGGACGGGCCAAAATCTCGTAACCCCTCGACTCTAGCGCGAATAATAAAGGCAATGTTACCAAATGTTCCACTAGGGCCAAACACTTCTTGAAAATTTAGCCCATGATAGCCTGGTGCTGGCTCAGTAAATAGAGGAAATTTGCCGTTACCCCAATCAAATTTACCCGAATCGACAATTACACCACCAATGGAAGTACCATGTCCGCCAATCCATTTAGTTGCAGATTCTACTACGATATCTGCACCATGCTCAATCGGTCGAACTAGATACCCACCAGCACCGAAGGTATTATCCACAATTAAAGGAATGCCGTTTTCGTGGGCAATGTGAGCTAAAGCGGCAAAGTCGGGAATATTGAATTGAGGATTGCCAATGGTTTCAACGTATAGGGCTTTGGTGCGATCGTCGATCGCTTGACGAAAACTTTCTGGGTCATCTCCCTCAACAAACTTGACTTGAATACCTAAACGTGGTAAAGAAACTTTAAACTGATTATATGTTCCTCCATACAAAAAACTAGTGGAAACGATATTATCCCCAGCCTGAGCAATTGTACTGATTGCCAAGAATTGCGCCGCTTGCCCACTAGCAGTTGCTAATGCTGCTACACCCCCTTCTAAAGCAGCAATCCGCTTTTCAAATACATCTGTCGTCGGGTTCATGATGCGGGTGTAAATGTTACCAAATTCCTGAAGAGCAAATAACCGCGCTCCGTGGTCGGTGTCGTCAAAAACGTAGGAAGTCGTTTGGTAAATCGGTACAGCACGAGCATTAGTTCCAGGAGCCGGCTCTTGTCCAGCATGAACTTGCAAGGTTTCAAAACGATATTGTTCTGACATAAGCAGTTATTTGAGTTTCCAATTATACAAACAAGCAAGAATAATTGAGCCTTGTTTGGGAGAAATTAACGGTAATTTGGAAGGCTTACCGTATTTTAACTGTTTGCGCCCAGGATTCCTCATCTCTAGCACAACAAGTTGGAAAATAGAAAATGGGAATTAACACCTCTTAATTTATATTTAGAAAACAAGCGTGTGAGTCGTCATGCAAATAGACCAGCCTTTTAAAATTAATGCTGCCCAACCAGACAAACTAAAGCAATTTCTTCCCAAACCTTTAATTATTTCCAGCCCAGTTACAGGTTGCAATGGTTTTTATTTTGCCTATCATCGCCAGTTAAACTATCAACTTCCTGAGACATCGCCTTTTCAGCACATTATTACCATTTACAGTAGAGAGTTTGAGGCAAAATTAAAAATTAACGGACACTGGCAAAGTAAATCTTATGCAACAACTGATGTGGGGATTTTTCCTGCTCACCAAATTTCTCCAGCAGTACAATTTGAACAGGAATTAGGGTTTATTCACTTGGGTTTTGAACCAACGATGATTACTCGTGTTGCTTACGAATCAGTAAATCCTGATGCAGTTGAAATTGTACAACAACTGCAAACTCACGATCCATTGATTCAACAAATTGGCCTGACACTCAAACAAGAAATAGAAACTAGTGGATTTGATAGTTCACTGTATATGGAATCAGCAGTAAATCTGCTGGCGGTGCATTTATTGAAACGTTACTCAACGCAAAAATTTATCATTCGAGAATACACAGGTGGATTACCAAAACATAAATTAAAAGAAGCGATCGCTTATGTCAATGATAACTTAGACCAAAATTTGTCACTTGCAGAAATTGCGGCGATCGCCCAGATAAGTCCGCATTATTTTGCTAGCTTGTTTAAGCAATCAATGGGAATAGCACCTCATCAATATGTCACCCAATGCCGAGTTGAAAGAGCAAAGTATTTACTTGCGAAGCGAGAATTATCAGTTATACAAGTCTCCCAATTAGTAGGATTTCAAAGTCAAAGTCATTTCACTAAGGTTTTTCGCAAATATATCGGCATCACTCCTCAAGCATTTAAAAAGCTACACTGAACTTTTCGGAAGATAACACTAGTTTTCGGAAGATTGCGTGAGACAGCACGATATTGTTAAAGCTAGACTCAATAGTTATCACCACACTTTGAATCTGTAGTCAAAAAAAATGACACAACTAAAACCAGCCCAGGAAATGCCTGGTAGCTTTGGGCTACCCATTTTAGGTGAAACTCTCCGATTATTTGCTACCCAAGGGTGGGGACTGGCGAAGAACTATGAACGCTATGGGCCAGTTTTTAAAACCAGCATTTTAGGAAAAAAATATGCAGTTTTGGTAGGAGTGGAAGCAAATCGACTAATTTTGCAAGAAAAAGCCGATTATGTATCTTCCTACTTAGGATGGAAAGTGGCTATGGAGCATATTTTTGGGCGGCCTATGATGCTTCAGGATGGTGAAGAACATCGCCGGACTCGTCGTTTAATGGCTCCAGCGTTTCATAGTAAAGCCATTGCTAATTATTTTGACATTATGCAAGCTGAAGTTAACAAGTGCTTAGAAAACTGGGTGCAAAACAGTCCAATTTCCATCAAGAATGAATTTAATCAGTTAGCATTGCGAATTGGAATTCGGCTATTATTAGGTGTTCGACTACAAAACGAAGTTGAGCAAGTCGAACAGTTGTATAATACTTTGACGCAAGGAGCATTGGCGCTATTACGGTTAGATATACCGTTCACAAAATATGGTCGTTCCCAAAATGCTCGTCGTCAGTTGAAAGCTTTCTTAGAAAAAATTATCAGCGAACGTAAACTTCAAGGCAACTTAGAGGAGTCTTGTGATGTATTAGGATTGTTTTTGGCAGCATTAGATGAAGAGGGAAATGCTTTAGCCCAATCACAGATCGTAGACGAACTGATCCACTTATTAAATGCAGCACATTTCACTACTGCTACATCTTTAACGTGGGCAATGGTTGAATTGGCAGCGCGTCCCCAATGGCGTGAAAAACTTCGCCAAGAACTTACAGAAGTTGTCAAAGATGAACCTTTGAATTTGGGACACCTCAAGCAACTTAATCAAATGACTTATTTTTTCAAAGAAATAGAACGACTTTACAACCCCGCAGGTGTAGTGCTGTTTCGGGGAGTTGTAAAAGAAATTGAATATGCAGGTTATCGCATTCCTCCTGGTTGGGTGGTGATTGTTGCTCAAGGATTAACGCATCGCATGAGCGAGATTTATACTAACCCAGAAAGTTTCGATCCAGAACGCTTTGCCCCTCCCCGCGAAGAAGATAAAAAAGACTCCTTTGCTTTAATTGGTTTTGGTGGTGGCGAACATATATGCATTGGAATAGAGTTTGCCAAAATGGAAATGAAGATTTTTTTGGCAACGTTGCTGCAACGATATGATTGGAAAGTGACACCAGAATATGAACCTAACAACTATTATCAACTACCGTTTCAAGTAGAAGGAAAATTACAGGCGCAAGTCAGCAACATCGAATGGGGAAACTAAGTTAAAGACGCGATTCATCGCGTCTCTACAAATGGTTTATTTGTCGCATTCTTTTTTAAAATTTGTATAAATTATTCACTCAGTTTTTTTAAGCACAAATTGCTCCAGATCGTGATACTGTCCTTTGAAGAAGGCATACTGTTTCTGTATACCCTGACTGTGAAAACCTAACTTTTCTAGCAAATTTTTAGAAGCGATATTTTCCAGCATGACTTGGGCAATAACGAAACGCAAATCCATTTTTTCAAACCCAAATTGCAAGATAGTACTTACTGCCTCAGTCATAATACCTTGTCTCCAAAAAATACTGGCAAGCTCATAACCGACTTCGGCTGAGTGTTCTTGTGGGTTCCAGGTAAACCCACAAGAACCAATCAAAACGTTGTCTTGCTTATGAATAATCCCCCAGCGAATTCCATCTCCTCGCTCAAACCGCTTGGCTCTACGTCCAATGAGAGCGTAGGCGTAGCCCGTCGTAGACATCGCTTCTTTAATAGAAGTGAAGGTATCAAGATCGTGAAACTGTGTCACGCTCGGATCGGAGAATACAGCAAAGGTAGCTTCAGCATCCTGTAACGTTGTCTCACGAAGAAGCAGCCTTGCTGTTTCTAATTGAGGAAAGGAAGATGGTAAAAAGCCGTTGCTCATAGTTGCGATGATCTGGGGTTAGAGCTAAATGAGCGATCGCCACCGTGACAAAACTATTCAAAAAGCTTAAGGCTGAATAGTCTTCGCCGACTGGTTAAATAACAAATTTCGTGACTTATCTGGATCGAGCGCTTGAGTTTTCAATGCTTCGGCTTTCTCGTAAGCGCGAATGGTTGCCGGACGCGCTTTAATTGTCTCAAACCAGCGCTTAAGGTGAGGAAAATCTTCTAGGTTTTGACTTTGGAGTTCATGCGGCACAATCCAGGGATAAGCAGCAATATCGGCGATGGAATAATCGCCAGCCACAAATTCTTTATCTGCTAGTTGCTTATTCAGCACTGCATATAAGCGTCCCGTCTCATTCACATAGCGGTTAATCGCATATTCAATCTTTTCGGGAGCATAAGTACTAAAGTGATGATTTTGTCCCGCCATTGGCCCTAATCCTGCCATTTGCCAGAACAACCATTCTAAAACTTGAGTGCGATCGCGTAAATCTTGAGGGATTAATTTCCCGGTTTTTTCTGCCAAATATAGCAAGATTGCCCCAGACTCAAATACCGAAATTGGCGCACCTCCATCTGCTGGTTCGCGGTCAACGATCGCAGGTATCCGATTATTAGGAGAAATCTTCAGAAATTCCGGCTTAAATTGATCCCCAGCCCCAATATTTACAGGAATTATGGTGTATGGTAAGCCGACTTCTTCTAAGAAAATGGTGATTTTATGACCGTTTGGGGTTGTCCAATAATAAAGATCGATCATGGTTATTTTTCCTAAAATTGTGCGATTGTTTTGTAGGTTAATAGTGTGTTACAGACATCTCTTAATTACGAACTTGTACTGAGCGTAGCCGTTGGCGCAGCCTCTCGTAGAGAAGTATTACGAATTAGATTGTGGTGCTTTTGCGATCGCTGCCCAAACTCTATGGTGAACCTGAAGAATTGGTGTAGAATATTGTGTTTCAAGCAATGTTGCCAATTCCTGGTCAAATACTTCTACCTTTTCTGGTGTCAAACTGGCTCCTACACCAGCACTAGCACGAATTCGTCCCCGCCAAGCTTCGTGTGTATAAGACACAAACATATCGTAAGAAAATGTGCGGATTTCTCGGAATCCTCCTTCGCCAATATCTTGTAACCACAGGGGATACAAACCATTACCACCGCCCAAATTCCACGCGGGATTATGAGCTTTGATTAGTTGTTCCGTTGCGTGAACTACATTACCTTTTAAGGGTATCCAATCAAAATGTGCGATCGCAAGCAAGCCATTTACTTTCAATATGCGAGTAATTTCCTTGACAGCACGCGGACGGTCAAACCAATGCCAACACTGTCCAGCTGTCACCACATCCGCACTGGCGTTTGGTAACTCGGTATTCTCGGCACTTGCAACTCGATAATCTACTTTAAGTTGCACAGATTCGCTTAACAGTCTGGCTTGTTCTAAAAGTGAGGCTGATGGATCTAGGCCAATTACATAAGCACCTCTATCGGCAAACCCCCGCGCTAGTGTCCCTGTTCCTGTACCGAGGTCAACAATATTCTGCCCTGGTAAACCTATACCATATTCAGACAATTTATTAAATAATGAACTAGGAAACCCAGCGCGGTGTTTTGCATAATCAGTAGCAGTTGCACCAAAATCAATTTTCATACCTACAAAACTATTCTTGTAACAATTGTCTAGGCTAGAAGTTCTCTACCCACGGACGTAGTTCTATTTCCCATGTCCAAGCACTGCGGGGTTGGCGTGAGGGCTGATATTCCATAATTCTGCACCTCAGACAAACTCATCTGTCCCCTTCTTTTTCCCCTTTTTTACTCCAGGCTTAGTACTCTTTGCCTATTGCGCGCGTAGTTGTTGAATAGACCTCTTGCAAAAGTAACTTTTGCACTCTTGCGGTCAAAGGGGAAAGGTCAAAGGGGAAAGGTTTTTTTATTCCTTTTCCCTTTCCCCCAAACCCAATTCCCTACAAATGCCAAGAAGTCTAATGTCGGCGGTGGAATTGTGGAAGCGGTTGTAAGTTTTAGCTAATCTTTCAGAGAATGCAAATTATCAAAATGTTGCTGCACATTTTATAACTACTTGCGATCGCAGCTTAATTTCCACACTTTTTTAGGGTAATGTATACAATGGACGGCTTCTATCGCCAGCAACGGAGGCAGTAACCCTATGAGCAGCATTTTCAGCAGGAGAAAAAAGATTTGAAAAGGGTTGGGGTTTAAGTATGACACTAATCCCCTTAACCCTTACCCATTCTTAACCGTTAAGCGCTTCTTCTTGATGGGTTTCGATAACGCAATCAGAAGTGGGGCGGGCAACGCAGGTAAGAACCCATCCTTCGTCAATTTGATCGTTGTCTAAGAAGTTCTGATCTGATTGGTCAACTGTACCTGAAATTAGCTTCCCGGTACAGGTAGAGCAAGAACCAGCGTTACAGGAATAGGGCAAGTCAAGCCCATTTTCCTCGTTAGCGATCTCTAGGATGTACTCACTATCAGGGACTTCAATTACGTGTTCGCCTGCGTTTTCTTCACCTTCTGGGATACGTAATGTAACTTTGTAAGTTGCCATGTAAAACTTCCTAACTCAATATAAACTCCATTTTCGATACTACGGGTTTATGTGCAGCTAGTCTAGAGTGAAATTTGGTTGATTATTTTGCATCTGAAGATGCTTAATTTTTATCGCAAGTAAGAGTAAAAAATGCTGCGATCGCTTCAGCAAATCCCTCGAATGAATTATAATCTCTAGCCACGATAGAGACATTCATACCCAACTTTTGTGCATTAGCACTGGTGTAAGGGCCAAAACATGCAATAACACAATGTTCGTAATCGCTTTGCGAGTTGACCATTGTCAAAAAGCTTTCTACTTCCGCCGTGCTACTAAAGGCAATTACATCAATAATTCCTTCGCGCATCAGGTTTAATTCCATACCATAGATAGTTTTATCTAAACCCTGCGTAATATATGTGGGTACGCGAGTTACTTCTGTGCCCAATTGCTGCAAATCCCTAATTAAATTGGGTACAACATCAGGTTCAGGCAAACCCACAACTTCTGGAGCCGGGATCAGCACTTTTTTCTCGTGAATTTGCGGGAGTTTCGCTAATTCAGCCACAATTCCGGCTGGGCTAGATTCTGCTGGGATCAAATCCACCTTGTCACAAAAAGACAATAAGCTTTCTGCATCTTTTCCTAATGCACATAAGTGACATTTTTCCACCGCAGAGATGGGAATATGTAAATCATTTATGCGGTGAAAAAATGCAGTGATGCCATTTCTACTTGTAAAGACAATCCAATCAAATTCATTTATATCGGCTAAAGCGGCATCTAACTGAGTGTAGTTTGATAAATAGCAGGTTTCGATGGTAGGCATGAAAACAGGTAAACCACCTTTTTTGATGATTTGTTCGGATAACCTATAAGCATAATTTCTCGGTGCTGTTACTAAAATTCTCTTGCCATAGAGAGGTAAGTTTCTCGATGGAGTCAGCAGGTTGATTTGTTTTGATTGGGTGTGCATTTGTTTCTTGAAACAGAATTCAGGAGTCAGGAGTCAGAATTCAGCATGAATTCTGGATGACGGCTAGAGTGAGCGCTCACCTCGCTGTCGTAAGCTGAATAATATAGCGCAATACAAGATGTAGAGAGCAATACGCATATTGAAATATAGCGGTTCTTGCTTGAGTGAAGTATAAAAATTCAGCAACGCCAAAAAGCTGATATAAATCCTAGCCATTTTTCTAGGATGAATTACTCTCCATTTTTCCGATGTCATCTGTGTTGAGAAAACGGCACGATATAAACATCTAAAAACGTTTGCGGGAAATCTTATGTCTTCATTACTGGCTTTGTCCAACAGTTTAGCTGACACCGTAGAACAAGCTGGGAGTGCTGTGGTTGCGGTGAATGGGGGTACACGTGTTTCCCCAAGCGGCATTCATTGGCGTAATGGCATCATTGTTACCTCTGATGAGTGCCTCCAGCGCTATGACGATATCACGATTACCTTATCAAATGGTAGCACTGCACCAGTAACACTCATCGGTCATGACTCTAGCACCGATATAGCTGTTTTTAAACTAGAAAATGCAGAAATACCTGTGGCCAAAGTTGGCGATGCTAAAACGCTCAAAGTTGGTCATCTCGTGTTAGGACTGGCAAGAGGTAGCGAAGGTGATTTAAGGGCGGCGATGGGTGCAGTAAGTGTGGTTAGCGGTACTTGGCGGAGTATGAGTGGCGGGAATATTGACCAATTTATCCGCCCAGATATCACCCTTTACTCTGGGTTTGCGGGCGGCCCGCTCGTAGATGCGGCTGGTTTTGTGGTAGGCATGAATACATCGGGGCGGCGTGGTACTGCTCTGACAATTCCCACTGCTACAGTCGATCGCGTGGTTGACCAATTAGTAGCAAAAGGACGCATTTCTAAGGGCTACTTGGGTGTGGGAATGCAACCTGTACGTTTACCAAAGAATCTAAAAACTGCTCTCAATTTAAGTTCGGCAACTGGGGTAATTGTTGTCAACGTTGAGGCTGCGGGGCCTGCTGACAATGCAGGTATACTGCTTGGCGATGTTTTGGTAACATTCGATGGCGTAACTGTGAGCGATACAGGTGATGTGTTGGCGCTGCTCAATAGTAGCGATCGCATTGGTAAAACTGTCAACGTGCAAGTTGTCCGGGGTGGAGTGTTAATTGAGTTAGCGATCGCACTTGGCGAACGACCTACTAAGGAAGAATAATACCAATTTGGGATGGGTTAGAGAGACGCGATAAATCGCCGTCTCTACAGGTAATTGATCCATCAATTATTTATTGACAGACTACTAGCTTTGTCAAGATTTATCTAAATGTTTTGATTCATTCGACCTTTTTGCTCGGACGTTGAGCCTCTGAACTCGGAAGTTGCACCTTTTTACTCGAACGTTGAGCCTTTGAACTCGAAAGTTGCACCTTTTTGCTCGAACGTTGAGCCTCTGAACTCGGAAGTTGCACCTTTTTGCTCGGACGTTGCACCTTTTTACTCGAACGTTGCACCTTTTTGCTCGAACGTTGAGCCTCTGAACTCGGAAGTTGCACCTTTTTGCTCGAACGTTGCACCTTTTTACTCGAACGTTGCACCTTTTTGCTCGAACGTTGCACCTTTTTGCTGGAACGTTGAGCCTCTGAACTCGGAAGTTGCACCTTTTTGCTCGAATCGTCATTAGTCATTTGTATTTCTCAGGACAAAAGACAAAGGACGAAGGACAAATCACAAAGGACATCACTAGATTCTACTTTCACACGCTCAAAAATTGTATAACATGGCAAACACAACATTAACTAACATCGCTGCTGAATTGACAGAGGTAGCTGCTAAACTACGCCTACGCACTGTCAAAGTAAAAAGCGGCTCTCAGGGAGTCGGTTCTGGTGTCATTTGGCAATCTGACGGATTAATTATCACTAATGCCCATGTGGCAACCAGCAATCGCGCAACTGTAGAATTGGCAGATGGAAGAGTATTTGATGCGGTGCGTACACAATTCGATCCACAGCAGGATTTAGCAGCTCTGAAAATTGTCGCCACTGATTTAACTGCTGCAACTATCGGCAATTCTGAAGCGCTACGAGTGGGTGAATTAGTCTTGGCGGTGGGTAATCCCTTTGCTGACAGTGGCGCTGTGACAACTGGAATTATCCATGCAAAAAATCCACGAGCAGTTATGGCCGATTTGCAGCTGTATCCTGGTAATTCTGGGGGGCCACTTGCCGATTGTCAAGGCCTTGTCGTGGGAATTAATACGATGATTGTTAATGGTTTGGCTGTGGCAGTTCCCAGCAACACCGTTGAGCGTTTTTTACAGGGAAATAGTCGTCCGCAGTTGGGAGTGACACTGCAACCTGTGCTTTTAAGTAGGCGTAGCTTGGGTTTATTGGTGCTGTCAATTTTACCTAACAGTGCGGCAGAAAATGCTGGTATACAAATCGGCGATGTTTTAATTGGAGTTTCGGGGCGATTATTTACTAGCATGAATGACTTAAGCAAATATCTCCATGAAAGTAAAGGATCTGTGCCGCTACAACTCCTACGGGGTAGACAGCAATTCGTGATTTATGTTGAAGTGCAGTCCGATAAAACTGCTGTGGAGGCGACATGATCCGAGTGATGGTAGTTGCTACTTCCCCTGTGGTGCGGGCAGGGTTATCAGCTGTGGTGACTACCAATCCTCGGTTAACGGTTGTGGGGAGTGCATCCGATTTGGATGTATTGGCGAGTGAAGTTGGGCAATTACAGCCGGATGTGGTGCTGGTCGATTTGAGCGGGAATTTTCAACAAGCGGTGTGGGAAAAATTGCTAGTTATTCAAGAACAGCAATACCCATTAGGAATAATCGTCATTGTTGAAGAACTCGACAGCATCGACTTAGAGACGGCGTTACGTTCTGGTATCCGCGGGATATTGCCTAATACTAGTACAGAGTCAGAAATTGTTGCGGCTGTGGAAGCGATCGCTTTTGGTTTACTGGTGCTGCACCCAAATGCTGTAGAATTACTGTCTATCCGCGAAAAAATCGAAACAAATCCCGTACAAACCTTGACACCACGGGAGATAGAGGTTTTAGGAATGCTGGGATCGGGGTTGGGAAATAAAGCGATCGCAAAACGTTTGCATATTTCTGAGCATACCGTCAAATTTCATCTCTCGTCTATTTTTCAAAAGCTCACTGTCTCTAGCCGCACTGAGGCTGTTGCTGTGGGTGTGCGACTGGGTTTGATTATGCTTTGATCTTTAGTTATTAGACTTCTTGGCATTGTATTGTGGGGAAAAGGGTAAGGGGTAAGGGGTAAAGGTATGGAATTTCCTTTACCCTTTAATATGCACCCCAACATCTGGTAAAAGTAATACCATTTTGGATTTTAGATTTTAGACTTCGGCTCCTTTCGACTTCGCGGTAGTTGAATCTCGACTTACTTCGACTACGCTCAGTACAAGTCGCTCGATTACCGCGCAGTCGAAACTCAAGGCAAGTCGCTCAGTCGAACGATTTTGGATTGTGAAACATCCATTGGATAAGTGTTTCAGTTTTCCATCTGTCGCAATCATTTTTCACGCTTGGTATAACTTTTGCAAGATGTCTATTAAAAATATGAGACGTTATCAATACAGAATTCAGTTGGGTATTCTGACCGAAAAAGCAGATAGTGCAGCAATACAGTTCGGTTAAAGGTGAAAGGGGAAAGGGGAAAGGTTTTGAATACATCCTTTCCCCTTATCCTTTCCCCAGACCACAAGGAAAGTGAAAAATGCTTATCCGAACCGTATTGGATAACGCAGCGTCTATACAGTTCAGAATGAGCAACAAAACCCAGACGTAGAGACGCGATTTATCGCGTCTTGAAAGACCCGCGATTTATCGCGTCTTGAAAGACCAATTATCCTTAACCCAAGCATATATTTCCAAATGTTGAGCTTTATTTAGCCTTAGAGAAATTTTGGGCTGGCTGGGAATGCTAAAGAAAGCACCTGATTGTCTTTTTATTTGACAGTTGTAGATAACGTTTATTAGCGTCATGCCCAGTTCATCGTATTACTTAGGCTTAGAAAAATGATACCTGTCCTTCCCGGTTACAATCTTATTGAAGCTCTGCATGAAGGTGTGAATACCGTTATTTATCGCGCTTCCAAGCAGTTAGATCAAAGCCTTGCGATCGTTAAAGCCCTGAAAGCCGAGTATCCCAGCCTCGAAGAACTAACCCGACTCAGACATGAATATAAAATATCGCAGACATTAGTAGATATAGAAGGAATTGTCAAGTCTCTAGCGTTAGAAAATCATCATAACGGTCTAGCCCTAATTTTGGCAGACTTTGGTGCAGAATCTCTGAAAAAGTATATTAGCGATCGCCAATTATCATTAACCGAATTTCTCACAATAGCCATTCAGCTAGCATCTACTCTCACTCAACTGCATCAAGCCAAAATTATTCATAAAGATATTAAACCTGACAATATCGTTATTAACCCAAAAACCGGGCAAGTTAAAATTATTGACTTCAGTATTGCATCGCGGTTAGAAAAAGAAAATCAAAGCATCAGCAATCCCAATTTATTAGAAGGCACTCTCGCCTATATGTCACCGGAGCAAACCGGAAGAATGAATCGGTCAATTGATTACCGTACCGACTTCTATTCTTTAGGCGTTACTTTTTATGAAATGCTGACAGGTTCGCTGCCTTTTAATGCCGCTGACCCTCTAGAATTTGTTCATTGCCATATTGCCAAAACACCAATAACCCCTCAAGAGTTCAATCCCAAAATTCCTTCAGCGGTTTCTGACATTGTAATGAAATTGTTAGCTAAAACCGCTGAAGATAGATATCAAAGTTCTCTCGGACTAAAAGCCGATTTAGAAACCTGTCTGACTCAGTTGCAGACGGATGGCGAGATTTCCCACTTTATTGTCGGTCAATTAGATTCATACAGTCAATTTTCGATCCCGCAAAAACTCTACGGACGGGAAATAGAAGTTGCTACTTTGTTAGAAGCATTCGATCGCGTCAGTTCTGGTAGTACAGAAATGATGCTAGTTTCTGGTTACTCAGGCATCGGTAAATCTTGCTTAGTTTACGAAGTTCACAAACCGATTGTGCGCCAGCGGGGTTATTTTATCTCCGGTAAATTTGACCAATTCAAGCGGAATATTCCTTTTGCTTCCTTAATTCAAGCATTCAAAGATTTGA
Source organism: Nostoc sp. DSM 114159 (assembly GCF_053470285.1). Lineage (NCBI taxonomy): Bacteria > Bacillati > Cyanobacteriota > Cyanophyceae > Nostocales > Nostocaceae > Nostoc > Nostoc sp. DSM 114159. Next base: position 5,713,230 of record NZ_JBPFEH010000001.1, read on the forward strand.
TGCGGCAATTGCTAACAGAAACCGATGAGCAAATAGCCGTTTGGAAATCAAAACTAATAGATGCCCTTGGCTCCAACGCTCAAGTGATTATAGACGTTATTCCCGAATTAGAACGGATTATTGGCCCGCAGCTAGCAGTTCCTCAATTAGGATCGTCAGAATCACAAAATCGATTTAATCGGGTGTTTCAACAATTCATTCATGTATTTAGTCAACCCGAACACCCGCTAGTTTTGTTTCTGGATGACTTGCAGTGGGCGGATTCAGCTTCCCTCAAGCTGATCCAGTTAATTATGACCGACCCAGATAGCCAATATCTATTGCTAATTGGTGCATATCGAGATAACGAAGTAAATGCCACTCATCCTTTTATTCAGACCTTAGAGGAGATTCAACAGACTGGTGCGATCGTAAATAACATTATCCTCCAGCTTTTGGATATCGCTCACGTCAATCAGTTAGTAGCCGATACTCTTCGTAGCGAACTTTTAAAAGTAAAGCTGTTAGCTGAGTTAGTTTTTACAAAAACCCAAGGCAACCCCTTTTTCTTAACTCAGTTACTCAAATCTCTTTATCAGGATAACTTGTTATTCTTTGACTTTGAGATTGGTTTTTGGCAATGGAATATTGAGTTTATTCAAAGAGTTAATATAACTGATAATGTCGTTGAATTTATGGCAAATCAGATTCAAAAACTATCTGAGAAAACACAGAATGTCTTAAAACTCGCCGCTTGCATTGGGGATAAGTTTACTTTAGATATCTTGGCAATTATTAATAAAACATCTAAGTCAGAAACAGCCGCAGATTTGTGGGAAGCTTTGCAATCAGGTTTGGTTCTACCCCTTAACAACTCCTACAAAACACCACTCGTTTTCGACTCAGAACAAATGGAAACTGAGAATAGGCGATCGCCCATTACCGATCGCCCATCACCCATTACCTATAAGTTCTTACACGACCGGGTACAGCAAGCGTCTTATTCTCTCATTCCAGACGATCGGAAAAAACAGACTCACCTAAAAATCGGCGAACTATTACTAATACATACCTCGGAAACGGACATTGAAGAAAACATTTTTGAAATTGTCAACCAACTAAATGTTGGTGCTGAATTCATTACCCAACAGCCTCAAAAAGATAGACTAGCTCAACTCAATCTTATAGCTGGACAGAAAGCAAAAGCAGCAACAGCGTATGAATCATCTGTTAAATATTTAAATCTAGGTTTGGAACTACTTGCAGCAGATAGTTGGCAGTCTCAGTATGACATGACACTCAACCTCCATGTAGAAACAGCAGCAGTAGAATTCCTCAACACTAATTTTGAGCGAGCAGAAATGCTTTCTGATGTAGTTTTGGCACGGGCAAAAACCCTGCTCGATCGAGTCCAGGTGTATGAGACAAAAATGCAGTTTTATATTGCTAAAAACCAAATGCAAGCTGCGTTAAATACTGGAATGCAAGTGCTAAAAATGCTAGGGTTGCCTTTATCAGAAAAACCCCCGACGAGATTGACTAGATTGAATTTAGGAGGAAAACGGATTGAGGATTTAATAGAATTGCCAGAAATGACTGATGTTTATAAATTAGCTGCACTGCGAGTTTTGATAAATTTGATTCCTCCGGTTTATATTGCAGCTCCCGAACTTTATCCCCAGGTTGTTTTTAAAATGACCAATCTCTGTCTCAAATATGGAAACTCTCCTCTGTCAGCTTATGTGTATGCACTTTATGGAATGTTCTTATGTGGCGCTTTTGAAGACATGGATTCTGGCTATCAATTTGGTCAGCTAGGCTTAAAACTATTAAATCAATTTAATGCCAAGGAGATGACAGCGAAAATTTATGAAACATTTAATTATTTTATCAGGCATTGGAAAGAGCCAGCTATTAATACTATAGAACCGTTAATTGAGGGTGTCCAAAGAGGACTGGAAACAGGAGATTTAGAATATGCTTCTTATTCGGCTTGTTTTTATTGTACGCATTTGTTTTTTATCGGTGAAAATCTAGAAACAACTCTCCAGAAACAGGCGCATTATATTGCTTTGATGCAAAGAACCAAACAAGAGTTTCAAATTATTTATGCTCAGATAGTCCGACAAACAGGTTTGAATTTAATTAAAAAAACGGCTGAACCATATAGATTAATTGGCGAAAGTTTCGATGAAAATAAAATGTTGCCAATTCTGATAGATAGCAATAATTATATGGCTATTTATCCTATCTATGTTTCTAAACTGATTCTGGGTTATTTATTTAAAAATTACGATCGCGCTGCTGAGAATGCCTTGTCGGCAGAAAAATACGAACAAGGTGGACAAGGGTTGATGTACAAAGCCGAACACAAGTTATACTCTTCTTTGACTCTTCTAGCTTTGTATCCCAGTGCATCAAAAAGCGAGCGCCAAGAATATCTCAGCCAAGTGGTAGCGCAGCAGAAAAAAATGAAGCAATGGGCGTTGCATTCTCATGCAAACTATCAGCATAAGTACGATTTAGTGGAAGCAGAAAAGGCGCGAGTATTGCAACAAGATGCCAAAGCGATCGCGTTTTACGATCGAGCCATAACTGGAGCCAGAGAACATGGATATATTCAAGAAGAAGCTCTAGCCTCGGAACTAGCAGCAGAGTTCTATTTTGCTTGTGGGAGAGATAAAGTTGCTAATACCTATCTCAGCGATGCCTACTATGGATATGGTTGCTGGGGAGCGAAGGCAAAAGTCAAAGACTTGGAAAAAAGATATCCTCAACTATTTCGGATATCAAAGCGAGAAACCGTCAGTACAAACGTGACTCGGATAATTAGCTCTACGAGTGAAAATGCTTCAGACTCGCTGGATTTAGCCACAGTTATGAAAGCATCTCAAGCTCTTTCTGGAGAAATAGTTTTGAGCAATTTGCTAACTAAGTTAATGACAATTGTGCTAGAAAATGCTGGCGCTCAAACAGGCTACTTAATTTTAGAAAAATCAGGAGATTTGCTAATAGAAGCATCAGGAGCAGTAGACAAAACTGATGTAACTGTGCTACAAGGAATCCCAGTATCAACTAGTCAGCAGTTACCAATTTCACTGATTAATTATGTAGCCCGAACTAAAGAAAATGTTGTCCTCAGCAATGCAACTAGTGAAGGAACATTTACCACAGATACATACATCGCCACCCATAAACCTAAATCGGTTTTGTGTACACCGCTCATTCATCAAGGAAAACTTAGTGGCATTCTTTATTTAGAAAATAATCTCACCATTAGTGCATTTACATCAGATCGCTTAGAAGTATTACAACTGTTATCTTCGCAAGCAGCAATTTCCATTGAAAATGCTCGTCTTTATAAAGACTTAAAATTAGCCAACACTAACTTAGAAGCTAAAGTACAAGAGCGAACTTTAGAGTTACAGGAAAAAAATGTGCATTTGCAAAAAGCAGAAGAAATCGCCCAATCAGCCAACCGGGCTAAAAGTGATTTTCTTGCCAACATGAGCCATGAACTGAGAACACCACTTAATGGCATTTTGGGTTATGCCCAAATCCTCAAGCGTGAAAAAAGTTTAACTAACTCACAAAAAGATGGTGTGAATATTATTCATCAGTGTGGCGACCACCTCTTGAATCTGATCAATGACATTTTAGACCTCTCAAAAATTGAAGCGAGAAAAATGGAACTCTACCTAACGGATTTTCATTTTCCAGAATTTCTCGAAGGCATTGCCGAAATCTGCCGTATCCGTGCCGACCAAAAAGGTATTTGCTTAATTTTTGAACAGATTACTCAACTTCCTACAGGTGTCAAGGCTGATGAAAAACGGTTACGGCAAGCTTTGATTAACTTACTAGGTAATGCCGTTAAGTTTACTGAAACTGGAGGCGTGGCTTTCAAAGTTGGCTATCAGGAAGGTAAAATTCGGTTTCAGGTAGAAGATACAGGAATTGGTATGGCACCAGAGCAATTAGAAGAGATATTTTTGCCATTCCAGCAGGTAGGAGATCGCGATCGCAAAGCAGAAGGAACAGGATTGGGACTGGCAATTACCCGCCAATTAGTTCAGATGATGGGTGGCGAAATCCAGGTGAAGAGTACTTTAGGCAAAGGGAGCGTTTTCTTCTTTGATTTAGATTTACCTGAAGTTTCTCAATACGCTGATGTTGTCAAAAAAGTGCAACGAAATATCCAAAGTTTTAAAGGCGATAAACGGAAAGTTATTGTTGCAGATGACAGAGCAGAAAATCGAGCAATCTTGGTTAAGATGCTATCGCCTTTAGGATTTGAAATTATGGAAGCAATAGATGGTCAAGATTGCCTCAATAAAGCATCTGAATCGAATCCAGATTGTATTTTAATGGACTTGTTGATGCCTCAAATGAATGGCTTTGAAACTACCCGTCGCATTCGGCGATCGCCTGAACTAAAGAATGCGATCGTCATTGGCACTTCTGCCAGTGTTTTTGATTTCGATCTCAACAAAAGTAAAGAGGCGGGTTGCAATGATTTTCTACCTAAGCCTATTCGCATAACAGAGCTTTTAGAAAAGTTACAGTATCACTTAAAACTGGAATGGATTTATGATGATGGAGAAACTCAAGTATCTAAAGATAATCAAGCAGAAAATTCTCAGCAATCATTGGTAACTCCTTCGACAGAGGAAATAGCTACTCTATTGAATTTAGCAATGAAAGGCGATCTTAAAGGTATTGTGGAGCGAGTTAATCAATTGGAAGAAATGGATGTGAAATATGCGCCTTTTTCTTTAGAGTTGCGTCAATTAGCTAAAGGTTTTCAAGTTAAAAAAATCCGTGAAATTTTAAAAAATATAGGAGTAAATTAATGAGTCTTTCCAACATTGAAAATGGCATTATCTTAATCGTTGATGATAACCCAACAAATTTAGGAGTGTTATTTGATTTCTTGGCTGATTCTGGCTTCCAAGTTTTAGTGGCGCAGGATGGCGAGGATGCAATTGAACAGGTCGAATACGCTCTTCCCGATCTAATTTTATTAGATGTACTCATGCCTGGTATGGACGGGTTTGAAACTTGCCAGCATTTGAAAGCTCAAGAATCAACGAAAGATATCCCCGTAATCTTTATGACGGCGCTTTCTGAAACGGTGGATAAGGTCAGAGGGTTGAATCTTGGGGCAGTAGATTATATCACTAAGCCGCTTCAGCATGAAGAGGTTTTAGCCCGTGTCAAAATCCATTTAAGCATCCGAAATCTGACGAAGAAACTGCAAGAGCAAAATGTGCATCTAGAGCAGGAGATTCAAGAGCGAACTAAGGCAGAGAACGCCCTCTTAAAACTGACATCTGAGTTAGAAGAACGCGTGGAAGAAAGGACATCTGCACTTGAGCAATCTAATCAGCTGCTGCAACAGGAAATTCAAGAGCGCATTTGTACAGAACAAGCATTGCAAGAATCAGAAGCACGCTATCGAGAACAAGCCAATCGCCTAGAACTCGCCTTTCGCCAACTTCAACAAACTCAAAGCCAACTGGTTCATAGTGAAAAAATGTCCAGTCTAGGACAATTGGTGGCAGGTGTCGCCCATGAAATTAACAATCCTGTCAACTTTATCTATGGAAATCTGACTCACGCCTATCAATATACCCAAGACTTGCTCGACCTCTTGAACCTCTATGCCAAGTACACTCCCTCACCTCTACCTGAAATTCAAAAGCTGACTGAGGCGATAGATTTAGAATTTTTGAGTGAAGACCTGCCCAAATTGCTGAGTTCGATGAAGGTTGGGGCTGACCGCATCCGCGAAATTATTCAGTCGTTACGGATTTTTTCCCGCGTCGATGAAGCCCAAATGAAGCTGGTAGATATTCACGCTGGACTAGTAGTCTGCCAAGGCAATTTTGCTAGGTTAAGCTTGGATATAAACGCTGCATCTTTCGGCGAGCATCTTTGGTTTGAAAAGCCCAATAGACACTGGCTTTTTGCTGATTACGTTGTTTCTCCCAAGCGGCAATCTCAGAAGATAATATTTCTGCATTAGGAATACGCCGTTCTAAACATTGGCGAGATAAAACAGATAATTCAATTTCTACTTGATTCAGCCAAGAGGCATGTTTAGGAGTATAGTGAAACTCTAATTTTTGAACAATTCGTCGCGCTTCTTCTGGTTGAAAAACTTCATATAATGCGCTGGGGGTATGAATATTCAGGTTATCAACTACTAAACGAATCACATCAGCATCTCGGTAGCAAACATCCACTAAATTTTTCATCTGAAGAGCAAAATCGGCTTTAGTTCGACGCTGTGTAACTTCAATATGCCGCCAGCCTGCCAAAGGTTGAAAACACGCAAATAAATTTACTGTCCCGTTCCGTTTATACTCAAAATCATAACGTTCAGGTTGCTCCGGCTCTAGTGGCAGAGGAAGTCTTACTTCTTCTACTAATTGATATGGGCGCTCATCAAAGCAAAGTACGGGGCGTTTAGGATCGTAAGGCTCATTGTATAAATCCAGTACATCTTCCATTCGGAAAACATATTCTGCATTAACTTCAGGAATGCACCACTGTTCTTTTAACCACGGTTTGATTTCATTTTTTTTAAAGTTTGACGTACTGTTTCATCCGAAATTGAATCTACGATCCCAACGTTCACTAAATGATCTGCTAATAATTGCATTGTCCAACGTACTCTTCCAACTGGTGGATTAGAACAAGCAGTTGCAATTAAAAATGCTTCTTGTTTTTCATTTAGTTTTTTAGGTTTTGGTGGATGGACTTCATCCTTTAAAGCAAAATCTAACCCTCCAATGACAAATTTTTCTCGTATTCGCTGTACTGTCGCAACATGCGCTCTAACTGTGCCAGCGATCGCTTGATCAGTTTCTCCTTCAGAAGCCATCAGAAGAATGTTTGCACGGATTATCGTTCTTGCTTTGTGCTTACCTTTTTTAATTATTGCTTGTAGTTGTGAAACTTCATCCTCATTCAAGTCTACAATGTACTTTTTTGCCATGTTATACCCCGTTTTTGGCTAGTTTACCAATTAAAGGTTTTACTTAGCAAAGTTAGCTTGGCAGACTACTAGATAGCACGCTGCTGATTTTGCACAATCGCTTTAAAGCCAGTTCTAACCAACTAGGTATTCAACTCGTTAAAGAGTATGGCGATCTACCGCTTGTGGAGTGTTATCCAGGACAACTCAACCAAGTGTTTATGAATCTACTGGCGAATGCAATTGATGCTTTGGAGGAGTATGATAAAGAGCGATCGCCCCAAGAAATTTACTTTTGCCGCAGCACGATTCGGATTCGCACCGAAGTAACTGACAATGAGTTTGTGACTATTAGGATTGGCGATACTGGCCCCGGGATGACAGAGGAAGTACGCGATCGCCTATTTGACCCCTTCTTTACAACAAAACCCGTAGGTAGAGGTACGGGTTTAGGCTTGTCGATTAGCCAGGAAATTGTTGTTTCTAAACATGGTGGTCAAATAACGTGTATTTCAGCACCCGGTCAGGGAACAGAGTTTATGATTAAAATTCCGCTGCGATCGCACCCTTTAGAATTGACTTTGGCTGCACCTTCCTATTTTGGCTCAACCAAAAACTTTTGAAGACGCTGATATGAACATTTTAATGCTATCTTCCACCTTTCCTTACCCAGCAACGCGTGGAGGAACCCAAGTTAGGACATTTAATTTACTCAAGTACTTGAGTCAACGTCATACTGTCACCCTCGCGACTCAACGCGAAAGTGATGTTACAGACGCAGAAGTAGCAGGATTACGCGATTGTGTGGATCGTCTAGCTATTTTTGAACGCCCGCCAGATTCTCAAACCACGGGAATATTGCAAAAAATACAACGATTTGGCAGATTTTTGCAGCAGGGAACACCGCCAAGCGTATTTAACCGCTACTCAGTTGAGATGCAAACATGGGTTAATAACTGGGTGGAAGCGGGAAAATGTGATGTAATTACTTGCGAACATAGCGTCAATGAGATTTATGTGCAGCCACATTTTCAGAAACAGCTAAAAACCATTGTTAATGTTCATAGTTCTGTTTACGCTACCTGTCAGAACCAATTAGCAACAGGCATTTCCGAAAATTCACTCAGAGACAAAATTAATCTGCCACTTTTGCGGCGTTATGAGCAAAACTACTGCGCTAAATTTTCGGCAATTGTGGCGACAACAGCAGAAGATAAAATTCAACTACAAGAATTTAACCCCAATAGTGAGATTACAGTTATTCCCAATGGCGTAGATTTAGTTTCTTTCCCCAAGCGTACCACCGATCCCGGAGGACATCGCCTAATTTTTATTGGTGCAATGGATAATTTAGCAAATATTGATGCTGTCTGCTTTTTCAGCAATGAAGTTTTGCCAGAAATCCAAAAATTGTATCCCGATACTACTTTCGATATTGTCGGTTCTCACCCAGTGGCAGAAGTTTTGGCACTTGATAAAAAACCAGGAATTAATGTGCTGGGGCGTGTACCTTCGATGGCAGAATATTTACATCAAGCCACCATCTGCGTTGTACCGATGCGGACTGGGTTTGGTATTAAAAATAAAACTTTAGAAGCAATGGCAGCTGGTATACCTGTAGTAGCCAGCGATCGCGGCTTAGAGGGATTAGCTGTAGATGCTGCCAATCATCCATTACGGGCATTACGAGCCAATAAACCAGCAGAGTACGTCACCGCTATTAGTCAACTATTCGATCGTCCACATCTGCGTTCAGAATTGTCTCACAATGGCAGGCAACTGGTAGAAACAGAATTCACTTGGGATATTGCTGGTAAAAGCTATGAACAAGTTTGTCTTGCCAGAAGTAATACTAATCCGTAATTTGTAATGACCGAACAATTTTAGATTTTAGATTTTCGATTAAAATGAAAAGCCGCAACGCCGGGTTAATAACTAGCTACCCTCGACTAAGACTTTCGTCACGTCGATTTTGGATGAAAGGATTTACGATGCAAGGATTAACCTCTCCTTTAAAGAAGAGGCTTCAATAATGATTTTTTTAAATATTCTCCATAAATGGAGAGGCTTGAAACCTTTTTTAGATTTTGGATTTTGACTTTAATCCAAAATCCAAAATCTAAAATCTAAAATTGTCTCGGTAATAACCCTATATCAGCTATCGCACCACAGTAACTGGTGTTCCCATATTAACCTGATAGAATAATTCTCTAACATCGTTGTTGTACATCCGAATACAACCGTGTGAGGCAGCCTTACCTACTGAATCAGGATTAGGGGTACCGTGAAAGCCAACCCAATTTTTACCGTTTGTCCAAAATCCAATCCAGTATTTGCCAAGGGGGTTTTCAGGGTCTCCTCCTGGGATAGCTTTACCTGTAAAAGGGTTTATCCAAGTAGGGTTTTCTAACATTGTACGCACTCGAAAATTACCAATTGGGGTTTCCCAGTCTTGGCGGCCTACTGCTATGGGATAACTTTTAATTCGGTTTTTTCCTCGATATAGGGTTACTCGACGGTTGCGAAGGCTGATCTCTAGGTGAAGAGGTTGAATAATTAAATTATTATTAATATAAGCCGTTTGAGAGACTAAATTGTTGGTTGAAGTATGAGAAGGAACTCTTAGTTCAGAAGCTAAAGACATAGCCGGATTAAAGTTTAATCCAGATGCACAAATAAAAATAACTAACTTATCTAATTGCTTGAACATTTTTAAATTTTAAATTCTGTCTATCAATATTTTAGTACCAAATTAATTATCAATTGTTTAATTTTTGAGCTGATTATGCTCTGTAGTTATTTGAGGAATCATTCTGATGAACACAAGAGTTTAGCATTAGATATGTAATTTTGTGAGGAAGGTAAAACAAAATTGTCAAAAGTAGTTGCAGTAGAAATCGAATCAATTGACATGGCATCTCATCTTTTCTACTGCATTTACTGTTGATAACAGTCATGATTTGAAATCATCTAAGTAGAGGAAGCAAGCTTAACAAGCTCTCTAGCCTATATCGTATAGGGCTAAGAAATTACCAGAGCGCTCTGACACCTCCACCAGTGTTTTGTCCACCTGTAGTGTTATTACTTCCTGTATTGTCCTGCGTTCCGGTAGTGCCATTATTTGGATACTGCTGCGTTCCGGTAGTGCCATTATTTGGGTACTGCTGTGCTCCAGTAGTGCCATTATTTGGGTACTGCTGTGTTCCGGTAGTGCCATTATTTGGGTACTGCTGTGTTCCAGTACCATTATTTATTCCACTAGTGCCATTATTTGGGTACTGCTGTGTTCCAGTACCATTATTTATTCCACTAGTGCCATTATTTGGATACTGCTGCGTTCCACTAGTACCAGTTCCACTACCACTAGTGCCATTATTTGGATACTGCTGCGTTCCGGTGGTAGAATCACCTCCTGTAGATTGCCCTGCTTGAGAGTACAATCTATCACCTATGGGGGCTTGACTAGTTTCCAAATTTCTAGAGATGGGTTGGGGCAGAGCGTATACTGGAAGACTTATTAAAGCACCAGTACTAGCAACTCCCACGAGGCTAGCAAGCATTTTGAGCAAATTTTTACTGTGGTTTAAGTTCATTGGTATCTCCTGAAGCTGAGTTTAAAGTTAAATGGTTCTTATGCTAGTAAGCAATTTGTTGAAATATAGAAAAAGCTTTTCTATTTCTCAACTCCAAGCAAGGATTTCAATCAAAAGTATTGAGCCGATAAGTTGTTATTTAATTAACTAAGTTAACTGAATTAATTTTCTTAACCTTCTGCCTAAAGTATGGTCTGGTATTAAATTAATTTGTGATGTTCTAGACAGTATTTGTTTAGTTAATTATTAATTAATCTATTTCTTTAGATATATGTTTAATGTACTACTTTGTTGATTAAAAATAATGTTTTAAATCTCATATAGCGTTTCCTAATCTAGCGAGGCTGAACCTCTCTCTCAACCTCTCTTTTTGGTAAAGCTATCCATTACCCAAATCGTGAGTTTTTTACTTTTACTAAAGAGTTATATATTTTAAAATAAGCTAATTGATATTTTCCGAGAAGAGCGGATTTGTTTTGTTTATAATCTCATCAATGACAGTTATCGAAAAAGGCAGAGGGCAGAATGAATACTGTCTTCTGCTCTCTGCCTCATGCCTTCTTCAATTAGATAACTTGAGAATCCTTTTGATTTTTTATTAGTAAATAAAATGCGTTTGCCCTACCACTAACTCTAGATAAATTGTTATTGTTGTTTATTGTCTTTTTGAAACAAATGTGCGGAGACGTTGTAATACAACGCCTCTACATCAGCCGTGCAAATTATCTTATCTAAATCGTATTGGTTTTTAGTTAACTGGTGAATAAACACGTCAATTATTGTCAAATCTAGTCGAACAACCTAACACAAGTAATTTCTTCTGCTTACGCTTCTTCTTATTTTTGAGAGTAATCAAATAATTATCAACGTAGCGAAAAGCAGCTGCACCGTCGTAATCAGCAATGGCTATAGCTTGCAAGAAAACCTTTGAGGGAATTTCAAACCCTAAATATTTTTCTGTTAAGATTAATAAATCTTCATTTGTGGCAGGAAAGGTAGTTTCTTCTGTATCTTCGGAATCAGAAAATATATCATCAATTAATGCTTTATACACTTTGTACCTCCCCAAAAGCATAAGATGCAAAGCCTGTAATGAAATTTAGCTGCTGATCGCGAGTTTGTAAGTTAACTGGGAGTTCAGTACCAGCACATCCGATTTCCCGTAAAATTTCCAAACAATAAGCACCGAGTTGAGTGTATGGAGCTTGCTCTAATTCTTGAGCTACTTCTAGAGCCATCTCCAGATTGACTTGGATAACCGTCTTTACAGGGTTGGTCATAAATCCGCCCTCATAAACTGGATGCTCTAAGTTTTGATCGCAAACACAAATAGCGTAACGGTGTTTTTGCGGAATTTATGAAGAGGAGAAATTAAAGTATCAGCGCATTTGCGGTAATGTACCCAAAATTATGCAAACTAGACCCAGAGTAGGCAATTTCTATCTAAGTGCGATCGCCTGCCATAATACGTATAAATATCTACAATTATTCCCAGATTATTGCCAATATACTTGCTTTTTGTGGGGTAAGCCACAAAACCCACCCCACAATATTGGATAATTTATTTGTTATAAATCCCTGATATCTAGTCTTGCACAGTAGTTCCACACTAGAGGCAAGAGTCAGTGTTTCGACTCCTACCTCCTGGCTTCTTCAGGCTTTGACCTTAGCTTTAGACCAGACACCATTTTCATCTTCTTCATATTGTTGGTGAATAGTCTCCCAAGCAGCTTGTTCGGCTGTGAACTCGTCACTTTTTTCATTGAGTACAGCATTATATCGTTCAATGAATGTACTCTGAGCTTCATCAGAAAGATGAGCGCGAACTTCAGGAGACAAGTCTGCTGGACTGTTACACTGTCCAGAACAAGGACGAGCCAGAGTTTTCTCAATCGTGTTAATTTCTTCGCCACCTGCACTTTCGAGCAGCAATTGAAATTCGCCAGTGCGATCGCTCGGAACTTCTGCCATCACGAAAAATTCGCCAGCTTGTAAGCGAGTTTGGTAGATAGCCGCTTTATCTTCTGGCATTCCCAAAGTAGTCAGAACCGATACTAGACCAGCACCTGCACTACCTGCGATCGCTCCACTAGCAGCCCCCAATAGCACTGCACCAATAGGCCCTGCTGCCACAATTGGGCCGACAAAGGGAATAAACAGTACGCCTACACCCGTAAGCAAGCTGAGAAAGGAACCAAACAAAGAACCAAAAACTGCTCCTGTTCTCAAACCCCCTAGAATCACATCTTTTTTACTAATAAAGCCAGCAATTCTCGTTTCCGACTGGAAATTTCTGCCCATGACCGAAATATGATCTCTAGGCACACCCCTGTCTAGTAAACGTCGAATCACATCATCAATTTGCTTCTGTTCTTTAAATACAGCAGAAATAGTACGTTCTGCTTTGTATACTTCTGACACTTAAAAACTCCTTGTATTATGTTGTTTTGGCAATGAAGATGACCAATCAATTTTTATATTGTTAGATTGATTGCACCGATCGGGATGAACCACTGCACTAGACAGATTCCCCAGCATACATAAATGAACCAGCCGCGTAGGCGGAATTTCCGACTTGAGCGGACTGGCGTTAAGTGGGATTGGCGCATGAACCAATTTTCAATTCCCAAATTGGCAAGGTGAATGAGTAGATCCAGGCAGATTAATTCTTTCACATCAATTGAGGGAGGAATCGATCCTCCCTCAATTGATTTCACATACAGCCTTCCTTCTTAACTCAGATGTTATGAGCTATACACCTACGGGAGTCTTAGCCCCTGCTGCTGGCTGTTTGCCATCTGCATCTAGTGCTTCGCCTTCAATAAATGAACGCAGCATCCAAGCTATTTCTTCATGCTGTTCGAGTAGTCCAGTCAAAAAGTCAGCAGTTCCTTGATCGTGGAATTTTTCACCAGACTGATCTACATGGTCTCTCAAATTACGAATAACCTGCTCGTGATCGTCCACTAAATTAGATACCATCCCTGTTGCTGTGGGCACATTACCACCATGTTCCTTAAGGGTAGCAAGCTTGAGAAATCCTTCCAATGTACCAACTGGATAACCGCCCAAAGCGCGAACCCGCTCTGCCAAAGCATCAATATTTAGAGTCAGCGTTTGGTAGTGTTCTTCCCAAAGCTGGTGCAAAGAGCGGAACTGAGGGCCAACGACATCCCAGTGATACTTTTTGGTTTTCACCAGCAGTAAATAGGCATCTGCTAAATCCTGATTCAACAGATTAATTACACCTTGACGCTGTTCGTCTGTCAAACCAATGTTTATCGCACGCATTATTTTCCATCCCTAAGCAAACTTATTTATTAACTTGCCAAATTTTCCACATAATCCACATCAACCAAAGGAAACATTATCAGTTTAAATTAATCATCACATTTCATAGCTATACTTACACCTTAATAGGGATGAACATATTTTTATATTTAATTTCAGTTGCGATCGCCACATTAAAAAGTAGTAATGGGTGACTGCTTTCATGCAATCACCCATTACTACCAAAAAATTACTAAGATACTAACTCTGTTATTTACCTGTAATTTTGTCAAATAAATTATTTGCTTTTTCTTCGATAGTTCTTGCACCCTGAGAATTTTCAGGACGCTTCTGCTTATCAATATCAGCGGCTCCCTGAACCTCATTCAGTCCTTCGTTAGCCTCCTTTTGAGTCTTTTCCAATCCTTCTGGTGGTTCTTTAGCGGCTTCGTCAGTTTTGCGCTGAATGTCAAGCAGTTGTGTAGTAGCTTCAGTAGGGTTACTTGGGTCGGTACCAATTGCAAAAGCAGGAAAAGCATTAGATAATAAGAGTAGGGCACAAGTAAAGGCCACTACTAAAAAACGTACTGGACGTAAAAAAGATAAAACAGAAGTAATCATCTTCATTTGAAATCCTCCATAACAGCTTTAACAACGCAGAACTTTTACTGAAAGAGCGAAGCATATACCTTTACTTACTCAGCAATTTTAAGCAATAATAAAAGTGGCAAGCTCCGCTTCAATTTAGAAGTTCTTGAAAAACGAACCTGACGAAGAGATTTTTTGTATTTCTGCATCGAATTAGTAAGGCGTAATAAGCAAATACCACCTTAATTCTTTAGCAAAATTATTAGATTTCATAATTGAAATCCTTCATTTCAGTTCCCTGTCTACACTTTTACTTTGAAAAAGCTAGGGTATGCATCAATCTCTAGAATGAATTTTACTACATCTTTAGTTAGAATAAAATCAGTCTCTAGGTATATCGACTTAATCTAGTTTTTTCAAGCTAATGCCTATACTATTTATGTTCAGTTAGCTGGACTTTATCAAATTAAAGGAATTGAAGGAATATGCACTTTAAAGGACATTTGTAAAGTATTAATTTATATAATTATATAAAGACTCTGCTTAATCCCCTCTTAATAAATAAAAGGAGAAAAATAAATCTTTTTTTTAAACTTGATAAGTCTGCCTTATAACCTCTTCTATTGAATTTACGTGATGAAACATTTCTATTAATTCATGGGATCTTGTTTTTCGCTTTTCCAGCAGCACTTTTAAGGGCGTTAAATAATGAACATCTGGGTCATCTCCTAAAGCAACTTCGGCTGCTTGGAAGATTTTTGTGGCATTTTCAAAAATATCTTCGTTTTCAAACGCTTCTTTTGCAGAAAGTTGGTGTAACGCTGCATCCGGTACAGTTGCTCTACCCAGTAAGGTTTTATCTAACACCAAACCTTTCAATAATACCAGCAAAGCCGCATAGATTAAAAAATTATCACAACTATCACAAGCTTTAAATTCGATGCGTCCCACTTCCGCCGGAATCCGGGCAATTTTTGTTAAGGCAGGTATACTATTAATAAGTTGTTCTTCTTTTTGAACAAAAACCAGAGTCGCTGGTCTTTTTCCAGTTCTGATAAATGTTCGTACCGATAGTCCATCCCATAAACCTCCATTATAAAAGGGAGAGCTATAACTAAAAGGAACGATATAGGGGCTGTAATAAGTGAACTTTCTGCCAATATCAATTACATCTTCAGTTGACAAATCTGCCACGGAAATATTTAAATCTGGCCCATAAGATACCATGTGAATATTAGCAGTTTGTTCGTCAGGAAAAGCTTCTAGCTGTTTAATTTCATAATTGTTTAATGGGGGTTGAGGCTCAAAAGCTGGATTGTAAGGATTGAAACTCACCAAAACTGGTGATAAGCCAAAGTCAGCGGCAACCTGACGTAGCAAGTTAAAACTTTCTGATAATTCAGTAATGGCGCCTAGAATACTAGAGTGGATAGTTGTTCTAATTTCAATACCTTTAACATGACAGTCTATGACTTCATCAGAATCCGCAAATCTTTCAAATCCCTCAATGTACCATCTCTTCATTTTAATACCCGCATCGCCAACGCGGAGTTGAGGATAATCACTGGGATATGTAGGTAGCCTTGCAATAATTTGATTGAAATCAGCAAATTTTGTGTGGGAGAAATCAGCAAATTTCCCCTCATTGTTCAAAAACGCGACTTCATGTTCAATGCCAAAGAAAAACATTATATACCTTAATTTTTGAGAGTTAACCTAATTTCACTAATGCCAAGCGATCGCAATTCTATAGAGAAGCAAGTAATATCAGTAAACGATTCATTAGAGAAAAGCGTCGGCGATATTTAGCTGGCAGGTTTGCATACTTAGAAAACTCCATCATTCTGTGGCGCAAATTACAGTCTTAAACCTGATGAATATTTGAGATACTCCAATTAAATTTACTTTAAGTAGAAATATTCTCAATAATCCTACAAATGAATTTTACCTTAAGACCGACTATTGCGATTTGAAAACTTCTCTGATTTATTTTTCTGTGCTGCTTCCACTATCTTCATAGTCACTGGTTAGGGTAGCGTAGTAGTGACTGAGGAAAGCTTGAGACATAGAGTTTATGACAAGTACCGTTCAATCCCCCTACAGCAGCGAACAGATTGCCGCTTGGTTGCGTGGACTGCTTACTATTGCTTGGGCTGATGGTAATTTTGACGATCAAGAACAGGAATTAATTGCCAGCATCACCGAAAATGAATTAGCTCCTAAGATTAAATTTGACTCACTAGAGGTAATTACGCCAGAGGAATTAGCCGCAGCGTTGGGTAAAGGTACACCAGCTGCAGAAAATTTCTTAAGGACAGCGATAATGGTAGCGATCGCAGATGGTACTTATTCTCCCAGCGAAGATGAAGTTCTGCAACAGTTCTGTCAAGCTTTGGAACAGCCACAGAAGTTACTCGAAGCCCTTCGCCACACTCTGGAATACCCACAGCAAATTACCCCCACTATCGCCAGCACTGGGCTAACAAAGCGTCAAATCAATGCCCTACACCCCCTGCAAGACTGGCTTGATGGGCTAGATATCCAAGACCCAAGAGTAGCCCGCTTTTTGTGTAAAATGATTCCCGCCCAGTGTCCCTTTGAACGGGATGTCACCCTATTTGGACGCAAAATTGTGCATATCCCACCGATGTGTAAAATTAACCCGTTATATGAGCAACTGGTAGGCTTACGTTTTCGTGCCCTCTCCTATTTAGCAGATAAATGCGGTGAAGATGTATCGCCATATATTTGAGCAGGGGAGCAGGGGAGTAGGGAGCAGGGGGGCAGAGGGGCAGGGGAGACAAGGAAGACAAGGGGGACAAGGGGGAATTATTGAACAAGTTTCTCCCTTGTCTCCTCCTCTTCCTCGTCTACCTTGTCTCTTGTCCATGCCCAATGCCCAATGCCCAATAAATAGTTCTGTAGTTGAGTGAAAAATCTAACTCTGCTTTTGGGAATACTTGATTTATTCACCTGACTAATCTAGAACTCAGGCATTATCAATATGAAATGGATGAAACCATCTTTATATTTTGTACCCTTTTCCTTACCTTTGTATTTGCTTTCTGCTTTAACAGCACAGGTACAAGCTCAGTCGTACCATGCCAATAAAACTTGGCAAATTAGTCAAACATTTAAACCACCACAGCGGGGAAAACTTCCTGCAAGTGCTGGTGGTTCTACCCGTGGTAGCTCTTGCCTAAAAGGCAAACAACTAATAACTCCCTTAATACCTCCAGATAAATTAGGGCTGACATTTGCTCAACATCCAACATTTTTCTGGTATATACCTCCATCTCAACTCAAAACAGCCAATTTTCTGCTTTTGACTGAAGACCAGAACGTATTTTATGAAACCTCTTTTACACTTCCAAATAAATCGGGAATTATTAGCTTTAAACTTCCTGACAGTGCCCCTGCACTCGCTGTAGGTAAAACTTATCATTGGTATCTAACAATTATTTGTGATAATCAAGACAATAGTGAAAATCCGACTGTAGATGGTTGGGTGGAACGCACTCAACCAGGAGCAACTTTGTCAGAGGCGTTAGCAAAGGCAAATTTGTACAAGTTGCCCACTATCTATGCAGAAGCTGGGATTTGGCATGAAGCGCTGACTAGTTTAGTGCAGCTACGCCGGACTGAGCCGAATAATTTCAAAGCGAGGCTGGATTGGAAACAATTTTTCAAGTCTGTAGGTTTGAGTGCGATCGCTTCCGAACCATTGATTGATTGTTGCACATTTACGAAAGAAGGGCACGAGGCATTGGGCAGAGGGCATTAGGCTGAGGAAAAATTCTTAACTCCTAACTCCTAACTCCTAACTCCTAACTCAGCACGGGCTAAACGCCCCGCTTCCGCTAACAACACTCAGCACTCAGCACTAAATATTATGTGGACAAAGCTGAAACCGCACATTTGGCAATGGCGGGGTGTTTTATTTGCTGTTCCCAATATTACAGCCCTGGTGATTGCAATACGCTTGACTGGATTACTGCAATTGTTGGAATTGGCAGCACTAGATCAATTTTTTCTCCTTCGTCCAAGAGAATCGGCTGATACCCGCATTGTCATAGTTGAGATTAATGAGGCAGATGTCCGCAAGCAGGAACAGTGGCCTATGCCTGATGGAAAACTTGCTAGTTTGTTAGAAAAAATCAAACAGCAAAAACCCAGAGCGATTGGTTTAGATATTTATCGTGATTTACCTGTAAATCCCGGTCATCAAGACTTACTTAAGGTGTTTAAGTCTACTCCTAATTTGATTGGAGTCCAAAAAGTCTCTGATACTATTGATAGTTCGGCGGTTGATTCATCTCCAGAACTGAAGAAACTTAATCAAGTTGGGTCGAATGATTTACCTATAGATGGAGATGGCAAAATTCGGCGAGCATTATTGTACGTAAATTTAAATAATGACGAGATTCTGGAAAGTTTTGGGTTAAAACTGGCATTGTTGTACTTGAAACCTGAAGGTATTACTGCCAAGCCATCGGCAACTAACTCTAATTACTTGCAGTTAAATCGGGGTATTTTCCCAATTTTTGAACCTAATGATGGAGGTTACGTCCGAGCTGATGCTGGAAGCTATCAAGTGCTGTTGAATTACCGAGGACGGATAGAGCAGTTTACTAAAGTTTCTCTTACTCAAGTGCAAGAGAATCTCATTCCACCAGATTTAATGCGAGACAAGGTGGTACTAATTGGTGCTACTGCTGAAAGTTTAAAGGATCTATTCTATACACCTTACAGCAGTAATGTGTTGACCGATCCGGAACGGATGGCGGGTGTGACAATTCATGCTAATTTGATTAGTCAAATTTTAAGTTCGGCAATGGAAGGCCGTCCATTGATTAAGTGTTTACCTGACCCGCTAGAATGGCTATTAATTTTGATCTGGTCAATTATTGGTGCTAGCTTGTGTTGGCTGCAACGCCACAGTAGCAACCAGAAAATCCTCATGGCTGTTAGTGTTTTATTGGCAGGTGGGGGTTTAATTGGTGGTAGTTTTCTGGCGTTTTTGGCTGGTTGGTGGATTCCCGTTATCCCTTCATTGCTAGCTTTTGGAGGTTCTGCGATCGCACTTACTCAGTATATTGCCCAAAGTGCTACCGAGATGCGAAAAACCCTCGGCCGCTATCTAACTGATGAAATCGTCGCTAATATCCTCGAAACTCCTTCTGGGTTAAAGCTAGGAGGAGAACGCCGAAAAGTTACGGTTCTCGTATCTGATTTAAGAGGATTCTCGGCTATTTCCGAACAATTGCCCCCGGAAGAAGTAGTAAAGATTTTGAATCTTTATCTGGGAATAATGACAGATGTGATTAACCACTATAAAGGCACGATTAATGAGTTCATGGGTGATGGGATTTTTGTGGTGTTTGGTGCGCCAATTAGTCGCAAGGATGATTCTCAACGAGCCATCGCTTGTGCGATTGCCATGCAGTTAGCAATGCAGCAAGTGAATGAACAAAATCAGCACATGAATTTCCCAATTCTGGAAATGGGAATTGGGATTAATACAGGAGAGGCTGTAGCGGGAAATGTTGGTTCTCAAAAACGCGCTCAATATACAGTTATTGGCAGTCATGTTAATTTGGCTGCTCGAATTGAATCTTATACAGTGGGAGGACAAATTTTAATTTCCGAAAATACCTGTAAGGATGCCAATATTGACCTACAAATTGCTGGGCAATCACAAATAGAACCCAAGGGCATAAAACACCCTGTGACAATTTGTGAAATTCGTGGCATTGGTGGTAAATATAATTTATTCTTGCCTAAATATGATGAAGAAATGATCGTTCTTACTCAAAAAATACCTGTAAAATACTCCATTTTGCAGGGAAAACATGCAGTAGGAACAGTATTTATGGGTGAATTGATTAGCCTCTCAGAAAAAGGAGCGCAGCTGCGATCGCCACATTCTTTAGAACTCTTGAGTAATCTCAAACTCCAGTTATTGATTGAGGCAGAAATGGCTACAGAAGAAGATATCTATGCCAAGGCAATCGAACAGTCTAATGTTGACGAGCATCTTTTTCTGCTTCGGTTTACAGCAGTTCCCCCAAAAGCGATCGCAATTCTCAATGCACTGCGTCAACTAGGGTGAGATGAAAGCATCAATCTTGAAATGATAACAAATGGAGGTGTATGTAAATAGGGTAAACCGAAAAAGTAGGTAGTATAGCTTTTTCTAAAACAGTAACAATTGTTGCTGATACAATCAAGCGATCGCGGTAATATTTTGGACTTAAGCCCGATCTAACTCCAATAACTCATAATTTTCAACGAATAATTAATAATTCGTAATTTCTGCTATATAGCAACTCACTTGAGTTCTGGAGTTAAAAATATGATTTCTTCTAAAACTGAGATTCAATTACATCCTAAGAACAAATGACAAACGGAAACAAATTTCAAAGATTAGTAGAACTTGCAAATGATTATGGAATTATTTGCGAACCAACACCAGAAGAATGTTTGATTGCATCCTTGCCTGGAGATGATGATTTCTTATTAGCTTTTACTTGGTCTGGTACAGTTGAGGGAGAGCCGCCAGAGCATGAATTAATCGCAGTTAGCGTACAAGATATAGTCAAAGAAGTTACCGTTGCAGCTTGGCAGATTCCTTTTTATTTATTCGGAAACGTTTTAAGGCAAGCTCAGATGCTTGTCGCTGCTCACAAAGATTTTGTTAGCTAAGAGACAAGCTATTATCTCAAAACTGCTATCCCTGTCACAGACAGTTGACAGGGATTTTTATTTCAACTACTGCTTTAAAGATTTAAGTAGGTAGACATAATTAAATATAAAATAAACTCCTAGTTTGTAGTGAGCGATTTATCGCTCAGAGCAAGGATAATCGGCACTAAAGTCCTTACTAAAAACTTGAAATTTATTATGCCTAGATACTTATAAAATAAATCTGTTGAAAGCTTAAAAAGATCGCGATTGCTCGAAGTGTACTTGATTATAATGCGATCGTGCGGTTGGAAAAATCTAAATCAAGCGCTAGGGACGGAAGACCTTATGCCCCTACAATCAATGTGGTTCAAATACATACCTGAAAACTGTTATAAAATGAGTCAACCGACAGATATTAACTTTCATCAAGACTACCGCAAAGATGAGCATCTCTGCGGTAGTTCTAAGTTAAGGTCTATTAAAGTAGAGTAAAAACAGCCAGGTCTAGCTTAATTTACTACTTTCAGTTATCCCCAATTCTAGAAAGTTTGAAAATTCTTGGACTTAACTAACCGAACGTTTCCACAACACTCAACATAAAATTAATCCGTTGCTCAAACTCCAGATTTTTGATCGATGCGACAAATTCATCTGTTTCAGTTGGAAGTTGATAGTCCGAGGGCACTTGAATTATGCTTCCATCCTCCATTCCTTGTGCCAGCAGAAACCAAACGTCTAATTTGGCATTGGGACTCAGACTATTATAGGTTTGGCTGATATCGTTAGCTGCACCATTAATAATGTCGCGTTGTGCTTGCAGTTGCTCTTCTTTAGACAAGTCCAGGAATTTGTCAAACACTGCTTTGGCAGGCTGTTCAACGCTTGGAGGAGGTGCTGGTTGTAGCTGCTCTTTAAGATCGAGATAACCGAACCAAAGTAGGGCTAGCTGAGTATCTACATCAAAGCGTTGAAAAGTTTCTAAAGCTGGTCTTGTTGCTTCATCAATTGTGTAAGTCATAAAAAACTCCAACTAAGTTAAGGGTATTTTGCTTTCAACTTCATACAACTTAACGAACAAATACAGATAGATAACCCTACTTAGGGTAGGTATAGAACTTATTACATAAGACAGATATAGATAACTGAAATTGCTAGTTACAAAAATGCCTGCTTCGATGTATGTGAAAACTCTCAGCGATCGCTTGAAGGGGTTCATGATTATGTAGTATAAGATGTAGCAATGAATATTTGCGTCATACTGTGGTGCGATGGCGTACCCGCCCACTGTAGGCGATGTCAAAGGAAAACAAACAATCATGTTAGATTTGCTGATTCAAAACGGGTTAATTTTCGATGGCTTAGGCTCTCCACCTGTTCGCAAAGATATCGGCATTCAAAACGGACGGATTGTCACCCTTGCACCCTTCTTAACTACCCCAGCGCGTGAAGTGGTTGATGCTTCTGGGTTATGGGTGACACCGGGATTTATAGATATTCATACTCATTACGATTTAGAGTTAGAAATTGCACCAGGATTGAGCGAATCAGTGCGTCATGGTGTTACCAGCGTGGTTATTGGTAACTGTAGCTTGTCTGTTGCGATCGCCCAACCCCAAATCCTGGCTGATATTTTTCAGAGAGTAGAGACACTTTCCCATCGGCTGATTGCAAAATGGCTACAAAAGTCGGTTTCCTGGCAAACACCAGCAGAATATTTACAGCATTTGCAACAGTTACCCCTCGGCCCCAATGTTGCCCCAATGTTTGGACACAGTGCCTTACGCGCTCATGTGATGGGATTAGAACGCAGCTTAACTGTTCAGCCGACAAAATTTGAACTAAAACTTATGCAGCGCATAGCCAGAGATGCAATAGATGCTGGCTTTATTGGCATTTCTATTGATATGTTTCCCTGGCATCGGATGAGTGGAGAATGGCAAGGCTGCACAATTCCCTCTCAACACGCGAAATTTAAAGAATATGCAATGTTAGCGGATTTGTGTCGGCGGTGCGATCGCGTTTTTCAAGTCACACCCAATTTACAAAGACTTGCTTCCTTTGTAGATATTCTGCGGATGGGTTCAGGGATTGGACAAAAACCACTGCGGCTAACAGTCCTCTCAGCCTTAGATGCCGTACACGATCGCAACCTCTGGCGAATATTTTCCCCGCTACTATTTATTTGGAATCGGCTTCTAAATGGTAATGTGCGTTTTCAAACCTTAACCGAACCTTTCACCATTTACTCTGATGGATCTGTGACTCCCTTATTTGAAGAATTCTCCACAGGCGCACAACTCAATGGTTGTCAATCACGAGAAGAAAGGCAACAATTATGGGCATCGGAAGTTTTTCGTTGTCAATTTCGCCAAGAATGGCTGAGTAAACGGCGTAAATCATTCCATCGTCAGTTAGATTTGATGGAAGTTATTCACTGTCCTGAAGCAAGTTGGCAAGGGTTAAGTTTTGCCCAAATTGCTCGTCAAAAGCAACAAGAACCAGTGGATTTATTTATCCACGCATTACAAAAATACGATACAGATTTACGCTGGGTAGCGACGGGAGCGAATGATCGCCTCAAACCCCGTTTAGCGATGATGCAGCATCCGCATATTTTGCCTGGTTTTACCGATGCTGGCGCTCACGTGCGTAACCTGGGCTACTATGATGGAGCTTTGTCTTTGCTCAAACAAGCAGTTGCAACGAAATTTCTTTCACCGGAAGCTGCGATTTGCCGCGTTACCGGAGAACCTGCTGGTTGGTTTCGTCTTGATACGGGAGTTCTGAAAGTTGGTGCAAAAGCAGATATAGTTTTACTCGATCCCAATGCTTTAAATCAGCCAATTAGCCCGCAAGTGCAGATATCAGATCCAGTTTTAGATGGTGAACCTCGGATGGTTAAGCGCGGTTCGGATGAGATTGTGCAAGGAGTTTATATTAATGGAGTTCGGGTTGTTTGTCGGGGGAAAGTGAGCGATCGCTTGGGGCGTGAAAAGTTGGGAACTGTTTTGTTTCCTGTTTGAATTATCTCATACGGAGGCTTGAGAGGAGAGCATTGAATTGCTTTTACCCCACACCAGCAATCACCTGTCCAATATCTTGAGGAGTTGCACCTGTTGCTAACATTGCCCGGATCAACAATTCAATTGATACTGAAGCATCGCCATTTTCAGCTTTAGCAATTCGAGGTTGGCTAGAACTAATCTTAGCCGCGAGTTCACTTTGAGTCATAAGTTTTTGTCGGCGCTCCTTCAAGTTTTGGCTGAGAGCTAGCTTAATTTCAACTAAGATATTTTCTTCAGGTGTTAACTCCAAAAAATCTGAAACTGTGCCAATTTTCCAGCCTTTAGATTCCAAACGTTCTCTCTTCGCTTGATCCATCATATTACTCCTGTTGATCGGTATCGTATTTCCTCAGACGCTTTTTGCAAACCTCAATTATCTTCTTGGATGTTGTTCTCGTTGTTTTATTAAAGACTTCAACAATCAAGATTGCATCGTCATCAATCCGATAAATGATCCTCCAGTTTTTATCTGCATCTCGAATACGTCATTCATGACAGTGAATTCCTATACTTGGCATAGGGCGTGAATGTGGCAACCCAAGGGATTCATCTTCCTGTAATTGTCTGAGCAGAACACCCGCTTCTATGCGTGCTTCTTGACTGAAAGGTGGGGTTTTAACTTCACCATGTAACCAAACTAAAGGTTTACTTTGATCTCCCATGCTGTAGTTATATCATATCTGATATATTGATATAATATACCTATGAAAGCGAACTTATATTAATGGGATTCAGGTTGTTTGTGTGGGCAAGGTGAGCGATCGCTTGGGGCGTGAAAGGTTGGGAAGTGTTTTGTTTCCTTGTTGAATTATCTTACGGAGAGTTGTATCGGCAATCACTCCTCAATGGCTTGTAAAATTTAAACAGCAATAAATTCCTCCATGCTTATTCTTATGAATGTAAAACTCCCGATCGACAAAGACAAGCTACAGGCAAACACTAATATAAACATAAATAAAGAAACAGAAAACGAAAAAGTTCTATGTTCTCATTGTCAGCGCACTGCTACGAACGGTATTAAATGTAAAGGTATTTGTGTGGCTGATAATGACTATTAAGGTATAAATTATATGCAAACCTCTGCTTAATAACCTATCCATTATTTTTATGAAATACTATGACGACTCGAAAGAAAATATCTAGTGATATAGAAACTGAAGTTCTGTATAAAAGTGGTAGAAGGTGCTGTCTTTGTTTTGGTTTAAATAATGATTTTTGTGAGAAGCCAGGACAAATAGCTCACTTGGATAGAAATAACTGTAATAGCAAACTAGAAAATTTAGCTTTTCTCTGTCTTGAACATCATGACAAGTATGATACAAGAACAAGCCAGAGTAAAGGCTGGACTATCGGTGAAGCTAAGAAATATATAAATGACCTACACTTAGCAGTTGAAAAATGGCGGAAAAATTCTCAATATTATCAAGATATGGAGAATTCTATTAAAGAATTAAAACCCGCCTCAGATAATGAAATACTTATCCTCATAGCTGATTTTTTTAATGCTAGCAAAAATGTAAATTATGATGTTACTGGCAGTATACTAGAATCACTCAATACTTCTCTGAATAAATCTAATTTTAATGATGTAAGAATCGAATCTGTCAAGGAAGTATTTAGACGCAATGAATTTGAAGTTATGAAAGCTGTGGGTAAGAGTTACAATGCTACGGCTTTTATCTGGGGACATTATGATGATGGAGGAATTTTTCCACGCTACACTATTTTACAAAAAGATAAACTAATAATTCCAAATGAGATACCTGCTAGGTTTGTAAATTTAATGCATCCACCTGATGATTTTCCTATTTACATTCATCATTATTTACCTTTTCAATTTACTTACCTTGTTCAATTTACCATTGGGCAAATTTATTTCTGGAAAAATGAGTTTAAATCGTCTAGATTCTTCTTAGAAGATGCCTTAAAATGTATGAAATCAGTAAACAATGAAGAAATCAAAGAAAGTTTAGCAAATTTATATTTTTATTTAGGATTCGTCAATATTGCTCTCAATGAAAAATATGAGTTTATTGAACAAGCTTTTAGTAAAGGTATAGAATCAGGCAATAGCCATCCGGTAGGATACTTCAATCGCGCTGTTGCTAACATTCAGATGGGCAATACTACTCAAGCATTGTCAGATTTTTCAACGGCTATTGAGCTAGATGGAAGCTGCTCTCATGCTTACTATGGGCGTGGTATTACTTATACGGAACTAAATAAACTTGATTTAGCTGTACTTGATTTTACTCAAGCAATAGATATCGATAAAAATTTTATAGATGCTTACTACAATCGAGGAAACGCATATCGTCTTTTGGAAGAAGCAGAGAAAGCGATTTTAGACTATACAAAAGTAATTGAACTTAATGATGGCTATATAAATGCCTACTATAACCGAGGAATTGTTTATTCTGATTTAAGTAATTTAAGACAAGCATTAGAGGATTATAATATAGTAATTCAATTAAACATAAAATATGTACTTGTCTACAATTCACGAGGAAATTTGTACAAAAAAATAGGTGATGAAAAAGCAGCGTTTGAAGATTATAAACAAGCAATTGAAATAGACCCACAATACGATATGCCACACTACAACTTAGGAATTTTGTATGTAAAATTTGGTGAAATAGAAAAGGGAATTGCTGAATATAATATAGCAATTCAGATAAACTCAACATATTCTAAAGCATATTATAATCGTGGTAATGCTTATTTTTTATTAAATAAGTTAGATAATGCGTTATCCGATTACTCTAAGTCTATTGAGTTAGAACCTGAATATACTGGTGCTTATGTTAATAGAGGAAATATTTATAAGACTATGGGTTGTTTTAACGAAGCTATTCTAGATTATGAGAAAGCCATAGAGTTAGATCCATCTCTAGCACCTGCATATTTTAATAGAGCCTATACTTACCTGCATCTTAAACAACTAAATCAAGCAATTTCTGATTTCCATAAATTATTAGAGCTTGCTCCCGATACTCATAACAAGCAAAACATAATTGATCTGATAAATTCTCTAAATATAGATGGATTAGCAAGCTCAAACTTTTAAAACCAACGAAACCTACCTAACAACTGACGTACCAGAATGTTGTGTTTTGGCGGTCTTAGCCGTTATCTGTAGAGCGATCGCACTCTTGGCACTAAACTAAAGATTAATTCTAGAAGGTTTTGACATGAATTATTATAATCCTCAACAAAAGTTAAAAAATCGGATTAATAATCAAATTCTTGATCATCCTTTTACAAACTATTGGGACATTTTTATTCTTAAACATCAACATCCAATTAATATTACTCTACACATTTTTGGGATATTCTTTTTTTACAGTTTACTTTTTTATACTTGGAAGTTGCAAAATTTTTGGTTGCTCTTGGGCCTACCGTTAACTCAATTGTTGGGATTAACTGGACATTTTTTATTTGAGCGTAGCCATATTGATTTACAAGATGCTGTATTTTCTTGGCGGGCTTCTTATTGTTTAGGTAAAATGTTATTTAGAATTTTGACGGGGAAATATCGAGATGATATTCGCCAACGACAAGAAATATTAAATAATTATCTATTAAACAATTATGAAAGTATTCAATAATTGGGATGTGATTGCTAAAGGTTGGTATATTGCCTGTGCTAGTCATGAAATCCCTAAAAAAACAGCAAAATCTGTAGAAGTATGCGGTCATAAAATTGTCATTTTTAGAGGTGAAGATGGGCAAGTACGGGCTTTAGATGCTTACTGCCCTCATTTGGGGACAGATTTAGGAATTGGGAAGGTTGATGGTAATTGGATTCGTTGTACATTTCATCATTGGGCATTTGATGAAACAGGAATTTGTCAAAATATTCCCTGTCAATCAGAAATTCCTACTCAAGCTAAATTACAAGCTTATGCAACAGAGGAAAAGTATGGATTTATCTGGATTTATCCAGATGCTAAAGCACCAGAGAGAGTAGCTGATTTTGATGAATTAAAGGGAAAAGAAATTGTTGCACAAGCTGATATTGCATTTGCCAGAAGTTGCCATCATCATATTTGTATGATGAACGGTATTGATGCTCAACATTTAAAAACAATTCATCATTTAGACATCAAAATGAATTTGTCGCTACATCGCAGTGAATTAGGAACGCAAATTGACTTTACAATGCGGGGACAATTCCCTCAAACTACTTGGAGAGAAAAGTTAGGTCAAAGATTTCTTGGTTCTACATATCAATATTCAATGCGTTATGCTCATGGTTGCATTGGTTTGTTAACAATGATGAAAGATGTCAGGCTTTTTCCGCCACTGTATATGATATATGCTTATACTCCAATTTCACCTGGAAAAACGAGAATTCAACCGATTTATGTAACTGAAAAACGTCAAGGTATTCTAGGGTATCTACTTAGTCAGTTTTTGCTATTCTGTACTCGCTTGGCTTACTATATGCTCAGAGATGAAGATGGCAAAATTTACGATAATATTCGCTTTAATCCGAATTTACTCCTTAGTATCGATCGGCCATTAGCTGAATATATGGAGTATGTAAATCAGCTAGAACCGTCTCGATGGTCAAAAAATAGGGGTGTAAAATAGTAGACTGGATTAGCGATCGCGTAACCAATAAAAGCTTTGATAATGTTGCGTTTTGTTTCTCAATCTAAATACATCTTAATTATTTTGTAGAGTGCGTGATTTACATCAACTCTGATTTAAAAGGTGCAAGATGTAAATATAGAATTGTAATGTAGATAACCATTCTGGAATCTGTCACATTGCACCGTAAATTTACCATAATGGTCGATAAAGTTTTAATTAAATATAATACAAATCAAGTTTAGGTAATTTCCGCGCAATGAAGAGTTTGCTGATTCCTGTTGAAAATTTGCAACAAAGCGATCGCACCGCCATGTATGCTTTGCTGCAAAATCACTTTCAAGGTATAACCTGGGATGGTTTTGAAATTGATCTAGAGCGCAAAAACTGGGTTTTGTTGTTGAGAGATGAAACATCCAACGCACTCAAAGGATTTTCAACTTTGCTGTTATCCCAAAAGACTTTTTTGGGAGAAAAAATTAGTGTGGTGTATTCTGGCGACACTATTGTTGATCCTAGTGCTTGGTCGAGTACAACACTACCACGTAGTTGGATTGCCGCCATTAATTTTCTTCGTCAAAATTATGCAGAAAATAAACTTTACTGGCTACTAATCTGCTCTGGTTTTCGCACTTATCGTTTTCTCCCTACTTTTTGGCAAGATTTCTATCCGCGTTATGATGTCACAACACCTACTGATGTTAAGCATCTAATGGATAATTTGGCACAGGAATATTATGGTAACTTATATCAAGAAGCAACTGGTATTGTCCGGTTTCCACATCCCCAAATTTTACGGGAAGGGTTGATTGAAATTCCATCAGGACGACAAACTAATCCTCATATCCAGTTTTTCGAGGAAAAGAATCTTGGCTATCGGTTAGGCGATGAATTAGTTTGTTTAACTGAAATTAATTATGACAATCTCACTCGTTCTGGACAACGGATGTGGAAGTCAGAATCATCGTTACAATTTGTGCAAGATTGTGTTCTTATTTAATTTTTATGCCATCTAGCAACCCACATTTAAACTTTAATAATCCAACACAATTTATAGAGGGATGGTACTGGACATTACCATCAAAAAAATTAAAGCTTGGCCAGGTAAAAGCTATAACTTTGCTAGGTAGAAATCTGGCAATTTATCGGGGAGTTAGTGGTCAGGTAGTAGCTATAGATGCTTATTGTCCACACATGGGCGCTCATTTAGCAGAAGGTAA
This sequence comes from Nostoc sp. DSM 114159, assembly GCF_053470285.1. Classification (NCBI taxonomy): domain Bacteria; kingdom Bacillati; phylum Cyanobacteriota; class Cyanophyceae; order Nostocales; family Nostocaceae; genus Nostoc; species Nostoc sp. DSM 114159. The sequence continues at coordinate 5,743,210 of NZ_JBPFEH010000001.1, forward strand.
GGTAGAAGGTGATGGAATTCGCTGCTTTTTTCATAATTGGAAGTATGATAGTCGCGGAATTTGTGTAGATGTTCCTTCTCTCGGAAAACCGCTACCTGTGTGCATTAAAACTTGGCATACGGCAGAAAAGTACGGCATGATTTGGGTTTGGGTGGGAGAAGAAAAGCCAAGTTTGCTGCCTTTTGTACCAGAACTAGAACAAACAGATTGCGATCATATATTGGGGACTCGATTTGTCAAAAACTGCCATCCCAATGTCTTACTAATTAATGCGATTGATGCTCACCATTTCAATACAGTACACAATTTACCTTTAGAGATTATATTTTATTCTCAAAACCTCAACCCCAATGCTATTACCTTCAGCAACACTACACGGGGAGGGGATGATTCCTGGTTAATTCGCCTGATTCGTCCTCTATATCGCAACGAAGTTACTTATAGTATGTGTTACTGGTATGGCAGTACTGGCACTGTGACGCTAGGGCCAGATTTTCTGCACTTCTACATTATATTTACACTGCGAATGATTGAAGGTGGTAAAACTGAAGGGCAAACAATTCTTGTTACTCCCAAGCGTCCGGGATTTTGGGGATGGGTTTTAAATCGTGGTTTGTTATGGTTAACTCAGCAAGTTGGTAATTACTTTGCAAAAGGGGATACACAGGTATTTCAAACAATTCAGTTTGATTTAAAGACTCCTACTAAAGCAGATCGATCTATTCTGGAATTTATTCAGCACGTTAATCACCAGAAAGCTTTAAGCTGGGGAACTTGGGAAACTGTTAATTATCAAAATATTCAAACCCTATCAATACCTAGCCCTGAACATGGATTCAAAATATAACATTGTCGGTTTTAATCTACCGCACACAAATTCTGATGACCGTTTGCGACGGATATTAACAGCAGCCTTATCTAATCAGAATAATTATACTAATTACCCACAATTAAATTATTGGGATGCTGAATTTTTGAACTTACATCAAGTCAAAATTTTTCAACAATCTAATATTAATGAACAATCTGCTATTCTAGAACTTGCCAACCGTAGTCTGTTAGAAGAATCATATTTCATCGAGAAAGCAGGTGTTGGCTATATGGCAAAAATGGTACTTTTAGCCGAAACAGTTGAAGAACGAATGCTTTATGGATTGTTTACGGCTGATGAAGCTACCCACCTTCACCAAATTAGCCATTTTTTCCCAGCAATGGAAGTAACTAGCACGAACGATCCGTTTTTGTGCTTACTATCAGAAGTGGTTGAAAGTGCAGATAAAACAGTTTTATTGTTTGTGCTGCAAGTTGTTTTAGAAGGATGGGGTTTAAGCCATTATCGGCGTTTAGCTAAAGAATGCCGTTATCCAGTTTTAGGAGAACTTTTTGCCAGTTTTTTACAATCTGAATCCCGTCATCACGCTACAGGAACCACCTTGTTTAATCAAATTACTGTTTCAGCATTCAGTCAAACAACAATTCTCGATATATTGGCACAGTTTTTGTTTATGGTACAGGTGGGACCGCAAAGTGTACTATCAGCAATCGAACAAGTGAAAGGACATCTGACGCGATCGCAAAAAATCCAAATTTTAGAAGAACTAGATACTGAAACCCATAGTGGAACAAGATTACAAATATTGCGATCGCTCATGGGGGGAACATCAGCCCAGTCTATCCTGCAAAATTTAGAAGAACGCGGAGCCTTTGAACCACTCCCCGCCCATCAATGTGTGTAATAAATCTCAATCTTATCTCTGCATGAAATAAAAACGGATATGGAAAAAACTATTCATCGCAAATTACAAATTAACCACACTCGCAATAAACAGCAAGACCATACTGCTTTAATGGATGAAGCAGTTACCAATTTTCGCTATGAGGATTGTCAAAACGAGTATTGGAACCCAGAAGAGTTTTCCCTATTATATGGTACACCTTTATGGGAACAGTCGAGCCAACATCAGCGTATAATTTTGAACCAACTTTACTGGGTAGCTTATTACTCACAAATTGTTTCTGCTGAAATTGCAACTATCTTTTTCAATCAAACCAGTGCAGCCGGACTTTATGCTCAAGAAGATTTTCGCTTAATCTGCGATACCTTAGATTTGGAATCTTCCCAAGAGCGATCGCACATTAACGCTTTCCGCACAATTGCCAAACAGGTGGAACAAACGTTATTTGGGGAACTTATCTTTACCTACCCCATGCGCGGGCCCTTTACAGAAACGATGGTTTATGCTGACACCAATGCCCTAAAAACTTGGTGGAAAAAAATTCAACTTCAATACTTTGGGTTGATTTCTGCGAATAATACTTTTTTGGCTTGTCAGTATTTTACAGTCCGGGGAGTACGGACGCTAAACGGCAAGTTAGTACAACACAAACTCAGCAATTATTATCAAAAACATCCCCATCCTGAAGCTGCTCCAATTCCGGCTAAAGTCTCCTATTATCACTTCATGGATGAAAGTTTTCATTTTAATAGTTCGACAATTATATCTCACGATGTTGTCACTTGTCTGAAGCCACCGACTGCTTTTGAGCAACTAGTTGCTAATTTAGGATTGCTGGGATGTCAGCGCGATCATTTCCATTTTTCGGCTGCGATTAACGGAATTTTTTGGTACGATCCGGCGCTGTATAACAAGATTTATCGGGTGTTGCGATCGCCAATTTTTGAGATGAGTGACATGGATGCTAAAGAAATGATGCGGCGTTGTTTTACAGAAGAATCGGAAGGATTACAGCGCAGTTTTTCAACTCATCATGAGGCGATGAAATCTTATCAGGTGTATGTTGAAAAGCTTGATTATCTTTGGCAACGTAATCGGGATATGTCTCTAATGGCGACTAACTCAGTTTCTCGATATTTGGCAACTCAAAAAAAGGCATTTCAAGGTTTTGAATATAAAGAGGATTTATTTTTATCTCACGCAGAGACGCAGCACTTCGACTACGCTCAGTGACCGGCTCAGAGAGGAATTAGAGAGTGTTGTTTAAGTAAAATTGTTGCGTATTATGGCTGACTTTTGTAAGATATCGTTTCCGGGAAGTGATTTTATCCCTATCACTCTGGAATGTCATCAAAGTTTATCTGAACATCTCACAATTCAAAATTCACCTGTCTTGTTTGGTTGCCGGACTGGTATTTGTGGCACTTGTTTGGTTGAGGTTATTGGTGATATTTCTCCTCCTCAACCTGATGAACAGGAAATGTTAGAGACATTAGCACCTAATAATCTTCATACGCGGTTAGCCTGTCAGCTTGATGTTACAGGTAATGTTGAAATTCGTAGACTAGAAAGATGAATTGGTTAAACTCAATTTAGAGACTTAGATAAAATCATGGAAACCGTAAATATCCATCAAGCTGAAACAAATCTCTCACAGCTTTTGTTGCGGGTAGAACATGGAGAGGAAATCATTATTTCTGACAGAGGCATTCCTGTTGCCAAGTTGGTTCCGTTTCGCACCTCATCAAATCGCCGCGATAGTTTAGGACAGGATAAAGGGCGTTTTGTAGTGCCAGAGGACTTTAATGCTCCTTTACCGGATGAGATGTTGGTAGCATTTGACGGCGGTGAGGAGTGAAACTTTTGCTAGATACGCAGTGCTGGTTATGGTGGTTTGCCCAACCAGAGCGTTTGAATGAGGAGGCGATCGCACACATTGCTGATGAAAACAATGAATTATGGTTATCAGTTGCCAGTATTTGGGAAATAGGTATAAAAGTTGCTATCGGCAAGTTGCCACTGCCAGATCCTTTAGATAGTTATATTTCTAGTCGGATGGCACAGTTGCGAGTACGATCGCTGGAAATTACAGCGTCTCATGCTTTACAAGCGGCTGCTTTACGGTTGCATCATCGAGATCCTTTTGACAGAATGTTGATTGCACAGGCTCAGATAGAAGAAATGACGATTGTCAGTGCCGATTCAATGTTCAATAAATACGATATTTCCCTGCTTTGGGCTGCCAAATGGTGAATATTTTTATGTAATCTTTTAAGTACGTATAGGAAAGTAAATGAGGAAAAATGAAATAATTCCCAATACCGTTCCGACAGTACTCATAGCTTGTGCAAACACACTACTGAAACCAAGAATAGAAATGGCTGCAAGTGTTAAGCCTATAAATAAAACAGTACCAAATATCGAAATCAACAAAGGAGTTGTTCTGATCAAGACTGATTTAGTACTCTCCTTAAATATCGGTGTTGAGACTAAATTAGTATATTTATATTTTTTACTATCTTCTAATTCATGAATAAGTGTTTTCCAAGGCTTATCAAAATCAGGCTTTACTAATAATTCAAACGTATATAAACTCTTAATATTTTCAAGTAAAGAACAAGCAAATATATCTCCTATATAAACTTTGGATACTGCTGTAACATCAATAATTAAGTCTTTATTTTTTTTCAGTGATGATATGTATTGTCTTAAGTCGAGATATTGAATTCTTGCAACTTCCCAATCGATACTATCTGATAAACAAAAGCTATACTTTGCTTTCAATCTAGAAAATTCATCGGGATTGTAAACAGTATCAAGGGAGATAACTGTATCTTTGCGATCGCCAATGTAGTACTTGTAACAACCTGTTGAAAGGTTCTGAATTAAGTTATAAACATTTGTTCGCAACAAATTTAGTTTAACTTGTTCAGTTTGACTATCTTCAACCTGAACAAATATGATCTTCTTTGTGCCTTCCTCAATACAACGGACAATTGAATTAACATATTGATCTGGTCTATCAGTAGTTACAAAAATATATAGTGCTTTCAATTCTGACCCCCGCCAAAACTAATTACGCATCCCTTACCTGATACTTTTGCTTTTCTTAAAGAAATTAATGCCTCAACTGATGTACTACCAATGCCAAATGACATTGTTTTTCCAGTTTCTTTAAGAAAAAAATATGAATAGTAAGTCAGAATTTCAATTATATTTAAATCTGCTGAAACAGTGAAACATATATCATCACCAGCAACGTAAACTAAAGAAGCATGAATTTCCCTCTCTGCTAGTTCCGCTATATTTTCAAGAGTTACTTTTACTTTGGACGAAAACTGACTAGCTTCTTCAAGATTGTCTGAAAGTAGATAAAAATCAATTACATCACCGATGTTATCGCCATCACCTATACAGATTAGTGAGTTTTTGTACACGCTACCTCTTGAAACTCCTCGCTGAAAACTCATCAACTACCTGACAATAATATACAGCAATGCAGTTCTACTCAAGACATTGCCATAATTTAAATACGATCGCTCTCACCCACTATGCAATTCGCAGACTTTTGGTATATTGTCGCACTCAGCAACCAACTACAACCTAACAAGGTATTATCACGTAGCATTTTAGGAGAATGGTTAGCGATATTTCGGGGTGAAGATGGACAACCCGTAGCTTTGCGCGATCGCTGTTTACACCGCAATAGCCGTCTATCTACAGGTAAAATCTGTGATGGTGCTTTGCAATGTCCCTATCATGGTTGGGTATATGACGGCGCTGGGAATGTTGTTGCAGTTCCAGCCGAGGGAGATGATTTCAAACCTTCCCCACAGCGTCGAGCCAAGTGTTACGCTACCAAAGAACAAGATGGCTATATTTATGTGCGGTTAGCTGATGCCCCAAGCGTCGATCTTGAACCCTTTTCTATGCCTCACTACCAACAAACCGGATGGGAGACGGTGCGGGTAATTAACCGTTTTGCGAACAATGTGACTAATTGTGCAGAGAACTTTATTGATATTCCCCATACGGCTTTTGTTCATCCTGGGGTTTTCCGTACTTCCCGCCAACAAAAGTTAGAGATGACTGTAGAACGCTGCAATGGTTCGGTTTTGGTGGAGTATCGCAACGAAAACACTAATTTGGGATGGTACAGCCGTTTTCTGAATTTGCAGAATGCAGAGATTAAACATAGCGATCGCTTTTATATGCCAAATATTACCTCTGTAGAGTATAAAATGGTACGCAATCGCCATTTATTCATTACCAGTCAATCTATTCCAGAAACCGATAATTCAACCCTGGTTTACACCGATGTCACCTATAACTACGGTATTTGGAATAAGTTAGCGCGTCCCTTTGTGCGGTGGACTGCTCAACATATTATCCGTCAAGACGTGGAAATTTTAGGTATTCAAGGAGAAGCGATCGCTAAATACGGGACACAATTTTATAATACACCTGCGGACACAATTCATATATTTGTGGAGTCAATTATCGCAGCTATATCTCGTGGAGAAGATCCGCGTTTATTGCCAAATCAATCAGTAAAAGTTACATTTTGGGTTTAAAAAATAATATCATCTCCACATAAATTAGTTATGATTTTCCCAGTCATTTTTCCTTGTTCAATCCATCACAGCTAACACAGCTTTTGGCAATAACTTATCTTTAAACCAAACAATTCTGGCGGGGACATCATTTAATTTTACTCCCGCTTTCTCTAAATTAAGTCGCTCAGAAATTGCCAAAATTAAATCATCACGCCCAGCCCGCCGCACCTGAGAAAACTTCTTTTGTAAATATTCTGGTCGCCAATAACCAACAATTTCTAATAAAAAAGTACGTCCATCAGAATGTACCAAGCGAAAATCAGGAATCATCACACTACCAGGAATTGGTATTAAATCAACTTCTCGCTCTAAAGCCCAACCACTTTTCAATGCATCCCATTTATCAGCAAAAGATGCTTCTAACATACTATCGTAGGGCTTACCTGGTGGATAGTGAGATACTAAACCACATTCAGAATTAAGAGTAAAACGTCCAGTTTTCCAGGTATTTGTATAAGGGTCACGGGTTTGCAGAATCGAAGAAAGACTCCATTTAGTAACGTGAAGTAAAGCCGGAATAAGTTTAGCGATCGCTAACCCATATCGCGTACTAGGATTAAACAAACTCGTCGGCCCGTCAATGGTAATTGTAAACCCGTGGTCAGCATCACCTTCAATATAAGCCATTAATTGAAACAACTTTAAATAGCGAAATAACAACTTATATTCTCCCGGAACATTCCGGTGAGCATTTAACACCAGTTGACTGGCTTTATAAAACACACCTTGCACCTGAGATAAGTTATATCTATTTAATAAATCTGGCGCTGTTGGTGCATCAAACACTGTCAAAATCTTATTCTCAGATAAATCAGCATATAATCCATTCCGAACCTGTTCTAATAAAACTTCCCGCTCAAGTTCTTGAGTTAACTCATCAGCAATTTTACTCAAAGTAACTTGGGTTGATTCTCGACTAGCAACAGACTTTGCAGACAACGAAAATACCCGTTCTCTTAACATCTGTGGTTCCAGCGGACTAACTACCTCAAAAGTACAAAAACTGCTTTTGAGAATATAAGCTAACCCCCGCTTCACCCGATAATCTGTAGAATCTCCTTCAAAATCAGTCAGTTGTCGCTCAAGCATACCTTGAGTCTTCCCCACTGCTGATTGAAAATAATTAATTAACTCAATCGCCAAATCTGAAGTTGCTCGATCAATCTTCAGTCTCTTCGGAATGATCTCCTCCCCGTTTTGGCGATGCATCAGTAAGTCTGTCGGTAACATCTGAATTTTGGATTTTAGATTTTGGATTTTGGATTGAATAATTAATTTCTAACTGTTCCGCCGCCTTCAAACTCCGTTCCTTCCCACTCCCATAGACAACCTGCAAATTCCCTTTCTTCTCCCCTTGTCCCCTTGTCTCCTTGTCCCCTTGTCCTCTTCTCCTAGCCGAAGTCCCCTCCTCACTCGTATCCTCCGCCACTACCTCATATAAAATCGCCTGTTTATTCTCAATATTACCCTTCCGTAAAACCCTACCCAATCGCTGAGTATACTCCCTAGCCGAACCAGTCCCCGATAAAATAATTGCAACAGTTGCCGCCGGGACATCAACACCTTCATTTAACACATGAGAAGCAACCAAAGTATTATATTTACCCTCTCGAAACTTGGTTAATATCTCATGCCGTTCTTTCACAGGAGTTTGATGAGTAATTGCCGGAATCAGCAACTCTTGAGAAATGCGGTAAACCGTCGCATTATCCGCAGTAAAAATCAAAATTCGTGATGGATAATGTTCTGCTAATAAATTAATCAGAATTCGCAACTTTCCATCAGTACCCAAAGCAATATCTTTCGCTTCTCGATGCGCTAACATTGCCCTACGTCCAGATTGCGATCGCGCACTCATTTGCACGAACATTTGCCAACCTTGCAAACTTCCCAAAGAAATCTTTGATTGCTTCAAAAAGTCGTTGCGAGTTTGAATTAACTGGTTGTATCTTTCCCGTTCAAGTTGCGATAACTTTACCTTAATTTGGACAATTTCATGCTCTGCTAACGCCTTTCCTGCCAAATCTTCAGCGCGTTTGCGATATACTTCTTGACCAATGAGGATATTTAAGTCAGCGTGCTTGCCATCAGTACGTTCCGGTGTCGCGGAGAGTCCCAGGCGATAAGGTGCGATCGCATATTCTGCAATTACTCGATTAAAATCTGTTGGTAAATGATGACATTCATCAAAAACAATCAATCCATATTGATTTCCCAACGTCTCAGCGTGAATTGCGGCACTATCGTAAGTTGCAACTAAAATTGCCGTTCGATCCCGCGAACCACCTCCCAGTAATCCCACCTCAGCATCGGGGAAAGCCGCTACTAAATGTGCATACCACTGATGCATCAAATCCAAAGTTGGCACTACAATCAGCGTCGTGCGTGGCGTTGATTGCATCGCCATTTGCGCCAAATAAGTCTTTCCCGCCGCTGTGGGAAGCACAACCACCCCTTGCCTACCCGCCAGTTTCCAAGCCGCTAGCGCCTCAGTCTGGTGGGGATAGGGTTCCATTTCCAGAGTAGGAACCAAATCTACAGGATAAAATTGCTTGGCCTCATCGATAAAATTCACATCTTCCGCTTGTAGTGCTTCCACTAGCGATCGGTATCTAATTGCTGGGATGCGGAATTTTTCAACTCTATCATCCCACGTAGCATAGTCCATCCAACCTTTACCGCGTGGTGGTGGATGCAAAATTAATGTGCCACGATCAAAATTTAATGTAGGGGTACGAGCCATTTGAGAGTGCTGAGTGCTGAGTGAGGAGTTAAGAGTTAGGAGTTAGGAGTTAGGAGTTAAAAGTTATTCTCTCTTATCTCCCTTATCCCCCCACTCCTTTGATTACTAATAACGCAAAAAGTGCATGATTCATCCAACTAACTCCGACAAAACCCAACTAGATGCGCTCATTAGTCATGGAATGTCCTATCGGCAAACCAACAATAACCTGTCCGAATCCTACAAAGAACAGCGACAGAGCTTTTTGCTGAAACGGTTGCAATTGCAGGCGCAGATTATATTAATAGCTGGCTTGACTTTAATTGCTTTTTTTCTTTGGGTAAATTCACAATTAGAAGGCAAGATATACGCCTTTAAAATTGGTCTTGTAGTAGAATTATTCACTCTTATTTGTTGGGGTTTATGCAAAACTTCTATCGGTCGCCGTTATCCTGATTTAATTTTTTTAAGTTTGTGCTGGTCTGTAACTTGTGTTGTCCAAATTGATATAGCTTTGCTGTTCAATAATTTAGAACCGAGAAGCCATATTTGGACTTTGATGTTTATCACTCAAGCTACAATCATTCCAGTCCAATGGTGGATGCATTTAATATCTCAAATCGGCACAATACTTTGCTATTTAACTTTATATATTGTATATAATCCTATCTTGAAAAATCCCTTAGCTTTTTATATTGAGCAAGGATTATATTTATTTTGGACTTGCATAATTTGTGTTTTCTCTGTTTATTTATACGAACGATTACGAAAAAAAGAATTTTACGCTAGTAAGGCAATGGAACTAGCGCAGCATAAATCTGAACGGCTGCTACTAAATATTTTGCCAGAGATGATTGCAGAACAATTAAAACAACAGCCAGCAACTATTGCCGATAACTTTCTGGAAGTTACGGTGCTATTTGCTGATATTGTTGGCTTTACAGAGCTTTCATCTCATACCTCCCCGGCGGAATTAGTCGAGTTATTAAATACAATATTCTGTCTGTTTGACCAATTAGCAGAACGTCATGGGGTAGAGAAAATTAAGACCATTGGCGATGCGTATATGGCTGTTGCGGGGTTGCCAAATCAATCTAACAATCATGCTCCAGCAATAGCTGACATCGCTTTGGATATGCAAAATGCTGTAGCTACTTTTAACGAAGAAAATAACCAATCCTTTAGCATTCGTATTGGCATTAGTACAGGGCCAGTAGTTGCAGGGGTGATTGGGCTGAAAAAGTTTGCCTACGACCTCTGGGGAGATACAGTCAATATAGCTAGTAGAATGGAATCACATGGTATTGCAGGTAGTATCCAGGTTTGTGAAGCAACTTATCAACTTTTAAAGGATAAATATTTATTGGAAAAACGAGGTTTAATTAAAGTGAAAGGTAAAGGTGAAATGATGACTTATATACTAAAGGGAATTAATTTAAAAACTTAATAAATAGAAGTCATAATTCATAGTTCAGAAAATTTTAACATTGAACATTTGTTAAAACTCAGTTTTACTACTTTAGATAGATTTGCAGCAACTAACTGATTAAACCTCATCTATGTTGAAACCTAGAGTTTTTTAAAAAATATTAAAAGATATATTTATGTAGGTTGGGTGGAGTGAAACGCAACCCAACATTACTACCTGATTTATGTTGGGTTACGCTATCGCTGCACCCAACCTACAAAACTACAAAACTACAAAACTACGGTTCTCAAGGTAGACGAGGTTTAGATGTGTATTTTTCCGATGCATAATTTAGGTGTTGAGCGAGGTCTAAGACGATCTGTGACGCTCGATAACTCGCTAATGCTGCTATCGCCCTTGGAAGAAGACTCGCTATCGGCGTCACATTTTCTAGCTGATTTTGGGAATAATCCTTTAGCTAGCTGCATAAAAGGAGAAGCCACATTGAGAGGAACACGTTCTCTTCTAGCGCCTTATGTTGTGGCACTATTGGCTGTTGGTAGCGTATTGCTATTAACACTATTGCTACAGCCACTACTCAAACCAAGTATTTTTCTGCTATTTTTTGCTGCCGTAGCGGTTAGTGCCAGGTATGGCGGTATGGAAGCAGGGTTACTGGCTACTGCTTTGTCTACTTTAGCCGTCAGCTACTTTTTCTTAGAACCAGTGTTTTCGCTCTTGGTTGCAAGTCTAGACAACATACTGCGCTTAGGCTTGTTTGTGCTGGTAACAACAATTATTAACTTGCTGAACCTAGAATTACGCACTGCCAAACAACATCTTCAAACGAGTTTGCAGAAACTACAGGTGAGCGAAGCCAGATTTAAAAGGTTGGTAGAGTCCAACATTATTGGGGTAATTGTAGCCAATATGGACGGGGCGATGCCTACGGCGGTCACTGAGCTTTGTCGAAGTGCGGGCTACACCTACGCAGAAGCTAATGATGCTTTTTTACGAATGGTAGGTTATTCTCAGGAGGATTTGCTAGCAGGACGAGTCAGATGGCACGACATGATCCCACCAGAATATATTGAAACTAACAACAGTGCAATCGCAGAACTCACAACTAAAGGCGTGTGTCAGCCTTTTGAGAACGAATATATCCGCAAAGATAAGAGCCGCGTTCCTATTCTGTTAGATTCTGCTTTGTTAGAAAATAACCAAAATGATATTATTTCTTTTGTGATTGATATAAGCAAACGCAAACAAGCAGAACTTGCCCTTTCCAAAAGCGAAGAACGCTACCGCACTTTTTTGGAGCAGAGTTCAGAAGGTATTTGGTGCATCGAACTGGAAGTACCAATTTCAATAGATTGTCCAGAAGATGAACAAATTCAACATTTTTACCAATATGTTTACTTGGCAGAATGCAACAATGTTATGGCACAGATGTATGGCTGTTCTCGTGCCGAAGAAATCATCGGTGTCAGATTAGGAGACTTTCTTGTTGCCTCCGATCCACATAATATTGCATACCTGCGTAACTTTATCCGTTCTAACTACCGACTAATTGATGCCGAGTCCCATGAAATAGATAAGCAAGGTAATTCCAAATATTTTTTGAATAATCTAGTGGGAATTGTCGAAAATGGATTTTTAGTGAGAGCGTGGGGAACTCAACGCGACATCACAGAACGCAAACGAGCGGAAGCAGCACTCCGTCAACGAGAAGATGAACTGCGCCTAATTACTAATGCTGTGCCCGTCAAGATTTCTTATGTTGATAGCGAGCAGCGTTATCGCTTTAATAATAAAGAATATGAAGACTGGTATGAGCTTCCTGCTTCCGAAATTTCTGGTAAACATATTAGAGAAATTTTGGGAGAGTCGGTTTATCAGTCTATTCTTCCTTATGTAGAAGCAGTACTTTCAGGAGAGCAAGTAACTTACGAAACCCAATTACCCAATAAAGATGGCACAAACCGTTACGTGAATGTCACTTACATTCCCCAGTTCAGTCAAGAGGGGAAAGTTGCAGGATTTGTTGCCCTGGTCACAGATATTACACTTCACAAGTTAGCAGAAGCAGCTCTCAAACAAAGCGAGAAACGGTTAAAAACACTTACCGAAAAAGTCCGCGTGATTCCTTGGGAGGTAAATGCCAATACTGGGAATTTTACTTACGTAGGGCCACAAACTGTTGAGATTCTAGGCTATCCATTGTCAGACTGGTACACCGATAATTTCTGGGAAAAAAATATGCATCCAGAAGATCGGAAGTGGGCTATTGAGTATTGCCAAGAATCTTCTCTATCACTAAATAATTACGAATTTGAATACAGAATGTTGGCTGCTGATGGCAGAGTTGTCTGGCTATATGACATTGTAAATGTAGTGCGGGATGAAAATGGGCCGCAGCTACTGCATGGATTCATGATTGATATTAGCGATCGCAAGCAAGCAGAGCAAGAACGCGAAGAACTACTTAAACGCGAACAAGCAGCACGCGCCGATGCCGAAACTGCAAACCGAATGAAGGATGAGTTTCTCGCCACACTCTCCCACGAACTCCGTACACCCCTCAATGCTATACTCGGCTGGACACAGCTACTTAGAACTCGCAACTTCGATCGAGCTACTACTGGCCGGGCACTAGAGACAATTGAACGTAATACTAGATCCCTGACACAACTAATTGAAGATGTTCTCGATGTATCACGAATTATTAGAGGCACACTCCATTTAAGGAGGGAGCGGGTTGAACTTGTATCGCTTGTAGAGGCGGCAATTGATACTGTGTATCCAGCAGCCCAGGCTAAAGAGATTAGTATCAAATGTAAATTCGACCCGAAAGTGGAGATAGTTGTGGGCGATGCCAACCGCTTGCAACAGGTTGTGTGGAATTTGCTCTCTAACGCCGTCAAGTTTACACCCAAGGGCGGCAGAGTTGATGTGCAATTAGAGTGCATTGAATCTTACGTGCAAATTCGGGTGAGTGATACGGGAGCGGGAATTGCTGCCGAATTCCTACCCCATGTATTTGAACGCTTTCGTCAAGCTGACAGTTCCAGCACGCGATCGCATGGCGGACTAGGATTAGGGTTAGCGATCGTCCGTCACTTGGTAGAATTACACGGTGGTACAGTGTTAGCCCAAAGTTCAGGAATTGGACAGGGGGCGACATTCATTGTCAGTCTGTCAATGAAAGCTATTTAGGAGGCAGGAGGCAGGAGGCAGGGGGCAGGGGGCAGGGGGCAGGGGGCAGGGGGCAGGGGGCAGGGGGCAGGGAGCAGGGGGCAGGAGGCAGAAGTTCTAAAATGTTTGAATTTTGAATACTTCGGCTACGCTCAGTACAAGTTTTGAATTTTGAATTGATTTCTCCTGTTCTATCTGGCTTTCTTAATTTTGAATTTTGTTAGCGCAGCGTTAGCGAGTCTGCGAGCGTCATTTTGAATTTTGAATTGGTATTAGTGTTTCCCAATCTAAATCTGATGCTATTTGAGCAAGTTTATCTAAATCAGTCAGGTTATCTAGATAGGGTAAGCAGCCTAAAACTGGCGTGTTAGTGAGTGATTGAATCAATTGAGATGGTGTCCAATCGGCTATTTCTGCATCTGTTCGTCTTTGTACGCAGTTCAAAACAATGCCTTTGAGATTGACGCGCGATTGTCTAGCTAATGCTACATTCGCTACTGCTTGAGCGATCGCACCCAATCTCACTGGTACTACCAATACCGTTGGTAAATGCCATTCCCCCGCTAAATCAGCTACCGTTAATTCTTCAGTTATTGGCGAACCTAGACCTCCCAAGGCTTCTATAAGTACAAAATCACGCTGCGATCGCAACTTAGACAAAGCTTGCCACACAAGTGCTAAATCTACTTGGCGATTTTCCCGTGCTGCTGCTATGGGCGGAGCCAGAGGTGCTTGAAAGTATAAAGGTGTAATTTCTTCAGCAGATTGTTCTAGCACGAATAGCTTTTGATACCACTCGCGATCGCCAATCCCCGATTGAATTGGTTTCATAATTCCCCAGCGACGCTGCGGGTAATATTTTTGCCAATAAGCTGCTAACGCTGTTGTTAAAACAGTTTTACCAGCTTCCGTATCAGTTCCAGTAATCAGTAGTGTGTTTAACATTAATTTCTTTGGCCAGAAAATGGTTGTGTTCCATCAGTCGGCGGCAAAGTCGGCGCTTCAGTAATGGTCGGAATTGGCAAGGGTGTTTCTGTGGGAAGTGGCAAAGGTGTCTCTGTGGGAAGTGGCAAAGGTGTTTCTGTGGGAATTGGCAAAGGTGTTTCTGTGGGAATTGGCAAAGGTGTTTCTGTGGGAATTGGCAAGAGTGTCTCTGTCGGTGTTGGTTTGACTGGTTTTTCTAATGCAACATTGAGATTGTAATTGCTTTCGGCAACTCCTGAAAGCAGAGTTAACTCAATAGTATATCTACCAGTAACCAATAATGTGCCTTGATAAAATGTGACTTGTTGGGCAGTACTATCAACTGGTTGTCCATTGGGGCTTAAGACTGTTAGCAGAATGTTGCTTTCTGGGTCAATAAACGTGTTTAATTTAGTACCTTCTCGCCCAAAAAAGCTGTACTGGATGATTTGATTTGCTTTGAGAGTACCTTCAACCTTGATTGGGTTAGATGCTGTAAGGTTGAGGCGCTTAGTAGATACAACAGGTGGCTCGTTAGTAGGTGTGGGTGTCGGTATCGGTGTCGGTGTTAGTGTCAGTGTCGGTGTCGGTGTGAATGTAGTACCACCAGAAATTACTGGTGAAGGGAAATTTTGTGGAAGCGTCTCGTCTGATGTTTTTGACTGACTGCGGATGGAACTGACTAGTGCCCAAGAACCAAATCCTGCTACGATCGTGACAACAATGGCAATTGCGGCGATCGCTAATGGATTATCCAAAATTGAGTTTGTGGGACTTGGTGGAATTACAGGAGCGGGTTTCTTGGGCGAAGTTGCTGGTGCTACTAAGTCAGGACGGCGACTAACTGCCATTGTCTGCAAGTTAGACACATTTACATTCGGAGGACTGACTTCGTGTAAAGGTTGTAGTGCTTGAGATACACTAGTAGCACTTTGATAGCGATCGCTCGGTATATGATTCAACATTCGATTCAACACCATAGCAAATCGCGGGTTCACTTTTACCCACCGCTGCCAATTCCAAGTTAGTTGGTTTTGATCGAATAGATCCTTTGGTTCTTTACCAGTCAGCAAAACAATCGCGCTTACCGCTAATGCATATAAATCACTACTAGGATAGGCTCCTCCTGTTTGCATTTGTTCGCTGGGAGAGTAGCCTAATTTTCCTACGGTGGTTTTTGGCAGGGGATTATTTGGCGATTGTAAACGCGTTGCCAGTTCTTTCACCACCCCAAAGTCAATTAACACAGGTTTCGCATCACTATCTCGCAAAATAATGTTTTCTGGCGAAATATCCCGGTGAATAATTCCTCGACTGTGAATATGCTCTAAAACGGGTAACAACAACTCTATCAGCTGCAATACTTCAGCCTCTGTGAAAGTTTTACCCACAGCTTGACGTTCAGCCAGCAGAGTGCGGTACGTCTGACCTGCAACGTAGTCCTCCACCAAAAATAAGCGTTGGTCTTGCTCAAATCTTTCCCGAAATTTCGGCACTTGTGGGTGTTCGATTTGATATAAAATGGCAGCTTCTCGGTGAAAAAGCTCTTGTGCCCTCTCCCAATCCAAAGCCGACCTTGCTGTTGAATTCAATTCTTTGATCGCGCAAAGTTCGTTAAAGCGCCTCTGGTCTTCTGCCAGATAGGTTCTACCAAATCCTCCTTGTCCGAGAATTTGAATTATGCGGTAACGGTTTTGCAAGACAGTGCCAACTGTAATCGGTGGTTGCATGATCGGTTGATTGAGTGTAGTAGCAACTGAGGAGGAAGTCACCCACAAAGATTAAGTCCAAGAGGCGACGGACAGTTACCTGCGGCAATATTCTACTATACTCAACAAGTAGACTCTACCAGAGGAAGGTTGTTTCCTACTGTATAACTCCTCAATTCAATTTCTCTGCCTGGGAAAACGATAAATTTTGAAATATTCAAAATTAACTTGAGAATCGAAGTTATACAAATCACTCATCTCTTTTTCAATCAATCCTGTAGAAAAAGAAAAAATTGCAATCGGCTAACTGTGCTAGTGTCAGCCAAGCTTCTGCACAATAAAATAGGTAGCAAGCGTCTTTATAAAGAATAGTGTTATCTCACTCAATAATGATTTCTTTAGCACTACAAATCTTGATTTTGTCAATTATTATTTGAGCTATAAGACTCGTATTTGATTGCGTGAAAACAACTCAGTACACATTTATTCCTTCTTCCCTATTCCCTATTCCCTGTTCCCTATGAATCGCAGGGCAGAGGCAGTTCTCGCTGCACCTAAGTAGAGCGATCGCAACCACTCAAAAATCAGGTATACCCTCAAGTAGAATTTTTCCTCAGCAATAATACGGTCACTCACTAGTTCAGATGTGATTGGTAGTTTCTACTTGACAGAATGTTCGCAGACAAATTCAATAGACTTCTTGGCATTTGTAGGGAAAAGGGTAAGGGGGAAAGGGAAAAGGAATAAAAAAACCTTTCCCCTTTGACCTTTCCCCTTTGACCGCAAGAGTGCAAAAGTTACTTTTGCAAGAGGTCTAATATCGATATTGAACAATTTTTCTATATTCAACTACCAACTTTTAAGTAAAAATATTTACAATAACCTATTTAAATAATATTACTATCATTAAGTAATATTAAGTATCAAAAAAATATCTTTATTTAATCTTTATCTAAAAACTTGCTAGTGCGTGGATAAATTTTGTCCACTGCCAGCTTTTTCTAGGCTTTACAATAATTGTCACTTTTGTCAATGCGTAGATTATAGAGTAATAAGCTACTCTTTGACTACTTAGTGACAAGTGCTATACTGTGTGAGAACAAACTTTTTAATATCACTAAAGTTGTCAATGCTTTACTGTCAGCTATCAATGAGGTAATTATAAAAACTTAGCACACCAATAATGTTTAAGCAATTAGGCTTATTTACCTCAACTAAAAAATTGAACTATAGAGCTAGTGCATGGACTTGATGTCAGTTAAGCTATGAATAGCTTGTTTGCCAAGAAGACTAGATAAGTAGCGAATAATAATTTTATGCAAAAATGTTTAAATTTTGTATGGAAGCTTCAACAAAACTTACAGATGTTTTTTTAGGCTATTTCTTGGTTAAATCTATTAAATCCCTAATGATAATATTACTATGAATGCACATAGAGGATCTGCTGTGCTCAGTTCTGCAACTTTCAAAGTGCAACCATCTGCAACAGGACTGAACGATAATCATCGCCTGCGGCTGTTTTCTGGCTCTGCCAATTTACAACTGTCTCAAGAAGTCGCTCGTTATCTGGGCATGGACTTGGGACCAATGATTCGCAAAAGATTTGCGGATGGAGAACTTTACGTTCAAATCCAAGAATCCATTCGGGGTTGTGATGTCTATTTAATCCAGCCATGTTGTCAACCTGTAAACGATAATTTGATGGAATTATTGATTATGGTTGATGCTTGTCGTCGAGCTTCTGCGCGACAGGTAACGGCAGTAATTCCCTACTATGGTTATGCTCGTGCCGATCGCAAAACGGCAGGACGAGAGTCAATAACCGCCAAACTGGTTGCTAACTTGATCGTGGAAGCAGGTGCCAACCGCGTTCTCGCAATGGATTTACACTCGGCTCAGATTCAAGGCTATTTTGACATCCCCTTTGACCATGTTTACGGTTCACCAGTATTGCTAGATTATCTAGCCAGCAAACAACTCCCCGATCTGGTGGTTGTTTCTCCCGATGTTGGTGGTGTAGCACGAGCTAGGGCATTTGCAAAAAAACTGGATGATGCTCCACTGGCGATTATTGACAAACGTCGTCAGGCACATAATGTCGCAGAAGTGTTAAATGTTATCGGTGATGTTAAAGGCAAAACGGCAGTGTTAGTGGATGACATGATCGACACTGGGGGAACGATCGCAGAAGGAGCGCGATTACTGCGTGAAGAAGGAGCGCGTCAGGTATATGCCTGTGCAACTCATGCAGTATTCTCTCCACCAGCGATGGAGCGGTTGTCTAGTGGCTTGTTTGAGGAAGTTATTGTTACCAATACCATTCCCATACCAGAAAACAATCGTTTTCCACAACTAGTGGTGCTGTCAGTAGCTAATCTGTTGGGAGAAACTATCTGGCGGATTCATGAAGATACTTCAGTTAGTAGTATGTTCCGCTAACTACATTCCCGTTATAGGGATAAATTACCCACATTGACTCCTTGATTGGGTGCAGTGTGGGTTTTTGCTTTTAATTATTATGCCAACACTAATAGATGGATTCACACTAAATCAGACACATCAAGGCAATTCCCAATCCAAAACCGTTCGACTGAGCGCAGCCGAAGTCTAAAATCCAAAACTTGTACTGAGCGAAGTCGAAGTATCTAAAATCCAAAATGATATAACGTCCCTTGTGGGCTAAACCCCTAATCGCTGCACAAGAGCTGTAACGGGGATTGGCTCTGCATGGGAACGAGAGACTCCCTACTCTCTACTTGCTTACCGATACAGCCAAACCCTCAGTAGTGAAAGCAGTTGCTCGGTATCTACAGGTTTGGTGATATAGTCAGAGGCTCCAGCTTCGATGCATTTTTCTTTGTCACCTGGCATGGCTTTAGCAGTTAAAGCAATGATTGGTAGTGAGCGAAACTGTTGTTGTTGGCGGATGGCACGGGTGGTTTCGTAACCATCCATTTCCGGCATCATGATATCCATCAATACTATATTAATCTCAGGATTAGCTTGCAGTCTTTCTATGCCATCTCTGCCATTTTCGGCAAATAGCACTTGCATTTGATAGCTTTCTAAAAAGCTGGTCAGGGCAAAAATATTTCTGAGATCATCATCTACAATCAAAATTTTCCGATTAGCCAGCACCGGGTCAGTTTGATGTAGTTGCTCTAGTATTTGCCGCTTTGGTGTGGGCAAATTTGCTTGCACCCGATGCAAAAACAGGGCAGTTTCGTCTAACAACCGCTCTGGCGATCGCACATTTTTAATAATAATTGTTTCTGCTAGTCCCCGCAGCTGGGTTTCTTCTTGTCGGCTGAGTTCTTTACCTGTGTAAACAATTATCGGCAGTTTCAAAAGCTTGGGTTCAAGTTTTATCTGCTCAATTAGGGCAAACCCGCTCATATCGGGCAGACCAAGATCGAGTACCATACAATCAAAGTGATGCGATCGCAAAATCGAGAGAGCTTCTGCTCCTGTACCCACTGCTGTACTCTGGACATCGCCGTTACCAATCAGTTCGATAATACTTTGGGCTTGTACGGGGTCATCTTCTACAATTAAAAGATTTTTTACCTGACGCTCAATAAAGCCTTTAATCTCAGTCAATACCTGAGTTAGCGCTTCTGGAGACACGGGTTTTTGTAGATAGGTAATTGCTCCAAGCTGTAATCCCCGTTGTTGTCTTTCATCAACAGAAAGTATGTGTACTGGTATATGTCTGGTATCTGGTTTATGTTTTAGACGATCCAGCACCGTCCAACCATCCATCTCTGGCATGTGGATATCTAGCATAATTGCATTGGGTTTAAACTGTTCTGCTAGTGCTAGACCTTGTTTGCTTTGCAAAGCAACAATAGTTTTAAAACCCTGCTGACGTGCCATATCTAGTAAGATGCGGGCGAATTTATCGTCATCTTCGATAATTAGCAAAATGCGATCGCCTGGTTGAATTATTTCTCGGTCATCTGGAATATCGTGGGGTAAGCTGGGAAGTACTTTCACTGATGGAGAGATGTCTACAGTGGGTCTGTTTTCCACCATTGGCAGTTCTTTTATGGTCGATGCTGTGAGCATCGGGGTGGTTGGCTCAAGGGGTGGTGTGGTGATATTTTGACTATTCTTTTTCTGTTGTTTGGGCAAGTAAAGGGTGAAGGTGCTTCCCTGTCCTGGCTGGCTGAGTAGTTCAATTCTCCCTCCCAACAGTTGAGCTAATTCACGGCTAATGGACAAGCCCAAGCCAGTCCCGCCGTACTTGCGGCTAGTTGTGCCATCTGCTTGCTGAAATGCCTCGAAAATAATCTTCTGCTTTTCGGGTGGAATGCCTATGCCCGTGTCGCTGACGGCAAAAGCGATCGTGGAATTATCTACTTGGAATATTTGTAACTTTACGCTTCCCTGTTCTGTAAATTTAAAGGCGTTAGCTAAGAGATTTTTCAGCACTTGTTGCAGACGTTTGGAGTCGTTATAAATTGTCGGGGGTAACTTCTTATCCCGTTCAATAGTAAAACTGAGTTCTTTATTGTGGGCAACTTGCCGGAAAGTCTGCTCTAAAGATGTTTCCAAATCTGCAAGAGCAATTTGCTCAATATCGAGCGACATAGTACCCGACTCAATTTTGGCCAAATCGAGGATGTCATTGATTAATTCCAGCAAGTCAGTTCCAGCCGAGTAAATAGTCCGGCTGTACTCTATTTGTTTGTCGGTCAAATTGTTAAGCGAGTTATCTGCCAGTAGCCTTGCTAAAATTAATAAGCTATTTAATGGTGTCCGCAGTTCGTGGGACATATTCGCCAGAAATTCTGACTTATATTTGGAAGATAAGGCCAGTTGTGCAGCTTTTTCTTCCAAAGACTTTCTCGCTCGCTCGACTTCCTGGTTCTTGCGGGCCACTTCCCGATTTTGAACTTCTAACAATTCTGCTTTTTCTTCTAGCTCCTCATTTAGTTGTTGCAATTCTTCGTTAGATTGCTTGACAAGAAATTGTGATTCTTCTAACTCGTGCGCCTGTTGTTCTAGGCGTTGATTGCTTTGCTGTAGTTCTTCTTGCTGGCTTTGCAGTTCTTCTGTTAAAGCAACAGACTCTTCAAGTAGTTGCTGTGTTTGCAATTGTGAGGCGATGTTATTTAAAAATACACCTAGATTTTCACTCAATTGCTCTAAAAATGTTAGGTGCAACTGGTTAAAAGGCCCAAAAGAGGCAAGTTCAATTACAGCATTTACCTGCCCCTCAAATAGTATGGGCAAGACAATAATATTTAATGGTGGGGCTTCTCCTAAGCCGGAAGTGATGCGGATATAATCACTGGGAACTTCTGTGAGCAGGATTCTTTGTTTTTCTAGGGCGCATTGTCCCACTAATCCCTCACCCAAACGAAACTGATTTGCTAGGTTTTTTCGCTCTTTATAAGCATAACCACTCAGCAACTTCAGTATAGGCTGGTCGTTTATGGAGTCCATCACATAAAAAACGCCCTGTGATGCCCCAACTAGCGGTGCTAAATTCGACAATATCAGACTAGACACGCTTTCGGGATTTCGCTGCCCTTGGAGCATCTGAGTAAATTCAGCTAAGTTAGATTTGAGCCAGTTTTGCTCCTCATTTTTTTGAGTGGTGTTTCGCAGATTAACGATCATCTGGTTAAAGGTGCGCGTCAACACGCCAATTTCATCTTGGCGATCGCTATCTGGTAAACTTACCGATAAATCCCCATCTGCCATTGTTTCTGCCAAATCAGAAACTTGCTTCAGAGGTACTGAAATATGTCTGGTCAAGGTGAAGCCAATCAAAGCTAAGAGCAAAGAAAAGAAGGGAATACTATAGACAATGCTGGCGAGCGTTTGCCGACCGGCTGCTTGTGCCTTCTCAGAACGCTGTTTGAGCAGTGCATTCTCTTCATTTTTCATCGCCTGGATAACTTTCTGGATATTATCCATCAGTTGCTTACCCTGGTCTGTCAGAACAGCTTTTTGAGAAGCTTCTAAGCCTTGGCTTTGCCGTAGCTCTATGACATCTTTCATCACAGCCATTCTTTGGGTTAGTAGTGGCTGCAAAATATCAAGCCGATTTTGTTGGTTGGGATTATCTGCTGTTAACCTTTGAAGTTCCCTAACTTTTTGATTCAGTACTTGAATGGCAGCGTCATAAGGTTCTAAATAGCGCTGTTCTCCAGTAATAATGTAACCGCGTTGCCCAGTCTCAGCATTTGTCAGTTGCAAGTTGAGGTCTTCAAGCTGACTTAACACCTCGTAAGTATGGCTTTCTTTGCGCGAAGTTTCAATTAGCTCATTGGTGCTTTGGTAGGAGATTAAACCAATGGTGGTCAGAGTTGCCAAACTCAAGGCAAAACTTACTCCAATCTTGGGTCCAATCTTCAAACGGTTTAACATTACTCCACGCAGGTATTCAAATTATTTCTGTTTTTGAGACTATTTAATTATGTTTTGGCTATGCAAAATCAATGGGGGATATTTAGTTTCTCTAGGATATACCTAATTTTTTGCACGCCAACTATTATCATTTGTATCCTAATTTTTTACAAATGTAACGGTACTTAAATAATTATATATCTAAATACTATATTTTTATTTAAGATTTTGACAAGAAATCATTCAGTAGCATAACTTCTTTTAAAAGAAGCAACTACTTGATTATGCTTTTGATTGAATATTGCCGGGGATAAGTAAAATTTTTTGCTCAGATTCTAAATTTCACATTAGCTAAAAAAAGGTATTTTAAAGTTTATATAATAATGGTTAAATAATTTTTAGATTAACAAAGAGGCTGGATAGTAAAATTAAACAGCCCAATCAGGAAAATTAAATTAATTAAAACATAATTTATCTAGACATTAGATATAGTGCATTTTGCGGTTAGATATAACATCTATGCCATTGTACATCAATCTACCCAACCATAACCTTAGCGATCGCCAGCAGCATTCATTCCCCAGGAAAGTCAAGATTTTAAAAGACAACCTATACCCATAGAAGTAGATAATTTATAGTACAAAAGTATTGTTAGGAATATGCACAATCATGGCGTGTTGAAAAATATGTTGATATTAACTTGACATTTAACTAGAAGTTGTTAATCACTTGGCGATCGCTTCTAGCTGCATCAAGCTCGGATTGACTATAAATACTAAAATGTTGAACCTTGTTACTCTCTAAAATGGCTCTTGCACCTGCCACATAGATATCAGTGCCTTTTAGTACTAATAAGTAATGACCAAGAGTCAGATGATGATCGTAATATTTAGTTAGCTCATCAGAAATTCCTAAAGTAGTATATTTATCTTGGGAACTGCTGATATTGACCCCAGAGATATCACCCAGATTGCTTGTATTTTTAACAACTATTGAAATTTGACTCATGGGGAAGTCGGCGGTTTTCAATTCAGTAACCGCTGCTTGTGCGTCTTGATGTCGGTAAAAAATACCGAGTGCATATTTGTAGCGATTATTTGGGGTCGAGTATGGCTCAAAGACTCCCCATTGTTGAACATCGCGGCGATTAAAAATCCTCTTGGCAAGACGAAGTTCTATGTCTATACCGGTTACTATTACCAAATAGTAACCTTTACAGACAAGATCGCTATAACCCTGTGCTTGCCTTTCAGAAATTCCTAAACTTAAGAACAAACTAGATAAACCACCTGCTAAAGTGGTAGCGATCGCTGTTACTTCCGCTCCGGCTAAGATGACTGGGCCTATACCAGGAATTACCAAGAGGACTATATCGACTGATAAAGCAGCAATATTTCCTAAAGAATCACTAGCAACGGCTCCAGCAGCATCTTTTAAGGATGTATTGCCAGTGTTTTCGATGATTTCAACACCAGCAATATCACTTTCTTCTGTATTCCGTGCAATAACAGAAACTTTGTCCATTGGAAAATTAGAAGCTTTTAGTTCCTGAAGTACCAATTGTGCATCGGAATACCCAGCGAAAACTCCTATAGTTCTTCGCTCTTTCTCTAATGTCATTTTCTCGGTTTATTGCAGTTAGAAGTGATTCCCAAGATTGTTACCTCAATTTGAGGTATTTGAGGTAATTACACAGCGCGACGAGTCAGTAAACCCCAAAGGAAAATTAGTATCATTGCACCAATAACAGCAAATAAAATACTTCCCAGAGATAAAGCTCCTACAGATGCAGCTGCTGCCGAACTACTTCCTAGTAATACTTGACCCAAATAACCACCGAATACGGCCCCAAGGATTCCTAATATAATGGTAGAGATAATACCGCCACCTTGGGTTCCAGGATAAAATAACTTAGCTAACGCACCTGCGATTAAACCCAAAACCAACCAAGCAATAATGTTAGTCATTGAATTTCTCCTTCACTAAAAATCTGCTTTATTTGCATTTGACTATTTCATATTAAAGTTTGCTTCTAAAATTTTCGATCTATCTAAAGAACTAATATCAGAAATCTTTAGATATCATTTGAATATTCGCCAAGTCACCTTTGAGGATGAATATACAAATTCGTCACATTCTGTACATTAAACTATTTGTATAGCAGTCCTATTTAACATCATACAAGATGTAGATCGGGAAGCTAACCGCATTCTAGATGAGACACGAGGTGTAGCTTGCTTCCCTGTATGGGTAAGCGTAGGACTTCTTACAGAAGTGGGTTAAAGGGTAACGGTATGGAATTTTCCCTTACCTTTAACATGCACCCCAACCAAAAAGCAAAAGTTACTTTTCAAGATGTCTGTAGTATTTCGTAGAGAAAGACAGAAAAGGAAAAAAAAACAAAGAAATATAGACATTTCACATCTAGATTTTTGATTTTCAAAAAAGCGATATCAGCCGTTCAAGGTTCAGGACTGGAGACTATAGAAAGAGCTAGTTGATATAGTTGGCGACGGGGAAGGGAAGTAAATTTTGCTAACTGACGGCTAGCTTGCGATCGCGATATCCCTTGACTAATTAACTGTTTCAATTCGGCTTTCAGTTCTGCTTCTGTCAGTTGGGGCTGACTGGCTGGAATTCCCGCTACTACTAATGTATATTCACCTTGGGGTTCTCGTTGAGTGTAGTAAGCGATCGCTTCGGCAATGGTCCCTCGCCAAAATTCCTCATACAATTTAGTTAACTCCCGTCCTAGCACAATTTGGCGATCGCTTCCCCAAATAAGAGCTAAGTCTTGTAAAGTATCTCGCAAACGGTGCGGCGATTCATAGAAAATCAAGGTGCGAGATTCTGTTTGCAGAGATTCTAAATGTTCTTGTCTCTGTTGGGTTTTCGCTGGGAGAAAGCCTTCAAAGACAAACCGATCTGTTGGTAATCCAGCTGCACTCAAAGCGGTAATTGCTGCACTAGCGCCAGGAATGGGAACTACAGGAATTCCCGCTTCAATAGAGGCTTTCACTAGTTCATATCCAGGATCGGAAATACCTGGCATCCCCGCATCACTCACCAGAGCGATCGCTTTATTATTAACTAAATGCTCTAATAATTCTGGAATACGGCTGGTACGATTGTGTTCGTGGTAACTCATTTGGGGTGTTTTAACTTGAAAATGCTGTAGCAGTTTCCCCGTATGACGCGTGTCTTCCGCAGCAATGATATCCACAGTTTGCAAAATTCGTACCGCCCGAAAGGTGATATCTTCCAGGTTGCCAATTGGTGTACCGACAACGTAAAGTGTTCCTGGTTTTGGATCGGTTTGCATGAGCAAGAGTTAGGAGTTAGGAGTTAGGGGTTACAAGTTAGGAGTTAGGAGGTCAAAATAATAATTTATGTTTAATACGAATTGAGTATTGATAACACTCCATACTCAAATTTTGGTTTTTTTGACCCGATGAGAGTTTCTAATTCATCAATTTTAGTGATTTCGGGTATTTATGGTTTTTTAAGACGCGATAAATCGCGTCTCTACTGGGTTTTGTTGCTTATCTTGCGGGCTATCTTATTTCAATAATCTTAGTCCACTGAGGGTAACTAATACTGTGGAACCTTCATGGCCAATGACGCCGATGGGTAGGTTAATATTTCCTAGAAAGTTGCCGACTAAAAGCAACATAATGAAACTCAACGCTACAACTATGTTTTGTTTTACTATGGCTTGCGATCGCCTACCCAAATGCATCGCTACAGCAATTTTTTCTAACCTGTCTGCCATTAGTACGATATCTGCGGTTTCTAATGCCACATCGCTACCAGATACTCCCATCGCTATACCTACAGATGCTTGCGCTAAAGCTGGTGCATCATTAATGCCATCGCCTACCATTGCCACAGTTTGATATTGTTGCTGTAAACGGCGGATAACATTCAGCTTATCCTCTGGTAAAAGTTGGGCATACACCCGATCGATTCCGACTGCTTTGGCGACACTGCGAGCAGTTTCTTCATTATCCCCGGTTAACATGACAATTTGTTCAACTCCCAGTTTCTTTAATCTGCTGATGGTTGCGGCTGCTTCGACTCTTACCCGATCTGCGATCGCAATTACACCTATCACCTCTGCCCTTCTGCTCCCCTGCGCCCCTGCTCCCCTTCCTTCCTGTGCTACCCAAACCACAGTTTTACCTTCTTGCTCCCAAAATTGAACGATTTCTCGCAATTCTTCAGGTAAATTTGTCACATACTGCTGTACAAAAACGGCATTACCCACAATCACTTGTTGTTCTTGAGCAATTCCGACAATTCCCTGTCCCGGTATAGCTTGTACTCGGATTGCAGCAACCCAATCTAAATCACCAGCCGCCTGTACAATTGCCTTACCGATGGGATGTTCGGAAGAGGATTCTACACTAGCAGCATTTTTTAATACATCATGTTGAGTGTATTCACTAACTGAAACTATTTGAAATATCTGCAACTGTCCTGTTGTGAGAGTACCAGTTTTATCAAATGCGATCGCTCGGACTTGGCCAATTTTCTCCAACTGTGCCCCATTCTTAAATAAAATCCCTTGTCTTGCACCATTGGCGATTCCTGAAAGCAGGGTGGGCATAATTGCGGCCATCAACGCACAGGGAGAAGCCACTACAAGGAAAGTAAGAGCGCGATAAATTGTTGTTTCCCAATCCCAACCCCAAAGAAATGGGGGTAAAGTTGCCAGTAATATCCCAGCTACTACAATGACTTTGGCATATCCTTTCTCAAAGCGATCGATAAACTCTTGGGAAGGTGGTGCTTGTGTTTGCGCTTGTTCTACCAAACGAATCACCCGCTGAATCAAGCTGCTTTGGGCTGGTTTGTGTACTTTAATCTGCAATGCACCATAGCCGTTGAGTGTACCAGCAAATACTTCTGCGCCCACTGTTTTTTCTACAGGTAAAGACTCGCCTGTAATTGCAGCTTGATTGAGGGTGCTGTAACCAGATAAAATTATCCCATCAGTCGGAATTAGCTCTCCAGGTTTAACAACAATTTCATCACCCACTTTTAGCTGACCGATCGGAATTTCCTCTTCTCTTCCCTGAAGCAAAACCCTTGCTGTATCTGGTGTCAAACTCATCAAACTCCTGATACTGCGCTCAGTTCGCTGCATGGCATAGCCTTCTAATGCGCCACTGATGGCAAAAATCAGAATCAAAATTGCCCCATCAATAATTAGATGATATTCTCTTCGCCATAAGCCAAGACTAGCAGCACCAATGGCGGCGACAATCATCAGCAAATCTACATCGAGTTCTTTTTCTTTGAAAAGGGTAGTTAATCCTTCCCGCGCACTTTCATAACCGCCAATTATATAAGCAGCGGGTAGCAACAGGAATGCCAATCCTAGCCAACCGAGATGCAAGGCGAACCATCCAAGAAATAACAATAAGCCACACAAAAGGGCGGCTATGGTATCTGTGTGTTCTTTGGTGAATTGGCCCAAACGTTGGGGGTAGAGCATGAGAGATGAATTTACAAGGACTCTCTTAGGCTAAACCTTGACATTAATGTTAATGTCAAGGTTTATAATGATTTTGAAACGCAAAGGGGCGCTGAGGGAAGCGCAAAGGTACGCAGAGTAAATCTTTATCTGTGTTTTTTGAGTGTTTTT
Source organism: Nostoc sp. DSM 114159 (assembly GCF_053470285.1). Lineage (NCBI taxonomy): Bacteria > Bacillati > Cyanobacteriota > Cyanophyceae > Nostocales > Nostocaceae > Nostoc > Nostoc sp. DSM 114159. Next base: position 5,771,569 of record NZ_JBPFEH010000001.1, read on the forward strand.
CAAAAGCGGAAAGAAGGTAAATGCGACGATTTAACTGTTACGTTTAAAATTGCATTTAGGTTATTGGTTTGAGCGTCAAAGTAATCCACCTATACGAGTGAAAAAAATTAGTAATGAAGTTGCTGAAAATACTGGATTACCCATTTCAGAACTGATTGCACGGGGTTGGCTTTATGAATTGGCGTAGAGTAGAGATTGCAAGCCTTATGTAGAAAACTTGGTCAATCAGTGTTACCAAGGTTTAGATGAAAATGCGCCGCTGTCTCTTCAGGCGGCTTGTGGAGAATTACAAAGAATTTTGCCGTTATTAGAGTAAATTTATGAATGCTGGTTGCTTAACTATTAAAGAACTCACTGATGCAGTCGGTGGAGGTTTAACTCCGCGAATGGTGCGCCATTACCATCAATTGGGGCTGCTACCGCAACCAGTGCGATCGCGCAGCAATTACCGTCTCTACACCCAAAAAGATGTCCTCCGGTTGCAACGGATTGTCGCACTCAAACAGCAAGGGTTTCAGCTAAACCATATCCGCAATATTTTGGAGGTGGAACCAGAAGCCGATACAACGGCTAACCTAATGGGACAACTCCAGCAGCAATATCGCGCGGTGATGCAACAAATCTCCCAACTGCGACAAACAGCTTCAGCATTAGAAGGATTATTGGGACGCGATCGCCATTGTCAAATTATCCAGGCGGAAGTTTTGGCGCAACTGAAGTTACTTGATGTTGAAACTCAGGCTGGATTGGGGGGATTGGAAAATCTCTGGAGTGGCTTGGATGCTGAAATTCATACCCATTCAGAAGCTTTTACTGAATCGCTACAACGCTTACTACCCGATCTGTCTCACCGTTCGGAAATTGAACAGCACTTAATTTCTCAGTTGGTTTTGGCTTGTGGCGATGTCAGTTTGGTGTCCTTTGTGAAATTGAGTCGAGATGCGATCGCAGCTAGTCGAAAAGCTTTATCTGCAAGTTGTCAAATTGTTGTCGATACTCAAACGGTTGCTGCTACTTTAGATCAAACCCGATTGCTTCACTTAGGATGCCGCACTGAAACCTTGATTGATAACCCCCATATTACCACTGCCACTGAAGCAGAAGTTGCTTTTTGGCAACATCGAGAATGGCGAGAAAAATTGCTGCAAGTAAGTAATGGTTGTGTGCTGGTAGTTGGTTATGCTCCCTCAGTACTTCTCGAAACTTGTGAAGCGATTGCTAACCAAAAAATTCAGCCTGCATTAGTAATTGGAATGCCCATTGGCTTTAGTCATGCTCCCGCAGCCAAGCGACAACTGATGCAACAAGGGATACCTTTTATTACAGTTGAAGGGACTTTGGGAGGTGGCGCATTAGCTGCAACTGCCCTAAATGCTTTGGTGGAGTCACTAATAGATAAGCCAGATTGTCATTGTTATCTCAAATGAGTGCTGAACAATAAGTATTCATTTAAGACAGTCTCAGTGAAACGAGTTTCAAATGCCTTGCATGAAAATGTTCTAGGAACTAGGATTTTTACTCAACACTCAACACTCATAACTTATAACTCAGCACTCATAACTCATAACTCAGCACTCAGACTCCGCACTACTGAAAATAATATTGTTAAATAATATTGAATTTGCTACACTTTACCAGTTTTAGTAATTCAATAATTCATAATCGCGGTCATCAACTACTAACTTGCTATAAGTTGCAATATAACTTAGAAGAATTTATAGTAAACAGACTTTGACAATTAGAGTATAAATTATTATGCTATCCAAGCTAGAGCGAAGTATAAATCAGCATAAGTGCTTTGAAGTAATTAGAACTAAAGATAACTCAGATGTATAATTAGCCCGTCTCCTCCATTATCTTTATAAAGATCGCGATTTAGGACTGGCAGGCTTTCTATTTTTTACTTTAATTAAGGGGCTTATGTGGCAACAAGAAAAAAAAGATACTTCGATAGTCAGGCTGTTATTGTGGGTTGCCTTAGCTACAACCCCGATGGCAGCATCTCTGGTGGTATCAGCACCGATGCTGGCACAATCTACACCTGAAGCTACCTCGTCGCCACTGCCACAAACAGTGCAGAATGAACCGATAGTGAGGATTGACGGTTCCAGTAGCTTAAGTGCAATCAACCAAAGCCTGAAAGAAAGTTTTGAAAAACAGTTTATCGGTAAAAAGGTTGAAGTTGCTGCTAACGGCACTGAGAAAGCGCTGAAAGATTTGCTAGATGGCAAAATCGATATAGTCGCAATGGGGCGCGGGTTGACGCCAGCAGAAAAAGCTCAAGGACTAGAGCAAGTTCGTTTGCAGCGTGAGAAGATTGCGATCGTGGTTGGTGCAGAAAATCCTTTCAAAGGAAGCTTGACTAGTAAGCAATTTGCCCGGATTTTTCGGGGACAAATTACAAATTGGTCACAACTGGGAGGGCCTTCAGCCAAGATTCGATTCATCGATCGCCCGAACACCAGTGAAACTCGCAATACTTTTCGTACTTATCCAGCCTTCAAAACTGCTGAATTTGCTACAGGGGCTAATGCTACCCAAGTAAGTGACGATAATACCGCAGAAATCATCAAACAACTGGGCAAAGACGGCATCAGCTATGTATTAGCTAATCAGGTGTCGAAGTTGAAAGATGTGCGAGTTCTGCAATTACATCAAGCCTTGCCATCTGATGCGAGATATCCCTTCTCGCAACCTTTAGTTTACGTTTACAAAAAAGATCAGAGTTTAACCGCAGTAGATTTTCTTGGCTTTACCCTAGCACCCGCAGGACAGCAAGCTATAGAAAAAGGTAGAGCTGCCGAAGCCGAGGCGATCGCAGCCAGCGTCTTACAACCTGCTGTTGCAGCTTCTCCAGGTGTCCAAACAACACCAGCGCCTACGCCTTCCCCTAGTGCCACTAGTTCTGCATTTGGCGAACAGCCCTTTGTGGCTGCACCTACACAAAGCGCTCCAATTGTAAATAAAGAAACACCATTGTGGTTGCTGCTACCTGTCTTTTTTATAACTGTAGCTGCATCTCTACTAGTGTGGATTCTAAAAAAACGCCCATCGCCCACCGAGGAAACAGATAATTTACCAGAATCAAATCCTCATCCACCTAATGGAGAAACGGCGGCGCTCAATGCCAGCACAGTTTCCTCCCTGAATGGAACGACGCTGGAGGAGCAGGCAGTACCGCACTTTCAAGAGCAAGAAACCCCCGATCGCACTCCTTTCAACATTTACGCTCAAACACAATCCGATCTGAACCAAAATGTTACTCAGGAGACAGCAAATTTAGTCCAAGAGACAAGTAATGGTACTTCTAACCTCTATGAAGGCGCGACATCGAGCGTAGCGAATGGCTCAGAAAATAACAATTTGGGAGCCGCAGCTTTAGGTGGTGCAGCTATAGCCACAGGTATCGGGACGGCTACTTGGTCTACCTTTAATAACAAAGAAACAGAAACAGACGCCATTGATGAGACTGTCAATCACAGTAATTATACGGAGACATACACTCCTGAGTCTGATGAAATTGCATGGGATATAGAAGCTCCGGCGGCTGTAGTAAATACTTCATATCCTTATCCAGGTAACATTCCAGAAGAGTTGTCTGATGTAGAACTGCCTTCATCTGAGGTGACAGCCCCACTCCCAGAATTACCAGATGTGCCACAAGCATCATCTGATTTTGGCTACTGGGACACAGCAATTAGTGAAGATCGGGCAGAAGAGGAACTTCAGGCAGAATTGAACTGGCTAGAAAGTATCACCTCAACTGAGGATACAGCCTCAGTCGATGAATTGCCCTTAGCGGAATCTGACGAAACCACAGCCGATGTGGAAGCATCAGAGACAGATACATCTTCACTGCTCGATTTACCGGAATTTCCAGAAGATGTATTGAGTCAAGATGCATTGAATGTGGTAGCGGACGCAGCCGAACCCACTTTAAGTTTGCCAGAGTCAGAACTTCCTGCCGAGCCGACTGTTGGGGAAGCTAACTCCACAGATTTGGCCGCAGCCGCAGCTTTAGCAGCCGGCGCGGGAGTTGGCGCTTGGGCTAGCACTTTTGGAGCGGATGCTCCAAATGAGACGATTGCAGTTGATGCTGATGAAGAAAGTAGTATTGTGCTCACACCGCATACTTATACATCGGCTCATGTCTCTTGGGAGATTTCCCCAGCCAAGAAAGCAGAACTGTGGCAACAAGGCGGTACTCAATTGGCAGTGCGGCTGTATGATGTGACTGGCATTGATTTGAGTTATCAAACTCCGCAGCTGGTGAAGCAGTATGAATGTGCAGAGACAGCAGACGATCGCGTTGTAGAAATTCCCCAGACCGATCGCGATTACATTGCTGAAATTGGCTATATCGCTTATGGCGAACACTGGTTATTCATCGCCCGTTCTGCAATCGTTCGTATCTTCAGCCCTGTGAATCCAGATCCGATAGTTGATGATGTGGCAATCGCAGGCGAAACAGCTATTGGTTTGGTAGATACTCAAGAAGAAAGCAGTATTGTCCTCACACCAGATACAGATGGATCGGCTCATGTCGCTTGGAAGATTCCCGAAGCCAAAAAAGCAGCACTGCGGCAACAAGGCGGCTCTCAATTGATCGTGCGGCTGTATGATGTAACTGGCATTGACTTGAGTTATCAAACTCCGCAGCTGGTAAAGCTGTATGAATCTGAGGAAACAGAAAGCGAAGGATTGGTGGACATTCCCCTGAACGATCGCGACTACATAGCTGAAATTGGCTATCTCGCTGATGGCGATCGCTGGTTATTCATTGCCCGTTCTGCAATTGTTCGTGTCTTCGGCCCTGTGAATCCAGATCCCGTAGTTGATGATGTCGCAATTGCGGAGCAAGCGGAGCGAACAGATGTTGATTTGGTAGATGTCCAACAAGAGAGCAGTATTGTCCTCACACCCCGCACTTCCCAATGGGCTGAAGTCTCCTGGGAGATTTCCGAAGCTAAAAAAGCAGCACTGAGACAACAGGGCGGCTCTCAATTGGTAGTGCGACTGTATGATGTAACTGGCATTGATTTGAGTTATCAAACTCCGCAGTTTGTCCAGCAGTATGAATGTGAAGAGACAGCACACGATCGCTTTGTGGAAATTCCCATCAGCGATCGCGATTACATAGCTGAAATTGGCTATGTCGCTGATGGCGGTCGCTGGTTATTCATTGCCCGTTCTGCGATCGTTCGTGTCTTTAGTCCAGTGCCTACAGAGCCGACAACAGATTCCACTGTTGAAAATGTACCATTAGTCAGCGAAACCGCTGTTGGCTTGGCAAATGTAGAAGCAGAAACAGCCCCAGAAGAGAGCAGTATTGTCCTCACACCCCGCACTCCCAAATGGGCTTATGTCTCTTGGCACATCTCCAAAGCTCAGTCTGAAGCACTACGCCAACAGGGCGGTTCCCAATTAGCAGTGCGGCTCTATGATGTGACTGGCATTGACTTGAGCTATCAAAGTCCCCAACTTGTCCAGCAGTATGAATCTGAAGAAGTAGCACGCGATCGCTTTGTGGCAATTCCGGTGAGCGATCGCGATTACATGGTTGAAATTGGCTATATTGCTGATGGCGATCGTTGGTTACTCATCGCGCGTTCCGCTAACGTCCGGGTATTCAGTCGTCCCCACGGAGATTTTTGGTTTGTGGCTGATGCTGAGTTAATTATTCACGGAGCAACTCAACCAAATACCAACGTAAACATTGGCGGTCATGCCATCAAAATTAAATCCGATGGTACTTTCCACCTACGTCTCCCCTTTTCAGATGGTCTAATGGACTATCTGATCACGGTAGCTGCTGATGGGGAATCCACCAGAACTATCCATAAGAAGTTCTCTCAGGAAACTTCCGAAAGCTAACATTACCTTGAGTTATCCCCTCTAACCCGAATGGCACTAACAAAAGCCCTAAGGCTTGTGTCGTCTTGTTCCCAGCCTAGAGGCTGGGAATGTATCTAAAGTGGGCTTCTGCCTCTTGTCAAGCTACTGGAGGCGGAGCCTCACAGAATGGGTTAAGAGCCTCTAGGCTCTTAACCAGTTAGAGCAAGGGCTGTATCTTTTGTTAGTGCCATTCCTCTCTAGCCCAATTCTCCCTTTTTAGGGAGTGTAGGAAGGGGGGATTTTATTATGCCAACTTTTGTTTTTATCCCTGTTAGCAGAAGAGATTACAATGCGATTCAATTAAGGTTTTTTGATGAAAATTATAGATCGCAAAAATGTGATAAATCATCACAAAGACACGATTCATCGCGTATTGTAGAGACGGCGATTCATCGCGTCTGTATTGTCAAAACGGCGTCATCGCGTCTGTATGTCAAAACGGCGATTCATCGCGTCTTTTGCTCTGGAAAAATTTCTTGAGCTAGACATTTCCTAAATGCTAACGTCTACAAGGTGACACAGGATTTGGAGCGGTTTTTTTAACTATGAAACATAGACATAAAGTAGCTTTTAGCTTAACATCGCTGATCGGTCTTAATTTAATCTCTAGCTTAGTTGTATTTGATGAGGCGAACGCCGCACCACCGAGAACCCCAGATAAAAGTGTAAATTGCGAGATTTTAGTTGTGGGTGGTGGACTTTCTGGTGTAGCCACAGCTTATGAGGGGTTACTAGCAGGGCGAACAGTTTGTCTGACAGAAATTACAGACTGGCTGGGAGGACAAATTTCTGCTCAAGGGACATCTGCATTAGATGAACGCCCAACTCAACGAGCTTTAAAATTCTATTCTCGCGGTTATCTGGAATTGCGAAACCGCATTGGACGTAAATACGGTAAACTTAACCCCGGTGACTGCTGGGTAAGTGAATCGTGTTTTCTTCCCCGCGATGCTCACGCCATTTTAGCCCAGATGCTTAAAGATGCGGAGAAGCAGGGCAAAGGGAAATTGCAATGGTTTCCCAACACAGTAATTAAGGATTTGGAAATCGCTGCTGATGGCAAAATAATTAATAGTGCGATCGCAATTCAACATCAACCAGCAAAAGGCGCGCCACCTCTCAATACTTTTACGTTATCTCAAAGCATTGAAGATGCTTATCGCTACGAAGACTCGTCTCGGTTTACTAAAACGATTGTTCGTTTTATCCCCAAGCCAGTGAAAGAAGATGCTCCTAAATGGTATGTCGTAGACGCTAGCGAAACCGGAGAAATTATCGCCCTTGCTGATGTTCCTTACCGATTAGGTATTGATGCCCGTTCTTACCTAGAACCTTCTGCTTCCAGTGCTAATAATGACCCCTATTGTCCTCAAGGCTTTACCTACACCTTTGCAATGGAGGCCACCAAGGAACCGCAACCGCAGACAATGCCTGCATTTTATCCAGAATATGCGCCATATTTCAGCTATGAATTAACGCGACTGGCTAACTTTGATTTAGTTTTTACCTATCGTCGCATCTGGAGTCCAAATAAAGGGAAACCAGCAAAATTCGGTGGTGTCAGTTTTGATGCTCCTACACCAGGGGATATCTCAATGCAAAACTGGACTTGGGGTAACGACTACCGCCCCGGAACAGCCCAAGATAACTTAATTTATACCCGCCAACAATTACAAGCTACTGGACAGTTAGAACCAGGGGGTTGGATGGGAGGACTGCGGACAGAAACCCTCCGCAAGGCTGAGGAAAACGCTTTATCTTTTTATTACTGGTTGGTAGCAGGGACTACAGATTCTCAACTAGGGGATGGTGTCAAGCAGCCACAAACTAATAACCGCTTTGTTTCCGGTTTAAATTCCCCAATGGGGACAATACATGGTTTATCAAAATATCCTTATATGCGAGAAGGACGGCGCATCATCGGCCGCCCCAGTTGGGGGCAAGCTGAAGGCTTTAGTATTGGAGAAATTGATATTTCCCGCCGAGATTATAATGATGAGTATTACTCAAAGACTCTGCCAGCAGATATGTATCGTCGGCTACGAGCAGCAGTTGCAGGTTTAGAAGCAATATCAGTAATTGACGGTAAAGTTCCACCAGACAAAGCAATGCGACGGACTCGTTCTACCATTTTCCCCGATGCTGTGGGTATTGGTCACTACGCCATAGATTTCCATCCTTGCATGGTGAATAGTCCCCCAGAAGCCCCTGGAAACACAGAACGTCCCGGCGAAAGACGTGGTGCGGGTCAAGCTTATCCCTTCCAAATTGCTTTGAGGGCAATGATTCCCCAAAAAATTGATAATTTGCTCGTAGGTGGCAAAAGTATTGCTACTAGTCATATTGCTGCTGCTGCCTATCGCGTACACTCATTTGAATGGTCTGCTGGCGCAGCTGCGGGAACTATTGCTAGTTTTGCACTCAAAAATGCGATCGCACCTTACCAACTAGTTGATGATTTGCCTAAACAAGAGCCACAACTAGAAGCACTCAAACGGCTTTTGCAACAAAATGGCAACCCTACCGCCTTCCCAGATACATCTATTTTTAACGAAAACTGGGATAATTGGAAATAGATTGTCATTTGTCATTGGTCACTTGTACTGAGTTTCGACTGCGCGGTAATCGAGCGAAGTCGAGATTCAACTACCGCGTAGTCGAAGTATTGGTCATTGGTCATATCAAGTCCGGTTAATCACTTATGATTACCGAATCTGTGCAAAATCCCAAAAACCTCTTCTCCCAGCAAGAACTGCGGTATAAATGATAAGTCCTTAGCCGGACACAATATCATTGGTCATTGATTAAAGACAAATGACAAATGACAAAGGACAAAGGACAAATGACAGATGACAAATGACAACAGACTACTAAACAATGAACTAAACTAATTACTTGTAGTGTAGTTTTGTAAAATTATCTTGACCAATTGTTTTATGGTTATGACACTTTCAGCAGATGTTTACAGGATGTCCACAGCACCAACTATAGCTCCTGAACGGTCTAATCAAGTTATCCGTAAGACTTATCCAAATTACAAAGTGATTGTATTAAACGATGATTTTAATACATTCCAACATGTGTCTGAATGTTTGATGAAATATATTCCGGGAATGACTGGCGATCGCGCGTGGGATCTGACTAATCAGGTACACTATGAAGGTCAAGCGATCGTCTGGGTCGGGCCCCAAGAACCTGCGGAACTCTATCACCAGCAGCTGCGCCGAGCAGGTTTGACAATGGCACCTCTAGAAGCAGCTTAATTATTATGGGCAAACCCTCCGTAGATCCCCTCCGCACGGCTTCTCTACGAGACGCTACGCGAACACAAAAAGCCGCCAGACTGGTTTGGAATCACTCAACACACCTTTCTGGTCTTATCCCCATTTTAGAACGTCTTTGTCAGCAGGATGGTATCCAAACTGTGACGCCGGGTGTGATTGGACGATCGAAAGGTCACAGTCCAAAAATGCAACTACGCGTCTCAGTACCGATTCGCGGCGGCTATAAAGTCATTGCGCGGCAGGGGAAAACGGTACAAGAGGTGTTTATTTTAACAACTTTGTCCCAAGATAAACTAGAAGCTGCATTAGCGATCGCGATGAAATGTTAATCATACTCAATGCCCCATGCCTTGTTTGGCCCATACCCAATAACTATTCCTCAACCCGATGTACTGCAAATTTATGTAGCGGCAGACTAACAATACAAGAAAAAGTTAAGAAATATGACAAAGCTGTAGTTATTTTCAAAGTCATGACTACAGATTCCCAGCCAGGTAAAACTATTTTTTCGATGCCAAAAGCTACACAGTAAACTAGCCAGTAACTAAAGCTCATTCTAAACAGAATTCGCTCTGTTTCTTCCATCTCATTTGTTTGCTGCTTACCATCCCACAGTAACAACAGTCCAATAATGCAAGCGACAAAGGAAACAGCAACTACAGATTCGTGACAAAATATATTTAACGAATGCATTTGTGTTTATTCCCACATTTTTTCAGTTGAAACTCAGTCTAAAGGAATATTCCTTGCAGATATACAAATTATTTACAAACCTCAATAGAATAAAAACTGCTGACTGAAAAATCTCACTTGCAACTCAGCACTTGTAACTCCATTAACCTGCAAGACAAGACTAGTTGCCAAAATTGAAGCATTTGCAACAATTGTTCTTTCATGTATAAGAAAGGTTTAAGTATTTCCAAAAAACATATAAGCATTTGCTGGAAAGGCTTAATACTTTGCAACAATTGTTCTTTCATGTATAAGAAAGGTTTAAGTCTTTCCCAGAAATATATAAGCAAGTGCTGGAAAGGCTTAATACTTTGCAACAATTGTTCTGTCATGTATAAGAAAGGTTTAAATGATTGCAGCAATTGTTGTAATTAACTTATGAGTTAATCTTACTTAAAAAATCAAAATCTTTTAGGTAAGATTAACTGCCCTCATCCCCCAACCCTTCTCCCAAATTGGGCTATACTCCAGTGATTAAGGCTACCGTGTATACACAAGTCTCAAGTAGTTGATAAATCTTGGTTTTACCCCACCCTAACCCTCCTTTCTGGGGCAGGTTTTTTTGATTAGACAAATTTTTGGGATTTTAAAACCAAAACCATTGTCTGAGAACTTAAAACTACGTTCAATAATTGAGAACATTCTCAACTATTTATCGAAAGCCTAAAAGCCTGCCCTTGAAAGCCCTAACCCTCCCCCCTTCGACAAGCTCAGGGCATCGCTTATAAAGGGGAGGGCACAACATTTCCTCGTTCCCAGTCGGAGACTGGGAATGCATTCATTGAGTCTCTGACTCAATGCTAGATTAGAGGCAGAGCCTCAACGAGGAGCATTCCCATGCAGAGCATGGGAACGAGATAAACGAGAAAACAATGGAAAATCAAACTTTTTTTGACTTGTGTATACACCGTAGTCGCGTAAAAGGAGAGAGGCTTTGAGGCTTACTCCCCAACGCTAGCAGGGAAGGGGCTGGGGGTTAGGTCTGTATTTCACGCAATTGAAAACCGCTATATAAAAGAGATTTAGGGTAAGGGCTTTTGATAAACATAATTTTGCGCCACTTTCCAATAGCGCGAGAACCGTTTCAAGTCAATATAGCCGTCATAGCTAAAAAATGGTTCTACCTCTAACACTTCCACTGCTATAGAACGCTCCATTTGATTACAAATATCATCAAATCGGGGACTGGGACTATTGGCTGTGACAACTAAATTAGCATCATGTTCTTGAGCAAAAGCTAAAATTTCTTGTGCCACATCGCCACGGCGAATAACAACAGGTAACTCTAGCAAACATTCGTAGATAAAAGTCAGACGTTTAAGACTCAATTGCCATTCCTCTATCAAAGCCTCGTCCCAAACCCAGATAGCTGGGGCATCAGGGTATTTTTGCAATGTGGGATTATTTGGACTGAGGCAATCTCCATGTACCCAAACAATTGGTTTAGTCATTTGTCATTTGTCATTTGTCATAGGTCATTTGTCATTTGGCATTTGTCAAGAGTTATTATTCTCTTCCTTGTCCCCCTTGTCCCCCTTGTCCCCCTTGTCCCCCTTGTCCCCCTTGTCCTCCTTGTCCTCCCCTACTCCCCCTGCTCCCCTTTCCTTTCTTTCCACGCTGCCAACTTTGGCTATTAGGTTGTTTGCTAAATTCGCCTTTGGGAAAAAGTCGCTGTTCTAATTCTTCATAACTGCCTTCAAAATCACAATGACCATAAAGGGGACATTTCTGGCAATAAATGCCTTTGGTGTAGCGTTCTAAGTTTTCACGGTTGAAAAAATACGGTTTCTGACTAAAAGTGCTAGCAACCCACTGCCATGACATATTATTGCTAGCAGGATCGCCATCTAAAAGGTGTTCGAGAAACCATTTGGCTCCAGCTTGCCAACGAATACGCCGCCAATGGACAATATAAGCCGCTAGCCACATTCGGGCATGGTTATGTAAATAGCCAGTTTCTCTCAAATCACGACTGAAACTGTCAATGCAAACTCTGCCTGTAGTTCCTTCTCTGATATCTTGCGGCAATTCGGATGCATATTCGCCCATAGTATAACCAGTTTTGTACTCTTCCTGGTCTTTCCAGATTTCATCCCCCAACTTTATATACAACCGTTGCCAGTAATCGCGCCAACCTAATTCGTTAATTAGTTTCGTAGCATCCTCTTGTTGTTGTACTTGGTTGAGAACATAATCTCGAATTTCTCGCAAACTCAAAACCCCATAGCGGATGTAAGGCGAAAGACGCGTGACTGCACCTGCGAAGAAATTACGTGTTTGGGCGTAGCGAACGGGGTCAATTTTTTGTAGCGCTGTTTCTGCCGCTTTGCGTCCCCCCACAGTTTCGCTGATGTGGCGATCGCGTTCGGCTGCGCCTGGGAATTGTTCGCGCAGGTAGGCTACCAACTCATCGCGGTTGGTAAATTGGCGTTGCATATCTTTAGGCATGTGAACGTTGAAGAGTAAGAATAGATAAACAAAAATACTTGTAGGTTAAGTTATTATTATCGCGAATAAATATAAGCGATCGCTCTCACCCTGATGAGAGAACTTAAGCAAAGATGAATGAGTGCGTAGCCTACCAATAACCGCAGGAATCGTTCATTGTCCTAATTTTTACTGGTGACGTGAATATCACCGTAAGGCTAGACTATCAGGGCAAACTGTGTTGCAAAAAACACCATGACCCTCTGCATCAATCTCCAATGCCCAAGACCCCAAAATTCTGAAAATATACTGTTTTGTCAAGCTTGTGGCTCAGAATTGCTCTTGAAAGGACAGTATCGAGTGACTCGTCAATTAGGTGCTGGTGGTTTTGCCAAGACATTTGAAGTCAACCACGCTAACACCCTCAAAGTATTAAAAGTTCTGATGCTAGATGATACCAAGGCAGTATCACTGTTTCAGCAGGAGGCACAAGTCTTAAGCCATCTGAATCATCCCGGAATTCCAAAGGGAGATGGGTACTTTACCTTCTCTCCCAAAAATCGCCAAACGCCACTACATTGCTTGGTAATGGAAAAAATCGAGGGGTTGGATTTGTACCAATATATGGAACAACGAGGTAATCGCCCCATAGATGAAAATTTAGCACTTTTATGGCTAACCCAGTTGACAAATATTTTGCATGAAGTGCATCAACAGAACTTTTTTCATCGAGATATCAAACCACCAAATATTATGCTCAAAGCAGATGGACATCTGGCTTTGATAGACTTTGGTACAGCAAGAGAAGTTACCTTAACCTATCATCAAAAAGCAGCAGGGCAGAATATAACAGGGATTTTTTCACCAGGTTATACACCATTAGAACAAGCCAATGGTAAAGCCGTACCACAATCAGACTTTTTTGCCCTCGGTCGCACATTTGTTTATTTACTTACTGGCAAATCTCCAGATCAATTTTCTGAAGACCCACGAACTGGTAAGTTAATGTGGCGAGACAGTGCCTTACAAACATCTAAGCAGGTAGCTGGTTTGATTGATTATCTAATGGAAGCATTTCCTGGAAAGCGTCCTCAAAATGCCCAAATGATTTTGAGGTGTCTATCAGAAATTAATTCAAATGTACAGTCATATTCTACTGGTTCTTCAGCATCACAATTACTACCTACAGAAATAGAAAAGCCTAAACAAAGTAGGCAACTTCAAACCTCAGGGACTACTCAAGTTCAATCTTTAAAAACTGAAACCAATATATTCTCTAGCAAAGCCGCCCAATTTACAGGTGGAGTAATTGCTTTCGTTATACTTTTTTTAATTAAATTTGGTAGTCGGGGAATTTATAAGTTATTTGATTTTCATGCAAGTCAACCAGTTGTAACTTCAACACCAACTAACTTACAAACAAGTAATTCTGAGCAAGCAAATACTGATTCAACGAGTCAGCAACCTTCTACTTCCGAAGAAAACACACCTTCAGGTGTTCCATTTGGTTGGAAGAAGTTTGAGGGTGGTGGCGCAGAATTATGGTTGCCTCCAAGTTGGGAAGGTGGAGATTTAAACGATAAATTAGACGAATTAAGGACAAGTTTAAGAAGTCATAATCCAGACCTTGAGAACTTTGTTAAAATAGTCCAGCAAAATCCTTCAGCATTTGTCATCTGGGCTTTAGATTCGGTCAAGGGTAACTCAGGCTTTTTAACTAATGTAATTGTCTCAAAAGAACAAGTAACTTTTACGATTAATTTAGAAACTTACTTACAAGAGGTGAGCAAGCACTTTCCTACTCAAATTCGTATAATCGATATGAAAACTGAGTTGGTTGATAATTATCAGGTAGGATGGATAATCACAGAAACATCACTAGGTAGAAGCGGAAAACAAATATATTATGTCATTAAAGATGGCAGGACTATTTGGAGTATAATTTTTTCGACTGGAGCAGATGAATTTGAACAACGATTACCAATATTTGAAGCAAGTCTTCGTACCTTTTCAGTTAAGTAGTAAGTTGTCAGAAAAATTACTTATAATTGTTTGGGTTTTGCTATTGTTTAACCAAAACTAATACTATTCGTAATTAGTGGTTACGTGCGATCGCTCAATCTATGTAAAATTCTAAAGCGATTCCAATTTCTCACACCTTCATTATGAGCAACATTCCCCAAGTCGGACAACCAGCACCAGATTTCTCCACTCCTGACCAAAATGGCAATTTAGTCACTCTCGACGACCTCAGCAGTCAATGGGTTGTCCTCTACTTCTACCCCAAAGATGATACACCGGGCTGTACCACTGAAGCGAAAGATTTCAGCGAGTTGTATCAAGACTTCAGCGCACTAGGAGCGAAAATTTTAGGTGTAAGTCCAGATTTGGGTAAATCCCATTGTAAATTTATCAGCAAACATAACTTGGCGATCGCTCTTTTAAGCGACCCAGAACATCTTTTAATCGAAGCCTACGGCGCTTGGCGATTGAAAAAATTTATGGGTAAAGAATATATGGGTGTTGCTCGGTCAACCTTTTTAATTTCACCTGATAGAATTATTGTCTATACTTGGCCCAACGTCAAAACCAAAGGTCATGCTCAAGCAGTTTTAACTAAATTACGGGAATTAGCAGCCACGTAAGGCGGCTGGATGCTAGAAACTGCTAGGGTGATAATTCAAGTCAGAAATAAACATGATTCAAGTCATCCAAGCCCAAAATGTTACTCTTGCGTACTTAAAGAAAAAATTTGCTCTCTATAAATCTGAAGATGAGCAATTTTTTACAGAGTGTTTTGACTATATCCCGGAAATTCCCGAATTAGAAAAGCAATATTTAGACAGAGTTAAAAATAACTATCTTAACGTACTTGAAAATGCTCCTCTTTTAGAAGAAGCAGTAAAATTGGTAGTATTATCTCCATTATTAGATTTAGCTGGTTTTTATCGTCCTCCTTTTTATATTGCTACTGAAGAAAGTGTAGAAATTAGTGAAACTTTTATCATTGATAATGAAGTAACTACCGAAGATACTAAAGAAATTATTAAAGGAAAAATTGATGTCTTAGTTCTCCAAGATGACTATGGTTACTGATAATTGAATCTAAAAGGTCTAGTTTTTCCTTGGCAAAAGCAATTCCACAAGCACTAACTTATATGCTAGCAAATCCTCAGCCTGAGCATCCTGCATATTCCTTAGTAATGAATGGAGAAGATTTCCAATTTATTAAGCTAATAAAACAAGATAAACTAATGTATGCTTTATCTGATAGATTCACTTTATATAGACGTGAGAATGAATTATATAAAATTTTGAATATATTAAAAAAAATAGGTCAAGTTTTAAATTAATTATCTTTGCTTTTTATATATAATCGTATGTCAAATTTAAATTGATATATAAGCAAGTTCTTATTTACTAAGCACTAAAATGCTTACTACAAACTCTCAAAACTATCTGGAACCATTAGGTTAATACTGTAATAATGTCATAATAGTTATATTGCACCTTTAAAATGAATTATGGTTCAATTTATCCAAGCACAAAATGTCGGGCTTGCCTACTTGGAAGAAAGATTTAGCCTACAGCTAGCGGAAGATGAGGCATTTTTCACAGAATGGTTTGAAAATTTACCGGAAATCACAGATTTAGAAAAGCAAAATTTAGACAGAATAAAACTTCATTTTCTCCGTTTAGTCAAGCGTCCTCCTTTGTCAGAAGAAACGGTAAAATTAGTAGTTTTATCTCCTTTACTCAATTTAGCTGGATTTTATGATGAGCCTTTTTATATGAGAGGCGAGGAATCAATCGAAATTTCGGCAGAAGATGAAGGAGAAATCATTAGAGATAGAATTGATGTTTTAGTTATTCAAGAACAATTCTGGTTATTAGTAATTGAATCTAAAAGGTCTAGCTTTTCTCTTTTAGAAGCCGTACCTCAAGCACTTGTGTATATGTTGGCTAATCCTAATCAAGATAAACCTACTTTTGGATTAGTAACAAATGGTAGTCATTTCATTTTTATAAAACTGACTCAACAAAATATACCAAAGTATGCATTGTCTGATGAATTTACGCTGTTGAGGAGAAAAAATGAACTGTATCAAGTTCTAAGTGTATTAAAAAATTTGAGTCAAAGTTTGAGTTAATAATTATGTATATTCGTTCTATATACCTTGATTGTCACGCTACTACACCCGTAGATGAACGGGTACTAGCAGCAATGCTTCCCTACTTCACAGAAAAATTTGGCAACCCAGCAAGTATTAGTCATGTTTATGGTTGGGAAGCAGAAGCTGCTGTCAAACAAACGCGAGAAATTTTAGCAGCAGCAATCAACGCCACACCAGAAGAAATTGTGTTTACGAGTGGTGCAACAGAAGCCAATAATTTAGCGATAAAAGGTGTTGCTGAAACTTATTTTAAAAAAGGTCAGCATATTATTACTGTTGCCACTGAACATAGTGCAGTAATCGATCCTTGTAATTATTTAAAAAGTCTCGGTTTTGAAATTACTATTCTCCCTGTCCAAAAAGATGGATTGATTGATTTAACTGAGTTAAAAAAAGCTTTCCGTCCTGAAACGATTTTAGTCTCGGTGATGGCTGCAAATAACGAAATTGGCGTGTTACAGCCTTTGGCAGAAATTGGGGAAATGTGCCATGAACACGATATCATTTTTCACTCCGATGCTGCCCAAGCTATTGGTAAAATTCCCTTAGATGTGCAAGCGATGAAAATTGATTTGATGTCGCTAACAGCACATAAAGTATATGGCCCCAAAGGTATTGGAGCGCTGTACGTCCGCAGACGCAACCCCAGAGTAAAACTGGCTCCCCAGCAGCACGGCGGCGGACATGAGCGGGGGATGCGTTCTGGTACATTGTATACACCGCAAATTGTCGGCTTTGGGAAAGCTGTAGAAATCGCTTTGGCTGAACAAGCAACAGAAACCCAACGCCTCACCCAATTAAGACAAAGATTATGGGAACAGCTATCGCAAGTCGAAGGAATTCATTTCAACGGAAATCTTCAACAGCGATTGGCGGGAAACTTGAGTATCAGTGTTGAGAAAGTGGATGGAGCCGCGCTTTTGCTAGGATTGCAGCCAGTAATGGCAGTTTCTTCTGGTTCAGCTTGTTCGTCAGCAAATACTGCTCCTTCCCATGTTCTCATAGCATTGGGACACCCCCAACAGCTAGCTTATGCCTCGATAAGGTTTGGCATTGGCAGGTTTAATACAGAAGCGGAGATTGATATTGTAGCGAAACATGCGATCGCTACTATTCAAAGTTTACAAAATAAACGGTAAGAACTCTTGTAGAGATGTAGCAATACTACGTCTCTGAGATTTTAGCAAACCTTTGAAAACGCTCCTCTATCCCGGCATTGCCCTGTAAGCCGCCTGTGTGTACTAGCAACAAGGAGTCGCCTTTACAAAAAAATCCCTGCTTTAATAAATCCATCACTCCATAAAACATTTTGGCGGTATATACGTAATCGAGAGGTACGCCATGTTCCTGTGTAAACTGTTTGCTAAACAGTAGTAACTCGTCGTTCACCTTTGCATAGCCGCCAAAGTGGTAATCACATACCAATTCCCAGGAAGCGGGACTATAGGGTGCAGGTAAATCAGAGGCGAGGTAATTTGTCAACAAACTTTCGATTTCTGGTGCAAGAAATGCGCCATTCTTCAATACGGGAAAAGCGATCGCTCTTTGTCTTTCATGCAACGAAAGCGCTATTCCAGCTAGTGTGGTGGCTGTACCGCAGGCTACGCATATATGATTAAAGGCGATCGTCGCATCACTAACTATTTCTGTGCAGCCGCGCACACCATTTAAATTACTCCCGCCTTCGGGAATGATAAACACCTCGCCAAAACTTTGTCGCAGATATTCCTCTAACGCTGGCGTGTTGCGCTGTCGATACATTTCGCGGTTTAGATACACAAGCTGCATACCCTGTTGTACAGCAAAACTCAGCGTTGCGTTTAATGGTAGCCTCTCCTCGCCACGAATTACGCCGATGGTGCGAAAACCGAAAAGATTACCAGCCGCCGCAGTTGCATAGATGTGATTGGAATAAGCGCCGCCAAAGGTTAGCAGTGTTGTGAAATTTTTCTTTTTGGCCTCTAAAAGATTGTATTTCAGCTTGAACCACTTATTGCCGTTAACCCACGGGTGCAGGAGATCCAGACGCAGCACATACAGTTCAACATCAGTGTTACGGGCGATTTCGCTGTTGATTTGTTGTAGAGGAGGAGGAAGAAAAGTTAACGACATCTGTCAAGATTTTAACTTATAATTTGCATTTTTTCACATTCATTATCGAATATAAAAGTAATGATAAACATTGAGTAATTCAATGGTAAGTCAAGCTAAATGATGAATAAATCTTTCTAATGATTAGCTTTAGAAATTGGCATTTTACTAATTGAGTGTTTCAGGTAAATATAAGAAACATAACACTCGCTCCAGATAATATTCTTTTGGAGAAAAGAAATGGTTGCACTCACACAGCTTACTCAAGTTATTTCCAATCCTGGACGTTTGACAATTGAAACTGTCGAAATTGCTCCTCAAACGACTGCTATACGTTGTCTCGATTGGGATAGAGAACGTTTTGATATCGAGTTTGGTTTACGAAATGGTACAACCTATAATTCTTTCTTAATTCAAGGAGAAAAAGTTGCCTTAGTTGATACATCTCATCGTAAGTTTGAGCAATTATATCTTGAGGTAGTGACGGGATTAATCGATCCAACTAAGATAGATTACTTGATTATTAGCCATACAGAACCAGACCACAGTGGCTTAGTGAAAGATATTTTAGAATTAGCTCCTTCCATTACTGTTGTTGCTGCAAAGGTAGCTATTCAATTTTTAGAAAATATGGTTCACCAGCCATTTAAATCAATACAAGTGAAAAGTGGAGAGCGTTTAGATTTAGGCAACGGACACGAATTAGAATTTATCTCTGCACCTAACTTACACTGGCCTGACACAATCTTGACCTATGACCATAAAACTTCCACACTCTACACTTGCGATGTGTTTGGGATGCACTACTGTGATGACCACACTTTTGATGAAAATATCACCTTACTTGAGGAAGATTTTAAATATTACTATGATTGTCTCATGGGGCCGAATGCCCGGTCTGTTTTGGCAGCTTTAAAGCGGATTGAAAAGTTAGAAATAGCAACTGTTGCTACAGGACATGGGCCTTTATTACAAAACTATATCTCCGAATGGCTGGGACGATATCAAAACTGGAGTTTAGAACAAGCCAAAACAGAGACTTTAGTAACTCTATTTTATGTTGAAGGCTACGGGCATAGCGAACATTTAGTCCGTACAATAGCTCATGGATGCGCGAAAACAGGTGTGGCAATAGAATTAGTAGACTTCAATAGCGCCGAGCCTCAAGAAGTTCGAGAATTAGTTACACAAGCTTCTGGTTTAATAATTGCCATGCCAGCGCAATCTTCGATAATAGCTCAAGCGGCTTTAAGTACAATTTTAGCTGCTGTTCATAAGAAACAAGCAATTGGTTTATTAGAGTCGGGAGGGGGAGAAGATGAACCAATTTATCCGTTACGCAATAAGTTTCAAGAATTGGGATTAACAGAAGCTTTTCCACCTATTTTAGTTAAAGAAATTCCTACCCAAGCAACGGAACAACTTTGTGATGAAGCGGGGACAGATATGGGTCAATGGTTAACCCGCGATCGCACCATAAAACAAATCAAATCTATCAATACCGAGCTAGAAAAAGCTTTAGGGCGGATTAGCACAGGATTATACATTATCACCGCCAAAAAAGGAGAAATTCAGAGTGCGATGTTGGCTTCGTGGGTGACACAAGCCAGTCTTGAGCCATTGGGAGTTGCGATCGCAGTATCCAAAGATCGGGCAATTGAATCCTTGATGCACGTTGGCGATCGCTTTGTTTTAAATGTTTTAGAAGAAGGCAAATATCAAGGATTAATGAAACATTTCCTCAAGCGTTTTGCTCCTGGTGCAGATAGATTTGCGGGAGTGAAAACATATCCAGCTAAAAATGAATCGCCCGTTTTAGCTGAAGCTCTAGCTTACATGGAATGTGAAATTACTAGCCGCATGGATTGTGGAGATCATTGGGTAATTTATAGCACAGTCCAAACTGGAAGAGTTGCCAACTTACATGCACTTACTGCTGCGCATCATCGCAAAATTGGCAATCATTACTAATTAGTCATTGGTCATTTGTCATTCGTCATTCTCTTTGTCCCTTTGCCTCCCTTATTTGCCTGCTTACCACAGACGCGATGAATCGCGTCTCTACCCACTCTTGTACAGACGCGATTCATCGCGTCTCCCAAAAAACTATGTATAAATCTGTTGAAAATACCCCGATTACCATGTACGAAATCAATCGTGGGCGCGTTGTCCGAAGCTTGGAATTTATCCAAGATGTAATTGTAATTTCTTTGTGTATCGGTTTATTTAGCTTCATGGTGCTTCAGGTGAGAGATATGTTTCTCTCGTTACTTCCACCTTTAGATTTTCATGCTGTTACTGCCGATATTCTCTTTTTACTTATCTTAGTTGAGCTGTTCCGATTGCTGATTATTTATCTGCAAGAACATCGAGTATCTATTGGAGTAGCTGTTGAAGTTTCCATCGTTTCCGCCTTGCGGGAAGTCATTGTTAAAGGTGTTCTAGAAACAAGTTGGAGTCAAGTTTTAGCAACTTGTGCTTTTTTATTAGTCCTGGGAGTACTACTATTTCTCCGAGTTTGGCTACCCCCTACTTTTGAAGGTATTGACCCGGAACAAGAAGTCTCTAAACGCTATAGAAGCCGAGCAAAGTCCGAATTAATACAAAACAATGGTCATTAAAAATAGGCAGTAGGGAGTGGGTAGAGATGCGATTAATCGTGTCTGTAGAGAAGATAATCTTCTGCCATGTCCAATGCCCAATGCCTAATATTTCTCTACGAGACGCTGTGCGTTAGCGGAGCTTTGGCTTTAGCGACTTCCAGAAAATAAATTATCCAATTTACTCAGATCGTATTTTTCTTTCTCCCCCTGCCTACACCAAGATCGGATATTTTTTTAGTTGGAAGTCCCTTAGCGATACGCTCAGTACAAGTGCCCAATTCCCCATTATTAACAGAGGTTATTATGTCTGCTGCCACATTAATGCCCAACCATAGCAGAGATGTACAAGTTGCTGAAATTGGTAAAAATACTCTGATTTTACGGTCGCGGACTTGGGACAGATTAAAATTTGAGGTTGAATATTCCCGCCAACGGGGAACTACAGCGAATTCTTATCTGATTCAAGCTGATAAAAAGGCTTTAATTGACCCTCCCGGCGAATCTTTTACCGAAATTTACCTTGAGCAACTAGCACAACATCTAGATTTCATCTCCCTCGATTACATTGTTCTGAGTCATGTCAATCCGAACCGCAGAGCAACCTTGCAAGTATTACTCTCTCTGGTTCCTCAAGCCACTCTCATTTGTTCTCGTCCCGCCGCCAATGCTCTTAGAACTGCCTTTCCCGAATTGGAATCACCTATTCAAGCGATGCGATCGCAAGATACTCTAAATTTAGGACAAGGACATCTTCTATCATTTATTACTGTACCAACTCCTCGGTGGGCGGATGGACTTTGTACCTACGATGCCGCGACAAAAATACTCTACACAGATAAACTTTTCGGCGCTCATATTTGCGAAGATACTTTGTTTGATGAAGATTGGAAGGGTTTAGATGCGGAACGTCGTTACTATTTTGAATGTCTCCATGCCCCCCAAGCAAAACAAGTCGAAGTAGCCTTAGATAAAATATCGGTTTTGGGAGCCAGATGTTATGCCCCAGCACACGGGCCAGTTGTTCGTTACAGCCTGAGTCGTTTTACTTATGATTACCGTCAATGGTGTCAAGGACAAAAATCTCAAGAATTGAGTGTCGCTTTACTTTATGCTTCTGCTTATGGAAATACAGCAATTCTGGCGAATGCGATCGCTCAAGGTTTGATCCAAAATGGAGTTAATGTAGAATCAATCAACTGCGAACTAGCCGATTCTGCGGAGATTAACCGCATTGTAGAAAGTTGCGATGGCTTGATTATTGGCTCACCCACTTTAGGCGGCCATGCACCGACTCAAATTCAAACTGCTTTAGGAATAGTCCTCTCGGTGGCAGCTAAAACTAAGTTGGCAGGGGTGTTTGGTTCTTATGGCTGGAGTGGCGAGGCAATAGATTTAATCGAAAGCAAGCTCAAAGATGCTAATTATCAACTAGGATTTGAAACAATTCGGGTGCGTTTCAGTCCGACTCCTGAAATTCTTCAGCAATGTCAAGAAGCTGGTGCTTTTTTTGCCCAAAACTTGAAGAAAACTAAAAAACTGCGGACTTCCCGCCATATTGTGACAGAAACCCATGTAGATCGTACCGAACAAGCGGTGGGGCGGATCGTTGGTTCTCTGTGTGTTGTGACAACTCGTGATGAAGAAACTCACAAAGGGGTTTTAACTTCTTGGGTATCTCAGGCAACTTTTAACCCGCCAGGAATTATGATTGCGATCGCTAACGAGCAAAATGCAGAGTTAATGCATCATCCTGGCGATAAATTTGTGCTGAATATCCTTAAAGAAGGAAGAAATGTCCGCCGCTATTTTTCTCGTCACAGCACTTTAGGGGATAATCCTTTTGCAAATCTTGACACAAAAACTGCTCTTAACGGTTGTTTGATTCTGAATGAGGCATTAGCCTATTTAGAATGTACAGTGCAAAATCAGCTGGAATGTGGCGATCGATGGTTAATTTATGCCGTCATCGATCGCGGTGAAGTGTTGGAAAATGATGGTGTTACTGCTTTAGAGTATCGTAAATCTGGCAGCTATTATTAATCTGACTGTTCACTAGACTTCTTGGCATTGTGGGGAAAAGGGGAAGGGTTAAAGGGTAAAGGTATGGAATTTTCCCAAATCCAGTAACCTTTAACATGCACCCCAACATCTTGGCATTTGTTATTTATCAACGTTTGTTTTATAACTATCGGGTTAATGACAATATCTCCATTACCCCTGGTGTATATTTCATCTTTAGCCCGGAAGGCTTTAGTGCTAATAACACAGCAATTGTAGGCGCACTTCGCACAACTTTTACTTTCTAGTAGTTCGCTTTCGTGACTAAAGCGGGGTAAAGGGGAAGGGGGGAGGGCTTTCAAGGAATCTATCCCACTAATAAAATCCGATTAATCCAAATATGAATTGTCGCTAGAGAAAGAAAAGCGTTGAAGCAGTCCGAAATTCGCTCCCATCGCACAACCAGACGGCGGTATTTTCTTTGATACCAAGCGAAACAACGCTCTTGTTGAAAACGTGGAACTGAGATTTTAATTGGTCTACCTCGATTTTTCTTGTTCTTCCAAACACGCTTGGGTAATTGCGGCCTGATACCACGTTTACGCAAAGCTGCACGTTTATCCTTGGAATCGTAACCTTTATCAGCAGCAATAACTTTAACTCGTTTACGAGGTCTACCGGGTTTATTCGTTTTGACTTTGACGCTATCTAGAAGTGGTAAAACCTGCTCTCGCTCATTGCCATTAGCAGGCGTTGTGCAATTAGCTAAGGGCATCCCGTTCCCCTCAGTGAGCGTATGTATCAAAATCCCTTTACCCTTACGACCATACGCAACCCCCTCACCGCCACCTTTCCCAGGGGGAAAAAGACCCGTCCACCGCGCCGTAGTTCCAGTTGATTAATCCTTTTTCTTCTGCAATGCCTAATATACGTGCTTGTAAATTATCTAATGTTCCATCTGTTTGCCAACGTTGTAGCCATCTGTGCGCTGCACTTTTTGATGCCCATATTTCTCCTGAAGGAACATCACACCAACGACATCCTGTTATCAATATATACAGCAAGGTATTAACCACATGGCGAAATGGAGCGTGTGGCATTCCGCGATCGCGCTTTTCTGGTTCCTTGGGGAATATATCTTCAAATAGCCTCCATTCTAGATCGCTTAATCCTTCAAATCGCCCAGCCATACCCTGATATAACTTACCGTCATCAACAGTAGATTATCACATTGCTGGTATTAGTGGGATAGATTCAAGGGCAGGCTTTTAGGCTTTCGATAAATAGTTGAGAATGTTCTCAATTATTGAACGTAGTTTTAAGTTCTCAGACAATGGTTTTGGTTTTAAAATCCCAAAAATTTGTCTAATCAAAAAAACCTGCCCCAGAAAGAGGGGGGAGGGGGAAGGGGGAAAGGGGAAAGAAATAGAATTTTCCCTTCCCCTTTAACCTTTTCTCTAAGAGTGCAAAAATATATTTTTGCAAGAGGTCTCTTAACTTGGCACCAACGGCAGGATGCCTACCCTAATACTCTAACTTGCTACTGCTTCAGCAGGAGCTGCCTCAGCAGCAGTTGTAGGTAAATAAACACTAACTTTTTTACGGGTTTTGCCCTTTCTCTCAAAGGTTACAACACCGTCGATTAAGGCAAACAAAGTGTCATCGCTGCCAATACCGACGTTGTTACCAGGGTGGAATTTGGTGCCGCGTTGACGCACGAGAATGTTTCCTGCGCGTACAACTTGACCGCCATAACGTTTGACACCCAGACGTTGGGCATTAGAGTCACGACCGTTGCGTGTACTACCTGTTCCTTTCTTATGAGCCATGATTTCCTCTTGTGTATCTACTTCTTTTATTATTCAGCAGCGGTTTCAACTTCTTCAGCAGCAGTGTTATCTAGAACGGGGGTTTCCTTTTCTGCTTCTCCTTGGGCAGCAAACACTGCACCGTTGAGGGTGATAGAATCAATCATAAGTCTGGTAATTTCCTGACGATGCCCCCGTTTTTTGCGGGTTTTCTTTTTCGGCTTCATTTTGTATACCAGGACTTTACGACCTCTGTAATGTCGCAGTACAGTCCCTTCTACAGTCGCACCTGTTACTAATGGCTGTCCAATGGTGACTTCGCCATCGTGCTGCACGAGTAATACGGAATCTATTGTAACTTTTTCATCTGGTTCGACCGCCAGCAGTTCAATGTCGTAAAACCGCCCTGGCTCTACTCGTATTTGTTTGCCGCCAGTTTCAATAATCGCGTAGGTCATGGAATTGTCCTTGAGGTTGCCGTACAGGTAGCTGGTTTTTATCTCTTGTAGAGATGCTTTTGCCAGCCTTTGTAATATGTCTACCTGATCCGAGCAGGAATTAGACAGACAATCTAACATTGTATTTTATTAATAGGCGTCAGGTCAAGCTGTAATAGGATTTTTTGCGTTTGGCATTGCTATTTGGTCAGCCTGAAGATGAAAAATCAGTTAATTACTCTGTGCGATCGCTCATTTTCCAAGAGTGGGGAGAAATTAGCCAATAGTCGTTATGAGCATCGCTCACCCGCACGAATGTAAATTCTATTTACAAGAAATCAGAATTCATTGTTGATAGATAAAAATTGCTACTATCTTAGGGCTGATTTTAAAAAAATTAACGTTAATATTAGTTTGAAAGTTATATTTTTTTATCAAAATCAACACATTTTTTTTCTTTGTTTTAAGATGAAATACAAGGAATCTCATTTATAAATTCTTTACAAAAGTTAGTGAATCCTCAAGAGTTAAACTATCACATTCAAACCTGATATTTCAAACAGGAGATTGATTGTTATGACACAGCAAAATGCTGCCCGACTTTTTCAAGCTGTAAAACAAGATCAAGCGTTACAGGAAAGACTCAAAGCAACAGCCGATCCAGAAGCCTTCATCAAAATTGCTCAAGAGCGTGGCTATGATTTCACCGCTAAAGAACTGGATAGTGAAATCAGCAAATTATCTGAAGAAGATTTAGCTGCCATTGTCAATCCAGGATGGGGGAATAGACGCCACATTTATCCTAGATAATTCCTGTTTTAGGAAACCGAAAGTCTAGAAACAAATGATTGACAAGTTTTGCTCCTTAAGGGGATACTGTTGCATCATCTCCTTTAGGGGTATTCCTGTTAAACACAATGCTCAAATCCCTGATTTCCTAGAGAAGTCGGGGATCTTATTTATGCTGTGACAGTATCTATGTAATATCTGAAGAGAGTTAAAAACCTTTTCTCTACTCTCTATCTCGCCACCTGCTTAATTCATGAGTTAGGATGACTATATTTTAATCAGGTGATATGAAAAGAATAGAAGTTGAGCAAAGAACTATTTTAATTGGTTTGGCTGGTAGCCACGGCTATGGTTTAAATCGTCCTGATTCCGACTTTGATTATCGGGGAGTATTTATCGCACCCAAAAGGTACTATTTGGGATTCGATCGGATAGAACAAAAAGATACTGGTTGGGATGAACCAGGAATATTTCCATTCGTTGATGGTAACAAAGACACAGTTATATATGAATTAAGAAAAATCCTCCAGTTATTAGCAGGTGCAAATCCCAATGTTTTAGAATTGCTTTGGTTGAATAACTATCCTTTTTTAAGCGCAGTTGGACAGCATTTAATAGATCGTAAACAGTTATTTTTGAGTAAAAAGGTAAAACATACTTACACTGGTTATGCCTTTGCCCAAATCAAAAAGATGGAAACTCATCGGAAGTGGTTGTTAAAGCCACCGCAAAAAAAACCGATACCATCTGACTTCGCTATAGAAGACGAAGCACCTCTGAGCAAAGATGAGCTAAATGCTTTTCTGGAGTATCTTTATAACTTAATCAGAGGACGAATTGAGTTTTTAGAAGAAGCAGAACAATTATATCAATTGCTGACAGCAGATATTGATTTTAAAGGAGTATTAAAACAATATGCTTTACCTGATGAAACTTTGGAATATACCCAAAAGTTAACCAATAGCCGTAAAGATTTTATCCGTCTGCTTCAGAAAAGTCAAAGCTATCAAATAGCATTAAGAGAATGGAAGGCTTACTTATCTTGGCAGGAGAATAGAAATCCGGCTAGAGCAGAAATGGAAAGAAAGTCGGGTTTTGACCTCAAACATGGAATGCACTGCATTAGATTGTTACGCAGTGGAGTAGAAATATTGCGGCGAGGTGAAGTGATTGTAGATAGGAGAATAGCTGGTGATGTTGAAGATTTAAAAGCTATTTTAAAAGGTGAGTATTCTTATGAACAGGTGATGAAAATAGCAGAAGATTTGGTCGCCGAAATGGAAGTTGTTTGCGAACAATCTGCTCTACCTCATAAACCTGATTTGGAGCAAATTAATGAGTTATGTATGGAATTGGTGGAAATGCAAAAATGGAGTCATTAGTCATTGGTCATTGCTCATTGGTTATTGATTAGGAACAAAGGATAAAGGACAAATGACTAATGACAAATTTTAAAGAGTGTACATTAAATCAGCAAAACCATAGAGGCTGATGATGAGTAATAGAGATGCTGTTAGTTGGGTAATTCGTGTTTGGGGTGAGGGGGCGATCGCTTCCCGCACTAAGATGGAAATAGATGCCCCAACTACTAAGCTCAAGCCTAAGATTAAATAGGGTATGTCAGGTAAAATACTGGCTATTGCCAGCATTGCGATCGCTAATAAGAGCATCAATAATTCTACAAACCTGGGCGGGTTGTATTGGCTAGATAGAACAAAGCTGTTGAACCAAAAAGACCAAAATCTCATATTTCAGTGCTGAATGTTGAGTTAGAAGTAGAGACGCGATTAATCGCGTCTGTACAGGAGTTAGGAGTTATATATAGTCAGTGCTGAGTGAGGAATTAAATAAAATTGTGAGATATGAAGCAGCTTTCCATTCAAAACTCTTAACTATTAATTCTTCACCGGAGGCGGAGCGTTTCCGGCTCCGCTCCTAACTTTTAACCTCTAGCTCCTAATTTTTGACCTGTGCCGTTCTTTTGTGCAGTATCACTTTCTGGTAGTTCGACGCCAAAGACACGGCTAAAAACTTTGGCGACTTTGTAGCCAGAATCAATCGATTCTAAAGGGTCTTTCCGCAGTCTGTGACGCAAGCATAGCGTAATGACGCGATGGATATCATCAACTGTAACTTCAGTGCGTCCTTCATAAGCTGTTAACGCTTTGGCGGCGCGGTTACTAACAATGTCACCCCGCAAACCATCTACATCTAGTTCTGAACAGACTTCAGAAATTTTCACCCGCAGATCGTACTCAATTTTCACTTCTGGCAAAAGCTGTTGAGCATTGACAATTTGCTGTTGTAATGCCTCTTGCTGGGCTTTATAGTTTTCGAGAAATACTGGCGGGTTTTGGTCAAAATCCGCCCGTTGTTCCACGATTTGCACCCGCAAAGCTGGTTCTTTGACTGTGTGAATTTCTGCGTGCATCCCAAAGCGATCGAGTAATTGGGGGCGTAGTTCGCCTTCTTCTGGGTTTCCAGAACCCACAAGCACGAAACGCGCTGGGTGACGGATAGAAATACCTTCTCGTTCTACAGTATTCCATCCACTGGCAGCGGAGTCGAGTAACACGTCTACAAGGTGGTCATCTAGTAAGTTGACTTCATCCACATAGAGAATGCCCCGGTTAGCCTTTGCCAGCAGTCCCGGTTCAAAAGCTTTGACACCTTCAGATAAAGCTTTCTCGATGTCGATTGTGCCACAAACTCGATCTTCTGTAGCTCCTAGCGGCAGGTCTACCATTTGAACTTTTTTGTGAGCTATGGGAATTTCTGCCCCTTGTTCTAACAGTTGGCGGACTTCATCGCTCATCAAGTCAGGGTCGCTAGGATCGCTACTGAAGGGGTCATTAGGAACCACAGAAATTTCTGGTAGCAGATCCGCCAGCGCCCGAATAGTTGTGGATTTCCCGGTGCCGCGATCGCCCATAATCATTACACCCCCAATTTTGGGGTCAATCACGTTCAATAGCAGCGCCAGTTTCATTTCTTCCTGGCCCACAATTGCCGTAAAAGGAAATACTACGCGACGCGCACTTGCCGTGGATTGAGCAGTTGGACTCACTAAATTACCTTAACAATATTTTTCTTATTACAGTTCTTTATTGTGACACAGGTAGGGCATGGGGGAATGTGAAGATCGGGAGTAGGGGAGCAGGGGGAGATGAGGGGGACAAGGGGGACAAGGGGGACAAGGGGGACAAGGGAGAATTATTGAACCAGTTTCTTCCTTGTCTCCCCCCTCTTCCTTGTCTTCCTTGTCTTTTCCCAATGCCCCATTCCCAATATCAATATCTATTGGGCACAAATACTTATTAGCTGCGTCAACTATCTTAATTTGTCTGTTTTAGTTTTTTGGTGCAAATGTTCCATAAGTAGAGAACGAACAACTACCAACTCATCAATTCTGTACTAAGCATAAATACTTGTAGACTATATGGTTAGTAGATTCAATCGTAAAAGTGAGCAATGGCGTGTGTGGGTAGTTAATGCATCATTCAAATTTATGAAATCATCTTTTATTGTCCAAAGTTGGCGGCGACTACTGAAGTCTTTTTTTCCGATTCTTATTTTAATATCCTTTTTTAGTGTATTGTTGGCGGACAGTTTCACCCCTGCGATCGCACAGATACCTCGTCAGGAAATTCGCGGAGTTTGGATGACCACTAATGATTTTGACACCCTCAAAAATCGAGACAAGGTGCAGGATGCAGTGAGTCAACTGCGGCGGATGAACTTCAACACAATTTATCCTGTGGTGTGGAATTCTGGCTATGTGATGTATCCTAGTGCCTTAGCACAACGTGCAGGTATTCAACCTTTTGTCTACAAAGGTTCAGATGGACATGATATTTTGGCAGACCTGATTAACCAAGCCCATCGCCAAGGATTGCTAGTGATTCCCTGGTTTGAGTTTGGTTTCATGGCTCCCCCAACCTCAGAACTAGCAATGAATTACCCGGATTGGTTCACACAAAAGCAAGATGGTAGCCAAACTTCAAACAGTGCGGCTGGTGAAGTGATGTGGCTCAATCCGTTCCATCCAAAAGTGCAACAGTTCATCACCGATTTAGTGCTAGAAACTGTTACTCAATATGATGCCGATGGCATTCAGTTTGACGATCACATGAGTTTGCCTCACGAGTTTGGCTACGACCAATATACAGTTGCTTTGTACACCAAAGAAACCAAGAATCGTCCCCCAAAAAATTCCCAAGATGCGGCATGGGTAAAGTGGCGGGCAGATAAGATTACGGCATTCATGGGAAAACTTAATCAAGCGGTGAAACAGAGAAAACCCCAGGCGATTTTCTCTGTTTCTCCTAATTACTATGATTTTGCTTACAAGTTTCACTTGCAAGATTGGCTAGGTTGGATGCGACAAAATCTTGTGGACGAGTTAATTGTGCAAATTTATCGTCCGGATCTAAAAAGTTTTGTGGCAAATATTTCCCGCGCAGAAATTCAAGAAGCGCAACAAAGAATTCCAACTGGAGTTGGAATTATGACAGGGTTACGAAATAATCCTGTTCCCATACAGCAAATCAAGTCTCAGGTGCGGGCTGCCCAAGAACGCGGTCTAGGCGTAACCTTCTTTTATTATGAAAGTCTTTGGAACAACAATCTAGAATCTTTAGCTGAACGACAAGCTGGATTTGCAAATCTTTTTCCATCTCCGGCACTCCGCGCCAGAGCTGAATAAATTTTCTGTTTAAGATAATGTTAATAAGTTCGTAGTAAGGACTTTTGTCCTTATTTTATAAGCACTAAAGTGCTTACTACAAACTCTTCATTACTAGCTTGATACAACTTCTTGCTTCCCACTACCTACTGCTAACTCAGCATGACAATCTTCTACCGAAGTACGTTGTCGCATAGCATTAACTAAAGTCTCATAGCTAGACCAATTTTCTTGCAGTAGAGTTTTTGCCTGGAGAGCATGAAACCGCATTTTCTGCTGATAAACTGATTCAGAAAAGCCTAACATTGTCAAGACTCCGATCAGCTTACTTTTATCATCAGTTCCACCCTCAGCATTATCAAAAACCAGGGTTTCAGCAGCAATACCCGCCATCCAAACAGTGCAGTAGCGGTCTAGCATTTGGGCGCTGATTTTACCTAGTTCTAATTGAGATGCTAATTCGCCATCATCAAAGCTGACACCGCCTTGGCCAAGTTGTCCCTGTTTCCACGCTTCCCAAGCGCTGAGTGTGTAGCCAGTAACGGGAATGCCCAACAGGTAAGCAACTAAGAAATGTCCTGCTTCGTGGTGGACGATGCGATCGCGGTGTTCTTTTGAAAAACCAGCAATCCAATCTAAAAAGATAGTACCACCCTTGCCTTGCAAGCTGAAACTATCTAATGTCGCGATGCCTAAGATGGTGAAGGTAGCAAGTGCTGGTACTGTCGGAGATAAGTTGAAGAATGGCCCCACCAATACCGATAGGGTCATGAGAAAGATAGATATTGCAACTAAATTTAGGCTAGTTTGGCTCATTGAAAGTTTTCTGAATGCAACTTAATATTTCTTCATTATGTGGGAATTAATGTATATTATAGAGAGACTTCGACATCGTTTTGCTTTGTTTATTGGTATATCTGGGTTTAAACCATTTTTAGTCTTTGGTCTATTTACCTTACTCTGCATGGGTTTGAGGCTTATTTTTTCCTCAAAAATCTTTAAGTCCCGTTAATAAATCACAACTCTCCCTGAATGGCACGGGCAATGCTACTGATATGAGAAAGAATACGGCTCATTGCATTAACCATCTCCAAGAGAATGGAACTGGCATTAAGACTGACAGGATCTCCTGAACTCAGATGCTGGAGATGTCGTAGATAAATTTCCCGCTTAAATTGATTGAGGCACTGCCGTTGAGACAATACTTCATCTGCAATAGTTGAGTCTTGTGCAGCTAGCCCTGTTAGTGTTCGTTGTAGCAGTCCTAGTACCTCGCCGTGGTAAGCAACAATGTCGTTCCACTCTAGCTCAGAGAAAGCAATTTGTTTGCGCCGTTTGCGTCGGGCTAATCGCATAAGTTGTCGGTCGATGATGTCGCCAATTGCCTCTAACTCCGTACTGATAGAAAGCAATGTTAACTCCCGTTGCGACTGTTCTGCCGTTAGCAGTTGATCGTTTATTTGAATCAGATAATGCTTAATAGCAGTTTCCATGTCGTCAAGCTGGTTATCGAGTGCCCCAATCTGTTTAGGTAAATCTTTCACTCCGTCTTCAAACGCTTGAATACTAAGCTGTAACATCTCTGCGGACAAATCTGCCATCCGCATAACCTCACGCATTGCTTGACCGAGTGCAACGGCAGGCAACGTCAATGCATTGGGATCGAGGTAGCGTGCACTTAGTTTCTTTTCTGTCTCAGGCTCTGGTAGAAGTCTGGTCGCTAAGTCTGCAAGTAGACCTGCTAGTGGCACAAAAGCGATCGCCAATATTAAGTTAAATCCCAGGTGTGCTAATGCTACTTGTGTTGAAGGATTGGGGAGTAGACGAGTCAATAACACTGTCAAGGGATTGAGCAATGCCAGCACCAATACTCCCCCAACAAGCCTAGTGCCAACATAGATAAATCCTAGTCGGCGTCCAACAACGCTGCCTCTGTTCAATGCAGTGAGTAAGGGCATGAGTGTTGTGCCAATATTGGCACCTAGCATTACTGCCAAAGCCGCTTCTAGTGGGAGGGCACCTCCTCCAGCCAAAGCCATAACAATTCCGATTGCGGCGATGCTGGAGACAAATGCTGCTGCCAGCAAGATACCCAGTAATATCAGTACTAAAGGAGACTGGGAGAGTGCCTGCATAATTTCATTCGTAATCGGATTATCGGCAATAGGAGCGCTACTCGCGTCAATCATTGCTAAACCCTGCAATACCAATCCAAAACTGAATACACCACGACCAACATCCCGCAGTGCCTTGCGTTGAGTCAACAGCGCAAACGCTGCCGCTAAACCCAGGAACTCTTGTGCATATTCAGTAATGTGGAACGCCAACAGTTGTACGACCAATGTAGAGCCTACAGCAGCTCCCAGTAGCATGATTACTGCTGCTGCTAAGGGTACTAACTGAGCGCTAACCAGTCCCACCATCACCGAGGCAGTTGCTGTGGAGCTTTGGGTCAGCATAGTTACGATAATCCCTGATATAAAAGCTGCCAGAGGATGCCTCGCCAGCCTCATCATCACCAGCCGCAGACGTGAACCTAATGCCCGCTCCATTGCATCAGTAACTAGTCTCACTCCGTACAGAAGTAGCGTTGAACCTCCAATTAACAGTATCAACACTTGTGTGGGATCTTGAGTCTTCAGCATCAGCACACCTTACTTTGCTAACTTACAAAAAATACAGTAAGTTGGTATACATACTGTATTTAAGGATAAGTTAACTTTTGGTTAAATAAATATGGTAAAGGTTAATCTTGAGTGCTAAATATGCCGAAGTTCAAGAAAAACAATATTCTTTGAAAAAGATTCAAACTAATACAAGGATCTCCCAGAAAATCTGCGCTCTCTAAATCACAGAGCTTTACGACAGCCGCCTATGTCGAGACTGCGGCGGGCTTGGGGGCGGCTATTGGCTGTGGTTTATGGCAAAAGCGCGCCGGCTGCTGTAGCTTCTGCTGTGTTGTCCACCGCCAGACCTGCCCAAAGTCCAAAAGCACGATCGCTCATGCCGAAGGTATGTCCAATCAGTGGGTAAACAAACAGCCCAAACGCACCTAATGCTAAAATTGCCGCGATCGCAAACGCTGCATCATCGTCTTCAGCTTCGATTGCTCCTTTACCTATATCAAGCCATGTTGCGCTTGATTAGCACTTAACTCTCAAATTGTGTACTAATTATACGGTAAATCTATCTAATTTATGTGTTTTTTTGGAATCCTAGAATGAGTTAAAGCTAGAGGTACGATTTGGTATTAGTTTTCAATGCGATAACGTATTAACTGCTTTATTGCTGTTATTGGTAATCCTAAAGCTTGAGCGATCGCGGCATCAACTTGAGCAAATTCAGTCACAGGAAACTCAAATTCCATTTCCTTTAAAAGCGAATCAGCAGTGTAAACTTTAACTTCAGTTAACTTTTCTTTGCGTTGAATTACAG
Source organism: Nostoc sp. DSM 114159 (assembly GCF_053470285.1). NCBI lineage: Bacteria > Bacillati > Cyanobacteriota > Cyanophyceae > Nostocales > Nostocaceae > Nostoc > Nostoc sp. DSM 114159. The sequence continues at coordinate 5,805,927 of NZ_JBPFEH010000001.1, forward strand.
CTTCAATAGACATGACAGCTAGTGAAACAGAAAACTGAATTTGATGTTTTGAGTCGGAGTGGATTTGGGCAGTTGTGTCATAGGTATAACTCAATACTTGATGCGTTAGCAAACCCGTACTCAACCAAAAAAACAGTCCGATTAAGGGTAGTGGCAGCCAAAACTCTAGTCCTAAGTTAATGAGAAATTGCAACCAACGAGGTCGAGCCATAATACAGAAAAAGTTTGATGATTAATTCATCATAGGAAAGAGAAAAAAGTACAGCGACATGATGAATGAGAATTTTACTTGTAGAGGATGATGTTACTCAGTTACAACCACTACAGGGGGCGCTATCGAAAGTCGGACATATTGTAGACGGTGCTGAAGATGGTGAAACAGCCCAGTGGTTAATACAACAGAGAGACTACGACCTGTTAATTTTAGATTGGATGTTGCCCAAGGTGAGTGGTGTTAGTCTGTGTCAAAAGTATCGTCAAGCAGGAAAAACGGCTCCAGTGCTGATTCTCACAGCTAAAGATGCAATTTTGGATAAAGTATCTGCTTTAGATGTTGGTGCAGATGACTATTTGGTTAAACCCTTTAGTTTGCTCGAACTATTGGCACGAGTACGAGCATTGGGACGCAGAGTGCCACTCTGGCAAGGCGACACGCTAGAGTTAGCCGACTTACAACTTCATCTCAACACTCTAACGTTACAACGCCAGGAAGTTACAGTCCAGTTGTCGGGTCGAGAGTTTCAATTGTTGGAATATTTCTTTCGACATCCCAGTCAGGTACTCACTCATGACCAAATCGAACAAGCACTTTGGGAGTGGAATATACACCCAGATAGTAAAGCAATAACGATGTTAGTGCATCGACTGCGGCAACGCTTACAGATAGTCAAAGCAGAAGATTGGCTACAGACTGTTTACGGAATAGGATACCGATTAGTTGCTCCTGAATCATGAGATCGCTAATCCCTAACATGTTCAACCGCAGTCGGCGTAACCTAGCTCGCTGGTTTACGCTCTCTATGGGAAGTATTCTGGCGATATTTGCAACAATACTTTACTTTTTAGAAGCAAAAGAGCAATTGCGGGCATTTGACCAAGAACTTTACAACACAACTCAGTTGATGGCGGCTGGCGTTGAAGATGGACTTTACCAAGAACAGCAACGCATTAGTCTCGAAGATGTCCCGATCTTGGGTGGTGAAGCTTTGCCCTTTGACAATAAAATTATTTATGCCCGTTGGTACACTCCCAAAAAGCAATTACTAGAGTTTTTTGGTGTCATTCCATCAGAGCAGTTAAATAATCGATTAGGATTTCAAACAATTGAGTTAAGCGATCGCGTTTCTACCAGTGTTCGCCAAAATAAACAGCTGCGTCAATTAACAGTTCCTGTTTTTCAGGATAAACAATTAATTGGCTATCTAGAGATAGCCGCTTCTTTAGCGCCTGTTGAAGAAACTCTATGGTCGTTGAGACTGTTTTTAATAGTAGGTGTACCCATTGCTTTAAGCGTAATTGGTTTGACAGGTTGGTTTCTTGGTGGAATGGCCATGCAGCCAATTCGCCAATCCTACGAGCAATTACAGCGTTTTACAGCTGATGCCTCCCACGAGCTACGGACACCCCTTCAGGCAATTCGGAATCATGCTCAGTTTAGTTTGCTCGAACCAATCGATCCCAATCAACAGCAAAGTTCCCTGGAAAATATTGACCAGATTGCTGAATCAATGGGAATGTTGATTAGTGATTTATTATTCTTAGCTCGAAATGAAGGACAGTTAAAGCCAGAGGCACTTCACCTCGTCAATTTGGTTAGCTGGCTGGGAGCATTAGTAGAGGAATACACTCACTCAGCAAAAGTAAAAAACTTAGAATTCACCAGCGAATTTCCTGAACAATTGGTAATGTTGAGAATAAATCCAGATTTAATGCGGCAAGCAATAACAAATCTTCTTAGTAATGCCTGCCGCTACACACCGTCTGGAGGTAAAGTTTGCTTACGAGTCTTCTTAGAGTCTCGTTGGGTGGTAATTGAAGTACAGGATAGCGGTATTGGGATTCCAGACGCAGATTTACCGCATATCTTTGAGCGGTTTTATCGAGTAGATAGTGTGCGATCGCGCCATACAGGAGGCTTCGGGTTAGGATTAGCGATCGCCCAACAAATTGTCCAGGTACATGGAGGACAAATTATCGCAATCAGCTGTTTGGGTAAAGGCTCTACATTTCAAATCAAGCTACCCTTCATGCCTAAACCCTCACCATAACAAGCAATTAATATTGGGCAAGCAAAGATTTTAATTGTTAGTGAAGGAATTTCTTAGCTTAAGACCGTGCTGTTACTTTCTAGTTACTTTTATCCGGCAATCTGAAAATAAGCGTGAGTTACACATCAGATTGGAGGACTTAACAAATGAATTTCAATCCTATACCCAGCATCGTCCTAACTGGCTTGTTTGCGTTGCTAATTTCTTTTGAGGTGGGAGCGCAGAAAGCACCAAACCAAATTGAGAATTTGTCAAATGCTCGTGTTACTACTATCTCCGGTCAAGTTAGTAAGCTTTTAGATGACGAGTTCATTCTCAACGATGGTAAGGGACAAATCATCGTTGAGGCAGAACCTCAGTTAGGACAACCCATTAACCTCTCTGTAGGAGAACAAGTCACCGTAGTTGGCAACTATGACGACAATGAGTTCAAAGCAGTTAGTATTACTCGTGCCAACGGTGAAACTATTCAAATTCATGACGATTAAATTCCGATACTTCAGGTTGTTCCCATGAATCTAATTTTGATTGCTGAAGACTAACCGGCGTTGCTGAATCAAGGAATGATTCTTGTAGGGTGGGCGACACGAGCGCCGCGAAATACAAGGGACGGGCAAGATGCCATACGTGTCTAGCTAGAAATGGCTTCACTGTTGGCTTCATCACCCGCCTAGAACTAAAGTTCCAGGCTAACAGCTCAAGTCATCTAAAGAGACTAAAGATTTTCCGGAATATTTAGTCATCTTTTAGATGACTTTTGCTATGAGCAAGGAACTGAAGTTCCTTGCAGGACATCGGTTTTACGTTAAGTTGACACCAATGGCTTTTCGGCCCATCCCACAAAACTAGCAAAATCATCCCGCTTTCTCTGCAACGCTGACTAATCTTGTTTGCTGTTTTTTTCTCTATCACCAGAATGATGGCTGCTTTTCCAGTCGCAGACATAATGTGAATTTAGTAGGTATAAAACATCAAATAGGGGATGAATGTGGCTGAAGAATTTAAAAAAGGCGATCGCGTTGAATGGAACACTTCACAAGGTAAGACAACTGGCAAAGTTGTAAAGAAGCTCACTTCACCTACAGATATTAAAGAACACCATGTTACTGCAAGTGAAGATAATCCCGAATATTTAGTTGAAAGCGATAAGACAGGAAAACAAGCTGCTCACAAGCCTGATGCTCTGAAGAAAGTAGAGGAGTAATGCTGAGTCATGAGTAAAGATGTTAAAGGGGTGATTGACGAGTTTCATCAAGTTGTCAATATGACACCTAAAGAACTAGAGTCTTGGCTAGATACGGATGAGTCACAAACTGTCGGGCAAAAAGATGGCGACGATGAGTCAATCGGTCATAAATCTGGACGGCGTATCATCGAGCTATTGCAGAAAAAGGATGATTACACCAACGACGATCTTTCGCACATGAAGAAAGTTATTAGTTACGTCCATCGTCATCTTGCACAGCAGCCATCGGGTGATTTGGAAGACACACGCTGGTGCTATTCTTTGAAGAATTGGGGACACGATCCAATTAAGTAAAGTACCTCATAGCCCGCCATTGAGGTGGGCAAATTCCTGCGATCGCCCTAAATACAGTTTTGCGTAAAAGCATAGCATTTTTTATGTAGGGGGATGCATTGGCATTGCAAAAGGATGCATTGGCATTGCAAAAGGATGCATTGGCATTGCAAAAGGATGCATTGGCATTGCAAAAGGATGCATTGGCATTGCAGAGGGATGCATTGGCATTGCAAAAGGATACATTGGCATCGCAAAAGGATACATTGGCATCGCAAAGGGATACATTGGCATCGCAACGTATTGCCAAATTTGATTAGCTACGAATTTCAAATGTTGTACTAACCCAAGTTGCGGGTTATAAATCCTTCGGCGCATTGCTAAAGCAACCTGAGTTCGATAAACCTCTCCCTCCCAACCTCCCTCTCCCACGGGGAAAGGGAGGAGCAACAAGAAATTAGGGTTTTGGCTCCCCTCTCCGACACGGAGAGGGGTTGGGGGAGAGGTCAAAAAAAGCTTGTCGAACTCACGTTAAAGCAGCCGATCGTCCCTCGAAAATAGTCGCTGCGATCGCAGACTCACAAAAAATCAAGAGGTTAACACCCGCGTGGTGCGCAAAACGCAGCACCAGCGTGAAAAGAAAATTATTCTTGCAGACGAGCAATTACACAGTGCATAATTTTAATTTCATTCACAATTCGATCCAGTTCTGTAGAAAGTGGAGTTTGTTCTCGAACGGCTTGTAATGTGGGAGTTAAAGTGTTGGAATTGGTAGCAATTTCTGATAACCGAGCAGTATGTAGCTGTTGGATTTGGTTGTGAATTGCTTCGAGATCGCTATCTAGCGCTGGTAATGGTTGGGGTGAGTGTCCCTGTCCAAGGGCATCTGCTAAGTTTTCCAAAACTTGGACAATGGTATCGGCAAGTCGCTTGAGTTCAGTAAATTGGTACTCGCCGCTAAATTCCCGCAGATGTTCTGCCAAAGTTGTTACCGAACTGAAAAAGCCGCGAATGTATGCCATCAGCGTCATTACAGGTTCGATTTCTCCCTGAATGTGACGAGGTTCGCTGAACAATCGTTGAGCTGCGGCGTTAGCGTTGACGTTCTCTAGTGCAGCTTGGTGGCGTAGCATGTTGATAGAATCAGCGATCGCATTATGTTCTGGATGAAGATAGTTAGCTATTACTTGCTGAAAGTAAGCAAGATTAGCTCGAATTGTCTTTTCCAGTTGTGCAGGAAGTTGCTGTCGTTCCCAACTAGGGAAAAGCAAATAACTACCAAGTAGTGCTAAGACACCCCCAGCAAAGCTATCGAAGATCCGCAATACTCCAACCTCCCAGCCACCTGCACTAATCATGTTGAGTAGCAATACGATCGCCGGAGTGAGCAGTATGATAAATATGCTGTAGCTTAACGATCGCACCGACATCGCCACAAATACTAGCAGCAGGAAACAAACTGCGATCGCCAATTGATTCTTAACTACTAAAATCAGAGCAATGCCAATAATTCCACCCAAAATAGTACCGATGACTCTTTGGACTGTTGTCTGTGACGTTCCGCCAAAGTTGGGTTTGAGTGCAACTAAAGCTGTGAGCGTGATCCAGTAGCCTCTAGGTAGTTGGAATAGCGATGCAATTAATTCAGCAAAAGTTACGATCAGTGCGAGGCGCAACGCATGACGAAAGAGGACTGAATCAAAAGTGAAGTTATTTCGCAGCGTATCAATGATTGTAGAACGTTCTGGTTGGGCTGGGGGGGAAATATCTCGTTGGGCAATGCTGTTACGCAGTTTTCCTTGGCTTAAATCTGTAACAATCTCTGCATCAGTATGAATTTGCTCTACTAGCTTTGTCAGACTGGCTGTAATTTTCCCAAGGTTGAGGAGATCGGAATAATCATCTGTTTGAGCAGTGATGGTTTGATTGAGGACTTGCGATCGCAGAACTTGTCTTTGGTGTTCTAGTGCTTCAAGACTCCGATCGAGATCCCCTAAGTGAGGTGAGTTTTTTCCTTTGGCGATCGCTTCTGATAACATTTGCAGAGCAATTGCTGACTGTTCTATCACTTGCTGAATTTCTGGCTGTAACCGAGAAAATAATTGATGTTCCGATGCGATCGCTAATAGTTCGTTCAGTGCGACAACAGAATTAACAATTTGATTTACATCCTCGATTAATACGAGTAACTGATTTCCTCGTAAGTTAGCTCCTCTTTGCCTAGTCCAGATCGTTGTCCAGACGCTACGGGCAGATGTCAAGTTTTGAATAACTGTATCCTGAGCTTGCAAAAATCGCTGTTCCCACTCCTGACGATCCTTTGGATTTAATGCCCTGTGGCCTGCTAAGTCCACAAAATTGCTTAATGAGAAATAACAGTTAGCAACTATCTGCATTGCAGGTACATAAGGACGCACCACCCACAGTCCTAATGACAAGACAGTTGTCCATGTTCCACCAGCTAGACATAGCGCACAGTGTTGAATAAGAGTAGGCAAATTAGAAAATGAAGCGAATCTAGCCAGCGCAATCACAAACATGATCGAAGTAATCAAGCTGACAGATGCAGCCACGTTGCCATAGAGATTCGCTAAACCTGCGATAAATATTACCAAGAATGTAGCCGGGACAGCTAACCAGAGATGACTGCTAACCAGACTTGCGATTAAAAACATCACAGTTACCCCAATCGTAGCTGCAATCATCGCAATTGCTCGCTGACGGTAAGCTCCGTCAACATTTACCATCCCAACAAACCAAGCTGCCATAGTGGCGATCGCACTTTCAGCAGTATGACCTGTAATGATGCCAATTCCAATTGGGACACCCAGTACAAAAAGGCTACGCAATCCAGTGGAAAGGGCGGGCTTACCTGGCTGGAGTTGAAACTGCTGCAACAACCAACCCAGAGGACGTTTATCTGTAAATGACATTATCAGACTGGCGATTATAACAAAGCGCGATCGCTTCTTAAAGCATTTTAGCCAGATATAACAGCGTGGCGGATGTCTGTAATATGTCTTTTGAGGTCATGGAGTTGCTTAATTTTTACTATGACTAGTTTAAAACATTAGAGATAATGACTTAAACCATCTAGTAAACCTTCGGCAGTATACTGCAATCCGGTTGAATGGGGTGAATGAGAATTATTCAATGCCCATGCCAATTTACTTTCTATAAAAGCTGTAGGATTTATTTCAGAAACAATGTTTCTTTTTTCTTCATTAGATAATCCATAATTATTCCAGAACAATATCCTCTCTAAAGAAACTAAAGCTTGATAGGACTCATTTGGATTAAATTCAGAAGAGGAATTTTGAATAATATCTAGTAGTGCTAAAAGTCCGGTTCTTGATGAAGATTTACCTATAGCAAATAATAAACTACTCTTCGATCTATTTGAATCAATAATCTCTCTTTTTAGGAATTCTACAATTTCTGCCTATTCGCTCTCAGTTAAATTTATAGTTATTAACTCCTTTTTGATTAAACTATCATATCTACTCAGTCTTTCATCTAGTGGTAACTGCCAAGAATTAATTTCTAGGATGAATGATATATCAGTAATTGCATTACTGCGTACACGTTCGTCGTCTGATTTTATATTTACAAAAAGTTCGTTAATTAAATGATTCATAGCTTTAAGCTGATTAATCCCAATTTTTCCCATTCCCGCTTCAGGAAGGGGGTTAGGGGGTTAGGTCTATTAACCGATAAAAAACCAGTCAAACTAAATTAACCCTTGAAGAGTGAAAGTAAAATAAAATTATCCTCCACTTAAACCCCATCATGGCTATCCCAGAACTCGAACAACAACTCCTTCAGCTTTCCCCCAACGATAAACTGTATATTATCCAATTCCTTGCCCAAAACCTGATTGCACATAATACCCACCCAGACCAACCCACCAAACTTCCAGAATTCTTCCGTCAATCCCCCTTGGCTGAACTCACCGAAGGACTCGACCTTAGCCGAGGCTTGACATTGCTAAAAACCCTTATTGAGTCCCTAGAACTAGAAACCCAAATTGAAACTCCAGAATATCCTTTGACTAAATTCTATGGATGTATTCAAGATGAAACATTCTTTCGCCATTCCCAAGGACAACAACAAGAACGCGAACCCATCCTGTGAAATTTCTGCTAGATACTAACACTTGCATTATCTATATGCGTGGTAAAAATTTCACCTTAAAGCAGAAATTAGAAACCACTGCTACTAAAGATATTGCCGTTTGCTCAATCGTCAAAGCTGAATTATTTTATGGCGCAATGAAAAGTGCCAACCCAGAACGTAATCTTACCTTACAGGAAGAATTTTTAGCTCAATTTATATCACTACCGTTTGACGATCTCGCAGCAATGGCATTTGGAATGATTCGATCTCAGCTAGAAGCATTAGGCACTCCAATTGGAGCTTATGATTTACAAATTGCTGCGATCGCACTGACAAATCACTTAAGCCTTGTTACCCATAACACCAGAGAATTTAAGCGGATTAATAACTTACTGATTGAAGATTGGGAGATAGATAATTGACAAATGACTGGCTAGAAAACATTATCTCACAACTTTCCGCACTCGTTCTATTGTATTTACACTAGTATAAAATTAATCAAGTATCGCTATTGTACTACCATATACTCATACACGATTTTGTAAGTGCGATTGACAAAGATAAGTCTGTAACCAAAGCGATTAAACTATGGTGCATTTACTGAGAATAACTTCCAGCCCATTCTGTACTTGCTCTTCTTGGCGCTTTTGGTAAATCCACATCTTTTCAGCTAGAGTTTTGTTGTAAGCCTTTTTCTGGTGTTCTAGGAGATTTTCGGAAAGTGCGATCGCTTGTGCGATTCTAGCAAAACGTTTTAGTCAATTCTGGGAAGTTTCGGTTAAAAGGAAAAAAGTCATTGTTGACATTATCAAAAAAAACCGAAAACAGTTATAAATATATCTTGGGTGAAAAAGTACTTAAGTTCTGTGCTAAATCTATCTTTGTCTGTAGAGGAATTTGGGTATGCCAAGACGCAAGCGCGGAGTTATACTCACTTCTGTTGGTTTACAGAAGTTTGAGGAAGCAAGGCACAAGTTTGAGTTTCGAGATAATTTTGGCAAGAGATTTACTCTTGAAGAGTTAAGCTACCGCACTAACTTAGATCCTCTAACAATTAGAAAAGTTTTGAACCGTAGGAAGGGAGTTGACAAGCGAACACTTGAGGCTCTCTTTCTTGGTTTTGATAGCTCTCTATGCGAAGGCTACTATTCAACCTCAGATTCCAATGGCCGTCAAGATTGGGGGGAAGCTGTTTCTGTCTTAGCATTTTACGGACGTACAGAAGAACTCAGTACTCTGGATGAGTGGCTGCTGAAGGATTCGTGTCGATTAGTTACCATTCTCGGAATGGGTGGAGTCGGAAAAACTTCTCTGTCGATTAAATTGGCAGAACTAATGCAAGACAAATTTGATTGTATTGTCTGGCGATCGCTGTATGACGCTCCACCTATTGATACATTCTTGGCTAGTATTATTCAGTTTCTGTCTGATGAGCAAGAAACTGAGGCAGAATTGCCGGAAAGCGTTAGTGATAAGATTTCTCAGTTGCTTAACTACTTTAAGGAAATGCGCTGCTTGGTCGTGTTCGATAATGTAGATGCTGTATTACGTGGTGGGAGTCGAGCAGGACAATATAGCCTTGGATACGAGCAGTATGGCGAACTCCTCAAACGAGTAGGTAAATCAGACCATCAGAGTTGCTTGCTACTGACAACGCGAGAAAAACCGAAAGAGGTCGCCTCTCTAGAAGGAGAAGCCTTGCCAGTGCGAACTTTGCGATTGGGTGGACTTAAAGAAGGAGAGGGAGAGGAAATTCTTAAGAGTAAAAGGCTTAAGGGTTCAGAAACTCAATTCAGCGCACTGGTTACACGCTATGGAGGCAATGCCTTAGCCTTAAAAATTGTCGCAACTACAATTCAAGATTTATTTGATGGTTATATTTGTGAGTTTTTAAAAGAAGAAACCACCGTATTTGGCGATCTTCGCGATTTATTAGAGCAGCAATTTGAGCGTTTATCTGATGAGGGAAAGCATGTAATGTACTGGCTAGCGATTAATCGGGAGCCAGTGAGTCTCTCCAAGTTACGAGAAGATTTAGTATCGCCTTTTCCCCAACTCAATTTAGTTGAAACGCTGGAATCTTTGGGACGGCGATCGCTTATTGAACGACATACAACTTGCTTCACTCTACAGCCAGTCGTGATGGAGTACGTGACAAGTCGCTTGGTTGAGCAAGTTTGTGAGGAGATTGCAAAGCAGGAGTTTTCTCTTTTTAGAAGCCATGCTTTGATCAAAGCTACTGCCAAAGACTATGTAAGAGAGACTCAAATTCGTCTGATTCTCTATCCCCTGATTAACCGATTAATTCCACTGTTGCAAGGTAAAAAAAACTTGGAATATGAACTGACTCAAATCTTACTCAAGCAGCGAGAGAAATCACCCTTGGAGCCGGGATATGTAGCAGGTAATATTCTTAACTTACTCAATCAACTAGAAACTAATTTAACGGGCTATGATTTCTCTGGTTTAACCATTTGGCAGGCTGACCTGCGAGATGTAAATTTGCAAAATACGAATTTTGCCTATGCAAATCTAGCGAGGTGTACCTTTACTGAAACCTTTGGCGCTATTCATGCGGTAGCCTTTAGTCCTGATGGAGAACTTCTGGCCATAGGTGACAGTAATGGAGAAATTCATCTGTACCAAGTTAGCGATGTGCAACCAGTCTTGATCTGCACGCGACACAAAAGTTGGGTAACATCACTGACGTTCAGCCCTGATGGTAATATTCTCGCTAGCGGCAGCACAGATTACACAATAAAGCTATGGGATGTTAGTACTGGTCAGTGCCTTCGCACCTTAGAAGGGCATACAAATGAGGTTTGGTCGGTTGCATTTAGCCAAGATAATTGCACATTAGCAAGTGGCAGCGATGACTGCACCGTGAAGTTATGGAATAGTAGCACTGGAGAATGCTGCAAAACACTTGAGGGACATTTGAGTTGGGTACTCTCTGTTGTCTTTAGGGGAGATGCTCAACTATTGAGCGGTAGCGACGATCGCACCGTTAAATTGTGGGATATCAACACTGGAGAGTGCATTCAAACGTTTCAAAAGCATCATAATAGTGGAATCCGGTCAATTACCCCCAGTCCAGATGGTCAGATACTAGCAACTGGCAGCGAGGATCAAACTATTAAGCTATGGAAGACTCAAACGGGTGAATGTCTCAAAACACTTCTGGGGCATTCTAATCGAGTTTTTTCAGTGGACTTCAGCCCGCAAGGCGATTTTTTGGCTAGTGGCGGGCACGATCATACGGTGAAGTTATGGAATGTCAATACGGGTGAATGCTTCAAAACGCTGCAAGGACATTTCAGCTGGGTCTTTTCAGTTGCCTTTAGTCCCCAAGGTAAGCTTTTGGCTAGTGGCGGCCACGATCAAACTGTGAAGCTATGGAGTGTCGAGACAGGTGAATGCCTCAAGACCCTACAAGGATATACCAATCAAATACTCTGTGTTAGTTTTAGTCCTGTTAGTGCCAGTTTACCAAGCATTGGTCAAATTTTTGCTAGTAGCAGCCGCGATCGCACTGTGAGATTATGGGATGTTGCAACTGGCGAATGCCTCCAAGTGTTAAAAGGACATTCCAACTCGGTTCATTCAGTTATCTTTAATCATCAAGGAAATATCCTAGTCAGCAGTAGTGTAGATAAAACAGTAAAGCTATGGGATGTTTCTTCAGGTCAAACCTTAAAAACCTTACAGGGACATCGCGCCGCAGTTTTATCGATTGCCTTTAGTCCAGACAGCCAAACCATCGCAAGTGGCAGTGAAGACTGTACTATAAAACTATGGGACATGCGTTCTGGTCGAGCTTTAAAAACCTTACAGGGACATAACGCTGCGGTTTGGTCAGTTGCTTTCATCTCTCAAGGCGAGATATTGGCGAGTGGCTCTTGGGATCAAACAATCAAATTGTGGGATATTCAGACGGGTGAGTGCCTCAGAACATTGGCAGGACACACGAGTTGGATTTGGGCAATTGCGATCGCTCCCGATGGTAATATCTTGGCAAGTGCCAGTCCAGATCGAACAATCAGGTTGTGGAATCCAGACACGGGCGAGTGCCTCAAAGTTTTACAAGCAGACACAAACTGGTTGCAATCCATCGCCTTTAGCCCTGATGGCAAAATACTGGCTAGCACGAGTCACGATCTGACAATCAAGTTGTGGGATGTCTCTACAGGTGAGTGTCTGAAAGTTTTGCACGGACATACAGGCTTGGTTTGGTCGGTTGCTTTTAGTCCAGACAACCAAACCTTAGTTAGTGGCGGTGACGATGAAACGATTAAACTTTGGGATATCGTAGCAGGCAAATGCTTAAAAACCATGAGAGCAAGTAAGCCCTATGAACAAATGAATATTTTCGGAGTTAAAGGTTTAACTGAGGCGACAACTGCCACGTTGACCTCTTTAGGAGCAGTTATCTAAATTCCAATCATTAGCCTAGCTCACTGAGACATAACTGTTCGGACTGCTTCAAGGGTGCGATCGATGTCTGCTTCGGTATGAGCTAAAGAAGTAAATCCAGCTTCAAATTGAGATGGAGCTAAATAAATTCCATGTTCCAACATACCGCGATGGAAGCTAGCAAATTTACTTAAGTCAGACTTTTTGGCATCTTCATAATTGCGAACAGGGCTTTCGTTAAAGAAGAAACCAAACATGCCGTTAATGTGACCGCCGCAGGCCGCGTGACCTGTTTGTTTAGCAATTTCGAGTATCCCATTTGTGAGTCGCTTTGTAAGGCGATCGAGATACTCGTAAGTTCCAGGTCGTTGCAACAACTCTAGCGTCTTAATTCCTGCCGTCATTGCCAGTGGATTGCCCGAAAGCGTTCCGGCTTGATACACGTTTCCGGCTGGAGCAACCATCGACATAATTTCTTGGCGACCGCCATAAGCGCCTACGGGTAAACCGCCACCGATGACCTTACCTAAGGTAGTCAAGTCAGGAATAACACCAAATTTTTCCTGCGCTCCACCGTAAGCGATGCGAAAGCCCGTCATCACTTCATCAAATACCAGCAGCGCTCCATGCTCTTGCGTGAGTTTTCGCAAACCTTCAAGAAAACCCGCAGCAGGTGGAATAAAACCTGCATTTCCAACCACAGGTTCAACAATGACACCAGCAATTTCATCGGGATTTTGCTCGAATAATACTCTTACTGCTTCTAAATCGTTGAAAGGAGCCGTCAGCGTGTTGCTAGTTACGGATTTGGGCACGCCAGGAGAATCGGGCAAGCCAAGGGTGGCAATGCCAGAGCCAGCCTTCACAAGAAACATATCGGCGTGTCCGTGGTAGCAGCCTTCAAACTTGATTACTTTCTCCCGCGCCGTAAAAGCTCGCATTAGACGAAGCACAGCCATACAAGCTTCTGTGCCGGAGTTGACAAAACGCACCATTTCGATACTGGGAACAGCATCGATTACCATCTGTGCCAGTACATTTTCTAGATAGCAGGGCGCACCAAAGCTAGTTCCTTTTTCCAAGGCATCGTGGAGAGCAGCAATAACTTCAGGATGAGCGTGACCGCAGATAGCAGGCCCCCAACTGCCGACATAATCGATATATTGATTGCCATCCACATCCCAGATGTAAGCATCCTTGACGCGATCGAACACAATCGGCTGTCCGCCAACAGATTTGAAAGCCCGCACGGGAGAACTGACTCCTCCTGGCATTAATTTTTGGGCAGCAGCAAAGATTTCTTGCGATTGGGTGGTTATGAAGCGAGTCGTTGCAATCATAATTTTTTCTCCTGAGATTTTGGCTTGGGTTCTAGAGTTAAAAGTTAATAGGACTTACGCGCAGTTTGTTTTTCTTCCACTCGATTACCTTTTTGTGGATGATGCGATCGCAAAGAGCGAGAATCTAGTTATTAAAAGTGACAATCAAAACGTGCAGATATTATTTCAATTCGAGCATGACTTCATTGCGTCTGAATGCGGGCAAGATGAAGGGAGAGTCATAAAAAGCATAAATCGGTTTACCTTTTGTCTCGATACCTTGCCGAGCAAGAAAAGCATATAATTTGGCTTCCTTTTCTTTCAATTGTTCATCCCCAGCTAAACCAGAGAAACGGATTGCTGCTACTTTGTTGCTGGGAACTTCTTTGATAGCAATGCGAGAATCTTTTGGTTTTGGCAGCGTTGCCAGGGTGTATTCTGAGGGCATTACGAACTGTACCGCCCAAGTGCTTGTAGCAATATTTTCTCCCGCTTCTTGTTGAATGACGGGCGCAGTCATGGCGATTTTTTCACTTGGCTGGGATTGCGTGACGGGCGCGGTCATGGCAATTTTTGTTACAGATGTGTTTTCACCAAATATGTAAGCGGCAAGAATCGAAAATGCAGCTTTGTTTGCTCGATCTCTTTGGGCTTCAATGAGTGTTTCGGCAACAATTTTTGGCTCGTATTGCCGGATTTCAATATCATCATAAGATTGCAATACGCAATATTTTGGTTCTTCGGTTTGACTCATCAGACTTCCACAAATAATTAAAATTAATGCGTTTCTTACTTTCCCACTTCTTGTACTAACCGTCCATCCTCCATGTGGATAATGCGATCGGCAATATCAAGAATTCGATTATCGTGAGTGACGAGTAAAATGGTGCAACCCTGCTCTTTAGCTAAACGCTGCATGATATCTACAACATCGCGACCTGATTTTTTATCAAGAGCAGCAGTAGGTTCATCGGCAAGAACAATTTTAGGATGACTGACTAGGGCACGAGCGATCGCAACTCGTTGCTTTTGCCCTCCAGAGAGACTATCTGGATAATAATCGATGCGATCGCCCAAACCAACACTTTTGAGAGTATCCGTCGCCAGCCGATCTATATCTTGCTTTAGGTATTCATCGTGCAGTTCTAAAGACATTCGGACATTCTGCTTGGCAGTTAAGAAAGTCAACAAATTGTGTGCCTGAAAAATATAACCAATCTGCCGCCGCACTTCCATCAATTGCCGCTTACTAGCCCCACACATTTGCTGTCCCAAAACTTTCAAATTGCCTTCTTTTGCGGCTCTCAATCCACCTATTAGTGTTAGTAAGGTGGTTTTCCCAGAACCAGATGGGCCAGTCATAATCACGATTTCTCCAGAATAAATGTCGAGATTAATATCAAACAAGACTTGCTTGCAGAGTTGTCCCCGACCAAAGTAGTAATCGAGATGGCAAACTGAAATAACTGCTTGTTGGGAAGTATTTTGAACTTTGAGTTTTGAACTTTGAGTTACGAGACTAATTTCTTGCGGCATGAGAATTCAACTGTAAATTTGGGTTTCGTTCTAGAAAACTATGAGTTTTGAAATAGGATATTTTGCTAAACTTCAACTCAAAAATCATCACTCGATCGCTCAAAACTTAGAAGATATCAGCCGGATCGGCTGCTCGTAATTTTTGTATGGCAAGCGTTCCCGCTCCAATACACATGACGAAAGTCAACACTAACACAGTTACCGCACGAGCTAATTTCATTGCAGTCGGTAAAAACGTCACGGATTGAAAAAAAATGTAAAATCCACTTGAGAGCAAAAAGCCGGGAATAAAACCCAAAATTGCTAAAATAAAAGCTTCTTGAGCGATAACTTTAATTAGATATATATCGCTGTAACCCATTGCTTTTAAAGTTGCATATTCGGGCAAATGATCTGAAACATCAGTATAAAGAATTTGATAAACAATGACTGCTCCAACTAAAAAACCGATTGCGACACCAAGGTTAAAAGTCGGACCAATAGAGGAGCCTGTAGACCAATATGCACTTTCACGAGCAGTGAATTCAGCGATGTTTAGTACTAGTAAATCATCCGGTAGCTTGGCTCGTAAATCAGCCTGAATCTGCTCAATGGAGGCATTTGATTCTACGTCAATAATACCAAGATCGATGTCGTTTGCTTGGCGTTGGGGAAAGAGTCGTAAAAAGGTAGAATCACTAACGATCAAATTGCCGTCAGCAGAAAAAGAAGAACCGAGCTTAAATAATCCAACTATTTGAATTTGATAATCGTTAGTTTGGACGATAAGCGAATTCTGTTTTTTCAGCAAACTAGGAACGTCTCCAAGCTGAGGAACCAATCCAGCTCTATCAAATAACGCTCGATTCAATAACTTCAGTTTATTCAATTGTCCATTGACTTCTGGTAAGTCAAATGCTGGCTGATTTGGATTGATTCCATAGACGAAAAGTTTACGGCTAGCTAGATTTTCAGGATTTCGCCACGATGCTTGACTCACATATAGCGTCGCCAGGGATTTTACACCGTTAACACCTGCTATTTTATAGAGTTTATTTCTGGAAAAACTTTTGATAGATTGCAAGTTATCAGACAGTTTATTGACTAAAAATAAATCTCCTTTAAGCGTGGTATAGGGAGTAACTTGCGAATCAAATAGTGCATCCCTAACTCCGAGTTGAAAAAACATTAAAAAATCAGCAAAGGCGATTCCTGCTATAGCAACTAACAATCGAGTCTTTTGACGGCTCATTTGCCGCCAAGCAAGTGGGGTTTTACGAAATAATTTACCGAATATAGTCAAGTTGCTTCGCTCCAATTCAAAATTATAAATTCAAAATTCAAAATTTAAGCAACATATCTTTGGGTGAAGTGAAGACGCGATTCATCGCGTCTCTACAAAATGGTTTGTTTGCCGCATTATTTTTGATAATTAGTATTAAATTTGCTTGTTCGCTTTTATTAGTTGATATTGTTATTCGGCTGAATGGCAACCTGTACTTGCAAGTTAGTTAAGTTTGCAACTTGTTTGCTAGCTTGGGGATCGAGTGCAATTCTCACTTCAACAACTTTGCGATCGAGGTTTTCTCCAGGTTCGCCGCTAGTGACTTCTTGTTGGATCACCTGTAGTCCAATCAGCCGAACGGTTCCGCGCAACTGTTGGGAGAACGACTCACTCGAAATCGTTGCCTGTTGACCTTCACGAACTTTGCCAATATCAGTTTCATATATCTCTGCGATCGCTTCCATCGAACTGGTTTGTCCGAGTTCGGCAATGCCTTTCTCACCAACGACTTCTCCGGGTTTGGCCTTAATATCGAGAATGCGACCCGCTATAGGTGCGCGGATATAAACTTCAGCGAGATCGGCTTCAGCCTTTTTGGCTGCGGCGATCGCTTTATTAACCTCGGCCTCAGCTGCTTGCACGTCTACCGGACGTACCTCAGCAATCTTATTTAGGTTGGCCTTAGCTTGCTCGATTTGCTGCCGTAGGGTATCTACACTCTTATTCTGGTTAGCTCTAGCTTCGGTAAGCTGTGCTTGCGCTGTTTCTAGAGCAAGTTGTTTTCGATCTACTTCCACAGCAGAAATCGCGCCGTTTTGGTAAAGCGAGGAATAACGATTATACTCACTATTGGCAGTTTTAACTTCGGCTTGCCAGCGAGAGATAGTGGCATCTCTAGTAGATATTTCGCCTTTTAACTCTTCTTCAAGGCGATCGATTTCAGCTTTTTGGGCGGCAATCTCTCCAGATTTGGCGCCAGCTTGCACCTTGGCTAACTCTGCTTGGGATACTTTGACTTGTGCTTGTGCTTCCAGTAGAGCATTTTGCAGCCGATCGCGCGAATCCATAATTGCAATTACTTGACCGGCTTTAACGCTACCGCCCCGCTGTACGAGTAGTTCGGCTACGCGATCGTTGCTTAAGGTAGCAGGTACGGATACTTTAATGACTTCCGTTGCTGGTTCTATCCGTCCTAAAGCAGTAATTTCCTCAATCTTTGGTCTGGGTTGCACAACTTCAACAGGTTTGCTGGTTGGTTTTGATTGAGAAACACCGTAGAAAGCGATAATTCCTGTAAGAGCAGTACCAGCCACAACTACACCCAGCATCCATTGTGTTGAAGGTTTTGAGAGCGATTGTAAATTCATGTCAATCCTTCAAATTTCAGCGAGGACTTTAGTAAAATTGTCCTTGGTCATTAGTCATTTGTCCTTTGTAAATACGAATGCCAAATGACGAATGACAAATAACTAATGACAAATAACTAATGACAAATGACAAATGACGAATGACAAATGACGAATGACAAATGACAAATGACCAATGACAAATGACAAATGACATTTCTTATGTTTTGACGGCAAAAGTTAAACTACAAGAGATGTCAGGCTTGCCCAATCTTGAGGCTTTAAGAATACTTCGTATAACTCGGCTTCTGGGGTGTTTGGTTCGGGTTGATAGCCGTATTCCCAACGCACTAACGGAGGTAAAGACATCAAAATCGACTCTGTGCGCCCGTTAGTTTGCAGTCCGAAAATCGTGCCGCGATCGTAAACTAAATTGAATTCAACGTAGCGTCCGCGCCGATATAATTGAAAATTACGTTGGCGATCGCTATACTCCATTGACTGCCGCCGCTTGACAATTGGCGTGTAAGCAGGTAGAAAAGCTTTACCGCAATCTTGTGCGAATGCAAATAATTCTTCCCAATTGCGGGTTGCTGGGATGCCAACGCGATCGCTGTTATATGCGGCTGTTCCTTTGGGATCGGGGCCTCGATAAAGCTGACCTTGACCGTCCTGATAGTCAAAAAAGATGCCGCCAATGCCGCGCATTTCTTGACGGTGTTTGAGATAAAAATACTCGTCGCACCAAGGTTTAAACACTGGATAATATTCGGGATCGTGCGCGTCACAAGCTTGTTTTAATGTGTAATGAAAATGAGCTGCATCTTCAGCAAACGGATAGTAAGGCGTTAAATCGATGCCGCCGCCAAACCACCAAACCGGGCCAGCTTCAAAGTAGCGGTAGTTGAGATGAACCGTTGGCACGTAAGGATTGCGCGGATGCAATACCATTGAAGTTCCGGTGGCATAAAACTTATGTCCATTAGCCTCTGGACGTTGTGCCAAGATTGAAGGCGGTAAATGAGAACCCCAGACTTCAGAGAAATTAACTCCACCTTGCTCGAATACTGCACCGTCGCGGATGACGCGCGATCGCCCGCCACCTCCTTCGGGTCGTTCCCATGCATCTTCAGCAAACGTGCCTTCGCCATCTAGCTGTTGCAAACCCTGACAGATTTCGTCTTGCAGCTGTCGCATGAACTGGCTCACCCTAGTCTTGGCATCAACTGGGGGTAGAAATTTTGATTGATTTGCTTGAGGAGTTAAAGTAGTTTTCATGAGAGCAACCTATTTTTTTATTTC
Organism: Nostoc sp. DSM 114159; assembly: GCF_053470285.1. NCBI lineage: Bacteria > Bacillati > Cyanobacteriota > Cyanophyceae > Nostocales > Nostocaceae > Nostoc > Nostoc sp. DSM 114159. The sequence continues at coordinate 5,825,009 of NZ_JBPFEH010000001.1, forward strand.
CTAATAGCGAATATTTTGAAAGTTTGTAGTGGTTCCAATACGGTTCAGTTAAGGTGTTTATTCCTCGAAGATCCCCCCAACCCCCCTTAAAAAGGGGGGCTTATAAACCTCTTTTACCCCTTTTTTAAGGGGGTCGCCGTAGGCGGGGGGATCTTAACCGAACTATATTGGTAGTGGTTCTTATCTGGAATAACTGGCTTGATACTTCCGCAGCCATTTCGATTTAGCTACAACTGAAGCACGTTGATACAATTGATATACGCAGCCTTTGAAAACAGTGAAGTTTCTCAAAAATTTACTGCCCCAACACAGGCAAAAACTTGCGAATTAATCCGATTATTACTTCCGGCACTTCCAGTTCTGGATTCAACCCTACATTTTCTAGTTCGATAAATGCTTGAATTGCTTGTGGATTTAGATTTGCAAGGCGACGCCCTACGTCCGGCCCTGTAAACTTCGCTGGGCTTGGCATGTCTTCTCGATGAACTCAATTAGCATCGCGATGTAGTCGTTTGGCAGATAACTTTGTTCGGGACGATCCGATCGCCCCCAGCCAATCAAGTCGGGTGCCAACACTCTATAATCTCCTGCAAATGCTGGATACACCTTCGACCACCCGTAGGCAGATGCTCCACCTCCAATACCGTGGAAGAATATCAAAGTTTCGCGTAACGTGCCCGATGGCGTATCGCCCACTCCATCGGTTGCCCAAAGTTCACCTTGGTTAGTGTAATAGGCCATCTTTCCCAAGCTAATTAAAACGGAGCGTTGAACAAAACCGAGTGGAATGAACATGATAAATTCTTCCTCTAGATGAACGACATGAAATCGAAACTAGAAAGTTTAATTGCCAAGTTTTGCTAACCAACGGGCTGCATCTTTGGCGTGATAGGTGAGAATCAAGTCAGCGCCAGCCCGTTTAAAACCAGTCAATGTTTCCATTACCACCCGTTCTTCGTCAATCCAACCGTTGAGGGCAGCAGCTTTAACCATCGAGTATTCGCCAGAAACGTTGTAAGCAGCAACGGGTAGATTACTTGCTTCCTTGACGCGCCAGATAATATCCATGTAGGCCAAGGCGGGCTTGACCATTAACATATCTGCACCTTCGGTAATGTCGAGTTCGATTTCTTTTAAGGCTTCACGACCGTTACCAAAGTCCATTTGGTAGGTTCTGCGATCGCCAAATTGTGGTGTAGACTCAGCAGCATCTCGGAAAGGCCCGTAGTAAGCCGAAGCATACTTGGCGGCATAAGATAATATCGGCGTATCTTGATAACCCGCTTCATCTAAACCCGAACGAATGGCTTGCACGAAACCATCCATCATTCCCGAAGGCGCGATGATATCTACGCCAGCTTTGACTTGCGAAACTGCCGTTTTTTTCAGCAATTCCAGTGTCGGATCGTTGAGAACGCGCCCAGTTAAATCACCTACTTCTAAATAACCGCAGTGTCCGTGAGTAGTGTATTCGCACAGACAGGTATCGGCAATGACGATTAATTCTGGGACTGCTTGTTTGACGGCGGTGGCAGCTTGCTGCACGATGCCGCAATCGTGCCAACCGCCTGTTGCGTCTAAATCCTTGCCTTCAGGAATGCCAAATAAAATAATCGCTGGAATGCCGAGGTCGTATACTTCCTTCGCTTCTTCGACGATTTTATCTACAGAAAGTTGGTAAACTCCTGGCATGGATTTAATTTCGTTGGCGATCGCCTTACCCGGTACGGCAAAAAGCGGGTAGATTAAATCGCTGGTTGTCAGTACATTTTCGCGCACCATCCGCCGCAATTGGGGATGGCTTCTCAGCCGACGCGGGCGATGAATTGGAAACATAATATTAAAAAGGGTAAAGGGTAAAGGGTAAGGGGTAAAGGGGAAAGCAGCGAGCGAAAAAATCTTTACCCTTTTAATCGTATTTTTCTGTCTCCTCCCTGCCTACTTAGTTGCAAGCCCTTAACTTCGCTGGACTGTCTGGAAAATTTCAGTCAAAATCTCTGTTGCTCCTTGTTGCCGCAAGTTATGAGCTAATTGAATACCTAAATTTTCCGCTTCGCTAGCAGTGCCCGTGACAGAATCTTTTACTAGACGTTTGCCATCGACGCTGGCGACTAATCCTGTTAATGTAAGATTATTCTCGTCTAGTTGCGTATTAACACCGATTGGTACTTGGCAACCGCCTTCTAGTTCTCGCAAGAAGGCACGCTCGGCTAAAACGCGATCGCGGGTGGGAACGTGTTCGATTGCTTTGAGTAATGACAGTACTTGCAAATCCTCAGCGCGGCATTCAATCCCTAAAGCTCCCTGTCCGACGGCATAAAGAGAAAGTTCGGTGGGCAGAATTTGATGAATGCGATCGCTCATTCCCAATCGTTGCAATCCTGCTGCTGCCAAAATTAGCGCATCGTATTCTCCATCATCCAACTTTGCCAAGCGCGTATTTAAGTTGCCGCGCACGTCCTTAAAAGTAAAGTGGGGGAAGTGATAACGCAATTGTGCAAGGCGGCGTAGGGAAGAAGTACCGATAACTGTGCCTTCTGGCAGGCTATCGATTTGCTTATCTTTGTGTTTTTCATGCACAACTAAAGCATCTGCCGGGTTTTCCCCTTCTGTTACGGCTGCTAACGCTAACCCCTCTGGCAAACAAGTCGGCAGATCCTTGAGAGAGTGAACTGCAAAGTCAATCTCCTGGTTGAGCATTCCTAATTCGAGTTCTTTGGTGAATAGTCCCTTATCGCCAATCTTGGCTAACGCCACATCCAAGATGTTATCGCCTTGGGTAGACATAGTGTGGACTTCAAAGGAAATATCGGGAAAGTGCTTTTGGAGTTGTTCTCGAACCCAGTAAGTTTGCACGAGTGCGAGTTGGCTTTTCCGAGAACCGATGCGGATGGTGCGAACCGGAGTCGAGATGTGAGATGAAGCGGGTTGAACTGAAGTCATAACTTTTAGTTGAGATCGTTTGACGAGTAGCTGAGTTGTTTGACTGTCTCGAAAAAGAAAGCAACATTCTCTTCGGGAGTGTTCTGTAAAATCCCGTGACCGAGATTGAGGATGTGCTTTCGGTTCCCCGCTTTGCGAATCGTGTCGAGAATGCGATCGCGGATCAGTTCTTTAGTACCAAACAACACGCACGGATCGATATTTCCTTGGACTCCAATATTTGCACCAAGTCGTTGCCGCGCTACTGCCATATCTACAGTCCAGTCTACGCTAATGATATCAACACCCGATTGCGCCATTAACTCTAAAATGCCAGCACTGTTGTTGATATACAAAATCAGGGGTGTATCCGGGTGCGTTGCCTTAACCTGTTGCACGACTCGTTGCAGATAAGGTAGGGAAAACGTCTGAAAATCTTCAGGGCTTAGTTGTCCCGCCCAAGAATCAAACAGTTGCACGACTTGGGCACCGGCATCAATTTGGTAACGGGCGTAAACTGCGATCGCATCTGCCAGTTTCCCTAAGAATTGATGCAGCATTGCAGGTTCGCAAAAAGCCATCTTCTTAATAATGGCGTAGTCTTTCGAGCTTTTACCTTCAATTGCATAAGCAGCTAATGTCCAAGGTGCGCCCACAAACCCCAAAACGGTAGCTTGAGTGTTAACTTCTTGGCGTAGCGTCCTCAGAATTTGCTGCACGAAGGGTAAAGAAGCTTCGGGTTCAAGGGCAGTCAGCGCCTCAATTTGTGCTGGCGTGCGGATTGGTCGCTCGAATATCGGCCCTTTACTTTCAAGAATATCAAACGAGATACCCATACCAGGCAACGGCGTGAGGATATCGGAAAACATAATCACCCCGTCGGGTTGGAAGGCATGGAAAGGTTGCAGCGAGATTTCCACGGCCAGATCGGGGTTTTCGGAGCGATCGCGAAACGAAGGATACTTCTGACGCAAATCTCGATAAACTTTCATGTAGCGACCTGCTTGGCGCATCACCCATACTGGAGGGCGATCGAGTACCTCACCTCGCGCAGCTTGCAGTAACGTATAATTTCCCATGTATTTCTCCCTGGATTTAATAATTGTCATTTCAAGACCGAGTATGCACAATTGCCTTCAAAAATTTGTCATTGGCAACAAATAATCCAATCTTGTGGGGTTGTCAACTTCAGCTTAAACGCTTGTCCCACATACGCTTTACCCCCCTTAATCCCCCCTTATAAAGGGGGAAAAAGAAATCCAGTTCCCTCCCCTTGTAAAGGCTACGGTGTACACACAAGTTTGCCCAGAGCGAGCTTCCAGCCAAAAAAGGTGGATTCAAATTGCTCAAGTCCGCGGCTCAAAGTAGTAATACCGGGAGGTTTTTGGGATTTGTAACCAGACCAACCACCAAGCCGAGCGATAATCCAAGTCGCCCAAGCAAGAGTTGAAGGAGGATAGGGATTTTGTTGCAGTCGAGTTTTACCTTCTAAAGTAGGAGCAATAGTAGATAAATATTGCTGTTGCTCATGAGAAAAAGCAATATTTGCCGGTAAATCAGGATGATCCCGTCCACCAATCAGTTGTAAAATTCGCACAGCAACAGACAAGGCTAATATAGTTAATCGTTGAATGGCGGTAACCGACTCTAATTGGGTGGCTTCGAGATTTAATCCGGCAGTTTTGAGTGTGGCAAACAGTTGTTCAATTCGCCATCGCCATGTGTACCATCGAATCACCTGTAGTGCTTGTTCTAAACAAACGACTTGGTGGGTAGTGAGTAATCGCCAATGAATCGGTGCTTGACCTGATGGTGGGTTGACTTCAACTGCTTCCACTGCGTAAAGTGTCACACTAGGGGGATAATCTTGCCCATTCAACTTATCTGGACGTTGAATTTTCACTACCGCACGGCGAACAATTAATAATGCCTCCCTTGCTGTTCTACTTTGGCGTGCATCTGACGGCACATTGACTGTATAAGTACCCTCACTGGGCTGTTCATTTAAGTATGTATAAAGTGATTGGGTTTTTCCCACAAGGCGACGGTCAATGCGCGCTCTCACCAACACATGATTGTCTTGATTTGGGACTGTAGCAAATTCCTCATACATATCGCTTTCGCGGTCGGCGATGTGAGTCACTATTTTGGCATTGCCAATAGTTAAACATCTTTGCGTTTCTTCGGCAGAACGTAGCCACTTGTATGATTCTTTCTTTTCTATTGGTAATCGGCTGTAATTGCGCTCATGCTTATCCTGATGGTTAATATCTCTCGTCCACAGTTGTACTGTACTTATCCCCAAGGGAAATCCATTTGCTGCATCTAATACTAGTGTTGGATGAATATAAAATCCTACATCCGTGTTGTTTCCGACTACACCGACACCCTTTGCTTTCAACCTGCCTACATGAGACTGCAAGTTAATTTCGCTTGTATCACTGATAGCTAATATATGCTTTCCTTCTACATGAGTTACGCATTCGTCTGATAGGCTTCGCACTAATTCCCCTACTGTCACATTCTCATTCTCCAAAAACCGATAGTATCCTACTTGTTCGGCTCTATTTTTACTTATTTGGCGAATGCTCACTGATTGATTTTTTCCCAAAGCTTCGTACAATGCTGCCCCCTTTTAGAGAGTCGCGGGTCTCCAAATGCTTTTCCCTCAACTGCTTGCGCGTGTCTTTTGATTGGATTTTCCATCACCTTTTTCTCCCCACAACTCCTTCCCTTATTACTTTACTTGGACTTGTGTGTACACCGTAGCTTGTAAAGGGGAGGGTTAGGGTGGGGTGACACCAATGCATCTTGCCCGCCCTAGTTATGCAAACTCTAAATTTAGTTCTTCAATAAAACAGAAGAAGGTTGGATTAAATTTCCGTTCGAGTTGTTTGATGGGTTTCGATCGGGTTTCATACCCCATCCCATCGCCAAACATTTTTGCCGAAGTTTGCGATAAGCAATAGATAAGTTATCGCAAGGAACGTGAACTTCGTCTGACAACTTATCTGGGACTGCCATCGGATATTCAGACTCCACAACTCCCTTATCTTCCATCACAACTTTGTAAGCTGCCCGTTGAAAGATGCCATCAGCCCAAGGGAAAGTTAAAAAACTGCGGAACTGAATTCGCTTAGTAATGGTGGTGCGATCGTCAACAGGAACGTGAACAGTAAAATTAACTAGCTTGCCACGACCGAAGTCAACCACTAAGCGCGTGATATTGGGCATATAAAAGCCTAGAGTCACCTTTACATTGGCTTTCAATGGGCGAAAGACAAAGGCGAAAATGTCTTTGGCTTTGGTATAATCTCGGACATTAACTTTAGCGTGACCTTCCCACTCCCCTATATTCAACTCGTAATCTTCCATTTTTTGCTCTAATGCAAACCCATTCCCGAAAGACTTGGAATGAATAATAGATACGTGAGACATATCCATATCATTCTCTAGCGTGCGGGTGTAGTGAGCGTTCAGTTCGTATTCAAAGAAAATTTTCTGTAGCCTTGGGTCTTCAAATTCTGGCAATGGTGGGATTGGCGGACGTTCTTGTTCTGGTAAATCACCATAAAATAGCCAGATAAAACCGTATTTTTCCTGTGTTGGATAGCTATCTACACGAGCATTCTTAGGAATAGGAATTCCGGGTTGATTAGCAGGAATGTTAATACATCTTCCATCTGCTTGAAACTTCCAGGCATGATAGGGACAATAGACACAATCATCTTTTACCCAACCGAGAGATAAGGCAGCGCCACGATGGGGACACCGATCTTGTAAAGCGATTAGTTGTCCTTTAGCGTTACGGTAGAAGACAAATTTCTGATTTAATATCCGAACTTGCTTGGGCTTTGTGGTAACGGCGGCGCTGAACTCACAAGCGTACCAGAAGTTTTTTAACATACTTGCTTCCTGCTATTGCTATTAAGAATCATGGAGTTTCTTAAGTTACGCTTTGAGCAATAACTTCTTCAACTTTTGCATGGACTTCAATACTTTCAAGTCTCATTTGAGCAACTTTGACATTTTCAAGATTCACTTGACCAAGATTGATGTTTTTTGCTGCTATCTCTATGGTGCTGATTGATAAAGAGGATGTTTGGGCAACAACATTAGATTGCACCTCTTTTGTATCTAGATTAAACAACACTTGTAGAACCTGGAGGACAAGACGTTGAGCTTCCAAATCTCGCTGCGTCCGCAATTGCACCATTGGTTCGTGGAGAATTTTGTTGATAATCCTTTGAGTTAGGGCTTCGACGGCTTCTTGATGTTTTTTAGCAAAATCAGACCCCATACGCGACAAAGCTTTTTCTAACTCTTGTTCGCGAATTTTTTCCATTTTGTCTCGCAAACAGCTAATAATGGAAACAGTTTCTCGCGATCGCAACCAAGTTTGAAATGCTTCTAAATCCTCTTGGATTAATGCTTGCGCCTCTATTGCCATTTGCCTGCGACTTTCTTGATTCTGGGCAACAACGGTTTTTAAATCATCAACATTAAACACCCGAACGTGAGGCAACTCATTAACGTCGGCATCAACGTTACGAGGCACTGAAATATCAACCAGCATCAAAGGCTGTTCGGGTTGCAATGCAGCTTTGAGTTTAGCTCTATCAAGCAAAGGTTCAACTGAAGCAGTGCTAGTAAAAACCAAATCTGAAGCTGCCACTAATGACATCAATTCAGCAAGCGGATAATATTGCACTCCAGCATCACTAAATTGATTCGCCAATTCCTGAGCGCGTTCGACGGAACGATTGACAATGGAAATTTGAGTTGCGCCTTTAGCGATGAGATGTTGTACCAGTCGCCGAGCCATGTTACCAGCACCGACAATTGTCACTCGACAAGCCGATAACTTCTCTACTTTGATTTGGGCTAATTCTACTGCCGCAGAGCTAACCGAAACCGCACCCGTACCAATTGATGTCTGCGTTCTCACCCGCTTTGCAGTGGTAACAGCTTGCTTGAACAACTGATTGAGGATGCGTTCGCCTTGATTGTGTTGCTGAACTAATTGGTAGGCGTGTTTAACTTGAGCCAGAATTTGTCCTTCTCCCAACACCAAGCTATCTAAACCAGAAGCAACTTGCATCAAATGTTTAACAGCATCTTGCTGTAGCAGAGTAAACAAGTATTGATGTAAGTCTGAAAAAGGCAGTTTACTGTACTCGCAAAGAAACTCCGTCACCTCAGCAGCTGCTCGGTCTATCTTGTTGACAACTACGTAAATTTCTAAACGATTGCAAGTGCTAAGAATAGCAGCTTCTTCAATGTGAGAGTATTTACACAGTTGGGCGATCGCGTTTTCAATTTGCTCCTCTGGAATACTCAGTTTTTCCCGAATTTCAACTGGAGCTGTTTTATGACTAAGACCTACAAGTGCAATATTCATGTTTCCTCTTTTGAAGTTTGTCCTCTTCTAGAGCCTCGGTCAAGTAATATGGATGGTGAATTAGAGTTGATTTTAAACAAGATGATTGAGAAGTGACTTATACTGCGATCGCAGATTTTGTAGCAACTTCCTTAACAAATTGGTTTTCCGGTTGGGCAATCTGTTCGTATTCAAAAAAGCCAGAGTTAAATGTCCCTTTGGGATCGTACTTCTTTTTAATTTCATTAACTTTTGGCCAGTAATCGCCAAATTGGCTTTGCCACTGTTGAATAGTAAAATCTATCCAGCAAGTTAAATATCTTTTTCCACCCATTTCTAAACTCAGATTACTCAGCTTTTTCAATTCAGCTAAGATGGGTTGAACTTGCGATTTTGGAATGCTGGGATAAATTCCAAACCCAATAATCAGTTCTTCCTCTTTTGGTAAACGAAACATCGGCATCTTATTATTGCGATTTACCAAGCAAAAGCAGCCCATCTGCGCTTTACTAATATCGAGAAAAGAAGGCAACTGTTTGAGAGCCGTTTCGATGTAATTTTTAGCAGATGAGGCCGGAAGAAAAACATCCATCCAAGGGTGAGCAATATCCTTGCTATCTACTTGAATCATCGGTTCGATGAATTTTTCAAATCCCAAGTCTTCAGTATGGATATGACGGTAAAAATTTAAGCCAGCAAAGATTTCTTTATCATCAATAACGTCAAGACAATTTGCTTCAACAGTAATCCGCAACGTGTAAAACCATTGAATCAAAGGTTGCATTATTCCTGTTACTCTAGATACTCCTTGCAAACAGGGAACTGGGAAAGATACGAGATGATCTACTCTTTGTTCGGTTACTAAAACCCGTTTGTCATGCAAAAGAGCATCTAGGTTGTCATAGAACAGTAAATAAGTGCGAGTTTGAGAGGGGAAAATTCTAAGTTTGTGCTGAACTTGGGTAATAATTCCAAACTGACCGTAACCGCAAAGTACGTGATTAAAAAGTTCGCTGTTTTCTTCAGGCGAACACCAGAGAATCTCGCCTTCTGCGGTTACAACTTCTACACCAAGACAATTATCAGCTTGATTTCCATAAAGAAAAGAGGCTGCACCTATACCACCCGCAGAATGAGTTCCTCCTACAGAAACACCAAAATAATTGGTTAATACAGGAGGAACTAAACCATCAGGGATACAAGCATCAATTACTTGATTCCAAGAAGTCCCCGCATCAGCTTTAAACCAAAGTTGCTCTTTTTGAATATCTCGAATTTTATCGAGATTCTTTATATTTAAAACGATTCCATCTTGGTTTAAAGACTGACCACCTAAGGAATGTCCCGCAGCACGTGAAGAAACTACTAATCCTTTTTGAGCGGCATATTTAACAGTTTGGGCAATATCGTTAGCGTTTTGAGGAGTGACAACAACTTGGGGAGACTTTTGGAATATACCACCAAAATCTTGAGAAACTTCTGTCAAAATTTCTGAAGCGTTGCTGACTTCACCTGCAATCAAATGCTTGAGGTCTTGAATGATGCCATTCATAAAAGTTACGATCCTTTAGAAAGAGACGTTTTTAAAAGATTTATCCCAATCTGCAAGATTTTAGGAGTCAAGCGAATCAAATCGAGAATATGAGAGAATAAGCTGGGTGATTTTTGTGGCTTTACTTCTAACCCTTTGGCAGGTCTTTCATATTTGAACATACAAACGCAGTCACCATCTGCCTGTTTACTAATAATTGCGGCTTTCATCCCAGGAAATGCTCTCCTGGTTGCTTCTTGTTCCATCTCACAAATAACTCGGCAAGGGCTTTCAAGCCCATATTCTTTGGCAATTGTAAGAACCGGACAAACTCGTTGAATTTCTAGTGCAGCATCTTTTCCTGGTTGGGAAATATCTACGACTTGCATTTTGAAGCCCATGATCCGAAAGATCGGAATTGCATCGGTAAAGCCTTTGGCTATGGTGGTATTATCGATGAAAGCACCCATGAAAGCCTTTTGATGAGCGGGGTAGGCTAACATCATTTGTTCAAAAGCTGCATCTTCTCCAATTTCATCTGCCAGCTTTTTGTAGGCTGCAAATCGATTCCTAAACATACTCACTGCTTTGGAAGAATCCATTTGCATCACATCATTCATGGTAATGTCGCCAATACCTATAACGTTGTCCATTGGCACTTCTCCGTATTTTTTTACTAATTTGAATGACTTGGAAAAACGAGGTAATCAATGGGCGATCGCTGCTATATTGGAGATAGCGATCGCCATCAACTCTTTTGCTCATAAATTCTTCCGATTGACTACATAACTTGTCAATCAAATCTTTGGTATCCTGCTCAAAGATGGAGTTTATTATCCTGACTAATTCAGGGCTAGCATGTCCTTGGCGATTCAGGACTAGCATGAATAGAACTCCATAAGTATAGTAAAACGAGCGTCAACGCTAGATATCTGCTAAAAAACATACACAGGAATACAATGTCAACTTCCCGCAGTTGTTCAATGGAGAAATAACTCAACCATTGAATTGGTAAAAATTTGGTAATTTCAGTTTTGAAGTTGACGACTTCAGTTGAGTTAGACCCACGAAATGATTTGTTAATTTTTAGCCAAATACTCGTCGGCAATTTTTCCATAAACACCTTGTAACTTCCTGTTTATAGGCTATCTCTAAATAAATGTGAAGAGTAAAAATTAGGCGCTTCTTATACCATTTCACTCAATTTTCGATCCAAATTACTTTTCTTATTTCCCTGCAATCTGTATCAATCTTCAGGTGAAACGGCATTAGGATTTGGGTAGCCATGTTTTCAAATCTGCTGTTAACGCCTTTACCAAGAAGGGGAAAAGGGGGAAAGGGCACAAATAAAGAACTTTTCTCCACAAGGTATAGAGCAAGTGTTTTTAAATAGGTCGAACAAAAAAGAAGATTGAGCAGACACGTAGTGCGTTCGCCCTTGGCGTCTCGCAGAGAGAAAAATCAGTGTCTATATTTGAAACCCCTGCTTTTAAAAGGGCAGGAGTTTCCTTTCCCCTTTCCCCTTTACCCCTTTCCCTTTCTTCATACCCACTCTTGGGGATTTCTCAGTACCTCCAGAAGTTTTGCCTCTTCGCTATCAGCAGCGGGTTGGTCGTTATACTTCCAAAACGCTTCTCCAGGCATACAATTGAGGACACTTTGGGTACTCACGATGCCGCTTGCCAATCCGAATCGAACACCTCTATCATGCAGAAGAATAAATTCGGCATAACGTCCGCGTCTGATGCGCTGCCAATATTTTTGCTCTTCCGTAAACTCTATATCCTTACGTTGTTTGACAATCGGAAAATAGGCAGGAATGAAAGCTTCAGAACAAGTTTTTACAAAGGAAAGTAGAGTTTCGGCATCGGAATGTTGTAAATTGTCAAAGAAAATTCCACCTACACCTCTACACTCACTGCGATGAGGAAGATAAAAGTATTCATCACACCACTTTTTCAAGCGTGGATAGAGTTCTGCATCGTGCTGGTCGCAAGCTGCTTTATGTACTTGATGAAAATGAACTGCGTCTTCTTCAAATAAGTAAATTGGTGTTAAATCACCTCCACCGCCAAACCACCAAGAACCAAGTTCAGTACCATCACCCAATTGAAAGTACCGATAGTTAACGTGTGCTGTCGGCACCATTGGATTATATGCATTAATCACAACACTGGTACTCGTAGCGAAGAAAGAAGTACCTTTTTCATCTGGGGTTATAGTTGTTGGGTCAGCCATCACAACATCCGATCCTCGAAAGGTGACACCAGGAGGTAACTCACCCTGCATTGATACGTAGTTGATACCTACTTTTTCAAATACATTACCGCTCCGCAGCGACTTGTCGATATAGATAGCACCGTTACTGTTTTCACCTTGTACCCATTGCCCTATTTCATCTCTTGTCCAGCGTTGTTCGTGAAGTTTACTTCCATCTATTTCCTCAATAGCTTCGCAAACATTATCGAACATATCTAACAAAAAACTTTCAACTCTATTACTAATTGGTGGTTGCTTGACTGCTGGATTTTCAAGAATTTGAACCATGACGATGACCTCGTTGTGACTAAATAATTATTTCCGAAGAAATTTTGGAATCTATAAAAATTGGCAGTTACTTCTCAAGTTGTCAGCTTGGAGTTTCATTGATTAAGTATGTTTGCTTTGTAGCAAAATCTGGAAAGAAAAGAGCTAGCCTTTCGCGTTAATTACTTTTAGGTTTCGCATTACCTAAATCTTTTCGTAATCTATTTTTTTCCGTTAGCCAAATTTTTACTAGTGAAGATTTAGAATTTTAGGAAAATTATAAAGAAATTATTAAGAAGTAATTGCCTAGTTGGCAGAAGAAAAACAGGATAACTTCAATAACCGTAACTAGTCACACTTAAAATCAATTGTTTGGTAAAATTTTAACTTAACTAAACAATAAGTTATTTTTAGCTAATTTTTAACTTAAACATAATCAATATGTCATTCTTTAGATAGAAGACAAAACATTGTTACCGATGATTTACGCTTGTACTAATTTTTTCGCTTTTTCAATATTTAGGAAATTCCAGAAAATAAAATATACAACTTGCTAGAATAATAATCATTTAAACAGGCGAGATACACTGTATTTTTGGTAAATAGACCTGCCTTGAAAATAGGGACTGGAAACTAGGAAAGTAATTAGTGAAAATTATTCAATATAAAAATAGCTCTAAAACAAACATACCGTAAGGAGTCATGCTTGTTTTTGGGTAAAATCATGGTCATCATTTACCGTTAGCACTTGATTTATACCACCACGAGTAAATGAGCCAATATTAACTTAAATGTAAAATACCTGATTTATCTAAAGCTTATTTTCTTGATGTCCTATAGCTAATTGCTCAAAAACTACGTCACTTTCTTTCGGGTACTTTTTTGAGGTTGCATTTTAGCAGTTTTCTTGAGGCAATATCCTAAATCATTTAACTTGACACGAATTGTTTCTGAAGTTGGCAATTCTCGATCGCTATAACCAAACTTTTCAATTAACTGATGTCTCACTTCACCAGCAGAAAGGCGTGTATACACTCGTTCGCCTTTAAAATCTGGATCTATTTGCCTTTGCGAATCGGCAATTTTTTTGATATCTTCTAAAAGATTTGGGAGTTTTGCTTCTGCTTTACTACGTCCTCTATTTCGATAGTTATCCACGCAAGTAATACTAGTAGTTAATTCTTTAATTCCTTTACTAATAGTTACGCGATTCCATCCTAACTCTCGCTCCGCTAGAGATTGTCCTCCGTATCCTAATGCCACTACTGTTTGTGCTATAAATTTACGTTTATCTGCACCTTTTAATTGCCGTGCAGTTTCCTTCAACAACTTTTTCAGTGAATCCGTTAATTGTATAGGCATCTCTGTTCACCCAAAAATCCAATCATCATTGAATTTACTACAAAAAGGGAGGGAGAGATTAGCGATCGCCAATCTCTCCCTGTTTTTTCAGAATGATTATTATATTTGTATATTTTATTTTCTGGAATTTCTAGAAAAATACTTGTAGTGTTGTTACTACTAAATAACTTTTTTCTTAACTTCACTAGTCTTTACTGGTGAAATTTTTCAGAAAACTTACCCTAGATCACAAAGGACTTTTGAACTTTCGTTTTTGTAACCTGGATGTATAAGGAGGAGCAAGAGGCATATACGGTGATTAAAGGTAGTATGCCGAAAGCGCTTAAGTTTCGGTTTAAAGCGCTCTGTGCACAATATGGATTAAAGATGAGTGAAGTCTTGGAAGTATTAATTAGCGAATGGGTAAAGGCTGATGGGCCAACTTCTTCTTTCACGACTGACACCTTAGATGAAGACCGAGACAATATCACGCATATCAAGGCATACATTCCCTCGTCTCTGAAGATACAATTTAAAGTTCTTTGTGCCCAAAGAGAGGTTATGCAACGCTTTATCCTCTACAACCTTATTCGTGAATGGGTAGAAACAACCCATGAAAGAAATTTGCCATGAATCTATTATTTCGTTCAACTAACATCGACAAACCTAACAAAAGTAAGGAATTAAGTCTAAAGAGCAGTAATCCCTTTATCCAACTGATATTTAACAGGGACACTATATCTGAGACTCGCAAGCTTCTAGATAGAGCTATAGTATCTGCTGCCAAAGATACATTACCAAACTGCAAGCCACCTGCCTTAACTCCCTCTCATTGGATCTGGCAACTTGCCGCTTCCTACCATTTAACTCACTCTACTGGGCTATTAATGGAAGAAGCAGCTCGGCGCTTTGCTAGATTGGGACGCTGGAGTTTAGCACAGTGGGCAGCAGAAAAAGCTCGTGAAGAACAAGGTCACGATCGCCTCGCCTTGCTTGATATTCAGTCGATGGGATATGATGCGGAAGCTGTAGTAAAAACACTTGTTTCTCCGAGTGCTATGGCTTTGCTGAGTTTCTTCACTCAGAGCGTACAAGCAGCAGATCCAATTAGTTGCGTTGGGTATTGCTATACGATGGAACGTCTAGCAATGAATATTAAAGCAGAGCATATCCAACTGGTGGAAGCGATACTACCACCTAATACCTATGCTACTCGCTGCCTGCGAATGCACAGTTGTTTAGGTAGTGACGTAAAGCATGTGGAGGAGACAGTTCAAATAGTGGCAGCACTAACTTCAGAGGAGCGCACTAACATAACTGTCGCCTGCTATGAAACTGCACTGTTGTACTTCAACTCGCTTAAGGAGAAGTATATACCAGAAGTGGAATTACAGCAGATATTGAATCAGTTCAAATTAGACGCTTGTAGTAAGAATAATTCTATTCCTGAATACATTTGCTAATGTAAATATCGCTAAACAATGATTAATTTGTTGGCGTTGCAGAGAAAGCGGGATGATTTAGTATAAAATCTCTTTGCCTGCTTTCCCTGTACAAAAACTGCTTGCCAGAATTTATCCATTTGTTGTAGAACGCCAATTTGTTTAACCAATTCTTAATCACATACTTCAAACAACCTGAGGAAAATACAATGAACGTCGCAATCACAAGCATTGGGCAGCAACTTTTCGGCTGGAAATCTTTCGGCTACTTCTTGAAGCACAACATCAAGACTTGGTTTCAAATTCCGAATGACGACGAAATTGAACTCGAAAACTTTTTGAAAGATCAATTCGACCAAGGACTATTTTTTAATATTCCTTCCTCTTTCTAAGCTCTCATGAGAGTTAAGATCGAGCGTATTTTGTCAATCAGTCAAAATACTCTCTAGGCCTCAGTAGAGCGAAAATAGCGATCGCTTGGGCGCGGGCATTCCGCGCCATCACTCAGTTATTAAAGCAAATAATATATAAGTTTTTCATCTTATTTAGGTGATTATCTAATTTCAGAGCGTCACCTAAATAATTACTAGATGTTAACGCACTATTTACAGTTTTTTAACCTCTCTTTATACAACCATAGCTATATTGCGATTGGTAAGTTTTACTGAATTACTGTAACTTTAACAGAGACAATTGTAGTTTGTTTAAACAAATAAATAGTAACAAATGAAGAAGTCTGATTTTCTCAGGGCTATTCTACCTATTGCTGTACCAACAGCAATATCTTTCACTCTGCTTAATTATCTACAAAAGCCACTAACAGCACAACCCTCAAGCGTTCATCTAAGAATGGGCAATCCTAGTAATGCTGGCAGTAGTTACAGTAATCTTTTGTTGAGCAAATCTCAATACGCAGTTTCTTACAATTGCTATAGAGGGACACCAAATTGGGTAAGTTGGCAGCTAAACACATCATGGCTAGGAAGCGCACCTCGCCAAGATGATTTTCGTGCAGATACTACATTACCTTCAAGCTGCTACCGAGTCACTTCTTCCGATTACACTGGTAGCGGTTTTGATAGGGGACACATGACTGCTTCAGCAGATAGGACAAATACAGTTACCAATAACTCTGCTACTTTTTTAATGACGAATATAATTCCTCAGTCACCTGATAATAATCAGGGGCCTTGGGCTGCACTAGAAAACTATTCTAGAGACTTAGTAAACCAGGGGAAAGAACTCTATATTATTTCAGGCTCCTATGGCACTGGTGGAACTGGGTCGAATGGAACAAAAAACACAATTGCTAATGGTAACGTTACAGTTCCGACTAGAACGTGGAAGGTTATTGTAGTATTAAATTCATCAAATTCTGATGCTAGCAGCGTTACTAATAACACAAGAGTAATTGCAGTGAATATGCCTAATTCACAGGGAATTAGAAATAATAACTGGACAAACTACAGAGTTAGTGTTGATTCCATTGAAACAAATACTGGTTACAATTTGCTCTCTAATGTTTCTTCGTCTGTTCAAAGTGTAATCGAGTCTAGAGTTGACAATTTGTAAGGATACTTACTTCACTTAAAACTTAAAGCCTATCTGCAAATTATAGATAGGCTGATGTTTGATTCGTTAGGTTTCTACAACTTTTGTCGAAATTCCGCCTAAATCTTTATCTGAAGTTTTACCAACAATATAGACATCAATACTGATCGTACCTATGCAATAAACCTTGATATTAGTGAGGCAATCTCTTAGTTTTTTGACAAGTGATTTAAACTTTGGCACATTTTGTCGTTGTATTTCATCGTGCCATTCTTTTTCTTGGGCACAGTTCCGAAAAAAATAATCTAGTTCTACTTCTTCAACTGATGTTTCTTGAGGATGTCCTGTTAACTGGAGAAGTTTTTGATTTGTCAAAGGTTCTTGCGCTTGATTAGACCACAAAAAAGCTTCAAAAGGATACTCTGATTCACTTATCATTAACAAACCATCAAAGGCTTGTTTAAGTTTTTCCGTAATCTCGTTAGTCATAAAATTTATTTATGGTTATGAGCATTGATTTTTGAGTTAGATAATTGACAAAGACTGTCTAGAAAACATCATCTCACAACTTCCCGCAATCGCTCTCTTGCATTCCTTCGGAGATGAAATCACTCAAATACTACTGTTCTATTCCCATATACTAATACACGATTTTGTAAATGCGATCGCACTGCTCTGGCTAATACAATTCTCTCCAAATCTTTGCCTTTTCTTACCAAATCATCAACTTCATCACGGTGGGTAACTCGCACTACATCTTGTTCAATAATTGGGCCTGCATCTAAATCAGCTGTGGCGTAATGAGCAGTTGCACCAATAATTTTCACACCACGTTCAAAAGCTCGGTGATAGGGATTTGCTCCGATAAAAGCTGGTAAAAATGAGTGATGTATATTAATAATTTGTGGGAATTGATTAATAAAATTTGCACTAACAATCTGCATATATTTCGCCAATACAACTAAATCTATTTTGTACTGGCGGAGTAATTCTAGTTGTTGGGCTTCTTGTTCTGATTTATTATCTTTAGTAATGGGAATGTGCTGAAAGTCAATATTAAATTGTTCTGCCACTACCTTTAAATTAGAATGATTACTAATAATCAAAGGAATTTCAGCAACAAATTCTTTAGCACGTTGTCGCCAAATTAAATCAAATAGACAATGGTCTTGCCGACTTACCCAAATAGCAATGTGTGGTACTGTATCAGAAAAACGTAATTTCCATTTAGCATCTAAAGGTTGGGCGATCGCATTAAATGCAGGGGCAATAAATTCTCGCGGTAAATTGAACCCATCTAACTGCCATTCAATCCGGGTGAGGAATAACCCAGCAGCAAAATCTGTATGCTGATCTGCGTGAATAATATTACCACCGTTAGAATAGATGAAATTAGCAAATTTCGCCACCAGTCCCCTTCGATCGGGGCAGGAAATCAGCAATGTTGCTGTGGGATTTGTCATAGTAACTTAGAAAAACTAGTCAGATTTGAAGTAGAGTAGCACAGATGTGCTAACCCATTGTGCGTTACCGAAACATACCACAGAAACCGTAATTGCTTATTTACTATTTGTCGGAGTTGGTAAAGGAGTGCTGAGTCCAGGTAGCTTCTGACTATTATCTACAGGTTGTTTCCACTCTGATAGTTCCCGATTTACGGCATTGGCAAAATCTGTAGATACTAACAGCACATTTATATTTCCATCGGGTTTAGGAGTAGGGTCAGCTTGAGCATACAATAAACGACCGTTAAAGTTAGATTTACCCAAAATCAACTGATGGCTTTGTCGGTTTTTCAGGGTGATATTAATAGTTGCTTGGGGTGGATCTAAGGCAAATTCTCTAAGCTGTTTTGCTGAAGTTGATAAAGTACGCTCGCTATTACCCTTGACCAACAAATCCATTAAATAAGAAACAATAGCATCATTTGCTGGCCCCGATATTGGAGATTTGATTAACCACTTGGGTTTACTAGAAGATTCAGGGTTACGTTCCAGATTCAGGGTAAGTTTTTTTGTCTTGACTGTTAAAGACTGCACATCATCTTCTCCAAAAGAGAAAATTTTCTGCTTTTGCTCCTTGATTTCTTCGCGCACAGTTGCACCTCGAATTTCATGGAAGTAAACAAAACCACCTAAACCCAGCGCTAGCAGTATCAAAATTAAAGTCGTTCGTGGCAATTTCATTTTTTAGTCATTTGTCACTTGTACTGAGCGAAGCCGTTGGCGCAGCCTCTCGTAGAGAAGTATTTGTCACTTGTACTGAGCGAAGCCGTTGGCGCAGCCTCTCGTAGAGAAGTATTTGTCATTGGTAAAGAGTTAATATTTATAACTCCTAACTCTTGTACAGACGCGATTAATCGCGTCTCTTCTTACCGTCGTTTCCACCAAATAATAACTGCGATCGCAAACCCAATTAAGGGTAAAACTAACAGAGATGACAATATTAAAAGATTAGCTTGTGTGGTTGTCAGGGTTATTCGCCGATTTTTCGGTTCTTTGGGACGAATGGAAAGGGGTTGCTGATCTTGTTGACTCAGCCAAGTAACTGAGTTGAGGAATACATCTCCATTTAATTGCTGTTGAAACAAACCATCAGTGGCGAAATCGGAATTTCCTAAAACTACTAACCGGGACTCGGTAGCTGTTTGAGATGAGGCAGCAGAGGAAGGAGGGGCAGGGGAGGCAGAGGGGGCAGGGGAAGTAGGGGGAGTGGGAGAAGTCTTGCTTTGAGTAGTTGGTGATGGTAAGGGTAAGGCTTGCGGAGTCTTGGAAGAAGGGGAAGGAGTCGGGCTAGTCTTGCTTTGAGTTGTTGGCGATGGTAAGGGTAAGGCTTGCGGAGTCTTGGAAGAAGGGGAAGGAGTCGGGCTAGTCTTGCTTTGAGTTGTTGGTGATGGTAGAGGTGAAGGTGTGGGTGAAACTTGGGGAGTGGAAGCAGATTTGGGTGTTTGTTTTCTTGTTAAAGCAACGCCCAAGGTTAAAGGCCCTTTCAGGTCTTTATCTGCATTAAACTCTAATTTTTCGCTTTGGAGGTCGCTTTCTGCCCAACTGCTGGGGTAGGGTTTGGTTCGTAACAGTGGAGTAGCCTGAACACCAGGCACAGAGGTAATTTCCAGTGGTCGCGCAATCGGATAAAAAGAATTACCGTTACCGAAATCTTTGGTAATCGGATGTTGTCCATATTCTGTGACTAAGGGCGCAGCAGGGCCAAGTCCCACAACGCTTTCGCCAGAGACATCGACTGCTAAACGATTATCCAGACGAACACCCCACTCTTGTAGCAAGCTATTAAGTTTGGGATCGGTATTAGGATCGATCATCAGCAGTAAGTTACCGCCGCGATTAAGGTAGTCTTGCAAAGCTTTGACTTCACCCTCAAACAGCCCTCGTTTGGGGCCAGCTACTATCACTACAGCCGCATCTTGAGGAACTTTGGAAGTTTCTCCTAAATTCAGGGGTGATGTTGTGAAATTTTTGTCGCCTAATCCTTGAACTGCTTGTGATATTGCATCTTTACCAGGCGAAAGTTGGCGTTCGCCATGACCTTGGAGGAAGTAAACTTTAGCTGTGGTTGAATTTGTTAATTGTTGTAGGCGACTAGTTAATCTAATTTCTGACAATCGCTCATTTTCATTTATTGTTTGTACTAATTGCCGTTTATCGCCAGATTCTAAATAAACTTCTCCATAATCTTTGACGCCAAACTTTTCTGCAAGTCCTGGTCTAGCTTGGGGGTCGATATACTCGTATTTAAATTTTGAGCTTTGGCGTTGATAATTTTCTAGTAGTTCTCTATCTTGGGGATTTTGGTTAATATCAAATACCCATACTTTCACTGGCTGTGGTAAAACCCTTACTAATTCACGTGATTGGGGTGCGAGGGTAAATAATTGAGCCTCTGTTAAGTCTGCTCGTAAGTGATAGCGAGTTCCCAAAAAGTTAATCAATCCCAAAATTGCTAATATTGCCAGAGTTGCCACTAGGGCATTAGTCCCAGCTTGGGTAGAACGACGATTCCACCAGTTACTCTGGTAGCTTTGCCATATTATCCCCAACCCACTAATAACAATTCCTGTAATCAGAAATACTAATGGAATTAGTCCCCACTGGTCAGAGACTAACCCAGCTGTTAAGCCGACAGTAATTAGGAATGGGCCTAACCAAAACAGATATTTCCACAGTTTCTTTTTTGCAACTATCTTCATATTTGTCATTTGTCATTTGTCATTGGTCATTGGTCATTTGTCATTTGTCATTTGTCATTGGTTATTGGTCATTTGTCTAAAAATAGTGACAATTTAAAATATATCGACGAAAATTGAGTGGATAAAAATAAGTAATACAAGTGCATGAATGGCAACAAGGCGTTTCCAAGAATTACAGGTTTATCAATTATCAGAACAACTAGCAGATGACATTTGGAAAATTGTTGAAGGATGGAATTTTTTTGCAAAAGATACAATTGGTAAACAGATTGTACGTTCGGCAGACAGTATCGGTGCCAATATAGCAGAAGGTGTAGGAAGAGGTAGTTTTCAAGAAAATAGACGTTTTATAAAAATAGCAAGAGGCTCTTTGAATGAAACTCAACATTGGTTAAGACGCGCTTACACTCGTAAATTATTAACTACCGAACAGATAAATGCAATCAAAACAATTATTAACGAACTAGCACCCAAATTAAACTCCTACCTAAACTCAATTGGCAATGTCCCAGATGACGAATAACAAATGATAAAGGACAAATGACAAATGACTATTGCCTTTGAAAACGCAGTGCATCAATTGATTGAGCTGTAAGAAAGATGCCAAAAAAAATGTAACTGGCGAATAAAATTAAAGCGCTAGTATCAAAAATGCCTTGGATTAATGTGTTGTAATGTTTCAGCAACGATAGATAACCTAAAGCTTCACCGACGGGGCCAGGGACAATTTTGGCGATTAAATCAATCAATAACAATAATAAGATGACTGCAAAGGTAAGAACGGCAGATAAAATTGTGCTGTCTGTTAATGAGGAAATAAACATTCCTACAGATAAAATTGCTGCTGCTAGTAAGATTAATCCAATATGACCCAGTAAGGGAATTGAGGGCGTCATTGGTGGATTTGAGCCGCTGATGGCGATCGCTTCCAACACTAGCATGGGTACAACCATTGTGATAAAAAATGTTACTACGCCTAATAATTTACCTACAGCTACCGCCCAATTGGTGATTGGTGAGGTGGCTAAAAGTTCTAAAGTACCGCGCTTCCGTTCTTCGGCATAGAGTCCCATTGAAAGTATGGGCAGGATAAATAACAATAGCCATCCCATGCGATCTAAAAATGCTCGGACAAATTCGTAGGGGACATCTATTGGTGGTGTTGGCACTCCCAGCTGTTGCCCTTGTGCATCTATTGCCGCGACTCCTACTAAAATGCCATCTGGCCCTAGCAAAATCATCACGAAGAATAACCCGGCGATCAACCAAAATATGCCTGCGATCGCATAAGCCAAAGGTGATACAAAATAACTCTGTAACTCTCGGCGATAAATGGCAATAATATTACTCAGCACTATACCCATTTACGCTGCTCCTTCTTTGTCTGCTGCTAAGTCTACCTCAGGATCGAAATTTTTTTCTTCTGTGGTTAGTTGCAAGAATACGTCTTCTAAGGTGGCGTTAACCCGCCGCAGTTCATGTAAACCAAATCCCGCACGCACTAATGTTGTGGCAATATCGCGTCCTGGTTCTTTTCCTGGTTGCGATATTACCCGCAGGTAAGCGCGATTTGACTGGGGTTGATGACCTCCAGCTATAGGAATTGATTCAACCAAACTCACACCCGCAACTTTTTGCAATACCTGTTTCGCTAAGGCGGCTTCTCCTTCTATTTCCAACTCATACCCAGAACCACCTGTCAACTGAGTCATCAGGTTTTCTGGTGTATT
The DNA here is from genome assembly GCF_053470285.1 of Nostoc sp. DSM 114159. Classification (NCBI taxonomy): domain Bacteria; kingdom Bacillati; phylum Cyanobacteriota; class Cyanophyceae; order Nostocales; family Nostocaceae; genus Nostoc; species Nostoc sp. DSM 114159. Next base: position 5,847,636 of record NZ_JBPFEH010000001.1, read on the forward strand.
AGTTGCCACCACTTTACCGCGATTGATGATGGCGACGCGGCTACAAGTCATACTCACTTCTGGCAAAATATGCGTGGAAAGAATAATTGTGTGAGTACCAGCGAGGCTTTTGATTAAATTCCGCACCTCAATTATTTGTCGGGGATCGAGTCCAACGGTGGGTTCATCCAAAATGATTGCTGGGGGATCGTGAACGATCGCTTGAGCAATTCCTACCCGTTGGCGGTATCCTTTAGAGAGTTTGCGAATAATTACTCGCCGCTTATCTTCCAAGTTGCAGCGTTCGATGGCGGCTAATACCTTGTTGGGGCGATCGCCTGCTGGAACTCCCTTAATTCGGGCGACAAAATGCAAAAATCCCTCCACCGTCATGTCTGGATATAATGGCGGTGTTTCCGGTAAATAACCAATGCGTTGGCGCACAGCCAAAGAATTCTCATGGACATCATAACCAGCAATTCGAGCATTTCCATTGGTTGCCGGTAAATAACCAGCCAGAATCCGCATGGTTGTGGTTTTTCCAGCGCCATTGGGGCCCAACAACCCTAAAATCTCCCCAGGTTCGACGCTAAAGGTGACATCAGTAATTGCTGGGGTAGAGCCGTATATTTTACTCAGATGTTCAACTTCAATCATCCGTATAGTGGCGATCGCAAATTTATAGAATACCCAATAATCTTAGATCGCAATATTGAGTATGGGGGACTGACACAAAGATTAGCTGACAATGGGTAAAGTTCCTGAAAAACCTCTTTAGGCACTTCCAAATAAAAAACATCCCAAACTTTCTTGTGGGATGGGTGTCCTCACCCGTCCCCTATAAGATGCCATTGGTGTCAAATTAAGCCATCAGCCCCTAATAAGCCATTCTCATACTCTGCATAGAAACGAGATAAACAAGAGAATAATGGAAAATCGAGCTTTTTTAGATTTGTGTGTACACCATAGCCAATCTGTACTAGGAGCAGTGTCAAGTTAATTAAGCAAGAGTATCTTGAAAGAAACTATTTCTCATTTCTCTTTTGAGCAATCAACTCGGATTAGCCGTTATTGCCGAAGGTATTGAAACACCACAACAAATTTTATGGTTACAGGAACTTAGATGCGAATTTGGTCAAGGTTATCTGTTCTCTAAACCTCTAAAATATGAGACAGCACAAATACTTCTAGCAACTCAAACTATGTATTTATCCTCTGGTGAATTCGGCAAATGATAAGCTAATTTAAAAAGCAGTTGGACGATCTAAATAGGTTATCTCACAACTACAATCAAGATTTTCTGTTTCTCTCTATCTTGAACCAGATATTATTCGATAATTTTTGTTATAAATTAGCTAGTATTTGTATTTATTATTTTAAATTAGCCAAATAATGTTATTTATCTTGATGGGTCGAGCTAATTGTTTACTCCACATATCAGATAACTAAAACATTGACCTCTGGCAAAAGAGACTTTTAGAACTCAGCAAAAATCTATCTGTAGATAACTTACTAAAAATCAAAAACTAGCTTAGGGTATGTACAGTCTCAGCAATGAGTATTAGTTTTTCCCAAAACTTTTCATGCCCCATATTGATTATCCTCAGTTACTGCGTTATGTCCTTGTTGTATTAATTGTCGCACTAGCATTAGTGCTAATGTTAATCCTAGACCCTTGGTTAAGCATGAGTGGAACTCCTTTTCTACTATTTTTTAGCGCTGTAATGTTGAGTGCTTGGTATGGTGGTTTTAAGTCAGGGTTGTTAGCAACTTCATTGTCTGCATTACTGAGCAATTATTTCTTTCTCCCTCCAGCTTATGAGCTGAGTTTTAATTTATCTAATTCTGTGCAAATTGGGTTATTTGCATTGCAAGGATTGCTCTTTAGTATTTTATGTGAAGCATTAAAAACTGCTAAAACAAGAGCGGATGAAAATCTCCAAAAGCTGAGAGTTAGTGAAGAAAGATTTCGATTAGCGTTAAGTAGTTCAGATATCGTGGTCTTTCAGCAAGATCGCGATTTGCGATATCAGTGGATTCATAATCCTCAAAGTCCAGAAACTGTTGAGGAAATGTTAGGTAAGTCTGATGATGAATTATTTACCGCCTCAGTAGCAGCGCAATTGCAGGCAATTAAGCTAAAGGTAATAAAAACTGGTGTTGTAACCCGCCAAGAGGTTTATTTGACAATTGGTCAAGAAAATCGTTACTACGATTTGCTAGTTGAACCGCTAAGGGATGCAGACAATAACATTTTAGGTATCACCTGTGCAGGTGTGAATATTACTGAGCGCAAGCAGGCAGAACTAGAAAAAGCCAGGTTGCACCAGGAACTTCAACAAGCTATTGGGCAAAAAGATGAATCTCTGGCTTTACTCAATGCTTGGCTTACTAGTTCGCCAGTGGCGCTGGCTTTTCTCGATCCTGAACTGCGCTACATTCATGCGAATGAAACGCTAGCTGCTATTAACGGTGTACCGCAAACTCAACATATTGGTCGCACTTTTAGGGAAGTACTACCAGAATGGGCGGCGCAAATTGAGCCTGTTTTTCAGCAAGTGATGGAAACTAGGCAGCCCCTACTCAATCAAGAAGTGAGCGGTGAAACCTATCCGCCTGGGGTATATCGTTATGGTCTTGTCAGCTATTATCCGGTGTGTTTGCCGAATGGACAGTTGTTGGGAGTGGGCATTAGTTCAATTGATATTACTCAACTCAAACAAACTGAACAAGCATTACGAGAAAGCGAAGCTAAGTTTCGCAGTGTGGTTGATTCAAACATGATTGGTATCGGCTTCTGGGATAAAGACGGCAGGATTACAGACGCTAACGATGCCTTGCTGAATATGGTCGGTTATACCCGTGAAGAATTACTTTCTGGAACACTTCGCTGGCAAGACCTAACTCCTACAGAGTACGTGCCACTCGATCGAGAAGCAATAACTCAATTACAAGACAGTTTCTTTTGTACACCATATCAAAAAGAATATATCCGTAAAGACGGCTCACGCTTCCCGATTTTGATAGGTGGTAGCCACTTTGAAGGGACTGTAGATCGAGGAGCTTTTTTTGTTCTCGATATTACAGAGCGCAACCAGGCTGAGGAAAGACTACGCTATATTGCCCAAATTAGTAGTGTACTCTCTGCTTCGTTAGATTATGAACAAACCTTAGAACAAATCGCCAAAATTTCAGTTCCCCAGCTAGCTGATTGGTGTAGCGTCGATATTTTAAATGAAGATGGTTCCATTCGCCGCCTACCCATTGCCCATGCAGACCCATCGAAAGCGGAATTGGCGCGTAAACTTCAGGAGTATGTGACAGATTACAAGAGTGCAAGTGCAATTACTAGAGTACTGCAAACTGGACAAAGTGAATTGATATCAGAAGTATCTGACTCGCTATTAGTAGCAACTACTCAGAATCAGGAACACTTAGAACTTGTTCGGCAATTGGGGATGAAGTCTGTAATGATTGTGCCGTTAATCGCAAAAGGGCGCATACTCGGCTGTATTACCTTTGTCAGCACTCAATCAGACCGTCGCTACGATCGCACTGACCTAACTTTAGCAACAGATATTACTCATCGTGCTGCCTTAGCAGTGGAAAATGCCCAACTTTATCGAGACATCCACCAAGCTTTAGTCCATTATGCTGAATCTCTATCTCTTCTAGATGCGCTGCTAGAAGCAGCTCCTATTGCTGTATGCTTTTTGGATCGAGAACTGCGATATATCCGCATTAATCAAGTTTTCGCTGACATTAACGGTTTAGATATAGAAGAACATCTAGGACGCAAATTTAAAGAAGTCTTGCCAGCAATGGCGGCTGAGTTAGAGCCACAATTACAGCAGGTGTTAGATACTGGAGAACCCCTGCTGAATATGGAAATCAGCGGTGAGACAAGAAAACAACCAAGACGTTACGGTTACTGGCTGGGCAACTATTACCCAGTTAATAACGCAATGGGTGAAACAATAGGAATTGGGATTATTTTGGCAGATGTGACCGCAGCAAAGCAAACAGAAGTTGCTTTGCGAGAAAGTGAAGAAAGGTTTCGGGCAATGTTCAATCAGGCAACTGTCGGTATTACTCTAGTAGCGTTGGATGGACGATTTCTGCAAATTAATCCTGCCCTATGCGAAATTACTGGATATAGCCATGAAGAGTTAATGCAAATGAACTTCCAGGAAATTACCCACCCTGACGATTTAGAAGTTGATTTGGAAAATGCTCGGCGAGTTTTAGCAAAAGAAATTAGTGGATATTCCTTAGAGAAGCGCTACATCCGCAAAGATGGTTCTATTGTTTGGGTAAATCTAACTTCATCAGCGGTTTGGAATGCGAAGGGACAACCAATGTATGCATTAGGGATTATTGAAGATATTAGCCATCGCAAACGAGTTGAAGCCACACAAAACTTTTTAGTCGAAGCCAGTACCTTACTAGCTGCCTCATTGGATTATGAAATAACTTTAGAAAATGTAGCTAATCTAGCAGTTCCAACTTTAGCCGATTTGTGCATTGTAGATGTTTTCCAGGAAGATTGGTCAAGTAAACAAATTGCGATCGCAATTGCCGATTCCACAAAACTGAATATTTTAGACGAAATCCGACGGCGTTATCGACCTAAAACCAAAGCCAAAGAGCTGGTACGGCAGCTACGCTTAGGAATATCTGTCTTTTATCCCGAATTATCTGACTCACATCTTTTACAGATGTCTGAAGACGACGAACATCTGCAATTGCTGCAAAGTTTGGATATTCGTTCTCTAATGGTGATTCCAGTTCGTTCTCGCGGGCAATTATTTGGAGCAATCTCTTTTTTTACCGCCGAATCTGGTCGGTACTATCAACAAACAGACTTGGCTTTAGCAGAAGATATTGCTCGGCGGGCAGCGACAGCCATCGACAACGCCAGACTCTACCAGGAAACTGAACGGTCTGTCAATCGCACAGTACTTTTACAAAGAATAACTGCTGCCTTCTCGGAAGCCTTAACTCCCCAACAAGTAGCTAATGTAGTGGTGAACCAAGGCATTGCCGCCTTGGAAGCTACTGGTGGTTCCGTTGTCTTACTGACTGAGGGAAATACTACCCTAAATGTTGTGCAAGCAATTGGCTATCCGCAAACGCTCATCAATACTTTGACAACTTTTCCGATCGCAGCACCTAACCAAATAGCAGAAACAGTCAGAACTGGGCAGCCGATTTTTTTAGAAAATTTAGCAGCCATGATTGCTAGATATCCTGAGTTAGCAGATGTTGTGACTGTTATGGGGAATAATGCCTGGGCTTCCATTCCCTTGGTAGTAGAAGGTAAAGTAATTGGCGCACTGGGATTAAGCTTTACGACTGGACAAATATTTAATGAAGAAGACCGGGGATTTATGTTGACACTGGGACAGCAGTGTGCTCAGGCGATCGCCCGCGCTCAACTTTACGAAGCTGAAAAGACTGCTAGGGCCCAAGCCGAGACAGCCAACCGAATTAAAGATGAATTTCTCGCTGTCCTTTCTCACGAACTCCGAACTCCCTTGAATCCAATTTTAGGATGGGCAAAGTTACTCAGAACCCGCAAGTTCGACGAAGCTACTAAAATCCGAGCATTGGAAACAATCGAGCGCAATGCCAGGTTACAAACCGAATTGATTGGAGATTTACTTGATGTTTCGCGGATTTTGCAAGGTAAAGTTAGGTTAAATCTCCATGCAGTGGATTTGAAAATAGCGATCGCAGCTGCATTAGAAACGGTGCGTTTAGCAGCAGAAGCTAAATCGATTCAAATTCAAACGGTGTTAAGTAATGATATCGGCAAAGTTCTCGGCGATGGCGATCGCTTGCAACAAGTGATGTGGAATCTCCTCTCCAATGCCGTTAAATTCACACCCACGAATGGACTTGTACAAGTGCGTCTCGAGCAAGTTGGTTTAGATGCCCAAATCCAGGTAATTGATACAGGTAAAGGAATTAACCCAGAATTTTTGCCCTACGTCTTTGATTACTTTCGGCAAGCAGATGCTAAGACAACCAGAGTATTTGGCGGATTGGGATTGGGACTGGCAATTGTGCGTCATCTGGTAGAACTTCACGGTGGCACAGTTCAGGCAGAGAGTCCCGGAGAAGGACAAGGAGCTACCTTCACAGTTAAACTACCTTTGCTCAAAAATTCTGAGTTGCGAGTTAGCAGTAGTGAGACTTCTCAAGCAGAACTCAGTACTGAAGAGACATTACTGGCTGGAGTCCAAATCCTGCTTGTGGACGATCAAGCCGATGTGCGAGAGTTTTTTAGCTTTGCGCTGGAACAATATGGCGCGACGGTAACGGCAGTTGAATCAGCAGATGAAGCGCTGCAAACATTAATGCAATCAAACCCAGATATCCTCTTAAGCGATATTGGAATGCCCTTCATGGATGGGTATATGTTGCTACGTGAAGTGAGAAAATTACCACCAGAGCAAGGCGGACAAATTCCGGCGATCGCTTTGACTGCTTATGCAGGAGAAATTAACTACAACCAAGCAATGACAGCAGGATTTCAAAAACATCTACCTAAACCCGTCGATCCAGCGGATTTAGCCGCAGCGATCGTTAGTCTCATTGGGCACACTTCACCTTCTGAGTAAATAAACTCTTTAATTTCTCTTCTTTCTTTTACAAATCAAATTAAATATATATTTTTTATTTTTATTTAGAAATTTGCCGTTTGCAAATTGATGTTATAAATTAGCGTGAGTTCGATGAACCTCTCCCTCCCAGCCTCCCTTTCCGAAACGGAAAGGGAGGAGAAAGAAAAATTAAGCTTTTTGCTCCCCTCTCCGCATCGGAGAGGGGCTGGGGGAGAGGTCAAATAAGACTTGTCAAACTCACGTTAAATTAATGCTCAGGTTTTAATCAGAGATTTATTTACCAATGAAAACCCAACAGTTCAGTTCAACAACCCTAGAAAATAGACCTCCCAAGACGAAAAAACAGTCTTTTCCTGGTAAGAGTATTGGTACTCCCAAAGTACCATTTCGTAAATCCCATAAAATAGTCCAACAACATGAGTTACTTAGTGACTGGGAACACGCAAGTTAATTTAGTAACCTACTATAGCTACGATCTAAACTGATGTAAGTAAGTCGGTAAGAAGAAATCAAACTAGATTAAGTAATGTAAAAAATATTGAGATTAGTTTGTAGTGAGGACTTTAGTCCTCTTTTGAGGGCTGAAAGCCTCTCTGCGAGACGCTTCGCGAACACTACAAACCTTGAATTATTCACGCCGCTTTACTTACTACTCTCGGTATCCAGTCAGACATTAACTGATACCAATTTTCTCTGAAGTTGCACTTAATAACGAGGTGATGATATAATCCCATCCACAAATAGAAGCGTAGTTTACCGCCGTAGGTCTTACCCTGAGCCTGTCGTACCACTTCCCTACGGGACGCTACGCGAACGTGGAAGCAAGCTACGCGGAGCGTCTCGTAGAGAAGGGCATCGCTTCTGCTGAGATGGAACCTCTTGAACCTGTTTTAACTTCCGTCTTAATCGATCTTTAGGCCCCTCACTTGTTCAACATCAAATTTCTTAGCACCTTGGTATCAAGAAATGGAAAAGTATTTAGTCACCAAAGAAGAGATTGAGTCTTATGAAGGACTAGAAAAAACACATTTTCTCAACTCTAATGCTCGCAGACTAAATAAGTCTTTAGGAGATTTGACAGGTTTAAAAAATATCGGTTTCCACATCATTGAAGTAGAGCCTGGACGTGAATCAACGGAGCTTCATATGCACTATCACGAAGAAGAGTGCGTATACATTCTTGAGGGAGAAGCTGAAGCCACAATTGGAGAAAGCGTTTATCCAGTGAAAGCAGGAGATTTTATTGGATATCGCGCTGGTGGTAAGCCGCACAACCTGAAAAACACGGGCAATTCTATATTCAAATGTATAGTAGTTGGTCAAAGGCTAGAGCATGATATCGGTGATTATCCAAATTTGCACAAGCGTATATATAGGAGCAAAGGTTTAAAGTGGAATCTGGTGGATATGGAAAATATAGCTGAACCAGTAGCAGGTAAGAAGGCATAATAGGTAGAATGCATTTCCTCATGATTTCTTTGGCTCTATTGCCATGAGCCAACAATCTGAGTATTCTCTTTCATGCAATTCATGTGCCGGCAATAGCTTTACTTTCACAAAACCACATTTTTCATAACAGCGAATAGCACGGTAATTGTTAACGTGCGGATCTATAACAATTTTCTGAGCTTGACACTGTTCAAAAAGATAGTTGATAAATACTGACAGCATTTTTGTACCAATTCCCTTGTTCCAATAGCCGGTTTCGCCGATGAATAAGTCAATCGCATAGACGCGATCGGTTTGGTCGAGATGATACAATTGTCTATCAGTTTCCGATAAGTCATTGAGCGTACAATACTGCAAATAACCAATGGGAATATTTTGATAGTAGAGGAGGCAAGGAATAATCGGCTCATCTCCTCTAACCATCGGTTTGTAAGTTTCTATAATTCTTTCTAAAGGGAAAAAATTATCTCTTCCTTCATAAAATTCTAAAACTTTTGCATTAGTTAACCATTTTGCCATCAACTCATAATCATACATTTCATCTTGCATGAGACGAATAGATATTTCGCCTTTTCGAGTCAGCATATCCTGTATAGATAGAATATTTTTTATAGCAGCTATTAATATAAGTCGTTAAAAGTATCTATATTCTGACATAATTTGTGAAAAAAGAGGAATTTTATCTCTATTTTCTAAGAATAAAATTCCCCTTAAACCCTTATAAGACCCTTGAGATTAGATAGTTATCCACAGGTGAGATTTACTTAGTTTCCACCAGATACAACAGCTTTATTATGTATCGCAGTGTCTTCAGGCTTTCTCTGCCATTTACCATCATTGCCTGGTTCGTATTCATTTTTTACACTATTCCAAGCAATATCGCGCGCACCCTCTTCACTCGAACCATCACTTTCAGCAGCATTAAATGCCGCAAGAAAAATCTGTTGTGCGTGTTCAGGCAGTTGTCCCTTGATGTCTTCCGCTAATTCATCTATTTTGTTATAAGGCATGAACTCACTCCGAATTATCTTAACTTGAGTCCATGCTAAAGAACTGGTAATCTAATTTCCTCCTTCTCTAAGTAGAGACTAAATAATCATACTTTTGGCTGAGTCAAACAATTTTTAAATCAGCGATGCAATGATATTAATACTCATAGCTAAAATGGTGGTATTGAAAAAAAATGATAATATGCCATGTAACAGAGTCAAGCGTCTCATATAGGGTGATGTTGTCTGCACATCTGAAACTTGACTGGTCATGCCGACAACAAATGAATAATATAAAAATTCCCAGTAGTCTGGATAGTCGTTATGAGGAAAATCTAAACCTCTAGTGATTTCTTCACTATGATTACGATTAATATATTTATAATAACTGTGCGCATATTGCACTGCAAACATCGTATGCACTAATAACCAGGAACCGACAATGGTCATAATTGAAAGTACAACGTGTAGGGTAAGCTGAATTATTGACAATCCTTTTTTATCAAGTAAAAACCCAATAGCTAAAACACTGGCACAAGCCGCAGCAATTACCAGCATAAATATAGCCAAATGTCCTTCGTATTCACTCTCGGCATAACGGCGAATTTTTTCTGGGTTAGCCTTGGTCATTTTCCACCACGTTATCGCTAAGAAAAAGTCAATACCGGAGTTCCAAGCGCAGAGAATGCGAGTAGGTAAGTGCAGAGAAGGCGGCAGGATGACTGAAACTAATACAGCAAATCCGACAGCAACAATTAGTCGGGGTCGAGAGTCAAAGTTTTTAAATAAATTAAATTTCACAAATTTAGCGATCGCAGAGTTTAACTAATTCGTAATTCATAATTTTTGGTGAAACACTACACCACATTCCACAATCTTCATTCCAGATTTTACAATAGTCTAAATCCACATAAGTAGATGGACAAAAATATTTACAACCATTGCAAACTCTGTGAATCACCCAATACTCTGGGAATGTCTCACTCGCAATGACATTGTGTAATTAATTTTGTCCAACTACTTCTTTATCTTCCCAGTCTTTAATCTCCAGCTTTTAGTTCAATTAAAAATTATTGGAACTTGGCTCTAATCGTCTCTATGCGTTTACGATTAACACCCAAATCGCTTTGACCTAAACGTGAAGCTGAACGTACATGGATAACATTGGCAGTCCGGTCTAGATAGAATTCTACATCATCCACAAATCCCAGTAAAGCACTTTTAAATTCTGCATATAAATAATCATTACTGAAAGTAATGATTTTGGTTCTTGGTAAAGACTCAATAATCTGTTTAAGATTAGTAATCGCTTGTTCTGGAGTAGATGTAAAAGTCAGTGGTGCAATTTGATGAGATGCATCTGTACTCTGACTAGAAACGCAATTGGGAGAATTAGGGCAAGATGCTAATTTACCGTTGCTAATACCTAAATTATTTGGTCGTTTGCCAGCAAAAACCATAATTATGTCTCCGGGTGAGTGAATAAATATACTCTCACACATTTGTTTGAATCACTGTAATATTTTGCTGTAATCGCATCTTCTGGCAAATGACAGATTCACTAAAACATCGGTGATGCGATCGCTCTTTATGAACTCAATATTTGACTTTTTCATAAAAAAAGCCTGTATTCTTTGCTCAATAAAGCTTACAGGCTATATTACACCTATACCAAGTTACTTCAGACTAGTAGTCTGCCAACCCAAAATTGTTAGGTGAGGGCTGGGAAAAGGGGTTCATGTTAAAGGTTAAAGGAGTAAACATCTTTTCCCTTTCCCCCTTGCCCTTTAAAGAGCCAAGTTACGAAAGCGAACTACTAGGCGATACTCAAATTAACTCGGACAATCAAATCGTTATAATCTCGATCGCCGCCATTAGCCAAATCCTCAAAGCCAAAAGCGTTATTTCCTAATAGGCGAATATGATCTGCTTTGTCAGTGTTAGCACCCAAGAAGGAGAAGTAAACTGCCGGATCGTTATTGGTATTGCTATCAAGAATTGCATCAGTCCCGGCATTAACGATGATAAATGGGACGAAAATAGCACCAGGTTGGAAATTACCTGTGAAAGTTGCTGTACCTTCGTTAGCTACACTCAAATCAATACCAGCGACACGGTGACTAATAGCTGCTTGAGTATAACCCGCCTGTCCAACCAGCACATCTGGTTTACCATCGCCATTGGTATCGATGCCACCATTCTCATCAGTTATCTGATAAAAGCCAACAAAGTTGTTAAAAGCTGCTTCTCTATGAACTACAAATTCGGCTTTCACCAATTGTTTCACATCCCGTAAATCAATTAGTTCGGGTTCATACTTTCCTTGAAGACCAGTACCTAGAGGTGGATCTTGCTCTGTTGCTGCAATCTTGACAACCAAATTCTGGAAGTTGAGAGAGAACCCTGTATCGTCCGCATTCGTATCCGAGGAAAAAAGCACCTGAGAAAACGGGGTTTGTCCAGATAGCACCGCCTGAGTCGTGCTGCTACGGATTAAATAAAATCTTAGGTTGCTCTCAGAGTTGAACTCCAGTAACCTGCTGAGGTCAGTGGGATTAAAACCATTGGGTAGTTTGGCAAGAGATGAAAGAAGCACTGTTGCTCGTTGGAGAGCTAGTTCGGTGTAATTTGCAGCACCAGGGGCTACGCCATTAATCCTACCTTCTGCATCGTCAACGACAAATACACCCAGTTCATTGACTTCTTCAGAAGTGTTGCTTTTAATCTTGACTGAGAGTTTGGCTTTTTCACCGTCAACTTGATTTTTGATCGTAAAGATATCACCTGTAATTCTTGTCAGTAGGCTAGTTGATTTAGTCTCAGCAGTAATTTCTTGAGCAATGGTGAGTGCAAACACATCACTGACTTCAGCCCCAACCGAATCTTTGGCAGTAACTTTGATGTTCAAGCTACCCAAGTTATTATTCGTAGGAGTGCCGCTGAAAGTACGCTTATTAGGATTGAAGCTTAACCAACTGGGTAGTGGGTCGCCGTTGTCTAAGGTAGCAGTGTAGGTTAGGGTATCTTCAATATCTACATCGCTAAAGGTGTTTTCAGGGATAGTGAAGTTAAAGGTAGTTTCTGCCGTAACTTTTTGGTCAGCGATCGCCTGCTCTACAATTGGTGGATTGTTAGCTTTAGCAATTGTGAGTGCAAATACATCACTAATTTCAGCAAGAGCCGGATCTGTGGCGGTGACTTTAATGTTCAAGCTACCCACATCATCATTCGTAGGAGTGCCACTGAAGGTAAGCTCGTTAGCATTGAAGCTTAACCAACTAGGTAGTGGATCGCCATTGTCTAAGGTAGCAGTATAGGTCAAGGTATCTTCAATATCCACATCGCTAAAAGTGTTTTCAGGAATGGTGAAGTTGAAGGTAGTTTTTGCTGTGGCTTTTTGGTCAGCGATCGTCCGATCTACAATTGGCGCACTATTGAACTTAGCAACTGTCAATACAAACACATCACTGGCTTCATCCCCAGAAATATCCTTGACAGTGACTTTGATATTTTGATTACCCAAATTCTCCATCGTCGGAGTACCACTAAAATTTCGGGTAGCAGAATTAAAAGTTAGCCAACTGGGCAGTGGATCGCCGTTTTCGAGAGTAGCAGTGTAGGTGAGGCTATCGCCAGCATCAATATCAATGAAGGTATTTTCTGGGATCGTGAAATTGAACTGCGTATTTATAAGTACCTTTCGATTAGCGATCGCCTCAACTAACTCTGGTGCATCGTTAACGTTCTTAACAGTAAGTGCAAAATCATCACTGACTTCAACCCCAAAAATATCCCTAGCAGTAACTTTAATGTTGAAGTTACTCACATCTGCATTTAAGGGAGTGCCATTAAAGGTTTTGGTAGCAGCATTGAAGGTTAGCCAACTAGGTAGAAAATCCCCATTTTCGAGAGTGGCGGTGTAAGTGAGGCTATCGCCAGCATCGACATCCTTAAAGGTGTCTTCTGAGAAAGTGAAATTGAAAACTGTGTCTTCTATTGCTTCTTGGTTTGCAATTTCGTTCATCACCTCTGGCGCATCGTTGGTGTTGTTAACAGTGAGCGTAAACACATCACTGATTTGAGCAAGAGCTAAATCCGTGGCAGTAACTTTAATGTTTAAGCTACCCACGTTTGCATTTAAGGGAGTGCCACTGAAGGTTTTGGTCGCAGCATTAAAACTCAGCCAACTCGGTAGAGAGTCGCCGTTTTCGAGAGTGGCAGTGTAGGTGAGAGTGTCGCCAGCATCAACATCCTTAAAGGTGTTGTCTGGGATAATGAAGGTGAAAAGTGTGTCTTCTGTTGCTTGTTGAGGAGCGATCGCCTGAAATACCTCTGGCGCATCGTTGACGTTGTTAACAGTGAGTACAAAAATATCATTCGCTTGGGCAAGAGCAGTATCCGTAGCAGTAACTTTAATGTTGAGGCTACCTACGTTTGCATTTAAAGGAGTGCCACTGAAGGTTTTGGTTGCAGCATTAAAACTCAACCAACTCGGTAAAGACTCACCATTTTCGAGAGTGGCAGTGTAAGTAAGAGTGTCGCCAGCATCAACATCCTTAAAGGTGTTGTCTGGGATAATGAAGGTGAAAACTGCATCTTCTGTTGCTTGTTGGTTTGCAATTTCATTCGCCACCTCTGGCGGATCGTTGGTGTTGTTAACGGTGAGTACAAAAATATCATTCGCTTGGGCAAGAGCTAAATCCGTAGCAGTAACTTTAATGTTGAGGCTACCCACGTTTTCATTTAAGGGAGTGCCACTAAAGGTTTTGGTAGCAGCATTAAAACTCAACCAACTCGGTAGAGAGTCGCCGTTTTCGAGAGTGGCGGTGTAAGTGAGGCTATCGCCAGCATCAACATCCTTAAAGGTGTTGTCTGGGATAATGAAGGTGAAAACTGTATCTTCTGTTGCTTGTTGGTTAGCAATTTCATTCGCCACCTCTGGCGGATCGTTGGTGTTGTTAACAGTGAGTGTAAACACATCACTGATTTGAGCAAGAGCTAAATCCGTGGCAGTAACTTTAATGTTCAGGCTACCCACGTTTGCATTTAAGGGAGTGCCACTGAAGGTTTTGGTTGCAGCATTAAAGCTTAACCAACTCGGTAAAGACTCACCATTTTCGAGAGTGGCAGTGTAGGTGAGAGTGTCGCCAGCATCGACATCATTAAAGGTGTTGTCTGGGATAATGAAGGTGAAAACTGTATCTTCTGTTGCTTGTTGGTTAGCAATTTCATTCGCCACCTCTGGCGGATCGTTGGTGTTGTTAACGGTGAGTACAAAAATATCATTCGCTTGGGCAAGAGCTAAATCCGTAGCAGTAACTTTAATGTTCAAGCTACCCACATTCTCATTTAAGGGAGTGCCACTGAAGGTTTTGGTTGCAGCATTAAAATTCAACCAACTCGGTAGAGAGTCGCCGTTTTCGAGAGTGGCAGTGTAAGTGAGAATGTCGCCAGCATCGACATCCTTAAAGGTGTTGTCTGGGATAGTGAAGGTGAAAACTGTATCTTCTGTTGCTTGTTTATCTGCGATCGCCTGAAATACCTCTGGCGGATCGTTGACGTTCTTAACGGTGAGCGTAAACACATCACTGACTTGAGCAAGATAAGTATCCGTAGTAGTAACTTTAATGTTCAAGCTACCCACATTCTCATTCAAGGGAGTGCCACTGAAGGTTTTGGTTGCAGCATTCAAGGTTAACCAACTCGGTAGAGAGTCACCGTTTTCGAGAGTGGCAGTGTAAGTGAGAATGTCTTCAGGATCTTGATCTTGGAAGCTATCTGAGATTGTGAAGTTGAAATTTATGTCTTCTGGAGTCTCTTTGTCTGCGATTTCCTTCACTAGTACTGGATTTTGGTTAACCCTGTAACGTGCCACAGCAAAGTTATTGGCGCTTATTCCCGCGACTATTACCGTACCATCGTGTTGGGTGAGAGCATAGGCATTATCAGTAGTCTTTGTGCCGATATCAGTAGTGATAATGCCAGTAGTGTTGAAATCAGTGTCAAGAGTACCATTGCTGTTGTAACGTACTAAAGCAAAGTTATTGTTACTCGAACCCGCCACAATAATTTTGCCATTAGCTTGCACGCTAACGCTGTAGGCTATGTCAGTACTGCCCAAGTTAGTAATGACCTTGCCAGCAGTACCAAAGCTGGTGTCGAGACTTCCATTGCTGTCGTAACGTACCACAGCAAAGTTATTACTACTCACTCCCGCTAACAGAATCTTGCCATCGTCTTGCAGGGCAATGCTGTAGGCGGTGTCCGTGGTATTAGTACCAATATCAGTAATGACCTTGCCAGCAGTACCAAAGCTGGTGTCGAGACTACCATTGCTGTCGTAACGTACCACAGCAAAGTTATTATTACTCACTCCCGCTAACAGAATCTTGCCATCGTCTTGCAGGGCAATGCTGTAGGCTATATCAGTACTGCCCAAGTTAGTAATGACCTTGCCAGCAGTACCAAAGCTGGTATCAAGACCTCCATTGCTGTTGTAACGTACCACAGCAAAGTCATTACCGCGCTTTCCTGCCAGCAAAATCTTGCCATCGTCTTGTAGGGCAATGCTGTAGGCTATGTCAGTACTGCCCAAGTTAGTAGTAACCTTGCCAGCAGTACCAAAGCTGGTATCAAGACCTCCATTGCTGTTGTAACGTACCACAGCAAAGTTACTACTACTCGCTCCCGCTACCAGAATCTTGCCATCGTCTTGCAGGGCAATGCTGTATGCTATGTCAGTATTGCCGAAGTCAGTAGTGACTTTGCCAGTACTATTAAAGCTAGTGTCGAGACTACCATTGCTGTTGTAACGTACTACAGCAAAGTTATTATTACTCACTCCCGCTAGCAGAATTTTGCCATCGTCTTGTATGACAATGCTTCTAGCAATGTCAGTGGTATTAGTACCAATATCAGTAGTGACTTTGCCATCACTATCAAAGCTGGCATCGAGAACTACAGATAGAATTGAAGCGTAGGCTGTTATTACTTCTTGCCCAAACGCTAAACGAGGAACAATAGATCCTGTAGAAACCTCCAGTTCCCAATCACCACCTAATGCAGCACTCCCTGTCAAGTCATCAGAGGCCGCTACTACTGCACCTGTCAATTCGCTCAGACAGCGTATAAACAATACACCTGGCTCGGTTTGAGCGACTTTGCAACCATATAGCAGTAGTTGTGCGTCTTCACCCAAAGCATTTGCCCAACCCATAAGTTGGGCTGCGTAACGATTGAGCGTTTCGTTGTTGAGTTGATTGTTGCCCAAATAGATGCACCCAGGTGCGCCGTGGGAAACAATGTGCAGGCTATTGACTCCCTGATGAGACTCCAGCACTCGACTAATTTGCTCAATACCATCTTGGTTGGCATCTAAGACTACAATTGAGGTATCTGGTAATACACCCATTACCAGACTTTGGTAGTCATCAACCTGTGGGTCAATAAAAACTAGGCGAGTAGGATACAAGTCTAAAGTTGATTTAATATTAATGCTGTTAGATATTTTGTTTATAGTAAAGTTTTTATTGCTATTATGCTTTATCATAAATTTCCAATGGTAAATCCCTGATATTCAGCAAAAATGAAACTTTTTGCAGATCGTTTCTTGTAGTTGCTTTCACTTTCAATGTAGGAATAAAATAAATCCTTTCCCTCGGTAAATCCACCAGTTTAATTAATGAAGATTTAGAAATTTTGGGCATAGAAAGTAGCTGAAACTTTTGATAAAAAACTCAGTAAACATCCAATACGGTTTGGGGAAAGGGGAAAGGGGAAAGGGAGAGAAAAAACCTCTAACCCAAACCCAGTAACCTTTTCCTAAAGGGAATTCTGAGTTAAAAAGACTTATCCGAACCGTGTTGAGTACACATCTATATCCTGACGTTGCATATTTGCGGAATGATTTAGCAACGTCCAAAAATTTCCTCAGTTTCCTCTGCTTGCCTCAATTCATAGCACTGTTCTGCAATGCCCTATTGCTAGATTTCCTGTTTCCTCCCTAGACAAGTAAGTTCTCCGAATCAAATCGGATTCCTATATGATCCGGTAAGTATCGTCTAAATGAAGAGAGATTTATGACGCAAACAATTTCAATTAACGACTCCGGGCGCTTGCAACTCACGCCGCTAGAAATCCCGTCCCGTCTGCTGTTGGGGCCAGGGCCATCTAATGCCCATCCCACAGTTCTCCAAGCGATGAATACTTCACCCGTTGGGCATCTTGACCCAACTTTTCTTGCACTCATGGATGAAATTCAGTCGTTGCTACGGTACGTATGGCAAACAGAAAACTCACTCACTATTGCAGTCAGCGGTACGGGAACAGCTGCAATGGAAGCAACCATTGCCAATGCTGTAGAACCCGGTGATGTAGTTTTAATAGGTGTAGCTGGTTACTTTGGTAATCGCCTTGTGGATATGGCTGGGCGTTATGGCGCTGATGTGCGAACCATTACCAAACCTTGGGGACAAGTCTTCAACTTGGAGGAAATTCAAACTGCCTTAAAAACTCATCGTCCAACTATTTTAGCTCTAGTTCATGCCGAAACTTCCACAGGCGCACGTCAACCCTTGGAAGGGGTCGCTGATTTGTGTCGTGAATTTGGCACTTTGTTATTAGTGGATACGGTGACAAGTTTGGGCGGCGTCCCCTTGTTTTTGGATACTTGGGGAGTTGACTTAGCCTATAGTTGTAGCCAAAAAGGGTTAGGTTGCCCGCCTGGTGCTTCTCCTTTTACAATGAGTGCGCGTGCAGTTGAAAAATTGCAACAGCGACAAACGAAAGTTGCAAACTGGTATTTAGATATGTTGTTGCTGGGCAAGTATTGGGGCGCTGAACGCACCTATCACCACACAGCACCTATTAATTTATACTATGCATTGCGGGAAGCACTACGTTTGCTTGCAGAAGAGGGATTAGCAAATTCCTGGCAGCGGCATCAAAAGAACGTAGAATATCTCTGGGAAGGTTTAGAGAATTTAGGACTGAGTATGCACGTTGAACAAGAGTATAGATTGCCAACGCTTACCACTGTCCGTATTCCAGCCGGGGTAGATGGTAAAGCGATCGCACAGCAGTTACTCAATGAACATAATATTGAAATTGGCGGTGGTCTTGGCGAACTCGCAGGTAAAGTTTGGCGCGTGGGATTGATGGGCTTTAATAGTCGAAAGGAAAGTGTTGACCAACTTTTAGCAGCACTGCGGCAGGTTTTGCCTAAGTAGTTTTGATATATGGTGCGTTAAAAGTAGCTTAACGCACCTGAGAAAAAGAGCATCGCGCTAACTTCACTGCGAGAAAAAGCCAACAACCAGCAGAGGCAAAAGTATTAAGACAGATACAATCAAAACCAGGGTTGCCGGCTCAACTTTAATGTGGTTATTTTGTGGATCGCGCATTTGGTACTATCTCGAACAATAAATATATTAACCAAGCCTAAAGGATGTTTACTTTTTTTTCCAACCCCAATGAGGTTTAGAAGTGTAAACTTTTTAGCCCATCAGCTTATTTCTTCCAAGGCAATTTAGTCCCCATTTCAGTTAAAGCTGAGAAGATAAGATAGAGAATGAGTAACCCAGCAGCCGCAAAGAAAGCAAGTAAATCGTTATCCATAAATGCCCGACGTTAAAACTTCGCTAATCATAGCGGAATCATCTAATCTTTAACATTTTTCTGAGTCTGCAATCTTTGATCTTCTGGGTGCAAACTGTACCAGCCGTACCAGTCATATCATGTCCGGTTGAAGACTTATCATTTAGAGGGCAGTTCTTGCTGGGGGCAGGGGGAAAGAGACTTTTGGGATTTTTGCACAGATACGGTAATCATAAGTGATTAGCCGGACATGATATCAATACTTTTCGGATAAACCCAACAATCTCTTTTTTGGTTTGCGGGTAAAGGTAAATTCAAACCTTTTCCCTTTCCCCTTTCCCCAAAACCCGAAAAGTATTGCCATACCAGTGACGAACTGCTAGCCAAATCGCTGAAAGCAAACCCGCTAAACTAAGGGTTAGTCCGCTAAACGGTACTAATAATCCAAAAATAGGTAGTATTGCTCCAGCAATAGTAGCCACGATCGCAGCCAGGGAAGCACTGCGGCTAGCTCCCAATCCCCATGTTAAAATTAGTAAAATGATGGAAATTAAAGTCCAAGCCAATTGAGCATTGATAACACGAGCTAGATAGGTCAAAGTCAACAGACAAGCAAAGAAAATACTAGCAGCGATCGCAATATTTCTAAAACTCATTGGCAGTGACAAATATAACAACAATATCCACCACAAAAATATTGCCGGTGCTAGTAATAAAAGCCGGGGAATGATGCCAGTATGACGAATGGGGTCAGTGTTAGTAAACACCCCAAATGGATTTTTGACTGAAACATTATCGTCAAATTTCCAAGTAAACTGAGTACTACGTCCATTAACTTTAATCTCATTCGGTACAACACCACTAGCAAAATCAGCCGGAGCAAAGTTGGCAATTGCTGTGAGGCGAAAATTAGAAAGCAACTGTCCGGCGGCGCTGTAAACCCAGCGAGGCCCGCCTTGAGCCTGATAGGTGACTCGAAAGGTGGTTTCTTCTCCTGGTTGCAGCTGGAAGGGAAAGCCATAGTCTCCCGGATTAGTTTGTTGTAGCCTAGTGCCGTTACGCTCTACTTTGTAGCCAGCAAGAAGTGTGTAGCCGTTAGGTGGCGATGCTTCAAAAAAGAAATTATTAATATCCTTGAGTTGGTTAACTACTTTATAATCAGCAGTGTATTCCACGCGATAAATTGAACTGCGACCTGGAACATCTACGCTTTGGTCTAGCTTGACTTGAATTTGCGAACCACCCAGCGTTAAGAACCGGTTAATCTCTCGCGTATCATTGACTTTGACTATCTTGCCATTGGCTTGCGTGGTATAAGAGTATGGCTCCTGGATAGTGTAGCGGATCTGCGGGGCAGATTGTTCGAGCTTTTCACCTGCGACACTTTCAGCTACTTGAGCTACCTTTGTTTGTTCCCAGTAGTGATAGCGATTGCTCAAAGTCGAACACAGAAAAAATCCCGGAACTAACAAGACTAATACTAGAGTTAAATGCTGTAATCCCCGTAACAGTTGGGAATAACGAACAGCCCATTCGCCAATGAATATAAACTGTTCCGGCTGACTGCGACGCAGAGAAAAACTGATGAGTGCGATCGCAACTCCTAAAGCTACGACCAAAAATACTAATAACAGTGAAGCTTTGAGCGCTTGGGTTCCAAATTGAACAAGCTCAACTGGATGCGTCAAATCGGGTAATCCGGGAATACCTTGAGCAGAAGATGACATTGGTTAATTTTTGCAGAATTTGGAGAACCAGACCAATAAAATCTCTTAAAAGTTTCTGGACAATAGTTTTATTTGATACCCAGACAATTGAGAGAAGTGCTGCGTTGGTGTAGCCACCCGTAGGCATCGCTCTGTTCCTGACTTGCTCGACTGTAACTTGGTATAAACACCAAAAACCCGGTTTTAATGACCGGGTTCTTGAGGGAAAACAGTGGGGATATATTCCCCGAAGGTTAGTTATAGAGGTTCAGTATAATATCGATGCTCTGATATTTACTACCACGCCATTGTTACCCATTCCGGAAAATTAGCTAAGAATTTTTGACTAGTCTTCTTTAGACTTGTCGCTTCATAAGGTAGAGTAACGATTAGCAACTGGAATCAGACAGAAAAATGCTAGACATCAATCGGGTTTTGAAAGAAGACGCCTGCTGAGGGCATTGACTGGACTAAACCGTAAGGCATTTGATGAATTGTCGCAAGGCTTTGAAATTGTACTCAACCAAGAAGTCGATGCCTGCGGTGGTCACTGAGCGCCTAGTCAATTTATTTTCGTCGTCAGACTGTAAACCCTGTAACCCACAGCGTACAACCGATCTCAGCCCCAGCGATCGCCGTTTCTACGTCTAAAGATACAAGTTTTTTTAATTTTGAGATATTAATCAAAGATTAATGAGATATTAAGTTGAAAAACTAGTTCAGATAGAAACTTATCATGACCGAGCAAGAGCTTCAATCCCTTTTTAATAACTTAGATACCGATGGAGATGGCAAAGTATCCATTAATGACCTTTTTTTAAGTCCTGGCTTAAGTGCAATCATTTCATCAGAAACAAATACCACTAGTCCCCAGGAATTGCTAGTAAATTATGATTCAGACAAAGACGGCAGTATTACTTTTGAAGAGTTAAAGGAAGCAGTTGAGAAAGCAAATAATTTAAACTAGCAACCCAATCTCTAACATCCAATACCCAATAACCAAAAATCCCTCTCTAGCCCATGCTTTGAGGGATTTGTAATTTTCATGGTCATTGGACTTCTTGGCAAAAGTCGGGAAAAGGTGAAGGGGAAAGGGGGAAAGGTTTGTTATTTTCCCTTTCCCCTTTTCCCCTTACCCTTTACCCCGCTTGCGTTTCCTTGGCGAACTACTAGTTGCTTGTTTGAGGTTAACTTGACACCATTTGAGCCTCAACGATCCGGCAGGTGAAGTGCTTTCGGTGTTCTACATATACAAATTGTTTAAATTTAGGTTAACCAAAGGTTATGCAATGAATCGCAACTATCTTATAATACCTCTAAACTACAGTAAATCTCTCGGCTTACCGAATTTAATAGAGGAGGAAAATTTTGAGAAACAAGCGGCAGCATAGTTGGAAGTTAAACTATATCAGGAAACAAGTTCACACTTGTACTATTAAAGCTTGGCAAGCTATAAGAAACTGGGGGTTTATATCCCTATTTTTGGCGGGAGTAAGCTTAAGTATAGTGATGAGTGCTTGCTCTGGAGCTAATGTTGATAACACTGGTAATAGAATCGCCACTTCAGAGCGTGATGTCAACCTAACGTTTGTTTCTTACTCAGTGACAAAGGCTGCATACGAGCAAATTATTCCACAATTTGTAGAAAAATGGAAAAAAGAGCATAACCAAAATCTGAAGTTTACTGAAAGTTATGATGGCTCTGGTTCTCAAACCCTAAATGTGATTGATGGTTTAGAGGCTGATGTGATACACCTATCACTAGCCCTTGATGTTGACAAACTGGTTCACACAGGTTTTATTCAACCGGGTTGGGAAAAAGAAGCACCAAATAATGCAATTGTCACCCAATCCGTAGGTGCGATCGCTACTCGTGAGGGAAATCCCAAAAATATTAAAACATGGACAGATTTGACAAGACCAGGAGTGAGCGTACTGACAGCTAACCCGAAAACATCTGGTGGTGCGCGATGGAACTTCTTAAGTTTATGGGGTTACATAATAAAAACTGGTCAGAATGAGAAGCAAGCATTAGATTTTACTTCCAAAGTTTATAAAAATGTACCTGTGCTGCCCAAGACTGCTCGTAATGCCAGCGAATTGTTCTTTAAACAAGGTCAAGGGGATGCTTTACTTAACTATGAAAATGAAATGATTTTATCAAAACAAAAAGGCGAAAAGTTCTCATATATTGTCCCTAATGTGAATATATCTATTGATAATCCAATTGCTGTGGTAGATAAGAACGTCGAGCAACATGGAACTCGGAAAGTTGCAGAAGCATTTGTTCAATATCTCTATACCCCAGAGGTACAACGGGAATTTTCTAAAATAGGATTTCGTCCTGTAAATAATACGATTGTAAAAGAATTGGGTAGTAATTTTCCTAAAGTTAAAACTCTGTTCAAAGCAGAAGATTTAGGAGGATGGAACAATATTCAACAGAAATTTTTTAATGAAGGTGCTATTTTTGATCGAATTCAAGCTCAGAAATCTTCAAAATAAATAGCTTGAAATTCTCAGAATTTTTACAACCTACATGATTATCAATAGACCTCTTGGCATTTGTGCTTTTTGCACTCTTGGGGAAAAAAGGGTAAAGGGACTTTTGCAGAACTTTTTCCCTTCCCCCCGCCCCTTATCCCCACAGGGGACCCCACCCTTCCCCTTTTCGCGACAAATGCCAAGAGGTCTAATGTAGACCATAAGCCATATTAGAGAAAAGCTTATGGTCTATAATCTTAGATAAATATCCAAACAAAAATTACTATTTAAAGAACTTGAGTTTAACTAAATCGACTATCATGAAGAGAAAGTTCATACTCTTATCTGCTAATAAAAAAAGCATTTATGGCTGATTTTTAGTGATAAATCAGTTTTTCAACAACCTTATTATTGTCTCCAGCTGCTTGAGCAACTGTAAAAGATTTATTCCCAGAAGCTTGTTTAGGAAATTTGCTATTAATTTGAACATGCAAGCCTGGTAATAGAACCACTTTAGCTTCTTTATTATCTGTCGGACTAGATACTAAAGTTTCTTTCATCTCATTAATAGTTTGTTGCTGGTCTTTAATAATTTGAGTTAGTTCGTTAAGCCTTTGAGAGTGTAATTCATCCAATTTCTGATGTAGTAGTTCAATATTTTGACTGGCTTTAAGATTCACTTGGTGGTCGATTTCGGCACTTCTGCGGTCAGTGTCAGACTGGCGATTCTGACTCATCAATACAATTGGCGCTGTGTAGGCTGAAGCAAATGAAAACACTAAGTTGAGCATGATGAACGGTGAATTATCCCAGTGGGGAACTCCTGGTGTCAAGTTCATTCCCACCCATCCGGCCAAAATGGTACTTTGGCAAATCAGGAATTTCCAAGAGCCTACATGGTTTGCTAATTTATCAGCAAGCTGTTGTCCGGGCGTTAATTGCTCTATTGATGCGTCTGGAGCTTTCTGTGCAAATTGAGTGTTTTGAAGTGCTTGTACATCAACGCTATTTGACAATATTTTTTTGGTTGTACTCATGCTACACCTGTTTTGTTAATTCAGTATGTGTTTGGCTTGATACTTTAAAATTAAGGTTTACTGTCGATAGAAGCAAATATTCTTTTTTTTCAAAACGATAAATAGAAGTAATTGCTCGTGAGAATCCCAGCGATGTATACGATGGTCACTAAGCGGCTGGTGAGCGGAGTCGAACCTGCCGTACCCCTCCTCTTAAGCAAGCTAGCAAGAGCTTCTCGTAGAGAAGGGTATCAGTGTCTCAATTCCGAATCTAGCTGCAAAAACACAGGAAATTGTTAAATAGCATTGTATACTACGGTAAATCTATCGGAATAATGTATGATATTTTCAGTTCTACTCCCAGCACAGGAATGTTGCGATCGCATATTAGCAAAATTCCAAAAGAAACAGGCGAGTGTGAACACCACCCTACAGATCAAACTCTGGAGAATCTACATGGGCTACAAACATATAGAAGTTAAACAAGTTGCTGGTTTCATCGGTGCCGAAATCGGTAGCGTAGACCTTTCCCATCCTCTTTCTGACGAGCAAGTTCAAGAAATCCGTAAAGCATTATTGAAATGGAAAGTTGTGTTCTTTCGTGGTCAGAACATAGATCATGCTGCCCAGGTTGAGTTTACATCTCGTTTCGGTGAAGTAACTTTCGCACATCCACTCGGAGAGCCTGAACCAGTACCAGGATTCCCACAGATCAAACCCGTAGATCGTAAGCTCTATGAGAAGCAGTACGGTTTTCGCACTGGTGGTCCTTGGCACACAGACGTAACGGCAGCTATTAATCCACCAGCAGGGTCAATTTTACGCGCGGTTAATGTCCCCAGCTTCGGTGGTGACACTCAGTGGAGTAATCTAGTTGCGGCTTATGAGGGACTGTCAGCACCCCTTAGGGCACTAGCAGACACATTGAAAGCTGAACATCGCTTTAATGGGGGCGGGTATCAGCCCCGCAACGGCAAATTCGACGAGCGCATTGCTGTCAATCCACTAGTCTCAATCCACCCAGTAGTCAGGGTTCATCCTGAGACTGGCGAACGTGCGTTGTTCGTGAACCCTGGCTTCACCTCGCACATTATTGACGTGTCACCACAAGAGAGCAAACTGTTACTTGAGTTGTTCTTCAACCAAATCACCAAGCCTGCCTACACCACCCGTTTCCGTTGGAACAATGGTGATATCGCGTTCTGGGATAACCGCGCCACTGTGCATTTAGCTCCTCAAGATTTAGATCATTTGGATGTGGAGCGTCTGTTATATCGCACCACTATTACTGGTGATGTTCCAGTTGGAGTTGATGGTTTCCGCTCCCAAGTGGTTCAAGGTGAGGTGTTCAACGCAGAAGTACCAACTGTCTTCAAGCAGAAAGCTGAGTCTAAGGAACCACAACCAGTGCTTTCGTAAACCTGAGTCCTGTTAGCTTTTTTCAAAGCAGTGCTGAGTAAATTTAAAAGTACTCTGAACCGAATGGCACGCTTGTTAAGATACAGCCTTGCTCTGACTGATTAAGAGCTTATACCAAGCGTGAAAAATGATTGCGACAGATGGAAAACTGAAACATTTATCCAATGGATGTTTCACAATCCAAAATCGTTCGACTGAGCGACTTGCCTTGAGCGAAGTCGAAAGGAGCCGAAGTCTAAAATCTAAAATCCAAAATGGTATTAGAGGCTCTTAACCCATTCTGGGAGGCTCTGCCTCCGATCTTCTTGACAAGAGGCAGAGCCTTTTTTAAATACATTCAGCGATGTGAATATTCTCGATTATGACCATGTAGAAGGAGCAAAACTAATTGCAAGGTTGCAGGAGCATATTAAGCAACCCCGGTTTGCCTATCGGCACCAGTGGAGCAAGGGCGACCTGCTTTATTGGGATAATCAGGCAACATCTCACTACCGTCCTGAATTTAATGCCAATGCAACCCGTGTTCTGAAACGGGTCAGCCTTCGGGCTAGCCGTCCGTTCTAAAGTTCAGCTAGCTAACATTTGTAGATTATTTCAGATACAAAGACAAAGCATTTTCTTCTTTTTCTCTTAGAGAGAAAAGGGAGAAAACATAGTACAACAGTGCCTAAATTTTTACCTAAAGGTATCAACATCAAAGTTATGAGAAAAGTGCAAATTGGCAAATATTCAATATCCAGACGTGATTTACTCTACGCTTTCTATGGATTAGTTTCTTTTACGACTTTAGCCAGTTGTGGTACAAACAAGACCAGTATCGGCAATAGCATTGCCAGTAACACTAGTATTAAGAGTAGTAGCAATACCAAGCTGGTTCGACTTGGCTACCAAGTTTCTGGGGATCTAACACACGAAAAAGGCGTAATTGAAAAACGTTTAGCTCCTCAAGGAATAGGTGTTACTTGGTCTCAATTTGTATCCGGGCCACCGCTATTAGAAGCCTTAAATGTGGGTAGTATCGACATGGGGCCAACAGGTGAAACACCACCTATTTTTGCTCAGGCAGCTGGTACTAATCTGATTTATGTAGTTAATACGCCGCCAGGTACTGGAGAAGGTTCAGCAATTGTTGTGCTAAAGGATTCTCCAATCCAAACATTGGCAGGTCTTAAAGGTAAAAAAGTTGCTTATTCTAGAGGGACGGCTCAGACCTTTTTTGTGGTGAAAGCGTTTGAAGAGGTAGGGCTAAAAATCAGTGATATTGAATCAGTGAATCTAGCAATTGCAGATGGAAGAGCAGCGTTTTTGAACAAGACGGTTGATGCTTTTGTAGAAAGCGATCCTAGTCTGATCAAGCTGCAACGGGAAGGCACTATTCGAGTCTTACGAAACGCCCAAGGAATTAAGACGCCAGGAGGTTATTACCTAGCTTCACGAGATTTTGCCACTAATAACGCTGACCTCTTGAAAGCAATTTTGTCAGAGTACTATGAGATTGGGCTGTGGGCAAATAAAAATAGGCGGGCTGCTGCTGAAATCCTGGCACCGAAGGTCAAGACTGATGTCGATACTATGGAGTTGACGCTGACAAGAAAAAAATATGACATGAGACCAATTACTGAGGAAGTAATTAGCGCTCAACAAAAGATTGCGGATCTTCTATATCAACTGAAAGTTGTGCCTAAACTAGTCGATATTCGAGGAGCAACTCTAACTGCCCAACAGTATGCAGCAATTACACCGGATGCCGTTAGGAATAAGGCTTAATCTTTGAATCAGCAAGCTTGTTACAAAACCAGACGCGATGCCCTTCTCTACGAGACGCTCCGCGTAGCTTGCTTCCCCGGAGGGGTACGACAGGCTCAGGGTAAGACCTACGGCGGGAAACTACGCATTATCCTATAATTATTTGCGAAACTAAATATTAGGTACTCTAAGATTTAGGATAACATCGTATAATTCCGCTAATGAAAATTTGGAATAGACAACTAGGCGATCGCGTAAGTAATATCATTTACCAATATTTACCCGCCTTTCGCTGGCGTAATTTTCGCCTGTTTTTTGGGGGACAGTTACTATCAATGTCTGGGACATTTATGACCCAACAGTTAACTATTCCTTGGCTGGTATACGATTTAACTCAATCAGCTTGGTTGTTGGGAGTTGCGGGCTTTGTACAATTTTTACCGACGTTATTAGTGATTCCGTTTTCGGGCGTATTGTCCGATCGCTGGAGTCGTCGTGACTTGTTAATGCTGGTGCAGATATTGGGAATTAGTGTTTCCCTGGCTTTGACAATTCTTACCTTTAGGAATTGGATTACGTTTCCCATCCTATTGGTATTGAGTGTTCTCAATGGTTTGCTCAAGGGATTAGATATGCCCGTGCGCCATACAATCGTCACCGAAACCGTAGACGATCGCGCCGATTGGAGTAATGCGATCGCTTTGAATTCAGTGATGTTAAGTTCCTCGCTGGTATTGGGGCCAGCTATGGGCGGGATTTTGATTGCGACGCTAGGGGTGAAATATTGTTTTCTCTACGATACCCTCAGCTATATTCCTGCTATCTTTACCCTGCTAGCAATGCGGCTGAAAGTCCGACCTACGCAGATCCTAACGAGCCTTAGCGATACTTTACAGAAATTGCGGGAGGGCTTTGAATATGTCTCCAAGTTCCAGCCGATTAGAGCAATTTTATTAATACTGGCGTTACAAGGTTTAGTCGGGATGTCTCATGTCGCGCTCATGCCCATCTTCGCAGCTAAGATTTTAAATGGGGATGCAACTACAATGGCTCACCTCAGCACCTCAGCGCCCATTGGCTCGTTGTTTGCTTGTTTATATCTGAGTGTTAGGCGAGGGATTGCAGGCTTAGAGCGTTTGATTGTAGCCGCTCAAGTCTTGATTGGGATAAGTTTGATTTCCTTCTCACTATCGCGTCAAGTTGGATTATCCATAATCATACTGGTGTTTACAGGCTGCTTTTCTATCCTTCTGATTACCAGTAGTAATATGATTATCCAAACCCTAGTTGCCGAGGATAAGCGGGGACGGGTGATGAGTTTTTATGCCCTAGCAATGGTGGGTATGATGCCCTTTGGGAATCTGTTAGCTGGAACTTTGGCACAGAATTTTGGTGCGACTAATGCCTTGATCGTCTGTGGCAGTCTAAATATCTTAGGTGCGCTATGGTTCTGTGCACAATTGCCAGCAGTGAGCCGTTGGATTGATTCTTAAATTTTATAATCATTAACTCCGGTAACTCGATTGGTATATAGTATTTAAGTCCTAGCTGTTGTAAAGTAATGCTCATAGCTTTGCAATCCTTTAGGCAGATCGAGTGTACGAGAAAAGTGCAAAGCCTTTGGTAACAACATTCTAGTAATTCATTAAAAATTAGCTTGAGGACGCACCGATGAAGTTAATTGCACCTCCCAGCTGCCTGTAGAAATGTCACAACGTTATTAAGTATCCCAACAAAAGTAGAGCAGACAGTATGATCAAATATGTAAATCTTGGCAAAACTGGACTCAAAGTATCGCGTGTCACCCTCGGCACGATGACTTATGGCTCCCGTAAATTGCGCCAATGGGTATTAGAAGAAGAAGAAAGTCGCCCATTTATAAAACTGGCTTTGGAATTGGGGATTAACTTCTTTGATACCGCCGATGTGTATTCCTTGGGCGCCAGTGAAGAAATTGTCGGGCGAGCGCTCAAAGACTTTGCAAACAGAGATCAGGTTGTGATTGCTACCAAAGTACATGGGAAAGTCGGCGATGGCCCAAACGATCGAGGACTATCTCGCAAACATATTTTTGATAGCATTGATGCTTCTTTGCGGCGACTACAGACCGATTATGTAGACTTATACCAAATTCACCGTTGGGACTATGAGACACCAATCGAAGAAACCTTAGAAGCACTTCACGATCTTGTGAAAGCAGGTAAAGTCCGTTACCTGGGGATTTCTAGTGTTTACGCATGGCAGTTTGCCAAAGCCCTTTATACAGCAGACATTCACGGCTGGACTCGCTTTGTATCAATTCAAAATCACTACAACTTAGTCTATCGAGAAGAAGAACGAGAAGTCATACCTCTAGCCCGAGATCAAGGGATTGGTATTATTCCTTGGAGTCCTCTGGCGCGGGGCTTTTTGTCAGGGAATCGCAGTAAGTCAGACTATGGGCAAACACTACGTGCAAAAACTGACGAATTCGCTCACAAACTCTACTATCAAGATTCAGATTTTCAAATAGTTGAGCGCGTAGTTGAATTAGCTACAAAACGAGGGGTTAAACCCACACAAATTGCCTTAGCTTGGCTATTACATCAACCAGGTGTAACATCTCCCATAATAGGCGCTAGCAAGATCGAACATCTCAAAGAGGCTGTCGAGGCGGTGGATTTAGAACTCTCCGATCGAGAACGCAAATTCCTAGAAGAACCTTACACACCCCATCCCATTTTAGGGCATGAGTACCCTTCTGGAAATCGCCCATAGAGCAACTAAGTACTTGATCGACCCTTGGATTGCGATGTGCTACGTCGTTTTTCCGTCTTGTTCAGTCAGGGTAAGCATATTCAGGTGTTGATTTGGTGACGATCGCGGTCAAAGTACCCCACCATCGCGAACTTGTTACTGCTGCGCTTGAATTGACATAGGTTTTCAGTTTACAGGCTGAACATGATGCAAACACCAATTAAAGCTAGTAAAACGGCGATCGCCACAAGGGGTAATAGTGGTCTGGGATACTATTACGCTCAAGCGATCGCATTTATTTCTGTAAATGGATCTATGGCATGAGATGAGGTTGTTCCCACAGTAGCAGTAATATAAAAAGGAATTAACCCAGATTTAATATCTGTAACAATTTGCTGTTGTAGTAATTATGGACACATTCTATAATCAGCATCAATCTCAATTCAATGGAAATTTTCTCGCTTAATTCTCGCTACAATAGCGGCTTTCTCAATTTCGGAAACTTTTATGAAAATCTACTATGTAACTTTAAATAATACAGATGAAGCGCGTCAAATTGGTCGGGCATTACTAGAATGTAAGTTAGCAGTTTGTGTCAATTGGTTCCCGATTACTTGTGCTTATAGTTGGCAAGGAGACATTACTGAAGAACCAGAAGTTGTTTTAATTATCAAAACTCAAGATGGTTATGCTTTAGAAATCGAAAAACTTATTCATGAGCATATTAATTATACTAATTTTATCGCCGAAATTTCTCCAACAGCAATTAATCAGGGTTTTGTCAATTGGTTGAATGCAGAAGTTTCACCACGCTCACAATAGAAATTAGCTAATACCATTTCTTCCCCTGCTTCCCTTGACTTACCTTAGTTTTGCTACCTCGACTTCGCTCGGCACAAGTCGGCACGAGTCGCTCACGGCAAGCCTTCTCCTCTACTTACACAGCGATAGGATATTTTTTTAGTTGGAAGTTCCTTATGCCTCAACAAGCTTATTCTAACTATTTTACTGGAGGTCAAAAATGGCAATTCTCAAACTAGAAAATGGAACTCTCTACACCGATTTAATTCACATTGCTCAGGAATTAGCCCCTCTGAATATTCAAATTAATCGTCAAACGGTAGGAGATAACCCCAGACTCCAACATTTGTTAGCACAGGATAGTCTCAACGAAGATGAAAAAGAACAAGTACTCAAAGCAATAGATAGTTACTTTGAGCAACTACAACAGACAGCCGATTATAAATCTCGTGATTTGGTTGTCCTTCATCAAGGGATTCCTAACCTCGATGAGTCAATGGCAAAGTTTGACCAAATTCATACCCATGCAGATGATGAAGTCCGCTACATCATTGATGGAGAAGCAATTTTTGGCTTTGTACGTTCTGATGGTAGTCAAGTAGAACTGACAGTACAACCAGAAGAATATATCAACATTCCAGCTGGAACCGAACATTGGTTTTATCTTACCCCAGCAAAGCGAGTGAAAGCAGTACGCTATTTCATCACCACAGAAGGTTGGATACCCCAATATACAGGCAAAGAAATTCGCACCCGCCAACCTCTGCTGAGTTGAAAAGGCAGAAGGCAGAAAGTAATCCCCATAAATAAATTTAGGGACTTTAAACCCGTTCCACAGAGGACAAAAATATATTTTCTGCCTTCTATCTTTCTTCGCTCAATTCTAAATTATCAAACATTACGAATTACAAATTAGTATGAAGCGGATTGTTTTTTGTGACTTTGATGGCACTATTACAGTTGACGAAACTTTTGTCGCGGTTCTAAAAAAGTTTGCACCAGTAATTTCTGCAAAACTACTGCCTGAAATGTATGCTAAAAGGCTGACACTGCGAGAGGGAGTCAAGGAAATTCTGCAATCAATTCCATCTGCAAGTTATCCAGAAATTCTGGAATTTACTAAACCTCAATTAATACGTCCTGGGTTTATAGAATTGTTGGATTTTTTGGAGTTTCAGGGAGTTTCATTAATAGTAATTTCTGGGGGACTACGGGGAATGGTAGAGGTCGTTTTGGATGGGATAGTGCATAGAATAGAGAGAATTTATGCTGTAGATGTCGATATTAGCAGTACTTATTTAAAAGTAAATTCTGAATACGAAGGAGATACAGAACTGATCGCTAAAGTGCAAGTTATGGATCGGTACCCAGCCGATGAAAAGATCGCGATTGGTGACTCCATCACCGACTTAAATATGGGATTGCAAGCTTCTGTTGTCTTTGCACGCTCTCCCTTAGCAAAATATTTAGATGAACACCAAAAACCCTATATTTCTTGGGATGATTTTTTTCAAATCCGCGATTATTTAGCAAAATCATGGAGTTAAACCCAACAATAGCAGATCCTCGTTTGCAACTAATTGGCACTGCTCGGTATTTTTACCAACAAGGTTGGATGGTAGGAACTGCCGGCAACCTCTCGGCTCGATTAGCTGATGGTAGTTTTTGGATTACAGCTAGTGGTAAATCTAAGGGTAAGTTATTACTCAACGATTTTGTTCTGATTGCTCCAGATGGCAAAATAGAAGCATCAGCCACCCAGGTGATACCTTCAGCTGAAACAGCTATTCATCAATTAGTTTACCGCCTGTTTCCAGAATCACTTGCTTGTTATCATATACATTCTGTTGAGAGCAATTTGGTTTCTCGTTTGGTTGAAGATGATAGTTTACTTTTACCACCCCTAGAAATGCTCAAAGGTTTGGGAATTTGGCAAGAAAATTCCTGTTGTATAGTGCCAATTTTTGCTAATCATTTCCAAGTTGCCCAGATTGCTGGTGATATTGAACAACGCTTTGCCGTCACTCCACCGCAAATATCCGCATTACTAATTCGAGATCATGGTTTGACAGTTTGGGCTTGTTCTCTTGAAGCTGCTCGTAATTATATTGAGTTATTAGACTACATCTTTCGCTACATGGTTGCTGCCATTCGCTTAGGCATAAATATCTGAAATTCTACTTGATGGCAAAGTTAGAGGGGTCTTGATCTCGTCGATGCTTAGTGGCAATGGGGGCTGGCTGCCCATCACCTGCAAGGGCTGCGGTTTTTTCTAGGGATTCCCTCAATCGCTTGGCTGCGTAGATAGACATGTCTCGTGGTACATTAATGCGATCGCGCAAATATCGGAGAGCGACATCAGATCCCGATGGGGGTACACAGTCTTCCCCTGTCATCATGTGTGTTAAAGCACAACGTAGCGCTAGATCGAACAATTTATCATCTAAGGGGTTGACTCGGATAATATTGATCCGGTGGTCGATAGTTCGTTTAAGAGCTTCCATACGGGAGTTTTTCGGCTCTGGATAAGTAACATCTGGTAGTCCAAACCAGGGGCCGTTATCCACCCGCGCTTTATTGAGAAGCATCTGGGTTTCGCCGTTTTCCCAACAGCCCCCCATCTGGGGCGGCAAATCATGTGCGTGGGTGTGAAAGTCGCTCTGGGTACCGCAGTAGGTTGGTCGGCTTTCCATTGCCGCAAACCATGCGCTTAAACGAGGGTTTTCCTCCCGCAGTGAGTAGCCCTTGTAGTAGTAAAGGCTCGCATTCATCCGTTCGAGATATGGCGTAAAAATGACATCGACGATGCCGAAGCTATCTAAAAAGTAAGGGCTTGGGGCGCTACTCAGAGCCTCCTCGACCCTAGCCACCACTCCGATAAATTGTTCTCGGTTGCGTTGTTCTTGTTGAGAGGAATCGGTTCTAGAGCATAGCCAAACGCACCAGGCTCTAAATAAAAGTCGTTCTAATTGACGTAGAGGAAGCACCGTGCGGTCTTCCATCCCTTGGTTCAATGGAGCAAATATCTTTTCCAAAGCGATCAAAATGTCATCGCTTTCCTTAATAACCCGTCCATCTAGCTCGATCGCGGGGAGCATTCCTGATGGTACCTTACGTTTGTACCAACTTTCTTTCTCCCCATAGCAGAACATTGTCACTTTTTCGATGCGGTAGGGGATCTGTTTTTCCTCTAGCCATAACCAAACTTTTTGACAGTAAGGACACCAAGCATGGTTATCGCGGTACAGCGTTACCCGCACATCAGATTCCGGCTGACCAAACAAGCGCAACCTAGCTCTAGCGTTGGTGGGACCATTAACGGTATCTATTTGATAGTCCGTGAGGGTTTCTAGTTCTTCCCAGCTTAAGGGTGCGGTAGTCATAGGGGGAGTTTCGTAGAGCAATACTTAGGACAATTCTATACTCTACAATATTTTCAATTACACCAAGGCTGAATTTAACCGATAGGTTCGCCCATCAATTCTTTCCACTCTTCTTTAAGAAAAAGTTGAAGTGACGATACCGCCTTCAAAGGTTTTGGCAATTTGGCATAACTTGTCTTTGAATTGCCCTTTAAATGAGATATCAACAGAACAGACGCAAATCGCCAGTTGTTGACCCAACGCTGTAGAAGAACTCAGCAGCCCACCCACAGCGCTCGGTCATCGCTTCACCACAACTGGCTAGTAATGTACTAGAAAATACATCGTAAATGTGCAATGGCGATGCCTATGGCCATAAATTGCGCTCTTTTCCTACTTAAATTTTGCTGAATTTTTGAGAGTAAAGTTCATCAGACACTTTTTTTAGTTCTGGTTCAACTACTGTCAAATGTTGCTCTAAAATTGCCAAATTCCGAATGTTGGACTTATAGAAAGCATCAAACAAATCACCTACTAAAGGCACAGTACCAACGACTGTTTCCAAACCTACATTAAAAATCATTTTGGCTAAGTCTTGACGCGGGATGCCAAACTGAGTAGCTAAAAATATAATGTAAGCTGAAAACGCTGTACTGATTAAATCACCAGCACCTGGAACTAGACCAATGATTGGGTCTATGCCAATGCGAAAACCTGTCAAAGGGATACGTATTGATGTATCCATCAGACGGCTGAGTTTGCGGATGCGATTTAGAGTAGCAAGGCGTTTGGCAGCGTCCATAATTGACCATATTTACACTACTTTTAAATTGCACCATTTTTAGTTCTTTGTCTTGTACCGTTAGAAATAACAAGTGTGAATAAAAATCTTGAATACTGCCTAAAAAAGCATTATAACTAATTAGCCAGACATGATATAAGACGTTTTCTCCATAAGTTTGCATACTCTCTAACATCTCTGCCGCCCAGTCATCTTTACCCCTCGTACCAATGCATAGATATATTGCAAATCCAGGAAGGTCAGGGTGTATTAGTGTATTCGTAGGTGCAGGTAAACAGCAAGTTTCTGCTAGCGTAAATCGACACTTACTGCTTTGATAGCCGTTTGCAATTGAATCGAGTACAGACCTTCTTAGAGGTACGGCAATGCCGTGTTTTTACCCGCTTACTTTACTCCAAACATATTTTTGGCAGACTTCGCAGGCGGCTTTTGCTTCCTCGGTTTGCGGATTGGTGAAGATGGGATGGTAACGCAACCTGTCGCAACAGACTTGCAACCATGCACGCCAACCACCCCGCCACAACCTTATTGTTCCATCATCGCTGCCACTAACTATCTTTTGCCCATTGGGGCTAAAAGCTACTGACCAGACAGAATCTTCATGTCCCCTAAACGGTTGACCAATGGGGTTACCTGCTAAATCCCATAACTGCAATGTGTTATCGTCGCTACCACTAACAATTATCTGCCCATCAGGACTAAAGGCGACTGACCAAACATAATTCTCGTGCCCCCAAAATGGTTGACTGATGGGGTTACCTGCTAAGTCCCATAACCGCACTGTGTTGTCAATACTGCCACTAACTATCTTTTGTCCATCGGGACTAAAAGCAATGGCGGTGACAGAACCTTCGTGATCCTGTAAGGAGTGACTGAGCAGGTTACCCTTGATATCCCATAACTCCACTTTCCCTTCACGACTGCCAGTACCTATCTTTTGCCCATCGGGACTAAAGGCAATGGCGGTCAGTTCACCTTCATCTACCCGTAAAAGTTGAGCGATGGAGTGACCCTGTATATCCCATAACCTTACTGTCCCGTCATCACTGCCAGTAACTATCTTTTGCCCATTGCAGCTAAGAGCAACTGAAAAGATAACATTCTCATGACCACGCAAGGGTTGAGCGATGGAGTGACCCTGTATATCCCATAACCTTACTGTCCCGTCATCACTCCCAGTGACTATCTTTTGCCCATCGGGGCTAATAGCGACTGACCGCACAGAATATTCATGCCCCTGAAAAGGTTCACCAATAGGTTTGCCCTGGATATCCCACAAACGCACTATCCCGTCACTGCTGCCGCTGACTATCTTTTGCCCATCAGGACTAAAGGCGACTGAATTGACTGAACTTTCATGCCCCTTGAAGGGGTAAGTAAGCGGATTGCTCGTTAAATCCCACAACCGCACTGTTTGGTCACGACTGCCACTAACTATCTTTTGCCCATCAGGACTAAAGGCCACTGACCAGACAACATTTTTATGCTCCCTAAACGGTTGACCGATGGGGTTGCCCATTAAATCCCACAACCGAACTGTGTTGTCGCTACTGCCACTAACTATCTTTTGCCCATCAGGACTAAAGGCCACTGATAAGACAGAATTTTCATGTCCACTAAGCGGTTGACCGATGAGGCTACCCGCTAAATCCCATAACCGCAGCGTTCGGTCACGACTGCCACTAACAATTTTCTGTCCATCGTGATTAAAGGCAACTGAATAGACTTCATGCTCGTGTCCCCAAAATGGTTTACCTATAGGGTGACCTTGGATATCCCACAAACGCACCGTCTTGTCCCAACTGCCACTGGCTATCATTTGACCATTGGTGCTAAAAACAACTGAAAAGATAACATCTTCATGACCGTAAAAGGGTTGACCGATAGGTTGGCCTATTAGATTCCATAGCCGCACTGTCTTGTCCCAACTGCCACTGACTATCATTTGACTATCGGCACTAAAAGAGACGGCAGTAACATAAGCTTCATGCCCGTAAAAGGGTTGACCGATAGGATTGCCCTGAATGTCCCACAAACGCACCGTCTTGTCCCGACTGCCACTGACAATTATTTGACCATCCGGGCTAATAGCAACTGAATATACGGAGTCTTCATGCCCCTGAAATGGTTGACCGATAGGATTGCCTAGTACATCCCATAAGCGTACTGTTCCGTCAAGACCGCCACTGACAATCATTTGACTATCCGGGCTAATAGCAACTGAATTGACAGTACCTTCATGTCCCAGGAAGGGAATGGACACTCTAACTGTTTCCATCACTCTATGCAAGCTGTTCTGAACTGGGGTGAGAATCTGATCTGGCATCTTGTCAAGATTCTCACCTATTGCCTGAATCGCCAAAACTAGACCATCTAATGGTTTGAAAGGTAGTAAATTCAATACCCTTGTAGCTTTTTCTCGCAAAGTAGCTTGGGTGAGTGCCCGCTCTAAAATATTAATTCGGTCTTTTTCATACGCATCACTGCGCTGATAAAAATTCTTCGCTTGAGGTGATGATAAAAACTCTAGCTGTTCCCAATTTTCGCGCACCTCTGCTAACAATCCCCCCTGCATTAAGTATTTTTCATTCTCCCCTTTGTTCACCCACTCGCGTAATACATCTGCTAACCTATCGCTCAACCGCCGCAAATCTCGGTCTTGTTGTCGCCACTCTTGAAACCTCTGCCAACCCTCAATTAAGGCTTCATGGGCTAAATCAATCCAAGCTTTTCCTTGTTCATCTTTCCCAGCTACTAGCAAACGTCCTTTCACTAATCCTTCATCTAGCAATTCACTTAATGCTTGTTGCTGTTTTTGGTTATTACCTACAATGGCTAACAGTTCAGTTTTTGGTTGGCGCTGTCGCGTATCCTTTTCTGCCTCTCCAGTTCGCAATAATCGCAGAAAAATTTGCTTAATCCAGTCCTTCTCCTGTTCATTTCGTTCTTGAGTTGGGCAATCTTGTTGATAATCTTCGTAAAGATAAACATTTTCTGCATGAAAATTCAGCGCCCCTGTCAATCCTTGGAAGTTTTCATACTGTTCTAGGGTGAGTTGATGCTTTTGTTGGTCGCGTTTTTCCCAGAGTCTAGTTAAAGCAAACTCCATCAACGGCAAGTATCCCGGTTCTTTACCAACATCTTCTAAAATTTTCAGTAATAGTCCTTCTTCAACACTATGACCTTGAAGTTTAGCAGGTTCGGTTATTGTCTCTTTTAAATCAACTCCAGTGATCCGCGGCATCAAAACAAGCTGATTTTCAATTAATTTATTTAAAGACGGATAATCTGAACATGATTCGAGAAAATCCGATCGCATGGTAATCACAACTGACAACCGCGAATCGGTCATCTCTACTACCTGAGTCAGCAATTCAATAAATCTCTGCTTTTCTTCAGCAACAGAGACAGTAAATAATTCCTCAAACTGGTTTACTACCAATAAAAATTTTTCTGCACCTGTGAGATGCTCCAAAATTACAGGTAAAGGATTCGTTTCATTAGTAATCAACTCCCAAAGCAATTTTTCTTTTCTCGCTCCTGGAAAAAATACTTTCAGAACTCCTCTCAATTCCTGCAAAGGCTGAAATCCTGGCTTGATTGGCGGTAAAATTTGCCAGATTCTACGATCTAATTCTGGAATCAAACCCGCCTGAACCACAGAAGATTTACCACTCCCGGAAGCGCCAATAATTGGAACAAAGGGATTTTGTGCCAGTTTCCCCAGAATCTTTCTTACAACCTGCTTGCGCCCAAAGAAAAACTGTTTTTGTTCCGCTTCAAAGGCTTTTAAACCTTGGTAAGGACATTCTTCTTTTACCTCAAAGGTTTGAGCTTGGGTTTGAATGTTGTGGTTAATTAGAGTAATGGAACGCCCCCAACCCATGCGGATTGGTTCTTGTCCACTACCTTTGAGTTCTGTAGCAAGTATATCGAAGAGGCGATCGCCTGTCACCTGTCCGCGATCGTTAGTGTTGTCTGGTGACAAACCAGCCAACAAAGCTGTTGTAAAAATACTGTGTTGTTCGCTTTTTTTGGCATAAGCTTGTTGAAAACCTCTGCAAGCAGCAATAAAGTAGTAATCGCGCTGTGAAATAAAGGCAGTCAGAGTTTTCTCGATGAGATTGCGTTCTAAAAATTCACCGCTATGACAGCAATCTAACAGCACTACTAGACTACTCAAGTCGGAGTCTCTAATTAAATTGTTGAGACTTAAAAGACTAATCCCACCTGTTTGCTCAATAATCTGATTGCCTTGAGTGACAATTGTCAAGTCAGAGGTTGCTAGATATGCTTGTAGTGTTCCTAAGCTGTCAGATACAGTGATGCCATGCCCTGTAAAGTAAATTAGCGCTTCGTTTTTAACTGCTTGTTGTTGCAAAAGTGTTTTTAAAGCTTCAGCCAACTTAGTTGTACTAACTTTCCCTTTGAGAACAACGATATCCTCAAAATCACCATGCGCTTTTAGTACCTGCGCGACTGCTTCGGCATCCGTAACTGGTTTTGTGAGATTAGAAAGCTGATTTGTATAATCTGTAATGCCAACTACAAGCGCGTAACGAGCCATCTATACGTATTTAAGTTGTCTGTTACAGAATAAGATAACTTAAATACACCTAAAATCTGAGGGCTTGATGTCGAACATAGAACGTTTAGTCTTTGAAGAAGACGGGGAAATCTATACCATTTTGTTCGAGTCAAAGGAAACGCCAAATATACCAGAAGTTGTCACACCGGAAGTTGATGAGGAGAAAGAATCCTACGGTTTTCGGGAAGAGGCATTTGTCAAGATTGAGGAAGTTCACCATCAAATTCGAGCTTATACCAAATATGCCATTGGCGCTTTTAAAAATTTAGGTGCTGCTGAAGTCGAAGAGGTAACTCTGAAGTTTGGCTTGAAGATAGGCGGAAAAACTGGTATCCCCTTCGTAACTGAAGGTTCGGCGGAGAGTAATTTTGAAATTGAGGTGAAGTGTAAGTTTCCTGAAAATAAGCAAAATTCCAGCACTTAAGGTTTTGCTTTGCCAAGGATAAGCTTTGTACCTTCAACTCTGCTATGAATTTATGAAAGCGATGTTTTTGATGGGCTACGTCTACGCTTTTGATTCACCTTTGGATCTCGGACATTGCTGTTCATAGCTTCAAGTTTCGTGTTCTTATCTCGAACTTCCATGTTCTGAGGTTGAAACTTCGAGTTCAGAACTCGGAACACCGAGCACTTTACTCCAACATCCGAGTTCTTAGCCTCAACATTGCACCTTAGAAGTGCGATATCGCCGAGCTATTTTCTACAACGCTGCGGCTTGAGGCTTGGATTTCCGAGATTTACGGGCGAACCTTTGCCCCATTTCCTCAACTACTCCATTTAAACCAGCGCCTTGTCCACTAGCTTTGGCATAGTTATATACCTGCAACGCGGCTGCATAAGCTTCACTACCCACTGCTATAGATGTATCGTCCAGCAACTCTTGTAATTGTGACAAAGACAGCACTACTGGATACAAAGCTTCAAATAATTGTACGTCTTTCGTATCTCATTAAGGTCAAACGATCGCGGTAAAAACTCTGGGTTCTGTGTCGCCACTTCTAATGCAATGCTTACAAAAGCGCGGCTTTTATCTCCCATCTTGGGTAAAGCTTTCCGCTCCTCGTTACTTAAATCAATCAAAAATGGTAGCTTTTCTTTAATTGTAGCGATCGCTTGCAACACAGCATCTCTATCTGATTGCGCTAGTGTTGCACTAATTGGGGCTGTGGACATAGAAATTAGTCTACAGTATTTTGTTTAGTTTTAAAGTGCTTAAATATATCATAATTTCAATAACACCAATAAAAATTCCAAAGACAAAAGGTGAGCTTTGTCAAAGTGCGGGTTACGCCTAAGCCTTTAGCTCACCATAATTTATACCAATTTGAAAAAAGAATGCGACAAATAGACCACTTGTAGAGACGCGATTTATCGCGTCTTTACCCAAGGATGTGTTGCTTGATAGCCGTTTGCAATTGAGTTTAATACAAACCTTCTTAGAGGCACAGTAATACTGTGTTGTTACCCACTGACTTTACTCCAAACATATTTTTGGCAGGTTTCACAAGCGGCTTTTGCCTCCTCTGTTTGCGGATTGGTGAAGACGGGATGGTAACGTAACCTGTCACAACAAACTTGCAACCATGCACGCCAGTCACCGCGCCACAACCGCACAGTGCCATCTTCACCGCCGCTAACAATCGTTTGCCCATCGGTGCTAATGGCGACAGAATAAACCCAACCTTCATGACCGCGTAAAGGTTCAGCCAAGGGAAGACCTTGCAGGTTCCACAACCGCACAGTGCCGTCATCACCGCCACTAACAATCGTCTGCCCATCGGCGCTAATGGCGACAGAATAAACCCAGCCTTTATGACCGCGCAAAGGTTCAGCCAAGGGAAGACCTTGCAGATTCCACAACCGCACAGCGCCATCAGTACCACCACTAACAATCGTTTGCCCATCAGCGCTAATGGCAACAGAATTGACAAAACCCTGATGACCGTGCAAAGGTTCAGCCAAGGGAAGACCCTGACGATTCCACAACCGCACAGTGCCGTCATCACCGCCACTAACAATCGTCTGCCCATTGGCACTGATGGCGACAGAATTGACATAACCCTGATGACCATACAAAGGTTCAGCTAAGGCAAGACCTTGCAGGTTCCACAAACGCACCGTACCGTCACTACCACCGCTAACAATCGTCTGACCATCGGTGCTAATGGCGACAGAATAGACCCAACCCTGATGACCGCGCAAAGGTTCAGTTAAGGCAAGACCTTGGTGATTCCACAACTGCACCGTACCGTCAGTACCGCCACTGACAATCGTCTGACCATCGATGCTAATGGCAACAGAATAAACCCAACCCTTATGACCGCGCAAAGGTTTCGCCAAGGGAAGACCTTGGTGGTTCCAAAACCGCACCGTGCCGTCAGTACTACCACTAACAATTGTTTGACGATGAGTGCTGATAGCGACAGACCTAACATTGCCTTCATGACCGCGCAAAGGTTCAGCTAAGGCAATACCTTGGCGATTCCATAACCGCACAGTGCCGCCATCACTGCCACTGACAATCGTCTGCCCATCGGTGCTGATGGCCACAGACCTCACATTCCCCTCATGACCACGCAAAGGTTCAGCTAAGGAAAGACCTTGGCGATTCCACAACCGTACCGTACTATCAGCACCGCCACTGACAATCGTCTGTCCATTGGCGCTGATGGCTACAGACCTCACATTCCCCTCATGACCATACAAAGGTTCAGCCAAGAGAAGACCTTGGTAATTCCACAACCGCACCATTCCATCGGCACCACCACTGGCAATCGTCTGCCCATCGGCACTGATGGCGACAGAAGAGACATCATTTTTATCCCCACGCAATGGTTTAGTTAAGGGAAGGCCTTGGCGGTTACACACTCGCACAGTGCCGTCAGCACCGCCAGTGACAATCGTCTGTCCATCGGCACTGATGGCGACAGAAGAGACATTACCCCGATGACCACGCAAAGGTTCAGCTAAGGCAAGACCTTGGTAATTCCACAACCGTACAGTGCCGTCTTCACCGCCACTGATAATCGTCTGCCCATCGGCGCTAATAGCGACAGAATTGACATTACCCTGATGACCACGCAAAGGTTCAGCTAAGGCAAGACCTTGGTAATTCCACAACCGTACAGTACCGTCAGCACCGCCACTGACAATCGTCTGCCCATCGGCGCTAATAGCGACAGAATTGAC
Source organism: Nostoc sp. DSM 114159 (assembly GCF_053470285.1). Taxonomy (NCBI): domain Bacteria; kingdom Bacillati; phylum Cyanobacteriota; class Cyanophyceae; order Nostocales; family Nostocaceae; genus Nostoc; species Nostoc sp. DSM 114159. The sequence continues at coordinate 5,890,125 of NZ_JBPFEH010000001.1, forward strand.
ATTACCCTGATGACCACGCAAAGGTTCAGCTAAGGAAAGACCTTGGTAATTCCACAACAGTACAGTACCGTCTTCACCGCCACTGACAATCGTCTGCCCATCAGCGCTGATAGCGACAGAAAAGACATTACCTTCATGACCACAGAAGGGAATCAAGACTCTTGCTTTATTTACTACCCGATTCAAACTGTTCTGAACTGATGCAAGAATCTGCTGGGGTAGTTTCTCTTGATTTTCCCCCATAGCTTGAATTGCCAAAACTAGACTATCTAGGGGTTGTAAGGGCAATAAATCGTCTACTCTAGCCGCTTTTTCTCGCAACTGGGATTCAGTAAGCGCCCTTTCCATCTCGGCAATCCGGTCTTTGTCGTCGGCATCACTATGCTGGTAAAAATCCTCATCTTGTTGGGATGATTGCAAATCGGCCTGCAATTGTTGCCAGCTATCTCTCACTTGGGCCAGCAATCCCTTTTGGATTAAATATTTGTCATCCGGCCTTTCGTTCAACCATTCCCGTCGGGTATTTTCTAATGACTCGCTCAACGGTCGCAAGTCTCGGTCTTGTTGTCGCCACTGGGCAAACTGCTGCCAACTTTCAATTAAAGCTTCATGAGCTAAATTAATCCAGACTTCTCCTTTTTCATCTTTCTCAGAAACTAATAAGCGTCCCTTAACCAATCCTGTTTCACCATCTAGCAACTCACTAAGTTGTTGCTGTTGATTGGCATCATCACCTGCAATATTTAATAATGTGGCTTTTGGTTGGTGCTGTCGGGTATCCTTTCCTCCCTCTCCCGTTCCCACTAACCGCAGAAAAATCTGCTTAATCCATTCCTTTTCTTGCTGAGTGCGTTCTTGAGTTGGATATTCTTTCTGATAATCTTGGTAGTGATAAACATTTTCTGCATAGAGATTTAACACCGCAGTTAATCCTCCCAAGTTCTCATACTCTTCTTGGGTAAGTTGATGTTTCTTTTGCTCGCGTTTCTCCCAGAGTTTAGTTAAGGCAAACTCTAACAATGGCAAATTTCCTGGTTTTTGTTGAAGATTTTGGAGAATTTTTAATCCTCCTGCTTCTTCAACGCTATGAACCTGAAGCTGGGCAGGTTTGGCGATTGTCTCCTTGAAATCAACTCCAGTTAAAGGCGGTATAACAACTACTGGGGTTTGAACCAGGTGAGTCAGAGAAGGATTATCTAAATAGGATTCCAGAAAATCGCCTCGCATAGTAATTACAACTGCTAACCGCGAATCATGAATCTCTACTACCCCAGTCAGTAGTTCAATAAATCTCTGCCGTTCTTCTTTATCTATACAAACTGTAAATACTTTCTCAAACTCATCTACCACCAGCAAAAATTTTTCTGTGTTAACCACAGTCTCTGCATCATCAATAGGTTTAGTCAGGCTGCCGAAACTGTTGTCATTGTGAGCAATTTCAACTACAAGGGCGTATTGTGTCATCTTGTTTTGTTAAAACTATTGAGAAAATTACCTCTGTGCTTTAAAATACCCAAATTAACGAGTTATTTACCCACTAGAGTTAAAAACTCTAGATTTCAAGTTCAAGTAGCAGTTGAGTAACACGCAGTAAAAGCACAATATTAAAGTCTTAGTGACTGGGATAAGCTCTATACCTTGTGGTTCAGTAGTAATTACGGCAGCAATGTCTAAGGGCGGGCTACGACCAGTTAAAAAATTTCAACTTAAGTTGACACTAATGCAATACTTCTCGGTTAAAGGGAAAAGAAAAAACCTTTAACTCTTACCCGAATGGCACACTTGTAAAGCCCAAAGGCTTGTGTTGTCTTGTTCCCAGCCTTCAGGCTGGGAATGTATTTAAAAGAGGCTCTGCCTCTTGTCAAGCTACTGGAGGCGGAGCCTCCCAGAATGGGTTAAGAGCCTAGAGGCTCTTAACCAGTCAGAGCAAGGGCTGTATTTTAACAAGCGTGCCATTCAACCCTTAACCTTTTCCCAAAACCCGATTCTGAATAAAAAATGCACAAAGCGAGAAGTTTTAGATACCAATGGGCATTACCGTGCTACTACCTTGAGAAAAATCTCACATCGCGCTAGTCTTCATTAGACTTCTTGCAGAAGTAGGGAAAAGGGTAAGGGGGAAAGGGAAAAGGAATAAAAAAACCTTTCCCCTTTGACCTTTCCCCTTTTCCCGCCTCTTGCAAAAGTAACTTTTGCAAGAGGTCTATTGACGTAACTGCACGCTGTAACATTAGGCGATGACAAATCAACTCTCTTTGAAAATTCCCTCTTGCACTTGGAGCCGTCCCATCGGCTTAGGCTGGGATAAACCTTATACAGTCCGCTATGCAAGTAATATTGATGATGGCCCTTGGCATGGTATGCCTTTAGGCGGCTTTGGTGCAGGTTGCATTGGTCGTTCTTCACGGGGAGACTTTAACTTGTGGCACATCGACGGCGGCGAGCATACCTTCAAAAACGTTCCCGCTTGTCAGTTCAGTGTGTTTGAATCCAATAGCACATCTTCCCAAACCTACGCTTTATCTACGCAAGCGCCTGTTGATGACACTCTCAAAGCGTGGCAATGGTATCCGACACCTCCCGACACAGAGGGAACGGGCGATTATCACGCGCTATATCCACGTAGCTGGTTTGTATACAAAAATGTATTTCAAACACAGTTGACTTGTGAGCAATTTTCCCCAGTGTGGGCAGGTAATTACCAAGAAACTAGCTATCCTGTGGCAATATTTGTCTGGAATGCCCACAACCCCACAGATACACCGATTACTCTGGGCATTATGCTCACTTGGCAAAATATGGTGGGCTGGTTTACAAACGCTCTCAAATCTCCCGAAGTGCGCGTGCGCGATGATGGAAGTCCGGTTTACGAATACCAACCACGCTGGGGCGAAAGTCAAGGAAACTACAACCAGATAGTTGAAAATAAACAACAGTTTGGCTGTGTTTTAGGTCGGGTTGGTAGTAATGAACCTTTGCAAGAAGGTGACGGAACTTGGTGTATTGCGACGCTGAAACATCCGCAGGTGGAAGTATTTCATCATAGCCGCTGGAATCCTGAAGGTAGGGGTGATGAGGTATGGCAAAGCTTTGCTAAAGATGGCTCTTTGCCTAATTATGTTGATACTACTCCAGCAACAGAGAATACACAAATCGGGGCTGCGATGGCTACGCCGGCCGCAGGCATCGCAATCCGCTTCACTCTCCAACCAGGTGAAACTCTGGAAATTCCTTTTGTCGTCGCTTGGGATTTGCCTATTACAGAATTTGCGGCTGGAGTCAACTATTACCGCAGATATACAGATTTTTTTGGTAAAAATGGCAACAATGCTTGGGCGATCGCATCCACTGCATTACAAGAATACCAAAACTGGCGATCGCAAATTCAAAGTTGGCAAAAACCCATTCTCGACCGGGAAGATTTACCCAACTGGTTTAAAATGGCTCTATTTAATGAGCTTTATGACCTCACCAGCGGCGGTACTCTCTGGAGTGCAGCATCAGAACTTAACCCTATCGGTCAGTTTGCAGTGCTGGAGTGCCTAGATTACCGTTGGTATGAAAGTCTAGATGTACGGTTGTATGGCTCTTTTGCCCTGCTGATGCTGTTTCCAGAATTAGAAAAGTCGGTGATTCGGGCATTTGCACGGGCGATTCCTCAAGGTGATGATACTCCCCGAATCATTGGCTATTACATGACAATTAAGGCCGAAAGCCCGATTGCAGTTCGCAAAGTTGCAGGTGCAACACCCCACGATTTAGGCGCACCGAACGAACACGTTTGGGAGAAAACCAACTACACCAGCTATCAAGACTGTAATTTATGGAAAGATTTAGGTAGTGATTTCGTTTTGCAAGTATACCGTGATTTTTTACTCACGGGTGCTGACGATGTAGAATTCCTGGCAGATTGCTGGAATGCGATTGTTCAAACGCTCGACTACCTGAAAACTTTTGACCTCGATGGCGATGGGATTCCGGAAAATTCTGGTGCGCCTGACCAAACCTTTGATGATTGGCGGTTACAAGGTGTCAGTGCTTATTGTGGTGGGTTATGGTTAGCGGCGCTAGAGGCTGCGATCGCCATCAGCGATATTTTATTAACTTACCAGACAAGTAACACAACGGAGTTGGCAGCGCAAAAATCCACTTATGAAACTTGGTTACAACAATCTCTGCCTATTTACCAAGAAAAACTCTGGAATGGGGAATATTACCGACTTGATAGTAAAAGTGGTTCCGATGTAGTGATGGCAGATCAATTGTGCGGACAGTTTTATGCACGTCTGCTGGACTTACCTGATATTGTACCAAGCGATCGCGCCCTTTCGGCGCTGAAAACCGTTTATGACGCTTGCTTTTTGAAATTCTGTAATGGTGAATTTGGTGCTGCTAATGGTGTTCGTCGTGATGGCTCGCCAGAAAATCCCCAAGCTACTCATCCTTTAGAAGTTTGGACGGGGATAAACTTTGGGCTGGCGGCTTTTCTCGTGCAAATGGGAATGAAAGATGAAGCGTTGAGGTTGACGCAAGCTGTGGTGCAGCAAATTTATGAAAATGGTCTACAATTTCGCACGCCAGAAGCTATCACCGCAACTGGTACTTTCCGCGCTAGCACTTACCTGCGGCCAATGGCGATTTGGGGGATTTACTTAGTGATTAATTGATTGACTATCAAAGCGGTTCTCGTTTTGATACAACACACGTAGATGTCATTGGTGTCAACTTAAGCTGAAATCTTCTGACTGTATAAGTTTTGTCCCCAGTCCCTCTCCCAAAATTAGCAAAAGGAAGCAAATTCTCCAGTTCCCCTTCTCCCATATTGGGAGAAGGGGTTAGGGGATGAGGGCATAGAACCCTTACTCTTAAATAACTTCTACCTTAAGTTGACACCTATGACAGATGTGCGTCCCTACAGAATTTAACTTGCCTTCATTTGGAAAAGTAAAATTTAGATTTGCGATTTTATTTTCCGAGTGTTTCCGGAAGCGAAGGAAAATTTCAGTAATGGTAAGAGTTGAAGCATTGAGAATTATAAGCCTAATGTTTCAAAAAATGCAAATATCACTAGCTTTAGCTATAAATATTGCTGATAGTTCCTAGATTACGTTCGCAATCAAAAGCTAGGTTATAACGTGCCTATTACTTTACTCAACAGCAAAGTTGATCGGATTGTAGCGCTTCGTGTTTGGCAATGATTAGCCAGCACTGGTGCATACGCTTAAATCCCTACAGCTTGCGTAACTTAACGCCAGTAAATCTTACAGGTGCATTTCACCAGCCTTTACTAGAAGCAGCCCAAACTTGCAAGATGTGAAGCGTTATCAGTAAGGACTAGTTTTAAGTAAGCTGGACTCATACTATAACCCTTGGATAGCTCGTTGTCAAGTAATTCATTGTGTAGTTGTCTGGAGAGATAAAGGCGATCGCATATTGATTTTTGATCTTGTACGCCATTTAGCCCAATTGTTACTACATTTGTAATCTCAATTTTTTAAATCTGCTACAAGACTCGCATTTTATTTTTGAAAAAAACTCAGTATACTTTTATTCTTTCTTCCCTGTTCCCCGTTCCCTGGTCTCTCCCTATCGCGCTTGCGCTGCGCTTCTCTGCGGGACGCTTTGCGAACGCGCACCATGCAAATAATTTCTCCGAATCAAAGCAGATTTTTATAGATATTTAGACATTAGAGAAATCACTGCTAAATCAAGTTCATAATATTCTTTGTTAATTAGCTTTATCTCTATTCTCAAATTCTCTAATATTGTACAAACTTAGACTACTAATTTTTTATAAAGGTATCCATCTGCGGATGTTTTTATTAACTCCGCTAACGAGCATTAGAATTATCTATATATATTATTAGCCAAAACTTATCTTTGAAGTATGGGCTATTTTATGATTCTTATCCAAGCATTATGAAATATTTCCGATTGATTGACAACAATTTTATTTAGATACGCTAAAGCTGTAGCTTTTGCCAACCAATAAAGACAAGGTTAATAAGTCTTATTGTCCAAGTTAACTTATTGAAAAATAGGCTCAATACTATTGCTGGCAATGGTTTTATCACCGATTTACTAATATTTTTATCTAGTTGTTTTACATTCTAGTTAATGGTACTATTTTTTAGTTACTCGATAATAATAAAGGTTTTAAAATGATATCGGGTGAGGGGTAACACCCCTCAAGAATTAGCCAAAGGGGACAAAACTAAAAGCTGCACAATCCACAAGTAAGTATCTAAATACATTCAGTAAATTTAACCTACCAATAGACTAAATTAGCAGATGACATGAACGACAAAAAATAGTATAAATACGAATGGTGCTAATACCGCTCAAAGATAATATATTTTTTTTGTTAGTCTAAAAAAATATGCAAACTTCCCGGAAATTGCCTAATTAAACAGTAGTAAGAAATATAAGCGTGTGAACCAAGAAAAATCATTTACTTATGGATTTTTATCTCTTGTAAACATTTCACACCGCTGTAGTGCTAATAATTGGCCACAAGCAATTCAACCTTTTCAAAAAGGCTAGTGCAGTCTGTACGCCTCAATTGAAACACCAACAATCGCAAAAAAAGAAAATAGTTTACTTCATCCAGGATAACTAAAACTATGATGAATCAAGACATTGCTGGTATTAGTAGTAACTTAGATAAGACAGTAAAAGCTCAACAATTTGACAAAGTAGTTGAGGCAATTCTTGCTGGAAAGTATTCTTGGGCATGTGTTTTAATGCTGCGATTTGGTGGTTATAATCCTCTCCATTACATTCCATATCGCACCTACAATCGATTGCTCAAAGAAAATTCTCAAGCCGATAGGACAAAACAACAGCAAACTGAAAATCTAAAAATGCTGAAACACGCTCATGATTCTCAGTCTGAGAATAATGCGTCATCAAGCTGCTTAAGCAAAATTAAAGACTTAGCTTATCTAGAAGTAGTTAGAAAACAAAAAGCATGAATCAATTCAAAATGACGCTTTCTACGAAATGCTGCGCGTAGCTTGCTTCCCTGTAAGAGTACACGGACTCGCTTGCTTGCCGCCGGCGCTAACAAAATTCACGCATTAAATACAGCCACCCACAATATGAGTGGGGTTTCCACCTACCGAGTGAGACAAGGATTTTTTCGCCTACGAGGGCGAGGTTTTAAACCGAACTTTTTTGATAAATCCTTAGTGGGAGTTTAGACCAGAGATTGACACAGCAAATTAACGAACATCAATCAAGCAAATCGCCATTAAAACCAGAAAATGTTCAAGACGTTTCCTTGAAATCCTGTGGATTCAATTAAAAAGTATTTGGAATCAATAGATTCTGCTCTAAAGTTGATTGATTATCTGAAAGCCTGCGATGCTAATTTAAAATTTATAGCATAGCAGGTTTTCTATCGCAGTCATTAATTTCATAAATTTGGCAAAAATCTGCCAAAATGGCAAATATATACTAATGATATTGGTAAACTAATAACAAATACAACTTCAACCAAAATAGAGGTGATTTGGCAAGCAAGTTAATTTAAAAAATAAAATCAACGATTAGTTCTAACTATGAAATCAATCAAACTGATTACAAAAGTAATCAGAATTTGATGGAGTAAATAACTCCTAGACCAAGACCAATAATCCAACGTTGCTACTGGTGGTTCTTTTTCTGAGGAAGTTTGAGCAAAAAGAATTTGAGGAGGTGGATTCCCCCAAGCCAAATTTTACACAGCTTTCACTGACTGCAGACGGTGCGAGTAATGCCGATCAAACTTTCTATCCTGTGGTTGGTGTTGCTTTAGTTAAATATTGCAAACGCTTAACATCAATTTCAGGAACGGAAATAGAAAAGTTACGGTGAAATTGTTGTCCTTGGCTGGTAGAACTAGTAGCTCATACGCTTCTCTTTCGACTATTGTAATCCTAGTCCTCCCAACCGGGATTATCTTTGGTTTATAAACTTTCAATTTATATAACACTACTGGAAGTTCAAAACTTAAATAGCTTCCAGTTTTTTATCTGTATATAAAAAGAAATAAGGTAGGCAAATTGCCCACCTTATTTTTTGTGGATAATAGATATCTGGTGAAATTAATCTAGAAGTCTTGTAGAGACGTAGTACCGCTATGTCTCTACATTCTTTTTCACTTCCATATTTAATGATTGGTTAATTCAAAAAAGAATTAAACCTTAGCTAATTCTGGAGTAGGACTCTTGCTGTTGCGAATTGCTGTAATAGCCTCAGCATAATCTTTAGCATTAAACACAGCTGAACCGGCGACGATCGCATTGGCTCCCGCTTCCAAAACTTGCCAGGTATTATTTGCCTTCAGCCCCCCATCCACTTCAATCCAGGGATCGAGACCACGTTCATCACACATTTGGCGTAGCTTGCGGATTTTGGGTAACACACCAGGGATAAAGCTTTGACCACCAAAACCAGGGTTGACGCTCATAATTAGTACTAAATCGCACAAATCTAGAACATATTCAATTAGCTCTAGAGGAGTACCAGGATTAAGTACAACACCAGCTTTTTTACCAAGCTCTTTAATTTGCCCCAAGGTGCGGTGTAAATGTGGGGAAGCGTTATGCTCGCAGTGTACGGAGATAATATCAGCACCAGCCTTAGCAAATCCTTCTACATACTTTTCTGGCTCCACAATCATCAAATGGACATCCAGAGGCTTGGTTGTAATCGGACGAATCGCCTCGACAATCAGAGGGCCTATCGTAATATTAGGTACAAAACGACCGTCCATGACATCAACATGAATCCAATCCGCTCCAGCTGCATCTACGGCACGAATTTCGTCACCCAAGCGACTAAAATCGGCTGATAGGATAGATGGAGAAATTACAATGGGCTTTTGAGATAGGTTTTGGGTCATGGCTAGTGGGTTTTTAAGCGTCCTCTTCTGTACGCATTGTAACAAAACATTGAACAAGACTCATAATTTTGATCCCGGTTTTTTGGGGAGTGGGAAAGCAGAGGAGCAGGGGAGCAGAGGAGACAAGGGGACAAAAGTTAGATCCTCTTATCTTGTCGTCTCTTCACATACCCAATGACAAATACTTCGACTACGCTCAGTACAAGTGACAAATGACAAATGACCAATGACTAATAACAAATGACTAAAAAACTAACCTGGATATTTTGGGGATTAACTGCTTCTTGTCTGAGTGCGCCGGTAATTGCTTCAGCTTTAGAATCTGCACTAGGAACTAATGGCATTGATGCTCTAAAGCTACACAAACCTCCTTATAATTTAATCGGTCGCAAGATTGCTATTGGTCAAGTGGAAATTGGTCGGCCGGGAATGTTTGGGTGGGATAAGGCGGTGTCTAAAAATCGTGCCATATCTTTAGCAGCGGTTTTCTTACGCAATGGCCCAGCTAAGTCTAATAGCGGTGTTGACCCTCACGCCTACAATGTCGCTGGTGTGATGGTGAGTCAAGACAAAGCTTTGCCAGGAGTTGCGCCGGGAGCGCGATTGTATTCATCAGCAGTGGGTTCGACTAAAAACATGGGTCAGCCAGAAGAGTGCTTATCGGCACAGCACATAGCGCTCCAAAATGGTGGCGATGTCCGTGCGATCAACTTTAGCTTTGGGGAACCTCTGAGCCGCGATCCTAGACCGGAAGCTACTTTAGACGGCAATGCTTTACTAACTTTATGTGTTGACTGGTCTAGTCGCGTTCATGATGTTTTGTATGCGATCGCAGGCAACCAGGGCAAAGGCGGCATTCCTATTCCTACAGATAATTTTAACGGAATAAATGTGGCTTTTTCATCCCGCCGAGGGGGAGTTTTTAACAAAGTAGACGTGGCTAATCTGGCGGGTGTTAACCAAGGGGTGAATCAAAGACTAGCTGGAAAGGAATTTGACCTTGATGGGCGTCGCGCTATCAGTTTAGTTGCTCCTGGTAATAATATTTCTTTGCTCAATCCAGATGGCAAATTGAACAAGGTTACAGGTACAAGTTTTGCGGCGCCTCAAGTTACAGCTACCGTTGCTCTGTTGCAGGAACTGGCAGACCGACAGATGCGAACAAAACAACCCCACTGGAGCATTGATTCTCGGCGGCATCAAGTGATGAAAGCTATATTGCTGAATTCAGCAGATAAACTTCTAGATAGCGGCGATGGCTTAAAGTTGGGAATGACTCGGACGCTAATTGATAAACAAAATCAAAACTGGCTAGATTCTGATGCTTATAAAGATCCAAAAATTCCTTTGGATGCCCAAATGGGAGCAGGTCATTTGAACGCGTTTCGCGCTTATCAGCAATTTAATGCTGGTCAATGGCAAGCATCAGCTGCGGTTCCGGCTATTGGTTGGGATTATCGCACAGTTGATGTTGGAGCATCTGTTGACTATATATTAGCAAAACCGTTAAAGCAGGGAAGTTTTGTTGCTGTCACCCTGAGTTGGGATCGATTGGTAGAACTCAACGATAAAAATAAAAACCAGCAATATGATGTAGGCGAAAATTTTCGCGATCGCGGCTTAAATAATCTCGACCTCTACTTAGTAAAAGCTGATGCTCAAAATTCTGAAGCTGGCGCTGTTTGCTCCTCAATCAGCCAAATTGATAGTGTAGAACATATTTTCTGCCCCGTTACTGCTACTGGCAATTACAAAATCCGCGTCCAGTTTCGTCAAAAGTTCAATGAAGCGACTCAACCCTACAGTTTAGCTTGGTGGAGTGTACCGATTAATTGAAATAAGTTAGCACAAATATCTGTGTAAAATTACAGCGTTTTCTCGTTCCTATACAGAGCATGGGAACGAGATTTTCTGCCTCTAAGAAACGTTATTCGAGCTCTAAAAACCTCACAGAAGTGGTTATTTTATGATTGCGTAACTTACAATACGTTTATACGTAAAGATAAAAATTCTTAGAAATCAAAATTTTTCTAACTCGTCTGTATAGCCGTCTCAATAAGGAATTAGCAACTCCACAAGTTGTGTTTAATTACTCTGAGCTACTAATTTGCTGTTACAAAAACTGTAACAGTCCCATTTTTCTATTGGAGTAAATGCAATAGTTAATCATTGACACAGTATCTGCGTCAACTCTGAGCACAAATCGGGAATCTTTGGCAAGTGAGGTAGCAGAATGAATCGCCATAAATTGAGTGATGCAAAAGAAAATTTCCTGCAAAGACGTTACGGTGTTAGTCTAGGCAGACGTTATGCTTTGGCAGCTGCAAGCGTTGTTCTATTCAGTGTATTAGGGTGTTCTCAAGTCGATAGTAATAAAAGTGCCCTTGCCCAATCTAGTTTACCTCAGCCAGAAACTCCATTGCAAAAAAAAACAGCCAACACTGATACAAAAATTGTTGAGTCTAGCAACAAGTTTGGCTTCAAACTATTTTCAGAAGTTCTGAAAAACGATCGAGGTGAGAAGAATATTTTTATCTCACCTTCGAGTGTTGCGATCGCTCTTGCAATGACTTATAACGGCGCTAGCGGCTCGACTCAACAAGCAATGGCAAAAACCCTGGAATTACAAGGGATGAATCTACCAGAAATCAACTCTTCTTATGCGGCGGTATTAAAACAGCTTTTAGACAATTCGGATACGAAAGTGCAATTGAAAATTGCTAACTCCCTTTGGGCAAATCAAAATGTTAGCTTTGCACCAGACTTTCTCAAGAGAACCCAGGACTTCTATCAAGCTAAAATCAGCAATTTAAACTTTCAAGATGCCGCCGCATCTAGCATTATCAATAACTGGGTCAAAGAAAATACTAACGGTAAAATCACTAAAATAGTTGAAAAAATTGAACCAAATCAGGTATTATTTCTGATTAATGCCATATATTTTAAAGGTAATTGGAGTAACCAATTTGACAAGAAAGAAACTGCTTCATACCCTTTTTACATCACATCTGGCAGGCAAAAACAACACCCAATGATGTCACAGGAGGGTGATTATAAATACTATGAAAGCGAAAAATCTCAGGCAGTTAGTTTACCTTATGGGAAAGATGGTAAGATAAGTTTTTATATATTCTTACCCAAAAAGAATTCCAACCTCAAAGCATTTTATCAAGACTTGAATGTTGAGAACTGGGAAAAATGGATGACTCAGTTCAACAATCAAAAAGGGTTTATTCGCCTACCCCGCTTCAAAACAGATTACGAGATTACACTCAATGATGCTTTAAAAACTTTAGGTATGGGGGAGGCTTTCAGCAACAAAGCCAATTTTTCTGGCATGGGTAAAAATTTTGCCATTAGCCAAGTTAAGCATAAAACTTTTGTTGAAGTGAACGAAGAAGGCACTGAAGCGGCTGCGGCTACTTCAGTGGGAATAGTAGCAACATCTGCCAGACAAGAACCAGAACCATTCCGAATGATTGTCGATCGCCCCTTCTTCTGTGCCATCAGGGATAATCAGACGGGAAACATTTTGTTTATGGGTTCAATTATCGAACCACAATGAGAATGTAGGAGGGATTGAAGACTTCATCTTTTTAAAAGAGAACTTCCAAAAAATAAAATATTCAGTGAATATAAATGATTAATTTAAACCCGATCTATGTTAAGATATAGAATTTTTTAAAAAATATATTTTTGTAGGTTGGGTGGAGTGAAACGCAACCCAACATTACCACCAAATTTTATGTTGGGTTACGCTATCGCTGTACCCAACTTATAAAACTACGGTTTTCAAGTTAGACGAGGTTTACATTCACTGTATCTGCGGATAATAATTTTTAGAATTCATTATCCGTAAAGGGAACTATGGATGGTGAAAATATTTTTAGTGATGGAAAAAATTCTAACCTCGCGGCATAATCATCTATTTGTGATAGTTCCAGTTCAATTGTTTGCTGCTCTTTTTCATCAAAAAGCAACTGAATTTGATAACTTGTCCAGAATTGTTCGCCTAGTTCATCTTCTAAATCAAAAGGCTGTTCTTCATCACCCCATATATTCGACCAAAGGACTATTTGATTAGCCCGAAAATGGTTTTGACCTTTTATATCTCCAACTACAAAATATACTTCGACATTTAAATCAAATCCCAAATCATCGACTTCTGCCTCTGCTATCTGACAGCTAACCACAATTAAACTATCTGGGTTAATATCTACTACCTGCTGTTGGCGTTGTAATAATTCTTGAAATACAAAATTAGGTAATAATTTTGAACTCTCCTCAAGTAGGTTTTTTTGAGTTTCTGGAGAGTAACGATTTTTTAATTCTTGCGTGATTAAATTTAAAATATCTTCACTAGCTAAATTAACAACTATCTGTTTATTTGCCGGATTAAGGAAACATCCTTGATTAAGATTAATGTGTTTGTTAATTGGCATAGTTCTCTAAAATCCTTTGAATGTGAACGGATAATTCACAAATCAAGCTCAAACAAAGGTAAGGAATAAATATTACTTTAGCTTCTGTTCTATATCTTTAGCAAGACAACAAAACCATGACTAAAGTCACAGATCAAACATACACAAGATCAACAATAATTGTTAAATTAGTAATGATTTGCAATAATTGTCCAGTTAAAAGGTTCGATTTCTATCGGGGCTTGTGACTGATTTTTCTTACTCTTTCAGCAACATCGTTTTTTTATGTGTAGATTAATTGGCTATCTTGGTAACGCCATCCTCTTAGATGAGTTGCTGTATAAACAAGAGCATTCGCTCTACAAACAAAGTTACAGTCCTTTGGAATTAAAATCAGGAGTAGTTTGTGGAGACGGAGTAGGTGTAGGCTGGTACGATGAAGTGGGTAAACCATTCATTTACCGAAATACTATCCCGCTGTGGAACGAGCCGAATCTGGAAGAGTTGAGCAACTATGTACAATCCAGTTGTACTTTAGGCTATGTCCGATTAGCTGGAACAGGTGAATCGCTCGACATTAGCAATTGTCAGCCATTTCGTAGTGGGAAACTTTTGTTTGTACATAATGGCGAGATATCAAACTTTCAACAAACTCTTTGTAGACCAATACGTAAGAGCCTTTCTGATTCCACTTACCGCCTGATTAAAGGTACGACTGACTCTGAACACATCTTCGCCCTACTAGTGGAAATGTGGCAGTCGTCTCCAAACAGCACTCTGTTGTCAGCATTAAATGCCACAGTTCAAAAATTGACTAAGTTGGCATCAGAACACGACACCAGCTTTAGTGCCAATGTAATTGTCAGTGATGGTCAAGCAGTTGCAGCAATTCGCTATGCTTATCGCACACAAGCACCTACTCTTTATTGGTCTTATGATGAACTCAAGCAGCCAAACCAAGTTATTGTTGCTTCTGAGCCTTTATCCAATCACCAAAATTGGACTGCTTTTGATGAGCAAAGTGCGCTATTTGTTGAAGCCCAATCATTACAGCCAACAATTAGCATATTGGAGAGATTTGTTCCCATTGGGGTTTAAAAAAGGATTGCGATTTTGTGGAAATTGAGCTTTTCCCTCTAAGGGATTACCAAGAAATAAATTATTCAATCTTGTGGGGTGGACATCTTGTCATTGGTGTCAAGTTAAGAAAAAAGGAGACTTGTCAAGTGGGTAAAACTTAATGGCTAAACTCAACACAAGGGTGTTGATTGAGCCATGAGTAAGCCACGTAAAAAACAAGGGAATCCAGATTTTCGACATCGGGTAAGTTGCCCAGCCCCAACAACTCAGGAGATAGAATCACGATTGATTGAACTGGTAACTCCAGGGACATTTGCCAATCTCAAAGATGTAAAAGACAAACAGCGGAATTTGCGTAGGCGCAGCCCGCCGTAGGCATCGCGGGTACTAACGCTACCAGTGATGGCAGCAATAGTGCTGAGTTTAGTGTATCGACAAATAAATTATTTAACAGATGTGCTGTGCTGCCTAGAAGTTGAAGGATTATTGTGGGTAGAAGCAATGTCTGTGAGTCGGCAAGCGCTATCTCAACGGCTTGAAAGCTTGCCAGCGAAGCTGTTTGTTGGACTGTTTGAGCAAGTAATAGAGCGTCTAGCAGTCAAAAAAAATCCTACAGAAGTTGACCCCCGGTGGTCATCGGTGGTTGAAGAGTTCAGTGCAGTATGGATAGCGGATGCATCAACTCTAGAAGCAGTCAAAAAACATTTAGGACAACTCCAAGAAAAAACAAACGCAGTGTTGGGTGGGAAGATGTTGATGGTGGTGGAAGCATTCAGCCATCGCCCAGTGGCAGCGTTTTTTGATGCCGATGCCAAACGTAACGAAACTAAGTGGTGGCAAGAACTACAAGTACGCTTACCAGTGGGCGGTTTACTGATAACAGATATGGGCTTCTATGGATTTGAATGGTTTGATACCCTAACTGAAGCCAGAAAATATGTTTTAACCAGACAAAAAGCCAAAGTGCGCTATCAAGTTGTGCGCGTGCTTTCTAGTGGTTCTCATTACAAAGACGAAATCATTCAAATGGGTCTTCACCATACCGATCCTTGTCACTACCCGATGCGACAAGTATCTGTACTCTGGGGAAAGACTTGGTATCATTACTTAACCAATGTCCTTGACCCACAACAACTTTCACCACAATCAGTTTGTGAGTTGTATCGCCGACGTTGGCAAATCGAAGATGCATTTTTACTCACAAAAAGATTGTTGGGTTTGTCCTATCTCTGGGTTGGTGGCAATAATGGTATACAGATGCAAGTTTATGCTACATGGATTTTCTATGCTGTTCTCAATGATTTGTGTGCTGATGTCGCACTCGCTCTGCAACAACCAATAGAGCGAATTTCCGTGGAAATGGTTTTCCGCAGTTTATATTTTTTCCATCGCGCACTCTTGCAAAACTCACAACTTCAACTTATTCCTTGGTTAGTTGAGCATCACCGCTCTATGGGCTTGGTAAAAGCAGTGCGTCAGCGACACCGACGCAATGCCGCAACCTCGCTTTACACTTGGGCTGATGCCTTAACTTGACACCAATGGCAAGACGCCCACCCCACAATAAAAATTGAATGTTTTTTTCTTTGGAAGTCCCTAAAGTTGGTGTGATGGTAGACAAGCATTGTTATTGCTTGTGCCAAAAGGCAACAGTTGGAAGCAAATGAGAGAGACAACATAAATTATCCGTCTTTCAACTCCTCTGGGAGCTAGCTAGTGTCACCGATAGCGAACGCGAGTGCGTCTTGTAGAGATGCGTTATACCAATTCAATTAATGATTGCAACACATTTTTGGCTAAAGACGCGATGAATCGCGTCTCTACAAGTGGTCTATTTGTCGCATTCTTTTTTTAAATTGGTATTAGCGAGTCATCGGTGACGCAATCATCATTCATTTTATGGCTCCCTTGTACTCTGTCCATCACTGTACACAGCCAAGCAGGAGCGATCGCATACTTACTTGTAGTGCCGATTACGAGTATAGAGGGAAACAGATGATTTCCTCAGACCTCAACGCCAAAAATGCCCTGTTGCCTGATTCAATCCAATTTCAGTTACCCTGAATGACCCAAATAGTTTTATGATTCTCTACGAAAGCATATTTGAAATTATTTAGGTTTACTACCAAAATATTCTCAAGCTCATTCTAAAACATGGTGTAAATCACCTTTAGCTAAATTCGTGCAATGCTGGTTTTGAACCTTCTTCCAGGGTCAAATAAAGTACAGGGAGATGTAAAAGTATGGCTGAACACTCATTTCATGACCAACTGAGTTTAGAGGAACAAACTGAAAAACTCGGCAAGCAAGCAGTAAGCTTAGGTTTGATTCCTAGCTTTGTGGTGCATTACTTTCCCGATACCTGGGTATTTTATATACCCAATGAAAGTCAATCGGAACCGCTGACACCAGAAGAGGCATACTTTCGTTTAAAGCAACTGGTTAAACAGTAGATATTTTGACAGCAGATTTTTGAAGATAACGGCTAGACACTGCAATTGTTAAGTAACAGTAGTTATGGCGAAACCAGCAATTTTAACCGTCGATGACGATCCAGAAGTATTGCAAGCGGTGTCACGAGACTTACGTCATCAGTATGGCGATCGCTTCCGCATTGTCCGGGCAGATTCCGGGATCGCGGCTCTGGATGTGGTGCAGCAACTAAAATTGCGCAATGAATCAGTTGCTTTATTTCTAGTGGATCAACGTATGCCCCAAATGGGAGGCGTGGAGTTTCTGGAACAAGCAAAAAGCATCTTTCCCGATGCGAAACGTGCCTTGTTGACGGCCTATGCAGATACGGATGCTGCGATTAAATCGATTAATAGTGCCAGACTTGATTATTACTTACTCAAGCCTTGGAATCCACCAGAAGAGAGACTATACCCGGTTTTAGATGATTTGCTAGATGACTGGCTAGCAGGATTTCGCCCACCCTTTGAAGGCATTCGAGTCATTGGTAATCGCTGGTCGCCTTTTTCACATCAGGTGAAAGACTTCCTAGCACGTAACCAGATTCCATTTAAGTGGTTAGATATTGAACTGGAGCCGGATGCAGAAAAATTGGTGGAATTCGCCCAAGCTGATTGTAGACAACAATTACCCTTAGTGATGTTTCCCGATGGTTCCCGATTAATTCAACCATCTAATTTAGAGATTGCCGCCAAAATTGGACTGCAAACTCAGGCAGAGCGTCCCTTTTATGACTTAGCGATCGTGGGTGCTGGCCCCGCCGGATTAGCAGCTGCCGTCTATGGCGCTTCTGAAGGATTGAGTACTGTCTTAATTGAGCGGGAAGCGCCAGGAGGACAAGCAGGTACGAGTTCGCGGATTGAGAACTATTTGGGGTTTCCTGTTGGTTTGAGTGGTAGTGATTTGGCAAGGCGGGGAGTCACCCAGGCGCGGCGATTTGGAGTAGAAATTCTCACTCCTCAAGTAGTAACTAGCGTTCGACTAGAAGATCCTTATCGGATTCTGCAATTAGCAGATGGTAACGAGATTAGTTGCCATGCACTTTTAGTTGCAACAGGCGTTTCCTACCGTTTGCTAAAGGTTCCAGGAGCCGAGAAGCTCACAGGAGCAGGAATTTATTACGGTGCTGCCATGACTGAGGCGATCGCCTGCACCAACGAAGAGGTTTACTTGGTAGGCGGGGCAAACTCTGCCGGACAGGCAGCAATGCATTTTTCTAAGTATGCCAGCAAAGTGATTATGTTAGTACGGGGTCAATCACTAGCATCAAGTATGTCTCAATATTTGATTGACCAAATTGCTGCAACTGAAAATATCAAAGTTTGCACGGGTTGCACCGTCGTGGAAGTGAAGGGAGAGGAACATTTAGAAGCAATTGCGATCGCCCATGCTAACACTGGACAAATCGAAACCGTGTCGGCGCGATCGCTGTTTATCTTTATCGGTGCTAGCCCCAAAACCGATTGGCTCGATGGCGTTATTCAACGCGATGCTCAGGGGTTTATCATCACGGGGCCGGACTTAGCGCATAATGGCAAATCTCCTCGTGGTTGGTCTTTAGAACGCTCTCCTTTCTTATTAGAAACCAACATTCCCGGAATCTTCGCAGCCGGAGATGTCCGCTATGGCTCAATTAAACGGGTGGCATCCGGTGTCGGAGAAGGTTCGATCGCCATTCAATTCGTTCACCGCTACCTAAGTAATGTTTAGCTAAAGCAGCCAATACTAAGCTGTATAAAATAGACCTGCCTTAAAAATAGGGACTGGGGACTGGGGACTGGGCACTGGGGACTGGGGACTGGGGACTGGGGACTGGGGACTGGGGACTGGGGAAGAGATATTTTTATTGTTCCTTGTGAGTTCCACTCATAGAGTCTCTTGCAAAAGTTCTTTTTGTACTCTTGTGGGAAAAGGGAAAAGGAAAATAACAAACCTTTCACCCTTACCCTTTACCCTTTTCCCGACAAATGCCAAGAAGTCTAATCTGCAAACCCTCTCCTCTGCTCCCCTGCTCCCCTGCCCCCTGCCCCCCTGCTCCCCTGCTCCCCTGCCCCCTGCCCCCTGCTCCCTTCATTGACTTGCGTTGATCCCAATTACCCCGATGATGATTAAGGCGATCGACACAAGTTTGATGAATGTGGCAGATTCCCGAAACCAAATAATCCCAATAAGAGCTACTAGAATAGTTCCTAATCCAGCCCAGACAGAATAGGCGATACTTACTTCAAGTTTCTTGAGAGCAAAGGTCAAAAAAGTAAAACAAAGTCCATAGAAGACAAATATTAATACTGAAGGAACTATTTTAGTAAATCCCTGTGATAATTTCATGCAAGTTGTGCCTGAAACCTCAAAGAGGATTGCTAATATAAGGTAAATCCAACTTGTTGACATATTTTTTGTAAGTGGTTAGTTAAGAGCAACTCGCCCTAAAAATAGAATAAACACTCCTGAAGTAACTCATTAAAAATTTTTACAAGTGTAATATCAATTCTCAATGAAGATGCTTTGGAGGAAGAGTGTTGCGAAGGCAAATATATGCAGCTTCACAAAGAAACGATTTAAGTAAATACAGTTCAGATAGAGCCACAAAACCCTTATATAGAGACGCGATTGTTCGCGTTTTGAAAGACTAATTATCTAGACCAATAACCCTGAATCCAGCATATTGACAAGTAGTCCAACATTTAAAACCAAACGTGCAGTAGTATAATTGAGGCTGATTCCGGGGCTTTATGGCGATAAATTGCTCAAGCATTCGAGCAACATCTGCTGTAGTGTGATTGTGTTTTTGTCCTACTAATGGTAGAAGAAATGACGGCTCAATTTGAATACAGCACTCTTGCCGATCCACAGGATATTCAGCAGCTGATATATATCCTTGAGCAGTGTTTCATCAGCGGAGTTGGTGGTGAAGAAGCTTATATCAATCTCATTGGTGTAGAAAATTTCCGTATTATTCGGGGATTTGGGCAATTAGTTGGTGGATTGGCAACTCTGGATATGGGTCAGTGGTGGGGTGGTGTGCGCGTACCAATGACAGGAATTGCCGTTGTGGGTATTGCTCCAGAGTATCGCGGTTCGGGAGCTGCGATCGCTCTCATGCAGCAGACGCTCAAGGAACTTTATGCTAGAGGTATACCGCTCTCTGCTCTTTATCCAGCAGTTCAAGGCTTGTATCGAAAAGTCGGGTATGAGCAGGGGGGTAGCTGGTGTAATTGGGAAATTGCAACTAAAAGTATCCAACTGCGGGAGCAACCTCTACCTTTACAACCAATAGTGCCAATTAATCATCAAGTCTTTCACGAACTATATCAGCAGCAGGCGAAACTAACGCATGGATATTTAGACCGACATCGAGCAATCTGGGAACGCTTAATTCAACCAGATGAGAAGGAAACATTTTACGCGTATTTTATCGGTACCAAAGAGAAACCCGAAGGTTACATCCTTTTTAGTCAACATCCAAAAGAAGATGGCGCAATTCTGCGAATCAAAGATTGGGTAATTCTCACAACTGCGGCTGCACAAACATTCTGGTCTTTTCTTGCCAGTCATCGCTCCCAAATTGAACGCGTGCGATGGAGGAGTTCTGCAATTGATTCCTTGACATTGCTGCTACCAGAGCAAACTGCCAAGCTTAAGAATACGATGCGTTGGATGCTCCGAATAGTAGATGTAGTCAAGGCGCTGTCCATGCGGGGTTATCCTTCGGGAATTGAAACTGAATTGCATTTAGATATTAAAGATAATTTGCTAGATGCAAACAATGGTAAATTTATTCTTTCTGTTGCCAATGGACGCGGTGAAGTTACCAAAGGTGGAAAGGGTGAATTGCAGTTAGATATTCGGGAACTAGCACCACTATATACAAGTTTGTTCGCTCCCTACCATTTGCAAATAGCCGGAAAACTGCATGGGACAGAAACCGCTATTTCAGCAGCTACGCAAATCTTTGCAGGTAGTTCTCCTTGGGTAGCTGATTTCTTTTAAGATCATCTGTCAACGAATCTTTCTCTGTGTTAGTTCAAGTCTGCTCTTCTTGAGAGTCGGAGAGGGATAGTTTTGCGTAGTCAAAACCAGCCAGAGGGATGTCTGTCGAAGTGAGGCGTGGGAGAAGGTGAAGATAGTTATGTCAATCTCCCAAGAAGGAACTTTTAGCTCACCAAGATTATTGCGTATAAATGTTATTCTATTCCCCAGTTTGCCTGTTCTCGGTTGTCTCGTTCCCAGTCTCCGACTGGGGATGTTCGTCGTTGAGGCTCTGCCTCAAGACTTGCGGCAGAGCCGCTTTTGAGTTGCATTTCCAGCCAGAGGCTGGAAACGAGGTTTGAAAAGGAGTTTGAGCTTAACTTGACACCAATGGCGAGACGCCCATCCCACAAGAGTCAAGCTAATGCACTATTTTAGCCTTGTCACGCCAGTAGAGTGCGTTCTGGACACGCCGAAATAGCAAATGAGTTCGCCAAAATAACAAATGCGTTCGCCGAAATAGCAAATGAGTTCGCTGAAATAACAAATGCGTTCGCCAAATCAACAAATGAGTTCGCCAAATCAACAAATGAGTTCGCCAAATCAACAAATGAGTTCGCCAAATCAACAAATGCGTTCGCCGAAATAACAAATGCGTTCGCCAAATCAACAAATGCGTTGGCGTACCCCAACCCAGGCATCGCCAAAATAACATCAGAAAGGGAAAACTAGAACTTCTAATTCCCTTTCCTTATAAAGGCTACGGTGTACACAAGTCGAATTACCCCCCTTAATCCCCCCGTTTATTGGGGGGGAAAAAAGAAATCTAGTTCCCTCACCTTGCTACCCTGCGGGTTCCGCTTTAGCGGTACAAGCCGGGAAACCCGTCCAACGCAGTGGCTCCCCTTTATAAGGGCTATCCATTACCCGGATCTTTCTTAACATTTGCGAGAGCGATCGCTCTGGTTTTTGTAACCCTGATTAGTTCGTCGTTAATTCTCAATAAAAACACAGTTTTAGCGATAAGACTAAGAGCTAATTTGTCAAGTATGCCTAACCCCTCAGTCTCTAAGATGCTTAGAAAACATGGGTTTTAAGATTGTAAAGAAAGATGTGGGTAACGCATAGTTTATAAGGGGAGGGTTAGGGTGGGGTGACGCAGTAAATAACCGTAAGTGAATGAACTCTATATCATGTCTTGACAAGAGTTTTACGTTAAGTTGACACTAATAGGCAATGCGTGCGTCTACGCGAAATCTATATGTATTAGGGTTTTAGTGAATAAATTTTACTTTCTCTCTCTACAAAACATAAGTTGGAAACATAATTAATCCTTTGCTCGTCCTTCCGCTAGATTAACAATTTCTGTTGTTATCAACTCACACCACAAATAAAACTATCAGCGATTTACTTTGAATAAGTAATGATGATTTATCGTGCTTATCTAATCCCCAATATCATCTGGTAAAAATAACTCAACGGGATTTCTGACTTTTTCTCCGGAAGTTCAGCACAGTCATCAGAAAACAATCTAAGTAAACCTGATTAGTTTCTCCTAACTTGCACACCCACATTCACAACATGAAATCACATCTACTGGCGATTGGTTTAAGCAGTTTGGTTTTAGTTGCAGGACAAGCTAAAGCTTCACAATTACAGTCTTGGTACTATGATTCTAGCCAAAATCAATTAGACTTAACTACCACTTCGGGAATAGAACCAAAAGCCTTTTTATTAGATAATCCGAATCGATTAGTGATTGACTTACCCGGAACTAATTTTAATTCCGATACTGTCAAACGAAGTTTTGGTAAGGCGGTGAAAGAAATTCGCCTCGGCAAACCAGACTCTCAAACTACTCGTTTTGTCGTCGAGTTAGCTCCGGGTTATGATGTGACTTCCCAAAATATATCAGTTAAAGGAGATTCCCTTTCTCATTGGATTTTCAAATTCAATTCATTTAACCGCCAAAGTAATCCCATTGTTGGGGAAAATCGAGAAGATATTGCCATCAAATCCACAGATGCATCGACATTTGCTGGAGTTGTGAATCTTGGTCAAGAAATGGTTGGTATTACTTCTCAGATTCGCAGTTTGTTAGCAAGTTATAAAACCTTAAATCCGGGAATATTTTTCTTGGATTTAGATACAGGAAACTATATAGATATTAATGGCGAAAAAAGATTTGCTGCTGCCAGTACAATCAAATTCCCCTTATTAGTGGCTCTTTTCCAAGAAATAGATGCAGGTAGAATTAAACTTACCGATAAATTAGTGATGCGGCGCGATTTAAAGGTGGGTGAATCTGGAATTATGCAATACAAACCCATTGGCACTAAATTTAGTGTCCTGGAAACTGCTACCTTGATGATGACAATCAGCGATAATACCGCCAC
Source organism: Nostoc sp. DSM 114159 (assembly GCF_053470285.1). Taxonomy (NCBI): domain Bacteria; kingdom Bacillati; phylum Cyanobacteriota; class Cyanophyceae; order Nostocales; family Nostocaceae; genus Nostoc; species Nostoc sp. DSM 114159. Next base: position 5,913,350 of record NZ_JBPFEH010000001.1, read on the forward strand.
CAATTTAATTCTCGATCGCTTGGGTGGTACCGCAAAAGTTAGTCAACGTTTTCGTAGCTGGGGATTGCAAAATACAGCACTTCGGAATCTACTTCCAGACATCGGTGGCACAAATACAACTAGTTCCAAAGATTTGGTCAGATTGGCGGCGTTAGTTTCTAATAATCGTTTGTTATCCCCAACTAGCCGCGATCGAGTTTTAGGCATTATGCGCCATGTGAAAACCAATAGTTTACTACCAGCCGGTATCGGCCAAGGAGCTACCATTGCCCACAAAACTGGTACATTGAGATTTATCATTGGTGATGCGGGTATTATTCAAATGCCCAACGGCAAAAGCTATTTAGCAGGTGTTTTGGTGCAAAGACCAAACTACGATTCAAGAGCCGGCGATTTTGTCCGTGAAGTTTCCAGAAGAGTCTATAATTACCTAGACAATACCAAAGTTAGCAATATACAACCAATACTTGGCGAGCCCACTCGTTAGTCAAGCGATCGTAATTACTAGTCCACCACATCAATGAAGAGTGCTGAGTGCTGAGTGCTGAGTATTGAGTGCTGAGTGCTGAGTGCTGAGTGCTGAGTATTGAGTAGGGTGAATAAGTTTGTAGTAAAGACTTTAGTCCTTGGTTTGAAGGCTAAAGCCCTCACTACGAACTTCGCAATTGCACTAAATCGTAAAAATAGGGACGTGCATCTGTACGTCCCTAGATATTTATCTGTATTCAGGTATTTCGTCGTGAAATGAGATTAACTTAGGAAATTTGGTGTACCACCATTACCACTCCTACCAACAGCAGGAATTTCCACTGTGTCATCTGTAGCTTTACCAGTGCCGTCATTGACAACGTAATTAGTGTTACCCACATGTCCATTAGGGATAAACAATTGTGGATGGTCAAAGGGCGCTTTATCAAACCGAACTCGGTCATCAGTCAGCGCTTTTAAAAAGGCGACTAATTCTTGTTTTTCTACTGATGACAGATTTAGCGGTGGAAGTACTCCATAATCACCACCACGATTGTAAAAATCAATCACTTGCTCTAGAGTCGCCTGACCTCCATTGTGGAAGTAGGGAGCAGTTAGTTCCACATTGCGAAGTCCAGGTGCTTTGAAAGCTCCATTTGCAAACACAGGCTCAGTGGAATTCAACGGTGGATTAAGGGCTGGGGGGTTTTCGCCAAGGAGATCCTTAAATTTACCCAACTGAGCCAATCGTGCCTCTGAAAGCGGATTACGTTGACCTTTACTCTGTAAACCGTCATAACCACCCAAACCGGGGTCGTCTGTGGCTGGTCTGACACCGATATTGAAGAAACCAGTGTCTTCTGGGGAGTTTGGCGCGAACGGCGCACGTTTGATTCGTCCTTCTTTAGCCACGTTGCTGACTGAAGCAGCTGTTAATTCTACTCCACTGTGGCAAGCAATACACAAAGCTTTGCCCTCAAACAGTCCTTTCCCTCGTTGCTGCTGCGCGGTTAGGGCGCTGGTGTTTCCTTCCAAGTAGCGATCGTAGGGCGTATCATAGGAAATGAGCGTAGACTCGTACAACTGAATTGCCAGCCCAAAGAATAGCGAGAAGTTGTACTCTAGCAATGTATACTCATTAGTCGTCAAAGAGCGATCGGGCCTCTTGACAATAGTCCGTTTACCGTCAGAGTCAACTTGGATGAGGCGAGTAGAATTCCACCACTCCGGCTTGAAGGCATCTTGAATCATCTGCTCGTATGTTTTATCTTTAAGTCCAGGCTTAGGCGATCTACTATCTTTACCTAAAACGCTGTCTTGTGGATGCACAATCTGTTTAGCTAGCGGTCTAAGAGGTAATAACTTTTTCGCAAGTTTTCGGGGGAGCTTTTTACCCTTACCAGCGGTGAAAGATATTCTGTCAATTAGCCCCAACTTATCACTCCCGAACTTATCACCAATTTCTTGAAAAGTGCGACCATCTGCGGATGACTCAAAAGAACTGAGTGGCGGCCCGACAGCTTGAGATGCCAAAGACGAGTTATTGAGGCTGACTTTCACAAATTCTGCCCTAATTGGGTTTATAGCCTTGACGACAGCGGCGTTAGGATCTCTTAAACCGAAGGGGTTCACCCCATTAAAGATATCTTGTGCCCTTCCATCCCAAAAGTTGCGAAAGTTGAATGCGGCATTAATCACGCTTGGCGTGTTACGCGGCTCGACGCGCCGCACATTGATACCTTTTACGTTAAACACCGGATCTGGCTCAGTGGTAACTTTGTCTTCTGCATTCCCAGGTGTGACATCCACAAACTTCGTATTGAAGATCCCCTGAGAAGAACTGACATCGTTACGGTCAGATACAACAGTTTTAGGATCGTTTGGGTTTGACAGCTTGTGGAAGGGAAAATCTCCTGGTTTAAGCTGATAGTTTGGTAGTCCGCCGACATTAAAAACTGAATCTGGATTCTCTGTACCATCGGCGTTGACCCGCAAAAGCCCAGGAGCAATCTGATTTTTGGATCTATTGTCAGCTCCAGCATGGAAGTGACAACTAGCACAGGAGGTCTTTCCATCACTCCCAACCTGCATATCCCAAAAAAGAGTCTTTCCTAATTTGATTGCAGCCGTTTTGTCTTTTACGAAGTCTCCAAGATTGTCAGGTTCTGGAACCGATACACTCTTGAGAGAAACTGGAGACGGGCCTGTAACTGCTGATACAGTATTTCCGGCTACTACTGCTACGAGAATAATGGCAGCAATTGTTACAGTCCTTAAAAATCTCGATCTTAAGTAATTAGCTTTGCCATATCTGAATTTCCACTCTTGCCGCTTTATTTTTGTCACCAAAGATTTGAGCAAAAATCGACCTCTTGAGGTCAGCAATAAGTAACTTGATAAAGCGGTGGTGAAGATTACTAAGCTGATTATGGGTATAATCCCCATAGTTTTTTCTAAAGTAACACCAAGATAAAGTATACATTTTTGAGGAAGTTTGAAATTTAATATTCATGTAAAATGAACACGCAAATTACGAATTTTACGTGAATACAAAAAAAACACCCTCTTCGGGCTACGAATTATAAATTGAGTTGAAAAAATTGGTTATTCTATATTGAATTTGGATGAACTAAACTATTAATATATTTTATCGATAAGAGTTTGATAAAATGTTTAGATATTTAAATTAGATATAACTTACTTATCAATCTTATTTTTGGGATATTTTAATGTTAATACATCAAAGTTCTGGTCGGTGGCGCTTAGGACTAATGTTATCGCTATTGACAGTCTTCTTGTGGGGAATTTTACCTATTGCTCTTGCAGTAATTCTACAAGTACTTGATGTCTATACCGTAATTTGGTTTCGCTTTTTGGTATCATTTGTACTGCTTGCTGTGTATTTAGGGATACGCGGCAAATTACCAAAATTAGAACAATTGCGCTCTGCTTCTGGAAAATTATTAGCGATCGCGACAATATTTTTAGGGATTAATTACTTTTCGTTTATCCAAGGTTTAGCATTAACATCGCCTGCTAACGCTGAAGTTCTGATTCAATTATCTAGCCTTTTATTAGGTTTTGGAGGGTTAGTAATTTTTAAAGAACGTTATCGGCTGTCTCAATGGATTGGCGTTAGTGTCATGATTTGTGGTTATCTTTTGTTTTTTCGCGAGCAACTAACGAGTTTAATTACAGCACATGGCACATATATACTAGGTAGTATTTTAATCGCACTAGGATCGACAGCTTGGGCTATTTATGCTTTGGCGCAAAAGCAGTTATTACAATCTTTATCTTCCACCAGCATCATGTTGGTTATTTATGGAGGTTGTACTTTATTATTCACTCCTCTAGCAAAAGTTAAATCACTTTTTATACTCGATCCTTTCCATTTAGGAATGTTGATTTTTTGTGCCTTGAATACCTTAATCGCCTACAGTGCTTTTTCTGAATCATTACAACATTGGGAAGCATCACGAGTAAGTGCAGTATTAGCTTTAGCTCCCATTGTGACATTAATAGCAGTAGCGATTGTATCAGTTATTGCACCTGATTGGACACCACCAGAACACTTCACCCTCATAGCAATATTTGGAGCGGGTTTAGTAGTTATAGGTTCAGTAGCGATCGCCTTGGGAAAAGCTGATTAAATGCCATGTTTTTCAGGATTTTTACTGGCTTTTTCATCTAGTAAATTTGTGCAATATTCAAAGCTACAACATAAATACTGAGGCAAACTATTTTTTATTTGTTATGATTTAATAGTGAAGGCAAACTACTGAAGTCAGTCGGATACTTTACCCATCTGCGTGACTTTGTAGGATTTGATTGTTGACTTTATAGCCGAAATATCCTTGCAAAAGAATTCAGAAATCATAATTCAGGAGTCAGAAGAAATTACTAGGGCATTGGGAATCACTACTTTTTTTGACTACTAAATCTCAAATTTGGTGGAAAATTTAAACCCATTTATACCCATTATTTTCAGCCAGCTACATTCGCAAGTCATACATAATTCATCGTCAATTATAACTACTGACTCCTAAATTCTGTTTTGATAAAATTGAGGCTAATAACTTTAAGTAAACCAAGCAGGGCGCCCGAATAACTACCAAAGCCAACACCTGATAAAACCAGACCACCGAAACAGTTGAGCGATGAATAGTTTGTTTGGTAATTGGGCCAGCACCCTCAGAAAAAATTCTTTATTGCTGGTTCTTTCAATGGTGTTGCCAACGTTTGGAATTAGTAATTCTGTCTTGGCAGCAGAGCGGATTTATGCATCTTATTCAGCTTTAGAGCTTTCCATTTCAGTCAGGACTTTAGAGAACTACGCCAAAACAGGTGTAATTAACGAAGACTTAGCAGCTTATCAGCGATATCTGCCTTTAGAACAGCTTCAAGAATTGCGGCGGATTTTACTTAATCGCGTGAAAGTTAGTCCAGTAGTAGTTTCGCAACTTCTCTACACACCCCAAGGAGAATTTTTACTGCATCGATTGGCGCAAGTGATTAAAACCAATCAGCCAGAACCAGGATTTGGTACTTTGCGTTCGGCGCTAATTTTAGCCTCTGGAGAATCGGGAGGCTTGACACTTTTAAATGTGTTGCGTAAATATCCCAGCAGCAGCATTCGCCTTGATGTCGCCGAGACTTTTGAAATAGCTACACAATTGGAGAAACTTGTTAACCAAACTCATCAAGCGGTCGCAGCTGTTTCCCAAAAGTCTAAAATAGAAGCTGAGAGCATTTCTCCACCAAATTTCTCGCAATTGCCCGATTTAAAGGTTCCGGGAAAATTTAAGTCGCAAAAATACATCTTGAAGTTTTTCGACTCAACCCGCAATCGACTTTTATTGACTGATGTTTACATTCCCAATGTCCAGAATGCTGCACCGATAATTGTCATTTCTCACGGCTTGGGTTTAGATAGCAGTAACTTTCAATATTTAGCCACTCATCTAGCTTCTTACGGATTTGCCGTCGTTGTTCCCAATCACCCTGGTAGTGATGCGAAACAATTGCGTTCTCTGTTAAAAGGACGCGCTATTGAAGTAGCAGAACCAAGCGAATTTCAAGACCGACCAAGGGATATAACATATATACTGAATCAATTGCAAAAAGGTAATCAATCTGATTCACGGTTTAAAGGTCGCTTAAATCTGCAACAAGTCGGAGTATTTGGTCAATCTTTGGGAGGCTATACAGCCTTAGCCCTGGCAGGCGCTAAAATTAACTTTGAGCAGCTAAAACAAGACTGTCAACCAGCAGCACTCCAAAATACCTGGAATATGTCTTTACTGCTCCAGTGTCGCGCTTTAGAATTGAGCATTAGCAAATTTGGCAAAGATTATAACCTGCGGGATGAGAGAGTCAAAGCTGCGATCGCAGTTAATCCCATTACGAGTTCGATTTTCGGCAAAGCTGGCTTAAGTCAAATTAAAACTCCAGTGATGATTGTCAGCAGTAGTGATGATACAGTTGCACCAGCTTTATCCGAGCAAATTTTACCTTTCTCCTGGTTGACAAATTCCCAAAAGTATCTCGTCATGCTTATAGGTGGCACACACTTTTCCACCATTGGCAATGCAAACCCTGCAAATCAACAAGTAGCATTACCTGCCGATATGATTGGTGATGCTTCTCAAGCGCGTCGTTACATAAATGTTTTGAGTTTACCTTTCTTCCAAACATACATTGCAGGCAAGCCGCAATACACACCCTACCTAAACGCCGCTTACACTCAAAGCATTTCTAGTAAGCCTCTTGGCTTGAGTCTCGTTAAGTCATTGAATACAACTGAATTAGCACAATTATTAGATATCAAAGGAGCCAAACTCGTTAACAAAAAAGTTCCCAACACCATAGTCAGCTTCGGATTTTGGATGTTGGATATTGGTGTTGCATTACTGCATGTAATGATTTTTATTTGATTTGTACAGACGTAATTAATTACGTCTGTAAAATTTATTTGCACCTTTATAAAATTAGAGGTTCAATTCTTGCTTGCACTTCTTCAATTAACTTTTGTTCAACTTTCTCTACAAACAAAACCTTTCTAGCTTTCCAGTCTAGTGATTTGAGCCGATCGGCTAGCACCACGCCACTGGTTATCATTCCGTCAGGAAGCGGAACCTCAAAGTTAAGACCTTTTTTTTGATTAGTAATTGGACAAATTAGAACTATAGAAGCCATTCGATTGTATTTTAACGGCGACATAACTAAAAAAGGACGATAGCCCATCTGCTCACGCCCTTGAGGTTTTAATTCAGCATTAAGGGTTTCAGCAATATCTTCAAATGACATTCCTGATGTTCTCAGGGCTAATACACGTCGGATCGAATCAGCCGTAATTTGCTTTGTAGTTCCGCAATCTAACTTGACAATATCACCTCTATCTGGAATGTATAGTTTAACTACCAAACTTCATTCCCCACAGCAGATCCAGTATCAATTTCAGAATGCAAATTATCTGGAGTCATACCTTCCAATAATTCATCAAGGGTATATTTTTTTCGCTGCTGCGGCGTGATGACAATACTATTGCCTGAAATGCTGAAAGTTACATCTGTCCCCTCTTTGACATTAACTTGTTCAGCCAAAGCTTTCGGAAGTCGAATAGCTAGACTGTTTCCCCACTTCGTAACAACTGTAGTCATAACTACCTCCAAATAAATGCTTTCTTAAAAAATTTCACACCCAAACATAAAACTTTCGGAGCTTGACGCACCTATTTTGGACTCTTTTTTGTATCTACTTTGAATATACCATAATTAATTTGTATTTTCGCTATGTTATGGAAGCCTTGCCACGCCACTACACCATCTTCTAGTTATTTGCACTTACCTTAATTAGTGTAAAAACCATAAGCAGTACAGATATATGCGATCGCATTCATACTTTAGGACATATACTTTAAAGAAATATGACATTTAATTGCGCTATTTTAAAACTAGCTTTACATAAGTTCAGTTATGAGCCAGCCGGAATATACTACAGCCCAAGCTACTGCCCTGACTAACCACGATCGCAAACCTATTCACATACCTGGCTCTATTCAACCTCATGGCATTCTCCTGGCACTCAGTACTCAATTAGAGATACTGCAAGTTAGCAACAATACCCAAGTGTATTTGTATAAAGCTCCAGAAGATTTGCTCGGTAAACCTTTGAGCTATTTACTTGAACCTCAGCCAGTGGAAATTGTCAAGCAGTGCTTAGTCAAAAAGGTTGGCAGCGCTAATGTTTTTAAAGTATCAATAAATACTTTACATGGGGAAATATACTTTGATGCTATTGCTCATCGTACAGAAGAAGCTGTGATTCTGGAGCTAGAACCAACTGACTCGGAATTTGAGATGAGTTTCTTAAACTTTCATAGTTTTGCGAGTGAAGCGATCGCTAAAATGCAAAGGACATCCAATTTGGGAGAATTTTTGCATTTAGTAGCACAAGAAGTCCAAAAAATCATCGGTTTCGATCGAGTGATGGTCTATCAATTTGACGAGTCAGAAGCGGGTTCTGTGGTTGCAGAAGTTAAACGGGAAGATTTATCACCTTATTTAGGACTCCACTATCCCGCTACAGATATTCCAGCGCAGGCTAGGGAGTTATACACGCGCTGCTTTCTGAGATTTCTCCCCGATTTGACTGCCGAACCTGTCAAACTAGTTCCAACGGAAAATCCGACAACACATCAGCATCTTGATTTAAGCTACTGTCTGCTGCGGAGTTTTGATTGGTGTTGTACTGAATATCATCAAAATATGGGGGTGAAGGCTCTTTTGGTGATTTCAATTATTCAAGAGCAAAAGCTTTGGGGATTAATATCCTGTCACCATCAAACACCAAAGTATATTTCTTACGAAGTCCGCAAGATGTGCGAATTTTTGGGACAGATTGCATCTTCAGAATTAGCACACAAAATTAGTAACTCGGAATGGGATTATAAAGTAAAACTCAAATCGCTACAGTCTGAGTTCCTTGAGTCTATTTCCCAAGCAGACAATTTTATCGATGCCTTAATTAAACCGGAAATTCGCTTGCTCGATCTTGTTAGTGCTTCTGGAGCTGCGGTTTGTCTGGATAATGAAATTACCCTTGTGGGGACAACACCAAATATTGATGAAGTTCGGGCACTGATTGAATGGGCGAATACCCAAGTTAGTGACAATCTGTTTGCTACTGATTCTCTGCCGAAGCTTTACCAAGAGGCACTAGTATTTAAAGATACTGCTAGTGGCTTGTTGCTACTGCGGATTTCTAAAATTCGGCGCTATTATATCCTTTGGTTTCGCCCTGAAGTTCTTCAAACGGTACACTGGGCAGGAAATCCACAAGAATCCATGCAAGCACAGGCAGACGGTAGCTATACCCTGTCTCCCCGTAAATCCTTTGAACAATGGCAAGAAACGGTTAGATTAACTTCTCTACCTTGGAAACCTTGCGAACTTGACAGTGCGATCGCTTTGAATAATGCGATCGTTGGTATTGTACTCTCGAAAGCGGATGAATTAGCTAAAATCAACCTGGAGTTAGAACGCAGCAATCAAGAACTAGCATCCTTTGCCTACGCCGCTTCCCACGACCTCAAGGAACCTTTGCGGGGCATTTATAACTTCTCGACAGTGCTGTTAGAAGACTATGCCCAAGTATTAGATGATGATGGAATTGAGTGCTTGCAAACGGTAGTATCCTTGTCTGTACGCATGGAAACTCTGATTAATGCTCTGCTGCGGTTATCGCAGTTAGGACAAGCCCAACTGCGCTTGCAAGCAACTGACCTCAACGAATTACTCAACCAAGTAATTGACATTTTTCGTGCTAGTCGCCAAGACTCTGGGCTTGTGGATATTCGCATTCCTCGGCCTTTACCAACAGTTTTGTGCGATCGAGTCCTGGTTAATGAAGTCTTCAGTAATCTGCTTGGTAATGCGTTCAAATATAACGATAAGACAGAGCAATGGGTTGAGATTGGCTACTTTTCTCAAGAAGAAACAGGGGAGCAAGGGAAGAAGCAAGAAAGCAGGGAGCAGGGAGCAAGGGAGGAGAGTTTTCCCCTCTGCCCCCCGCACCCTGCCCCTCTGCCTCTTTCCCATGCCCCATGCCCAATATTTTATGTCCGAGATAACGGCATTGGAATTCCACAGCATCACCTAGAAACTATCTTTAGATTATTTAAGCGGCTCCATTCCCAGCAAAAGTACGGTGGAGGAGCAGGTGCAGGACTAGCTATTGTTAAGAAGATTGTTGAGCTTCATAACGGTCACATTTGGGTTGAATCTACCGTAGGCGTTGGCTCAATTTTTTATTTTACGCTGGAATAGTTTAAGATAATGACTAAATATATATTTTTGTTAAGCTCTTTTAAGACCAAGAATGACAAAAAAACTTCATGAACCGCTGCTCGTTGTTGAGGACAGCAATGAAGATTTTCGGATGCTGCAACGTCTGATGCGGCGTATGTCCGTCCAGAACCCCATACACCGTTGTACGAATGGGGATGAGGTTTTAGAGTTCCTTTATCAACAGGGAAACGATGCCTACGCTAAGGACGAAGACTTACCCAACTCAAAAGTAGCATTACGACCCTCTGTAATCTTGCTCGATCTCAATTTGCCAGGTATTGATGGGCGTGACATTTTAGATCGGCTCAAGCAAGATAAGAGTTTTAAGGGAATCCCCATCGTTGTTTTTACCACATCATCTAACCCCAAAGATATTGAATTGTGCTACCAAAGAGGCGCAAATGGATATCTGGTAAAACCGATGGATGCTCAGGAACTAAAAAAGACGATCCAGGCATTTGTAGACTACTGGCTTGAAGCCAATACGCCGCCTGTGTTGGATTAATTTATTTATTTTTTGTCGATCTAGCAGTAGGGGATAACCGATAATAAAGGAGACGGCTCAGAGGACACAGAGACATTTTCCTCTTTGAGTCACTGTGTCTGTTTGTCTCTGTTAGATTTTTTCCCTATTTTACTGTTTTTGACTATTTGGTATTTCTTTAGGATTACTAAAGAATTTAGATTTTATTTACACTTATTTTATATTATTTTTAGAATTATGCAAGAAAACACAATCTGGATAAAAGGGATCTATATAGCTCCCTGATCCTCATAACCTTATGTTGGACACATGGACGCTACTTATCATCGATGATTGTGCCGCAGATCGGAAAATCTATCGTCGATATCTTTTGAAAGATCCGCACCAGTCCTACCAGATTTTAGAGGCAGACTGTGCAGAAGAAGGACTTGCTTTGTGCCAAAAAGTACGCTGCGATGTCATTTTGCTGGATTTTTGCCTACCTGATATGAGTGGGTTAGAATTTTTCGATCGCATCCAGCAGAAGATATTTAAGACTTCTGTCCCCGTGATTATGTTGACAGGGCGCGGTGATGAAGAAATCGCTGTGCAGGTAATGAAACGAGGTGCTTTGGATTACTTAGTCAAGCAAAATCTTACACAGGATGTGCTGCAACTAGCAGTCCGCAACGCCATTAAGCAGTCGTGCTTGCAAGCCCAACTGCTCAAAACTCAGGAGAGACAACGCCTAATTGCCACAACTGCTTTACGAATTCGCCAGTCTCTTAACCTAGAGCAAATTTTGAATACGGCTGTAGCCGAAGTACAGCAACTTCTGAAGTGCGATCGCGTCATGGTTTATCAGTTTGCCCCAGATACAGATGGTAAAATAGTTGCCTCTTCAGTTGAGTCATACAGCACTGTGGCATTGTGCGATCGGGTTGGCGCTGGGACTGGGGAACAGGGGAGCAGGGAGCAGGGGGCAGGGGGCAGGGAGCAGGGGGCAGGGGGCAGGGAGCAGGGAGCAGGGAGCAAGGGGGAAGTTGCAGTAGGTCTTTCCCCTCTGCCCCTGTGCCCCCTTGCCCCTCTGCCTTTTGTGCCTAATTCCCAATCGCCAATGCCTTATATCTATGAGCTTGGCTTGTGTAATTGTGTCAGCCTAAAAGAGCAATTTAATACTAAGGCAAATCTGGTAGTTCCGATTAATCTGAGCAACAATGGAAACCCAACCCCTAAGCTTTGGGGTTTATTGATTGCTCACCATAATTCCGGAGAGCGACAGTGGCAAACTGATGATGCAGAAATGCTCAATGAAGTATCAGTACAGTTAGCGATCGCTATTCAACAGGCGGAATTGTTAGCCCAAACTCAAGCAGCCCTTGTCAAAGAAAAGCAACTCAATGTATTTAAATCCCAAATAATTACAACAGTTTCCCATGAGTATCGAACGCCGCTAACTTCAATTCTGGCTGCGGCATCAACTTTGGTAAAACATAGCCAGCAACTAGATGAGTCCAAACAACAGAGGTTCTTGGGAATCATTGAACAGAAAGCAAGGTATATGTCCAAACTCGTGGATAATATGCTTCTGGTTAACCAACTTGAACTGGAAAAACCCAAGTTTCAACCAATCTTAGTCGATTTACTACAATTTTTTTCTGACCTTTTAGAACAAGAGCGAGAAACAGTAAGCGATCGCCACGAATTGATTTTTAAAATTACTGGTAATCATCATGGATTTTGGGGCGATCGCGGACTTTTGCAACAAATTTTTATTAACTTAATGTCCAATGCAATTAAGTACTCTCCAGATGGAGGTAGTGTAGAATTTCACCTGATCGGCAAAGAATCAGAAGCGATTTTTTACATCAAAGATTGGGGAATTGGCATCCCGATGGTAGATCGAGAAAATTTGTTTCAATCCTTCAGTCGTGGAAGTAACGTTGACACAATTCCTGGTACTGGCTTAGGACTCGCGATCGCTAAAGCTTGTGTCGAGTTACATAGTGGCAATATTACTTTGTCAAGTGAAGTGGGGCAAGGAACTAAAGTTACAGTTAGCTTACCGAAAATATGCCCAACTGGTCAATTATCCCCATCATCCACTTGATAAAACGTGAGTTCGACAAGCCCTTTTTTGACCTCTCCCCCAACCCCTCTCCGACACGGAGAGGGGAGCCAAAACCCTATTTCTGGTTGCTCCTCCCTTTCCCTGTGGGAGAGGGAGGTTGTCCGGGAGAGGTTCATCGAACTCACGTTGATTTAGATAATTTTAAAAAGCATATTGTAATTATCGATCTTGAATTTCTATCTTGCTAATTAACCATTCTTTGATTGTTTTCCCGCAAGGCTCAGAACTTTGGCAATCACTGACGTTCTCTAGAGAATAAGACATTTTTACTTTTTTGTTGACGTATTTCTCTGGTTCGCAAACCTCAAAGACTGCACCGACACCTTCATATACTTTGCCATTTTCATCGACAACAGTAACGTAGCATTTCAAGTCTCCGTTTTGCATATCTTTGATAGTACCAGAACTTGGATTATCGTTTTTAATTTCTTTGGATTGATTGTTTTTAGGAGATGTTTTTTCAGTTGATGCTGACTTAATAGTTTTTTTGCTGTTATCTAGTTTTACTTGATTTACAGAAATAGATTCAGAATTAACTTGCCTAGCTGTTGCAGTATTTGCTAAATTAACTTTATTCTGTTGAGAAGCAATATTGTCTGAGTTACTACAACTCATAATCAACATAGAGCAAAAAAACAATGTAGTAGTGAAGATTGATTTTTTCATTTGATTTATGTTCGTAAAACCTATTGATAGTTGTTTGGCTAAAAGCCCTACAGATAAAATCTTTGAATGACAATCAAAACTTTCATTAAGTTTTCTATGAGATTTCTTGAATATTACAGTTTTATGTCTTGGAAGTTATAAATGACATCGTGATATTTGCGGAAAATACTCGGCATTATCTGCACTTTTTGGATATTATTCGGTAAAGTGCTTAGAGAATGTCTTGATACTGATAAAATAATGCTTAATTGAAAAAAAATGCAGAATTCAGAATTCAAAATTCTGAATCAAGACGCTCTCTACGACTCGCTATCCGCTTTTTCGGTCAGAATGAATTCTGACTCCTGACTTCTGAATTCTGTTTCGATAAACTTTAATTGCTAAAGATTAATGCTTTGAGGATTAAATAAGTATTTAATAGAGTTTAGAAGCTGTAAGTATTGATTTTGTGTTATTTCAAGGTTTTCTCAACTTAAACAAACCATTTGGCTGGACTTCCCACGACTGCGTAGCGCGGGTGCGAAAATTGTTGCGCCTCAAACGTGTAGGACATGCGGGAACCTTAGATCCAGCAGCAACAGGGGTTTTACCGATCGCACTTGGTAAAGCCACAAGATTATTGCAATATCTGCCAGAAAACAAAGCTTACAAGGCTACCATTCGTCTGGGTGTGCGGACTACAACCGATGATTTAGAAGGTGAAATCATTAGTTCTCAAGCTTGTGCTGGATTGAGTTTGGCAGAGGTGAAAACTGCACTGGCACAATTTGAAGGCAAGATTGAGCAAATACCACCGAGTTATAGTGCAATTCAAGTGGATGGGAAACGTCTCTACGACTTAGCACGTAAAGGTGAAATAGTGGAAGTTCCAGTGCGAACAGTGGAAATTTTTCAGATAGATATTTTGGATTGGAGAGAAGGAGATTTTCCCGAATTGGATGTGGCGATCGCCTGTGGATCTGGTACATATATTAGAGCGATCGCTCGTGACTTAGGTGCAATCTTAGAAACTGGTGGCACACTTGCGGCTTTGCTCCGTACCCAAAGCAGTGGTTTCGATTTAACAGATAGTCTCACTTTCACCGACTTAGAAGCTAAATTGCAAGGCGGGACATTTCAACCTCTCGCCCCTGATGCGGCGTTACAACATTTGTTGTCTGTGACTTTACCAGCAATACCTGCTCAAAAATGGTGTCAAGGTCAGCGAGTTTCTCTAGATTCTGATATTACTGGGATAGTGCGAGTTTATCAAGAAGAGACTCACTTTTTAGGTATTGGACAATTACAAGATGAAGTGTTGATTCCGCAAATGGTTTTTGAGGCGATTTCTTAAAGAAGAATTCAGGAGTCAGAATTTAGGATTGGAGCCGGAGACGCTCCCTACAGCTTGCTTTATTCGCTGCAAGGGTACGCTAAGTCGCATTGGTGTCAACTTAAGCTGAAAGCCTTTTCAAATCTCGTTTCCAGCCTCTAGGCTGGAAATGCACTTCAATAAGGAGGCGGAGCCTCTAGAACAGCATTCCCAGTCGGAGACTGGGAACGAGACACAATTCAATTCTGAATTCTGACTCCTGACTCCTTTCTTGTTAAACTAAATAACTCGTATTAGGTACGATCGCAAAGAAAGCATACTCATACCAAGCAGTCCAGATGAAACTGCGAATCCATCGCTGGCGCTTGTCGGAACTCAATTCATATTCAAACGCCCCACGAGATACATCAATAGAAGATAGATGAGAGTTGCAACCGCAGCCATGCTGATAAGTAAAACCGTATTTGGAGGCAATACTTTGCACCTTCATTTGAATAGCAAATACCTTACCTGCATGGAGTATGGCATCCCAAGCACGTTTATGCTCAATATCGCGCCGATCGAATCGCAAAGCACGTTCTTCAAAAACATGATCGCGGTAAATTGGTGCTAAATGCACGTGATAAAAGCTAGCAGGTAGTTCATAACCAAATTCATTAAATAAATCTATGCCGATGCGAGCCACTTTTACTTCATCAGCGTAATCAATTCCTTTTGACTCCACATCGCAAAGAATTTCTGCAAAGTTCGGATAGCTGTGTTTGAGAAAGTCTTGTCCAAAAAACTCTAAGGTTTCCCATGCTAGTTGTGCAAATAGCTGAGAAAATGAGGGTATTAGGTGAGCTAGTTGGGGGCGATCGCTAAATAAATCAACATCACCACGTTCTAATTTATACAAAAATAGCTGTGCCATCTCAACATAGCTTTGGGGTTGGGAAAGTCCGACACTCGTGGTTCCTCTAGCAATGTCTTGCCATATAGAAGGTAGTTGAGAAACATGAACCGCATTTTCTCCAGCAATGACTGCAACAGGAGGACATTCGAGAAGTTGCATCGACAATCTCCTTTAATACTTTAATGTGTAATTTACCTTAAACGCTCGCTAAATCTATCTTCTGAACACAATAATAAATGTTTGACAGACTGTCTTTTGACAACGAGCGCAATTTTATTCATAATTTTTGGGATATTGAGTATTAGTTATTTTCAGATAATTCATAATTCATAATTCAATTACCCGTTCAAAGCATTCTTTTCACATACCTACTATTTTCCTATATATTTTCTCACCCTTTACTAACTCTTCATAGTAAGGCTCATAAGAGGTGAATCTGATAGATTCTTGTCTTCCTAAACCCAAGATGCCAAAAGTACAAAGGCTATTATAAAACAGTTCGTGTACTCGCTTTTGAAGTACCTGATTAAAATATATGAGGACATTACGACAAAGAATCACATTAAACTCATTAAAAGAACTATCAGTGGCTAAATTATGCTGGGCAAAAACCACATTTTCTCTTAGAGACGCTCGAAAAATAGCATTGTCATAAGCTGCTGTATAATACTCTGAGAAAGATTTCTTGCCGCCTGCTTTTAGATACAGGTGAGTATATTCCTGCATCATTTTCAACGAGAAAATCCCACTTTTAGCATTTTGTAATACCTTCTCATTCGTATCAGTGGCATATATGCGGCAACGGTGATAAAGTCCTTCTTCTTGCAGTAAAATTGCCATTGAATAGACCTCTTCACCAGTTGAACATCCAGCGTGCCAGATCCGAATAAACGGATAGGTTTGTAAGAAAGGAATAACCTGATTTCTGAAGGTATTATAAAAGCTGGGATCGCGAAACATTGATGTTACATTCACCGTCAGAGCCAGCAAAAATCTTTCTAAATAGGCGCGATTATGTAGTAACCGCTCTTGCAATGCAGAAATATTTGCTACCCCTTCTAATTGCATGAAGCCCTGAATACGGCGCTTGAGTGATGAAAGAGCATAATTGCGAAAGTCATAACCGTAGTACTGATATACACCTTCTAAGAGTAAGTGTATTTCTATGTCCTCCAAGATCGGTTTGGGCAGAGGCATAATATTCATAATTCATCGGTTTCAGTTTAACCGAATGGCTTTTACTACTAAAACAGCGATCGCAATTATTGAAATTCCAGCTAGCCATCTAACCTGATAGCGCAGATTTTTTATCTCTTGGCTCAGGCTTTCTCTCTGTGGGATGGAATATGGTTCTAGTTGTACAACTTCAATAGCTACTTGTTCAGGTGTCTTTTGGAGATTTTCAAAGGAGACTTGCGTGTGTAGCCAATTAGTAATCAGTTGCGGACAGTTCTTTTTAAACCATTTTAAAGCTAAGATTCTAAAAACTGGTTTAGACATTCGGGCAATTAATTTCATCACCCTGTTTAAGGGTTTTAGGCGAAGCTTTTGATTAATCAAATTGACTGAACCAACATCATAAAGACAATCCAGAATTAGTTTTACAGTGGCTTCTTCACTGTTAATCAAGTTTTGCAGTAAAAGCAGAACATCACGCATCCGCTCTGCTTCTGCATATTTTTCTGCCAAGTTTTCTGGAGGATTTACTGAAGGATTTACAGTTGGATTTAGGGTGTTTTGTCTTACTATCGTCATATTGGTAACATACCAGTCACAATCATGTCAGTACACCTATCTACCGAGAGAAAGGTTTTTTATCTAGAGAGAGAACCTAAAAGCCAAAATTTATTCGTGAGAAACATGACTATATCGTGTTTGTAAAAAATCCGTTTGTCTAGTTCTAATAAATCTTTTATCTACTTCTGGGTAAATAAATTTTTTATGTAGATGCTAAGACTTCAATTTCCGAAATCACCCGTTCTAATTCCTCAATTATTACAGTGCTTTCAGTCTTTTTAAAGGCATCTACAAGCGCCCGATAATACCAAAGAGTACCTTCTTTACGTCCATGAAAACGTTCCCAAAGTGATTCGCCCAAAATGCGATAATCTTTGAGAATAGACTGGGCATTGTAAAGTTTATCAGCTGATGACACCAGCAGTACTGATGGGGAAGCTGTAGGAATATGAGCAATGTATGCCTCCTTTCGCTGTCGCCAAGGGGGTTTTGGAGTTGTATCAGCGTCAGTACAACCATCTACAATTGCCGTTACATTGTCACCAAAGCGACGGCGAATTTCTTCTCGTGTTGCAGCGCCACCTTGATCTTCGATCGCATCGTGTAAAAGAGCTGCGATCGCTTCATCTTCATTTGCCCCGTATTCTAAAGCAATACTGGTGACACCTAATAAATGGGCAACATAAGGGACACCTGAACCTTTACGAACTTGGTTGGCGTGTAGTTGGGTGGCGTAGATCAGGGCTGCGGTAAAACGTTCTGAGAGCATTGTATAAAAAAATTCCAGCAGTCAGAATAACTCAACCGAAATATTGGGTTTGTGTCAATTTTATAACAAATCGCTCCAAGTGCAGAGGTAATAAAGGATGAAATGAGTATACAAGTAAAGTTTGAATTTGAAATTAGATAGATAATATTTAAATCTATATTCCATCGACAGATAGATAAAACTCTGCTGTTAGTTGATTAAATTTACTCAAGGATGTGTTTTCAACTAGGAGTTAATTTACATAATGCCAGACAATCCTGGATTAGGAGAGCAAGCTCTCAATAAAGCGGCAGAAATAGGATTATCTAGTCAATTAGATGAAGTCGAAAATTTAGATGTAGACATCAAAACAGACCCGCTGAAACTGGTTCAGGGAGAGGTGGATGAAGTCACGATTGAAGGTGAAGGTTTAGTTATGCAGAAAGACCTCCGGATGGAGGAATTGGAAATGCAAATGACTAATGTTGCTATTAATCCTCTAAGTGTGGCTTTTGGTAAAATTGAACTAACTAAACCGACTGAAGCTAATGCAGAGGTTGTGTTAACCGAAGCTGATATTAATCGTGCTTTCAACTCCGAATATGTGCGATCGCAACTGCAAAGTCAAAAAATCCATATTAACGAGCAGCTGAGGACTATTGAACCTCAAGATGTAGATTTTCGATTACCGGGTAATGGGAAAGTAGCACTAAATGCCAGCATAAAGTTAGTAGAAACTGATGAAAATCAGCAAGTTGCTTTTTCCGCAGTTCCCAAAATTAGCAGTAATGGAAAAAGTGTTGCTTTGGAAAATGTCGAATATGGCGAAAGTGAGGAAATATCGCCAGAGTTGACAAAAGCTTTGATCGATCAAACTAGCGAAATTTTGAATCTAAGTAACTTTGATTTAGATGGTATGAGTTTGCAAGTCAACCAACTAAAAGTAGAAGTAGGTAAACTAATCCTACAGGCTGAAGCTTATGTGGAAAAAATTCCTTCAGCTTAAAAATGTAACGTTCATAAATTCAGGATACTAATAATGGAAACTACAGAAACAACGCAAACAGGTTCAACCCCTTTTCCAAATATTCCACCAGTTATTGAAAGTAACGACAGTGAGTATCGTGATACTGGTGTACCTAGTACAGTTGCGATCGCCGGACATCCCCTACACCCCTTGAGTGTGATCTTTCCCATAGCATTTTTAGCCGCTGCTTTGGGAAGTGACATTGGTTACTGGTTAACTGGCGATTTCTTTTGGGCTAGAGCTTCGCTATGGTTAATCGGACTTGGATTAGCTGGAGGCATCCTTGCATCTACAATCGGTCTGAGCGACTTTGTGAAAATTGAACGAGTCCGCAAGCGCGCCGCCGGTTGGACGCATTTGATACTTAACGTTTCTATACTAGTTTTATCACTCGTTAACTTTCTCTTACGTTTAGGTGACGCTGAATCTCGAATACTACCTTGGGGACTGTTAATCTCGCTTGTTGTCGGTACGCTAACCAGTGCTTCTGGTTGGTTCGGCGCTGAACTCTCCTATCGCCACAAAATTGGTGTAGTGGGTGGAGGTAGCAGAAGATATCCTTAAAGGATGTGTAAGGCAGTGTTTCGACTACGCTCAACAATCAGACAGGAGGCAGAAAGCAAGTGGTCACTGAGCGTAGTCGTTGCCGCAGCCTCTTGTAGAGAAGTGAGGCAGAAAATAGGAAAAATGCAGCATTTAACAAGATAGTTGCCTGAAACTACAAATCCAATGACAGATTATTATTTACAGCTTACGCTAAGAATATTTAGCAGTTATCGTTTGCATTGGATACAGTTTTGATACATCTTGGGGAATGGAGATAAGTCCGAGCTAAAGTTTTTATAAATTAAAATTTGGGAGGATATTTTCCTTGCCCAGCAAGGCTTTTAAACTCATATTACAATAAAAAATTTAGCTTGTTTAATTAATAACTGTATACTTTGTCTATGTGGTAAAAAAAATACATCCTGTTAATATACTAACTCTTTATATACACAAGCTTATAAAAATTGCAATTATACAAAAGAGTGAAATTGCAAGATTGAATTTCATACTAAATTAAGTTTAAAAAAGTGCGCGATTGCTAACTTTCAGACTTTAAAGTGTTTTAATAAAGTTATTACCGAAAGTTTAGAGAAGCAAAAACATGAAAGGTTTCAGGAAGTTATCTTCAATAGCAGTATTGCTATTTGCCTTTGTGTCTCCGCCCTCATTAGCTGAAGCCAAAGATATTTCTCTAAGTAATACTCTGAATGAACAGAGCGTTGCACCAGATGCTAACCTGGTTGGAAATAAAACCGGAGAGCTTTTAATTGCTCAACGGTGGTCAAGACGATACTATAGACGAGGGCAACCCTACGAGAGACGGCAGATAATCCGACGAGAGCAGCCCTACGGACGATACCAGAGAATCCAACGACGGCAGCCTTACGGACGATATCAGAGAATCCAACAACGGCAGCGTTTTAGACAACGCCAGATTATCGAACGACGGCAGCCCTACGGACGATACCAGATTATCCGCCGACGCTATTAGAGATAGGAGTAAAAATGACGTAGGCATAATACCCTTCTCTTAATGGAAAGGCTACGCGTAGCTTGCTTCCAGAAAATGCTATGGGAAGCCTCCAGCTACATGAATTTTGCCTACTAAATATTTCGGATAACACATATTTAGTTCACCAGATGTCTAATGGTTAGTAGTGGCGTGACAAGACAAAAATGTTGCAATAAATTTTATTGTGGGGCGGGCATCTTGCCCGCCAAAAAAGACGGGCTAGAGAGCTTATCCCACAAGAGTTTGCTAATGCACAAATTTAGCCTTGCCACGCCAGTAGTTGTTCTATTAATTACTAAACATTAAATATGGTGGCTCACTTCAGCCTGGGATTAATCGCTGGTATCACCTTAAAATTGGCGATTTTCCAAGGTTGTATAATCAATATTTGTTTTTGTTGCAAAGATGAAAATTCAGTACTGGCGGAACGCTCTAATAAATCTACTGTATTTCCAAGATTTAACCCTAAATCACTTTGCAAAGATAACTCGGCTGTTTCTCCGTGAGGTTCATAACATCGCAGAATTAATTGCTGTGGATCGTCTTCAGATGGCTTTAAGGCCATCAAGATTAAATTTTCAGCTGATAAATCTAGGAAACTTACTCCTTCAATAGTGCCGATAGCAGCAGTGGAGGGTTTTGCCAGTGGCCAATTGAATATCACTTGCAATGGTATATTCAATTCATAGCCACGCCGTACTGTATGGGCTGATTCCCAACTATCAGCATGAGGATACAAGGTATATTTAAACTCGTGAAAACCTCGATCGGCTTTTGAGTCTGGCCAATTAGAACTGCGTAGCAGTGTTAGACGGAGTTGGTTTGGTTTGCTGTCATAACCGTATTTACAATCATTGAGCAAACTGACACCATAACGATTTGGGATTGCGGTATCTTCTGTCTGTGTGTTTTCTGCTGTTAAATCAGCCCAACGCAAAGCAGGAACTTCCCATTTTGCTTGTTCTGCGGGAGTTTGCGGTTTAGTTGGGCGGCGAATCGCGCCACAGGGAATTTCATAAGTAGCAAAGTCAGCTTCAATATTTAGAGGAAAAGCAGCTTTCACTAAGACATGATTTTCTTGCCAATTGACAGTTGTAGCAATGTTCAGCAGAGGTGAACCAGCTTGCAAAATATAGTCTTGGCAAAATTCCGATTCACCCAACTGACGCACCACGCGCACACGACTTTGCACTGGGCCTTGTTCTAACCACTGAACAGATTGAAGATTTGTTGAAGGTAAGGGATGTTGAGCATAATTGGGGTCTATATTCCAAGCATCCCAATATTGCCCACTGTCTTTAAAAGCTTGCAGTTGATTCCCCGCCCCACTCAAAACTTCTCGCTGATAAGTTTTGTCAAAAACACTTGATAAATCTCCGGTGTCGGGATCTATAACAACTCGCAAGAATTCATTTTCTAAAATCCAGTCTGGGAAGAGTGCGGGAGATGAGGGAGAAACGCGATTCATCTCGTCTGGACTAGAGAGTGAAGGGGAAAGCCAAAATATGCGGTAGCCTACAGGTGGAATTTCGGTGGCGAGAAATAGTAGCGTTGATGGTTCAGATAATTGGGAGACAAGCTGGTTTCCAGAAGCATCGTAAATCTGCCATTCCTGGGTAGTTGTTGGTGGTGTGGGTAAGGCTACAGAGACTACCTCAGAACGTTGCCAATTGAGAGAATTGAAAACAAAAATAGGCAGACTATCGGGTTTTGGTGGCTCTGATAGGGTAATGTGAGATGCGATCGCTAAAAGTGATTCCTGTAATATTTTCGTTCCTACTTGTTCCACTTGCTGCCATTGGGGCAAGGCATCTGTGTAAACTTGGGTAATTGAAGAACCAGGTAAAATATCGTGAAACTGTTGAAATAACATTTGTTTCCAAGCTGCTTCAATTTCTGCTTTCGGATATGCCACACCACAGCTTACAGTCGCCAAGGTAGCAAATAGTTCAGCTTGATATAATAAATTTTCACAACGACGATTCCAGCGTTTTTGATCGCCGTGGGTAGTGTAACAACCGCGATGGAATTCTAAGTATAGTTCGTCATTCCAAGTAGGGAATGAGGAGGATGGGGAGGCAGGAGAAGAATCATGATTATTAACAGACGCGATGAATCGCGTCTCTACAAGTTGCTGTAAATACTTTTCAGCCGTCGTAAATTCTAAGTCTGGGAACAAAGGTGACTTTTGCCAGCGTTGGGCGGTTTCTAACATATCACGGGTAGGGCCGCCGCCGTGGTCGCCGACACCGGGAAGCCAGAGGGATTCTGGTAAACCAGTTTGAGTTTGCCATTCAAGAGCGTAGGATGCCATTTTAACTGGGTCTATAGCTTCACCGATGGGTGCAGACATCAAACTAAAGACTTCGCTACCGTCAGGCGATCGCCACCAAAAAGCCCCATAATCAAATTTAGTAGTATCATTCCACCGCAACTTCTGCGTCACAAAATACTCAATTCCGGCATTAGCGAAAAACTGCGGTAAAGTTGCACAGAAACCAAAAGAATCTGGAACCCATTCCACAGTTGAAAGCTTGCCAAATTTCTCCTGAATGTAGCGCTGACCATATAGTAGCTGACGGACTATTGATTCACCAGCAATTAAGTTGAGTTCCGGTTCCACCCACATTCCGCCGACAACTTCCCAACGTCCGGCGGCTACCTGTGCTTGAATTGCCCTAAATAAATCCGGGCGATGTTCTTCAATCCAAGCATAAAGTGCGGGACTTGAATGACAGAAAATTAACTCAGGAAAATCTGCTTGCAACTTCAGAACCGACTCAAAAGTATTTTGCGCCGCATTCCAAGTTTCACTTACAGGCCATAACCATACTAAATCTAAGTGAGCATGACCCAACAAGAAAATTTTAGATTTTTGATCCCCCCAACCCACGCCACTTGCTCCACTTGGGGAGACCCCAAGACCGCAGTGGCTCCCCTTCAAAAGGGGGGCTAAGATATCGGATTGAATTAAATTTTGGCGTAGAGATAAAAACGATCTTACTAACTCTTCCTTGGCGTCTTTGGCGTCTTGGCGGTTCGTAACCTCCCCCACCATCGCCGCCAAAACATCCAACTTCTCCGGCGCAAATTTTTCCAAATAAAGTTGCACCACAGCTAACTCATCAGCCACAAAACCCGGATCGGGATTATTATCAACATAAGACTCATAAACTAGGAGCGATCGCACTAAAGCACCATCACAATGTCCCGGACTCACTAACCGCAAAGCCACAGTGAATTCTTCCCCTGGCGTCACCCCTTGACTGAGAAGCACTCTCGGCGAACAATCAAATAAATCACCCTCCAGCACTAACTCGCCATTTACATAAATCTCAGCAGAATCCGCCCACCAAACCAGCGCCAGCCGCAAAGATAACCCCGCTAAGGGATAACCGTGTAAATCTTGGGGAACTACCAATCTTTGCACCAGCCATAGCACTTTTTTCCCGCCCGTCCAAGCAATATGTTCTTTAGCATTCAACTGGACAGGTTGCCAATGAGACAAATCAGCAGCTACAACATCAGTAATAACTAAGTCAGATTCTTGATACAGCCACGTAGACTGGATATTAACTTGACAAAAAGAGCGCAGTTGCTCAATTGTTTGTGAGATAAATTTGGTCTGGGATTGAGAGACAGTCGGGGTCATATATTCGCTAAGATGAGGTGTTGGTCGTTTTTATTGTTTGGCGCGAGTCTCACAACTTAACAAGACTTGAACTAAAAAATTACTACTATGTCTTCTGGTTCCTCTGGTCGTTATCAAAGCAGACTATTTAACTTTGTCCACCAGCAATCTCGGCGGGTGACACAACAGTGGGAACATACCTTTCGGCATTTGCAAGTCGCCACTAAGTGGGGTGTCGAGGTACTACTTTACCCAGTGTATCTACTGTTTCAGTCATCTGAATCATCTGGGAAAACGCTACATACTAGAGAACCACAAACTAGATTAAAGTTACAACCAAATGATACCGATTTCCAGCCTGAAACTCTACCCGATGCTGATAGTCCCATTCAAAATGTACTAGAGGCAGTCAATCACCTGTCACCAGATGAACCCGCTTCCACTCCTACGAAAGCATCTGAACATTTCAATCCCTTGGCTTTATTGGGAGTTTTTCGGCTGAAATTCGTTGAAAAGAACTCTAATCTTACTCAATCATCAAATATTACCGCTAATCAAGCTCTCAGTCTCAACCCTTCACAATTAGACAATGCCCTTCAACAACGTCTTCCAATAGTGCAAGGAATTGCCACAAATTTGATGAATCGAAATTTAGTACTTGTTACTGCCGACAATGAAATTCTAGATATCTTAACACCCAAACAACAGGCAAAATTAGAAGACCGAATTATTAACGAAGTTGCTAATTACTGGCAGTGTTGGCGTTTGATTATAGCTAAAAAAGAAACGCGGCTATTACCACAAATTGACCAATTATTAGCAAAACTCACTGACGTAAATCCAGCTAAAATTCCAGTTTTAGCCGAGGGTATACCAAAAGATTTACTTAATACAAATAGATTATTAGCATTTCTAGATATAACCGTTGCGAAGTTGGAATCGAATGCTTTAGTCCCAGCGCAAAAACGTAGTCAGGAAGTTATCCAAGTTGCCCAAACCCAGTTAAACATATTTCTTTATGGCAAAGATCGATTAGCTGCTAAAGGAGAGATTGCTCCCAACGCTGATGGTTTAGAGACTCATTCACAGAATTTTCAGGCTTTGATTGAGGCGGCGCTTAATTACTTTTTTGGTGTTGGTAATAGAAAAACACTTGAGACAACAATTAGTAATGAGATGCCAGGTAAACTCTTTTCGTCACGCCTGAGAAAAGCCTTATCCAAAAGCCCTGTGGAAGAGAACCAGGATTTTACAAACGATCCTTGGCTAACGTGGAATGATTTATTTGGTGACACCAAAACCGTTGCTGACAAGTCAGTTACACTTTCTGAGGGGAAAAATCCTGCTTTAGCCCCAAGTTTATCAATAAGGCATTTTCCACAAAAAAATTTGAGTGTAAAACAACCTAAATTCGGATCTGGTTTGGTACAAAGAAAACAACCAAGTAGTAATCTCGCCTCAAGTCAAAAAATATCTGGAAAAGTCGCCTCTGTAAAACAAACTCAAACCCGTATTTCCCAAACTAAAAGCGAGAGTCGTAAAGGGGAAATTTTGCAACAGCAATTTCATCAAAGTAGTCAAGTTGAGGCACAGCCAGACTGGATAGAAACCACAGCAACTTCAACTGGTTATGAAAAGCACCCCTTAGAGCAACTTTTGGAATGGCTTGATTATGTTATGGTCTGGCTAGAAGAAAGATTTGTAAAGGTTTTTCAGTCGTTGCGGCAGCTGTGGCAAGGGAAATAAGACTAATTCGTAATTCGTAATACTCGCCAAAGGCGAGAAGCAAGCTACGTAATTCGTAATTAAGACTTGTCAGATTGCATCTGGGTTTCTAGATTTACATCTGTAGCCTGATTTGGGTGAGTTGGTATAAACTGGTAGATATTTTTTAAGAAATTATAGGACGAATGGTACTTACTTAAGCAAAAGCTGTTCACAGATACCCTACATATTCTTGAATGCGTGAATTTGGAATTTTGAATTGTTATTGGTGGTTGTCTAAGTGAAAATTATTGTTTACTGTAAATACTTCAATTTCAAAAATCCATTAGATAAACCGAAAATTGAGACGTTTGTGGTAAATCTGCCTCAAATCCCGAAGATAGGTGAAACAATTGTAGTCGAAAGAATTTCACCGCAAAAGCAGTTTGTAATTATCTTTGAATACATTGTGACAGCAGTACAATTTAATGCATCTAGGGAATCGGCTGATTCAGTAGATGCCCAGGTAAGTGCATTTTTGAACCACTGTTGGGAGGGAACATCAAATTTCAAAGTTACAAACTTTTTAGAAAAATAATCTCTTACCACAATATATGATTTCTATTTGTCGCAGTGTATGCATGTCTTCCCCTGTGGGTACTGTCTGTTTAATTGCTGCGGCTAGCTCAACTAAATCTTGCCTTCCTGCTTTAGCCGCTTCTATGACAGCAATTTCTTCTTTCCACACCCGTTCCAGTTGACTTTTTAGTAGCTTGTTGGGAGAATACGTAAAAAATTAACCCTATGATTGACCATAGCGATCGCCTAGCTTCTCGTAAAGAAGGCAGATTTACAGGTGTTGGAGGACTTGAACTGTATTACCAAAGCTGGCATCCAGAGGGTCAAGTCCGGGCAATATTAACCATTGTGCATGGACTCGGAGGGCACAGCGATCGCTACAGTAATATCATTGAACATTTGATACCCAAGCAATACGCTATCTACGCCTTAGATTTGCGCGGTCATGGACGCTCACCAGGTCAGCAAGGCTATATCAACGCTTGGAGTGAGTTTCGTGAAGACTTGGGAGCTTTTTTACAGTTAATTCAGACTCAAAATCCTGGATGTCCAGTTTTTCTCTTGGGTCACAGCTTAGGCGCGGTGATTGTCTTAGATTACATTCTGCGCTATCCCCAACAAGCATCATTATTGCAGGGTGCGATCGCTCTTGCGCCAACCTTGGGGAAAGTTGGGGTTTCACCGATTCGGGTACTTTTAGGAAAAATGCTTTCACGGGTGTGGCCGCGTTTCACACTGAATACAGGCATTGACATCAGTACTGCTTCACGAGATCCGCAGGTTTTAGCTGCGATCGCTCAGGATACACTGCGACATACCCTTGCTACTGCCCGTCTGGCTACAGAATTCTTTGCAACAGTTGATTGGATTAATGCTCATGCAGGTGATTGGCAATTACCATTATTAATTCTCCACGGTGGTGCAGACCGAGTAGCTTTGCCAGCAGGAAGCGACATTTTTTGCCAACGGATAAACTGCAAAGATAAGCTGAGAATTGAGTATCTAGGAGCCTATCATGAGATTCAGAGTGACCTCAATTATCGAGAGGTAATGGCTGATTTGGAAGATTGGTTAGAGCGACACCTACCATCTGAGATAGCGCAGTTAGCACGAGGAAGCGCTGAGTTAGAGTTTCCTAATTCTTAGCCTTTCAGTACTGAGGCTTGATTAACTCTATGGCTATAGTATCCTAGCGATCGCACATTGAAAAATAACAACTACAGTGTTGTTGGATCAACCGCTACAATTCCTTCAGACGCATAGCGAATGAAATCTCTAATATTGAATGTCAAAATATGCGTTATGCTGTTCACCTTCATATTAGCAACGAGACGAGCATCATGCACTTGGATACCTGATACATTGAATGCAACAACAAGCCTACGCCACTCAGGGTAAATAGTAGGCATATCAGGCAACAATGGAAAGAGGCGTTCAATCAGTCGCAGCAGCCGATCTGCATCTGTTGGTGTTAAGCCAAATCTGTTTTTTGTGGCTGGTCTTGTAGCAACATTCCAAAACTCAACGCAGTTTTGCACGGTGATTTGCAGTGTATGTTCATCGCGTCGCAGTTTTTGGATTGCAGTTCGTATTATTGGGTGTAGTGGGTGAGTGCGATCTACAAAACGCAGTAGGATGTTAGTGTCTATGAGATATACCACTGCTAAGGATGATCCTCATAAATACTCTCACGAGTCACAGCATAATCTGACAGGACTGCTAAATTTGACCCAACACATAGCGCAAATTCGTCAGCTAACTTATCTGCAACGACTTCAAACTCCTCATTGTTCAGTTGACCTTGTGTCTGAAGCTTTGCCATCAACTGAGCGCATTTTCCTTCTTGGCTTTTGCACTGTTGATCTTGAAAGATTAGCTCTTGAAGATATTCACTGGCTGAACTATAACCACCTTTAGCTACTTGTTCTTCGACAAAGACTTTCATCGACTCAGGTAAGGAAATATGAATGTTAGTCATACCTTCTCCGTTTTGATATTATCCTTGGTTGCTGGCACAAAAAACTTCATAGGCTTTGGTTACAAGTAACGTGAGTTTCACAAATAGTTCGCTTTCGTGACTTGGCGGGGTAAAAGGGTAAGGGGGAAGGGGAAAAGGGTTTAAATCCCTTACCCTTTCCCCTTTCCCCTTTTCCCAGTCCTCACTTAGTATTTTTAGGTTTGCAGACTACTAACACCAGCGTAACGCAATTACCAAGGCAATCTGCTCCCATCCCATGAGAAAAAGTGTCCACTATCGCCTTCTTGAAGCTGTTCGATGACAGCCAATAATTGGGTAACAGTACGTTCTACTGAAAATAATTTTTCCGCAGGGACATTTCTTTGGAAAGGACGAGAAAGGCGGGTATCAGTTGTACCAGGATGCAATGTTACTATTAATGCTTTCGGACAACTTCTTTTATACTCAATTGCCGCAGTTCGCATCAACATATTAAGTGCTGCTTTAGAAGCCCGATAGCCATACCATCCACCAAGTTGGTTATCGCCAATACTGCCCAATTTAGCAGAAATAGTGGCGAACACGCTGCGTTCTCCATGACGAAACAGAGGCAATAAATGTTTAGCCAGTAAGACAGCACCAATACTATTTATCTGAAAGTAGCGCAACAAATTTTCTGAATTGATCTGTCTTAAGCTTTTTTCAGGTTGCAAAGTATCTTCATGTAACAGTCCTACACAGTTGACTACCAAATGCAGTTTGTCAACTTGAGTATGTATTTTCTGAACAGCTTCAATAATTTGTAACTCGTCAGTAATATCCATCTCCAAACAAATTAATCGCTCAGGATATTCGTTTGCAAGAGCTATTAACTCTGAGGCCAATTTCGGTTGACGAGAAGTTGCATAAATTTTAGCTATTGTGCGATTTTGTAGCAATTTTTTCACAAAACCTAAACCAATACCTTGGCTGGCTCCCACAATCAAAGCATTGACAGGATTAATTTCATCGATAAAAGACATTAGAGCAAAGCGCCACCACAACTAGAACCACACCCAGCAGTACAACCATAGCAATAAGCAGCAGTTTGTACCTCATTAATCAGGTCTAAATTGCCAGCTTCTAACAATTTGCCAACTGTCAAAGTTTCACCATTACGAGTTTTTGCAGGCAAATTCATCATTTGGTTAAAGTCACAATCATATACATTGCCCAGATAGTCAATTGAAAGTTCATCGCGACACATTAAATGTTCAACTGTGCTGGGATTAAAATGCGACTCTAAAAACTGCAAATAGCTAGCGTACAGTTTTCTACGTTCTAAATGCATTTTGGTTCTACCAACTGGTAGATTAGTAAAGGTAAAGAGGTTGTTAAACACAATATTAAAATGTTCTTGTAAGAACATTTTGTAATCTCGTTCTAGGTTGCTCTGTTCGGGAGCCAAAGAAAATTTTTCCTCAGTGGGTAACTGAGGATTAAAAACCAAATCAAGAATTAAATGTTGGTCTTTACCATAGCCGAGTTGGTTAAGCCACTGCAAAGCTTTGACTGAACTATCAAAAACACCAGTACCGCGCATTTTATCAACATTATCTGCTAGGTAACAGGGTAGAGAAGCCACAATTCTTACTTGATGTTTAGCAAAGTATTCTGGTAAATAACCAAATCCATCTTCAAAATAAATCGCCAAATTAGACCGGACAATTACTTGTTTACCAGTTGTTTTTGCTGCTTCTACCAGTGGCTTAAATCCATAATTCATTTCAGGTGCGCCACCAGTCAAATCCACAATTTTAATTTCGGGAAATTTATGGATTAGTGAAGTCAATTGTTCGCAAATTTTAGGAGAAAGTTCTTCTGTACGTTTTGGCCCGGCTTCTACATGACAGTGTGTACAAGCAAGATTACAACGTTTGCCTAGATTAACTTGTAAAACAGTGATTCCTTTCTTGGTCAAAGGTGAACTGAGTTTATTTTGAAAGGCTGTGATTGCTGGATTTCGGATAATTTTTGCTTGAGTTTGCATTAGTTACTACTCCTAAAAAATTGCACAACAACATTCAATTTTTCTAACCTTGCAGTAATCTGTAGGCGATCGCACTAATAATTGCAGCAGTTGGTAAAGTTAAAATCCACGATAGTAGAATTTGATAAAAAACGCGAGTATTAGATTTAGATTTTTTGTTAATTAATCCAACACCAAAAATAGAACTAACTGAAACGTGAGTCGTAGAAACTGGAAGCCCAAACCGAGTAGCTGCAATGACTAGAACTCCAGTTACTATATTTGCTGATAAGCCTTGAGTATGATTCATTGAAGTAATCTTTTCACTCATGGTTATTGCAACTTTTTGGGAGTTGAGTAAACCACCAAGTGCCATTGCGATCGCTATCAAAATCGCTCCTCCCTGAATCGAGAAATACTCAATAATTAGGATGAGTGAAACAATCTTCGGAGTATCATTGAATCCTCTAGCAAAACTGACAATTCCCGCACTGAAAAAATGACAAGCATCAATCATTTTTTGGTTGACTGGTAGATGCCATTTGGAATTAATATAGCCAGATAAGCTGTAAATTCCTGCGGACAAGGGAATAGCCATGATTGGACTGAGTAATAAAGGCAAAATAAAGGAAGTTCCTAAAGCGGCAAAATTAAGTTGCAGTCCGATCGCAACTAATCCAGCGCCAGCCAGCGCACCTGTTAAACTGTGAGTTGTGGAAATGGGAAACCCCATGAGGCTAGCAATGATTACAGTCAATCCAGTAGCGATCGCCACTGCGAGATGAAACTCTGGAGAATTAGCGATCGCATCAGGTAATAGTCCTTTTCCAGAGAAGTTTTTAATTAATGCTCCTGCTAAAAAAATCCCAGTTATTGCACCAGCAAAAGTTGTGAAAGTTGCCCATAAAACTGCTGTTTGATAGCTGCTAGTTCGGCTACCAAACAGCGTTGCTACACCTTTAAAATTATCATTCGCTCCATTTGAATATGCTAAAAAAAGCGTGGCTAAAAATAGATTTATTAACAACATTTTTGAGTTTATAAAAAAGAAGTCATAGTTCAGAATCTAGAATTCAGAATGTAATTAGTGAAATATTTAATTTGTGCATTCATCATCCAGTCGCACAGAACCATTCTGAATGAATTCCGACACCTGAATTCTTTCTGAATAAATTAACAGCAGCCACCACCGTTATAGTGCCAAGTTGAATTGGTAACAATTATTTCTGTTGGGTTACTAGCAGCAAGTTTAGCAGCCGTTTTATCACACACCGCAGTCGGAATACCTAGCTGAAGTATATGACCTGCCAAATCGTCAAAGAAGGGTTCAGAACCAGCATAAATTGCTGTTTTTCCAGTGAAAATGCAAGCACCATCTTCTGGAATGACAACTTTAAATGAGACTGAATCCAGACTTTCTAAAAGTAGGTTTTCTTCTAAATTATAAGTCTGGGAATCTAGTAGGCGATAAGGACGACGGGCACGAATTTCAACTTGACCAAAACCAGCATTTATAATCTTTTCAGTATACTCTTGATATGTGAGTGCGCCTGATAAACACATGGCTCTTAGCCGCTCATCATCTTGAAGATGTGTTGGAATGGGACGAGTCGCAATTGGATCGCTCATCTGCAAGCGTCCACCTGGTTTTAACACCCGATATGCTTCTTTTAAAGCACGAGTTAAATCTTCTGGTTCAAAGATGTTGAAAAGACAATTTTGTGCCACGATATCGACGCTACCATCAGCAACAGGTAAGTTGAAAGCATCACCTTCGCGGATTTCGACAAATCTGGTGTTAAACCAGGGGTTTTCTTGAGCAGCAATTTCCAAATTACGTGCAGCTGCTTCCCGCATGGCCCCAACCGGTTCAACGGCAATTACAGCACTTGCATAACGGGAAAAATAAGCGAATTGCAACGCTTCTAAGCCGCCACCAACGCCGACGTACAGTACTGTAGGTTGGTTTCCTAGTTCGGTGGGGTGAACAGTGGTGCCACAACCATAATTCATTTCCTGCATTGGTAAAGGAATTTTCAATCCTGGTAGTTGCAGGGGCGTACTTTGTACACAACAAAGTCCAACTTGCGGGGTTTGGGCAACTTCGCGGTAGAATTGCGCTGCTGTTTCTAGATAGGTCATGCCACTTTGAGTTTTGGATTTTGGATGATGATAGCTTTGTGCATCCTAATATAATTAACTCTAAGTTGGATGAGTTTTTGTAGAGATTGCCAAAAACGCCAAAGTTCGCTATATTTAAATGCTTTGCTTTTAAGCAATAGGCACCGAGAGAATAAAGAAGAATTATTGAAAAGTCTTTCGCTTGTCTTTGCCAATCCCCAATTCAATCATGCAATGTGTAGCCAACACCAATCACAGTTTGAATGAGACATTTTTCGTTATTGGCTTCAAGTTTCAGGCGCAGGTAGTTAATGTAGGGTTCAATGATGTTGGCATCGCCCATGAAGTCATAACCCCAGACTTCCTCTAAAATGCGATCGCAGCTAATTATCTGTCGCGGATGGGCCAACAAATATTCTAGTAAATCAAATTCCTTCGCAGTTAACTCAATTAACCGCCGATCTCGGTACACTTGCCGCGTGCGACGATTTAAACTTAGGTCTTCAAATTCTAAAACATCTGCGTACTCTACTTGATTGCTTCTTCGTAGGCGAACGCTGACTCTGGCTAATAATTCATCAACGCTGAAGGGTTTAACCAGGTAATCATCAGCACCAGCGTCTAAACCTGCAATGCGATCGCTTACTTCATCTTTAACGGTTAATAAAATTATCGGCACTTTCTGGGCGATACTCCGCAGGCGGCTGCAAATTTCCCACCCCGACAAACCAGGCAACATCCAGTCTAAAAGTACTAAATCCAGATGCAACTCCCTGGCTGCGGTGAGTGCAGTTAATCCATCGTAGGCAATACTGACTTGATAGCCTTGATAATTCAATTCCAATTCGATAAATCGTGCCAGTTTGACCTCATCTTCAATCAGTAAGATGTGCGTCATGATGATCTTAATAATTTCAGCAGGATACGGGAAGCAACAATAGTGCCAGCTACTTAATAGCCAAACATCTAATTAGGTGTACGTTAGCTTAGTATAAACCTGAGTAAGTAACAACCGTAAATCTGCAATTACCGATCGCTGCTCGATCGAAGAACAATCCAACTGGCGATCAGCAATAAGCTGTGATATCTTCACCACATTCATCGGCGAGATAACAGAGCGCTCTAAAACGCAAACCAACCACTTCCTCGTATAGAGGATTTAATTTACACATAGGTGGAATATGAAATAGCTTCCGGCCAAGCAGCATGATGTCTCGCTCAAAGGGACATTGAGCAGGAATAGCTTTGCATAGAAAATGAGCCAATTTGGAGTTATGAATTTCTATCGTTTCCAACCACTCGCGGACTGGGTGCAGTAGGTCATTGTGTGAGCGAACTTGAATAAAGCTTGTCATAATTTTTCACCTTGATAATTTCAAACTAGATTGAGTTTTTTGTATTTGAACCTCTATAAATAGATACAGATCGGTTTTATAGTTTTATGCACTTATTACTTTTTCTTTGGTTCTCTACAGAGGTAGAAATTGTAGTGTTAACTACACATTCAAGTACTACAGTTCCCGATAATTTGTCCTGACTTTTCACTTCATATTGAAAAATCTATCCAAAACCTAACCTCCTAACCTTTCTCTCGTAAAGAAGCTCGATTTTCAGGGCAAAAAGGTTACAGGACAACGCTTTTGGGCAAATTGGCACTATTTGACAAACATTTCGCCTCAATCCCTGGACGATGCAGAATTTTTCAGGTTACTGATAGTAATTTATGTTTCTATTTAGTCTACGTATTTGCCAATCAATTTAATATCAAGCTAATATAAGTAAAGATTTTTAAGTGCAATTGCTGATGTGACTTAGCACATTGATATAATTTATGCAAGCGAAAATATCGTGAATATGGCTGCGGAAATATACTGAATCATTTAACAAAATTTATTATTTGCTTTCTCATGTCTCAGAAAATATACGGTCACAATCATTAACTAATTATAGATATCCTTTATTAGGGCTAATTCGCTCTCAAAGTTAAGAAACTTGGTATCAGTTACTAAAACTATGACGAGTAGTTGGGCTGCTAGTCACCCTTCTGTTTCAGAGACGGGAACGCGTGACGATCCTAACGACACTAACGCAGCCTCTCCTAAAGAAAAGAAGATAGCCAGTAGAGAGCAACTGTTACCGTTCTACAGCACTGGCTCACCGTTTTTACCAATTTAGCCAGCAGCTACTTTTTCAACTAGGAAGGTAAAAAATGGAATGGGCTATTTACAAAAAGAATACAGGCAGTTTTGTAATAGCAGTCGCAATTATGACTGGTGTTGGCATCATCTCATATCTTAGTTTGCTTCAGTATAGAGAAAACGCTCAATGGGTAACACATACACGCGAGGTGCTTGAAAAGACAAAAGAAGTAATGTCACAGATCAAAGATGCAGAAACTGGACAACGAGGCTATCTTCTCACAGGCAAAGAACGGTATTTGGAACCCTATCGCAGTGCAACTGGCGAGATTGCTCAGAAACTTAAGACTCTACGCCAATTGACTGCGGATAACCCGAATCAACAGCGGCGGCTCGATCGCCTTGAACCTCTGATAACTAAAAAACTGGTTTTGATTGAACAGACGATTAACGCTAGGAGCAAAAATTTAGAGTCCGCGCTGCAAATAGTTCAGACAGATCGGGGTCAGCAGATTATGGAGGACATCCGAATGCTGACCACAGCTATGGAGAACGAAGAGAATGAGTTGTTGAAACAGCGGTCAATGGAGGCGAACGCCAGCGCTCATCAAACAACTTTGCTGACTATTTTTGGCAGCATTATCGCTTCTGCGATCGTTGGTTTGGCAGCCACGATTACCAATCAGGAACTTGTCAAACGTAAACGGATGGAAAATTCTCTGCAAAAGGCTCGCGATGAATTAGAAATAGAGGTTAACAAACGGACTGCCGAACTGAGAAACACTAACGAAGAATTGCAAACTGAAATTAATGAGCGTAAAAAGGCGGAGTCAGAGATTCTGCGTCTGAACGTCCAGCTTGAGCAACGAGTTGCAGAACGCACAGCACAACTCGAAGCCACTAACAAAGAGATGGAAGCATTTAGTTATTCTGTGTCTCACGACTTGCGCGCTCCCTTGCGGAGCATCGACGGCTTTAGCCAAGCACTACTAGAAGATTATGCTGACAAGCTGGACGCACTAGGTCAAAACTACCTCCAGCGAGTGCGTGCAGCCACCCAGCGAATGGCACAACTGATCGACGATTTACTAAATCTGTCACGATTAACGCGTAGTGAGATGCGTTACGAAAAGGTCGATCTGAGCGCATTGGTGGAGGCGATCGCTACAGAGTTGCACAAAACCCAACCAGAACGCCAAGTAGAGTTTATCATTACGTCGGGATTGGTTGCTAATGGTGATGCTCATCTGTTACGGATCGTGCTAGAAAACCTACTGGGTAATGCCTGGAAGTTTACAGGTAAACATCAAAAAGCACGGATAGAATTTGGGCTTTTACAGCAAAATGACAGCCATGTATATTTTGTCCGTGATGATGGCACAGGCTTTGATATGGCTTATGTTGACAAACTCTTTGGTGCTTTTCAGCGCCTACACGCTATGACTGAGTTTGAAGGTACTGGCATCGGACTAGCTACTGTACAGCGCATTGTTCACCGTCATGGTGGCCGTGTCTGGGCAGAAAGCGTAGTGGAGCAAGGTGCAACATTTTACTTCACCCTTTAACTAGAGGAATAGAACATGATTTTACTTGTAGAAGACAATCCTGACGATGAAGCGCTCACTCTACGCGCACTTAAGAAAAACAATATTCTGAACGAGGTAGTAGTAGCGCGCGATGGGGTAGAAGCCCTAGATTATCTCTTTGGTAAAGGTGTATACGCCGATCGCGACATGAGCGTTATGCCGAATCTCATCCTTCTA
Organism: Nostoc sp. DSM 114159; assembly: GCF_053470285.1. NCBI lineage: Bacteria > Bacillati > Cyanobacteriota > Cyanophyceae > Nostocales > Nostocaceae > Nostoc > Nostoc sp. DSM 114159. Next base: position 5,949,606 of record NZ_JBPFEH010000001.1, read on the forward strand.
GATTTGAAGTTGCCTAAAATGGATGGTCTAGAAGTTTTGCGACACCTACGAACCGATGACAGGACAAAAATTCTTCCCGTCGTCATTCTCACCTCCTCCAAAGAGGAGCAAGACTTAATCAATGGTTACAGCTTGGGAGCCAACAGCTATGTTCGCAAACCAGTAGACTTTTCCCAATTCAGTGAAGCAGTGCGACAACTAGGATTGTACTGGTTTGTCTTAAATGAATCACCACCAAGAATATAGCTTACCAATCCTCCAAAATCAGGTTATAGATGCAAAGCTGACTTTCTCAATTACGAATTACGAATTACGAATTACATGGGTATACCACTGCGTGTATTACTTGTTGAGGATTCAGAAGACGACGCTTTGTTGATACTGCGCGAACTGCAACGTGGAGGCTATGAAGTAACCTCTGAACGAATTGATACACCCACAGCTATGAAAGCTGCGATCGCAGAGCAAACATGGGATATCGCGATCTGCGATTATTCCATGCCCACCTTTAGCGCCCCGGCTGCACTGAAGCAGGTTAAGGAAAGTGGACTTGACTTGCCATTTATTATCGTCTCAGGCACGATTGGTGAAGATACGGCAGTAGCCGCTATGAAAGCTGGTGCCCATGACTACATCATCAAAGGCAATCTAGCACGGCTTACCCCTGCTGTTACCCGCGAGTTGCGTGAGGCACTGGTGAGGCGGGAGCGTAAACAAGCAGAGGAGCAGATTAAAGCATCGCTTCAAGAAAAAGAAGTGCTATTGAAAGAAATTCATCACCGGGTAAAAAATAATTTGCAGATTATTTCTAGTCTGCTCAACCTGCAAGCAGAGTATCTCAAGGACAATCAAGCTCTTGAGGTATTCAAAGATAGCCAGAACCGGATTGAATCAATGGCTCTGATCCACGAGAAACTATATCAATCTCAAGACTTGGCAAGGATTAATTTTGCCGACTATATCCAAGATTTAGTAACTAATTTATTTTATTCATACAACGTTAATTCCAGCGATATTACCTTGAAAATGAATGTTGAGGAGGTTTTTCTAGCCATTGATGCAGCTATTCCTTGCGGTTTGATTATCAACGAACTTATTTCAAATTCCCTAAAATATGCCTTTCCCCAAAGAGAACCAGGAGAAATTTATATTGACTTTTGCTCCACAGAAGGAAATTTGTTTACACTTACTATAGGTGATAATGGTGTTGGTTTTGCCCAAGATTTTGACTTTCAAGCTACAGAATCATTAGGTTTACGATTAGTCAAAGGTCTAATACATCAGTTACAAGGCAATATCGATTTTACCAACAACAAGGGAATAGAGTATAAAATTATATTTACGAATAAAATTTTCTAAATTTAGAAGTTAAATAAAATCATGAACCCAGTAAATATATTAGTTGTTGAAGATGAAATCATCGTGGCAATGGATATACAAAGTCGGCTGAGGAAATTTGGATACAGTGTTATGGCGCTTGCCGATTCGGGAGAAGAAGCAATTAGGAAAGCAGCAGATGATTCTCTTGATTTAGTTCTAATGGATATTCACCTCAAAGGAAAAATGGATGGTGTGGAGGCTGCTCAGATAATTCATAATCTTTTTAATATTCCAATCATATATCTGACTGCTAATGCAGATGAATCAACATTGAATCGAGCAAAGGTAACAGAGCCGTTTGGCTACATTCTCAAGCCCTTCAAAGAAAAAGAATTAAAGTTCACGATTGAAATTACTCTTTCTAAACATCGGACGGAAAAAAAATTAAAACAGAATGAACAATGGCTGACTACTGTACTTAAAAGTATTGGAGATGCTGTGATTACTAGCGACGAATCTGGAACTGTGAATTTTATGAATCCAATTGCGGAGGTACTGACGGGTTGGAATTACGCAGATGCATTTGGGAAAGAAGCAACAGAAGTATTTAATATTGCTCATGAAAAAACTCGTATAATAATTGAAAATCCTGTAGAGCAAGTCCTTCAGTCGGGCGTTACTGTCGGTCTACCAGAACAGACGATACTTATTGCTAAAAACGGTACAGAAATACCAATTGATGATAGTATTGCACCGATTAAAGATGACAACGGTAATATCACAGGTGCAGTTTTGGTCTTTCAGGATATCACCGAACGCAACCAAATTCTAGAGGCACTAGCGCGTCGCCAGCAAGAATTCAAAGCACTAGTTGAAAATGCACCTGATATTATTTCCAGATTTAACCCTCAATTGCGCTACGTTTACGTTAATCCAGCTATTGAAAAAGTTACAGGAATATCAGCCGAGACATTTATCGGCAAAACAAATGCAGAGTTAAGTCTACCAGAAGAATTTTGCTGGATATGCGATCGCAAGCTTCGGCGAGTTTTTCAAACCAAAGAAGAAACGGAGTTTGAATGCAGTTTAGCGATCGGCCAGCAAACAAAACATTACCATACCCGCCTTGTGCCTGAATTAACTAGTGATGGTTCAGTATATTTTGTTTTAAGTATTTCTCGCAACATTACCGCTCTCAAACTTGCGGAGGCACAATTAATTCATGATGCCTTTCACGATGTCTTAACCGGCCTGCCAAACCGTGCCTTATTTATGGAACGGCTAGAACGTGCGCTCATGCAGGTAAAACGACGCGCGAACTATACATTCGCTGTTCTGTTTCTAGACCTAGATCGCTTCAAAGTTGTCAACGACAGTCTCGGTCACATGATTGGCGATCGACTGCTAACTGCCCTTGCTCGGAGATTGGAAAATTGCCTGCGTACTGGAGACACAGTTGCCCGTCTAGGGGGAGATGAGTTTACAATTTTGCTTGACGATCTCCAAAATGCCAATGACGTAATCACCGTAGTGGAGCGGATACACGAAGCTCTGACATTTGCGTTCCAACTCAGTGGGTACGAGGTATTCACCACCGTTAGTATTGGCATCGCCCTGAGCAAGGGTAGTTATAACCGACCGGAGGAACTCTTGCGCGATGCTGACATTGCAATGTATCGCGCTAAAGCATTGGGTAAGGCACGCCATGCAATATTTGACTCAACCATGTACGCCCAAGTAACCCAGCTATTAGAGTTAGAGATGGATCTACGACGGGCAGTTGAACGCCAGGAGTTTCAAGTTTACTACCAGCCAATTGTTTTATTAGAAACTTACAAAATTATTGGCTTCGAGGCTCTGGTTCGTTGGCAGCACCCGCAACACGGATTAATATCTCCAGACAGCTTTATTCCCCTGGCAGAAGAAACTGGGTTGATTATCCCTATTGGTTATTGGATACTAGGCGAGGCTTGTCGGCAGATGCGGGCTTGGCAAGTACAATTTCCTACTGACCCACCTTTAACGATCAGTGTAAATCTTTCTACTAAGCAGTTTTCCCAACCTGGGCTGATTGAGAAAATTAACCAAATTATCCAAGAGACTGGTTTAGAAGTTGGCAGTTTAAAGCTGGAGATTACTGAAAGCGTACTTATGGAGAATATGCAATTAGCAACTTTTATGCTATCGCAACTGCAACAGATGAATATTCAATTACACTTAGATGATTTTGGCATCGGCTATTCATCCTTGAGTTATCTGCATCGCTTTCCCAGTAATGCCTTGAAGATTGATCGTTCCTTTATTGCTAAGATTGGTGCTAATGGAGAAAACTTAGAGATTGTTCAAGCGATCGTCGCTCTAGCACAGAGTCTAAATATAGATGTAATCGCAGAGGGCGTAGAAACACTAGAACAACTGGCGCAACTTCAAGTGATGAAATGCAAATATGCACAGGGATATTTTTTCTCCCAACCCCTCGATAACAAGTCGGTAGAAACATTGATTTTATATGGCATTGAACCTAGTTAGCTTAGTTTAAATAACCTGACAAGAGCAACATATTACAACTAATTCAGAACCGCTATAGTTAATTTGTGTTGTTAACCAAATTCTTGGAGGCGCAGCTAAACTTACCCTCAAAAAGCATCAAGCTTTAAGAAAGCTGCGAAAACTAATGACTGATGACTTTTTCAAAAACAAAAAGCTATTTTTTGACCTATGGGCATCAAGTTACGATTGGTTCTTTCCTTCAGTGTTTTATCGAGCCATTCACCAACGGTTGCTGGAGTACGTCGATTTACCAGAGCCAGCAAATGTACTTGATATCGGCTGTGGTACTGGACGCTTGCTTGAGCGCCTTGCTACTCAGTTTCCCAATCTCCAAGCTACCGGATTGGATTTGTCTGCTAATATGTTGCGGGTAGCAAGACAGAACAACCGCCACCGTCCACGCTTAATTTATATTGAGGGCAAAGCTGAGTCTCTTCCCTTTGCTGATGGTCAATTTGATGCCGTTTTCAATACTATCAGCTTCTTGCACTATTTGGAACCAAAACAGGTGGTTAGTGAGATAGCACGGGTACTTTCTCCTGGTGGACGCTTTTATTTAGTTGACATGACTTCCAAAAAAGAGACAGAACCTCAATTATTGCCAGTCTCTCCCCGTGGAATTAGACTCTACAGCCCTAATCAACGTCAACTTCTTGGCTCCTCTGCTGGGCTATTGTGTTTGAATCACCATTATTTACTAGGGCCTGTCTTACTAACAATTTTTGCTAAACCTCCGATTTGAAAATGGAGGCAATAAAAAGTTGGAAACATCTTGTATCAAGCCTTGTTCTGCATATCTGAAATTACGAATTACGAATTAGCCTGACCTCGATATTCCATAAATACCACAGGAACTTTGAGCAGCCTTTTAGCTAACTGCGAGAATCTAAATTTCTCTTTAAGCGTAGATAAGCCTATTGTCTTGGGAAATTGTGGCAAATCTTCAAAAGATATTGGCACAAAGTCAAAGTGACTGTAAAACTGCACCAGCCGTTGACCTAAGCATTCCAGATAAAGTGGTTGCGTTGCTGTATTAATCAAATGCTGCGTTAGCAAACTACCCAAACCGCGACCTCTCCAAGCTGATGCAACGACCAAGCTACCAAGTTCTTGTGCCCCTGAGAAATTACGTAGCTGTCCACAAGCTATCAGATTCTGATTGTATTCAATTACCCAAAATTGCTGCCAATTTAATTGGGTTGGATCGAGTTTCGCTGAAAATACCAGCAATCGAATCGACCACTGATCCCCAGAGGTTGCCTTGCGAAGGATACATCCAGATGGTAACGATAGATTGTTCTGGTTCATTAATTAGACTTTGATAGTTTGTATCACCATCATCAAACCATATTATTCGCCTAGCCAGACTCAGATCGCTTGCTATTTCCTGGCAACTATCAATAAAGCAATTTTAAAAGCATCTTAGACATAAAACCCGTTCCAGGTTCTCCCTTAGCGATAGGAAGGGTTGTAAGGTTAACGTGAGTTCGACGGATAGAAAACGGCAAAAAGCTTGCTAGATATGAAACATGAGAAACTGGGTAGGTGTTGCGATGGCGCGAAGCACCTGGTGGTGGCGATCGCTAAGATTAATTGAGAATGAGCAAAAAAGGCACAAAAAAACGCCGAGACTAAAAATATCTCAGAAAAATAAGGGTCTCGGCTATGTCTACCATTGTATCTCGCCTCGATATCGTACAAATATTCTGTGACGTAGATGATTTTTGTAACCAGTGGGAGAATTTGTGGGAACAAGTACCACAGTTACCATCCACAAAGGGAGAGCGTCGTAGCACTTCCCGAATGCATTTATCAGAGGTGATGACAATCGCGATCGCATTTCATGGTAGTGGTTATAAAACTTTCAAGGAGTTCTACACGTTGCATGTGCTACAAAGCTGGCGTGGAGCGTTTCCAAATTTGGTCAGTTACACAAGATTTGTGGAACTTCTGCCCTGGAGTTTAATGTTGCTGTGTTGTTTTTTGCATACACGGACAGGAGAAATTACAGGGATTAGTTTTATCGATTCCACCCCAATTGATGTTTGTCACAATTGCCGGGCACACGCCCATAAAGTTTTTAAAGGGTTAGTGAAATGGGGTAAAAATGCTGTGGGCTGGCACTTTGGCTTTAAACTTCATTTAATTATTAACGATAAAGGAGAATTACTGGCATTCAAACTAACTCCGGCAAATGTTGATGACCGTAAACCAGTTCCAGATATGACTCGTGACTTAATTGGTAAACTTTTTGGAGATAGAGGATATATCTCGCAAAAATTATTTGAAGAGTTATACGAACGAGGTTTAGAGTTAGTTACTAAATCTAAGAAGAAAATGAAAAATCGTTTGGTAAAACTGATTGATAAAATTCTTTTACGCAAACGGGCTGTAATTGAGTCAGTCAATGACCATCTCAAAAATATGTGTCAAATAGAACACTCTCGGCATCGTAGTGTGTTTAACTTTTTGGTCAATCTGATGGCTGGTTTAACTGCTTACACCTATTTACCCAAAAAACCATCGATTGATATTTACCCAAAAGATTTACCTGCACTACCTCCTGCCGTTTTCTAACCGTCGAACTCACGTTAAGGTTAAATAACTCTACATTTCTGGATTTTTTCAGCATACATGAGTAATACTAAGCAATACTTCCGATAGAGGTAGAAATCAGCCATAACTATATCTGGATAGATGCATTCATACTCCTAATTTTTTAAGATCATCTCAACGATAAATAATTAGGGATGTAATCATGGCTGAACAACAAAAATCTAATAATGAACAACCTGCGTCTACTGCTTCTGCTGACGGCGAAACCCCTACTGACGAAAGTATCCGCAAAACTGGTGATGCGCAAGGCAGTGATGCTAAATCCACTGCTACTCCAGAAGCTCCAGAAAACGATGGTGTAGCAGGTAGCCCCAATCAAGGAACTGAGTCACGTTAATTAATTTGAACTTTCTCAAGTTTTAATCAGCTCGTGGGGTCTTTTGTTGTAACCCTAATACACTAAATTTAGAGTGGAAATGTGGTGTTACACTACATCTCCACTTGTTTTTATGTCAAAAATTGCATTGTCTCTACGTTGGGGCGTTAGCGTAGCTTACCGCAGCTATGTTTATTCTCGTGTGGGTACTCGCAATCATCAATTTGTTCTCGTTGACTGTAATACTGCTCCCAGTCTAGCTCTTAGTAATTTACATATAGCGATCGCTCAGGATAATGGTCTCAATATCTTGAGCAAATCTTTGAGGTTTTCCGCCGTCTTCATACTCGTCGAGTTTCTGGTACTGGCATTAGTCTAGCTATCTACAAAAAAATCGTTGAGCGATATGGCGATCGCATCTGGGCTGAGTCGAAACTAGGCCGGACGTAGGAACAGTATTTTATTTTACCTTCAACGCAAATTAAGGTATCTTTAAATATATATTTAATAACCGCTTATTAACCCTCTAATAAGCGAATGAATTCTAGCCCTATCTACAAAATAGGAAATCAGGTGATTATCTAACAAATTGATATAACCCTGTACTATGGAAAAGCTCACAATTCACATTCTATTAGTAGAAGATAGTGCAAGTGATGCTTATCTCCTACGCCGGATATTTTTAAATTCAGATCAAGAACAATGGCAGATGTTACATGTTGAACGGTTATCTGAGGCGATAGAAGCTAGCAGGGAAAATTCTACGTCTAACCTTGATAATTCTCAGATAGAGAGTCGAAAGCAACGCAGATTCGACCTAGTTTTGTTAGACCTCAGCCTTCCAGACTCTATTGGACTGGACACGTTGAAAGAATTTAGGGCAGCAGTACCTGATATCCCAGTTGTAATATTAACAGGTGTTGATGATGAAGATTTAGCACTGCAAGCATTAGCAGAAGGAGCGCAAGACTATCTAGTTAAAGATAAAATCACTATCCAATGGTTAGTGCGTGCCATTCGCTATGCCATTGAAAGAAGCGAAATTCTCAACCAACTACGCGAGAGTGAAGAACGCACCCGTCAAGCACTGGCAAAAGAACAGGAACTTAACGAGTTAAAGTCAAACTTTGTAGCAATGGTTTCTCACGAGTTCCGCACCCCTATGACTACGATTCGGACGGCTGTAGATATCCTGGAATACAACAGCAATAAACTAACTGATATCCGGAGAATTAAATATTTCGATCGAATACAAAATGCTATCAACCAGATGATTAATCTCTTAGATGAGATATTGTTCTTGAGTAAAACGGAAGCAGCTAAACTCGAATACAAACCTACACTTTTAAATTTAGAAAATTTCTGTAGCGAACTCACAGATATTCTTCAACTCAATGCAGGTAGTAAGCACAGCATTATCTTTACTTGTCAAGGTGAATCAACCCAAGCCCAAATTGATGAAGACCTACTAAATTGTATCTTAACTAATTTAATTTCCAATGCCATTAAATATTCTCCTGAAAGTGACACTATTTGGTTTGATTTGATTTGCAAAGATCGCCTCGCAATTTTCCAAATCAAAGATCGGGGAATGGGGATTCCTCTCAAAGATCAAACTCATCTATTTCAAACCTTCTATCGCGCCAGCAATGTGGGTGTAATTCAAGGAACAGGACTGGGACTCACTATAGTTAAAAAATGTGTGGAGTTACATGGTGGTCATATTCAATTAGAAAGTGAGCAGGGTGTCGGCACAACAGTAATTGTCACTCTGCCACTACAATAATTAGGCAAGTAAATTATCATAGTTGGGCATTGGGTATTGGGGTCTCCCCAAGTGGAGCAACTGCCATCATTGGGCACTTGTACTGAGTTTCGACTGCGCTCAACTACCGCGTAGTCGAAGTATTGGGCATTGAGCATTGAGCATTAGGAGTAATGAGTAATGAGTTGAGTTAGAGCTATTCTCCGCCTGCTCCCCGGTTACTGAGCGTTGGTCATTGAGCGAAGTCGAAAGGAGTCGAAGTATGCTCCCTGCTCCCTTGCCCCCTACCCCTCTGCTCCTCTGCTTATTTTGGTGCTTGGGAATTTGGTGTTGGACAAGTTTTATTACCTGCTAAAATTTGCAACCTGCGTTGGCGTATTTGCCATCAAAAATATATGGAAATATTTTGGAAGATAAAGTTATGCAAATAATAGTTGAAACACAATTAAGTTCCTTCTTTATCTGACGCGAATTCATTTATATGAATTGCCCATAACTACAGCGTCTAGTTTTGCTTAAGTCCTAATTTTTTCAAAAAATACATCGCTACGTGGATTTTCTATTTTCCAGACCAAATAATTTTTGTCACCGTACACTACAAAAGTTTTATAATTATAATTTGTTTCTATTTGCTGACGCCAGGTATCTGAAGGATTTAGTAAAAAAATATCAGTAAAACCATCAGGAATATTGGGGATAGAACGGCCTTTTACTAATTGGTACTGCACTTTTGGTTGTAAAAGATAACTGAGAGAAAAGACATTACCATAATTAATACCAGAATCATTACTAATCAAAAGTGGATGATTAGTCTGATTAATAATTTTTGCAACTTGTGGATTACCAGAGCTAATAACCTTACTCCACCAAGTATCAGCCTGAGAACTCACTCCATAAGAAACTAGTCCACCAATAATCACTAGTCCCATGATTATTTGCCAGATTCGTCGGCGTACTAAACTCTTATTATGTAGCTGCGTAGCGAGTAGGTAAGTAACAGACAATTGAATTCCTAAATAAGAAATCAATAAATAACGTTCGGCAAGTGAGCGTATACCCCCAAAAAGTAAGTCTGGTAGCATTAAAGGTAATGCAGGAACCATAATTAGCGTGATAATAAACAACCAAATTTTATAGTTAGTTTTTCGACAAATAAAATAAATAGAATATCCAAAAAGAACTAAAAAAAATGGCGTAATTACATAGGTAAACGGATTTTCAAAGCCTAAGTCTAAATCAATAAAAATCCGATTTAACTGTAAAAGCCAAGATTTAATTAAATCATCTAAGGGTAAATGTCTTTTTGTCCAAGCTGTTGAACTTTTTAATTGCAACAAGTTAACTATCACAACCTGTATCCAAGGTGTAAAAGCTAAAAACCCTGCTAAAGATGCTAATAGATAAGCTTTTACTGTTCTAGTAAACCTAAATTTTGCAGTGGCAATTACATAAATCCCATGAGCGACTATAACAAATCCACTGAATAAAAATGTATAGAGACTAAGCACCAAGGTGATTGCATACATTCCCCAATTTAGTATACGTAGTACTCCACCTTGTGATTCCAATCGTAATGCTCGTAGTAATGAAGCGCTGCATAGTAATACAGTCACTATCCAGAGAATATATTCTCGTGCTTCTTGGGCATATACTAAGTGAATAGGGGAGATTGCCATGAGTGCGATCGCAACCTCCGATACCCATGCCGATGATTTAAATAATTCTCTACACAGCCAATAAATACTCGGAAAAATCAGCAAACTGATAAAGGCAGATAAACTTCTAATTACCGTTACCGAATTGCCAAAGATTCCCACCCAAAGCCGAGCGAGTATATAATACAGTGGTGGATGCTGTGGATCGTCTACTTCCAAAGATATAATTGTGTCACGTAAGCCTTTCTCCATATTGGGATTTTGGAATTTGGCAAAACTTTCCTTATTAATTATGCGACCATTAAATATTTGCTGCTTGGCTTCATTTGACGTATAACCAGAAATTCGCAATGAAGTAAAAGTCTCATCGTGCCAGTAAACTTTGCGATCGAGGTTAAAAAAACGAAAAAATATACCCACCATTAACAAAACTACAATGAGAAACCGCAACCTATTGGGAGCAAGTTGGAGCCGCATAACTAAATTTCACAATAACTTGTACAACAATTATCTACTTTAACGAAACAACTTTATAACTCTCCAAACTAGTTATTAAAAATATCTAACCAAATAGTGGTGGGTTGCAATTATAAATAGTCAGTTAGTCAAGTAGCGGAGGTAGTAATTAAACTCAGTAGTTTTTTGTACATGATAATAATTGTATATTTAGCTACAAAAACTTTTTTTTTAGTGAAGTGGGAGAAGTGGGTTTATGTACTCCAAGCAGGCTTATTTGGGCAACAAAGAACTTTTCAAGAGTTGGAGCTATGGAAGAATTGTTGGCTTAGTTGATAGCTCGGCAGGTAATTGATTATTAGGTGAGATATTACGTCGGCGCAAATTACGAGTCTTAGCAAATTTCCAAATTGAATAATAGTTATCGCTATAAACAATATCTGTTTTGAATTTATATTTTTTTTCTATGATTTTACCCCAAGCCTTTGAAGGATTAAGTAAAAACACATCAGTAAACCCATCAGGAATTTTAGGAATTTTTTGATTGTTCACTAACAGAAATCGCACTTTTGGTTCTAAAAGATAGCTTAAAGAAAAGACATCACCATAATTATTACCCAAAGCATCACTAATCAAAAGTGGACGATTACTCTGATTAATGATTTGGGCAACTTGAGGATTGCCATAATTCATACCCTTATTCCACCAAGTTTCTGCCTGGGAACTCACCTTAGAAGAAATCAAACCACAAATAATCACTAATGCCATGATTATGTGCCAAAAGCTCCGACGCGATCTGCTGCCATTATATAGTTGCGTAGTTAGTAGATAAGCAACAGCTACTTGGATTCCTAAATAAGATGGAATTAAATATGCTTCAGTAGACGCTCGCATACTTCCAATAATTAAATTTGGCAATATTATGGGTAATGTTGGTACTACAATTAATGTGATGATAAAAGACCAGACTATATAGTTAGTTACTCGGCAAATAAAATAAATAGAATATCCTACCAAAATTAAAAAGCTTAGTGCAATTAAATTGCCTATAGGATTTTCGGAACTAAGGTCTATATCAAAAAAAATCCGGCTTAACTGCATTGAAAAAAATGGAAATATAGGTATTAAATCGGATTGTGTTGTTGTTTTGTCTGCTGAAATTAAAAATTGAAAAAAGTCACCAATTACAATTGTTATCCAAGGCATGAAAGCTAAAAAACCAACTAGTGATGCTAGCAGATAAGCTCTCACAGTTTCAGTAAACTTAAATTTAGCAGTTATCATTACATAAATTCCGTGAGCAACTGCTACAAATGCACTCCAAATAAATGTATAAAGACTAATGGCTAAAGTGACTGCGTAAAGGCTCCAAATAGCAAATAAATCTGGTTTTTGTCGTTCTTCTGCTAGCTCATCTTCTAGCCGCATGGCTCGCAGCAGAGACGCACTGGATAGTAAAATGGTGACTAACCAAAGAATATATTCTTGTGCTTCTTGGGCGTATACTAGGTGAATTGGAGAGATAGCCATGAGTGCGATCGCAACACCAGGAACCGATAATGGCACATTAAATAATTCTCGACATAGCCAATAAACACAAGGGAAAACCAGCAAACTAATGCAGGCTGATAAACTTCTAATTGCCGTCACCGAATTACCAAAGATTTCCACCCACAATCTGGCTATTATGTAATATAACGGTGGATGTTGAGAATCTTGTTTTGCTAAAGACATAATTGTATCATTTAAGCTTTTTTCTGGATTTGCACCTTGAAACTGGGCAAAACTTTCTCCACTAACGATCCGATTATTAAAAAGTTGTTGTTTAGCTTCATTTGCCGTATAACCAGAAATCCGTAATAAAGTGAAAGTCTCATCGTGCCAAAAAACTTTCCCATCAAGATTAGAAAAACGAAACAATATACCCATTGTCAATAATAAAATAATTAAAAATCGCAACCAACTCGGAGCCAATTTGAGATGGTGCATAAGTAGTTTTCCCAATAATTTGTCTAATATAATTCAGTTAGGTGGACTAAATGAGATACGTTCGTTAGGAATTATATCTGAGTTTGTTCATCAGATACAGCTTAGGTAATTTGATTGAGTGTTATCAAATTTGATAGCGCCATCTAGCAAAGTCTTTGCCATTAGATATAGTTAAAAAATCAATGGTTTTAAACTGCCGATCGATAGCTGGAACACTGCATATTTTAGCTCCAATATTCAAGTATGCCTGCAAAATTTTAGGAATTTCAAAATTATTATATTTATTTGGACAACTTTGAGGCATTTCTAGACAAAATTGTGGATTTGGATAAACCAAAATACTCGGATGCATGAAGTCATTATGCTGAAAATAATTATAAGCGCAAGTTGCTTGCCAAGGACATTGTGTCAGTAATGATGCACAACCAAAGAAATATTGGTTTTTACTCCAGATGAGATAATTTGCCAGCCCTTCCCAGAGCAGTAAAAGTGCTTGAATATTGCGATATTCTTTCGCTATACATGCACGCCCAACTTCCACTGCTACCTGAAGTACAGAATTGGGAATTCCATTAAGATTAAATATATCGGTAGCATCAAAACCCAATTTTTGAGAAGCCATTGTATAAGTTTGCATCCGATAAGTTCCAATCGTTTTACCCGTTTGTTTGGAGATTAAGATTAAATGATGGCAAACCGCATCAAACTTATCTATATCCATCTGGTTAAAGTTAGAAGCAGTAAATCCTAAGTCTAGTTCCAGATTAAACACCTCAAAACGCAACCGAAAAATGGATTCTAATTCTTCTTCAGTTGAAGCCAGTCGTAGGGTATATTTTTCAGTTTGAAGGACGGGAAAATCTTCAAGAGGGGAAGGAGGATTCAGTGGGTAATTGATGTTGCGTCCAGAAACTTCCATCTATCTTCCTACTTAGATTTGCGAAATTATTCTACTAGGATTTAGGCACTAAACAAACAGGTCACATTATGCATTAATGTGTCGAAGTGTAATTGAGACAGTTTTCGACAAAAGATCCTTTAGACCAATACCCTTCAGTTAAGGATTTTTTATACTGATTTTTGACCTATAAAGACGCGTTAGCGCAGCAAGATGTTAGCATAGCGGGGCGATCGCGCAGCATCTCCAAGAGTTGCTCGGTTCAATTTCGCGTCTCTAGCAAGGATTTTAGGTTTCACTGAACGGTATTGTGGTCTAAGAGCTTTTTTACTTTCTTAGATTAAGGTTAGAGTGCTTTTATTATGAGCATTAATTCCTAAAAAATCTGGCAATAAGATACAAAATTTTCTTTTGATATACGCTATAGATGTAATTCATAGCATTTGACACAAACTCTGATATACAGCAGAATTCGGAATTCAGGGGTAAAACACGTTTTATATTTGGGCAACAGACGTGAGCTTGTGTACCTCACCAACTTGAATGCTGTATATTGTGACGATAATTAACCTAAGTGAGGGAGTTATGTCAATTGGTCGACCGAGAGAACTTGCGATGGTGTTCAAAAGTTTAAGTATCGCAACAAGCTTTATCAAAAAGATTTTTAGAATTTCCAGCTTCAAAACTAGTTCTGAATTTGCTAACTGCACATCAGAGAGCTATTCCCGCTTGCTAGAGTGTAAGTAGTTCACGTAAAATATAGTGCCATTGTTGCGGCAGTTCTCATGACCTCATCTGCGTCGTTTGACACATTAGAGTCTTTACAGGCGGATATCGCTGAGTTGATCGTTCGTTTACCGACATTAAAAAATCGGCAATTTATTCAGCAAGCACTTACTACTATTGTTCGTCTAGCTGATACCGAAATTGAGCGTCTCGATTGGAAAATATTATCCGCTGCATTAGCAGATATGGAGCGCGGTTTCCAGCTTTTTTATGATTACCGCCACGTTCGCAAAGTCACCATCTTCGGTTCTGCTCGTCTAGCGCCAGATAGACCAGAATACCAAATGGCCCTTGAGTTTGCTCGCGCTGTTTCTCAATTAGGATTTATGGTGATGACTGGTGGCGGTGGTGGAATCATGCAGGCGGGTCATGAAGGTGCTGGGCGAGAAAATTCCTTTGGATTAAACATTCAGTTACCCTTTGAACAGCAAGCAAACCCTTTTATCGAGGGCGATCCCAAGCTAATTAACTTCAAATATTTCTTTACCCGCAAGTTGTTTCTTCTCAAAGAAAGTGATGCTGTAGCCTTGTTTCCGGGAGGCTTTGGTACTCAAGATGAAGCTTTTGAATGTATGACATTAAGCCAAACTGGTAAATTTGGGCCAGTACCTTTAGTTTTAATCGATCGCCCTGGTGGTGATTACTGGCGCTCTTGGAGCGAATATATTGATAAGCAACTAGTGCAAAACGGTCTGGTCAATCCTGAAGACCCCAGCCTTTACACGGTGACAGATAACCTGGATGTGGCTTGTGATGCTATCACCCGTTTTTACCAGGTTTATCATTCCAGTCGTTATGTCAGCAATAAGTTAGTCATCCGTCTGAAGACAGATATATCAGACGCTCTGTTAGAAAAACTTAATGCTGATTTTAGCGACATTATTATTCAAGGAAGAATTGAAAAAAGTCAGGCATTACCTCAAGAAGCACAAGATGAAACTGTTGGACTACCTCGCCTCATTTTGTACTTCAATCAACGCGATTTGGGACGTTTGTATCAGATGATTGCCACAATTAACCGGATGGGTACTCCTTCATTAGAGGATGTAGCGCATCCAGAAAGAAAGTAGGTAATAAAACACATCTAATTTGCATATTAAAATTTTCTCACTATCTTATGGGGCGGACATCTTATCCGCCCTGATTATGCAACTTGAATGCTGATTAATGTATTAACGTGAGTCTCCAACGGAGGCGCACCTGCGGGAAGGGCGAAAGAAACAAGTCAAATCCTCTTCCCCTCTGCCTTCTGCCTCCTGCCTCCTGCCTTGTTTCTTAGGAGTTCGACAAGCCCTTTTTTGACCTCTCCCGCAACCCCTCTTGGACACGGAGAGGAAAGCCAAAACCCTAATTTCTCGTTGCTCCTCCCTTGACCCGTGGGAGAGGGAGGTTGTCCGGGAGAGGTTCATCGAACTCACCTTGTATTAAGGGAAAAAAGGGAGAGAATTTTGAATACTCTCCCTTTCCTTGTTTCAAGGTTATGAAATTACCAAGAGCGATCGCACAGCATAAAGCCTTTTATTATCAGGCTGCGACACCCTGGGCGTAGCTTGCTTCTTTGTAGGAGTAGGCAGCTGAGAGCGAGTCTTCTTCTGTTGGAGACGCTACCGCAAGCTTCCCTTGCTTCCCTGTAGGGGTACAATACAGTCCGTCGTCGACATCGCCAACGGCGTAGTCTCTCCACAAATCAAAAATATTTTATATATTCATGCGGCTATCTTCATGAGCAGTGAGGATTTTGGCATTGTCCAAGCAAGCCACGAAAACAATATAATCACCCTACTTACAGATGAGAAAAACACCAGTTATTATGACTCAATACTGATTTTTGTAAAAAAGCTTGTATATTAGCACAGTAAACAACGCTTGAGATCCTAACAGAGGAATAAAAAATGCTGGAATTATTGGGTTCAGGTTTGGTGTCGCTTTGGCTGGAAATGGCTGGAGTACAAATCAAACCTCTAGATGCCTTAGATGCACTAACTTGGCAAAGTAGCCCTGGCTTTGTTCTTGCCCCCGATCCAAATCCAACTGGGGCGACTACGGTGCAGGAATATTTGAAAAAGCTGATTACATCAAAAGTGGTGGCGCAAAATCTGGCTGAGAGTCAGGGAATTTGGATGCAGTCAGGGCCGATGCTGATGGCAAATCACCAAGGTACGACACCTCTGCCGGCTGCTTCTTTAACTAAAATTGCCACTTCACTAGTTGCTTTGAAAACTTGGGGACCAGATTATCAATTTGATACTTTGGTGAGTGTGACTGGCCCTGTGGTAAATGGAGTTGTGCAGGGCGATTTGGTGGTTACAGGGCGTGGCGATCCTTTGTTTGTTTGGGAAGAAGCGATCGCTCTTGGTAATACTCTCAATCAAATGGGCATCAAGCAAGTAAAGGGGAATTTGATTATTACTGGCAGTTTTGCCATGAATTTTCAACGTCAGCCAATGCTAGCCGGTCTGATGCTCAAGCAAACGCTAAATCGTGCCACTTGGGGACGCCCTGCGATTTACACCCACTCAATCATGCCCAAGGGAACACCCAAGCCTCAAGTTGTGATTGCTGGCGCGGTGAAAGTTGAGGCGCAACCAAACCCTCAACAAACTTTGTTACTGCGTCATCGCTCATTGCCCTTGAAGCAACTACTCAAGGAAATGAACGTTTATAGTAACAACGATATGGCAGAGATGCTAGCAGATTCAGTAGGGGGAGCGCCTGTAGTCCAATCAACTGCTGCTAATCTGGCGAGAGTGCCACAAGCGGAAATCCAGTTAATCAATGGTTCTGGATTGGGGCCGGAAAATCGCATTTCCCCCAGGGCTGTGTGTGCCATGTTTATGGCTATTCAAGCTGAGGCATCTGCCCATCAACTGAATCTAGCTGACTTGTTCCCGATGTCTGGATTCGATCATCGGGGGACACTACACACCAGACACATTCCCCTGGCGACTGTGATCAAAACTGGTACTCTCCGGGATGTGAGCGCTTTAGCGGGAGTGATGCCCACACGCGATCGCGGTTTGGTTTGGTTTGCTATTATCAACCGTGGCACAAATGTCTGGGGTTTGCGGACTGGACAAGACCAACTCTTGCAAAGTGTTGTCAAACAATTACAATTACCTCTAACTGTTCCTGTTAACCTCACTCCCCACTCAGCCATCAACTCTTTACCCCAGCTAGGTGCAGCTAATCGCAATGAAATTTTATACAAAAGTTAGGGACTTCCATAGTCTACAGTTAGAACAGAGAGCGGACTAATCTTATTCGCAATCCAAAAGTTTTATTGATGGGTAAAAACCGAACTTGTAAAGGGTAAATGTCCATAATAGCTTTTGGGTTAAATTTTCTATTAAGTTGATTACAGGTAGTTCGCAAAATACCCTAACCCCAATAGGGGAAAGAGCAGGCGAAACCTGAAATAAAAATAACTGTAAATAGATTTGTCACGACTAAGCAACAATTAAGCTTATAAATTAGGTTGTGATTATGCGATTTCCCAAAATATCTCGGTCTCTACGTCAACTCACTACTCATGTTTTAGCGATCGCGCTAGGAGTTGTGCTAGCGATTAGCACATTGCAGGTGTCACCCTCCCAAGCCGAACCAGCACCCACAATAACTGCTGTTGATACTTCAAATCTAATTGCTCAACGGCAATCACCAGCTAGTGCTGCGATCGGAAGCAGTAGCTTTGTGACAGCAGCAGTGAATCGTGTTGGTTCAGCAGTTGTCCGCATTGATACTGAGCGAACAATTACTCGCCGCGTCGATCCATTTATGGAAGACCCCTTTTTCCGTCGGTTTTTTGGTGACGGTTTCTCCCAACAGATGCCGCCGTCTGAACAGTTACGTGGTTTAGGCTCAGGTTTCATTATTGACAAGAGCGGGTTAGTTATGACTAATGCTCATGTGGTCGATAAAGCTGATAAAGTAACAGTCCGACTCAAAGATGGTCGCACCTTTGAAGGTAAAGTTCAAGGTATTGATGAAGTTACAGATTTGGCAGTAGTCAAGATTAACGCTGGTAACGATTTACCAGTCGCGCCTTTGGGTTCTTCTAGTAATGTACAAGTAGGAGATTGGGCGATCGCAGTCGGTAATCCTTTGGGATTTGATAATACTGTTACCTTGGGAATTGTCAGTACCCTCAAACGTTCCAGCGCCCAAGTCGGCATTAGTGACAAACGTTTGGATTTCATTCAGACAGACGCTGCTATTAACCCTGGTAACTCTGGCGGGCCACTACTGAATGGTCAAGGTGAAGTAATTGGTATCAACACAGCCATTCGCCCTGATGCAATGGGTATTGGATTTGCCATTCCTATTGATAAAGCTAAAGCGATCGCCGCGCAACTACAACGCGATGGCAAAGTTGCTCATCCCTATCTCGGTGTGCAAATGCTAACTTTGACACCCGATCTCGCCAAGCAAAATAATACCGATCCCAACTCTCCGATTCAGATACCAGAAATTAATGGTGTTTTTGTTATGCGAGTTGTCCCCAATTCTCCAGCTGCATCTGCGGGTATCCGACGCGGAGATGTAATTCTGCAAATTGATGGTAAAGCAATTACCAGTGCCGAACAATTGCAGAATGTTGTGGAAGACAGTCGCCTTGGTCAAGTATTACAGGTAAAAGTGCAACGAGGTAATAAGACAGAGCAGCTTTCAGTCCGCACAGCCGAGTTGCAAAATGCTTCGTAGAACACATCTGTTATTGGTGTCAACTTAAGCATATTAGACAGTCTAGAAAAGCTTTCTCTCGTTTCTCTCGTTCCCAGCCTCTGGCTGGGAATGCCCTCTGTGAGGCTCCGCCTCGTTTACTAGGAGCAGCCCAATGAGATAGATTTCCCGATTCTACCTTCTTGTCCACCTAAATATGTAATTTAAAAAATTTATTATCGCTGAACTCTTTTCTAGAGTCTGTTTATGTTTCCATGTCTTCATACCTTTGATGAACCTCATTCAGAGTACTTAAACAGCTTAAGCTTAAGCCCAGATGGAATTCTTCTGGTAGGCTGTTTTCACAATCTTGTCAAGGTTTGGGATTTAACCACTGGGAATACCAACCATTCATTTGAACTGCATGGAGATCGGTATGGTCACTTTAATACTTTGGTAAATCCAGACTGGAAAAGCATCATCAGTAATGATAGCTATGGCAATCTCCGAACCTATGACTTTTGGACAGGAGAGGAAGTCTTCTGTTTTCAAGGAGATTCCAGTGCTTTAGCATTTACTCCTGATGGAAAAGTATTATTTTCAGCTACCTGCAAAGCTCCTTATGGTACGAATGCCACCATTGAGATTAATGTTATTGAATCCTCAACGGGAAAATTACTCCGCACCTTGCTATTTGCAAATGCATATCTTCCAATCCGCTGTTTACTAGCCAGCCCAGATGGTAGTATTTTGGTAGCTCAAGCATTTGATCTCCTAACTCAAGTTTGGGATTGGCAAAATGGGCAAGTTATCAGCACATTTAATGCTCTAGCTTCAAATTATTCCCTCCATTTCCCCAATTGTCTTTGTAGGCATTGGCTTGATGCAGTTGCAACTCGCCCAAATGGTCAAATCATTGCTGCTGTGGCACAAAGGGACAAACCAAACTTAGTAAAAGAAACGACCGTTGCCATTTGGGATATACAAACTACGGAATTCCTTTATACACTTGGTATCAGCCAGCGTGAACCTGATTCGGGTATGCCTCATAATGCTATGACACCTGATGGTTCACTGCTTGCCGTTGGCAATATTAACGAAATTGAAGTTTGGGATCTAGAGAATAGGCAGCAGCTTTGTGTACTGTATGGGCATAAGTCTAGGATTGACAATCTCACAATTAGCCTAGATGGGAAAACCATTGTCAGCTATGCGTTTAATGACAGCATCAAAGTTTGGCATAGTAATGGGAGTTGCTGTAATCATTAAAGCATCTGTCTTAGCTAACCCCACGTAATGCTGAAATAACATCTTGGGCTGACTGATGCCGAAATTTACCTGTATGAAAATCAGCTAGCGTTTGTTGGGCATCCGTCGCTATTTCTGCACGACGATTTTCGCGGTGGCGGTTTTGGAGAATCTCGATCGGCATTTCTTGCTGCTCAGGGTAAAGTTGCAAAGAGTGTTTCAGCACTCGATTGAGAGTACTCACGATCAATTAGACTATCAACTGATCTTAGAAACTCGATCGTGTCTAAATCACTTACCAACAACTAATACTAGACCTTCATGGGCTAGTATCGCTTGAGGAAAAGCAGATTTAATATCGACTTGCACCCGATCGAGAAAATCATCATGGTCATCTGGGTGATGATGAGAAATAGCTAGCTGTTTGACGCCAGCACTCAGAGCTGCATTCACCGCAGCTTGCCAGAGTAAATCAGCAGAATCATGGTTGTGAGATGTCGGCGGAGTGTAAGTGGCATTGGCAATCAGCAAGTCAACGCCTTGAATAAACTCTAAAATCCGCTCTCGCTCCACTTGATCGGCATTTTGGTGCAAATCTGTGATGTAGGCAACACTATACTCTTGCCAAGTAACTCGGTAGCCAACTGACCGCTGAGTTTGATTAATTAATGCAGTGGTAATGGTGACATCATCTAACTTTACGTCACTTTCTGGGGTCAGATTGTAAAATTGCAATTCTGACTGCATTACCTGTAAAGGGTAAGGAAAGTGTGGCTGGAGCATCTGATCGTACAGACATTGTTTGATTGAGGCTCCATTTGAGGCAGCTATGCCGTAAATATGGAAGCAATTTTCCCCAATAAATGCAGGAGCGAAAAAGGGAAACCCTTGAATTCGGTTTGATTGGCAGTTGGTAAAAAATAAATGGGCTTCTAGTGGCTGTTGCAGTTCTTGCCAAGTTTTACCCAATATGCGTAAGCCAGTACCGCCATCAAAAATCAAGCGTTTCCCAGCCACATATATTTCTACACAAGCGGTATTACCACCATAACGATTGGTGTTGCTACTGGGAGTGGGTATCAAACCTCTGACACCCCAAAATTGCACGATAAATTCATCTGCTGGGCTACTGGGCAGGGTAGATGACTTTTCTGTTATGTAGCTCTGGGAATCCGACAACTCAAAATTTGACATTTTCCTTGAAATTAGACCTTACTGAGCAGGTCATCGTAGCGCCGCACTTCCAACAACCTGTTTTTTTCGTCCACAATGACTACCGTAGGAGAGTAACTTTTTAACTCTTCTGGAGTAAACTGCCCGTAAGTCATTATAATCAAGCGATCGCCAATAATGCCTAGACGTGCCGCACCTCCATTTAGCTCAATGATTCCTGAATGAGCTAGAGCAGGGATCGCATAAGTAATAAAGCGCTGGCCGTTGGCACTATTAACTACTTGCACCTGCTCATAAGGTAAGATACCAGCTTTTTCCAAAAGGATTTCATCAATGCTGATACTACCCACGTAGTTGATATTTGCCCCTGTAAGGGTGCAGTTATGAATTTTTGCCAAAAGGAGAGTACGCTGCATTCTGGTTTGGGTTTGGTGGCAGATTATAAAATCCGTAACAAGGGAAAGTTAGCAAAGTGAAGTGAGGAGTTAGGAGTGAGGAATAAAAATTCATAACTCTTAACTCTTAACTCTTAACTCTTAACTCTTAACTCATGTACAGACGCGATTAATCGCGTCTGTACTCCTAACTTTTCTATTATCCTCTATAAGCTCTGACGGATTTTTCAACTAAAGCTGCAACCTTGTCTACATCTTGCCAACCGAGAATTTCAGTCACCTTTTTTTCTAAATTTTTATAACTACGGAAAAATTCAGCAATTTCCTCTAAGCGGTGTGGTGCTACGTCATTCAGGGATTTTACCTGAGTGTAGCGCGGATCTTTGTCAGGAACACAAAGGATTTTTTCATCGCGATCGCCACCGTCAATCATCTCCAAAAAGCCAATTGGTCGCGCAGCAATAATACAGCCGGGAAAGGTCGGCTCATCAATTATGACCATACCATCTAGGGGATCGCCATCATCAGCCAAAGTATTAGGTACAAAGCCGTAGTCATAAGGATATTGTACTGAGGAATAAAGTACTCGGTCTAGAGCAAAAGCTTGTAGTTCCTTGTCGTATTCGTATTTATTTTTACTTTTGCCAGTAATTTCAATCAGAACGTTGATTAGACCCGGTTTTGGTTGGGCAGGAATACGAGATAAGTCCACAAAAAACTCCTCTGATAACTGTGAATCATGGGGGCACTCTGTCAGCTTCGCTCCCCGTGTAGAATTTTAGGGCAATATGGATCTCTTCCCAAGGTATTTATTCCAGGGCATGGGGCCGTTGGGTACAAGAAGCAGAGGTGCGGAGGGGAAAAAATAGAAAAAGCGTTACGAAGTTTGCTCGCAACGCTTTTTCCAAGAGGGTATTATGGATATTCTCCGCCCTTAATTGCTGTTAGGGGGATTTCTGCCCTAACTTTGTTAAGACAACTGAAATCTGGAGTCACACAATCCAGATTTAGCTTATTTTTGACTAACTACACCCACATCTTCAGAGATTGTCTACAAAATCAGTGTTCTGCTTTTTTGTAGATATCCTCATGAGAAAATGCGACTATGAAGCTCGATCAATCTTGATTTCTTTGTATATTTTGGATCAGAGGTTGCTGGTTATTTTGAACATTGGTTGAAGAATAGTGGGCGATGACAAATACGGGTAGGGTAAGAGTCAATAGAGCGATCGCAGTTCCCACAATGTCTGCCAAACGTTGGGAATATGTATCGGCATTGGCAGACTGGCTATTTGAATTCATACAAAATTGAAGTTCTTCGCAACACTGTGTAGGTTTACTCTCTCAGTGAGAGTATTAATGCTATTTTAGCTATTTTTAAACTGTAAAATGTGTAGCATTCTACAATTTAAACCAGTTATACAACTGTCATAGTAGGCTTTTTATACATAGAATTCTTAATACAAAGTTACAATTAAACAAATCATGTTTTATTTTGTAATTAATATTTTCAGGTGTTTCTTTGTATGGTGTAACGGGTTGCATACGCAAAGCAAACTTTGACAGCATCATAAGTTACATTTTTTCGCTGATTAAAGATTAATTAGCAAAACATATTTATCCGATACTTCATGATTATAACATTCTATAAAGCTTTTGATAAGGTCATTTTACTGGAATTGCTAATTTGTGATACAGGACACAAAACCGCAATTGCACTGATAGATATTCAGTGCAATTGATTGTTATATAGTAGTTATACACAAAATATTTGACACCAGAGAAGAAATAGTAGTAACGATTTTTGTAACCAATGATAACTACCGAATAAACACAGATACATCAACTGTATAAGGCAGAATGGATTCAGTGATATCACTAAACAAATATTTAAGAATTTAAATTTTGCAATCTGTGTAATATCACAGCCATTTTGTCAATCTACATAAAGATAGAGTAAATAAGTTTGAGAAAGTGGCCTAGAGGTATAGTAAGTTATTACCAAATCCCCATATCTGAACAAAATACCTAATGCCAATTTCCAGATCCTAAATCCGTATAACTTTTTGAATAAATCAAAATCTCAGACGAAAAATTGTATAACAAATTAATCAGCGAAAAAAACCGCCACTAAATATAATAGGGCGGTTTAGTTAAGCGATCGGAGGGTAATTACAGATTATTCTGCTAATAAATGAAATTGCTGTAACGACGTTTGCACTAAATTGGGCATTGAGCAAAACAGTGCTGAGTGCTAAGTACTGTTAGCGGATAGCTAGGGTTTAGCCCGTGCTGAGTTAGGAGTAGAGACGCGATTAACCCTTATCCGTAGATGAGTTAGGAGTTAAGAGTTATTCTCCCCCTGCTCCCACTTCGGCTACGCTCAGTGACCACCTGCCTCCCTGCTTCTTCATCTCCCCGCCCCCTACTGCCTTGCATAAACACTGATTGGTTCCTTGATAAATCGGGTGTAAAGATGCTTAAAGGTAGACTTAATGACGCGGGGCATACCAAAATCAATGGGCATTAACTTGTCTGGTAGCCGCCAATCTTCTATTTTTAATAAGTCAGGATTTAAATGTGGAAACTCTATGGCAGCAAGTTCTGGACAAACTCCTAGCCTTTGAGAAGCTGCAACTGTGGGCACTTGTTCAGGAGAAACATTGAGGATTTCTACCATTGCCCGATCTAAGGCAAATATATCTGATGCGGCTGCTAAAATGCCCAGTTGGCGAGGTTCCCCGTTGCTGGGGCCATTACCTTCGTGACCGATGATGCCATCTAATATGGTTAAGTCAGGGTTAATCGCTCTGGCAGTTTCTACTAACATTTCACCAAATCTATTCGCGTCTTTTCCCGCTTCCATGTGCCACCAAGCTTTCATTTTGCCGGGGACACAACCAAACAGGTTTTTTACACCCAGTGTTAATGTCAACTGAGCATGTGATTTAACTTTCGGTAGGTTAATCACTACGTCTGCTTCCATTGCTTCTTTAGACAGGCGCAAATGGTTAAAATTATCACTAACGGTTTGGTAACGCTGACCGTGAAAATCGATGATGGGAAGATTGAGTTCTTCTAAAATAGGCAGATAGCCATTTGCTATTGCTACGCCCTTGGCACTACCAAAAGCAGGACTATCGCCCAAAAATGGCTTACCGCCAACATCAATTACCATTTGGGCAACTTCATAAACTAGTTCGGCACGGGTGATACACTCTTTACTAGGACGCGATCCGGTAAGTAGATTCGGTTTGAGTAAAACGCGATCGCCTTTTTTGACAAACGCTGCTATTCCTCCAAAAGGTTCCAGCAGTGTGACTAAGGATTCTCGTAAAGCCTCTCGTTCGTAAGATGTAGCTCGAATGAGACTAACAGCTGGTTTTTGAGTCTGCATAGTATAGGTAGGGGATAGAGGGAGAAATCAATTCAAAATTCAAAATTCAAAATTCAAAATTGAAGAAAAGACTAAATAAAAAGTAGCTAAAGCTTCACGCAGGGTCAAGAATGAGGGGGACAAGGAGAATACCATGCCCTACCCAATGCTCCATGCCCCATAAACTATTATTCTGTTTTGAGCGGTAAGATACCACTCATTTGTTCTAGATTTAACACTGTGGCTAAATCTGTTTCATTCATTAATCCTCGTTCTAAAACAATTTGCCGCAGAGATTTACCAGTTTCTAAAGATTCTTTGGCGACAGCTGCGGCATTTAAATAACCGATATGGGTATTTAGTGCGGTTACTAAAGCTAAACTGCCTTCGGCATAAGCTAAACAACGTTCTCGATTGGCAGTAATTCCCTCAATGCAGCGTTCGGTGAGTGCAGCGATGGTATTGCCGAGAATTTCGATACTGTGAATTAGGTTATAGGCAATTAGCGGCATCATCACATTTAATTCTAATTGTCCGGCTTGTGCGGCTAAAGCGATCGCACTATCGTAACCCATCACCTGAAAGCACACCATTGATGTCATCTCTGCCATGACTGGGTTATATTTCCCTGGCATAATCGAGGAACCGGGTTGCACTGGAGGCAGTTGAATTTCTTTCAAGCCTGTTTTTGGCCCCGAATCCATCAACCGTAAATCATGAGATATTTTGGCTAAATCCTGGGCTAAATTCCGCAACGCACCAGAAACATTCACAAATGGAGCCATACTTTGCATAGCTGCCATGAGATGGGGCGCAGGTTCTAAAGGAGTATCAATCAATTCTGAGAGAACTTCTACCACACGGGCGCGATACAAAGGATGAGTATTTAATCCCGTTCCGGCTGCGCTACCTCCCAAACCCAGCACCATCAAATCTCCAGAGGCGGTATAAATTCGGTTTTGGTGTTCTGTAAGAATTTGCGCCCAAGCTCGAAAATTCTCACCCAAACGCACGGGTACAGCATCTTGTAAGTGGGTTCTGCCAGATTTGACGATATCTTGAAATTCTACAGCTTTGTTTTCTAAAGATGCGATCGCTCCATCTATTGCTGGGTGTAATGTTTTAGATAATGCCAATAAACCACCGATGCGAATTGCAGTCGGAATCACATCATTGGTAGACTGTCCATAATTAACATGGTCGTTGGGACTAACACGTTTGTAATTGCCCTTTTCTTCACCAAGTATTTCTAAGGCGCGATTTGCGAGAACTTCGTTAACATTCATATGGTGGGATGTTCCAGCACCCGCCTGATAAACATCCACAACAAATTGATCGCGGAACTTCCCAGCTAAGATTTCATCAGTTGCTTGCACAATCGCCTGACTAATATCTTGGGGAATACAATTTAGTTCTCCATTCACAATTGCTGTAGCTTTTTTAATTATCAATCCAGCATCTACGTAAGTAGCTAAAGGCTTGATGCCACTAATGGGAAAGTTTTCAATCGCCCGTAGTGTTTGAATGCCGTAATAAACGCTACTAGCAATTTGGCGATCGCCCATCGAATCGCGTTCGATGCGGAATTGAGAGTCTGTGTATTCAGTCATAGTATTGTTTTAAGAGAGCTTCAGAAAACAGATTTTCCCACGCTTAGGGAGAAAGTGGGGAGAATTAGAGACAAGGTGACAAGGGGGTAAACAAAACTCCTAACTCTTGTAGAGACGCGATTAATCGCGTCTCTACTGTTAACTCTTAACTCAGCACGGGCTAAACGCCCCGTTGACGCTAACAGCACTCCTAATGCCCAATGCCCAATATCCTATGACTCTACCCAACTGGATTACCTTCTCTCGCCTTCTGGGTGTACCATTTTTGCTTTATGGCTTGTACAACCCCACACCACAAGCTAGGTGGATATGTTTGGCGATTTTTATCGTTGCGGCGTTAACTGATTGGTTAGATGGCTATTTGGCGCGGAAACTCAACCAAATTAGTGAGTTGGGTAAATTTCTTGACCCCTTAGTGGATAAATTTCTGGTACTAGCGCCATTGATGGTTTTGATTGAACTAGAAAAAATACCGGCTTGGGGAGTGTTTTTGATTTTAGCGCGAGAATTAGCGATCGCTGGTTGGCGAGTAAATCAAACAACAATTACCGGAGCGAATATTTGGGGTAAACTCAAAACTATTAGTCAAATAGTTGCGATCGCACTTCTAATTGCACCCCTACCTGAAGTGTGGCAAACTCCCTCTATAATTGCCTTTTGGATTTCTGTTGCCCTAACTTTAATTTCTGGTGGTATTTATCTTTTGCCGCAAAATCCAATTAAGGAAAATACTCTATTAGATGTAAAATGAACCAGGAATAAGCTACACAGGAATATTGGCAACAACCTCAAAACTCGGAATTTCGAGATCAAAACTCGGAACTTTGAAATCAAAACTCAGAACTTCAGGATCTGAACTGGAAACTTCGAGATCAAAACTCGAAACTTGAGATTCAAAACTCGGAACTTCACGATCGCAACTGGAAACTTCGAGATCGGAACTCGCAACTCGGAATTTTTATAATTTGCAAACAAGTAAAGAGTCGAGTTGAACGAATGCGAGAGGCAATTTAGCGCTTCACTTTTACACAGCTAATACTTTATTTCTCAAAATCATAGCTAGGTAATCCGGTAACATCAGTTTGGAGAGCAAACAAATCACCTGAGTAGAAACTTTTTTCAATTTCCGCTTGGCTGAGTCCAACTGAAGCAGTGGTGATGTAGAGTGTTTGCAAATTCTCGCCCCCAAAAGTACAGCTACTTGGCACTTGCACGGGTAGCTTTATCCGCAATATCTCTTCGCCCTTAGAGCTAAAACGAATCACACACCATCCATCCCACATAGCTGACCAAATATGTCCTTCACTATCTATTGTCAACCCATCTGGATAGAAAGATTCATGAGTTAAATCAACAAAAATCCGGCGATTAGTAATGCTACCTGTAACTGAATCAAAATCGTAAGCATATATCTTTTGCTCAGGAGAATCTGTTAAGTAAAACGTCTTTTGATCCGGACTCCACCCCAGACCATTAGAGATAGTCAATCCCGTTTCCATGATATGCAATGAACCATCAGCATCATAACGATAAAGACTAGCTTGGGGTTTTTCTAAAGAACACATTGAGCCGAACCAAAAGCGGCCTTGGGGGTCACATTTACCATCATTAAAACGGTTATCTGGCAGATTTCCTTCAATCTCCAAAATGGGAGTAACTTCGCCTGTCTGGGTATTGAGGAATGCCAAGTGATGACGTAATGTCATAATTAATCTATCTGCACCTGCTGTTGCGATCGCACCTACTACATCTCCTACATCAAAAAAGCAGTTTTCCCCCGTAATAGGATTGAACTGATGCACTTGATGGTTATAAATATCAACCCAGTACAGTAAGCTTCTGGTACAGTCCCAGATGGGGCTTTCACCTAAACGGGCACGGGCTTGTAGAACATTGTGGAGTGGATATTGTCCCATAAGCAGTTAATTTAAATATTAAATGAAGTATACATCTTTACCCAATGTCAACTCAATCTCTACTCTTAAGTTCTTGGTTTAACTTATAACAAATGGATTTTATGCGTTTGATCGTTATTTTTATTTTAACCCATTTTGATAATAATAATTTGGGTTGAATTTTACTATAATTTTTTCTTCTAAATCATAATTACATTCTAAATCTCTATCTTCATCCAAAAAATAAGCATTTTGTTTATAGCATTCCGTAATTATTAAAATAAAATCTTTAATACCTTGACAAATTATATATAGAACATCATCTTTAGGAGTCCATACAACTGATTGATTGTCTGGCAAAGTTCTGACGCAATAGTAATCACCTCCGCTACCATATAAAAAAGGAATCATATCTGGTTGCCATCCCCAATAGTCTGGATCTTTATGTACGCTATGCAAACGATTTATAACGCTATCTACTTTATCAATTTCGATTAAATTGTATCCAGGAAGTATGTAGGAAAATTAAAATTATTAGGAAGTTCAAAACAACATCCTTTAACACATGAATATATAGCGATTAAACCTTCAGGAATTGGATGAGTTGTAATGCTATTCTGAATTTCATCATCGAGTAAACCATCTTTTAAAACAGCAATGTATCCAGGTCTTTGATTTTCAATAATTTCTAGAAGATTTCTGAAATATTGTTGAATATTTTCGCGTTCATTCATTTTCAAAAATTTGTCTTTTGATTTTTGCCAAACCTTTATCGCGATCTGTTAACTTAAAATTAGTCGGTCAGGATTCCCGTTATGTACCAAACAGACCCCCCTCGTCCTTCAAAAGAAACCCTACCAACAATGTACGATCTTCCCAGTGAATACCCAGAGGACTCTGGTTTGCCTGACGAATTTCACCTTTTTCAACCCCAACTTCTGCGCGAAACCTTCTGTCCACAGCTAAATAGTCATTTTTCAGAGAATCTTGTAAACCAGAAATAAAATCATATTCAGGATATTTATCTTTTGCCAACAAAAAGCTAACACTGCTGATTGAAAACATCTCTCGATAAATTTATTTTTTATCACCAAAATTTTACGAAACCGAAATCATAGATGAACAACGGTAATAACGAATAAATCATCGTTATTTATGTACATTTATCTGTATTTAAGGAACTACAATTACAGGAGTACCTATTGTCACCATTTCATACAATTTTCGCACGTCCTCATTATACATACGAACGCAACCATGAGAAATTGCCTTCCCTACAGAGTCTCGCTTGTAAGTACCATGAAATCCGATTTGGTCTTTTCCATCAGTCCAAAATCCAATCCAACGTTCTCCTAGAGGATTCTCTAAACCTGGAGGAATAATTTCTGTGTAATTAACAAATGGATTTCGCCAAGTTGGGTTTTTAACCATATTAAGCACTTTAAATTTGCCTGTAGGCGTTTCCCACTTTGGTTTACCAATAGCTACGGGATAGCTGGCTTGTAAAACATCCCCCCGATAAACATAAAGTTTTCGTTGTTTGAGAAAGAGTAGTAAATGGATATTTTGCTCAGAAGTATTAGGAGGGGTTGTCTGCACTGGAAGCTTTAGCCTCAGCAGTAAACGCATCATTCGCTCAGAAGTGCTAGGAAGATTTGGCTGCGCGGGAGGAGAGTTCAGTTGACTAATTATTGTCTTCTCCGTTACTCTTTGCTCAATTGTAGTTTTGGCAATAGCACGTAATTGAAGCCAGAAAAGCAAAGCAATTGAGATTAATCCCAACTTGAGAACATTACGATAATACACACTATTGTTCATAATCTATTGCATTAAATTTATAAGTTTATTATAAAATATTTAATTTTTAATTTTGCTTTTATTTATTAATAGTAATTCAGAACTCAAATTTCAACTAGTTTGAAGTCTGAATTCTGAATTTTTACTCAACTATTTTGCAAAATCTCACTAATCAAATAAGTTTTATCCTCGTCCTGGAATGGGATATGTTGGCTCTGTGGTATTGCCATTATTTGAATTAGTCGGCTTTTTGGTATTGCCAGTGTTTGAATTAATCGGCTTTTTAGTATTGCCAGTGTTTGAATTAATCGGCTTTTTAGTATTGCCAGTGTTTGAATTAATCGGCTTTTTAGTATTGCCAGTGTTTGAATTAGTCGGCTTTTTAGTATTGCCAGTATTTGAATTAGTCGGCGTTGTGGTATTGCCAGTATTTGGATTAGTCGGCGTTGTGGTATTGCCAGTATTTGGATTAGTCGGCGTTGTGGTATTGCCAGTATTTGGATTAGTCGGCGTTATGGTATTGCCAGTATTTGGATTAGTCGGCGTTGTGGTATTGCCAGTATTTGAATTAGTCGGCGTTGTGGTATTGCCAGTATTTGAATTAGTCGGCGTTGTGGTATTGCCAGTATTTGGATTAGTCGGCGTTGTGGTATTGCCAGTATTTGGATTAATTTCGTCAGAAGCAGGTGGTGTTGCTGGCTGTGAATTATTTGGTTGTGTGGTGTTATTAGTAGGTGTTATCGGGTTTTTGATTTCGTCAGAAGCAGGTGGTGTTGCTTGCCCTGTGCTATTTGGTTCTGTGGTGTTATTAGTGGGTGTTTCTTGCTTTGTAGATTGTCCCAATCCTATTTGTGGGAGAATCGCAAAGCTGAAACAAGAAGTTAAAAAGAGTAAAGAAACTGCACTAGAGATAAATTTTGATTTTTCACATTGCTTTTGATTCATTTTTCCTTATTCCTTGATGTCTGCTGTTTTACGGTTAGTTTATCATTAAACTAATCTTTACTAATTTCAAATATTAAAATCTACCCAATATAATATTTATATTTACTTTTGATTACATGATATGGATATGTTGTCTCCTAACAAATTACCTTTATGCCAAATTCCACTTTTAGAAGATCCATTTGCAGGTTTAAATACTCCTTCCCCCTCACATTCATAATCTTTGAAATTCCCTCTATACTCATCACCATTTTTCCATCTTAATTTTCCTAGACCGTTAGGCCGATCGTCTACGTACTGACCTATATAATATTCATATACATTTCCACCTATAAATGAAAATCTTCCACAACCATCACGCTTATGATTTTTGAAATCTCCATCATATCTATCACCATTTTTAAAGACTAAGATTCCCTTACCGCTGAAGTTATTATTCTCATCAGAAGAGCCATAATAGCTGATATTATTCTTAAACTTTCTATCTGGTTTATCTGGTAATTTTGGTAAATTTAATTCTAATGAAGATAGTTTAGCATCACACGGTAGTTGAGTAAAGTTTTCGGTCGTTTTGGTAGACAATAGAATTAAAGGAGCTAACACAAGTATTGCAAGTATTCCTGCTCCTACTCCAGTTGCAACTAAAACTTTTTGGCGAAATGGTAATTTCCACGACGTTGTTGATTTTGATAGTCTTGGAGATACAGAATTCAGTGCTTGCAAAGCCTCGCTTGCTGTTTGGTATCGCTCACTAAATCTTTTACGCACCATTTTAGTTAAAACATTAGCTAATTTATTGCTAACATTTGCTTCGTTTCGCCAAATTATTTCTCCATTGTTGCGGTCTTCTTGAAAGTCTTTAGGTAATTTGCCTGTCAAAGCTTGAATACCAATCACTCCTACTGCATATATATCACTAGATAGTTTTGGCTTAGAATTAGCTTGTTCATCTGGCATATAGCCACTAGAGCCAATAATAATAGTTGAAGTAACTTGACCTTCAGAATTCGCCGCCAAACCTTTAATTTCTTTAACTGCTCCAAAGTCAATCAGTACAATCTTGCCATCCTTACGGCAACGCATCAAATTTTGGGGTTTTATATCACGGTGGATGATGTTCTGCTGATGAACGACAACTAAAACTTTTAGAATCTGTTGCAATAGTTGAACAATTTTATCTTCACTCCAGGGATTACCAGGAATGATTTCTGCTGCTAAATCATGCCCATCCACAAATTCTTGCACCAGATAGAATTCGCCATTTTCTTCAAAATGAGCAAATAGTTTAGGGATTTGCTTACTAAGATTACTTAAGCGATATAAAGCTTCTGCTTCGCTCTCAAATAAGCGTCTAGCGAGCATCAAAACTTCTGGTTTGACATTTTTAGGTCTAAGGTGTTTGACGACACATTTAGGTTTGCTAGGCAAATCTAAATCTTCAGCTAAATAGGTGTCGCCAAATGCACCACTTCCCAAGCTGCCTAAGATTTTGTAACGTTTCCGAAGAACTGTATTCATTACCATCCATGTAATTTTATAGGATGTTACTTAACGTCTTGTATTACTTTTGGAAAACTAGAATTGCCCTATGCCCATTAATATTAATTTAACTGTAAAGTATTTCCCTTACACTTAAAAGTTTTAGTTGTGTACTCATCTCCAATAGTTGGGGGAAAATCAAATTTAACTTTGTAAAAAACCTCAACTGATTTGCTTTCTTCATTTGGATCGAGAAAAGGTTCTTCAATATAGTCAAATTCTTTTGTTGTAACAACTCTTTTTATAGTGCTTGTTTTATCTCCTTCCCCTTTTATCGGAGGTTCTCGATCGCCTTTGTTAATTGTTGCGTGTAAAAATATTCCATCAGATATTGTCAAATAACCAGGTGATGATTCTCCACCATTAGGTTGCAGAACAAACCAACCTTTAGTTTGTAATACATCATCTAAAGCGATGAAGCTAGCAGCAACATACACAGGTTCTGAACATTCATTTTTTAATAAAAGCTTGTTATATGCAGGTTTTTTTTCTCTCAAGGCACGAACTTTTTCTCTATGTGCTATCTTAATTCTTCTGTTACCAGCATCATTCCATTGGAAAGTAATTGCACACTGTAAAGTTAGTGTATTCATTATTACAACCCTGTAACTTTCTACAGATAATTACAATTCAGTATGGTTTGATTCCTGAAAATATTATACAGATTTATAATTATGTTTGAATGATGTGTCATCGAATTTTAAACTTTTGTATTAATCAAGCAGAATCGGTCTAAAAGTATTAATCCAAATTATGGATTACCATATTTTGCGTAATTATTAATGGTCAATTCATGTGAAATTGACGATTGCCCTACGGGCAACCGTCGCTTAAACCCAACCAAAAGTACAAGCCTTAAATTAGTCTTATAAAGCTTGCAAAATTTCTTCATCTAGAGAAAAATCAACCTCGGCTCGCTCGCTTTTAGATATTAAATAATCATTTTCAAAAGAATCAGTCAGCCCAGAAATCAAATCATATTCAGGATGCCAGTTTAATTCTGTTTGCGCTTTATTTACCGAAGCAAAGAAATGCTGCACCCGCATCGGAAAAGCTTTGCGTTTGCCGAAATCAAACTTTTTCGGGTCGTAATGGACGATTTTGACAGCATCGGGTGATTTGCCAGCCGCAACAGCGCTAGCACGGGCTAAACCATCAAAAGTGACAAAGCGATCGCCTGAGATATTATAAATCTGTCCTATGGCTTTTTCATTGCCCAAAACCTGAGTCAAAGCTTTTGCCAAGTCTTTTACATGACCTAGCTGGGTGATATGCAAGCCATTTCCGGGGATGGGAATGGGGCGATCGCGCACAATTCTGTCAAAAAACCAGCCTTCTAACTCATTATAATTACGAGGGCCGTAAATATAAGTAGGACGAATAGAAGTGAATGGTAATCCCAATTGAGTCAGGTAAGCTTCTGTTTCATGTTTACCCTGATGGCGACTTTTGGGATCTACTGCATCGCCTTCTACATGGGGCAATTGATCGGATTTGAGATACACTCCCGCAGAACTCATATACACAAAATGTTGCACTCGGTCTTGAAAAATTTCTGCTAGTGGTTGAGTATCAGTAAGTTCTCGACCGTTATTGTCAAAAATGACATCGAAGTTTTCTTGTGATAATTTTGCTTTTAATTGAGTAGCATCTGTGCGATCGCCTATAATTTGTCCTACTCCCTGTAAAGGAGGTGCTGGCCGATTTCCACGATTGAACAGCACTACCTCGTGTCCTTTTTCCACTAGTAGTTGAGTCAAATAGACACCAATGAACCGAGTACCACCCATAATCAGAATTCGCATAAATTCACCCTTTCTATATCAGTTGTCATTAAGAGAGTAGGTATTGTGGACTGGGGACTAAGAAGACAAGGAGAATAACCCATCCCCAATACCCAATACCCCATTCCCAATCTGAGGTTATCAGGTTGTAGATCCATCTGGAACCTCTGAGGGAAAGATTCCGTCCCATTTGCTAATCTGAAGCACTTCCCGTTAATTAATTACAATAGGAAACTTTTCAGTCGGAGTCTAAAAAAACTATCTTCAATTTTGAATGCGTGAATTTTGAATTGTTTAGCTGTGCCCTTGAAATATGCCCTAGTTCATGAGTGGCTGACACCCAAAGCCACAGGTGGTTCAGAACTCGTTGTCCGAGAAATTTTGAATCACATTGATGCTGATTTGTATGCTCTCATAGATTTTGAATCCAGCAACAGAGAAAGTTATTTATATAAGCGTCAAATTGGCAAGACGTTTCTCCAGAACTTTCCCTATGCCCGCAACGGTATACAAAAATACTTGCCTTTGTGGCCCTTGGCAATTGAACAACTGGATTTGCGGCATTATGATGTCATTCTGTCTTCATCCCATGCTGTTGCCAA
This sequence comes from Nostoc sp. DSM 114159, assembly GCF_053470285.1. NCBI lineage: Bacteria > Bacillati > Cyanobacteriota > Cyanophyceae > Nostocales > Nostocaceae > Nostoc > Nostoc sp. DSM 114159. The sequence goes on from NZ_JBPFEH010000001.1 coordinate 5,984,980, forward strand.
AGGAATCCTTACCACTCCCGAACAGATGCATATTTGCTACTGTCACAGCCCTATGCGCTATGCCTGGGACTTGACCTTTGATTATCTGCGCCACAGTAAACTGGGTAGTGGCTTACCTGGATGGGTGACGCGATATTTATTACATCGTTTGCGCCAGTGGGATGTATTGAGTGCCAATCGCGTTGATTATTTCATTGCTAACTCGCAACATACAGCTCGGCGGATTTGGCGTTGCTATCGGCGAGAAGCAACAGTCATTTATCCACCAGTGAATATTGCTCAATTTCCGTTTCTATCTGAGAAAGAGGACTTTTACCTGACAGTTTCCCGGTTAGTGAGTTACAAGCAAATATCGTTGATTGTCAAGGCTTTTAATCAACTAAAACGACCATTAGTAGTCATTGGTACAGGAGATGAAATGAATAAGATTCGCAAGATGGCAAACTCAAATATCCAAATACTCGGTTGGCAACCCGATAATGTGGTAAAAAAATATATGTCTAGGGCTAAAGCATTTGTGTATGCAGCTTGTGAAGATTTTGGTATTGCCCTAGTGGAAGCACAAGCCTGCGGCACGCCAGTAATTGCTTATGGTGCAGGGGGTGCTCTAGAAACAGTGCGAGATATTCGCTCTGGTGCGGATACAGGGACAGGTATATTTTTCAAGACGCAAACAGAGGCGGCTTTGGTGGAGGCAGTAGAAAAATTTGAAATGTATGAGGGTTCGTTCAGTTCCGAGTATATGCGATCGCACGCTGCGCAGTTTTCACCGCAAATCTTTGCAGATCGTTATCTAGATTTTGTAAACAAGTGCAACGAAAAAAGACCATTTTTGCAATGATGGTCTTGATTAACATCTTATTTTTTTAGGCTTTTGGCAATTTCCCCCAGAAGCATCTCATTTTGGCTTTAATATTGGGACTATGTGTGGTGTGGATTATTAAGGAGTATGATGACTGCCCAGAGCTCACTCCTCTCCGGCAAGCGAGGCGTAAGGCAAGACACTAGAGCGTCTGTGCGTTTCTTAAAACGCGGTCAAAAAACGAAGACGCCAAAAGTTAAGCCCAAAGGTTTATCTTTTCAGGGTTTAAACGGAGAGTTTGCCAAGCGACTCTTCGATATAGTGTTTTCGCTGTCGGTATTGATTTTGTTCTTCCCCGTCTACTTAATTTTGGCCTTGCTGATTGCCTTGAGCTCAGAAGGGCCAATATTTTATATCCAGGAACGGGTAGGGAAAAATTACAAAGCGTTTAATTGTATTAAATTCCGAACAATGGTAAGCAATGCGGACGAAATCCTCATGCAAATGATGGAAACATCGCCCGAGTTGCGACAAGAATTTGAGAGCAGTTTTAAGCTAAAACAAGACCCCCGGATTACCAAAATTGGTCGATTTTTACGAATTACTAGCTTAGACGAATTTCCCCAGTTCTGGAATGTTTTAAAAGGGGATATGAGTGTAGTCGGCCCCCGACCCTTGGTAGCAGAAGAATTGCCAAAATACGGTTATCATATTGATGAGATTTTAACAATCCGTCCAGGAATTACTGGTTTGTGGCAGGTATCTGGACGTAATGACATTCCTTATCCTCGGAGAGTCCAAATAGACCTGCATTATGTCAAATTTAGGAATTTCTGGCTTGATTTATGGATCATCTTGAAAACTGTTGATGTAGTAATTCTAACTAAAAATAATGGTGCTTACTGAGTAAATACTTAGGGTGAATTCTGTGGGGCAGTTAATGCCCCTAAGTACTAATTCTCCCCTCACGCTCAAGGATTGCTCATTTTTATCTCTATCATTTGTGCTTTTCTACTTAATTCAGACTTCTGTGAGTGTAGATATTTGGCACTTTTGCCAGAAGTCTAATTTCAAATGGCTATTTTATTAAGTCTTCACATAACTAGAGATATATGAAGTTTTGAAAAAAAAATATACATAAAAATAATCTCGTATCTGGTAAAAGAAAATATACATAGTTAAATAATTTTGAGTTATCTAAATGTTGGACTTACGTGCTAGATTGCTTTTTCTTCAGTATATTTATTTACGGAAAAAGTCTCATAACAACAAGAACTCGTAGGTTTCCCATTAGGCAATTCAGCAATTAGTTGCTAGGTTGTATAAGATTGGCTGTAACTTTTTAATCAAAGACAATAAGGGATAATTGAGCATGACGCAACAGAAGCGAGCGTTGATTACTGGTATTACTGGACAAGATGGTTCATATCTAAGTGAGTTTTTGTTGGAACAAGGTTATGAGGTTCATGGGGTAATTCGCCGGACTTCTACCTTCAACACAGACCGCATCGATCACATTTACGAAGACCCCCACAAAGAGGGAGTACGCTTGTTTCTTCACTACGGTGACTTGACAGACGGTACAACGTTACGGCGTATTTTAGAAGAAGTAAAGCCAGTAGAAATTTACAACCTCGGCGCTCAATCCCACGTCAGAGTCAGCTTTGATTCACCAGAATACACAGTAGATGCAGTAGGAATGGGGACATTGCGTCTGTTGGAAGCAATTCGAGACTACCAGCATCGTACCGGAATTCAGGTGCGATTTTACCAGGCAGGTTCTTCAGAAATGTACGGTTTAGTACAAGCAGTACCTCAAACTGAGACAACGCCCTTTTATCCCCGCAGTCCCTATGCCTGTGCGAAAGTTTACGCTCACTGGCAAACTGTAAATTATCGTGAATCTTATAATTTGTTTGCTTGTAATGGCATACTTTTTAACCACGAGTCACCACGGCGGGGTGAAACCTTTGTAACCCGCAAAATTACTAGAGCGGTGGCTGGTATCGTTGCTGGGAAGCAGAAAAAGATTTATATGGGTAATCTAGATGCCAAGCGAGATTGGGGCTATGCCAAGGATTACGTTAAAGCAATGTGGTTGATGTTGCAGAAAGACCAGCCAGACGATTACGTAATTGCTACTGGTGAAACCCACTCGGTACGAGAGTTTTTGGAACTGGCATTTAGTTATGTGAATCTTAATTGGCAAGATTATGTAGAGTTTGATGAGCGTTACCTGCGTCCATCTGAGGTAGAGTTGTTGATTGGCGATTCTACCAAAGCACGGCAGAACTTGGGCTGGACACCATCAGTAACCTTTGAAGAACTAGTTTCCCTAATGGTAGAAGCAGACTTACAAGCATTGGGTCATACTTCACCCAATGGAAAAGGTTCACAATTTCCAGATGACATTGCGACTATTCGTCAAACACTGGGCGCTTTGCACTTTTGATTTGGCATCACAGAGGATAAAATATGACCGCCTTAGAACTAAAAAATAAACGGATTCTAGTCACTGGTGGATCGGGGTTTCTAGGCCGTCAGGTGATAGATCAACTGTGTAAAGCAGGAGCCGATCGCGAGAAAATTACAATACCGCGATCGCGCGATTCCGATTTGCGTGTCTGGGAAAATAGCCAACGTGCAGTTGACCAGCAAGACATAATCATCCATCTAGCAGCTCATGTGGGTGGTATCGGTTTGAACCGTGAAAAACCCGCAGAGCTATTCTACGATAACTTGATCATGGGAACCCAGCTAATTCACGCTGCCTACCAAGCGGGAGTAGAAAAATTTGTTTGTGTTGGCACAATCTGCGCCTATCCTAAATTCACTCCAGTGCCATTCAAAGAAGACGATCTGTGGAATGGCTACCCAGAGGAAACCAACGCCCCTTACGGAATTGCAAAAAAAGCCCTTTTAGTTCAATTGCAATCTTATCGTCAGCAGTACGGTTTTAATGGAATTTACCTACTGCCAGTAAATTTATATGGGCCAGAAGATAACTTTGACCCCGGAAGTTCTCACGTCATTCCAGCATTAGTTCGCAAAGTTCACGAAGCCCAAATTAATGCAGAAAAGGAACTTCAAGTTTGGGGTGATGGCAGTCCTACCCGTGAGTTTCTCTATTCAGAAGATGCAGCACGGGGGATTGTGATGGGGACTCAATTCTATAACGAATCGGAACCAGTTAACTTGGGAACCGGTTATGAAATCTCCATTCTTGATTTAGTAACTCTAATCTGCGAATTAATGGAGTTTAAGGGGGAAATTGTGTGGCAAACTGATAAGCCTAATGGTCAACCCCGCCGCTGTTTAGATACTGAACGAGCAAAACAAGCCTTTAATTTCACGGCTCAGGTGAGCTTTGAAGAAGGGCTAAAGAATACCATTGAGTGGTATCGTCAACACGCTGCATAACTATGTTCTGGTGAATGTAAAGCGATCCAAGCTGGGTAATGCCCAGCTTATTTTTTTGACTATTTTTATGGATAAAGTTAATTATCAACTAAATAAAGTAGAACTGCGCCGCACTCTACTCAAAACCCGTCAATCAATGTCCGTTAGAGAATGGAGAGAAAAAAGCGATCGCTTATGCTCTTATTTACAAAACTCTACTTTATTCACCCAAGCAAAAACAATACTCGCTTATTTCAGCTTTCGTCAAGAACCCGATCTCAGTCCACTATTTGCCAACACCAGATATCGTTGGGGATTTCCTCGCTGCGTTAATAAATCCCTATGTTGGCATATTTGGACACCTGAAGATTCTCTCCAAACAGGCGCTTATGGCATTCCTGAACCGCACGCCGATGCTCTAATATTAGATCCGGCTGAAGTGGATTTGATTCTCGTCCCCAGTGTAGCTTGCGACTATCAAGGATATCGTTTAGGTTATGGCGGCGGATATTACGATCGCTTACTCAGTTTACCGCAATGGCAGACAAAGCCGACTATCGGAATTGTCTTTGATTTTGCCTATTTGTCTCATATACCTATTGAACCTTGGGATAAACCACTACAAGTTATTTGTACGGAAACCGGATTGACTCATAAAGGTTCCAGGATTCAGGATAATGAGGACACATTATCAAATGTTTTATGACTAATCCAACGTCATCTACCACTGAGCAAGAAGCAATAATTGACGAAATTATAGCAACTAGTCTCCAAGCTCAACAAAAAAACGGCCCAGACCTCCGCCAAATTCATAGCAAAAGTCATGGACTCGTTTGGGGAGAGTTTATTATTGAACCCAATCTTCCTGAAAACCTAAGAGTAGGTTTGTTCAAAACGCCTCAAACCTATCCTGCATGGATTCGTTTCTCTAGTGGTGGTTCGCCTGAAAAACGTGGTAAATTCCACTCCGATAGCCAGCCTGATGTTCGCGGTATCGCCATCAAGGTGATGAATGTGGAGGGGCAAAAAGTCTTGGATGATGAAGAAAAAACTCAAGATTTTATACTTAACAATTATCCTATTTTCTTGACTAAAGATGTTCGTGATTACGCCGATCTTTCCCAAGCAGGTAGTGGAAAACTTTCCCCAGAACGGCTGGAAGAACTTGGTTACGCCTTTGCTATCTTGCAAAAAATTGGTAGCAAAAAGTTAGGAAATCCACTTTTGATTCAATATTGGAGTATGGCTCCGTTTAAATTTGGTGAGCGGATTGTAAAACTATCTGTCAAATCTCAACAGCCTGAAAAAACACCAGAAACACTTCCAGAATCAGAAAATTACCTTCGAGAAACGCTGGTCAAATATTTGACTGAAGAAGGTCGAGAAGCGTCTTTTGACTTTTTAATTCAGTTTTATGTAGATGACGACAAAACACCGATTGAAGACCACGTTCAAGAATGGCAAGAAGCAGATTCACCATTTATTAAAGTTGCAACTGTCCGTATTCCCAGTCAGAAATTTGACTTTGAAGAACGCAAACGTTTAGATGAGGGTATATTGTTTTCCCCTTGGCATACGCTGCTAGAGCATGAGCCTGTTGGCAGTGTAAATCTCTCTCGCAAGAGGCTTTACAGCGAACTTGCAAAGTATCGGCGAGAACAAATTGCCCAACGTTCGCGGGAACCACAACCTTATGTAGCGATTGAAGATTAACTACTCTCAATTCACTTAAAAAAAAGCTGTGAAAAGGTTGTACAGAAACTTGAATCATGACAATATTATCTGATTAGCGAAAATTGAAATGCCTCAATTACCTACTTTTAAAATAAGTCAGTGATATTGTCTTTGAGGCAATACGCTTGGGTTAGTGCCAAAATCCCTAAGTTAAAGCTAATTTACAATTAGACTTAACCCAAGCATATTGGTTTTTAACGAATCTTTTTAGCAATGCTATAGATATAGCAGAATTTGTTTGACTTTTGAAAAAATTCCGTACATCTGGAAAAGGCTTATTCCCTACTCGCTACCTACGCAAATAACTTCAAAAATCAAGGCGTATTATTATATAACTCAAGGTAAATCAATCAGACTTTTTCGTTGATTAATAAATGAAGTACGAAAGCATTGTAGAAAATTAATATCTAATTTATCAACGGTTTTTAACTTTTGTAAATCTTCGCTTTGCTTTGCCATTTCTCGTATGGCAAACATATGGTTACTAAATTCTTCTTTTTGTTCTTCAAGTGATTTTTCATCCCACCAATTAGGATCTTCAATATCTTTCATGGCAGAAAGATATCCATCAATTGTATTCATTACACACTTTGCTACTTTAATAATATTTTTTGGTGTTGGATCAAGACAAGCTTCCAAAGTAAAGCAAATTGCAGAAGCAGCTTCCTGTGCTTCAACATCATACTGCGATCCTGAAACATAATCTGCATTGGGAACTGCTTCGTCACATACTTTCAATAGTTGACAAATTTGTTTGGCATTTACTGGTTTTCCTTCAAGAAATGACCATACCTCATTGAGTACATTTCTAAGGATAGAAGGATCGCCCCAACCATCTTCTTGCTTCACAAGACTATAGTTAGGTAAAAGTCTTTCGCAACAGCTAGCAGCAAAGACAAGTCTGTGAACAGGTGATAATTCTGTTAACTCCGCTTCCAAAACATTAAATTCGTAAAGTTTAAGATTCATCTTATTTATAGTGCTATGCCTATCAAGGCAGTAGTGCATAAGGGTTAATATTTACTTTATTATTAATTGTGATTGACACTCTTACATTCTGAAAGTCATAGATCCCCGAATTCTCAAAAAACTTGGCGATCTTGTTTATAACGAACAATATAGAATTGCTTTAACCAAATTGTATAATTAAAATTGAAAATTCGTAATAAAATGCTGAACTGGAAAAAATCACGATCGCAGATTCTACTAATGTATGCACTGTTGGGAGCGATCGCACTGTTGATGCTCTTTCCTTTACTATGGCTAATTAGTACAGCCTTAAAATCGCCAACGGAAAATATTTTTCAGTCGCCACCACAGTTGCTACCCAGTCAACCGACACTGAATAACTTTTCTAGTGTGTGGAACTCTCTACCTTTTGGACAATACCTGTATAACAGTACCTTAGTATCAGTACTGACTGTGGGCTTAAATCTGCTATTTTGCGCTTTAGCTGCCTATCCGTTGGCAAGATTGTCCTTTGTCGGACGAGACTGGATTTTTGTAGCGATCGTCTCTACGATTATGATTCCCTTCCAAATTGTGATGATTCCCCTTTATATTTTGACAGTCCAGATGGGTTTGAGAAATACTTATTTAGGGATGATTTTTCCGAGTTTAGCTTCTGCCTTTGGCATTTTTCTGTTGCGCCAAGCTTTCATGAGTGTCCCGAAAGAAATAGAAGAAGCCGCCCGGATGGATGGCAGCTCAGAGTTAGGATTATGGTGGCATATTATGTTACCAGCAGTTCGCCCAGCACTGGTAACTTTAGCTATTTTCGTATTCATTGGTGCTTGGAGTGACTTTTTGTGGCCTTTAATTGTCATCCAAGACGAAAATTTATACACTCTTCCTTTGGGAGTCGCAAAACTAGCAGGTACATTTTCTCTTGACTGGCGCTTGGTAGCTGCTGGCTCAGTAATTGCGATCGCCCCAGTATTATTACTATTCCTGTTTTTACAACGTTATATTGTACCTACAGAAACAGGTAGCGGCGTTAAGGGATAAAAATATTTTTCCCATGCCCAATCCCCCAATTTAATAAGCCCCAGTCTTTTTCAAGACTACCCAGATAGTTTTAATAATCAGACTCAGATCGTAAGTTACAGACCACTTGCGTTGATAATCCATATCCATTTTCACAATGGTTTCAAAGTCTGTAATGCTGGAACGCCCATTAGCTTGCCATTCTCCGGTAATGCCTGGTTTGACTCGCAATCTATCCCAGTGGTGTGGATCGTAATTGTTGACTTCATCAGGAGTAGGTGGACGAGTACCAACTAAACTCATGTCCCCGATCAGAACATTCCAAAATTGAGGGAATTCATCCAAGCTAGTACGCCGCAAAAATTTCCCAACAGGAGTAATGCGAGGATCGTCAACAGATTTAAAGATGTGACCTTTGGCTTGGTTCTCAACCAAATGCTTGAGTTTATCAGCATCGACTATCATGGAGCGGAATTTCCAGATGCGAAAAGTTTTTCCGTTTAAACCACAGCGAATTTGAGAATAAAATATTGGACTTGGCTCATGAATAAAGGTAGCAATTGCTACAGGAATTGCTATTATAAATGTAACAATCAGCCCCACAATGGCTCCAACAATGTCAATTAATCGTTTTCTCACGCTTAACGTTGACGGGTGTGAAGGCTGTTGCAAACAATTAACTGAATAAAGATAAAGATTATTCACAAGAACTAACTTAGTTTTATAACAAGAATTTTTACATTAGTAGGGTAGACATAGACGTGATTCTTAGGCGATTTTTACTGCTGTTGTCTACTACCGAGTGTTAATATACATAAATTTTAACCAATATAAAAATCAAAAACTCAAAATTTACAGAATCTTTCAATTCAAGTGATAGATTGTAAAATTACGGTATTTTATGCATCTAATAAAAACTAATAAAAAGATAATACTATCGTATATATCCCACATATCCCAAAAATTACTGTGCTGAAGTACTAGTAGTAATTCGCAAAATTCCAAATGCTGATGTTATGAGCATTTGGAATTTTGAGTAGTATTCTTATTTCTAGCGCGATCTACTAGTACAACACGACGGAAATAAACCAATCACTTCAAATCAACGAAACCCTGATGCTGTATTCATTTTTAATTTTTAATTCCGCCTTGCGGTAGTAGTCTCAACAATCGACCTCTAAGGCAAAATTCACCGTATATGGTTCCTCCAGTGATTGCTGATTACTAGCCTTAATTGCATCTAGATAGCGACGTAAAGACAACAGTTGTTGAGAATTGGGACGATAAGTGAGACTTCCTTGTTTTTCAAATAGTGGTGCTGTGGCGATCGCCTGATAGTCAGGATTTTCTTGCGAACTCTGGGTCAGCCAGGTTAATTCTGTGACTGAAGGTATCAAACCGGAAGGCAGTTCACCTTCCAAAAAAGCCAGCAGCCGTTGCTGACAAATGCGAGTATTAATCCCACGACCCTCAAATAACTGAATAACTTCACCGAAAGATAAGGGACGGTCTGGTAGCAGTCGCAACAACTCTGTAAACAAGAAATAATCAGTGTATTGTTGCCTGGGTATATCTAAAATCTGCGGATGCAGAGGCAGCATCGCCAAACCATAAGCAACCCGGCTGCAATTGGGAGCGCCGTTTTCGCCGAGATATAAATCTTGAATAATCTTAGTGCTGGGAAGTTTTTGGCGTAACCAGCGGTTCACCGTCCCAACACAAGCCACTCCACCAGTCAGGATCGCTTGATTAATCGCTTCTGTGGGGATACCACGAGCTACCAATAACTTGTTAAGTTCTCGGTTCAGGCGGCGCACAAAGGGAATAAATACCTGGCTTTCTAAGTCTCGTCGCTGCAAAACCCACCGCTGATCGGCTAATTCTAGGGTAAAAGAGTCTTGGTGTTGCAAAATCAGCTTTAGGGCTAATGCCGCATCTAATACCGCCTGTCCCAGTAAAGAACTTTCTAGACGCTGTTGGAGACGAATGCGAGCAGTGATATCTGGTTCTCCGACTCTAGGTAGTTCTAATTCTTCCAACCCTAAAGTCTGCCAATGCATTTGGTCTAAACCGGGAATTGACGGCTGCCATTGCCAAGAATTACTCGTGGTAGTTTTGCCATCGCTTGGTGTTTCTCTGCGTGATTGCCGAGATTTCGGTGGCAATAGCAGTTGGCAAATTATATCTTGTTCAATACCCTTGCCAGCATAAGCAAAACTGTGGAGCATGAAATCATTGTATGTCAATTGCTGCAAGGTTTCTGGTAGATTCACCAGCAACATTTCTGTGGCAGTTGTCCCAATGTTAATCACCAGGGTGTTGCCAACAATCGGATGTTCGCTAGTTTTTGCTGGATGAGTACCTTGAGCATCGCTTAGTTTTACTTGCTCGCCATTAGCAGCATCGAGTTCCGAAAGTAGACTAGCGATCGCTTCTTCAACAAAAAAGACTTGCTGCGGATGTTGAATAAGTTTGCTAGTGAGTAAAGCTTCCCGTACGTTAAAGCGGTATTGTTCCGACCAGCTAGATGGACAGGTACAAATTACACCAGCAATATTATTGATAATCTGGGGAAAATCTTGTTCGCCGATTCCAACAGCGGCAGCCACTAAACTAGGGGTGGTACTTGTTTTTTCGGATTTGAGGGTTAATAGTAACTTAGAGAGCGATCGCACAACCCAAATCAAAGGCCCTGCCGAAAATTCATTTAATTGCAAAACAGGTTCCCATTTCTGTCGTTCGCTCTTGTAGGGAATGGCTACTTGTAGATAGGGTTTCAACTGCGCCGAGTAGAGATTGTTTTGCGTCGGATCTGCTGTCGATTTTGGTGTTGCAGAAGTAGTAGCCGAGCGATCGGGTGCTTTATCTTGAGCAACAGCCGCAGGTGCTGTCTGCTCATGTGCTTCGATAGTTTCGTTTTCACCGTGGGGTACAGAAGCTGTAGGCAGATAAACCTCTGTTGGTAAACGAAATGATTGCTGAAAGGAACTTGTTCCTGGCGGATTTTCTGCTGACCAGTAGATAGGATGTACAACAAAAGTCGAGCGATTTAATAATGTAGCGGAAATTCCTGTTGTACCTAAATCAATTCCTAAATACCAGACTGATTCTAAAATATTGGACGAAACTTCTGGATTATTTATGGAGTGAGTAATTGGAGGTAAAGAACTTTCTGGAACAGGAGTTGTGACTTCCTTTTTTTTTTCAGTTTCTACCTGGGGAACTGCCAAACTGGAGAAAGCAGCAGTTGATGTATTCTCTGCTATTTGGGGATTTTCAGGGGAAGTTGTGGGGATTGTGTCTTGAATGTTATCAAGTGGTTCCGAGAAAACATCCAAGTTGGTAGCTGGCTGCAACTCAGAATTTAGCTGCCGATCGAAATTAGCCAAATCCCGATCTAATTGCTGCAACTGTTCTTCATCTAAAGAAATATCTGGTATGGCTGGAGACTGGTTTGACTCAATAAAAAGTAAGTTTTCTTGGGGTGAAGCAGCAATATAGTTATCTGAAGACAGTTGGGAGCGATCGCTGTTAATTAATACTTCCGATGTAACGATACTTTCGCTAGGCTCTACCAACTCAATTTCTGGTGCTTCTGGAGTCACTGGTGCTGTGATTGTGGCATCATCCACAAAAGATGAGACTTCCAGAAGTTGCAGTTCGCTATCTGGATCGGGCAATAAGTCAGTTGCTGTAGTTGTGGCATTATCTACAGAAGATGAGACTTCCTGCAATTGCAGTTCACTATCGGCATCAGGTAATAACTCAGTTAGAGTATTAATTGTATCAACGCTAGCTGGCTGAGTGCCGATTTGTGACAAACTGTCTATTTGTGGAGTAGAGAAGCTAAGAGGTGAATCTAGGTCAGTCTCTTCTTCAAAAAATAGTTCTTCCTGTGGCTCTGATGAATCTGTGGTTTCGCCTAAAGTCTCTTGAGTTGAAAGACCCGTATCTGGAGTTACAGCCGCAGAATCCACGCTTGGAGAGACAGGCGGGGTCTGGGCGATGTTCAACGGTGATGGAGAGGCTGTGGCAGCAGATAAGTCATTTGTGGGAACATTGAGGCTGGGATTATTAACATCACCAGCATCAAACAAACTGGCATAAAGTTGGTCTACTTCATCACCAATTGCCGCAGAAATATCTTCCGGTAATTCGGTCGGGGTTTGAGAATATTCAGATGAGTCTACACCAAGCTGCAACAGCACTGCATCTAAATCCTCCGTTAGGGTAGTTTCCTGTTGCTCAATTGTGAGTGGAGATGAAGTTTCTGGCTGGATAAGCTCCAAGGATTGGGGCGCAACTCCAGCTGCAATCTCGGCTGGTTCAGTCAATGATGATAGTGTCTCAGATTCTCCTGCCAAGAAAGATGACTGCGAACTAGGGAATTCTGGTTGCAAATGCTGGGTCAAATTGTTGACAAAGCTGGCCATCAGCTGTTCGCCTTGCATTCCCTTGCTATGCATTCTTGCCAGTGCTTGCGACAGGGATTCGTAATAAGTATTAATGTTGCGCTGTAGTGCTTCAAAGACTACATTCACCGTCCCATCTAGTGATAATAGGCGTCGATCTAACTCCCTAGCTAGCTGGGTTAAGCGCTCCACATCGTCAGAGGATTCTAATAAAGATTGAGTTGTAGAGTTTGTTGTGTAATTAGTTCCTCCTGAAGAACTGGTGGAATTTTCCCTTGTCTGTCCCATCAGTGGTGTTAAAGTTGGCACAAGGCGACTCATGAGTACCTGTAAAAACTCGGTAATCATTTGTTCCTGGTTGGTCAACTGCTGCGCTAACGAGTAGTTTTGCAATCGCTTTTGTTCTAGTTGCCGAATTTCTTGTATGAGAGTGGCTCGCTCTTGCAAAAGCAATTCTAATTCCGATCGCAACGGCTGAATCAATCTGGAAAATTCATTATTTAATTGTCCGGTGCCAACAGGACTCGGTTCCTGAGTGAGTTCGGGCTGCGGTAGTGGATACTGGTTACGATCGCGATCGATAAATTTTGTTAACAAAGGCGATGGCTTTGCGATCGCCCTTGGCGTTGGCGGTTCTTCAGAAGACTGATTTGGGATGCTGCTCTCTAATGCTTCTTTTTCTTGTAATCTCACCAAGAAGTCACGAATTCGCTCTAAAACTTCTTTAGGCTCTTGTGCCTGACCAGACAGAAATTTAGACAGGCGCTTGCCACCGTTGGCAAGTAAGTTGTCAATGTCTGCGATCAGCTTTTGAATTTCATCTGTACTAAAAGTCACTTTGATTACCTTACTTAGAAATGTATGTCAACGAATATGACAATTAATTTACAATCACTGTATCTCTATGGGGATCTTGCTACGCGCAGCGTCGACCATAGAAGACATTTTGAGTGGCCAAAGCCGCTACTTGGAATTGTGACTAGTCATTATGTTATGGATTACTGGGAGTCGTGGCAATCTTCAATCATCGAAGAAAACAAGGAAAAAAGTTTCTCTTTGTCCCCCCATCTCCTTGTCTTTCCCTCTCCTTGTCTTCTTCAGACAGCCTTTGCTCGAAAAGCTTAATTTTCCAGGTCATTGGTTGCCTATTTTTGAAAATCGCTAAAATACCTGAGCAATAATTTACTCCCTTTAGTATCATTAATGTTGTTTGCCTATATTCATAACTAATCAAGTTTGCAGTGCAGCTAGCCCCTAAGCAATCCAACCGCAGGCTATAAACTACTTTTTGCAAAACTTTTATCCCGTTTAAACTTATAGGTAAAGATTATTTAGAAAAACTTCTTGTCGCTTTCTTGTGTAGCATAGTTTAGTTTTTTCTTTGAAAGGGAGCTGTGCAATGATAGCTTAGGCTACAAATGGCGCTCCTGTTTTTTGTGTGTACATAGCAGCTTGAGTTAAAGATGTCGTAATGGAAGATCGATATAGCTTGCAAGCACAGGCTAATTCCTGGATGATCGCCTCCGCTCCCTTTTTTCAAGGGTTGCCAGAAACTGCTGTGGAATCAGCCCTCACCCATCTCGTTACCCGCACTCACCCAGCCAATCAGGTGATTCTGCTGGAAAATGACTGGGGTGGTTCTGTGTATTTTATTATGGACGGATGGGTAAAAATTCGCACCTACAATCTGGAAGGAAAAGAGGTAACGCTAAATATTATTGGCAAAGGTGAATTGTTTGGTGAAATGGCGGCGCTAGATGAAGCACCTCGATCCACGGATGTGATTACCTTGGCCCCAACGGTAATTGGTAGTATGCCTGCTCAGGATTTTGTCAAATTACTTCAGATAGAACCTTTGGCAGGAGTTCGATTGGCGCAACTCATGGCACGACGTTTGCGGCAAGTAAATCGCCGATTGCGGTTGCGGGAATCTGATAGCCAGTCAAGGGTAGCAGATACGTTGTTATTTTTGGCAGAAGGACAGGGAAAAAAAGGGCAAACTGGAACCGAAATCCCCAATTTACCTCATCGGGAATTGAGTAGTTTGAGCGGACTGGCGCGGGAAACGGTGACACGAGTATTGACAAGGCTAGAAAAAAAAGGCTTGATTAAACGGGATCAAGACACTATTTGTATTCCCGATTTGTCAGCCTTGGAAAGAATGATCGTTTAAAAACTTGTCAGATATGAGTATTTTAGATTCTCTCCCAGATGAACCGGAGGAAGATCCATCTTCTGAATCTTCAACTCCTCAAAATCACTGGTTAGATAAAGAACAGCAGTTAATGCCTCCTCAAATCAAGGCTGATGCGCCCTTGAGGATGGTGGAAACAGCATTTTTAGCCAGTACCGCTAGCTTAATTTGGTTTATAAATTTTTACTTTCCTTTGGGCCCAGTTTTGCGGATATTTTTTCCAGTGCCGATCGCTCTAGTTTATCTGCGTTGGGGCAAACGTGCGGCATGGATGGCAGCACTCACCTCTGGGTTATTGCTGACGGTACTGATGGGGCCAGCCCGCAGTTTGCTGTTTGTCATGCCCTACGGGTTCATGGGCGTGCTTTTGGGCGCTACGTGGTGTCGTCGTCGTCTTCCCTGGATTGTTTCTATCACTTTGGGTACGCTATTAGGTACTTTAGGAGTCTTTTTTCGGCTGTGGTTGCTGTCTGTTTTGTCAGGTGAAGACCTGTGGATTTATGTGATTACCCAGGTGACTGAGTTCATTGAGTGGGTATTTTTTAACTTGAGTTTGTTGACCAGTCCCAGTGTATTTTTGATTCAAGTAGGAGCGATCGCTTTAATAATACTCAACAACTTTATCTACCTTTTTGTGGTACACCTGGCAGCATGGTTGCTTTTTGACCGCCTGGGCAACCCTATTCCCCGCCCACCACACTGGGTACAAGTTCTCATGGATTATGAGGGATAGTGAGGAGTTAGGAGTTAGGAGTTATGAATTAACGCGATGTGCAACTTAATATTCTGACCTCTATCCTAAAAGGATAGAGCTTTGAATTATCCCTCAACCCTTGTAGGGTTTGGGCTGGGGGTTATGTTTGAGTAAAAGTTGCACATGGCGTGAATTAAACTCCTAACTCCTAACTCCTAACTTTTAACTTTCCAAATGATTAGTATTTATACTCAAAAAGAACAGGGTGAACAATGGCTGCGAAGGTATCGTGGTTGTCTACCAGTATTTGCTTGTGTTTTAGGATTTACTGAAACTGGTTTAATTCCAGGGATTTCAGCAGCTGGCCGCACTCCGGAGGATCGGAAATATACAGCTTGTGCCGATGCTGAGTTTTTGTATCACGGCCCAGAACATAAAGCCCAATATCCCCTACCACCATTAGCGGCTGGGGCTTCACCTGTGCTGATTTCTCGCGCTGTATTTGAGTCACTAAAGATACCAATTTATTTATTTAATGCTGGTTTACCCCAAGCTCCTGCTGTGCCAGTAATTGATTTGGGTGGCGCTCCTGCTAAGTGTTTAAGTCAAGGGGCTGCTATGGAAATTACAACAGTACATCACTTATTTGAACAAGGACTACTTTGGGGAGAACGCCTAGCCGCCAATATTCAACAGGGGTATTTGATTGTCGGTGAGTGCGTCGTCGGAGGTACTACAACTGCCCTGGCAATCTTAACAGGTTTAGGTATAGATGCTGCTGGAAAAGTTAACAGTAGCCACCCTGTTTGTAACCACGCGCAAAAGTGGGCACTAGTGCAAGCTGGGCTGGAGAAGATGAAGGGGAGCAGGGAGCAGGGGAGGCGAGGGGAGCAGGGGGAGATAAACTTCCAATCTCAAATCCAAAATCCAAAACTTGTACTGAGCGAACTTGTACTGAGCGAAGTCGAAGTAGTCGAAGTATCTAAAATCCAAAATTCTGTAGATCCCTTACAACTTGTCGCCGCCGTAGGCGATCCGATGCAAGCGGTGGTAGCTGGGATGGCGATCGCTGCTAGCCGTAGTTGTGGTGTAATGCTGGCTGGAGGGACGCAAATGCTGGCGGTTTATGCGTTGATGAGTGCGATCGCTCAAGCTTACGCCTTATCATGGCAACCAGAAGCAGTGGTTGTAGGCACAACCCGCTGGGTGGCTGAAGATCCTACTGGCGGTACAGTTGACTTAGCCCTTAACTTAGGAAAAAACAGCTTAACTGCGAGTGGAAAAACCCCTCCTCTATTAGCAACTCATCTGAGTTTTGCTGATTCTCGTTATCCCCAACTGAGAGCTTATGAGCAGGGCTTTGTCAAAGAAGGTATGGGTGCTGGAGCCGCTTGCATAGCCGCCCATCTTAGCCAAGATTGGCAGCAACACCAACTTTTGGCAGCCATTGAAGCCCAACTTGAACGGCTAAGTATTGCCTTGAACTAAAGATTAAAGTCGTCCCTCTCCGAGTTGGAAAGTGCTATATACAATTTTGTTTATCTTTTAGTTTTTCAGGAGAATTATCTGATGGAATTAGTCAAAAATCTTGGTATTGCTACCGTTAGTACTGTTATAGGTATAACTTATGTCAGTGCCTCTTCTCCAGTCCAAGCTGTACAACTATTTGATTTTCAGTACTCTTTTCCCAGTTATGAAGCAAATGGTACAACGATTTCCGCTAGCGGCACCCTTACAACCACCGATCTAGATCCGATAAAAAATAATTATACAATCACAGGAATAACTGGCACAAGGACAGCCCAAGGAATTACTGAGACAATCATCGGGCTGCTTTCACCCGCTACATACGGAACCAATGATAATTTTTTAAATACAACTACACCGCTCCTAACCCGGAACGGTTTTTCTTACCTGGTTTCTGGAAGCGGGGAAGACGGAAATGGCAACGTTAACGTATTTTACAGTAGTTTAAATGAAGGTTATTCAGAGCTTTCTAGCAATGTTGATTATGGAAGTTTTAGTGTTGTCACTCCACGCCCTGTTCCCGAACCATACACAGTAAGTGGCTCATTGGTTGCTCTTGGTTTTGGCTGGTGGATGAAGCGAAAGCAAGCACTAGCTTCCCAGAAGCAGCCTCGTAAAGGTATCTATCTGTAAGGTTTACAGTGCATTTCCGATCTAGATTGCGTTATACCTGGCATCTTACTCTTGCTTAAAGTAATACCAAGTCGCCTTCATGATGTATCGCTAGACGACTTGGTATTAGAATATGAGATCAACCGTAGCTTGATTAAAAACTTCCAGGATTGTCATCAAGTGCCAGCAAGAAATTAATCAGGTCTGCTTGCTGGTTGGAATTAAACCCAGCCTGTCTATCTACGTAGAAGTAATGACCAGTGCCATCAAGGTTACTACGCACTAAACTAGGATTAGCTTTGTTCGCTTTCACAACTAAGGCACGAAGATCGCGATCTACCAAGGCACGTAAGCTGCTAGCAGGATCGGCAGATATACCTTGACTGAGAGTCCCAGATAGCCCTAAACCACTCTTGTTAACAACCGTGAAACTACCATTTGAGTTCACTTTCAGGCTTCCTGCCCGTACAGCTGCACCACCATCGTGCAAATATGGGGCGCTTAAATAAAGACCACGCAAGGAAGTAGTTTTGTAACCGCCTTTTGGCAATATACCTTTAGGTAGAGTTGTGGGAGTATCAGAGATACCCTGCGTTGGTACATCCAGGACTTCAGCCTTAGCAGGTATGGGAACGGGAGTGTTAAAAGTGTATAGCTTGGGTGGTACTAACAATTTACTCAGTCCCAAGCGAGATTGGGCACGAGCGGGGTTAGTACGAATTTCATCAATTGGATGAATTTTGTTGTCAGTAAAGAATGGTGGAATATGGCAAGTTGCACAATTGGCTTTCTCGAATACTTTTGCGCCACGCTTAACAGAATTGCTGTTTAACGCTTGCCAGTTTTCTGAAGTCTGGTTGGCAGGTGGCACTAAGCTATTTTGGAAAGCAGACATAGCATTGGCAGCAAATAAGAAAGTGCCACTAGCAATATCACCAGGCTTTTGAGTATTTGGGCTGAAAACTAAACCGTTGTAAGTAAACAAACTAGGGCGCAGGTTTGGGTAAGTTCCTGTACCAGGGACAGGAATTTGATCTTCTAATTCTGCTTGTGTAGGATTCGGTGCAATTACCCCCCGCAGCCATTCAGAGGGTTTTACTATCACTCCTTCTGGTAAACGTAGGCTCTTAACGGCAGCGTTTTGAAGAAATGTACCAATATAAACTTCTGGGTCAATACCAAGAGTTTTTGCACTGAGTTGAGCGGCTGCCAACAGATTGATTTCTGAAGAATGAACACCATTGTTGACAGCGCTGAGTCCAGCAAATGGCCCCACAGCAAACTGTCCATCAGATAAATAAGGATGATCTTTAAAGGTGAAAACACTAGGGATTTGAGTAGTGTCTCTAATACCATCCGGTGAACTCTCGAAATTACCAAAAGGTACATCTAAAACAGCATCATCGAAGGCTTTTTCAAACTTTTCAGGATCGGGTAATTCTACTTTATTACCTTTACTGTCAATAATAGTCTTACCATTGCCTTTGTATTGTGGGTCTAGAGGGTTAAAGTTTAACCGTGCAAACCCTGCGGCTGTATTTGGTGATAAGGCAATGAAAAGGGGGATGGCAAGTTCACCGTTAGGTACTCCTGCAAGGATTTTGCCATCCCTAGAAAGGCTTGCATGACAGACCGCACAAGTAATGTCGCCGTTAGGTGCGTTTCCTATTGGAACAATTTGTCCCTGTTGAACTTTGAAACCTGTAGGAATAACAGTTCCTTTGGGAAAAGTTCGACTACCTATAGTTAAATCCTTCTGGAGGGTAATTTTTAGGTTTGTCGTTGATTTTCCACGCAAATTAGCGATCGCTGCACCTATTTCATTTGATAGAACATTAAAGCCTTGCCCTAAACCAAATACCCCTTGCAAACCAAATGTATCACCAATCTTCCGGTTGAAGAATATATCTTCACCTTGGGCGATTAATTCCTTAGTAATTTTAACTGCCCCTACCCGTTGATAGGAAATGGGGTTATTAGGATTGAGTCCCTTATTTGCAACTAGTTGTGATGCTTCTTGAGGACTCAGCAGTTTGCCGAAATAGTCGTAATAACCTAACGGTTGAGTCGGAGCAGGTTGCAAAAGGTCAATTTTTGCGAAAGCTGTCTGTCTTGTCATCAACCAATTTGATAACAAGATGCCAAAAACGCTAATGAGAAAAACGCAGATTAATAAAAAAATCTTGGTTTTTGAACCATACAATACCCTAACGACATCAGTCTTAGGGTTGTTTTTTTTTGTTTCATACTGAGGTACTGACTAAAAACCTATAGGTAGATATATCACACTATTACGTAAAGATATGTAATAGTGTGTTTAATTTTTTTATCAATTTGATGGCTGAATTACTTACTTGTATCTAAGTATATGCTCATAAAACCATCACTCAATATTGAACCTAAAGGCTTGTCTTACCTACCTCAATCTATTTTTTTATTCGTTGAACTTCAGGTTAAATTTAATGAATTCTCTCTCTAAGTAATTGTTCTTCTAAAGCAGCAATGCGATTGTACGCTGCTGTTAATTGCGCTGTCAGTCGTTGTATTTGAATTTCTGGTGTTATGTTATCTCCACTTTGACGATGCATGTCTAGATAAATGCCATCTGTCAATACATCTTTGTGTTCCATTTCTGGATTTAAATTGTTACGTCCTTTAAACTGGTAGCCTCCAGCCGCGTCATTTTGTTGGGAATTATCCTTTGCTTGTGTATTGGCTAAAGAACACTCTGAGTAAGTTTGAGTGACTTTACCATCAAGCTGCTCAATTACTTGGCACAGGTCATCCAGCTTTTGGCTTAGAATCAGGATCTGCTGCTGTAATAGCTCCATTTAATACCTTTATTCGTACATTTTCTCTATGGTATTCAATTTACTCTCAACCTTAACGATACTTATGGATTATTTAAGTATTGATAATTTTTGCTGGAAATGTGACATTTAAATCATTACTTCTAAATACAAGTAAGGTTTCACTATAAGTACCATCAAGTAAATTTATGGATAAAAATTAATCTTGAGGTAGAAATTTGCCAAAAGATTGCTAATTTGAGTCAAATATTCAAAATTACCCGTATTATCAAGAAAAAATACTGATAATTCTCCAGATTCACTTTTTCAGCTAGTCAGCCATTGGTGAATCTCTGCTTAATATTAGGTATAATCAAAAATCTCAAAATCCAAAATCAATGGATCGACGGTCTTTTTTGCTGGGTACAAGCACACTGGCGCTTTCACAACTGCTTTTTGGCTGTGGTGGAAACAAGCAAACGCAACTAAAAGTACAGTTATTAAAAGGTTCTATACCTGGTCAGGTGGTGAATCAATTCCACAAAGGTTTGCAGCAACGGGTGCAGTTAAAATTTGCTCCAGTTGAGCATATACAGGATTTATTTCAACAATTACAAAATTGGCAGCAGAAGCCAAAGACCAGCGATGAGCAGGGATGGCGTCGTTTTATACCCTTTAGGCAAGGTCAAAAAGCCGCTGACACAAACCTAGTGACATTGGGAGATTACTGGCTACAAGCGGCTATTGAACAGAAATTGATTCAACCACTCCAAGAAGTGCAGGGAAACCAATTAAAGCAGTGGTCTACTTTAAATGAAAGGTGGAAACAACTAGTAACGCGCAACGACCAGGGTATTTTGGATACTCAAGGGAAGGTGTGGGGTGCGCCTTACAGGTGGGGTAGCACGGTAATTGTTTATAACCGTGACAAGTTGCAAAAATTGGGATGGACACCTAAAGATTGGAGTGATTTGTGGCGAGATGGAATGCAGCAGCGTATTTCTCTACTCAATCAACCACGAGAAGTTATTGGTTTGGTCTTAAAAAAGTTAGGAAAATCTTATAATACAGAGAATCTTGACCAAGTACCAGACTTGGAAAAGGAATTACAGATATTAAACCAACAAGTGAAGTTTTACAGTTCCAATAACTATTTGGAACCTCTAATTATGGAAGATACTTGGCTAGCGGTTGGTTGGTCAAGCGATGTATTGCCTATTTTGGGACGTTATCCGCAGCTTGCCGCAGTTATCCCCCAGTCAGGAACAGCAATCTGGGCGGACTTATGGGTACGTCCCGCAGGGATTACTAAGGATAGTTTATCAGATCAATGGATTGATTTTTGTTGGCAACCAAGCACAGCTAAAGAAATTTCAGTGTTGACTAAAACTAATTCACCAATTCCTACAAATATTGCCGCTTCCGATATTCAAGAACCATTATGGAGTTTGTTAGAGAGCGATCGCAAAGTTTTCGATAAAAGTGAATTTTTACTTCCTTTACCTCCATCAGTAATAAAACAATACGAGTCTTTATTCGCCAAAATGAAAGTTTAATTGGAAATTGGGCATGGGGCATTGGGAAAGAGGAGGCAGGAGATAGAAGTTCTAATATGTTTGAATTTTGAATTGATTTCTCCTTCATGTCCCCCAATTTCTAACTCCTAACTCCTAACTCCTAATTATTTACTAGAGTAAACGCTGTAACCCTATCTTGTTTTTAATAGTGGTTTGGATACTACATAAAGCTGGACTTGTACTAAAGTTGCAAGTGTAGGTCGCCAAGGGTTCTTTTTGATAATTAAATACCCGAACGTTGTAACCAAAGTTCCGTGCAGCGCTACCCAAGCGATTTACGAAGTCGTAGCGCTCTATATACTCTAGTAAGCTCCAAATTTGCTGATTTACGATCAAGTCTACTCGTGCAGGTTCTTTGTTAGAAGCTGGATATGCGATCCAATTATCCAATAGCTTTTTCTCAGAGTTTTGTTGTGCCCACCATAAACTGGGAACGGTTAATCGTTCTGGATGAATAGTGGTAGCTGTGATTATATAGTCTTTTGGCTTGGTCAATAAGTCTAATTCTAAAGGCGCACTAGAAGGCGACGGGATTGAGGGGGTTTGCGCTAGTGAGGGCGGGATTAGTAAAGCTGTAAGGGTAATAGTTAGTAGTAATAAAAATGATGTTTGGCGATGGCTACGCCAAGGGCGATCGCAGAATTTAGGTATATGCATAGCTGATACTAATTCGTAATTCGTAATTAAAGCACTAGTAAAAAATCGTACATTTTATAGTTTAATGGCAACTATACGAATTCTTCGATAATCTGCTGTCCAAGTTCCTTGTTGATATAGTGTTGGCTTTAGATATTCCTCAACGACGGGAATTATTTGTATTTGTTGCTCAGGTGAAAGTCCGGTTAAAAATGGATTAGCGAACATTTTAATCCAGTTTGCGATGCCTGCTTCTCCTTCTGCTAGGGGAGTTGGGCGAGGAAACAGGATAGCATAAATGACATCAAAGCCTTGCTGTTCTAGGAGGCTACTGTATTCGCCAATGCTGGGGTAATACCAAGGATTCTCTACTTGTGCTTGAGGGATACCAATGGACTCTAAAGCACTGTATAAAGCTGTGGCGATCGCCTTTATATTCCCTTTACCTCCAAATTCTGCAACAAAACGGCCTCCGGGTTTTAGGGATTGGTATATGGAGGCGATCGCGCGATCGGCTTCTTTCACCCAATGTAGTACAGCGTTGGAAAATACAGCATCCAATGGCTTATCTACTTGAAAACTTCTAGCATCAGCAACATCAAAGCGGATATGGGGATAGTTTTCTCTTGCCTTTTCAATCATCTCAGATGCATAATCAACTCCCATTACTTCAGCCCCAGCTTGGGCAATTTTTTCTGTGAGTTGTCCAGTACCACAGCCAAGATCCAAAATCGATTCTCCTGGCTGGGGGTTGAGTAATTTTAGTAAGTCTTCGCCATATTGCCAAACAAAGGCGTGTTTATCTTCGTAAAGCGAAGTATCCCAATTATTGCTTGTTGAAATATTATTCATAAATTGTGAAATTACAATGTGTTGATTCGCCAATCCTCAACCATCTGCTTGAGGTTCATGAATGCCTAATCACTACAGTAAAAAAGATTTTTAACTATGTCCAATATATATTTTGACCTTAACTAATATTTAAAAGATATGAGTTTGGGTAACAGATGGAACTACGGCATTTGCGCTACTTTGTCATCTTGGCAGAGGAACTGCACTTTGGACGGGCAGCAGAACGCTTGCATATTGCCCAACCCCCCTTGAGTCAACAAATTCGGCAGCTAGAAGGGGAATTAGGTTTTGAACTGTTTCACCGCACGAAACGAAATGTGCAGTTAACAGAAGCCGGACAAGTGTTTCTATGTGAAGTTCAGCAAATTTTTAGGCAATTACAACAGGCAATTCAAGTTGGACGGCAAACCAGTCGGGGCGAAATTGGACAGTTAGTGGTTGGCTTTGTCAGTTCTGCCACATATAATATTTTGCCAACTATTCTGCGAAGCTTTCGTAGTTGTGTTCCTGGTGTGAGTTTAGAGTTACACGAACTAACTACAGATCAACAGTTAGAGTGGTTGCGAGAAGGTCGAATAGATGTAGGATTTGTACGTCCACCGGTTGATGAAAATAGATTTAGTTGGGAGATTATTTTTCAAGAATCGCTGATGGTGGCATTACCTGAAGCACATTTGCTAGCCAATGAGTCTGATGTCTGTTTGACATCGCTTGCCAATGAACCATTTATTTTATTTCCCAGAATATTAGCGCCTGGACTTTACGATTTAATAATCAGTCTTTGCCAACAAGCAGGCTTTAGTCCCAATGTTGCCCAGGAAGCTATCCAGATGCAAACGATTGTCAGCTTAGTAGCAGCCGAGATGGGTGTGGCGATCGTGCCAGCATCTTTGCAAAATATGCAACGGACTGGAATAGTTTATAAAAGCGTACAAGAATCTACTTCAAAAGTCGGCATTGCGATGATTTGGCGAAAAAACGAAACATCCCCAACCGTGCAGAAGCTTGTGGAAATAGTTAGACAAGTTGCAAACCAATTATGAACAGAGAGTGTCTCGTTAAGAAATTCGATATAGTTTACTTCCCAATTTCATCAATAATACCTGCAATAATCCCCAGGTAATTGAGAGTTTTTACTTGAATTTCCTCTCCATCTGCCATTTACTATTTGCTAGATGGTGAGTATCAAGTTAACCTTTTTAGGGGAAACGATCGCATCATATCCCCTACATTCCCAGAATTAAATTTAACCGCCGAACAGATTTTTCAAGCTGGGCGTTCAGAAAATCAATTATGAACGCAGTGCTGAAACTCCCATAGGGCCACGAGTCACACCCAATTGATTTTGCAACTTCAACTCGCGCCAGAGTTGGGAACCTGTAATCTCACCTTGCAATAATTGACTATAAAAATGTATTGTTTTACTCACTTGTTCTGGTGTTTCATTCACAAATTCGATGCGGAAGTGACGTAATCCCAGTTCTATAAGGCGCTGTACGTACTCGGCTCCCGTTTGAGCAGTGCCGTTAAATACAGTATTGCGGCAACCTACATCTGCTTTGAGGACGTGTTCGCTGCCTACACGGTCTTTTAATTTCACTTCCTGTTTTTCACAAGGTCGTCCACAGTTAGTATAGTCTGTACCTGTTGATAGAAAAGCGCAAAAAACACAATGCTCCATGTGAAACATCGGTATATGCTGATGGATTGTCACCTCAAACCACTGGGGCGGACAACTGGTAAGCAGGTCTTGCAGTTGGGTAATATTCAAGTCGTATGATGCTGTCAGCCTTTCTAAACCAAAGTGTTGCTGAAAGTAGTCTGCTGTTAAGGGATTAGCAACGTTGAGCGAAAAATCTCCGATACAACGGTCTGCTGCAAAGAATTGCAATTGGTCATAGTTCCGTATCAGATAGCCATCTGCTTTACAAGCACGGACTTGTTGCAAAATCCAATTTTCCCCCGGTTTAGTAATTCGGGGTGGTGCAACCCAAATTGTGGGGAGTGGGGAGTGGGGAGAGACGCGATGAATCGCGTCTGTACAAAAAGGAGTTAAAAGTGAAGAATTGTCTGTTTTGTTTTTTTGCTGTTGTTGGCGCACCAGTTGTACGGCTTCTTGGTAAGCGCGGGGGTCTTCAAATTCACAGTATAGGGTTTCAATACCGACTTCGAGTGCGGCTTGGAGTTGCTTGAGATTTCGTACTAGGACGATGAGTGAAGGAGATGTAGCTTTAGCTTCTTGCAGGGTGGGAGATGAGGGGAGTAAATTTTGGAAAGAGACATCAGAATGTAATTGCCAGCGTTTGGGTTGACTTCGCAATTCTTCCAACTGTACTACCATTTCCCGCCGCATCCGGTTCAATTCACTGATGGGTAGCATAATAGCACCGCTGAGGTGGTTGGTTAGTGTTCCTAAACAGAAAGGGGTATTACCAAGACGACCGAATTGTTCTTTTAAACGGTCTGTATCTAGTGGTTTGGTGTGCGCTTCAACTAAAGAAGTTGCAGACTCTACCTGTACAATATTACCGAGTCGATCGCGGGCGATCGCAATCAATGCCTGACCAACTTCTCCATAAATCTCTAAGTCAATCGGACGCTGAAATTGGGGATTCTCGCCAGCAAAACTCTGACGCACTTGCTTATCGAGTTCTGGATCGCTGGTTTTCCAAATGCGATCGCCTATATGCACTCGGCGCAGATTCAAGTCATTTCGCCCAAATGTCAGCAAAGTTTCTTTACCTTTGGACGCCACAGCGTAAACTCGGCCACCTTCTTCCTTCGCTTCTGGATGACCGCAATCAAATACTATTCCATCTCCTGGTTTTACGGGTGCTTGCAATTTGACTGTTACCTGTTCATTGTGAATGCGAGTAACTTCACCCAGATAAACCCCACGTTTTTTACCAAAGCGGGCGTGAACTAGTTCTTGATTATTAATCCCGCCAAACCAACCCGTGTAGAGTCCGCGAGAAAATGCCATTTCTAGGTTGTAATGTTCTCGATCTGATTGACCTCTCCCCCAACCCCTCTCCGAAACGGAGAGGGGAGCTTTTATTCCCTCAACGCTAGTAGAAAAGGGGGTTAGGGGGTTAGGTCTTTCCAATTCCGTCATTACACTATCCAAAGCTTGCCGATAAACACGGGTGACATTACCAACATACTCTGGAGCTTTCAGGCGACCTTCAATCTTGAGAGAGGTTACTCCTGATTTCACCAAATCGGGCAGAACGTCTAACCCTGCTAGGTCTTGAGGACTGAGTAAATATTTGCGTTCTTTTAAATTTACAACTTCCCCATCAGCGATTAAATCGTAGGGCATCCGGCAAGCTTGGGCACATTCACCTCGGTTAGCAGAACGTCCACCTAAAGCCTCACTAGTCAAACACTGGCCGGAATACGCTACGCACAAAGCACCGTGAACAAAAACTTCCAAAGGCAGCGACGTTTCCTGTTGGGCAATCTGCTGCTGTATTTTATTGATTTCTTTAAGAGAACATTCACGCGCCAGCACCACCAATTGACAACCAAGAGACTTAGCAAATTCCACCCCAGCTGCACTGGTAATTGTCATTTGCGTGGAAGCATGGATGGGAAAATCCGGGGAAAGGTGACGGATGAGACGGCATATACCAATATCTTGAACGATCGCCGCATCCACACCAGCTGCAATAATTGTGCAAAGATATTGCTGCGCTTCTGCTAATTCTTTAGGAAATATGAGTGTGTTGATAGTGACATAACCCTTTACGCCCCGACGGTGCAGGAATGTCATCAATTGGGGTAAGTCCGCCTCAGTAAAATTTTCTGCCCGCATTCTGGCGTTAAACCGATCCAAACCGAAGTAAATCGCATCTGCCCCATTTTCCACAGCAGCTTTAGCACATTCCCAATTACCTGCTGGCGCGAGTAGTTCAGGACGTTGAAGAGAGAGTTGGGAAAGGGAGCGTAGGCGTAGCCCATCGGAGATATCGCTTTTCATTAGATTTAGAGAGGGTTAACTAGCACCATAGTGATTTTATCGAAGTTATTAGAGGATGGGGCGTTCCCCAAAGGGGTTGCCGTAGGCATCGCTTTCTCCTCTGCGGTTTGTTCAATCTTCTTCTCCTCTGCATCTGGAGTAAGTAGACAGGCGAGAAGAAACAGAACTATATTAAATTTAGTTAAAAAAAGTTTCGCTAGGTTGTCAATGTATTAGTCAAATGGAAATTCTTAAATCAAGTGCCGCCATAAATTGGAATTAAACCTGTGTCTGCTAAAGATGCTTTTCATACAGTTGTCAAAACAGCACTTGAGAAAGATGGCTGGTTAATCACTCACGATCCTTATGCTCTCCAGGCAGGAACCCTTGAATTATATGTTGATTTAGGAGCAGAAAAAGTTATTGCAGCCGAAAAACAAGGACAAAAAATAGCTGTTGAAATTAAAAGTTTTCTAAGTCCGTCAAAAATCACAGAACTTTATGCTGCATTAGGACAATTTATCATTTACCGAATTGCTTTACAAAAACAAGAAGCCAATCGTACTTTATATTTAGCAGTTCCTAGTACTGTTTACAATGAGTTTTTTATCCTTCCATTTATCCAATCTGTAATTAAAACTAATCAGCTCTGTTTACTAATTTATAATATTGAACAGGAGGCGATCGCCCAATGGCAAAGCTAGACGAATACCGACAGTATATTAAGAATTTACTTCAACAACACGCTAGTATTGTTTGGGATAATCGCATTCAAGCACAGATAATTTTCGATACAGAACACGATCATTATCAATTAGTTTATGTAGGTTGGCGTGAGCAAGACCGCATATATGGGCCTGTTCTTCATGTAGATATTATTAACGAGAAAATCTGGATTCAGCAAGATGGAACAGAGGTAGGAATTGCTAATGAATTGGTTGAATTAGGTGTCCCAAAAGAAGATATTGTTTTAGGTTTTCAGTTACCCTCTGTGCGTAAATATACAGATTTTGCTATTAGTTAGTTGAATTTATTAAAAATTGCGATCGCTCTCTTGTTTCGCTGTGCTTTGTGCTTTCGGGAAATTAAACAAAATAAAATAAATCCTAAAGTGCTTACCGATAAACATCTTTACTTGAATATAATCAGTATTATCACTAATAAAGATTACTTCTTGACAGTGAAGCAAAAAACATATATTTTTTAAGTAGGAGATATCTAGTGAACCTTATTGATTGCCGTTGTTGATCCTGCGACGGTCAGCCAAAAAGTCAGCTTTACGTAGAATTTGCTGCGATGTGTTTTCTTTGAGTAAGTGGGAATAATGTCCTAGAAATCTCCACAATTTTTTTGAAGAATTGTCTATTCGACGCACAATCATATAGTAACTATCAGTAAAAGTACACATTATTCATTTTTAATCTAAACATAGGGGTTTGAACAATGTCCCAAAATGGAGAAGAAAAGAGTCAAGCGAGAAAGGCTCTTAAACCCTGTTTGGATAAAAATTGTGATGAATTAATTAAAAAATTTTACTCTTTAAGGAGTGGAAGAGATGTAGCAAGACTTCTAGAAATCCCATACGGAGATTTAGTATACTATTTATACGTAATTCCTTATGAATCTAGATATACAACTTTCCAAATACCTAAAAAATTAGGAGGAAACCGTATCATCTCTACTCCTGCAACATCTTTAAAGTTAATCCAAAAAAAACTTAATCAAGTTTTGCAGTGTGTATATCAAGTCAAGCCTTCAGTTCATGGCTTTGTAAAAAACAAAAATATTGTAACTAATGCAAAAGCTCATATAGGTAAGCAATATGTACTTAATTTTGACCTAAAAGATTTTTTTGTTTCAATCAATTTTGGGAGGGTGAGAGGAATGTTTATGGCATTACCCTATGCTTTAAATCCTGAAGTTGCAACAGTTTTAGCACAGATTTGTTGCCATGATAACCAATTACCCCAAGGCGCTCCTACTTCACCAATAGTATCTAACATGCTCTGCGCCAAACTAGACAGTCAATTCCAAAAATTGGCCAAAAAATATAGATTTACATATACCAGATATGCAGATGATATTACTTTTTCAACAACAAGACCTAACTTACCTGAAGAAATAGCTTCTTACATAATTACGACCGAAGATAAACATAAACTTAAAAAAGTGTTTTTGGGTAAAGAGATATATTCAATTATTCAAGGAAATAATTTTGAAATTAATGAACTTAAAGTGCGAATACAGAATGCTCAAGAGCATCAAGAAGTTACAAGCATAACTGTTAATACATTTCCCAATGTGGATCGTAATTACATACGCCAGATCCGTGCTATGCTTTATGCTTGGAGTAAGTTTGGTCTTGAATATTCTGAATTGGAATACTTAAATAAATATGACTTTAAAGATAGGTATTATAGTAAAGGTATAGCCAAATTTAAGGAAGTTCTTCGAGGAAAAATAGAATTTTTAGGTATGGTCAAAGGTAAAGACGACCCTATTTATCAAAAATATTTAAATCAATATTTTGAACTAAATAATAGAGATAAAAACTTGTTGCATAAAATATCGGTTTGAATTAAAGGGAATTTTTAGTATGGAGAAAAATGATATTGATAATATTAAAAATGATATCTCTATCATCAAAAATAACATTAATACTTTATCTTTAGCATTCAACAAGCATATTCAAGAGCATTTAATTGCCTCTTCAGCAACGCAGAATGATAATTTAAATGCTGCTGTATCAGATACCGATGTTTCTATTACAAGTAATTTGCCTATTTCTCCAGAATCAAATGACACCTTTAATCCTGAAAACCAATCAGAATTAGAAATAAAGGATAATTTGATAGATTATTCATTTATTGAAAATATTGATACAAATAAATTATTACTACAAATTTTATATAACAATAATAAAAATATGTTGTCTTGTTATCAAAGTAACTTTCTTAAATTTTGTGATTGTGCAGTAAGTTTAGTTGAAGAAGTTATCAAAATTTTTTTAGAAAAAAAGTTTATTGATATTGGACAAGATAGCGATAATTTATTGCAGGCTTGTGATTTATTGGAAAAAAAATATAAAGAGAAGCTATTTACATTTCCTGATATATACATATCTAAAAATGAATATAAGAAATTATCTAACAACAATACAAATATAGATGATTTGTACTACTATAACTCAAATATTGAGCAGCATTTATCATTATCTAAGTTAAAAGAGGCAAAGATAATATTTACGCTAGAGTTATGTTTTGTTACATTATACGGAAAAAATTTTTATAGTATCAATTATAGTAAGCCTAGACATCGTAAAACTAATTTACAAACATCTTCTAAGGCATTAAAGAGACCACCAACTAAATTAGCTTTCTCTCTTGAACCTTTGAATAAAGAATTTTATTCTCTTATAGATGATGCTAGAAAATTTCGTAATATCATTGAACATAACCAAAATAACAGGGAAGAACGAAACAAAAAGCTTCAAGAAATGCTATTAAAAAAGCCATACCTTAAAAATATTGAAAATAATTATGATGGAATAGCAGAAGCTGTAACTTGGTTGATACGCCAACTTTACGTTGCTATGAGATAGGCTCAATTTTTTATTTAGATTAGATTTTATCAACCGCAATCATGCCACGATTCTTCTATACCTTGACTAATTGCATGATCCATATCCTCAATAGTTTTAGGTTTTCCTTGATATTTTAAACAGCCTGCTACATCATCTAATTTAGTTTCTGGAAAAAGTTTCTTA
This sequence comes from Nostoc sp. DSM 114159, assembly GCF_053470285.1. Taxonomy (NCBI): domain Bacteria; kingdom Bacillati; phylum Cyanobacteriota; class Cyanophyceae; order Nostocales; family Nostocaceae; genus Nostoc; species Nostoc sp. DSM 114159. Next base: position 6,015,921 of record NZ_JBPFEH010000001.1, read on the forward strand.
GGCTTTAAAAGAATTCCATCACCCATATCAATAATAATAAATTCTTGACCTACTTCCCATTGATGAGCTTCCCGCAAAGATTGGGGAATAATTACTTGTCCTTGAGGAGACAATTTGGTAATTTCCATTAACTTAAGAAGTAAAAAACTAAGAGTAATATAAAAATTTTAGCATTTTTGATTGTCCCCATTTCTCCTCTTCCTCTGCGTTCTCTGCGTTTCTGCGGTTATAGAAAAAAAGGACGAACCCGAAAAGTTCGCCCATAACATACTATTATCTTGTTGCTAAATCCAAATCCTAAATCTTCGCTTCTTCTTTCACCAACTTATCCCAACCCAAATCTTTCAAATTGTTATTTCGACGCAACGGACGAGTAACCAACTCTAATATGTCACGCGCATTTGTAAAGCCGTGAATTTGAGCAAAAGTGAACTCCACAGACCATTTTGTATTAATACCGCGTGCTTCCAATGGGTTAGCGTGAGCCATACCAGTAATTACCAAATCTGGTTTCAACTCATAAATTCGCTGAAGTTGATTGTAATTATCCGGCTTCTCTACAATCTTTGGTAAAGGTGAACCCATTTCCTGACAAGTTTTCTCCAGCAATGCCAACTCAGCACCTTGATAGCGCTTATCCATGTAGGGAATGCCGATTTCGTGAACTGTCATCCCACAACGAATTAAGAATCTTGCTTGAGAAATTTCCAGCAAGTTATCACCCATGAAGAATACAGACTTACCGCGAATTAGTTTGACGTAATCTTCCAAGCCTGCCCAAATTTGTGCTTCCCGTTCATCCAAACCTTTGGGAGTAATACCAAACACCGAGCAGATTTTCTCAATCCAAGCGCGAGTGCCATCGGGGCCAATGGGGAAGGGTGCGCCAATGAGTTTACATTTGCGGCGGCGCATTAAGGTGGTAGCTGTGCGGCTGAGGAAGGGGTTGACACCAGCGACATAATACCCTTCTTCTAGTACTGGCAATTCAGTGAAGCGCTTTGCGGGTAGCCAGCCGGAAACTTTGATGCCTTGTTTCTTCAGTTCCAAGGTTAACTGAGTAACCACGGGGTCGGGAAGGGAGCCAAAGAGAACTAAGGGTGGATGATCTACGTACTCAGATTCATCTTGGGCGACATCTTCTTTCTTCTTACCAAAGTTGAGCAATTTAGCGATCGCATTACGTTCATTTTTCTCTGTTTCCGCCACCGGAGCCTTATCAGGACAACGGTTAGCCATTGCTGCTAATACGGTGTCTTCTCCTTGGGTGAAGGCGTAATCTAGACCATTTGCCCGCGCTACAACGATGGGAATCCCGATTTCAGATTCTAGTTTCGGTGCCAAACCTTCCAAATCTGTTTTGATAATTTCTGTAGTGCAAGTGCCAATCCAGACAATTACACTAGGATTGCGATCGCGTTTAATTTGCAAGCACAACCGCTTTAACTCTTCATAATCATTCAGCTGTGCCGAAATATCGCCCTCTTCCAACTCTGCCATTGCATAGCGGGGTTCAGCAAAAATCATTACCCCCATCGCGTTTTGCAGGAAGTAGCCACAAGTTTTTGTCCCAATCACCAAAAAGAAGCTATCTTCAATTTTTTGGTATAACCACGCCACGCAGCTAATTGGGCAAAAGGTATGGTAATTTCCTGTTTCACATTCAAAGTTTAAAGCTTCTGGTTGTTGAGCGACAGTCATTTTGGTTTTTTCTCCCCTTGATATTTAAAGTTAGAAGTTAGGAGTTAGGAGTTAGTAGTAGAGACGCGATTAATCGCGTCTGTACAGGAGTTAGGAGTTCTGATTAATAACTATAAAATTTTTTAACTCCTAAGTTTTTTCCTAACTTTTTTACTCCAACTTTTTTAACTCCTAACTCTTAACTCCTAACTCCTAACTTAGTAATTAAGCATTGGGGAAGAGGCGGGCAATTTCTGATTCATCAAAAACGCCTGCTGGCAGTTCTTCCCCTAAAAAATCGTTATTTTCTTCAGCCTTTTGTAAAGCTGTTTCATCACCCCAGACATCTGATAACACGTCTTTAAACGCATTCTCATCTAGTGGACTATCTCCAAGTGCCTCTTCTTCATCCAGCTTTACTTCCGTTGCAGCTGTTGTATCGAAGGCAATTTCCCCAAACTCATCTGCTTCTAAACTAGAGTTTTGGAGAGACTCATCTTTTGAGTTGTGTCCGTTGGTTAAGGAAATATCGCCAAAGCCATTTTCCGTTTCTTCCAACTGGCTGATTCCCAGGCTTTCATCCTCAGAATCCACGATTGCGAACTCTTCAACTACCGCCACCGCCGCAAAGCCATTTGTATGATCGTGTGTCAATGTTTCATCTTCAGGCTTTTCATCAATGACAGATACTGCTTCTTCTACGTATTTTTCTACATTTTGGTTGACGACGAAGCGATTACCGAGAGCTAAATCTGGGTCAAAATGCAAATCCAGGACTTCAATCAGGGTATCGGCGTCAGGATTGAGTTTGGCAAATGGCAGCATTAACTGCGCTAGTTTTGGCTCTAGGGCGTTAAGAACTCCCAGGATGAGGTAAGAAGGTGGTCGCTTCCCGCCATCAGGGGTGTACACCGATTCCACTTCCATGTGGAGGATAATCCAGTCTCGATTATTCTGGAAAAATTGTAACCACTTTTGCTTTATTGAATCTGTAAAGCTGTGAAAGAATGCCATGTTATTGTCCCCCATCCTGAGAACTTGGTGATTTATACAATCATCAAGTCTAGTTCCTCTTCTGAATTAGGAACCTGGGGTTTACCCGGATTTAGATAAAAATCGGACAACAAAGAGAACAACTCCCGATCTGGTGAATCATTAGGTACAACACCTTCGGGACGCGCTAGAATTTGGTCGGCGATGTTGAGATAGTAGTCGCAAACGTAGTCTAGAGAAGGATCTTGCTCTGCCATCTCAAACAAAGTCTTACCTTTCACACGGGAAACACGAATATCTTCAATTAAAGGTAAAACTTCCAAAACTGGCATGGGCACTGCTTCTACATATTTTTCAATCAAGTCGCGCTTGGATGTGCGATTGCCAATTAACCCAGCTAAACGCAGTGGGTGAGTTCTTGCTTTTTCGCGGACTGAAGCAGCAATCCGATTGGCAGCAAATAAAGCATCAAAGCCATTGTCTGTAACAATCAGGCAGTAATCTGCATAGTTGAGTGGTGCTGCAAAACCACCACAAACTACGTCACCCAGAACGTCAAAGAGAATTACATCGTACTCATCAAAGGCGTTGAGTTCTTTAAGTAATTTTACGGTTTCACCGACTACGTAGCCGCCACATCCAGCACCCGCAGGTGGACCACCAGCTTCTACGCAATCAACACCGCCGTAGCCTTTATAAATTACATCTTCCGGCCAGACATCTTCGTAGTGATAGTCCTTTTCTTGGAGGGTGTCGATAATTGTCGGAATCAAAAACCCAGTCAGGGTGAAGGTGCTGTCATGTTTGGGGTCGCAGCCAATTTGCAGCACTTTCTTGCCACGTTTAGCTAGGGCGACGGATATATTACAGCTAGTTGTGGATTTACCGATACCACCTTTTCCGTAGACTGCTAGTTTCACTGTTGTTTCCCTCTTATAGCTTTTGGTCAAACTTGTGGCTCAAACATTTGCCTTCACCTTTCCTGAGATGGCGATGCGTGAGGTCTGTTGATGTCATTATTGGGCAAATTACCTAGAAAAGAAAGTGGCTCCTAATCTGTAAAACGGTTTTAGAGGATGAATTAAAGCTCAATTAGATTAATTTAGGTTTTTATGAACCCTAAAGACCTTAAAAGATTTAAAAATACATAATAAAAACTTTTTATTACTTATTTTTATAAAAATAGTTACAAAATACAAAAAATTTAAATCTGCCTTTTTGAATGCTTTTCATAGAATTAGCTAATGTTTTTACAACCTGTTTTCAAGGCATTGGGGCGCAGAGTTAAGGCAAAAGAGAGGTATATGCAGCCTGATGCTGGAAATACTACTGAAATTTGTGTTAGCGTAGCTCACCGTTGGCGTTCTCGTTAGCGTCTCTGAAAGAGAAGCCTCTTGTAGAGAAGGTATCGCAGATAAATCGCCAGTTTTCAGTCGGTAGAGCAAACCATTTAATTGCTGCTTGAGAGTGAGTTAGTGTGATTTTGTAAAATATTATTAATTTGCAAGATATAGGGTTTCTGGGTTGAGTCATATGACAGACTTAACCCCCAATCCCTTCCCTACTAGCGTTGGGGAGTAAGATTCAAAGCCTCTTTCCTAAAAAAGAGAGCAATGGAACTGAGGTTAAAATCTTTTGGCTGTGCGGCTTAAGGCAATTAGGACACCTCAGTTTTAATTTCCTGGATTTCCTGTAATGTTTGCCAACCAGCTTGCCACTGGGAGTTATCTTGTAATAATTTGGCATTTATCCAAAAACGGACTTTAGGATCGCAAGCAGCAACCATTTCGGCGTAAACCCATTTACCCTGATTTTTCCGATTGACAACTTGGAAATGCCGCCAGCCATCAACTTTTTGCTGTGCTGTCCACTTAGAACCAACTAGGTAAGGAAATTTTTGTTTTTTAGTCATTTGTCATTTGTCATTTGTCATTTGTCATTGGGAAAACACTTTCTTTATTTCCCATTCCCCATTCCCAATTCTCAATTTCTAATTCCCCACCTTAAGATGTCACCAAATCACCGTTACGGGTAAACTTCTGGCAATCCAACTCATTATCTTGCTGAACGCATAGCGAAAACCATCTGATATGGCTCCAGCAGGTGTTGATGTTGTTGGTAATTTTGCGCTTTTTCTTAGAAAGGCGTAGTCTTACGACTTCATTAGGACAAAGAATTTCTAACGTACCCGTACCATCTTCGTCATTGACGATGCGAAATAGACAGTCTTGCAACATCGCACGGCTGCTGCTGTCGAAGAACCGCTTAAATCGCTGTAGCTTTTCCCCTTCAGTCATTTGGCTGATGGGTTTTATTTTCAAGAAATCCTCATCCTCTAAGTCAAAGTTATCATCTTCAAAGTCGTAGGGGTCAATCATTTTCAGCATCCACTAGGCGACCTGAAATCATGGTAACTCTGTATGAGGGCAAGGTAGATTTAATACGTCATACTTGGTGTACGCATTTCGATTCCTACTTATGAAGGAGTAATTTTGTTTATCACCATGTCTCTATAGATATTGTTAAGACAGTTACCATACATTCTAAGAAAAAAATAGTCAGCTTTAACTTTCAGGGATAAGCTGTTTTCAATGCGATTAAGTGTAATTGACCTGATGAAATATCTACTTGACCATTTCACATCTTTTAAATATAATTTAACGTGCTCCAAATCTTTTTATTGGAAATAATTTTGTTTAATAAGCATCTCTAGAATGTTATGAATATTAATCGAAAAAGCTTTGAGCGTTTCTTTGATGGCTGCTTGTGAATTCAATAAGATTTGGCTTCATGGTATTAGTGCTGCGATCGCCATTTACTTTGGTTTTATTGCTATACTAAATTTATGAGAACTGAGTTCCGGGGAAAGCTACAGTCTTAGCCAGAAATAAATAGGAGTTGTATCAAAATTAAGTAAGCGAGCTAGTCATTTAATCGCTTAATAAAGGAATCGTATACAAAATTTAAGTATACGATTCTTGATAAAACATAGAACTAAATTGTTTTCTACCCACGACTGGAATGTTTCAGTTGTTCAACCAAGGGATATTAGAGCTAATTACGGGCAGTGTATGCCATACAGTTGGCTTTGCTTAAAATTAAGGGGGTACGCCCGTCTTTTTTAGTTACGGCTAGGAAGGAGCAAACATTTTTGTACTAAGCTTTTTGTACTAAGCAGTTTTACCTGTTACACCAAATAGGCTTTTTGGTATAACAGGCGTATACTTACTGCAAACCTAGTTGTTTAGACTGTGATGCTACCAGCGTAATGGCAAACTTAGTCCCTGGCTTAAAGTCTGCAATAGTTGCATTATATTCCAAGGACTGGTTCGCTGGTAAGTAAGATGGCCCCCCGCAAGATACATTTAAATCCGTACCATCCTGAACTTTTAAATTAGAACAGCCATAAATGACTGCTTTATTGCCTTCATTATCGACTTTGCTGATCTGAAGGCTTTTAACAACCCCAGTTACATCCGCAGGCAAATTTATAATAGCTCTTTCAACCCTTAGAGCTTGTGATAACTTCATCGCGTTAGCACTGAAGCTACATCCATCGGCATTGTTAACTATCACAGTCGGTGGTAGAACATCGATTTCATTGGGATCTTTTGGATCTGGTATTATTTTTACTTCACCGATGACGGTACAATCTGACTTGATAGGCGCAGTCTGTGAATCTGCAATTGCCATTCTCGGAAAGAAAGTTGCACAAATTACGAGTAAAACAGCAAGAACTCCAAAAATCTTCTTGGAATATTTGAATCGATTCATTATTTTTCCTCCTTAAGTAAGTAGATGTTGAAAAAACCTCTAGCTAAAGGAATATTCAGTAGTTTTTTGATTAAATATGCAAATATGCAATTTGATTTTGAAAATTAGATTTTTTTGCGGGTGTAGACATCGCCAAAGCACCGCAAAAGTTTTCGGATTACTGGCACGAACATAGATTTCCAGCATTGTTGCATTATTCCCTTGTTAGATTAACTGCTAGTCTCCAACTCAGCACACGCAACACTTTCTCCTCCAGCGCTGTCAAGTAAACACGATTCGGCTTCCAGGGCGACTCCAAAAACCTCTGTACCGACTCCTAAGCGCTCACTGGAATAAACCCAACTAATGCGATCGCCTATATCATGGGCGCTTGCGCCATCGCACACAAGAGGGCATCTGCTGACATTCCGCAGGCCAGTAATTGAAATCCACATAGGAAAATCGGAACTAGGGGAAAATACCACTTTTTCAAGATGTGAACACCGATCTAGGCGATCGCTCCCCTGTTCATACAATATCTATTGAGAGCAAAAATTATCTTTACTTGGTGTTCTGGTGGTAGCCTCTGACAAGCTACAGCACCTCTACGTTCCTGAAAAAGCCTATGCAACCTACTAATCCTAACCAATTTACAGAAAAAGCTTGGGAAGCGATCGCCCATACCCCGGATATTGTTAAACAATATCAACAACAACAAATTGAAAGCGAACACCTAATGAAAGCGCTGCTAGAACAAGATGGTCTAGCAACAGGGATTCTCACAAAAGCGGGTGTTGACCTCCAAAAACTGCGCGATATCGCACTGAACAATTTTTCCAACGTCAGCCAAAAGTATCCGGTAGCAGCAGTTCTGTTTACTTGGGACGCAGCTTGGATACACTTCTAGATCGAGCAGACGGATATCGCAAAGAGTTTCAAGACGAATATATTTCAATTGAACACTTATTGCTGGGTTATGCCAAAGATGACCGTTTTGGCAAAGCTTTATTCCAAGAGTTTGCTTTAGACGAAGGCAAGCTCAAAAATATTATTAAACAAGTTCGGGGGAGCCAAAAAGTGACCGACCAAAATCCAGAAGGCAAATACGAAGCACTGGAAAAATACGGGCGTGACCTTACAGAAGCCGCGCGTAAAGGTCAACTTGACCCAGTAATTGGGCGAGATGATGAGATTCGTCGGACTGTGCAAATTCTTTCTCGCCGTACCAAGAATAATCCTGTGCTAATTGGTGAACCGGGTGTTGGTAAAACTGCGATCGCCGAAGGATTAGCACAGCGCATTATCGCAGGTGATGTACCTCAATCCCTCAAAGACCGCAAGCTAATCGCTTTAGATATGGGTGCTTTGATTGCAGGGGCAAAATTCCGGGGTGAATTTGAAGAACGCCTGAAAGCAGTATTAAAAGAAGTTACTGAATCTGGCGGCAATATTGTTTTATTTATTGATGAAATTCACACCGTTGTCGGCGCTGGTGCAACCCAAGGCGCGATGGATGCGGGTAACTTGTTAAAACCGATGTTGGCGCGGGGCGAATTGCGCTGTATTGGGGCGACAACTTTGGATGAATACCGCAAATATATCGAAAAAGATGCTGCATTAGAAAGACGCTTCCAGCAAGTTTATGTCGATCAGCCTAGTGTAGAAGATAGTATTTCGATTTTGCGTGGGTTGAGAGAACGTTATGAAAACCACCACGGGGTGAAGATTTCTGATAGTGCTTTAGTTGCCGCCGCCGTATTGTCGAGTCGTTATATTAGCGATCGCTTCCTACCAGATAAGGCAATTGACTTGGTAGACGAAGCCGCCGCGAGATTAAAAATGGAGATTACCTCCAAACCTGAAGAACTCGACGAAATCGATCGCAAGATTCTGCAATTGGAAATGGAGAAGCTATCGCTGCAAAAAGAAAGCGATGCCGCTTCTCGCGAACGTTTAGGAAGATTGGAAAAAGAAATTGCCGATCTCAAAGAAGAACAAAAAACTCTGAATACTCAATGGCAGTCTGAAAAAGATATCATTGACAAAATTCAGTCTGTAAAAAAAGAGATTGAACAGGTCAATTTAGAGATTCAGCAAGCAGAACGCGACTATGACCTTAACCGCGCTGCGGAGTTGAAATACGGCACTTTAACCAGTTTGCATCGTCAATTGGAAGCAATAGAAGCTGAATTGGCAAACACTCAAAGAAGTGGTAAATCACTATTAAGAGAAGAAGTCACAGAAGGTGATATTGCTGAAATTATTTCTAAATGGACAGGAATTCCGATCAGTAAGTTGGTGGAATCAGAGAAAGAAAAACTGCTGCATTTAGAAGATGAACTCCACCGCCGAGTAGTTGGACAAGAAGAAGCAGTCACAGCTGTAGCGGATTCAATTCAGCGATCGCGCGCTGGACTAGCCGATCCCAATCGTCCTATTGCTAGCTTTATTTTCCTTGGGCCTACGGGTGTGGGTAAAACCGAATTGGCGAAAGCGCTGGCGGCGTATATGTTCGATAGCGAAGATGCGCTGGTGCGAATCGATATGTCTGAGTATATGGAGAAACACGCCGTCTCTCGTTTAATCGGTGCGCCTCCAGGATACGTGGGTTACGAAGAAGGCGGACAACTTACAGAAGCGATTCGTCGCCGCCCTTACTCAGTGATTCTTTTCGACGAAATCGAGAAAGCACACCCCGATGTCTTCAATATCTTCCTGCAAATTCTCGATGATGGTCGCGTCACTGATGCCCAAGGTCATAAAGTGGACTTCAAGAACGCTATTATCATCATGACTAGCAACATCGGTTCGCAGTACATTCTTGATATCGCTGGGGATAACACCCACTACGATGAAATGCGCCGTCGAGTCATGGAAGCAATGCGAAATAGCTTCCGTCCAGAGTTCCTGAACCGGATTGATGAAATCATCATCTTCCACGGTTTAGATAAGAAGGAATTGCGGCAAATTGTGCTGTTGCAAGTGGAAAGATTGCGGCAAAGATTGAGCGATCGCAAAATATCTCTCAAACTCTCGGATGCTGCCCTTGACTTTTTAGCAGAAGTAGGGTATGACCCAGTGTATGGGGCGCGTCCACTGAAGCGGGCGATTCAGCGAGAGTTAGAAACTCAAATTGCTAAATCCATCTTGCGCGGCGAATTCAACGACGGTAACACCATCTTTGTAGATGTGCAAAATGAAAGGTTGTCGTTTAGCCGTTTACCAGTTGAAGTCTTTACCGGATAATTACACCTGATAAATCACACACAAAAACCCGTTTTCTGACAGAAAGCGGGTTTTTGAATTATCTATATAGGTAAAGTGAAAATCCGATCGGCAACGTCTGAATTTTTTATTGAGTCTTACACATAACTTGTCGCATTTTACGCATATTTGCAGGCAACTCTAAATTCATCGCTTGTTGAATAAAAATAGATGGAATCGGAATTAGAGGTGTTGCTTGCACAGTATAAGCAAGTATTGTGCCATTACCACAATCTTGTAGTTCTAAATTGGCGTTAAAGTCCTCAAAAGTCCCATTTACCATACGAAATTGGATTTGCTGCCCCAGCACTTCTACAACATTGAGGTAAATTTCTACTTGAGCCGTAAAAAATAAGAAGGCTTTTTGTGCTGCTTGATACAGACGTTTGACTTCACCTTTATGTACTACCTCACTCTTGGTAATATCGGGAAAATATTGCACCCAGCGGGGATAATCAGTTAATTGCTGCCAAACGTGCGATCGCACCATCGGCAAATACATCCAGGCTGTCACCGCGCCACCCGATAGCTTGTGCGATCGCGTTTCTACCAAAATTTCACCTTGTACCAGCAACTTTTGCTTGTCTTGACTCCAAGCCATATCTGAACCTGCAATAATTGAATCTGATATATAAGACGCAGACATAATGATTAAGTTACTCCTCAACTCATCCACCTAAATAGAGTTGAAATTACAAGCCATAAAACTTGATTTAGATCCAACCCATTATTAAATTAGTTCCAGTTTAATACTTATCTTTTCCGGAAAGGATAATTTTTTGCTCATCATTTCAGTTACTTTACTGTAAAAACTGTGTTTCTTATCACAATTAACATAATTAATACTCCAGTAAGTTTTGTCAAAGTAATATTTGTAGATGAAAAACTGCGTTGTTAACAGCTAGAATGGCACAAACACGATTTAACATCAAGTCCCTTACCCTAACGTTTGGACAGGATCTCTCGGTTTTACGTGTTATTTCTGATGAAACTATAACTTCATCGTAACTTCATATTTTAATTATCAATATCAAGTGTAATGTCTGTTGAATTGAGAGGAAAATTAGGTGAATCAATCTTCTTTAAATCGTAGATTAATCCAGATTTTTGGTATACTTCTCGGCATTAGCGTTGCCGTTTGGGTACTGAGAGGTATTGGTATTCTCACTTTTATCCCAGGTGGAATTATTTGGCTACTGCTACTTGGGGCGATCGCGATCGGAATTATCAGTTACGCCCAAAGGACATGGTGGCGTTTTTAGTCATTTGTCATTTGTCATTGGTCATTTGTCATTGGTCATTCGCCTAAGATACAAAAGTTTTTGGTATATACCTCTGCCCTCTTGGGCGAAAAAAACTAATGACTACGGGCTAATTCAAGTCACGTCCACAAGGAACGTGGTTTCTCTTGGACATTAATGATTAATGACTTTGCGAAGCGGTTTGATTTTCATACCGTAGTCTCGTTTAAGAATTGTGGCTTACCTATTTTGACTCATTGCCAAAAGTATTTAATAGGGAAGCAATGCCAATAATTTACGAGGAAAAAGGAGCATGGCAAAGTATAAATGTACTGTTTGTGGCTATATATATGACCCAGCAGAAGGCGATCCAGATAGCGATATAGCACCGGGAACAGCTTTTGAAGATATACCAGAAGATTGGTCGTGTCCAACTTGTGGTGCAACAAAAGACGACTTTGAACCTGATGAAGAGTGAAAATAACAGCTAGCCTAGAAAGTAGGTGCTGTAAAAGAGACATTTTTGAAATTGTTACCGTTACAAATTGTAGTTATTGGGGGTGGGGCAGCAGGATTTTTTGGCGCGATCGCTTGTGCTAAAGCCAATCCTGATGCCCAAGTTACTTTACTCGAAGCCAGTCGTCAACCCCTAGCGAAAGTGCTAATTTCTGGTGGCGGACGCTGTAACGTCACTCATGCTTGCTTTGAGCCGGAGGAGTTAGTGCAAAATTACCCCAGAGGTGCAAAAGCTTTACGGGGCGCTTTGACTCGGTTTGGGCCTCAAGATACAGTAGCTTGGTTTGCTGCTGGTGGAGTCTATCTCAAAACGGAAGCTGATGGCCGGATGTTTCCTGTCACCAATACTTCAGAAACGATTGTGGAATGTCTGATTAAAGCGGTGGCGAAAGCTGGGGTGAAACTCCGTATCGGTACGCATGTAACTTCAGTAAGAACCTCAGTAGATGGGGGGTTTGATATTTTTCTGAAGTCGGGAGAGACAATTAAATGCGATCGCCTACTTTTAGCAACCGGTAGTAGCCTTGCAGGTTATAAAATTGTCCGAGAGTTAGGTCATCAAATTGAACCGCCAGTACCCTCGTTATTTACCTTCAATATTCTCGATCAAAAGCTGCGAGAATTAGCTGGAGTTAGCGTTAATCCTGCTCAATTGCGTTTATCTGCGGGCGGAAAATCCCAATTACAACAAACTGGGCCATTGTTAATTACCCACTGGGGTTTGAGTGGCCCGGCTGTTTTGAAGCTTTCTGCTTGGGGTGCGAGAGTTCTGCACGAAAGCCGCTATCAAGCCACATTATTGATTAATTGGCTGCCTAATTTGCACCAAGAACAAGTGCGAGAAAAAGTTTTAGCAGTTAAGGATGAATGGGGAAAAAAAGCGATCGCATTGCATCGCGGCGTCGATCTACCCCATCGTCTCTGGCAATATATTATCGCTCGTGTAGGCATTACCACAGAAGACCGTTGGGCAGAAATATCTAGTAAAACCTTAAATCAACTGGTGCAAGAACTTACTCAAGGACAATACTTAATCAACGGTAAAGGAGCCTTCAAAGAAGAATTTGTTACCTGTGGCGGTGTCAAGCTCAAAGAAGTCAATTTCAAGACAATGGAAAGTCGGTTAGTTCCTGGTCTTTATTTTGCCGGAGAAATCTTAGATATTGATGGCGTTACCGGTGGGTTTAACTTCCAAAGTGCTTGGACAACCGGTTATTTAGCAGGCGTGGCAATGGCGACTAACCAGATAGCTTAAAAGAGTTCGTAGTAAGCACTTTAGTGCTTAAAAAATCAGGAATAAAGTGCTTACTACAAACTTATAAAAATTAATGTAGCACAATACTATAACCGTTATCGTTAAAATTTATTTATTCTCAAAAAGATAATTTTGAAATATTATCTCAATCCTCTCCTTATCAAATATTCAACTTGTTCTACAAATTCCTCTATCCAATCCATTACAGATTTACTGGACTCTTTGATTCTAATGCCATCGTCATGTAGAAAATAAACAGAACAGTCATCTTGTCCATTGGCAACAATAAACCACGGAGCTCCACGTAAAGCACAGATACAAAAAGCATTTTCAGGTAAGGGTGTACATTCTTCTCCCTCAGCAATAGACTCAAGGATAATCTCTTGCTGCCACTCATTCATTTTAATAAGTTGGTCGAAATAAAACTCAAATTCCGATCCTCTAATAAGCTTTCCGGCGCTATGCCCAAGTAAGCCTAAGATTTCTCTGTAAGTCCTTGGTAAAACTCCATATTTACTCTCAATGTATGCAATTTCCTCTGGGGTACATCCTTGTAACTATTGCTCATTTGTTACTATTCCACTAGTAAACAAGCGCTCTCTTAATTCTTGTATATTATTAATCATTTCAAAACTTGAATTGTTTAGAGGATAAATAATCTCTATCTTAATTATTAATTATCTGACTAGTACAAAATGGCAAACATCTACTCTTAAAGCTTGTTAGTAAGAGCGTCTCCGTGTTAACCTCGCTCATTTACCAGTTCTTTAAGAACAAGCGATCGCTACTTAATTATATTTACTTATCAAAATTCTTACTAATCCTCCAGCATTTCCCACCTTGCCACTCTATATTCACACCAGCCACCCTAGAGAAGACAAATTTTTCAGGGTGTATTAATTTTCGCATAAAAAATATATGAATACTGATAAAAATGCTGCGTCTGCAATTACGTTGCAGGGAAGCCAGTATATGCTGCATGGCTTTCCAGTGCTTGGTATTCCTGATGAGAAGCGTGCTGTAAAATACTTCAGCCTCAATCCATTTCTACCAAATGTCCAAAATCGCTGCCCGATTGAATGTGCCTATTGTGTCTGCCATCAAGACCGTGACTGGCATCATTATCCACAAAACTTTCAGGATGTCTCAGATCCGGTTAACTTGCTCGATCTTTTGCTAGACCACATTTTTGCTACCCCAGAGGGACAAAAGGGCTTTCCAATTTCACTATGCGATTACTCTGACCCTTTTATTCCAGCCCATCGAGAACGCGTACTATCAATTCTGGATGCACTGATTGACCGCAAAGCCGCCAATATAGTCTACATAACTACCAAAGTCCATCCTGGTCAATCTTTTCTAGAACGCCTCAAAAAAACTCTAGAGCGACCTCATTCACTTCGAGTCACTGTCTTTGTTAGTCTACCACCCTTGAAACCAGGCTATGAGCAAGCCTCAATTCAGAGTCGGGTACAGTTGTTGCAAGATTTAGTAAACCTTGGCATTCCCTGTTGTTGGTATCTGCGTCCACTAGTTGAAGAGTGGTTTGATGAAGCTTTAATGTGGCAATTAGCACGTACACTATTGCCCCATGTTTCCCATCACGTTATTCTGTCTGGGCTTGTGATGTCTGAAGAGATTGAAGCGAGTCTGTTAAAACAGGAATTAATCGTTCCAGAATGGGATCGTACACAACCAGGACGTAAGCAATACTTGTCGTTAGAATTCGAGTCAAAACTGCGTTCAATTCTCAGCACTGTTGCTAGCGAGCAAAATATTTCTCTTGGCCCGGTGATGGGACATCGGCTATGTGGTACTAACGGTAATCATGCCTATGGCTGCTTGATTTGCGCTAAACAAAACCGGTATTGCCAGCTTTTTCAACTTCATCACTATGGTGAAACGATCGCTACCGAAGATAATCAACGCCTCAAGACGCTATTGAGACAAGATGCAGTGAAAGTAAGCTCACGAGAGCCATCAACAGAAGAATGTCAGTGAAGTAATCCAACTTGAAGCGAAACTAGAAACAGTCTGATTGCCTCACCGCTACGCGTCTACAAAATTATTGTATTGGAGCATAAAGAGGGAAAATTATCTTGCAATTGTAGATCGATTTTAAACACACCCAACAATGAAATTCAGCGAAATCCTCCGTCAATTTGGTGACGCGGCTACCAATCATAGCCTGACTAGCAACCCAGACCAAGACCCAGAAATTACAGGGGTAGCAGCCATTGATGAAGCTACCAATGGTACGATCGGTTACGTAGAAAGTGCAAAATTTGGGTCTTTTGTCGGTAATACCAATGCTAGTGCTTTAATTTTGCCCCAGGACGAAAAATTACAAGCGCTTGCACAAGAAAGGGATATTGTCTGGCTAGCAACCCCAGATCCGCGATTATTGTTTGCCAAAGCGATCGCACTTTTTTATCAACCATATCGCCCTACCCCAGAAATTCATCCCACCGCAGTAATTCACTCCACCGCAAAAGTTGGTAGTGATGTTTATATTGGCCCCCATGCTGTGATTCAACAAGGGGTAGAAATTGGTAATGGGGCAATCATTCATCCCAACGTGGTGATTTATCCAGATGCCAAAATAGGCGATCGCACCACCTTACACGCCAACTGTACCATCCACGAACGCACCCGCATCGGTGCAGATTGCGTCATTCACAGTGGTGCTGTCATTGGTGCAGAAGGCTTTGGTTTTGTTCCTACCCGGACTGGTTGGTTCAAAATGGAACAATCGGGCTATACAGTCTTAGAAGATGGTGTGGAAGTTGGTTGTAACACTGGCATTGACCGCCCAGCAGTCGGAGAAACACGGGTAGGCCGCAATACAGTAATCGATAGCTTAGTCCAAATAGGTCACGGTTGCCAAATCGGTTCTGGTTGTGCGATCGCAGGTCAGGTTGGCATGGCGGGAGGGGTGAAACTGGGGAATCGCGTTATTTTAGCTGGACAAACAGGAATAGCCAATCAAGTGAAAATCGGAGACGGGGCAATGACATCTGCTAAAACTGGAATTCACAGCGATGTTGCACCAGGAGAAGTTGTCTGTGGAACTCCAGCCCTTCCTTACAAACTATATCTCAAGGTATGTGCTGTTTATGGTCGCCTGCCGGATATGTATCAATCGCTAAAACAATTGCAACGTAAATTCCAAAATATCAATGATTAAGCTGAAAGTTATCTAAATTGCATAACTAAATTCAAAATAATTCTTGTGGGGCGTGAATCTTGCACGTCCCATTTTGTATTCTTCTTCAAGAGGATTTTATTTTTATTCCTATTGATAGATGACAGAAAAAGTTTGTTTATAATTTTATATCAACTTTAGAAATTTGTCGAAAAAAGTAAAGATTTAGTTAATGATCTTTTTTTATTTGCTTACAAAAAAAATAAGACACTAGAATTTTTATTAAGACGAAGTACGAACTTGTACGGAATATTTGCAAAAGAGGTAATAAATTATTCATAATAACTGTACGTACACTTCAGTTAACCAAAAACAAAAATTTTTGGAACGCATTATAGTTAAAGTTTGGCCTCAATTATTGAAGATAATGTCAATTTTCCAGCCGATCCTAACCTAAATAAGGATTTGCAAACTTGTGAAATATGGTTACAAAAGGTTTGCACATTTTACTATGTGAACTGCCTGAGTGATTGTTCATTATTCACATCAAATCAGTCAATCAAGTATTTGTTAATCAGCATTTGCAAACATACTCTAAAACATAGTTGCAAAGAGTATGCATTTTTTGCTATGCAAGCTGCGTGAATAATTGTCTAGATATTCACGCCCAATTAGACAATCAAGCATCAACAACAACCCACTTATCTGCTAAAATAATGACTGCAACTCTTTCTTTGGATGCCAAGATATCCAACCAATTACAGCAAGTTTTATTAGAAATCACAACAGCACAGGATTTGTCTCTACATCCCTTTGTTCAACGCTTTGCCAAAGGAAAATTTTCACAAGATGCAATCCGGCAGTTTGCAATGAAAATGCTACCTGGCTCAAACAGATTCAATATGGCTTTTCTGAAAGTCGCGTCTAAAATGGATAGTTACCATGCTAGAACGATTATGCTAGAAAATGCATTTACTGAGCATGGAGAACTCAACTCAGATTTTGCTCATGTAGCATTATTTATGCGTTTTATGAAAGGTATTGATTGTCCTAAAATTGATATCAATGCCGATGATGGAGCGTTTCTCATTCCGGCATTACGCTTTAAAAAATTTGAATTTTGTGATGATGAACCTATAGTACGCTCTTTAGGAAGATTTGCAGCAATTGAGCAAGTTTTACCTGCAATTTTCATCAAATATATCGAAGGACTTCGTAAGATATTTAAAGGTATCGATGACCATACTATCGAATATTTCCATCTCCACTGCCACTTAGATCCAGAACATACAGACGAATTGATTCAAGTAGCCCAAATTTATACCAAGTCTGAGAAAGATGTTGAACTCTTCCGTGAAGGAGTTGAAGATATGGTTAAATCAATTGGCGATATGTTTTCTTGGATGGATGAAAACCTCGAAAAAGAAGCATTGACCTTACAAAGCTAATACCAAAGCGATTCTCAAAATTAGAGTTTAATTAAAGTTATCCAAAATTACCAGTCTTATATATTGTAAGTTGGTTAATTTTGGAAATTTTTTATCAAAACAGAATAAAGGTGTCAGTTGTCAGAATACAAAAAGGTTATTCTGTACGACTAACGCCTTGGCGCAGCTATTCTTGCTTTGCTCCTGAATTCTTCGGCAATTTTTGAAAGTCTCTATTAAAAGCCTTAGATAGTAAATTTAATTCCAGGAGTGAGCACACTCAAACTGACATCTTCAGCTACAGCAATTACGTCACCGAGGGCGCTCCGAAGAAGATTTTTGTGGTGTGGGCATCTTGCCCGCACCGGACGGGCGAGACGCCCATCCCACAAGAGTTTGCTAATGCACAAATTTAGCCTTGCCACGCCACTACGAAACTACTAAAAGAGTTGAAACTTATGCTGGTCATACTTGTGTGTACACTGTAGCCCAATACATCGGGGGGATTAAGGGGGGTAATTAAAATCACACCCAAACACTTTTCAAACAACCTCTAAGCCCCTTGTACTCCATAAATTTATACCAATTCAATTAATGATTGATTGCAACACATTCTTGGGTAAAGACGCGATGAATCGCGTCTCTACAAATGGTCTATTTGTTGCATTCTTTTTTCAAATTGGTATTAGAACTAGCCTTTCAAGGTGGATTAAATTTTGCTCAATAAACTCTCTTTAACCTCTTAACTCTGTGTTCTCTGCGCCTCCGTGGTTAAATAAAATACTTTTGAACCGCACAGACGCAAAGGGCGCAGAGAGAAAAAAGAGATTTTACCAATCAGATAAAAAGGGCTAGTCCTAAAACTAAAATCCTAATTTTTCCAACACTGGCTTTGTGGAAACAACGTGACGGTCTAAACCCAGTTCTTTTGGACTAACGCCAAGTGCCAAAGCAATCAATTGGGGTAAATGCAACACTGGTAAACCTAGCTTTTGTTCAATCACCTTTTCTACCTCTGGCTGACGCGAATCTAAATTTAAGTGGCACAGAGGACAAGGTGTAACTATACAGTCAGCATCAGACGCTAAAGCGTCCTGAATATGCATCCCTGCCATCTTAAAAGATTGGGTAGTGGCATAACTAGCAAGCGGCCAACCACAACATTGTGTCCGCCCTCGGTAATAAATTGGTGTTGCACCCACCGCCCGAAACATATTTTCCATCGCTTCCGGTTGGAAAGGGTCGTCATAAGGCATAGATTTTTGGGCGCGCAGGAGATAACAGCCATAAAAAGCCGCACATTTTAATCCAGTTAATTTCCGGGTGACGCGTTTGGTAATTTCCTCTAAACCGTAATCTGTCACCAAGGCATAAAGAAGATGTTTAACGTCAGTACTGCCGCGATAAGGCGAACAACCTTCTTTTTTTAGCAAGCCATTAACTTGTTCAATGTAAACAGGGTTAGAAGTCTGACATTCTTTCAGGTGTTCATTGACGTGACCGATAACACCTTGACAAGTGCTGCAATGGGTAAGCAAGGGCAGATTTAATTCTTCTGCTAAAGCAATATTTCTGGCGTTGACTGTATCTTCTAGCAGTTGCGAATCTTCTTTAAATGTGCCGGAACCGCAGCAAGCAGCTTTTTTAAGTTCAACTAGTTCAATCCCCAGTGCTTGGGTGAGCGCTTGAGTTGATTGGTAAAGTTCTCGACAGGCCCCTTGAGCAACACAACCAGGGAAGTAAGCGTATTTCAGTGTCTGAGGTAGCATAGAAGTATGTTTGGGTTAGAGCGATCGCTCTAAACAATAACTGTTTTATCATTCCTTGTTAGCATCATTCTGATGTTTGACGTTTAGCTACCTTTTAAGCGTCTAGGTTAAAAGGTCGCAGCATCTACATATTCTTAATTGCTAGCAAGGCTGTAAATACCGATGAGACATTGTCAAAAATTTTAGCAATAATTGGAAAACCAAAGCATTTACACGGAATCGGCGATGGCGTAGCGCGCTCCACAGTTCAAGTGTTAAGAGAAAACTTACCCCATTTATTTTAAAAATGGCAGAGGTTTTCTAGCAGAAAAACCCTTGGAAGTATGCGGGCGATCGCGCTTGACGATAAGATGTATATGCTCAAAACAATGTCTCCTCTAAAGAGCAGATCGTAGCAAGTGGTTAAGGACTTTTATTTATGAGCCAAACGGACATTTTTGAAAAGGTCAAGAAAATCGTTATCGAACAACTGAGTGTTGATCCCCCAGATAAAGTCACACCACAAGCCAAGTTTATGGATGACCTGGGAGCAGATTCCCTCGATACCGTTGAGTTGGTGATGGCTTTGGAAGAAGAATTTGATATCGAAATTCCCGACGAAGCTGCCGAGAAGATTACATCTGTTCAAGAGGCAGTAGATTACATCAATAACAAAGTTACCGCCTCAGCTTAACTGAGGATTGGAATTGGGGATTGGGATTGGGGAGATTTTTCTCTAATATCTAGCCACTCTTCGCCTGACGCTGCTAATGTCACTAATGCTGACGTTAACGACAGTCACTTGAAGTCAGCAAATCCGATGCCAGTCGCTCGTAAAGGAAACCTTTAAGACCGCGCTGGCTCACCAGTACCTAGTCGCTAACCTCAAATTTTTTGCCTGCTGCTTTTTCGCCATTTTTAACTGAATCATGACAGATCATACACGTAAACGCGTTGTTGTAACTGGTGTTGGCGCGATTACACCTATAGGTAACACAGCAACAGAATATTGGGATGGATTATTGAGTGGACGTAATGGCATTGACTACATCACATTATTTGATGCGTCTAGCCATGATTGCCGAATTGCTGGTGAAGTGAAAAACTTCGATCCGCATGATTACTTGGAGCGCAAAGAGGCCAAGCGTATGGATCGGTTTTCCCAATTTGGGGTTGCGGCAGCAAAACAGGCTCTAGCTAACTCGGAGTTAGCGATCAATGACCTGAATGCAGAACAGGTAGGTGTGATAATCGGTTCTGGCGTTGGTGGGATTAAGGTATTAGAAGACCAGCAAACTATCTACCTCAACCGTGGACCCGATCGCTGTAGTCCATTCATGATCCCAATGATGATCGCCAATATGGCCGCAGGATTAACGGCAATTCACACGGGTGCTAAAGGGCCAAACTCTTGTCCTGTAACTGCCTGTGCTGCTGGTTCTAATGCCATTGGAGATGCTTTTCGCTTAATTCAAGGGGGATATGCCCAGGCGATGATTTGTGGGGGAACGGAGTCAGCTGTCACACCATTGTCGATAGCTGGGTTTGCCGCCTGCAAGGCACTGTCTTTTAACAATGATGACCCAGCTCATGCTAGCCGTCCTTTTGACCGCGATCGCAACGGATTTGTTTTGGGTGAAGGTTCAGGAATTTTAATTCTAGAAGAACTGCAACACGCCATCAGTCGCGGCGCTCACATTTATGCCGAAATGATCGGCTATGGTATGACCTGTGATGCCTACCATATCACCTCCCCCGTACCTGGTGGGCTTGGAGCCGCTAGAGCGATGGAACTTGCGCTTAAAGATGCTGGCATAACTCCCGAACAAATTAGCTATATTAATGCCCACGGCACTAGTACCCCAGCTAATGATTCAACTGAAACCTCAGCAATCAAAAAAGCCTTGGGAGAACATGCTTATAAGGTGGCAATTAGCTCCACCAAATCGATGACAGGTCATTTATTGGGCGGTTCTGGAGGTATTGAAGCAGTTGCAACAGTACTAGCGATCGCAAATGACCAAATTCCACCGACAATCAATCTGGAAAATCCCGATCCAGAGTGTGACTTAGATTACGTGCCTCACTCTAGCCGCGCTCAAAATGTTGAGATAGCAATATCCAATTCTTTTGGGTTTGGCGGTCATAATGTCACACTGGCCTTTAAGAAATACGTTTAAAAGAGGCAGGAGAGCAGGGAGCAGGGGAGATGAGGGAGACAAGGGAGACAAGGGGATAAACAAAACTCTTAACTCTTAACTCAGCACGGGCTAAACGCCCTGCTACCGCTAACACCACTCAGCACTGCTAACGCCCAATGCCCAAAGTATCAGAAATATCATTCCGATATAACTTAAGCGTTCAGCATGACCCAATTATCAGCTTGATTTATCACCAGAAACTCAGGAGATCCCGCTTGTCCATCGACAAGCGGGAGTGGGATGATGAGGATACTGTGGGGAATCTAAAATAACCCCAGCAAGAGAAGCTACGAAGAGTGCTAACCCGTCGTTAAAAACAAGAGATTATGACTGTTGCAACCCAATCCGCCAAAGAATTGTCCGTCGAAGAACTGGCTATTAACTCGATCCGCTTCTTGGCTGTTGATGCCGTAGAAAAAGCAAAATCGGGACACCCAGGACTACCAATGGGTGCGGCTCCGATGGCTTTTGTCCTCTGGGATCGCTTTATGAAGTTTAATCCCAAGAATCCCAAATGGTTTAATCGCGATCGCTTTGTCTTATCTGCCGGTCATGGCTCAATGTTGCAGTACGCCCTGCTTTACTTGACAGGCTACGACAGTGTAAGCATTGAAGATATCAAGCAATTCCGTCAATGGGAGTCTAAAACCCCTGGACACCCGGAAAACTTCATGACCCCAGGTGTGGAAGTCACCACTGGCCCACTAGGTCAAGGAATTGCTAATGGAGTCGGTTTAGCGATCGCCGAAGCGCACCTTGCCGCTAAATTTAACAAACCCGATAGCAAGATTGTTGACCATTACACCTACGTAATCTTGGGTGACGGTTGCAACATGGAAGGAATTTCCGGTGAAGCTTGTTCTTTCGCAGGACACTTGGGATTAGGCAAACTCATCGCTCTGTACGACGACAACCACATTTCGATCGACGGTTCCACAGATGTGGCATTCACCGAAGATGTTTCCAAGCGCTTTGAAGCTTACGGTTGGCACGTCCAACACGTCGAAGATGGTAACACGGATTTAGAAGCGATCGCTAAAGCAATTGAAGCGGCTAAAGCTGTTACCGATAAGCCTTCTTTCATCAAAGTAACAACGATTATTGGTTACGGTTCCCCGAATAAAGCAAACACTGCTGGCGTTCACGGTGCTGCCTTGGGTGCAGACGAAATTGCCTTGACTCGGAAAAATTTGGGTTGGGAATACGAACCTTTCGTAGTCCCAGAAGAAGCCCTCAACCACACACGCAAAGCAGTTGAGCGCGGCGCAGGTTACGAAAACGACTGGAACAAAACCTTTGCCGACTACAAAGCTAAGTATGGCCAAGAAGCGGCTGAATTTGAACGTTACCTAAACGGCAAGCTACCCGACGGTTGGGATAAGGTACTACCCACTTACACCCCAGAAGACAAAGGACTACCTACCCGGAAACACTCAGAAACCTGCCTCAACAAACTAGCGGCGGTTTTACCTGAATTGATTGGTGGTTCGGCTGACTTGACTCACTCCAACCTGACCGAAATCAAGGGTAAAGGCGACTTCCAAAAAGGGCACTACGAAAATCCTAACATCCACTTTGGGGTGCGGGAACATGGTATGGGCGCTATCTGTAATGGGATAGCGCTGCACAGTTCGGGATTAATTCCCTACGGTGCTACCTTCTTAATCTTCACTGATTATATGCGTGCTGCCATCCGCTTATCCGCCCTTTCCCAAGCTGGCGTGATTTGGGTGATGACTCACGATTCCATTGGACAAGGTGAAGATGGCCCGACACACCAACCCATCGAAACTCTCGCTTCCTTGCGAGCTATTCCTAATTTATTAGTGTTTCGTCCCGCAGACGGTAACGAAACCTCTGGCGCTTATAAAATAGCGATAGAGAAAGCAAAGGAAAA
Source organism: Nostoc sp. DSM 114159 (assembly GCF_053470285.1). Lineage (NCBI taxonomy): Bacteria > Bacillati > Cyanobacteriota > Cyanophyceae > Nostocales > Nostocaceae > Nostoc > Nostoc sp. DSM 114159. The sequence continues at coordinate 6,039,041 of NZ_JBPFEH010000001.1, forward strand.
TGCTCCGTCTCTGTTGGCGTTCACCCGTCAAAACGTCCCCAACTTGGCAGGTACATCGATTGAGGGCGTAGCCAAGGGTGGATACACTGTGGTGGATAGCGAAGGTACACCCGATCTCATTCTGATTGCCACTGGTTCAGAACTAAGCCTCGCCGTCGGCGCAGCCGAAAAACTTAAGGCTGAAGGCAAGAAAGTCCGTGTTGTCTCCCTACCTTCATGGGAACTGTTTGAAGCACAGGATGCGGCTTATAAAGAGTCGATTCTGCCGAAAGCTGTCACCAAGCGTTTATCTGTAGAAGCTGGCGCTAGTTTCGGTTGGCACAAATATGTGGGTACTGAAGGCGATACTGTTAGTATCGATCGCTTTGGTGCTTCCGCTCCCGGTGGTGTTTGTTTAGAGAAGTTTGGTTTTAGCGTTGATAATGTATTAGCTAAGGCTAAACAATTGTTGGGTTAATAGCAACAGAATATTCTCAAAATAGTATTAGGTGGGCTGAAAAGCCCACTTTTTTTATATAGAGGAGGGGTGAGGGAGATTAACTATATTTGAATAAATCAGTTACGAATTAGAAGGAAGTTATGCAGGAAGTGTCAGGGAAAAGAGATATGGCGATCGCACGATTATCAAAAACTGTGGATAACTTAATTCAAGGCAATAGTCTCTATCAAGAAAGATTAAATAAACAAGAAATTATTCAACATCTAGTTAATTTATTGGATAAGTTTTCACCAGTATTTATAAATGCTCTTTCTGAGGGGGAATTAACAGATAGAATTGATAGTATTTTAGTAATAGAAGCAATTTCTGGAACATTAAATGATTTAACACCAGAGCAAATAGAGATGTTTGATGCAGCAGTATAAAGGAGAGCAGATTTAAAGAGAAAGGGTAGGAGAATACAAAAGACTGATGTATTGATAGCGGCTACAGCGATCGCACGCAGATTAATTCCGGTTTCCAATGACTCTGACTTGTTGCGAGTTGAAGGACTAAGCTTGGAGAATTGGCTATCAACAGATTCTTATAAATAATAGCTTTGTCTCTATTTAAAATTTACATTTGTCCTTGTGATATGAAACTTTTGTTTAGAAAGTGGGTTTTTCTGAAAAGCCCACTTTCTAGTCTTAAATTCCTACTAACTTGTCTAAAATAGGCCTAGCGCGAGAATCGTTTACTCCTCCTGCTGTCCGATAAAAAACCTCCCATTCATCAGAAGTAATTTGTAAATATGATTTGTATTGATCTGCTGATGCTCTCAGCTTTTTTTTGTAATCTGGATAGGAATAGATTTTAAGGTAGCGTCCGCGATTACCTGTGCGGCGAACCTTTATTTTCCACTCACGATTATAGCTGTCACATAAAACTGTTTCTCCCAAATCATGTTTACCGTTATGGCGTGTGTTGTCGAATAATTTACTGGCATCTTGGGCGATTTCTTTACCAAGCCTATATAAATCTAATATCATTACTCTTCTCTTCAAAACTATTTGAAAACAAGGATTTTAAATTTATTCTTTTAATTTCCCTGATTGTTCAACTTAAAAACAATTTGAAAGCGAACTTAATTATCCAAAAACTGACTTTTTCATCCCGTAAATAGCTAATCCAGCAACTGCACCAGTCCCAGCAAATCCTACTAAACCTATTCCGTAAGCAGTTCCTCCGATTGCTAGGCCTGCACCTCCAATACTGTGGTACACAGTCACTCCTAGCACTGCACCTACTGTTGCAAAGGTAGATGCTTCATTGATATTTTGAATTATATCCATTTTTTAAACTTTGAATAACTTGTTATTAGCTTATTCAATTTTTTGAGAAAATGCTACTAAAGAAATACGTAACTAAAATAAAGATTCATTAAAGTATGGATTGAGTTCAACTTGAGCCTTTAGACTCAACTCAAGCATAAATTTTTCAACAGATACGATACCTATTAAAATTTGTATTTATCTCGTTAAAAGTGAAGGTTGCTACAGAAATAACATTATTTACTAACTTTTTTTAGTTAAACTTAAATTCTCTGTGATATATTTATGTAATCAATGATACTTGTAATGTAAATAATATTGTAGTAGATATTAAAAATTAGTATTATGTCTAGTCAAGAACAAAATTCCAACAAAGCATTGAAGCAAACGCAGGTTAGCACAACAAAGAAGAAGAAAGTACAACCTCCTCCAGACCTCAAAAAACCAAAGAAAACTGAATAAAAAGCATTAGAGATACTTGCAGAGGCTTAAATTCAATTAAGTCTCTGCAATTTTCATCAAAAATTAAATCAGCTTATTTATTTTTTGCTTGAGTCTTTGCCTGTTCTAAAGCTATTTCTTTGATTGCCTGATATGAATTCACATTGGAAGTACCTTCTATAGCTTTAACTGCCAAATCCTGAACTTGTTTGAGAGCAGATTCCAGTTGTTTAGAAAGATTTTGAATTCGTGTCTCTTGATTAGTAATAGTTTGTTCTAGAGATTGCAGTCTTTGTTCATAGAAGCGTTTTTGCCCTTCCACTTCCTTAGAATATAAATCTGATTTGACTTTAGCTTGGTAGTGGGCGATGCCTTTACCTTCTTCTGTAGCTTTTTTGATGGCTGCTTCTTTATCTTTCGGAAAAGCCTCTACCTTGGCTTTTAACTCTTCAAATTGTTTTTCTCTTTCAGAAATTGCTTTCTCCCGTTCAGCCCACTGCTTTTCTGTTTCTTGTAGTAATTCTTCTAATTGCTTATATAGCGCTTTCTGCTCTTGTTCGTATTCGTCATTTTGCAGTTGCCGCTGGAGTTCTAAATTATACTTGTACTCTGCTGCATCGCGTTGCCGAGTTTTATTCAAGTTTTCATTCCGTTCTTTTATCGCCCGTTGCTGTTCCTCTTGTTCTTTTCCCCAAGTATTTCTTTGCTCTAGTATTTCTTGGAATAACACTTCAGAACGTTGGCTATATTCTTCCTGATAAGCTTTAGTATTATCTTCATAGGCTTGGATCAGAGTATCCAAGATATCATCAGAAATTTCTAAATTATGCAGTTGTGTTAATTGTTGGATTTCTTCTTCTAAAGTTCGCCTAATTTCTTCCAATTTAGAAGCTTTCGTGGTTAGCTGTTCTGATAATTCATTAGCAGCACTGCCAAAACCTAATTGAATCTTTGCCAAGCTTTCAATTGTATTGTTCATCTTCTGTTGGACGCTAGAAAGCTGATTCATAGCTGTTTTTTGTTCTAATTTAGGCTGTTCTTTAGTTCCAGACTGGTTATCTTTGGCAACTTTATCGAGTTCTGATTTCAGTGCTGCTTTTTCTTTTGCCAACTCCTCATACGCCTGAAGAATTTCTATTTTAGTATTCTTATCAGTCGGTTTTTTCCCCACCACAACAAATCTCCTCTTCAGGAATTCAAAATGATTAAGATGCTATGAACTCACAACTATTTAGGGTTAGAACTACCAAAAGCCCTCATAGCTAAGTCTTGTGCTTGTTTTAATGCAGTTTGCAATTGAGCAGAAATTCCTTCTATTTGCTCAGATTGTTTCTTAATTGTTTCTTCCAGAGATTGAATTTTTTGTTCATAGCTCTGTTTGTTAGATTCCCATTCTCTTTCAAATAAATCAGCCTCAATTTTAGCTTTTTGACTGGTTTCTTTAATTGCTTCTTCTCTAGCCTTCTTAACGGCTTCTTCCAGTTCGCTAGGAAATGTAGTTACCTTTTGTTCATAATCTGCAAAGAGTGGTTGGCGTTCAGCAAAGATTTTTTCTCGTTCTGCCCAATCTTTCTCTTTCTTTTGAGAATTTTCTAGTATTTCCCTTTGTTGTTGGCGCTTTATCCCTTCGTAGCTGTCGGTATTGAGTTTACGAGTAGTTTCTAACTTATACTGAAATTCTTCTTGTTCTTGCTGGCGATCTTTGGCTAATAAATTGTTATATGCTTGAAGTTTTTCTTCATACTCTGCTTGCTCTTTTTGCCATTCTTTCCGCCTGATTGTAATTTCTTTCTCTAGTGTTTCCCTTTTGCTAATAGTATCTTGTTCGAGAATTTTTAATTTTTCTTGGTGTTCTTGACTTAAAACGTCTAAAGTATCCGCTACAACTCTAATTTGTTGCAGTTCTTGTAGACGTTGAGTTTCAATTTCTATCGCTCGGTTCAATTCATCTAACTTGGAATTTTCCTGAGCTAGTTTTTCAGATAATCCATTGAGAATACTCCCAAACTCTAATTGTAAATCAGCTAAACCTTTGACAATACTATCAACTGTATATGCAGAAGCTGCTTGCAGAATTTCTTGACTTTTTGCCTTTTCTGCTTCCTCTTGTTTGGTTGCTATTTTAGATTCAAGTTTTTTTCTTTGGATAATAATTTGTTGAAATGCTTGCATTAGTTGTTGTTTGCTGTCTTTGACTCCAACTGTAGTCATCTTCCAACTCCCTTCAATAGGCAAATGATTTATTGGGTAGCAAGCCATACCAATGACTACCCTATGCAGACATCAGAGTAGCCTTTTAATCAACATTTTTAACGCGGTGGAAATACTGAAATGATCCGCATCTGACACTTAGTGGGTACGAATTTTCCACATATATGTCTTTCTGTTTTTCAGTTATAGTTTTCCCTTTGAGGCTTAGTAGTATTTTTGTACTAAGATAAATATACCTAAATGAATCTCCTCTGTCAAGATAATCCTTCATGCAATAATGTCTTTGGATCTTGTGAAGACAGAATCGAAAATTCAAAATCTTTAATTAAAAAACTATCTACAAGCTTGCAGGCACAGTGATTTATGATTTAGGAGACTGCTGTGGTGTATGTTACTTTATGTAAATAAAATCTAAAAGAATTAACCCTAGTAGAAGCGCAGTTGCAGTCAAGCGAGATAATAGAGTTAATCATCCTAATTGATACAAGCACAGTCCTAGACTTTTGTGATATCAATGTATACCAGTGAATCGACCAAATACTCTGCCAGAACGGACATTGGACAAACCAGCCGTATTCTAGTAGTAGAAGATGAAGAATTAATCCAGGAAATGCTAGCTGTAGCTCTGGAAGAAGAAGGTTATGGGGTGATAACTGCCCCCGATGGGCGGTCTGCTATAGAGTATCTTAAAAGTTTTGAAACCAATTCAGGGGAACTTCCCTTCGATCTGGTTATTCTTGATTTGATGCTACCGCAAATCAATGGGCTAGATATTTGCCGTTTGCTGCGTCATCAAGGCAACCCAGTACCTATTTTAATGCTCAGTGCCAAGGGTAGTGAAACTGACCGTGTTTTGGGGTTAGAGGTGGGTGCAGATGACTACCTGACCAAACCCTTTAGTATGCGCGAGTTAGTGGCTCGTTGTCGCGCTTTACTCCGCCGCCAACGCTTAAGTAATTTACCACCAATACCAGTATTAAAATTTAAGGATGTCTCTTTAAATCCCCAAGAATGTCGCGTGCTAGTTCGCGGTCAAGAAGTGAGTCTTTCTCCCAAAGAGTTCCGTTTGCTGGAATTGTTTATGAGTTACGCCCGCCGGGTATGGTCACGAGAGCAATTACTCGATCAGGTTTGGGGGCCGGATTTTGTCGGCGATAGTAAAACTGTAGACGTTCACATTCGGTGGTTGCGCGAAAAATTAGAGCAAGACCCCAGTCATCCTGAATATATTGTGACTGTAAGAGGTTTTGGCTATAGGTTTGGATAATTAGTTGGGATAGTTGTTAGTTTTTAGTAGTCACCAAGAAACTAACAACTCAAATGCTTTTATTGGGATTTTTTTTGGGTTTAGCGGTAGGCATTGGGTTTTGGATTTGGCAACAGATTCAACTTAACCGCTACCTGGGGCGCTTACTGCGACCGTTAACCTCGCATTCTGACAAGATGGGACTGCTGCTGATTCCTGGATTGCAGCAGAAAATAGCAATGGTGAAGCAGCAGCGACAAGATTTGCAGCAGTCATTGCAAACTTACCAAGACCTGCTAGATTTTGCTCCAGTGGGATATTTGCAGGTGGATGAGGAAAATCAACTGCTGTGGTGTAATCAACAGGCACAGGAAATTTTGTATCTGCAAAGGTGGCAACCAGAACAGGTGCGCTTGTTATTGGAGTTGGTCAGGTCTTATGAACTTGACCATTTAATTGAGCAAACTCGCGATCGCCAAAAACCCCAGACGGGAGAATGGGTATTTCATCCATCTTGTGATGATGCAGCAGAGATGGCAACAATCAAATCTCTGGCTTTGCGGGCTTCTAGCTTGCCTTTACCCAATGGACAAGTGGGAGTATTTTTAGAAAATCGTCAACCCCTATTAGATATAAATCAAGTACGCGATCGCTCTTTTTCCGATCTAGCACACGAACTCAGAACGCCGCTAACTTCAATTCGTTTGGTTGTAGAAACTTTACAAAACCGTTTAGAACCACCTTTAAATCGCTGGGTTAACCGCCTGATGCAAGAAGTCGACCGATTGATTAACTTAGTGCAAAGCTGGTTAGACCTTACCCAAATGGAAGCAAACCCAAATATGCAATTGCAAGCCAAAGCTGTAGAATTGCGATCGCTGATTGCATCTGTTTGGGAAACACTAGAACCCTTGGCACAACGCCAACATCTGTCTTTTTCTTATTCTGGCCCCGAAAATCTGTGGATTAAGGCAGATAAACCCCGGATTTACCAGGTTTTTCTGAATTTGCTAGACAATAGCATTAAGTACAGTCCTCCTTGCACAAGTATTCATGTTGAAGCGAAAATATTATCAACAAAGGATAACGATCCTGCTTCCTCAATCTTGGAAATAAATCTTATTGATTCTGGAGTCGGCTTTTCTGAGGCAGATTTACCCCACGTTTTTGAACGATTTTATCGAGGAGATAAAGCGCGAACCCATTCTCCCCAAGATAGTAACTCCATAGGAGCGATTGTCGGCAATGGATTAGGATTAGCGATCGTTGAGCAAATTCTAATCGCTCACGGTGGTTCAATCAAAGCGATGAACCATCCAGAAACTGGTGGTGCGTGGATGCAACTCCAATTTCCTGAAGTTATGGCAAACTCCCTAAGCCAAGACTATAGTTAGTAATATCTTCACCTTTGAGACAACAAGTGTGAAAGCCGTCGATAATACTCCCAATCCTCAAAGACCACAACTCGCACGCGCTATTAGGCGCTTAGAACGGGATGTATTACGCATGGGTGCTTTGGTAGAACAATCATTTCGCCTCAGCCACCAAGCGTTATTTGCTCGTAACTTAACAGCAGCTGAAGAACTTCCCCGATTAGATAAAAAGATCGATCGCTTTTATCGTCAAATCGAATCAGACTGTACGGCGATTATGACGCTACAAGCGCCTACAGCTTCAGATTTGCGCTGTTTAAGTGCCTTTATGCAGTTGGTGCGAGACTTAGAGCGGATTGGCGATTATGCTGAGGATTTAGCTGAAATTGCGATTAAAATTTTTCCTTATGCGCCTCATACGTCTTTACCCGACATTGAAGCTATGTCCCTTCACGCGCAGGCGATGCTGGCAACTAGCTTAAAGGCTTTAGGAGATTTCGATGAAGCGGGTGGACGCCGTTTAAAGCATCTGGATGATACTGTAGACGATGCTTACGATCGCGTTTATCAGACTTTAGCCCAACAACGAGATGTGCCTGGTGTAGTCGAGCCAATTATACTGCTAGCACTGGCAATTCGTTGTTTGGAACGTATGGCAGATCACGCTACGAATATCGGTCAAAGGGTAGCATATATTGTCACCGGTCAACGCTCCTAATTGATATGCTGCAAAGATCCCCGACTTCTACCCTCCAGATGTCTGTAAGAAGTTGGGGATCTAAATCCAGCGATTTAATAAGTGCTATTCCACCCTAATATCTTCATAATTTTTGCGCCTACATACTTACTTAGTCTTCAGAAAATACCAAATAATAAAAAATAAGTTAACCGAATATTTTACTAAAAGCTTACCTATTCTTAAACTTACACAATTAAAGTAGCGGATAAACAACTAAAAATTTTGGCTATATCTCACTGATAAATCCCTTAAGTAAAAGTTGTTACCATCAGAAGATTTTGAGTTAGTTCCTAGCTCTGAATTGAGAAGAATAGACTTTCAGTTAAGATAGGCAAATTTTGATACAAATTATTAGAGATTCTTAATCATTGTAAATAGCGAGATTCCCTGATAATTATGTAGTTACGGTTAATGATGTATTCCCCAATTCCTACTTCAAACTCTTCTACCGTGTCAAATGGTTCTGCTTTGGGCGGACAATTACCCCAACAGATATTTACCCGTCGGGAAGTAATTCCACCATACAATGACGTAATTTGGCGAATTGAATATGGTGCAGTTCGTACCTTAACGTGGAGTGAAGATGGCACATTCATCACTCTTGGTTATTGGGGACTAGGGGATCTGATTGGCTATCCTTTGTCTAAAGTGAAACCCTACCAGATTGAATGTCTCACGGGCGTAGAAGTAAGCATTGTGCCACCTCATTTGTGGCATCAAGATATTAATGCTTTGTTGTCTCATATTCAACAAGCAGAGGATCTACTAAGCATTGTGCATCAAAAACCAACTTCGCTACGCTTATGGCAGTTTTTAGTCTGGTTAAGTGAAAAATTTGGACGTGACATAGATAAGGGCAAGCTAATTGATTTAAATATTACCCATCAGGATATTGCTGAAGTTTTAAATACTACGCGAGTAACTGTTACCCGACTCTTACAGCAGTTAGAAGAAGAAGGAACAGTTGTACGTCACAAACGCCGCATTATCTTGCGATTACCAAATAAATTAATTAAAAACTATAGTTCAGCAGCATGTTAAATGAATTGCTTGTAATAATCACAGGGTAAAGGTATAATCGTTGCTGTGATTGTGTGTGAAATCCACAAAAGAGAAGTGTTAAAAACATTTTCTCATGGCTGGATTAATGTAGGTGTGAGTGAAACAAAAAACATGACAAAACGATTCTGGAATCTTTTTAAAGTTAGTCCAATTGTATTAGCTGCTACATTTTTCGTTGCTAATAGTGCCTTAGCTGCTGAAGTTAACGAACAAGTAACAAATGTTGGCGAGTTATCTGAAACTCAAGAGTCTAACGAAATGAGTCAGGTAACATCAGTTTCTCAGTTTTCGGATGTGCAGCCTACAGATTGGGCATTCCAAGCTTTACAATCTCTAGTTGAGCGCTATGGCTGTATTGCAGGTTATCCTAACAGTACCTATCGTGGAAACCGTGCTTTAACCCGTTATGAATTTGCCGCAGGTTTGAACGCCTGTTTAGATCGGGTTAACGAACTGATTGCTACAGCTACTGCCGATTTGGTCAGCAAACAAGATTTAGCTACTTTACAGCGCTTGCAAGAAGAATATTCTGCAGAACTAGCAACTCTGCGCGGTCGTGTAGATGGATTAGAAGCCCGCACTTCTGAGTTGGAAGCTAATCAGTTCTCCACTACCACCAAGTTGGTTGGAGAAGCAATTTTCGCCGTGTCTGATGTTTTTGGTGACAGTAGAGCAGTTCCTGGTGGTGCTCCTACTCAAGACTTGAATTATAACACCACTTTTAGCGATCGCGTTCGTTTGAACTTACTCAGCAGTTTCACTGGTACAGACCAGTTGCAAATCCGTTTGAATGCTAACAATACCATTTCTAATGTTGGTAGCGTTGTTGGTGGTGTTGCAACCGGTACTGGTACTAACATGACCCGCTTGGCTTTTGATGGAGATACCGGCAATGGTGTTGCGATTGATAAAATCAACTATGCTTTCAACTTTTCTGACGCGGTGCGTGTCAAAGTTGATGCTAGTGGTGGTGAATTATACGAAAACGTAAACACCTTCAACCCTGACTTTACAAGCTCTGCTAGAGGCGCGCTCTCTCGCTATGGACGTTTTAGCCCGATTTACCGTCAAGGTCAAAATTCTGCTGCTTTGACTGTTACTTTAAATCCTAACAAAGCTATCAGTTTGACTGGTGCTTATTTAGCACCTTCAAGTGGTACTGGTAATATCTTTGGTGCTAATAATCCCGGTATTAATAATGGGCTGTTCGATGGTGATAACACCATCTTCGGTCAATTAACTTTCAAACCCAGCAAAGCCTTCAATATTGGTCTAACCTACGCCCATAGTTACTTCGCTGGCAATGCAGCTAACAGTCTCTTCCAAGGAACAGGTAGCGCTTTTGCCAATAACCCCTTTGGAGTTGGTACTCGCACTGAATCCAATAACTACGGTATAGAAGCTTCCTTGCAACTTGGCTCTACCTTGACTATTAGTGGTTGGGGGGGTTATACAACTGCTGATGCTTTGACTGGTGCAAATGCGGGTACAGACGCAGATGTTTGGTACTGGGCTGGATCGCTTGCTTTGAAAGACTTTGGTGGAGAAGGCAGTGTTTTAGGCGTGATCTTTGGTCAACCACCCAGAGTTACTGGTGGTAGCATCAAAAATGTTGCCGGCAATACTACCTTTGACGACAGTACTTCTTATCACTTAGAGGGTCTTTACAAGTACAAGGTTTCCGATAATATTCAGGTAACACCTGGCTTGTTGGTAATTTTCAATCCAGAGCACAACGACGCTAACGACACTGAATACGTAGGTACTCTACGTACTACTTTCACCTTCTAAAATTACGTGAGTTTGACAGACCTCTCCCGGACAGCCTCCCTCTCCTAAAAGGCGAGGGAGGAGAGTTTTTGCTCCCCTCTCCTACTAGGCTACCGTGTATACACAAGTCCACCCTGAGCAAGTTTCCAGCCTAAAAAGATGGATTCAAATTGCCTCAAACCTCGAACGAGGGTATGCATCCCCGGAAGTCTTTGAGAGAAGTAACCAGACCATCCACCCAGGCGAGCTTTTGGATCAAGTTAGGACTTACGCACTATACAAAATAACTATCTTATGTATCAACGTAAATACGTTGTTTCAGGCTTTTGTCAATCACCCTTGATTGGGTGCGATCGCTAAAATTTTATTGAAAAATCTAGCTATAAGCCTTGAAAAGTATACTTGTCATTTTGGCTTTTCTGTCAATGCGTAAGTCCTAATCAAGTAGCCCAGGGTAAACAACCCAGGGGATAAGGATTTTGCAGTTTTTCGCTATCACCTTCAACAGAAGATTGAATTACTCCTAAGCATTGTTGCTGCTTTTCACAAAAGGTAAGCGCAGCCGAAAGCTGAGTATTGTCGCGCCCTTCAACCATTTGTAAGGTTCGGACAGCTACGGACAAAGCCAAGATTGTCAGGCGTTGAATAGCGATCGCAGACTCTAACTGAGTAGCTTCTAAATTTAATCCTGCTGTTTTGAGGGTGGCAAAGAGTTGTTCAATCTTCCATCGCCACCCGTACCATTGAATCACTCGCAGTGCCTGTTCTAAGCAAACAACTTCGTGTGTGGTTAGTAACCGCCAATGAATCGGTTCTTGTCCTGCGGGTGGTTGGACTTCCAAAGCTTCAACAGCCAACTTGGGTTACGCTAGTGGGATAGCCAAAAACGCTTAATTTATCTGGGCGTTGAATCTCAACTTGTCCACAACGAACAATAAGCATTGCTTCTCTTGGCATTCGCTTTCGACGTGAGTCTGTAGGTATGTTAATGATATAATTACCTTCACATGGTTGCTCCCCTCAAGTAGTCGAACAGTGATTGAGATCGCCCTAACAATCGACGGTCTTGGCAAGCGCGGATCAGTAAATGATTGTTTTTGTTGGGTACAGTGGCAAATTCCTCAAATAGATCGGATTCGCGATCGCCAATGTGAGTTCCCATCTTTGCCCTACCCGCTTCAAAGCATTTCTGGCTCTCCGATGCCGATGCTAACCATTTGTAGGATTCTTTCTCCTCAATTGGTAAATTTTTATAGCCCCGTTCATATTTATCTGCATGGTCAATATCTCGGCTGCACAATTGTATGGTGCTTAATCCCAAAGGAAATCCACTCTCACCATCCAATACCAGTGTTGGATGAATATAAAACCCTACATCTGTGTTGTTTCCTACTACTCCTAATCCTGCTGGTGACAGCCTACCTAAATGAGACTGCAAGTTGATTTCGCTACTATCACTTATCGCTAATACGTGCTTTTCTGCTACACGAAGCTGGCAATCAACCGCAATCCTACGTACTAGTTCTGATACTGTGATATTTTCATTCTCCAAAAACCGATAATAACCCATCTGTTCTGCCCAATTTCGACTTATTTGCCGGATATTTATCGATTGGTGTTTTTGTATCGCTTCATATAATGCTGCCCCCTTTTTATCAACCGAGCGTCTCCAAATGCCTTTGCTGGTATCATCGCAGCGTGAATTAAGATTGGATTATCCATGTTTTTGCTTCTCAAAAATCCTCTGCACCTACTTTACATCCGACTTGTGTATACACGGTAGAGGGGGCAGGAAGAAAAGCCCATAAATAAATTTAGGCGCTTGATTTTAGACGCATTATTTCTTGTGCGATGCATCTCGAAATAAATATTTAACATTAAGCAGAAATAAATTTATTTGTTCTGGAACCCTCTATTGCTGGGAAACTACAGCATTTTCTCCCTGCTCCTCTGCCCCTCTTCCCCCTGCTCCTCTGCTCCCCTGCCTCTCTTCCCCAATCCCCTCATCCTCCAGAAGCCTCACTAGTAGAAAGTTGAGATAATTGGGCCAGGGATAGGTCTTCAACCTCTGGTAACTTTTCTAAAGAGAGGGGAGTGGATTGGGTGGCACCAGATAAGCGTTTTAAAAGGCTAGGTCTGGGGTCATGTAACAGATAAATAATGCGATCGCCAATTTCCCAATCTTGGTTCGCTGGCATTACCTGTAAGCGTTCTGCTCGTTCTAGCAATAAGGGTATCAAAAATCCAGTCCGAATCTTTTCTTGGATGCGATCGCATTGAGTCGAGAATTCCAACTCATCTAGCGTAGTTGTCCCCAACTTCACTCGCCCATCGTTCAAATATTCATTCCAAGTTTTAATTGCTAAGTCTGGAATAAAAGCTTGATTAACTTTATTACTAGTCGAGGTACTCGCTTGCGGATCGCGGGGAAAAACAGCTAAGACGCGCGGAGGTTTAAACTCCTCAGCTGCTCTTTGAGCCAAAACAAAATTCACCTCGCCATTACTTGTCATCGCCAAAAAAGTACCTATAGAGGCAAGTCCGGCCTCTTCTAAAACCGCAGCATCTAGCGCACTGCTGGCAATTACCCGGAGATTTTGCGCCTCGGCTTGCACAAGACAATCGGGATCGGTATCAATCATCACCACGTTTTCTCCCCGTTCTTGAAAGAAACGAGCAATCACAAGACTCAAGGGATTACAACCCACAATCACTGCCCCAGTTACGTCCTTAGAGGTGATTTGCAGCCATTTAGCAACCCAGCCAGCTGTTAGCCCCTGGCAGACAACAGTCATGATAATTGTCAGGAAAACTAAAGCTTTGATGGAATCACCGCCGTTAATGCCTCGCTGTGTCAACGAAATCGCAAAAAAAGAAGCTACAGAGGCAGCAACAATTCCTCTCGGAGCAACCCAGCTTAAAAACAGTTTTTGTCGCCAGTTGAGGTCACTGTTCCAGGTACACAAGAGGATATTGATTGGGCGAACGACAAACATTAGTACCAAAACGGTGAATAAACTACCCCAACCCAAAGCAAACACACTGGCAATGGATAGGTCAGCAGCTAATAAGATAAATAGCACCGAGACGCTGAGAATTGTCAGCTGACCCTTAAAGCTGCGTAACAGACGTTCTTCCGGGACTGAGGAGTTAGCAAAGACTGCCCCTGCAACTACTGTTGTCATGACTCCCGATTCACTGCGGATCATCTGCGATAAGGTAAACAAGCTCCAAAGTATCGCTAACACCACTAAGTTTTTTAGCTCAAATGACAGAAAGGTGGCGCGTTTAAAAATCAAACTCATCAGATAACCGCCAGCACCACCAATTGCTGCTCCCACACCCAGGCGCATCAGTAAGCCGACGATCGCATTGAGCGGGTCAGCATCGCCGTTCAAAATCGTATCAAGGACAACGAAGGCGAGGATAGCCCCTACAGGGTCAATTAAAACTCCTTCTCCTTCCAAAAGTGTTGCCACTTGTCGATCTACATTGATTTGTTTGAGCAATGGGCCAACGACGGTTGGGCCTGTCACCACGACTATGGAAGCATAGAGAAAGGCTATGTTCCAGGGAAATTCACCCAGCCAGTGAGCAGCCATACTCCCGCCAAGTAGGGTAATTAGCGTTCCTTGAGTGACGAGCAATTGTAAGCTGACAGAAACTCTACCTAACTCACGCAGATCCAAGTTAAGTCCACCTTCAAACAAAATAATTGCCGTTGCGAGGGCGACTATAACTTCCAGTCCAGTGCCTAGCGAATGGGGATGCAATAGCCCTATACCATCGGAGCCAAACAAAATGCCCAACAGCAATAACAAGACGATGCTGGGTACACGAAGGTATGCAGCCAGCACTTGGGCGCTAATGCCTGCAAAGACGGCGATCGCCATCTGTATGGTGATTTCAAAAGATGCTTCCATATTGTAGATTTTGAGCGATTTATTTCAAAATCTTTTGTAAAAAACCGTAGATATCAACTCTACAGGGTACAACATCATACCCTTTGTTCCTTGCTGTCTTCAGCGTTTTTTAGATATGTGTATACTTCAAAATTCCCAGCGCCCAAGGCTGACGCACCTTGCGGCTGACTACAAAAGCATCTACAGACTTTTTTATGTGTCTCCATATCTTTGTATCTTCTTCAAGCTTTTGCTTCCACCCAGTTTAGCTGCCACAAACTTTTTTTGGCAAAACCTGTTGACAACGGCAAGGAAATTGGTTAACTTATAAAAGGTCTGAGTCCGATGCCCCCATCGTCTAGAGGCCTAGGACACCTCCCTTTCACGGAGGTAACGGGGATTCGAATTCCCCTGGGGGTACTTAAAAACAATAAAAAGCAAAAGCTTTTTTATTTGAAATGTAGCAATAAAAACCATCATTCAGAAATACATCTGAATGATGGTTGGTTGTTGTTATGTATACGGTTCTTTGCTGGCTAGTTCTTCTACACGTTGGTGAATAGCCAGAAGATTTAACCGCAAATCTTTGCTCAGACGATTTTCAATAATTCCCACTGGCATAGTGAGTTTAGGCCAAACTTGAATTGTGTAGGACAGATTTGTTCCGAAAGACTCACCGAAAGCATAAGGCTCTAAGCACCAGCTACCAGAAAAGCCTTTAAAATCTCCCTCTACCATGCGGAAATTAATAGCTTTAGGGAAGCATTCTTCCAAATCTAGAACTACCCGCGCACAAAAGTTGAAATTCAGTAAGCGTTGGGAGCCTATTTGCTCCAGTCGAATTCCACCATCGGGATGCTCGATTAGACAACTCTTAGCAAGGTTGGGGAGGAAGTCTGGTAAGGCTTCATAATTTGTCAGAACCTTCCAGATTTGCTCCACTGGATGGGGAATTTGGACTTTAGCACTGATTTGCCGCTGTCGCTCTGCTATTTTCTCAATTTGAACTTCTACCTGAGCAAGCAAATCTTCTTCTAGGTTGGTGATATCAGTGGAAGATTGCAAGTCAGGGTTCTCTGTTGTGTTCTGTTTTTTAGTCACTTTCAGAATTATGGTTTGCTTTCGTCAGAAAATTGGGGCAGAGTCAAGGTGAAGCAAATTTCACTCTGTTCAGAATCCGAAATTGGCAGACTTTCAACAGCGATCGCTCCATTCAAATGCTGCACTAAAGACTTGACTAAAGCAAGTCCCAAGCCAGTCCCTGGAGTCCAGCGCCCTTTTCCACGACGGAACTTATCAAAGATGTAGGTCGCTTCTTCTTCAGAGATGGCACGTCCTGTATTCGTCACCTTTATGATAACTCGATCGATTTGCCGATCGACTCGGTGAGCCGCTTCAAGGCAGACTATCGTATCAGGCTCTGAGTATTTACAGGCATTCGTTAATAATTCTTGCAGGATGCGGTCAAAGCTCTCCAGTTCAGTTTGCAGTTTGAGCGATTCTTCCGGCAAATCTATAGAAATTTTTAATCCTTTTTCGCCAAGTTTTTTCTCAAAAGATGCTGCTATATCCTGAATTCTAGTATTTAAATCTATAGATTCTAATTGCGGGGCTTCGTGAGGCGACTCTAGCTTTTGGAGTGTCAACAAGTCATTAATCAAGTTGATTTCTTTTGAACATTCCTGCTCAAGAATATCTAGATATCTACCCTGACGCTCTGGTGCTATTCCTGGCAAACGCAAGTTTTTTATTGACATCAGCATATTTGTCAAAGGGTAGCGTAGGCGATCGCTCATGTTACTCAAAAATTCATCTTTGAGTTCATTAAGTTTCCGCAACTGCTCGACATACTGCCGGGTTCTTTCATGCAATTTCGCTTGAAGTTCTAGACTACTCTGGAGTTTTGCCGTCCGCTCATCTACCAACATTTGCACTTGACGCAATGTCTGTGACTGAATTATGGCGTTACTCACTTGAGCGCAAACCATTTCCACAAGATTTAATTCTTCTGGTTGCCAATTGCGAATCACAGCTTGCTGTAGCACCAAGAATCCTAAAATTTTACCTTGACTTTCCAATGGCACTAAAAGTACCGCAGGCAATTTCTCTATCGCAAATAATGGAGCAGCTGTTAAGGTATCGTTTTGATCTGTATAGTCATCGAAGATTACTGGTTTTCCAGAATCCATGAAGGCACGCTGGCATAAACCACAGTCTGAAATCAAGAAAGACTCAGCTAAGGTGTCTAGTTTACTAGTGCCAGAATTTTGTGTTTCTCTATCCCATTGGGCGATTACACTAGCTTTTGCTTTGGGGATTTGTTTTTTAGCTTGAGTCTTAAATAGTGGATCTGTATATTTTAGTAAGATGAGCAAACCTCGATCTGCCTGTAGAGATTCGGCACTCGAAGCGATAACTAACTGGAGCATTTGATTCAGCTCCAAGTTGCTACGACTCAATATGGTTAATTGTTTGATCAAGCTTTGATGGTGCTTACTTTTTTGCAGGGACTGCTCTTGATGAGTAATTTGTTGAGCTTGTGCCACTCCAGAAAAAGCGATCGCGCAAGCCGACTCCACTTCTTTGAGCAATTGTTTTTCTGATTCACTCCATTCATAAGGTTGGAATTTAATCAGATTAATCACTCCATTATTATTGCCACCAAAGCGAGTGGGAATTGCCAAAACTGCTTTTATCGGTAGTGGTAAATATTGACACCCAATTACCAAACTATTTTGAATAATGGAAATGTCTTCAATAGTCAATGGTTGGGCAGCACATTGTAACACTGGCGAGTGCATAAGCAATTGTTCCATCGAAAACATTTCTTCTGGGTGTGGCAACCCTAGAAACTCATCAGCACACCAATTAGTAGTAGTTGCTTCGTCTGATGTTTCATCAGCCGCTGAAACCAAGCAGCAGCAATCTGCTTGAAAAGCGACTCCTAGCAATTGGGCAATCTCTTGCAGCATCAAAGCCGTAGCAGAGCTATTAGCAATAATTTGGTTAATCTTTTGTACCAACTCGCGGGCAGGTTCTTCCTGATGCTGCATCAGCTTGACTTGGTAAGGTTGTAGTCGATCTATGTCATCTACGTAATGTGACAGCGATGATAAAGGCTTTTTCATTTCTGGCACGCCCTCGGATAGTAACCCCATTGTTCTTGCACCCAACCTCTTGGCATATTCTTCACCGTTAGTTGTGTTGCTACACCCTGATAATTGACAAATTTTGTGTGAATACTTTCTCTCACCTGTTATAGCCCTTTTCTATATCAGATGGCCAAATTTCCACTACATCAAGCAAATTGCTACATTGGGACATAAGTAATAAAATACTCAAAATATCCTATAAATGCTTAAGTTAGCTTATTTTTAACTGCACTGTCTTGAAATAATTTATTAACTTTATCCTGTCTGTAAGTATACATAAACCGTAATTTCTCTGGAATCACAGCAAAATTCCCCTTTTGAGCGCGTAAAATTACGTAACTTGCTTTATAAAGCTTTATTACATTTATTGAAAAAACTAGTAGGTTTAACAAGCTACTCCTCGATCTCCGTAACTCTCAGTAAAATATCAATAAAAGTAAAGGAAACACGAGGAGGTTGTTCTTGCAGTGTAGGCTTCTCTTCTCTAGGAGAGGCTGCATCAACGAGACGCACTTGTGTTCAGACCCGATCTACATTGATAGCGTAACTATGGTAGCGAGTTCGTAAGCGTCTTGTTTCCAACCTATGGCAGAAATTTGGAGTAGAGCCAATACTTGTCGGGTTTTGGATTTTTAACTCGGAATTGGATTTGGGGGAAAAGGTTACTGGGTTTAGGTTAAAGGTTTTTTCTTTCCCCTTTTCCCCAAAACCCGACAAGTATTGGGAGTAGAGCTTAAATTTAAATAAATTCTTGCTCGCTAGGGCTTGCGGCAGTTCTAGCTAAATTGTGAATGCAGCCCAGTTATTAGTAAAAATAACTAGGCTGCATTCGTTTGAATATAAAAAAAACCACATCTATTTTCAGAAGTATATTTTTTAAAGTAGTAAGAGCATTTTGTACTCCCTGCTGGTAGGGCGAGCTAGATGCCCTCCCTACACCAGGTTTCAAAATAGACGAAGTTTATCCAGCCAAGCTCTCGACACTCAGAGGAACCATATCCCCATTCCTCGTTAGTCCTAACAACATCGGTTCTTGGGGTTGAATTAGTTGACCTGTAAGCACACAGCGTTCTTCTTGTTGAGCTGTGGCAGCTATGCTAGCTCGAATGTCGGATCGCGAAAATCGAGGTTTCCACTCACCTGATTTTTGCTGGACATAATTCCAAAGGATATCTCGGATTAGAGCTTGATATCCCTGATTCCCAGCTATTTCTTTGAGCTTATCTTTGAGCTCCCGCTCTAGACGAATGCTGGTAACTTCCATATCGGTGGTTGGAGTGCGAGCGATCGTATGCATCAGTTTTTCTCCTTGAAGGTATAGACAGGATAGTAATACAAGTGTAGTATGTTTAAAGGAATGTTCAATAGGTGAAATTTTCTGTGAAATCTATTTACCCCATCTCTACTTCAATTTTGTGCCCTACCAATTGCCGAACCAATTGGGAATCAGCTGCTATGGAAGTGGAGTATTTATTTATGGGCGATGGTAGCCAAAATCATAGGCAAATCACAGAAGGTAATGATGATTATAAGTATGTAGCCATTAGTGCACTAATTGCAAAACCACAACTAAATCAAAAAAGCGGGGGGTACAGGCAAACCAATCCTGTACCGATATGAGACCAGAAAATTTTCCGGTCAATTCTAACCCCCGCTTCACCGAAAACTTGAAGCGGGGGTTTTTTTATAAGGAGTTAAGCTGTGACGATATCTTCCATGCGCGGCGCGAACGCAATGCAAGTGTTAGAGCAATCTGTGGTGGTGTTTTCTCAAAATTACTTGCCACTATGTCGGGTCAATATCAAGCGGGCGATTGTGCTGTTAGTAACGAACAAGGCGCAACCGCTGGGTTTTACCACAGAAGGCGGATGGCAAGTTCACTCACCCAATTTGGTAATTGATGTACCAAAACACATTCGCTTGACAATCACTTCTAATGAGCGGATGTGGAAAATTCCGCCAGTTAATCGGCGGGAAGTGTTGCGGCGAGACCATCACAGTTGCCAATATTGCGGTAGTGGCAAACATCTAACGCTAGATCATGTGATGCCGCGTTCTAAAGGCGGTTCTCACACTTGGGATAACGTAGTCACAGCTTGTGAAAGATGTAACTCCCGTAAAGGCGATCGCACTCTGTTTGAAGCTGGTATGCAACTGCGTACCAAACCAAAAGCGCCAATCCACCCCGCGATTTCTTTTGCTGAACAGTTTTGGATAGATATGCAAGCAAACCTGGAATAACAGGAGAGCATAAGGAATGCTGAAATTAACTTACACTGAAAGCAGTTTTGATTTGGAATGTGTCACTTTGTCGCTAGAAGAATGGGTAGGGCAACGAGTGATTTTAGCCCTGCGAGTTGGGCAAAGTTTGTGCATTGAACCGAGTACCGCTTCCTTTTTGCTTCCTGTTGATTTGCCAGGAGTAGAAATACTGAGGTCTGAGGTAAAAAGAGATGACAGAGAAATCATTGCTCTGTGTGCGTGCGATGCCGAATATATGGAAGTTACCCTACGGGGTTCTTGGCTATCAGCTAGTTCTAAGGATTCTGTCGGTGTGTTTGTCACCACGATGAGCGATCGCGCTGAGTTCTTTTTGCACAAACTTTGGCAAGAAGCTCAATCTTGTGCGTCTGTCATGAGTGAATAAACGAAATAGTCGGGTGACTCAATTTTGGATTTTGGATTTTAGATTTGTTCTCACGTTGAAATTCGGGGGTAACTCTTGGAGACGCTGCGAGAACAAACATTTTGGGATTTTGGATTGAGTAATCCAAAATCCCAAATTTAAAATCTAAAATCAGGTGAGGAGAATATCTCACCCTTTATTGCGCCATTTTGAGTAGTTCAGGGATTGTCACAAATCGGTAGCCTTGCTGTTTGAGTCCGTTGATGATTTGTGGCAAAGCTTCTACAGTTCTGTGGCGATCGCCACCACCATCATGCATTAAAACAATGAAACCAGGTTTCGCGCCTTTCAAGACATTATTTACAAATGCCTGCGGTTTGGCGTGAGGATCGGTATCAGCTGAAGTTAGCGACCACATAATTACAGCATCTTTCCGGCTTTTGGCGTAAGCGGCTAGTCCGTTATTTAAAAAGCCTCCAGGAGGACGAAACAGAGAAGTTTTGACTCCTGTAATTTTGTATGTCAGATCGGCTGTGCGATCGATTTCACTCTTGGCTGTGGCTTCATCCATTCGCCGATACCAATGATGCCAAGTATGGTTGCCAATGGCGTGTCCCTCGGCTACTTCACGCTTGGCTAAGTCTGGATTTGCTTCTAAAGCTTGTCCTACCCAAAAGAATGTTGCTTTAACATCATTTTGCTTCAAGATATCCAGCATTTCTAGGGTTGTTTTTGGCCAGGGCCCATCATCAATGCTGAGAGCAATAACCTTTTCGTTGTTATTGGGTTGTACCTTATAAACTGTTTTTCCCTGAAATTTATCTGGGACTGTAAAGGTAGGGTTTTCTACTTTGACTGATGGCGGTAGATGGGCATTAATTTGGCCCTTTGCTGGATCTTGAAGTGCAGTATGGATTTTGCTTATTGGCTGGTTCAATCCCGATTGTGGGGAGATACCTGGAGCAATACTACAAGCTGTAATACTAGAGGCGATCGCGACAATACTAATTATCTGTTGTCGCTTGAGGTAGTTGTCTGTCACGTCAGGCTTTTAAAGATTCACCCAATCATAAACTGTAGTTTGATTTTTCAGAGAGTTTAGCAAGCTCAAATATAAGTGCAGCAGCTTTTATAGACAATTTCAAAAAAACTTTCTAAAACCCCTTGACACCTTTTGTAGTATTTTGTAGTATATTTGTAGTGAGGCGAAAGACAAAGCTTCTCAAGAGTCAAATTTATGTTCTACATCCAACTAAAGGACAGGCGTTGGAATAAACCAGAGTCCCCAGTCAACAAAACTGCTCCTACTTGCAAACCATCGGTAGTAGAGGCAATAAACGAAAAAAGTTCTAAGTTTGCACTCATCAAAACCACTGAATACATCCGTAATACACAACAGGTTTACTACCTAGAATTTCGGTTGTTTTCCTAACAGTTAAAAGTCAATTATCTGAACCTTGAAAACTAAATAAGAAATGGGCAAGTTCACCAACAAAATCTGTGCCTAAAAACCTAAAATTTTAGGCACAGATTCTCAAAAATCGGGGTGTAGCTCAACTGGCTAGAGCGTTCCGTTGTCTGCGGAAATGTTGCGGGTTCGAGTCCCGTCACCCTGGTTGCAGTCCTGTAGGCGAATAGTTTAAGCCGTCAGTTTCTCAAGCTGAAGATTGCGAGTGCGAATCTCGTCGGGACTCCCAAATGGTCAGGTAGCCAAGTTGGTAAGGCGTTGGTCTGCAAAACCGATTAGCGCGGGTTCAAATCCCGCCTTGACCTCTGTCGCAGCGTAGCTTAATCAGCAAAGCCCCAGGTTCATACCCTGGTATATGCGGGTGCAAATCCCGCTGCTGCCACCAAATGCAGGGATGGTGTAACGGCAACACCTCGTGACTCCAAATCCGATGTTCTGGGTTCAAATCCTAGTCCCTGCGTCAATCATGCCCCTGTGGACGAATGGTTAAGTCGCTGTTCTTTCAAAGCAGAAATTGCGGGTTCAAGTCCCGTCAGGGGAATCATTTTGGGTCGGTGGCCGAGTCTGGTTGAAGGCGACAGTCTGTAAAACTGTTCTTTTTTGCACGCAGGTTCAAATCCTGCTCGACCCACTGTGGAGAGGTGGCTGAGTGGCTGAAAGCGTCCTCCTGCTAAGAGGAAACGGGTAGTTAATATCCGTCGCAGGTTCAAATCCTGTTCTCTCCGTTTTGAGAGTGTGGTGTAACTGGATAACATCTCAGTCTACGAAACTGAAGACGTGAGGGTTCAAATCCCTCCACTCTCGTTACATGGGAGAGATGATGGAGTGGCTGATTCGAGTTGAATTAAACCAGTCCACTGGGTAAAACCCATCTCTCCTCCTTATCCCCCGGTAGCTCAGTTGGTAGTTAGCGCCTGTCTGAAGAACAGGAGGTCGTCGGTTCGATTCCGACCTGGGGGGCTTCGTTGCCTCATAGCTCAATGGTAGAGCAAGCGGCTGTTAACCGCGCGGTTGTAGGTTCGAGTCCTACTGAGGCAGCCATTCATTGCCGGGTGGACGAATTGGTAAGTCGCATCGCTCTGAACGATGAGGTTGCAGGTTCAAACCCTGCCCTGGCAATAAAGCCCTGTGGTGTAATTGGCAACATAGCGCCCTTTGAAGGCGAAGATTCCAGGTTCGACCCCTGGTGGGGCTGTCAAACTTGCTCTTGTAGCCCAACTGGAAGAGGCTGCCGTCTCAAAAACGGTATGTTGTGGGTTCAATTCCCACCAAGAGTACCAAAACTTGCTCCTGTAGCCCAATTGGAAGAGGTGGCAGACTTAAAATCTGTTTAGTTGTGGGTTCGACTCCCACCAGGAGTACCAACGGGATGTAATTCAGTGGCCAGAAGCCATGCTTTGGGAGCATGGAGTCGCAGGTTCAAATCCTGCCATCCCGATATACCCCTGTGACGGAACTGGTATACGTGCTGGAATCAGAGTCCAGATTTTGCAGGTTCAAATCCTGTCAGGGGTACTAAGCTCTCGTGGCGGAACGGAAGACGCACTAGACCGAGGATCTAGTTTTTTGCAGGTTCAAATCCTGTCGGGAGTACCAAAATATCTGGGTGTGGCGCAGTTGGGAGCGCGGGAGTTTCGGGAACTCCAGGTCGTAGGTTCAATCCCTACCACTCAGACTTTGCCCTTGTAGCCCAACGGAAGAGGCGCTTCGCTTAGAACGAAGAGGTTGCTGGTTCAAATCCAGCCAGGGGTATTGGTGAATATGCGGGGATGGAGCAACGGTGGCTCATCAGGCTCATAACCTGAACATCGGCAGGTTCGACTCCTGCCCCCGTCACCAAAAATAGTGCTGGTGTAGCTCAATTGGCAGAGCAACTGACTTGTAATCAGTAGGTTGCAGGTTCAATTCCTGTTACCAGCTCCAGAATGCGGATATGGTGTAACGGTAGCATCTGAGTCTTCCAAACTCTAGGCACGAGTTCAAGTCTCGTTATCCGCTTTAAAAATTTGCGGGTGTGATGTAATCGGTAGCATCTGAGTACGCCATACTCAGTGCGTGGGTTCAAGTCCCTCCACTCGCTTGCGTAGTCCTGTAGCTTCAACGGTAGAGCAAGTGCCTTACAAGCAAGAGGTTGCAGGTTCAAATCCTGCCAGGACTACCAAATGTTGGGAGTGTAGCTCAATGGAATAGAGCTTCGAGCTTCTACCTCGAAAGTTGTGGGTTCGAGTCCTACCACTCCCGCCTTAACGAGTCAAAAGTCAAAAGAATGAATTTAATATTTTTCTTTCTTTTTAGTTTTTACTTTGCTCTTTTTACTTATTTGATGGGGTCATAGCTCAAATGGCTAGAGCGCCTGCCTTGCAAGCAGGAGGTTATGGGTTCAATTCCCATTGATTCCACTGATGATGGTGTCTGAAGCCAAAGTGGTCGAGGCGCTGGTTTGTGGAACCAGTCATAGCGGGTTCAAGCCCCGTCAGGCACCCCTGAATGGAAGATGCCGCTGAATGGACGGCAACTGGTCTTGAAAACCAGGGTATGGGCAACTGTAGGGGTTCGATTCCTCCATCTTCCACCTATCCACCTGGAGCCGAAAAGCGAGGCGCTGTGCTGATAACACAGAAATAGGAGGGGCAGTACCTCCCTGGTGGATTTATATCTAAATGTTGGTATTACAAATCGCACCAACTCATTTCTTATTTAAATTAACTAGGGTGGTTGGCATACCGGCTGTGCAGCGGGCTTTTAACCCGCAGAAATAGGTTCGACCCCTATACCACCCACTAAACAATTCAAAATTCAAGTTGCGCTTCTAGCGCACCAAAGGTGCGACTCAAAATTCAAAATTACGGAATGCCATTCTAGCTATTAGCTAATATGCAACTTGAATGCGCGTTGGGTTATGAATAGGAACTAGCGATCGCTAGTTGAGCATGTTGCAATAATACATCTTTATCCAAAGCATGTATAGGATATTGCGGTGTTACTGCCAGTAGTTTCTCTATTCTTTCTCTAGCTGCTTCTACGACTGCTTCATCTAAGCTACCGTTACTGAGCGAATCAGCAAAATCTTCAGCAATCCGATAAGTTCTTTCAATAGATGATGAATTAATATTACGAGACACAATAAACAAGTCGCAGCCTGCATTAAATGACCGCGCTACAGTACCAGCCTTCATAAACATATCTGAAATCGCTTTCATATCCAAATCATCAGATACAACTACTCCCTCAAAGCCAAGTTCGTCTCTAAGTATGGTTTTGAGGATAGTCTGAGAAAGCGTTCCTGGCACATCAGGATCTATTTTGGGAAATAAGATATGGACAGTCATAATCAAAGGAATCTGTACTTCGATTAAAGCTCTGAAGGGTATAAGTTCTCGAAGTCGCAGGTCTTCTAGAGTTAAATTCAGTATTGGTAGCTCAATGTGAGAGTCCTTGCTGGTGTCTCCATGTCCGGGAAAGTGTTTAGCACATCCCAAAATTCCTGAATCTCGAAGTCCAAGGTAATAGTCACGGGCACCTTGAGTGGCAGTTTCGGGAGTGTTACCAAAGGCGCGCGGCCCAATCACAGGGTTATCGGGATGGGAAAAAATATCTGCTACAGGTGCCCAAGATAAATTGATTCCCAATGATTTGAGTTCTACTGCTGTGGCTTTTGCTACTTCGTAAGCGTGCGATCGCAGCAAATAAGCGTGAGGAAAGCGGGTAATTGGCAGTGGTGTACGAATTACACGCCCTCCTTCATGATCGAGAGTGAGGAACATGGAATCACGTTCAGTATATTCTCGTATCTGCCTGTTTAAATCCTTGAAGCTTTCCAGCCAAAGCTGATACGGGGTGCCATCCAAAAAGTTCTTAGCGAAAAAAATAGCCCCGATCGGTTTTAATTCATTGAGTGCGCGTTTATCGTCATCGCTTAATGTAGTGCCGGAAATACCTAAAATTAAGTGATGTCCAAAGCGCTTTAGCTCCTGCGATACACCCATAATCTTTTACCTATTAAGTTGTGCGGTAAACAACTTGGTTGTTCAACCTAGAGGACATAAACATTTATCCTACACCCTTATAGGGAGAGGAAAGTTTTCTTTTAAGTAATGCCCCAGATATTTTCTGAGAGCAAATACACAAATTAGCCAAGAAATCAACTACTTTAAGACAACTTTTAAAATTAGCTATTTTCAGTCAAAGGAAATACTTTTGTTTCCCGAAATCACTTGCATGTAAATATAGATAAAGTGCGTGCCGCAAAGCTATTGCCAACAATGGTATTGGCAATTTGTTTGGGCAGGTGCGCGTAGGTAAAATTCCCTTTGGCAAAAGTTTTTTGGGGAAGCGATCGCACAACAACTGCCAAATGTAACGGATTGCAACGTATAATGAAAACGATAAAACGGTTAAGAAATATTGAAGAGCAGTAGGGTTACATGCGAGTAGCGATCGCGGGAGCGGGACTAGCAGGACTTTCCTGCGCGAAATATCTTACAGATGCAGGTCACACACCCATTGTCTTGGAACGTCGAGACGTTCTAGGCGGTAAAGTGGCCGCGTGGAAAGATGCTGATGGAGACTGGTACGAAACAGGTCTGCACATCTTTTTTGGCGCATATCCCAATATGTTGCAGTTATTCAAAGAACTAGACATTGAAGATCGATTGCAGTGGAAAGAACACACAATGATCTTCAACCAGCCAGATGCACCAGGTACTTACAGTCGCTTTGATTTCCCAGATTTGCCAGCACCAATTAATGGTATAGTGGCAATTCTGCGAAACAACGACATGCTGACATGGCCAGAAAAAATCCGCTTTGGCATCGGATTATTGCCGGCCATGATTCAGGGGCAAAAGTACGTTGAAGAAATGGACAAATATTCCTGGACAGATTGGCTGCGTAAACACAAAATTCCAGAACGGGTCAATAAAGAAGTTTTTATTGCCATGGCCAAGTCGCTGAATTTCATCGGGCCAGATGAAATTTCAGCAACCATTCTTTTAACTGCCCTCAATCGTTTCCTCCAAGAAAAAAAAGGCTCGAAAATGGCCTTTCTGGATGGCTCGCCAACAGAACGATTGTGTCAGCCGATAGTAGATTACATCACCGAACGCGGTGGAGAAGTCCGGTTGAATGCCCCTTTAAAAGAGATTTTGCTAAACGCCGATGGTAGCGTCAAAGGATACTTGATGCGGGGGTTGAATGGAAACGAAGATGAAGTTTTCACAGCGGATTTGTATGTATCGGCTATACCAGTTGATCCTCTGAAGGTGATTTTGCCAGCACTTTGGAAAGAAATGGAGTTTTTCCAAAAGCTAGACGGGTTGGAGGGCGTACCTGTAATTAACGTGCATTTGTGGTTCGATCGTAAACTTACGCAAATTGATCACTTGCTATTCTCGCGATCGCCCCTCCTAAGCGTTTATGCTGATATGAGCAATACCTGCCGTGAATACGCCAACCCCGATCGCTCGATGCTGGAATTAGTTCTAGCCCCGGCAAAAGATTGGATTGCCAAATCCGATGAGGAGATTGTGGCTGCAACTATTGCCGAGTTAGAAAAACTCTTCCCCGACCACTTTGGGGGAGACAATCCAGCAACATTGCTGAAATCTCATGTGGTGAAAACGCCCCGTTCAGTTTACAAAGCGACCCCTGGTCGTCAACAGTACCGTCCCTCGCAAACAACTCCCATTAGTAATTTCTATCTTAGCGGGGATTACACCATGCAACGCTACTTAGCCAGTATGGAAGGTGCCGTACTTTCTGGTAAGCTGACAGCGCAGGCGATTTCTGAGGCCCTCCCGGTAGCAAATTCCTCAAACCTGCAAACGCTCACCCGACCGCCCGCAACGAATGCTGCAACTGCCTGATTCCCCGCCGCGCATGAAAACGCTGGTCTCTGTAGACGAGTCATACAAACTTTGTCGGCATCTCACAGCAAAGTATGCCAAGACCTTTTACCTGGGTACTTTGCTGATGAGTCCGGTAAAACGTCAATCTATTTGGTCAATATACGCTTGGTGTCGCCGTACAGATGAATTGGTGGATGGTCCCGCATCTGCTATTACCACGCCAGAAACCCTAGACCTATGGGAACAGCAGCTGGAATCGATTTTTGCGGGGCGTCCATTAGAAAATTACGATGTAGCTTTAGTTGATACCCTCCAGCGCTTTCCGATGGACATTCAACCATTTCGGGATATGATTGCCGGTCAGCGCATGGACTTATATCGCAGTCGTTATGAAACCTTTGAGGATTTATACCTCTACTGTTACCGCGTTGCTGGCACTGTTGGCTTAATGTCAACATCCGTTATGGGTGTGGATAACACCATATATGCAGCACCGTGGCAACAGAACAAACAACCTTATGTTCCCATAGAAGAAGCGATCGCTCTCGGAATTGCCAATCAACTCACCAACATCTTGCGGGATGTGGGAGAAGATGCCAAACGGGGACGGATCTACATTCCCCTGGAAGACTTGGCAAAATTTAACTATACCGAGCAAGACTTCTTCAAAGGTGTGGTAGACGATCGTTGGCGGGCATTGATGCGCTTTCAAATTGACCGCGCCCGCCAATTTTACACCACATCCGACCAGGGAATTACCTATTTAGCATCCGATGCCCGTTGGCCTGTATGGGCAGCATCAATGCTGTACGGTCAAATTTTGGAGGCGATTGAACGCAACGATTACGATGTATTCAGTCAGCGGGCTTTCGTTCCCCAGTGGAAAAAGTTACGCAGCTTGCCCATAGCTTGGATGCGATCGCAAGTCCTTTAAAAAATTAGTCATTTGTCCCTACTCCTTAATCCTTAGTGTTTTACAAATGACTAATGACTAATGACCAATGACAAATGACTATTGACTCTTAATGGCAAGTCTGGTAACATTGATATTCGTGAGTCATGGAGAGGTGGCTGAGTGGTCGAAAGCGGCAGATTGCTAATCTGTTGTACGGCAGGCAACTCCGTACCGAGGGTTCGAATCCCTCCCTCTCCGTTTTTCAAGTTTTGATACACGGAATAAACTCCGTGTTTAAAAATAAATACCAATCCAGACGTAAACACTTCTACTCCCAAAGATGGATGATATGATTTATGCTTTGGAGTCTTGCTAAGATCCAGCTAGTTAGAAACCTAGTTTGACTCTTAAGTTTTAGGCTTCCTAGATATCTGAGGAGTATAAGCAATTTATGAAAAAATTTAGTGCCGCCTTAACTTTAAGTATAGCTACCCTAGCAACTGGGTTTCTAGTTGGAGCTTGTGGTGATAGCAGTACGCCCAATGGCACAGCTAACAACGCAACTACCGCTACCACAGCAGCAAACTCAACTACTACAAGCAGTGCTAAAGGGCTAAAAATTGGTTCTCTGTTACCGACGACAGGCGACTTGGCTTCTGTAGGACAGCAAATGCTAGGTTCCATCCCTTTACTGGTCGATACGGTCAACGCTTGCGGTGGGGTAAATGGCGAACCTGTTACTTTGGTGCAAGTAGATGACCAAACCGACCCGAAAGCTGGAGCTGCCGGTATGACCAAACTAGCAACTTTAGATAAAGTAGCAGGTGTAGTTGGTTCCTTTGCCAGTAGCGTTTCTAGTGCAGCAGTCTCCATTGCCACACCGAATAAAGTCATGCTGGTTTCCCCTGGTAGTACCAGTACCGTGTTTACCGAAAAGGCACAAAAAGGCGACTTTAAAGGCTTTTGGGCGCGTACTGCTCCCCCCGATACCTATCAAGCACTAGCCTTAGCCCAACTTGCTAACAAAAAAGGTTTCAAGCGAGTTTCTACAGTCGTGATTAATAACGATTATGGCGTAGGCTTTGAAAAAGCATTTGTGCAAACTTTTGAAAAATTGGGTGGAACTATAGTTAATAAAGATAAGCCTGTCCGCTACGACCCGAAAGCCCAGACATTTGATACAGAAGCGTCTGCTGCTTTTGCTGGGAAGCCAGATGCAGTCTTGGCTGTAATGTATGCGGAAACTGGTAGTCTGTTCCTGAAAGCCGCTTATCAACAAGGTGTGGCCAAGGGAGTACAGATTCTGCTGACAGATGGGGTAAAATCACCTACTTTTCCCGAACAAGTTGGCAAAGGCGGTGATGGTAAATATATTTTAACAGGAGCGATCGGTACAGTACCGGGTTCCGATGGTAAAGCATTAGAAGCTTTCAACAAGCTGTGGAAGGATAAAAAAGGTGGTGCGCCAGGGGAATACGCTCCTCAAGCTTGGGATGCAGCTGCTTTATTAACATTAGCGGCGCAAGCTGCTAAGGAAAATACAGGCGTTGGTATAGCCAGCAAAATCCGGGAAGTTGCTGATGGCCCTGGCACAGAAGTTACTGATGTCTGCGAGGGATTGAAGTTACTTAAAGATGGTAAAAAGATTAACTACCAAGGAGCTAGCGGCAACGTAGATGTTGATGCTAACGGCGATGTCGTCGGTGTATACGATGTTTGGACAGTAGGAGACGATGGCACAATCAAGGTGATTGACAAAGTTACCCCTAAGTAGAAATTAGGAGTGAAGAGTGAAGAGTTATGAATTATGAATTAAGAATTAGGAGTTAGGAGTGAAGAGTTATGAGTTATAAGTGAAACATTACGAACTCTTAACTTCTAACTCATAACTCCTAACTCTTAACTTTTAAAGCCCACTGAAGTTGTAACCAACTCCTAATAACAAGCCCACATCAGTTTGATCGAAGAATCCGGCATTGATAGCAGCTGTTGCCGTAAATTGAGAAGTTAGAGGCACATCTATCCCACCAGACACCAAAAAGGCAAATTGCGAATCATCACCAGTTTTGTAAGCTGCACCCACTCCGACGTAAGGTGCGATCGCTAATGGTTCGCTAAAAGCATCTGCTGGTTTAAAGGTAAAATCGTAGGTGATCGGAAGTAGAACTGTGGTGTTATCTCCAAATACGGCTGAGGGTCGTATTGATATAGAATTTGTCAGTCCGATTTTGCTAACTACCGCAAAGTTACCGTCGCCCAAAGACGTGTCACCACCACTCAAACCAATGTTAGCAGCGACGCCCAGATAGCTACTACCACCATTGGTAGTTCTACCTAAATCAATATCTGATTGCGCCACTTTGGTAGCAGATGGTTGAGCAGGAGTTTGAGAAGTCGGTTGTACAGGTTCAGAGGTTAGCGTTGCAGATGAGGTTGCCACTGTGCCTGGAACAGGTATGGGTGTTACACTGGCGTTTTCTTGTATGGCAGCGTTAGGCGATTGCTCTACCTGAGTTAAATTTGTGACTGCAAAAGTTTCAGTTGTTTCTGTAGAGAGGTTTTGGCTAAACTCTTTGGGAGACGCTATGGTTGCGGAAGGTTCAGTTAATGCCCGATCGCTCAACTTGTTTACTGTCTGGGCGCTTGCAGATAAACCGCTACTCACGAATGCAAGAGTAGCTAAACTTGGCAACCAAAAAACACCTTTACGAAGAAAAATAGTATTCACGTTCACTCCTAAAACAATGTTGCCGCGAAAAACAAAGATTTTGTTGATTTTAGTCAACAAATTCGGGCAATATTCAAAATTTAACATCAAAAAATCGGTTTTTGCATTCTGACCTTACTTGATTTCTCTAGTTAATATTTATTAGCAAAAAATTAAATTTTATAGTAATCCTGAATAACTCGCGAAAAACAAGATATCCAACGACTTTTACAAAATCGTGGATTTGTGGGTGGCAATTTTCACAAATTAAATAGAATTGATATATTTATTTGAAATATCCTGAATTTGGTAGATGACAAATAGTCTCTTTGCTTAAAATTAAGATAGTGTTTGTTAAGGAGGCGATGCCTACGGCGGGCTGCGCCAACGCGATTGCCATCTATTCCATGAACGAAAGAAGTTTATTAGTATAACTGCTTTGTTGCCAAAGGTAGTTAGATTGTGAAGTGATATTACAAAGCTTTCAAAAATATTTAGAAATTGCCTACAAGGCAAACATAGTTCTAACGTAGAACCTATTAGGAGAGACTTGAGGCAAATGTGATGAGCGAAAATAATATTCAAAAGTACCGGTTTGTCTGTACCCTGACTTTCGGTGATATCTACGGTCAAATAATTGTTTGGTTGATTACAATTACCCTAAGTTTGGCATCAGCCTTGGCGTTGATGGGTGCCAAGCGACCCGTGTACGCTTTAGCAACAGCGGGTCTCGTTGTTCTGCTATCGCTACCTTTCTTGTTGTTCGCGTTTGTCACTACCTTGTTAAATCATATTGAAGTCAGTCCTGTAGGGCCAGGAACCAAAATGGAACCCATACCAGGTAATGTCTCTCAGCAACAACCTGTACAAGCAACTAGCTAAAGAGTTAGGAGTTATGAGTAGAGACGCGATTAATCGCGTCTGTACAAGAGTTATGAGTCACTCTACCTGTGCCATAACTCTTTGTTTTTAACTTTTCACTCCTAATTTCAAAATTTGTTACAACCTCCCTGTATAGAAGCAGGGATTTTTTGTACAGATGTTATTGTTACAACGCACTAGCTGATTAATCACATCTCTACAATAGAACAGCAGTGGTTTGCTATCAGAGGGCTAATTATGCTGGAACACGATGTGATTATTGTCGGGGGCGGATTGGCGGGATGTCGCGCTGCTGTAGAAATTGCCCGCACTGACCCTAGTTTAAATATTGCTGTCGTTGCCAAAACCCACCCAATTCGTTCACACTCGGTGGCAGCTCAAGGTGGTATGGCTGCATCGCTGAAAAATGTTGATTCCGAAGATAGTTGGGAAGCACACGCTTTTGATACTGTCAAGGGTTCTGATTACTTGGCAGACCAAGATGCTGTGGCAATTCTCGCTCAAGAAGCGCCAGATGTGGTAATTGACTTGGAACATCTCGGCGTTTTGTTCTCTCGCTTACCCGATGGGCGCATTGCCCAAAGAGCTTTTGGCGGACATTCTCACAACCGCACTTGCTACGCCGCTGACAAAACCGGTCACGCGATTTTGCACGAATTGGTTAACAATTTGCGGCGTTATGGGGTGCAAGTTTATGAAGAGTGGTACGTGATGCGTCTCATTTTGGAAGAAAATGAGGCGAAGGGTGTGGTTATGTTCCATCTTTTGGATGGACATATAGAGGTGGTGCGGGCTAAGGCGGTGATGTTTGCTACAGGGGGCTATGGTCGCGTTTATAACACTACCTCTAATGATTACGCTTCTTCGGGTGATGGTTTGGCAATGACTGCGATCGCAGGTTTGCCCCTGGAAGATATGGAATTTGTGCAGTTTCATCCCACTGGTTTATATCCGGTAGGCGTGTTGATTTCAGAAGCGGTACGGGGAGAAGGGGCGTATCTAATTAACAGTGAAGGCGATCGCTTTATGGCGAACTATGCCCCCAGTCGCATGGAACTAGCTCCTCGTGATATTACCTCACGAGCGATCGCTTACGAAATTCGCGCTGGACGTGGTATTCATCTCAATGGCAGTGCTGGTGGCCCCTTTGTCTATTTGGATCTGCGCCATCTGGGCAAAGAAAAAATTATGAGTCGCGTTCCCTTCTGCTGGGAAGAAGCCCATCGTTTGGTAGGTGTTGATGCAGTAACTCAACCGATGCCAGTCCGCCCAACAATTCACTATTGTATGGGTGGTATCCCAGTTAATACTGATGGACAAGTCCGTAGCAGTGGTGATGGTTTAGTTGATGCTTTCTTTGCCGCTGGCGAAACATCTTGTGTTTCTGTACATGGGGCGAATCGCTTGGGGAGTAATTCACTGCTGGAGTGTGTAGTTTATGGTAAAAGAACTGGAGCTGCGATCGCCAAATTTGTGCAAAAACGGAAGTTACCTTCTGTAGATGAGCAACGGTATCTAACAGAAGCCCAGCAACAAATTCAAGCTTTGCTAGAACAACCAGGACAGTACCGCATTAACCAAGTCCGTGAAGCTTTTCAGGATTGCATGACTGAGTATTGTGGTGTTTTCCGCACTGAGGCATTAATGACTGAAGGTTTGCAGAAATTAGAAGAAATACAACAAAAATACCCGCAAATTTATTTAGATGACAAAGGTAGTTGCTGGAATACGGAACTCGTTGAAGCTTTAGAATTACGAAGTTTGATGGTAGTAGGGCAGACTATTTTGGCATCAGCTTTAAATCGTCAAGAAAGTCGTGGCGCTCATTTCCGCGAAGATTATTCCCAGCGAGATGATACAAACTTTCTCAAACACACAATGGCTTATTATTCACCAGCCGGAATTGACATTCAATATCGACCGGTGGCGATTACTATGTTTGAGCCAAAAGAGCGGAAGTACTAACTAAAGGTAAATTTATCTGAGAAATCGAGGGGACTACAAAAATTTTGTCCACCTCGATTAAGAAATAGGTTACTTTTGTCATGATTCTATAGAAGTTTCCTTATCCCATCTTTAGATAAAGGGTATATGAGTGAAACAGCTTAAGGTAAAATAATCCTCTTAGTGAAATTCTATGCTTATTTGGCATACCAGGGGGAGATCAAAATATGACTCAAAATTATCGTACTCAAGAAAATATTGCTGAAGAAGCTAAGAGATTAAAGTTCTTTGGGTATTCTTTTTCTATAATATCTTTTTTAGTATTCGTATATGTGCTTTTATTTTCATCTGAAAAAGAACTAAAACAACAGGCAATCTACTGGTTTACTGCTTCTTTTGTAGCAGCAATTATTCCGAATGTTAAGCAATTAAAAATTAAAGATATTGAAGTACAATTACAAGAGATATCACAAAAGATAGAGGAGAATAAAAGTCTTATAGAGCAAACAACTGAGGAATTAAAGGAAAGTTTAATTTTTGGTCTTGAATCAGTAAGAGAGCGTGAAGAATCTTTGCCAGAAGAATATAAGACCAAGAGAGAATCACGATATCAAAAGTACGCAGATAGATTAAAAAAACTTAATTCTGAAGAGAGATTAAAAGAGCAAAAAAAGTCTACCCGCTTTCATTTGAATAAAATATATATGGATATAGCAGATTTGAAGAAAATGCTCCAAAAAATTGGATTCTATAAAGGTGTAATGGATGAAGAGTTTAATGAAGAGTTAGCACAATCAATTAGCGCTTTTCAAGAAAACTATGGAGTAACACCTATTGATGGGACTGCTGGACCTAAGACTTTGAGTAAACTCAGCGAGGTTATAAAACAAAAAAATATGGATTTTGGTGAGAGATAGATTTAGTCTTTCTTCTATAAAAACAAGATTTTTATTTAAAATATGAACAATCCAGAAACTTGGTATATTGTCAAGCGGTCTGCTGGAAACTGTGAAATTATCCCCAGCGAGCAAGTTGGCAACGATAATCTAGAAATTATAGAACAGTGGGGGCCTTTTAGTTCGCAAGAAGAAGCGATCGCTCGACGTGTCGGACTCATTAGGGCTGGGAAGTGCCAACCAGTTTAAGTTAGTAGTTAGAAGTTAACAGTGACGGTCTTTATTTCTAACTCCTCACTATTCACTCCTAACTTTATTCCTAACTCTTCATTTTTCTGCCGTAGGTGTGCCCTTTTCAGCAATTTTTTTACCTATCACTTCCACCGCTTTAGCGAATTGAGGGTCTGCAAGAGTCGCGAGTTTGTCACGTTCATGCAGCCACAAATCCTCCATCTGCTTTTTGCTCAAATCCACTTTCACATCTGGCGAAATGCCTTTGTGATTGATATCTGTACCATTGGGGGTATAGTAATGAGCAATTGTCACCGCTAATCCTGAACCATCTTCTAGGGGACGCACCGATTGCACTAGTCCCTTACCAAAGGTTTGAGTACCGACCAGAGTGGCACGCTTATTATCCTGCAAAGCCCCTGAGAGGATTTCACTGGCACTAGCGGAACCTTTATCTACCAGCACCACCAACGGTTTATTTGTCAAGGCTTTTCCGTTTGCCTCTTCTTTTTCTGCCTCTCCTTGGCGTTCAACAGTGGAGACAATCTTACCTTTATCTATCCACATCCGGGCAATATCTACACTGGAGAAGAGTAAGCCGCCTGGATTACCACGCAGATCCAGAATATATCCAGCGACCTTTTTACTTTCTAAATCTTTGATGGCAGTTTGCATTTCTTTACCAGCATTGGCGCTGAACTGGTTCAAGCGGATATAGCCAAGATTTCCGGCTGGGGTTTTCTTTTGAGAAAACTTAACTGGATGGATTTCAATTCGCGCCCGTGTAATATCAAATTGTTTTATCTGCTTGTCGCGTTGAATAGTCAAGTTGACTTTCGATCCTGCTTCACCCCTAATCAAGGACACTGCCTGATTAGTATCCATCCCCTTAGTATCTTTGCCGTCAATTTTGAGGATGATATCTTTTGCCAAAACACCAGCTTTAAAGGCTGGTGTATCTTCGATTGGCGCAATTACAACCAATTGCTTGGTTTTTTCATCCTGACTAATTGTGATGCCAATACCTGTCAATTCTCCAGAGGTATCCACTTGCATATTCTTGAATTCCTCTGGACTCATAAACCGGGTGTATGGGTCATCTAGCTTTTTCAGCATTTCCCGAATGGACTTATACGCATCCTGCGGATTACTGTAGGACTTGCTCAGGTATTCTTTACGAACAGCCTGCCAATCTACCTGATTAAAAGTACCGTCTACATATTGGCGTTGAACAATTTGCCAAACTTCATCTACTAATTCTTTGGGACTTGCTTTAAATAAAGCCTGACCTCGTGAGTGAATGCCAAGGCTAGTAACAGCGATCGTGGAGAGTGTAACTGCCGTAGCACCCAAAACAAGCCTACTTTTTGTAATCACCATAATGACAGCTGCGTCAGAGGGAAAATAATATAGTCAGTATGCTCAATCTAACACAGGCTACCACTGTACAGACCGAGTATGTATCCTTAATTTAAACAAAATACTTGACAATCCGGCGACCTTGATGGTTAAAAGATACAAAGTTTTTGGGGATTGGGAATTGAGAAGAGACAAGGTAGACAAGGAAGAGGGAGAAGACAAGGGAGAAACTCGTTCAATAATTTCCCCTTGTCCCCTTGTTCCCTTGTCCCCTTTATGGATCTACCCAGCGTTCATCTGCCTTAATGAGGTTAATTAATTCCTCTACACCTTTATCTTCTGGGACTTTTTTAATTTCTTCTCGACCACGATACAAAGAAATATAACCAGGTGTTTTGCCAACATAACCATAGTCGGCATCTGCCATTTCGCCGGGGCCATTGACAATACAACCCATAACTGCAATGTCTAGTCCAGTTAAGTGTTTAGTGGCTTCCCGGACTTTGTGCAGTACTTCCTCTAGATTAAACAAAGTGCGTCCACAAGAAGGACAAGCGACGTATTCCACCATCGTTTTTCGCAATCCCAAAGCTTGGAGAATGCTGTAACAAACGGGTATTTCTTTTTCTGGTGCTTCTGTGAGTGAGACGCGGATTGTATCACCAATGCCATCAGCAAGTAAGGTAGCAATACCAGCTGTAGATTTAATTCGCCCGTATTCGCCATCACCGGCTTCTGTAACGCCTAAATGTAGCGGGTAATCCATCCCCAGTTCATCCATACGCTTGGCGATGAGGCGATAGGCGGCTACCATCACGGGGACTCGTGAGGCTTTCATGGAAACTACCAAGTTGCGGAAATCCAAAGATTCACAGATGCGAATGAATTCTATGGCAGATTCCACCATTCCTTCGGGGGTGTCACCGTAAGTAAATAGCATTCTCTCAGCAAGAGAACCGTGATTTACCCCAATTCGCATCGATTTTCCTTGATCGCGCAAAGAAACTACTAAAGGTTCTAAGGTTTCGCGGATTTTATCGCCAATTTCGTCAAATTCGCTTTTAGTATATTCAGTTCGATTGATGTTGGGCTTTTCAAACACATACAAACCCGGATTAATCCGTACTTTCTCTATGTGCTTGGCAACTTCCACAGCGATTTTTAGCCCGTTGTGATGGACATCAGCCACAATGGGCACATCTTGGTAAGTTTTAATTAATTTTTGTTTAATTTCTCCTAAAGCTTTAGCATGAGCCATACTCGGCACGGTGACGCGGACAATTTCGCAGCCAATTTCGTGCAGACGACGAATACCAGCCACGGAACCATCAATATCAAGGGTGTCTTCGTTAATCATCGACTGCACTACAACGGGGTAGCCACCGCCAATGGTGACATTTCCTACCTTTACAGGACGGGTTTTACGCCGCTTGATAGTTGTATCAAAGGTGGTTTGACTTGATGTGATGCTTGAAGTGTTTACTGTGGGCAGAGTTTGCATAACCTGATTAGGTAAATTTGCTGTTGCTCAAATATCAGATTTAATAAATCTCTGTTTCCCAGATTGCCACAGCTAGC
Source organism: Nostoc sp. DSM 114159 (assembly GCF_053470285.1). NCBI lineage: Bacteria > Bacillati > Cyanobacteriota > Cyanophyceae > Nostocales > Nostocaceae > Nostoc > Nostoc sp. DSM 114159. The sequence goes on from NZ_JBPFEH010000001.1 coordinate 6,077,118, forward strand.
GCTTTTTTGGACGATTACTATAGAAAAAAATGGAAAATAATACAGGCAAAGAAATCAAGAGCATTTGAGGAGTTTTGCTCTTTTGTAAAGATATATTACTCAAAAGATTTTTAGCTGAGTAGCTTGAGTGCGATCGCGCAACGTTCAGTAGGAAAGCTTAAGGAAGCGATCGCCTTATTACTGAGTTATCAATATTACTTATAATCTAGGAACTCCATGACCCAATCTGCAATACTTGTAATTCACTCAATTCCTGATAGTGCAGCTTTAATTACAACTATACTCTGTGAGTATCCAATTCCTAAGCCTCATAGGTGTAAGTGATGGAAATTAATACAAATGGTGAATAAATTATTGATCGTCATCATCAAAAGTTAATTCGTCATTATCTAAATCTAATATATAATCAATCTCTTCAGGATCTTCAACGTTATGTAGTTGATTTTCTTCAATTCTCTTTTCTGGCATGATAGTGTTGCAGAAAATAGCGCCCTGCAAGTCTGTATATCTCAAATAAGTATCTCGCAAGTCTGTATTTGTGAGGTTAGCATTCCTTAAGTCTGTGTGTATTAAGTTAGCACCTCTTAAATTACTGCCACTCAGATTTACACCTTGCAAGTCAAGATTCCTGAGATTACAACCGCTAAAATCTAGTCTACTTAAGTCAGCACCGGGATATATGCGAATTACACCTGGTGGATCATTTGCTGCTGTGTCTTTAAAACCATCAGAATTATAGTAAATAGCGTCAGTTAAATTTGCTCCACAGTTATTTATTTCATTGGTATCGTCAACATATAAAACAGTACGCTTAAGATAAACTTTTTTCAGATAATGCTTAAATTTGACTACAAACCAACTATCAATATTTGCTTTTTCCCAATTAGTATCACTGAGATTTACACCCTGCAACCCGATTCCTCTTAATAGAGCTTGACTCAAATCAGCACCAGTTAAATTAGAACCTTCAAAAGATGACTGAAATGCATCGATACCTCTCAAGTTAGCACCTGTTAAATTGCATTCATCAATTCGAGTATGATCTAGGTTTACTCCACTGAGGTTAGCTTCTTGCAAGTTGCTACAAGTGATGTCAGCATAGCCTAACTTGACATTACTGAGATTTGCCTTGCTGAGGTTGACACCATACAACTCAACACCTTTTAGGTTGACACCACTTAGGTCAACTCCTGAAAAGTCTCTCTCACCTACGGCATAGCGTTTGAGTAATTCATCTCGGTTCATAAGAGCGATCGCTTCGTTAAGCTTTGCTAACGCTAAATTTAGGTTTTTATAATACAAATATACTATTAAGTCAGGAAAATGAGGAGCGATCGCTCCTACTGCCAGCTAAATTAGACTTATCATCAAATTCTTTGACGCCAATGCTAGAAAAAACATCTACATTCCAGAAAGCCATAGAAGCGGTAGAAGCATTAGATCCAGAAGCTCAGGCTATTCTTGTAGATATTATCCAAAAGCGCCTTAAACAACAGCGACGGCATGACTTATTAAAGGCGGTTGCAGAAGCTCGTGAAGCCTATGCTAAAGGTGAAGTACGTAGTGGAACTGTTGCTGATTTAATGGCGGAGTTAGATGATTGATGCAACTGCTTTGGAGTGCAAGATTTATTCGAGATTTTAAGCGTTTAGCCCGTCGAAACCCGCAATTACGCTCTTTGGTTGAGCAAACATTACAACAGCTTGCTGAAGATCCGTTTTACCCTAGCTTGCGTACTCATAAACTTAAAGGGGATTTATTGGGTACATGGGCTTGTTCCATAGACTACAACAACCGGATTCTATTTGAGTTTGTTCCTCATCCCGATTCTGGGGAATTAGTAATTTCTTTGTTGACTTTAGGTTCTCATGATGATGTTACTGAGGTAACACTAGACTTAAGAAAATTTGGGAATTGAAATCATAGATGTTATTACAGAATAAAAGCGGCTGTAATTATGAACACCCAAATAACACCCCAACTACCAATTCCTCCACACTTTAACCCCGATAAAGTCGGCGAAGTCTGGCGCGTACCTTACCAAGAACGTGCCGCCGAAGGTGAAATTTGGGCAAAACAACACGATATCAAACCTACATCTTTAGATAAAACTCGTATTTGCCTACTGTTAATTGATGTCCAAAACACCTTCTGCATCCCTGGATTTGAATTATTTGTAGGTGGAAAATCCGGTCATGCGGCGGTGGATGATAACGTCAGATTATCTGAGTTTATCTATCGAAACTTGGGAATCATCACGAAAATTGTACCAACCCTAGATACTCACAGTGCAACGCAAATTTTCCATCCGATCTTTTGGGTGAACGCTACGGGAGAACATCCAACTCCAGCAGCGACTAGTATCACACCAGCAGATATTGAAAAAGGTATCTGGAAGGTAAACCCAGCAGTTGCTAACAGTGTTACTAATGGAGATTATGAATTATTAGAAAAACACGCTTACCATTACCTTAAAAAACTTAGTCAAGATGGGAAATATCCCCTCACAGTTTGGCCTTATCATTCTATGTTGGGTGGTATTGGTCATGCTTTAGTTTCATCGGTAGAAGAAGCGATATTTTTCCACGGCATTGCGCGTCAGAGTCAAACGCAATTTGAAGTCAAAGGTGAAAATCCTTTAACCGAAAACTATTCCATTTTACGTCCAGAAGTGTTGGAAGATTTTGAACAACGTCCACTTGCTCAAAAGAACACGCGCCTGATTAAACAACTTTTAGAATATGATGCAGTAATTATTGGTGGTCAAGCTAAAAGTCACTGTGTCGCTTGGACAATTGACGATTTATTAACAGAAATTAAACAGGTAGATGCTACCCTTGCCAAAAAAATCTATCTGTTAGAAGATTCCACTTCCCCCGTTGTTGTCCCCGGTGTTGTGGACTACACAGAACAGGCAGATGCAGCATTTAAAAGGTTTACAGAGGCAGGAATGCACATCGTCAAATCTAGCGAAAATATAGCATCTTTTTTTTAACGCAAAGAATCGCATTCGCAAAGCGTCTCGTAGAGAAGGTTTCGCAGAGGAACACAGAGATTTCCTCTGCGTTTCAAAACGAACTTCATTTTTTCAAATAGCCCTTTGGATCTTCTGCTACCCAACCCAGAGATGAGCTAGAACGCACTTCAAAATGGAGATGCGGTTGAGTGGAACTTGGTTTTCCACTAGTTCCTACTGTTCCTAGTAAGTCTCCTTTTTTCACTTGCTGACCAACAGTAACTTTGATACTGTCAAGCTGGGCATAGCGGCTTTGGAGTCCGCCAGCGTGGTTAATAATGACCAATTTGCCATAAGAACCTTGATCGCTAGCAAAGGCTACAGTTCCAGGGGCGATCGCTACCACATTACTCCCAACAGGTGCTAATAAGTCAACACCACTATGAAAGAAAACTTCACCTGTCCCAGGATTTATTTGCCAGCCGTAAGCTAATCCTACAGTTGCTACTTGTGCTAAGGGATATCCAGACAAAGATGCACGGTTTGGTGTACCTGCATCAGTAGGTAAAGGGGACTTAGTTACAACACCATTAGGCGACCAATTTACCCCCGGAACAAACACGATTCTAGGGTTTTTTTGGCAGCCATTCACCTCAAAAAGGCTATCAGCACGAACTTTGTATTGTGCCGCCACTTCTCGCCAAGTTTGATTGCGAGGTACTTCGACTACAATCCCATTGTAGGGAGGAATTTGAAGCACACTACCAACAGCGGCAGGTGCACCATTCTGCAAAGCTGGATTCATACCAATAATTGTTGTAGGTAGGAGATTGTAGCGCTGCGCTATGCTCTCCAAGGTTTCGCCACGAACAACTTTATGACGTTGGAAGCGAGATAAGGCTGGAGTCGAGCAACCACCCACAGCAGCGTTAGCACTGTTTGAGTTTGAGTAGGGCAGTATGCTTACTAGGCCCAAGGCGCTAACTAAGCTACAGAGAAACAGTTGACGAAAGGATAAAGTCATGTATAGAGGTCAATAGCGCATTAACTTTAGATTTTAGATGGGAAGAATGGGAATTGGGGAGCAGGGGAGCAGAGGAGCAAGGGGCAGGGGAGCAGGGGAGCAGGGGAGCAGAGGAGCAGAGGGGCAGGGGAGCAGGGGGAGAATAATAACTCCTGCCTTCTGCCAAATGACAAATGACAAATGACAAATGCCCAATCCCTAATTTCTCGTAAATTGATCTGTCCACTTGCCGTTCGCTTGACTACACTTAGAAATTAGCAACTGCATTGCTGTTCTTGAGCAAAACAATTATGAAGTTATCCTTAAAGCAACTGGCGGTTTATGTATTTTTACTGGTAATTGGCGGTGGTGCAGGTTTGTTTGGCAGTCGCTATCTCATTCCACAAAATCGCTCGTTCCAACAGTTAAAGAATGTAACAATGGCTTCGCCTCCAGAATCCGTAGTTCCGAATTCTCCTAACGGAGCTATTGGGGCTACTGGTGGCGATAACGTGAATTTTATTGCGACGGCAGTGCAAAAAGTTGGCCCGGCTGTAGTGCGAATTAATGCGACTCGCAAAGTAGCCAATCCTATCTCTGACGCTTTGAAAAATCCCCTCCTGCGGCGATTCTTTGGAGAGGATGACCAACCAATTCCTCAAGAACGTATTGAGCGCGGTACAGGATCGGGATTTATTCTGAGCGAAGATGGAGAATTACTCACCAACGCTCATGTTGTGGCAGATACAGATACAGTACAAGTCACCCTCAAGGATGGTCGGAGTCTAGAGGGTAAGGTCGTAGGAGTTGATTCTGTGACAGATGTGGCGGTAGTAAAAATAAAAGCGAATGATTTACCGACAGTCAAATTGGGCAATTCGCAAAACCTGGTACCGGGACAATGGGCGATCGCTATTGGCAATCCTCTGGGTTTAGATAATACTGTCACTATCGGTATCATCAGCGCTACCGATCGCACTAGTACTCAAGTTGGTGTCCCCGATAAGCGAGTCAGCTTTATCCAAACTGATGCTGCAATTAACCCTGGTAATTCTGGTGGCCCCTTATTAAACGCCCAAGGCGAAGTGATTGGCATTAACACTGCCATTCGCGCTGATGCTCAAGGACTTGGTTTTGCCATCCCCATTGAAACCGCCGCCCGCATCGCTAATGAACTTTTTACTAAAGGGCGTGTAGAACATCCCTTCTTGGGTGTTGAAATGGCAGACCTTTCTCCTATCAGAAAACAGCAGATTAATCAAGAAAATCAGCTAAATATTCAACAGGATGCTGGAATTGTGATTAAAGGAGTCACAGATGATTCCCCAGCAAAGCGTGGAGGACTGCTTCCTGGAGACGTGATTCAAAAAATTAACGGGAAACCTGTCAAAACTTCAGCCCAAGTTCAGAGGCTGGTAGAGTCGAGCAAAGTTGGAGACATAATAGCGATTGAAGTCAATCGCAGCGGTAAAGTTCAAACCTTCAAAGTACAATCAGGAGCTTATCCTGAAAAGAAGTAGTCAAAATAATTCGTAATTCATAGAGAGCGTCATTTTGAATTACGAATTAGTCATTATTTGGTCAATAATCCCAAAATCTTTGACTACTGACTATTAATTATTGACCATTAGACAAATGCTCTAACTGCATTCTTTGTTCCATCTGGCGCAGAAAATACCCCGTCATCATTGCCGACGCTAGAAGTCCAGCTAAATTCTCCCGATCTGTTGTGATTTGCACGTTGAAATTTTCTGCCGGGAGCATTCCCACTAGCCCTTGGACATTTTGCGAGATGATTTGTTTAATTTCGGGGCTGGCGGACTGAGCAACCCTAGCTAAAACATCAGGAGACTGATGCTGTAGATATTTGAGTAACTGATTAGGGTATTCCTCAGAGTGGTCGGAAAGAAGTTGATTAGGGTGTTCCTCGGAGTTGTCATTCAAAAAGTCAGGATTAAACACCATTGGCAGTTTTATTTAGCTTAATTGCTAACTCTACTCTAAACCATAGTACAAGAGTAGCGCATTCACCACGGGTATAAGTCTAGAGGAGGGGAGTGGGGCAGAAGAGGCAGGGGGCAGGGGGCAGGGGGCAGGGGGCAGGGGGCAGGGGGCAGGGGGCAGGGGGGAAAGAGGTAATTTTTATTTTTTCCCCGTGCTCCCAATTCCCTATCCCCTATCCCTTATCCCCTATCCCCTATCCCCTATCCCCTATTCTCTACTTGCCACTGCCTTTAGTTCTAGTTCTAGTTCTAATTGTTCTTCCTTCTGACTTGTAGAAAGTATTTGTGGAAGTTGTTCGATTTGGAAATACTGATGGAATTTTGGGGTTACTTGGAGTGAGTAGGAGCGAGAATCGCTGTCTCGGCGTTTGCGGATGAAACCAAGTTCAACGAGTTCTGGAACGTGCTGATATACCCCTGAACCGCGTAGGTTAATCAAGTCGCTTTGGAGTATGGGACTATTAAGGGCGATCGCTGCCAAAGTTCGCAATGCACCAACACCCAATTCTACTGGTATCATCGTTTGCACTAAGTCATGAAAATCAGATCGGAGTTGCAAACTATAACCATCTGGGGTTTCTACTACCTCTAGGGCACTATCTCGGTGGGCATAGTTGTCCATTAGTTCAATTATGCCTTCTTTGACAGTGGCGCGATCGCACGCGGCATACTCGGCGATTTCGCCGAGCGACAAGGGTTTACCCTTTAAATAGAGAATTGCTTCTATCTTCGTCGCTGTGGCTGTAATCATTTAGTCATTAGTCGTTAGTCATTAGTCATTAGTCACTTGTACTGAGCGTAGTCGAAGTATTGGTCATTAGTACATGACAACTAACAATCAACAAGTGTGTGGCATTATATCCTAAATTGTCAAAATATTTTTTGACTATTTCAAATTGGGCATTGGGCATGGAGAAGAGACAAGGTGGACAAGAAAGAGGGGGGAGACTTGGGAGAGACTTGTTCAATAAATTGCCCCTTGTCCCCCTTGTCTTCCTTGTCTCCCCTGCCCCCTGCCCCCTGCCCCCTGCCCCTCTGCCTCTTCATAAGCCTCTACTGGTGAGAATAAATTCTGCGATCGCTAAATCTTGTGGAGTGGTCACTTTTAAATTTGTCTCTTCTCCCTCGACAATTCGGACTTCGATGCCACACTTTTCAAATAAGGCGGCGTCGTCGGTTACTTCCCAACCTTGACGGACTCCTTCAGCATGGCACTGTTTCAACAACTTGACATCAAATCCTTGGGGAGTTTGTGCCGCCCATAGTTGTCGTCTGTCGGGTGTCTCTTGAATTATGCCTTGTTCATCAACAATTTTGATGGTGTCTTTGACGGGTACACCAGCAATTAAACCGGGACAGTGGCGAATGGCCTCGGCACAAGAGTTAAATAAATCTGGTGTTACCAGGCATCTAGCACCATCGTGAATCAACACTTGTTCTGCGGCTATTGGCAGAGATTGCAAGCCATTGTAAACAGATTCTTGGCGGGTGGAGCCGCCTTGAATTAATTCTACTGGTTTAGTCAGCTTTAGATCGGCAATAATTGCTTTGAACTCTGGCCAATCGCTAGACTGAGAAATAATCCCGATCCAACTGATTGTACTGGCGGCTTCTGCGGCTAATAAAGTCCAAGCAATAATTGGTTGCGATCGCACTTCTAGAAGGAGTTTATTGCGGTTACTCCCCATTCTTTTTCCGATTCCCGCAGCTGGAATTAGTAAATACACAGAATTCCTCAATCTTTAAGCTATATATTTTCCCCTAAAATAGGGAGCGAGTAAGCGTCAATAAATATTATGCGAGTAGTAGCCCTTGTATCTGGCGGAATTGGCGACCAAATTCTCTTCTTTCCGACTCTAGATGACCTGAAGCGCCATTACCCTGATGCTCAGATAGATGTCGTTGTTGAACCCCGGTCAAAGGCTGCCTACCGAGTGAGCAAATCAGTTCACGAGGTGCTGAACTTTGATTTTAATGACCGTAACAGTCTGGCAGATTGGGGTAATTTAGTGGGGACGATTCGCGATCGCGAATACGATGTTGCTATTATTGTTGAGCAAAATTGGTTGGTAGGTCTTTTACTCTGGTTGACGGGAATTCCTATACGTATTGGCTACCAAGGCAAAGGATCGGGTTTTCTTACCCATACTGTGCCGTTTAAACCATCCCAATATGTGGCAGCAGTATATCACGACTTGCTGCAACCGTTGGAAATAAATAGCCCTGTCCCAGAGTTAGCAGTAAATGTACCAAAACCAGATATTGAGTGGGCACAAAACGAACAAAAACGTTTAGGGGTTCATGAAACAGGCTATATCTTGATTTATGGCGGTTCTGGCCAGTTATTACAGGCTAAAGAACTAGATAAAATCTACCCTGTCGAGAATTGGCAGCAAATTATTCAAGCCTTCCAACAAAAGCAGCCCGATCTGCCTGTGGTGGTTATTAAGGGACTTGATGATGAGCTGTTTGTGCGATCGCTTCTGGAGTCTTCTCCAGATATTAAGGTGACTGCCCCAGATGATATTGGTAAGTTAACTGCCATAATTGCTGGGGCAAATTTGATGTTATCTACTGATAGCGCGGCACTACAGCTAAGTGTTGCAGTCCAAACTTATACCATTGCCATCTTTGGACCCAGCAATCCAGCTAAGTTGTTGCCGAAAAACGATAAATTCCTAGCTATTGAATCCCTTACGGGAAAAACGGCGGATATTTCACCAAACACAGTTTTAGAGAAAATTTGGGGTGGCTAAACCAGTAGTTTTCCCAAACTTAGATACCTAGAACAGACAGTAAGCCTCAAAACCTCTCTCTTTACAGGAGAGAGGTGAATGTATATTGCATACAAATGAAAAGCTCTATAATTTATCACTCAGCCGTTGTCACAAGTTGGGAACGGCTTTCAGTTTTTATTTAGATAAATTTATCTATTCTAGTAGTATGTCAAGAACTAATTGACCGGTAAATTTCCTGTAGAGACGGCGATTTCTCGCGTCTTTATAACAGTTAAATGCAAAATCTTTAGAGATGCGTTAACTCAGCAAGATAAAGTACAATTTCGCATCTCTACAGGTCAAATTCCTCATCTAAAATCCAAAATGGTATTAATTAGAGGCAAGCAATAAATGTCCAGCTTGCCATATATGTTCCCACAAATATACTGGGATAATCAGCATTACTATTGGAAACAAACCAATCAGGAGTCGCTTTCTGCTCTCGAACCCTCTTTTCCAAACCAATTTGTAGAGATATATTCTCGTGAACAATTTTTGCATTAGCAATTTCTAGCATTTTCTCTATTGATTTTTGTAGCCACTCTGCTCGAACAAACAAAGTGTGAGATGGATGATCGCCGTAGCAAAAAGGTACTATCAGAACAAGATATCCTTTGTCGTTTAGTATTTTATTCAAGCAAAATTGAATAATTTCTTGATCGTCTTTTTTTTCTTGGGTATCTTTGTTAATGCTGTGAAATAACAAACCCGCTAGCACGACTGCATCAAATTTTTGATTATCTTCAACAAGTTCAGACAGGAAAAGCGATAAATCTTTGGTAATAAAATTCCTATTTGGGTAAGTTTTTATACATTTTTCAATAGCTAATTCACTGTGATCGACTCCTAGATAGTCACATCGAGCCGGAAGATATTTGCTTAAAGCCCCATTACCGCATCCTAAATCTAATAAAGAGAATGATTTTTCAGGAAAAGCGTTACTTAAAAAACCACCTGTCGGTGTGTATCGAGTGACATTTTCCGGGGATTCAAAGTAAGAATAATAGTCATCTTGGAAACGTTCTTCTTCAGATGTTGCACGCTCAGGTACTAAATTTGTCATTCTCAAACCCTCATTTTATCAAGCTTGTTTGATTACAAAATTGCTCTTTCAGGATCTTGCGAACTACTGAAAACGTTTTAATCAAACAGTATAAAATAAAACCTGATTTCTTACTATATAAGAAACAGGTTTCTATTCTCAGCATATTTGCTATGGTTAATTTAAAAAATATCTTTTTAGATAGATAAAAATTTCATCCTTAGAGGATGTTTTAAATATCGCAAAATATAGTATGCATTAATACGATTCAGTTAAGTTTTTAGTATTGATTTCGGCAAATAGAGACCCAAAATTATCCTTTGTGTCGAGGCGCTAACGCTTCTCTACAGAGGATTTAGGGCTTAACTGAACAATATTGCAATCTAAGAAGAATAACCTCACACAGTCCACTCAAACGAAGAAAATTTTCTCAAAATTCTTCCATCACCTATTAGCTATTTAAAATATTTCAAAAAAAGCATCATCTAATTCATAGCCTAGAATTTGCGCCATAGACTTTAAGCGCGAGAGGCTGGGTATGTTTTGTTGTTTGAGCCAATCACCTAAAATAAAGATTTTGTGCATCAAAAATATCTCTAAGGCTTCGGGATTATACTGAATACCTTCTTGAGAACTGAACTGGTGTGGTACAAGCATGGCGGCATAACGGGCAAATTCCCCAGCTTTCCAATCTAGTAAAAATGGCAACCAGGGATATTTGGCATCTAGACGCACAAACCACAGACGCACCTCTGGAATTTCTGAGAGTTCCCGTGGGTCGCCAAGCTGGAGGTCGTAATTGACATCAAAGCGTAGCTGCTGTTCGTGGGATGCAACCCCATCTTGCAGCATTTTTTCAATCACCCCTGATGCAGGGGACAGATCCAGATTGTTAATAAAGTCATTATTGAGTGCGATCGCAATTGTCATTGATTTAGCAGCCACCTTCTTGATGCTCAACTGTAGGATCGAGAATATACAGTAGCAGCTTTCAGGGATTGACGCTACATTGACTTTGGATCGCACAAAGTCTTTTTCATAAATCAATTAGTATTTACTGATACTTTTTGCTAATAATTTCGTCAACTCATATAAGGTTTAAACACAAGTCTGACCTTGCTCAAATTTATTTGATACTTTTGCTTAATTTTCGTTGATTATCACAAATATACATCCATTAATAGCCTTGATATGAGCCACTAGCGATGGCTGCGGTAAATGCTCGCCTACGCGACTCACTTCACCGATGTTTACTAAAATCAAATATTACTTTTGTCATTGAGATAATTACTTAATATATAACTAAAGAATTACTACACTATTAATATGGTATGCCATTAGAATTAGTCTACTTGGGTAAGCCCTGCCCCAAGGTGGACATTTACAGTAATTTTAAGTTAAAGTTGTAATGAGTTTGTTTTAGATGAAGGTCTGACAAAGTAGCCGTCAACAAGCAAAAAAAATCATAATCGCCACCTGTCACTTTCACAGCATCAAAAGCCAAAACATAAGTACAGGTGAGACAGCGGTGCGCAATATCATTGCATATATAGGAATCCGCTTTGATTTGGAGAAATTATTTGCGTAGGGAGGGAACACGGAATAGGGAATAGGGAATAGGAAGAAGGAATAAATGTGTACTGAGTTTTTTTCACGCAATCAAATACGAGTCCTATATTAAATAACCAATAAACATTTAGACGGGAAAATTCTCCCAACAGTTAACAAGCTGTAATATGCAAAAACAAACAATTACTACAAGACCAATTCGTTCCTTAGAAGATGCACTTGAGCGCTGTCAAATCCTGGGTATGCGCGTTAGTCGTCAACGTCGCTTTATTCTGGAATTACTTTGGCAAGCGAATGAACATCTTGCTGCAAGAGAGATTTACGATCGCTTGAACCAACAAGGCAAAGAGATCGGTCATACCTCTGTTTATCAAAATTTAGAAGCATTATCCAGTCAAGGAATCATTGAGTGTATTGAACGCTGTGATGGGCGTTTGTACGGCAACATTAGCGACTCTCACAGTCACATAAACTGTGTGGATACAAATCAAATTCTTGATGTTCATGTGGAACTACCAGAAGATTTGATCCGCAAAATTGAAGAAGAAACAGGAGTGCGGATTACTGACTACAGTATTAACTTTTTTGGCTACCGCAATCCGGAGGAGGGGTAGGGGTTGGGGTTGGGGAGCAAGGGAGCAAGGGAGCAGGGGAGCAGGGGAGACAAGGGAGACAAGGGAGACAAGGGAGAAAAGGAAGGCAAGGGAGACAGCGGGGAATTATTGAACAAGTCTCCCCCCTCTTCATTGTCTACCTTGTCTCTTATCCATGCCCAATGCCCCATGCCTAATGCCCCATGCCTAATGCCCCATACCCAATGCCCAATCAAATTAATTACCAAAAACTGTCTCATCATCGACATCATCATCTAAATCTACTGACAAAATTGCGCCTTCACAGCTTTCAATTAGTCCAACCGCAGGGGTTTTGTTCCAGTTAAGGTTTGTGTTTGGCGTGATTTTTACAGTGTTTAAAAAGGGCTGCTGCGATCGCAAATATTTCAGTTTTTGAAACAACTCTTTAGAGAACAAGGCTCCATTATCAGCGGCCAATTTTTTGTCACTCGCAGCAAGGATGGCCTCAAATAAGCAGGTGTTGGTGAAATCGGCAGAATTAAGATTTGTCGCGATCAGGTTTGCCTGTTGCAGGTTTGCACCTGTGAGATTTGCCTGTTGTAGATTCGCTCCTGCGAGATTTGCGTGTTGTAAGTTCGCGCCTGCGAGGTTCGCCTGTTGCAAATTGGCTCCAACCAAATTCGCACCTGTTAACTCCGCATTAGATAAATTTGTTTGCTCAAGATTTACCCCGGTTAACATCACTTGCGATAAAGAGGCTCCCGATAAATTGAGTCCAGACAGAGACTTGATTCGGGTTGCAAAAGCGCTTTTATGCAAAACCATTGTCCTAGCAATTAGCACACTCAGCACTTCTGGGTTGAATTCTGTTAAATTGACTGGATTCCCACAAGGCCAAAATGGAACTTTTGTTTCTCGGTAGCAAGCACAAAGCAATAAAAATACATTCAGTCCCACCGCAGCATTTACCTGTTCGACATTCACAGGGTTTTGCAGTGCATGAAAATTAGTCAAAGCGTTGTGGGCTATCCCCTCATCTAACCAACGTCCTTGACAGTAAGCACGCCAGAAAGATAAAAGACGTTGAAACAAAACTTCAAACGAAAATTTGTGTTTTTGCTGGCGACGCAATCCGGCGATCGCTAGTTCTTCAATTTCTTGGCTAAGTATCCCGTAACCTAGTAAATTATAAATATTCTGGGCTACGCTACTGGGATCGAGTACAAAAGTGGGCGTGCCATAAGCCTCATCTTGGTACTGAGTCAGAAGTTTAAGTTGGGCAGCAACAGCATCTGCACAAAGAGATTCTCCTAACTTGAGATGCGAAAACTCAATTAAACTACTTTTTGCTGCGCTTTCGCCTGAGCTTTCTACATCCCAAATTTTAAAATAAAACCCTGGTAAAGTATTAAATTCACCAGCTAGATTAATTTGATGACGTTGCGAGTGTAAAATTTTGAGAGCGATCGCTTGCATCTGCTCGAGTAAATCTTGGGGATGACGATTAGCGAGTAAATTAGCGATCGCTTCTGGAGTCCGATGAATATGAGCCGTACCCGAACGCAGTAACATCGTCTTGATCCCACCAATTAGCGGATAACCCAACAACCATCGACTCAGACGATGATGAATTTCCCATAATAGAAAAGACTTTTGGGTATTAGCTGCTAACTGCAATAGTTCATCATCTAGCAATCCCTCGCGGTGCAAGAGGCCCAACAAATGCAGCATTAAGGGTTGACGGATAAGGGGAGATAATTCGCTTAACTTTGATTGGTTAGCAAATAACCCTGCCTGTTTTAATAATGTAAAGAAATTTTGAGCAATCGGTAATGATTGCACTTTTGCCCACTGTTGAAACCATTGCTTAAATTCGTCTACATCCAATGGCTGAATAATAATTCGCTTCAACAATAGCGGTAGTTCCGAGACGATTTCTGGTAAAGTCGTTGAGCGACTTGTCAACACAATTTTGTGGCGGTGCTGAGATTGAAGGTTCAGTAATTGTTGAATAAAAATTGCTTGTGCCCTGATACCCTGAGCAGAATGGGGCAATTCATCCAAACCATCCAGCAGCAACAGACAAGGGAGATTTTCTTGCTCTAACCAAGTTGAAAGATTAACAGCAAAGGCAGAATTTAGAGTTTCGATTAAAGTTTTACCATATTTTACATCTCGCAACCTAATTACTATAGGTATCCAAGTAGGGTACAATTCCTGTGCTACCTGTGCTGCCCAAAGTTGGCAAAAACTAGTTTTTCCATAACCCGGTTCTGACTCAATGACAGCGATCGTTTCTAAATCAGTTAACTGTTGCTGCGCCCATGTTTTTAAATCAACTGGTAAACCAACTTTTTTATCTTGCTCAGAAATATTTTCTTCTATTGGTAAGCCTTTTTGTGGCACATAGATATCCTTAAGCGCAAAGGATTCCATTAGCAAAGGGATACTGAGATTTTTAATCAAACTTGCACGGTAATGTTCTCGGTGCAAATCAATTTTTTCACTGACTGTAGAACCAACTTCTGGACTGATGAAACTGGGAGATAATGAAATCCCCAAACGGAAAAATTTTTGTAGTTGGGCTAAAGGTGCAGCATTCTCGGTGACAACTACTAATATGTCACCAGGAAGTGAGTTGATTAAACGCTGCGTTAAAAGTTTCGCTTCCGGTTCCTCTGCACCATTGGCAATTAACCAAGCGATCGCAGCATTATTTATTTGTTGCACTAGCAATGAATCTGTAACCGAAGACAGTGCTTGTTCAGCTTGAGTATCAGTCAATTTACCTGGACTGAGAGTTTTCAGTAATCCTTGTAGTTGCGGATCTTGGAGGATGAATTTACCCACGTCCTCTTTAAGTATGTGTGCTTGTATGGGTATAATTGCCCGGTCTAACCACGGTTTTTGTAAGCTTGCTTCCTGCTCTAGAATTGCTTGCAAAGCTTGAAGATAGGCAATTTGAAACGCTAGCCACGTTCCTTCGTTACGTTTTAACGGTTTTTTTTGGCTGAGACTACGCAACAGTTTTTCTGTCAACAGGGAAATGATACTGATTTCTTCCCAAACAATACTTAAGGGTAGTTCTAAAACCTCTACCAAGGTACAGAGATCAAAAGGCATCAGGCTTTTGAGTTCCATATCCTGAACAATACGGTAGGCAATACCTGCCAATTGCCCCTCAGAAAACTCTCTGATTTGATTGATTGCGATATGGCGTTCTGCCAACCAGTGCCGAATACTCAGGTTCATTTAATCACACAGTGAAAGCTGTTTATGGCAATTACGATCGATTTATCAGTTTGCGAAAACAGGTGACAATGGGGAAGACAAAGTTTTATATCAAAGTTGTTTTCTGATTGGTAAAAAACAGTGCCGATCTAATTGAGTGGACTATGAGCGATCGCCCTTTAAAATTATTGTTAATCGACCAAGACCCGATTTTTCGTCTGGGATTACGGATAGCCCTAGAAGCGATTCCTAACCTAGAAGCGATCGCAGTAGAAACTGATACCATTGCCTTGCAGATTCTAGCAGAAATTGCCGAAAAAGACCCTAACCAGGTAAATCTGGTAGTTTTAGAATTTGGCAATGGTCGCTCTACCACCAGTCAACAGCTAGGTTTACAATTCTGTCGGCAACTCAAAGCCTTATATCCTAACCTACCAATCCTGCTCCTCAGTTCTATTCAAGAACAAGGACTGCTATTAGCTGCGAAATCTGTTGGTATCAATGGCTACTCCCCAAAAGGTACACCACTTCCTGAGTTAGTCGCCGCCATCCAAGAAGTTGCTGATGGTGGTTCTTACTGGTTTCAGGACACAGAAGCAGTAATAACTCCTTCCTGTACAGACGCGATTAATCGCGTCTCTACTCCCCACTCTTCACAGCCCTTTTTTAAACTGCGAAATAATTTACGTTTGTCAGGAATCGCTAACATTCATGCTACCCTAGCCGCAGTAACAGCACAATTACAAACTCCTGGACTACCAGTACTAGATCGAGCCATTCTAGCTGGACAGCGGCGAGAACTGCTAGCGGCTCGTTGGTTGCTAAATCGGTTGTTGGTTTCATCACAAGAAAGGCAAGAGGAACAGATTCCGCTTGCTGATGAGCCACCTTTGACTCCTTTATTAAGTGGTGTGATTCAGCAAAGGCAAACTGTATCACCCTTACTGAGTCCGGGAACCCTACAATCTGCCTTGTTTACATCTTGTACTACTAAACTTCAATTTTCTTTACGAAATGTCACAGATATACCTTTAGAAATTGATATCTTTCGTGAAGATAAAAAACGGGAATTACTTTATCTAATCCTACAAAAAATAGCTGAACAGTTGGATGAACTGCGTACTTCTCAAATAGAGATAAATCAATTATATGAACTAAAAAATACTTTATTGTGTGATTTATGGCAAGCAGCAATTACAGATTTTTTTGGAAAATTTTCTCGGATTAAAATAGTTAATCAAAATATAGAAATTGTTAATTTATTGCTGAAAAATACAGAGGTTCTACAGAGAGAGATTCTCAATCAAATTCCGCTAGTTTGTGAACTTTATTCTTATCTTTTATTTCAAACAGAATTGAACATTGATAATACCTCCTATCCAGTAGTGAGCGCCGAAGCTAAATCTCAAGCATTAATGATTTTAGAAAACCTATTGATTCAGGTAGCGAATGGAGTAGTGCAACCACTGTTAAATTATTTAGCAGATGTAGAAGAGATTAAGCAAAATTTTTATGGACGCCAATTGATTTCTACAAGAGAAATTGAACGATTTAGAAATGATTTGTCGTGGAAATATAGATTAAAAAATTATATAAACGAGCCAAAAGCAGTTTTTGAAAGTCGCTATGAGCTATTTGTAATTGCGCCTCGTGGCATTGCCAATACTTCAGTTTATGCCCCTCGAAATCAGGAGTTAGTAAAACTTTCTAATATTCCCTTAGTAGTGACATTGCTCCTAGAATTTAGTGATGCGATCGCACCGCGTTTAAAATCACTATTAGCTTTTTTAGGTAGCGGTATAGTTTTTATCCTTACCCAAATAGTTGGTCGGGGTTTAGGTTTAATCGGTCGTGGTATTCTTCAAGGTATTGGTAGCGTTTCGTCAGTAGAAAAGAACTTTAGACGAAATAGCGATCGACCCAAATGAAGAAGCAGGGGGGCAAAGGGCGCAGGGAGCAGGGGGATGTGGTTCGACTACGCTCACCAACCGGGAGATGAAGGGGAATAACAATAGATAAATACTCAATGCCCAATGACAAATGACAAATACTTCGACTTCGCTCAGTACAAGTGACAAATGACAAATCACTTTATCGGACTAGCAATTTCGTATGTTTACGCTATCAGTCTGCTCGTGATTGGCGAGGGACTACGTAGGCTATTAGGTGTAAAGCCGGATTTGACCCGCAAAGTAATCCATATTGGTGCAGGGATGTGGACTTTCGGAGTCCTGCTACTGTTTAAGAATTGGGAAATCGGAATTATACCTTTTGCTACCTTTATCGGACTGAACTACTTATTTTACCGCTACCGAATCATCGGCGCAATGGATACCCAGGATAGCTCACCCGGTACGGTTTATTTCGCTATCTCAGTGACACTGCTGTTCGGGTTACTGTGGCGACCAGATGGGCCAGTAGATAGCGTTGCGATCGCTGTCGCTGGGATAATGGCGATGACCTGGGGTGACGCACTAGCAGCATTAATCGGTAAACGTTTTGGGCAGCATAAATACCAAGTTGGAAGTTCTGTGCGTTCCTGGGAAGGTTCAGCAGCAATGTTTATAACGAGTACAGTAGTGATTTTCTTGGTGCTGTTATTGCTACCTGGTTCTTTGCTAAGTCCCCTAGCAAAGCCTTTAAGTTTCGGATGGGCATTGTTGACGGCAGTGGTAACTGCTACTTTTGCAACCCTCGCAGAGGCAGTCTCGCCCCACGGCACAGATAACCTCAGCGTACCTCTAACAGCAGCGGGAGTAGTTTGGATTTTTATGCAGTGTTTTTAAGGCACTTCCAATTACCTCGTTCTCAGTCTAAAACTAGAATTTCAGCCACTTATAATATAGATTCTCAATAAAAATAGCTATTTCACTGCGATATCTGCAGCAGGCTGTGACGCTCGACGCCTCACTAAGGCTGCGCTATCGGTATCGCACTATTAATTCGGCGATTTATACCCCTTATTTTGAGCACCTAACTTTGGAGTACTGCTACTTCATACTACAATACTACTATTTTGAAGTTGGCAGTGTTCAGAAACACAATATGTTTGTGATCGAGAACACATATTTTCTGATCGAGACAACTATATGATCTTGGCCACATGGACATACAGCAAGAATACATCTTGTAACCTGACTTCCATCTTATTCCTATTAACTCCAGCGATACACAGTTATGCTTCATTTTCTGATTGAGCAGAAATTGTCAAAGCATACTTGAAAGGATTTCCCACAATTGAAAAAGGCAGAAGCCTGTAAGTATCAATTAAAACTTTAGTAGTAGGTGATTGTCCATTACTAAAACAAAATTGTGTCGAGATATGTAACACCAGACATAAAGCATTCTTGCTTCAATCTCATGCTTTTAAGCGTGGGATTAAAGCAAAAATGCCTTCATACCTCGTACCTTCTAGCTTCTAAATGCATTTTTCATCAAAAAACAACTCTAGCAACATAGGTACAATCAATATGAACTTTAAACAATTTGGTGTATTACTGTCTATATCTACAATTCTTGGACTCAACGCGATCGCGACCAAGGTTTTGGCTGATGAGCCTAGTATTACTTTTGGAGATGCAATTGGGTCTGGTGGATGTAAGGTTGCCGATCAGCTTGTTGGAGAGGATGGTAGAACCTTATCGCTGATCTTGGATAACTTTAGTGCATTCAATGGTCAGCGTCAAAAGTGTATTTTACGCGTTCAAAGTTTTATTCCAAGTGGTTTCATCGTCCAAAATGTACAAGTACTGTACCAAGGAACTACTGATATTAATACCAAGAGTAAAGGTACCAGCTTAAGCAGAACTTATAGCTTTAGTGGTGGTGCTCTTGGTCAAGCTGTAGCTCCCCCTAAAACTAGCAAGTTTACATCTAGTAAAGCATTTGCGGAGCAAGATGAGATTACTGTTCTAGCTGCTACAGGTTTATGTAGTGGTGGTGGACAAGGATTATTAGGTATTAATCTGACTGCACAATCCTCAGCAGGAAGTTCTATTTTCGTTGATACAGCCGATATCAATGCTGGGGATGTGATACTTTCTTTTGACCTAAAGCGTTGCTAGTAGTTGCTTTTAGCGATTCTGTGGATAAATGGTAATACACCATACCAAATTCCAAATTTGGTGGTCTTCAATGAGTGGTGAGTCTAAATCCCCCACTCATTGAATCTACCGAATGTATTCTTCTTTAAAATTACAAATTTCTGTTGATGGAGAGGAAGTTATGTTGAGATTGACTGATGCACGTAATTTTTTCATATTAATGTGCTTGTTTTTCTTCTGTTATGATGCCAATTCATCTAGCACTGCTACTCCAGTAAACACCCAGCCGCGATTTTCGGTTAATAGGGGATGTAATATAAGCTTCAATCCGCAAATAAATCAGTTTACGCTTCGCGCTCCTATAACTGTAAAGGCACAACCATCAAGGGCTAGATGTATCATTAGAATTGATACCTCTAATACTCAAAAGCAATTTAGACTCGTGCCTTTAGCTGTAAAAGGTGTAGTCAAGAAAGCACCAGCACAAGTAGCTATTACATCATTTTTACTTGGCGACAAACCAACTCCATATCAAATAAGATATGAAAGTACTATAAATTTTGATTTGACCAAGCAAATACTTCCAACTAACTATACATCTACAGGAAAAAGTGTTTTAGGCATTAATTTAGTATTAACAACAACCGGAGGAGAATTAGAGTTGACAGATTTCAAATTTGCACTTCAACAAAAATAATAAGCTCAATTTTGAGGGATGCTCCCCAATTCTGATGACGTTGCGTTTGCGATCGAGGTGCTGTCAAGATTGGCAAAGGCAGCGAGAACTGTAAAGTCAGTATCCTTGTGGAAGTCAGTAATGATATAGGACTCATATCTGATTTTTAAACGAAATTTTAGGGACTTCCAGAAAATAAATTATCCAATTTACTCAGAGCGTATTTTTCTTTCTCCCCCTGCCCCCTGCTCCCTGCTCCCCTACCTACACCAAGATCGGATATTTTTTGTGTTGGAAGTCCCTTAGATAAAACCCTTATTATAAAATGGGCTTTTCAGTCTCAAGATGTTTTCAGAAATCAAATTGGAGTCCTATATCAGTACCTTGTTTAAGTTATTATAGTGACAACTGCGTGCGTAAGTGCTAATTCCAATTGCGGCGGAAATGGAAGAAGCCTTCTAAAAACTCTTGCAAAGGAATGTTGGTATTTAACTTTTGCTTACTCCACTCTCTTGCAGTTCGTTCCAGAATTTCTGAGAAACTGGGGTAGGCAGGAGATAAATTTGCTATATGTTTAACTTTTATTTTTTGTGATATTCCTAAGGCAATCAAATTAATTAATTCTCCAGCTTCTGGCCCTAATATCGAAGCTCCCAAAATTTCCCCATTGCGTAGCACAATTAATTTACACATACCAGTGGTTTCATCCCGAAGTTGGGCTGCGGCCACTGTTTTAAAATACTGTCGCAAAACTAAAACTTCATCTCGACGAAATTGGCGTTTTGCCTGTGCCTCTGTCAAACCCACTTGCGCCAGCATTGGCGCAGAAAATATTGCCCAAGGAAGTGAGGAATAATTTACTCGTAATCTAGGGAAAAATAGTGCATTGTTCAGGGCAATTTTTGCTTCATAATTAGCAATATTGGCAAAGTCGTAACCACCAATTACATCTCCACAAGCATAAATGCGGTGGTTAGTGGTTTGCAGTTTATCATTTACTACTAAGCTACGCCGATGCCATTTCACACCTACTGTTGCCAAATTGAGAAATTCAAGATTCGGCTGTTGGCCAGTCGCCACTAAAATTTCATCAGTTTCAATGGCCTTATCTCCTGCTTGAATCCACTTTTTATTTTCAATTACCCTCACCTGAGTTACTGGTTTTTCGGTGAGTACGCGCACACCTTCGACTTCTAGCTGCGCCTGAAGCAATGTGGCTATCTCAGGGTCTAGATATGGAAGAACATAAGGATGCTTGACTACCAGCGTCACACTGCAACCAAACCTTGCTAAAGTTTGAGCAATTTCAATACTTTGGGGAATTCCACCGATAATTACCCAATTTTTAGGCAATGTCGCTCCCTGGAAGGATTGCCAAATATTAGAAAGGGTTAGATAGCCAGTGGCTTGTAATCCTTCAATCTCTGGAATTTCTGGACGCGAACCACTGGCTAGCAAATAAGTACGGGCACGTAGTAGGCGATTGTTAACGGCAAAAGCCAACTGAGGTGAAGATTGAAACTGACCACTGCCAACGATCGCATCGACTCCCTGTGCAGCTAGAATGGCTGGGGAATACTGTTCTTGGAGATTTGAAGCGACGCATTGAGCATACAGCATCGCTTCTTGCCATGCCATAGATATCTGGCATTCTTCTGAGGTATCAGTGTGTGTGGCATGAATACCAAAACCAGCCGCATCCTTCAACTTCTGCGCTAGTTTACCAATTTCGGTCAGAGCATGGTGATGAGTAAACCCGTAGTCTACTTTGGTTTGTACCAGGGCAACTGTAGCACGTAGTTGGGTTGCAGCAAGTGCAGCATAGTATCCAGCAAGACTGCCACCAATAATTACAACATCGTAGTCATTTGTCATTTGTCATTTGTCATTTGTCATTGGGTATTGGGCATTGGGTATGGGTGAAAATGAAAATTACCTCATTTCCCCTATTTCCCTACTCTCCACTCCCCACTCAGCACTGAGTTTAGCGCTGTTAGTAAGCGTTGGTTATCGGACTCTTGACGTACAGCAACCCGGAAAAAGCGATCGCCTAGTTCTTTAAAACTAAGGCAATCGCGGATTAAAATCTGGTGATACTTGAGTAATTGTTGCTGTAACTGGGAAGTAGATTCTTGGGACTCAACCAGTAAAAAGTTAGCAGCACTTGCTTGGGGTTGCAATCCTGGGATTTCAGCTAAACCCTGAAACAGTTGGTTTCGTGCAGGTGGTAGCCATGCCCAGGTTTGCTGCTGAAACTCCGTATCCTGGAGTGCCGCAATTGCCGCTGCTGCCGCTAGCGTGTTTACAGGCCAAGGATCTCGCCATAGCTGCCATTTAGCTAAACAGTCAGGATGTGCGATCGCATATCCCAATCGTAGTCCTGGGAGACTGTAAAATTTGGTCAGCGATCGCAATACTACTAAATTCGGATATTCCTGCACCACCGGAATCAGGCTTTGTTCCTCATTGGGCGGCACAAAATCCATAAATGCTTCATCCACCACAACCAAAGTAAATTGCTCCAGGTAGGGCAAAATAGAGTCCCGTGAAAATAGTTTTCCGGTTGGGTTGTGCGGATTATTCAGCAATAGTCCACAGTGAGTGCTGAGTGCTAAGTGCTGAGTGCTGAGTAAAACTGGTAACTCAGCACTTAGCACTCGTTGCTCATAACTAATTAGGGGACACTCCAGCACATTAGCGTTGTACCCTGCCAAGGTTCGGTAGTAATCGCCAAAGGCTGGAGTGATTAAAATTGTCGCGGCTAATTGAGCTAATTCCCTACCGATTAAAGTAAGTAATTCTGCGGAGCCGTTACCCGGCAGAATCCACTCTGACGGCAATTTATGGAAGTGACTGAGAGCTAGTCTCAGTTCACTATAGTTTGGGTCTGGATAGTGCTTAATATTACCAATTTGGGACTTAATAGCAGCGATCGCGCTGTTTGGAGGCCCCAACGGGCTGATGCTAGCAGAAAAATCCAGAATAGCATCAGGGGGACAGCCAGCCAGTGCTGCTGCCCAGGCTAAATTTCCCCCGTGTGCAGGTTGCCGCATTAAAAAAGGGTTCCCGAAGACAGAACCTATGCTTTTGGGGGTGCTACCTTTTCTCTAAACAGTTTTCCTGCGGAGAAGGCAGGAACTCTCGTCGCTGGAATTTCCATTTTTTCATTTGTTTTCGGGTTGCGACCTTCACGGGCTTTACGTTCCCGTGATTCAAATGAGCCAAATCCCACCAACGTTACCTTATCACCAGAGGAAACCGCTTCAATAATCGTTTCCAAAGCAGCAGTTAAAACTGCATCCGCTTGTTTTTTGGTAACACTAGCCTTTTCAGCTACGGCATCAACTAATTCACCTTTGTTCATGTCAAACTCCTGAAGGTTTACTTGAGATTTAAGTACGGATGCAGATTAATACATCCGTACTGAAATCTTTGTTCGTGGAAATACAAAAATCATCCTTTGGGAGTATTTTTTCTCAAAACGGCTGTACATCCCATCGGCTCGACTTTTCAATGAATCATTCTAAGGTGTAGTAGCCTGATGTGGATAGATGAAACCATTAATTTATATAGATTTCAGGATTTTTTGTAATTTTAGGGTACTTGTTTCACTAAAAATCAACCCAAAAGTAGGAAAAAATACCTAGTAAATCCCGCAATTGCCAAGAAAACAGGGAAGAGATGGTCAATGTTTGTTGGCATTCATTACCGATGTTGAAGAGTTATTGCTGAGATTAAGCAATTTTTATGGAAATTGAAGGCTCAGATTCCCGATTTCTCTAAAAAATCGCAGATTTTGCTCACTTTTTATCTGATATGGAAAATCCAATACGAAATTTAACCCCATAGCAAGCTTCTTTTGTAGCGAAGAGGAAAAATTAAAGCTTTTCCCCTAGAAGGCTATCCATTAGTCACATGTTTCTTAACATTTGTGGGGCGATGCCTACGGTGGTACACTACGCTGCAACAACTTTTTCTGGTGCATCCGTTACGCCTTTAACTGTCTCCATATACTTTGAGATTATTTATTTTTTACAAAGAATTTATAAAAAAAATGCCGGAGTGAGTCAATCCTTAGCAGAAATTTTTTGTTGCACCCAAGCCCGAAAAGCACGAGTAGTATTTAAATTTAATCCTACTTGCGAACAAGAAGATCCCCGACTTCTTAAAGAAGTCGGGGATCTGAGCCTTTAGCAGAGGTGATTCACCTACTAATTATCTTTAATTACCTGCCAGGAACCTTCAACCCTCGACGCTCAAGGATTTGCCGTACTTCTGGGCTGGGAGTGTAGTTATAGCCGTAGGAGGAGTTCTCAGAGTCATCCATAATCTGAGGTGTAAGTAACACAATCACCTCTTGACGCTGGTTTTGTCGGTTTGTACTTCTAAATAGCGAACCAATCAGTGGAAGATCGCCTAAGATAGGAATTTTGGAGACAGCTGTCCGGTCTTGGTCTTGAATAATACCACTCAGGACTAGTGTTTGACCATCTCGTAAGCGAATTAAGCCAGAAGTAAGAGAGCGCTCAGACACTAAAACAATTTGTCCATTTCCTGTATCTGCTGGGGCGGAAGGAGCGCTGACAGTAGGAGCAACCGATAGAGAAACGAACCCATTATCGTCAATCCGCTCAATTTTGACGTTCAAGGTTAAGCCCACTTTTTGTTTCTCAATTGTTCTTTCTGTCCTAGAACCACCAGAAGTATCTGTTGTTTGGAGGGTTATATTTCCTACTACTTCTTGGGTAAGATTGACCAGAGCCTGTTGACCTTCTTGGACAATTAAGGTTGGGTCGGTCAAAATCTTGGCATTGCCATTTGTAACCTGAGCCTGCAAGCTAGTGAGAAGAGATTTGGTAAACCTGTATGCAGGAGTCAAAGCAGCTCTTGGATCTAGAATTGTTGGTGTACTAGTAACGCTACTTCTTACTTCACTACTAGTAGGTGGTCTAGCACCGCCAAAATTTAGAGTTGCAATACCACCATCATTGCTAAAGTAGTTGTTACCAACCCCAAAAGAAAAGCTACTGTTGTAGTCCTGAATGTTCGAGAGGTTAACATCAATAATCTTGACGTTGACTACCACTTGACGACGGCGGATATCAAGCTGAGTTAGTTGAGCCATCGCAATCTCAATCAGTCTAGGAGGGCCAATTAAGGTCAGGGAATTGGTGCGCTCGTCTCCTAATGCCTGTAAACCTCTTAATAATGGACTAGAGTCTTTAAAATCAACGCGTAGAGGTTGAATTTGAGTTTCCGTTGTCGTCTGAGTTTGAGTGATGGGAGCAGCCGCATTACCCACGGCTACAGCACTAACACTGGTAATTTGTCGTTCGCGGCTGACGGCACTTTCTGCTCCTAAGCCAACCAAAAAATTGAGGGCGACTCCTACCGTAACCTGATTGAGCCGCATACTACGCATAACCATATCACGGGTCGCATTAGGTAGTTTGGCTCCGACAAAAACTGTACGACCACTGCGATTAGCTTCTAAACCACTCAAGCGCAAAACGTAGTTAAACACATCTTGCACTGGCTCGTTTTCTATGTCTAAAGAAATAGTTTGAGAAACTGCTGGTGCATTAGCACCGGCACCAGGCTGACCTCCACCACCTTGCTCACTTCCTACGTAAGCCAGATTCAAACCAGCAGCACGAGCAAGCAGTGACAAAACCTCACGTACTGGGGCATCTCGCAGTACTAAACGAGGTACACGTTCCTGAGTTGCTAAGTCAACAGTGCTAGGAGAAGCATCGGTAGCCGAAATAGCAATATCTCCCACTGGGGGGGCGACGGCTCGAGGTAAGAAGGGTGGAGCCTGACTCAGAGGTTGACCTGGGCCAGCAGCTTGTGCAGGTTGTCCGTCAATGGTGACTTGCGGGTTAGGAATGAGAACACCTGGATTTTGACCAGGTTGGGCTGGAGTTGTAACAGGTGGTGCTGTGGATGTGGATATTGGGGCTGTTGGCGCTGTTGGCGTTGGTGCTGATGCTGTAGTGCCTGTTGAAGGGCTAAAGCTGAGTGTAATTCCATTTGGCGATCGCATCACAGGTTGACTGCCAGGTGCATCGTTGCTCCCAGTTACCGTCACCCGAACACTATTAGCATCAAGCTGACTAACCTCAACAGAGGCAATTCCTGGTGCTGGGTTATCTTGACGAAAGCTATTACCTTGTGGTAATCGTAATTGAGTGTTGATAACATCAGCAACTAAAGCCTTGCCTCTTTTTGTAGTGAAAACTTGGGCGCGCGATCCGGAAGAAGTTTTCAAAGCGACGTTAATTCCACCATTAACGGGATTTAACTTGACATCAGTAACTTGACTAATTTGTGCCCAAACTGGTTGAGCTGCCAAAAATACAAAAGCAGCAGTAGCTAAAATAAAACTATTACCGTGAAGCTGTTTCACAGTTCATTCCTCACCTTATAAAACCTTGTTTACAAACAATTTTGAGTAGGCACTTAGAAACCACACGCCAATTGCTTATGGGGTTTCCCCATTGGCGCTAGCCTCTCCTTTTTGGAAAAGACCATGTTGGCTTAACTACACGAGACTTTGCCCACCTACCCTACGGGAAGGCCAAGGGCGAACGTGAGTTTCAAAACCCTCAATTATTTCCTTAGTCTGTGGGAAGGGTTTGTCTACGCTTGTGTAGCCGCGAATTCTATTCGTCCTAGCTCTAATTTGACTACTTTTTCGGGGCAGCTTTCGCTGCTGCCGCTATTTCTTCTGGGCTAAGTGGCATCAATACCTGTAACTGGAATGATGTATTAATCGCTGCTGGGCCTACCTGCATCGGCGTTTTATCTAATGGGGATCTTGTCTCTGTTGGAGCCAAAGTTGCTTGATAATCTTTAACTATTAACAAAGGCTGTAACCGCTCAATGTTACGAATTATCGATTGTGTTTGTTCATAAGTTGCTGTAATCTCAGCGCTGATCGTACTGCGTTGCAGCTTGCCGTCAACCCCTACTCCTAGACTTCCATCGGTAATCGGTTCTGGTTTTTGAGAAATCGGCACATATCTCTTCAGTTTGGCTCTGACTGCATTAATAGAAGTTGCACTATTGCCAGACTCAATTAAGCGGTTCAAATCCAACAGTAATGTATCTAAGGTTTTTTCGTTAGCAAATAAACTTAAAACCTGAACTTTTTGCTGCTTTGCCTGTGCTAGTTCGTCTTTAACTTTGTCAATCTGTTTGATATTGGCTTTTTTTTGCTCAATTTGCGCTTGCAGTTCAGAGCTTTTAGCTTGCTGTTGCTGATAGCTTTCCCAAGCTGGCATCAGCAGATTTAAAAATATATAAGCTGCTCCCGCTAAACCAACTACCCCTACCAAGATCCCAATAATTTTTGGTGTGAAGGCAATACCAAATACCACAGGTGCGGCTGGCGTTGCCGGATCGAATTCCCCACCTTGTTCGGCAAAATTTAAATCATCACTCAGCGTCATTTTGAAATGACTCCTGTTTGTTGCATATTACGAATTCGAGTTACTAACCCCACTGTGCCTTTTTTTTCCAACTCTCGAATTAATTCCGACGCTGGAACGTCGTTCATGCTCGATTGAATAGTGTATTTAACTACTTGAGGTGGCTTAATTACGACATTATTAGAAGATTGACTCGCACTTGATGTTAAGGGAGCATCTACTAACGCTGCTGTCAGAATTCTGGTTTCTGTAGGCTTTAAAAACTGAGATTGTTGTAAACTCAATAAGAAATCATTGACATCATTAAAGGAACGAGCCAATCCGTTAATTTCTAATCCCCCCGCGGGATTATTTGGCGGCTGACCTGCTGCTACTGCAATGGGTGGGATTTGCTTGATATTTTCGATTTGCACTGCCGTTGGGATGCGATCGCGCAAATCTTGCAGCATTGCTGACCAAGGACGAATCTGGTCAAATACAGTTACTAAAGCTTGGGTTTCCCCTTTAATTGCCTTCGTCTCGTCTTTGATTTTGTTAATATTTCCTATTTCTGTATCTAACCTCTTGCTTTCTTGATCTAGTTGTGCAATCTGACCATCTAATTCAACAATCTTCCCTTGCAGCAACCACCAACCAACTCCAAATAAAACCGGAAGACCTATACCTACTGCAACTCCTACATACAGTAGTGTCAAATCCCCCGTAGGAAGTTTTAGGGCTATTCCTCGTTGTTTCTCTGGCTTTTTCTGGTATGCTGGGCGGTCTTTAAGAAAGTTAACATCTAGGCTGTACATTTTATTACACCTCCCGCATTCCTAGACCTAGTACAATCGCCAAGCCAGAGCGTTGTACCTGTGGATATTTATCAGTGTCAACTTCCAAAGATAAAGATCCGATTGGATCTATTTGGGTAGTTGGCAAACTCAATCGTTGGGTAAAAAATTCATCTAGCTGTTGAAGTCCACCTCCTGGTCCGGCTAATAAAATCTGCGCTACCTCCAAATTTTCACTTTGATTCAGGTAAAAATCGATGGAACGGCGCAGCTCATCCGTTAGTTCTCCCAAGACTCTCAAGATGGCAGCCATGCCAGGATCGAGTTCGGTAACGCCAGTTTTACCTCCGTCTATGGGAGTTGCAGGAATAACCATTCCGTGTAACAATTCCATGTCTCGTGATGTAGGTAAGCTCATTGCCCTTGCTAAGGCAGTTTGCATTTGATAAGTCCCGATGGGGACTGTGCGCGAAAATTGCGGCACTCCGTTAACGATGATGGCTATTTCTGTACTATCGAACTCGATATCAACTAGTACTGCTGCTTCTTGCGGCCCAAATTGTCGCAGTTGTTCGCGAATAGTCCGAATTAGAGCAAAACTGTTAATTTCTAAAACATCAATTTGTAATCCTGCCTGCTCGAAGGTACTTATATAGGTATCCGTGATCTCCTTGCGGGTGGCAACTAGGAGTACGTGTACCTTTTCAATGCCATCTTCATCTACAAAATACCCAAGTTTCTGATAATCTACATCAGCCTCTTCACGAGGATAGGGTAAGTACAAACCTGCTTCATGGTTCAGCACCATTTCTCGCAGTTCTTTATCATCTAACTCTGCTGGCACTGGTATAATCCGAACGATAGAATCTCGTCCTGGTACACCAGTAGCAACGTGAGAAGTTTTGATTTTGCTCTCAGCTAGCGCTTGCTGGATTAATTGCGCCATTGCTGGAGGGTCATTGATTTGACCATCGATAACTATCCCTTCTGGAACTGCTACCGATGTATAGGTTTCTAATTTCAAGCCTTGACCCTGCTTGCGTAGCTGAACTACATTCACTCGTTCGGGAGCAAGCTCAATGCCTACTCCTTTTTTCGATTTGCCAAACAGACTATTGAAGCTTTTTACCACAGTTGTGCCCGCTGGACTGCTAAATTGAAAATTTAAATTTGTTGCAGTAAAGGCGTTATATATTACGTCTTTACGGGTAATTTATTTAGCCTATAATCTCAACAATTCTGTCTAAGCTTTTCACACCGATCAAGCGTAAAAATACTGGGAAAATGATTCAATTGCGAAAATTTAAACAACTTGTTGCTTTTGTACTGCTTGGCTTAATAACCAGTTGGGTTATCAGTTGCAGCACAGGTAATGTTAATACAAGTACAAAACAAGCTACTTCAGGAGTGGGAACTGTTGAGTTTTGGACAATGCAACTCCAACCTCAATTTACCGACTACTTCAAAAGCCTAATTGCGAATTTTGAATCGCAAAATCCAGGTATAAAGATTAACTGGGTTGATGTACCTTGGGCAGCAATGGAGAACAAAATATTAACAGCTGTCTCCGCAAAAACGCCACCTGATGTAGTTAACTTGAATCCGGGTTTTGCTTCCCAACTTGCCGGACGAAATGCCTGGTTAGATTTGGATGCTAAAGTCCCGAATGATGTACGTTCCTCCTATCTGCCAAATATCTGGAAAGCAAGCACGCTTAATGGCAAGAGTTTTGGGATTCCCTGGTATCTCACCACACGGTTAACCATTTATAACACTGATTTATTAAAACAGGCAGGTATCAATAAAGTCCCCGTAACCTACGCAGAATTAGCACAAGCAGCGCAACAAATTAAAGACAAGACGGGAAAATATGCCTTTTTTGTAACTTTCGTACCGCAAGATTCTGGTGAAGTGCTGGAATCTTTCGTGCAAATGGGAGTCACCTTAATAGATGCTGAGGAGAAAGCGGCGTTTAATTCAGCGCCAGGAAAAGCCGCGTTTCAGTATTGGGTAGATTTGTATAAAAAAGGTTTGCTTCCTAAAGAGGCTTTAACCCAAGGACATCGCCACGCGATCGATTTATACCAATCTGGAGAGACTGCGTTTCTAGCTTCTGGGCCAGAGTTCCTAAAAACGATCGCTAATAATGCCCCGAAAATTGCTCAAGCTTCGGAAATAGCACCTCAACTCACTGGTGACACAGGTAAGAAAAATGTCGCGGTGATGAACATAGTTATTCCCCGCGATAGCAAACAACCAGATGGCGCTGTGAAGTTTGCTTTATTTGTCACCAATAACGAAAATCAGTTAGCCTTTGCTAAAGCTGCAAATGTTCTGCCTTCTACAATCAAAGCATTGTCTGATAGTTACTTTAAAGATGTTCCAGCTAATGCTTCAACAATAGAAAAAGCACGAGTAATGAGTGCTCAAGAACTGCCAAAGGCAGAAATATTGACCCCGACATTGAAGGATTTTAATAAACTGCAAAAGGCAGTTTACGAAAACTTGCAAGCAGCAATGTTAGGGCAGAAAACTGTAGATAAAGCTGTTGAAGATGCGGCGCAAGAATGGAATCAGAGGTAAATTCGTAATGACGCTCCTGCGTCGCTACCGCTACGCTAACGTAATTCGTAATTCATAATTCGTAATTATGATTTATGAAATATATTGGTGGTTGCTAAAAAGTCGCCGACTAAATAAAGAGAACCACACAAAACGATTAAATCTTCTGTGGTAGCGGTTGTAGTGGCGGCTGTTAGTGCTGTGAATAAATCTGGATGGATTTGGCGATCGCTTAATTCGGGACAGAGGCTGTAAGCTAGATTTGATAAGTAGTCTAGATCCGCAGAAGTTCTACCGGGCCAGGGTTCTACTGGTATTGGCACCAAATAAAGGCGATCGCCTGGTCGCAGTAAGGCGGTAAAAATATCAGCATGATCCTTATCGGCAAACATTCCCACAACCCAATTGACGGGCTTATGGTTAACTGCGTCTAAGCTATCAACATATTGGCGAAGAACTTCGGCAGCGGCGGTATTATGAGCGCCATCAAGTAATAATTTATGGTTACTCCAAGTAATCCATTGCATCCGCCCCGGCCATTTAGTTTTGGCCATACCGTTAATTATGGCTTCTTCTGAAATCTGCCAACCCTGTTGTTGGAGAATTTCTAAAGTAGCTATTGCCAAAGCGGAATTTGCTAATTGAATTTGTCCGGCTAATGGCAAAGGGTATTTAATTAAGTTTGAATTTTGAATAGTTTGATATTCTGCCCATCCTGTAGCGATTTCACGGGCAGGTTGAGGCGTAAAAATCGGGCATTGTAATTCTAAAGCGCGCGATCGCACTACTTTGTCTGCCTCTGGTGGTAATAGTCCAACCACAACGGGACATCCAGGTTTGAGAATACCTGCTTTTTCTCTAGCAATGTCAGCGACGGTAGGGCCAAGTTGTTGCCAGTGTTCCCGGCTAATGGAAGTAATGAGTGTAACCAAAGGTTCCAAGCAGACATTGGTAGCATCTAAGCGCCCTCCCAGTCCGACTTCTACCACAGCCACATCAACTTGCTGCTGGGCAAAATATAACCAAGCAGCCGCTGTAATTACTTCAAACTGAGTTGCCGATTCGTCCTGATGACGAATAACCGCTTGGACTTTTTCTAATAATTGACTCAATTCCTCAGAGGAAATTTGCTGTTCGTTCAGACAAATACGTTCCGTCCAATCAACTAGATGGGGTGAAGTGTAGCGTCCTGTACGATAACCAGCTTCTGTGAGTACTGAGGAAATATAGGCACAGACTGAACCTTTGCCATTAGTGCCAGCAACATGAATAACCGGGACTTGGTGATGGGGATTGCCGAGATTTGCCAATAGGTTGACAATGCGATCGAGTCCCAAATGGACACCAAAGCGTTGCAGGGGTTGTATTACAGAATCGATATCCAAGGAATGGGAGTGGGAGAAATCAATTCAAAATTCAAAATTCAAAATTCAAAATTGAATCAAAAGATTGGGAAAGATGTAGCTTTAGCTTCTTGCAGGATAAGACACAAGGGTATAGGGAAGACAAGGGGACAAGGGGACAAGGAGATAAACAAAACTCCTAACTCTTAACTCCTAACTCTTAACTCAGCACTGGCTCAACGCCCCGCTTTCGCTAGCAGCACTCCTAATGCCCAATGCCTAATGTCCCCATGCCCCATTAATGAATTTAAGCTTCTCTATCGAAAAAGCCTTGAAATTGTCTTAAAGCCGCAGCGCCAATATTAAACACTGCCCAACTAGCAGCAATGACTACTGGTGCTAAAACGATTGCTATACGAAAATCGATATCCATATCTAAGAACCCCTCTTTTAAGTAGAAATTAAAGTTTTGTCAACAGCTCTCATTTTTATTTTTAGCTGAAGTGGGCAATTTTTCCAAATCCAAATGTAAAGAATGTTTAAATTATGGGGCATTGGGCATTGGGGATGAAGAAGAGACAAGGTAGAGAGGGGAGACTTGGGAGAGACTTGTTCAATAATTCCCCCTTGTCCCCTCTGCTCCCCTGCCTTCTTCCCAGTCCCCATTCTCTAAGCCTTGCTAAAACCAATATCAGTACCTTTACCAGCATGAACTAAAGCTAACTTTTGGTAACGTTTAGCGTGTTCAATCAGTTCTGCGGCTTCAACATCTGTTACTTGCCGTAATACTTTACCTGGAATACCGACAACTAGAGACAAAGGCGGTACATTTTTAGTTACCACTGCGCCAGCACCAATAATGCTACCAGCGCCCACTCGTACCCCATCTAAAATCACTGCGCCAATGCCAATCAAACTTCCACGCTCAATGTAAGCAGAATGTACTACAGCGCGATGCCCTACAGTAACATGATCTTCTAAGATTGTTGGAAAACCAGCATCACCATGTAAAATTGCACCATCCTGAATATTTGTGCATTCGCCAATTTCAATTTGTTCTACATCTCCCCTCACCACTGCTCCATACCAAATGCTCACTCCTGTTGCTATATTTACCGAACCCATAACAACAGCATTGCCCGCAATGAAGGCAGCTTGAGAAAAATCAGGAGATGTCCAGTAAGAAGCGGTAGACACGATAGAATATGAATATGGTACCCAGGAACACTGGAGAAACTCCAACCTTTGAGGCTGGTTGCACAACCAGGATATCACAGCGTCAAGCCTCTACGCTGAGGAAAACACTAGTGAACAATGTTCCTGCCGCAACACCGTGTCTATGCAGCAGCGAGCAAGTAACCCAAAGTGGTTGAGCCGAAGTGTATAATCCAACCCACTAGTGCTGGTGAAGACAAAACTATGTTTGTACGCACTTCATGATGAATCCAGGTTTGCAGTACCCAATGTTTGGGCCGGAAATACAGTGTCCCCATTGTCGCCAGACTATTCCGGCGTTGACACTCACAGATACCTATCTGTGTCCGCGTCATGGCGCGTTTGAAGCTAATCCGAAAAATGGAGAGTTAATCCATTTGCAATCGGGGCGTCATTGGCGGAGGTGGAATAATGAATGGTATAGACAACATACTCATCCTGATGGTATTCGCTTTGAAATTCACGAAGCATTAGACAAGCTCTATACCCAAGGTTTTCGAGCAACACGAGTAATTATTGCTCGACGCTATCAGGAATTGATGAGTGGCTACTTAGAACGCAGCACGCCTTGGCGTTCTGGACAACCAGAAGCTACTGCGGCGCGTTTATACGGTTTACCCGTGGAGTTTAGCCCCGATAACTCAGATGATGCCTGTTGGGAAGTGATTAATTTTGACTTGGAAAAAGAGCCTGGTGTCCCTGTACGCTACCCTTATTTCAGGTTGTTTGAGTAAAGTTAGGAGTTAGGAGTTTGGAGTTAAGAGTTAGGAGTTATACCGATTACATCTGAGGTTGCTCCCTAACAACTTGCTCAAGCACCTTGTCTGACTAAGCTTGATTTTGTGCAATTTCACAAAGAATTGGTATTAAGAGCTAAATTCAATTCATAAACTCATAACTCTTAACTCCTAACTCTTAACTCCTAACTTTTGTTATGCACCACGCTTCTATTCGGACTGCCAATATTCATCGAGCGATCGCTTTCTACGAACTTTTAGGGTTTACAATCTCAGAACGCTTTACCACAGGCTATACCCTAGCTTGCTGGATAGAAGGATTGGGCGGCAGAATTGAACTGATCCAAATTCCCGAACCAAAACCAGCCCCAGATGCCTTTGCTGACGAACATTATGTGGGATATTATCATCTCTCGTTCGATTTAACTGAGATTACACCAGATTTACCTAGCTGGTTGACAAATTTGCAAGAACGTGCATTAGTAGCTGCTGAGAGTCAACCCGAAGGATTAGAACCGTTGAAGGTGCTTTTAGAACCGACACAACAGCAAATAGGCGATCGCATTTACGAAGTGGCTTTCATCGCCGATACTGATGGCTTACCTCTGGAATTCATTCGGATTTTAGCAAAACTCCCGTAATTTAGCTTTTTTATTAGCTTTGTTGCTAATATATTGTTTTTCTGTATTGTTACTGAAGTCACAGATTTTTTCGCCAGATTAAAGTGTGGTCACTCACAAAAATAAGTATGGGCGTTGCTGAATCAAGGGATGATTCTTGTAGCGTGGGCGTCTCGCCCGCCCTGAGATACAAGGGACAGGCAAGATACCCATCCCACAAAACTAGCAAAATCATCCGACAAATATGCAACGCCTAACTATGTAACTTAATTTACAGATATATCTGCTAAATACATGTATGGATGTTCCAAATTTTACTCGAAATTTTATAAATATCCCTTGCCGTTATTACTTTTAAGTTTATGGCTAATAGCTGTTTTTTTGTTGAGCGATCGACCTGCTCATAGCCAACATCCAGTTATATTTACTAACAAAGAAAAATATCAGTCAACCTTGCTAGCAAAAAGAATAATGCCCTCAACACTGACAGAAAACGTCCGCAAGACAGTGCTGGAGAATGGTCTAACTGTCCTGACAAAGGAAGTGCATACTGCGCCAGTGGTGACAGTGCAGGTGTGGTACAAGGTTGGCTCGCGTAACGAAGAACCAGGCGTGAACGGCATTGCCCACCAATTGGAACACATGATGTTTAAAGGTACAAAAAACCGTCCAATTCAATTTGGACGTTTGTTTAGTGCTTTAGGTAGTGATTCCAATGCTTTTACCAGCTATGACCAAACTGCATATTACGGTACTGTGGAACGAAACAAGCTGAAAGCGCTCTTGGTGTTGGAAGCAGACAGAATGCGAAATTCCCAGATTGAGCCGGAGCAATTAGCCAGTGAAAAGCGGGTAGTAATTTCCGAGTTGCAGGGTTACGAAAATAGTCCAGAATATCGCCTCAACCGCGCCCTCATGCAAGCGGTGTTTCCCAATCATGCTTATGGGTTGCCTGTAGGTGGCACTAAAGCTGATGTCGAAAAGTTTGAAGTTGAGCAGGTAGAAAAATATTACCGCAATTTTTACAGTCCCGATAATGCTGTCTTAGTGATTGTGGGAGATTTTCAAACAGCAAATACTCTCGAAACAATTAAAGAAGTGTTTGGTAAATTACCCAGGCAGGAGGCAGGAGTTATTTCTCCCTCATCTCCATCACTCAGCACTCAGCACTCATCACTCAGCACTCATCACTCAGCACTCAGCGCTCCCATCGTATTACGAGAACCGGGAGCAGGACGGCTGTTACAAGTTGTGTATCCGCTACCGGATGCAAATCAACCAGATGTGCCGACGCTGGATGTGATGGATTACATCTTGACAGAGGGACGGAATTCTAGACTTTATCAGGCATTGGTGGAATCAGGTTTAGCTAGTGAACTTACGGCATCCGTCACCAGTTTGCGAGAATCTGGCTGGTATGAGTTGTTGGTAACGGCTGGAGCTAAACAAGATTTGAAAAAAATTGACTCAATGTTGAGTAGTGCGATCGCCAATGTAGCAGAAAAAGGTGTGACATCTGAGGAAGTAGAACAAGCTAAAACTCAATTAACAGCAGATGTAATTTTGAGTAATCGTGATATCACCTCTCAAGCAATGCGATTGGGCACTGATGAGACAACTGTTGGTGATTATCGCTACACAGACCGCTATTTGGCAGCTGTTCGTCTGGTGAAGCCGACGGATGTTGTTGCTGTGATTAACAAATACTTGACAAAAGAAGCGCGGACAGTAGGATTTTTTGAACCAACCCAGAAGCGGATAACAGAAGTTGCTGACAAACCACACTCATCAGCCCAAACTACAGAAAATTTCTCTCCTGGCGCACCTGTGCTTCCTTCTGAGGTGATGAAATACTTACCACCTGTGGATTTGGCTACAGATGCGATTGCCCAAGTCTTACCCCAGGAATTTAAATTGACTAACGGATTGCGGATATTACTGTTACCCGATCGGAGTACTCCCACCGTTACCTTAAGCGGTTATATTCAAGCTGGGACAGAATTCGATCCAGAGAGCAAAGCTGGATTGGCTGCTTTTGTGTCAGATAATTTGCTAAATGGTACTAAGAGCAAGGATGTTTTAACTATTGCTAAAGTCTTAGGAGAACGAGGGGCAAGTCTAGACTTTCAAACCTACCGCGAAGGTGTGCATATTGAAGGTGATAGTTTAGCAGATGATTTGCCGATACTCCTGGAGATATTAGCAGATGTTGTGAAAAATAGTACCTTTCCCAGCAAAGAGTTAGAACTGCATCGCCAACAAACTTTAACTGATTTGCAACAGGAATTAGATGAGCCATCAGAAGTAGCTAGAAGAGTATTTGTTCAGTCAATTTATCCGAAAAAACACCCCTTACATACCTTCCCCACAGAGGAGAGTTTACAGCAGATTCAGCGCCAGGATGTGATTGATTTCAAAACTAAACATTATCGCCCAGATACAACAGTGCTAGCGCTGGTGGGAGATTTCGATCTAGACAAAGTGCGATCGCTGATTAAAAATAAGTTTGAAGACTGGGAAGTTAGCGGTCAAGCACCCACATTAAAATATCCCCCGGTAGCAATGCCACAGAAAATCGTCAGTGTCAACCC
Organism: Nostoc sp. DSM 114159; assembly: GCF_053470285.1. NCBI lineage: Bacteria > Bacillati > Cyanobacteriota > Cyanophyceae > Nostocales > Nostocaceae > Nostoc > Nostoc sp. DSM 114159. The sequence continues at coordinate 6,114,267 of NZ_JBPFEH010000001.1, forward strand.
AGTTTTACCAGATAAAGCCCAAGCTGTAACTTATATGGGTTACACAGCCATTAACCGTTACGATCCTCGATTTCATGCAGCCTTAGTATTGAACCAGATATTGGGAGGCGATACTTTATCTAGTAGACTAGGTGCAGAAGTGCGCGATCGCCAAGGTTTGACCTATGGAATTTATAGCTCCTTCCAGACTCTTAAGAATGTAGGGACATTTTTGATTGAGATGCAGACTAGTCCTGAAGATAGCAGTAAAGCGATCGCTAGTACCCGCCAAATTCTACAGCAAATCCATCAACAAGGCGTCACTGCGCTGGAAGTAGAAACAGCTAAACGCACCCTGACGAGCAACTACAACGTTTCCTTAGCAAACCCAGAGGAATTAACAGATAGAATTCTAATGAATGAGGTGTACGGACTAGATAAAGAAGAATTGCACTCCTTCACTGATAAAATCCAGAAAGTTACTCTTGCCCAAGTTAACCAAACGGCTCGTGAGTTACTCCACCCAGATCGAATCGTAGTCGTTACTGCTGGCCCATCTGTGTTAGCACAGAAAAGTATTAGGTAGAGATAGGCACTGGGCATGGATAATATAAAGAATAGGTAAAGTGGTTTTCCCCGCTACCTATCAATCGTTATTGCTCATCAGCATTGCCTTTTGAGAATTAGTAATGACAATTTATAACTATTTTTACGAAGTTGTAATTAAATCCCTTACTTTCACAATTCCTACTTGGGTACAAATATTACGGTGTAACTACGTGATATTAATATTGCTTCTAGCTCTAAATTTCATCGCTGCTACTCCAGTAATGGCGGCGAATAAGTCTTTTGATTTGCTCAAGCAACCAGCTACAGAAATTACAGTTAGCTTGGGTAATACGGCTAACGAACTCAAATTTGAGCCAAATCATTTGGAATTTGAGGTTGGCAAACGCTATCAACTACGGCTTACTAATCCCAGTCAACTGAAGCACTATTTTACTGCTAAAGATTTTGCCGATGGCATCTGGACACAAAAAGTTGAAGCAGGCAAAGTAGAAATCAAAGGAGCCATTCACGAACTGGAACTCAAACCCAGTGCTGAAGCCGAATGGGTGTTTGTGCCCTTGAAATCTGGTACTTATGGCTTACGTTGTACAATACCAGGACATAGAGAAGCAGGTATGACTGGAGAGATTGCCATTAAAAATTAAAAATAATTGAGCTAAATACAACATTGAATTCAGGTGATTAAATTCTCTGCGTACCTTTGCCCTTAAATTTGCGCCCCTTTGCGTTTAAATTTGAAACCTCAATTCATCACAATTTTAGACTAAACTGTACTAACTCCCATAGTGTTAAATTAAAGATATTATTTCTCAATTAATCTAGAGAAAGCATTCATACTTCAGCGTTAAAGCACCAGTAATTATTAATCTCCCATGAACATTTTCAGTAACTTACTTTCTCAAGCGACTCAACCTGCACCTGCGAAAAAACAGCGCCGAGGAATTGAAATTAAATCGCCGCGTGAAATTGAAATCATGCGGCAATCATCGACAATTGTAGCAACTGTCCTCAAAGAAATTTCCGAGCTAGTAAAGCCAGGAATGACAACAGCTGATTTGGATGCTTATGCAGAAAAACGCATCCGCGAAATGGGTGCAACACCAAGTTTTAAAGGATATCACGGTTTTCCAGGTTCTATTTGCTCCAGTATTAATAATGAAGCAGTGCATGGCATTCCTAGTCCCAAAAAAGTGATTCGCGTCGGGGACGTATTAAAAGTAGATACGGGCGCTTATTACCAAGGCTTTCACGGTGATTCTTGCATTTCAATTGCTGTGGGTGAAGTGACGCAAGAAGCGGCTAAATTAATTCGCGTAGCAGAAGAAGCTTTATACAAGGGTATTGAACAAGTAAAGGCTGGTGTATACCTACTTGACTTAGCTGGAGCAATTGAAGATCATGTGAAAGCTAACGGCTTTAGTATAGTTGAAGAGTTTACTGGCCACGGTGTCGGTCGTAATCTGCATGAAGAACCTTCAGTATTCAACTACCGTACTCGTGAGATGCCAAATGTTAAACTCCGGGCAGGGATGACGCTGGCAATTGAGCCAATTTTAAATGCGGGTTCTAGACACACGCGGACATTATCTGACCGTTGGACAGCAGTTACTATGGATAATTCTTTGTCTGCTCAGTTTGAGCATACAGTGTTGGTAACGGAGACTGGTTATGAGATTTTGACTGACCGTTCTAAGCTGTAATTGTCAGTTGTAATTATTTGTTGTTGAGAGAGGTAAAGCGTTGAAAGAGGGCGATTTACCTCTTTACCTTTTTAACACAATTTGTCAAACATTCAATAACTGCTATATAGCAATCCTATCTAATTTTTCACAAATGATTTAGGACTGTTGATTAGTCCCTGCATAATTAGTTTTGTAAATAGAAAGCATCTCTTTAGCTTGCACAAAGACAGACGTACTCTTTGGAATAGCTTCTAACAAATTAATTGCTTGCCGCCATTTATTTTGTGCTTGCTTTCGACTTAGTTGTGAATGAGGTGAATTTTTAACAAATAAATTAGCTTCTGTTGCTAGCTTGTGAGCTAATTCTAAATTTTCTACAGCTTTCTTTTCAATTAGCACTCTTTTACTGATAGATTTATAGTTAATTTGATAGTAAGATAATTTATTCTTTGCTTGGTCATAAACTGATGTTTTAGCAGGAATGTTATCTAATAAAATTATTGCCTGATACCATTTGGTTTCTGCTTGTTGCCAGACTTTTAGAGGATGCGGTGGCTTTTGAACGAGAGAAGCAGCCTCCATACCGAGTTTTTGAGCAGATTTAAACTTAGCATAAGCGCTTCTTTCTTGAGTTAAACTTAGATTTTGCTCTCTAATTTTCAAACCCGCAAAAGTTAAGATTAATAAACTTGAAGCGATAATCAAAGCTGAACATACTATCTTGGGTGTTGAAAACTTTGGTAATATTCCTAATTTCTGGCTACTGGTTGCTTCTTTACTACTTTCCTCTTCAATCTTTTTCAAGGCTTGTTCTGCATGTAGACTGAAAGTATCACCTTGAAGAATTAAAGCAGCGATTTGTTGTTGGAAATAATCACAATCATTGAGAATATCTGTCAATTCTTGAAATCTTCCCTCACTTGATATGATTAATTCATGGTCATCATCTAACCACTCTAGAGCAAAACCAGATTTACCATAAAAAGCTGATACGCCTAATAAAATATTTAATAAATTGCGACTATTTTTAATAGTATCAAAAATATAATTTAGTTTTTGTTGTAACTCTAATAGTTGTTTTTTAGAATCGCTAGTTTTTTCAATTTGATGTTTTAAAATATTAGATTTAGCTAAGGCTAAGTCAATTTTTAAGCTGTTATTTAAGGTTTGAAATTGATTGGAGATACTTAAATTAATAATATCAGAATTTAGCTGATTTACTAATTGAATATCGCTAAGAATATCAGCGGCTATTGCTTGCAAAAAATAACCCCATTCAAGCCAATCATCAATTTTTGATTGTAAATCAGTCAATGAAATTTTAGTTTCTGAATTTCCAAATTTATCTGCGATCGCTGGATCTACTAATCCTACACCAGGTATAAATAAAACACCTACAGTACTTATTCGAGGAAGTGTAGCGATCGCAGAATTTTTGACGTTCTCAAGTCTCAATTCTTGAACGATTAATTTTTTAATATTCCGTAGCTGTTCTTGAGCATTATTAATCGGGATAATTTGTTCCATGATTTGATTAGAATCGCCAATAGTAAGTTTTAGACTCTGAATCAATGTTGGCAATTCACTAACAAGTATTTCTAGGTTAGCCATAAATACCCTTTAGGGATTTGTCGAAAGTTTATGCAGAACAATTAAAATGGCTTGAGTAAGAACGTAACCACGCCTATTGCATCTGAGTATCCTAAATGAGTGGCAAATCTCAGGAGCTATAAAATGTATAGTTCCCCGAAATCCTGCTAAAGTAACAATTTCAGTTTAAAAATCCCAGAGTAAAGACAAAATTACCCATTCACTAACCTATGAATGAAGTTGATTTAGCATTTACCCCAGCACTAGAGTTGGCGCAATTAATTCGTCGCCGGGAAATATCACCGCTAGAGTTGGTAGAAATATATTTAGAACGGATTGAGCAATTAAATCCTCAATTAGGAAGTTATTTTACGGTGACGGCAGAATTAGCGATCGCAGATGCCAAAGCCAAAACAGAATTATTAACAACTACCTCAGAACTACCGCCATTTTTTGGCGTGCCGATTTCCATTAAAGACCTCAATGCTGTAGCAGGTGTTACCTGTACTTATGGAAATCCAGCATTACTGAACAATATCCCTAATTATGATGATGGGGTTGTAACGCGGATTAAGCAGGCTGGATTTACTATTCTTGGTAAAACAGCCACTTCCGAATTAGGTTCTTTTCCCTACAGCGAACCTATGGGTTTTCCCCCAGCCAGAAATCCGTGGAATTTAGAATACACCCCTGGCGGTTCCAGTGGTGGTGCGGCGGCGGCGGTAGCAGCGGGATTGTGTGCGATCGCTCAAGGTTCTGATGGTGGTGGTTCAATTCGGGGTCCTGCGGCTTGTTGTGGTTTGGTGGGAATTAAACCATCTAGGGGTAGGGTGAGTAAAGCACCCGTAGGCGAACGCCTCGCTGGAATTGCCGTTAACGGGCCAATCGCCCGGACTGTCGCTGATGCTGCTGCCCTTTTGGATACCATATCTGGTTACATGACAGGCGATCCTTACTGGTTGCCAGATCCCGAACCATCATTTCTTGCGGCAACTGGGACAAAACTCGGTGCTTTGCGAATTGCCTTTGACACTAGTATTTCTCCTTTGGGAGAAGCTGATGCCAACTGTCAGCAAGGTGTCCGCCAAACAGTCCAGTTATTAGAAAAACTCGGCCACCACGTTGAACAAAAATCCCCAGATTTTAGTGGTTTAGTTGAACCATTTCAAATCGTTTGGCAAGCTGGGGTAGCTGCATCGGGACTTCCTGTTGAAGCTTTGCAGCCATTGAATCGCTGGCTATTTGCACGCACAGGTTCCGTTGGAGAATACCTGCAAGCAGTTTCCCAAATGCAGGTAGTGGCACGTCAGATTGTGGCGTTTTTCGATACCGTGGATGTGCTGGTATTGCCAGTTTATCTACATTCACCTATCCGTGTTGGGGAATGGGCTTCGCTCAGTCCAGAAGAGACATTCCAAAATATTATTGAGTGGGTTGCCCCTTGTCCGCCTGCGAATGCAACTGGACAACCTGCGATCGCCATTCCTGTTGGCTTTGATAGTAAGGGTTTACCTATCAGTGTGCAGCTAATTGGTAAACCTGCCGCTGAAGCCACAATCATCAGTCTAGCAGCACAATTAGAAGCGGCTAATCCTTGGATTCATCATCGTCCAGCCTGGGCAATATCAGGCTGATCGTGCAGGCATCCTTGGAACAACTTTCGCAAATTATTGTGCTTGCAGGTTTAAAAACGGCAGAGAAGATAGGTTTGCAACCTTACACTCAGGTGCAAGGCTATCGTCAAGGAGAGATTATTCTCCATGAAGGCGATCGCTTACCAGCAAAACTCTATGCTGTTGTCAGTGGATCGATTCAAGTTACCAAAACAGCAACAACCGGGAAAGAAACAATTCTCCGTGCCTTAGCTGCTGGGGAAATTTTTGCGGCTCCTGCTTTGTTGGGAAATGGGATTTCTCCGGCAACTGTCACTGCTGAATCTGATTGTGAAATTCTTACTGTAGAGCGAGATGCTTTGTTAAAAGCTATTGACGAAAATCCTGAAATCGCCTTACGAATGCTGATGGTTTTTAACAGTCGGATTCAGCAATTACATGAAACAGTCCACGGATTAGTTTCTGAAAGAGCGATTGTTCGCCTTGCGAGATTAATTCAATATTTTGTTGTTGAATCTGGAACTGAATCTAGTCCACAAGGCGAGTGTTTAAAAGTTAAATTATCTTATTATCGGATGGCTCGAAGTAGCGGCATTACTTACGAAGAATGCGTGCGATTAATTAAAAGTCTCAAGTTAGTAATTGCTTATCGTCGGGGTGGGACGATTACGATCCTTGATGCTGAAAAATTGGATGCGATCGCATCTGGAGATTACGATCCTTGATGCTGAAAAATTGAATGCGTAGTTTACCGCCGCAGGCATCGCATCTGGAGATATAGATTAGTAGTGGCGCACATCTGTGCGCCACTACACGCGGGGGACAGCAATTCAGACTGCTACAGCTGCTCTATCTTGCTCGCGTGCAGCCACAACTAAAACTAGACATAGAGCTGCGATCGCTTTTTGCCATTCTTGCCGAACTTGCGCGTCTTCGACACCTTCAAACAACCCTACCAAGCGGGGAATAGAAGCTTCTAAAGCCAGACGAGGTACTGGACGGTGTAACTCAACCAAATGAGTTAAACTTTCTTGATTATGGACAAAACCAATTACCCATCTTGTAGTGTGATCGGGACTATCAGGAACCCGTTTGACTCCCAACTCATTTTTTAGCCAGTTGTAAAAAGGTGGTAATTCCTTAGCTAAAACTCCTCCAGCGGTGGGTAAAGTTTCCTTAAGCAAATTGGTATCTAAGCTGTTTAATTCTTGTTGCAATTCAGGTGAATTGAGAACTTTAGTTAGAGGCTGTGAGAGTATTTCCTCCAACTGAGTTTCAGAAAAATTTAAATTTTCAGCAAAAGTTAAAAGTAGCGATCGCATTTTTTTAGAATCCAAAATTAACTAATTTTTATCTGTGACTTTCTCTGAGATGGGGAGCAAAAATGTCAGGTTTTCTTCAATCTTTCAAGCATCAGGTGCATTAGTAGATATCAAGACAAAAACACCAATTCATAGTACTTTAGGATTATGAACTGTAAATAAAAGTTGATAATCTTCCAGGCTGATTTGCCCCCTGAGATAATTTATTTGTAGCTATTCGTCTACCAGAACGCAGATACTTTTTACCCGCTGCTGCTAATACTTCGTGTTCCGTAGCTGTTTGGAAATTGAGGATAGGGTTGGTCATCTGTGCGGCCCTCTGAACTTGTCTTACCCTCAATTTCTCAGTAATTTATGATATTGTCTCTGAGGTAGCTCATAGAAGCAGTATTACTTTGCTTTCCATTCGTGGTCAAGGATAGCGTAAAGAAAGTTGTCGTACCATCTGCCTTTGATTAACTCTTTTTCTCGCAGATGACCTTCACGACGCATACCAGTTTTTTCTAATACCTTTACAGAAGCAACATTCTCTGAAACACACCAAGACCAGATACGATGCATTCTCAATTCTTCAAAGCCAAACTTTAAAATTGCCTGTGCCGCTTCTGTTGCATAACCTTGTCCCCAATATTGAGTATTTAGTTCATAGCCGATATTTGCTTCCCGCATTTCTGGATCGTTTACACGGATACCACAATTGCCAATCAGCCGATTTTCTTTTTTGAGGACAACAGCTAACTGAAACTTAGTCCGGGGTTGCTCTTTTTGCTGATCGATAAACATCTGGATAAACTCACAAACATCGTTCTGTGTGCGTTGTGTCCAGTAGTTATAACGCAAATACAAAGGATCGGATTGATAGGCAAAAACCGCCTGCAAATCTGTCTCTATAAAGTCACGCATTAGCAAGCGGTGTGTTTCTAATATCATGTCTTTTTTTATAGGCAAGTTCTACCATATTTTCATTAGCCAGTGGAATAATTGACGTTGCTGAATTCAGGTATGAAAATGCTTTTGCATGATTTAAAAATCTTTGTAAAAACGTTACATGGCAACGTCTTTACACTCAGATTCATAAATTGAATTAGTAACGCCGAATAATTAAGTTGCCCGATCGATTTTTTGCACTTCTTCGTCAGATAATTTCACGTTGATAGCATGTGTTGAGTCTTCAATGCTGGAAACCTTGCTAGCACCAGGAATAGGCAAAATAATAGGCGACTTGGAACGCAACCATGCCAAAACGATATTGTACACCGACACGCCTTTTTCTTTAGCTAATTTAGCGATCGCAGAAATATCTTGCAAATCCTGATGGCGACGCCTACCACCAAAGGGACTCCAAGGTAAAAAGGTCAATCCCTGCTGTTCGCAATATTCTAATACGCCGTCATTTTCTGGCTGTCGCTGCCAAGGGCTGTATTGATTCTGCACCGAAACAATATCGACAATATCCTGCGCCCGCTTAATTTGTTCAACGGAAAAGTTAGAAACTCCTACAAACCGAATCAAACCAGCCTCCACTGCTTCTTTAACTGGCGCAAGAGATTCTTCAATGGTGTAATTAGGATCGGGAGAATGATATTGCCAAACATCGATGGGTTTAGCACCGCCCAAAGCCTCAAAACTGGCTCGAATTGTTTGGCGCAAATGTTCTGGGTTGCCGTTGCTTGTCCAGCTGCCATTGGGACGCATCAACCCGCCCTTAGTTGCTACAATTACTTGACTAACATCGCCTTTGTAACTACTAACTGCCTTGTGAATTAGCTGCTCATTGTGGTGCTTATCTGACTCATCTTTACAGTAAGCATCGGCAGTGTCAATAAATGTAATACCCAAATCCAAGGCACGATGAATAACTTGGATTGATTCCGATTCAGGAGGACGATTAGCAATTGACATCGGCATACCACCCAAACCAATTGCACTCACAAAGATACCAGTTTTTCCTAGCTGTTTGGTTTCCATGATTCTAGCTATAGCTTTCTGCCTCAATTATCTATCAGTTAGTTATTCATCAGAAATCCTCCCTAGTACTTAGACTTGAGGATAAGTGAATGTAATTCTTCTTTCTGCTATGTGTGAAAATACCACATTATTTAACAGACAATCCTCATAGACTGAGGATATTTTAAAAGTGGTCAGACAATTTTGGATTTTAGATTTGGGATTTGGGATTTTGGATTGACAGTGACCCCATAGATAAATCTAGGGGCTTGCGAATTTTAGATTTTAGATTAACTCCATAGATGAATCTAGGGGCTTGTACCATCCAGGAATGTCGGTCAGACAATTTTGGATTTTAGATTTGGGATTTGGGATTTTGGATTGACAGTTGACCCCATAGATAAATCTAGGGGCTTGCGAATTTTAGATTTTAGATTAACTCCATAGATGAATCTAGGGGCTTGTACCATCCAGGAATGTCGTTCAACTGTAATTTAGGCACTTCTATATGCCCCCTAACCTCCCTGAATAAGGGGGATTTATGGAGAACTAAAACGTTTTGTTACCGACTAAATAAATTTTAAAACATCCTTTAATTTCGACCTAAGAATTTTTAATATGAGATTTAAGATTTAATTCTCTGAAAGTTATATTTGATTGTGGTCTTGGCAAACTTAATTCTTATTGATGCTTACCAATATTTAGATTTTTTGCCCTGCTGTCAGAGAAAGAATAATTGCGAGCGAGTAGAGTAATATATTAATATTTACGCCCGTCAAACGGACGTAAATATCCTTAGACAATTGTGTTGACTAAATTATTTCCTCTAAATTTCTTAGAAAACTTAGAGATTTAGTTAATAGCCCTCTATAGTGTAACCAGCAGACTGAACTATCTGTTTAATTGACTCTTCAGAAGCGGCAGCATCTACAGTGACAGTTTTAGTCTCAACGTTCACATCTACTTTGGCATCAGATTCCATAGTCTGAATAGATTTAGTTATTTTCTGGGCGCACTCATTACCTTTAATATTGGGAACTTTCAATTTAATTGCCATTATTTACCTCGTTACGGAAACTGAAATTTACCTTTAAGAAATATAATATCGATTTTGATAGTGAGCGCACATCTTACTTGAGTTAGGGAATTGAGCATTACATAAATAGTAATAACTAATAGTTATATCTAAATCATTATTGACAAATTATTAAGGACGTAAAACTAAATAAAATGCAAAAACATATAAAGCTTTTTATGAAAATCCACTGAGAAACTACTAACTTTTAAAAAGCATTTTTGAGTTTGTGATGAGGACTCCACAAGACATTTACGCTGCTTTTTTAGGCATTGATGTTAGACATAGTTATTTTAGTAAGACTGCTCGATTGTACAAGCGTCTATGCGTAATTCACGAAATCTTTTTATCTGTAGTTTTTAATTTATTGTACACTTTAGATACTTTTGCCCAACATTTAGAGTACATATAGATTCAAAAAACAGCTATCTTGCGGCAGAAATATACTGTGGATTCCCAACAAAGACTTTCAGCAACACAATTATCATAGGAGTGTTAGACACTGCTATTTGGGTATTTACGCTAAAGACTGCTTCACATTGCGAGTGGAAACGATTTCTGAAATGTACCAGTAGTTGAAATGCGATCGCTAGAAGCAACGAAAAAATTAGCATTTCTCGTTTGATTTATTTTCCAATATCTATGACGAACTATGACCCTCGAAGTAAAACTCGCTAACGCTTCTCTAGGAGACGCTAAGAGCGACCGAGCGTCAGGGGCGGTTTATTGACGCCGTACTGTACTAGTAGTTCGCTTTCGTGACGCAAGCGGGGTAAAGGGGGAAAGGATTTAAATCCCTTACCCTTTTCCCTTTCCCCTTTCCCCAGCCCTCACCAAGCATTGTTGACTTGCCAGACAGTTAACTACAAATACCCACTTTGTCAGTTTGTCTAATTGAGATATGTTTGGTAAATAAAATAAGTAGCCTACATTATCGGCTGTTATTCCACACTTGACATAAAGCATTGTGAGTGCAAAACGTCTGCCAGAAACCATTGCCCATGTCAGAATTACCCGTCAATCCTGGCAACACGGCTTCCTTGAGGGTGAAGTGAGTGCGGGTGAGTTTGAGTGGCATTTCCAGTGGCATTTTCGTCGGGGAGAACTTGCCGTCAAGCCTTCCCAAGGTCGCGCCTTAATCAAAGAACCTCTCGGTCGATTCTTAGAGCAACAAGATTACCAGCTAGAGCCTGGAGGAGACTATGCTTTTACGATTCGGGCGGAACTTTAAAAGTTAAGAGTTATTCAATTTTGGATTTTGGATTTTAGATTTTGGATTGAAGAAAAAATCTAAAATTGGCTGGCTGCTCATTCAGTAAGGCGATTTAAGTATCTTTCGATTAAGAGGATGGCAACAATGTCATCTATGGGTCTTGGAGGCTGTCGTAGACCCTGTGGCAATAGCTTGATTAGCCCTTTGGGCGGGAACATTTGCCAATAGCGATCGCGTGCTTCTAAGGTTGTGTAGCGCTCATCCACTAAAATAATACTCAACGGTTCTGTTAATTCTTGATATAATCTCTGTCTCCACTGTTTGGCTGTAGTTTGGTCGCCCATGACCATCAAAGAAATCGGAAACCTTTGGCGCAGTGTCTCAATGCTAGCGATCGCCTCTTTTGCTAACACAACTTGATGATCGTACAGTTGCCGATCGAGTCCCATCACCGCTAAACCACACTTATCTCGACCTGGATCAAACCCCAAGATGACTGGTTGCGTTGGTGAAAATTCACGGAGATTCATAATTAATTAAAAATTAGAAATGTACCCTTACAAGGATCTTGCTACGTATAGTATCTGCTAGATAAAAAATGCAGCTACAGCAACTATTTTGACTGCTGTTCAATGTGTTTAAATCTTACTAATAACAGTGTGCAAATAATTTTTTAAGTACTAAAAATAATTTTTCCGTCAACTATCGCCACCAATTTTACTCTCAATGGTCCGGCTGTATAAGTATCCTCTGCTGCGATCGCTTTGATCTCCAAGGGTTGATTATACTGTCTTAGTAGGCTGACAAAGCGCAGAAAAGTCCCCTCTACTTGCACATTTTCGACAATTCCGGCATTACGGGCACGAAATTGGGAAGCAGAAATCAGTATTTCTAGCCGCTGCTGTAACTGATAAGATGTCATGGTTTTGGAATCAGCAGTAGTCGTGGCTAACACCGCGCCTCCCGAAAAAACCAGTTGATTCTGGGCTGTATCCGCGAAAAATTCTATCTGCTTTTCTCCCCTGACGTAATTACCAGCAGAGAAAATTCGCACGACGTATTCTTTACCATCCTCAATCTGCTTGCTTAATTGATCGACTCTATCCTGGGTCACGCGCAACAGCTCTAAATTTGCCGAATTTGCACCAGGTTCGCTTAGTTCGAGGTTGGCGTTGCGATTGGCTTCTTGTAAAAGTTGTACCACTGCTTGACGAGCGGCGGCAGGTTGAGTAACACGAATTACAGCAGCGGACAGAACTTGACCGCGAACTAAGGCCAGCTTACCCAAACGCAAGTCGCGGTAGGACTGATAATATTTTTCCAGTCTGGCAACTTCCTGTTCTAGTTCCTCCTGTTGTGCTTCCAATTCTTTGAGGCGCGATTCCCGTTTGGCAATCACTTGCTCTCGTGCTACAACTTCTAGATTACGTTTTTGAATTAGTTGATCCAGTTGAGCAATTTTTTGATCGCGCGCTTCTATGGCTTCTTGACGGTTAGCAAGTTCGCGATCGCGTTTTTCAATTGCTGTTTTGGCTTCGTCAATGGCTTTTTTCGCTTCTGCATAAAGTCTTTGACGTTCTGTCTTCAACAGTTCAACTGCCGCCTGTAGTTCCTTTCTCTGGTCGTAAACGCTTTGCAATTCAGCTATGGCTTTTTGATATTGAGTTACAACTCGATCTAGCTGACCTTGAGTGCGTTGGAGTTGAGTTTGGGTTTGGGCTTGTTGACTAATGGTGCGGTTCAGCTGGGCTTGCGTTTCCCTCTGTTTGGCGTTTGCCGCCTGCAAGGATTGATTAATTGCCTGCAAGTCTTGTTGTGCCTTTGCTTGGGCAATTCTTGCTTGATTTAACTCACCCTCTACCTGACTTTTCTGCGTTTCTGCGGTTTTTAGCTGTTCCCGCTTCTGTCTGAGGTCTGTTTGAATATCTTCTAACTCAAAGACTCCTTTGCGCAAACCTTCGTCGGCAGCGAATAAAATCCCTAGAGTTGATGCTGAAATCAAACCACCAGTAAAAATTGTTACTAATACAGCAGTGTTTTTCGGACGAAGCTTAAAAAGTGAGAGGCGGGCTTTGCCAACTCGTGTGCCGATGCGATCGCCCACGGTGGCAATTACGCCTCCCAGAATCAAAATTGCTGCGATGAGGATGTATCCGGTGGTCATCTTTAGCTACCGAAATCCTTCCAGATACAGCCTACTACTTTTAAGCATTGTCTGGAAAGAAGTGGGAATTGGCAATAGCTGAAATTATTCAATTTTAGATTTACCTCTAGCTATTAGTGTCATTTTTCAAAATAGAACACGCGCCGATTCCCCTTTCTCCAATTGTTTTTATGTGAACTGCCTACTTAAGGTAACAGGTTTATGCACAGTAATCTTCTTTTTGTGGATAGAAATCATTTTTTTCTCACGCAAATCTCCCAGGAGCCTAGTAACGGTAACACGAGTTGAACCAATTGCCTCTGCGATCGCTTGATGAGATAACTTCAGATCAATTGTGATCCCATCCGCACAAGGAACGCCAAAATCCCGACAAAGAATTAACAAAAAACTCACCAATCTAGAACCCATATCTCGGTGAGCAAGAGTTTCAATCATCATCTCTGTCTGTAAAATGCGCGAAGACAGACCTCGCAGCATTAACATTGATAATTCTGGATTTTCCTTAAGTGCTACCTCCACCTGTTCAATTGGTGCCGACAGTAATTCTACAGGAGTAAATGCAACCGCATGGTAAAACCGATCCGATTTATTTCCTGTCAGCAATGACAATACACCAAAAACACTATTTTCCCGCAGCAACGCTACCGTTATTTCCTCTCCTGCCTCGTACACCCTGGAAAGTTTAACAGCACCTTTCAAAAGAAAATAAACTCGTTCGGCAGGATCGCCAGGAAAAAAGATCGTTTTATTGCGTTCAAACGTTTCCACAACTGGCGGAAACGCCCCGGTCGCCATCTGACGAAAAACATTTGCTAGGGCTTTATCTTGTGTCACGATCATCTCCCTTCCCCTACCCAATGCCGGAAAAACAAAAACTGATTACCTAAGAATACACCCGAAAAATGAATAAAGCACCGTCAACCTTTCTGTACTTTCCTATACTCAAACTAATCTCTTCATAACTCTTTGTTTATAATGATACATAATTGTTGATCCTTTCAGCTACTAATTGTTGATAAGTAGTTCCAATAACTATATTTAAAAGGTTTTTTGAAGAACAAATAAAGATATCTTGAGAATATCTTTATAAAAAATCAAGATTTTTGTCACGGCAAACACCCTTAGCAATATTCATTTTTGTCAATCCTGTATAAAACAAAGACTAAACGTGCCTCAGATTCTAGTATGCTCCTAATGATCGATCGCATTAACAATTTATATGCTAAATCTGACTGGAAAAAATGCCCTTGTTACAGGTATTGCCAATAACCGCTCGATCGCTTGGGGCATTGCCCAACAACTGCACAAAGCCGGAGCAAACCTGGGTATTACCTACCTGCCGGATGAACGTGGCAAGATGGAGAAAAAAGTTGCGGAATTGGTAGAACCTCTCAACCCCAGCTTATTTCTTCCCTGTAATGTCCAAGATGAAGACCAAATTAAATCTACTTTTGAGACAATCCGCGAACAGTGGGGAAAGCTAGATATCCTGATCCATTGTCTGGCCTTTGCCAGCAAAGACGATTTAAGTGGAGATTTTAGCCAAACCTCTCGTTCTGGCTTCAACACCGCCTTAGAAATTAGTACCTACTCATTGGTGCAGTTAAGTGGTGCAGCCAAACCTTTGATGACAGAGGGAGGTAGCATCGTCACTCTGACATATTTAGGTGGTGTTAGGGCAATCCCCAACTACAACGTTATGGGAATTGCCAAGGCGGGTTTAGAAATGAGTGTGCGTTACCTAGCTGCTGAACTAGGGCCGCAAAATATTCGTGTGAATGCCATCTCCGCAGGTCCCATCCGTACTTTGGCATCTTCAGCAGTGGGTGGGATTTTGGATATGATTCATCATGTAGAAGAAGTAGCTCCTCTACGACGCACCGTCACTCAGTTAGAAGTAGGCAACGCTGCGGCTTTCTTGTGTAGTGATTTGTCCAGCGGCATTACCGGACAAATTCTCTATGTAGATGCAGGATATGAAATTATGGGAATGTGACGCGATAAAGTTAGGAGTAAGAAAGTTAGGAGTTAGAAGTGAGGAGTTAAGAGTTAAAAATTTATAACTCATAACTCATAGTTCTTAATTCCTAACTGATAACTCTTAACTTTTAACTCTTTCCACTCCCCATGCAAACAACCAATCGCCAAGTTAATTCAAACTACGATCGCTTAACCCAAACCCCTCGCATTGCCACTGTTCACCGCACCACTGGTGAAACTAATGTGCAAGTTACCATCAATCTGGATGGTAGAGGAACTTGCACAGCAGCAACAGGTATTCCGTTTTTGGATCACATGTTGCATCAAATTGCCTCCCACGGGCTGATTGATATAGATGTTCAAGCCAAGGGAGACTGGGAAATTGACGATCATCACACCAACGAAGATGTAGGCATTACTTTAGGGCAAGCTTTTAACCAAGCACTAGGCGACAGAAAAGGTATTGTCCGCTTTGGTAATTTTCTTGCACCACTGGATGAAGCCTTAGTTCAGGTAGCGCTAGACTTTTCTGGACGGCCTCACCTCAGCTACGGCTTGCAAATTCCTACTCACAGGGTAGGAACCTATGACACCCAACTGGTGCGAGAATTTTTTGTGGCTTTGGTTAACCATAGCCAAATGACACTGCACATTCGACAATTGGATGGCATTAATTCTCACCACATCATTGAAGCAACATTTAAAGCCTTTGCAAGAGCAACACGGCAGGCAGTGGAAATTGACCCTCGACGTGCTGGCTTAATTCCCAGTTCTAAGGGAGTTCTATGAAAAGAGTCAAATTGGGCATTGAAAAGAGGCAGAGGGGAGAAAACTTACTACAACTTCTCTTCTCCTCTGCTCTCCTGCTCCCCTGCTCCCCTGCTTCTTCCCCAGTCCCCCATTTCGGATAATTGACACACGAGTTGTTGATGGTTATTATCAGCCTACCGGGTAATTTTTAATTGATGCCAAGCTGATAAATAGTGATTTAACCGAGATGAAATCTGTTGCAGATGACTCTAATTCTCAACTTAATACGGCAGACATTCCACCAGTAGTCCTAACTTCTGAGTTGCGAAAAGTCTATCGCACTGGTTTTTGGCTAAATCAAAAAGTCGTATCTCTCAAAAACTGTTCTTTAACGGTTTACAAAGGCGAAACCTTTGGTTTGTTGGGGCCTAATGGTGCTGGGAAAACTACCCTTTTAAAATTGTTGCTGGGAATTATTCATCCCACTTCCGGACGCGGATCGTTGTTAGGTAAACCAATAGGCGATCGCAGTGTTAAGCAACATATTGGCTATCTGCCGGAAAATCCCTATTTGTATGACTATCTCACTGGTTGGGAATTTTTACAGCTTGCTGCTGGCTTATTCCAAATTCCCCAAAGTGTCCAACGCCAGCGCATTCCCCAACTACTGGAATTGGTCGGTTTATCCCAAGCCGATGCCCGTAAAAAACTGCTGCGCCGCTATTCCAAAGGAATGCTACAGCGTGTTGGGATGGCACAGGCACTAATTAACGAGCCAGATTTAGTTTTTCTGGATGAACCTATGTCTGGTCTCGATCCGGTGGGGCGCTACCAAATGCGAGAAATTATTCTGGCGCTCAAAGCTGCTGGTAAAACGATTTTTTTCAACAGCCACGTTCTTAGTGAAGTAGAACAGATTTGCGATCGCATTGCCATTCTCGCTCAAGGTGAACTAATTTGCTCTGGTTCCCTCAATGAACTTTTAGGCGTAAATGACACATATCAAGTAAAAGGTCAAGGTGGTGACTGGGAAATTCTTAAAAAATGGATACCCACTCTCATATTTGAGCCTGATGGTTCCTGGCACGGTACACTACAAGATGGTTACTATGATTTTCTTGCCAGTCTTCGTCTTATGGAAGGTAAAATTATCGCCATTAACTTGTCACGTCAATCCCTAGAAGAATTTTTTATTCAACAGATCCAAAGAAAAAACAACCCCTTGAATTAGTCTTGTTGCCAAGTAGTAAATTGTCGACTGGCTTGAAGAACAAAACCCAAAATTCTGCCTTTTTAAGTTCCTTTGCCCAACACAATCCACAAAAAATAAAATTCCGACATCTTTTCAAGCTTATTTGTATTTATTTAATGAACTTGTTCCTAATTTTAGTAGTCCCTTACTACTCATTGCAGATTTTAAATGTCATCAAATTAACTTTGACAATAAAACTTTATTCGCGACTACTTGATTGTTGGCTAACAGACAATTTCTTGTAGAAACTGGATTTAATTGCGTAAATCCTACATTTTTTGATATTACTCTATTCAAGCAACATTAACTTTAAGCTAACTTCACTAAAAATTTAAGTTCAATAAACAAATTTCCTCCGGAAAATAACACTTTTCTAGGAAAATAAGAGTGTCGGGGAACTTGAATATTTAGGTATAGTCAAAATAAAAATGTTTAGACAGTACTTTATTGATTGTAGTTTCAGAATCTCAGGTAAATATGCTTAACAAAAGTTTGTCTAAATTCCTAATTCAGCCAACTGTAGGTATGGCTTTGTTAACTGCTGTCAATGCCGCTGTGTCATCTGCCAGTCTAGCTCAGGGACAACCGTTACCACCAACAACACAACCACCAATTACACAAACACAATTAGATACTAATTATTCATTAGGAGGCGGCGATCTCATCCGTGTAAATGTATTTGAAGTACCTGAATATACAGGTGAATACCAAATTCCCCCCGGTGGAGCAATCAACCTACCTTTAATTGGTAGTGTATCGGTATTAGGGCTAACAACTGAACAAGCTTCTGACGAAATAGCTAGAAGATATGCTCGCTTCCTCAAACGTCCCTTGATCTCAGTCAATCTCTTGTCTCCTCGTCCTATAAATATTTTTGTTGCTGGAGAGGTAACACGTCCTGGAGCTTACACTCTAAACTTGAGCGGAGGCGCCGGGAACAATCCAGGCGTACAATACCCCACTGTATTAGCCGCATTAACAACAGCGCAGGGGGTAACTTTAGCTGCGGATGTGACTCAAGTTCAATTACGGCGTAGAATCGGACGTTCTTCAGAGCAATCTGTCACCCTCAATTTGAAAGAACTCATTCAAACAGGCAAGTTATCGCAGGATATTACCTTGCGGGATGGAGACACTATAGTTGTGCCAACAGCAACCAACTTCAACGTTGCAGAATCTCGCAATATATTTGCATCCAACTTTGCTGCCAGTCAAACCACACCCCGCACAGTAACAATTATTGGTGAAGTTAACCGTCCTGGTTCGTATCTTGTCACCCCAGGAAATACAGATAGCCAAGTGGGCGCAACCCCTAACAGTGGCACTGCCAGTCCCACTGGTTTACCAAATGTGACACGGGTAATTCAATTAGCTGGCGGGATTACAGCACAAGCTGATGTGCGTAATCTCAAGCTACGCCGACCTACAAGAACAGGCTCAGAACAATCTATAGATATTAATCTTTGGCAACTGTTACAGAGTGGTGATGCTAATCAAGACATCATTGTGCAAGACGGAGACACAATTGTTATTCCGACGGCAACTGAAATTAACCCCGCAGAAGCGACTCAATTAGCTACCACTACTTTGTCTCCTACACGAATTCAGGTTGGTGTGGTTGGCGAAGTTAAAAAACCAGGTCTAACAGACGTTCAACCAAATAGCTCTTTAAATCAAGCTATACTCGCTGCTGGCGGATTTAATGATGCCAGAGCTAGTAGTAGTGCTGTTGATTTAATTCGCCTCAATCCTAATGGTTCTGTCACTAAACGTATAGTAAAAGTGGATTTCTCTGCTGGGATTAATGAGCAAACTAATCCCATACTCCGCAATAATGACGTTGTAGTAGTAAACCGATCTGGTGCAGCTAAGACTGGCGATACCGTCAACACTGTAACTGGACCTCTAGGTATTATCCTTAATCTTCTGAACTTATTCGGACTCTAATTTAAGAGATAGATGTAAATTGGGGGCGTTGGTCAACCCTCTTCGTCCCTAAAATTGCACTATCCTTTGATTAAAAACAAGTTACACATAACAAACGCTTCACAAGACATCGCTCCTTCCAAATTGCGTTTTCTAAATGCTGCGATCCTGGTTAGGACAAGTCTGCTATAAATACTTTGACAGCCGCTCTTTTCTGATTTGCCAATGTTTTAAGCTATCTGACCACTTTTATATATCCGTCATTATAATAATTTTAAGTAATATTACTCATAAAGAAATACTGTAAACTTTAAAACTCTTACTGTAAATTCATAATGTGCATTGATAGATTTTTGAAATCTTTATTGTAGGTACTCGGATTTCTTATGATAATGAGAATCTTTTAGAAAGCAGATTTCGTAAATACTAGTTAATCACTGATTTTTAGTTATTCAGTGATTATTATTATCATAAGAATTATTTAAGTAAATCAACTAATTGATGACAGATATACTATTTTAACCACAGATACCGCGTATACACAGTAGAATGATGTCGAATTGGAAATGACGCCATTTGTACGGTTGCTTGGTGTTCATGAATGGGGTAACTCTGGATACTGATATTTTTTATTCAGTGATTTTATCAGATGTTTGCGATTTTTTGGAACACAAGCTCAAAAGGTGGTTCAGCCATATTTACGCGAAAATGCGCAGGTTTAAACCTATAAAACCGTGTATAAACTTACAAGTGGCAGTGATACGACCGTATCCAATACTGGGTTATTAACTAAGGCTAGAGTTACTAACCGTTAACGATTGAGTTTTTGCAACATACCCTATTTTTTCCCTATGATGATTCATGGTTTCGGTTTTCTCAGTTTGAGCGCATCTCTTGTACTTCCCTGGGCATTAACAGGTCTGGTTCAAGGACAGAGAATAACAGAGTCTTTTTTTAAAGATGTTCCTCAGCCATCCACTATTCAGGAAACACCACTACCTAACCGCAAGCTGATCAGTGGTATTTCAACTGAGACAACATACTATGTTAGTGGTAACGGAAACGACAGAAATAGCGGACTCTCTACCTCATCTGCTTTTAGGACACTTCAAAGGGCAGCAAACCTGACTAATCCTGGCGACACGGTACTTATTATGAACGGGCAATACAAGAATGGGCCCAAAAACGGTGCTGTACTAAGTATTAAACGTTCTGGAACTGCAAATGCATGGATTAAATTTGAAGCATATCCTGGGCATTCTCCAAAAATTCAGCACAATACATGGAATGGGATCTCGATTTCAAATGGAGCTTCATACATCGAGATTAACGGGCTGGAGGTTATAGGGAACAATGCTAATATCACCCGTGATTATGCGTTAAGTCAGAAATATAACACATCAAATCCGCTTACTAGCGGAAATTGCATAAGCATTGAGGGAGGAAATAAAGGCCGTTCCCATCACATAAATATTCTAAACAACAAAGTGCATGATTGTGGAGGAGCAGGTATCTCAGCAATCCAAGCTGATTATGTGAAAGTGGATAATAACACTGTATACAATAACGCTTGGTACACAGTTCATGGTTGCAGTGGCATTTCCATGCTTAATAATTGGAGTTCTGACAATAACAAGGGATACAAGATATTTGTGACCAATAACAGAAGCTACAATAATCGAATGTACGTTCCTTGGATTGGTTCCGGAACGATTTCAGACGGTAATGGTATTATTGTTGATGTTTCAAAAGGATATAGAGGACGGATTTTAATTGCGAACAATCTCACCTACAATAATGGCGGTTCAGGTATTCATTCCCATGAGAGTCAGCATATCGATATTATCAACAATACGGCATATTTGAATCAGCAAAGTCCAGAAGTTCAAAAAAAGGGAAAAGGCGAAATTTATGCGGGTTATTCGTCTGATGTCAAAATTTTCAATAACATTATGTATGCTTCCCCTGGTAATGCTGTGAATAGCAATATGAAAAATGTCAACGTCAGTTATGACTACAATGTTTATCGCAATAATTCGACGATCAAGATTACAGGACCTAACGATATGATTGCAGATCCACAGTTTGTTAATGCCTCGGCTCGTGACTTTAGATTGAAATCAACAAGTCCGGCTATTAATAGTGGTTTAAAATGGAGTAGTTTGAAAACCGATTTTCTAGGCAATTCTCGTGTGTCCGGTTATGCACCTGATAGAGGAGCATACGAAAATCGGTAGCAGTTAAAAGTATGGCATTGGGTTGTAGGATAAAGTTCTTATTGATATATAGGTTTTGTCTACAACCCAATTGGAGAAGGCCAGCAAGAGCCACAAAGCAAAACAGTGAAGATATCTCTTATCCGATCTAGGAGCGCTATATCAATAATTCTTAGTCCGGTTAATTACTTATTATTTAAAACTTATGGCGTCTTTACCTCAATCTTTATTAATAAATATTTATCCGGACTTGATGTAACTCCTAAAATAATTTTTTAGAAGCTTTATTTCTTCGCTAGTCCCTTAAGCTCTTTTTTCAACTCTCTTGGGTTAAAGTATTCGTGAGAATGATATCGATAACTACTAGATTCATTTTTATCAATGACTCCATTGACTACTAAACCTAGAACGTTGTAATTGGATCTCTCTAATATCTCTTGAGCAGCATTAGCACTGTTGGAATCAATGACTCCGGGTCGAGCTACTAACAAAATACCATCAGTCATTTGGCTTAAAGTCAAAGCATCGGCTGCCAAAAGCAGTGGAGGAGCGTCAATAATTACAAAGTCATACTTATACTGGGATGAGAAACTATCAATGAGTGATGCCATCCGTTTTGAGTCAAGCAAAGCAAGTGGGTTGGGAGGCCTAACTCCAGCAGTTAAAACATCAAGGTTGTCCATTACCTTAGATACAGCAATGTTAAATTCAGCCTGACCTACGAGAACCTCACTCAAACCAACCTCATTGGTTAATTGCCAAAGATGATGTTGAGAAGGAACTCGCATATCTGCATCTATTAATAAAACTTGACGTCCTAGTTGAGCGATCGCTGCTGCCAAATTAGCTGAAACTGTAGACTTGCCTTCTTTAGGAATTGCACTAGTTATCACAATGGTTTTAAGCAATTTATCTGAACTTAAGAATTTCAGATTTGCTTGAATCATCCGATACATTTCACTCGTTAAAGAGTGGGGAGTATCTCTGACGGCAACTGTTTGAGACGTTGATTCTGCATTTGAATCACGGGAACGAAGCTTTTTAACAGACAAAGGAACAATTCCTAGCAAAGTATATCCAAATACATCTCTAATTTCTTTAAGTGTTTTTAGAGATCTATCTCTCATCGCGAGAAAAAGTACAGTTGTGGTAGCAAAAAACAAACCGAACATGACTCCTAGCACCAAAACAATTATTTTTTTGGTTAATGTAGGATCTTCAGGCACTAAAGCCTGAGCAATAATTCGGGAACTAGGGGTATTTGTATTTTCAACTAACTGTAATTCTTGAACCTTTTTCAATAGAGTTTGATAGGTCGATTCTGCAACTTCAACTTTCCGTTCTAACTCCCGCTGGTTTTGTGCCAACTGGGGTATGAGTTTCACCCGCTGTTCATAGCTGGCACGAGAATTATATAAGGACGAGAGTCTTTGAGTTAAGCCAAAACGTTGTATTTCTGATTGCAGAAAGTTTTGTATCAGGCTTTGTCTGAGTTCTCCAATCTGCAATAGGTTCTGGGGAACTTGTGTTTGATTGCCAATAGTCTGACCAACTTGCTGTTGCAAGAGAGATTTTAAATTCGCTTTTTTTGCTTCTAGGTTAATAATTATAGGGTTGTCATCTAGAAAACGGCTGCGCTCAACTGCCAACTGCCGATCGGTCTCTTGAAGTTGTGTAAGAATTCCCTGTACTGCTGGTGACTGACTAAGGGCACTCACAGCGATCGCTTCCTGAGAATTTAGCTCTACTTTCTGCCGTAGTTGATTGGTTTGGGCATTTACCTCATCCAGTTGAGCCTTGACAGTATTCATCTCATTGTCTAGATTTCCAATAGTCGCAACAGCTGACCTTGTCTCCTCTGATAAATCTGCAATCTGATGCTTTTGTTTAAATATACGTAGCGCTACTTCTGCATTATTAACAGCAGCTTGAGTTGTAGGAAGTTGCTTGGCCATAAACTGACGAGTTGCTCCTGCCTCAGAGCGATTTGTCAGAATATCATTTTCTAAATAAAACCTCATAATTGTGTTGACTACTGCCGCTGCTTCTTCAGGATCGTGACTTTTATAAGTAATACGCAATACATCTGTCCCACCAATAATTTTTAGGTTCAGGGCTTTTAGTAGTGCTTTCACCTCCAAAGGTTTACCTTCGTTGTCTTTGAGTTGTAGTTTGTCTATTGTCCGTTGTAATAAAGCTGGGGAAGAAATAACTTCTATCTGACTGCTTATGGGATTTTGAGTTGCTACCAATGGTTTCAAATCTCCTGAGTCTCCTCCTTCAGAGGCAGTAGGGGAAAGATTATTGCCTGCTACTTTAAAACTGGGAACTCTGAATAACAGTTTTCCTTCTGCTTCATAGTCTGGCTTCAGAAATTGTGTAGATATAGCACTCAGAATAACTGTCGCCACAAATATACTGAAAGCAGGCAACCACCAGCGTTTCAATATCAATAAGTAACGATTAAGGTCTAAATCAATAGATTCTCTAGATTCCATAGATTTTTCTGACATAAATCTTCCAAAGTACAGGTCTTAAGCAAGAAACTCAAAATTGACTTATAACAGTCACAAACCAGTGCAATTGACAATACCGATTATGTATAATTTTACAATATAAAATATACTATAGACGAATACGGTTCAGTTAAAGCTTTACTCTTTATCGAAATCCTTTTTTTAACGAAACCGCCAAAGAAGCAAGAAGTGTTTAAATGAAATGTATTATAGTATATTTTTAAGTAAAAATTTAGTCTCCATTGAGTGCAGATGTGTAACGGTGCTGGTACCTTTATTGAGCAAAACTTTTGTTACTTTTGGGATTTCAGGTGAGTTAACTACGTTCTAACTATAACTGCCTTACCATAAATCAACCCTTTAGTAACAGGAGGTTCAATTAAAAATTTTTTCTGCATTAGCCATCAACCACTAATATTCATTCAAATTTATTTCTGGATTATCAAAGACTTGATTTTTTCCTTGAATATTATACGGCTAGATTCCTTGTCATATGAAATATCTTAGCTAAAGCAAAAATTTCAAAGTCAAGTAAAAAATTCTTTATTTTGTCATTTTGTAATTTTTGATCGCAAACATCTACTTATTACTCAACTTACTTACTACTTAATATAGTAATTCTGAAAGTTGAAGTAGCTACCTACTTTGCCAAACTTTATCGTAAGCATCTAACAGTTTTGGAGCTTGATATTGCCATTCAAGAATTTCCTCCATTCTGCGTCGGCCCTCGGCTCCGATCTTTTGTCTACGTTCAGGAGAATCTAGAAGTTCCAAAATTTTCTCGGCAAATTCTACTTCGTCATTAGGCTTTGCATAAAGAGACGCTTCTTGTGCAGAACGTCTTCCCTCTCGCAAATCAAACTGGACAATTGCTTTTCCCATTGCCATATATTCAAGGATTTTATTCATAGTGCAGTTTTCGTTATAAGCAGATGTTGGAGAAGGTTCTACACACACGTCGCAGCTGGAAAGCCGCTCTAAAAGTTCTTCACCTTGCTTAAACCCTGTAAATTCTACAAACTCATTCACTTTTAACTCTTTGGATAAGTCCTTGAGCTTTTCTGCCATAGGGCCACTACCAATTAGCATAAAGTGAATATCAGAGCGATTTTTTTTGTGGACAATGTAATATACCATTCTTAATAGATAATCAATACCCTCTGGTTCTCCCATGACACCCATGTAACCTATCAAGTAGTTTCTACCTCTGCGGTAATTGGGGTTTGGAGGCATTCGGCGAAAGCGCGAAAGATCCGGCGCACTACGAACTACAAATACGTTCTCTGGTTTCTTGTGCCCACGCTTAAGAGCTACCTCTCGGTGTGACTCGTTCGTTGAAATTACCATGTCTGCTGTGGCATAGGTTAAGCGTTCAGCCCACCGTAATCCATAATAAAAAATATCGCGCCGACGATATTTAGCTTCATACATTTCTGGACTGAGGTCATGATGATCGAAGATAATAGATATACCATGAAATAATTTAAACCATACTGCTACCAAGAAAAGTAAATCGGGCGGATTACAAATATGTATGACATCAAAACCACGCTCTCGCCATACCCTTTGAGCTAGACGGAATTGCCAGTTAATTGCCCAACTGTATTCTCGAAGATAGCCAATGACAGAACTTTCTTCCGGTGGTAGGGGATGACGGTAAATGTGAATCTGCTCAATAATTTCGTAATCTTTTTCAAAGCCATTACCCGTAGGCGAAATTACACTAACTTCATACCCAGCTTTTTGTAAAGTAGTTGCTTCCATCCATACCCGTCTATCAAAGGGGACTGGGAGATTTTCAACAATAATTAGTACTTTTTTCGGTGATGCCATAATAATTTCAATTTTTAATTAGTTTAGTAAGTAATTATTCACTTACTCGGAAAAATGGTTGAAACCCTGAATTTATGAGTATAGGCAGGGTAAATGTGAAACGCTACTTTAGTAAAACACTCAGTTGTCAAGTCTAAAATATACCTTATTTCTGGAACTTATATTCATAACTTGGCGAAACTGGCTTAAGTAATAAATATGCATATACACATGATGACAGCTATCAATTTTGCTGTTATTAGCTGGTTACAAGTATATTGATTAATCATCTGACTTTTTACATTTTGACTGAGAGAGATGCCGCCACATACAGTATCCAAGTCAAACTATTTGATTCCATTAAGTTAGACTCAGTGAGGCTAGATAAAAGTATATATGTCATGTGTATAAGTGGCCAAATATCAAATGCTGTTTTGCTACTACGTACCCAAGCAAATCCTTGCAGATAATTGCGCCAAAATCCAAAAAAGAAGATTGCTAAGCCCAAAAGACCCAAATCTAGGCAAAGAGCCAGATATCCATTGTGGGGGTGGCTTGGCGTCCATGCAGCTGCAAGCCAAATATCGGCAGATTCGCCATTCCATCCTTGCCAGAATCCACCATAACCGTAACCAAGCCAAGGATGTTTCCAAATCTTATCAATTACTAATGGCCACAACTCTGTTCTACCCGTTAGCGTCGCATCTTTACCAATTGCATTGAACAGGACATTCGCATTACTAGACAACCAAAAATATAAGCTTTGGCTGATAGTAGCTATCATTATTAGGGTTGGTACCATGAATTGGTAAGACCAACGCCAAATTTGAAAAGCAAAAAATGTCAATATTATGATTAATAGGTTAACTAAAGATGAACCGGAAGCAGAAAGCCGTAAGAGTAGTAGTGACAAGCCAAACCCTGCCCAGAAAAGCCAACTACGTCTTTGAATTTGATAACCAAGTATAAAAAAAGTCATACTACTTGTTACCATTCTTGCTCCCAGACCGTTTTTGTGTGTGAATACTCCACGCCACTTTGAACCATCCAAATCGCTCTGTATTCCGTATTTAGGCAAAGCTATGGCAAAAACAAAACTGAGTATTATAATAATTGCAAAGTTCCAAGCGAGTAAATGTAACTGCTGTTTTAAGCTATATCGCGAAGCAAAATATAGTCCAAATAAACTGGAATTAATCAGGGAAAAACTATTTTTTAATGTTGTTGAGGGTTCAAAAGACCAAATAATAGAAACAGCTGACAATAAAATTAAAGAATAAAGCCAAAAGTCTTTCCTAAGGAAATAAAGAGTTTTCTTCCAACGTAAAACTAGTAGTACTAAGGTAACTAGGTAGATGAAAGAATAAATAATCCGAATCACAGAGCTATCATATTCTACTAAATCACCCTGTCCTGCTCCTCCTGACAGTACAACAACAAAAACTGCCCCTGAATACATCAGCAAGCTCATAATTGTGAATACCTGTTCAAAAATTAGTATTTTTTTCATAATAAATTAACTAATATTTATTTATTTTGCATATTCAGTTCTTTATAATAAACTTGGACTGTTTGAGCGGCAATATTTGACCAATTTAAATCTTCCTGACAGCGAGCTAATGCTGCAGTTTGCATACGTTGTTGCAAATCGCGATCGCTTAACAAATAAATAATGGCATCAGCTAAAGATTGAACATCACGAGGTGGAACTAACAACCCATCTTTTTTATGCTGAATTATCTCACTTAATCCCCCTACTTCAGAGGCTACAACCAAGGTTCCCATGCCATAAGATAAGGCTGCCACTCCACTTTGAGAGGCTTCTATGTATGGTAGAACTGTTATCGTACTGCGTTGAAATAAATTACTGACTTCTTCAAGGGGGATAAAGTCATTGATAATTTCGTAACGTTTCTCATCATAACCATTAGGGAAATATTGTTTGATATTTTCTCCCCGTCCAGCGATAATCAGTTTGACTTCAGGTATACGTTCAGCAATTAAAGGCATAGCCTGAAGTAAATATTTCAATCCTTTGTATGGCCAGATGCGGCCAAAAAATAGTAACGTATTTGGCTCGCGAGTCTGACTATACTTCGTACCCCGACGCTGATACAAACTACCAAGTTCCCCATGTGGTAAAACATTGACTCGCTCTTGAGGTATATGAAATTGTTCAATTAGAATCTTTTTTAGTTGATGAGTATGGACAATCAATTGTTGGGAACGATAGAAGGCAATACGCCTAGTATACTCTGAACCGAATACAGCCATGCTATCTCCTGGGTGACGGAATATGTCGTGGATAGTTGTCACCAATGGCGGCATTTTGTTGAGTAACAAAGTCCAATCATACCAAGGATCGTTAGTTTCTTGCACATGCAAGATATCCGGCTGTATGTCTTTGATAATACGCATCATCTCGTACATCGACAATAGGTTGCGTGGGTCGCGAATCCGTGGTTTTTTAAAGCTAATTACGCGGATGTTAGGATCGAGAACATTGCTACAAACATTTGAAACTTTTTCCGGGTGAATTAGCGTTAAATCAACATATTTAACCAGACTGTTTGCTAATTCAATGGTGTAATCTTCAAAGCTAAAATGTAATAAAGCAACTTTAATCATAATTAAAATTACATCCTTCCTCTTAGATTATTTATTTCATCAGTTTTTATAATTTTATTTTATGAGTTAATAATAATTTATTTGAAACTAATTACTGAGACCTTAACAATTTAAACCATAAAAACCGAAACCCTCCAAATGCACGAATACCTAAATAAATCACAAATAAAGTATAAACACAAGTTGCAATAATTAGAGTTAATATAAAGTTTAAACTAAGTTTTTGTAAAAATATTAATATAGGTAGCATCACAATAGTTATTATTAATGGTCGGCGTACAATTCGCCATAAATTTAATGAAAATAGGCGAGTATAGGTGAAATAAATATACTGGCTAAAACCAGAAATAGTCATCAATAATGCCATTAAAGCTGCACCTAGTAACTGATAGCGCGAAACTAATACCACACCTCCTAAGCTCCCTAATGTACTAGTAATAACTACTTCACGTAAGTTCACTATCTCGAAACCATTGGCTACCAGTAAATAAGTCAGTGAGCGTGTAAACGGCAAAAAAATCAGTGACGCGGCGCTGATCGTAAGAGCTATATTTGCTTCAGCAAAGCTAGCATTATAGAGAAAAACTAATAAATCTTTGCCAAATAATAATATCCCAAGAAACAAGGGCAGTGCGATGATGAGTAAGATTTCGATAATATTTTCAGCTATCTGCTTCTGCTTTTCTCTTCCTAGTTCTACTGCTTTTGAAAGCCTTGGAAATATTGCTAAACTCATACTGTTAGCAATAATCATAAAGGGTTGTAATAATTGTGTTATTCCGCCAAATAAACCTACTAAAAACTCATTTCCTAATAATGAAAGGATCAGTATTTGAATTCTGCCAATTACTACAGCTATTGCTTCAATAGCAAAAAATGTGCGCGCATTTTTGATTGTATTTAAGACAAAATCCCTATCAATTTGCCATTTAATTTTTACTAAGCGAGCGATAAAAATCCATTCAATTACCAAAATTAATGTTTCAGAAAAAACTAGGATCGCCCCCAAATATTCAATTCCATATTTTAGTTGCATCGCCCAAATCATGATTATTAGGCGTAAAATATAAACTGGCACTGTAGCGATCGCAATCAGATGCATCTTTTCTTTCGCTTGAAAAATTGCCTCTGTGATATTAGAAAGCGCAAAGGGGATGATCGTTAAACCCATTATGTAACAAACAATTGAGGTTTTGGTACTATAGGGAAGTAAAAATACTACAATCACCAATGCTCCATAACTGAAAAAACTAAATATTAGCTGTAAGCAAGTACCACTCATTAAATAGACTGATGTTTTTTGTGGTTCACGAGCTAGTTCTCTAGTAAACAATGTTTTTAGCCCTTGTGAAGCAATGCCTACAAAAATAAAATAGTAGCTATATGCTAGTAGATACTGTCCTAAAGCCTCGGCTCCTAGAGTACGAGCAATAGAAGCGGTTAACACAAAGGCTGTAACACTTTGTACTAACCGATTGAGTATCATTGAGAAGGAATTACTTATGAATTTGTACTTTTCTACCATTCTTATAATTCTTAATTCAGCTTAATTCTTTTATTTGGAGTCACCATGATTTTTTCGGATACATCCTTATAGATTTTTCTAGAGTGTTTTCAAGCAAAACAAGTAACTAATTACTCAGTGTAATGTAAAAAAATCTCAATTGAATCCGCCACAAATTAAACTGAAACTGCAATAAATTTATTGATTTATCCGAAAAGGAAATTCTTTAATCATAGCTGCCCAGCTATAGATTTTTCCTCGTTAGTAAGCACCATCTTTTCGCAAAACCACCATAACTGTTTTAAGGAGAATTTCAAAGTCTAACTTAAGTGACCAATTTTCGATATAGTTCATATCGAGATGAATCACTTGTTCAAAATCTAAAATATTTGAGCGACCTGAAACTTGCCAAAGACCGGTAATACCAGGTAATATTTCATGTCGAATAAAATGATGTTCAGAAAACTTTTCAACATCTCTAGTAGGTAAAGGGCGAGGTCCTACTATACTCATTTCTCCAAGGATAACGTTAAAAAGTTGAGGTAATTCGTCTAAACTGTAACGACGGAGAAATTTTCCAACACGGGTAATGCGAGGATCATCTTTAATTTTAAAGATAATCCCATCTTTTGTTTCATTTAATGCTTCTAATTCTTTTTGTAACTTTTCTGCGTCAGACCTCATTGTTCTGAATTTCCATACTTTAAACTGTTGACTATGTAAACCTATACGCGTTTGTTTGTAGAATACTGTACCTGGAGAGTCAAGTTTTATAGCTATAGCTATAGCTATATAAATGGGGAAGAATAACATTACAAATAAAGTCGCAAAACAGAAATCACAGCTACGCTTTATCCAAAAATCCTTACCTGTAATTATCGGACAATCCAAACTTAGACAAGGCATTCCCCCTATTTTGTTGAATTGTACGTTTTTATAAATTGGTTTTAATTCCATCGGTAAAATATGTACTTGTATTCCAGATGCTTGAAATAACCAGCACAAAAACATTCTATTTTTTAGCGCATCCCAAGATATAAAAACTTCTGTCACCCCTAGTTGATTAAGCTGAGTCAATGTTTGCTGACGCTGATATCTGTCTAGTGAATTGGCATTCGCAGTTCCAGATATAATGTAATGCTTTTCTTTTTTTATAAAACTCTCAATTTGCTCGCGATCTTGAGGATCGCAAATAATGAAAACAGAAGAACGAACTATTTTTTTTGCTTGCGTAGATATTCTAGAGTAATATTTACAGCATATCTACCAGTACAAACAAAAAATATACTTAGCAACCAAGGTAATAATATTAAGTTTGGACGTGTTATATCAATAACTGGTTTATACAAAAAGCTAACTAATAGTATTAATCCATGAGCAAAAGTTAGCGATTTGATAATATTGAAATAGTCATAACGTTTTTGACCTTCTCGATAAATACCTTCGACAGCTAGCGATCCTATTTGAATCCCAATAGCTGTTAAAATCGGTAGATAATGACTCGTTGTATACCAACTAAAGTGTCCGTAAGTAGATTGATATGCTGCTAAAACCCAAGCTAGAAATAAAAGAGTACAGTCTACTAAGAATAATGTTGTTAATCTCAACCACCACGAACCCTTACGTACCGTGACAAATGTCGATGCACGTAAATCCAAAGGTACTTCACTGAATTTATTTGTTGTAATGCTTTGATGACTCATAAGTAGGAACACTTGGTGTAGGTAAAATCTGATAGGAGCTTAAATATACAAGACAATTTGGCTATCTCACTATTTTTATTTGCAAAGAAAACTTGACTTTTTAGTCTTGGTCTTAACCATTTTTTTTGGAGTAACTTTAAGTTCTCGATTAAAAATATTCTCTAGGTCGGTTTTAGTACTGTTTTACTACCGAGATACCTTGGTTTAGTTGCAGTATATAATCACATTTTAGTCTGTAAAAATTAATGAAAAAAAGATTTGTTGGTCAATTTAGATTATTAGTAGTTAAACAAAACTGCTGATGTTAAAAATCAAGCAAGTAGGCAAAATAAAAATAAAGTATGATGATTTTTCAGATCGCTAATACATCAGCTTAATTATGGATATCGCAGATATCTTGGAGAGTTTCACTTCTTTCTTCGAGGTATACAATTATTTATATAACCTCAGAAATTACTCTAGCATATTTATTTAGACTAATTCAGCTTTGAATATAAAGTTGTCTTATTATATCTGTTGTTTTTACGCATAATTACTGATTAGAAATTATATTACATAACCTATAACAAAATGCATTAAAAATTTGAATTTTGCAACAAAACTTTACATTGTTGACTCAAGTCAGTTTCAAAAACATTTCTAAATGAAGTCTTAAAAGGGCAGCAACCTTAACGATGAGGCTGTAGTTTAGATTAGAAGACTGATGTTACAAACATAGTTGGGTTTTATAGGGTTGCGTGAATTATCCAAAAAAATAAGATTATGACTTTACATTAAATTTATATAATTCAAGGCAAAATGAAGATTTTGTAAAAACTATCTTTCATCAAGTAGATTTTACTGAGATAGGATAATGTACCTTTATAATTACGTGTAAGTGTTTGTATTTATTCGGTAAAACAGAAATTTAATTTTTGGGATTCAACTGTAAGAATTTCGAGTTTCATTTCAATCAATAAAACACAGGGTGAAAGTATGGTGACTATTAAATTAGATATAGTAGATCGATTGGGCAGGTTTTTAAACAATAAAAAGTGGCGTTTGTTGACAAATTTGCGTCTAAACAATTTAAAAGTTAATAAAATTTTACGAGCAACAAATGATTCGGAGATAGGCGAAGTAAAAATAGAAATAAACAATTTATATTTTTCTGAAAAAGATTATAGGGATTTTATAAATTCGGATGTATTAACTAAATATAATCAACTTGATTACATCCATTCCAAGCCACTTGAATATCTAACGACAATGACTCTATTAGATTTGAAAGAAGGTGATGAAATACTAGATGCTGCTGGTGGTGAAAAAGCTGAATATATAAAGGCTTTAATGGCAGTTTCAAAGTTCAAATTGAATGCTTACTGTCAAGACTCCTTATTGGATGGAAAAGTCACAGATGGAATTAAGTACATTGGTGGATCTATTGATGCAATCCCTCTCCCAGATGAATCTTTAGATGGAATTAGCTGTCATCACTCTTTTGAACATTTTCGAGATGATTTGGATATTAAGTTTATTAAAGAGGCAGTACGTTTATTGAAAGCGGGCAGAAAACTTGTCATTGCACCGCTATTTTTAACTAACGAATATGCGGAAATCTGGAACAATAAACGAATTCAGAAGCCCAATGTTGACAAAGCAATCACAATTTTTGACAATACTGCAAGCTTTGCTGGATGGGGTGCATATGAAGGCTTTGCTAGAACTTATAGTCCTGCTGCATTTAAAACAAGAATTCTTGATAACTTACCTAGCAACTGCTACGCAAAAATCTACAAGGTTATTGTAGATGGGAAACCTGTGCCAGACCTGCAAAAAAATTATCATCAACCTCTGCTCAATGCTGAAATGAAGGCACTGGTAATAGTCAAAAACTAAAGAGCAACTTTTTAGTTTGATAAGTTTTATAGCTATTTGCAATTATTTGGAGTAAAAATAATTAGTAGGGGCGCACAACATATGTGTGTGCTCCTAGTGTTTGTATCATTCAAGATTGCTATATGTTGGTTATGTGATATTAGTAGATTCTGCTCATTTTCTAGAGATAGAGAGCTGTATTTGCTCATATCTTTTTTAGTCATAAACCTTTAATTATTTATGCCCACTGGAACTTAATATAGAAAATGCAGATAAATAGTAAGACATCAGAATATAAGCAAAATATTACCTTAAATACCTTAACTAATATCATCGACACTCAAGTTTTACAAGAATTAAATGATACCCAAGTAGTTGATAGTCAGGATCTGTGCATTCATCAAATGTTTGAGATGCAAGTAGAGCGATCGCCCCAAGCCATTGCAGTAGTATGTGAAAATAAACAACTTACTTATCAACAGTTAAATCAGCGGGCGAATCAACTAGCGCACTACCTACGTTCTTTAGGCGTTGGGCCGGAAGTACTTGTAGGTATATGCTTAGAGCGCTCTTTAGAGATGATTGTAGGACTAATGGGCATTCTCAAAGCTGGAGGCGCTTATGTGCCTTTAGATCCGGCATATCCTTCAGAACGTTTAGCTTTTATCTTGGAAGACACCCAGACACCAGTATTGTTAACCCAAGAAAAATTGGTAAAGAACTTACCACCGCATCAGGCGCAAGTGATTTGTCTGGACTTAGACTGGCAAGGGAATATTCAAAATAGTCAAGAAAATCCTGTCAACCAAACTACGGCTGATAACCTCATCTACGTAATCTACACATCTGGTTCTACAGGACAGCCCAAGGGTGTAATGATCCCTCACCGTGGTATCTGCAATCAACTCCACTGGAAGCAAACAACTTTTGGATTAACTCACGCAGACAAAGTTTTACTGACTATTTCTTTTAGCTTTGATCCCTCAGTGTGGCAGATATTCTGGCCATTGTGCTTTGGGGGGCAATTATTTATGGCTCGCCCTGGTGGACATCAAGACACAGCCTACCTTGTGAAGGTGATTTCTGAGCAGCAAATCACAGTTTTGGCTTTAGTACCTTCCATACTGCGTGTCTTATTGGAAGAGAAGGGAATTGAGAATTGTCGATTTATCAGACACATTACCTGCGGTGGTGAAGCTTTACCTGGCGAACTTATAGAACGCTTCTTTGCCCAACTGAATTTGGACAATGTTTTACATAATTGTTACGGCCCGACAGAAGCTTCTATTGATACTACTTTCTGGAGTTGCCAACGAGACAGTAATTATGCTACTTCACCTATTGGCCGTCCGATTACCAATGCAGAGATTCACATCCTTGATGACAACTTGCAGCCAGTGCCTATTGGTGAATCAGGTGAACTGCATATTGGCGGTATTGGTCTAGCGCGAGGCTATCTTAACCGTCCAGAATTGACCACAGAGAAGTTTATTTTTAACCCCTTTAGCTCTGAACTTGGGGCGCGCCTTTACAAAACTGGGGACTTAGCACGTTATTTGAGCGATGGTAATATCGAATTTCTCGGTCGCATTGACGATCAAGTTAAAATACGTGGCTTCCGAATTGAATTAGGAGAAATTGCAGCTATATTAGCTCAACATCCGGCACTGACACAGACTTTAGTCATAGCTAGAGAGGATGTTCCTGGGGACAAGCGACTAGTAGCATATATTGTTACCCGTCCAGAGCAAATTCCTAGCCAGGCTGAATTGCGTCGCTTTTTGGAAACTCGGTTGCCTGAATACATGGTGCCTAGTTTCTTTGTATTTTTGGACACCCTACCATTAAATCCCAACGGTAAAATAGACCGCCGCGCCTTACCTGCACCGGATACATCTGATATTAAGCTGTCAACTAACTTTGTTCCACCTCAGAATTCGACAGAAGAAGTCTTGGCTGGCATTTGGGCAAAAGTTTTGCGTCTGGAACAAGTAGGCATCCATGACAATTTTTTTGAATTGGGAGGGCATTCACTGCTGGCCACTCAAGTGATGTCTAGAGTTCGTCAAGCTTTTCAAATAGAAATACCGTTGCAACTCTTATTTGAGAATCCCACGATCGCTACTTTAGCTCAAGCGATGCCTACGGCAACCCGAAGCGGGAACGCCCAAAACCAAACTCCAGAAAACGATCCCCAAAATCAGACTATTCCTCAAATAGCCAATCGGCAATCAGCACCTCTATCCTTTGCCCAGCAGCGAGTTTGGTTTTTGGAGCAGTTGGAACCCAACAGCCGAGCATATATAGTCTCCAATGCACAACGCTTAACGGGCAAGTTAAACCTGGGTATATTACAACAGTCACTAGATGCGATCGTTGTCCATCACGAGGCATTGCGAACCAACTTTATTACATCACTTGATGGTAGCCCCATACAAGTAATTGGCACGCCTCGGCCAGTAGAACTTAAAATCATTCAGGTAACAAAAGAGCAAGTAGAATTTCTTCTCAATCAAGAGGTGCAACGCCCCTTCAACTTAGAATCTGACTTGATGCTGCGTGCTACTTTGCTCCAAGTAGACGAGCAGGAGCATATACTCTTGTTAATGATGCACCACATCGCTTCAGATGGTTGGTCAATTGGTATTCTTTGGCAGCAGTTAATAGCCCTTTATAAAGCATTTTTGAGTAGTAAGCCTTCCCCATTAGCAAAATTGCCCATTCAGTATGCAGATTTTGCTGTGTGGCAGCACCAGTGGCTATCAGGTGAGGTACTTTCCAAGCAAATTGACTATTGGAAAACCCAATTAGCAGGTGCTAACACTGTACTGGAATTGCCCACCGACCGACCACGGCCGCCAGTGCAAACTTACCAAGGAGCAGCTCAATCTCTGATGCTACCGCAGACTTTGAGTGCATCACTCACAGAACTCTCGCATCAAGAGGGTGTCACTCTATTCATGACATTGCTGGCAGCTTTTGGGACAATACTGCACCGCTACACAGGGCAAGAAGACATTCTTATTGGTTCTCCCATTGCCGGACGTAACCGTTCTGAGATTGAAGAGTTAATTGGATTTTTTATTAACACCGTTGTTTTACGGACTGATTTTACCGAGAACCCCAGTTTTCGTTCAGTGCTAAATCGAGTCCGCCAGATGGCATTAGCTGCTTATGCCCATCAAGATATGCCCTTTGAGAAACTGGTAGAAGAACTGCAACCAGAGCGAGATACCAGTCGCAACCCACTGTTTCAAGTGTGGTTTAATATGCTCAACTTAAGGGACATCCAACTAGAACTACCTGGAGTGGCTATCGAACCAGTCTCGATCCTAGAAACAGCTTCTAAGTTCGACTTAACCCTTTACGTTACAGAACAAAATCAAGGAATCCAACTTGATTTAGTTTACAACACCGATCTGTTTACTTCAGAACGGATGATGGAAATGCTTCATCAATTCCATCATTTGCTAAATCAAATTGTTGCTGCTCCAGAAAGGAAAATTAGTTTATATTCTCTGGTGACACCAAAAGCACAACTTTTGCTGCCAGAGCCAAGGGCAGTTTTGCCAGAACCAGAGTATGAATTGACAACAACAATGTTTACCTCTTGGGTAAATCGTACCCCAGAACATTCATCACTTCGTCAAGGAATTCGTACTTGGAATTATGGGGAATTGGGCAAAATAGCTCAAACTTTAGCACAGGTTTTGTTATCTCACGGAGTAGAGCCGGGAAATGTCGTAGCCGTATATGGTACACGCAGCTTTGGGCTAATTGCCAGTATGCTGGGCGTACTCTTGAGTGGTGGTGTGTTGCTCACCCTCGATCCGAAACTTCCTAGCGATCGCCAGCGCTTGATGCTACAAGAAGCTAAAGCTAAATACATATTATATATTGATGGTCAGCGTCCAGAAGACGAAAATATAGGGGAGTCTTTAACTAGCATCTGTGTTAACCGAGACACAGGAGAAGCTATAAATTTCCAAAAGAGGATTGAAGCGGTAAATTTACCTGACATCGCTGCCGACGATGCAGCTTATATTTTCTTTACTTCCGGCACTACTGGTGTACCCAAAGGAGTGCTGGGGTGTCATAAAGGGTTGGCGCATTTTCTCAACTGGCAGCGACAGACCTTTGAAATTAATCAGCAAGACCGCGTTGCTCAATTAACTGGTCTTTCTTTTGATGTCGTTCTTAGAGATATCTTTTTACCTTTAACTAGTGGTGCAACCCTATGCTTGCCAGAAGAAGAGGATAACCTAGAACCAACGAGAATTCTGCGTTATTTGGAAAATGAGCAAATTTCTGTACTGCATACAGTTCCTTCGCTGGCGCAATTATGGTTAGCGAATGTGCCGTCAGGAGTCTCTTTACGTAACTTACGCTGGTTGTTCTTGGCTGGAGAACCTCTGAAGGAAACCCTTGTAGTTCGCTGGCGGGATGCTTTTCCTGAATCTGGTGAAATAGTTAATCTTTACGGCCCGACAGAGACAACCTTGGCAAAGTGTTATTACCGAGTACCTGTTGAGTGTAGCCCTGGCGTACAGCCAGTAGGATTGTCGCTGCCTCAAACCCAAGCACTGGTTTTCACATCAAATAACCAACCATGCGGTATTGGCGAACCGGGCGAGATTGTAATCCGAACTCCATTCCGCAGTTTGGGCTATATCAATGCCCAGCAAGAAAACCGTTCTCGATTTGTCAAGAACCCTTTTCGGAACGATCGCCACGATTGGCTTTATTATACAGGCGATCGCGGCTGCTATCGTCCAGATGGCTCTCTAGAAATTCTCGGTCGTCAAGATCATCAAGTCAAGATCCGGGGGATACGCATTGAGCCAGGGGAAATTGAAACGGTGTTAGCCCAACACCCAGATGTACTCCAGACTGTAGTGATTGCTCGTGAAGATGTTCGCGGCGAGAGATGTTTAGTGGCTTACATTATACCGAATCAAGACTCAGCAATTGCGATTACTGATATCCGGGGTTTCCTGTTGACAAAATTGCCACAATACATGCTACCTTCGGCTTTCGTTGTGCTGGACACCATGCCCTTAACCCCCAACGGCAAGGTAGACCGTCGCGCTCTACCAGCACCAGACTTATCAAGGCAAGAGCCAGAAGCCAGCTTTGTTGCTCCCCGCAATCAAGTGGAACGTCAATTAACCCAGATTTGGGAACAAATTTTAGGCGTCCAACCGATTGGTGTTAAGGATAACTTCTTCGAGCTAGGAGGACATTCTATCCTAGCAGTAAAACTATTTTGGCAAATTGAAAAGACATTTAATAAAAACCTGCCGCTTGCTATTCTTTTCCAGTCAGGTACTATAGAGGCTCTAGCCAAAATAATTTGCCAAGAAGATTTAACAAAAAACTCGGTTTTAGTAAATACCTTAGACCAATCAAAATCTTGGTCATCCTTAGTAGAAATTCAATCCAACGGTTCCAAGCCACCTTTTTTCTGTATTCACGGGCTGGGTGGAGAAGTCTTGTGTTTCCGGGAATTGGCATTGCATCTGGGGACAGAACAACCATTTTACGGATTACAACCACGGGGATTAGATGGAAAACATCCTTTCCATACCCGCATTGAAGATATGGCAGCGCACTACATTCAAGAAATTCAAACCCTTCAACCTCATGGCCCTTATTTTCTCGGAGGTTATTCTTTTGGGGGTACAGTTGCCTTCGAGATGGCTCGACAACTCCAAAAGCAAGGCGAACAAGTTGGCATTTTAGTTATGCTTGATAGTTGTCGTATAGGTTATAGCTGGCAAGCGCCATTTCTCAAGCGAGTGTTTTTGCATTTAAATAATATTGTTCAACAAGGGCCTAACTACCTTTGGCAAAAAGTTGTGAGATGGAGTTATTGGCGTAAGCGAGAACTGCAAAATACATATAACCGTTACTTGGAAGACGTACTTCATGTACCTGAAACTGACAAGCATTTAAAGATTATAGATACTAACACTCAAGCTCTTAGTGACTATATTTTTTCACCTTATCTTGGTCGAGCTATTCTTTTGCGGACAGAGGATAAAAATCGGGACGAAGCTATAGGCATAGAATACGATCCTCAATTTGGCTGGCGTGACATAGTAGTTGGAGGATTAGATATCGATTACATTCCCGGATCTCACCTTGACATACTTAAAGAACCTCATGTACAAGTGTTAGCTGAAAAATTGAGAAATTGCTTAACTCAGGCGCAGTCTCAGTCTACAA
This sequence comes from Nostoc sp. DSM 114159, assembly GCF_053470285.1. NCBI lineage: Bacteria > Bacillati > Cyanobacteriota > Cyanophyceae > Nostocales > Nostocaceae > Nostoc > Nostoc sp. DSM 114159. The sequence continues at coordinate 6,153,794 of NZ_JBPFEH010000001.1, forward strand.
AGAATTAAAATGAAAAACCACAATGCAAAATAGTCAAAAATTTAAATGGCAACGGATTCTATTGTTGCTGTGGTGCTACTAGAAACCGTTTACCACGAATGGCAAAAGCGCTCTGGGCTGGTGTATACGTTTTAATTAGCTTGGTTGGAGAAAATTAAACAGCTACACTAATCGCAGCAGCACTTGCAGCAGCAGCAGCAGAGAAAAAAGCCGTGCTAAACAGCCACCAAGCAGCAGTTTCTGCCACCTTTTGGGTAGCTTCCGCTTGCTGTCTAGCTTGCTGCTGGCTAATTTGGTTAATGAATTGCTCTAGCTTGGCACTCAGTCGCTCGGGCTTTAGCTCGTCTGGTTCGCCAGACTTTAGAGCGATCGGCAATCCATTAGTTTGCACTTTTTGGGGTTGCTGACCCCAAATCTGCTGCCAAAAGCCTTCAAAAGAGTCTACAAACCAATTAATGTCTTGTTTTGACAAATCTGTACGACTATCGACTATATCCACAAAGGTTTTACGACCGATATTGCGTAAGTAATTCTCCTTACTGAGAGATTGCATTTCTGGTTGGGCGACTAATTTTTCAAACTCATCTTCAATTTCTAGTCGCTCTTCCTGAGATAGTTGTAGCTGGTTTAAATAATTGTCTATTGCCTTGCGGATACTGGTTCGATCTACCGCTGAACCCAGTTCGTTACGAACTGCGGTTGCCGCTGCATCTGCTGTGGAAACAACGCGATCGCCGATCGTCTTCGCACCAAAGGCTATAGTTGCTGTACCAATAATGCCTTGCAAGCCAGAAGTTGCCCGATCTAAAACAGAACTGAGTACCGAGCCTACCGTAGTAGCACTGACCCATACCAGTAAAAAGAAGTAGGCTGCCCAAATGAGCAGACCAATAATTGCTGCCAATAGCGGGTCATGTAATGGGCAAAGTTTCACCGCTAGAAAACAAGCAAGAAATAATGTAATGCTTACAGTTCCTAAGGTTCGCAACCCAACTATTATCCCAACTTGATTAATCTTATCGTCCATCAATGCTTGGCTGTTAGTATCTGATTCATGCTCAGGAGTGGAGTATGAAATTCCCAAGGCAATGAAAAAGTTAGCTAGCAGCAGCTGAAAGGCAAAGGCCAGCAACAGTCCAGCTATCAAGACTAAAAAACCTTGAGTGCCTGAGAAGAAAAGCGCAGCATCTTCTGAAGCCGTAAATTCTTGAGCGATGACAAGCTGTGCTGTCCAACCCTGCGTGCTGCACAGTCCCACTATTGTATCCATACCCACCAAAATAGTAAAATGCCAGTTTTGCTACTGTTTATTTATTGGTAATAGATTTGCTGTCGATTTTTATCTCTCTAACGGCCTAAGCTTGAATTTATCCATTTTTGATTCAATCAAGCAGAGTAAACAGCAATATCTCTTAAACGCTCAAATAAAAGACGAGGGACTTTTATCATTTGAGTGGTTTCAGGAGAAGTTGAAAAAGTGCTAGCCCATAAAAATCGCCTAACTATAGCCCAATACGGTTCAGTTAGGACTACGCAGTGCTAATAACAAGGAAAACAGGAGGATTCGTTTTAGTACTAATACTTCGGTGTTTAAGCTTTTTTGAGCGAACTTTGATACAGGTTTTTTGATAACTCTAGGATTGGTTCGATAAACACGTTTAGGCAATAAATTGAACAACTACGATTCCGTCGAAATCCTGAAGCTTACTTAGCAACTCTTGAGAAACTAATGCTCTAGCAAACTGGCGTTTTACAACTATTGATGCACGCATTAAGCTTAAACAACTCTGTCCCTCGTTTCAACCCTGACAGACTAACAGTATGAGATAATTATTCTGTGGAACTAGAATATTGGTAGGTAAAAATCCAATAACCAAAAGACCTGACCGATTTAAGAATGCGATGAATATTGCTAGTGTCACAGATTGAACAGAGGAAATGATTGTGGCACTAAAAGCTGAAATGACTATCGTTGTTAGATTTTAAGTTGGTAAGCAATCCACAATCCACTGATGCTATATAGAAGATTTGGGCGCACAGAATTACAGATGCCAGTGTTTTCCTGCGGTGGCATGAGATATCAGTTCAAATGGGAAGATGTTCCCAATCATGAAATTCCTGCTGATAACCAGGCAAATTTGGAAACGACTATTAGAAGGGCAGTCGAAGTTGGAATTAATCATATTGAAACTGCTCGTGGTTATGGCACTTCTGAAATGCAATTGGGGAGAATATTACCCAAATTTCCCCGCGAAAAGTTGATTGTTCAGACGAAAATCAATCCAAAGGCAGATGCGAAAGAATTCCGAGAGACGTTCGAACAATCTTTGAAAAATCTCCAACTAGATTATGTTGACCTTTTAGGGTTGCACGGCATTAATCATCCTGAGTCGTTAGAGGACAGCATCCGTCCCGGCGGCTGTTTGGAAGTAGCGCAGCAGTTGCGAGCAGAAGGAAAAGTTAGATTTATCGGCTTTTCCACACACGGCTCGACAGATATAATTGTGCAGACAATTAATACCAATCAATTTGATTACGTGAACCTGCACTGGTACTACATTAATCAATGGAATTGGGCGGCAATCGAAGCAGCTAAACGCCACGATATGGGGGTGTTTATTATTAGCCCTTCTAATAAAGGAGGTTTGTTGTATGAGCCTCCCAAAAAATTAGTCAATCTTTGCGCTCCATTGAGTCCAATGGTGTTTAATGATTTGTTTTGTTTGAGTCATCAAGAGGTACATACCCTAAGTTTGGGAGCAGCAAAACCACAAGATTTTGATGAACATCTGAAGACTTTAGAATTACTAGATCGAGCATCAGAAATTTTGCCGCCAATTTTATCAAGATTGGAACAAGAAGCGATCGCTACTTTGGGAGAAAATTGGGTAAAATCTTGGGAAACAAATCTACCAAATTTTGACGAAACCCCTGGTGAGGTAAATATTCGGGTGATTTTGTGGCTGCGGAATTTAGCGATCGCCTACGATTTAGTAGACTACGCTAAAATGCGCTACAATCTGCTTGGTAATGGCGGCCACTGGTTCCCCGGCAACAAAGCCGATCGGCTAGATGAATTAGACTTGCGGCAATGTCTCGTCCATAATCCCTACGCTGAAAAAATCCCCCAACTTCTGGAACAAGCTCATCATTTGTTGGCGGGTGAAGCTGTCAAACGTCTATCTCGCACTTGATATGCATAGATCGGGCATTGGTTATGGCGTATGAGAAATAGGAGACAATAATTATCAATGCCCAATGCCCAATGCCCAATACCCAATGCCCAATGCCCAATGCTAATCAGATTTTTTCGTATCTGCTGATTTAACTGCCTTCGGTACGACTAGCACCTTATCAACGCGATTACCATCCATATCCATCACTTCAATTCGCATACTTTGCCATTCAAAATGATCTGCTGCGGCAGGAATACGACCTAAATGGGTAATCACAAAACCGCCTAATGTTTGATAACTGCCGCGTTCTTCAGATTCCCATTCTTCCATACCAAAAAGTTCCAAAAACTCCTCTACAGGCAACATCCCATCCAAAAGCCAGGAACCATCTTCGCGTTGTACAGCTTGTGGTTGATCTTGTCCATCCGTTGAAGGAACATCACCCACGATTTCACTCATGATGTCGTTGAGAGTAACTAATCCTTGAATTACGCCGTATTCATCCACTACCAGCGCCATGTGAGTGATAGTTTGCTTGAACAATTCCAAAACTTTCAAGCCACGGGTGCTTTCTGGCACAAATACAGGCTGTCGCAATCCGATGGTCAAGTCTAGTGGTTCCCCTCGGAAACTCCTGGCTAATAAGTCAGTGACAGGAATAACACCCAGCACATTGTCAAGTCCCCCCTGACAAACTGGATACCGAGAATAAGCACTATCAACCATTTTAAGGCGATTTTCTTCGGCAGAGTCGTCTAAGTCTAGCCAAACAATATCAGGACGGGGTGTCATTAAGTAACTAACAGGGCGATCGCCTAAACGAAAGACTCGCTCTACCATATCCTGTTCAGCTTCCTCAAAGGTTCCCGCCTCAGTGCCTTGCTCGATTAAGATTTTAATTTCTTCTTCGGTGACTTGCGGCTCAGTAGAAGCTGTAATTCCCAGCACTCGCAAGATCAAATCTGTAGAAGCACTTAAAAGAAAGACTACTGGAGAAGCGATCGCAGCCAAGGCTTGCATCGGAATCGCTACAATCGAGGCAATCCTTTCTGGATTATTTAATGCCAGACGCTTTGGTACCAATTCGCCAACAATGAGTGACAAATAGGTAATGATCAAAACCACTATTCCAAAAGATATCGGTTCGCTATAAGGTGCTAACAAAGGTACAAGTCGCACATAGACTGCCAGTCGGTTGGCAATTGTTGCTCCTCCAAAAGCACCAGTTAAGATACCGATTAAGGAAATACCCACTTGAACAGTTGACAGGAAATGATTGGGAGACTCTGCTAATTTCAATGCTGCCATTGCCTTGGCATCTCCTTGATTGGCAAGCTGTTGTAACCTTACTTTCCGTGCCGAGACAATCGCCATCTCAGACATAGAAAACACGCCGTTGGCAATAATTAGCACCAAAATGATTGAAATTTCAAAAGTGATGGGGGACATGTTTAAAATTGCCGCTTATCAGAGCGAATGTAGCTCAATACCTAGTATCTAGTATTAAAGGTGCTTCGATAAATACTTTGACTATACACAAAGTAGTAGTTATAGTTCTTAAGTTTATTAGTCACTGTGCATTATTCTTCTACCGCAAGAATAAGAAAGCTGTTAACACTTTTAAAATAGTTGACATAAACTGCCTCAAGATTTGCTGATCCACAAAGACTCTCATCGCTAGTAGTACTTATGTCATTTTCTTCTATTGTGCGTGCCTTAGGCCGATCGCCGCTCACCAGTGAATTTATTTCTAAGCTGAATCGACAACAAGAATTGCGGTTAAATGGCATTCCCAGGCTGCCCAAGACTCTAGTGGCTTCGGCATTAGCGCAGTCTCAGGGTAAAGATTTGTTTGTGGTTTGCGCCACCCTAGAAGAAGCTGGACGCGTTTACGCACAACTGGAAGCAATGGGATGGCAAACAGTACATTTTTACCCCACCTCCGAGGCTTCTCCCTACGAACCTTTTGACCCGGAAACTGAAATGAGTTGGGGGCAAATGCAGGTATTGGCAGATTTACTCAAAAATCAAGAGTCATTAGTCACTTGTACTGAGCGTAGTCGAAGTATTAGTCAGTTGTCATTAGAAACAAACCAAAAACAAATGACAAAGGACATAGACGCGCCAGCGGCTTCCCGCAGGGTAGGACAAAAAACAAATTTAGCGATTGTGGCTACTCAAGGGGCGCTGCAACCTCATTTACCTCCGCCAGAAGCTTTTGGGCAATTCTGTCTTACCCTAAAAAAAGGTATGGAATTAGACCTGAATAGCTTCAGTGAGAAAATAACTATTTTGGGGTATGAAAGAGTTCCTTTGGTGGAAATGGAAGGGCAATGGAGTCGGCGGGGCGATATTGTTGATGTGTTCCCGGTTTCCTCGGAATTTCCAGTCAGGTTGGAATGGTTTGGTGATGAAATCGAGCAAATGCGGGAATTTGACCCAGCAACCCAACGTTCCGCCCTTGACAAAGTTGAGCAGTTAATTCTTACCCCCACTAGCTTTACTCCCATCGTGATGGCTGCACTGAAAAATAGTGCCCAGTTCCAAGTGCTGAGTGCTGAGTCAGAATTTAACTCAGCACCCAGCACTCAGCACTCATCGCTGATTGAAGGTAGCCGTCGTTTTTTGGGGTTAGCATTCGAGCAACCAGCATCTCTGCTAAACTACTTAGCAGAAAATACTTTGATTGCCATTGATGAGCCAGAACAGTGTCATGCTCATAGCGATCGCTGGGTAGAAAATGCCCAGGAACAATGGGGAATGCCGTATGGGGAAGAATCAACTCCCCTAACATTGCCGAAAATTCACCGTTCGTTTGATGAGTGTTTGGCTGATGTTGCCAGATTTAAAACATTATATTTGTCGGAACTGTCAGAGGAAAATGATGGGATCAATCTTGCCAGCCGTCCTGTTCCAGCTACGCCACACCAGTTTGCTAAACTAGCTGAAACTATCCGCCAAGAACGCGATCGCAATTTCTCGATCTGGCTACTTTCTGCTCAACCTTCCCGTTCTGTCTCGCTGTTACAAGAACATGATTGTCCGGCTCAGTTTATCCCCAATCCCCGCGACTACCAAGCAATAGATAAGCTGCAAATCAACCATACTCCTATAGCCTTAAAATATTCTGGTTTGGCGGAATTAGAAGGTTTTATCCTGCCTACATACCGAATCGTAATCGTCACAGATCGGGAATTTTTTGGGCAGCATTCTTTGGCGACTCCCGGCTATATCCGCAAGCGCCACAAAGCTACTTCTAAGCAAGTCGATCCCAATAAGCTGCGTCCAGGCGATTATGTGGTTCACAGAAATCATGGTGTTGGTAAATTTGTCAAGCTGGAAAGTTTGACGATTAATAACGAAACCCGTGATTATTTAGTGGTGCAGTATGCTGATGGGTTACTCAGAGTCGCAGCCGATCAAGTAGGTGCTTTATCCCGGTTCCGCGCCGGAGGTGATAAAGCACCGGAACTCAACCGAATGACCGGTAAAGCTTGGGAAAACACCAAGAACAAAGTCCGCAAAGCGATTAAAAAATTGGCAGTGGACTTGTTGAAACTGTATGCAGCGCGATCGCAACAACAAGGTTTTAGCTTTCCAAGTGATATGCCTTGGCAGGAAGAATTGGAAGACTCTTTCCCCTACCAACCCACGACGGATCAGCTTAAAGCTGTACAAGATGTAAAACGCGATATGGAAAGCGATCGCCCAATGGATCGCTTAGTTTGTGGCGATGTCGGTTTCGGAAAGACGGAAGTGGCGATTCGTGCTATTTTCAAAGCAGTCACCGCCGGGAAACAAGTGGCACTCCTTGCGCCAACGACAATTTTAACACAGCAGCATTACCATACACTCAAAGAACGTTTTGCTCCCTACCCGGTAAATGTCGGTTTGCTCAACCGTTTTCGTTCTGCTGAAGAACGCCGCGATATTCAAAAGCGATTGGCAACGGGTGAATTAGATGTAGTGGTTGGTACACACCAACTTTTAGGTAAAGGCGTGACATTCCGGGATTTAGGACTATTGGTAGTAGATGAAGAACAGCGATTTGGGGTAAACCAGAAAGAGAAAATTAAAAGCTTGAAAACTCAAGTGGATGTGCTTACCCTCTCAGCCACACCTATTCCCCGAACTTTGTATATGTCATTGTCGGGAATTCGGGAAATGAGTTTGATTACCACACCGCCCCCAACCAGACGACCGATTAAAACTCATCTATCGCCAATAAATTCCGAAAGTATCCGCACTGCGATTCGTCAAGAATTAGACAGAGGTGGGCAAGTATTTTATGTAGTTCCACGAGTAGATGGCATTGAAGAGACAACAGCCAATTTACGAGAAGTGATACCGGGAGCTAGGTTTGCGATCGCTCACGGTCAAATGGATGAAAGCGAGTTAGAATCAACCATGCTCACCTTCAGTAATGGCGATGCAGATATCCTCGTTTGTACGACAATTATTGAATCTGGCTTAGATATTCCGCGAGTCAACACGATTTTGATTGAAGATGCTCACCGCTTTGGATTAGCACAACTGTATCAATTACGCGGTCGTGTGGGGCGTGCAGGTATCCAAGCTCATGCTTGGTTATTTTATCCGAAGCAACGAGCATTATCTGATGCAGCACGGCAACGATTACGAGCGATTCAGGAATTTACTCAGCTAGGTTCTGGATATCAGCTAGCGATGCGCGATATGGAAATCAGAGGCGTGGGTAACTTGCTAGGTGCAGAACAATCCGGTCAAATGGATGCCATCGGTTTTGATTTATACATGGAAATGCTTGAAGAAGCAATTCGGGAAATCCGCGGACAAGAAATTCCGAAAGTGGAGGATACCCAGATTGACCTCAACTTGACAGCATTTATTCCGGCGGACTATATCACCGATTTGGATCAAAAGATGAGTGCATATCGGGCGGTAGCGACAGCTAAATCTAAATCAGAATTAAAGCAGATTGCAGCCGAGTGGAGCGATCGCTATGGTAGTTTACCAGTCCCTGCAAATCAACTTTTGCGAGTCATGGAACTCAAACAGCTAGCGAAAAAACTCGGATTTAGCCGGATTAAACCAGAAAACAAGCAGCACGTCGTTTTAGAAACGCCGATGGAAGAACCCGCTTGGAACTTGTTGGCGGCGAATTTACCAGACAATCTCAAAACGCGCTTTGTGTATTCTCCTGGTAAAGTGACAGTACGCGGATTAGGAGTTTTTAAAGCAGATCAACAATTGCAAAATTTGATTGATGCTTTTGGGAGAATGCAAGGTGCGATTCCAGAGGCTGCTGTTGTTTGATCAGTTTTGCTCAAGTTTCATCAATTTAGAACCAAACTTACAGAGGATACAGCCCTACACACGTTAATAGATACCCGACACTGACACGTTTTGAGTAAAAAGCAAAGTGTGTGTGTAGGCATAGCCAGTCGTAGACATCGCTGTTATCTGTGTAATTTCGGTGGTGAGTTAGTTTTGTCTGTGAGAGATTAGGCATCTAAGTTTCTATAGCACGGACAACCAACAATGGAAAAAGAAAAATTTCACATTGGCCCAACATACCTTGGTATTGAGGGTATTTTTGATAGCACGGATATGTACGGAAATCAAATTAAGCGTCCTGATTCTTGGGAGGATGAGGGAGAAGTTGTTGTTTGGGGATATCGAATATCTGGTTCAGCAGTTTCTTTTCGTTCTCAGATTGACTACTTTCCAAAAAATCGACTTGAATATGTAGATATATGTCAGTTTGTTTGCGATCGTATGGCAGACTTACTTGATGAATGCATTCAGAGGATCAAACAACATAATAATTTAGAAGATTCATCTGTAGATATAGAAGATTATGGATTTAGAATTTATCATTATTGTGAATATTTTTTGGGGGAAGAAGAGGAGACTCTATCTCTGAAGTTAAACCATCTTTCTAAAAGCGGGAAATTAAAGCAGGTAAACCGTAAAGGTGGGCTGTCTGAGAAAGTTGCTCAAATTGGAGAGATTGATTTCTGCCTCAGTTCTGGATCGATAACTTTGATGAGAAAAATTAACAGTGAGAAAAAAGGATTTGTTAGAGAAGTTGAGCAACACAATCTCAAAACATATCAAGAATATTTAGATTTAAAAAAAGGGAGAATAAATGACTATAATCTGCTAGATATACTTGAACTTTAAAGAGAAGTGTAGGCAGTCAGTTAGAGTACTCTAACACTCTGTTGCAGTGGAAAATATTAATTTTAATAGCCACAGTTACGAGCAAATAGGTATGCTTATTAGCATATTCTCACAAATTAGCTCAACATATTTATGAAAATCAAAGCAATCATTCATCCAGCAGAAGAAGGCGGCTATTGGGCAGAGGTTCCCGCACTTCCCGGTTGTATTACTGAAGGAGACACCAGAGAAGAGGTAATCGCTAATTTAAAGGATGCTATTGAAGGTTGGCTTGAAGTTGCCAGCAGCAAGGATAAGATTGCTGCGATCGCTGTTACAATTAGTTCTCAGAATCTACACTTCTGGCGAAACCACCACGCTGGATTCAGCATGATGGACTCGATAGGTAAAGAGGCAACACAGCAGTCACCTATTTCGCTCTATGTAGGCTACAATCCTACGCCTTTTTTATAATCCACGGCGAGGTCTGTAAGCCTTGTGGAATTAATACGATACGTTTGGGCATTAAGGATCTATCTTCTATAGGATATCTCCCGATAATGTTGTCAGAGCTTTTCGACTGTATGAAGTACTGACCCTCTTCGTCAGGATCTTCTGGCACAATGCGAAAGAGTTGGTTTGGTGCGGGGGAATTAGGATTCAAAGGCTCAACCGTGACTTGAGCTTCTACCTGACTCGGAGCAGCCCAAGCCTTTGATCCATCATTCGTCTGGATAATCACCACATCGTCGCCACTTGCGGGGATGGAGGTAATCAGCCATTTCTCTACGGGCGGTTCTTCAAGTAATACTGCGTATACCTTGCTCTCGATCGCCGACGTGTTGGCTCCGCCCGTATTTAAAATGTAATTCCCATTTGAAATAGACATATTTATTTCTGTCAATTTGTCATTTGCATATTTTCATAGTTTCCATGTAAAAGCAAGGACAGTTAAGACACTTAAGAAAATTCAAAGGTTTTTTATGCCCAATAACCCCATTTTTGTTCGCTTGTAAAAGGTCTAAAGGTAGCCATCATAGCTTCCGAGACTCCCAACCCAAGGTAAAACCATCATTGTACCCAAAACAGGAGGACAAAAAGTTAAAGGAGTCTATGTACAGCAAATAGTTGAGCTATTAAATTTAGAAGAGTGGATTGATGAAGACACTGAACCAGAAGAACCAGCAGATTGAGAAGCCATCCTTAGAATATTATTTAAATCTTCAGTTATAAATAGTCAAAAAATACTTCAGGTACTAATCGTAATTCCCCAGATTTCAAGCGAGAGATATCTATCCATAAGGCTCTATGTTTATGATGTGGTGATTCGGAAAAAACTAAACTTTCTAGTTGATAAAATTTTGAATCAGCAAAGTCACATTGATAAAGCTGAATAATTTCATGACCTTGCCTACCATTAAATATAAATAGGTTTTCTATACAACCTAAATATTTAATATTGGTTAATTCTGCCTGAATTTCCTCTTGAAATTCCCGTTTTAAGGCGGCGTGGCTGGTTTCACCAAAATCGACACCACCGCCTAAAGCTCGATAAAATGTTTCTTGTTTTACGGGGTCGTAGCCTTCAGAAAGAAATATGCGTTCGCCATTCCGAATTAACCCCAAGGCTATTACCCGAATTTCGCCAGCTTTATTCATTTTTATAACTAATTATCATAAATAGACTGAGGACGACTTTCGCTATCCTCAATAGGCCAATCTGGATTTTCACCACCGATGTACAATTCTTCAATGGTGACATATTCCTGACTTAGCTGGGTGAGAGCGTTGATTAAAATATCCAATGCGATCGCATCACTGGTTCCTAAGTCAAACCAACAACGCCCCCACTGACCCTCATATTCAAACTCACCCATGTTATGCATCAGTGCTAGTAGACTTTTGTCATACCCTTGTGCATCATAATTCATGTAGCTGATATCGAGTCCAGTATCCTGCACTTGGAGGTTTTCTGCATTAAATGCGCCCAATTTACCTAAATAAAACCAGGAATTGAAGACTTCTTCTACATATTGCTTTTCACGCGCAGAAGGATTTGTGCTGAATTTCAGCCAAATCCACATATCAAAAGGATTAATTTCGCGGAACTGAATCTCCATTTTGGTCTAATATCTCCAGTACTCTTCTGCGAATAAGCATATCAAAGTAGGGCATGGGGCATGGGGCATAGGGGATAGAAAAAAACCTAATCGCCAATGCCCAATTACCCAGGATTGTTAAGGCTAACAGCATTTTTGCGTTCGCGTTCAATTTGTTTGACTAAATCGCCTGGGAGTTGAGATTTTTTAGTCAATGCTTTGTCAAAATTAGCGATCGCTTCCTGGATCATCTGCTGGCTTTTTTCTCTTTGCCCCAGTCGCTTCAGTATTTGGGCTTTAAGATAATAAATTTCTGGATTATCGGATGTGGTTTTAATCGCCCGGTTGACATACTCTAGCGCCTGTGGATACCGTTTTAAATCGCGGTAAGCAAGAGCAATACCCCGATCCACTAGATATTGAGGAGCAGCATTTTGTTCTAAGCGTCCAATTGCCTGATCTGGGCTAGCAAAAGGCAAATTAACTGCTAACAATAAATCCATATAACCCTTGATTAAATTCAGTTCTGGATCGTTGGCAGAAATTGCTTCGGCTTTGTCTAAATATTCATAAACTTGCCGCAACCGACTAAAGGCTTGCGGCACACCGTTGACTGTACCCTCACGGGTGATAATTGTTGCACCTTCTAAAAAATGACCAACAGCAGTGTATAAATTACCACGCAATGGATCGCTATAAATCAGTTTTTGTCCAGTTTCTAGAGTTTTTTGGCTGTAGGTATCTAGTTTAGCCCAATCCTTATTTCCGTATGCTAAAGATGCGCTCATGGCATAAGCTAGAGGTTCATTTGGCTCTTTGGATAGTGCTTGTTCCAGATAACGCTGTGCTGCTGGATAGTTGCCCTGTTGGAAAATTGCTTTAAAAGCTGCTTCTGTTTGGTCGCCAATTTGATGAGGTTCGCTATTGCGAAACGGATCGCCAGCCAGAGAAGGATTTACCCAGACATTAAGTGCGATTGCCCAAGGGGCAACGCCAAAGGCGAACGCACCTGCAAAAGCAGTCTGAGCAAGGGTAGTGAGTTGAGCAGACACTACGAATTGAGGCGAAAAAAACCTTTTAATCATTTTTACCCTCAGAATAATTGCGGTTGAAATAGTTGTATGTGTTACTTAGAATGCAAAAATGGTTAATTTCAACTTGCCTTTGCTTCAACCAAAATTTTCTTATATATTGGTAATCTTTCCATGTTTCCAGGCTTGCTCTAGCCATTATTTCAGGCTTAGTCTGCCACAATGGAGAAAAAGTGGATAATTCTTGCTGCTAAATTAAGCTGTTAATTCAGGTAATACGCTGTAAATTTTTCTAGAATTTTCCAGACACTCTCAGTGTAGCTAATCAGTAATTTGCTGACTTTTTGGTAATCTTAACAAATGCTTTATCTCCGAAATGTAAATTATCATCCCACAGCGTGCCCAACAGCGATTCTCAAATCGATCAATTTAGAATTAGCACCCCAGCAGCTAGGTCTGATTATTGGCCCGAGTGGTTCCGGTAAAAGTACCTTACTAGAAATTTTGTCGGGACTAGCCGAACCCACTACTGGCGCTCTCTTCTGGCGGGAACAAGAACTTCTAGCCGAACAGCTACAACAATTAGCCGGGTTAGTATTTCAGTTTCCAGAGCGGCACTTTTGCGGTGGTTCGATTTTAGAAGAATTGCGTTTAGGACATCCTGAGTTAGGGTCAGAAAGAGTCAGACAGGCGCTAAGTGAAGTGGGATTAGAGCATTTATCGCTTTCTGCTGCCCCTTATGCTTTGAGTGGTGGTCAGCAACGACGTTTAGCTTTGGCAGTCCAATTAATTCGCCAGCCAAATTTACTGTTATTGGATGAACCAACAGCTGGTTTAGATTGGTCAATGCGTCGGCAATTGATAAATTTATTAGCAAAACTCAAACAAGATTGGACATTGTTAATTGTGACACACGATGCTGGGGATCTGTTAGCAATCGCAGACCGTTGCTGGACACTCAACCACGGTGAACTAGAATCAGTAGACCCAAAGTCACTAGAATCCAAAGTTAAAGAACCTCTACCAACGGTGTGAGAGCATGGGGAGCAGGGGAGCAGGGGAGGCAGGGAGCAGGGGAGAATAACTAATGACAAATGACAAATGACAAACTTATTGCCTGAGATGGCAGAAATCTGGCAGAAAACTCTCAATTGGCAACCAACTCTTCAACAACAAGCGCAATTTCAAAAGCTTTATGAGTTAATCCTAGAAGGTAATCGCCAACAAAATTTAACTCGGATCGTTGAACCTCAAGAGTTTTGGGAAAAACATCTCTGGGATTCTCTGCGAGGAATTGCACCTCTGTTATCAGCAAATTTCTCCCCTGCTTCCCCTACTATCATCGATATTGGTACAGGTGCAGGTTTTCCAGGTATTCCAGTGACAATTACAGTACCTAATTGCACAATTACTCTTCTCGATTCCACTCGGAAAAAAATTACTTTTCTCGACAATATATTAACTGAACTTGCCCTTATCAATGCCAAAACTCTTGTTGGTAGGGCTGAAGAAATCGGTCAGCACCGCCAGCATCGACTAGCTTATGATATTGCATTGATCCGTGCTGTAGGGGCAGCCTCTGTCTGTGCAGAATATACCCTACCACTGCTCAAACAGGGAGGTTTAGCTATAATTTATCGCGGTAATTGGACTGAGGATGAAACAGCTGCTTTAAAGAATGCTGTGAACCAGTTGGGTGGCGTGATTGAATCAATCGAACAATTTACGACACCTCTGAGTCACAGCATCCGCCACTGTGTGTATTTGCGTAAGGTAGCTACCACTCCAGCTAATTTTCCTCGTGCTGTAGGTGTACCGACTCAAAAGCCTCTTTGAGGGGTAAGTGTGGGAAAAAGGACAAAGTATTAGCCCTAATTCCCAAAAATATACCAAGTGCCATTACTCGGTCGCCAAACTGCGAAGTCATTCCTAATAGAGAAATCATAATTGCCAGGGGTAGGAATATCACCACCGACGCCCCATTGTCTAGTAACTGCTACACCTGTTGAACTGTTAATCACATACCAAGTTCCATCACTTGGTCGCCAGACTGCAAAATCAGTTCTACCATCATTATCGTATTTGCCAGGGGCGGGAACATCGCCACCGACGCCCCATTGTCTAGTAACTGCTACACCTGTTGAACTGTTAATCACATACCAAGTGCCATTACTCGGTCGCCAGACTGCATAATCAGTTTTACCATCATTATCATAATCGCCGGGAACAGGAATATCGCCACCGACGCCCCATTGTCTAGTAACTGCTACACCTGTTGAACTGTTAATCACATACCAAGTGCCATTACTTGGTCGCCAGACTGCATAATCAGTTTTACCATCATTATCGTATCTCCCAGGTGCAGGAACATCACCAGCGACGCCCCATTGTCTAGTAACTGCTACACCTGTTGAACTGTTAATCACATACCAAGTTCCATCACTTGGTCGCCAGACTGCATAATCAGTTTTGCGATCGCTATCATAATCGCCGGGAACGGGAATATCGCCACCGACGCCCCATTGTCTAGTAACTGCTACACCTGTTGAACTGTTAATCACATACCAAGTTCCATTACTCGGTCGCCAGACTGCATAATCAGTTCTACCATCATTATCATAATCGCCAGGAACGGGAATATCGCCACCTACACCCCATTGTCTAGTCACTTCAGCTTGTGCTTTAAAATTTAAAATTCCAAGAAGTAATGGAACAGTTAAAGCAACCGTAAATAATTTGCAACCAATCTTCATAAGAACATCCTCCTTATAATCAAATTCAAATTCAAATTCGACATTTAAAGAAAGGTTCTAAATTTCATGTACTGTGATGATGAAATTTGAAATTGCAATCTTATATAAATTTTGTCAACATCAGTAGTTTAGCACTATAAAAGTAAGATCAGTTACAAGATTTATTGAGATATATTCTTATTTTTAACGGAAAATCAAGCTATATTAAATCTCAAAAAAGAAAAAAAATACCTGCAATAATTGAAGAATAATTATTAAAGCAAATTATTTTCAAAAGATGAATAATAATTAGATTATTACATCATAAAACTGGCAACAGAATATTGTTTCTGTCGCCAATTTTTAAGCGCCTATAACTCTAAATTTTTGTCTGGTTTCAGGCAAATTTACTTGCTGCTGCAAACCGCTTGTTAATCTCATCCCAATTAACCACGTTCCACCAAGCATCTAAATAATCAGCGCGGCGATTCTGGTAATTGAGATAATATGCATGTTCCCATACATCATTACCCAGGATAGGATATTTACCTGCACTTAAGGGAGTATCTTGGTTAGCTGTAGTTGTCACTTCCAACTTGCCACCCTTGTTACGTACTAGCCAAACCCAACCACTACCAAAACGACCAGCGCCAGCTTCATTAAACTGTTTTTTGAAAGCTGCAAAAGAGCCAAAATTTTGATTAATTGCGGAGGCGATATTTCCTGTTGGTTCTCCCCCACCTTTTGGCTTCATAATTTGCCAGAACATTGAGTGGTTCACATGACCACCGCCATTATTACGTACTGTTTTGCGAATATCTTGTGGTACATTGTCAAGTTTTTGCAACAGTTCTTCAACTGTTTTACCTTTGAGTTCTGGATGTTTTTCTAAGGCTGCATTCAGGTTTTTCACATAAGTTGCGTGATGTTTATCGTGGTGAAATTGCATCGTTTTGGTATCGATGTGTGGTTCCAGTGCTTCGTAGGCATAAGGTAAAGGTGGTAATTGGATAGCCCCTGTTGTATTTGCTGTTATATTGGGTGTTGTATTTGCGGTTGTATTTGGTGTTGCAGTATTTCCATCAGGAGATTTCTCTGCCAATGCACAAGCGTCTAATGCAAAAACACCGGCACCTGATGTCAGTAAAAACAAGAAATGGCGTCGATTAATAGTCATATAAGTTTTTGCAGCTAATCCATGAAGTATCTATTGCAGTTTTTATTTTCTTAGATTCTGGCTACAAAAAATTAGAATTTAGCGATTATTTCTGGCAGTTTAAGAAACTCTTTATAAGATTCTGTCCCCAGTTTTGGGATCGAATACAAATAACTGATTTAAATCCAGCTGTAGAGAAAGGCGATCGCTTCGACGAAAACGCACATCAGAGCCTACTTGAATATTCAGCATCACCGCCGAACCGGGTAAACCAGCACGAATCAAAGTTTCTCTTCCCAAAGGTTCTACAACTTTAACTTCAACCGATAATAATCCTGAGTTTTGAGTACTGTTAGCGGTAACTGGGCGTTCAGCCCGTTCTGAATTAGTGTTTATTTTTATATGCTCTGGACGAATCCCCAAATCATAACTATGTCCTTGACGCAACTGTAATTTTCCTTTCACAACTGCTGGGATTGCTAATAACTGTCCGCTCACATCGAAACCATTATTTTCATAGATTGCAGGTAAAATATTCATTGGCGGACTGCCCAAAAAACTTGCCACCATCTGATTAGCAGGATTTGCATAAATAGTTTGAGGATCGCCAATTTGTTGAATCCGTCCGCGATTTAGCACGACAATTCGATCGGCCAAAGTCATGGCTTCAACTTGATCGTGAGTGACGTAAATTGTTGTAATGCCTAACTCTTGATGTAGCTGTTTCAATTCTGCCCTGGTATCATCGCGCAGTTGGGCATCTAAATTAGATAAAGGTTCATCAAGTAAAAAGACTTGGGGTTCGCGAGCGATCGCTCTCCCTAATGCTACCCTTTGTTGCTGCCCCCCAGAAAGTTGTTTCGGCTTACGATCCAGCAAATGATCCAGAGAAAGCGATCGCGCCACATTCATTACTCGTTCTTGAATAATTTTTCGGTCAACTTTCCGCATTTGCAAGCCAAAAGCGATGTTTTGGGCCACACTCATGTGAGGATAGAGAGCGTAGTTTTGGAACACCATCGCCACATCCCGTTGTCTGGCTGGAATATTATTTACCAAGCGATCGCCAATGTAGAGTTTGCCAGATGTAGCGGTTTCTAAACCGGCGATCGTTCGCAAAATTGTAGACTTACCACAACCAGATGGCCCAACTAAAACCCAAAACTCGCCATCAGGAATTTCAAAAGTAATGTCCTCAATCGCAGTGACATTATTGAATCTACGTTTAATATCTTCTAGACGAACATTTGCCATTATCTAATTTAAGATTGTGGATTTGGAATTAGTGGAAAACTTCCCAACTCTATTATTCCAGCAAACCTATAAACTCTTCCCTTGTAAGTTCAATATCGCGTAGTATTTTGCGTAGTAATCCTTTACCTATTGTTTTACCAGCATGAATAGGAATAGTTACTAACCGCCCATCCTCATGTTGCATTTTACATGAGATACTTTTTGACGTACCGCCTGAAAACCTATTTTTTCAAGGGCGTTAATAACTGTTTTACCTGTTAAAACTGGTAATTTTGGCATTAAATTACTACCTTTTGAATACCTATAAATTCTGGTATTTCTTCATCACTTTTTGTTTCTAAGCAAAGTTCAATTACTTCTTTCATATTAGCCATCAACTCATCAATTGTTTCTCCCTGACTGTAACAGGCTTTTAGCTGAGGAACTTCTCCAACATAGTAACCATCTTCATCTCGTTCAATGATGACGTAGAATTCTCGGTTGGTGGGATCGATCATAATCTGTTTGTCCGTAGGCTCAAAATCATTTTTCTGGATTCTTCAACCAAGCTGGGTGAGAAAGTAAAGAAGCAAATACTCGTACTCCCCGGAGTTGATTAGAGAGGGGTAAGTGACCTTTAGGCGCACTCAAATCCCAGGTAAACCCGTTAGGATATCGCGTCCAGTTATTACCTGCTTTCCAGCCAATTTTCGGCCAGAAATTTTCCCAATTTTTACCCAAACTTAACCAAATTTCTCGCTGCACTGAAAAGCCAAATTTACCTTCCGAGTAGACTAACCAGAGGTTGTTAATGGTTTGCAAGTCAACAGCCGAAATATTTTCTACCTCAGTAAAGTACAACCATTTTCGTTGTACAGCCGTAGGCCCTGACAGTTCGCACATTTTTTCGATGGTGAGGCGATCGGCTGCTTGGAAGTCTTGAACAGCTAGTAGCTGTTGCAAAGAATTGTAGTTAATCCCCAACTCTGATTTTAGAGGTACAATTCCTTCAGGAAAACAGGAGCGCAAAAATTCTTGGGCTTGAGGTGCATCAGAACTGTAAAGGACTTGGTAAGCTTTGCCATCAATCCAAGTAGCTGGGTTCTCACGTCGTTTCAGTAAAAATTCCATCAACACGTCTAATCCCTCATTACCTAACTCGGCTAACTGTGGGATTATCTGCTGTTGGACTTTTTCAGACCCAGCCATTAATGGTTGTCGGAGGGAGTCGATGTCATTTGCAGGGCCTGATAAAATCATTGGGTCTGTCATGCCATTCTTGTGTTAACGGTCAGTGAAAGAGCGGTAAGCTATCGGGCATTCTCTAAAGTGAAGCATTGATAGCGAAAAGTAGTTTACTATTTTTGATCGTACAAAATTGCGATCGCTTCACTGAATCCCACAGTTAATCCCCAAATAATGTACAAGGGGAATAGGGGGAAAATCTTTGCCTTATGGCTTGGTGAACAGAAGACATAGCAAAATATACAAGCCTGCCACATAAGGTTTTTTGAATAGCAGCGTATCGATTAGGAGTGTGTGAACGATGTACGAAAAGATTACCCCCCCCGCAACCGGAGCAAAAATCACCTTCAAAAATGGTGAACCAATCGTACCAGACAATCCAATTATCCCCTTTATTCGTGGCGATGGTACAGGTATAGACATCTGGCCTGCTACCCAAAAGGTGCTAGATGCGGCGGTAGCCAAAGCATATAAGGGTCAGCGTCAAATTAGCTGGTTCAAGGTTTACGCTGGAGACGAAGCTTGCGATTTATACGGAACTTATCAGTATTTACCTCAAGACACTTTGACGGCAATTGAAGAGTATGGTGTAGCTATTAAAGGGCCTTTGACTACTCCTGTTGGCGGGGGAATTCGTTCTTTAAATGTAGCGCTGCGGCAAATTTTTGACTTGTATGCCTGCGTGCGTCCCTGCCGTTACTATGCGGGTACGCCCTCTCCCCACAAAAACCCCGAAAAGCTGGATGTAATTGTTTATCGGGAGAATACGGAAGATATTTATTTAGGCATTGAGTGGCGACAAGGTAGCGAAATCGGCGATCGCTTAATTAAAATTCTCAATGAAGAACTAATCCCCGCTACCCCAGAACACGGAAAAAAACGCATTCCTCTTGATTCTGGGATTGGCATCAAACCCATCAGCAAAACTGGTTCCCAGCGTCTAGTCAGACGTGCCATCAAACACGCCTTGCTATTGCCCAAACACAAGCAACAAGTGACTTTGGTGCATAAAGGCAACATCATGAAGTACACCGAAGGCGCTTTCCGCGATTGGGGTTATGAACTAGCAACCAGCGAATTTCGCCAAGAAACTGTCACCGAACGAGAATCTTGGATTTTGAGTAACAAGGAAAAAAATCCGAATATTTCCTTGGAAGAAAACGCCCGCGAGATCGATCCTGGGTTTGATAGTCTCACGGATGAGAAAAAAGCGCAAATTGTCAAGGAAGTTGAAACTGTTCTTAACTCAATTTGGTCAACCCACGGCGATGGCAAATGGAAAGAGAAAGTTTTGGTGAATGACCGGATTGCTGACAGTATTTTCCAACAAATCCAAACCAGACCGGATGAGTATTCGATTTTGGCGACGATGAACTTAAACGGCGATTACTTGTCTGATGCTGCTGCTGCTATTGTTGGGGGTTTGGGAATGGGGCCAGGGGCAAATATTGGCGATTCTAGTGCCATATTTGAAGCTACCCACGGTACAGCACCCAAACACGCCGGCTTAGATCGGATTAATCCTGGTTCAGTGATTTTGTCTGGTGTGATGATGCTGGAATTTTTGGGTTGGCAAGAAGCCGCAGACCTAATTAAGAAAGGTTTAAGCGATGCGATCGCCAGTAGTCAGGTGACTTACGATTTAGCCCGGTTGCTGGAACCGCCTGTTGAACCCTTAAAATGTTCTGAATTTGCTGAGGCAATTATTCAACATTTTGGTTAATTCTATTAGGGTTAAGTCAAATTACCCCACCCTAACCCTGCCCTTATAAAGGGGAGCCACTGCGTTGGGCGGCTTCGCCGACTTGAAGCATGTGGCGTGAGGGAACTGGATTTATTTCTTATTTCCCCCCTTTACAAGGGGGGATTAAGGGGGGTAATTTGACTTGTGTATACACGCTTTTTAAGGGGGTTAGGGGGGGATGAACAAATATTTAATACTCTTCAGACATCCTCTGATAAATCAACCATTTTCAAAAAGCAAAATGGCATTTGATTTGCGTAAAATACCAGAATCAAAAAGCAAACTGGGGTTTGAGTAAGTCAAAGCTTCTTTTACTTGCGGAAAACACCAAAATGAGTAAGCAAAAGCTTCTTCTGAGTAAGTCAAAGCTTCTTTTACTTGCGGAAAACACCAAAATGAGTAAGTCAAAGCTTCTTTTGCTTGCGGAAAACACCAAAATGAGTAAGCAAAAGCTTCTTTTGAGTAAGTCAAAGCTTCTTTTGCTTGCGGAAAACACCAAAATGAGTAAGCAAACCGGAGTTTGAGAAAGTCAAAGCTTCTTTTGAGAAAGTAATTGCGGATTTTGCTTATTGAATTTAGTCATAATATAAAATTTAGATAAAATTATTGAAAAAATTACTGATAAATTTTGAGCCGTTAGATTTGAAAGTAGTTTTCATGTATTTGAACCACACCTGTTGTAAGGACACAGTATTGCTCATAGGTGTCAACTTCAGCTGGAAATAGTTTATCTGTTGGCTGACATCCCCGCCCGAAAATAAATTTTCCGGCTTTTAGCTTAAGTCTACTGAAGTAGACTGGAGATTTTTGGCGATATTTAGTCATATAAAGATGACTTTCGCTATGAGACGGGAATTTTAATTCCCGGCGGACAAGGGGTTTGGCATTAAGTTGACACCAATGAGCATTGCTGTGCCCCTACCGCGTGGTCTATTTACCTGAAAATAGCTGTTTCTCCATTAATTCGGATTTCACCCAATCGGTACTTGCTTTACCTGTGATTTTGCTAATTTATCAGGTGCGATCGCTCCATTCTCTGTAATGATGGCTGTAATCAACTCAGCCGGGGTGACATCAAAAGCTGGGTTGTAAAAATCTACACCCGCAGGTGTGAGAATGGTATCGCCAACTTGATAGATTTCTGTTGGTTCGCGTTCTTCAATAGGAATTTGGCTGCCATCAGCTAATTCAAAATCAACGGTGGAAAGGGGTGCAGCGACAAAGAAAGGTATATTATGTGCTTTAGCTGCGATCGCTACACTGTATGTACCAATTTTATTGGCAGTGTCACCATTAGCAGCAATGCGATCGGCACCCACAACTACAGCATGAATCAAACCCTGTTTCATGCAATGGGCTGCCATATTATCAGTAATTAATGTAACAGGAATACCTTCTTGCACACATTCCCAAGTGGTGAGTTTTGCACCTTGCAAACGAGGACGAGTTTCGTCGGCAAATAAACGTTCTAAACGTCCTTCTCTCCAAGCAGAACGCACAACACCCAAGGCTGTGCCATATCCGGCTGTAGCTAATGCCCCAGCGTTGCAGTGAGTAAGTAACCTGAGCTTTTCTGGAGTATTGGGCAAGACTGCCAAACCATTGTCGCCGATCGCTTGACAGGTTTGCAAATCTTCAACGTTGATTGCTTGGGCTGTTTGGAAAAGGGTTTGCTTGATGTCTTCTACTGTTCCCAGCGTTTCGTAGGCAGCTTTCAGCATCCGGCTAATTGCCCAAAATAAATTTACCGCCGTCGGACGAGTAGAACGCAACAACTGGGCTACTTTATCTAAGTGTTGCAAAAATTCGGTGCGATCGCTTGTCTCAATTTCCCTTGCACCAAGATACATTCCGTATGCCGCAGCCACACCAATTGCAGGCGCACCTCGCACAATCATTGTTTTAATTGCCCGCGCCATATCTTCACTGCGGTGAATTTCTACAAATGTATATTCGTTGGGTAAGCGAGTTTGGTCAATTAGTGACACTGAGTCGTTGTGCCAAATAACGGGATAAACCTGGTTTGTGGAAGGTGTCATAGAAAAAGGTCGTTAGTAAAGGGTCAATATTTTTTACTTTAATGCACACTGATGATTTCATTCTTAAACTGATTAAACGTTCTGGGTATGGATTTAAAAGCTTTGAAAATTTTAGAGTTAGATGCTCTGATGAAATTGGTATTTTATTTATTAGTTTGGTATATAGCGTTTCCCGACCTGCTGAGGTACTGAGTAAATCACTAATAAAATTAGGTAAGCCTCTGCGTACCTTTGCGTTTGACTCTGCGCTCCTCTGCGTTTAAAAACATTATTTCTGTACCTCACGTAACTAGGAATTGCTATAGTCAAATCCTAAAAAATCAAAAAAATAGAGCAGTTGCACTGTAATACAACTGCTCTAAAAATTACTGAGATAGATATTTACTCTACCTATCCACAGACCCCATAATTACGTCAACACTACCGAGAATCACCACAATATCTGCAACCTTCATCCCGCGCAGTAAATGTGGAACAATTTGGAGATTGTTGAAATCTGCGGCGCGAATCTTCCAACGTGCAGGGAAGACGTTATCATCGCCAACCAAATAAATTCCCAATTCACCTTTGCCACTTTCTACACGGGCGTAGATTTCACCCTTGGGCATCTTGAAAGTGGGGGAAACTTTTTTGCCGATGAATTGGTAATCAAATGCGTCCCACTCAGATTTTTTACCTGCGGCTAAACGCTTGGCTTCCAGATTTTCGTAAGGGCCGCCAGGAAGTCCTTTAATTGCTTGGCGAATAATTTTTACAGATTCGCGCATTTCCCGCATCCGCACTACATAACGGGCAAAGCAATCACCGGCGGTTTCCCATTGCACATCCCAGTCGAAATCGTCGTAACATTCGTAATGGTCAACTTTCCGCAAATCCCATTGCACGCCAGAAGCGCGTAACATTGGGCCAGAAAGTCCCCAGTTAATTGCTTCTTCTCGCGTGATAGTACCAATACCCTCAATACGCCGCCGGAAGATGGGGTTATCAGTTACTAAACGTTCGTACTCATCAACTTTGGGTATAAAGTAGTCGCAAAATTCCAGACACTTATCTACCCAACCGTAAGGTAAATCAGCTGCTACTCCACCAACGCGGAAGTAGTTGTTATTTACCATTCGATAACCTGTGGCTGCTTCCCACAAATCATAAATCATCTCCCGTTCCCGGAACTGGTAGAAAAAGGGAGTTTGTGCGCCTACGTCAGCTAGGAAGGGGCCAAACCATAGCAAGTGGTTAGCAATGCGGTTCAACTCCAGCATGATGACGCGGATGTAGCTAGCACGTTTGGGAACAGCGACACCTGCAAGTTTTTCTGGGGCGTTAACAGTAACCGCTTCGTTGAACATTCCCGCCGCGTAGTCCCAGCGACTAACATAAGGAACGTACATTACATTAGTGCGGTTCTCAGCAATTTTTTCCATTCCTCGGTGCAAATAGCCGATAACTGGTTCACAGTCAACGACATCCTCGCCATCCAGAGTCATGATTAGCCGCAGAACCCCGTGCATTGAGGGGTGGTGTGGCCCCATGTTTAGCACCATTGGTTCAGTGCGGGTTTCTAGTCTGGTCATAGATTTCGTGTTCTCCGTTCGTGAAAATATTGAATTCAACCGCGCAGATGCCAACTAGACCCAATTTATCTTGTTTGTCAAGCCAAAGTAAGGGTTGTGGGAAGAGAGATTTGATTTGATGTTTAATTTTGTTGCACTTCTTCAACTATTATATGGAAGCTCGATATGCACTTAATTAAGGCATCGAATTTTTTTATCTCATGGTGCTGAGAGGACGAGGTGAAAGAAGATGCGTTTTCTCAATGATAACTATTGACTTCTGAGTTTCTACGTAAGCTAAAGAGATATTGTGTCAGCTATATTACAGTTTTATGACGCTGATACATATTTATGACTTTCAATCAAGAGCGTTTCGATCGGCTAATTCAAAAGTTAGAAGTTTTTGCTCACAAACAACCACGTCTTTATAAATTGCACGTTGCTTTTTTGGCTACTTTGGGATACGCATATATATTTTTGGTTCTAGCTGTAACATTAACTCTGCTGGTAGGTATTATTTTTGGGATACTTAATACTCAGTCAATTTCTAACTTATCTTTGACAGGTCTTCTGTTTTGCCTGACGTTAGCATTCGTATTAGTGCGATCGCTTTGGGTTTCTTTCCCTCCACCAACAGGTTTACCATTACAATCCAAAGATGTACCCAATCTCTATTCTTTAATTAACGAAATCTCATCGAAGCTAAAAGCTCCACGGTTTCACCACATCCTGCTGACCAACGATTTTAATGCAGCAGTTGTCCAAAGACCACGCTTAGGTTTGCTGGGATGGCAGCAAAATTACTTAATTGTCGGTTTACCACTGATGTTAGCACTGCCACCCGAACAATTTCGTGCCGTTTTAGCCCATGAACTAGGACATTTATCAGGAAATCACAGCCGCTTTAGAGGTTGGATTTATCGCCAACGCGAAACTTGGTATCGCATTCTTAAGGGACTCCAACAAAGTGGACACGATCTATCATTGTTAATTTTTCAACTGTTCTTGATATGGTACATTCCATTTTTTAATGCCTATTCTTTTGTATTAGCACGAATGAATGAATATGAAGCAGATAGATGTGCTGTTGAGCTAACGGGGGAACAAAATGCTGCTGAAGCTTTGATAAATGTGGAGGTCAAAGCTAGATTTCTAGAAAGATATTTTTGGTCTAGTATTTATAAACAATCACAAACAGAGATTGAACCACCAATAATGACTTATATGGAAATGAGGCAGGCTTTAAGTCAGAGACTTAATCAGGAAATTACAAGTGCTTATTTAAGTGAAGCTTTAACGGAAAAAACCAACAATGCTGATACTCACCCTTGCCTGACAGATAGATTAAAAGCCTTGGGATATATCGCCGATACTCAGCAGGAATTAGCTATCTTTGCACCAATTGAAATTAGTGCGGCCCAAGAATTTTTAGGCGAGACAGTAGAAATTTTTATTGATTATTTTAGTCTAAATTGGCGAGAAAATATAGCAACACCTTGGCGACAAAAATATGCTGAGTTTCAAAAATTGATAGCTACATTAAAAGATTTAAATTACAAATCGCACAAACAACAGCTAACTTTAAAAGAAGCTATTCAGCAAGCATTTTTGACATTGAAAATTGAGGGCGAAGAAGCTGTTATACCTCTATTACAAGAAATTCTTCATCGTGATGCTTATCATGCATCAGCTAATTATTTACTAGGTGAAATATTATTAAAAAAACAAGATGCGACTGGAATACAATACATTGAGAAGGCAATAGAGCAAGACTCAAATATAGTTATAGTAGGTTGTCAGATAATTTGCGATTTTCTGAAAAACCAAGGTAAAAACAAGGAAGCGAAGTTTTATCAAGAACGTGCAGAAAATCATCATAAATTAATTTTAAAAGCACAGAAAGAGCGCTCTAGTTTGAAAAAAAATGATAAATTTGACTATCATGATATCTCTGAGATAGAGGTAAATAAGCTTCGTCAGCAGTTATCTCATTACCCGCAGATAATAACTGCTTATTTAGTTAAAAAGAATCTGCAATATTTTCCTGAAAAACCACTTTATGTTATAGCTGTGAAGCGTGGATTTAGTTTTTGGGAAGGTAGTCGTATTTATGAAAACGATAACTCTAAAATTGTTCAGGGCTTATTAAAGGAAAATGAATTGCCCGATAATGTATTCATTTTTATTTTAAATAGACATTTAAATATGGAGAAAAAATTAAAAGTGATACCAAATTCGATGATTTACCAAAAGAAAGGTAAAAAATAACATGATAAATTAGATCCCCGACTTCTTAAAGAAGTCGGGGATCTGGACAACGCGAGTTTTCACAAATCAAATAGAATTACTATAGATGCTTAAAGTTCCACACCTAGCATCAGCTTTAGGTGTGGAATTTATGATATTTTCTTTTGTGGCTTAGTGGTTTAAAAACTATTTTTTAGCTAGAAACCACAAACACACAAACAAAAGAATACATAATTAAAGTTCATCTGTGGTTTTTTGCCCTAAGTCTCATGAATCGTCAGCTAGCTATTGAAGAACCGATATTTTCTCATCTACCAGTGTTACCGCAGGAAACGATCGCAGGTTTAGCGGTATCTCCAGGAGGTCATTATCTTGATGCAACGGTAGGCGGTGGAGGTCACAGCCGTTTGATTTTAGCAGCTGCGCCAAATGTGCGGGTAACGGCGATTGACCAAGATGAGGAGGCTTTAGCAGCAGCGAGGAAAGAATTAGCTGAGTTTGGCGATCGCGTACAATTTATTCATCGCAATTTTGCGGACTACGAATTTCCCCCCAACACTTTCGATGGTATTTTAGCCGATTTGGGGGTAAGTTCTCACCATTTAGATCGAGCAGAAAGGGGTTTTAGCTTTCGCCAAGCTGCAAATTTGGATATGCGAATGGATCGGGGGCGATCGCTAACTGCTGCTGATGTGATTAATAATTGGGATGAGGCAGAATTAGCTGATATTTTCTTTAAGTACGGTGAAGAGAGATTATCGCGGCGCATTGCTAGACGCATTATAGAACGGCGACCGTTGCACACGACTACAGAATTGGCTGAAGCGATCGCTTCTTCAGTTCCTCCAAAATACCGTTATGGCAGAATTCACCCTGCTACTCGTGTTTTTCAAGCTCTGCGAATTGTCGTCAACGATGAGTTAAAATCCCTAGAAACCTTTTTGGATAAAGCCCCAAATGCCCTTGTCCCTAGCGGTAGAATTGCGATTATCAGTTTCCACAGTTTGGAAGACCGCCCAGTAAAGCATGGTTTAAGAAATTCACCGTTATTAAAGGTCTTGACAAAAAAGCCGATTATTGCTCAAGAAGAGGAAATTGAGAAAAATCCGCGATCGCGATCGGCCAAACTGAGGATAGCAGAAAAACTGCTGTAAGCCTTAAACTGCTCCATCTCGTGGTTCAGAACTGCTGCGAATACGCTCTATGAACTGAGGATAATTTTCTAAATCTTGTTCTGACTCTAACGGTGGCATTTCAATCCAATTACCTTCGATATGCAGCTTATCCACATAAGCATAGAAGGCTTCCCGATCTTCCCGATGAGCAAGAACGTAATCATGTAACTCTTTCTGGCTCATTGTATGAAAATTAGGCTTGCTCATCCTATGTATCTCGATTTACCGTTAGGGTATATTTCTATAATATTTTCCTCACCTGCCAAGAAAAATAGATTTTTTGTCCGTTCATCCATACGAACAATATAAATAGGCAAGTAAAGCTTAGTAAACCAACAGCACAATATGTAACACTGTGTTTTTTGTTCTGGTGTAGGAATAATCTAAACTCCTTAAGGCAATTTCCGTTAATAAATCTACCGCCGCCGTTGGTTTCGACTTCGCTCAACCAACTAAGGGATCGAGAGTTGAGCGAAGTCGAAACTCGTCAACCTGGGTATTCAAACATCTATGCAGCTTGGGCAAGCCATACTTGCTGCTAACGCTTTAAAAGTTTCAGAGCAATTCCTTTTGAGAAATGATATCAACTTCGCTCAAACAACGATCTGTTAATCTAGCGTTGTTGAAGAGTTGAAAAATAATAAATGGAAATTAGTAATCTGTTTGCAGCAGGTGGCGTGGTCATGTGGCCTCTGCTGGCATTTTCTTTGTTAGGAGTGGCGCTGATTATCGAACGGATCATCTTTTGGGTAAAGATAAATAATCGGCAAAACAAGGTGGTGCAAGAGGTGCTACACCTTTATCGCCTTGATAATGTAGTTAGTGCTTTAGATAAATTGCACAAAAATGCTGATTTACCCCTAGCTCGAATTTTTTTAGCAGCTTTAGAATTGCAAGAGGCGACACCAGACGAATTTCGTTTGGCATTAGAAAGTGAAGCACAAGCCGAAATCCCTTTACTCAAGCGCTCGCAAAATATTTTTGAGACAATTATTGGTCTTGCGCCTTTGTTAGGACTTCTCGGCACTGTATTAGGATTAATTAACTCTTTTGCTTCTCTGAATATCGGAGATGTGGGAGGTAGTAAAACAACAGGTGTGACAGCTGGAATTAGTGAAGCTTTAGTATCCACAGCATCAGGCTTGGTAGTGGCAATCTTTACACTATTATTTGCCAATACCTTCCGCGGACTCTACCAGCGCCAGATTGCTTGGATTCAAGAATATGGCGGACAGTTAGAATTACTCTACCGTCGTCGCTACGAAAGAGGAGATAAATCATATCCGCCAAATAAATGAAGCAAAACTGGGTAATTGTAAATTAGCAATCAGTAATTGGGATTAGTTCACTATTTGTTACTGAATTTTGCTCTAAAACTTTTGACTCTAATAGTATTCTAAAATGACGAATAGCTTTGTTCGCTACAGTTATTGAGGAAATATTCCATGACTATTTGGGTAAATGAGCAAATCGATCCGTCTGGGATGATTCATGCCTGTATTGCCACTCGTAATGAATCTCAAGCCAAAGATTGCCATGATTCATTTCAGAATAATTTGACTGAGAGGCAAAAAGCAGCAGGTTGGGTGGCACGATTGCGGACAGTCGATTCTTGGGATGAAGTGCCGGTGAATTCTTTAAAACTCAATTAATTGGGTGTTATAGAAATTAGGCTGCATAGCTGAAGTATTTCCTGGCAGACATAATTACTTTTGTTATTTTCTGCTTACTTCAACCTGCTTTGCTTTTTTGGGATTTCGATCTAACATATTTCATCCACGTAGGCGTAGCCCGCCATCGGCATCGCTTGTCTAACACACGCTGCATTTCTGCCAATACCTACAGCGATCGCAGCAAATTCTATGAGAACAGGTTAATAAAGGATAAAATTCGGATTAAATTTCTCAAATTATTATTAACTGCTTCCCAAAAAAGTAACATATTATAGAAAAATGATGATTTTTCTTAACTTTTAAGAGGTATCATCTATACCGGAGATTAAATTAAAAAATTTGTATAAGCCGAATCAATTTAGTGAACTATCCCAAAGTTTACACTTCGGAGCAAGCCTGTCCCATTAATTTAGTTGGCGAAACAGGACAAGCGGTTCAAATTTCAATTCATGCTCCCAGTCAATATATCTGTGCCAACTGCGAACGGATATTACCAGATTGGAAACGGCAGCCATTTTTACGAGTAGTGATTGTCTTACAACAATCGCGTTATCAATTAGTCGAAAAGACACTAGAAGTAGAGTCAGAGAAAGAACGCTTACGAGAAAAGTTTATGAGATTTGGCTGTGATTTAGCATTTAATCTGCGCGATATCGCGGCTATTTAACCGATCTGATTGACCCTCGTACAGGCTATCCTTTACTCTCCCATCCCGGAGCAATTCCTCACGACGACACAGCAGTTGTCAAAGCTTTGCTAAACTATCCGGTAATTAAAAATCAATGCCGTGTGTTAGTTCATCCCGATTGGGGTGCAGCAGTTTATCCTAGTATTTTGATATCAGAAGCTCCCCCAATTGCGATCGAATGGGTTACAAAAGGCGTAGCATCCATACATGGGTGGAAAGAAATTAATTATTAGTCATTGGTCATTGATCGTTGGTCATTGGGTATGTAAAGACGTATATCAGCGCTTGTGTCTCAAAAGAAGTTTTTCTAAGAAGCTAAGATAGTCGAAGCGATAGTGCGGCTTGTTACTTCTCTCTCATGAGTAGATGTTACCAAGTCAAACTGGGAATAATGGCTTTTGGTTCCTGTTTGGGTGACATCTCAGGTCGATCGGCAGGTATTTCAAATTGATGATAATTTTACCCAACTACTGTCAGACTAAACTTTTAGCCTGTAGCGAAGAGAATGGTACTTTAGCAGCATCTACGGGAATTATATAACTATAACTATCGGGAAAAATCCTGTTTCCAACTTTCTGCATATAACTGCATATAAGTAGATGGGTGAGAAAATTTATAACTATGGCTGTAGCGAGGATTGCGATTGCAAAGCGTGTCTCGTTGGGACTCAACGAAGTGTTTGCGTAGCGTCTCGTAGAGAAGCGATCGCAAGGGTTTCAAGCTTTTTATATCTCGTTGGATAGTTAGATTTATTTGTGCTTACCTAACTTAGACACCAAGTTGATTCTGAGCAAAGTGAAATACTTGTTTCATAGTTATGCTCAACCACAATTCCCATAAATACAAAATTACCTATACTTGATGTATGAAAATATTAATTCAACACCGTCATTATGATAATGAAATTAGTGGAGTTTTAACTTATATTTATTCTATTATTCCTGAATTGGAAACTAGATTAATTGAAGTTAAAACTATTTCGACCAGACAAGATAATATCGCAAAATGGTTTAGTTATATTGCTTGGGCAGATATAGTACACATGAATTCTAATGACTTATTGTTTACTTTGTTATGTAAACTCTTGCAAAAAAAGATAATTATTAAATATCATTATTCTCTTTATCAATCTACTCATACTAGTTATGAGCAGATGAACTTGACGCAACGTTTAAAAGCTGAATTGAAACACACATTGCCAAAAGCTAATTATCCATTAAAGTGGAAATTACACACTTCGATCAAATGGGCACGGCTAACCACCCGGCTTTCTACTGCCTTCTTAGCCGATTATCATACAGCTTGTAGTAACTTTTTAGGAGAATCTTCTGCTTTTCCTTGGCCAGTTGATACGTTATATAATCCGATTGAAATCAAGTCGGAAAACCAGCTTAAAACTTTAGAAAATTTATCTCAACCATATAATTTTATTTTTGTCGGGAGATTAGCAACAGACAAAGGTGTAGATATTTTATTAAAAGCAGCGCGGATTTTACAAGATGAAAAGCAAGAATTTAAAATTACTATTATTGGCGATGGCGAACAATCTCAGCAATTAAAACAGCTAACGTCTGATTTAGGAATTGCCAACAAAGTTAATTTTTTAGGTAAAGTTCCTCAAAAAGAAGTACTTCTAAAAGTTCAAGATGCTTTAGCTTTAATTGCTCCATCTCGTTGGCAAGATCCAGCACCTTACGTAGTGCAAGAAGCTTCTAGCGTTCAAACCTGCTCGATTGTCTCAAAAATGGGAGGATTGTCAGAAGTAGCAGGGCCGCACAGCCTATTTTTTGAAAATGAAGATGCAGAAGAATTGGCCAAATGTATGCGATATTGCCTAGATAATCCAGATGAAGCAATTAATCGGGGTTTTCAGTCCAGCCAATACGTTGCAGAAAAGTTTTCAGCAGCGCGTGCAGTTAATAGATTACTGGAAATTTGTAGCCAACTTACTACTAGAGCATTGGTAACAAAAGCTGATACATAATTTTTGTTATAGAGCAGCAACCCTGTAACTGAGTTATTAGAAGCTCTACTAGTTAGAATCCCTACTTTTAGGTTTAATCTAATATAGCTGAGTTCGATGAACCTCTCCCTCCCAGCCTCCCTCTCCGAAACGGAAAGGGAGGAGCAACGAGAAATTACGGTTTTGGCTCCCCTCTCCGTGTCGGAGAGGGGTTGGGGGAGAGGTCAAAAAAGGTCTTGTCGAACTCACGTTAATATAGGACTTACGCACACTCTACGATTCTTCTCTACGAAACGCTATGCGTTGGTGCAAGCAGATTACAGATCGGGCGGTTTGATACAATTAAGCTTTTTGGGGATTTTTGCGAAAATCCCATAATACATAAGCACTTCCTTATGGCCCAGAAAACACAGCTTCTTCTACATCATTCCGACTAAGAGAATACTTGAATGAGCGTTGGATATCTTGTCCATTTTCCCCAGATTGAAGATATCGCACTACGATTTGCTCAACATCAAGCCATAATTCAGCTTGCCAATTAGGTCGCTGTACACGCCAGCAATGCCTTTGTGTTTCATCTTGTTGACAGCCTTGGTCTTTTAGCCACTGCTCAATTTGTGGCAGGGGATGATTATATAAAGGAGTATCAGAGGGAAGAAGAGCCATAGGAATTTTTGATTTTGGATTAGGGAATTGTTTAATTTTTAATTATCGGATGGGCAATTAGTTGCGACATATAGCTAATTTGCTGTTGTACAGATGTATTTGGTTGCAGCAAATGGGAATGGATTGCAGCCTCGCCACGAGTTAAGCCAATGGCAACTGCTAATAACAGACAACCTACAAATGTTAACACCAGCATAAATAAAGCAAATATTTCGCCAGATGATAAGGGGCGATCGCTCGCATCGAGGTAAGCTGATTTTGACCAGTCATGAGAATGCGAGACGGGATGATTCAAATCAGGGGGTGGTTGAATCACTCCAAAGCGGGAATAGCCAATTTTCAAATCGTAGCTTAATCGGCGTTCTGGATGGCTAAGGGTCGCGTAAGCTTCGTTGATTTGCTGAAATTTGAGAGTGGCGATCGCAGTCGGCAAGTCTGTAGTATCAGGATGATAGCGTTTGCTCAGTTGCCGATAAGCGCGACGAATGTCAATTACCGATGCCCAGGGATGCAGTCCTAGCAGGGAGTAATAAGTTGGTTCGCTGCTTTGTGGCATTGCCCCGTTTTGATTCACATCTGTTTGAGTCACTTTGCTCAAAGATATTTTTTATATTTTAAATCCTTTGTGAATTTCAGAAGACACAGCAGGTCTAGCATCTGATAAAATATCTTATAAAGCATTTAATTAGATGCGATGCAGATCAAGATTAATCTCGAAAATATTCAAACTCTTACCGATTTTAAGCGCAATGCCAAAGATTACGTAGAGAAGATCAAGGCAACAAAATCTCCGCTTGTACTAACGGTGAATGGGAAAGCTGAGGTTGTAGTGCATGAAGCGCAAGCGTTTCAACAGATGATAGATGAACTCCAGCGCCTTGAAGAAGAACTGCAAAAACTCAAGTTAGAAGCATTACGCAGTCAGATTGACGTTGGTATTAAGCAACTCGACAGTGGACAGTATACTGAATATAACGACGAGTCTCTAACGTATTAAATCAGCACGGGGTTTAAAGGTTTCAATTTGCCGTAACTTTTCGTAAAGTTCCCGTTCTTCTTGACTAATATTTTTCGGTGTAACTATTTGAATTTCTACTAGTTGATCGCCACGTTTACCGGCATCGTTAGGATAACCTTTATTGCCTAGTCGAAATTTTTGACCAGACCTAACTCCAGGAGGGGTGGTCATTTTCACAGGGCCATCAAGAGTAGGTGCTTCTACCTGTCCTCCTAAAACTGCCTCGCTAGGAGTAACAGGTACTTGGCAGACGATATTTAAACCTTCTAGCTTAAATAATCGATGAGGTTCAACGGTAATTTTTAAGTATAGATCGCCACCACCAACGCCTTGGTTCCGCAAACGGATGGTTTGACCTGTTACCATACCTGGAGGCATATTAACTTCTAGCGATCGCCCATCTTCCAAACGAATGCGTTCATTACCGCCTTGATAAGCTTTTTCTAGTGGAAGCGTTAATCTGGCTTCTATATCTCGGCGGGTGTTGCGAGGCGGGGGATTAACTGTGTAGGCAACTTTTGTTCTGGGAGAACGGAACGGATCGCTATTATTGCCATTACTGGAGTTATTTGCCGCACTTTTATTTTTAACACCAATAACTTGATTAATAAAGCTTTCAAAGTCGGAGAATTGGCTAGGATCTACATCTTGATTCCCGTTGCGATCGCTAGCGCCACTCTGCCAAGTTTTAGCCTTTGGCGTCTTCGGGTTGCCTGCAAAGCCTTTTTGCTTCCAGTAGCGGCTAAACTGATCGTACTGCGATCGCTTGGCTGGGTCGGAAAGAACTTCATAAGCCTCGCCGATATCCTTAAATTTTTCTTCAGATTCTTTGTTACCCGGATTCAGATCGGGGTGATATTGCCTTGCTAACCGCCGATAAACCTTTTTAATTTCCTCAGCAGAGGCATCTTTAGATACTCCTAAAATTTCATAGTAATCGCGAAAGTTCGGCAAATTTTGCATAGTTCAATTATTTAAATTTTAGATTTTAGATGAATTAAAAGTGAGGAGTTATGAGTTATGAGTTAGGAGTTATGAGTTATGAGTTGAAAGATTTATTTTTAACTCCTGTACAGACGCGATTAATCGCGTCTCTACTCCTAACTTTTCTTATAACCAATCATTGTCTTCTTCATCATCCCAGTTATCTTGGTAGCTGGGGCGGGATTTGCGTGGAGGACGGCTTTCATAAGAGGAAGAACGATTATCGCGGTTATAATCTCTGCCATAGTCTCTGCCATAATCTTTACTGTATGAGTCGCGTTCTCGATATGTATCTCTGGGAAATTCGCGTTCTCGTTCCTTATCACCGCCAGTAAAGATATCACGGATAGTCCCAAACAAGTCATCGTCTTCATCTTCAGCATAAGTCTGGCGGACTTCCCGATTTAGCTCGTAGAGAGCATCTTGTAAGTCGGCGTAGGCTTGATCGATACCGCGATCGCTATTTTCTTGAAGACTCTCCTTCAGTTGTCGGCAAATATTATCAATTCTCTGGCGGCGGCTGCGGGCAAACTGCATACCAAATTCCAGCGCAACTTCCCTTAGTTGTCGTTCTGCTTGGAAAATCAACGCCTCAGAACGAGTCCGCTTTTCTATTCTTTCTTTACGTTCGCGATCGACATCGGCGTATTTTTGAGCGTCTTGAATCATCCGATTCACTTCCGACTCGTTCAAGGTGGAAGCGCCTTGAATGGTGATACTCTGTTCTCGTCCAGTGGTTCTATCTAGGGCTGTTACCTGTAAAATACCATTAGCATCAATATCAAATGACACCTGAACTTGGGGAATTCCTCGTGGTGCGGGTGGGATGCCGTAAAGCTTGAACCGTCCTAAAGACTTGTTGCTTGCTGCCATTTCCCGTTCGCCCTGGACTACGTGAATTTCCACAGTATTTTGGTTATTTTCAGACGTGGAAAAAATATCAGAACGACGTACTGGGATAGTGGTGTTGCGGGGAATAAGTTTTTTCATCACGCCGCCGATGGTTTCCAATCCCAAAGAGAGGGGTGTGACATCCAAAAGCAGCACATCTTTGAGTTCGCCTGCAAGAATACCTGCTTGAATTGCCGCACCCACTCCCACGACTTCATCAGGGTTGACGTTTTCATTGGGTTCTATGCCAATCAAGTCGCGTACAAGCTGCTTCACCATTGGTATTCGTGTAGAACCGCCAACTAACACAACTTCTTCAATATCTCTAGGTGAAAGTCCGGCATCTTTGAGGGCGCGTTTTACTGGTGTCCGCAATCTTCCCACCAAATCACCACACAAACCTTCAAACTGGGAACGAGTTAAACGAGTTTCGAGATGTTTAGGGCCATCTGCCGTGGCAGTGATGAAGGGTAAATTAATCTCGGTTACACTGACAGCAGAAAGCTCAATTTTGGCTTTTTCCGCCGCTTCCATCAGACGTTGTAAAGCTTGGCGATCGCGTCTTAAGTCTACCTCTTCTGTTTCCAAAAATTGCTCTGCTAACCAATCTACGATTATTTTGTCAAAGTCATTCCCACCAAGTTGCGTATCACCACTGGTAGCTTTGACTTCAAAGATCCCATCACCTACTTCTAATATCGACACGTCAAAGGTGCCACCACCCAAGTCAAATACTAAAATAGTTTCCGTGTCACCCCGATCCAATCCATAAGCCAAAGATGCCGCAGTCGGTTCATTGAGAATCCGCAGTACTTCTAAACCGGCAATTCTGCCAGCATCGCGGGTTGCCTGCCGCTGAGAATCGTTAAAATAGGCGGGTACTGTAATCACTGCCCCTGTGACTGGTTCACCCAAATAGCGACTAGCATCGTCTGCCAATTTCTTCAGCACCATTGCCGAAATTTCTTCTGGCGCAAAATCTTTATTCAGACGAGGACAGGCAATTTTAATATTACCTACTTCGTCTTTGCGGATGGTGTAGGGTACACGCTTGGAATCTGCATTCAGTTCGCCATACTTCCGCCCAATGAAACGTTTAACTGCAAAAAAGGTATTTTGAGGATTGAGGACGGTTTGTCGCCGTGCCATTTGCCCAACCACCCTTTCACCTTCTTTGCTGAAGCCAACTACGGAGGGGGTTGTTCGCATTCCTTCTGCATTGGCAATCACCACCGGCTTGCCACCCTCCATAACGGCGACTACTGAGTTGGTTGTACCCAAGTCGATGCCGACTACCTTGCCCATGCGTTACTCTTCTCCTAAAGTGTCTTATATATTTATTATGATTGGGCGGAACTACCTCTAGCTTTGTGCTACAAGATAAAAACACCTCAATGTATAATACTCAAATACTCATCATTAAGGCAGTAAGCTAAGAAGTGCAGCTAGAGGAGATAGTTGCAAGACTAGGATAGCATTGAGACGGTTGGTGTGCCCAAGCAGCCTCAATTCTTGATATCCGCCTATTTCTGTTTAAGTTATCTGCAAATTGGTAAGTTAACCTTAAGAACGCTTGCTCTGCTTTTTTGAGTGCCTGAAAATTCTCATATTATTGCTACTACTTAAAAGATTTGAATTTAACAGAGCGATTACAGACTTTCCTGAGTGAGATCGCGCGAGAACGCGATCCTTACATGGCAACGGCTGGGCATTTTTTTGTCCAAGAATATATCCGCCAGCAATTTTCCCAATGGGGGAGTGTGGAAATCCACACCTTTGAAGTCAGAGGTAAAACTTGTAATAACTTGATATTAAATTTAGCATCCCAAGCTAAAGGGCAAAAAAAGGATTTGCCACCTATTTTAATTGGCGCTCATTATGATGGGGTTCCGGGAACAGTTGCGGCTGATGATAATGCTACAGGTGTAGCGGTGTTGCTGGAATTAGCGAGAAAATTCGCTGCCGAACCTGCGAGATATCCCTTAAGAATGGTTGCTTTCGATATGGAAGAATACGGCTTACTGGGTAGTGCTGACTATGCAGTTCTGTTGCATCAACAAAAACAACAGCTACGCTTAATGATCTCCTTAGAAATGCTGGGCTATAAGGATTCTACACCTGGTTCCCAAAGTTATCCCCCTCCTCTGGAACGCTTCTACCCAGATACAGGTGATTTTATCGCTTTAATTGGTAACTTGCGGACATTGCCTGACTTAATTGGGATGAGCCGTAAGATTCGCAAAGCTGGCGTATCTAGTCAATGGCTACCCGTGCCGAATCGAGGTTT
Organism: Nostoc sp. DSM 114159; assembly: GCF_053470285.1. Taxonomy (NCBI): domain Bacteria; kingdom Bacillati; phylum Cyanobacteriota; class Cyanophyceae; order Nostocales; family Nostocaceae; genus Nostoc; species Nostoc sp. DSM 114159. The sequence continues at coordinate 6,191,535 of NZ_JBPFEH010000001.1, forward strand.
AATAGTTCCCCAAACCAGACTTAGCGATCATGCACCATTTTGGGATTTGGGTTATCCGGCAATGATGGTGACAGATACGGCATTCTTGCGAAATCCACATTATCACAAAGCTAGTGATGCGATCGCTACTTTGGATTTAGATTTTCTGACTCGTGTATGTGAAGGGTTGGAAATTGCGATTCGGAGTCTATAAAAAGTTAGTAGTTAAGAATGATTAGTGAAAACAATAATAAATAAGTAATAAATATTAATATAATTATCAATTATGTAGATTTTATTCAGTAGTTGAATGCAACTTCAATCATTTTCAAATCAAAGAAACAAGCTTTACGAAAAATTTAAATTAAAGATTCTTCATAATTCTTGTTTAGATAGAACCTTAGTTAGTTATCAGGGTAATAAACAAACTCCATTTTCTTCCTGGTTCAAATATAGAGAAGGATTTTCGGAACGTCTAGTTACCTATCTTCTTCAAGAATTTAAACCAGAACCAGGCGTACTGATAGATCCATTTTCAGGAGTTGGCTCATCTTTGTTTGCTGCAAGTGCGTTAGGGTGGCAAACTACGGGAATTGAACTGTTACCTGTTGGGCTTTTTGCGACACAAGCTCGAATCATCGCTCAGAAAATAGATGTAGATTCATTAAATTTAGAAATTACAAAGTTAAAACAAATCAATTTTCATGACTATTACGATCAATTATTTACATTTAATCATTTAGCAATAACCCGTGGAGCATTTTCTTCCATAAATGAAGAACAACTAGCTGGTTACATATCTTATTGTAAGAATGTTATTCCAAATAAAGATATCAATACTTTATTTATATATGCTGCATTTTGTATTTTGGAGGATATTAGCTATACTAGAAAAGATGGACAATATCTTCGGTGGGATAGTCGTTCAGGTCGCTCAAAGGTAAATAGTAAATTTAATAAAGGAGAAATTTTATCTTTTGAATATGCAATAAATCGAAAACTAAAGCAAATTATATCAGATTTAAATATCAGTCCTGTCCAACTAAATTTATTTAGCGATAATTTACTATTAGAATTGGCAACCACTAAATCTAGTATTATCGAAAACGTAGAACCTAAGCTTTATGAAGGTTCTTGTTTAGAAATTCTCCCAACTATTCAAAAGAATAGTATTGATTTTGTGATTACGTCTCCACCCTATGTTAATAGATATGATTACACTCGCACGTATGCTCTTGAACTTGCATTTTTGGGATGTAGTGAAGAAAAAGTAAAGTATTTACGTCAGCAAATGCTATCATGCACTGTAGAAAACCGTGACAAGCGTAATTACTTAGAAAAATATTATACTGCTAAAAAACGATATCAGGATTTCTTAAAAATAGATTTTACCTTTAAAAATCAGACTGCTTTACAAGAATTATTAATAATATTAGAAAATTATAAAAAACAAGGTAAATTAAATAATGATAACATTGTCAGAATGGTAGATAATTATTTTTACGAAATGTGCTTTGTAATTTATGAATTAGCTCGTATTCTCAAACCAGGTGGTATAGTCGCAATGGTAAATGATAACGTTAGATATGCTGGAGAAGAAGTTCCTGTAGACCTAATTTTATCAGATATAGCAGAGTCTTTTGGACTGAAAACGCGATATATTTGGACATTAGGAAGAGGCAAAGGAAATAGTAGCCAGCAAATGGGAAATCATGGGCGCACAGAACTACGTAAATGCGTTTATATTTGGGAAAAGTAAGTACTGTGCCATTAGATGAAACAAATCTCTTAACTGAGGCGCATCGTATAAATTATCGGTTGCGTTCAACCTTCTTTTATCGCAAGCTTAAGGAATACAAAACGCTATCTTTGCGAACCAAAATTAATGCATTATTACCTGTTAATAATTTATATAAGTGGGAAAATTGGGTAGAATGGGGTATTGGAGAAGAAGCATTTACCTATATTAATGAACATCCAAAGTTGCAACTAATTCAGGTATTTTGCCATCCCAGGTTAATTCGAGAACACTCTTCATTGTTAGCTTACTATCGTAATATTGCAGCACTTTCTCAGAAAGCTGTTAAGTATTTAGCAGCAATTGATGTAAAGAAAATTGAACTCGATCAAGAAAATAAATATCCTCTAGGAGAAGATAGAGCCTTAGCGCTTTCCCGACTTTTTAATGAACATATATCGCTGATAATTGATAGTTCTATAGAAAGTTTGACTGAGGAAGAACTATATGGAATACTACTAGCTTCAACAGGAACACAAATAGACGGTTCTTGGCGTAATGCTATTGGGGAAGAAGCAGAAAAAGTTGTACAGCGACTTCTTATCAAAGAGGTTAAAGAACGCAATCTTCTTGCTGCTTTTATTTCCCGTCAGGGTACAAGAGTTGAAGTATATAATCCTAGCAGACTTGAAGAACAACTAGGAAATATTGAGGATTATCGGGGCGTAATGTTGGCTAATCAAACCTCTATACTTTTTTCTAGTGAACCAGATATTTCACTTTTAAACAATCAAGGTACAACAGTCGGTATAATTGAGATAAAAGGAGGAACTGATCCTGCAGGAGCACTAGAACGTTACGGTGCTGCTAAAAAATCCTTTGAAGAAGTTTTTCGGAGGAACCCAAAGGTTAAATCTATTTTAATCGCCAGTTGTATCACGGCTGAAGTACGCACCCGTATTCAGAATGATCCAATAATATCCATATATTTCAACTTGACAGAAGTACTGAGCGAAGACTCAAGAATATATGACCATTTTGTTAAAGAAGTATTTTCAATATTACAATAATTTATAATGTCTACTTTTATCATATATTTTCTGTGTGCGCTCGCGCATTAGGAGTCAAAGTAATTAAATCGTCAATATTACGCTTCATTGTCTCGCAAATTGCATCTAATGGTAAATCATTAGCGTCATAACCAAAGGGGTTTTCTATCTCTAAGCCAATGGCTTCAATGCCAAACACAGTGAACCCAACCAAAGCAGAAATTAAACCTGTCCACCAACCGAGACTATCTACTATTTGAAATGGTAGCAGAAAGCAATATAGTATCAGCAATTGCTTCAAATGAATAGCATAAGCAAGCGGCATAGGCGTTTTTAAAATCCGTTCGCAAGCACCTAAATTATCCACAAGATTATTCAATAATTCTTGCATAGATGTTAGTTGGTAGCTATTAAGGCAATTACGATTATACTGTTCCTGTAAATAATCTCCAATCCAAAAGGCAACTTCTATAGGGGGATTATTCATAATCTTCAGTTTTATATACTTAGTAGATGGCATTAAGTCTTCTAACTCGCTATTGACAGCTTCTCCTCGCAAATGTAATTTAGTTGTTACCGCAAAAGCTGCCAATAAGTTTAATGCTGTAATTTTCTTATCTTTATCTTCTGGTGAAATTTCATCAACTGATACCCAAATTTGCCGCGCTAGATTTCGGACGTTATTTACTATAGATCCCCAGCATTTTCTCCCTTCCCAAAATCGTTCATAAGCAGTATTTGTCCGAAAGACAAGTAACAAACCTAAAACAATACTAGGAATAACACTTCCTAAAATAGGTTGAGATACAGGCTTGTCAAAATGGTGAAGCAAAGAAATTAAAAATCCGAAAGCTCCACACCATAAAATATGTTTGAAAATTGCTTTCGTCACTGAACCTTTAGGCTGTAGTGCTGTGCGTAACCATTTGATTTTTCCGGTTATCATGTAGTCACCCTAACAAAATATTTATTGACCCGATACACTTAATATTTATTACTTAAAAATCATGATTATCAAATTAACATAATTAATAAATATTTAAAAAGATATTTTTGCTAAGAACATAATAGACTGGCAACAATGTATTCTAGCTTTTGGGATACAATATTAACTCTGGTTAAATCAGGATTTCCATAGAGAGTTTTTTGATCGTCAATTAGATGGACATTATATAAAGGTCAAAAGCGATACATAAGCAGCAATTGTAAACAAATGTAAAAATTTTTCTGTGGCTGCATAAGCTCCACATTTTATCCCGATAAATCTATGAAAGAAAAGGTATATTCCTATCGATAATGTTTATACAGCATTAGTCGGTATTATGTACCTTAGTAAATCAAAAAGTTCTAGCCTGTCAAAATCCTGCCCTGTACATTAAACATCTAGACATAACTTATTGGGTTATGTCTTTTTTGTTGTCCTTAGTCTCGAAACGTTGAATTTCAATCAAATAACCATCAGGATCGCGGAAAAAACAATGGTAAATGTTGTACTTTTCATTTAGTGTCGGTGGCTTTTCAAATTCGACGCCACGTTTTTTGAGATATTCAAACCATTCATCCACCTGCTGTGTTACTAGGGTAAAAATAACACTTGATTGCTTATCGCTTGCAGGAGCCAACGTTTCGCTTGCTTGACACAATCCTAAGTATCCAGAACCACTAACAGTATAAATTCGGCAGGTTCCTTGGTCAAGCCATAACTCCAAACCTAGCTTTTGTTCGTAGAATTCTGTAGATACATTGAGGTTATGGGTAGAAAAGAAGGTAACTTGTTGGTCGATTTGCGGATGAGTAGACATAAAACACATTTGAGTATATACCCTAACGACATCGGGCGATCGCAGATGTAAAAATTGATTGATGTTAGAAACCTGTTACTGCTCCAGAATGCCTTAAGTGCATCTGGAGTTTTTTTTTGAAAAAAGCTATAAAAATTTTCCCAATCATCCTGATATGGCAAAAGATAGCTGAATAAGGATGCATACTGAATTATCTATATTTAACATGGGCATCACTTATTGATGTACCCCTCCTACCAAACAACTCTCGCAAAACAGCCTCAGTTTATCTGGGGCTGTTTTGCGTTACTTCCGATAAAGAAGGAGTGTAACGAGAATCCTCAAACACTTTTATCTGTATTTGAGTGTATACCCTGATGACGTAGGTTTTTCTCAAGGTGAAAATTTGGTATAGGTAAATGCGTATCTTTCCTGGCTCCAGATTTGTCATAAACATTTCTGGAGTTTTTTCACTATTGAAGTTTGATATCAGCAATCTAATCTAGATTCAAGTGAATATTTGATTTTGATTATGAACACGCATATTATAGCTGTGCAGTAAAATAAATATAAATTAGTCATAAATATGAAGTCAACAATAAGTGCGATCGCACCTATCCTTCTTGATTCGACTCAGAAGAAAAAAGTTAAGCGATCGCACTTTCAATTTTGACTAAATCAAAGTGCGATCGCCCTAAATATAAATGTTTATTTCGTTGTATATGTTACAAAAATATCCTTTTTCATTTCAACTTCTGCCGGTGCTTCTGGATCGTAAGCTGGTGATAATAAAAAACTAGCAAACGATGGCAAAGGAACTCCAGTTTTAGAACTACATGAGGGATAAAATAATGTGTAAAATGGCTCCGCGACAGAAGGAGTACTAAGCTTAACTTCCATTGCAGTTGCTAAAGCCTGAGCGCGGCTTTGAGCATCTTTCATCGCTGATTGATAAACTGAACTTTGCAAAGCCTGACAGTCATTTACCGCGTACTCAACACCCACACTCTTGACAGAAAGGTTTTCGAGTTCACTCGTTGTTTTGTTCGCTGTAGCCACAATTTCCTGAACGCGATCGCGCGTTGGTTTTTCTAGTTTTACCAATATCTTGGCGTTATTTTCGTTGGAATTAGGATTAATCTGCACTTGAATTTTATCAACACTAATGCCTTTAGCAACTAGGCTATTAACTACAGGCTGAAGAGTTGCTTTAGTTAGGGATTTTTTGCTTGGTAAAGATTCTACTGCTGTTTTGTAATTTAAAAGTAGAATTTGTGAGGATATGGGGCGGGTTTCGGGTAGAGATGATGGTTGCGTTTGTAACTCATCATTGCTACCTCCGCTACTGAATACCAATTCAATATCCGCTGTATCTGCTGGCACTCTCACTACCCCTTGACCAATTACCATTAATGAATGGCGATCGCTTGCTGGTGGATAAAACAATTGGGCATTAGTGACTTTGGGTGTTAATGCTTCCATCCCGATACTCACGGAAATACTTAGCATTAGAGCAGTTATTTTTCTCATATCCTGGGATATCCTTTGAACTTAGTAATTGTCAAAGTTTACACCTCAAGAGGAATATACTTAAAAAAATTTTGAGCTAATCCCACAGACTTTAGCCGTGGGATTAGCTCAAAAATTCAAAATTCACTACGGACGTTATGATATCTCAGCAACGAGCCAAATCTTGTTAGAACTATTAACCAAACCAGTGAGAGGGTTCACAAGCTGGTTGAACTGTTTCACAAACACGATGGCTAATCCAATCTGACTTTTCTTGAACGATTAGACAAATGCCTTGGTGAATCAAATTCTGTAAATGTAGTTGCTGCTCTAAAGGTTTACGAGGCAATTTGTAATAAGCCAAGCTTCCTTGTTCAGCCTCCGCTGGAATCTGTTCATCAGACACGACGCTGTAAAAGGAGGGAATGCGGTTGAGGACGAAAGTAATTAGCTCTTGGCGTAAATCAGGAATCGCAAAGGCTTGTTGATATGGATGGGATGGATATGTATTCAAAATACTTTCAATTTCTCTCACTATTGATTGTTGTGTTAAATTGACTACCGTTTTCATGGTTTTTAAACTCCTTTTTTAATCAAGTCAATGCTTGGTGGAGAGAATGACTTTTTTAGATGGCAACTTCGTGATGACAATCAGTTAAAAGTAATTTAACTTATAGATGCAATCAACCCCGAAACTAGCCTTTTATCTTGGTACAATCTCAGACATTTGGCTTTGCTTATTTTAGTTAAAGTTTATACTGTTTCACAGCATGACTTATTAAAACAGCGTCCAATAAGCTGGTAAGTTACCGACATTTTATATTTATAATCCTAATTATTTCAAATTTCTGCCTTTTTGGCAGAAATCTACATAAAACGCAGCATAAAGGCGAGGGGATCAAGATTAACACCAACAAAACCACTTGAATTAGGAACAAGTTTTTCCTGAAGTTAAGCTTTTTGGGTAATTGGCATCACTTTTTAGGTTCGCAGCAAAATTTGCTATTTCATCTAAAAAACTTATTTGTTGCACTTTGATTTAGTCAGTCAGAAAAATAGCGACTCACAATAGTGCAGGATCAGTCTAGCGACAGATGAAATGATTGGGCAAAAACGTTTAAAAAGTTCACATTATCAAAAGATAGATGACGTAACTGATGATTAATTTCATCAGCCGCAGCTAATCCAGAAAGCATCGCACCTTCGACAAGATTGCCGCCACACCAATCACCACAGCAAACTAAAGGTAAGGGAGTTTCGGCAGATAAAAAAGCTTCGTGCCAAGGATGGCTAGGAAAGGCATAACGCCAACGATGTACTTGCATCCATTCGGGAGTATTCAGCCAAGGAAGGGACAGAGATTCAGCTGCTCGTTGCAACATATATTGTCCCGCAGGTAGTAAATCCTGTGATTCTAGATGACGTTGGGCAAAATCAGCGCTACTTTGCACCACAAAATGTGGTTGTTGAGGGTTAGGACGCTTGCTACTATCCAAACCAATCCATGCTAAATCAGCATTATCCACAAAAGTTAAAGCTTTCCACTGAGGGAGGGGTTGGGATGTAGAAGGATATCCCGCGATCGCACTAATTGAAGGATAAAATTCTACAGAACGCAAGTTATCAAAAAAGGCTGCATCCAATACACTCTCACCCAAAGATTCCAATAACATCACAGCTTGGGGTGCAGGAATAGCGACAACTATAGCTTTTGCGGTTAATTCTTCATTACTAGATTCCAGAGTCAAACGCCAGCTATCTTCGGCAGTTGGGGTAATAGCTATGACACGCTGATTCAGTAATATTTCTAAACCTGGGGCGAGGGATTTAGCGATCGCACTCATCCCCCCAGGCGCAACATAACGCGGGCTGCGGTTTTTCGGTTCAGATAAAGGAGCGCCTGTTGTAAGTTCGTAAACCTCATCTGTCCAAACTTCGAGGATATGGCGCGATCGCAATATCTCCACAAAACGTTCCAATAATTCACCCTTTGGTTTCAGGTAACAAGCCCCATGATCTGCCAAAGTTCCATGCAAGCGGCGTGTAGCTAGTCTTCCTCCCAAACCACGGGACTTTTCCACCACTACCACCGAATATCCAGCTTGACTTAACTGCTGGGCACAGACTAAACCGGCAATTCCGGCACCAATCACTGCAATATCAGTCATGAGTCAATAGTCTTTAGTTAGTTATTGGTCATTAGTTATTATCAAAGGACAAAATTACTACTAATGACTGCTGAAAGCTAATAGTAGAATAAGGTACAGAAAGCTGCACGGAAGGGAGGAAGGGAAATTGGATGAAATGAGGGCGGCGCTAGAATTAGCGACCGAAGAAGAATTGCAAGACTTAACGGCAATTCTATTTAGTCGTAAGTTCAATCCCTTAGACTATGTACACACACCCGAACCCATCGAAGTGCAAAGCCAAGACCGCAAAGCTTGGTTAGATGCACTAGAGGGCCGCTTTCGTTTTTTGGCGGCAGATGGGATGACAGTATTACGAGGACGCACAGGACAGGTAACTTACCGACAAGCGTTAGTTCAAGTATGTAAGTACCTCAAAATTCCCTATTCTAATCAGCTGGCAACCATTGATTTAGAAGCAGAAGTATTTTTACATCTGTTAGGACAGGTGTGGAAAAAGTTGCCGGAACAGGAAAAACAAAAATTGACTCTCCGAGTGCAGCGTCACCTGATCAAATCAGAACTAAAAGAACCGCTACCACTTTTATTGCAGCCCGATCCCTTGGGGTTGCTTTTCAAAGGCGGTAGTGCGATCGCGGTTACTTCTGTTCTCCAGCCACTTGTACTTAAGCAAATTGCCCGTCAATTCGCTATCCACTTTGCTACTTATGAAGTAGCCAAACAAGCGGCGATTACAGGTACAGAAGCAGCTGCAACCCAATTTCAAAGCTATGTAGCAATGCAAATGGCGCAACGGGGTATGACAGTGAGTGCAGCTCGTTATGGGGCAGCCCGCACGATGTTTGCCGTGATTGGGCCAGTGATGTGGACTTGGTTTATTGCAGATTTGGGCTGGAGAGCGATCGCTACTAACTATGGTCGAATCATCCCCACCATCTTCGCCTTAGCTCAAATTCGCCTCACTCGTGAGGAATGTTGGGAGCCAGCTTGAACAAGGTTTTTGAATATTTCAAGTCTCGTTGGCAATCTTCTTGGAACTACTCTCTATGGGCACTGTTAATCTTCCCATTGAGTCCTTTTGTGGGGGCTGTAACTGTAGGTTTTGTCTCATTAATAACTTGGCTGAAACAATCCCGCAAAATTAATCGCCGCCCCCTCAATTGGGGATTTGCCCTGTTGAGTGTATTACTGATCGTGAGTGCTGGGTTTGCCCAAGACAAAACAGCAGCTTTCCTCGGTTTATTTAATTTATTACCATTCTTTTTACTTTTCGCTGCCCATAGCGCTCTGATTCAAACATTTGCCCAATTGCGGCAAATGGCTTGGGTTTTAGCGATCGGTTCCATACCAGTAGCGATTATGGGCTTGGGACAATTATTTTTAGGCTGGAGTTTCAAGTTCCAGTTTGTCTGGGTTGTATTTAGTTGGACAATTAGACCAGGCGGAAACCCACCAGGTCGTATCGCTTCCCTTTTCTTGCACGCTAATACCTTCGCAGCTTATCTAGTAATAGTTTTCATCCTTAGTCTAGGGTTGTGGATCGAACAATGGCGATTAGGGATGAGGTATTGGAAATTGAGCATAAGAGGCAGAGGGGTAGAGGGGCAGAGGGGCAGAGGGGAAAGACTTACTGCGCCTCAGTCTCTAGTACCCTTTCTCTTCCTAACCGTGGCGGTGATTACAAATTTCATTGCTTTAATTTTCACCAACTCACGTAATGGGTGGGCGATCGCTATTTTTGCCTGTTTAGCTTATGCACTCTACCAAGGTTGGCGCATTCTTGTAGGTAGCGTTGCTGCGATCGTCTCTAGTATTCTTTTGGCGGCTTTTGCTCCCTCATCAGTCGCTCAAATTTTTCGCTTCGTAGTTCCTGCCTTCTTTTGGGCAAGGTTAAATGATGATATGTATCCAGATAGACCAGTCGCTTTAATGCGAAAAACTCAGTGGGAGTTTGCCTGGTCTTTAGCTCAACAACATCCTTGGACTGGCTGGGGGTTACGCAGTTTTAGTACACTTTACAGAGCAAAGATGCAGATTCCCTTGGGTCATCCCCATAACTTGTTTTTGATGTTATCTGCTGAAACTGGTTTTCCCAGTACTTGTTTATTTTGTGGCTTACTAGCTTGGATTGTGATTACAAGTGTTCAATTACTGCAAAATTCAAAATATATAGATGCAGGAGACAAATTGATATTTTTCAGTTATCTTCTGTCCTTTGTTGGGTGGATTTTATTAAATACAGTAGATGTAACTCTCTTTGATTTTCGTTTGAATGCGCTTTCATGGCTAATTTTGGCTGCTATTGTTGGAGTGGTACATCGTTATCACGAAAAAGACAAGCTTGCATCTCGTCAAAATTAGCTATTAGTTTTTTCAGTGTATGCACTGGGGACATTGAGAGTTTTAAGTTAATAAGATTGTTATATTCACGTCTGTGAGTGTGACTAATACCTAATTAGTCACTGTTGCTGATTGTTGGGAAGGTGTAGGGACATCCCTTTGGGGTTTTCCTGCATGACGGGCATCTCTTGTAGATGCCCTTTTGTATATTTATTATTTTTATTCAGTTAAACACTATTTTAAAAAGATTAAATTTGACGCAACATCTGAAAATTTTTATCTTTGATAAAGGAACATAAAATATGATTTCTGAAATTAAACTAGGTCTTTGTAATCCACCAGAACCTATTTATTTATATGTGAAAAAAGGAGAAGTAAGCGGAGAATCATACTTGTGGTATAACTACAATAATGATAAAACTATTCCTGTACAACAAACAGGGCTGACTGGCTATATATATGAACTTAAATTAACGACAAAAGAATTTAAAGAAAAAGACAACAATAAGTTAGACATCGTTGTTAGAGCAGATGAAGTTTATATTATTAGGACTGGGAGAGAAACGAACTTTGCTAAAAGTTTTCTTTTAGCTGCATCACTAATCCAGGATTTTTCTAAACCTTTGATTATCGCTGCAACTGCTGGAGAAGAAAATGTAGTTTTTTGTAACCTCTACGATGCAGCAACTAAAACCAGGATTCACTCTGAATGGAACAGAGATGCTGATTGGCTAGGAATAATTGATAGTATTCAAACTAGGTTGCAGACATCTAAAAATTTTCATATAGTCTCTGGTGAACCAATACTGTTCTAAGAACAATAGGGAAGCTGGTAAATTTTGTCAATAAATTTCTTGGTCATATTTGTTAGCTACAACTTAATAAAATCCTATTACTCACTAACGGAGTGATGATGTATTTTTTAGCTATGGCTCTAAGCCTTGGCTACGTTTTTCTTGGATGATTTGTTGTAGCTCATCTACAAAATTAAGACGTTTGCCATGAAACTGAACATGTAATGCTAGAGCGTGAATTGCTTCTGTATCGCCACTATTTTGTCAGATATAATCTCGCAATTGCTTGCGTGTCATTTCTCTAAAGTTAGGCTTATTCATAATCAACCTCTCCTTCTGGATTAATTACTAAAACCGTCTCTTCACCTGCTATTACCACGATGTTATCTGTTCGCTCATCTAAGCTAACTAAGTAAACCGGGAGATACATTCACCGCTAAACTTAGGCTAAACACAAGTTGAAACTTTCTTATGACTGATAACCTTTATGATGTAGTACCAATTCTTTGTAAAACTGCACAAAATCAGGCTTGGTGATACAACTTGCTCTGAGCAAGTTTTCTATCTATGCAACCTCACAGGTAATCGGTGTAAGCTCTCGGTAAAATGGGTGTGTCGGTAACGAAAAAAAGACGCCTCCATAAGCAACCTTATGCTCACAACAGCTAACTTTCTTCAGTACACCCAATGGTCAGGTATAGCTACCTTGGTATTTGCTGCCTTGACATTTTTGGCTTTTATTCTCAAATGGGGCATCCGCTTTCGGTTGGTGGGTACGACTGGCTTTATGCTGGTGCTGACTGCTGGTTTATTTGCACTCTCAATAGTCCCCTTGAGTCGGACTGTGATTCCCGGAGCAGTCCGGTACACTCTAGTTTATGACAATGGATCGACACAAGCAGTAATTGCTACATCACCCCAAATTACACCCACACAATTAGAAGCAACTTTACGTCAAGCAGCTAATAATCTCTTTTCTTATGGTCGCTCAGGTACGCGAGAAGACGACAAGTTGACAGTTCGCGCCCGTACCATTATCCACCCGGAAACAGGGATTTCTGTCCCAATTTATTTGGGTGAGGTGAAGCGATCGCTCGTTTCTCATCAAAATTCCCCGGTAACAGTCAAAATTTACACAGATAATTTCGCAAAATTGCCAAAACCTACTGCTTAAGAAACAGGGAGCAAGGGAGCAGCACTTCTCTGCGAGACGCTCCGCGAACGGCTCATTTCGGCTACGCGGTAATTGAGCGTAGTCGAAATTCAATGACCAACGCTCAGTGAACGAGGAGCAGGGGATAAGGGGGACAAAGAGGAATTATTGAACAAATCTCTCCCAAGTCTCCCCTTCTTCCTTGTCTACCTTGTCTCTTCTCCATGCCCTGTTTGGCCCATGCCCAGAGAATATGCCCAGAGAACAAAAGTAAATTACCTGTTATCAGGATGACAAAAATTATTTTGTATTTACTGATACATTAATCGTTATTTTTAGATTAAGATATTCACACTTTAGTGGTTATACTGTGGAAAAAAGTTAATCAGCGTGGGGTAATGGGTACTGACAGTTGTAATTTGTCAGTTGTTGTTCTAATTGCCCCATTTGGCATTTTCAAAATTCTTTGCAGCAAATCAAGGGGTTATAGGGACATATATTTGCATACCTTTACATATATATCTGTAGCTAAAAATTGCATAAAATAGCACAAATGCCTACACATTATCAATTCTCGATTTCTTTTCTTGAGAATCTGACAATGGTAATGTTAATTAATCATACGGTTATTCAAAACTTTGATAGTTCGGAATTTCAGGCGAATGGGTATTTATAGATTCAAGCAATGTCGTCAAACTACTCAATCAGTCGGCAACAAGACTTGTCTATTTAATTGCTTGGCTCAAATCCAAATCGGCCGCGTGTCAGGTTGGAGCCATCCAAAAACCAGTTTGGCAACAAGCATCCTCGATCGCTAGTCTATTTACATTAAGAAGTATCAAGGTTTTGGTAAACGAGATTATATGCTTAATAATTTTTCTACTCAACCTTCTTTGTCTACTCAAACCTCTAGCCCATTCTTTACGCTCACAGTTTCCCCCGCAAAAGTAATCCGTGGTTCTGGGGTGTTGCAAACAGCCGCAGCAGAAATTGCCTGTTTGGGAAGTCGTCCCTTAATTGTGGCAGGTAAGTCTACTCTCGCTATCAGCCAACAAAATTTACAACCAGTTTTAGAAGCGCAGCAGTTACATACTGTCCAAGCTTCTTATGGTGCAGATTGCTGCGAAGCTAGCCTAAAATCTTTACAGAAAAAGGCAAAAGAACATAAAGCTGATGTAATTATCGGTGTTGGTGGCGGCAAAGCCCTAGATACAGCGAAATTAGTCGCACAGCAGTTACATTTACCAGTGGTGACAATTCCGACTTCCGGGGCTACTTGTGCAGCTTGGAGTGCCTTGTCAAATGTTTATTCGGAAGATGGGGCTTTTCTCTACGACGTGGGGCTATCTCGTTGTCCCGATTTATTGATACTCGATTATGACTTGATTAAAACTGCACCGCAACGTACCTTAATAGCTGGGATTGGTGATGCGATCGCTAAATGGTACGAAGCCTCGGTTAGCAGTGGACACTTGCAAGACACTTTAATTATTGCTGCGGTGCAACAAGCACGAGTTTTGCGAGATATCTTGTTGCAAAAGTCAGCCGCCGCCCTCGAAGAATCAGGTAGTGAGGTTTGGCGAGAAGTGGTAGATGCCACTGTGTTACTAGCTGGGGTAGTTGGCGGACTTGGAGGAGCGCAGTGTCGCACAGTTGCCGCCCATGCCGTGCATAACGGTTTAACTCATATTTCTGGACATGGCAGTATTCATGGCGAAAAAGTTGCTTTTGGGATTTTGGTGCAACTACGTTTAGAAGAAATGCTACAAGGCAATCAACTAGCAGCATCAGCACGGCAACAGTTGTTAAAGTTCTACACAGAAATTGGACTACCCCAGAAATTAAGTGATTTAGGATTGGGCAATATTACATTAGGTGAATTGCAAACAGCCGCCGAAATGGCTCTAGTTCCTAATTCTGACATCCATCGACTACCGTTTAAAGTCGCGCCAGAACAGTTGATGGCGGCAATGGTTTCTACCACTGCACCTATAGATAGTAGAGATACTACAAATCGAGTTTCGCCCAAGGGAATGAGTGACGAGGTTTTATGAGTTTAAATTGGATTGTCCCAGCAGAACGCATACAAAAACTACCACCTTATGTATTTGCCCGTTTAGATGAACTGAAAGCTAAAGCACGGGAACAAGGGTTAGATTTAATTGACTTGGGTATGGGAAACCCCGATGGTGCAACGCCAGCACCAGTTGTTGAAGCGGCGATCGCAGCTTTAAAAGATTCTGCCAATCACGGTTATCCGCCCTTTGAGGGGACGGCTAGTTTCCGCCGTGCTATTACCAACTGGTATCGTCGCCGTTATGATGTGATTCTCGATCCTGATAGTGAAGCTTTGCCACTGCTGGGTTCTAAAGAAGGATTAACCCATTTAGCGATCGCCTACATTAACCCTGGCGATCTAGTTCTTGTTCCTTCCCCAGCTTATCCAGCACATTTTCGCGGCCCGGCGATCGCTGGTGGGAAAATCCATAGTTTGATTCTGAAACCCGAAAATGACTGGTTAATTGATTTAGCTGCCATTCCTAACGAAGTTGCAAGACAAGCAAAGATACTCTATTTCAACTATCCCAGCAATCCCACCGCCGCCACCGCCCCCCGCGAATTTTTTGAAGAAATCGTCGCCTTCGCCCGCAAATATGAAATTTTGCTGGTGCATGATTTGTGTTATGCCGAGTTAGCTTTTGATGGTTATCAACCCACTAGCTTATTAGAAATTCCCGGTGCGAAAGATATTGGTGTGGAATTTCACACCTTATCTAAAACCTACAATATGGCTGGTTGGCGCGTCGGCTTTGTCGTGGGCAACCGCCATGTAATTCAAGGTTTGCGGACGCTGAAAACTAACTTGGATTATGGCATTTTTGCAGCATTACAAACAGCAGCCGAAACAGCCTTGCAACTGCCAGATGTGTATTTACACGAGGTACAACAACGTTACCGTACCCGCCGCGATTTCCTGATTCAAGGATTAGGAGAGTTGGGTTGGGATATCCCCAAAACCAAGGCGACGATGTATCTTTGGGTGAAGTGTCCCGTTGGTGTTGGTTCCACAGATTTTGCTCTAAACGTGTTGCAACAAACAGGCGTTGTGGTTACTCCCGGTAATGCCTTTGGGGTTGCAGGTGAGGGTTATGTCAGGATCAGTTTGATTGCAGACTGCGATCGCTTGGGTGAAGCTTTACATCGCTTCAAGCAAGCTGGCATCCGCTATCAACCTGAAGCTGTAGTCCCTGCTTCAGAAGCGATCGCCGATCTCGTTAGTTGATGAGAAAAAAGAAAACCAATATTACGCCCTTGCAGTTTCCCGACTTGTTCTTTTGGGAGAAGCAAGTGGCGTTTGAGGAACGTAGCAAGATTCCGTTCGCGTAGCGTCTCGTTGGCGCAGCCTCTCGTAGAGAAGAGAAGAGTAACCCAACATTTTCATAGGTTTGTTGGGTTGCGCTTTGCTTCATCCAACCTACAATTTTTCACAAAGCCAAGCGTATTGACTGCTGCTTTAAAAGAAATAAGTAGGTCGGCGTAAATAATCAATGTTGGGATAAGGCAGGGGGCAGGGGGCAGGGAGCAGGGGGAGAAAGAGTTTGAGCATTATTTACTTTTCTTCACACAGTTTGGTTTTATTGCACCGACTTACTTATCTGTTGAAGAACTAGCTTTTTCTCTTTTTAGGGAAAGTATTCAAAAAAATTTTCGGCAAATTTGCTATTCTACTTGCACAAGATACTACAACTAGACGATTTACTCAAGAGGTCGAGAGCCAATAACTTTGACTTGCCAAATTGCCAGCTTCCGCATGGTGGGGGAACACCACATAAGATTATACGAAGCGACAGCTATTGCAAGTGAACTCTCTAACGTAGACTTCCAAGTTGAGACAACCCGTAGCTATATTCAATAGACTTCTTGCAGAAGTGGGGGCAATACGGTTCGGATAAGCATTTTTCACTTTCCTTGTGGTCTGGGGAAAGGGTAAGGGGGAAAGGGTAAAGGATGTATGTATTAAAAACCTTTCACCTTTAACCTTTAACCTTTAACCTTTAACCTTTAACCGAACCGTATTGAAAGTGGGGGAAAGGGACAAAAGTATGGAATTTTCCTATAAGACTGCCTTCTGCTTGCTGTCTTTCTTAATAAATACCTAATCTTAAATCCAATATCTAATTTTTTTGCTATGGTGATCCCAAAGGAATTGTTAAGTGCTTACGAGATGTAAATTAAGTGATTAACTACTCGTTAAGTATTATATAATACAAAAAGTGTAGATAATTTGTCTGTAAAATACATCTTTCTTGTTACTTAGTGGGTTGGGAAATACGCGTTTCAATATTTTCTAAGGTTTGTAATAATAAACGATTTGCCTGTAATTTCCAACCCCATTTCTGAATTCTATAAGCTAAGACAGTTCCAACTATGGACGCTAACAAGCCTATGGGTTGATTTAAAGAAATTCCTAATAGCAAACCCAATCCAGCAATTCCCCAAAATGGTAAGGCTACTGCTTGTCTTTGTTCTTCCACGACTTGGGTAATTATATTAGATTTCATCTTAGCGAGTAATGCCTCTTTCACTTGCTGCTGTTCTGTTGCGGATACTGTTAAACCTATTTTACGGCGTAGTTTTTCTATTTTACGGGCATCAGTACTGTATTCAGTTAGTTCATCTTCTGCCATTTTCAGGAGTCGTTCTAGCTGCACCATCATGTATTACATCCGGTATTTTAATCGAGTTATTAAACTGAATAATTGTGAATTTTTATTACTTATAGTTTTGGATTTCATCGCCAAATATCAAACTTCTCGACAGAACTAAAAATCTCAAGTTGAATATGGGAAAAATAAATATAGTAGCAGTTATGCATTTACAAATTGAGTATAAACTGAAAAGGTAATATTTATGACTACAGTATCTAAAAGCACTTTGTCTATATCTGCCCAAGAGCGATCGCTCATCTTGTGGTTTGATGAAATTGGGATTGCTGATATCCCAGTAGTTGGTGGTAAAAATGCCTCGCTGGGTGAAATGATTCAACAGCTAACGCCCAAAGGCATTAACGTTCCCACAGGATTCGCCACTACTGCTTACGCTTATCGTCATTTCATTCAATCAGCTGGGTTAGAAGCAAAGCTACGCAAGCTTTTTGCTGACTTGAATGTTGAAGATGTCAAAAATTTACGAGAACGCGGCAAAAAAGCGCGATCGCTATTAATCCACACACCATTTCCTGTAGAATTGCGCGAGGCGATCGCCACAGCATACCATAGTCTCTGCGAACGATACCATGCAGACACAGATGTAGCAGTCCGTTCCAGCGCTACTGCTGAAGACCTTCCCGATGCTAGTTTTGCTGGACAGCAGGAAACTTACCTCAACGTTGTCGGTGTTGAAGGAGTTTTAGCAGCTTGTCATAAATGCTTTGCTTCTCTATTTACCGATCGCGCTATTTCTTATCGCCACGCCAAGGGATTTGACCACTTTAGCATTGCTCTGGCTGTGGGTGTGCAAAAAATGGTGCGCTCTGACTTGGCAACCTCTGGGGTGATGTTCTCCATTGATACAGAAACAGGTTTTAAGGATGCGGCACTAATTACAGCCGCCTACGGTTTAGGTGAAAATGTTGTCCAAGGGTCTGTCAATCCCGATGAATATTATGTTTTTAAACCAACTTTAAAAGCTGGTTTTCGCCCAATTATCGATAAAAAATTGGGTAGTAAAGAATTGAAAATGATTTATGATGATGGCTCTAAATTTACGAAAAATGTTTCGGTTTCACCCAGCGAAAGAGGTAAATTCGCTCTGAGTGATGAAGAGATTTTACAACTAGCAAGTTGGGCGTGTTTAATTGAAGACCATTATTCCCAAGTCCACGGCATTTTTACTCCAATGGATATCGAGTGGGCAAAAGATGGGATTACGAACCAACTTTTTATTGTGCAAGCGCGCCCCGAAACTGTCCAGTCGCAGAAGACGGGAAATGTGTTGCGGAGTTATCGATTGGTATTGGGGAATCGGGAGTGGGGAATCGGGAATGGGGAAAATTCCCACTCTTCACTTTCTGATTCTCAATCCCCAATTCCTCTGGTTACGGGACGTGCGATTGGGGAAGCAATTAGTCAGGGAAAAGCACGGCTAATTTTAGATGTTCAGAAACTAGAACAGTTCCAAGTCGGGGAAGTTTTGGTGACAGAGAGAACCGATCCCGATTGGGAACCAATTATGAAACGTGCTAGTGCAATTGTCACCAATTCTGGAGGCCGCACGTGTCATGCAGCAATCATTGCGCGAGAATTGGGTGTACCTGCGATTGTGGGATGCGGCAATGCTACGGACATCTTAAAACCTGGCCAAGAGGTAACAATTTCTTGTGCTGAAGGGGAAGAAGGAAAAGTTTATCCAGGCTTATTACCTTTTGAAGTTAAAGAAGTCCCTTTAGAGAACTTACCACGCACCCGCACTAAAATTTTAATGAATGTGGGTAATCCTCAAGAAGCATTGAGTTTATCGGCAATTCCCAACGATGGCGTAGGTTTAGCGCGGACAGAATTTATCATTGCGAACCAAATTCAAATTCATCCAATGGCCTTGATTCACTATGACTCGTTAAAAGATGAATTTGTCAAAGCTAAAATTGCTGATATTACCGTACTTTATAACGATAAACCCCAATATTTTGTAGATAAATTAGCTCAAGGCATTGGGAGAATTGCCGCAGCATTTTATCCCAAATCAGTGATAGTCCGAACCTCAGATTTCAAAAGTAATGAATATGCCAATTTATTAGGTGGACGACAGTTTGAACCCCATGAAGAAAACCCAATGTTAGGTTGGCGAGGGGCGGCGCGTTACTACGATGAAGGCTACAGAGAAGCTTTTGCCTTAGAATGTCATGCCCTCAAACGGGTACGGGAAGAAATGGGTTTAACAAATGTCATCCCGATGATTCCCTTTTGCCGCACTCCTGACGAGGGGCGTTTGGTTTTAGCAGAAATGGCAAAAAATGGTTTAAAGCAAGGTGTTAACGGCTTGCAGGTTTATGTAATGTGTGAGTTGCCCAGTAATGTGATTCTGGCTGAGGAATTTGCTGAGGTATTTGATGGGTTCTCAATTGGTTCTAATGATTTAACTCAATTGACACTAGGGATAGATAGAGATTCGGCGTTAGTAGCGCGATTGTTTGATGAACGCAGTCCAGCTGTCAAGCGAATGGTAAAAATGGTCATAGAAACAGCGAAAAAATGCGATCGCAAAATCGGCATTTGTGGACAAGCACCCAGCGACTATCCAGAATTTGCCCAGTTTTTGGTTGAACAGGGAATTGACTCGATTAGTCTAAATCCAGATTCGGTTTTAAAGACAATGCTGGAAGTGGCAAAAGTCGAGGGTAGTAATTCGTAATTTATGCCAGTTAGAGGCCGTTACCACTAGAACGTCAAAAATGCCCTAATCAAAGATGGCTGGACGATTACCGACGATCCATTTCATTTGAAGTGGGGAAAAAGGGATATGTATGTTGACCTGGGTGCAGAGAAATTGATTGCTGCTGAAAAGGAAGGACAGCAGATAGCCGTTGAGATTAAAACGTTTCGCAGCGTATCGGATATGGCTGATCTTGAACACGCACTGGGACAGTATCTTGCATACCGATCTGTGATGAGTATAACCAATCCCGATCGCGTCCTCTATCTCGCCGTTCGGGACGAAGTATATGCCGATATCTTTGATGAACCAATTGCTAAACTTTTGGTAGAAGATTACAAAGTTAATATTGTTCTATTTCAGCTAGAGCAAGAGGTTATTTTTAAATGGATACCTTGGAGCAATACAGGCAGTTGATTCGGAATATTCTGATTGAACATACAAAAATCCCCTTCAGCACTGGCGATATTCAATTTGAAACAGTTTTCGACGGCGAACAAGACCGCTACCTCTTGATGATTTTGGGAAGAGAACCAGCCTATGACTTGTCTCCTACTGTGACTCGTCGCGTTCACGGCTGTATGATTCACATAGATATTATTGATGGCAAAATTTGGATTCAACGTGATGGCACTGAAGAAGGGGTAGCAACAGAACTAGTTAAAGCTGGGTGCCGAAGGATCGGATTGTATTGGGATTTCGGTCTGAAGAACTGCGGAAAGATTCAGAATTTGCGTAGTTTACCGCCGCAGGCATCGCATAGCCAACGGTAATTAAACTTCTGGATAATTGCCTATAGCATAGCGATCGCCATATTTTGTTTGTGTAATTGTCTACAAAACTTTTGACTACTCAACCATAAGTATCTTAGTATTTTGCAGAATGGCAATTTAGTTTAGCCAAAAGCAAGATGACAAATCTTTTGGAAACCGAACGCTCGATCGTTCGCAGTTGGATACCCGAAAGCGATGCCGAACAAGCGTTTGCAATTTATAATGACCCTGAAGTTACGCGCTTTCTTGGTAAAGCTTCTCGTCCCGCAAGTGTTGAGTCACAGCGTCAGCGTTTGATTGAAGGTATCGAGCGAATGCACCAACGCAACAATGGTACTGGATCTTGGGCAATTGTTGAAAAGGAAAATACAACAATTGTGGGAACTATCCTTCTCAAACAATTGCCCGACAAAGATGGTTTACCTACTCAAGATTATGAGGTAGGCTGGCACTTGAGGCGAGCTTCTTGGGGTAAAGGGTATGCAACAGAAGCAGGACGAGCTATGCTCAACTACGGATTTAGTGTTTTGAACTTGCCAGTGATTTATGCCGTAGTGAAGCCAGAAAATCATGCTTCAATCCGTGTAACAGAACGATTGGGTATGAAACCAATAGGGCGGACAAACAAGTATTACGGCATTGAACTACTCCTGTTTCAACTAGATGCACCTGAAGAGTGGAGAGAGAACAGGGGAGCAGTTCTTGAGCAGAGGGTAGGGGGGCAAAGAAGTGGAGTTCAAAGACTCATTCACGAGTATTAAAGACTCGTCAGCGAGTATCAAAGACTCGTCAGCGAGTATCAAAGACTCATCAGCGAGTATCAAAGACTCGTCGGCGAGTATCAAAGACTCATCGGCGAGTATCAAAGACTCATCGGCGAGTATCAAAGACTCATCGGCGAGTATCAAAGACTCATTCACGAGTATTAAAGACTCATCAGCGAGTATCAAAGACTCATTCCCTATTCCCCATGCCCAATACTTCGACTACGCTCAGTACAAGTGCCCAATACTTCGACTACGCTCAGTACAAGTGCCCAATGCCCAATGACAAATGACAAATACTTCGGCTTCTCTTCGAGACGCTACGCGAACGCTCAGTACAAGTGACAAATGACAAAAAAGTGGTTCCGAATTGGGATGGTGAGTGTATTTCTTCTTTCACTTGCCTTAAGGTTTTGGGGGCTGGAGCGATTCAACACTCTGGTATTTGATGAAGTTTACTTTGCCAAATTTGGTAATAATTATCTCACGCATACGCCATTTTTTAATGCTCATCCGCCGCTAAGTCAATATATGATTGGCATCGGCATTTGGATTGGCAGTCACATTCCTTTTTGGCACGATACGGTGAATGGGCTGACAGGTTCATTGCGATCGCCTTGGACTTATCGGTGGTTAAATGCCCTTACAGGCTCATTTATCCCTGTAGTTGTAGCTGCGATCGCTTCTCAGTTAAGTTATCGTCGTACCTTTGCAATACTTGCAGGATTATTCACAGCTTGTGATGGTATTTTTTTAGTTGAGTCTCGGTATGCTTTAAGTAATATTTATATCGTCATCTTTGGTTTATTAGGGCACTGGTTTTTATTATTGGCATTAGATAACCAAAATCGCCGACGTTCTTTTTGGTTAGTTTTTGCTGGCATTGGTTTTGGTGCCTCAGTCGGTACTAAGTGGAATGGTTTATGGTTCTTATCAGGTGCTTATCTCATCTGGATAGTAGCTTGGGTAATTCATTTGATACATTCTTTTCCTAACTCCAAACTCTTTTTTAAATCCCCCTCATTAGAGCAGGAGGCAGGAGGCAGAAGTCACGATAGCGCAGCGTTAGCGAGTCCGCGAGCGTCGGCAGAAGTCAGGAGGCAGGAGGCAGGAGTTAGTACTTATTCTCCCTCATTCCCCTCATACCCCTCATCTCCGACACCACTACAAAATTTAACTCAGCTAAATATTTTTCAAATGCTGTTTTATCTAGGAATTATCCCAGCTTTTATCTATAGCATCATCTGGATTCCTCACCTTCAACTAGATAAAACGTATGGATTTATTGCAGTACATCAGCAAATTTTGAAGTTTCATTTACATCTAGGTGGTAATAGTCCTAACGTACATCCTTACTGTGCTGCTTGGTATAAATGGCCTTTGATGACTCGACCAATGGCATATTATTATCAAACAGCTGAAAGTATCACCGAACCGTTACCTGTGATGGGCCCGCCTTTACCTGCCGGCGCTGGACAAGTTATTTATGATGTCCATGCAATGGGCAATCCATTTTTGTGGTGGTTTGGTGTTGCTGCCATGTTGTTTTTAGTAGGAATGCTGGTATCACAAGCGGTAATTCCTTGGGTGAAAGAAAAGCGTTTTTCTATGCCTGCAACCCTGAGTGTTGATACTTGGATTGCTTTGTATTTAGTTATAAATTATGCTGCAAACTTATTACCTTGGGTGAAAGTGACAAGGTGTGTTTTTATCTACCATTATATGTGTGCAGTGGTGTTTGTATTTTTAGCGATCGCCTGGTTTGTCGATCGGTGTCTTTGCAGTTATTATCAACAACTCCGGGCGCTAGGTGTCACCATTACTTTTATCATTCTGGCTGCTTTTATTTTCTGGATGCCCATTTATTTGGGTTTACCCCTTTCTCCTAACGGTTACAAGCTGCGAATGTGGTTCAACTCTTGGATTTGATTGAAGGGCATGGGGCATGGGGTATTGAAATAATAACTCCTAACTCCTAACTTATTTCTCAACTTAACATAGCTACACATATATAGAATTGTTCAATCACATGGTTTTCACATTTCTTATCGCTATGTAACTTTAGTCACTGTTAGACTTTTCAAAGCACAAGCAGATAAAACTAAGGCTGCAAAACGCAACACCAGGGCATGGGAAATTAGATACTAAGTAAAAATGATGAATGGAAAATTATAAAATTTTTACATTCATCATTCTGCATTATTATAGATACTCTAGTTTTGATGCTCCCGGACAACACAGGAGGATCGTCATGGAAATGAACTTACAATTGCCAGGTATTAATTTAATTAGCTTGAAAGAGGCACCGATTCATATTTCTAGCCAAATTCAGCCTCATGGTGTCCTGTTAGTCTTGGAGGAGCCTGAGCTAAAAATATTACAAGTTAGCACTAATACATTGAAGATTTTCGGAATTGCTCCCGAAAATATGTTACATAAAAAACTAGAAGATTTACTCGATCCCTTTCAAATAGAGAGAATTAAAACAGGGCTATCCGGAGAAAATCTTGATTTTATTAATCCCACGAAAGTTTGGGTGCGAAAAAAAGGTGATGAATACGTAGTATTTGATGCAGTATTTCACCGCAATACAGAAGGATTTTTAATCTTGGAGTTAGAACCTGCTCTTACTCAAGAAAATATCCCATTTTTAAGCTTTTATCATCTAGCTAGAGCATCTATCAACCAACTAGAAAAAACAGCAAATCTCCGGGACTTTTGTCAAGTTATCGTTCAAGAAGTTCGGAAAATAACGGAATTTGACAGGGTAATGTTATATAAATTTGATGATGATGGGCATGGTTCCGTTGTCGCTGAAGAAAAGCTAGAAAGCTTAGAACCATATTTAGGGCTGCATTATCCAGAGTCAGATATTCCCAAACCAGCGAGAAAGTTATTTGCTGCTAATTCGATCAGAATCATCCCCGATGCTTATTCCCAGCCAGTCAAGCTTTTTCCTGTCAATAATCCAATTAGCGATCGCCCGATTAATTTAACCAACTCTATTCTCAGAAGTGCTGCTTCCTGTCATACAGAGTACTTGCATAATATGGGTGTAGGTGCTTCGCTGACTATCTCTTTAATTAAAGACCAAAAACTCTGGGGACTAATTGCTTGTCACCATCAATCCCCGAAATATGTTTCCTACGAATTGCGTAAAGCCTGCGAATTTTTGGGACGAGTCATATTTGCAGAAATCTCGGCTAGAGAAGAGACAGAAGACTACTATCACCGGATAAATCTGACACACCTTCAATCAATCTTGATTGAATACATGTCTCAAGAAGAAAACTTCATTGATGGTTTAGTTAAAAACCCTCAACATCTTTTAGATTTGGCCAGCGCTCAAGGTGCAGCCGTGTGTTTTGGCGGAAATTGCACGGTAGTTGGTGAAACCCCTAGAGAAGAAGACCTGAATTTTTTAGTCCAATGGCTAAAAAATAATGTTGAAGAAGAAGTTTTCTATACAGATTCTTTGCCACAGATTTATCCAGATGCCGAAAGTTTTAAAAATGTCGCCAGTGGTTTATTAGCGATTCCCATCGCCAAGCGCAATTATGTTTTGTGGTTCCGACCGGAAGTAATTCAAACTGTAAATTGGGGTGGCGATCCTAATAAGGCGTTTGAAGTTAATCAGTCAGAAGGAAGTGTTCGTCTGTGTCCGCGCAAATCATTTGAACTGTGGAAAGAAACGGTTCGCTTAACATCTTTACCTTGGAAAGATGTAGAAGTTAAAGCAGCATTAGAATTGCGGAAAGCAATTGTTAATATTGTGCTGCGTCAAGCCGATGAACTAGCCCAGTTAGCCCAGGATTTAGAACGTTCTAACGCCGAACTGAAAAAGTTTGCCTACGTCGCCTCCCATGACTTGCAAGAACCGCTCAATCAAGTGGTGAATTACGTCCAGCTGTTAGAGATGCGCTATAGCGAAGAACTTGACGAAGATGCTCAGGAGTTTATCAGCTACGCTGTGCAGGGAGTTAGCCTGATGCAGACGTTGATTGATGACGTACTAGCATACTCAAAAGTGGATATGCAAGCGATCGCATTTCAAATGAACGAGGTAGAGACAGCCTTAAATCGGGGATTGGGCAATTTGCGTCAACGCATTAATGAAACTGGTGCTACTATCACCCACGATCCCTTACCCATAGTTATGGCTGACAGCACTCAACTAATGCAGCTATTCCAAAACCTCATCGGTAACGCCATCAAGTTTCATAGTGACCAGCCGCCACAAATCCATGTGGGAGCAGAAAGGATAGAAGATGCATGGCTATTCTCAGTTCGGGATAATGGAATTGGTATCGATCCGAAATTTAGCGATCGCATTTTTGTAATTTTTCAGCGCTTACACACGCGGGATGAATATACTGGTACAGGTATGGGTTTAGCCATCTGTAAGAAGATTGTCGAATGTCACCGGGGGCGGATCTGGGTAGAGTCAGAACTGGGTGAAGGCGCAACCTTCTACTTTACGATTCCAGTTGGAGGACGCGAACTTGAGCGTAGAAACGGGAGAAAAACACAAAACCATCTTTTTGGTCGAGGACAATAAAGCTGACATTCGCTTAATCCAAGAAGCGTTGAAAAATAGTTCAGTGCCCTACCAAGTGGTAACGGTCAGGGATGGTATAGATGCTATGGCTTATTTACGCCAAGAAGGTGAATATGCTGATGCACTACGCCCTGACCTCATTCTGCTGGATTTGAACTTACCTAAAAAAGACGGTCGAGAAGTGCTGGCGGAAATAAAAGCCGACCCATTACTAAAGCGTATTCCAGTTGTTGTTTTAACAACCTCAAAAAATGAGGATGACATTTTTCACAGCTACGATTTACATGTGAATTGCTATATCACTAAATCTCGCAACCTCAACCAATTATTTCAAATCGTCAAGAGTATTGAAGATTTTTGGCTCTCTACCGTGACGCTACCATCGGAGTAGGCAGGGGGTAGGGGGCAGGGGGCAGGGAGCAGGGGGAGAATAACTAATAACTAATGACAAATGACAAATGACAAATGACAAGATAGAGCAGCAATAGGGGGTGAAACCTGAAGATTATGGTTGTGAGCTACTCAGTAAAAATCTTGTTAATTGAGGATAACCTAGCTTCTGCTAGGTTGCTACAAGAGTTTCTGATGCAAGCCCAGTCCCAAGAGTTTACTCTGGTTCATGTGACCCGATTGGGCGAAGCACTTCAGGAACTAAGTCAATGTAATTATGATGTTATTTTATTAGATTTAACTTTACCTGATAGCCAAGGATTGTCATCTTTACCTCTTCTAATTAGTCAAGCGCCAAGTATACCGATTGTTGTTTTAACAAATACTAATGACGAAGAACTAGCAATTGAAGCAGTGCGGCAAGGGGCGCAAGATTATCTAGTCAAGCGACAGGTAAATGTTGATGTGTTGGTTCGCTCTTTGCGTTATGCGATCGAGCGCAAGCAGGTTTTAGAATCATTACGCACTGTCAATGAAACGTTACAAACTAGGGTTGAAGAACGAACTGCGGAACTCGTAAAAGCGAATGAACTCAACCAGTTCAAATCTGAATTTGTCTCAATGCTCTCCCATGACATCCGCAATCCGCTAAATACTATTCTCTTGGCTGCTGGACTGCTACAAAATCAGGATGAAAGATTAACTAAAGAGAAAAAACAAAATCATTTGCAAATGATTCGCTCGGCAATTAAAAACATGGCGCAGCTATTGGATGAAGTTACATTCATCGGCAAAGCTGATTCTGGTAGACTCGGTTTTGAAGTCATCTGCTTAGATTTAGAAGCTTTTTGTCGCCAAATGGTCGATGAAGTTCGATTGATTGCAAATGATAAGCATCTGACTTTAGTGTTCGCCAGTTTTGGGCAATTAGATGAAGCTTTATGGGATGAAAGCTTACTGCGGCACATTTTGGGCAATTTACTTAGCAATGCTATTAAGTATTCACTACCGGGCGGTATGGTGCGCTTTGAACTAATTGGTCAAGAAAAAGCAGTAATTTTCCGAGTTCAAGATTGGGGAATTGGCATTCCTCAAGAGAACCAAAAACGATTGTTTCAGCCTTTCCGACGGGCGGACAATGTGGGAAACATTCCTGGTACTGGCTTGGGACTAGCGATCGCCAAAAAATGTGTCGATGCACATGGAGGCGAAATTGTAGTTAATAGCCAAGTTGGAGTAGGTACAACCTTTACCGTCACCCTTCCTTTACTAGAAGTTTAAGCGGTTACAGCAATTTTCATCTATGGGGAATACAGTTCATTATTGGGGCACAATAAATATATTGTGCCCTTACGTGTGCGATCTTTCAAACGAATTTTCATCCGTGGTAATGGCGACTCCGTTATCACTTTTTTCTCTGCTCAGAAGAAATTTATATTTACAAAAAATTTACTAAAATTTAACGACTCTTTTCGGAATTTACAAATTGGATTTGTAGCCTAATATAAACTTACAAAAGGAATATTTAAAAACCGTTGTCAAACATATTACTTAACTCAATTATTTCTTGCATAAAATAAAAAACAAATCGTAATAAGTATTACAGTTACAAAAAAATTAGCTTTTGCAATATCTCTATAAGTAGGATATTGCAAAATTCTCCATCGTTCAGAAAACATTTGTGTGTCCACAAATCTAGTTAATTATACGTGTATGTCGGACTGCCAAAGTAAAATTGAAACAAGATACATAAATGTAACTAACAGTAAGTATTTAACATCATTTCAACGGAAATTACTGTTAGCAAGTTTGGAAAAAACTTTACCCGAATCTTACCAACAACGTATTGAAATCATGTTGTTGGCAGATGAGGGAAAAACCCAAACTGAAATTTGTCAAATTTTGGGATGTTGTCCAGCAACAGCAAGGCATTGGATGCACATAGCCCGAACAGGGATGGCGCACCAATGGCAAGATTGCCCTATTGGTCGCCCGAAGGCAATAAATGACGAGTATTTAGAACGTTTGAAAGAACTGATTAAAGGTAGTCCCCGCGATCATGGATATTCTTTTCGGCGATGGACAGCTAACTGGCTGGGGAAACATCTAGCGAAAGAATTTGGGATTGAGGTAAGCGATCGCCATATCAAGCGCCTGCTCAAACAGATGGGATTATCCACAATACCAAAACCCAGCAATTCTGAACAAAACAGCACTGAACAGACTCAAGGTTCCAAAATTTTGATTAATGACCTGAAATCGGCAGTTATTCCTGATAATCCCGAATTTTTACCTATTAACTTTGCCAAATTAGCAAAAGATGTAGACATTCATGGCGCAAGATATATCCGCTCAGTTAGTAACTCTACAACAGTTCAACAAAATTCTGGGGCATTCTCTTTCGACAGAGGAATTTCAACACTATCTTCAACAAGTTAAATTTATCAACCCGAAAGTCGGCAAATTCTGGCAAGGAACTGATGTTCAACCAGGAATCTATATTGCGATCGCTGGTAAAGTCAGGTTGCTAGATAGCGCCGATGAGTTAATCGCCACTTTAGAAACAGGTGACTCATTTGGGGAATTTACCTTGTTTAAGGAGGGAGACTTTAAACCTTACGCTGCTAGGGCTTCAATCAACTTGCAACTGTGCTTTGTTCCGGGTGAAGTTTTATGGCCATTGATGGCTAAATATCCCCAAATTCGGGAGCATTTGTGGGCTAAGGCTCTATCCCGTAATCCTCCACAGGTGAATTCCCCAGTACTACCATCTGACTCAAAACGACTGCATGAAACGAGTATTTTGTCAACGCCAGCAGTAAAGCCAGGCGATAAAAAAATAAGCAAAGCCTATTTTCCCAACTCCACGCAGCGAGTAGGGCATTTATTACAGCGTGTGATTCGGCGTTATCCGTTTTTTGCCCAACAGAGTGGATCGGATTGCGGTGCAGCTTGTTTAGTAATGGTGTCTCGCTATTGGGGGAAAAACTTTAGTGTAAATCGCCTGCGGGATATCGCCAATGTTGACCGCAATGGCTCGTCACTGCGAGGGTTATCAGTGGCGGCGGAAAGTATTGGGTTTAGCACGCGGCCTGTGAAAGCGAGTCTTGACCAATTAGCGAAGCAAAAATTGCCTGCGATCGCCCACTGGGAAGGCAAGCATTACATCGTTGTCTACGAAATTACCCCCAAACACGTCATTGTCGCCGACCCCGCTATTGGTCAACGCACCCTCAGCCACACCGAATTTAAAGCCAACTGGACTGGTTACACATTGCTGCTGCAACCGACAGCAATGCTTAAAGATACTAAAGAAACTTCTACTCCCTTTTGGCAATTTTTTGAATTAATGAAGCCTCACTCTTTAGTGATGCTGGAAGTGTTTGTCGCTTCCTTATTTATCCAGATATTTGGACTTGTTACTCCCTTATTTACCCAGTTAATTTTAGACCGCGTAGTGGTACAGCGTTCTGAACTAACCTTAACGGCGGTGGGGTTAGGGTTACTAATTTTTAGTTTATTCCGTGTGGCGATGACAGGGTTGCGACAATATCTGTTAGACCACACAGCTAATAAGCTTGATTTAGCACTAATTGTCGGATTTATTCGCCATACCCTGCGGCTACCTTTGAGTTACTTTGAGTCGCGTTATGTGGGAGACATTATCTCTCGCGTACAAGAAAACCGTAAAATTCAACGCTTCCTCTCCGGTGAGGCGTTGTCCATCCTCTTAGATTTAGTCACTGTCTTTATCTATTTAGGATTGATGTTTTGGTACAGCTGGAAAATGGCATTGCTGGTGTTGGTGATTGTACCACCTTTTTTGATGCTGGCATTGATTGCCACACCTTTTTTACAAAGGATTTCTAGGGAAATATTTAATGCTGTTGCTAATGAAAGCAGCTATCTAATTGAAGCCCTTTCTGGTGTGCGAACAGTTAAATCTACAGCAGTAGAACAGACAGTGCGTTGGCATTGGGAAGAGTTATTAAGTAAAGAAGTAAAAACTAACTTCTCTGGGCAAATTATCAGCAATCGCCTGCAAATATTTAGCAACACAATTGAAGCAGTGGTAACTACCGTCTTGCTGTGGTTTGGTGCGTACCAAGTGATTCACAACCAGCTAACCATTGGGCAATTGGTGGCATTTAATATGTTGTTGGGAAATATCATTAGACCCTTCCAACGATTAACAGTTTTGTGGAATCAATTGCAAGAAGTGGTGATTGCGGTGGAACGCATTAATGATGTATTAGATGCAGAACCAGAAGAGGATTTGCAGCATCAGATGCGGCAATCTTTACCACCCATTCAAGGTAACATTCGCTTTGACAATGTGACATTTCGCTATCACCCTGAAAGCGATATCAATGTTTTAGAAAATCTCAGTTTTGAAGTACATAGCGGGCAAATGGTTGCTCTAGTGGGACGGAGTGGTTCGGGTAAAACTACGATTTCTAAGCTGGTTTTAGGGTTATATTCCCCCACAGATGGCAAAGTGTTGATTGATGGACAGGATATTGCCAGCCTTTCGTTGCGTTCTCTACGCGAGCAAGTTGGGGTAGTTGACCAAGATACCTTTTTGTTTGGCGGAACGATTCGGGAAAATATTAGCTTGGCACATCCTGGGGCAACTTTAGCAGAGATTATTGAAGCGGCGCGATTGGCGGGGGCTGATGAGTTTATTAAAAAGTTGCCTATGGGTTATGAAACCCAGATTGGTGAAGGAGGCGGGATGTTATCTGGAGGACAGCGACAAAGAATTGCGATCGCTAAGGCATTATTAGGTAATCCCAAGCTATTGATTTTGGATGAGGCGACTTCCCATCTAGATGCAGAATCAGAAAGGATTATTCAAACAAATTTGAACACAATACTTAAGGACAGAACCACCTTAATAATCGCCCATCGTCTTTCAACTGTGCGTCATGCAGATTTAATTTTGGTGCTAGATCGCGGTGTATTGATTGAGAGTGGGACTCACCAAGAGTTGATGGCGAAGCGGGGACATTATTTTTATCTCAATCATCAGCAGATGGATGTAGCAGGGTGAAACAAGAGGACAAAGAGCAAGCTTTTCTTGTTTCCCAAAATCCAAAATTGATATCAGGAAAAATTATGCCAAACACATTAAATGGAAGAGTTCAAACCCAAGTTTATCAGGTAGAACAGCGCCAGGAAGTTTTAACGGAGCAAACACCAGCTAGATCGACTGATGATTGGGCTTACGCAACCAAGGATTTACTTGATAGCTTGCCCCAGGTTTGGACAAGAGGATTGCTGTATTTTTTGGTGGTATTTGTGTCGATTATTTTACCTTGGGCGATGCTGTCTAAGGTAGATGAAACAGGTACAGCAAGAGGGCGACTTGAGCCAAAGGGAAAGACGGTTAGGTTGGATGCTGCTGTGGCAGGTACTGTTGCCGAAATTCGGGTAAAGGAAGGCGATCTAGTTAAAGCTGGGCAAACTTTATTGGTGTTGGAATCGGAATTAGTTAAAGCAGAATTGCGGCAGGCACAGGATAGGTTAGAAGGACAATTAAATCGACTTTCTCAATTAAATTCATCTAAAAGTCAGTTAGTTGTATCTTTGACAACTCAACAGCAACAAAATCAATCTCAACAGTTAGAAAAGCAGGCTCAAATTGACCAAGCGCGACAGAATATGAATGCTCTAAGAAATTCCTATGATTTACAAAAAGATGAAAAATTGGCTCAAGTCAATCAGGCACGGCAAACTCTTGAGCATAGTCAAACAGCTAATAAGTTAGTAAACAGTAGTTTAGCGAGTACCGAGCGAGAAGTTGAACGCTATCGCAGTCTTTGGCAGTCAGGAGTTGTTCCAGAAATTAATGTTGTCCAGAAGCAAGATATAGCTAAAGACAAGCAACAGTTATACGAACAAAATCAGTCAGATATTCAGCAGGCTAAACTACGTTTGGTAGAACAACAGAGTAGTTATGAGCGGACTATTCGGCAAGCAAATGCAGATATTGAGCAGGCACAGTTGCGACTGAAAGAACAAGAAAGGAGTTATCAGACATTAACTCGTTCCAACAAACTTGCTTTGCTAAAAATTGATGAACAACAGAAGAGTTTGGAGACAGAAATTACTACGCTTCAGGCAGAAATTGCTCAAACTAAGAGTCAGATTATCTCGTTAAAATTTCAGTTAGGACAACGAGAGTTAAGAGCCACTGTGAATGGTAGAGTGTTTCAATTACCGATACAACGCGCTGGGTCTGTGGTACAGCCAGGAGCAATGATTGCGGAGATTGCACCGCAAGGTTCGCCTTTAATAATTCGGGCACAAATGGCGACAACTGAGAGTGGTTCTTTGCGAAAAGGATTGCCAGTAAAGTTAAAATTTGATGCTTATCCGTTTCAGGATTATGGAATAGTGGAAGGAGAATTGTTAGAGATTTCTCCTACTACGATAGAGGTGGAAACACCTAATGGGAAGGTAGCAGCTTATGATTTGGAAATTGGCCTCAAACAAAATTGTATTCCCTCAGCTAATAAATGTATTACCTTGCATCCTGGAGATACGGCGACAGCTGAAGTAATTGTGCGCCAGCGTCGGATTATTGATTTTCTGCTTGACCCGTTTAAGAAGTTGCAGCAAGGAGGGGTGAAATTGTAGACGGATTCGCGGTACTTATGCATTTCTAAATTTAACCCCCTTACTGATTTACCTACAAGATAAGAGGGAGAAAAAGCTCCTTTAATCTAACAAATTTTTTCCTCTGCACTTTCCTTGTAGAAAAGGGTTAGGAAGGAGCGGTGATTTCACGTTTAATATTGTCTATCTACTTAGGAGAAACATTATGTCACAAACTATCACTATTACCAACGAAGACATTCTTGAGCAAGTTAAGCTATCCAGCAAAATTCCTGAAATAATTGAAGAGATTATTACCCGTAAGATTATTGTAGCTGCCGTAGATGAGGCTAGCATCAAAGTAGAGACTGAGGAACTTCAGAAAATAGCAGATCAATTGCGGGTAATTAACAAACTCAATAGTGCTAATGATACCTGGGTATGGCTGGGAAAACATGGCCTGTCTCTAGAAGAGTTTGAAGAAATTGTCTACAACACCGTCATTTCTAGAAAGTTAGCTGCTCATTTGTTTGCGGATAAAGTTGAACCATACTTTTTTGAAAACCAATTGGATTATGCCAGCGTAGTGATGTATGAGGTTATCTTAGATGATGAAGACTTGGCGCTGGAACTCTTCTATGCCATTCGGGAAGATGAGATAAGTTTCTATGATGTTGCTCACAAATATATCCAGGATACAGAGTTACGCCGAAAAGGTGGATATAAGGGGATAGTGCGTCGTCAAGATTTGACGCCGGAGATTTCTGCTGCTGTTTTTGCAGCAAAGCCGCCGCAGCTTCTCAAACCCATTATTACTTCTAAAGGGGCACACCTAATTTTAGTAGAGGAAATTATTCAAGCAGAATTAGATAAAAAGCTGCGCTCTAAAATTATCTTAGATTTGTTTTCTGGATGGCTGAAGCAAAAAAATAATCAAGTTGAAGTTATCCTAAACTAGGATTAAGGCATCAAAAAAACCTAGATTTTGACCTATAGATTAAATTATAGAGTTTAGATTAATCGCAGTTAGTCTAAACTCCAGTAAACAGTTACACTGTCATACTTGAATGAAGTGCATTTAAAAATCGGGTATAGGTATGAATAATTATCTTTATACATATCTATATTTCTGCTTGATTTAAACGGTTACTTAGCTAATAGTCGCTCAGGGATTATAGCTTTATTTAACTTTACAATTCAAAGTAGTTGCATATAACATCAACTAAAAAATGGAGAGCATCTCTGATTATACCACCACCATGAATTTCATTCAGTTCATTAGCGTCAACTTTGGTCATTAAGCTCTGATCTTTTATATCTTGAATCGTGATTGTAGACATTTGGAATATTCTCATAAGTAAAGTTTTCTCAGTTGGAATTAGACTTTTAATTGCCTTCTCCTATTACCATAATCTGTTACTTCATCTATTATTTCAATGTGTTTTTTA
The DNA here is from genome assembly GCF_053470285.1 of Nostoc sp. DSM 114159. Taxonomy (NCBI): domain Bacteria; kingdom Bacillati; phylum Cyanobacteriota; class Cyanophyceae; order Nostocales; family Nostocaceae; genus Nostoc; species Nostoc sp. DSM 114159. Next base: position 6,225,989 of record NZ_JBPFEH010000001.1, read on the forward strand.
GTAAAAACAGGACAAAAGTAATGTAGTTATATGTTGATTAATCATCAAATTAACTAAGCGATTTTTTAGAAAACAAAGTTTTTATATTTATTTGAATAAATAACCTTATATTTGATGGCATATATAAAATCTTTATGACCTTTTTTCTTTTTCATTGCTTACTTGATTTCTACAAATTAGAAAGACCTATTTTTTTTCTACTAATAGGAAAGCCTGTATTGACTGATAAAGCTTTCAGAAATTGACTGTACGGAAAGTTACAGAAGAGGGTTAACTAGAAGTTTGCGATCGCTTGGTAAAGTTAGTAATAGATTAAAGTTTTTAGCTGCAACTGGTTATACTGTAATGAGTAGTTTTTCAGACTGGCTATATAGCCTTTGTTCAACTAAATAATCGACAACATTATGAGAGTTCAAGAGAAATATCATAATTTTTAAATGTATCAACCAATTTTGATGTACAGAAACAGCCTGTGGTAATTGAGTTACTACCACAGGCCGCTTCTGTAAGAATTCTTAAAACTAGTACCGTATAGCGTCAAGAAACCATCCATTTTAAATTCATAAAATATCTGTTGCAATGATTCCTGTTGTTATTACAAATCTTGTAATACCACCTGCAACGCTTTTTGCTTCCTCATTAGATAAATCTAACAAAGCTTCTTCTGAATCTAATGCCTGTTTTCGGCGGGACATAGCACTATTCACAGCATCATCAATCAGGTCGTTAATTTCAACGTGACTGTTATACTTTATATTGTTGGCTTTCATCTTGATTTTCCTCTCAATTTGCTGACTGTATTTAGGCTTATTCGCAGAATATAGCGATTGCTTAATATCTTTATTATTTTAATTAATAAGAAAATTATTTAACCATTTATTATGAATTTTTATAAGACATAAATAAACCTTTTATGTCACTAATATAGGATTCCTAAATCATTTGTGAAAAATCTTAAGTAGTGTAGGGTGGTTAGTAGCCACCAAAATCCTAATATAGTGGCTAATAACCACTCTGCGTGTATTTCAAAAATCAAATATGAATTCTATATCTGAATCCCTTGTATACCTGTAGCGATCACCTCTAACTGAATAATTTGCGATTTATCAGTGTAGTATTCAAACACGATATAGTAAAAAATGCCCAAAATTTGCTCATAGACTTCCTATTTTGTCGGTTATCTGCCTTCGCACTCACTTTTCCCTAAAGCTTCATTTATAGTAACTAAGGGAAGAAATTCTATGACCACGATTGGTCTAGTTCCCTTTAGCAAACTCACAAAAAATCAGCACGGGCTGCTATTTATCTGTAAAGCCTATGCTGATCTTAACATTGCTAATACCTGAAAAATACAGAGTGTATTATTGGAACTAAATTAGAACTTAATTGTAACTGACACTGTGATTTCTACTTGACCACCAAAAATACCATTAACTTCTTGCTCAGTTAGTTGCTCAACTAAGCTTTCATCATCTCGGTCAATAGCAATATCAGAGATTGTAATTTTAGACATTGTGGATCTTCCTAAGTAAAATAATTGTGATTGGAATAGGATTTTTATAATCTATTCTCACTAATATAATAATTTATTTCTTCGATTATTTCAAGGTTTTTATTGTTGAATAAAGGACATAAATAATCTAGTTTTGTCATAAAAAAAAATATCCAAAATTTTGTTTTTTAATCCTAAGTTATCAAAAAATATATTGATATAGTGGCTGTATAATAGGCTTTGCAATTATTGATGAAGCTCTACCAAAAACGGCTTCCAGTTCTTTTTAATTTAAATCCTTGAGTTCATCCTCGCCATCAGTTGACTCCAACAATTGATCTGTATATTCTTCATACTCATTCTTGGTAAAATTGTAGCCAGCACTTTTAACAGCTTGGCTACATTCATCTTTACTTGTCACTCCTTAAATTTGAGTGCGAAAAGCTTCATCATTTGCTAGCCTTGCATAAAAGGCTTGAACATTTTCTACAAACATAATTTTCTCCTAAAATTATTTAACTACAGACCTAGCTTTGCTTAACCAAGAATTGGTGTCGCCACCTCAAGTTCCTCTAAATTTTCTGACTGGATTTAGGCTTATTCGCAGGCTTAAACATTTTCTAGGTACATAATTTTTTCCTGAAATTATTTAACTACAGACATAGCTTTGCTTAACTAACAGTTGGTGTCGCCACTTTAAGTAGTAATTCAGAGCGATTGTAGTTATCTGTTATAACTTGTGGACAACGCATACAAGCGGCCTTACCTTCCTGCTGCCACCATCGGCAATCTCGGCGTATAGAACAAGGTGGTAGTTCCTCTACTACCTTTGGCAAGTTTTCTACAACTCGCATTGCTAGACGACAATCTTTACCATCAAAATGTTGACAACCCTTAGTTGCACAGGGTGCAGCCGTCCGAAAAATTTCAGTGGGTGTTACTGGACTAGCTTTTGCTATCAGTTCATCTGTGACAGGTTGGGGGTGCTTAAGATAAGCTACGCGGGGTTCTGTGACTGTACCACCAACGACGCCGAAAACAACACTGTCTTGCCATTCTGGTCTTGCACTAGGGCAAAGTGTAGTCTTTTCAGTAGCGATGTCTTCCATAAATTGAACCTATAATGAATTGTATTTTTAAGCTGATGGAGATTGACAGATAGTTTTGAATTGGACTGCTCTCCATCAACCTAAATAAGCAAATTAAATGTCCAAGAGTTTAATACTGACTGGTAACTTCAAAGACTTGTACTTTCAACTCAAGTTCTGCTCTGCAATTAGTCCACAAATAATTGGTTTTATCACTGGAGTATCATTAATTGGTTTGATCGCACCAGTACCACCTGTAATACCACCTGCAATAATTGGATCGAATTTTGCAACCGTTACAAAACCACCTGCAACGTTTGCCATTTCTTCATCAGACAGAGTTAGCAAAGCATCTTCTAAATCCTGATTGGGGTTCCGTCGTGCTATTGCATTGTTAACAGCATTATCAATCAGATTACTAATGTCTAATTGAAAATCTGAATTTTTTTTATTCCTTTCCATTGTGCTTTTCCTCTGAAGATATAACTAGATATAGGCTTAATAATTAAGTACTGTAATTACCATAGCCTGTATTGTATATATTTTAAGCATGGTAATAATATATTTAACTATATTTTGAAAATTATAATTAGACATAAATAAACCTTTTATGTCACTAAATAATAATTTGAAGTTTTTTGTGAATAACTATTTATTAAGAAAATTTATATCTCTCTTAATCACTTCAGCAGCAGAGCTTGTTACTAATTATCAAAGAATATTTAATTAAACTTTTGACCTTTAATAAAACATTTATGTCCCAAACAATTTTCCAAGCTTGGGCAATATTTAATGAAAAGATAATAAGCAAGACTTAAGTAATATTAACAAATATTTATAAGTCTGCTCAATAAAACTTCAAATTCAAAATTTGGGAACAGAGTTGATATTACAAATATCTCTATTCTGTAGTTTTCACTCTTTCAAACAAAGCCCGATAAATAGGTTCACCTTTTTTTTGCGTGCCTATTTCCCTTTCTGTGGAGACTGGTAAGGGGTTTTCAGCCAACCATTCTTCTGTACCAACTTTCTGAAAAGCTGAATTAGCTGCAAAGCGATCGCGCATTTCCACAGCCACAAATTCCATATCTGATTGTAAAAATACCAACCCCCCAATCGCAAGATACTTAGCTAAGTCTGCCACTAGTTCTGGTTGGACTACACGACGTTTAGCATGGCGGGTTTTAAACCAAGGATCGGGGAATTGAATTGTAACGCATTGTAAACTTCCTGGAGGGAAGGAAGATAAAAGCGATCGCAGTGAGTTATTCACATTGCAAAATAAATAGTGTAGGTTTGTTAAACCTAACTCAGAACGTAACTTATTTGCCTCCACCACCAGCGGTTCTCGAATTTCCAAGCCGAGAAAATTCCAGTTAGGTTCTATCTTGGCCATATTCAACAAAAACAGTCCCTTAGCGCAGCCAATATCTAAATGTAATTGTTGATTTGGCTTGGCATAAATTTTTTCCCAGTCTTGGTGACTTGCTGGTGTTTGATACTTTTTACCAAGTGGATTAACATGCTGGCGGACTCGGACTGCTGCCAAAATTTTTCTCCTTTACGTGAAAATATCCTCTGTGATTTAGGTTATATCAATTTAAAAAATGTTTGCGACCAGATGCCCACGCTTACTGACGCACACTCTCCCCAAAGCCTTGTAGAGGGTTGGGTAAGGTCTTATCTATGTATTGCATTCTTTTTTCAAATTGGTATTACAAGGAAGTCTAGCAAAAGTATGCCAACAATTACCGGTCTATTATTCGATTGCCTACCCAGCAGCAAGTTAGTACAGCAGCCTCAGTCAAATACATCATCCTTGCACTGTTTTTTTAGGTTTTCGAGAAATTTATATTTTGGAAGTCCCTCATTTTGCATTAATCTCTAGAATTAAAATGCCTTAACACATTTGCTTTAGTCGTGGAGGGAGGAAATTTAAACGGTGGATATTTTAGATTTGTTTTACAAGGGTGGGCCAGCGATGTGGCCTTTACTCATTCTGTCGATTCTAGCTTTGAGTGTGATTTTCGAGCGTATATGGTTCTGGTTGCGAATTTTGACTCAGGAAAAGCAAATAGTCGATCGCGTCTTGGATGCTGCCCAGGATAATTGGGAAGTAGCTGCGGACATAGCAAGAGAAGCAAGCCATCAGCCTGTCGGGCGTTTTCTCTACGCCCCTCTACGTTTTGCCAAAAGTGATGCGGAAACTTTTCGACTAGCACTGGAGGCTACGGCAGAAGACGAATTAGCTGGGATGCGGCGGGGCGAAAAACTTTTAGAAGCCGTGATTGCTCTAGCGCCGTTGCTAGGATTGTTGGGTACAGTTTTGGGTTTAATCCACTCTCTGCGCTCAATTCGGATTGGCGATTTGGGAACTGAATCTACCGCTGGGGTGACTACTGGTATTGGTGAATCCTTAATTAGTACGGCAAGTGGGCTAATAGTTGCCATCATTAGTTTGGTATTTTACCGTCTATTTCAAAGTTTTGTAGTCAACCAAGTCAAAGTTTTTCGGAAGGCAGGGAATGAGATGGAATTGCTCTATCGCCAGTCTCCTCCTGACTTTAGCAATAGGACATCAGCAATTGTGGCAGAAAATTTCACTCCACCCCGCAAGCCAGGAAAGACTAGAGTTTCTGAACCTCCTGAACCCCCGAATACACCTAATTAATAGTCAATAATTCAATCCCCAAACCAGGTTTGTGAGTAAGACATGAAAGTTAATCTACATACTCCAATTGAAGAAGTCCAAATTCAAATCATCCCTTTAATTGATGTCGTTTTTTGTATCCTGACATTTTTTTTATTAGCGGCTTTACAATTTACACGGCAACAGGCAATAAATGTTGATTTGCCTAAAGCCAGCCCTAGTACAGTCTCTGGAATAACGTCACAGAGTGGGAGTGTGATTGTGACCATCGATGCTGTAGGCAATACTTACATAGAAAAACAGCCTGTAAAACAGGAAGATTTGAGACAGAGTTTAAAACAGTATCTCCAAGCAAACCCTAATGCCGTTGTCGTGCTGAATGCTTCGCGCACAGCAACTTACAACGATGTGATTGAGACATTAGATTTGCTACGACAAGTAGGGGGCGATCGCGTTTCTTTGGGAATTATTCCTGGCCCATCTCAACCATCCATAAACTCACCTAACCAGCCTACTGTCCCCTCTTTCCCAATCAATCCTGGAACTGGTGCAGTACCAGGAATCAATCCCGAAGGAAATATTACCCCAAAATTCCCCTTAGCACCTAATTCTGTACCCTTTCCTAGCATCACTCAGCCTCCAGCTGGGCAAGGCATCAATCCTGGTATTTCTCCCGTGGTTCCTAACTCACCTGCGCCTCAAGCGCCTGTAGCACCCAAACAAACCCAACCTCCTCTTAAAAGATGAAATAGGGAAAGGGGAATTGGGGATAGTGGGGTTCCCTCTGAGGATAAGGGGTAAGGTTGGGTATGAAGAAGGACAAGCTAGACAAGGAAGAGGGGGAGACTTGGGAGAGATTTGTTCAATAATTCCCCTTTTTCCCCCTTATCTCCTGCTCTCCTGCTCCTCGGTCACTGAGCGTTGGTCATTGAGCGTAGCCGAAATGAGTCGAAGTGCTGCTTCCCTGCTCCTCTGCTCCCCGGTCACTGAGCGTTGGTCATTGAGCGTAGCCGAAATGAGTCGAAGTGCTGCTTCCCTGCTCCCCCATTCATCACTTCCTCTGCAAGTCTTTTCCCAAACCTAAAGATATCTAGAATAAATCTCGGCTAGATAAAAAAAAACTGCTAATTTACAAATAATTGGTTGAGCTTTAAAGATTTTTCCACCTATAGACTGAGCAATTTATCACCAATTACCATCCACATTTCATACCAAATTGGGGAAGGATGTCTAAATAAGTTAACAGATTGAAAAACGCTTCTATTAAGCGTATTTCAGTGTGTCTGAATTACGAATTACAAATTACTAATTAGTATCAGGGGTTGTGGCATGAACATCGTAACGCTTTTAATTGTTTGGGTCGTAACAGCTATCAGCTTGTTGATAATTAGTAAGTTGCCTTTGGGAGTTGAAATTGATACTCCTGGTAAAGCGTTTCTTTCTGCCGCAGTGCTTGGTATCGTGACAGCAATAGTCAGACCAATTTTAAGCCTCATTTTTGCAGTACCAAATCTACTCACATTAGACTTATTATCTGGCATTTTCACATTTATGATTGCCGTGGTTTGTTTTAGTATTGCTGCTTGGTTAGTAGAGGGCTTTCGCTTACGTTACGGGATTTGGAGTGCTGTTATTGGGGCATTTACGCTGACTATAATTAACAGCTTAATCTACAAAATATTGGGCGTATAAAGCTAATAGTTAGGAGTTAGGAGTAGAGACGCGATTAATCGCGTCTGTACAGGAGTTCACTCATAACTCCTAACTCATCACTGCCAAATTCTAACTATTCATTGGAACTTGGGGGAGCAACTGGGGTAGTTGATTGTTGTTTACGTTGCTCGCGTTTTTTGCGATCGGCTGAGAGGATATCTGCCATCACTACTAGCGCTTGCGCCATTTTATCTAGGTTAGAACGGTATAACTCCAAATCCTTGTTGAGTTTGTCATCAGAGAGATGCAAGCCAGCAGCGATCGCTTTTAGCGCCTCAGTGAGTTGCTTTTCGTCTTTGACTAATTCGGGATCTGACTGTTCTAATAGCGAAAATACACCAATTGCGAACAAACGGTTGTATTTAAAGTTAGGATTATTGGCGATCGCTTGTAGGGTTGCTTGCAAGTCAGCATCTCTATCTAAGTAAGTAGTTTGACCCAGCCATCCAATTAAATCTTTAACTGGCAAACCTTTAGCTACAGCTTGCAATCTCTGGGCATCTTGTCGATATTGTTGCGGATCTTGTTCTATAGCCTGACATAAGGCGTTAAAAATTGATTCTCGATCCCGTTCTGGTTGATAGCCTTCCATGAAGCGATCGAAAGTAGTGACGACACCCAAGGCATAAATTGGATTGTAGCTAAAATCGATATTTACTGACAGCAGATGCATTTCCACCATCAATTCTTCTACTACCCGACGATAAATAGTATTGATCGGACGGGTGTGAAGATTGTAGAAAGTTCGCTTTGTATCAGAGACTGTACGGACGTTATTCACAAATAAAAAAGAAATGTTAAGGGCGACGTATCTTTATTTTCTCGCTTAAAGGCTACTTTGCCAAGTTGAGCTTTTAGCGGGTGATGGTTTCATTTACAATATATACACATTAGAAGTATTTTATAAACTGATAGCTACAGGAGATCGGACCTTTTCTCCTCAAAAACTAGCCAAAAATTATTATCCTTAATGATTTATTTATTGTACTTATGAACTTCTCGCCACAGTTAATTGCTTTAGGTGAGTACCTAGCTGGTGAATTTGATAATCAAGAACAAGCCATAGCAGAACCAGTTTGGTATGTCCACCTGTGCCTGTGGCAAAGACCAGTTAATCTGTTCGCAGAAGATAGCATCACCTTATTTGCCGAACAGGCTAACGTTCTTACCTTAGATCAACCTTATCGCCAGCGAATTATCCGGTTGCGTCAAAGCAGTGACTCTGACGCAACTGTAGAAGTTCAATATTATATGCCTCAAGATCCAGGTGCATTAAAAGGCGCAGGTAATAACCCGGCTCTACTAAACACACTGACATCCGAACAATTAGATTTACTACCAGGTTGTATCCTAAGAGTTACTCAGGAGAAACTAGCTGGCGATCGCTATAAGTTTACCGCTACCCCACTACCAGACACTCGTTGTAGCTTTACTTATCTTGGCAATAGCATCCATGTTTCTTTAGGTTTTGCAGCTACAGCGACAGAATTTCACAGCTACGACAAAGGAATTGATCCCGCAACAGGAAAAGCAACCTGGGGAGCGATTATGGGGCCTTATCGCTACACCAAGCGTAATCAGTATTCAATAAGATAAAGTTATGAGTTATGAGTACTTGAGTTATGAATGAACTCCTGTACAGACGCGATTAATCGCGTCTCTACTCCTAACTCTTTTTTAGCTAGCAATGCTACGAGGTACACCTTCTAAAGCTTCCTCTTCTGTTTCAAAGATTTCAAAAACAGTATCCATCATTGTCACTTCAAACACGAGTTTGGCTTCTGGATGTACATTGCAGATGCGGAAACTGCCTTTGACTTTATCAGCATCACGCATTCCAGCTACCAAAGATGTAAGACCAGAACTATCAATAAAATTTACCTGAGCCAAATTTACAACTACATGGCGACTGAGTTTGGAAATACACTCTTGTAACTTCAGGCGAAATTGCCAAGCCGTGGTGATATCCAGACGGCCTGATGGTGTCAAGACGATAACGGTGTTTCCGTCTTGGGTTGTATAAGTTTTTTGGTCTATATGAATCACTAAAGCCCTCCCCGTGGCATTCCTTTTAAGATTAACTAGTGACAGAATTTTCTAATGCTGTCACTTGAGATTAACAAGCTATAGCTAAATTTGTCACCTGTTTCAGCTAAGTGCTTAACTTTAGTAGTTATAACTCACCAAAATAGTAGAGTATAGGGTATGGGGAATAGGGCATGGGGCATGGGGGAGCCACTGCGGTCTTGGGGTCTCCCCAAGTGGAGCAAGTGGCGTCATAGGGAGATGAGAGAAGTGGGGGAGATGAGGAAGTGAGGGATAAAGAATTAATAACCAATGCCCAATTAATGTGGTGTCCAATTGATCCAATCTTGAGGTTTAAGGAAGGTTTCATACAACTCGGCTTCAGGGGAATTGGGTTCGGGTTGATAGCCGTATTCCCAGCGCACTAGCGGAGGTAGGGACATGAGGATTGATTCGGTGCGTCCGTTGGTTTGGAGACCAAAAATAGTGCCTCGGTCATAAACTAAGTTAAATTCTACATAACGTCCCCGGCGGTAGAGTTGAAAATTCCGTTGGCGATCGCCATACTCTATCCCATGTCGCCGTTCTACAATTGGTACGTAAGCTGGTAAAAATGCTCTGCCACAGCCTTGTACAAAGGCAAACAAATCTTCCCAATTGCGGGTTGCTGGTGTTCCCACCTGGTTGCTGTAAATGGCCGCTTCCCCATTGGGATTTGGACCGCGGTATAAAGCACCCTGGCCATCTTGGTAATCAAAAAATAGACCACCGACACCCCGTGTCTCATCACGATGCTTGAGATAGAAATATTCATCACACCAGCGTTTAAACACTGGATAATACTCTGGGTGGTGTTGGTCGCAAGCTTGCTTTAATGTTTTGTGTAAATGTGCGGCATCTTCAGCAAAGGGATAATAAGGTGTCAAGTCAAGACCGCCACCAAACCACCACACAGGCCCTGCTTCAAAGTAGCGATAATTGAGATGAACTGTGGGCACATAAGGATTGTGAGGATGTAATACCATTGAAGTGCCTGTGGCATAAAAGCCATGCCCTGCTGCTTCCGGGCGTTGAGCTAAAATTGAGGCTGGCAAATGGGAACCCCAAACTTCAGAAAAATTTACACCTGCTTGTTCAAATATTGCACCTTCTCGCAGTACGCGCGATCGCCCTCCTCCTCCTTCTGGGCGTTCCCAACTATCTTCATGAAACTTAGCCACACCATCTAGTTTTGCCAATGATTCGGTAATTTCGTCTTGCAGTTGTTTCATAAACTGACTGACCCTAGTCTGAGCGTCAGTTGCTGGCAAAGACTTTGATGATTCTGCTTCTACAGTTGGTGTTTGCGAGTTGGTCAACATAGATTCCCGAACCTAAATTACAATTTCCAGAAAGCCACAAATTTTCAAATGAAAATTTGGGGGAAACACGCGCCAACAATCTAGCTCTATTTGCCCAACCCGCTTTTTTCTTTTTGGGTTAAGCATTTATCCGATTGATGGGCATCACTAGAGTTATTTTCCCTCAAATGCGTATAGGCTTGTATATTGAATTAGTTTTTTTTGAAATTCTTAATTGGAATATTCTGGTATAAAGACTAAATTTTAGTCTTAAGCTTGAGGTATCAAGGATTTGACTGGTCTAATCAGAACTTTCTTGCCATATTGCTGATGTCGGCTATTTGGGTCTGTATCGAATCGAGGCTTGCTATGTTTAGGGCATTTTTGAGAAAGTTTTAATTTAGCAATTGCTCGTAGTTGCACACCATACCAGAGTTACCAGAAAGTATCTAGGGAGGAGGATTAGGAAAATGCAAGGTTGGTTATCCAAATTCATCCACCGCAAACGTCGTCGGTTTTGCGCTTCTCTGGTGTGGACATATCGAGAGATTAGTTCTGCTTCTGTAGATGAACTGTGGCAAAAAGTGGTTGACTTAACAGATGTTTCTTGGCATCCACAACTTAAGAGTACTAATGTTCCCCACGGATTAGTACCCAAACCAGGATTAATTTTTCAAGCTGTAACACGCTTTTCGCCGATTCCCATCAGAATTTTTGTGGAACGCGTCAATCCCAGAGAGATGCTGAGTATCCGAGTGATGGCGATTCCTGGAATAGAGGAACGAGTAACTTACCAAGTAGAGTCAACGGTTTGTGGTACTTGTTTATCTTATTCAGTAACGTTACGGGGTTGGTTATCACCCCTGATTTGGTCTTTATCCCGTCCTTATGCAGACAGAGTTGCACGATCTTTAGTCGAGGCAGTAGAAAAGACGGCATTACCAGCGGTATCTGGGAATAAAAAATCCCTTAATGACAGTTGTTTTGATTTTTAGGTAGTGGGATTGGGGAAGAAGTTTAGGTAGTGGGATTGGGGAAGAAGCAAGGGAGCAGGGGAGCAGCACTTCTCTGCGAGACGCTCCGCGAACGACTCATTTCGGCTACGCTCAATGACCAACGCTCAGTGACCGGGGAGCAGGGGATAAGAGGGACAAATCTCTCCCAAGTCTCCCCCTCTTCCTTGTCTAGCTTGTCTCTTCTTCATGCCCAATGCCCAAAGAAAGTTAAGATTCTATTAGGTAATAATGCAATTTGCTAAGTTTTATCACGGCAGTAACAGTGATAACACTAAGCTGACCTTACTTAAAAAGGCATCCAGTTAATAGCTAAGATGTTCCCCACAAGTGTATTTATTCATTTTGAATTTTGAATTTTTATGTACGATGTCCTCGATTCCCGCTCTGTCTTAGAAATTTTGCGACCAGTGGAAGACCCAGAACTTCGTAAAAGTCTGGTAGAACTGAATATGATTCGCAACGTAAAAATTGACGGTGGTAAGGTTAGTTTCACTTTAGTGTTAACCACCCCTGCCTGTCCTTTACGTGAATTTATTGTCGAAGACTGTCAGAAAGCTGTCAAAAAACTTCCAGGCGTGACAGATGTCAGCATAGAAGTGACGGCAGAAACACCACAACAAAAAAGTTTACCTGACCGCACTGGTATTTCTGGAGTCAAAAATATCATTGCTGTTTCCAGCGGTAAAGGTGGCGTTGGTAAAAGTACAGTTGCAGTGAATGTAGCAGTGGCTCTAGCCCAAACTGGGGCGAAAGTCGGTTTGCTAGATGCTGATATTTACGGGCCCAATGACCCAACCATGCTGGGTTTGTCTGATGCTCAAATTACTGTGCGTTCTACTGAAACAGGTGAAATCCTGGAACCTGCTTTTAATCACGGCGTCAAATTAGTTTCAATGGGCTTTTTGATTGACCGAGATCAACCAGTAATTTGGCGGGGTCCTATGCTCAATGGTGTAATTCGCCAGTTTCTCTATCAAGTGCAATGGGGAGAACTGGATTATTTGATTGTAGATATGCCACCAGGTACGGGAGATGCTCAGTTAACTTTAACCCAAGCAGTGCCGATGGCAGGAGCAGTAATTGTCACCACACCGCAAAACGTAGCTCTGTTAGATTCTCGCAAGGGATTGCGGATGTTCCAGCAAATGAATGTTCCAGTATTGGGGATCGTGGAAAATATGAGCTATTTTATCCCCCCCGATCGACCAGATAAGCAATATGACATCTTTGGTTCCGGTGGTGGCTCCAAAACAGCTGCTGAATTGGGAGTACCACTGTTGGGGTGCGTGCCGCTAGAGATTTCTACGCGAGTTGGTGGTGATAGCGGTGTACCGATAGTTGTTGGCGACCCAGATTCAGCTTCCGCAAAAGCATTAACAGCGATCGCTCTTACCATTGCTGGTAAAGTATCAGTTGCTGCCTTGACATAATTATAAATTTTATATTTCTATCTACTTCCTGGGCTATAGCTTGGGAATACTAGAAATTGGGTGTTAGGAATTAGAGAAATTGGGGAAGAATAAATATTGATTATTGACCAATTCCCAACAATTAAAGCTAAAGTCTAAACTGGCACAATGTTGTTAAAACGATCGCTCCCCAAAATTCGCTGGAAGTCTTGGGTTAAGCCCTGGCAGCATGTAGATTGGCTACTTTTTTGTTTGCCGATTGCTGTTAGTATATTTGGCGGCCTGATGATTCTCAGTACGGAACTGAAGCAGCCAGTAACAGACTGGTGGTGGCACTGGATGGTAGCGGGTATCGGCGTGCTTATAGCCTTATTTTTATCTCGCATCCGTTACGAACTCTTGATGCAGTGGCACTGGGTAACATACACACTGACGAACTTCAGTTTAATTGCCGTGATGATTGCTGGTACTAGCGCCAAAGGGGCACAACGGTGGATTAGTGTCGCCGGCTTTAACGTGCAACCCTCAGAATTTGCCAAAGTCGGCATGATTATTACATTAGCAGCTTTGCTACACAGGCGGACTGCTTCTAGCCTCGAAGGTGTTTTCCGCGTTCTGGCAATCACCGCTATACCTTGGGGGTTAGTATTTTTACAGCCAGATTTAGCAACATCACTGGTATTTGGTGCGATCGTCTTAGGAATGCTTTACTGGGCAAATGCTAACCCAGGCTGGTTAATTCTGATGATTTCTCCGGTGGTTGCTGCCATTTTGTTTAGTATCTCTTGGCCTTTAACAGAGCCAATAGTTTTATTCAAAGAACTATCTTTTGGCCCATTAGGATTAATTTGGTCAGTTGCAATGGCTATTGTGGGCTGGCAAACTATTCCCTGGCGTCGATTTGGTTTGGGTGCTATCGGTGCGTGGACTCTCAATATACTGGGTGGCGAATTAGGAGTCTTCGCCTGGAACCATGTTTTGAAAGAGTATCAAAAAGACCGACTAACTGTATTCATGAATCCCGATCACGATCCACTCGGTGCTGGATATCACTTAATCCAATCTCGCATTGCTATTGGTGCTGGTGAAATCTGGGGATGGGGTCTGTTCAAGGGGCCGATGACGCAACTGAATTTTGTACCAGAACAGCATACAGACTTTATTTTCTCCGCAGTCGGGGAAGAATTTGGTTTTGTCGGTTGTTTGTTAGTACTGTTTGTCTTCTGCTTAATTTGCTTCCGTCTACTGCATATTGCCCAAACCGCCAAAGATAACTTTGGTTCTTTGTTGGCTATTGGCGTTTTGTCCATGATTGTGTTTCAGCTGATTGTCAACATTGGCATGACTGTTGGTTTAGCACCTGTGGCAGGAATTCCTCTACCTTGGATGAGTTATGGGCGTTCTGCGATGCTGACCAACTTCATTTCCTTGGGAATAGTAGAATCGGTAGCAAATTTTCGCCAAAGACAGAAGTATTATTGATTCGTCATTTGTCATTTGTCCTTTGTCCTTTGTCATTTTTCTTTGTCCAATGACGGCAGTTGCTCCACTTTGGGAGACCCCATCGCCCTTGGCGTCTCCCCTTGGGAGAAGACCGCACTGCCTCCCCAATGCCCCATGACTAATGACTAATGACTAATGACTAATGACCATTAACAAGTATTAAGCTATTAAAAGGAAACAAATGAGGCTAAAAAAATGATTCTGCCTGGAGCAACTGTTCGCGTCAAGAATCCCGCAGATACTTATTATCGCTACGAAGGACTCGTGCAACGGGTGAGTGATGGCAAAGTAGCCATATTATTTGAAGGTGGTAACTGGGATAAATTAGTTACCTTTCGTCTGAGCGAATTGGAACTCGTAGAAACCACCGCCGGACGTAAAAAAGCCAAATAAGATTAGTCATTAGTCATTTGTTCTTTGTTATTTGGCAAAAACTAATGACTAATGACGAATGACTAATGACTAAATTACTATGCGCCTTCCCCTACCACAGTTTGCCACTGGCGATCGCCATCCGAACCACATTGCGGAGGTGATTGAAACTACTAGTACTGAATTTTTAGCTCAGTGTTTAGAGCCAGAAGATTTAAGCTTTCCCTCGATGCCACCCTTTGGTAGTTGGGTCTGTTCTATAGATGAAGAATCTGGCAATCAAATTTATGCTGTAGTGTATTATGCCACAACCATGCCCATAGATTCCGTACACAGAGCGAGAGCATTAGGGTTGTCCTTGCAAGACTTACGGGAAGAACAACCCCAAATATTTGCCATGCTCCGCACAGAATTCCGGGCTGCGATCGTGGGATTTGAACTATCTTCGCAAAATCAAAGTTATAACCAAAGAGTATATCAGTATCTTCCACCCCGTCCCCCGCAAATTCATCAAGCTGTTTATCGATGTGAACCAGAAGCTATCATTAAATTTACTGAAGAATTAGATTTTTTACGGACACTGCTGTGTATAAATGGTGCGCCAATCGAGTCTTTAACCGCAGCTGCCATTCGAGATGTATACCAGTTACGCAAAGCTGACCGACAATGGCTAATTAAAGCTGGACGTAGCTTAAGTGTGCTACTTAAAGACGACTACGATCGCTTACGGTTCATTTTGAGTCAAATCCACCCGTAGGTAGTTAATTCTTAAATAATTGCCTAGTTAGTGTAAATTAAGAAGATTTTTGATTTTTTGTCAGGTGGCTTCCCTATTTATTCTTATTGATCGGGCGATCGCCCCCAAGGTAATCGCTGTTTTACCATAGCCCCTTCAATTCCTATATATGGAACTAATATCACAAGTTCTTGTTCTGGAACCAACTTCCCAAGTTCTTGGCAAAGAACCAATTGTTCTCTTTGCTATTTTGCTGGTGGTCATCTTAGTTATACCCATCATGTTTGAGCGATTAAGATTACCAGGATTAGTGGGTTTGGTTTTTTCAGGGCTAGTACTTGGGCCTTCAGGTTGGAATCTTTTTCAGTCTGACTCTCCCATGATTAACTTACTATCAGACATTGGGTTAATTTATTTGCTGTTTGTCGCTGGGCTAGAAATTGATTTAGAACAGTTTCGCCGGAAAAAAAGTCGTGCTTTTGGGTTTGCTAGCTTTACTTTCAGTGTACCCCTACTCATGGGAACCTTAGTAGGGCTGATTCTAGGCTATGGCTGGAATACTTCAATCTTAGTTGGCTCTTTATTCGCTTCCTATACCCTTTTGGCATACCCCATAATCAGCCGTTTGGGAGTGGTAAGCAATGAAGCTGTTACTGTCACCATTGGAGCTACGATTTTTACAAACATTGGTGTAGTACTAATATTAGCCATTTGTGTAGCTGTCTCTCATACTCAAGCATTTAGCTTTGCGAAACTACTCACTTTGTCTGGTTGGTTAATGATTTACTCTGTGGCCGTTGTCACAGGCTTTGATTGGGCAGGCAAAGAATTTTTCAAACGGTCTGGAGACGATGAAGGAAACAAGTTTTTATTTGTGTTGCTTTCTGTGTTTCTGGCAGCTGTGGGCGCTCAATTGATTGGGGTAGAAAAAATTGTTGGTGCTTTTTTAGCAGGTTTGGCAGTGAATGAAGCTGTGGGTGAAGGCCCAGTCAAAGAAAAGGTGGTATTTATTGGCAGTGTGCTGTTCATTCCCATTTTCTTTGTAGACCTTGGCTTACTGATCGATCTACCTACCTTTGCGAACAATCTGAACACGCTCAAGTTAACGCTGTTAATCGTAGTTGGTTTGATTATCAGTAAATTGATCGCAGCTTTGTTGACAAAACTGGTTTACCGCTATAAATGGCAAGAAATGCTAACGATGTGGTCGCTGTCACTACCCCAGGTTGGTACAACGTTAGCAGCAACTTTAGTAGGATATCAGTCTGGGTTGTTGCCAGTAGAAGTATTACATAGTGTGATTGTTTTAATGCTCGTCACATCAACCTTGGGGCCGTTGATAACCAGTCGAATAGCTGTTGGTTTGAATTCCCCACCAGATGAAGATCCAGCACCACCCCTAGCTGAGGAGAAGGCATTAGAAACAGACAATGCTTTTACTATAGTCGTACCTATATATAATCCTCAGACCCAGCAGTATTTGATTGAAATGGCAGCGTTATTAGCACGTCAGTCTCATGGCAAAATTATACCCCTGGCGATCGCTACTGCTGCTGCTCACATGGATGCGCCCCAGTTAGAAGCATCTCTACAACGGAGTGAATGGTTATTGAATAAAGCCACGACACAAAGTCGAGCTTTGGGCGTAGCCGCAGAACCAGTGCTGCGAATTGATGATGCCTTTGCTCAAGGAATTAGCAGAGCAGCTCGCGAACAAAAGGCTAATTTAATTGTTATGGGTTGGGGTAAACGGACTGGGTTACGAGCGCGTTTATTTGGGAATGTGATTGATGGTGTGCTTTGGGCATCTCATTGTCCAGTAGCAGTGACACGTCTAGTAGAATCACCGAAAAAAATTCAGCGGATCTTAGTACCAATAGAAAACTTAACAGCACCAACATTACAACCTGTACAATTTGCCCAGATGCTAGCAGAGGCAAATCAGAGCCACATTACTGTGCTGAATGTGTGCGATCGCCGCACTAGTTCTAGTAAAATTGCTTGGAGGCGATCGCATCTCTCCTTATTGGTATCTAAATTGGCTTTAGCCAATGCCCCAGAAATTCAAATCATCGCTCACGAAAATGTTGCCCAAGCGATTTTACAGGCAGCAAGATTATATGATTTAGTAGTTTTACCTTTTATACGTAATCGTACCAGTCCTGGAGGGTTAGCCATTAGCGATGTCACAACCCAGTTAGCCAGACAACTCACCTGCTCAATTATTATGCTTGGAGAACCGCAACGCACTCAAAGCACAAATTTAATTTTGCCTACCACGGTTAGCAGCATTACATCTGCTGTATGATGTAAGGCAGAATACAGTTCAGGTAAGTAGACTTGGGCTGCGTTAGCGTAGTCCGCACTTCGAGTGAGCTTCAGTGACCGCCGGAGGCATCAAATTTCTAAAAATATTAGTAATAAATGAATCAGCTGTAAGAATTTATATCTATATTATTTGCATATATTTGCAGCGCGAGTGTCAACCCGATCTCGACTAATTTTTGGTCTCCAAATAAAAATTTAATAACCGTAAAAATACTTTATATTTTTGAAGATTTGATAAAGATCGGTTGAATAACAAACAATTTTTAAACAATTTTTGTTATTTTGCTAATTGAATTCTTAAGAAAACAGGTAAAAATATAACAAAACTACAACTGTGAAAAAATAGGTAAGTTCAACAACAATTTTTGATAGAGCCTTGTTATTTTTTTTTGTTTTGTATTTTTGTACCCAAGGTGGGTAATCTAAAAGTAAGCGCAATAGCTACTGAAAATATTTGTAAGTAACTGGGAAACTATGAGAATTTTGGTGACGGGCGGTGCTGGGTTTATTGGTTCCCATCTCATCGACCGACTAATGGCTGCTGGGCATGAAATAATATGCCTGGATAATTTTTACACTGGTCATAAACGCAACATTTTGAAATGGTTAGACCATCCGTACTTTGAATTGATCCGTCACGATATTACCGAACCAATTCGGTTAGAAGTCGATCAAATTTATCATTTAGCTTGTCCTGCTTCACCAGTACATTACCAGTACAACCCAGTTAAAACTGTTAAAACTAACGTGATGGGAACACTAAATATGTTGGGGCTAGCTAAACGTGTGAAAGCAAGGTTTTTCTTAGCTTCTACTAGTGAAGTATACGGAGATCCAGAAATTCATCCCCAAACTGAAGAGTACAGAGGTAGCGTTAATCCCATTGGAATACGTTCATGTTATGACGAAGGTAAAAGAATTGCTGAGACTCTAGCATTTGATTACTACAGGCAAAATAAAGTTGATATTCGAGTTGTGCGGATCTTCAACACCTACGGGCCGAGAATGTTAGAAAATGATGGTCGGGTGGTGAGCAACTTTATAGTTCAAGCCTTGCAGGGTAATCCTTTAACCGTGTACGGTGATGGTTCGCAAACTCGTAGTTTCTGCTACGTTTCTGATTTGGTAGAAGGATTCATCCGCCTAATGAATAGCGACTACATTGGCCCAGTCAACCTGGGTAATCCTGGTGAATACACGATTTTACAATTGGCACAAACTGTGCAAAATATGATTAATCCAGACGCGCAGATTAAATTCGAGGCACTACCTTCGGACGATCCCCGACGTCGCCAGCCTGATATCACAAAGGCAAAAACTTGGTTAAATTGGGAACC
Organism: Nostoc sp. DSM 114159; assembly: GCF_053470285.1. NCBI lineage: Bacteria > Bacillati > Cyanobacteriota > Cyanophyceae > Nostocales > Nostocaceae > Nostoc > Nostoc sp. DSM 114159. The sequence continues at coordinate 6,244,998 of NZ_JBPFEH010000001.1, forward strand.
TACCATTCCTCTACAAGAAGGTTTAAAACTAACAATAGAAGATTTTCGCGATCGCATTCAAAGCGATGTCAATAATTCAACCACCTGAGTTACGTCTAGCGTCGCTCTAAATTTTCATCCAGGCTAACCCCATCGGTAGCTAGTATATTTAGTTGCTGAGTTTTCCCAAGTGTCTAAGTGTAAAATTGAGAATTTTTTTTGAAAATTAAGCCCAAAAAAGTGAGGAGTTAAATAAATGCGTGTTTGCGTTATTGGTACTGGTTACGTTGGTTTAGTTACAGGCGCTTGCTTGGCTCATATTGGGCATGATGTAATTTGCGTAGACAACAACGAAGAAAAAGTTAAGTTAATGAAGTCTGGGCAATCTCCAATTTTTGAGCCAGGACTCTCAGAAATTATGCAGTCTGCGATTCAAACAGAGAAGATTCATTTTACTAGCGATCTTGCTGCTGGAGTTTCCCACGGAGAAATTTTGTTTATTGCTGTAGGAACGCCACCTTTACCCACTGGTGAAAGTGATACTCGTTACGTCGAAGCTGTAGCTCGTGGGATTGGGGAAAATCTCAACGGTGGTTATAAAGTCATAGTGAATAAATCTACAGTACCCATTGGTTCAGGTGACTGGGTGCGGATGCTTGTTCTAGATGGTGTTGCAGAGCGGCAGAAAACACTGATCCCCGCAGGTGGAGTGCCGAGTGATGAGAAATTACCTGAATTTGTAGCCGAGTTTGATGTAGTCAGTAATCCAGAGTTTTTGCGGGAAGGTTCGGCAGTTCACGACACCTTTAACCCCGATCGCATTGTATTAGGAGGCAATAGCCAAAGAGCAGTAGCCTTAATGGAACAGCTGTATGCTCCAATTGTAGAACGCAAGTACGCTGACGATCAATCTTTACCCCCTGTGCCAATTTTGGCAACAGACCTGAGTTCGGCAGAGATGATTAAATATGCCGCTAATGCCTTCTTAGCTACTAAGATTAGTTTTATTAACGAAGTTGCTAATATTTGCGATCGCGTCGGTGCTGATGTTACTCAAGTAGCTAAAGGTATCGGTCTAGATTCCCGTATTGGTAACAAGTTTTTACAAGCTGGTATTGGTTGGGGTGGCTCTTGTTTTCCCAAAGATGTCTCCGCTCTGATTCACACTGCTGATGACTATGGTTATGAAGCCCAGCTACTGAAATCTGCTGTCAGTGTCAACGAACGTCAGCGGTTGATTGCTTTGGAAAAACTCCAACAAGTTCTAAAAATTCTCAAAGGCAAAACAGTCGGACTACTCGGACTGACCTTTAAGCCCGATACCGACGACTTGCGCGACGCTCCAGCACTCAACCTAATTGAACAGCTAAACCGACTGGGAGCTAAAGTTAAAGCCTATGACCCCATTGTTTCCCAAACAGGTCTACGTCATGGACTTTCTGGTGTGCTAGTAGAAACCGATGCCGAAAGACTCGCTGACGGCTGTGATGCCTTAGTACTTGTCACCGAATGGCAGCAATTCAGCACTCTGGACTATGTGAAGATGGCGAAACTGATGGCCCACCCCGTTATCATTGATGGTCGTAACTTCCTCGACCCCGAAGCAATGATCCGCGCTGGATTCCAATATGTAGGCGTGGGAAGATAGAAAGTAGAGACGCGATTAATCGCGTCTGTACAGGAGTTAGGAGTGATAAATAAAAATTAATTACAATTTATAATTAACAACTCCTAACTTTCTTCAAAACCTAAAGATTTAAATTACCGCCTAGAATCATCTAGGCGGTATTTAATTTGTTTAAATTACTCTACTTTAATTTTTTGCCTATAATTTGGGATTAAGGACTATTTGGAATACGTTCAATTTCAGCATATCCACTGAAAATAATTTTTTGACCTTCAGTTTCTAATCGGTTGAGGCGCATTTTCACTCCATCAAGGTCAAAACGATCCAAATCGACCATATTATCTAAAATTTCTACCAACGCTACGCTCAAGGTTTGCGAGATTTCCCGTTGTGCTTCTGGTACTTGGTCAAGTTGAATTTTCGGATCTTTGAAAGAAACTCGCCGCCGTCTTTCAATACCTACAGTTAAAATCATGCTCAGGGGTACAAGTTCGCCATTATTTAAATCTGCTTTTGCTAGAAGCTGTAAGCGATTTTCTGGCAATAGCTGTATCTGGACATCTGTAAAGGAGACTGGTTCACCGCCAGATAATTCTGTCAGTGATGGTACGGTGAGGTTAAGCAGGCGCTTTTTCACCAGTTCCGCATTAAAGGCTTGGTTTATGCCTGCTTCTGATAAGATTACTTGAGCGATCGCTTGAGTAGGTTGCTTAAGGCTAAGTTTGCCCTTTAAAACCGAACCGAAGTCAATGGCCACCGCATCAGTTTCAAACGACATCTCCTCAACCGCGAAATCTCTCCGAATCACCAAGCCACGACCGCTCATTTTGAAGCTATCAATGCTGCCTTGTAAGAGCTTGCTGGAAGGATAGCAGCGCACAAAGACTTCTACTGACTCGCTCGTGCTAAACAGGTGGCGAATCGTTTGGCTGGCGACTGTGTTGAGCATCCGCTCTCCCCAATCTGTGCCTTTAGGATCTTGTAAACCAGTAAGTCCGCCGAACATGTGGTTTTGGGTCTCTAGAAGTTCTTTGTACTTTTGTAACAAATCATGAAGAATACAGCAAGCGATCCCGTGATTAATTGTGCTGATGGATAGGCATAGAATGGCTGATAACTGATAAAATATGTATTAAATATTACTAGTGTGACTTAGTTGGGAGAAAGTTGCAGCATTGATGACAATAGTAATCCTAAGAGAATGAGATTACTGTGGCGTAGTATTTTATAGATGGTTAAAATGTATCATTTATAAAACTATAATACATTTTTGCTACTGTAGTAATACATAAAGTTAGCCTGAGTCTTCCTGAGTCAGCTTCAACCTCATGGTTTCCACACGGAGCGCGAGGTCTTAGAATACGCTTAAATACCGCATTAGCAATATTAATCGTGCTAATTTTGATATGATTCTGGATTTATTTAAACCATAAAACCAGAATCAGATCAAGATATTCACGCCCTTTGGCAATTTTCGTTATGGTTTGTGTGGCGATCGCTCCATAGTTTTTGTAATTTGAAATTCATTAATCGAGTTTCTAGAATTCAGATATATTGGTATTGAGTTTATTTTCTTGCTGCTGACATCAATTGCTGGAGGTACTGTGGTTCTTCTCCCAGCCAATCTAGATTTTGGGCAGTGCTATCGAAGATTGATGAGGTTTTGAAAGGCTCAAACTCGCCGCGTGATGCCGCTTCTGCCGTTTTTGCTAAGAGCGATCGCACTTGCTCGTTATTCATTGGCTGGAACGTCCGCACTGCTTCAAAAGCTTGCTCTAGAATCTCCATGCTGTCAATTCCGGTAATTACAACCGATGTGGGCAGATTCAAAGCATAGTGTAAACATTCAATTGGCGTTACAGTATTTGACTGTAAAAGAATACCGTTTGCCAAGCTTTTCATTCCCAGAACGCCGATGTTTTGTTTAACTAGCTCTGGCACAACCAGCTTTTCAAAGCTTCGGTAGTGGGCATCCATCACATTGAGAGGCATCTGCACTGTATCAAATTTAAACCCATTAGTGGCTGCAACTTCCAGCATATGCAGATGAACATAGGGGTCTTTATGCCCAGTAAAACCTATATATCGGAGTTTGCCAGCTTCCCGTGCCTCAATCAAGGCAGCATTCGCCCCTTCTTCGTGAAAAACTCGATGCGGGTCTTCGTGCCGCAGGATTTCGTGGTGCTGAACGAGATCGATGCAATCAACTTGCAGGCGTTGGAGTGATTCGTCTAGCTGTTTTGCGGCTGCTTTTTTAGAGCGACCATCGATTTTCGTCATCAGGAACACTTTGTCTCGATAGCCATCGCCTAGCGCTTTTCCCATACGAATCTCGCTAAGTCCACCATTGTAATCCCAACTGTTATCCATAAAGTTTATGCCGCGATCGATCGCGGTTCTAACAATTCGGATACCTAGTTCCTCATCAACATACTTCAAGGCGATGTGCCAACCACCCAATCCGATGGCGGAAACTTTCTCTCCTGTACTACCGATAACTCGGTATTGCATTTGTGAATTTGACGTAGTTTCTGACATGAGTTTTCCAAGTCTTTCAGCTATTACTTAAATACATATAGCCATCTGCCAATTCAAACACAAGAGAAAGTTGGTAATATCTTGCTGAAGATACACTTTTCAAGCCGATCGGGAAATGACTGAAGAAGCCAAAATATCGATGGCAATTTGCTATGTTTGAGGTAAAGAATTAAGGGTACAGCATTGCTGCACCCCTACAACATATTTGGTTCAAATAAATGAAAACTGTTGTACAATATCGACAATTACTTACCACTATAAAAAAAGGCAATTTCTTTTTCTTTTAGGGGCGCAAAACCAGCATCTACAAGTAATTGGTCGAGTTCTGCTTGGGGAATGTGTTTTGCGCCAATTCGTACAATGCGCGATCGCATGGTATTAGATACACCACTGCGCTGTCTATTGCTTTCTAGCGCCATAACTTTACTATAAAGTTCTAGCTTGGCAGGGGGAATGGGAGAACCATCAAAATCAATTCCCTGTGCGATCGCTTCATCAATCGCATCAGCTCCTGTAGTAGTTTGATTCCCTGGGTTAGTTTCGGTAGGCATAGTGATTTACTCTTCTTCGCTATGGGTAGATTTTACCAGCCTTACTGACACCAAAGTTGCCCGAACTCACGTTTACAGAAGTTTTCATGTATTTGAACCACATCTGTTGTAGGGGCGCAAGGCTTTGCGTCCCTACTAATCACGAGCTTGTCGCGTCACCACACCACCAACAAACGCCCCTAAGATAGTGCCTGTCCATAGCCCTGTTGTGCTACCTTGCCATATTGCTCCTGGTGTTATCCAAGCGTTGCACATCTCCTTTAAACCCCAAGGTTGGTTTTGACACTTTTGACTATGGAGCATCATGGTAATTTGCCCACTAGTGTAAGCGCCAAAAAAACCTGATGACAGCGCCAAGAAAGTGCAAATTAAAATTTTATTTTTTATCATTTGTCATTAGTCATTAGACATCTTGCAAAAGTAACAAATGCCAAGATGTTGGGCAAAGGTTAAAGGTTACTGGGTTTGGGAAAATTCTATACCTTTACCCTTTACCCCTTACCCTTTTCCCACAATGTCAAGAAGTCTATTAGTCATTGGTCATTATTCCCCATACCCAATGCCCTATTCTCAATCAACCTGTATTTCTCATCCCAGCAGCAATCCCATTAATAGTTAACAATGCTCCTCGCAGTAACTCGCCTTTGCTGTAACGAGAATGAATTACTCCAGAAGTAGCAGTAGTATTTTGGGACTGCCGTAGACGCTTGAGTAGTGAAACTTGGATAAATCCCAAGGGGACAATTGTCCCATTCCGTAACTGCACAGATCGTTGCAATATCGGATCGCCATCTAACAGTCGATTATGATCGGTGATTTTTAACACCAAATCCCTTGTCAGATAGAACTCGCTAGCAATTTGGTCAAAAACCTTGGCAAAACGAAGTCGATCTTCTGGTTTTGAGAGTTCTTGGACGTAGTGGTGTGCCATTTGTATATCTACTTTTGCCAAAGTCATCTCGGCTTTAGAAATCACCATCTTGAAAAAGGGCCACTTAACGTAAAAGTAGCGCAGTAATTTCAAGTGTTCTTCTGGTTCTGCGTTCAGGAATTCTTGTAAGGCTGTGCCAACGCCATACCAGGAAGGAAGTAAAAAGCGGGTTTGCGTCCAGCTAAATACCCAAGGAATAGCTCGCAGACTGCTTAAATCTTTTTTACCAGATGGACGACGGGCGGGACGGGAACTAATTTGCAGTTGACTAATTTCTTCAATGGGGGTTACTTCGTGGAAGAAATCAACAAAATCAGGCTGTTCGTAGATTAAAGCTCGATAATGTTGACGCGATCGCACTGCTAATTCTTCCATAATCTCATTCCAGGGTTCAATATCATCAAACCCTGTCCGTAACAGGCTGGCTTGAATCACAGCTGTGGTGATGGTTTCCATATGGTACAAAGCCAAGTCCAACAAGGAATATTTGGAAGCTAAAACTTCTCCTTGTTCAGTAATCTTGATTCGCCCATTGATACTATGACCTGGTTGAGCCAAAATCGCTTCATAAGCAGGGCCCCCACCCCGTCCCACAGAACCGCCGCGTCCGTGGAAAATTCGCAAATTTAGATCGTAGTTTTCTGCTATTTGTTGCAGTGATTTTTGAGCTTTATGAATTTCCCAATTACTGCTTAAAAAACCAGAGTCTTTGTTGCTGTCAGAATACCCCAGCATTACTTCTTGCAAGTTGGGGGTGATGGATGAGGCAGGGGAGCAAGGGAGCAGGTGGTCACTGAGCGTAGCCGAAGTGGGAGCAGGGGAGGCAGGGGGGGCAGGGGAGGGTGAATTTTCATCTGCACCTTCTGTTTTTGTCTGTTCGTAGCCGCCGGCTAATAAAGCGCGATATAACGGCAGTTCAAACAGTTTCCGCATAACGCTTCTAGAGCGTTGTAAATCTTCTACTGTCTCAAATAAGGGGATAACTTGAATAGTTCCGACGGCAAGGGCGGGGTCAAAAAGTCTGGCTTCTTTGGCTAAAAGCAATACTTCCAACACGTCGCTCACGTCGCGGCACATACTGATAATGTAAGTTTGGCAGATGTTCAGACCAAATTCTTGTTGCAGCGATCGCACGACGCGAAAGGTTTCAATTACATCGTTGGTTTTTTCGGAAAATGGCAATTCTGCGGGAATTAATGGTCTGCGGGTTTGCAGTTCGCCTGTAAGCCAAGCAACTTTTTGCTCCTCGGATAGTTCGTTGTAAGGTTGGGGTAATATTTGCAGGTATTCCAGAATCTCATTGAGCGCGTCGGCGTGGCGGGATGATTCTTGGCGGATATCTAATTGTGTCAAGTTAAAGCCAAAAATTTCTACCTGACAAATCAGATTTTCTAATTCTCGACAACTTAAACCTGTTTCTGTCAAGTTGCGCTGAATCATTCGCAGTTCTGCTAAAAAATCGGCACCCGAACGATACAGGGGGCTATCTTGATTTGTTGGCGTTTCCCGATTGTACAAAGCGAGATTGCGATCGCGAGTATTTTCCAGCCGTTTCAGTACGTAAGCCAGTTTCAGCCGATAAGGTTCTTGTCGATAACGCAGTGCCAGTGCATCGTAGACTTCACTCAATTGGGACTGATCCAATTCTAGAGATTCCAGTAAGTCTGGTAAAACATCACTCCAGTGCATCGACACACTCAACAATTCAATCAGATTTTTCACTGACTGAATATATCTCCCGATCACCATTTTGCGCTGATAGCAAGCTGTTTTCCAGGTGATTTCAGGCGTGACTGATGGGTTTCCATCTCTGTCTGAACCTACCCATGAGCCAAAAGAGCAAAAGTTTTTACTCGGTGGTTCAAGCCAAGGAAAGGTATTGGATAGAGCGTGTTTGAAACGTTTATACAGTTGGGGAATGCCATCAAATAAAACTTCTTGGAAGTAGTGCAGGGCATAATCTACTTCATCTAGCACTGTGGGTTTGAACTGGTGAAGTTCATCTGTACGCCACCACAGGCGAATTTCTTCGAGCAATTGTTCGCGGACATCTACTGCTTCCCAAGGATATGCTCCTGGTGTACTCCCAGAGTGATTTTCCAAGGTATCCAGTTTTTGCAAAAGTTGTACCACCTGTCGCTGCTTATCTCGGATGGTATGACGAACAATTTCCGTCGGATGCGCTGTAAAAACTAACCGCACATCCAGATGTGCAATTAAACGTTGAATTTGCTGGGGTGGTACATTCAGTTTGAATAAATAGGGAAACAAGGCAGCAAAAGTACCTTTTGGTTTGACTTGCGCCTTTTCGAGATAATTCTTTTTGAGAAAGGCTGCTGCTATTCCCTTGCTAACAGGCGCATCATCTTCTCTTTGATTGGAGGAATAGTTAACATTAGACGGTGTTTCCGGCTCCGTAGCCTCTGTTTCTGCTTCATAACGGCTCAATTGCTGGCGTTGTTCGTATTCCTGCTCTATGATGTTAATCAGCTGAAAATACAGAGCGAAAGCACGAGCCGCGCGAATTGCTTCGTTGATATTTAGTTGTTCGATTAATTTGACGGCTGAGGATGCTTGGTCATTTGTTGCTTGTCCCTCTGGCGAACATAGGTCGCGCAACTCACGCAACAAGTCTACCATATTTTGACCGCATTCTTGCCGGAGAACTGACTCCCACAATTCTTCCACTACCTGGAGACGATGACGCAAAAATAATTCCGACACCGGGTATATATCAGCAGTTTGAGACGAAGAGTATAAAAGGGAACCCATATTCTCTATTCTTGTAAAGCTAATTACTGTTTACGGTTCTAGGTTTTGCACTTAATGCTCGCTGGGTTGTTCCTGAGCAAATAATTATTTGGTGTATATCTTCTCATCTTGATTGATTTCGCGTTCATCTGGGAAATCTAGATTGGGTAGGCGATCGCCTCGAAATAATTCTTCACTAGCTTCTCCTATGGCTTTTAGTGCTCTGACTGTGGTTTTTCCAGTAATCAGCAGCAGTAATATAGACGCTGTACTTATTTGTAAAAGGAGCGATTGAGGAATGGGAAACAAATCCAGATTGGATGTGGGTTTAGGTGAAGACTGTTGGTTGGTAGGAGGCATTGCTAATTTTTGGTTATGGGAATTATGAGTAGAGACGCGATTTATCGCGTCTTTTAGGAGAGACGCGATTCATCGCGTCTGTACAGGAGTTAGGAGTTAGGATGACTCCAACGATAAAGGGAGGGAGTTTAATGAGATAAGCTTATTATTTGTTTCGCCCATCAAGCGCATTAGCGTAGTGGAACACAAGTCCCGCTTTAAAGGACAAGTCATCAGCCAGTCATATAGAATTATTCTGACTCCTGGCTCCTAACTTTTAACTCCTAACTAACTCCTAACTTCTGATTTCTGACTCCCTATTAGTAAAATAAACGCAAAACTCAACATTAGTCAGACTTGCAACCTATACAAGACTATCTTGTCCGATTTTGTGAGCTACGAAGGTAACAAAATTGTTAAAAAAAAACGTCAGAGTGTGATAGACCTATGGTTCTAGTTTACAAGTGCAGGCACTATCCCCCAACCATCGCTTCCTGTAAAGTTAACTGAGCATGAAAACAGTAGTACCAGATCGCCAGCAATCCTTAGTGCAATGGGTAAGCCAAGCAACAGGGATCAACACTTTCGGAGTGAAAGTCCGGTTGCGGGGAAATGACCTTCATATTCTTTGTGAAGGTACAGAATGTCCGCAGCGTTGGCGTACTTTGTCTGATTTGCTGCAAGCACTACAGCAAACAAACTTAGATATCCTCACAAACAGCGAACAAACCTCAATATATCAAGTATTTGTCTATGGCCGCAGAAAAGGGGAACACCGCCCCTCATGGTGCCATCGGGTTCACCTCAATCAAATAGATAAGCATCTCGATCAGGTGCAACAAGCGCTGCTAGCAGACTCGGAAAAATCAAAACAATCGGGTGGGGCGCTAATTGTCTCTAACGAAAGTTTGGCACGCCAAGGCAATCCAGAGGCGATCGCTCGATATCTGAGTGAAACTCTGAGTACGCTAGGTGTATCAGTACAGGTAAAAATTAAGCTATATAAACCCAAGAATTCTCAGCCAGAAGAAAATCGCCTGTGGGTATTTTGCCAGTCAAGCTATAGCCCTGATGCATCGTTGCTTGCTGAACCCATAGCACAAAAGTTACGTTATCTCAAGCTTTCCGGCTACCAAGATGCCGTAATTGTTTCTCAGGTGAGCGGCGAAACTGCCCCTGATTGGCTGCTGCGGGTGGATTTGACGCCACCAGAGGTGATGCTGAAAGAGTGGGCGCGTTGGGGAGATGTCCAAGCGATCGCTCGATTACTAGCTGAAGTTCTATCAGGATTAAAAGTTGGTGTCCAAGTTTCTCTAAAAGAATCAACGCTACATATTTTTTGTATCCCAGCTTTCGATCCTTTAGGAACTGCCCCGATCCCAGACAAAGTAGCGTGCTTAGAGGCGATTTTACCGCAGTTAGAAGCGATCGCTCCTCAAGGCATTCTCGCCGCCACCGTATACGGACAAAAAGCAGGCGACAAGGAACCCACTTGGGTTGATTGGCTGAGTTTACCCGCAGCAAACCATCCCGCTTTTGCCATATCACCACTTGATTTGGCAAATACTGGCGATGAATCAGCGATCGTATTTTTACTAGAGCGCTTACTCAATCCTGATTTGGATTGGCGACTATTGACAGGGGGAATTCGCGTACTTCTACTGAACAAAAATGGTTTATTGCACATTATGTGTGATGCACCTGTTTGTCCACAGCGACAACAAGTAACAAGTAAAATTACGCAGTTTATCCGCCAGTTAAAAATTTCCGGTATCATGGGAGTACGTATCTACGGTCGGCGTGCTGGGAATAAAGAACCTTTTTGGCATTATGGCGTCGATCTTGAACATCGCCAACGTTTAGTACCAGAAGCAACCCCAGAATTTGCTGCTACTTCTATATACATTGACGATTTAGTAACATCTGAGACTAGTGAACCAATTTTGCGCCCAGACTTAACGACAGAAGAAGTTCAAAATTTTGTAACCGAAGTAGCGCGAGATTGGATAGCAACGGCGAGTTCAACTGCGAGAAAATTCTTGTTGAAAAGCCAGCTATTTACCGAAAGCAACGAGTCAGCGGAACGTAACCATGATGTTCAAGGAATTAAAATTGCTCTGGTTTGGGGAACACTGGGATTATTGCTCACCCTCCAAACTGATTGGATATTGGGTCGAATTATTGCACTTAATACGCCCAGTTCGTCAAAAGTAGCTAGTGCCACCCTCCCATCTTCATCTTCTGAGCAAAAGGCAGCTTTGACATCTGGAAAAAATCAGAGTGAGAAAACGACATTTTTTAGCAGCACTTCCAAGACAAAATCTCCTCCAAATCAGAGTTCTGTATTTAATGCTTCGGAATTTACCCAAAGCGATGATACCCCAAAAAATAATTTGGCAGCCGCACCACTGAAGGGAAAAGCCACCGCAACAGCTATTCTTTTAGCAGCGCGATCGCAGATGCCAAGTTTTAATGTTAGGCAGTTAGACGAGCAACTAGCACTGTATAAACAGCGTTTAGCTAGAACTGGTAGTCCCCCAGATGTATTGATTATTGGCTCCTCCCGCGCCCTCAGAGGAGTAGATCCCGCAGCACTTTCTAAAGCTTTAGCGACTCAAGGCTATCCAAATCTTGACGTGTTTAACTTTGGGATCAACGGTGCTACGGCACAAGTTGTAGACTTTGTGATTCGTCACGTCTTGGAACCATCAGAACTACCCAAAATAATTATCTGGGCAGATGGGGCGCGTGCTTTCAACGGTGGACGCGAGGATATTACCTTTAAATCGCTTGCGGCATCCGTTGGTTATAAGCAAGCATTCCAAAAAACAGCAACCACTGCAAATAGCAATAATTTACCAGAGAATACAGTAAATTCGGAAGAACAAAAGACAAACGAAGAAAAACAGGAAATTAGTACTTATGAAGCCATCAATCAGTCATTAAATCAGGCTCTAGCCTCTGTTTCTACTAGCTATCAAAACCGCGACCAAATTAAAAGTTTACTGCAAAAACAACTGCTCTTATTTGGTAATAATCAGACAGTTGCATCACAAAAACAGTTGACAGACGGTACTTCAGATGAAAGTATTTCCCAGCAAGCCGTTGACTTTGATGGCTTTTTACCCTTGTCGATTCGCTTTAATCCCGCGAGATACTATCAAAAACATTCTAGAGTTCCCGGAAATTATGACAACGACTATAAATCTTTCCAAGTAGAAGGACAGCAAGATACTGCTTTTCAAGAAGTGCTTCAGTTTACCCAGTCTCAGAAAATCACTTTAGTATTTGTCAATATGCCTTTGACGGCAGATTATTTAGATCCAGTGCGTAAACAATATGAGCAACAATTTCAGCAATATATGTTGCGTTTGGCTACTAATCCTAACTTTATTTATCGTGATTTGAGTCAACAGTGGCCAAAAGTAAATGATTTCTTTTCCGATCCTAGCCACCTCAATCGGTTTGGTGCATACGAAGTATCGAAAAAGCTAGCTAACGATCCGATGATTCCTTGGCCAGTGAAGTAGGGAGTGGGAGTGGGGATGAGAGAGCAGAGGGCAGGGGGCAGGGGAGCAGAGGAGCAGCACTTCGACTCATTTCGGCTACGCTCAATGACCAACGCTCAGTGACCGAGGAGCAGAGGAGTAGAACAGTAGGGGAAGAAGAACTATTTTTACAAATGACAAATGACAAATGACTAAAAAATGAACTTTATATCAATTTTCTATGGGCTGTTCTTATTGAGTGTGTTAGGAATTTACTGGTCTTTAGCACAACATAAATTGCGATTGTGGACGCTGCTAATTGCCAGTCTGGTTTTTTATTCATCTTTGCACATCCAATACATACCATTACTATTAGCATTGACGTTGATCAATTTCCGCATAGGGCTGGGAATTGGTAACAACACATCACCAGGGAAACATTCTCTTGACTGGCAAATTTCTAATGAAGAGTGGCAATTTGCTCAAGTTGATTGGAATCGTCGCCGTTTAAAGATTTTGTGGGTGGGTATAATTCTAAATGTTTTACTGCTATTAGCTTTTAAGTATTTTACCCCTTTCTTCAAGTTTGTTTTTCATGTCCAAACAAACTCACCAGATAGCTCTTTTAAATTAATTGCACCCTTGGGAATTTCATTTTTCACCTTTGAATGTATTGCTTATTTAATAGATGTCTATCGCGGTGCCCCTGCTACTGATAATTTTCTCAAATTTGCTACGTACAAATTATTCTTCGCCAAACTGATTTCAGGGCCGATTACGCGCTACCACAACTTAGCAAATCAATTTAATACACTAGAATTACCCAATACTAATAGAGTAGCCCAAGCGCTGTGGTTGATTGCTAGAGGCGCAGTCAAAAAAGGTATTTTTGCAGACCACTTGGGAATTTTCGTCGATTTATGTTTCGGTAATTTGCAACGGGCCGGTAGTACGGATCTTTGGTTAGCTACATTCGCTTATGGCTTGCAGTTATATCTAGATTTCAACGGTTACGTAGACATTGCCCGTGGTAGTGCGATGCTTTTCGGTTTAGTTCTACCTGAAAATTTCGACTTTCCTTATTTCAGCACCAATATTTCTGAATTTTGGCGGCGCTGGCACATGACTCTGGGAGATTGGTTACGTAACTATGTCTACTTTCCGTTGGGTGGTTCCCGTCGCGGTTTAGTCCGTACCTGCTGGAATTTATTTATTGTGATGCTAATTGCTGGTATCTGGCACGGTGCTGCTTTGGGTTATGTCGTTTGGGGTATATTCCACGGATTAGCTTTAGTGGTTCATCGACTTACAGATTCTATAAGCGATCGCTCTGAAAATCTAGAACAATTCTGGCAAAATCCTCTAGGTATATTTGTCGCTTGGTTCTTAACTCAATTGATGGTTTTTACCTCTTGGATTTGGTTCCGTCTACCTAATCTCCAAGACTCTTCTTTGGTAATTCGGCATCTTTGGGGTTATCCGGCTGACGCCCAGTTTGCTGAAAAGGTCTACGTAGAAGCCTTAAATATGAGCCAATCCCAACTCGCTTGGGTACTTCTAGGTTTAGCTGCGCTTATGGCTGTAGTCTATGCATTCAATCGAATGCTGAAGTTGGAATTTAACTGGCCCCTTAAGCTTGTCTTCGTTCCCCTATGTTTTTACGCTGTTTGGTTATTAGCTCCTGAAGGCAGTTTGCCCTACATCTACTTTGATTTTTAACTGAACCATCAGACAATGTAAAACTTAATATTTCGTTACAAATTAGCAAGAATTAAAATCTTTCCCACTAGCTAATTGTAAAGAAAGGTAAAGTTAAATAACGAGGCGATCGCTTCATTAAAAACGATCGCTAGTTTATTGTTGAAATGGCTGAAAAAGCCTGAATCCATTACTTTTATCTTGATTATTTATAGAAGGAAAACTTTACAGTTCGATGAGCTTGTTAAAGAATTATGTTACAGAATATTAAGTCACAGTTCGCGTCAAAGTAAATTCATGTAGACTGTATTTCAACAGGCGAAAATAAAATCGCTTGTTGCATATTTAACAACCCATAGCACTTATAAAACCATGACCACAACCTTACAACGGCGCTCCGGCGCTAACGTATGGGATCGCTTTTGCGAGTGGATCACCAGCACCGACAACCGTATTTACATCGGTTGGTTTGGTGTGCTTATGATCCCAACCCTACTAGCTGCTACAACCTGCTTCGTAATTGCTTTCATCGCTGCTCCTCCCGTGGACATCGACGGCATCCGCGAACCGGTTGCAGGTTCTTTGATTTACGGAAACAACATCATCTCTGGTGCAGTTGTTCCTTCTTCAAACGCAATCGGCTTGCACTTCTACCCAATCTGGGAAGCTGCTTCCTTAGATGAGTGGTTGTACAACGGCGGTCCTTACCAGTTAGTAATTTTACACTTCTTGCTCGGTTGCGCTGCCTACCTTGGTCGTCAGTGGGAACTTTCTTACCGCTTAGGTATGCGTCCTTGGATCTGCGTAGCTTACAGCGCACCTCTGGCTTCCGCTACCGCAGTATTCTTGATCTACCCAATTGGTCAAGGTTCTTTCTCTGATGGTATGCCTTTGGGTATCTCTGGAACCTTCAACTTCATGATTGTGTTCCAAGCAGAACACAACATCTTGATGCACCCCTTCCACATGTTAGGTGTGGCTGGTGTATTCGGCGGTTCATTGTTCTCAGCAATGCACGGTTCTCTAGTAACTTCTTCCTTGGTTCGCGAAACCACCGAAACCGAGTCTCAAAACTACGGTTACAAATTCGGTCAAGAAGAAGAAACCTACAACATCGTTGCAGCCCACGGCTACTTCGGTCGGTTAATCTTCCAATACGCTTCCTTCAACAACAGCCGTTCACTGCACTTCTTCTTAGCAGCTTGGCCTGTCGTCGGTATCTGGTTCACCGCTTTGGGTATCAGCACGATGGCATTCAACCTGAACGGTTTCAACTTCAACCAATCAGTAATTGATTCCCAAGGTCGCGTCATCAGCACTTGGGCAGATGTAATCAACCGCGCTAACCTGGGTATGGAAGTAATGCACGAGCGTAACGCTCACAACTTCCCCCTAGATTTAGCTGCTGGTGAAGTTACTCCTGTTGCTCTGACTGCTCCTGCTATCAACGGTTAATTCTGAAGATTTAGCTAAATAAAAAGCGCCCTCCAGAAATGGGGGGCGCTTTTTTGTTGTAATTAACTTAAAAGCTAGGCTAACTTAGCAAAACTTAAAAAAAATGTCTTGAAAAATACAAATTACTAATGTAAAACGTGATATTAGGAGCCGGGAAAGTTTTCCCTTTTTTCTACACAGTCTCCCTGGGGAAGTGAGTTAACAGCATTTTTGGTGTGAGGTAATTCCAGAGAGTCCCGGCTATTAGGGAGAAGGTATTTGGCAAAAGTCTTTGAAAACAGCTTAATTCTCAATTTTTAAGAATTGAGAAAGTTTGTTGTCACCGATTTATAAATAACACAGTTATGTCCACAACTCTAGGAAGAAGCGAAAGCGGCAACCTGTGGGATCGTTTCTGTCAATGGATTACTAGCACCGACAATCGGCTTTATATCGGCTGGTTCGGCGTTTTAATGATTCCTACCCTATTAACCGCTACCATCTGTTTCATTATTGCCTTTATTGCTGCACCACCCGTTGATATTGACGGCATTCGGGAGCCAGTTTCTGGTTCTTTATTATACGGCAATAACATCATCACTGGTGCTGTTGTACCTACTTCTAATGCAATTGGTTTGCACTTCTACCCAATTTGGGAAGCTGCTTCAATGGATGAATGGCTCTACAACGGCGGCCCTTATCAACTCATTGTCTTGCACTTCTTGATTGGGATCTTCTGCTGGCTCGGTCGGCAATGGGAGTTAAGCTATCGTTTGGGGATGCGTCCTTGGATTTGCGTTGCTTACTCTGCGCCTGTAGCTGCTGCAACTTCGGTTTTCTTAATTTATCCAATTGGTCAAGGTAGCTTTTCTGATGGGATGCCTCTGGGCATTAGCGGCACTTTTAATTTCATGTTGGTATTCCAAGCCGAGCATAATATTCTCATGCACCCATTCCATGAATTAGGTGTAGCTGCGGTGTTCGGTGGTGCTTTTTTCGCAGCAATGCACGGTTCTTTGGTGTCTTCCTCTCTAGTCAGAGAGACAACAGAAGCTGAATCTATAAACTATGGTTACAGGTTTGGACAAGAACAAGAAACCTATAGCATCGTAGCAGCTCACGGTTACTTTGGGCGGTTAATTTGGCAATATGCCAGCTTTAACAACTCGCGTTCCTTGCACTTTTTCTTGGCTGCTTGGCCTGTAGTTGGGATCTGGTTGACGGCATTGGGCATCAGTACGATGGCGTTCAACCTCAACGGGTTTAACTTTAACCAATCAATTCTTGACTCTAAAGGTCATGTAGTTAATACATGGGCTGATGTACTAAACCGGGCCAATTTGGGTATAGAAGTGATGCACGAACGCAATGCTCACAACTTCCCTCTGGATTTAGCGGCGGGTGAGGCAGTACCAGTGGCAACGATGTCTACGACAGGCGTAGCTGCGGCACCTGTAATTCACGGTTAATTGTAAGTTAAAATTCACTGCGCTCTCTGTATGGAGGGCGCTTTTTTCGTGCATGAAGCTATAGTTATACAAATATTTACACAGATAAAATATAAAAAAAATATCTGGTGTATTTGGGTACAATTACTAAATTGTTACTCATTTATATTAGTGAATGCATTGGTATAAATAAAAATAATTATCAAAACTGTGAGCAGTAGATAAACTAACTACTGATGATTATCCCTGGATACATACATTGTGTTTTCACAGACTACAAATCTCAAATTTTAGTTTTTGTCTCAATTCAATATAAAATCTAAAACTTAAAATCTAAAATCAACATGGCAGACCTAACTCCTAATTCTAGTTTTAGTTTGACACTGCGCTTGCAGATTCCCAATCGTGTAGGGATGTTGGCGTCAGTAACACATGCGATCGCAACCTGTGGCGGTAATCTCGGTCAAATCGATTTAATCGAGCAAACCCGCAAAGAGTCCACCCGCGATCTGACTGTAGATGCTGCTAGTACTGAACACGCTGAAACCATTGTGCAAGCAATCAAAGCCTTGCCAGATATCAAGTTACTCAGTGTTTACGATCGCACCTTTAATTTGCATCGCGGTGGCAAAATCAGCATTAGCAGTAGAATTCCCCTGAAGAGTGTTTCCGATTTGGCAATGGCTTACACGCCCGGAGTCGGTCGAATTTGTACAGCGATCGCTCAAGACCCAGAGGAAGTTTACAACTTAACCATCAAACAAAACACTGTTGCCATTGTTACCGATGGTAGTGCCGTTTTAGGTTTGGGAAATCTCGGCCCAGCTGCCGCCTTACCAGTTATGGAAGGCAAAGCAATGCTATTCAAAGAATTTGCAGGGCTGGATGCTTTTCCCATTTGTCTCGCCACCCAAGATACAGAAGAAATTATCCAGGCAGTTAAAAATATTGCTCCGGTGTTTGGAGGCGTGAATTTAGAAGATATCGCTGCACCTCGCTGCTTTGAAATCGAAAAGAGATTACGCCAAGAGTTAGATATCCCCGTTTTTCACGACGATCAGCACGGTACAGCAATTGTCACCTTGGCTGCGTTATTTAATTCTTTGAAACTGGTACATAAATCCTTAGCAGAAATCAAGATCGTGATTAACGGTGCTGGGGCGGCGGGAGTGGCGATCGCTCGGTTACTGCGTAAAGCTGGAGCAGAAAAAATCTGGATGTGCGACTCTAAAGGGATTCTCTCTACCAGTCGCAGCGATTTGACAGAAGAAAAACTCGAATTTGCTGTGAAAGGTCAGGGTACATTAGCGGGTGCAATGCAAGGGGCTGATGTGTTTATTGGTGTCAGCGCACCAGGAGTTTTGACACCAGAAATGGTGCAATCGATGGCGAAAGATCCAATTATCTTTGCAATGGCAAATCCGATTCCAGAGATTCAGCCAGAATTAATCAGTAAAGATGTGGCTGTCATTGCGACCGGTCGTAGCGATTACCCAAATCAAATCAATAACGTCCTTGCTTTTCCTGGGGTATTCCGTGGTGCTTTAGATTGTCGGGCACAGACAATTACCATCAAAATGTACCTAGAAGCTGCAAGTGCGATCGCTTCTTTAGTTAAGCCATCTGACTTAAATCGGGAACATATTATTCCTTCCGTCTTCGATGAGCGCGTTGTCACTGCTGTTGCTGCGGCTGTGCAACGTGCCGCACGAGAAGAAGGCATCGCGCGGAATTAATTAACTAAGGGACTTCCAAATAAAAAAATATTCAATTATTGATTGTAGGGTGGGCAACATAAGCGCCCAGTTTATATGGCGCTCATGTTGCCCACCCCACAATATTGGATAGTTTATTTCTTGGAGTTTCCTAAAATAATCACTTTTATGAGATGCGCGTCTCGCTCGTCCCTGAACTTTTAGGCTGCAATCAATTTGCGCTATAAACTGATGTTAAACAGATAAGAATTGATGCATGATTGGTGATTAGATGAGTTGGGGCTACCAATTTAGGAGCAAAGTAACACATCTAAAACACCATCATGTCAACTGTTTGCAATGAAGTATCAAATTGGGGACGAGTTTTTACAAGAACTACCACTGATTTTAGCGGGGCCAATCCTCAAATATACTGAGCCAGAGTCTGTGACAGTATGGGTCGCACTCAAACAGTCTTGTCAGGTAAAACTTAAGGTTTATGACACAACAAATGATGGTGAAGTAATAGGAAATTGCTTATTGGAGGGAGAACGCTCTACCTTTGCTCTGGGTAAGTATCTTCATGTAGTTGCCATCACGGCTCGGTCTACAATTGGACATCGCTTAACTGGAGGTCGCATCTATGCATACGACCTCCAGTTTACTGTTGCTGACCAAACCCTGCAAATGCAACAAGCATTATGTTCAAACTCCTTTCCTCCAGTCAGCATCAGCTACTTCGATCATCGAAAACCAACCTTTGTTCTACCGCCAAACCGTTTTCAAGATTTGCAAATTGTCCATGCTTCCTGCCGTAAACCTCATGGGCATGGGTTTGATGCACTGCCAATTCTCGATAGTATGATTCAGGCGTCAGCAAATCAACCCCAGCACCGACCTCACCAGCTGTTTCTCACGGGAGATCAAATTTATGGAGATGATGTAGCAGAACCATCTCTGTGGGTTGCAACTACTCTTGGTGATGCCCTCTTGGGTTGGGAAGAACGACTTCCGGTAAATGGAGTGTATTGCACTCCCCAGCAGCTACCCCCTAGAGAACGGGCTGATGCTGCGACAAATCAAGCTGGTTTGACGGCAGGATTACATAATAAAGCAGAGAAAGTCAACAGTCATCTTTTCAGTCTGGGTGAATATTACGCTACTTATTTACTCGCTTGGTCGCCAGTGTGCTGGCCGACAACATTTCCCAAAGGACACCAAGTAATGCGCGATCGCCATGCTATCAAAGACTGGAATCGCGCAGTCAAGCATTTGCGACAATTCATCTATACCCTTTGGAAAGTGCGCCGCGCCCTTGCCAATATCCCCATGTACACCATCTTTGATGACCATGATGTTACTGATGACTGGAATTTGAACCAAGCTTGGTGTTTGCGCGTGCTGGGGCGACCATTAGGGCGAAGAATAGTCCAAAATGCATTGTTAGCTTATACGGTATTTCAAGGTTGGGGCAATACACCAGAGCAATTTGCAGAAGGAAAATCAGGTGAAAAGTTGTTGGCGGCTGCACAAGCTTGGTCAGCTTCCGAAGGAAGAGATGCAAAGGCTGATGAAGCGATCGCTCGTTATCTAGGTATGCCAGCCAACGATCCTCACACAGACTTACCTATTTTAGTCCGAGACGGCGCGGTATTTATTCTGGATCGAGATCCAAAAGCGCTGACTTGGCATTATATAGTCAGGAGCGATTGCCATGAAGTAATTGTGCTGGATACACGTACATGGCGGGGTTATCCAGCCGATCAAAAACCAATTGCGCCGCCGATGCTGTTGTGTCCCAAAGCATTTGAGCAACAACTACTTTTGCCTTTACAACAAGTAACTGAACAAACTGAAATTAAAACTACATTTGTGATTGCGCCCACAAACGTTTTTGGATTACAAGTGATTGATTGGATTCATCATTGGCACTTAAACCAGGAGAAAGTTTTTTCAACAGATGTTGGAGATGCTTGGAATATTAATGTTGAAGCACTGGCGAAATTTCTAACTACTTTGTTTGAGGAACGTCAACAAGTCGTGATTCTATCTGGGGATATTCACTACAGTTCTGTTGCTCACTTATCTTATGCACGCACCCATTCCAAATTACAATCTGTCTTAGTACAGCTAACCGCTAGTGCATTGAAGAATGAAGAAATGTTGACGCGGTTGATTCATACACGATTGAAAGATTGGCTGCTACCAGAACAGGTACGACATTGGATCGGCTGGATAAAGCCACCCAATATGGTAGAAATTTCCGAGAAACAATTACACCATAATCCTCAACTGCTGAATGACCCTGACTGGCATTGTGTACTGGAGTGGATACCTCGAAACAGCGTTCAGACTTCTACTTACACAGCAGATATATTATCATTGATAGCTCCTTGGAAACGAGCCGAAAATGCCAAATGGAAATGGTTACAACCTCTAATTTTTTGGAAATCTCGTTGGTTTCAGGAGGGACGAGAAGTAGTTGGATTGAATAATTTAGCTCTGGTTCACTTTGAGTTAGCAGATGAAAGTAATTATTGCAAAGTTATGCAAGATTTATACTGGTTTTCTTGTTGGTATCCAACCCAAATTGTTTACAGCCGTTTTGAGAGCCAGTTAACGCCCAATCAGTCTTTATTACGATGATCGGTTTTGCTATGTGAATGGAAAGTTTAGTTGTATATGTGGGCACTCTAGACTGAAGAAACATACTGGAGAGTGATTTCTATGTCTACGACCCCAATTAGTGCAACATTGGCACAAACAGACAGAGATGCTGTGTTGCAAGCGATCGCCACCATTAAAGAAAAGCTACCATTTTTGGTTGATTTGAGTGCCGACGATCGCAAGACTTTACCCAAGATGGGCGATAAGAGTCGGGCGTTTGTCAGCAAAGCATTAGAGGTGGCGGCGCAGAATCCAGAGTTTTTACCGCGATCGTTTGATTTGGATGAAATGCGAAAGGATGTGCAATTATTTGAAGCTTTGTATCCGGTGTTGTTGTCGTTGACGCAGTTACAAGAGTTGGTAGATGATACATCTCTTGCAGTCGGTAGTGAAGCTTATGCAGCCGCGTTGCAGGTGTATAACTACGCGAAAGCCAGTGGACAAGGTGCGGGTTTAGATGCAGTGGTAGTGGAAATGGGACAACGATTTGCTCGTAAACCTGGAAAATCCAAGTCTCAAAAAGCAACGTTGTAGAAAATAGCTCGGTACTTGCACTTAAAAGATGCCACGTTGAAGCTCAGAATTTAAATGTTGGAGTTAAAAGCACGACATTTCGAGTTCTGAGCTTTATTTTTTGAGTTCAAAGGCTCAACGTTCAAGCAAAAAGGTGCAACGTTCGAGCAAAAAGGTGCAACTTTCGAGTTCAAAGGTGCAACTTTCAAGCAAAAAGGTGCAACTTTTGAGTTCAAAGGCTCAACGTTCAAGCAAAAAGGTGCAAATTTCGAGTTCAAAGGTGCAACGTTCAAGCAAAAAGGTGCAACGTTCGAGTAAAAAGGTGCAACTTCCAAGTTCAAAGGTGCAACGTTCAAGCAAAAAGGTGCAACTTCCGAGTTCAGAGGCTCAACGTTCGAGTAAAAAGGTCGAACTTCCGAGTTGTGTAGGTTGGGTTGAGGAACGAAACCCAACATTTTCATAGCTTTGTTGGGTTGCGCTTTGCTTAACCCAACCTACAATTTTTCTTAACTGAACTGTATTGAGTTTAAAGGTTGAAAGTTGAGATTTTGAGAGCGATCGCAGACGCATAATATCTCAAAAGCTAGACTCGTCGCCAAACTTGGCAACCGCTTCAACCAGAGCAGATTCTCCAGATTGTGAGCAATAAGCCAAAAAATCAAAGTGCATTTATATTTGAGGCACTTTAAAAAGTTTTAGATCGGTAGTGGGTTGCTCCATTTGTGAAAGCAATTGAGGCTGCGGTGAAAGGAGAATAAACTAAGTTGAGTAAATAAAGCGATCGCCTTCTAACCCCCATCATCCAACCTCAGAACTCGAAGGTTGCACTTCAGAGGTTAAAGAGTCGAGCTAGGAGTTTAGAATTTAAGTTACAAGAGATATAGCTTACTGGCAGAAGGGTTAGACAATGAGTGAAACTCAGACCCAGTTACCGACAGATACATGGATTTGTGCTTCTTGGCAGGAGTATGAGCAGATAGTCGCTAACTTGCTCAACGAGAAGGCAAAGAGTTACTACTACAAAGGACACATGAGGCTGGAGATGCCACCAGTTAGTTTTGCTCATGGTAAAGACCATGTGATAATTATTTTTGCTGTAACTCTATTTACCGCACTTAAAGGAATATTGGCGACAGGTTTAGACACAACCACCTTTCGTAAAACTGGTATTCAGGATTGTCAGCCTGATGTGGCGTATTACCTTAGAGAACATACCCAAACTATCCCAGCAGGTACAGGAATCGTCAACCTAGATCGCTATCCTGCACCAGATTTAGTGATTGAAATTGCGAAAACATCTCTGCTGGATGACTTGGGTACAAAGCGAGCGCTCTACGAAGAATTGGGTATTGCTGAATACTGGGTAGTAGATGTCCAAAATGCCGAAATTATAGCTTATGCGATCGCAGATCGAGGCAGTAAACGTATTCAAGAATCACAAGTATTGCCTGGATTGGTAATTGCAATTTTAGAAGAAGCCTTACGCCGAAGTTGTGAAATAAGTCAATCTGAAGTTTGCGCTTGGTTATTGAGCCAGTTTCAGCAAAAGGAGGGTTGAACTTTGGCAGTTTGGAGCATTGTTAATTACTCACAACTTCCATTAGATTTACGATTGGATTCCGAGTATTATCAGCCTGAGTATCTATTTCAGGAGAAGAAAATCTCAAATCTTCATCCAAGATACTTACAAAATTTAGCAATGATTTCTGATGGAAATCATCTAACGATTAGTGAGGTTTGAGATGATTATCTCGATTTTAAATATGCGTCTATTCCGAGAAAAAAAATGGTTATTTAGTTTACTGATAATATCTCTATTTCTATGGCTGATATTTTTGGGAAACTCCGCTTTAAGAGATTGGGATGAAGGTACTGTGGCACAAGTTGCCCGTGAAATTTGGCGTGCCCCGCTTGGTTCAATGCATTGGCTTTACCCCACACTGGGAGGACAACCTTATCATAATAAGCCACCCCTGATGCACTTGTTAATTGCTTGGACTTACTCGATCGCAGGCGTGAATGAGTGGACAACGCGTCTACCGGGTGCAGTATTAACTGCCTTGGGCGTGCCTTTGCTTTACTTGGTGGGATGTTTGCTTTTTAACCAAATACCAGCTCTGTTTAGCGCTTTAGTTTACCTGACGATGTTGCCTGTAGTGCGTCACGGAAGGCTAGCAATGCTAGATGGTACAATTATCACCTTTTTCTTGCTGCTGTTGTTTTGTTTGCTAAAAGCACGACAGAATCGCCGATATGCTCTCGGTGTGGGATTTTGTCTGGGGTTAATCGCTCTCACCAAAGGGATGATAGTTTTACCGCTAGGGGCGATCGCTTTTTTATTCCTGATTGCAGATCGGCAGTTTGCTTTGTTAACAAGTCCCTATTTATTAGTGGGAATATTTTTTGGAAATGCACCTGCGATCGCTTGGTTTGTCGCTCAATGGCAACATTATGGCGAAACTTTCTTTCAAGTGAACTTTCAAACACAAACTT
This sequence comes from Nostoc sp. DSM 114159, assembly GCF_053470285.1. Classification (NCBI taxonomy): domain Bacteria; kingdom Bacillati; phylum Cyanobacteriota; class Cyanophyceae; order Nostocales; family Nostocaceae; genus Nostoc; species Nostoc sp. DSM 114159. Next base: position 6,269,149 of record NZ_JBPFEH010000001.1, read on the forward strand.
TTGATCGCCTGACACAATCTGTTGAAGGTCATAGCGGGCCACCTTGGTACTATTTAATTGAGTTAATTAAATATAGTTTTCCTTGGCTACTATTTTTCCCAGGAGGTTTTTATCTAGCTTGGAAAAAACGTCATACTACCTGGGGTCGCTTAATTCTTATTGGCATAATTATTTACTTAGGGACTATTTCTTTAATGAGAACTAAGCTGCCTTGGTATGTTATGCCTGTGTATCCATTTTTAGCTTTGGCAATTGGTGCTAAACTTAGCGAAATTTGGCAGTACGGTCATTTTAAGGTGCGAAGTTTGACAATATTTATAGCTATTATTGCTATTGCTGGTTTAGGAGGTTTTGTTTACTTTATTGTTGCAAAGAAAGAGCCGAGTTTAATAGTTATGAGCATTGTTTTGGCAATAACTATGAGCATTGCAGCATGGCTAATTAGACAACGCGATCGCAACTTTATTCCAGTGCTATTTTCTGGGATGTACTTAGTTTTAGCACTGTTAATGAGTTCGCAATCATGGATCTGGGAATTAAAGGAAGCTTTTCCAGTTAAACCAGTAGCAGAATTAATTCGGGCAAATGTTTCAACAGGAACACAAATTTATACTTCTTTTGCTTATGGGCGTCCCAGTTTAGACTTTTACTGCGATTGTAAGGTAACTCCTGCAACTGTTCCAACTTTACAACAAATGTTATCTAATAAATCTTATTTGCTGTTAGACAATGGGGCTTTGCAGCAAATCAATTTAACTGGTAGTCAAATTATCGGTTCGGCTCAAGGATTTACACTGGTTTCACCATAACTTAAATATGTAAGATATTTTACTTTTTTCATCTGAATGAATTTATCCTTTAGAGACATATTCTCTAAAATTTAACTTTGGATAAATCAGCGCTGCTACGATCCTTCGTTTGTTACTTGAACGATGGATTGACTAGATTGAGCTAGATAGATACCCATTAATACTACGGCAAAAGTCGCCCAGTCAAATAAACCTACTTGTTCTGCAAAAATAAACCAAGCAAAAATGGAAGCTAGAACTGGTTCTAAAAGAAGCGTGACGGCGACAACGCCTGAAGAAATTCTGCTAAGGCTATAAGCTAAAAGTCCCTGACCCAATACTTGGCAGAAGAGAGCTTGAAAAATTATGAAAAACCAACCCATCCAGGAATAAGGCAATAGTCTATCTTCGAGGAATGGGAGGACTGGTAATAGAAACATTGTTGTCACTCCACATCGCCACAGCATGATAGTTGCAGTGCTAAATCTGGTTCGGAGTCTTTCTATCAGCAGCATACACGTAGCCATGAAAACCGCAGTTAGCAATGCTAATGCATCACCTAATATTTGATCGGTTGCAAATTGTACCTTATTGAGTTCAAATGCGATCGCTCCACCCAAAGCGACGACCAGACCAATCACGAATCTATTGTCGAAACGCCGACCGAATAATAAATACCCAGCCAAAGCAACAAATAAAGAGTTCAAATTAGACAGTAAAGCCACGTTGGCAACACTAGTTTGACTCAGCGACCAAGCCCATAATAGAAGATAGGTTCCAGCAGAGGTTCCCATTGCCAACAATAGCCACACTTCTTGAGTTGTAAAAGGCTTCTGTTCTATAGATTGGTTATCAAGTAAGACAGGAGTAATGCTGCCCTCTGCCCCCTGCCTCCTGCCTCCTTCAATAGACTGCTGGTAGCGGAAAGCCTCAAGTCCATTCCACAAACCAAAGACAACTGTTGCAATCCAACTGCGATGAAATACTACAGCATTTGCACCAATTTCTTGTTGACACAATTTAGTCAAAGATGGTGCTAAGGATATGGGAATTAAGGCAAACAATAATGAGACAGTTCCCAATAAAGCCGGTGTTTCGGAGAATTGTTGCTTTAGTAATGACAGTTTAATCGTCATACTTTTAACGAAAATGTTAACTATATTGTTGACTGATTCCTGGAACGGGTAATTAATAGCAGCTTGGCTAGATATGGCTAAGTATAAACCCATTAAAACTACAGCGAAACCTATCCAATTCGAGAAAGTTAATTTTTCTGAAAAAATTACCAGAGCGAAAATGCCGCTAAATACTGGCTCTAACAGATGCACCAAGGAGACAACCACAGAGGAAAACTTGGCAAGGCTATAGGTTAAAAGCCCATGACCTAAAACTTGGCAAACCAGCGCCAAGCAAATTATCCACACCCACCCACTGACTGTAGAGGGGAAAAGCCGATCTTGAGTGAACAAAAGTATGGGGAAAATAGCTAGAGCGGCGATCGCACAGATCCACAATTGAATTGTAGCTGGAGAAAATTTAGTTCGTAATTTTTCTACGATCAGCAGGTATGCACTCAATAAAACCGCCGAAACGATCGCAGCCAAGCTGCCTTGAACCTCATCTGTAGCAATTTGCAACTCCTCAAATTCAATAGCGATCGCTCCCCCAAGGGCGATGAACATGCCAATCAGGAATTGCTTCTCAAAATCCTTACGAAATAGCAGCCACACCCCTAAACTAGTAAATATGGGAGCGAGATTATGCAACACACTAGAAATCGCAACACTAGTTTGAGTCAGCGACCAAGCTAACAAAACTAAAGTGGCAGCCCAAAGAATACCAGCACCTAGTAATAGCAACATATCCTGACTGGTGTAAGACTGCTGTTCTACAGGTTTGTCTGCGGAAAATCGTTGCCGTATTGCTTTGTATCCATGCCAGATCGAGAAGGCCACACTAGCAAGCCAAAAACGATTAAATACAGTTGCACTAGGGCTGAGTTCAATTTCGCTCAATTTCATAAAAATAGAGCCAAAAGATATGGCACCTACACCTAGAAATAATGAAGCGATCGCTATCTTCGTTTGATTGAATACATTCATTAGGAAATTTCAATTCAATTTCTTCGCAATAATGGATCGAACCCTTTAACCAACCCAATGCTCTTGGGCAAATCCTACAGCTATTTTGGCTAGTAATGTCACAAAAGCGCCTAATATTAAATATCCTTGACGAGGATAGTGAGATAGCAGCACACCAATGGCTATATTCAGAGGCACAATACCGTAGGCGAGACGGCTCAAAGAGATAGTACCTCCAGAGGCTAGCAGCAAACCAATACCACAAAAGCCATAAATAACTGTAACTGGGGTCAGTTGCGTGTGGAAGCGCCACAACACATAGCCACCACCCAAGACCATGAACAAGTTGAGGAAGTTATCGATCCACTGTTCGCTTGCCAGAATCAACAAAAATAAGACTAAAGCATAAAAGCTATAAAATAATTTTACAGAACCAAAACGTTGACGGAAATGCCATAAAAGATAGCCACTGACAACAATCGCCCCCAATAACAGGAGATACCAGGGGTCTTGAATCCCGCCAGAGGAGTTTTGCACCCAGCCAAATTGCCAATTTTTACTGCCAACGGCAATTTGCATGAACATATTTAACCAACCCTGCCAATCAAATCCGAGAGTTGGTCGCCATCCTCGCTGTGCTTCGATAAAAGCTAAAGGGTTGCCAAAATAAATCGCACAATACAAACTGAATAAAAGTATGCCAATAGCAGTAGTCAAAGCGGCTATATAGGCAATAGGTGGTCGGCGTTCTTTCCAGGCTGCGATCGCCAATGCTGGAATTAGTGCCATACCTGTAGGACGTGTTGCTGTCGCCATCGCGCCCCAAAGAGCAGTCCAGCCATATTGCTTTCGATCGAACGCCTGCAAAGTCGCCGTACTCAAAAACAAATACAGCCCCTCTGTGTAAATCACTCCCGTAAACATCGAAGCTGGATACAAAGAAAGCACAGCAGTTACCCAGTGTGCTGCATTGATGCCATAACAATCCTTGACCCAAAAGTACAAACAGTAAAGTGCTGCACAAAATGCCAAGTTGTTGATTAATGTGCCTGCCAATTCAAACGGTAAGCCCAACTCCATCAAAATCCAGATGCTTAAGGGAAACAGGGGAAAGAAGGCCAAATTATGTTGCTTGCCGTCATTCACAAATTCATAACCAGAAGTTGCGATCGCTCGATAATGGATACTATCCCAAGCATCAAAAACCCCCCAGCCAAAACGGGGCAAAAATTCCTCTGCTGGTAATGATAGTTTTGGCGCAACCAGCAACATAGCTGTCCAGATAAATATTCGACTGGCAAGCCATATTGCTGCTGGAAACAGGAAATCATTTTTCCATAAAATTTTTTTTATAACTATCTGAGCTTTGACCATAGGGTTGAGTGCTTCAACAAACTCCTTTATGCATCTTTCTACCTATGGCTGCAATCCAGCAATTTATCAGTAAGATTTTGCATATTAAATTCTCCACCAACATAATTAAGAAACTGGACAGATGAGTAATTAATTGAAATTATTTCCTATTTGGTTACTTTTGCCAATTCTCTCAGAATTTATCTTTTAAAATATAGTATTTATAAATACAAATTTTGTCTAGTTATATGAAAATTAAACCTTGTCTGGTTTGAGATCGTAGCAGGATTTCCGCCGTGCTAGCAGTCTATCGAGTTGAAATTAACGGATTGGGATTGGCACAAACAGGTACGCGAACAAGAAGACACGGGGATATTTTCTTTCTTTGCGTCTCTCCTCCTCGTTAGTGTATCGATTATGGCGATCGCTGTGATTAAAGAGTCCCCAGCAATTTATAGTGAGAGTTGTCTGTAAATCCTTAAGCAATTGTGAAAGCGATTACTCTCGTTGGTTCCACTGGTTCTATTGGTACTCAGACTTTAGATATTGTCACTCAGTACCCAGATCGATTTCGGATTGTGGGATTGGCAGCTGGGAACAATGTAGAGATGTTGGCTGCTCAAATTCGGCAGTTTCAGCCGGAAATAGCAGCCATTTGCTCAGAAGATAAATTACCAGCGCTCAAAGAAGCAATCATTGACCTCAATCCCCAACCGATTCTACTGGCTGGTGAGGCCGGAGTGATAGAAGTTGCCCGTTACGGCGATGCCCAAACCGTTGTCACTGGGATCGTTGGTTGTGCTGGTTTGCTACCGACGGTCGCAGCGATTGAAGCTGGTAAAGATATTGCCTTAGCAAACAAAGAAACTCTGATTGCTGGCGGTCCTGTGGTTCTACCCCTAGTCGAAAAACATGGTGTAAAATTACTCCCTGCTGATTCCGAACATTCCGCAATCTTTCAATGCCTCCAAGGTGTTCCCAAAGATGGCTTACGGAAAATTTTGCTGACTGCATCTGGTGGGGCTTTCCGCGACTGGGATGTAGAAAAGTTAGCAGATGTAACCGTTGCTGATGCCTTGAAGCATCCTAATTGGTCGATGGGACGGAAAATCACAGTAGACTCTGCTACTTTAATGAATAAAGGACTGGAAGTAATTGAGGCTCACTTCCTGTTTGGCTTGGATTATGACAATATCGAAATTGTCATTCATCCCCAGAGCATTATTCACTCACTGATTGAATTGCAAGATACTTCAGTTTTAGCCCAACTCGGCTGGCCAGATATGCGCTTACCCTTGCTGTATGCTTTATCTTGGCCCGATCGCATTTACACCAACTGGGAACGACTAGATTTGGTGAAAGCTGGAAATTTAACCTTCCGCGAACCAGATCATCAAAAGTATCCTTGTATGCAGTTGGCTTATGCTGTGGGTAAAGCTGGCGGTTCCATGCCAGCAGTGTTAAATGCCGCTAACGAACAAGCTGTAGCTTTATTTTTAGAAGAAAAAATTCGGTTTTTAGATATTCCTCGGTGTATCGAATGGGTGTGCGATCGCCATCAAAATAATAACCGTGTTAATCCCTCTTTAGATGACATTTTGGCAGCAGATCAATGGGCAAGACAAGAAGTTTTAATAGCAAGTGAAACGTTAGAAACTCAGTCGCGGATCATCTCTCTGCGATAAAAGCCTTTAATCAAATACCTAAAAGGCAGATTTTCTGGTTGGTTCTTGACCAATTCTTGTTTAGCCTTCAGCTTAATACTGAAGGCTAACGGTTATTCCTACAAATTACAGCATCCAGTATGCATCTACTATTGAATGTCAAAATCCGCTGATATTAGTACAAAAAAATAATTAGCCTTTAAAGCTCTAAACTGTCATTAAGGAAAATATCTGTAAATATCCTTTCTTTGCAATGCTCGAACAAAAACAATAGCATCATCAGAGATTGTTAATCCAATTCTGTAGTCTCCAATTCTAATACGATAATAATCTCCATCAGCTTTAAGTTTTTTGATATTGTTAACTTCTCCTAGATTTTCTGCCTTTTCCACTTCTTCAATTACGGCTTGTATTCTTTGCAGCAAAGTTTCATCTCTGATTTTACTCACATCTTTTTCAAAGCTCTTTTTGAACTCACACATTCATCCTTTATTTCCCAAAATCTTAAAAATCGCCTCCCTGCTGACTGTTTCTGTATCCTCACTTTCTTTAATAGCTTTTTCTAAAGCTATATCTTCAATAATTTCTGCTAACAAATCAGCAAATACTTCTTTCTGTTCTTGGATAACTTCGGTGAGTGCGGTTTTAAATAGTTGCTTAATTTTTTCTTCGTCAAGGTTAAGTTCTGTCATATAAATTCCTTAAGCTTTGGATTGATACTAGCATGGCGATCGCCCTTCAATACCATAAACCTCAATAAATGCGTAGACACACAGCGGCTTGTCGTCTGACATCGCCCCTATAAATCTCTAACCCAGCAAACGTTTGAGTTGCTTATAAACTTTATCGTCGTTACGTTTACCTACTAAAATCACTTCAACCAAATCTGCATCTATATCAAAGCGGTAAACAATACGATATTCTCTCTTATTCTACGCGATAGTATCCTGGATAACCAGTTAATTCTTTATAATCTGCGGGTAAGGGGTCAACATTCAGTGACATTGCTTTATTTGCCCTTCATCCCATCAACAATAAATGCATAGACGCATAGTGGCTTGTCGTCAAACATCGCACTTCATCTCATCAACAATAAATGCGATCGCAGTCCCTCCCAAAGTACTAAAATGCGATCGCACTTTCACAACATCACAAATGCGTAGCGTGGCTATTTACTTTCAGGGCAAATTTCTTTTCACCAATCGGGACGGGAAGCGAGGTATTCTTTTAAATGGTTGCAACCTCGCGTTAGTATACAACAGCCTTTTCAGTCTCAGGATGTTTTCAAAAATCAAATCGCAGTCCTAATCTAACTATTGTATCTTGTGATTATTGATACAAAAATTTTAAAAAGTCTTTCCAGTAATTTTGCCAAATTGCCAAATAAGTTGCCTTTTACCCGAATAATTGGATGATTTTCAGCTAATATGGCATTGGCACAGTTAGACAAAAATCTTAGCTTTAGTATCTATTCCAAATTAGGTTTAATAGCTTTAGCAATAGTAATTTTGACTTCAGATAAAAATTTACCCTTTCTAAATAAAGATCTTCTGACACTAGGGCAATTATTCAGGAATGAATATATATGATTATTACGTTGATTATAGCTTGGATAGTTTTCATAATATTATGGAAATTGCTGAAAGCAACCGTGAACACTGCATTAACTCTTGCGGCAATCCTTGTTTTATTAAATATTAGTTTTGGCATTACACCCCAAGATATTTGGCATTACGCAACACAGTTTGCTCAAAATCTGTCACAGTTCCAAATCGGCAAGTAAAAAATGAATTATGAATGCAGAATTTAGAATTAATTTTTTGGTCAATTGTTATTTAATGCTGAAATCTTGGCTAAGGCATCTTTAAAACTCGGCGGTAACTGACGCATAATCTTCCCTCTTTCGCGATCTAAAGCGACTAAAGTCACTTTGGCAGTGACGTACAATTGTTGTCCATCAGTTGAGATAATGGCGTAATCCCAATTGATTCGCACACCAGTCACCTCAGCCATGCGGGTTTTTACCAGCACTGCCATACCCAATTGAATTGAACGGTGATAGCGCACCGACAGTTCTACAACTGGTAAATCGCAGCCTATAGCAACTAAATCAGCAAATTCAATCCCTATAGATCGCAAGCATTCAATCCGCGCTTCTTCCATCCAAGCTATATAGGAACCGTGCCAGACAAGACCGGCATAGTCAGTGTGGTGGGGTTGGACTCTGACAGGATATTCAAACCAATTCCCAAACTCATGACTGGATGGATTGTCAAGAGCGCTGGTTGGTGGTAGTTTTGGTCGGCTGGGTTTTTCTTCTGACATCTTCAAATTTCTCAGTGTTTATAAATTTTCCAAATTATTGAATAGCATAAAAATTAATTGCGTTGCCGGACTTATTGATTTAATATTTACCTTCCGAGCATAGGGAGTGTTTTGTGATGCAGCCTAATCTCCGGCATGTGAGTGTTGTTACTTTATCTCTACTTAGCTTACTAGGTTTTGGGATGGTATATCCAGACCATAACCAGGTAAATACAAATGCAAGGTTGAGGTACGAATCTGGAGAAAAAGCTCAAGCTTTACCCAAGAATAATCAACTCTCAGAAATTGCAAGGCTCAATGAAGAAGCTATCAAAGAATCTCGTCAAGGTCAATCAAAAGAAGCGTTGCAGAAATTACAGAAAGCATTAACCATCAGTAGAGACCTTGGAGAGCGCTCTTGGGAAGCGGTAACATTTAACAATATTGGCAGAATCTACCAAAGTCAAAAAAAGTATCCTGAAGCACTTCAATCCTATCAGCAAGCCTTATTGATTAACAAAGAACTTGGGGATCTGGTTCGACTTGGCAAAACCTACAGTAACATAGGTTACTTATTCGATATCCAAAACCAACCAGAGTTAGCAATTTTTTTCTACAAGCATTGTTTGATTAATCGTGAGAAAGCTCGCTTGAATCCATCAGCATTGAGTGCGCCGCAACCAGATGCTTACAACATAACTGTTAGCCAGACATATCGCATTTTGGGCGAACGATTGCTCAAACAAGAACGTGTTGCTGAAGCACAAAGGACAATGGATTTACTCAAAGTTGAAGAACTAGAGGAATATCTCCAGAATGTGCCAGGTAATCAACGTACTGTCAAAGGTATTAATATAGCGGCAACAGAAAAACCAATTAAACAAAAGCTGGATCAAAGTGTGGATAATGCTGTTGTACTGGGTAAAGAATTAACAACACTACGCAAAATTGCCCCCGAACAGCGATCGCTCGAACAGAAACAACGTATCGAGCAACTAGTCTTAAATCAACAGCAACTTCTAGATGGATTTAACGAATTTATCAATAGTCCTTCAGTGAAAGCACAGGTAGAGCAAATTAGCCGTACAGCTAGGCGGCAAAATTTGGATTTGGAAAGTCTTAACGAACTTCGAGATAATTTGGCGCGATTACCGCAAAAATCGGCATTACTCTACCCACTGATTTTAAAAGATAGTTTGGAATTGGTGTTGGTAACTCCTGAATCCCCACCAATCCATCGCACCGTTGCTGTAAAGCGCGAAAACTTCTATCAAACAATTGATGCTTTCCGTCAAGCTTTAATCAATCCCAGTCGAAATATCAAAGCACCTGCACGCCAATTATATGACTGGCTAATTAAACCGATAGAGAAAGACTTGAAGCTATCAGGTACGCAAACTCTGATTTACGCTCCAGACGATCGCTTACGCTACATTCCTTTAACTGCTTTATATGATGGCAAACAATGGTTAGTGCAGCGCTTCAATGTGAATCATATTACATCCGCTAGCCTGACTAACTTAAACACCCCAAAACAATCTACTTTGCGGGTTTTAGCGGGTGCTTTTACTAAAGGTAATTATCAAATCAAAGTTGGGAATCGACAGGTTGCTTTCGCTGGCTTACCCTTTGCAGTGCGGGAGGTGGAAAGTCTAGCAGCAGCGGTTCCTGAAACTACGAAGCTTTTAGACGATGCCTTTACTCCTAAAGTCGCTGTACCCCAAATGGATGATTATACAATTGTCCATTTAGCGACTCATGCAGCCTTTGTGGTTGGTAAACCAGAAGATTCGTTTATTTTATTCGGGAATGGCGATCGCGTTAATTTTAGAAATGTTGCCACTTGGTCACTCCCGAATGTAGATTTGGTAGTGTTGAGCGCCTGTGAAACCGGCTTGGGAGGCAAGTTAGGTAATGGTGAAGAAATTTTGGGCTTTGGCTATCAGATGCAACAAACTGGCGCTAGAGCCGCGATCGCCTCTTTGTGGTCTGTAGATGATGGTGGTACACAAGCAATCATGAGTGCTTTTTATCATATTCTCTCTTCTGAGAAGTTGACTAAAACTGAAGCTCTACGACAAGCTCAAATCTCATTAATTACTGGAAACTGGAAGGCGAGAAATGAGAATACATCTGCAACGCCAATTAGTAATTTTAGTCATCCCTACTACTGGGCACCGTTTATTTTGATTGGCAATGGACTTTAATTTTGGATTTGAAATTTTGGGTTATGGCAATCCTATTTCAGTTGTGAAAAATATCCGTTATCGGTATTGACTGTTAACCTTTGACAGTCAACAGTCAACAAAGCTTATATGATAATATTTTACAAATTATTTAGAATCGATACATTCAGCATGTCTTTAGTCAGAAATAACAATTCAATGCCCAGTAGCTACGGCTGCTCTACAATCTTTGTCCAACCAGTAGAAAAAGTTCCCGTAGAGCTGTTTAATTGTGTGAAATTACCAAAGCGATCGAAAACACCAAAAGCAGTTACACCATTGCTAGCGTTGTAGAAGAAGACGCCCCTTGGTGTATTAACTATTTGTGACCAACCAGTAGAAAAAGTTCCCGCAGCATAGCCCTTTAATTGTGTGAAATTGCCAAAGCGATCGAAAACACCAACAGCACCCGCACCATTGCTAGCGTTGTAGAAGAAGACGCCCTGCGGTGTATTGACTATTTGTGACCAACCAGTAGAAAAAGTTCCCGCAGCATAGCCCTTTAATTGTGTGAAATTGCCAAAGCGATCGAAAACACCAACAGCACCCGCACCATTGCTAGTGTTGTAGAAAAGCTCATCAGCTAGAACTGATGACATAGGTGTAAGAGTTGCAAAAGTAGCAAGAACACCAAATCCTATTTTCCAATTTGTTTTCATCAGCTTCCAGTCCTTCTTCATCTGATTAGAATCGAATTTTTAGCTTGAGTTTTAGAATTAGAAATCATGCCCTAAGTGTCCAAGCGCCGCACCAAATTCAGGGTTCGGTGCGTTAGACTGAAGTCGTAACGCACTTTACAAATACTTAATTTTATTCAAAAATCAAATTCGGATTTTTATAGTTAAATTTTTTCAGTAATTAAACCACGATTCGCCAAATCTCAGCAATTCTTAACATAAAAATGGACTTATTAGCCCTTTTTTATTACTCTCATTAAAGAAAAATTATAACCTTTTATTTTTATAGGTTTTGAAGAATCTAAATGTAGCGACTGTCTTGATTTTCAAGACAGTCGCTACAAATATTTTTATTTTTTTAGAGTAATAAAAGAGCGTTAGACACTCGTATACTTTTAAATAATGGCCTAACGAAAACTGCGATCGCGTTTTGATAAGATTTTCCCACATGAGGAGCGATCGCTTTTCATGTTGCAGAATTGAGCAGCTATATACGCCACCTCTGGCGGAAGAATAAAAGGATATAAGTCCGATGATTTATGGAAAAATTAGAAATAATTGTGCTGCGATGCGTAAGCACAAAGCACAAAGAGTCCTTGTTTCAAGCCCCATTATTTATGGGGATTTTATGAGGTGAATGAGAGAATTTTGAATTCCCCGTTCGCGTAGCGTCTTTACAGGAGAAGGGGTTGAGTGTGGTGCGTTTTAACACCTGATAACTCAAGGTTAACAATTTGGCTTGTGAAATTTTGGTAGATACAAAAAAAGATGCGATAGGCTAATAAAGTGCCAATCACTTAATGGTAACGGAGAATAAGTAATGAGCGATCGCTAACTAAGCCACTTTTACCGATTAACAGTTACCTAATCAATTTCTAATTTGCTATCGACCTCTGAAATCTTAATACTTCTTGGCAAGAGTTTTAGAGCCTGTATCACTTTGCATAGATTGCTTGACAAGATCGGCCAATTCATCTAGTTGGCTAATTGCCTCTGCACCCTCTAGCTTCATTAATTCGCGGTCATCCCGCATTTCCGTCCAAGTAATGCCGTAATCGGACACTAAAAACCGAATCAGATGGTTATCGCCCAAGCTAACCATAAATGATGCACTATTCATTTGATCGCCACAGGTATAGCAAGATGCAGGATACCCACGCCGCTCTAATACAATCGCCAAGGCTTGCAGGTTCATTACTAAGTCTTGGACGAATTGTCGATGTTGATGTGCTAGTCTCAGAAACACTTTTGTCCTCCAGACACCACAGTAATTTGAGTTTCTTTTATATTTTCTTTAGATTTTCTCACCCATTGGTATTGTAAACTATTCATTACAATTACCAGACACATGATATTGAGTCATGAATTGACTACTTTGTTTAGGGTAGTGGATCGGGATTTTGAGGGCCGTATCAAACTATTCAGTTTGCAAATTCAAAATCTCGGACAGAATTGCTAAATTTAACTATATCTTTATACACTTCTGTCAGGGTAGATTCTTAGAGCAAGAGATCCGCTTTAAGAGTAACTTAAATTTAGCACTAGTCAACTACAGAAAAGCTACATATTTGGTTTTTATTGGCTATGTGCAGTCAAATACACTGTTATTAAACGCTATAATGTAGTTTTCCATCGTTATACTGTCTCATGCTTAGATGTTTAATCTGTTCTGTTTATAACGTAGATTTTGGTATAGACAAATGATTACTTATACTAAATTCCTTCCTCCTATATATATAAAGTTAAGCAGATAACAGTGCGAATTCTAGCCTAAGTAGTTGCACAAGCATAAACTAAATAGTTTATACTCAGGTTACGTACATAGGAGACAACTGTGAGTGTAGAATCCACAATGGGAAAACTTAACACTGACAATATCTAAACTCAGCAAAGTATTGTTGCCATTTAGGCAATATTTCTAGTTATTTTGAGATTATTTTCAAAAACTTGCACAAACCAAAGCACGATAATTTAGAAGGATTCTTATCTTAATTTGGTTTTGCCAAATTTAATGCATATATAATATATTTCGATTATCTATCCAAAATGAGTAATTATTTTTTATTAATAACTCAGTTAACTAATTCGTAATTCCTCATAATGCTTTTTACAAGAGGCTACGCATAGCTTGCTTTCCATAGGGTACGCAAACTCCCCACCGTTGCGCTAATGTAATTTGTAATTATTGGCAAGACACTTGGGCGTTATTGTCTTTTTTAGCAGCCTTGAATTAGTTGGAGCCTAGATATCCAACTAATTCAATTATGAATTAAGAATTAATAGACTACTTGCCACCAACCGAAAGCTGGACCGATAAAACGGATTGTTAACCATCCAACAATCATCAGACCAATGCCTATCCAAGCACCACGAGTAGTCCAAGTGACAAATTGTTCGCCTTGAGTTTTTGTGATCGGAACCCAAGATAAGATCCGAGTATCTTTACCGTATGTTTCCCCTAGTGCGGTTTTACGACGTTTTGCTTCACCCATAATCAGCAACTCAAATTTTACTTAGGTTCTAAATTTATTTTGCCAGGAATCATGCCTACTCCAAAGGCGATGAATCGCATCACCTTCCATAAGCTGATAATAATATCTTGCTTCTTTGCGATCGCGCTTTGCTTCGTCAAAATTTAAATTAGGCATTAGGGAGCCACTGCGGTCTTCTCCCTTGGCGCTAGCCTCTCACGAATGGGAGAAGGGGAGACGCTTTAGCGCATAGCGTCGGCGGCAAGCGAGTCCGCGAGCGTCTGGGGTCTCCCCAAGTGGAGGAGGCAGTGCGGTCTTCTCCCAAGGGGAGACGCCAAGGGCGATGGGGTCTCCCCAAGTGGAGCAACTGCCGTCAACTGCCGTCAACTGCCGTCAAGTGGCGTCACTGGTAACTGAATTTTAAGCAGAATTTTCCTCATCGGTATTGGAAAACAGGCTGGGATCGAGATAGTTAATGCGTGCCAGAGGACTTAAAGCTGCGAGAATTTGAGCGCCGTAGCTGCGGTTAACTACACGACTATCAAGTAAAGCTACAATTCCTTGACTTTCTCGTACTGGAGCGATCGCCCGTTGTAATTCATTTAAAGCTGCTGGTAACAAGTATAAACGGAACCAATCTTGATGCGATCGCTTATAAAGAGCTACCCTACCAGCTACCAGAGGATTTTCTAAAGATGGTAGGGGCAAAGTCGCAATGATTAACAGATGAGGTGCTGGCAAAACTCGTTGATGTTCTCGCCAAAATTCCCAACCGCTAATCAAAATACCATTCTCATCTAAACAAGTTTTTTCTACTTGCACCCGCGAACCAAACTCTGAAGCCAGAATTGCCGCAACTTGAGCCTTTAGTGGTACATCCCCCACCAAGACAACCGTTAATCCTGGCGCTGTCGCACTTAGACAAACCAGTGTGCGGACTTTGTGAATAAATGCCGCTTGAAATTCTGGCGTGTTGGGTAGAGGCAACTTATAGGGTACATACAGTTGAATTGCTTCCGCTTGATTTTCCGAAGAGAACTTCAGGCAAGTTAAATCGTCCAAACCCAAGCGCTGGCGGAAAAGGGGAGCCTCAGTTTCCGGTTCGATAGCGCTGCCAATTAAAACTACTGGTTGTCGCTGCCAAATCGGCGAGAGTATTTCCCCTAATTCCATTGGGGCGTAGTGCAAAGAAAATAAACCTTGTCGATGGGCAATAGTCGCCCAAAAGAGAGCAGGGGGGGAAAGATTTTCATCAAGGGTTTGAAATTGTTGCCAGAATTTTTTCCAAGGTTCTGGCAGTGCTTGTACTGACTCTAAAGCCAAATACAAACGGCCTAAAATTTCTATTTCTGGCTGGGAAATTAAATAACACTGATATGGATTTGCAGGATGCTGAAAAAGTTCGTGTGTTAGTTGTATCCGTGCTTCGCGAATTGCCTCAGCTTGGTTTGGACAAGCCAGCATGAGTTGCTCCCAATCATCGGGTTGAATATCTTGAGTAAGTTGATGACGCACCCAATCTTCAAGATCGTCTACCCCATCAATAATTGTGGGAATGCCTTGGGGAAAGCGTGAGTCACCAGCTAACTGTCCTTTTAACCAAGCTTCTGGGGAGGTCAACAGTAGCCCTTGGAACTGGGCATCAGGCCAAGCATCACCTGTCCTAATCGATTTATTGGTTGGTAGCCACTGCTGTAGACGGGGAATTTCCACCCGCAGCAGAAGTTGCTGCACTGTTTCTTGAGCAACAATAATTACAGGACCATGCCACATCAGGGCTGATGCTACAAAACTAGTACGATACCGCCCTTGATAGCCACTAACTGCCCCTACTTGAATTAGGGCGCTACGTCCCAGGCGCAAGGCGCGTGCTACCAACCGTGCCATCGTCAAATGATGGGGCCAGGAAGGGAACCCCGCTTGCGATCGCAAAAAGTTATGTAGTGACAAATGAACTTCTGCCTCAATCACACGCTTTCAATTCCATACAAAGTGATTTTTACTTCCAATTGCCCCATTTCTATTATCTTGTCATTTGTCATTTGTCCTTTGTCCTTTGCTAATGACCAATGACCAATGACCAATCACCCAATATCCTAAATTATGCCAACTTACACAGGAATTTCCAGCGAAGCCTTCAGGCATCCACTAGATCGCCAAGCGGAGCAAGCTTTACGAAATTTGCCAGGATTTGATTTAATCGCTCGTAAATTTGTGGAATTTATCTACGAACGCCCTCAATTAGTCTATCTAATGGGTAACAGCATCCAAGTCGGGCCGCGTCAATATTCCACTATTTACCAGATGTTTCGGGAATGCGTCCGAGATTTGGACATTTACCCAGAACCAACACTGTTTGTCTCGCAAAATCCCCAAGCAAATAGCTATGCGCTGGGGCAAGAGAATCCTTACATAGTCATAAATACAGGGATACTAGACTTACTAGACGAAGCCGAGATGAGGACGGTGCTAGCCCATGAACTAGGGCATATTAAATGTGGTCATACTATTTTAATTCAAATGGCGATGTGGGCGATGAGTGCTGCTTCGGCCTTGGGAGAATTGACCTTCGGCATCGGTAATATTCTCACACAAGGCTTGATTTACGCCTTTTTTGAGTGGCGGCGCAAAGCGGAGTTATCGTCAGATCGCGCTGCACTACTAGTGATGGATGACTTAAATCCTGTGATGTCAACGATGATGAAACTTTCTGGTGGTAGTAACAAATATGCCAATGAATGTAGTTTACAAGAGTTTATCAAGCAGTCAGAAAATTATCAGGCATTGGATGAAGATGGACTGAATCAGATATATAAATTCTTGATCTACAATGGCGCTCAGGGTATGATGTTGAGTCATCCTTTCCCTGTTGAACGTTTGCATTACTTACGGTCGTGGGCAGTATCTGAAGAATATCAGCAAATTCGCCGAGGAAATTATCAGCGATCGCCTGCTTCCGGATCGGTAAATGTTTCAGCAGAATCTTCCGAAAATCAAACAGAAAGTTTGCGCCGCCAAATTGAAGAATTACAACGAGAAATCGACAGAATCAGAAGGTCTGAGTAGTTTTGAGTACTGAATAAAGATTAGTAGGGTGGAATACAATACTTCTCGCTTTGTGCATTTCTAACTCGGAATCGGGTTTGGGTTAAAGGTTTTTTCTTTCCCCTTTTCTCCAAAACCCGAGAGTATAGGGGTGGAATAGTACCTTCTAAATCGTTGGATTTAAATTCCCAACTTCTTGAAGAAGTCGGGGATTTGCGTTAACAGACATCATCTATGGGAAATTAAAATATTTGAGAGTTGAACCAGATAATTACTCCAGTTCCCAATACACAAATAATTCCCGCCAAGCCAGCTAAGGGTTTTTTATTTTTACCTGTGAACCAGTCAGAGACAATACCAGTGTAAGTAATTAGTTCTGCTGTATCTATGGTAGCGATCGCCCATACCCATCCTGCGTGCAATCCCCAAGCTAAACCCAAATTACCGCTAGAGGCAAAGCGTGCTAACACTAGCACCATTCCCATCAGCCATAATCCAGGAAGTTGGGGTACAGTTTCACGTTGCTCCCAAACCAAGTGTAACAAGGCAAAAATCAAGCTAGAAATTGCTGCTGCTACCCAAGCTGGGTAATCCTGTGCTAATTCTGTGAACAGGAAACCGCGAAAAACTAACTCTTCTATCCCAGCGACTAACAACGCTATCAAGAAAATCGGTAGCAAGATGGGTAATACTAACTTGAAATTCGACTTCTCAAAAGAACACCAACCTAACCCGAATTGCCCACTAAAGACAATAGTTAGACTCAACACTCCCAAACTAAAACCTATTGCTAAAAAACCAAGAGTTGAAAAATTGACAACAAAGCCGTAATCTGGAAAAGATTTATTAGTCAACCAAACAACTCCCCAGAGGATCGGGGGAGCTAATAGATAAAGTGACACCAATAACGGCATTTTTTGCTCTGGCTGTAAAGGTTTAGGAGGTTGCCAATTAAGCAATATTGCTGATACTGTTGCTACTGGCAACCAGCAAACTATCCAGCAAACAAAAAATGCCGTCACTATAACTAGTGGCGGTGCATTTTCTCTAAACGCCAGTAAGGCATTGCTCGAAGACTCAAAGAAAGTTATCAAAATAAACAAAAAAACACGATAGACTTCTTGCATTATAGATTTCTTGCTGATTAATCAAGACTCTACTAATTTTGGTAAATTCTGCAAGGGGTCTAATCGTATTTTTTACCTGGCTACCAATTTGCTGTCGGGGTAAGGACAAGTTATCATAACCTGAAACTTATCCCTACCATTAGCAAATTTACTCTTCGTCTTCTAAATCTTCGTCTGATTCGTCAGAATCTATATCTTGTGAGGTTAGTTTTTTATCGCTTTCACCTAGTTGAATCAGGTGAATATGTTTGTATCCCAGCCTAATTTCAAACTCATCTCCAGCCTTCAAGCCCATTGCTTTGGTATATGTAGCACCAATTACAATCTGACCATTTTGATGGACACTAACCCGATATGTCGGTTCACGACCACGACCATCTTTAGGCGCTTCTGGACTTAGAGGAATTCCCCTAGCAGATAGCAAAGCGTCATAAAAATCGGTGAGATTGACACGAACTTGATTATTCTTAGTAACAGTGTAATAGCCGCACTGTTTAGCTCTTTCTCGGCGTGGTAATGTGGAAAGTTCTTTTACTTTAGCAAGTAGTGCTTTTCCAGTTAATGGCGCGGTTGCAGTTTCAGTCATTATGCTCAAATTTTCCTTACTCTCTCCAAACTGATAAACTATGTAGTCTCATGCCAGCATTTAATTTTTTAGCATTTGCATAGAGCTACTGAAGACCCTAATGTAACGGGTGAATTCCTGCCGATAGGAGCCAAAAGCACTTCTATATATGGTTGTCTACAACCAACTAGAGGCCATAGTTGCCACAGACATTAATTTTGGTGATGTTACGGCACTTTTAACCATTATTAGCCATCAGAAAGAAAACTATTTTCTTCTTTAGCGCTACTGTAGCGGTGTAACTTTCAGCCACCATTACAAATGAGGTTAGGTTCTACTGCAAATAAGTCGTAGACCCAAAAAATTGCAGGTTTTTCACTTTCAGTGCTTGCCTTTCTTGCCAATGAGCAAGTAGAGTTTTCTCCACTCGTCCTTTCAAGCTTAGGACAGCATAGTATTTCAATAGAGTCCTACGGGTATACACCCTTTTGTTCTACCAGTAGAGACGCGAATTTTCTTGTCTCTACATTACGAATCAACAAAGCAGTAGTAACCGCGCTGATACGGCTATTGATTCTGGTTTTGCTACTTCGTAATTTTATATTAAATACTAGCATGGACTAATAATAGCAAAATAGTTGTTTAATTTTGAATTAAAGTTGCTGGTAAATTTTTATTTAAATTCCTGGACTTGAAAGTTGAAAAAAGCAGTGACGATTTTCTTAACCCTTTATGATTACAAGCGCGAGCATTGCTATCTGGCTTTGATAAAAATTTATATATTGAGACGAGCAGTTTTGACCAATGAGTTCAATCCCATATTTTGTTGATTGAGAGCAAGCCAAAAAGCGAAAAGTCTGACACCTGTGGGTTTCGCGGTACTCTAACTTTTTTGAAAGTGGTGAGGATTTTTCCTCGGTTTATTATCTTCAGGTCAAAAGCGGCCAGAGGATTTTGCACGTCTGTCTATGGGATGAACAAATCTCTTAACATCTGCCTAGTGCTTGATTGCCACTACTATATATTAAACATGGGCTTTCAAACTTCTATATAATCAAAAAATTCTGTCAAGTGGTAGCGAAGGTGGAATTTTACTGTCAGGACTGCTTGACTCAAGTTGACATCAAGACATATTGCTAACTTCCCATGGATTTCATTTGGATAGGATCGCTAGATCAAAGATCAACTGAAGTTACTTTTGAAGCAAACTCTCTTTCCTTTAGATTGCCAAACAGGTAAATTCAATGCAAAGCTGCGATCGCATTTTTGGCGTTTTAACTGAGAATTTGACAAAAATCTTGCTTACAGCGCTACTACAAGTAAAATTTTAATGGTTATCCTTAAACTAGAATCAGTCGCCCTTTAATCGTCAGCCTATTAACACCAGGGTTTGAATTAGGGGCAAAAAGTATAACTCACTTTTCGCAACTAGCTGCTTTGACTCATGATTGTTGAGGCTGGTGAAGTAATTTTAAAATTTTGGTTAGTAGTTATGGAAGTTATTTTTAAGGTCATTCGACAGCAACAAAATTCCTCCCCTGTTGTGCAAACCTACATTGTAGAGGCCGAACCAGGTAATACAATCTTGGATTGCCTCAATCAGATTAAGTGGGAGCAAGATGGAACTTTGGCATTTCGCAAAAATTGCCGCAATACTATTTGTGGTAGCTGTGCTATGCGAATTAATGGGCGTTCGGCTTTAGCTTGTAAAGAAAATGTTGGGAGCGAACTTGCCAGATTACAACAAATACCATCATCTCAAAGTAAAGTAAATGCTATTGATGAAATCACGATCGCACCTCTTGGCAATATGCCCGTGATTAAAGATTTGGTTGTAGATATGAGCAGCTTTTGGAATAATCTAGAGGCAGTTGCCCCTTATGTGAGTACGGCAGCACGACAAGTACCAGAAAGAGAGTTTTTGCAAACACCACAAGAGCGATCGCGCCTCGATCGAACTGGTAACTGTATTATGTGCGGTGCTTGTTACTCTGAATGCAACGCTCGTGAAGTTAATCCAGACTTTGTAGGTCCCCATGCCCTTGCCAAAGCTTACCGAATGGTAGCAGACTCCCGCGATAGCGATACCGAAAATCGTTTAGCAAGCTATAACGAAGGTACTAAAGGCGTATGGGGTTGCACTCGTTGTTTGTACTGTGATTCTGTTTGTCCAATGGAAGTTGCACCATTAGAACAAATCACCAAAGTTAAACAAGAAATTCTCACCCAGAAAAAAAATAGTGATAGTCGTTCAATTCGTCACCGGAAAGTATTGATAGATTTAGTTAAAGAAGGTGGTTGGATTGATGAACGTCAATTTGGTTTACAAGTAGTTGGTAATTATTTTCGGGATTTAAAAGGATTACTCAGTCTTGCACCCCTCGGTTTGCGGATGATCCTCCGGGGTAAGTTTCCTTTATCATTTGAAGCTTCTGAGGGTACGGAACAAGTGCGATCGCTTATTGAATCTGTGCAACAAGTAGAAAACAAAAGTTAAAAGTGAGGAGGGAGTAGTGAGGAGTTAAGAGTTAGGAGTTAAAATTCTTCACTCTTAACTCTTAACTTCTAACTGTTGTTCAACGTGGCTCTTGAGGTATATTTAACGGCTGTCCATAACGGTCATATACTAAAATATCCCACTGCCCGTTGTTACTGGATTCAAAAGCAATCCTGCTACCATCAGCGCTAATTGTAGGGTTGCGGACTTCCGCTTGCAGGTTATTGGTCAAATTCCGTGATTGGCGTGTTTCTCGGTCGTAGAGAAAAATAGCCGATCGCCCCTGACGGCTAGCAGCAAACACAATATAACGACCATCTTGTGAAACGCTAGGATGATTTGCGATCGCATCAAAGGAATTTAAACCTGGCAAATCAACCAAATCACGAGTTACCGTATCAAACATATAAACATCTTGGCTACCGCGTCGGTCAGTAATAAAAACAATGTATCTCCCAGAAATTTGGGGGTTTAATTCCGATGCTAAACTATTAAGACTCCGACCCCCTGGATCAAAGGGATAACTCAAAATCCGAGGGTAGCCAAAACACCCAGTCAATAAACTTAAACAGAAAAATATAGGTATAAAAAAAACACGTTTCATATAATTTAGTCATTAGTCATTAGTAATTAGTCAATAATCTCACAACTCCTAACTCCTAACTCCTAACTTTCTCCCCTACGGAGGTGAACCCACAGTTGCACCGTTGGGAATATCTAACTCAATATTTGGCCCTCGGTCTAGAACTTCAATATCCCACTGACCACGAGTGGCGGTTTCAAAGACAACATAACGTCCATCTGGACTAATATTTGGTTTTCTGATCCAGCCGCGATAAATTGGCGTGACAATTTGTGACTGTTGCGTGGCGCGATCGTAAAGCGCTACCACTGGTCTTCCCTGGTCACTAGTAAGATAAGAAATATAACGTCCGGTGTAGCTCAAACTAGGACTTTCGGCAATTGTCTCCTGTCGGTTTATCCCCGGTGTACTAATAAACAGTTGCCTCTCCAAATCGTACATTAGTAGCTGCTGATTACCATTCCGATTAGATACAAACGCTAAAAAGCGCCCATTTCCACTCAAAGCAGGTTGCTCCTCGGTGTAGCGACTGTTAAGAGAAGTAGGCCCTATAGGAATATCGTTAGAACCACAAGATACAAGCAAACTTGTTAAACCAAAAACCAGGCTCCAATGAATTGGTCTTTGGAGCCAAAATGCAGGCGTAAATTTTTCCACCTCAACTGTTTTCCGTCGCCTTTAAACCTATTTGCACGCCAACTGTTTTAAACATCGTCATCAAAATCGGTCAAATTATCTGGCCCCTCATTTGGTTTTTCAATTGGGTTGTATGGTACATAATCGGTTGGGATCGCATCATCATCTTCGCGCGGTCTTCGAGAAGTTGAGTCAGTGGGGGGACGACGCCTTCTCGGTCTGGGAGAAACATCATCTTCACGACTTTCGGGACGCTGTGACCCGTTATTACTACGGCGAGAAGGTTTTCTAACTTCCCCACCTGAATTTTCCCAATCATCAACTTGCCTAGAAGAAGAACCCCAGTTCTCTTCTTCAAAGCTTTCAGAAGGGCGATTTACAGGACGCCCAGAAGTCCGCCGGCGGGTTCTATCAGATGGAGTCTGTCTTTCACTAGTGCTGCTGTTGCGGCGTTCTGTACGACGGGGAGGTTGTTCCTGATAGTAGTCATCACGAGTTGAAATCTCATCCCTGCTACCGCGAATCCGGGGACGCACTGGGCGTTCTTCCTCGTCTTCATAAGGCAGTGGATCTAAGTCTGCCTCCATCTCAGCCTGATAGTTTCTGCGATTATTGTACGAATAGCGATCGCTAACTGGTCGGTCTTCGTCCACAATCGGAGTGTTGCGCTTTGCTTGCTGAGTAGCTATACTTCGCAGACGAATACTTTCAACTGCAAAAAACACAGTTGTGCCAACTAAAAGCAGTTGACCAAATTGTAAAATCGGGTCTAGCCGCCATCCTTGAAAGACGAGAATAAAGCCGCAAAGTAAGCCGACTGCCGCAAAAAAGATATCTTGATCCCGTGACAATTCCGGACGCACAGTGCGGAGAAAATACAGTGCTGCCCCAGCCACAGCCAGGAAAATTCCTAGAATACTGGCTGAGTTTGCCCCAAAATTTACCTGAGCCAGAAAACTGGCTGAGTTCAGCCCAAAATTTATCATTGCTGTTTTCCCAATATCAAATCTATGTTAGCGAGTCACAATTAAAATCACTACTGTAATTAGGCACGATATATTGAAGCTTCAAAGCCTCTGGCAAAGAAGCTCTGAAGCTATTCACCGAAAAGTAAAAACGTCTATGTCTGTCAGCTACAACTGCCACCAGTCGCAGTTTATGCTGCTTTTAGTGCAATTTAAGTAGATAGTTGACAGACAATCGATTACGAGAGCTAATTTAACTCTCATAAGCATTATGAACGCTGTATTTTATCTTTTTGGCTAATGAAAATTAGACCAACAGTAGCGGGTATTACAACAATTGCTGTACCCCATACCAGACTCCAAAGAAAATTTGCTAAAGAAGGCGTCATACTTCTCAACCTTTTTTTACACACTTCATCCTAATTTTAATAGTGTATTACTTTCTTGAGAAGCCTCTAACTCTGAACTGCCAAACTTGGTAACTTCTTTCACCAGTTATTGAGTTAACTACATGGGCGAGTTCGCTTTTCTATTTCAGAAAGAAGTGACAGCATTTAGTTAAAATGATGATCGGAGTGCTTTACAAAGCTTAAAATTTTGTAGCTATGTCTACGCAAAGCGCAACTTGCCTGTGCCTAAGTTTTTTCTTTTTTTACAGATAGATAGTACCTAAAACCGATGACTGGTGTTAACCTGACTGCTTGGATTCTTGGCCCTGTGTTAGGGGTTATGACATTCTTATTTATATTTCGTATCATTCTCACTTGGTATCCGCAAGTGGATTTGAATCGTTTGCCCTTTAATTTAATAGCTTGGCCAACTGAGCCATTTTTAATACCTTTGCGAAAGCTGGTGCAACCTATAGGTGGGGTAGATATTACACCTATTATTTGGGTTGGTATCTTCAGCCTGCTGCGAGAAATCCTGTTAGGTCAACAAGGATTGTTGACTATGCTATCTCGTGTTAATTAGGGTACAGGTTACAGGGGACAGGTTACAGGTTATAACCCTGTCCCCTGTAACCTATAACCTTTTTCCTTTCCTACTCTCCTACCCGTTCATTTCCTGCACAAAATTTGTATAGACATTACCCTGTAAAAACTGTGGAGTTTCCATAATTTTTTGATGAAACCCAATGGTGGTAGGTAATCCAGTAATGGCACATTCCCGCAGCGCGCGTTTCATCCGGTTAATAGCAGTGGATCGGTCTGGTGCCCAAACGATTAACTTGCCGATTAAGGAATCGTAGTAAGGTGGAATTTGGTAATCTGTGTAAACGTGGGAATCAATCCGTACACCAGGCCCTCCGGGGGGCAGATAGCTACTGATCCGTCCGGGAGAAGGGCGAAAATCATGGTCGGGATCTTCGGCGTTGATTCGGCATTCGATCGCATGACCTCGTAATACTACTTGGTCTTGGGTAAGCTTGAGTCTTTCACCTTGAGCAATGCGGATTTGTTCGGCAACTAAGTCTATCCCAGTAATCATTTCTGTTACAGGATGTTCTACTTGAATCCGGGTATTCATTTCCATAAAGTAGAATTTACCGGATCTATCCAAGAGAAACTCAATAGTACCCGCCCCACTGTAGTTAATGAATTGGGCAGCTTTGACAGCAGCTTGTCCCATTTTTTCACGTAGGTCTTGGTCGAGAGCTGGACTTGGAGCTTCTTCTAACAGCTTTTGATTCCGGCGCTGAATTGAGCAATCCCGTTCGCCTAAGTGGATGACATTACCGTAGTTATCCGCCAAAATTTGAAATTCGATGTGGCGGGGACGTTCAATAAATTTTTCTATGTAAACGCCAGAATTCCCAAAAGCTGCTCCTGCTTCGCCTTGGGCTGCGAGAAAAAGTTTCACAAATTCGTCTTCAGAACGAACTAGGCGCATACCCCGTCCACCGCCACCTGCTGTAGCTTTGATCATCACTGGATAGCCGATATCCTTGGCGAATCCTAATCCTTCTTGCTCGGATTCTACCAATCCCTCACTACCTGGTACCGTCGGGACTCCAGCTTTTTGCATGGTTTCTTTGGCAGTGGATTTATCGCCCATCTGTCTCATAGCTTCTGGAGTTGGGCCGATAAAAGCAATATGATGGTCGGCACAGATTTCCGCAAACCGGGCATTTTCTGCCAAAAAACCATAACCTGGATGAATGGCAGTAGCATTGCGCGTCAGTGCAGCAGCAATAATATTGGGAATATTCAAATAACTTTTACCGCTAGCAGGTTCGCCAATGCAAACAGCTTCATCAGCAAGTTGGACGTGGAGAGCATTACGGTCAACGGTGGAGTGAACCGCAACTGTGGCAATTCCCATTTCTTCACAGGCGCGGAGAATGCGAAGGGCGATTTCTCCCCGATTGGCAATTAATATTTTGTCAAACTTCATTTTTTAGTTTCGATATCATTACCAGTAGATTGACATTTTCTCTGATCCAACTTGAAACAACGCTTCCGCATTATTTCAAATTATTGCAGGAGATTCGCCACCCTGATCCTAAGCAAACTCGCATATTGCAGGCTTGCTGCGTCTACGAGTCTTACTACACTAACAACATTGCTGCTGTAAGTCTTGGCTAGACTACCAAGCTGGGCTTTTGCGAAGCCGATAGCGAGTCAGACGCTCCTACGTCGCTATCGAGCGTCATAGCCTGTCGTCGACACCACCTACAGCAGACAGATACGCGATCGCACCCCGCCGAACACAGTAGCTCTACCCTTTTCAATATCACTTGTACAGCTGCTAAATTTCTGTCAGTCTGATACCGCCTTGAGAAAATTTATATTTTTGAAGCAACTGAATTTAGATATCACCTTACTATAATTATTTTCTTATGCTATAGTCTATCTTTAGAGAAACCATGCGGATGTGGCGGAATTGGTATACGCGCACGCTTGAGGTGCGTGTGGCTTTGCCTTGGGAGTTCGAGTCTCCCCATCCGCATTTTTGCTTGTTTAAGTATAGGGTCAATAGTTATAGGTTAAAAAACCTTAGACTGTTGACCCTTAAATATTAAGTTTGCTTTTGAAGCACTTCAGTGCTTACTAGATATTAAGTAAAGTTGCCTTGTCAAAGTACTAGTCCTTTATGCTTTTATAGAAATAGGTGAAGTTTTGTAAAAAGCATTGACTATTTCTTTTACGCCGACAAACAACCTAACATCGCCACCACCTTGGCATCGCCTCACTCCGATTTGGCAAGGAGGGGAGGAAATAATTCAACAAAATTTACCCCACACTCAGCTAGCACCTGCATGGCAGCTAATGCTCTTGGGTGACGGCTCTCCAACACGTCACTTAGAATTGCTCACAGGTGAGCCTGTAGAAGTAGATATCATTGATATGTCATTGATTGGTATCGACTTGGATGCTGCTCCTGAGTTAATCCAAGCTGTTCCAGAACCGCGATTACGGCGACAAGTATGGCTGCGTACCGCTTCTGGTCAACGATTAGCTTATGCTACTTCGTGGTGGGAAGCCAGTCATGTCGATGAGTATTTACAAAACCGTTCATTACCAATTTGGGCAAGTTTAGCTCGTCTTCGCACAGAATTGTATCGGGATGTTCGAGGAATTTACTACGGTGACTCATTGGCACTAGAGTCCGGTTTTGGTGTCACTGGGCCTTTTTGGGGTCGTCACTACTTGTTTTGGCATCATGGGCAGCCACTGACATTAATTTATGAAGTTTTTTCACCTTATTTAACCAAATATTTGGGGCCTATGCAGTTGAGTGCTGCTAATGCTGAGGCATAGTATTTTTGTATCTTTTACAGTGCGCCCCAGAGTATAGGAATTTTACATTAATGACTTTGAAGATGGGTAATCTATGTAAAATCCCGGACGCTAAGTTGATCTTACTTAAATCAAGTCAGTACCACAGATAGAAGCTCTATAAATAGAAGGTAGTCTGGGTTACAGATGACTTGCAGCTTTTTCAAGTTAGTTATATCCTCAAAGTGCTTGAAATGAACTATGTTAACTTTCGGAGACTTTCTAAAAAAGACAGCAGTTTTTAGAAATGTCCAGCGAAATTCAAGAAAGCGTGTTAAAAAAGGTAACTAACCATTAAAACACCGCTTTGAAACAGTAAAGAACGGTTAATTACCGAAATATCATCAATGTCTATGGTGGAAAAATTTATGAAATTAACTACCTTAGATCGCAAGAAACTTTTTGGTTGACTTAACCAATTTAGCAAGTAATGAGTTTGGAAATATGAGGTACAGGTTTCAATGGCACCGCCTCTTGTGTCTGTTCAGATGAAGAAAAATAAGAAACCGTCTTTGGTGCTGACGCTCTCGGCTGCTGGGTTATTGATTGGTGCGGGGAGTGTGGCCTACTGGTTGTTAGCCCAGAGACAAATATCTTCTAGCGATTTGCTAGTAGGTGCAAATATTATTCCTGGTGATGCCCTGTTTGCGGTTTCCTTAACAACAGATCCCCAGCAGTGGCAGAAATTGCGGCAGTTTGGGACAAGAGAAACCCAAACAGAACTGGACAAAAATTTAGTCCAGTTACGCGATCGCTTTCTGACGAATAATGGTTACGACTTCCAGAAAGATATCGCTCCTTGGGTAGGCGATGACGTGACGATCGCAATTCTTGCCCCAACAATAGGGAATAAACCTGCACCCAAACCAGTTACCACCAATGAAGATGCTGCTAGCGATCAGCAGTCGATGGTAATGGTATTGCCAGTAAAAAATTCAGAAATCGCCAAAAGTATTTTGGCACAACCCAAAATTCTTAAACAAGGCAAATGGAGCGATCGCACTTATCAAGGGATCGCCATTAAACAAAGTGAGGGACAAGCAGGGCAAAACTTCTCGGCTGCATTACTAGATGGGCATTTTTTAGTCATAACTGATAGTCCCAAAGCCACAGAGCGAGCGATCGATGCTTACAAAAATAAAACATCCCTAGCGACAACAGGCGGCTTTGCTGAGAATTTCCCAAAAATTGCCAATTACCAACCCTTTGGACAGTTTTATGTAAATGTGCCAACAGCAGCGAAAATAGCCGCGGCTTCTCCAAACCGCCCTTTGCCTGCTCAAGTTTTGGCTCAACTGCAAAATAACCAAGGTTTAGCAGGGACAATAACTTTAGAGTCAGAAGGAATCCGCTTCAAGGGCGTTTCTTGGTTAAACCCTAATAGTCAACGCGTGCTGACAGTGGAAAACAAAGCTGGGAAAATGCAAAGCCGCATACCAGCCGAAACCTTAATGATGCTTACTGGTGGTAATTTACAGAGGTTGTGGAGAGACTATGTTTTAACATCTCAGGGAAATCCTTTATCACCGATCGCACCAGAACAGATTAGAGGTGGGATAAAATCTCTTACCGATCTTGATTTGGAGAAGGATTTGCTTAGTTGGATGAAAGGGGAGTTTTCTTTATCAGTAATTCCTGCTACTCCAAAAGAAGGTTCACCAAATGATTTTCGTGCGGGTTTGCTGTTCATGGTACAGACAAACGATGACTACGGCGGGCAAAGCCAACGCAAATTAGCTGAAGCATCCATCAGTAAGCTGGATGAAGTGATGAAAAATCAATACCAGTTCCAAGTGCAACCGGGGAAAGTCGCAGGTCAACCCGTTGTTAACTGGGTATCACCTTATGGTACGTTAACTGCTACCCACGGTTGGTTAGATGGAGATGTCGCTTTCTTGGTAGTGGGCGCTCCCATCACCGATAAAATTGTTCCCAAACCTAACTACACACTAGCTGGCACTCTTCCCTTCCAACAAACAGTTCCTACAGAACCCAATCCGACAAACGGTCAATTTTTTCTGGATGTGGAACGAACTGTGAAAAATTTCCCTTTACCAACTCTAATTCCCAATCAAGAAACTTTGCTAGATGCAACGCGCACAATTGGGATGACATCTGCTGTCAGCGACAATCGTAGTAACCGTTACGATATTTTTATCGAACTTAAAAAAGTTACTAACGCAACTACATTGCCTAGTCCAGAAAAGAGTAAGAGTAACTCTGTTAGATAGGCAGTGGGAGGAGGGGAGCAGGGGTGCAGGGGAGCAGGGAGACAAGGGAGACAAGGGAGACAAGGGGGAATTATTGAACAAGTCTCTCTCTTGTCTCCCCCCTCTTCCTTATCTCCCTTGTCTCTTCTTCATGTTCAATGCCCAATGCCCAATCCCCATTCCCCATTCCCAATCCCCCATTCCCGATTCCCCTCTAAACATATAGGATCAAAACAGTCAGAATCGATATTTTAAATCATCCACGGAGAGAAGACTTTATGAATTTGGTTGTACTCCAGAACTGGCT
Source organism: Nostoc sp. DSM 114159 (assembly GCF_053470285.1). Classification (NCBI taxonomy): domain Bacteria; kingdom Bacillati; phylum Cyanobacteriota; class Cyanophyceae; order Nostocales; family Nostocaceae; genus Nostoc; species Nostoc sp. DSM 114159. The sequence goes on from NZ_JBPFEH010000001.1 coordinate 6,298,426, forward strand.
GGACAATGCGTCCTTTGCCATATTATTCCTGACAATGCTGGTGTATTGGGGAGGAGCGGCTTTTCCAAATCTGCCTTATCTAGCCGCTTTGGGGACAGCTGGGATGGCGATCGCAAATTTGTGTATAGCTACTCTACTAGGGGCACGATGGATCGAAGCTGGTTACTTTCCCTTAAGTAATCTCTATGAATCTCTGTTTTTCTTAGCTTGGGGAATTACCGCTGTTCATCTGATTGCCGAAAATAGTAGCCGTAGTCGCTTAGTAGGAGTTGCGACATCTCCGGTGGCAATGGCTATTACTGCTTTTGCTACTATGACACTACCATCTCAGATGCAAGCGTCAGAACCCTTAGTACCTGCTTTGAAGTCAAATTGGCTGATGATGCATGTCAGCGTTATGATGCTGAGTTATTCTGCTTTGATGGTGGGTTCGTTATTAGCGATCGCTTTTTTAATTGTCACTCGCGGTCAAAATATCCAACTACAAGGCAGTTCTGTTGGTACTGGTGGCTATCGCAGCAACGGCTACCGCTTGCACAAAGCCACTGAACTAATTTCTCAACCACCAACCCCTGCTGTCGAAAATAACGGCTTTGCTCGTTTTGAAACTAGTAGCAATGGCAACGGTAACGGAAACACCGCTGTTTTGAATTTAGTAACTACCCCTGAATCGCCAGCCGTTGCATCTGCTGAACCTCTTTCACCCCAGCGCCTTAGCCTTGCCGAAACTCTCGACAACATCAGCTATCGCATCATCGGACTAGGATTTCCCCTGCTGACAATTGGCATCATTGCCGGTGGCGTTTGGGCTAACGAAGCCTGGGGTTCCTACTGGAGTTGGGACCCTAAAGAAACTTGGGCATTAATCACCTGGTTAGTCTTCGCTGCTTACCTTCACGCCAGAATTACTCGCGGTTGGCAAGGGCGCCGTCCGGCAATTTTAGCCTCTGCTGGTTTGCTTGTAGTTTGGATTTGCTATCTCGGTGTGAATCTTTTGGGTAAAGGTTTGCATTCTTACGGTTGGTTTTTCTAAGAACCTCACTAAGACAGTACTGAGTGTTGAGTATTTTACTTTTACTAATAACTCAGGACTCAGTAAAGTCTTGCGTAAAACTATGGTGAGTTAAGTATTTAAGTTGAAACACAGAGGGGTGAAGAGTTTTTCTTTGCCCCTTTGTGCAATACACAAATTATTACGATAATAACCAAGGACTAATGACTAATGACCAATGACTAAATTATCATTTTATTTCGGATGAACTGTTATATCTCTGGAAAATATAAATTGATTAACAGGAGATTTTTATGGAAGATGGATTCGAGATACTAAACCATGATGAAGTTGTGTCTATAAAACCGGACACTTTTAATAAGTTAAATATTGCTAAAACTTTTAAAGTCCGCGATTTGATTACAGCAATTAAGGAATATATTGGAGCAGAAGAAACAGATGAAGTAAATTTGTATACTCAGGGATTAAATTGTGAAGTTTTACAATTTAGTAATTTGGGATGGAAAAAAGGAAAAGTGAGACTTGCTTTAGAATTTTGTCCTGATGAATCTGAATCACCACTTGATGAAATTTTTCAAAAACTCAAACAAGTGGAAAATTAATACTCAATAAGCAAAATATCCCCAACTTCTTCAAGAATTGGGGGATATGAGCCTCTTGATGTTTACAAATAACCGAGAGACTAAACTACAAGATTATTCCGTTATATCGAAAGGCATTATCCCAAACATAATCAATCACTGCTTTAGCTTCATCCAAAGGTAAAACGTGACATGCTCCTTGGCGATCGTAGGCTAGTAAAGGGATTTCTGGTACTTTGTCTGTTGTTTTGCTATTTTGAATTACTTGACCGCGAATATCTTCTAGATTGCTTAGAGGCCCTTGAATATCAAAGTTAATCTTTGTGCCTAATTTATTGTCCATCCAAGTTTCGATGCGAGAATCTAATTGTTGAGGAGTTAATGGTGTGGGGCTAGTCAGTAAATGATAGTATGCCAGAATAATTTCTTTACATTCTTCTTCTTCTGCTAATTCCAGAAACATTTGAAAAACACTATGATTGTTCCCTAAATTCTTGAAAAATAGTGTATCAGTTACAATTTTTTGAAATTTAATTTTTTTATTTTTGTAATTAGTGTATTGTGTAAAGGCAAATCCACCCAAAGCGATCGCTAATGATAAAGCTGCCACTAAGACGGGCATAAAATTTCTGACTTTATCCAACTCTACATTTAATGATTCAACCCAAAAAGTAACATTTAGTACTAGTAAAATTGCAGCAACTATTAATAATAAATTCGGTAATGTTCTTAATATCAAAGGAATTGCCGCGCCAATCGCCGGGATTCCAAATAGTAACCGATCTTTCCAGGTCATACTTGTTTTGACATTGGGAAAGATTAAGTCAACATCTAGTTTGGGAATATTTTTGTAGAAGTAAACATACATCTTACCGGGAATGAATTTTAATTCTTGGATCTTGTCTTTCTTGGCCCGAAAGTAAGCTGCTTCTTTGAACTTGACTAATAAAACAATCCGTTCAAAAATATCAATCGTCTTTTCTTCTTGCCAAAAGAAGAATTTTTTTACCGAAATTTTTTTAGAACTATCACCCCGGTAATAACAAATCAAGCGATCAAAATCCTCAAAATTTACTTTAGTTTTCAATTCAATAAGAGATTTTGTTGCCAGCGCTCGTTTGAGAATCGATTCAGGTAAAAGAATATAATTAGCTCTTTCAACAATATGCCCAAAGGCTTCAACTACTTTCAACTCCATGTCATCATATTGCTCGAATGTTGGTGGAGTTACTGGTTGAATCTCTGCATTAGGGTTAAAGGGTACGTAGTTATCTTTGATAACTTCTAAGGTTTTGTGGAAGCGAAAGTGATAGTAAGCAATGAGGATTTGGCAGAAATCTTGAAATTTTTTGACATCAGCTTCATCTAGCTGACCGTCTTGCAGGCAAAGTTTGATAATATCACTGCGAGTGTAGGGAATAAACGCTTCTCGATTTTCGGAAACAGTCATATTCAAAGATGAATCAGAATCTAACTAGGGTTTGCCACATCCCACGAAAACGTCGGCCATAAGACATTATCTCTTAATTGGCAACTAAATTCTAGTATCTTGCGTGGTAAATCTAGCAGTTTTTTCTTGAGTCGAGGGAAAAAGTGAGTAGGGATATTTGCTTTGCCTTCCACATCTCCAATGCGTTCTGTTATTTTCAAAGACTGATTGAAAAGTGCGTAGGCGTGGCCCGCACTTCTCTACGAGACGCTGCGCGTAGCTTGCTTCCACGAAGTGGTACGACTTGGCTCAGTGACCATCGTAGACATCGCTCGGCATAGATCCTGATTCTCTCATTTAAATTACCATCAAGATTCATTAATAAAATAAAGATGTACTCATAACTGAGGAATGGGAAATCGATCATGCTAAATTACGATCCATTAGCTTGTTTGCCCTCATCTGAGGAGCTACCTGACTCTGACGAGACTCCCGTGGATAATGAATTGCAAGATTTGATTCCCGGTTTACTAAAAGCGCTTCTGGCAATGGCTTGGCCAGAACGCATGGATTGGTTTTTTGGTGTAGATATGGGTATTTATTATGACCCAGATTTACCAGCAATAGTCCCAGATGGGTTTTTGAGTTTGGGCGTAGAGCGATTTAATGATGAAAACCTCCGTCTAAGTTATGTGCTTTGGGAAGAGAGGAAAGTACCAATATTAGCGCTAGAAGTAGTATCTCAAAAATATCGTGGTGAGTACTCTACTAAAAAAGCAGAGTATGCGAAATTAGGGATTTTATATTATGTAATCTACAATCCAAATCGTCGTCGAAAGCCACGGTTGGAAATATACAAATTAATTAATGGTGGTTACACTGCATTAGAAGATGGTAATCCCGTTTGGTTGCCAGAGATTGGTTTAGGAATTGGCATGGAACGGGGAACTTATCTAGGCATTCCTCGCCAGTGGTTGTATTGGTATAACCAACAAGGGGAAAAGCTTTTAACACCCGAAGAAAACGCAAAACTCGCTCAACAGAAAACCCAGCAAGCAGAACAAAAAGCTCAACAAGCAGAACAAAAAGCTCAACAAGCAGAACAAAAAGCTCAACAAGCACAACGACGTGCTGAATTATTCGCAGAACAGTTGCGATCGCTTGGCATAGATCCTGATTCTCTATCCTAATTTGCTGTAGAAACTCATTCACGAGTATCAAAGACTCGTCCGCGAGTAAAAAAGACTCGTCGCCGAGTATCAAAGACTCGTCCGCGAGTAAAAAAGACTCGTCGCCGAGTATCAAAGACTCGTCCGCGAGTAAAAAAGACTCGTCGTCGAGTATCAAAGACTAGTCCGCGAGTAAAAAAGACTCGTCGCCGAATATCAAAGACTCGTCCGCGAGTAAAAAAGACTCGTCGCCGAGTATCAAAGACTCGTTCACGAGTATCAAAGACTCATTACAGCAATTTTCATATATTTAAAAAACACTCTCGCTTTCTTCTCTGCGCTTTTGCGCCCACCGTTCGCGTAGCGTCTCCGATAGGAGAAGTTTTGATCGGCGGAAGCTGCTGCTCAAACTTCTCTCTGCGTGAGACAAAAAACTTTAGGTGCTGTAATTACGAATTACGCATTACCCTATCAAGACTTGCACTCACACTTTCAGCATCCGGTGACTTCAATCGCTGCAAAATCTCTAAAGCTGGTTGCAAATAGAATATCGCTTTAGTATATTCACCCTGTTGTTCTGCCAAATACCCTAACCACCACAGAGTCATTGCTTTACCTTGGACATCACCAATGCGTTCCAATATTTCCAAACACTGATTGAAAAGTGCGATCGCTTCATCCACATCCCCTTTGTTGGCGTAGATATTTCCCAGTTCGTGCAATGTTACCGCTTTGGTTTGGACATCACCAATGCGTTCTGTTATTTCCAAAGACTGATTATAGAGTGCGATCGCTTCATCCACTTCCCCTTTGTCGGCGTAAATACTTGCTATATTATGCAACGTTAGTGCTTTCCAATAGGCATCACCAATACGTTCAAAAACTTCCAAGCACTGATTGTAGAGTGCGATCGCTTCATCCACTTCTCCTTTTTTGGCGTAGATACCTGCTAGTTGGTGCAACGTCGCTGCTTTGCCTTGGACATTACCAATACGTTCAAAAACTTCCAAGCACTGATTGTAGAGTGCGATCGCTTCATCCACTTCTCCTTTTTTGGCGTAGATACCTGCTAGTTGGTGCAACGTCGCTGCTTTGCCTTGGACATTACCAATGCATTGAGTTATTTTTAAAGACTGATTGTAAAGTGCGATCGCTTCATCCACATCCCCTTTGTTGGCGTAGATCATTCCCAGAGAGTGTAATGCCGCTGCTTTGCCTTGGACATTACCAATACGTTCATTTATTTCCAAAGACTGATTGTACAGTGCGATCGCTTCATCCACTTCTCCTTTTTTGGCATAGATATGTCCCAGACTGTACAACGTTGCTGCTTTGCCTTGGACATTACCAATACGTTCATTTATTTCCAAAGATTGATTGTAGAGTGCAATCGCTTCATCAACTTTCCCTTTGTTGGCGTAGATATGTCCCAGTTCGTGCAAGGTTGTCGCTTTGCCTTGGACATTACCAATACGTTCATTTATTTCCAAAGACTGATTGTAAAGTGCGATCGCTTCATCCACTTCCCCTTTGTCGGCGTAGATATTTCCCAGACATTGCAACGTCGCCGCTTTGCCTTGGACATCATCAATGCGTTCATTTATTTCCAAAGACTGATTGTACAGTGCGATCGCTTCATTCACTTCCCCTTTGTCGGCGTAGAGAACTGCAAGACAGTGCAATGTCACCGCTTTGCCTTGGACATTACCACTGCGTTCTTTTATTTCCAAAGACTGATTGTAAAGTGCGATCGCTTCATCCACATCCCCTTTGTCGGCATAAAGTATTCCCAGTTCATGGAGAACGCTGGCTTTGATTCCTGCTAAATTTTCATCTTCTTCAGTTAACTTTAAAGCTTTTAGCAAAAAATCTTCTGCTTTTTTCGCCTCACCAATACTCCTATAAGCAACCCCTAACTCCTTCAAAATATTAATGTGGGTACGTACATCTGTTGATTCTTCCATTAGCAAGCGTTCAAGTAAATCAATCCGCTCTTGCCTTTCTGGTAAATCTAAACTTCCTAATATTCTCTCAGACTGAATAGTTTTTTCAATAGCCAACTCTTGAGTAGACTCGACTGTTTTAAAATAAAATACTCCTTTTCTCCATGCCCAAAAATCTGGGGCATATTTTGCCAAACGTGTTAGGGCATGATCTGGCAGAAATATCAGTATAGGGTGAGGAACACTATTAGTAAAAGCGTCTCGCACAAAGTTCAAGTCTTGCAGTACAGGCGGATATTCTCCAGATAAACCAATAGACTTTTCTAAGCCGATAACAATTAAAACTAATTTTTTATCTGGTTCTAAATGAATTTCTTTTAAATCACGAATAATCTCATCCCTTAAAAAACGCAAATTAGGATCGGCAAAATTGAGAAGTTCAAACTGAATCTCATGACATTGAGGATGATTGTTGAGGATTTCAATTAAAGTATTTCTATCTTCTGCAAAGTTAACAGCAACGAACCCAATCGTTAACTGAGTGTCAGCAAAGTCAATAAAGGTTAACAGTTCCGCTAATGACTGCTGATTTATTTGCACAAAAGTTTCTTTTTCTAAATTTAACTCAGGGGTTACTTGTGACTGATTTGACTGCTTCTTGGAAAGCATGGATTTGCCTCACAACTGGATTAACATAATTCCAGCGATTTTTGCCGTTGTACTCAAAAACCCAAAGATTGAACAGCATTAACCTGCCGATTTCATCTTTAGAAACATCTTTGTTGATATATACCGCAGCCAAAGCAGAATAGTATTCTGTTGATATACTCCGCTCAAAATTAAACTGCTCTTGCTTAATCGCATAAGTGATATCATCAGCAGTAACTTTTTCATGCTCACGAGTTGCTGCTGTAATAAATGCTTTTGATGCTATTTGCATCAATTGGCGGATGTGACCGCCGCTTGCTTTGGCTAAATCTACCAATAATTGACGCGATTCAAATACTGCGTCTACTTCAACTCTTTGTTCAATTAAACTCGTAATTGCTGTTATACCATCATCATTATAATCTAGCTCGTTTTTGTCTTGTTCAAACTCATATATGTTGACCATCGGCACAATATTAGGTGTGTCAAAGGAATTACTCAAATTATTTTCCGAATAGACAATAGAAATTGGCGCTGTATAGATAATCGTACAATGTAGACTTTGTAATTGAAATGCATAATCACAAAATAAATGTTTAGCTACATTTGGGGGCACTCTGTCTAAGTTATCAAAAATAATTAACAATCCCTTTTCGTATTCAGGATATTTGGATTTAAGCTTGACAAAAGCATCCCCTAGCAACAAATTTATATCTGCTTGTAAACGACCAATATCTTTTTGTAAATTCTGCCGAACCGTCTTTCTTTGTTTGTCAGCACCTTTAATTTGAGCTTGTATTTTACTCAAAAGCTTTGAAATAAAGGGAATCTTTATTCCTGCTTCTGCTTGAACACCGACACTTACTGACCTTTCAACTGTTTGTTCAGTTTCTTGAGTAATTTCTTTAAACCAAGACTCAAAATTATTTAAAAGTTGTGCATCAAAATTTAATTCCGATGCGTATAGTACATCAGCAACTTTTTTAATAATTACTAAATATAAATCTGTGTATTCTGCGTCTAATATATCTAGTTCAGCGTCGGCTTCTATATAAATAACTTTATATTGAGATTCCCATTCTCGTTGAATCTTCCTTAATTCTGTACTTTTACCGCATCCTCGATGTCCAGTAAATAGAAGGCTGCAAAAATCTGCGGGTTCAAGAAAACTTAAGCGAGTTTTAATAGTATTAATTGCTTCTGTCTTGCGAACTTTTGATAAATTAACATAATAACGTTCAATATCTCTATTCGTTACTAAAGGAGCTACATCACAAACACGAAAAGCAGCTTTAAGAGTATTAGCACGATTAGCGGGTAAGGAATTCATTAGGTATTATTGATATTAATAATTTAGATATATTACAGCAGCAAAATCTTAAAGCTTCTTGGCGTTAGAGAACTTTTAGGAATCACTGGCGCTCAACCAGGAGTATTGAAGTGGTAGGATGTTCAGCAATACCTGGCGTTAGATTACCAACAGAATTGTATAATGTCTCTTGCTCCTTGGCGAGGTGCGATCGCTCATGCACTCCATCGCAACCGCAGCCTTGTTTATGCCCGTTACCTGCAACTAGCAACGCTACAAGCTAATGGTCGCCCCACTAATCGCACCTTAGTATTTCGCGGCTTTCTAGAAGATACAAACCAGCTAAAATTTATCACCGATAACCGTAGCGCCAAAACCGATCGGATACAGCAGCAACCTTGGGCAGAAATTTGCTGGTACTTCCCCAATACACGAGAACAATTCCGCATCACTGGCTGTTTAACCCTAGTAAGCGGTGACGATCCCGATCGACATCTACAGTCAGCGCGGATCGCTATGTGGCAAGAATTGAGTGATGCGGCGCGTTTACAGTTTGCTTGGCCGCATCCTGGTAAACCCAGAAACCAAGAAGCAGGAGCCTTTGAGCCACCAGCACCCGATCCGGTTGAGCCAATGGCTAATTTTTGTCTACTGCTACTAGATCCGGTGCAAGTAGACCATTTAGAATTACGCGGCGAACCACAAAATCGATGGCTTTACCACCGTGATGACCAGCAAGAGTGGTCTAGCCAAGCGATTAATCCTTAAATATTGGAGTAGAGAGGCGATTAATTGCGTCTCTACAAAATGTTAGGAGTTGGAAATTGCAAACCTGCATTTATGATTTTTATTCCTCACTCCTCACTTTTAACTTCTCACTTTTTAAATGCCAGCACCATCTAGAAATTCCTGGATGGTCTTATCCTTGAGGTTGCACCAGCGAGTATCGTGGGTTGGTTCATCCTCTTTCGTTGCTAAACCACCCAATAAAACAGGAGTTTTGTCTGAAGAATTGTTGCGCTGAAGGGTTTGTATTTGTTCTTCCAACGCTTCAATCCGGTCTACTAAAGCACGAATTACTTGAGCTTCTGAATCTGGTAAGTTATTGTGTTCAAGAGGTGAAACCCGAACTCCAGAACGATACATAATGCGCCCAGGCACACCTACCACAGTACAGTCTGAAGGCACATCTCTGAGAACAACAGAACCGGCACCAATACGGACATTATTGCCAATTTGGATATTGCCCAGTACCTTCGCTCCAGCTCCAACTACGACGTTTTCGCCCACAGTAGGATGGCGCTTGCCACATTCTTTACCAGTACCCCCAAGGGTGACACCTTGATAAATTAGAGCATAGTCTCCGACGATCGCAGTTTCACCAATTACGACACCCATGCCGTGGTCAATGAACACACTTTGCCCAATTGTTGCACCAGGGTGGATTTCAATTCCAGTAAAAAACCGAGCCAAGTGAGAAATCAGGCGCGGAATAAAGGGAAGACCAACACTATACAACCAGTGAGCCAGCCTATGGAATAACAGGGCTTGCAAACCAGGGTAACAAAATAAAACTTCCAACCAGTTACGGGCAGCTGGGTCACGTTCAAATATGATACGAAAGTCAGCACGCAGTATAGATAGCACGAGATAGCACCCTCGGAAAGCACAACAAGCTACTCTCCCATATTATCCTCTCAGGTGTTACACCTAAAAATTGGGCATGGGGAAGAGGACAAGGGGACAAGGAGAATTGGGGATAAGGGGAAAAACTTGTTGCAAGTTCTCACCTCTTGTCTCCTTGTCTCCTTGTCTCCCTTGCTCCCCTGCTCCCCTGCCTCCCCTACTCCCCAATTCACTGCTGCTCCACTTTCAAAGTATAATCACGCTTGACTCCAGGATTAAATGTACCTACCCAAATCCGATAGGTGCCCTTTTTCCAGTCGCGATCGCTAACGCTAGCATCTTTACTTTTGCCAGTATCATCGCCGCAACGAATTGTTGTTTTATCTGGGCCTTGGATGATTAAAGTGGTGTCGTTGTTGTTGCTATCAACTTGGATTGTTAGCTGAGGAAAGTCTTTTTCCAAAACCATAATGTGATCTGGTTTGGGATCGGCAAAGCCAATACAGGCTTTTTGATCGCGATCGCGGTTACTTATGGCAGACAATGAGTAAGAACCACCTGTAAATCCCTGCACTGTTCCTTGTGATGAATCAAAGTTTGTTGATAAATTCAAAGTGGCAAAGTTTGCTGTCTGTGCGATTGCAGGGGTAGTTGTGATGGCGGTAAGTATAGCCAACAGCCAACCACCGCAAAACTGAAGTCGGGGGCGACAGTATTTCATAGTAGCCCTCCAACAGGCTTTTAAATTAGTGATGATATATACATATTCTAGTGAAAAAATTCCAGTGAAATTTCAGTTGGTTGTGCCACAATCAAATGTGCCACAGTTGATGTTTTTGAAAGTGGACTGTTAATTGCTTGGTTATTTCTGGATATAGACAGCAACATTAAATCGCACTCGTTGATAGGGGGGAATTTTTGCAATCAAAACATTAATTACCAAATGCTACAGAATATCTACGTAAATATGATGAGGCAAGAAAGTAGATAAGGGAAAAAATTCTTTTCCCTTATCTACTTTGAGCTTTTATGAAAATCTCACGAATTATGGAGTTTGAAGAAAACGCCACCTTTGAGCGATCGCGTGTCAGTTCCATAACTACTGACTGTGAGCGATCGCAGGTTGTTAAAAAATGGTTTACCTAAGACTTCCACTAGTTTGAGAATCGGTACTTGACGCTCTAACAAATTCTGGCTCTTTGTCCAGTCGAGATATACATAACCTTGGTTTGGTAGGGGAATTGCAGCGATACTATCTTTGAAATTAGGATTGTCAATTATCGAATTATCCTTGGTTGTGAGAATTTCATCGATCGTCTCCAAGTCAGACGCGAAAATTTCGTAATTTCCTAAACTTGTATGCAATCCCCGCACTTTTGTTTCAATGCTCAAAGATGCTCCTTCTTTGACATCGCTTTTTTTTGTAGCTGTGGTTAACTCTGTCCAAGCTGAGATTTTTTGCTTATCTATAGTTAAGGGATTAATGCTGAGTCCGTTGGATGAGGCGATCGCATCTAATCGAGCAACACCTTTTTCCACACTTTCGGATTTTTCTACTACAAAAATCCAATGGGGGGTTATTTGCTCTTTATCAGGTAACAATGCTAGGGCATATTCTCCTTGTACCCAACTGAAAATATCCTCTGGGAAGTTTATACCCCAGCGTTTTTGAACATCTACCAAAGGTTTTGCTAATCGAGAAACCACATCTTCCTCAGAACCATATATAGTTGCTGTTGCTTGTTTCCAGAGTTTGGCTAAATCACTGTCAGCCAAGTTACTCAAATTCGAGCCGGAAATTGCTAAACCTGCGGATGCTGGAACATACTGCAATGCTCCCACAGGTTTAGATAACGGTGCAGATGGAGGGACAATTTCCGATGAAGTCAAAATGCTGGTTTCTGCCAGCAATCCTTGGGGATTTAACACTAAGGATATAATTTGACTGTTATAAAGTTGTTCTGGTAACTCTAACCCTTGCCATTTTGCGACGATGGGAAGATTCAAGAAAGCTACAGCCAATTTCCCTTTGAGCTGTTCTTTGGTAGCTTTTTGGTATTCGGGTAAGCTAGTTAAATTGAGATCCGGCGCTTGGACGTTATTGATCGCATCTCGTAGTACTTTTGGGTCGTTGGCAAATAAGACGAAGCTTTCACCGACAACAGCACCAGCAAGCAAATCTTGTTCTGGTTGAGAATTGTCAGAAATCAGCTTTACACCTTTATATTGTTCAACAGCTAAGTTTGCACCAGCTAAAGCTCGTTTAGAAAACAACAATTCGACAAACTCGCGGCTTTTCTCTGGTTGCTTGGTTGCTAGTGCTAACAGATATCCTGGCTGCTGTCCGTTTTCTGGGTCGCGATCGATATCTAAGGTGGCGATCGCTAATGTAATTTCGTCCCCTAACCAGGGTTGAATGTCTTGTTTGTAATCTATGCCACTCTTGGCGAATAAACTGGTTTTGAGTTTAGATAGTTCTTCTTCGCGCTCCAACGCCTGCAAACGGTCAGGATTGGTCAATAATGAAATCATTGCAGGAGAAAGTTTCGACACGAATATGGCTGCACCAGGGCCAGAGCTAGAAGCAATGAGGTTAGCCGGACTTTTAGCGAAAAACCAGTAAAAGCCTGCGATCGCAATTACTAGCAGGGCGATCGCAAAAGCGACGATAAAACCGATAAATGAACGTTGCCTATTCACATTAAACCTATTAAAAAAGACGGTTTACAGCCATTTAAGCAGAAAGCCTAACAGAATTAATCAACCTTCTTGAGAATGGATACTCATGCCAAGGCAGAGATTTTCTGTCACCATAAATAGGGAATTCTTTTAGTCAACCCATGAACCAAATTAGTGTAGAAGAACTGGCGCAACGTCTTTCTTCTAGTGATGTAAGTATTCAGCTAGTAGATGTGCGTGAACCAGAAGAATTGGCGATCGCTAGCATTGAGGGCTTTGTTAACCTACCTTTAAGTCAATTTGCCGAATGGGGAGATCGAGTACCTACCCTCTTCAATCCCGAAGCCGAAACCTTGGTGTTATGCCACCACGGCATCCGCTCTGCCCAAATGTGCCAGTGGTTGATTGCTCAAGGTTTTACAAATGTGCAAAATATTTCGGGTGGTATTGATGCCTATTCCCAATTAGTAGACCCTTCAATTCCCCAGTATTAGCTTTTGCTGGGATACGTCACTCAGATGGAACTGACTCTTCCATCTGACTTTTGCTATGCTAGAGGCATAAGTACATCACTTTATAGGCTCACCGAAAAGCCTGCAATTTGGGCATAAAGTACATTTGCACAAAACTTTTTGACTGTGCCCAAATCCCACTTTAGCACTAGCCATTGTCAACAGATATGTATCTAATAATACTATTGCAAGCGCAAATTTGTGCAAAAGTACGGTTAGAAAGAAGCATCGTAAGGGTACATTATAACTAGCAGCTTTTGAAAAAAGGTTGAGCTACTATTTCAACCCTACTCTTAAAAAATGCTGTATGTATATAAACTTTAAAAATAATTATCATAATATAATTATATAATTTGCTATCTTAATAAATTATTAATATTCTCTGTTTTCGATTAAATTCACAAATTTCTTCAGAGTTTGATTAAAATTTGCCTTCAGCAAAACATAGGATAATGGAAGTTCAGTTAACAAATCGACAACAGCATATACTTTGGGCAACGGTACGTCACTACATTGCTACGGCAGAGCCTGTTGGTTCAAAGGCTTTGGTCGAGGAGTATGACCTTGGCGTAAGCTCGGCGACAATTCGCAATGTCATGGGTGTTTTAGAAAAGTCTGGATTGCTCTACCAACCACACGCTTCTGCTGGACGTGTACCTTCAGATTCAGGTTATCGTATTTATGTTGACCAGCTAATTACACCTTCTCTGCGTTCGCGCAGCGTGTCGCAGACAGAAACTATACGAACAGAAACTTTAGGGCGAGAAGTAGAGATAGCACTGCAAAAGCATCTCCAGTGGGAAGATCGCAGTTTAGAAACCTTACTACAAGGAGCCGCGCAGATTTTAGCAACCTTGAGTGGTTGTATTAGCTTGATCACTATGCCGCAAACGACTACAGCGCTATTGCGACATCTGCAATTAGTGCAAATTGAAGCTGGGCGGATCATGCTGATTGTAGTGACTGATGGTTATGAGACACATTCTAAATTGATGGATTTGTCGCCAACACCAGAAGAAACACAACGAGATTCAGAGGTAATCGATCGCGAGTTGCAGATTGTTTCTAACTTTTTGAATACCCACTTGCGGGGGCGAAGTCTGTTGGAATTAGCCAACCTCAACTGGAGCGAACTAGATCAAGAGTTCCAACGCTACGGGGAATTTTTGAAAAACTCAGTTGCCGAATTGACTCGTCGCACTCTTGCACCGACTGCAACCCAAATTATGGTTCGGGGTGTGTCAGAAGTTTTGCGCCAACCAGAATTTTCCCAGTTACAGCAGGTACAAACAATTATCCACCTGTTGGAGGAAGAACAAGACCAACTGTGGCGATTAATATTTGAAGAACCAGAACCGGAGGATGGTGGAAAACCAAAAGTAACGGTTCGCATTGGCGCAGAAAATCCATTAGAACCGATACGCACCTGCACCTTGATTTCTTCTAACTATCGCCGAGGTTCGATACCTGTAGGAAGTGTGGGAGTTTTGGGGCCAACGCGCTTAGATTATGAAAGTGCGATCGCAGTAGTAGCATCTGCTGCTGATTATCTCTCAGAAGCTTTCAGTTATTTCAATCCTTAATTAGTGATTAATCTTTAGGAACAAACCGCTACGCCTCTAGGCGAGCAAACAATACCATAGCAAGCAGATAGCTGGATTTGTAACGGCAAAATCAATAATTAATACTACTTAAATCTTTCATGCTTAGAAAAATTGCCTCTAGTCTACTGTGGCTGGGATTTGTTGTCTATGCTTTTTTCCTCGCGCCTCCTGAGCAACCTGGTACATTCGAGTTAATCAAAAACCTTTCTATTGGACAGTGGCAAGGCATTAACCCCTTAGTCATAGCACTATTCAACCTCATGGGCATCTGGCCTCTTATTTACAGTGCAGTAGTCTTTATTGATGGTAGAGGGCAAAAAATACCTGCTTGGCTGTTTGCTACTGTCTCTTTCGGAGTTGGTGCTTTCGCTTTGTTGCCGTACTTAGCCTTTAGAGAACCAAATAATCAGTTTGTCGGTAAAAAGAATATCTTGCTCAAATTACTAGATTCTCGTGTGACTGGTTTTGTATTGACAATAGCCACGATTATTCTAGTTACCTACGGTATAAGAGGTGGAGATTGGAGCAATTTTGTGCAAGAGTGGCAAACTAACCGCTTCATTCATGTGATGAGTTTAGATTTTTGCTTACTTTGCCTATTATTTCCCACATTGCTGGGGGATGATATGGCGCGTCGCGGTTGGAAGAATCCGCAGTTGTTCTGGTTAATAGCCTTGATACCGCTATTTGGGCCATTGGTTTATTTATCTGTGCGTCCACCTTTACAAGAAGTGGGTATAGAGTCCATATCCAAGCAGCCAGCAACGAATTGAAGAATAAAGTGCATTTTTCACAATCTAAAATCGTTCGATTAACCGTAGCGTTCCGCAGGAAAGTCTAAAATCCAAAGTGATATCACCTAAAGTCCCCGCCTTTTCAAAGGTTTGGGGATTTTCTGTGGGTGCGTAAATCCCAAGAGAAAATTTTTTCTGAAAGTACTTTACAAAACGCAATAAATTCTTTAAGATGTGTAACAGGTAGTCAAACCTACCTAAATTCATCTGCAAATAATCGCATTTATAAAACAATGACAACAACCTTACAACAGCGCTCAAGCGCCAATGTATGGGATCGATTCTGCGAATGGATCACCAGCACCAACAATCGGATCTACATCGGTTGGTTCGGCGTATTGATGATACCCACCTTACTAGCCGCCACCGCTTGCTTCGTAATCGCCTTCATCGCCGCACCACCAGTAGACATCGATGGTATCCGTGAACCAGTAGCAGGTTCCTTGATCTACGGAAACAACATCATCTCCGGTGCAGTAGTACCTTCCTCCAACGCTATCGGCTTGCACTTCTACCCAATCTGGGAAGCAGCTTCCTTAGATGAGTGGTTGTACAACGGTGGTCCTTACCAATTGGTAATCTTCCACTTCCTGATTGGCGTATTCTGCTACATGGGTCGTGAATGGGAACTATCCTACCGCTTAGGAATGCGTCCTTGGATTGCGATCGCCTACTCAGCACCTGTTGCAGCAGCAAGTGCAGTATTCTTGGTATACCCGATCGGACAAGGATCATTTAGCGACGGTATGCCCTTGGGTATAAGTGGAACCTTCAACTTCATGATCGTCTTCCAAGCAGAACACAACATCTTGATGCACCCCTTCCACCAGTTAGGTGTAGCAGGTGTATTCGGCGGCAGCTTGTTCTCTGCGATGCACGGTTCTCTTGTAACTTCTTCCTTGGTTCGTGAAACAACCGAAACCGAATCTCAAAACTACGGTTACAAGTTCGGTCAAGAAGAAGAAACCTACAACATCGTTGCGGCTCACGGCTACTTCGGTCGGTTAATCTTCCAATACGCTTCCTTCAACAACAGCCGTTCCCTGCACTTCTTCTTAGCAGCATGGCCTGTAATCGGAATCTGGTTCACCGCCTTGGGTGTAAGCACAATGGCGTTCAACTTGAACGGTTTCAACTTCAACCAGTCAATCATTGATTCTGAAGGTCGTGTGATTTCAACTTGGGCAGATGTAATCAACCGCGCTAACCTGGGTATGGAAGTAATGCACGAGCGTAACGCTCACAACTTCCCTCTCGATTTGGCTGCTGGCGATTCTGCTCCTGTAGCTCTTACTGCTCCTGCTATCAACGGTTAATTCTGAAGTTTAGCTGAATTAAGAAAGCGCCCTCTGGTAACGGAGGGCGCTTTCTCATTTGTATAGATAAAAAATAGGCTATACGTCAAACATTCCAAGTGCCAAAGCATAACAATTAACTTTCGCACAAACTCTAGGTAAAATACATAAGCCTCATCCTTTTTCTTTAAGATCATGGGCAACACTTTTGGTCATCTATTTCGTATAACTACTTTTGGTGAATCTCACGGTGGCGGTGTGGGGGTTGTGATTGATGGTTGTCCTCCACAACTAGAAATTTCGGCAGAAGAAATTCAAGTGGAATTAGATAGAAGGCGTCCGGGACAAAGTAAAATTACGACTCCTCGCAAAGAAGCCGATACCTGCGAGATTTTATCAGGTGTATTTGAAGGCAAAACCTTGGGAACGCCTATATCAATTTTGGTACGGAACAAAGATGCTCGTTCGCAAGACTACGACGAGATGGCCGAGAAGTATCGTCCTTCTCATGCGGATGCAACTTATGATGCAAAATATGGCATTCGCAATTGGCAAGGTGGGGGTAGATCGTCAGCGCGTGAGACAATTGGCAGAGTAGCAGCTGGTGCGATCGCTAAAAAAATTCTCCGTCAAGTTGCCAATGTCGAAGTTATCGGTTATGTCAAGCGCATCAAAGACTTGGAAGGTGTAGTCGATCCAAATACCGTTACCTTAGAACAGGTGGAAAGCAACATCGTGCGCTGTCCCGATGCTGAATGTAGCGATCGCATGATTGAATTAATTGAACAAGTTGGTAGACTTGGTGATTCTATTGGCGGTGTCGTAGAATGTGTAGCGCGTAACGTGCCGAAAGGTTTGGGCGAGCCAGTATTTGATAAATTGGAAGCTGATATCGCTAAAGGTGTTATGTCTCTCCCTGCTAGCAAAGGCTTTGAAATTGGTTCCGGTTTTGGCGGAACGCTGTTAACTGGAATTGAGCATAACGACGAATATTATATTGATGAAAATGGTGAAATTCGCACTGTAACTAACCGTTCTGGTGGTATTCAGGGGGGAATTTCCAACGGGGAAAATATCATTTTACGAGTTGCATTTAAGCCGACGGCGACAATTAGAAAAGAGCAAAAGACAGTAACTCGTGAAGGTGAAGAAACATTATTGGCTGCGAAAGGACGACACGATCCTTGTGTGTTACCGCGTGCAGTTCCAATGGTTGAGGCGATGGTGGCGCTAGTATTGTGTGACCATTTGTTACGGCATCATGGACAGTGTAAGGTGTTGTAGGGATTGTACTTGGACTTTCAGAAAATATTTATGCTTCGAGGGTGAGTGTCTGACTCGCCCTTTTTTACTGGTGTTGCTATAGTAGCGGATGACACATTTAACTACGTGCGATCGCATCTACTATCAATATGGGTAAAGAGTCTCAAAATCGCTTAAAACACTTTGCTGCTTTAAAATCAAAGTACCAAGCAACTCAATATCAAGATTCATCGCCTGCTAGTCTGTTGTATTTCATATTGCGAAAAGTTGACTTAGGAATTGAACTCACTCACTTAGAATTTAATTGGTTGAAAGAGTATGAGTTTGTTGAGACTTTAAAAGTTATCAAGCAAGAGCAGCAATATAGGTTCCAAGAATTTGGAAATCTAGAATTTGAATTTTTGAAATTACAATCTAAATATAAAGCTACAAAGCATAATGTTTCTTGGCAATCTAGTCATCTGTATTTCATACTTTTGAAACTTGAGTCAGGAAATTTAGTCACTGATTTAGATGTTAAATGGCTTACAGCCAATGGTTTACATGAGACGAATAAAATTGCTCAAGAGGTAAATCGATTTACTCAACTTAAATCTAAATACAAAGCTACTCAATATCAAGACGTATATCCTGAGAGTAAACTGTATCAAATACTGAAAAAGTTAGATTTGACAGAGTGTTTAAGTAATTCTGAATATAATTGGCTGCTCAATAACCAACTTTTGGAAACAGCAGAAATTTTTAAGCAACAAGAATCAGAAAAAGAAGCTCATTTTGCTCAATTACGAGCTAAATATCACGCTAATAAACACTTGGATTTATCATTGTCGAGTCCACTATATTTAATACTGAAAAACATCGACGCAAAAGATAACTTGAGTGAGTCAGAAATTAACTGGCTAGAACAACAAAGACTTAACGAAACAATTATCATTGCTCAAGAATTGGAACAAACACGAGAATTTACTGCTTTGAGATATAAATATAAAGTAACTCGTTATGAGGATTCATCGCCTAAAAGTCACCTGTATAAAATTCTCAAAAGGCTTGAGTTGTCCAATCAGTTAAGTGAACAGGATATTAACTTTCTCAAAAAACGCAAGTTGACTGAGATTATAGAAATTGCAAATGAAAAATACGTCTCTGCCCTAAAATCTAAAATAGATTCAGGAGAACTACTTAATGAATCAGAAATTAACTGGCTACAAAATAATAGACGTGAAGATATCATTATTCTTGCCCAACAAAAGCACTTTGTAGCTTTGAAATTAAAATATGATGTTTTAGAGTATCAAGATAAATTATACACCAGTATTTTATACAAGATTTTGCAAAAGCTTGAGTTAAAAGAGCGACTTGAAGCAACAGATGTTGCTTGGCTTCAAGAGACTAAAATCAAAGTGCTTCAACCAACATATAGTTATTATAAGTGGCAAGAAGAGCCTCAGTATCAAGGGACTAAATTATTATCTGGTAAGATTTTGATTGCTTATCACACAATTGAAGCAAATTTTTATGAGCAGGAGTTTCAGCGCACTGAGAACAAATGGAACTTAGCAAATGCCAGCAGTCATTGGCGCAAAGCAGATGAACCAGAACAGGCATTGCAACTGACGAATAATTTACAATTCGACAAAATTAAAGAAAATAAACTCAAATCAGCTTTGCTAACTACCAGAGGTGGAGCATTTCGAGATGTTGGAAAATTAGATGAAGCAGAAAATTGTGCCCGTCAAGCTATTGAGTATCAACCAAAAAGCCATCACCCTTACACTTTGATGGGAGCCATTTGTTTTGAACAACATCAATATTCAGATGGTGAATATTGGTTTCAAGAAGCAATAAAACGTGGTGCTAATCCTAGAGATATGGATTCTGAAATTAAGCGAGTAGTGAAAAGTGCTAAGGATGAAAGAAAGCGTCGCCAAGTGATAAACTACCTACTAAACAAAGATCCACAACGGTATGCTTGGGCGAAGTTTTATATCAAAAATTCAAATAATAAAATTACATTAGAAAAGCAAAATATGAACTAAGTAAAATTTAATGTAATGCAAATGTTACTCTAGCTTTAAACTACAAATAAATTGATCTGGTTGCATCGCATGGATTTTATAACAATTTTAGGATTAGCGGCTGCCACGATAACCACAATCTCGTTTTTGCCACAGATGTTTAAAACTTGGCAAACAAAATCAGCAAAAGATGTTTCTTTGGTTACGCTAATTGCATTCATAGGTGGTGTTTTTCTGTGGCTAATCTATGGAATTTATTTACAATCCTTGCCAATTATTCTTGCTAACGCCGTAACATTGGTTTTTAACTTAATTATTCTATGGCTTAAAATTAAATATAGATAAACTCGCTTCTAACAAACCCCTGTGACATCATCTGTATTTGACTCTGAACGCCTTTTATTTACACCTACCACCCCAGATACCAACGCTATCCCTATAATCTTCGCCTTTCCTAACGAGTACAGCGTAGGTATCACTAGCCTTGGCTATCAGGTAGTTTGGGCAACCTTGGTAATGCGTGATGATGTGCAGGTGAGTCGCCTGTTTACCGATACTCACGAACAACTCCCTAGAAGGCCGGAAATTTTGGGATTTTCTATTTCGTGGGAACTGGACTATGTGAATATTTTAAATTTGCTGGAATCTTTAGAAATTCCGATTCGAGGAACCTCTCGTGATGATTCCCATCCGATAATTTTTGGTGGTGGCCCTGTTCTTACGGCTAACCCCGAACCTTTTGCAGATTTTTTTGATGTAATTTTGCTGGGGGATGGCGAAACCCTGTTAGGGAATTTTATTGAGGCTTACAAAGAGGTAAGAAATGCCTCACGACAAACTCAACTAAAAAGACTTGCACAAATACCAGGAATTTATGTCCCTAGTTTGTATGAGGTGGAATATCACACAAGAAATGGTGAAGTAAAATCAATTAAACCAATTTCTCCCGAAATTCCCGCCGTGGTACAGAAGCAAACTTATCGGGGAAATACACTATCGGCTTCTACTGTAGTCACCGAAAAAGCGGCATGGGAAAATATCTACATGGTGGAAGTGGTGAGAAGTTGTCCAGAAATGTGCCGCTTTTGTTTGGCGAGTTATCTCACGTTACCTTTTAGAACAGCCAGTCTAGAAGATTCATTAATTCCAGCGATCGCCAAAGGTTTAGAAGTCACAAATCGGTTAGGATTATTAGGAGCTTCTGTTACTCAACATCCAGAGTTTGAAGCTTTGCTAGATTATATCAGTCAGCCAAAGTATGATGATGTCCGCCTCAGTATTGCCTCAGTGCGAACCAATACTGTAACAGTCCAGTTAGCAGAAACTTTGGCGAAACGAGACACGCGATCGCTTACCATTGCAGTAGAGAGTGGTTCTGAGAAAATCCGGCAAATTGTCAACAAAAAGCTGCATAACGATGAAATTATTCAAGCAGCCATAAATGCCAAAGCTGGCGGATTAAAAAGCTTGAAACTCTACGGAATGGCAGGAATTCCCGGTGAAGAAGCAGAAGATTTAGAACAAACTGTGGCGATGATGCGTAATATCAAAAAAGCTGCACCGGGATTGCGATTAACATTTGGATGCAGCACCTTTGTACCCAAAGCACACACGCCATTTCAATGGTTTGGAGTAAATCGTCAAGCAGAAAAGCGGTTGCAGTTTTTGCAAAAACAGCTTAAACCACAGGGGATAGAGTTTCGTCCAGAAAGCTATAATTGGTCGATTATACAGGCTTTATTATCGAGAGGCGATCGCAGACTCTCCCAACTTCTCGAACTTACTCGTGACTTTGGCGATTCCTTGGGTAGCTACAAACGTGCTTTCAAGCAACTCAAAGGGCAAATCCCCGATTTAGATTTCTACGTCCACGCCGAATGGTCAACAGAGCAAGTATTACCGTGGAGCCACTTGCAAGGGCCTCTGCCACAGTCTACACTACTAAAGCATTTGGCTGATGCTAAGAGTTATATCAACCCATCTCCAAAGGAATTACAGCCATTGAATTCATAGCTGAAAACTTGATGCAAAACACAGCTGAGTATTACTGCGCCTATTGCGGCGAACCGAACTTAACTTTTATTGATTTGAGTGCTGGAGGACAGCAATCTTACGTTGAAGATTGTCAAGTTTGTTGTAACCCAAATATTTTGTATGTGCGGGTTGATGAAGATACCCTAGATATCGAAATTGATACCGAATCCGAAAGTTGAATTTTAGGTTTTTCTTTCCATGCTGCACTTTAAACATTCCTCAATAATTAATGCGTCACCAGAAGTAGTTTGGAAATTTCACGAAAGGCGAGATATTTTGCAACTATTGAATCCACCTTGGCAACCAGTACAAGTGGTTCGTCGTGAGGGTGGACTGAATGTAGGCGCTATTACAGAATTTCGCCTGTTTCTCGGCCCATTACCATTAACTTGGTTAGCGCGTCATACTGAATGTGAAAAAAATCGCTTGTTTACCGACGAACAGATATCTGGCCCCTTTGAATATTGGGTACATCGACATGAATTTGAACCGGAAGCTGGCAAAACCAAATTAACTGACGCTATTTCCTTCTCTATGCCTGGTGGAGGAACAGTTGAATTTATCAGTGGTTGGCTAGTGCAAGCGCAACTAGAAGCAATGTTTCGCTATCGCCATTATGTAACCAAACGAGAATGTGAGTCACAATAGCAGAGTGTGCTAATAGCAAAAATTAATTATTCTGATTCTTCAGCCGTTGCTGTGCCAATAAAAGAGCCGTTGCTTTCTAATAGCTTCAAAAGCATCTGCAATCAGTACCGTAGTAGTTATACTTTAAGTTAAAAAAACCTATTTACTGTTTATTAGTCTGGGTAATAACGCTCTATAACCCTTATAATTTTCGTTATCTTTCTTACATTCAACATACTTTTTTAGTGAGATTACAAGTTTTCACTAGTAGCTATTTGGGAAAAATACCTTACTCTATAGGCTAATAAATAGCTATTATCAAACTTTTGTTAGATAAGTATTTCCTGGACTCCTTAAAATCTCATTCTTTAGAGTTGTATCTACTTTTAAACTAGAGACAGATATCGCCAAATAAGTAAGTTAATTAATATAACGTGAGTTCGACGGATAGAAAACGGCAAAAAGCTTGCTAGATATGAAACATGAGAAACTGGGTAGGTGTTGCGATGGCGCGAAGCACCTGGTGGTGGCGATCGCTAAGATTAATTGAGAATGAGCAAAAAAGGCACAAAAAAACGCCGAGACTAAAAATATCTCAGAAAAATAAGGGTCTCGGCTATGTCTACCATTGTATCTCGCCTCGATATCGTACAAATATTCTGTGACGTAGATGATTTTTGTAACCAGTGGGAGAATTTGTGGGAACAAGTACCACAGTTACCATCCACAAAGGGAGAGCGTCGTAGCACTTCCCGAATGCATTTATCAGAGGTGATGACAATCGCGATCGCATTTCATGGTAGTGGTTATAAAACTTTCAAGGAGTTCTACACGTTGCATGTGCTACAAAGCTGGCGTGGAGCGTTTCCAAATTTGGTCAGTTACACAAGATTTGTGGAACTTCTGCCCTGGAGTTTAATGTTGCTGTGTTGTTTTTTGCATACACGGACAGGAGAAATTACAGGGATTAGTTTTATCGATTCCACCCCAATTGATGTTTGTCACAATTGCCGGGCACACGCCCATAAAGTTTTTAAAGGGTTAGTGAAATGGGGTAAAAATGCTGTGGGCTGGCACTTTGGCTTTAAACTTCATTTAATTATTAACGATAAAGGAGAATTACTGGCATTCAAACTAACTCCGGCAAATGTTGATGACCGTAAACCAGTTCCAGATATGACTCGTGACTTAATTGGTAAACTTTTTGGAGATAGAGGATATATCTCGCAAAAATTATTTGAAGAGTTATACGAACGAGGTTTAGAGTTAGTTACTAAATCTAAGAAGAAAATGAAAAATCGTTTGGTAAAACTGATTGATAAAATTCTTTTACGCAAACGGGCTGTAATTGAGTCAGTCAATGACCATCTCAAAAATATGTGTCAAATAGAACACTCTCGGCATCGTAGTGTGTTTAACTTTTTGGTCAATCTGATGGCTGGTTTAACTGCTTACACCTATTTACCCAAAAAACCATCGATTGATATTTACCCAAAAGATTTACCTGCACTACCTCCTGCCGTTTTCTAACCGTCGAACTCACGTTAATATAAACAATGTAACTTGCTTCTTAAGGTAACTTAACAATGACGCTTTATCCTAGTGATAAAACTGAAACTGCATATAATGGCAAAGACCGCAGTACTGCTGAACTTGGGTGAACTCCTCAGTCTGAACTTTGGAATGGTCGTTTAGCTATGCTCGGTTTTCTAGCTTACCTACTTTGGGATCTCAATGGTTATAGCGTAGTGCGAGACGTACTTCACCTCATCTCCTAAACCCCGCTAAATTATTGACCATCTTTGTTGCAGGCTGAGATTATATCCAAAGTACCAAGGAAAAGACACTGTTTATATTTAAACACTAGTACTGTCAGTGTCATTACTTATATCACCCAACCTTTAAACTAAAAACAGTTTTTAGAATAGCAGTTGATTATGTAATACTAGTTAAAGTATCTTAATATTTGTATACATTATTAGAGTGTTGATACTCTCCAATGCAAAACACTGACCACTAATTGAGTTTTCTGGATAGTGGTTAGAACTTATTGTTGTGACTATATTTGAGTAATTTTTAACTAAATACTAGGCGGAGTAAAAGCGTGATTCAATTAGAACAGCCACCCAGTCATCAAACAAAATTGACCCCAGTAGTAAAAAGTAAATCTCAGTTTAAGGGACTTTTCATAGCTATTGTCATTGTTAGCGCATGGGTTATTAGCCTAAGTTTGTTACTTTCCCTTGATATCTCCAAGTTACAATCTTGGATGCTACTACCTGTTGTACTTTGGCAAACATTTTTATATACGGGATTATTTATTACATCTCATGATGCTATGCATGGGGTAGTGTTTCCTCAAAACAGTAAGATTAATCATATTATTGGGACATTAACCCTATCTCTTTATGGTCTTTTACCTTATAAAAAATTATTAAAAAAGCATTGGTTACACCACCAAAATCCAACAACTAACATAGACCCAGATTTTCATAATGGTATACACAAAAAATTCTTTGCTTGGTATTTTCATTTCATGAAAGGTTACTGGAGTTGGGGACAAATTATTGCTCTGACTCTTATCTATCAATTTGCTAATCGTATCCTTCATATACCTCATGCTAATCTCATAACCTTTTGGGTACTTCCTTCACTTTTAAGTTCATTTCAATTATTTTATTTTGGTACTTTCCTCCCACATAGTGAACCAATCGGAGGCTATATTCAGCCTCATTGTGCCCAAACGATTAGCCGTCCAATTTGGTGGTCATTCATCACGTGTTATCATTTTGGCTACCACGAAGAACATCACGAATATCCCCATGTTTCTTGGTGGCAGTTACCAGAAATTTATAAAGCAAAATAGTTTTTGTTTATCTAATCAGGAAGTGGACGTGAATAATTGGAGGTTTGTAGTCAGCAACTCCACCCCTTAAAATAGGTCTGGGGCTGTTTGCTAAGAGCAACTTTATACTGCTTATGCCAATTAATAATTCTCGTCTTGTCACCTATAGCCCTGCTTATACAATCGTTCCCACTTACGAGTGCTTTAATCGGTGTAGTTACTGCAACTTTCGCAGTGAGCCGGGTAAAAGTCCGTGGATGAGTATTTCAGATGCAGACAGGATTTTAAAACCACTTCAAACCAAAAAAGTCTGTGAAATCCTCATCCTTAGTGGTGAAGTACATCCCCATTCGCGAAAGCGTCAGGCATGGTTTAGGCGAATTTATGATTTGTGTGAATTAGCGCTTTCAATGGGGTTTTTACCACACACAAATGTAGGCCCATTAAGTTTTGAGGAAATGCAAAAACTCAAAAGTGTAAATGTTTCGATGGGGCTGATGTTGGAACAATTAACGCCAACATTGTTAATTAGTGTACATCGGCACGCACCGAGTAAATTACCAGAAGTCCGTTTACAACAATTGCAATGGGCGGGAGAGTTGCAGATTCCCTTTACAACTGGGTTGCTATTGGGAATTGGGGAAACCGTTAATGATTGGTGGGAAACATTAGAAGCTATATCTAACTTGCACCAACATTACCATCATATTCAAGAAGTCATCTTGCAACCTCATAGTCCAGGAAATCAGCAAACTTTTGATGCACCACCTTTTAACCCTCATCAATTACCAGAAGTAATTGCTAAAGCCCGTGAAATTTTACCGCCAGATATTACTATTCAAATTCCACCGAATTTAGTTAAGGATGATTGTTGGTTACTCGCTTGTATCGAAGCTGGTGCGAGAGATTTGGGTGGAATTGGGCCAAAAGATGAAGTGAATCCTGATTATCCCCATATTCAAGAACAGGCATTGAGAAATATTTTACAGCCTGCTGGGTGGGAATTAGTGGCGCGATCGCCAGTTTATCCCCAATTTGATAGCTGGCTATCGGAAGAATTACAAACAGCAGTGAAGCGATCGCGGAATGCTATGTTATTGGTTTAACAGATTTAGTGCGATCGCTAACAAAGATCGATTACCTTAGTACTGATTAACCAGAACGTATACATTTTCCTTGATTTTGCCTAGATTTGACAATGATCAATGATCAGGAATTCCTTCATGGTGCTGCATTTTTGCGGCTAATTGATCGTGGAGAACGTCTTACAATAACTCACGCATCTTCGATACATTGATCCATTTATCTAGTTGAAACTGAGAAAAGTAAATCGGCTATTCTTTTGCAAATATTCAGCAGGGACGACTCAATGTTCGTCAAGGAAAAGAAACGAAAGGAAAGGGATTTAGATTAAAAAATAGATCGGCAAAAGATGGGTCACGAACATGGACAGGAACTTCTGGTTTTACTAGTCCTGAATGGGTAAATAAGGCCAAACAATAATATCCTAATGTACCTACACTTATTGTCATTTTATAACAAGGTAGAAAAGAAGATTACTGGGATAATCAACCGCTTTATCTTCCAACGTTGATTCTACCGAAAAACAAATTTGTCTTCATGTTCAATTACTCAGAGGCTGCTGAAGAATTAGAAGACGATATAGACTTGCAGGATTAAAAAATAAGTGCGTGATATAGCGATCGCACAATTAATATAATTTTCTCATAGGCGATCGCTTTCACAATCTCACTTGCAATAGCAACTGAAGCCAGTACCACCAAAATAGTGTCAAATAAATACTCACCGCGAACTAATTCACAACGCATCCCTCAAAAGAGAGAGATAGGAGCCTAAACCCTGTTGTAAAATAGACTTATAAGAATTCGGGGGGCCATTTCACTGGTCATAAACGCCTATAGAAACTATTTTTGGAAATCTCCAAGGTCTGAAGTCCAGCCAGCTGAAGCAACTACAGCGGCTGTATCACCAGCGCATACCAGGCGATCGCATCACCACGCCTGAGTTTTCCCAGCGTCTGGCAGCAATTAGCACAGAAGTAAATCAGCCTGTGTGCGCCTACATCAACCGTCGCGGACAAGTGATTCGCGTCGGCGTAGGCACACCGCGTCAAACGCAAATACCACCGATGGAATTGCCGCGTTACGGTGCAGAACGACTCAGTGGTATTCGTTGTATTGCCACCCATCTCAAGCCAGAACCGCCCAATGAAGCGGCACTCACGGCTATGGCACTACAACGTTTAGATGCCCTAGTTGTCCTAAATATTACCGGAACCGGATTTACACGGCGGGGCGGCGGGGCAACTGGGTATGTCAAAGAAGCTTATCTAGCTCATCTGACACCCCAAGAGTCTCGCACCCTGATTACTAGTCCTGCTGCTCCCAAGGTAGAGGAAAGCCAAATCCAATCTCCAAGTTGGAATATATCGCCACCTCTAGACTTGGACGAGCTAGCAGAGCAGGATTTAGTAGACTTAGTGGAAAATCTGGAAGCAGAATTCCAGCGCGAATATGTCGCCCAGGAAGTAGATGCTGACCACGATCGCGTGCTGATTGTGGGGCTGATGACTAGTGAGATGACTCCGCTACAATTTCAAGACACCCTAGTAGAATTGGCACGGTTAGTTGATACCGCTGGGGGAGATGTATTACAGACAATACAACAAAAGCGATCGCGCGTTCATCCTCAGACAGTAGTTGGCGAAGGTAAGGTGCAAGAAATTGCCCTAACTGCCCAAACACTCGGAGTCAACCTCGTTGTCTTCGACCGCGACCTTTCACCTTCCCAAGTCCGCAACTTAGAAATGCAAATTGGTATTCGGGTGGTTGATCGCACCGAAGTAATTTTGGATATCTTTGCCCAACGCGCTCAATCTCGTGCTGGGAAGTTGCAAGTAGAACTAGCACAGTTAGAATATATGCAACCGCGATTGGCTGGTAGAGGTCGCACGATGTCCCGATTGGGTGGTGGTATTGGGACTCGTGGCCCTGGTGAAACCAAACTGGAAACTGAACGCCGTGCTATTGGGCAGCGCATTTCCCGACTGCAAAAAGAAGTAACTCAGTTGCAAGCCCATCGTTCGCGGTTACGGCAACGAAGACAGCATCGAGAAGTTCCTTCAGTTGCTTTAGTTGGATATACCAACGCTGGCAAGTCCACTTTGCTGAATGCTCTCACTAATGCAGAAGTTTATACAGCCGACCAGTTATTTGCCACTCTCGATCCGACTACCCGCCGTTTGGCGATTCCTTATGGCGAAACCAATGAACATCAGGAAATTCTGATTACAGATACAGTAGGGTTTATACATGAACTGCCTGCATCGTTAATGGATGCCTTCCGTGCCACCTTAGAGGAAGTCACTGAAGCCGATGCCCTACTACATTTGGTGGACTTATCTCACCCTGCTTGGTTGCGTCATATTCGCTCAGTCAGAGAAATTTTGGCACAAATGCCAATAACTCCTGGCCCGGCCCTAGTGATTTTTAACAAAATCGATCAAGCCAATAGTGAGACACTAGCTCTAGCTAGAGAAGAATTCCCCTTGGCAGTATTTATTTCCGCGAGTCAGCGCTTGGGATTAGAAACCCTACGTCAGCGCCTTGCCAAGCTGATTGAATATGCTGTTGATTCCCAGTAAATACTGAAATAAATTTTTAATTTTCTAGTTGAAAATGCCGTAGTTAATAGGAACTATGGCATTTTCTATTAAAAATAATAGATACTTCTACTTTACTAAAGCTTTATCGGTTTATGTGGAATTTGCTGAATGACAATATTATAAAAGACGTGCTAAAACAATTAATTAATGGTATTTTTCTGGTTCGTAGCTAATACAGTAATCGATTTATCACTAAATAAATTCAATTACATATAAAGATTTAAGTATTGAACTTGTTCTTAATTAATTTTATACAGCAGAATTTAGAATTTAGGAGTAAAACACACTTTATATCTGGGTAACAGATTTAGCTTGTGTACCTCACAACTTTAAATCTGCTGTAAGTACTGTATTAATCTTTCAATATGACTTTTAGAGTTATCTCATTTATCAACATTATAGAAAGAAAGGTATATGCAATTAGCTTCACAGCAATTTGAGTCAAAAGATGTGAAAGTACAGCTTCTTTTAACTGGAGGACATCAATACACCGTTTATTTAAAATCAGATGCAACTGTACTGCATAGCCTTTTAACAACAGTTGTGGCTCGCGCCTACAAACAAGAATCTGAGTTACAGAATTTATTCCAAATTCCCATCAATGAAGGTCGCTCGGTTTTATGTTTTCCTAGCGAACATCTTATAGGTGTGGTTACAGAACCCCCAATCTTTGTACAGCAATCAGAGAAAGTAGAATTGCAAAATGATTATATTTTGGCTTCTGATTATATACAAATAGATAATTTTCTTAAACCAGAAGAGCACAAAAATTTACTCAAATACGTCCTTAAAAAAGAGTCTGATTTTTTGCCAAGCAATACTTCTACCAACGATGTTAACTATCGCCAATCAATGGTTGTCTATTCATTTCCTGAATTTTCTGAACTAATATTAAAGAGAATTCAAGCAATGATTCCTGATATTATGAGCAAGTTAAACTTACCATTATTTTCTATATCACAAATTGAAAGCCAACTAACTGCACATAATGATGGTAACTATTATAAACTTCATAATGATAATGGCAGTCCAGATACTGCTACTAGAGAATTAACATATGTTTATTACTTTTATCAAGAACCAAAATCATTTTCTGGTGGAGAGTTACTGATCTACGACAGCAAAATTGATAATAACGTATATGTAAATGCTGAGATATTCAAAACAGTTGAACCTCGCAATAACAGCATTGTATTCTTCCTCAGCCGTTATATGCACGAAGTATTGCCTGTGAGTTGTCCCTCTCAAGCTTTTGGAGATAGTCGATTTACTATCAATGGCTGGGTGCGTAGATAAGCAAATTCAGTATAATCACTGTACACTACCACAATGAATATTTAACTTTAGGGAAGGCGATCGCCTTCCCTAATTTCTTACAAACTCATAGCTAATCGACTTTCTAAGTAATATCTTTCATTGACTTATAAAGAGTTTATCAATATTGATTAAGTAATTTATTTATTATTTTTAAATAAAGATTTAATTTCCCAATTAGAACTAGAATTATTACGTAATTTTAATAGATTTTTTTGTAGTATAAATACTTAATCAGTATATTTAATTAAATATAAACCATTTATTGTTCGTGTATTAAATTTTTGATAAAGCTTAAAAAACACAGTACTAAATCTCTTTTTTGTGTGTCAATTTAGATTAGAAAATGATGTCCATGATGCTCGTATAAACATCATTATTAGGAAGCTTTTTCATATCTTGTTTAAGACAAAGAGGTTTGATTTACATGTCTCAAGCTTATTCAAAAAAAGTAATTGGTTATATAAGTTGTGGTCTATTATCATTCACCTTAGCTTTAGGGTCACAACTACCCCAAGCACAGGCCGGCAACGGTAACGGTAATGGTAACGGTAATGGTAACGGCAACGGCAACAAAAATACACCAGCACCTGCACCAGCGCCAGCACCTGCACCAGCGCCAGTACCTGCACCAGCACCAGCACCTGCACCAGCGCCAGCACCTGCACCAGTTCCAGCGCCAGCACCTGCACCAGCGCCAGTACCTGCACCAGCACCTGCACCAGTTCCAGCACCAGCGCCAGTACCTGCACCTGCACCAGCACCAGCGCCAGCACCTGCACCAGCACCTGCGCCAGCGCCTGCACCCAAGAGTTTGGGTTCTATAAGTTTTTCAGCTAAAGGAACCAATACCTACGACAAATCTAATGATCCTCTGGCAGCGTCAGTCCTCTTTAATTATCTAGACAATGGTTTATTGTCACTGACCCTGACTAACAATTCTTCTGTAGGAATTTCAAATCCTTCTGATGTTCTGACCTCAGTCTTCTGGGACTATGCTGGTTCTCCCCTAAACAATTTATCGCTGGTTTCGGCTCTAGCCCCGACAGTAACCTCAAGCGCAGGCTCTACCACTACAAAAAATGTTGATCTTCTCGCTCTAAATGAATGGAAATTGCCAAACACTAGTAATACTGGAGGGCTTCCTGGCATTGACCAACACTACGGTCTGGGTACAGCTGGCTTAGGCATTTTCCAAGGTGGCGGTGGACAGCAATTCAATTACGGCATCATCAGTGGTTACGCTAATGATGCAAATCCAGCCGTGAGTTCGGGGACTTTTGTTCAAAGTTCAGCTACTTTCCTACTATCAGGGCTAACTTCGGACTTTGACATCACTAAGATTGGTAACATCCGTTTTCAGTACGGTACATCACTAAGCGAAACTAGTATAAAACCTGCCACAGCGCCAGCACCTGCTCCAGCACCCGCGCCAGCGCCAGCACCTGCTCCAGCGCCAGCACCTGCTCCAGCACCTGCTCCAGCGCCAGCACCTGCTCCAGCGCCAGCACCTGCTCCAGCACCTGCTCCAGCGCCAGCACCTGCTCCAGCACCTGCTCCAGCGCCAGCACCTGCTCCAGCGCCAGCACCCGCGCCAGCACCTGCTCCAGCACCTGCTCCAGCGCCAGCACCCGCGCCAGCGCCAGCACCCGCGCCAGCACCTGCTCCAGCGCCAGCTCCAGCACCTGCTCCAGCACCCGGGCCAGCGCCAGCACCCGCGCCAGCACCTGCTCCAGCGCCAGCTCCAGCACCTGCTCCAGCACCAGCACCAGCACCTACTCCAGCACCAGCGCCAGCACCAGCACCCGCGCCTACACCAGCACCCGCGCCAGCACCTGCTCCTGCTCCTGAACCTGTACCATCAGTACCGCCTTACTATCAACCCCCTGCACCTCAACCGAAAAAAGTACCTGAACCCAGCACAACCGCAGCATTAGGATTATTTGCCTTGGGTGTTTTCAGACTCAAGAAGAAAAACAAAAAAAATATTTCCCAAAATTAAACCACACTGCTGAGTTTTAGTAAAAGAAAGCTTAAATATGGGTTTAGAAATGCTTATGCTCTTCTAAACCCATTTTTGTTAGAGGTAAGAAACGCTAAACTAGAACTCACCTCAATAATTCCTGCTTTTTAACTAGCACTTAGTAGCGAAAAAATTTGAGCGACAGAAACAATCTAAATATAATTACTGCTATTGCTAGCATTTCAACTGAAATATTATTAGATTGTTAGGTCAGATGCAAAATAAAAATAATCTACATAATATTTGGCTAGCTTAACCTTGGAGTCTAAATAAAGCTGCGTAAATAATTAAAGGTTTGTAGACGCTATGCATAGCTTGCTTTCCCAAAGGGGTACACTACAACCTAATATCAATATTTTTACATTACTTAACATTACTACTTTTCTTTTTGCCTAATTACATCAGCGCCTTCTGTAGATTAGGTTATGAAAGAATAAAGCAGCCACAGTCAGTGGCAAAGCTCTAAAATTAAAAAGTATTAAATCAAGTTGAGGACATCATGGCTGCAAAAGTAGAAATTTACACTTGGAGGACTTGCCCGTTTTGCATTCGTGCTAAAAGTTTGCTGAAAAACAAGGGTGTTGAATTTATCGAATACAGCATTGATGGGGATGAAGCAGCCAGAAATAAAATGGCTCAAAGAGCAAATGGACGCCGTTCTTTACCGCAGATTTTCATCAATGACGATCATATTGGTGGTTGTGATGATATCCACGCTTTAGACAGTCAAGGCAAGCTGGATGAGCTACTAACTTCTAGCAATAGCGTATAGGTTCAGAAGGTATTGCGATAGCGACAAACCACTGCAATTACACGGTAGTCACTACAATTCTAGAAAAATAACACGCTGCCTTGTCTACGGGTTTGCTCACAAAACCAATCTGCCCACAAGACTTTACCCTCCAGATTCTACTCAGCAGTACATATGTACGTCAATTGGTGAGAGCATCAAGAGATAATAATTGAGTAACCATTTAATTTCTTGGTGATTGAGGTATAAAGGGTGAAACTGGCTTTTATCATTGATCCCATCCATCTACTTGACCCGTGTCATGATACCAGTGTTGCCCTAATTGAAGCAGCGCAAATCCTGGGACACGAAGTTTGGGTGACTCAAGCAAATCTGCTGAGTGTGGCGGAGGGCAAAGCTTTGGCTGTTCTACAGCGAGTTGAAGTTGTACCAGTACAGTTGGTAGAGGGACGCTGGGTAGCGGCGAATCTTTGGTATAAGTTAAGCGATTCCTTCTTAACTTCTTTAGAGACAATGGACGCCGTATTTATGCGGACAGATCCACCTGTCAATGATTCTTACCTCTATGCCACCTACATTCTGGATTACATTGACCAAAATAAAACCCTGGTGATTAACAGTCCCAGTGGCATCCGAGGGGCAAATGAAAAAATGTACGCCCTCCAGTTTACCAAGGCGATTCCTGAAACGATTGTCAGTGCTGATAAGCAATTTATTCGGCAATTCATGGAAGCAAAGGGGGCAGCAGTTCTCAAACCGTTGGGTAACAAAGCTGGCGAAGGAATTTTGTTTTTGCAATCAGGCGATCGCAATTTTAACTCTATTGTTGAACTCAGTACCCTCCAAGGTAAAGTGCCAGTAATGGTACAAACCTATTTACCAGAAGCAAAAGAAGGAGATAAGCGAATTATCTTGCTCAATGGTGAACCAATTGGTGCGCTCAATCGCCTCTCTAGTGGAACTGATTTTCGCAATAATATGGCAACTGGTGGTACAGTCGCTCAAACCCAAATTACGCCAAGAGAGTATGAAATTTGTACCCAACTAGCTGAACGCTTACGCCAAGACGGCTTAATTTTTGTGGGTATTGACATTATCGGTGGCTACCTAACTGAAGTTAACGTCACTAGTCCTACCGGCATTCGTGAGATTGACCGTCTAGATGGTACTCACCTTGGTCATCAGGTTATTCAATGGATTGAACAGAGATTAAAAATCTAAAAATAATTTACATTTATTTTTTTTTGTTTGATGTCTGAATTCCCCAGCAAACAGACTTGCTTTGGGCGCTTGCGTGGGCTAGTTGCCTAAGCTACTTGTTTTAAGTAAATATATTTACTTGTACGGAATATGAGTTTAGTGGATTGCAAGGGGTAGATGCATTGATGTCTACGATCGCCTGTGACGCTCGTGACCTCGTTCGCCCTTGGCGTTTTTCCTTGGGAGAAGATTTGCTAACACTGCGCTATCGGTGATGCATCCATAGTTGGGCAGGTATTTTTATTGTTTTGTTCTGAAAGCATAGCTGGACATACAAGCCAGTAAACTCCTGCCCAAATTCATTCTATAAAGTAGCCTTGACAAGTTTTTTTACCAATTGGCAAAATTGGGTATGGCAAAAGATTGCTTATCCCTGCCCTTGGTAAAACCCTGGTGGAAGTAGCAGATTTTATACAGCGTTCAGCCTGACCGAAGACTGCTAAGTTAATCTAAAATCTCAAATTCCAAATCTTTTAATTCCTTGGTGTACGTCGGTTTCTCAGAAAATCAGGGATATCTAATCCAGGTTTTTCCTTTGGTTCTGGAATTGGAGTTGAGGTTGGAGTTGAACTTGGAGCTGAGGTTGGGGGATTAACTGTAGGTTGCTGTGTTGTTGGACGCTTTGAAGTATTGGGTGTTACTCGAACATTAGCTACGCTTTGTTGTACCGCAGCTTGCACTTCACCTGTAAATCCAGTGGCAATTACAGTAATTCTTACCTCACCTTGGAGCCTGTCATCAATTACAGCCCCAAAAATAATATTGGCGTTGGGATCGACTACCTCATAAATTGCTTCTGCCGCTGCATTAACTTCATGCAAAGTCAGGTCAGTACCACCTGTAATATTAAATACAACTCCTCTAGCACCTTCAATAGAACACTCTAGTAATGGTGATGAAATAGCTGCGATCGCAGCTTCTCTGGCTCTAGATTTTCCAGAACTAACGCCAATTCCCATCAATGCCGATCCCGCATCTGCCATAACTGCTCGGACATCAGCAAAGTCAACGTTTACCAAACCGGGGATCGTGATGATATCAGAAATACCTTGCACCCCTTGTCGCAGTACATCATCTGCATAACGAAAAGCCTCTTGCACAGGCGTTTGTTCGGGGATCACTTCCAGCAGTTTGTTGTTAGGGATAATGATCAGTGTATCTACTCTACTTTTTAGTCCTTCAATACCTTGTTCTGCTTGACTGGTGCGGCGGCGTCCCTCAAAAACAAATGGACGTGTGACTACACCAACAGTGAGGGCACCCATTTCTTTGGCCACTTCTGCCACGATTGGTGCTGCACCCGTCCCAGTACCACCCCCCATACCAGCAGTGATAAATACTAAATCTGCACCCTCTAAAGCCGTAGCAATTTCGTCCCGTGATTCCTCAGCTGCCTTTTGACCGATCGCAGGATTACCACCTGCTCCTAAACCCCTCGTTAGCTTCTGCCCAATTTGCAATCGACTTGGAGCGCCAGCTAAGGTAAGAGCTTGGGCATCAGTATTAATTGACCAAAACTCTACGCCAGAGACATCAGACTCGATCATGCGGTTAACAGCATTGCCACCACCACCACCGACACCAATCACTTTAATGTTGGCGACCCGACCAGGAACAATCTCACCAATTCGGCTATTTTCCGGAGAAATTTTTTTATTATCGTGATTTTGCCCGAAATTCAGCCCAGAGTTATTAAAGGGATTGGTCGAGTTCACTGCCAAAGAGAACCCCGGCTGTCCCGTAGATTGGGAATTTTTATAGTTAAGTCCTTGGTTATTATCAAGTGTCATTGGATTTGTAAAAGGGTAGATAAACGACTTTTTCAGGTGTTATTCACCTAAGAGTCAACTTTAGTTTGACAATGCCACAATAATATGGCGTTGTTCTTTATTGTTTTCACTACTGCCAAGCCTAACAGAATTGGCAGTGCGAAAATTTGCTATGGGATGAGCTTTTAACACAGCCGATCGCACAGCCAATTCTAGAGAAGTATACCTATATTCATCTAAAACTGACCTGTATAACTTCAACCAGACATTAATCTCTTGATTATTCTCAGCGGCGGGCATAACTTGTAAAGACATACTACAGCGTATCTTCTCTGCCCCAATAATAATATTGTTAATAAGTTTTACCATTGGGCATAATTGCAGCTTTAGACACAAAATTTACCTTCTACTTACTTATGCTTAAGTTAAACTAAGCAAGAATTTACTTGTCAGACTATACCTGATTAATTTGTTGTTTGGGTGGTCTCAATGGACACTTTGTTGAAGCAATAGTCTATCCTACAAGAACTCTCACTAGTGCGGCCAACAAATCAAGATTTCCTAAGAGATTTCGTCACCTAATAGGAATTACAGCACAGAACAGTCCAAACTTATTGCCCAGAAGCAATGCTTACGCAGTTTTAGCTGGCATTTTTCGTTACAGATTGAAACTTCGGTAAACTGTCTTTGGAAGTGTCCTCAACAGACCAAAGCCAGAGCCTTTTTGCTTCTGCACTTGGATGGCGGCATAAACCGTTCCTTCAGTGACCTCTGCTCACGAGTCTGAATCTGAATGAAAAGCTCAAGCAATGTTCTCTTTTTTGCACTGGGTTTAGTCAAGGAATGTATGGGCAGAAGGCGTTTTGTACGCTATAGACCATCATTAGACTGTCTGACATTTTGCACCCTACTATTAGATGTTAGGGTAACAATTGAGGTTCTGTTACTCGCAATAGAGATTTTATGATTGATTTTCTCATTTTAATTAGAAGTTAATGCCGATTTTCGGGCGATTTGCTGGAAAACTGAAAATAATAAATATATTTATCAGCATAAAGCTTCTTAATTTACTAGGAACTATCAAAATAATAAACACGCTAGATGTTTTTAGGAATTTTGGGAGTTAATTTTTGATCTTTTTGGTTCATTTGTACTAATGGAAGTTCAGGATTTTTCAGATCGATATACTCTATTTGACCAGAATTAAATTTTGTTGCTAAATGACGCATTTGGGCGAGTACCTTAATTTGTTCAGACAATTGGGGACCTGGAACACCAAGATGCACATTTCCTAATTCTGTTTTCAAAATTAAATTTGTTGGATTTTGGCAATCAATTTCCATCACTTTCACGGGACTTTGGCTCACAGCTTCATGGAGTTGAGTCCAGTAAAGACAGTATTGATTTGGCAAGCCAATTACTCTGAGATTGGGTAATTTTCTAGTAGGATTCAGTGATGTATATTTTTCTAAAGGCATCCAGGCCCCACTTGCATCTAGTAAGCCGATTGTTACTTTTTTGTTGCCACGTGTTTGAGTTACTGCTACAGGTACTCGTTCTTGGATTTCAATGATTAATCCAGGAGGAAATAGCCGGCGTCTGACGATCGCTTGGGCAATAGTTGGCTGTTTTTTCAAAGAGTTAGCGATCGCTGACGGTTCAATCCGCCACAAAGACTGAGGATAAGATAGCACCAACAATGACTGAGCTGTTTGATCCGACAGCAATTTATTACCTGATTTGATCGCTATTTGTTTGGGAGCCTTTAGCATCCACATCGGTTGGACTGCCATCCACAACAATCCAGCCGCCAAACCAGTAATGGCAAAGGTTCGCCAAATAGCTTGAATAATTCTCATCTGCCGCTGCCGACGCAATTTCTGACGACGCTGGGCTAGATGCGTGCGGGAAACTGATATTATGCCAGCCATTCACACCCCTTTTTGGTTGCAATCTAAATTCTTTGACAAGCTCGTATCATTATTAATTTCAGTAAACACTGTTGGCATTTTTGAGCCGCTCTCCTCAAGACTTTTTTTATTTTTAATAACACTTTACAGTAACTACACAATGATTATGGCGCTAGTAATTAGTCCTATTAAAGTTTCCGGTGTCCATTTTTAACTGACTGTAGTCTTTTTGACAAGTTATTTTTGAAGATTTTTCCTTAAAGATTACAAAATATTAATTGACATGTGTGGGATTTTGCTTTCTTGACAAATAGAATGTGAAATGATAAATAGGTATTCCTGGATCTCTGTATACCTTGCTATAATTCATACCAGTCACACTCATCAGCTATCCAAACTGAGAACCATGAAAATTTGTAGCTTTTTTTACTTAATTCCTCAGCCATATAATTTTGTGGCAGGTCGAACAGAAGGGAGAGATTGTCAAAACCTCAATAGCAGGTGTAAAAAGGACAGATATGCTTAAGACCCGACAGGTCGAGCGGCACCAATAAAAGATGAAATCCTTGCCAGGTAAGGGTATAGGGGAAGTTCAGAAAAAATCAAGAAAAGTAAAAATAAGTGCGAACATAAACAAATTTCTTTGCAAGCAACGCTGGCGCGAACGTCACTATACCCCACACCCTACACCCCACACCCCAAAGCTTTGTAGATAATGGGTTTGCATTATCTTAGTGCCATTTGCTATTAGGATCAATTAAATCTCTGCCATACTACTGACAGTAATCTGGCAACAAGCGCTGTCTTTTGCGAGACACTACTACTTCCTTGCGAATCAATCCTCTATTTACATCCTAGATAGGGATTTATTGTATAAAAAATCCAAACTAAGCTGCATCTACATAAACCTCTACATACATGAAAACGACATTAAATTTGTCACGTTTTTATAAAGCATGTAACCCTAGCTACACGCTAAATATAAGTAACGAACTAGATCGGCAGTATTACATAGATTTTGCTGATGTACGTGGTTGCAAGATTGTCGAAGAATTGCAACGAACGATCGTTCGTATTTCTCCTGACGAGCCAACCTGTCAGTTATTTACGGGTCATATCGGCTGCGGTAAGTCAACGGAATTGCAGCGCCTTAAGACAGAACTAGAGTTGGCAGGATTTCATGTGGTTTATTTTGAGTCCAGTCAAGACTTAGACATGGCAGATATTGATATCAGCGATATTTTGCTGAGTGTAGCCCGTCAAGTCAGTGCCAGTTTAGAAGGGATTAGCATCAAACTCAAACCTGGTTACTTTAGCAATTTGTTTAAAGAAGTAGGCGATTTTTTGCAAAGCCCCATAGAACTTTCTGGACAAGCAGAGTTGTCCTTGGGTATTGCCAAAATTACTGCCAAAACCAAAGATAGCACCCAGATGCGGAATCAACTGAGGCAATATCTGGAACCACGTACCAATAGTATTTTGCAGGCGATTAACGAAGAGATTTTAGAAAAGGCTGTTGAACAGCTAAAGCTAAGGGGTCAAAAAGGACTGGTAGTGATTGTAGATAATTTGGATCGAGTGGATATGCGTCCCTTAGCATCCGGGCGATCGCAACCAGAATATCTCTTCATTGACCGAGGCGAACAGTTACGCCGACTTAAATGCCACCTAGTTTACACAATTCCCCTAACGTTAATTTTTTCCAATGAGTATGAGACACTGAAAAATCGTCTGGGGGGAGGGATTGCACCAAAAGTACTACCGATGGTATTGGTGCGCCAAAGAGATGGCAGTGACTACGAACCAGGAATGTCGCTAGTGCGCCAGTTAGTTCTAGCTAGAGCTTTTCCAGAAGTTCCTTTGAATAACAGACTTTTATTAATTACAGAATTATTCGATCGCTCCGAAACCTTGGATCGTCTATGTCGCGTTAGTGGTGGTCACATTCGTAACTTATTAGGCTTACTTTATAGCTGCCTGCAACGACAAGATCCGCCTTTTTCTAGGGACTGCTTAGAAGCTGTGATTAAGGATTACCGCGACGATCTGCTATTAGCTATTGATGAGTCCCAGTGGGAATTATTGTTTGAAGTAGTACAGCAGCAGAGAGTTAAAGGTGAGTCTGACTATCAGAGCTTACTAAGAAGCATGTATCTGTTTGAATATCGCGATCCTGTGGGGCGCTGGTTTGGCATCAGTCCAGCCTTGGCAGAAACAGAAAAAGTTTTGGCTTGGCAACAAAACAAGTAACAGTCAATTGTCATTTGTTATTGGTCATTTGTTAGTGAACTAATGATTAATGCTGCATATCCAATGCCTAATACCCCATATCCAATGCCCAGCCCCATATCCAATGAGTAATGACAAACAGCTACGTGTCTACACCAAAGAAAATCAGCATACTTTACAAAGATTGATTAGAGCGATCGCACTTTCCGAAGGTCAATTTGCTCTGATTTTAGTTCGATGCAACTATGAGCGATTACGCGAGCAAATGTTAGAGAATATTCGCTCGAACACCAAAGAAATTAATATCAGAGAAATCGTTCTCAATCCATCAACTACTTCTTTACACAGCACAATCATCTCAGAACTATCTTTAGATAATCCTGCCGTCCTTACAGACTCTTTACCGTCTGCTGTCATGATTTTCGGTATTGAGTCAATTACCGACCTCGAAAACTTACTTACAGGTATCAACCAAGCACGAGATATCTATGCTGCTACTTTTCCATTTCCAGTGGTCTTGTGGCTACAGGATGAAGTAGCATCATTGCTTTCAAGATTAGCGCCTGATTTCAAAAGCTGGGCTGCAACCACTATTAAATTTGAAATGGCCAAAGCAGATTTAATTACTTTGATCTCTCAAGAGGAAGAATCTCTATTTGCCAAAGTTTTAGAAGCAGGTGCTGAAACGTTTTTATCTAACGCCTTCCTAGATTTAGATCCAAAATCCCAACACCGCCACGAAATAGAATCAGCGCGTAATGATTTACTACGCCTGTATGGCGTTAAATTAACACCAGGATTAGAAGCTAGTTTAGAATTTGTGTTGGGGCGAGATAAATACGCTAACGATCAAATTAATGGTGCTTTAGCCAATTATCAAAGAAGCCTAGCATTGTGGCAGCAGGAAGCGAGGAGAATAGCAGAGTGGGAGAGTAATTCTTCTTTGCCCCTCTCATGTCCTCAACCTATGCCCTCCTCATCTTTACTTAAGCAAGCAATAGTACTATTCCACTTGGGGCTTTGTTATCACCGAATGGCAGACTTATACCAGAATACTAGTAGCTATTGCGAACATGCCCTGTCGTGGTTTAAACAATGCTTGGAGCTATTGGAGGAGGTACAAAGAGAAGACTTAGTTGCTAAATTCATTTTGCCTGCTTGTGAAATGCTACAACGTTTACAAGCCTGGAATGACTTAAAAGAATTAGCTCAAAAGTCATTACACCTACATAAAATTTATGGAACTCCCGCACAAGTTGCTCAAAATTATGGTTTTTTGGCAAATGTGGCGGCTTCAGAATCGAATTGGGTACTGGCTCATGAATTAGCCAATACAGCGCTTTCTATCTCTGAAGAAGTAACACAAGTTTCTTTGCGAGACGCTTTGCGAAGACGACGACAAGAAAGTTGGTATCTTCTGTTGCTAGCACGCACACAACGGCATTTGGGTGAGTGCGAGGAAGCTATCAATAACTTAGAATGGGCGAGGGTAGTTTGTGAGCTACAACATCAGCCATTACTGTACTTAGAAATTTTAGAGGAACTGCGATCGCTTTACTTTTTTGAGTGTCATAACTATACAGAAGCCTTTAAGCTGAAGCAAGAAAAAATTAAAATAGAACATCAGTATGGCTTTCGTGCCTTTATCGGAGCAAGTCAATTACAGCCACAACGCCCTAGAATTAATCCAGTACTAGAATCTCACAAAATACCGTTTATTCCTGAAGAAATTGCTCAAGAAATATCTGCTTCTGGACGGCAACAAGATGTCAATCGCTTCATTGAAAGAATTGCCCGCGCAGACTACAAACTCACAGTTATTTATGGGCCATCTGGTGTAGGGAAAAGTTCAATTCTCAAAGCTGGTTTAGTCCCAGCACTCAAGGGAAAAGTTATCGGTGAACGCATTCCTATACCGATTGTTTTGTCTGTTTATACTGATTGGATAACAATCTTGAGTAGCAGTATCAATCAAGCATTAGCATACACAGGAATATCGGTTAATATTGACTCTACACCCACCATAATACTAGAAAGAATTCGGCTAGCATCTGAACGCAATTATACAATAGTTATCATATTAGACCAGTTTGAAGAATTTTTCTTTGTTAGTAATCCTCCTACACAAAGAATAGAATTCTATAAATTTTTTAGTGAATGTTTAAATATTTCTTATGTAAAAATTATTCTTTCATTACGAGAAGATTACTTACATCATTTGTTAGAGTTTGAACGTTTGAGTCAGAAAAATAGTACTGGCTTATATGATTTAGGAGTAATTAATAAAAATATTCTTGATAAGGATATTCGCTACTATTTAGGAAAATTCTCTAGCCGAGATGCCAAAGCCATAATTCACAGTCTTACTCAACGTTCACATTATGAACTAAGTGAGGAATTGATTAACCGATTAGTCCAGGATTTGACAGGAGAACTAGACGAAGTACATCCAATTGAATTACAAATAGTCGGTGCTCAACTACAAATAGAAAACATTACGACACTTGCAGAATATAAGCTTTGTGGTGGCTCGGCAAAATTAGTGGAACGCTGGTTAGGGGAAGTTATCAAAGATTGCGGTCAAGAGAACGAAGATTTAAGTTGGAAATTATTATTTGAATTAACAGATGAAAAGGGGACGCGACCTTTAAAAACTAAAGCTGATTTAGCAGCTGCATTAGTTAATAATTATAATATAGATACGATATCAAGCTTTGACAAAGTTGGAGAACTGATTTTAGAAATATTGGTGGGTTCAGGCTTGGTATTGCGAGTCAGAGAAGAGTTAGGCGATCGCTACCAGTTGGTTCACGATTATTTAGTTGAACCAATTCGCCAAAAGAACAACTATGGTATGCTCGCCGAATTAGAAAAAATTAAACTTGAAAAAACTAGAGCCGAAGCAGCCCAACAACTCAGTCAAAAGCAACTAAATTTGGTATTGCAACGACGACTGCGGGAAGCACGGATAGCAGGTGCAATCCTAGCAATTATGGGGGGAACAATAGCAGCATTATGGTGGCAAGCCGACTTACAAAAAAGAGCAGCAGTCCGCCAAACTCTACGAGCTGAACGTAGTGAAACCAACTTACAAATTAGTGCGATCGCTGCTGCTAGCGAAGCTCTGTTTGCATCTAATAAAGAATTTGATGCCCTCCTAGAAAGTCTACGGGCTTGGAAAGGACTTAAACAAGCTGATGGAGTTCAGCCAGATACCCGAATGCGGGTAGTAACAGCACTGCAACAAGCAGTTTACGGGGTAACTGAGGTTAACCGCCTGGAAGGGCACACTGATGTTGTCTGGGGAGTAACTTTTAGCCCAGATGGTCAGTTGCTAGCATCAGGCAGTAAAGATAAAACAGTGAAACTTTGGCGTCCTGACGGTACCTTACTCCAAACCCTCAAAGGTCACACTGGTGCTGTTACCTGTGTAAGTTTTAGCCCTGATGGTCAAACCCTAGCGTCCGCCAGCATTGACAAAACAGTGCAAATCTGGCACAAAAACCCGGTTACAGATGAATTTGACCCTAAACCATATAAAACCCTGAAAGGATACGGAGATTCGGTTGACAGCGTTAATTTCAGTCCTGATGGTGAGTTGTTAGCTACTGGCGGTAAGGATACAACTGTAAAACTTTGGCACAAAGACGGTAGCCTAGTAAAAATACTGAGAGGACATCGAGGGTGGGTTAACTGGGTAAACTTCAGTCCCGATGGTCAATTCATCGCCTCGGCCAGCGACGACAAAACAGTAAAAATCTGGCGACGGGACGGTAGCCTTATTACAACTTTGCAGGGACATCAACAAGCTGTAATGATAGCTGTTTTCAGCCCAGACGGTAAATTCTTGGCCTCAACAGGTCGAGATAAAACAGTGAAACTTTGGCTCAGGGAAAGTAACAGCACTAAAGACAGTTTTGACTTTCGTCCTTACAAAACTTTACGGCAGCATCGCAGTACAGTGTGGAGTTTGAGCTTTAGTTCCGATAGTAAAAAGTTAGCTTCCGCTGGTGAAGATAAAACCATAAACCTTTGGAGTATTACTGGTACTTTACTCAAAACCTTCAAAGGACACAGCGATGATGTTGTCAGCTTAGCTTTCAGTCCAAAAAACAA
The DNA here is from genome assembly GCF_053470285.1 of Nostoc sp. DSM 114159. Lineage (NCBI taxonomy): Bacteria > Bacillati > Cyanobacteriota > Cyanophyceae > Nostocales > Nostocaceae > Nostoc > Nostoc sp. DSM 114159. Next base: position 6,342,868 of record NZ_JBPFEH010000001.1, read on the forward strand.
ATTGCTAGCTTCAGGAAGTTTCGACAAAAGTATAAAACTATGGAGTTTAGATGCTCCCAGACCGTCTATTCTTCAAGGGCATCGGAAGCGAGTTTTGAGCGTTGCTTGGAGTCCCGATGGCCGGATGCTAGCTTCTGGTAGTCGCGATCGCACTGTCAAACTTTGGCAACGATACACCAGCAGTGGCGAGGTCAAAACTCGACTTTACAAAACTTTGGTGGGGCACACAAATGAAGTTACTAGTGTCAGTTTTGACCCCAAAGGTGAAATGCTGGCTTCAGGAAGTTTTGACAAAACAGTGAAACTTTGGCGGTTAGACGGTACTTTAATCATGACTCTCCACGGGCATAGTAATAGTGTGATGAGCGTGAATTTCAGTCCTGATGGTCAGTTTTTGGCTTCAGCTAGCAAAGATAAAACAGTGAAACTTTGGAACCGTGAGGGCAAGTTGCTCAAAACCTTAGTGGGGCATCAGGATGCTGTAAATAGTGTAAACTTCAGCCATAATAGTCAAGTTTTAGCCTCTGCCAGTGATGACCAAACTGTTAAACTTTGGCAACGGGATGGTACATTGTTAAAAACTTTCTCACCCCATGACAGCTGGGTGACAGGTGTCAGCTTTAGTCCCACTGACGAGTTACTGGCTTCTGCCAGCTGGGATAACACCGTAAAACTGTGGCAACGGGATGGGACGTTATTAAAAACCTTATTAAAAGGGTACAGCGATAGCGTCAATGCCGTGACTTTCAGCCCCAATGGTGAATTACTCGCCGCCGCCAATTGGGACAGTACAGTGAAACTCTGGAGTCCTGAGGGCAAGTTAATTAAAAGTCTTAATGGACATCGCGCTGGGGTATTAAGTGTCAGTTTTAGCCCAGATGGTCAAACACTAGCATCAGCAAGTACTGACAACACAATAATTCTGTGGAATTTAAATCTTGACGATCTGCTTGTTCGTGGTTGCAATTGGGTGGGTGATTACCTTAAGCACAACCACAATCTTGAAGAGCGCGATCGCCTTCTTTGTGATGGGATAATCCGTACAAACCCTTTTTAATTACAAATTACGAATTAGGTTAAAGCCTCAATGAGCAACCGCTCTTAGTTTAGCGGTTGATGAGGCGAGCAAAGTTATTAATTCAAAACTAGAAATAAATTTCGAGCTAATCAGCCAATAGAGCGATCGCTCTCCAAAACTTCATGGCTATTTTCTTCGGGAGCCTCTTGTGGCAAATTCGCTAAAAAGGCTTGTAGCCTCATGCGCTCAATATAAGGCCAGCCCCCCTCAGACTCAATATCTTTCAGCAGTGAGTAAAGTTGGCGACGGTTAACAGGCAAACTTTCTTGAAAAACTCCATCCCGGATTTCTCGGTGTAACTGCTCTAATTGCCGCAGCAAAGCTAAAAGAGCTACAGTATCGCCTTCACAGGTTGTAGCGGCATCATACACTACAGTTGCGATTGCTTGCAGTTCACCAGACAACTTCTCTGATTTAATATTTTTGCGATCGTTCATGCCACCTTTTCCGTATAAATAAGGTCAACTCAAATTTACTGGAGATTTTTAATTTTCCCTAGTTTGTCAGTTGTCCCCCTGTTACCGCATCTCCTCATTTGCCCTAGTTAGGGGTGAATATAACTAGATTTGTATCTTTATCAAAAGCAATTGCGATCGCTCCAAAAAGAGCGTAGTAACCTTTAGCATAGGCTTTACAGAAGCTAGATGCGATCGGGACGAGACTTTCTTGGATTTTGAGAACTTTGATTTTGAGTTAAAAAAAATCGTATGATCTGGCTGATTTACCCATCCAACAATGGGCTGTATGTAGTGGCGTCACATACATGATACAAAAAGACTTGGGCGACGATGCTTTTGCGATAAGCAAGAGCAAAGTGCGAAGCAGACACCCCTGTTTGCACTTTTCAAGGCACAAGCATTTATGCTTCTCTGTGTGAGGCTTACTCATACACTCGCCCAACTTCAAACAAATGCCACCAACAGTAAAACTGCTGGTTTTTTGCTCCCCTAGTGACACACATCCAAAATGGATGCAGTGTTCTACTTAGTCTGGGGTTTACACTCCAAGCTCAAGAGAGCGACACGTTTAACTACGTTTAGCAGAGAAAAGTTTGAGCAGCGTCTGACAACTAGACACCCGAACACTTGCTTCAACTCTCTTAATCAGAGCAAAGCCGTGTCCGAACAAAGGTAGCTTTTCGCAGAGTAGCAGCTTCTCATCAGAGATCAAAGCTTCGATGCAGTTTTACAACTTAGATATTAATTTTTGAGATTGAGGTTGACCATGAGGTATCGCGCTTTAATTGTTGCATTCTTGGCTTTGTGCCTGGGGCTAATAACTGCTTGTAGTGATGCTCCTACTACCAGTAGTGGTAGAGATGTACTCACTTACGATCAAATTCGTGGCACTGGCTTGGCGAACAAATGCCCCCAACTAGCAGAAACAAGCCGTGGTTCCATTCCCATTGATTCTAGCCAGTCTTATACCATCAAAGAACTTTGCTTGGAACCAACTAGCTTCTTCATCAAAGAAGAACCTGCTAATAAACGCCAAGAAGCAGAATTTGTTGCTGGCAAATTGTTGACCAGATACACTTCCACCATTGACCAGGTGCAAGGTAATCTAAAAGTTAACGCAGATAATAGCCTGACTTTTAAGGAAACTGATGGTCTTGACTTCCAAGCCATCACTGTGCAACTTCCTGGTGGTGAGCGAGTACCTTTCCTCTTCACCATCAAAAATTTGGTTGCTCAAAGCCAACCCAGCTTGACCAGTATTAACACCTCCACGGACTTTGAAGGCAGCTTTAAAGTTCCCTCCTATCGTGGTGCTGCCTTCCTAGATCCTAAAGGTCGTGGTGTCGTCAGTGGCTACGATAATGCTGTAGCTCTCCCCGCTCAAGCAGATGATGAAGAACTGACCCGCACTAACGTCAAGCGCGCTGAAAATCTTAATGGCAAGATTTCTCTGCAAATCGCCAAAATAGACAGTTCTAGCGGTGAAATTGCTGGCACTTTTGAGAGCGAACAGCCATCTGATACAGATTTAGGTGCTGGCGAACCTAAAGAAGTCAAGATTCGTGGTCTATTTTATGGACGGGTTGAATCGACTCGTGGCTAAATCTTCAAAAGTTAAGGCAACTGACTGGCACTCAAAACGACAATTCTGTAAGTACCAGACTTGATCGCAAAAGTTAAACTATCCACCCTCTTTCAAAAAGAGGGTGAATAGATTTTTTACAAAAATGGGGAAAAGTTAAATCTGAGTAAAATTGGGGGCAAAATAACCTTGGCAATTGTGAAAATTCTTATCCCTCAGTCTTATGGGTGACTTGATTCATCCCTTTCACCTTTTCCCTTTCATTAAAACACTATAGACTTAAGTACAAAAAAGGGTGAGACGCCCTTTTTTTATTGCCTTGCGTAAATATACATAAGATTTTTTTAAATTATTAGTAATTTTTAACGATTGAATAAATTTCAGTGGAATGAGCACGTAATTTTACTGTAAATCGAACTTTTACTTGTGAAACAAAGCTCGATTACTGTTGTTTAGTTTCTCTAAATTAATTTCATCATTAATTAACTGAAGTTAAGTACAATCTCGGTTTGATATTTAGTGATTAATTTTATATTTTATTTCTATGTGGTTCTAAAAAAGCTACAAGTCATACCAAAGATAAATAACCAACTAAATAATAATTTCGCCCATCTAAATTTTGCTCGATTGTCAAGTAACCTATGGAATTTTAATAGAAAGTCTTTATTATCTACCATAGTATTTGTATGAAATATTGCGCAATATTTCATTTGATATCGTGCGATCGCAGCTGAATTTAAAAAGCGAATAATAATTGATTCTTTATTTGCTCAATAAACCCGGTGCTATGCCTACCACAGTCACCAATGAACTAAAGCACGAAATTTGGCAGTTGTTGCGAGAATATCAACAATCTCCGTCAGAAAACATTCGCAATCAACTGGTAAAACTCAATTTTGGACTTGTGAGAAAAGAAGCTCACTATTGGACAAATCAATGTCATGAAACCTACGATGATTTGCTCCAGGTTGGATGTTTGGGTTTAATCAGAGCTATTGAAAGATTTGAAATTTCTAAGGGACATGCCTTCAGTTCCTACGCTCTTCCCTATATTCGGGGTGAAATTCAACACTATCTCCGAGATAAAGGTGTCACCGTGCGAATTCCTCGGAAATGGTTAGCGCTCCAACAGCAAGCAATAGGAGTATCACGTTCTTGGCGTGAAAAACACAATCGTCAACCAACCGACTCGGAATTAGCGGCAGCACTGGAAATTTCTCCAAACGAATGGCAAGAAATTAAATTAGCATGGGTTAATCGCGCTCCCTTGAGTCTTGATGTGCCAATCCAAGATGGAGAAGAAGGTTCTACCTGCTTGGGAGAATTGGTTCCAGATCCTCACTATCGCAGCTTTCAACTGGCACAAGAAGACCAACTTCGCTTACAACAAGCTTTGGTTCAGCTAGAAAAACGCACCCGCGATGTGTTGGAATGTGTGTTTTTGCAAGATTTGACCCAAAAACAAGTTGCAGAACATCTGGGCATCAGTGTAGTAACGGTTTCCCGTCGAGTCAAGAAAGGACTGGATTTGATGAAAGAGCTTATGGGTGTGGCAGAAGATTGACTGCAAAAAACCAACCGCAGTTATACTGGGGATGCAGTGCTAAAAATAACCCTTGAAATGTAAAAAATTAGGTTATAAAGGGAACATACTTTGCCTTTGATCTAAATTTTAGGCATGTTGATTTCCACTTTTCAATTTTCCAATGGCTTTTGAGAAAGGCTCATGGGCATAACTTCAAAAATTACAATTGCAGCTATTCTAACTTTGGCGCTCGCTGGATGTGCTTCTGAAGATACACCACAAGCCATCAATCCTGTGCCAGTTCCCAAAATAGCAAAAAAGTCGCCACCAGCGGCTCAATCCTTTCAGAATCCAGTGATACCGGCCAAACAAGTCTCACAAGTTAATCTTGCATCTGTTAGCTTGATTCAATCCACGAATGCCACAGAGCGGACACGGGAACTTGTGGTATCAAAAACTCGAAGCGATCCTTTTGCACAACTTTTCGGGCAGACTATTCCCGGAATGGCTCAAACATCTGGAAGACCAGTTCCCGTGGTGCCTAAGCTACCTACTGCATCACTAGCAGTACGAAAACTTCCAACACGCAGAATCGCTTTAAATCCAAAGAAAAACAACGTTTCTTCTGTACCAAAAAAAGTCAATCCTACTTTGACTTCAGTGTTGCCTAAAGTGTTACCTAAAGTTTTGCCTCAAGTTGTTCCCAACCCCACTTTAGTCTCTGTATTGCCACCACCAGCACAGCCTGAGTTAGCAAGGGCAGTAGTTGTGACTGGTGTAGTTCTAATTAGTAAAGAACCACAAGCAATTATCAAAGTACCGGATGAGCCGACAAGTCGGTATGTACAAGCGGGACAGCGATTAGCAAATGGCGTACTGATTAAACGTATTGAAATGAATCAGGGCTACAACCCCATCGTAATTTTGGAACAATATGGTATTGAAGTTGCCAAAATGGTAGGGGAAGGGACTGTCAAATCAACGTCGTCAGCTGCATCTGCTACCGGCAATGCAATTTCAGTGACAACACCCCCCCAAAATACGTCTAATGTGGGAGCTTCATAAAGATGGAGACTAAGGAAAAAGTTGAATTCGCTGGTTTGCCTTTAGCTGTTTATAGAGAAATAGCAGCTCATTTACGTCAAGTCGAAGGGGTGAAAGTGGATTTAATTCCCCAGTCATCCCAACAGTTTGATTACAATCAAAGTCAAATTGCTGGCTTGAGCCTCTCGTGGACAGCAAACTCTAGCTTAGAAAATCGGCAACGAGTTAACCAGATTTTGGCTTACTATCAAAATCGCTATATGAATCCTATTTGATTTATTGATTTGTGAGAATTGCAACCCGCAGAACCCCGACTTCTTTAATAAGTCGGGGTTCTTGTTGTTCATGAATCATTCTACAAAGCAGCGATGTCTCCGACGGGCTACGCCTACGCAGTAAGCATTATTTAACATAGGTTCATAAAGAATACTGTCTAACGACCTCACAACACCCAGCAAGGTGAGGATTTCAAAAAGCAACGTTATGATAATTAATGCATTAATCGAGCTTGGGTCTAATAATAAATAAGTTGGCACAAATAAACCTCCAGAGTACGCAGACGAGTAATTGCCTCTGTACAGCAGTCAAGACCAATGGTTTTTGACTGTATATTTAGGTGCTGCATCCAAGCAAAATCAGCCGTTGTACAAATTTCCATAAGGATAATTCAAGTGACTAGGACTAATTCAGACTTTCTTTCTTCCAGCGATCCGGCAATCGCTGGGTTAATCAATGACGAACTACAGCGCCAACAAGACCATTTGGAGTTGATTGCTAGTGAAAACTTTACCTCTGCTGCTGTATTGGCAGCTCAAGGTTCGGTACTGACAAATAAATATGCTGAGGGATTACCTGGTAAACGCTACTATGGCGGTTGTGAGTTTATCGACAAAATCGAGCAACTAGCGATCGACCGTGCTAAACAGATATTTGGAGCTGCTCATGCGAATGTGCAACCCCATTCTGGCGCACAAGCCAATTTTGCAGTGTTCCTGTCACTCCTAGAACCAGGGGACAAAATTATGGGGATGGATTTGTCTCATGGGGGACATCTTACCCACGGTTCCCCTGTAAATTTTTCAGGTAAATGGTTCCAAGTTAGCCACTATGGTGTCAGTCAACAAACAGAACAACTTGACTACGATCAAATTCGCGAGCTGGCGCTGAGGGAGCGTCCTAAGCTCTTGATTTGTGGTTATTCGGCTTATCCACGTGTAATTGACTTTGAAAAATTCCGTAGTATTGCTGATGAAATCGGCGCTTACTTACTTGCCGATATTGCTCACATTGCTGGTTTAGTTGCCACTGGTCTTCATCCCGACCCGATTCCTCACTGTCACGTAGTCACAACAACTACCCATAAGACTCTACGCGGCCCTAGAGGTGGTTTAATCTTGACTGGCGACGCAGAACTAGGTAAAAAGCTAGATAAGTCTGTTTTTCCTGGCAGCCAAGGCGGGCCATTGGAACACGTTATTGCTGCCAAGGCAGTAGCTTTTGGAGAAGTCCTCAAGCCTGAGTTTAAAACTTATTCTGCCCAAGTAATTGAAAACGCTCGTGCTTTGGCAGAACAACTGCAAAACCGTGGTTTAAAGTTAGTCTCTAATGGCACTGATAATCATTTAATCTTAGTAGATTTACGCTCTGTAAGTCTAACTGGTAAACAGGCAGATCAGCTAGTCAGTACCGTGAATATTACTGCTAATAAGAATACTATTCCCTTCGATCCGCAGTCGCCATTTGTTACCAGCGGTCTGAGGTTAGGTTCGCCAGCAATGACCACGCGCGGCTTAGGAGTAGCAGAATTTACCGAGATTGCCAATATTATTAGCGATCGCTTACTTTCTCCAGATTCCGACGTAGTAACCCAAGATTGTCGTCAACGGGTAGCGGCATTGTGCGATCGCTTCCCCTTATATCCTCATCTGGAAATTCCTGTACCAGCATTAGCCTGAGATGATAGTTAGGAGTTAAGAGTTAAGAGTGATGAGTTTTAAGTTTTGAACTCCTAACTCTAACTCCTAACTCCTAACTCCTAACTCCTAATTCCTAACTATTCCTTCCAATGAGTGCAGAAATTATTTGTGTTGGTACTGAATTATTGCTAGGAGATATCCTCAACGGCAATGCTCAATTTTTGGCGCAACAATTAGCGCAACTAGGTATTCCCCACTACTATCAAACAGTGGTTGGGGATAATCCAGAACGGTTGAAGCAAGTTATAGAAATTGCTATTTCCAGAGCGCAAATTCTCATTTTCACTGGTGGACTCGGCCCCACACCAGACGATCTCACCTGCGAAACCATCGCCGATTTTTTTAAAGTCCCTTTGGTAGAACGTTCTGACATCATCGAAGACATAACGCAGAAATTTGCCCAACGTGGTCGGGTTATGTCACCAAGTAACCGCAAGCAGGCTTTGATTCCCCAAGGTGCAGAAATTCTCCCTAACCCCACTGGAACAGCACCCGGCATCATTTGGCAACCTCGTCCTGAAATCACGATTTTTACCTTTCCCGGTGTTCCCAGTGAAATGCACGTGATGTGGGAAGAAACAGCTGTACCATTTCTCAAAAGTCAAGGTTGGGGTAAAGAAATTATTTACAGTCGGAGTTTAAAGTTTTGGGGTATTGGTGAATCTGCTTTAGCGGAAAAGGTTGCTTCGTATTTAAAGTTGCCAAATCCCACAGTTGCCCCTTATGCAGGTAAAGGGGAAGTTAGATTGCGAGTTTCTGCAAAAGCAAATTCAGAAGCAGCCTCAGAAGCCCTAATTGCGCCCATTGAAAAACAACTTAAAGAAATTGCTGGACTGGATTTTTATGGCGTTAATAATGATACTCTCGCTTCCGTAGTTGGTCAGTTGTTGCGGGCATCAAAAGAAACGCTTTCAGTGGCAGAATCTTGTACTGGTGGCGGTTTAGGGCAAATGTTGACTGAGATTTCTGGGAGTTCTGATTACTTTTGGGGTGGAGTAATTTCTTATGACAATTCCGTAAAGGTTAGGCTGTTGGGGGTTAACCAGGAAGATTTAGAGAAATTTGGGGCGGTAAGTGCTACTGTTGCAGAGCAAATGGCTGTTGGAGTCAAAACCCGCCTTGCAACAACTTGGGGACTGAGTATTACTGGAATTGCAGGCCCAACCGGAGGGACAGATACAAAGCCAGTGGGTTTAGTTTACATTGGTTTAGCCGGGCCAAAGGATGAAGTGACAAGTTTTGAGTATCAGTTTGGTACTGTGCGAGGTCGAGCTTTAATTCGTCATGTCAGTGCAAATGCAGCGTTGGATAATCTGCGCCGGAAGTTGTTGACGAGGTAGCAGGTATATTATGTTTGTCATACAGATTGTATGACAAACGAACCTAACGATGCGAATTAATGCACGATTAAATGACGAATATGCCGATAAACTAGCCTTTATTTAACAGCAGATTAATCAGGCTGTAACAAAGTGATTAAGTCTGCTATTGAGTTGTATTACCAGCAGCTTCTCAGATGTTGGATTGGAATAAAGAAAAAATCAGAATGCAAACGCCCCAATCGTAAAAATTCAGTTGCGCTCGCGTAACCGTTCCCTGGAAGCGATCGCAAGTTAATTAACTCAAGGGCGATCGCGGATGTTCAAAAACTGTAAACTGTTTAATTCCTAAGAAATAATCTTTACTCAAAATTCAATCTATCAAAATAGTGAATTCATTTCATAACTATTGATGCCAAAATTTATATCTAGGGATTGATATGCCTAATAAGCGAAATGAAGTAGAAATAGTATACTAAATCACATGAGATTGTATTGTATGAAATTGAATTATGTTGCAAAACAACTTTCCACGGTAAAACGCTGGATGGCTACAACATTGCTTTGTATGTTAGCAATTGCCTTTGTTTGGCAAGGTGCATTTTTCTCCAACACCTCAGCAATGGCCGATCCTGCTGGAACCTTGATTGCATATGATGATGCAGATCGCGCCCAAGACAAAGCTGGTAGAGATGCTGGACGAACCAAAAATTTCATTGATGATACGGCAGATAAAGTTAAGGACGCTGCCAAGAGCAATGCCAGTAAAGTTGACCAAGCAACAGACAATGATAGCCCTATTGGACGTAAAGCCAAGAAGGATGCCGCTACAATTCAGAAGAGAGCAAATGAAGATGCATCTCGGACTAAAGAAGCAGTAGACAACACAAAGAATGTTGTTGAACGTACTGTTGAAAACATTAAAGATGCTTTTGGTAAATAGAGATATAGATATAGCAATCCTATTGGATTTGTAAAAATCGAAAGCTTCAAATTTCCGACTTCTTAAAGAGGTCGGAAATATTGTTGTTTGCGAGTAATTTCGGAAAATCTAAGGTTACATCAATATTATTACATTACAGCAATTTACAGGTAGTTAAACATTATGGTAGGGTAACACAGATAGCTGTGCATCCCTATAAGGAATTGTAATTAATGCTTCGTTTCCAGTTGGAGACTCTTAACGAGATATATATTAATAAATGAAGTTCAATAAAGTAATCAAGTAATCAAGTAGCTTTAGATACATATTTGTCATAGTTATAAGAACTAGCGCTCGTTGATAAAATTAGCTGCTGTCAGCGAACCAGAGTAGAAACCATAGTTAAATATTTACTAGTAATTATGCTAGATATATAGCTGTAAATAAAATATTTGACTTTTGTTTGTACTAACTTAAAGATGGCAAAATTGAGTAATCTGCTTAGGGAACTTCCGCAAATTACTCTTAAAAAACTTGTTTTTATATACGCATTAGAGGCATTTTTTAGGTAGCATTACCCACGGGAAAATGTGTTATAACTTTAACTGATTGCAATCTTATTTGACGAATTGTTAATGGTTAACAAATTTTTCACCATCGTCAATTAAGAAGTTATACTTTCCACTACAACTTAGTAACAATGTAAGAGTTTGATTCTGTGGACAACCCGACCGTGGGAAAATCAAAATACCGAGACTCGAAGTTAGAGAGGAAAACCTTATAATATGCATCTGAGCGAAATCACCCATCCTAATCAGTTGCACGGTTTATCTGTTCGCCAACTGCAACAGATTGCCCGTCAGATTCGAGATAAGCATCTTCAAACAGTAGCAGTTAATGGTGGACACTTGGGGCCAGGGTTGGGTGTTGTCGAATTAACACTAGGACTTTACCAAACACTGGACTTAGATCGGGATAAAGTTATTTGGGATGTAGGACACCAGGCTTATCCCCACAAACTGCTTACAGGACGTTACGATCGCTTCCACACCCTCAGACAAAAGGACGGAGTTGCGGGCTATCTGAAACGGGGTGAAAACAAGTTTGACCACTTTGGGGCTGGACACGCTTCTACAAGTATTTCAGCAGCTTTGGGCATGGCTTTAGCGCGAGACTTGAAAGGAGAAAAATTTAAAGCCGTTGCTGTGATTGGCGATGGCGCACTGACTGGAGGCATGGCTTTAGAAGCGATTAACCATGCCGGACACATGCCAAAAACGAACCTGTTGGTTGTTCTCAATGACAACGACATGTCCATATCTCGCAACGTCGGCGCGATTCCTCGCTATCTCAACAAAATGCGCCTTAGCCAACCGGTGCAATTTATTAAAGATAATCTTGAAGAACAGTTTAAGCAAATTCCCTTCGTTGGTGAATCCCTCTCACCCGAACTCGGACGCATCAAAGAAGGTATGAAGCGCTTGGCTGTTCCGAAGGTAGGTGCAGTTTTTGAAGAACTCGGCTTTACCTACATTGGGCCAGTGGATGGGCATAATCTTGAAGAATTGATTGCTACTTTCCAACAAGCACATCAGATACCAGGCCCAGTTTTGGTACATGTAGCAACAGTAAAAGGCAAAGGTTATGAAATTGCCGAACTAGATCAAGTTGGCTACCACGCTCAAAGCCCCTTCAACGTCGCAACTGGCAAAGCTATTCCTTCTAATAAACCCAAACCCCCAGCTTATGCCAAAGTCTTTTCTCACACTCTGGTAAAACTTGCCGAACAAAACCCGAAAATCGTCGGCATTACTGCGGCTATGGCAACAGGGACAGGTTTAGATAAACTTCAAGCAAAACTGCCGAATCAATATATAGATGTCGGCATTGCGGAACAACACGCAATTACCTTAGCAGCAGGACTTGCAAGCGAAGGAATGCGCCCCGTTGCAGCTATTTATTCTACTTTCTTGCAACGCGCCTACGATCAGATAATTCATGATGTCTGCATCCAAAACCTGCCAGTATTCTTCTGCTTGGATCGGGCGGGAATCGTCGGATCTGATGGCCCCACCCACCAAGGTATGTATGACATTGCCTATCTGCGTTGCATTCCCAACATGGTAATCATGGCCCCCAAAGACGAGGCAGAACTGCAAAGCATGGTAGTAACTGGTGTTGAGCATACCAGTGGCCCGATCGCAATGCGCTACCCTCGTGGCAATGGCTACGGCGTTCCCTTGATGGAGGAAGGTTGGGAACCTTTGGAAATCGGCAAAGGCGAGATTCTGCGTACAGGCGATGATGTGTTAATTGTTGCTTATGGCACAATGGTCTATCCAGGAATGCAAGCTGCTGAAATTCTCAGCGAGCATGGCATTGAAGCAACTGTAATTAATGCCCGTTTCGTTAAGCCTTTGGATACCGAGTTGATTTTGCCTTTAGCGAAGAAAATCGGTCGTGTCGTCACCTTAGAAGAAGGCTGTGTCATGGGTGGCTTTGGTTCTGCGATCGCCGAGGCTTTACTAGATGCAGATATTCTCGTTCCTGTCAAGCGATTTGGTGTACCAGATGTGTTGGTAGATCATGCTGAACCCAATGAATCTAAGACAGAACTAGGTTTAACTAGTCATCAAATAGCAGAGAGAGTATTACAAGCTTTCTTTAAACGACAACTATCTGCTGTGGTTTAGTTTACTTATCAACAGTATTATCTAAAAATAACCCCTATAAAAGGGGTTATTTTTATGAGAAGATTAGCGATCGCTAGCAAGATTACGGTTGTGTAGAGATTCCTCAAGAATTAGCAGCAATTATCGATCGGAGTTGGGCTAGGCAAGATTTAGTCTCACCTTACTAGATCTACCTACAGAATAACTAGAAAAGCAAGAACCTCAGATTATTTGTTCTTTGGGATTATTTTCTAATTCGTAATTTTGAATTAAGGCAATAGACGCGATAAATCGCCGTCTCTACAATAATTACCCCTTTGTAGAGACGGCGATTTATCGCGTCTTTGTTATATTGTCGAAAACACCGAAATTAGAAAGTAAACTGGGGTTTGAGTAAGTAAAAGTTCCTTTTGCTTGCGGAAAACACCAAAATGAGTAAGTCAAAGCTGCTTTTGCTTGCGGAAAACACCAAAATGAGTAAGCAAAAGCTCCTTTTGAGTAAGTCAAAGCTGCTTTTGCTTGCGGAAAACACCAAAATGAGTAAGTCAAATGACCTTTTGAGTAAGTCAAAGCTTATTTTGATTAAGCATTTCAGTATTTTGAGAAAGTAAACGGGCATTTTTATAAAGCAATTAGGCATTTTGATAAAGTAATCAGCAAATATACCTGATGATTAAAAAATCACGGCTATACAAACAAAGAAAGCCAAGACTCAAAGAAATCGATTTCAGTAATATTTCTGAACCGTAAACAAAGGTAAAGGATTTATAAAGTATCAAAAGCATGGTTAAACACCACACTAGAATTTGACGAACTCGCGCAAGAAGTCGGTTTAGGTTTCCATCAACAAGGCGTTACTGACGAAACAGAACGCGCTAAACTCCGCGCCGAACTCGATGGAATGGTAGCATACCTTTACGGCTTAACCGAAGATGAATTTAGCTACATCCTCACAACATTTCCGATTGTGAATACAACTGTTAAAGAAGCAGCATTAGAAGCTTACCGTAACTTCGCCCCAATGTTTGGAGAATCACAAAGAGTTGCATTAACTCATTAAAGCAAACATAGCTGGCAATACGCTTGGGTTTTTGAGACGCGATAAATCGCCGTCTTTACAAGTGTTTTGTTCTTATCTGGACTATATTGACTGATAATTTTTTGTAACTGTGAATACAAACTGACTTGTGATTTGGTGAAAACTCGCAGATTAAATCGCAATCAATAATTTATGCTAGAAAAACTCAAGATACATATTATCTGTAAAATTTTAATATTCTGAACTTTAAATTTTAAATTTAGAATCATCCTTAGTGTAGATGAAAAAACGCTACTTCTTAGTAATTTATTTTAAATTGACGAAGAGGTTTACTAGTATTATGTTTCGTTAAAATTGAATTGCTGCTCTCAATACAAAAATGTATTTAAAGAAAGTGTAATAAATTACTATATAAATACGGCAGCATTTACTTAGTCGTCATATTAGAACCGTGAAAATTCATCCTCACTCCGAATTTAACCACAGCTGCGATCGCTCTGAACAGGGTTTACAGAAATTGCTCGACCGCCTTGTTAAATCAATACAGCGCGATGAGTTAGTCCAGCAAACAACCAATCAACTCAGAGAATCGCTTCAGGTCGATCGGGTGGTGTTGTATTATTTTTACAGTCAGTGGGAAGGGCAGGTGACTTTTGAATCTTTGAGTTCTCAAGAATTCTCAATACTTGGTTCCACTGGGCCAGATGATTGTTTTAACAATGAGTATGCTGCTTTATACTTAGCAGGACGCGTAAGGGCGATCGCTGATATTGAATTAGAGCCAATCGAGGCTTGTCACCGAGATTTTCTCCGCAGTATGCAGGTTCGCGCCAACTTGGTTGTACCAATTGTCATCCCTAAAGGATTATGGGGATTACTAGTAGCACATCAGTGTCAAGGGCCTCATTATTGGTCGCCATCAGATATAGAAACGATCCAAACAGGGGCACAAACCCTAGCAACAGATCGTAACATTCTGGAAAGCTAAGTTACTGTGTATTCAAATCGCATACAGTTAAGTAGCAGAAATCCTCGCCAGCACCGATCTTTCTAGAAAAGGAGAAAAAACTGTGAAATTTGGTTACACGGTAATCTGGGTAGACGATGTAGTTAAAACAGTTGAGTTTTACGAAAAAGCTTTTGGTTTAGTTCGTCGCACTCTCCTGGAAAAAGGGCAATCTATCTGGGCGGAAATCGAAACCGGAAACACCACACTAGCTTTCTCTTCTAGTAACGAAGCACAGAAATTATTTCCTGGTGGCTTTCATGCCAACGATCCCACACAACCACCGCCATTAATTCAGATATCATTTATCACTCCTGATGTTGGCAGCGCTTACATGAGAGCGATCGGGGCTGGTGCAAAAACACTAGATGCCCCGAAAACCCAGCCTGGGGGACACACTATTGCTCGTGTCCGCGATCCCAACGGTGTGCTGGTGTCGTTGGTGAATGGCTAAATAGCAAATTGCCTTGGACGCGATTAATTGGGCTGTAGATTGCGATCGCAAGAGAAAAAATCAACACCTAAAAGACTATTTATAAAATAAATCTTAAGTAGAAAATAAAGATTTTAGGTCATTAGGGACAGAACAATTTGATGGCGATCGCATCGAACTGCAAACTCCCCAGTTTTGTCTGTCAATAAATGCCAGCACTTATCCCACAGTGGTCGATATCATGGGATTTGTAGACCATTAGAGAAATAATGAATTATGAATTTTGTTTTGCATCATTCATAATTCATTTATTTCTATACTCCCCAATCTCAAATTTTATGGATGCAAATCCAGCATTGTGTGCTGCGATCGCCAATCACATTACCACCAATCCTCAAAAACGAATTACTTTTGCCCAATTCATGGATATGGCATTATACCACCCTGAATACGGCTACTATTCCAGCGATGCAGTCAAAATAGGCTTTAAAGATAGTGATTTTTTTACCTCTCCCAATCTCTGTTCTGACTTTGGCGAGTTACTCGCAGAACAATTTTTGCAAATGTGGGAGATTTTAGGAAAACCTGTACCCTTTTCTCTGGTAGAAATGGGAGCAGGTCAAGGACTGCTAGCTTTGCATATCCTTAAATATCATCAGCTACACTACCCAGATTTTTTTACCGCCCTAGAGTACATAATTGTTGAAAAGTCTCCAACTTTAAGACAAGAACAGCAGCAACGCTTGCAAGATTTCCCGGTGCGTTGGTGTAATTTAGAGGAGATACCACCAAATGCGATCGCAGGTTGCTTTTTCTCTAACGAGTTAGTAGATGCGTTTCCCGTGCATCAATTCATCCTAGAAACGGGAGAACTCCGAGAAATTTATGTAACTACAGATAGTAATCAGAAAGAAACCTGTTCATCATTTGTGGAAGTCACAGGGGAACCTTCAACGCCCCAACTAGCTGAATATTTAGACTTGGTGGAAATGAACTTTACCCAAAGTGCATATCCAGATGGCTACCGTAGTGAAATTAATTTAGCTGCTCTAGACTGGTTGAGTATAGTAGCAGACCGCTTGCAGCGCGGCTATGTGTTAACAATTGATTATGGCTACCCCGCCAGCCGTTACTACAATCCCAGGCGATCGCAAGGAACGTTACAGTGCTATTATCACCACCGCTTCCATGACAACCCTTATATTAATATTGGGCGACAAGATATAACTGCCCATGTTGACTTTACAGCTTTGGAACGCTGGGGTGAGAAATGTAATTTAAAGAATGTTGGTTTTATTCAGCAGGGATTATTTTTGATGGCATTGGGATTAGGCGATCGTATTGCAGCCCTTTCCCAGCAAAAGCAACCTCTCTCGCAGTTACTACAGCATCGGGACGCACTACACCAACTTCTAGACCCCACAGGACTCGGCGGCTTTGGAGTCTTAATTCAGAGCAAAGGTCTGGACAAAACAGAAATCTCTCAACCATTAAAAGGATTGATCCTGCCAGAGTAAGCGTAAAGTTGAAAAGTTAAAACTCTATTTAAGAATGCAGTATCAGTCTTATTTGGACTAGCATAACAGTGATTACAGTAAAGTTAAACACACTACCAAAGTAATAATTATGTCCACTCATGACCTGTTAATGCTAGTAACACTACTTACCCCTGGTATATTACTGTCAGTGATAATTATGTTAACTTTTGCTGCCGGTGGTTGATTGCCAGAGTTAGGAAGTAAGAAAACTGGGATTTAGGATTATATTTCAAATTTCAAATAACTATTTCCTAACTAAATTTGAATCAAACAATGCGATGTTCATGATGGGCTATAACGCTCAATGACTCGCTCTGAGCGTTGGCGTAGCCTCTCTAAGAGTTGCTATGCCAAAAGCTTTACGCAACGCTTATGGTGACGCTGTACTAAAGGAACGTAAAAAATGAAGGTGGCATTTCTGGGAACTGGACTGATGGGACTACCAATGGCTCAAAGGTTATTAGCCGCAGATATACAGCTAGTTGCCTACAATCGTACCCCAGAAAAATTAGCATCACTACAAGCAGCTGGGGCTGAAATTGCTACACATCCCCGCCACGCCATTCGTGCTGCTGAGTGCGTAATTCTTATGCTGACTAATGCCCCAGCTATTTACAATGTGTTGCTTTCAGATACTGCTTGGCAAACTCTGGAAGGGCGCACGATTATCCAAATGGGAACAATTACGCCCACAGAAAGCCAGGAAATTAGAGATGCAGTTGTTGGGGGTGGTGGTGAGTACTTAGAAGCGCCCGTATTAGGGAGTATCCCAGAAGCAAAAGCTGGCAAGTTGAGTGTTATGGTAGGGGCCGAGCCAGAACAATACGAACGCCACTTAAAGTTACTCCAAAATTTTGGGACAGAACCTTTACTTATCGGGCCAGTAGGATCTGCGGCGGCGCTTAAATTGGCACTAAATCAACTAATAGCTTCTCTAACAACTAGCTTTGGTTTGAGTCTAGCTTTTGTCCAGCGTCAAGGTGTCGATGTAGATGTGTTTATGCAAATCTTGCGCGACAGTCCCCTCTATGCGCCTACCTTTGACAAAAAGCTACAACGGATGTTAGATGGCAATTATGCCGATCCCAATTTCCCCACAAAACACTTGCTTAAAGATACGGAGTTATTTATCTCGGAAGCGAAATCTCGGAGTTTGGATCTCAGCAGTATTAAAGGAGTGCGGCAAATCTTGCAAACGGCCGTAAAAATGTCATTTGCTGATGATGATTACTCATCACTATTTTCAGTCATTAAGGAATGGGGAGAAGCGATCGGGGAATAAAGAATTTAAGCTTCATATCATGTCCGGTTGAAGACTTATTATTTAGAGGGCAGTTCTTGCTGGGGGAAAGAGACTTTTGGGATTTTTCCACAGATACGGTAATCATAAGTGATTACCCGGACATGATATTATCTCACGCCTGAAGGCAGGGTAAACTAAGCGTTAACAGCCACGTATAAAAGGTTTTTACTGAAGCTTGAAGCATTCATTTTTGCATTGACTATTCGATAAGCATTTCTTGAATGAGCAAATTCTGATACTCTAAACTGATTCAGTAATTGTCTTTTTGATTTTGTCGAAGTTAGGGTTGTGCGTAGTGCAACCCCAACTTGTGGTGCGCGTAGGCATCCCATGAATCGACGGATGCAAAAAACCTAGAATTGGATAACCCGCAACTTGAGTTAATAGACGATCACTGACCATTAATAGTAGTTGATCGAGGAAATGGTAGAGATTCAGGCGCAGACGAAGGCTGAGGTTCAGGTTGAGGATTGAGAAAATCCTGCCAAGTCTTAATTTGCTCTTGCGCTGCACTGTAAGCAGCACTACCGCGTGGAATTGATTTGGCAATGTCAATGCCTCTAGCAATATCAGACTGACCTTGAGTGCGTGCTATTTCTAATAATTGCTGACTCCATTGGTCAATAGCCTGGTTTGCATCCATACGTAAGATGCTATTGTTTGAAATTCGATCCGCCAGTCGTATTGCCTCAACCAAGGCTTCTGGAGTACCAGCGGCCCCCACTTCCTGGGCTTTTTTCCAGTTTTCTCTAGTGCGAATTTGCCCTTCCCAGTCATCGATCGCAGCTTGTGCTTCTTGTGAAAGCGCCCTTCCCGATGAGGCGATTTGTTGAGCTGCGCTAATGGCGGCGGTAAGATTTCCACTCTGGGCCAGTTCTTGTGCTTGATCCAAGTAAGGTTGGTCTTGAATTCGCTGAATTTTTCCTACCCAAGTACGAATTTTTTTCCGTGCTTCTGGATATAGTGCACGACCTCTACGAATTTCGCTGGCCTGGGCGATCGCAGCTTGCAAGGAGTTAATATCCTCGAATATTGCGATCTGATCGGCGCGATCTAAGTAAGGTTGGTCTTCAATTGTCTCCACTTGAGCATTCCAGCGACCTATCTCTTGTCTAGCTTCTGCGCCTCTAGGGTTACTAGCAGGAATAAGCTGTACTTGGGCGATTGCTGCGTTTAAATTCGGGACTGTTCCCTGGCTAGCCAATATTCTTGCTTTTTCCAAATGGGCAACATCTTCAATTTCCAACTGCCAACGAGCAATTAGTTGCTGTGCTTCGTTATACACTGGTCTGGAAGGATCGATTTGTTGTGCTTGAGCGATCGCTGCCTCTAAACCAGAAACATTACCGAGCCAAGCACTTCTTTTTGCGTCAGCTATAGCAATAAAATCATCAGTTTCGCCTTGTAGTTTCGTACTTTCCGGTATTTGCCTAGCAATATTTAGCGCTTCATCCGCATCTTTTTTATCTAGTTTCGCCTGTGCCAATTCCAGCATTTTGCGTCCAAATGTCGGAACCGCTTCCTGAGCTTTTTGGTAAAGGTAACTTTCCTGACCAATAGACTCGGCTAACTTGATCGCTTCTAGGATGTTATCAACTACTTTGCTGTTTGCTAAACTTTCGGCTTTTCCTAACTTATCGCCATCTTCCCGCGCTGTAGCAATCAGACGATTCAATTGGTCGTATTTAGTACCCGCCCAGTACTGATTGTCTACACGCAGCATTTTAGCGGATAACATGAATGCTGATTGCCAGCGCCGTTCCTTTACTTCGGCGATCGCACCATTGTATGTGGCTTCAGCCTTTGACCAAATTGACTGCCATTTGTCAACTTGTTCATCGACTAGTTTATAAGCTGCTACATCTTCGGGTATTTTACGAGCAGTCGCGATCGCTTCCTCTAAATTCCCAGTTTGGAAACTTTGATCGGCTAGCTTCAAAATATCCCGCGACCATTCTTCGATGAAACGATCGATTTCTCCATGCAACGGGTGATTTTGTGGTAGTTGCTTCACTAGAGCGATCGCTTGCAATAGGTCGTTCACTGTTTGCTTAGAAGCCGCTAACTGAGCGCAATGTAGCCGCACAGAAGCACTAGCTAGCGGCCAGAAAATCGAGGGACAATTAGGGGCAGCTGGTAACTTTAGCAGCATTGCCATTGCCAAGAATCCGACACTGCTGGGAATCAACATTAGTAGTACTAGCCACAATGTCCAGCTTTTCAGCCAGCGTGGCCATTTCCCAGAAGTACTACTGAGTTGGGCAGTTTCTTCTGAATTACTATTCGTATGGTTTTTTTTTCGCCGCTTCACTGACTTGGAGGTAGAACCAGTAGCTGGGACATCAAATGGCTGAGTTTCACCGAATTGTTCTGTTCGGGATAATCTTTTGCTTTGATCTGGCTCTCTTCCACTGGCTCTTGACCAACTGTCTGGAATATCCCGCTCTGTCATCTCTCACACCAAAATAATTGAATAGCGCTCTGTTTTAGATTGATAATTCCATTGTTGACATAGTAACTTTCTCGTCATTAAAAAGCTACTTTTTTGATTATCTCTCTCCACAGAGTACCATTATCAATCTCTAAAATCAGTGCTATTTTATACTTTATCTTCAAACAGCAGATTCGGCTTGCAAATCGGAAATTAGTTGAGCTAACTGATCGCTACTTGCCTGGTAGACGTTGCCGCAAAAGTCGCAAGTTGCTTCGGCACCATCATCCTTGATAATCATATCTTGCAGTTCAGCTTCTCCCAAAATCTTTAGTGCCCCCAAAACGCGATCGAAAGAGCAACCACAGTGGAAGCGCAACATTTGGCGTTCGGAAAAGATTTCCAACCCCATGTCTCCCAATAAGTCATCAAAGATTTCAGGTAACGTCTTGCCAGCTTGCAACAATGGCGTAAATCCTGCTAGACCAGCAACCCGTGATTCCAACCTTTCTACTAAGGCTTCGTCTCTAGCGGCTTTGGGCAATACTTGTATCAGTAATCCTCCAGCAGCAGTTACTCCGGCGGCTCCCACAAACACACCTAAAACTAAAGCCGAAGGTGTTTGTTCGGAATTCACCAGATAATGAGCTACATCATCGCCAATTTCGCCAGAAACTAGTTCTACCGTACTAGAGTAAGGATAACCACGACCGATATCTCGCACAACGTAGAGGTAGCCGCTACCCACAGCACCACCAACATCTAATTTACCTTTGGCATTAGGAGGCAATTCTACAGATGGATTGCCGACATATCCGCGTACTGTACCATCTAAGCCTGCGTCTACTAATATGCCACCCAAAGGGCCATCGCCCTTAACGCGGACATTCACCCTCGATCCAGTCCGCTTCATACTAGAGGCCATTAACAAGCCCGCCGTCATAGTCCGACCCAGTGCTGCCGTTGCCACATAAGAAAGCTTGTGGCGCTGCCGTGCTTCTTCTGTTAAACGTGTGGCGATCGCACCTACGGCACGAATTCCACCTTCGGCTGCTGTTGCACGAATTAACTGATCCGCCATGAATAACCTTACATTTCTTAACAAGTTCACTTTTTCTATTCTAAGTTCTCTGCTGCAAGAAAAGTAACGTAGTCGGGTGTTACGTAAATAAACGGCTGTCATTGGTCATTGGTCATTAGTTATTAGTTATTTGCAAAGGACATAGACGCGCCAGCGGTGAAGTAGCGCGGTCTTGGGGAGCCAGTGACGGGTACGCAGGGGTTTCCCCAAGTGGAGCATCTGGCGTGGTTTCCCCCATGAGCGACTGCTGTTAGCGCAGCGCTAGCGACGCAGGAGCGTCACCCGAAGGGCTTCCCGCAGGGTAGGACTGATGACTAATGACAAAAACTATTTGCAATATTAGAAATAGCGATGTCTTATCTTTAGGTAATCCGAGAAAAATGCTGGGTAATTTTCAACAAAGCCAACTACGGATTGAAATCGAAGCATCAACAGATGCAATTCGTGACAGTCTGCTGCATCCCGTGCAACTAAAAAAATGGCTTTTAGGGCAACGTTTTGCGCCAGGAATGCCAGAAGAACTGCTTCCCGGATTCCAGTTTACAACCTGGACTGGGCCAATCGCGATTCATCATCAAGTAAAGGTTGTCAAATCCAACTGCCTTCGCTTACTACTCAGCGGAGGCATTGACGGGTTCCACGAATGGTACTGGGGAGAAGGTTGGGTACAGTCCCGCTTGGAAGGAGTTTCAATTTTGCCCTTGAATTTGGGTCAAACACTCAGCTTGTTGAGCTTGCGTCAGTTTTTAGCAACTCAAGAACATTTAACTGACTGAACGTAGAAAAGGGATTTTCTTTGTCTCTATGGCTAGCCTTTTCAAGGTGACTCCAAAAATCTCTTTTTTCTTTCTGTGCCACGGACACGTTGCTCAAGTAGGGAAACCCGCTCATGCAAGTGTCCTCTTCTGTGGCTCTGTTGTTTAAAACTAATTTATTTAAGGACTCTAGACCCAGAGAACACAGAATTGCATAGATTAAAATTCTTAAACTCCTTGTGCACCATGTTGTCCACTTTCTAAACTCATGGTAATTAGTTTTTCCTTGACCAATTTATACCGACTATCAGTGCGATTATCAGATATCAGGTATTCTTCAAAGGCTAGTTTTTGGGTAGTTATCGCAATCGCTTTCCCTTTTAAATTGTTACCTCGGTTTGACGACAAACACTGAACAATTAGCCTCTTCTACAACTTGACTGCTAACTGAACCCTGAACAATTCGTTTCATCCCCATCAAGCCCCGACTGCCAATTACGATCAAGTCAGTTTTATAAATATTGGCAAGACGAATAATTTCTTCAGCGGGATCGCCAGTTACTAACTCTAACTCACTTCTGGCTGATAACTTTTCCTGATATAATTGCAGTTGCTTTTCAATATGAAAATAAGAAAACGTTGGGGATTCTGGCTGAGGGCGATCGGCAGGTAGTTCCATTTCTGACTCTGGTGTGAGAAACACATGACAGAGAATAACCTTGGCGTCTTTTGAAAACACCAAACTATCTAAAGCTTGAATTACTCGTTCTGAAATATCCGAACCATCCAGAGCTACCAAAACACTATTTAGCACTGCTCTCGTCTCCTAAAGAGTAGACCCCTTACATACATAAGTATCTAGCAAAATTAGTCGGCAGTGACACTAAACTAATTTTTTATCTGACAACTTAAGTTTAGATATTTGAGGCTACGCCATAGGTCAGCTAGTTTTACGCCACTTTCATGCGAACAGGTTGTAGCAACTTTTCTGGAGAAGCTTTTCACGAGTTTTTGAGAGAGGAAAACCCTCTCCCAGAAACTACTGTCAGCAATGCCCGACTCGTGCTTAAAAGATAGCTGAAGGTAGGATAGCAAATGGTGTGCTTTAGCGTAGCTTACCGTCGGTATCGTTATCCAAACTTCCAGTTATTAAAAAAAATTAAGCATTCCAAATCACTATTCTTGCTGAATTCGGCGTCGTACTGAATCAGCATGGGAAGGTAAACCTTCTGCTGTTGCTAGCACATCTATGGCACCAGCCACATTTTGCAGTGCGGTTTGAGAGTATTGAATAATACTAGAGTGTTTAAGGAAAGTTTCAACACCCAATGCCGAAGCAAAGCGGGCAGCACCAGAAGTTGGCAAGGTATGATTAGGACCTGCCAAATAGTCTCCTACAGCTTCTGGCGTTGAGTAACCCAAAAAGATCGCCCCAGCGTGGCGAATCTGTGGTAAAAGTGCCCAAGGGTCTTTGACTTCTAATTCCAGGTGTTCGGGGGCAAATTCATTTGAGAGTTCTGCTGCGGCTTGGAGCGATTCCACAACGATAATCAAGCCGTAGTGAGCGATCGCTTTTTCTGTGTCTATTCGCCGTGGATGATCGACTAACTGTCTTTCCAAAGCTAATTGCACATTTTTCGCCAAAGCCGCATCTGTCGTCAGCAAAATTGCTGCTGCCATTGGATCGTGTTCGGCTTGGGCTAGCAAGTCAGCAGCTACATGTACTGGATTTGCGGTTTCATCAGCAATTACCAGCACTTCACTAGGACCCGCCAAAGAATCAATACCGACGGTGCCATAGACTAGTTTTTTCGCTAGGGTGACATAAATGTTACCAGGTCCAGTAATCACATTCACTTTCGGAATTGTTTCTGTACCATAAGCTAAAGCGGCGATCGCTTGTGCGCCCCCAATACGATAAATTTCTTGCACCCCTGCTTCTTGGGCAGCTACCAAGACTGCTGGGTTAATAGCACCCCCTGGGCCTGGTGGTGTTACCATCACCACGTGCGGTACAGCAGCAACATGAGCCGGAATTGCATTCATTAGCACTGTACTGGGATAGGCGGCACGGCCACCAGGCACATACAACCCAGCTCGGTCTACAGGGGTGTAGCGTTTGCCCAGTACTACTTCATCGTCACCAAAGTGTACCCAGCTTTTTGGTACTCGCTGACGATGAAACGCTTCAATTTGGCGGCAAGCTAGCCGAACTGCACTCAACAACTCTTTTGATACCTGTTGATAGGCTGCATCCAATTCCGAACCTGTAACTCGGAGTTCTTCTGCTTTGAGGGTTTGTTTGTCAAATTCGTCCGTGTAATGCAATACAGCTTTATCGCCTTGGCGCTTCACTGCTTGCAAAATTTCCCGCACCGTTGCTTCTTTGTGAAGTACCTGTTCGTCATGGGTGCGATCGCAGATCCGTTGTAGTTCTGCTCTAACGTCTGCCTGCTGAGTAATAATTCGCAGCATGGAGTAAGGACAATGCCAAAATTATAATATTGCCACCTGAGATTTAGTATTGCTCTTGACCCACTGGGGTGTGCAAGCTGACTCTAATTCTCTTCTCTAGCTTAACCTGGATTTTTTTGATACTCTCAAGGCTACCAGCGTATAGTTTGCTTGAGAAGGCGACTTAATTGCTCAATCCGACAAGCCTTGACTGGCTAGCGGTAGGAAGCAGGTGTGCCATTTCCCACTCCCCTTACACCCTTTCCCTCAATCCTTGGGGGATGTATATGGTATGTTACATCCAATCCCCTTGAATTTATAGGGGTTCTGGTTTGAGTATAATTTTTACTTATTTCCCTAACTTTTACTAGTTTAATGTGTGTACAGGCACGATATATCGATTCTATACTTGACAAACCCTGAGATTTAGCTCTTTACAGTTCCTGCTTCTAAATAATACATTTGGTTTACAGACAAATTATATTTATTGGCAATCACATTGCTTAGTCAGGTTGTGATGAGTTAGGGTGAAATTTATTTAGATGTATTTTAGTTTAACGCATTTCCTCAATTGAGGAAATACTGAATTGGCGAGTAGAGACTATAGAACTAATAATATTGACGATCTTCATTCATGCTCAATACCTAATTCCATAATTTTTTTAGGAAATTATAACATTGGCAATTTGGATGCTATATTAGTAAGTCTAGTAGTGTGTGTACATAATTAATAATCATATTTTTGGAATTGACTGTGGCGAATACAAAGTCTGCTCTCAAGCGTGCCCAAATCGCAGAACGCAACCGACTGCGTAATAAATCTTACAAATCAGCAGTGAAGACGCTGATGAAGAAATACCTCAATGCTGTAGCTGCTTATACAGCTAATCCTACCCCAGAATTAAAACAAGAAGCGCAGGCTAGGTTATCCGAGGCTTATGGGAAAATTGATAAGGCGATCAAACGAGGTGTTCTTCACCCAAACAATGGGGCAAGGAAAAAATCAAGATTGGCTCACAAACTAAAACCCATCACACAAACAGCTGAGTAGTCATTGGTAATTTGTCCTTAGTCATTAGTCATTGATAACAAAACAAACGACAAATGACGAAGGACAAACAACATAGACGACGCGCCAGCGGTGAAGTAGCGCGGTCTTCTCCCAAGGGGAGACGCCAAGGGCGATGGGGGTTTCCCCCATGAGCGACTGCTGAACCCGAAGGGCTTCCCACAGGGTAAGACAAAAGATGCAACTGATAGACACGCACGTACATCTTAACTTTGATAGTTTTCAGTCAGATTTAGCAATAGTGCGATCGCGGTGGCAAGAAGCAGGTGTGGTGCGTTTAGTGCATTCCTGTGTTCACCCGGAGGAGTTTTCCAGTATTCAATCCATAGCCCAAGAGTTTCCCGAAATTAGTTTTGCTGTGGGATTACATCCTTTAGATGCTGATAAATGGAATAGCGAGACAACTGAGAAAATCAAAACTTTAGCGAGTTCTGACTCAAATGTGGTAGCAATTGGAGAAATGGGGCTGGATTTTTACAAAGCTGATAACTATGAGCAACAGTATCTGGTGTTTGAGTCCCAGTTGGCGATCGCATCTGAACTAAACTTACCAGTGATTATCCACTGCCGTGATGCTGCCGTGGCAACCAAAGAAGTGTTACAAAAATGGCGGCAACTCAAAGGAGAAAGAGTGCGGGGTGTAATGCATTGCTGGGGAGGAACACCTGAAGAAACTCAATGGTTTCTCGATTTAGGCTTTTATATCAGCTTTAGCGGTACGGTAACGTTTAAAAATGCCAAAGCAATCCAATCCTCTGCTGCAATGGTAAGTAGCGATCGCCTCCTGATTGAAACAGACTGCCCATTTCTCGCTCCAGTTCCGAAACGGGGCGAGAGGCGCAACGAGCCTGCCTACGTACTTTATGTAGCCGAGCAAGTAGCTAAACTGCGTCAGGAAACCGTAGAGGCGATCGCCCATCAAACCACCCAAAATGCTTGTAAATTATTTGGTCTGTCAATATAAAGTGTGTCCTAGTATCTTTTGTTAAGTTGTGTTAAAAAAAATAAAACTATAGGGGGACAAAAATATGCTAATATTATTCCCTCAAAAACATTTTGCTTGCGCCATAATAATAAAGGAAGAAGCACAAAACTTCTCATCTTAATTTTCCATACTGTTATGGCTTGCCCATCCTCAAAATCTCTACAAGCGGATGCTCTCCACGCATGACTAACCGTACCAACCTAAATTGAGCTAGACTTTTGCACAACATCGGTTTAGTGTCTATTGAACCTATTCAAAATCGTTAAACAAAAATTGCCTTGTGAGTATAATCCAGCAAAATAAAGTGATTCTGATTCCAAATCGACAAGGTGCGGATCGTTGCCTCAATCTTAGGATATGTAAGATATCACTAAGAGTATCAACAGCGGGGTGGATTTAAAACACACTGTGTAGAGCTGCGTCAGCGAATTAACGCGCTTTTTGGAGGGGAAGTGAAAAAAGTAAATCAAATTCAGGAATATTTTAACTGGATATTCTTTTTGAAATGGGCATTGGGGGGCCAGTCCGTTGAGCAGCTTTGCCGACTTGTACCGCTTCGAGGAAGTAAGCTACGCATAGCGTCTGCGACAAGAGAAGCAACTAGCGTTATTGGGCATGAAATGCAAGGAGAAAAAACTTTCAGCAAGTTTTCCCCCGATCCCATAGCATCAAGTACCCATTACTTAGTCCCTATTAGGGGTGATTGCTTCCTTGTTGTCAAAATTGCTCATTGCAGCTAGATATAATCGCTGGAGTCTACACCCATAAATTACAAGTGTCTAAGAAAGAGTTCCCAAACAGCTAAGGACACTAGCTAGCAGTGGGAAGCGTCTAAAAGCAGTGTCCAAGGGAAAATTGTACCAGGTTGACAAAGGAAGAGGCATGACTAAAGAAACATATATGGAACCCGCCTTTCTGTTGCCCGACTTGATTGAAATCCAGCGGTCAAGCTTTCGCTGGTTTTTAGAAGAAGGGCTGATAGAAGAACTGAACTCCTTTAGTCCTATTACAGATTATACGGGTAAATTAGAACTGCACTTTTTGGGTCATAACTACAAACTCAAGGAGCCAAAGTACAGCGTCGAAGAAGCCAAACGGCGGGATAGCACTTATGCTGTCCAAATGTATGTTCCCACACGTCTAATTAATAAAGAAACCGGGGAAATCAAAGAGCAAGAGGTATTCATTGGTGATTTGCCTTTAATGACCGATCGCGGCACGTTTATTATTAACGGAGCCGAGCGGGTAATTGTCAACCAAATAGTGCGATCGCCAGGTGTCTATTACAAATCAGAAATAGACAAAAACGGTCGACGCACTTATTCAGCTAGCTTAATTCCCAACCGAGGAGCATGGCTGAAATTTGAAACAGACCGTAACGATTTGGTATGGGTACGCATTGATAAAACCCGCAAATTGAGCGCGCAGGTACTCCTAAAAGCTTTAGGTTTATCAGACAACGAAATCTTTGATGCCTTACGTCACCCCGAATATTTCCAAAAGACCATTGAAAAAGAAGGGCAATTTTCTGAAGAAGAAGCCCTAATGGAGTTATATCGCAAACTCCGTCCTGGCGAACCACCCACAGTCTTAGGTGGACAACAACTTTTAGACTCCCGTTTCTTTGACCCGAAACGTTATGACCTTGGTCGCGTTGGACGATATAAGCTGAACAAAAAATTGCGCCTTTCTGTCCCAGATACCATGCGTGTGCTGACTCCTGGCGATATTTTGGCGGCTGTAGATTACCTGATCAACTTGGAATATGATATTGGTAACATTGACGACATCGATCACTTAGGGAATCGGCGGGTGAGAAGCGTCGGTGAATTGCTGCAAAACCAAGTAAGAGTTGGCTTAAATCGCCTAGAGAGAATCATTCGGGAGCGGATGACTGTATCCGATGCTGAAGTGCTAACTCCCGCTTCCTTGGTGAACCCCAAACCATTGGTAGCAGCAATTAAAGAATTCTTTGGTTCGAGTCAGTTAAGTCAGTTCATGGATCAAACCAATCCTCTGGCGGAGCTGACCCACAAACGCCGTTTAAGTGCCCTTGGTCCTGGTGGTTTAACCCGCGAACGCGCTGGATTTGCAGTGCGGGATATTCACCCTAGTCACTACGGACGCATTTGCCCCATTGAGACACCAGAAGGTCCAAACGCCGGATTGATTGGCTCCTTGGCAACCCATGCGCGGGTTAACCTGTACGGCTTCCTCGAAACACCATTTAGACCAGTAGAAAATGGGCGAGTTAGATTCGATCTACCTCCAGTCTACATGACAGCCGATGAAGAAGACGACCTACGGGTTGCTCCTGGAGACATTCCTGTAGACGAAACTGGGCACATTATTGGTCCACAAGTGCCAGTCCGGTATCGCCAAGAATTTTCCACCACAACACCAGAACAGGTGGATTACGTAGCAGTCTCTCCCGTACAGATTGTGTCGGTAGCAACCAGCATGATTCCTTTCTTGGAGCATGATGACGCTAACCGAGCGCTGATGGGATCGAACATGCAACGGCAAGCAGTCCCCCTACTCAAACCAGAGCGTCCTTTGGTGGGTACTGGTTTGGAAGCCCAAGGAGCAAGAGACTCTGGGATGGTGATTGTATCGCGCACCGATGGCGATGTCACTTACGTAGATGCTACAGAAATTCGCGTCCGTCCTAAACCTAACACCCCCGAAATTAAATACATCCTTTCCAAGTACCAACGTTCCAACCAAGACACCTGTTTAAATCAAAAACCTCTGGTCCGCATTGGTGAAAAGGTTGTTGCTGGTCAGGTATTGGCTGATGGCTCCTCCACTGAAGGTGGTGAATTGGCGCTAGGACAAAATATCGTCGTTGCCTATATGCCTTGGGAAGGGTACAACTACGAAGATGCAATTTTAATTTCAGAAAGATTAGTGCAGGATGATGTCTACACCTCAATTCACATTGAAAAATATGAAATTGAAGCTAGACAAACCAAACTAGGGCCAGAAGAAATCACTAGAGAAATTCCCAACGTCGGGGAAGATGCCTTGCGTCAGTTAGATGAACAGGGAATCATTCGCATTGGGGCGTGGGTAGAAGCTGGTGATATCTTGGTGGGTAAGGTAACACCAAAAGGTGAATCTGACCAACCGCCAGAAGAAAAACTCTTACGTGCCATCTTTGGTGAGAAAGCGCGGGATGTGCGAGACAATTCTCTGCGAGTACCAAACGGTGAAAAAGGCCGCGTAGTTGATGTGCGGTTGTTTACTCGCGAACAAGGTGATGAACTGCCACCAGGAGCCAATATGGTAGTTCGGGTGTATGTTGCTCAAAAACGCAAAATCCAAGTTGGCGACAAAATGGCAGGACGCCACGGTAATAAAGGGATTATTTCTCGGATATTACCGGCGGAAGATATGCCTTATTTGCCCGATGGAACACCTGTGGACATTGTACTTAACCCCTTGGGCGTACCGAGTCGGATGAACGTCGGACAAGTGTTTGAATGCCTCTTGGGTTGGGCTGGTCAAACCTTGGGAGTGCGATTTAAGATTACTCCCTTTGACGAAATGTACGGTGAAGAGTCATCTCGCCGAATCGTGCATGGCAAATTACAAGAAGCACGAGACGAAACAGGCAAAGACTGGGTATATAACCCAGATAATCCAGGCAAAATCATGGTGTATGACGGTCGTACAGGCGAACCTTTTGACCGAGCAATTACCATCGGTGTGGCTTATATGCTGAAACTGGTGCATTTAGTGGATGATAAGATCCACGCCCGTTCCACAGGTCCATACTCACTGGTGACTCAGCAACCCTTGGGTGGTAAAGCACAACAAGGTGGTCAGAGGTTTGGAGAAATGGAAGTGTGGGCATTGGAAGCCTTTGGGGCAGCTTACACTTTACAGGAATTGCTCACAGTAAAATCTGACGATATGCAAGGACGGAATGAAGCGTTAAATGCGATCGTTAAAGGTAAGGCAATTCCTCGACCTGGAACTCCAGAATCCTTTAAGGTGCTAATGCGAGAGTTGCAATCATTGGGGTTAGATATTGCCGTACACAAGGTAGAAACCCAAGCAGACGGCAGTTCCCTAGATGTGGAAGTCGATTTGATGGCAGACCAATCAGCCCGTCGCACACCTCCTCGACCAACTTATGAATCTCTTTCTCGCGAATCGCTGGAAGACGACGAATAATCAATAGTCATTAGTCCTTAGTTCTTTGTCATTAGCAAAAGACTAAGGACTAATGACCAATGACCAATGACTAATGACTAATGACTAAATATGAGACCTGCCCAAACTAATCAGTTTGACTACGTAAAAATCGGCTTGGCTTCCCCTGAACGCATTCGTCAGTGGGGCGAGAGAACATTGCCTAATGGTCAGGTAGTCGGTGAAGTTACCAAACCAGAGACGATTAACTACCGAACTCTCAAGCCAGAGATGGATGGCTTATTTTGTGAACGGATATTTGGTCCTGCAAAAGATTGGGAATGCCATTGTGGCAAGTATAAAAGAGTCCGTCATAGAGGTATTGTCTGTGAGCGCTGTGGGGTAGAAGTCACCGAGTCACGGGTGCGTCGCCACCGTATGGGCTATATTAAACTCGCGGCCCCAGTAGCTCACGTGTGGTATCTCAAAGGCATTCCTAGCTATATTTCCATCCTGTTAGATATGCCCTTACGGGATGTCGAGCAGATTGTTTATTTCAACTCTTATGTTGTCCTGAGTCCAGGTAATGCCGAAACTTTAACTTACAAACAGCTACTGAGTGAAGACCAGTGGTTGGAAATAGAAGACCAAATTTATAGCGAAGATTCTGTACTGCAGGGCGTAGAGGTAGGTATTGGTGCTGAAGCGCTGTTGCGTTTGCTTGCCGATATCAATTTGGAACAAGAAGCTGAAAGCCTACGCGAAGAAATTGGCAACGCCAAAGGACAAAAAAGAGCCAAGTTAATTAAGCGACTCCGGGTAATTGACAACTTCATCGCTACTGGTTCAAAACCAGAGTGGATGGTAATGGCAGTTATTCCCGTGATTCCCCCCGACTTGCGCCCAATGGTGCAACTAGATGGCGGACGGTTTGCCACCAGTGATTTAAATGATTTATATCGGCGGGTAATTAACCGTAATAATCGTTTGGCACGCTTGCAAGAAATTTTAGCACCTGAGATTATTGTGCGGAACGAAAAGCGGATGCTGCAAGAAGCGGTGGATGCTTTGATTGACAATGGTCGTCGGGGACGCACTGTGGTAGGGGCAAATAACCGACCTCTAAAATCTTTGTCTGACATTATTGAGGGTAAGCAAGGACGTTTCCGACAAAACTTGTTAGGTAAACGAGTTGACTACTCTGGACGTTCGGTTATTGTGGTCGGACCAAAGCTGAAAATTCACCAGTGCGGTTTGCCTAGAGAAATGGCAATTGAGCTATTTCAACCATTTGTGATTAACCGCCTGATTCGTAGCGGGATGGTAAATAACATCAAAGCTGCGAAAAAGCTGATATCCCGCAACGATCCTAGTGTTTGGGATGTGTTGGAAGAGGTGATTGAAGGACACCCTGTAATGCTAAATCGGGCACCAACGTTGCACCGCTTGGGTATTCAGTCTTTTGAACCAATTTTAGTAGAAGGTAGAGCGATTCAACTGCATCCTCTCGTATGTCCAGCCTTTAACGCCGACTTTGACGGCGACCAAATGGCGGTACACGTCCCACTATCGTTAGAAAGTCAGGCTGAAGCGCGGTTGTTGATGTTGGCTTCTAATAATATTTTGTCACCAGCCACAGGTAAACCGATCATCACGCCTAGCCAAGACATGGTGTTAGGGGCGTATTACTTAACAGCAGAAAATCCCGGTGCAACAAAAGGCGCAGGAAAGTACTTTTCTTCACTAGAGGATGTAATTATGGCTTTCCAGCAGGAGCAAGTTGACTTGCACGCCTATATATATGTGCGGTTTGACGGTGAAATAGAATCAGACCAACCGGATACAGAACCCGTGAAAGTGACGGAAAACGAAGATGGTACCCGCACATTACTCTATAAGTTCCGTCGAGTCAGACAAGACGCTAAAGGCAATGTAATTTCTCAGTATATATATACCACTCCCGGTCGCGTTATTTACAATAATGCTATTCAGGAAGCACTAGCAAGTTAGGGAATAGGGCATGGGGCATAGCGCATAGGGAAAATTACCAATGCCCAATGCCCAATGCCCAATGCCCAATGCCCAATGACTAATGACTAATGACTCAGGACTAATGACTAATGACTAACGAAAAAATGATTTTTCGCAATCGGGTGGTTGATAAAGGTCAACTGAGAAATTTAATTTCTTGGGCCTTTACATATTATGGTACGGCGCGAACCGCAGTAATGGCGGACAAACTAAAAGATTTAGGATTTCGCTACGCTACCAAAGCAGGGGTTTCCATCAGTGTAGATGACTTGATGGTGCCACCAACTAAGCGATTACTGTTAGAAGCAGCCGAAGAAGAAATTCGCGCCACTGAAACCCGTTACCAACGGGGAGAAATCACGGAAGTAGAACGTTTCCAAAAGGTAATCGATACTTGGAATGGTACTAGTGAAGCTTTGAAAGATGAAGTAGTAGTTCACTTCAAGAAGACTAATCCCTTAAACTCCGTATACATGATGGCATTCTCCGGGGCACGGGGTAACATCTCTCAAGTGCGGCAGTTGGTGGGAATGCGGGGATTGATGGCAGATCCCCAAGGGGAAATTATCGATTTGCCGATTAAAACCAACTTCCGTGAAGGACTCACTGTGACGGAATACATTATTTCGTCTTACGGTGCCAGAAAAGGACTGGTGGATACAGCCTTGCGGACGGCTGACTCTGGTTATTTAACGCGCCGATTGGTGGACGTATCCCAGGATGTAATTATTCGGGAATTTGACTGCGGCACCACTAGAGGTCTTGCGATTCAACCAATGACAGAAGGGGCCAAAACTTTGATTCCTCTAGCAACCCGCTTGATGGGACGGGTAATTGGTGAAGATGTGGTGCATCCGGTAACAAAAGAAGTGATTGCAGCACGTAATACCCCAATTTCTGAGGATTTGGCCAAGAAAATTGAAAAATCTGGGGTGAGAGAAGTTGTGGTGCGATCGCCCCTAACTTGTGAAGCCGCACGTTCCGTCTGTCAACACTGCTACGGCTGGAGTTTGGCACACGCCAAGATGGTAGATTTGGGCGAAGCTGTGGGAATTATTGCCGCCCAAAGTATTGGCGAACCTGGTACTCAGTTAACCATGCGGACATTTCACACTGGTGGGGTGTTTACTGGAGAAGTAGCGCAACAAGTTCGTTCTAAAATCGATGGGACTGTTAAGCTTCCCCGCAAACTGAAGACCAGAACATATCGTACCCGCCACGGGGAAGATGCCCTTTATATTGAAGCTAATGGCATCATGCTTTTGGAGCCAACAAAAGTAGGTGATGTTACCCCAGAGAACCAAGAGGTTCACCTTACCCAAGGTTCAACACTGTATGTATTTGATGGAAATAAGGTAAAACAAGGTCAGTTGTTGGCAGAGGTTGCCCTTGGTGGACGCACAACTCGGACTAATACAGAAAAAGCAGTTAAAGATGTAGCCTCTGACTTAGCGGGGGAAGTGCAATTTGCTGAAGTTGTTCCAGAACAAAAAACTGACCGTCAAGGTAATACTACAACCACAGCCGCACGCGGTGGCTTGATTTGGATTTTGTCTGGGGAAGTTTACAACTTGCCGCCTGGTGCAGAATTGGTAGTGAAAAATGGTGATGCGATCGCTTCTAATGGAGTTTTAGCAGAAACCAAGTTAACCAGTTTGCATGGCGGTGTCGTGCGCTTGCCAGAAGCTACCCCAGGTAAGAGTACTAGGGAAATTGAAATTATCACCGCTTCTGTGGTCTTAGACCAAGCAACGGTGACAGTCCAAAGTTCCCAAGGTCGCAATAACTACTTAGTTTCTACTGGCAACAACCAAGTATTTAACCTCCGTGCTACGCCAGGCACAAAAGTGCAAAATGGTCAAGTGGTAGCTGAGTTAATCGACGATCGCTATCGCACAACCACTGGTGGATTCCTGAAATTTGCAGGTGTCGAAGTCCAGAAAAAAGGCAAAGCCAAGCTGGGTTATGAAGTCGTGCAGGGCGGTACACTGTTGTGGATTCCCGAAGAAAGCCACGAAGTTAATAAAGACATCTCTTTACTGTTGGTGGAAGATGGTCAGTTTGTCGAAGCTGGCACCGAAGTGGTGAAGGATATCTTCTGCCAAAACAGTGGTGTGATAGAAGTGACCCAGAAAAACGACATCCTGCGAGAAGTGGTGGTGAAACCAGGGGAACTACTGATGGTGGACGATCCCGAATCAGTTATCGGGCGAGATAACACCTTCATCCAACCAGGTGAGGAATTCCAAGGCAATGTCGCTACGGAATTGCGTTACATCCAGTATGTAGAGACACCAGAAGGACCCGCCCTGTTGAGTCGTCCAGTAGTCGAGTTTGCCGTCCCTGATAATCCAGATGTGCCATCAACGACATCGGTAAGTCAACAAACCGGGCGATCGATTCAATTAAGAGCGGTGCAGCGACTACCTTACAAAGATTCAGAACGTGTCAAATCTGTTGAAGGTGTAGAACTGCTGCGAACCCAGCTAGTTTTAGAAATTGAGCAAGAAGGGGAACAAGACCATAATGCTTCACCCCTAGCAGCAGATATTGAATTAGTAGAGGATACTGAAGATCCAGAAGTTCAACGTTTACAACTAGTGATTTTGGAATCCTTGGTAATTCGTCGAGACATTACTGCCGATGCCACCCAAGGTAGTACCCAGACCACACTTGAGGTACACGATGGGTTAACCATCGCCCCAGGTTCTGTAGTCGCACGTACCCAAATTTTGTGTAAAGAAGGCGGGGAAGTACGAGGTGTTCAAAAAGGAACCGAAAACGTGCGTCGCTGTTTGGTGTTGCGCGACGCTGACAGACTTCCCATTAATACTAGTACTCAGCCAAAGGTAAAAGTGGGTGATTTGCTAGTAGAAGGTACAGAAGTTGCTCCTGGAGTTTTTGCCCCAGAATCAGGGCAAGTCGTCGACGTTAAAAGTGTCGCTGCTGCATCTGGTGGGGAATCAGCTTTAAGTACTAAAAACTACGTTATTACTACCCGTATCGGTCGCCCTTATCGAGTCAGCCCTGGCGCTGTGTTGCAGATAGAAGACGGCGATTTGGTACAACGGGGTGATAACTTAGTATTGCTGGTGTTTGAACGCGCCAAAACCGGAGATATCATTCAAGGTTTGCCTCGGATTGAGGAACTACTTGAAGCTCGTAAACCCAAAGAAGCGTGCATCTTATGTCGGCGGGGCGGAGAAGTTAAGGTGGTTTACGGTGATGGTGATGAAGCGATCGCCATCAAGGTTGTAGAATCAAATGGCGTGGTGACAGATTATCCTCTGGGACCCGGACAAAATTTGATTGTGCCAGATGGCTCGACAGTATTAGCAGGACAACCGTTGACCGATGGGCCATCCAATCCCCATGAAATTTTGGAAATCTTCTTTAGCTTGGGTTCTGAAGATGGAATCTATGCTTGTGCTAGCCTTGCTTTACAGAAGGTACAAACCTTCTTAGTGAATGAAGTGCAAATGGTGTACCAATCTCAAGGGATTGATATTTCCGATAAGCATATTGAAGTAATTGTTCGCCAGATGACCAACAAAGTCAGGATTGATGATGGTGGTGACACCACAATGCTTCCCGGCGAATTGGTGGAACTGCGCCAAGTCGAGCAGGTGAACGAAGCTATGGCAATTACAGGCGGTGCTAGAGCACAGTACACTCCAGTATTATTGGGGATCACCAAAGCATCGTTGAACACCGACAGCTTTATTTCCGCCGCGTCCTTCCAAGAGACAACACGGGTACTCACCGAAGCAGCTATCGAAGGTAAATCTGACTGGCTGCGCGGATTAAAGGAAAACGTGATTATCGGGCGATTGATTCCGGCTGGTACTGGATACAATACCTATGAAGAACCAGGAGCGATCGATGACTATGCTGCTGAAATTACCAGTAGTGTGTTAGATGAAGTTGACGATCCCCTAGATATGGTCTTAGACGATCGCACAGCTCGCACCTATAATTTAGATTCTCCTACTCTTGGAGAATCTGGCTTTGGCAGCAGACGTGCAGAAAGGTCAATTCTAGATGAAGAAGATGAATTAATTGCTGACGAAGTAGTAGACGACGACGATTACGAGGAAGAAGAGGAAGACGACGAAGATGATTTCGACGATGAATAGAGACTTGAAATTTCGCGTCTAAAAGGTAAAAGGTAATATCGAGTCTGCCCAATTACCAATAACCATACCTCACCTATGCTAGCGCACCCCTTGCCAAGGGGCGCGCTAGTTCCAGTTTTACCCCTAACGAGCAAGTCGTCATATTCAATTAAAATAACGTGAGTTCGACAAGCCCTTTTTTCACCTCTCCCCCAACCCCTCTTGGACACGGAGAGGGGAGCCAAAATCTTAATTTCTCGTTGCTCCTAGAAAAAGAGGGGATTAAGCATTAGCTGTTATTTTGAATTTCATCTAACTTGGCACGTACTGCTTGAATATCCTGCCACATCAACCATTTTGGCGCACCTCTTTCTTTAGAAGGATTACGCAGCAAGTAAGAAGGATGAAAAATTGGCATACATAAACGCCCTTCCCACTCCAACCACTGGCCGCGAATTTTCGTAATCCCCCGCTTATCACCAGTGATTCCTTTGACAGCAGTTGCACCCGTTAACAGAATTATTTTGGGGTCAACTAAGCGAATTTGTTCTAGTAGGTAGGGTAGACAAGCCGCCACTTCTACAGGAGTGGGAACTCTATTATCTGGTGGGCGACATTTGTTAATATTGGCAATATATACATCATGCTCAGTAGTCAGATTCACCGATGCCAAAATTTTCTCCAGCAATTGTCCCGATCTGCCTACAAATGGTAAACCCGTTTCATCTTCATTTTGACCTGGCGCTTCTCCCACAACCATAATTGGTGCTTTGAGATTGCCACGTCCGACAACAGCATGAGTGCGAGTGTCTCCCAAAGCACAACGGTGGCAGCGATCGCAATGCTGTGTCAACTCCGTCATATCAGAATAAGTTCCGGGAGCGATCGGAATTTTCGCGTCCGTAGGAATCAGTTCTCGTTGATTAAAAGTTGAGTCGTCGAAGAGGCTGAGTTGGGTTTCGCTGCTCATGAAAATCAGGATTTTGGCATCAGCGCCAGCTGTTATATCTGAGTTAAATAGCCTTTTGGTTGCATATTTATCAGAACAATAAACTTTTGCTGAATACTTAATTAATTATACAAATCTTATTGTATCAGTTAATTTGAGACAAAATTCAGTCATGATAAAAGCAGTGCCGTCTTCAGATGCTGGGGGAAACCATGTCACATACCCCACTTTTCGCCGATCGTATCCATGCAGGTGAGTTATTAGCGCGAGTAATTCATGATGTTTTGACTCAGCAAACTATTGATTCTGGGGTAAAGCCTGTACCAATTGTTTATGCTTTGCCAAGAGGAGGTGTACCAGTAGCAGCACCAATAGCACGTCTTTTAGATTGTCCGTTGACAATTGTTGTGGCAAAAAAGATTAGCCATCCAGAAAACCCAGAGTTAGCAATTGGTGCAGTCACTACTTCTGGAAATGTTCTTTGGGCCGATCAAAAGCTATTCCGCTCTAAACATGATGTGCGATGGCGAGAAATAGCTTTAAATAAAGCGATAAACCTTGCTAAATCTCTTGAGGCTCAATTAATTCCTGCTTGTCCGCAAGTAAATGCAGAAAATGCAACGTTGATCTTAATTGATGATGGTATTGCTACAGGTATGACAATAGCGGTAGCAGCAACTGCGATGAGAGCGCTTTCTCCAGCAGCAGTTTGGCTATGTACTCCAGTAGCGCCACAAAAATTGCTACCTTGGTTAGAACAGTGGGGCGATATCGCACAATAATTTTGGAAACACCCGAACCTTTCTGGAGTGTGAGTAATTTTTATGCAGAATTTCCCCAAGTAGATACATTAGAAGTTCTCGTATATCTCCAACAACAAAAAACAATTGGGGGAATTGATCTGTGCGAGTAATTTTGAATTGCTTTCCAGTCTTACTTTTTAACTATTTGAAGATGTTCCCTGCTGATATTGCATAGCTTTGGCATAATCACCCAAAGCGTAACAAGCAACTTTCAGACTGGCAAGAGCTTGTTCTTCACTGCGACGATCTTTGATATTTCTAGCTAACAGCAAACGTTCTTCATAATACGTAATTGCTTTGTTATAGTCACCCAAAGCTTCACAAGCAACTCCTAAACTACTTAAAGACTGTTCCTCACTACGCTTGTCTTGAATTTCTTTGGCTAATTGCAACCGATCTTCATAATACTTAATCGCTTTGGTATAATCACCTAAAGCATAACAAGCATTGCCCAGATTCTTTAGCACCTGAGAAGCACTGCGAACATTTTTTAAGGAGCGTGATAGTACTACACATTGCTCATAATAGGCGATCGCTTTTGGGTAATTGTTCAATGCATACCAAGCATTACCCAAATTCTTAAGTACCTGTTCTTCGCCCCAATGATCTTTGAGTTCCCGCACAATCTCTAGACTTTGCTGTTGATACTCAATAGCCTGTGTAAAATTACTTAAAGCTTTATACACCAATCCCAAATTATTGAGTGCCGCGACTTGACTGCGTTTGTCTTGCAACTGTTGCGTTATTTTCAAACATTTTTCTAGAAACTCAATAGCCTTTTTATGATCGTTCAAATGACGGTATGCATTGCCTAAATGGGAAAGTGCTTGCATCTGCAATGCTAAATCTGAGGTGTTATTAAGCAAAGACAGACACTGTTGGGAGTAAGAGATAGCACCTTTGTAGTCTCCAGCACTGTAAGTTACCAATCCTAAAAAAGAAAGTACCTGTGCCTGTTTTTCTAAATCGCCAACAGCCTGAAACAGCCCCAAGGATTGTTGTAAAGACTTCATAGCCGTTATTAATTCGCCACCTTGCTGCTGTTGAATTCCTTGCCTTAGTAGCTTGGACGCTTCTGACAAATGGTCATCACTTTCTTGTAGAGGTATTATTTCTGCTTGTGAACCAGAGTCAAATTCATGAGTAATTGTATTACGCTTCACTGGTTTTAGGTATGTTATGGGTAATTGCAAGGGAACTGTATTTTTCGATCTGGTTATTCCATTCGCTTTTAGACATCAACTTCTTCCTATGAAGTCTGGTGCTAAATTTAGTATTCCCAAAACCAGGGCGCATCTTTCATCAGTTCGCTTTACCACAGCATAAGTTTAGGACAGGTAAGAGTTATGTATAGCGATCGTTAATTGAGGCTTTCAGGTTTCTGCTCATGAAGAGTAATAACTCTATAGCAATCTTAGAGCGTTTGCGATCGTCTCTATTTGTTATCTATTCGTGTTCTCTACGTCTGGAGTAGTTTGATGAAAAAACTATTTTTGACAAGTTTATTTAAGAGTTTTATTCTCAATATCTTTACTGTATGTATGGTGTAGAATATCCCGCACCTCCATTAAAATTTTTCCTAGCATATTTTTACCACTTCCATCGGCTCCGCAACCCCAGTAGAAATCGATAGGCGAGTTTTCAACAATTTCTACATCGTTTGTAGAAAGTAAAATATCTCTAATATCTGTATGAGTTTGAAATTTACGCAGCACAGCTTGCCGCATGATGTCATCTTTAACCTGTTCCCAATCTTGGCGTAAGGGGCGCGTTCTCTCACGCCCCATTCTTGCTGCATCTTTAGGTGTTTTAACTAGGCGGATTTGTTCTACATGAGGTGTACCCACAAACTTTTGCGCCTGAAAGTAGTGTTCGCTAGTTGACCAATACAATCCATCTAATTCAAAGCCGTGAGACGAAAAGTTAGAGAAACAGCCATACTTTTCACGAGTACTATAAAAATAAATTGTCATAAATTTTGATCCAATTTTTTTTAATTTACTGAATTTGTAAGTTTTTTATAAAACAGATGATTTATTTTCTGTTGATTCAATAAATGCCTCAAACTGACCATTAGGAGTCCACTGAATAGCCCCATCTCGTCCTGTAAAGAACAGTTTAGTTTTGGTTTGATTCAGTTCAGATAAAGCTTTTGTATCAAAGTTGGCAGAAGAAGCGATCGCTACTTGTGGTTGCAAAGCAATCACTAAATCTTTTAATGACTCAGGGGCACACCAAAGCACTTGCGGGCGAGGCAAACTTCCATTTTTAACTAGTTGCTGTACCTCTTTAGATTTAACATTACCTACTAATAGCCAATTTTGATCTAAAATTTGCAATTGTAAAATTGGTAATTGGTCGTTGATTAATTGTGCTACTATCGAACCAGCTTTCACAGATTGACCAACTCCCAAAGGTTGATAAATTCCTTGATGTTTTTGTAGTTCCTGTTGAATCGCCTCAGTTGTAATAGAATTATCTGTTTGAGGTGAATATTCATAAAAATTATTAATTGGTAAACGTTGCATTAATTCAAACCAAGCATTACTTTCGTTACCTTGAAAATCAGTTGCGATCGCCCAATTTATTTGATTTACACCCTGCTGTTGTAAAAACGGTAAAATTGTAAAACGTCCTGTACCTTCATCGCCACTGTTAATGACAGTTACAGTACCTCGGTCTTGAACGACTATAATTGGTTCTGTCCCCGATTCTAAGACTGTTATCCTAAACAATGTATTTTTAGAATGCCAAAGTGGAATGAATACCAAACCAATCGCAATCATATTAGCAAACCACCACCGCTTTTGCCACCACCGCACTAGCCAGACCAATATAATTAGTATATAAATCGCCAAAAGCTGCCAAGTAGATATACTGCCCACCGCCACAGAATTTCCAGGCAAATTGTTAAAAAAATCTACTAGTTTAATTAACCAATCAGTAGGGTAATGTAATATCCCTGCCAGGAAGCTTCCTGCGTCAATCCAAATTAAACCTACTAACGCACTGATGATTCCACCTATACTAATGATCGAAATTAATGGAGTACTGATCGCATTCAGCAACAGACTATAAGATGGTACAACTCCAAAAACAAAAAGTTGCACAGGTAAAGTCCAAATAGTGGCAGCGAGGGGAACAGCAATCAAAGCAGCGATCGCAGGTGGTAGCCATGCTAGGCGATTGATTAATGCCGGTACTGTTACGATTAAGCCCAACGTTGCTAAAAAACTCAATTGAAAACCTAAATCCCAAATCCATAGAGGATTAAACACTAATAACAGAGTTGCTGCTAATAGCAATGACCCGAACTGTTTTACCTTCCTTTTTAATAGCAGACCAACTAATGCCGCAAAACCCATAATTACGGCTCTGAGAACCGCAGGTTGAAAACCTGTTAAACTCAGAAAAATAATTAAAGCCAAAAACCCAAGGGTAAATTGTGTTGCTTTTTTTGCCCGCTTCGTTAACTGTAAGATCACACTCAAGATCAAAGAAGTTTGGAACCCAGAAGCTGCTAAAGCATGAGCTAATCCAGCTTGTACAAATAAGTCGCGGATATCGTAGGGTAAATCAACAGCTTTGCTACCTAAAACCATTGCGCTGACAAGAGGCCCTTCAGGAATACCCAACCAACGAACTTGCGATCGCACAATTCGCTCTCGAATTTGCCACCATCCCCATTTACGTTCCGGCTCCAAAACATTTATTTGTCGCCCAATCAAACCAGCAAACGTTCCTTCCTGCTTGAGA
This sequence comes from Nostoc sp. DSM 114159, assembly GCF_053470285.1. NCBI lineage: Bacteria > Bacillati > Cyanobacteriota > Cyanophyceae > Nostocales > Nostocaceae > Nostoc > Nostoc sp. DSM 114159. The sequence continues at coordinate 6,385,332 of NZ_JBPFEH010000001.1, forward strand.
AACTTCTGAAAATCGAAACCACCAGGATTGGAAGCCGCCTTTGGTTTGTACAAAATCCCAGTCACAGCAATTTGTTGACTAGGGTATAACCCAGTAGCCTGAAGTATAGGAACTGTCACATACAATTTGCCTGTAACGCCTTGTGGGACACCTGCTGCACCTTTATCATTTTTAACTTCATCTAACTGAGTCGTTTCCAGCCAAAATTGTCCTCGTTGACTGCGAGTTAAGCGAGGATTACTCGCCACTTCGCCGCGTACAATCACAAGTTGTTCTTGATTGCTGTTATTTCCAGGCGGGACAAACTGACTAATATCTTTTGCACCCGGTTGTGGTATTCGCCATTGAAAATATAGAGTTGCCAATAATCCCACCAAGCCAGCAGCTAACCATATTCGAGGATGGGGAATCGTTTGCCAAGTATTAGGCACTGTCTTATTTTTGCTTCCAGCATTTTCTGGTTTCTGAGTAAATTGCTGTAATCTGGTGCGTCTTCTAAAAATAATTGCTCCCACTATCCCCAGAACCAAAATCCCTATACCACCCCAAGGAACTGCTGTAAGCAGCAAGCCAAAAATGTAGCTAAGACAAATAATTACACCACTGGTTTGAATCATAAGATTTTTGTAAAAGCACCTGGCAATCCGAATTTGCAGATAGTTTAAATATAGATAGGGCAGCAATCAAGAAAAATCGGCGTTGCTGAATTTGGTTATGAAATTCAAAAATCAAATATTCCAAACTCTTATTATCAGTGCTTGCAGCACCTCTACGTGAGCTTTTTATTTCTTTAAATCAGCAACAGCGAAAAGTTTTTATACTTGTAGTGAGTATAGTCCATCAAGTTTATACAAACAAAGCCCGCACAGGCGGGCCTTATCCTTGTAGCTTTAATGTTTTAGATTCAATATTTAACCGTCTTTGTGTCCTTTAGCAAAAGCCACATCAAAAAAATATACCTAGCTTAAACCTCAGCGGCACAAATATAAACAAAACACAAAATTGTAGTGAATTAAATTTGCCATAACTCTGCGTACTTTGCCTTTATTTTCCGTTACTGGCTTTAAAAACGCTATCATTTTACACAAAACTAGTACTTAGTTCGTGTGTAGCCGCACCTTTTAGGATATTAAACTTCCTGTTGAACCTACAGTATCTTTGAGCAAAGGAAAACCTAACTTCTCCCTTTGCTCAACATATAAATGAGCTACCTTCCTAGCCAAATGCCGAATCCTAGCAATATAGCGAGTTCTCTCCGTCACCGAAATCACACCTCTAGCATCCAGCAGATTGAATGTGTGCGAACACTTCATTACATAATCTAAGCTAGGCAATACCAATGCTCGCTCCGTCAATTGTGTGGCTTCTTGCTCATACAAATTAAATAATGTCAATAGCAACTCAGGATTTGATGCTTCAAAGTTGTATGTACACTGCTCAATCTCACTTTGCAGGAAAACATCTCCATAAGTAATGTTGTCTGTCCATTGTATCTTGGTAAATGCTTCTACTTGCTGGAGATACATTGTTAATCGCTCTAACCCATAAGTTATCTCAATCGACACCGGACGGCAATCAATTCCTCCACACTGTTGAAAGTAAGTAAATTGAGTAACTTCCATACCATCTAACCATACTTCCCACCCAGTGCCCCAAGCTCCCACAGTTGCATCTTCCCAGTTATCTTCTACAAACCGAATATCGTGGTCTTCAGGACAGATACCTAAAGCCCTTAAAGAATCAAGATAAATCTCCTGAATATTATCTGGCGAAGGCTTAATTAGAACTTGGTACTGATAATAGTGTTGAAAACGGTTAGGGTTTTCACCGTACCGTCCATCTGTAGGGCGACGACAAGGCTCAACATAAGCAACAGCCCAAGGTTCCGGTCCCAATGCTCTTAAAAAAGTCTGGGGATTCTTAGTTCCAGCCCCTTTTTCAATATCGTAGGGCTGGGCAATAAGACAACCGCGCGTGCCCCAGAAATGATGCAATAAACTTATTACCGATTGAAAATTCACTCTTGTTCTATCCTTAGTCAACACAGTGCATAAACCATTGTTGCCTACAACCCGGCACTGTGGGCAGTTTCAGGAGAATCAAAAATTATCTAAAATCAATTTGGGAAAAAGTAGTTGACACGAGGAATTGGGTTCGCTATATTGAATAAGTGCTTGAAGCGGAGCGAGAAAGAGCAACGCTTAAAGGACACCGAACCTTGAAAATATTATAGTTTGAAAGCGATTATACAGCAAGTGTATTGCGTAAAGCAAATAAAAATAACTAAGCTGAAGTTAAAAAAGAGCAGCTATTGAGCTAAAGAGCTTTCCAATTCAAAACGGAGAGTTTGATCCTGGCTCAGGATGAACGCTGGCGGTATGCTTAACACATGCAAGTCGAACGGTGTCTTCGGACACAGTGGCGGACGGGTGAGTAACGCGTGAGAATCTGGCTTTAGGTCTGGGACAACCACTGGAAACGGTGGCTAATACCGGATGTGCCCTGTGGGGTGAAAGGCTTGCTGCCTAGAGATGAGCTCGCGTCTGATTAGCTAGTTGGAAGTGTAATGGACTCCCAAGGCGACGATCAGTAGCTGGTCTGAGAGGACGATCAGCCACACTGGGACTGAGACACGGCCCAGACTCCTACGGGAGGCAGCAGTGGGGAATTTTCCGCAATGGGCGAAAGCCTGACGGAGCAATACCGCGTGAGGGAGGAAGGCTCTTGGGTCGTAAACCTCTTTTCTTAGGGAAGAACACAATGACGGTACCTGAGGAATAAGCATCGGCTAACTCCGTGCCAGCAGCCGCGGTAATACGGAGGATGCAAGCGTTATCCGGAATGATTGGGCGTAAAGCGTCCGCAGGTGGCAATGAAAGTCTGCTGTTAAAGAGTCTAGCTCAACTAGATAGAAGCAGTGGAAACTACATAGCTAGAGTACGTTCGGGGCAGAGGGAATTCCTGGTGTAGCGGTGAAATGCGTAGAGATCAGGAAGAACACCAGTGGCGAAGGCGCTCTGCTAGGCCGTAACTGACACTGAGGGACGAAAGCTAGGGGAGCGAATGGGATTAGATACCCCAGTAGTCCTAGCCGTAAACGATGGATACTAGGCGTGGCTTGTATCGACCCGAGCCGTGCCGTAGCTAACGCGTTAAGTATCCCGCCTGGGGAGTACGCCGGCAACGGTGAAACTCAAAGGAATTGACGGGGGCCCGCACAAGCGGTGGAGTATGTGGTTTAATTCGATGCAACGCGAAGAACCTTACCAAGGCTTGACATGTCGCGAATCTTGATGAAAGTTGAGAGTGCCTTCGGGAGCGCGAACACAGGTGGTGCATGGCTGTCGTCAGCTCGTGTCGTGAGATGTTGGGTTAAGTCCCGCAACGAGCGCAACCCTCGTTTTTAGTTGCCAGCATTAAGTTGGGCACTCTAGAGAGACTGCCGGTGACAAACCGGAGGAAGGTGGGGATGACGTCAAGTCAGCATGCCCCTTACGCCTTGGGCTACACACGTACTACAATGCTTTGGACAGAGGGCAGCAAGCGAGCGATCGCAAGCAAATCCCGCAAACCAAAGCTCAGTTCAGATCGCAGGCTGCAACTCGCCTGCGTGAAGGAGGAATCGCTAGTAATTGCAGGTCAGCATACTGCAGTGAATTCGTTCCCGGGCCTTGTACACACCGCCCGTCACACCATGGAAGCTGGTAGTGCCCGAAGTCATTACTCCAACCATTCGTGGAGGAGGATGCCTAAGGCAGAACTGGTGACTGGGGTGAAGTCGTAACAAGGTAGCCGTACCGGAAGGTGTGGCTGGATCACCTCCTTTAAAGGAGACCTACACCCCTTAGAGATCGAAAAGCAAACAGCTATATAGATACTAAGTTGGTCATTCCTTAGGTCAGTCGCAGACATTTGCAAATGTAGAAAGCTTTCAAACTATGATGAAGGTTCGATATGGGCTATTAGCTCAGGTGGTTAGAGCGCACCCCTGATAAGGGTGAGGTCCCTGGTTCGAGTCCAGGATGGCCCACCTGAATCAATTAAAAATGTAAAATGCAAAATTAAAAATTTATTTCACTTTTAATTTTTAATTATCAATTTTTAATTGTATCTGGGGGTTTAGCTCAGTTGGTAGAGCGCCTGCTTTGCAAGCAGGATGTCAGCGGTTCGAGTCCGCTAACCTCCACCTGATGGCGATTGCCAGAACACAAAAGTGAGTGAGAAATCAGCAACATGACATTTGTCAGACTGCTGAGTAAATTCTCAGCCAGAACCATGAAAACTGCATAGGAACGCAAATTAGCAGGCAGACACAGACATTATCGAGTGCTGAGTGCTTCGGCTTAGAGTGCTGAGTAAAATCAGTGTGAAGTGACGAAGTAAGCAGAACTAACTATAAGTGATTGTGAATGCAATAGTTAAAAGACCAAAAAATTTGAGTGGTCAAGCGAATAAGGGCTAACGGTGGATACCTAGGCACACAGAGGCGACGAAGGACGTGGTTACCGACGATATGCTCCGGGGAGTTGGAAGCAAACATTGAGCCGGAGATTTCCGAATGGGGCAACCCTAGATACTAGCTGCTGAATATATAGGCAGTCAAGAGCCAACCCAGCGAATTGAAACATCTTACTAGCTGGAGGAAGAGAAATCAAAACAGAGATTCCCT
>NZ_JBPFEH010000001.1:6392500-8344929 GCF_053470285.1 Nostoc sp. DSM 114159
GGAGCGGATAACCGCTGAAAGCATCTAAGTGGGAAGCCCACCTCAAGATGAGTGCTCTCACCACAATTAGTGGGTAAGGTCACCTGAAGAACACAGGTTAATAGGCGGTAGGTGGAAGTGCAGTAATGTATGTAGCCGAGCCGTGCTAACAGACCGAGGGCTTGACCTCACAAATAATTTGGTTGATTGGCGTTCCTGTGCAGTCTTCAGGGTTTTGTGAACAAGGGTAAAGGTTAAAGGTAAGTTTTTTCCTTTTTTCCCTTCCCCTTTCCCCCTTGCCCTCAAAGTTTTCCTGGTGTCTATTGCGCGGTGGAACCACACTGAACCCTTCCCGAACTCAGAGGTGAAACGCTGCTGCGGCAACGATAGTTTAGGGGTCGCCCTACGCAAAAATAGCTCGATGCCAGGTTTCATTTTTCTCACATCAAGCCCCACACTCATCTGGCGTGGGGCTTTTTGTTGCTCATGAATTGCGCTACTAATGCCACACAACACTTTTAGAGGAGAGGAGATTTGATTGGGTTAAAGGTTTATCGCCTGTCACCTATCCTCCTTTGCTTATCGTGCAGACATGATTTGCTTTTGCTGTTCTTGTAGCCAGTTTTCAAAGAGTTCATTCAACAGGCGCATTTTCATAAATTCATCCAGTTGTGCTGGAATAAATTTTTCTAAACGCAAAATCACAAACCATTCAGCGATACGGGTAGGGGGCAATATCTGACCTGGTTGACTGCTAGAGAGCATTTGCACCATTATCGGATGTAGTGCATTCAGTTCAATCGGGCCTACCAAGCCACCAGTTTGGGCTTCCGGACCGAGTGAGTATTCCCGTGCCAAATCAGCAAAAGAGTTTTCTTTTGCCTGAATCCTAAAGTAGAGTTCTTGGGCAATTCCCACATCCTGGGTTCGCAGTAGGGAATAAATTACTTTGTCCAGTTTTGCCTTGGACTGAAAAAAGTAAGATTCCAGTTTATTACCCCAAGTGGCTTGCTTGAATTTTTCAATTTTCAGCTTACGAGTGGTAATAATTTCTAGTTGATCGGAAGTCAGCCCTTGATGTGCCATCCAAGCCTGGATGTCTTCTTCATTTTTAAACTGTTTTTCAGCGTAAAACTGCTGTTTAGCTTGGGCCACTTCTTCAGGAGTACACTCTATAACTACCTTGGCGGAACGTGAGTTTTGCTCTATCGCCTCATCAATAATTAATTCCCGCTGCAACTGTGGCAGCATTTGGTAACTTGCCAGTAAAGAAATCAGTTCACTAGCTGTAATTGTACGATTACCGATTTGGATCGCTTCAGTCATTAGCTTTCGGTCATCTCAAGAATATTTAGTCTGTTAAAGAAGCTATACCTTAGCCCATTGTCTAGGAATTTTTACCTGAATTCTACAGAGTTAGGTATACTAACCTCACTTTCGCAATAATTAAATAGTTACTTGCTAACATACTTAAAAATATACAGTTTGTATGAGTTTTTATCAAAGATTCTATGCAAATGCTAGCAGATGTAAAGATAAATATAAAAGACAGTTCTTGCTACTACGACTTTAGAAGACGAAGTTTATCAGACTGAGTTAGGGTGTTTTGAGGTTTCTATTATTTATTATGCGTAGAGGCACAGTGGTATTAGTGTCGCGGTTTTTCTCTCAACCTCGAAAGAGCGTTTGGTAGATAAGGGTAGACGCCAAGGATTTTCATGAGTCCGCGTACCCCTACGCGAAAACCCCTACGCGAGAGCCTTCGCGCGGCGTTTCGCATCTAAGCGTTTAGAATTTTCTCAAGTAGAGCAGGCTTGATGTGCTGAGGGCGACGCTCTTATGTTACTAAAGCTTCTTTACAAGACGTTGCGCGAAGAACGCTATCGAGCATCTAGGGGGCCTAGTTTACAAGTGTTTCGGGTATAAAGGGGGACGCATTATATACTGCCTTTTCAAATAAGGATATTTATGTATCCTATAACCACAGGACTTACGCAACTGGCACAGTGCGATCGCTACCCAGTAGTACAGAAGTATTTAATTACCCAGAATGTGTTTGATTGGCTTTACTCGAATTAGTAATAATAATCAATGATGTATCTTGAAATAAATCATATTGCTTGCACTATGTTAGTTGAGCTAAGACTGAAAAGTTTAGCTTATCAAACAGGTAAAACTATTTACAAGCTCAAGCACAATTTGCTTTTTAATTATTTAATTGAGCAACTAAAACGTCCAAAGATTGCTATGTCTTCTGTGTAGTTTTTGGGTGCTATGTGCGCTTCGCACACCATTGCTTGTGCCAGTTGCGTAAATCCTGAATAAATTCAAATTATATGTGGTATCTGTAGCCTGATTTGGAAGAATTAATCTGGCTGTAAAATACAGCATTAATATAGATAATTTTGTCTGGCAAGTGGGAATTATATGTTGTGGAGACATTGCAATGCAACGTCTCTATTTTTATGAATAAATTTCCTGGTAAATGAAAATTTTGTGCAATTTCGGTTATTAACTAGCACACGCAAATATCTGCTAGCTGCGAACGCTCTGATCTGTCAAATTACGATTGCCCCAGCGAAGGCAGATATACCTGCGATTTCAAATCCCCAAACGCCCACAACTGCCCAATTAGCTAAGGATTCCGAATTTAAAGTTTTTCCCGTAGGATTGAATGTAGGGAACCGCAATGTCAATCCTAGCGTTTTAGTGCGTGGTCAAGAAGATGGTTCCGAAGCAGTTGATTTTGGAAATTGGCTGTTACCATACGATGCTGTAATTCAAGGGTTAAAATTAAATATTACCACTTTACCTGATGGTCAATTAGAAGTGCGATCGCCTGGTGTTATGACTCGCATCGACCCAACAAAACTTCGCACAGATTCAGAATTAGGATTAGTCTTTACAATTCAAGATTTACAAAATCTCTTTGGGGTAACGGCAAAATTTGATATCAATGAATACGCCATAGTTTTGGATGTTCCAAGACTAGATCGATTTAGTGGCAAATTGGCAGAAACGGAAACTCCAATTCAACTAGAAGGATTACCACACGTTGCACCTCAAAAGTTTAGTATCGCCGCAATTGAACAGAAGGTAAATGTTAGCGGTAGTGCTAGCAGAGCGACAAACTATAGAGATGATTTTCTTGGTGTTGGTAGTGCTTTTAGTGGTTCGTGGTTCTTCCGCACCGCTCAACCAAATTTAGAAAATCCGCAAACTTGGAATATTGCCGAAGCGCAGTTTCTTCGACAAACTAATTCAACTGATTATTTTGTAGGTTCCCAGCCAACGTTTTGGCAGGCTCAAGGAACAGGAGACTATTGGGATTTTACATCCATTCAACGACGGGGGTTTGTACCACCTCAACCCTTCAGTGGTGGTTCTTCCGATCCTCGCCAACGGTTACAAGCAGATTCTATTGGACGGACAATTTCTGGTAAGGCTGAACCAGGTACATTAGTGCGATTGGTGCAAGGTTTTGGCGCTCGCGTGATTGCCGAAATTTTAGTTGATTCTTCTGGCATTTACCGTTTTGAAAATATTAAAAGCCAAAATCAATTTTTGGGCAACAATTATCGCATCTTGCTCTATCCCCAAGGACGACTCACCGCCCAACCAGAAATTCAAGAGGCTACTTTTTCGACAGTACTAGGACAATTACCAACAGGTGCTTCAGGATTAATCGTTTCTGGTGGCTTACGACGGGATTTTGTGGAAAATCAAAGTTTGTTGGGTAACTTTTCTGACTTTCGGGGCGGAATTGCTGGGCGTTGGGGTTCATCGGAAAATCTGACAGTAGGTTTAGGTGGAGTGTATAACGAATCGGCTAGAGCCTTAGCAGAATTATTTTGGCGTCCGGGAAAGTTACCTTTGCAGGTAGCAGTTTCAGCATTGACGGGTAATAAGTAGGATGTGAATACAGATATTCGCTATAATCCATCTTCCAGCTTGAGTGCTGCATTTCTCAGCGATCGCTTGTCTAGTCTATTATTTAGAGACTTCCAAAAAATAAATTATCCCAAATTATATTTATATTATGGGCACACAGTTAGCTATGCGACCCAACCGACAAGTATTAATACACGATGCATTTCTGGAAAAGACATTGTGGCATGTGTAGTAAGAAAGCAAATATCACTTGATGCTCAAGTTAGCTCAAGGGGGTCTAATGATCGATCGCTTTTTGAATCTAATTTTTATCGATTCCTTTGCTGTAGTAATTAACCTGACATTTGGTACATTACTTCGCACTAAAATCTGCAATTATTCATGGGATGGAGTTGTAAATGATGAACTTTCAACACCAGAAAGTAGCGCTAGTTCTTCTAAATCTCTACCACCCTTAGAAGAGGTATAAACCACTCCTCTTCGATGAAATCTGCCTGCTGTAGCGATTCTCATTTGAAGAAAATATAGGCTTGCTTAGGGGCGTACATCTGTGCGCCTCTATGAGAATCTATATCGATCTGTGGTTAATTATATTGATTGTCACAAGCAATAACGAGAATTTTAACGGGAATACGGTAAAATCCAGAGGTACTTTTATTGTTATCAACGCGGGTTAAGGATGGAAGTAATATGATTACGTTTTTGGCTGGGGGTGATATTGCTCTTTCAGTGACGCTATTGTTTCTTATGTCATAGATGTAGGCTGGGCAACTCTAGTTTTGAATATAGTTGCAATAACTTTAGGTTTTGCGATCGCTACTTTAACCGGATTAGGAGAAAAACGTTTTACAGCAATTACAGTAGAAGTAGGAATTCAAAATGGGACACTGGCGATCGCGATCGCTTCTACACCTACACTACTGAACAGTCCTACAATGACCATTATTTATTGGGGCAATTTATGGTCTGCTAATGTTTGTGACCGACATTCCTTGATGGTACAAGCTCCTAAATTCATTTATGGAGTTAATCTCAAATCTCAAACTTGTACTGAGCGACTCGTACCGACTTGTGCCGAGCGAAGTCGAGGTAGCGGAGCCGAGGTAAGTCGAAGTATCTCAAATTCCCAAGCCCCTAGATTTATCTATGGGGTCAATCCAAAATCCAAAACTTGTACCGAGCGACTCGTACCGACTTGTGCCGAGCGAAGTCGAGGTAGCGGAGCCGAGGTAAGTCGAAGTATTTCAAATCCAAAATTGTCTGACTGGTGCTGGATTTACTTGGTGGACTAGTCGTCACCAATATTTTTTGAAAGCATAAAATTAGTTTGCCTCATAGGTTACAAGTATTTGTAGAAATTGAATTATTCAATCTTGTTACGTTGATGTTTCTAGCCTCTTCTGCTAAACCCATTGATGACAATCTCAAAAATTTAGTAGACGAAATTGAAGCGCAAAGTTTTAGTTTATCAGTTTTAGCAGCGCGTCAATTCCGTTATAGTTTGCTTCAAACTCCGGTAGAAGTGAGCATCAAAGAACCCCGCCAGTTTAACGTACTCGAAGAATTTATCATCCGTGCTGCTATTGAATTTCAACCTCCGCCAACAGAAGATGAATTAGCCTCTATACTTGGGCTGGATTCTGTATTTATTAAAACTACTACTGCAACACTTCGTTCTTTACAAACTCTATCACCAACATCGCCACTAACAGTTACTCCTGAAGGTCGATCGTTTTATGAAAAAGGGTCAGTGCCACAGCCGCCATATCCTATACAAATTTATGCTATTACAGACCCTTTAAGCGATAAGATAACCTTTCAATTTGAATCCTTAAATGAGACAGTAATAAATTTGCCTGATTTGGCAGACTTTATAAATATTGATAATACAATTGCTGATATTGCTTCCTTACCTCTTGAGGAAATCCAAAAAAGTATTCAAGCTTCAGGTTTAGGACTTCATGTTTCAGAAGAGGGAAAAATTGTCACTTCCTGTAAGGTGCTAGCTTCAACTCAAAAAATTTGGAGAAAGATATCGATTTTCATTATATTTGATGCCCTTGAAGATAAATTGAGTATTCAAATAAGAAATGGAAAACAAATCTTAGAGTCAGCATCCAATTGGTTAGAAATGCTACATAGTGAAGGAAAAATCTCTTTGCAAAAATTATGTAAATTTTCAATTGCAACCATCAATTATGAACGTGAAACCATTCTCAAGCTGAAAAATACTGAAATAGAAGCTAGACTCAAAAATATTTGCACAAAGGCTCTAGAAACTTCTAAAAAATCAGTAGTAGGTCAAGCAATTCAGCTACGGAATGGACAAATTAGCCAAGCTTTTTTAGAAGTTTTAAATTCGGCGAAAAGCCAAGTTCTGATTTATTCTCCTTGGATGAATCAAGCAGTTGTTAATGAAAAATTTCTGACTCTATTACAGAAATTAGCTAATCGCGGAGTATGGATTTTAATTGGATATGGAATTACGCAGCAACTAGAAAATGAAGATAAACCAATTCCACCAGAAGTGGAAAAAAAACTTCGAGCGATAAAAACACCCGATGGGTTACCATCCGTACAGGTTTTTTGTTTGGGAGATTCCCATGTCAAAGAAGTAATAGTCGATCGAGAAATCTATCTTTGCGGCTCTCATAAGTGGCTATCTGATCGCGGTAATTACCTACCACTAGACGAGTCAGTTTATAAAGTTACAATTCCCCTTCAAGTCCAGGAAGCTTATGAATTTCTCGCTAATCGCTTCCAAAATCACGCTCAAAAATTATGGCAAAATGCTCTCGAAAACCGTGATTCTCAATTGGCTGTAGAGTCTTTATGTATCTGGAGTGCGCTAGGTATGGAAGATATTGTACTCAAAGAGATACAAAAAAATAATTGGTTTGAACTTTTGCCTGTATGGTTAAATGTAGCACTACAGGGATTAAAATCGAAAAACCTATCAGGTGATTCAACAAGTTTTCAAACTGCACTTTCGTTACTCAGTCAAGTTTCTGTTGAAGAAGCTTTTATTGAGCAATTGCAACAGGGATGGCGGAAAGTTATCGGCACGATCGCAATTAATAATCCTGAAACTGCTTTAAACTTACTTAATGATGAAGTATGGGCGCAGTTTATACGTCTCAATATTGTTCAAGAGAGTGATTCACGCAATCATTTTATTTTGTACCGCACTTAACCCGCACTGGGATATTTTTCATACTTCAATAGTAATAATTTATCAAAGACAATCGAGAAATATGCCGTCTGAAATATACCGTCTTGATTTGGCGGGGATTGTCAATTAAATGATTCTTAACCTTTGATTGACTTAAAGATAGATCCAGAGATTCGTCTTGTTCGATACAATTTATGGGTAGAGAGAGCCGAGGAGAACAAGGTGGTCTTATTAAAAGGCTTTGAGATTGAGATGTACACGGGCACGCCTCAAGGTGAAATCGTCGGTCTCTCCGACAAAATTGTTGCGGCTTTGGATGGATTTATGCGCGAACCAGATAGCCGCAACGTCGAGTACATAACTCAACCATCCCATAATTACGAAAATTTGTTGTGTGCCTTGCTGCGTCCCCGGCGGGAGTTGCGAAACTACTTCAATCGTTTGGGCGATTACACCTTAATACCAGGGAGTACTTTATCTTTGGGTGGGGGCGATCGCTTTGTGCGTTCCGATCCAGCAAACCCCTATCATGACTACATTGAGAACACCTACGGCACGAAAGTAGTCACCGCTAGCGTACACATCAATATAGGCATCAGCGACCCAGAAGTATTGATGCGGGCGTGTCGGGTAATCCGTATGGAAGCACCCCTATTTCTCGCTCTCAGCGCCTCATCTCCGTTCTTGGATGGCAAAGCTACCGGCTATCATTCCACACGTTGGGGCGTTTTCCCACAAACGCCCAGCCATGTGCCCCTATTTGCCAGCCACGCCGATCATATCCAGTGGGTGGAAGATCAACTCGTTGCCGGAACCATGCAGAATGTAAGGCATTTGTGGGCATCGGTGCGACCAAATGGCGATCGCCGTCCTTATGACTTGAATCGCCTAGAACTACGAATTTGCGATTTAGTCACAGATCCCATTGCCTTATTAGCTATTACTGCCTTATTAGAAGCGCGTTTGTTGCAAATAATCGAAAATCCCAGCATCGATCCGTTAACCCAAAGCACTTTCTCTGCTGAAGAACTTGTCACCCTGACTGCTGACAACGAAGCTGCTGCTGCTGCTGGTAGTCTTGATGCTCAGTTGAGGCATTGGCAAGATGGCAGAAGTATTGTAGCCAGAAATTGGATTGCCGAAATTTACCAAGATGTTTGGGCGATCGCCAAGCAACAAGGTTTTAGCTGTTTCCTTTCCCCTTTGCACAAAATCCTCCGCGAAGGCAATGAAGCTCAACAGTGGTTGCAATTACACGCAGTTGGTTTTGACACCCAGCGCGTCATCACTCAGGCTATTATTGCCACCCAAGAGCGCGAAATCGAACTCGAAGACAAATTATGTTCGTCTCTGCTGGGTTAACTCAAAAGACATTGGGGATTGAGCATTGAGAAAACACTTTGTTTTATCCCTTTATCCCCTCATTTCCCCACTTTCGTCTTCATACAAATGGTAGATTTTTTTGCAGGCACTACCAGCCCTAAAAAACACAAGCACTTACTTTGTCTACACAAAACTTAACATGTCCCGATTGTAGCCAAATATCTTCTCAGGCATCAATCTGGGCTAATTTGTACTTCCTTTTAAAAATCTAATCGATAGAGGATGCTTGATTATTATTAACAAAACCTATGAATAGCCTCTACCTTTTGGTAGATTTAACATTGACCATAAATTTTTTTATACAATACTTAAATTATACGGATAATGCCTCAGGTAGTTTTAGTGAACCCGCAGATACCTCCTAATACAGGTAATATTGCCCGTACTTGTGCAGCTACAGGTACAGAGTTGCATTTGGTGGGGCCTTTGGGGTTTGAAATTAGCGATCGCTACCTCAAAAGAGCCGGTTTAGATTACTGGCCTTATGTCAAACTACACTATCACGAATCACTAGAAGCCTTTAAAACCGTACATCAGAGGCGTGGCGGCAGATGGTTGGGTTATACAGTTAATGGAAATTGTAATTATGTAAGCTTTCAGTTTCAACCTGATGATTGGCTACTGTTCGGTAGTGAAACCACGGGTTTACCACCAGCAATTCTGTCAGATTGCGATGCTACCGTCTATATTCCCATGAGCCAACCAGGGGTTCGTAGCTTGAATCTGTCAGTGAGTGTAGCAATAGGCTTATTTGAAACCCGTCGCCAGTTAGGCTATTTAGAATAGTTGTTTACATGACTGCTTATAAGTGTATTTACTTATAAGCTTTCCATAAACCTATTAGACGATTTATTTGTGACTGTAAAATTTTTCTCGCTCGCAGCAAGAATATGTAAAACAATATACCAAAAAATGGGTTTATTCGCGAAATGTAGTGGAAGATACTTACAAGTATAGTAAGGTTATTATAAGAAATTTGTATATAAAACTTGGGATATTGCCAAATTTGAATGATAGATTTTGATGAATTTAAAACATCCTAAACTAGGAACGAAATTGCTAAAATCCAGTCATGTATTACATTTGAGCTATTTTTGCTCGATCGAGGACAGAAATTAGCCCAAAAGTAGCCGATAGTTAATACGGTTGTTTTTTAGGGAATAATCAACGTAAAGTCTCGTGTTGAGAAGACGGATGGGGTAGAAATATCTTGAAGATATCTACAGCAGGGGGCATAACTTTTCCAGAAGTCGCCGCAATTTAATTTTTAGCAGCGACTTGGACTTGGCAAATAATTTGTCCAGTCCCCGTGATTGACGCAAGACAAGCGCGGATAATGGTAAAGAATAAAATCTCGTCCTAAGTGGTGTTAGGAGTGGTTCGGACAAGTAAACACAGCAAAATTTAAGTTTTGCAAACAGATGTGAACTTGTCTAAATCAGAGAAGCAGGTTAATCTTGCGTAAGCATCTCTGGTGAATGTGATCTCGATCTATCATTTGTTGCGATCTAAATCATTGACTAGTATCCAACTGAAAAATCGAGGTTAGTTAAGCGCTAGTGATCGTAAGGAGGTCGTCTTTGAAACGAGCATTGAAAAAGAGAGTAAAAGCTGTGTTGAACAATACCCCTAGCAGCGATGATGCCCCGGTAGAACTGCTAAATGTGATGAATCCAAAAGTGAACAGCCGGGTGCGGACAAAAGCGGCGATGATTGGCTTGGCAATCTCTATGGGAGCAACCAGCCTTTTGGTGACTCGACAAAGCGATCAAGCCCAAGCAGCGGTGCCAGTAGGTAGCCAAAAGGCAACTTCAGCGATTCCTGCTGTTCCTGACACCAAAGTGAAATTTGCCTCCACAAAGCTGGAGTCCCAAGCAGTCTCATCAGCGAGCGTGCCGGAAAATCCTGTAATCGTGGAACCAACGGCAGTATCACAAGTGCCTGGGCTTGAAGCTAAATGGCAAGTCGCGGCAAGTGGAATATCTTTGCAAGTTCCTGCATCAAACACGTTTTCTCAAACAACAGCAGGTGATAAAAATTCCACTTACCTGAAGCCCAAAATGGCACAGGGATTGAACAATACCTTAGCCGAAACTAGTTTTCCAACAGTCAATAAGCTGTCTGACTATAGTGCTGATGGTGTTGATAGTACAAATACATCACTAACTGCCCAGCCACAAACAGTGGCAACGTCAACCGCAGTTAACAATGAAATAAATGCACAACTTAAGGCGCAACAAGAGTTCGCACTAAATCGCTTACAAGAAAAATCGAACCGCTTAAGAAAGAGTCTGGCGCAGTTGCAGTCTGGAGAGACCAAAAATTTATCACAAGCTGATATAGAATTGGCGCAGCCGACAACTGTGGTTGAGAAGACTGCATTAGCAGTCCAGTCAGATACTTCTAGCGATGCAAGCCAAGCGAACCTGGTATCGAAGTTAAAACAGAAGCCAAGAGACACTGCATCTGTACCATCGGCGCCAATAGTGATTGCCTCCTCGACGCATACAGCTTATGAAGTTAAACCTGGAGATACACTAGCAGCGATCGCCAGCAGATACAACACTTCAGTATCAGAACTAGTTAAAGCAAATAACCTCAATAATCCCAATGAACTGCGAATTAGTCAAAAACTAGTTATTCCTGCGGTTCAAATTCCTGCGGTTCAAATTCCTGCGGTTCAAATTCCTACCGTTAAAGTTGAGGCAACTGTAGCGAATCAGCCGACTTTTGTAGAGTCTAGCAAAACTCCTAATGTTGCTACCTCCCCTTTGAATATTGGTAGTGCTAACTCATATCTACCTAGTTCACCATCACCAACTATTGCCGACAACAGTAGCGTTACCGTCCCTGCACCGGTAACTGTACAGATTCAGGCAAATAGTGCAACCGACTTAGAAACGGCCCCCCCGACAGCTAAGTCTAATGGCGTCGGTGGTGATATTCCAGTGCCACAAGCTTTTGCCGAAATGCAACAGCCGAAGACACCAGTAAATAGGGTAGCAAGGGTAAACAATAACAATAATGACCGTTTGCGGGGCTTACAAGCGGAAATCCAGAGATTACAGCAGAAATATCGCGCTCAACAGTCTGGTAATTTAGTTGTGCCAGCAGCAGCGATCGAAGCAAATAATGCTGCTATACTCACTCCTATTTCTACGCCCAATAATTTCAGTGTACCTAACTCTGCATCTAGACCAAATAGTGTAGCAATACCAATTCCAGTTCCGACACCGATTCGGGCTAACTATAGCGTTCAGCCTAAGCCCCAATTGCGTACTACTGTACGCCCTACCGAAGCAGTAAACCCAGAATTCTTGCCTAATCTAGGTTCTGCTAGCCAGTGGACTCCCTCTCGGACTCAATCTGCGACAAGGGTGGCAACGCCTCCTGGAAAAGTAAATGCCTCTGACTCTTTAGGAAAGATGCGAGGAACCACAGTTTCTCCACAGGTATTACCGCCTTTGGCAGCAGTGGATCAATATCTTCCCAGACCCATTGACGAACTTACGCCTCCTCCATCTAGTTCAACTTTGGCTTATATCTGGCCAACGAAGGGTACTCTCACTTCTGGCTTTGGTATGCGTTGGGGAAGACCCCACAAGGGAATTGATATTGCTAACTCCACTGGCACGCCAGTTGTTGCCTCAGCTGACGGTACGATAGAAAAAGCCGGCTGGAACAATGGTGGCTACGGCAACCTCGTCGAAATCCATCATCCTGATGGCAGCAGCACTCGCTATGCTCATAACAGCAAGATTCTGGTGCAACCGGGTCAACAGGTACATCAAGGAGAAACAATTGCTTTAATGGGTACTACTGGTCACAGCACTGGCCCACACAGCCACTTTGAAATTCATCCATCAGGCAAGGGTGCTGTTAACCCAATAGCCTTTCTACCACAACGCCTGTAATTCTTAGTTGTCTTTAACTAAATCATTGCTTTGTTAGTTGAGGGAGTTTACCTCCCTCTTCTACTTTTATTACCTCAATAAGAATGAAAGTTCTAACAAAATTGCAAAACAGACTAGTCTTGAGCAAATTTATATGCTATAGTAGTTAATGATTTTGAAAAACATGGCTCAGTAGCTCAGTTGGTTAGAGCACGGGACTCATAAGCCTGGGGTCGTTGGTTCAACTCCGACCTGAGCCATTTTAAAAGTAAGATAATATAAGTGTTTCAGCTTCTAGGCATTTGTAGTACTAGGGAGCTGAATTGCTATATAAGCCTCTTTTGACTATCAAATGACTATGCTCATTCAACAGCGTGATAGTCATGAAAGTTGGAATTGAAGCCCTGAAAGGTCGTTTAATATCATATCCGGTTGAAGACTTATCATTTAGAGGGCAGTTCTTGCTGGGATCAGGGGGAAAGAGACTTTTGGGATTTTTGCACAGATCCGGTAATCATAAGTGATTAGCCGGACATGATATAAGATTAAGATTTACTATAGTTTGATTATTAATACTAATCAGAAATATTTATCTTTACATTTAGCTGACACTCCTGAAAATAGGTACATCCCGCATTGCATCTCTCGACCACAGGCTCATTGTTATTATCAAGCAAACTACCAGTTGTGCTGGTAACGAGCGATGACGTTCCTCTTCGACCTTAGTTTTAGCGTAGACGCTCTTAGCGGCTTGCCGAAGGCATCGCTTCTTCGATTGAAGTTGCTGGAATAGCCATCTCTATTGCTTTGAATATCTCAGTATTTTGTATCTTGTAATACATTAATGAGAATTCTTTCAGATACACCGTACTTGATTTCCATTTTTGGAAGCAATACCTAATTTACAACTGTTTGAGCCTTAACTGAACCGTATTGCGGCAGCTGTATTAAGAAAAAATCGCTGTTCAAAATTGGTAATAGTGATATAGTTACTCCAATCGGTTCTGATGGGGAGCAGCCATCGGACGCAAGGGGGAAAGTCTGGTGAAAATCCAGCACTGTCCCGCAACTGTGAACCTAAAATAGGTGAGTCAGGATGCCCGCCGGTTAGAATCAATTCGTTTACATAAATCTGCGAGGTACAGGTTATGAAAAGAAAACAGGCGTTAGTCAGTCTAACCCTGATGGGAGTTATCAGTTTTTATCTGGTAGTTGGTTTACCCAAACCCGCCTACGCTATGCACATTATGGAAGGTTTTTTACCAGTGCAGTGGGCGATTTTTTGGTGGATTGTGGCATTACCATTTTTTTTATTAGGATTGCGTAGTCTGACTCGCATTACTCAAGCTAACCCACAGCTAAAACTGCTACTAGGCCTGGCTGGTGCTTTCACTTTCGTGCTGTCAGCGTTAAAAATCCCTTCCGTCACGGGTAGCTGTTCTCATCCTACAGGGACGGGGTTAGGTGCGGTGCTGTTTGGCCCCCTCACTATGACGGTTTTGGGTAGTTTAGTATTGTTGTTTCAAGCTTTGTTACTAGCGCATGGCGGCTTAACGACGCTGGGAGCAAATGCTTTTTCAATGGCGATCGCTGGGCCATTTGCCGCTTACTGGATATATAATCTGACAATCAAGTTGGGTGGTAAACAAAAAATTGCGATATTTCTAGCAGCTGCGATCGCAGATTTACTCACTTACGTTATCACTTCTATCCAACTCGCCTTAGCTTTTCCTGCACCTATTGGTGGGTTTCTCGCTTCATTTACCAAGTTCGCCGGGATTTTTGCCATAACTCAAGTCCCTTTAGCAATTAGTGAAGGGTTGCTAACTGTATTGGTGTGGAACTGGCTGCAATCTTATAATCCTCAAGAGTTGGAATTGCTGAAATTAATCAAACGGGAACCCCAAAGAAATGAATCAGTCTAAAAAAGGGTTGAGTAACTGGCTGTTGGTAGTAGCTGTATTAGCTTTAGCAGTTGCACCGTTAATATTTGTCCGTGGTGGCGAATTTACAGGTTCCGATGACAAAGCAGAAATTGCTATTACTGAAATCCAACCTGGATATAAACCCTGGTTTAAATCATTTTTTGAACCAGCTAGTGGGGAAATAGAAAGTTTATTATTTGCTTCACAAGCAGCTTTAGGTGCTGGAGTAGTCGGTTATGCAATTGGGTTGTATAAAGGACGTTCCCAACAACAAAAACGTGAAGAATGAGCCTGCAAATAGACACTTTAGCTTATACCAATAGACTCCGGAGATTGCCACCAGAACATAAACTAATTTTTGCATTTACTACTCTTGCTATTTCCCTTGCCAGCCATCCGCTAGTACAAATTTTAATCATAGTTTGGATGAGTATTTGGACAGTAATTTATGCAAGAATTCCGGCTGGAGTTTATTTTCGGTTGTTAACGTTCACCATAGTTTTTTGTTTGACGAGTTTACCAGCCCTGATGGTAAATGGAGTTGCCATTCCTGATTTACAAAGCGTCAAATTAGATTCGTGGTATGGACTGACTCTCGGACACTTCTATATTTATATCAGCCATAGTGGCAGTATCCAAGCATTGGGACTTTTAACCAGAGCATTAGCCTCTGTTTCTTGCTTATATTTTCTCATGTTGACCGTCCCTTTCATAGAGATATTACAAACTCTGCGTTACTTACGATTCCCAGTGCTGTTAACCGATTTATTATTGCTAATGTATCGGTTTATTTTCATCCTGCTGAACACAGCCAATGAATTATGGACAGCACAAAATTCCCGTGGTGGCTACCGAACTTGGCGTAGTGGAATGAAAAGTTTAGCACTACTAATCGGACAACTATTACAGCGAACCTTAGAACGATATAGTCAGTTCTCTCTGGGACTGGAAGCACGAGGTTTTGTTGGTGAATTTCGAGTTTGGCATCAGAGTCGCTATCGTCCTCAATTACGGTATATTATCGAAGCGATTTTCGGCTGTGTAGTATTAATAGGATTGGACTTTTGGCGGAATGCAGGAATATTTACTTCAATTTGAGCAGGTATATTATACTTATCCTGGCGCACAACAATCAGCTTTGAATGGTGTAACATTGAACATTCCATTAGGTAAAAGATGTGCGTTAATTGGTCAGAATGGTTGTGGTAAAACAACATTATTTTTACTAGCTAATGGTCTATATAAACCTGATTCTGGAATTGTTCGGTGGCGTGGTGAACCGTTAAGTTATAATCGGAATTATCTGGCTAAATTAAGGCAAAATGTCGGGTTAGTATTTCAAGATCCAGAACAACAATTAGTAGCTTCTACTGTTGAAGAAGATATATCTTACGGTTTGTGTAATTTGGGTTTACCAGTATCGGAAATTCAACAGCGAGTAGAGCAAACATTAGTTGAATTTGGACTAACTACTTTAGCCCAAAGACCAGTACATCATCTGAGTTTGGGACAAAAAAAGCGAGTTTCTATTGCAGATGTGATGGTACTACAACCAGAACTATTAGTGCTGGATGAGCCTACTGCCTATTTAGATGTCAAACATACTCGTAATTTGATAGCAACTCTGAAAAAAATTCATCAAGATGGCACTACTTTAATAATGGCAACTCATGATTTAGATTTAGTCTATCGGTGGGCGGATTGGATTTTTGTTATGGATAAAGGGCGACTGATTTTAGAAGGCAAACCCCAAGATATATTTAGCCAGCGTACACTTTTAGAAGAGTTAGAGTTGGGCATACCATTGATATATGAGATGTTATTTAATGGGTTATCTGCTGAGTCAGGAGTAGTTAGAGAACGAGTGCAACAACGAATAGTAGAATTATTTCGCAATTTTTAATAATTTTACAGTTAGAGAATTTCAATAATGAAAGACAATGCTTCTATCAGGACTTAAATCTTTTTGAAGCAGAAACAAGCCTCAAACTCAGACATCACTATATATTTAAAAGAAGTCTTGGTTTTGTTTACCAAGACTTCAAGCGAATTTATTCGATTGAACACGCTTATACAATTGCTTATCCCAAATTGCTGAAGAAAGTTCCCCAAAGGATTCCTGTTACTCCTACAGCAATTAAAAGGTTAGTAAAAAACTTGCCTAATTCAATTTCTTGTCCAAGTGCTTTGTCATCTTGACCTGCGGTGAAAAACAATGACCAAGCTTGGTTAAGATTGATTTTCTCAAAGTTGGTGAAATCAGGTCGGAAAACAACGGGGCCAATCAAATCTTGTTTAGGGAAATCAAAATCAGTTCTCATAACTCTCCTTTAATTTTCTATGGGTTGATTGAATGTAATTTTTGAATAGTCGAAATTATTTACAAGCTTGTCAGCCATCCAATCAGGCCGTGTCCGGTGATTACTTCCACAGCGATAAGTGAGACGAAGCCAATCATTGCCAGACGACCATTGAGTTTTTCAGCATACTCGGTAAAGCCAACTCTTGGAGTTTGGTCTACATAAACTTTTGGTTCAACTGCAAAGTTGTTGAGTTAACCGAGTTCGTTGATGGTGAAGCCTTTGCTAGTCATGTTTTTTTCCTTTGCTGGTTTATGTAACTAAATATAACTATATGTGAATATTTTTTGCAAATGCTTGACAATGCAAGTAAGTGCGGTAAACCGTACTAAATCAGATCGTAGATACCGTATCTGTGAAAAGAAAGCAATTATTGCTTGTGTGCAAGCATCATTTTTTCGTGTTGCTGCCATTACTTTGATGGCGCAAGCGTCCGCCGTAGGCGATCGCACTACAAATTTTATGCCCCCCTACCGGATTGAAGTTTATACAAAATACATGGTCTACTAAAAAACTAGACCCTTAAATAATCTGGCTGCAAAGAACACTTCTTAAATTATGAACATAGTAGCGTTCGCGGGTATTTCGTCCTTCGGCTGGCTGTACTGGATAATACAGCCGCATTTAGCGATGCACATTCCCGATGGCTTTTTGAATCTACCTGTTATCCTTGTCACCTGGATAATTGCTATCGGTTTGATTGCACTAGCTATAAGGCAAGCACAGGCAGAATACCAAGAACGAGCCGTACCTTTAATGGAAGTTTGTGCAGCTTTTATTTTTGCAGCACAAATGATTAATTTCCCGATTCCTGGAGGTACGTCTGGACACCTTTTGGGTGGAACGCTGGCAGGAGCTTTACTAGGGCCCTGGGCTGGTTCGCTAGTGATGGTTGCAGTGTTCATTGTCCAGGGCGTTCTGTTTCAAGATGGTGGACTGACCGTGTTAGGAGCCAACATCTTTAACATGGGATTAATTGGTACGTTTGGCGGTTACTATCTCTATCGCACAGTGAGATTTGCTATTGGACGCGATCGCTTATCTGGATTAGTTATTGGCGCGGCGATCGCCGCCTGGACAAGCGTAGTCGTAGCCTCAATTATATGTGCCTTGGAACTTGCAATTTCTGGGACAGTTCCTCTAGCGGTAGCTTTCACAGCAATGGCTTCTTGGCACGTTCTAATTGGTATTGGCGAGGCAGTGATTACTGTAGTAGCACTCAGTTTCATTTGGCGGACTCGACCTGAATTACTTTACGACCCGCCCCGCAAGACGAAAGTATCAACCTCTCGTCCTCTGTCTCGGTATTAAAGTAATTCGTAATTCGTAATTATTTTTTGTAAAGGGATTTAGACCCGTTATCGATAGTTAAATCGAATGAATCAGGAGTGAATGCTTATGAGTAGCAACATCTCGCGATCGCGTAACCGTGCTTTTGTCATCGCTGGCTTAGGTATTGCCCTGCTGATTGCAATTTTCCTTTCGCCGCTAGCTAGCAAAAACCCAGATGGGTTAGATAGAGTTTCACAAGACCTGAAATTTGATAGCAAGGCACATGAAGATACGCCAGCTCGTAAGTTACCCTTTTACGGCATATTTGATGAGTATGCTCTCAGAGGTGTACCAGAGGCGATCGCCACTCCCTTAGCTGGTTTAGTTGGAACACTAGTAACTTTTGGCTTGGCTTGGGGTATTGGCAAACTAGTCGTGCGTGGTTCAACTTCACCTTCCACACATGATGGCTATTCCGACTCAGATGCAGCAGATTAAATACAAATAGGAACTTAACATCATGCTGTTGCACATTGGAGCATTTGTGCTGGATATCGATAGCAAGCAGGCTACTGTTTGGCACAAACTTGCTCCCCGTACCCGGATATTATGTACATTGTTGTTCGTGTTCGCCACTGTCTTAACACCAGATGGCCACTGGTGGACTTGGACTATTTATGGATTAGCTTTAGTCTGCCTGCTATTACTGAGTCGAGTCACCTTAGCAGTACTACTGAAACGGTTGGCAGTAGAGTTCACATTTATTGGTGTAGTTCTCCTGGGAACTTTATTTCGAGGTGGTGGCGAAGTTTTATGGTCTTGGGGGCCATTACAGATTACGACAGTGGGGCTAACTGTTTTGGGTAGTGTAACGCTTAAGGCATTGCTATCGCTATTGATACTAAATTTACTCACGTTAACAACTTCAGTAACAGCACTACTTCATGCCCTGCTGGAACTGAAAACCCCACCGCTACTAGTAGCAATTCTGGCATCTATGTATCGCTATATCAGCGTATTAATAGGTGAGTTTAACGCGATGCGTCGAGCAGCCGAGTCCCGAAACCTGATGAACAGCAATCGCTCGATACGTTTAATTGTTGGCAACACGATCGGAGCGTTGTTTATCCGCACTTATGACCGGGGAAATTTAGTTTATCAGGCGATGCTATCACGAGGTTATCAAGGAGTCCCACCGATGATAGAAAAAGTCTCGTCAGGAGGACGAAATGACATTGTGGCTTTGAGTTTGACTATAGTTTTAGCATTATTGGGTCAGGCTATTTACTGGCGGAAATAATATTTGTTTAGATTGTTTTAATGCATCATAATCCAATATCAATTCAAAATCTTAGCTATACCTATCCTGATGGAACTCAGGCTTTGAGAGATATTAATCTGTCCATCAAAGCAACTGAGCGAGTAGCATTAATTGGAGCCAATGGTTCAGGAAAATCTACGTTGCTGTTACATCTGAATGGCATTCTCATGCCTCAATCGGGACAGGTAACGATTGGAGAATGGCCTTTAAATGTTGAGAATTTGCGAAACATTCGGAATTTTGTCGGGTTGGTGTTCCAGAATCCCGATCATCAGTTATTCATGACAACAGTCTGGGAAGATGTTGCTTTTGGCCCAATGAATATGGGCGTACAAGGTGAGGAATTACAACAGCGAGTTCTTCATGCAATGGCAGCAGTTGATATCGATCCCCAATGGTATGGACAACGCTACACAGGTAATTTATCTGGAGGTGAAAAAAAACGGATTGCGATCGCTGGTGTCTTAGCCATGAATCCACAAATATTAGTATTTGATGAACCCTCAGCTCAGTTAGATCCTCGTTCTCGCCGTCAATTAATCGAACTGCTGCACAGTTTACCTCTAACACAACTGATTGCAACTCACGATTTAGATTTAGCTTTGGATTTGTGCGATCGCACAGTTGTTCTCAGTCAAGGTCAGGTCGTGTACGATGGTGCAACTGAGCAGGTAATGAGCAATCCAGAGTTCTTGGTTAGGCACGCTTTAGAGTCACCATTATGCTATAGCCGCCCTTATTGTCAGCTGGAACACGCACCTGTTAGTCCATCTCGGTATGGTGAATTTGTTTGATTCAATCACATTCAATTGTTATTCAAACAGGTACTTGCTATTATCAAGATTTTTTAGCAGTAATTTAGATTTTAAGCTACTAGTAAATTGTTACTTATCAATTTTAAACCGATCAAAATCTACCAAAAATAGCTATATGGATTCTCATCAAGAAAACATATCCAATATAAAACATAGTTACAGTGAAGCATCTCTAAATGATTTGATGAAGCGATTGTCTCGTATTGAAGGACATATTCGGGGTGTTAAAAATATGATTGAGAGTAGTCGTCCTTGTCCGGATGTATTGATTCAAATAGCTGCTGTTCGAGGAGCAGTTCAGCAAGTTGGTCGAATTATTTTAGATGAATATCTCAAGGAATCCGTTGCTCGAACTACTCAACAAGGAGATATTAAAACTGAGATTGAAGCATTAAAGACGGTGTTGGATCGTTTCTTAAGCTAGATATAAGTTTGCTACGCAGTGAAGTTATTGCTCATTAGAGGCTCTTAGCAAAATGGTTTGAGCTTTAGAGATTGTTTATTCAAGTTAATTACGATTTTTAAGTAGTTATTTTGTTAAAGTATGGTATCTAACAAACTTAAGCGACTTATATCCTTATTAATTTGTTTGTGTCTTTTAGTTCCGTCTGTACCAGTAAAAGCCCAAACTCCAGAAGAATGGATCGCTCTAGGGTTGTTTCTATGAACCCTTTCAGGTAAAACTCGATCGAGAATCTCCACAGTTAACCAACTCAAAAAAAGGGAAGTTCTTGTGGTTGTAAACGTTGGAATTTTGGGAAGCACGACAAACAACTCGTAATGTGCCAGTGAAACTTAGACGTAAGGGTGAAACATCTGCGCTGTTTTGTTAAGACAAGTTCTCTTAGTTAGTAATGCTTTTGATGCTTTTGATATTCTGCAATTTCTGCAAAGGATATAAAGCAATTGCTGGCATTGTCCGTTTATCCATAAAGCCAGAATAGGAAAGGGTTTTTCACAGACAGGGCATTTTGATAACAAGCGTAACTGATGGCGATCGCATCCACATAACTTAATACAGGTGTCTTGACTTAAATTGCATAAACTTGCATAATAATAAAGCTAATACAATTTATAAAACTAATTAGTAAGCTTTTTAAGCTTATCTACTAGTAGTTTTGGGGTTATAGCGCAGTTGGTAGCGCACCTCAATGGCATTGAGGGGGTCAGCGGTTCGAATCCGCTTAGCTCCACTATTAAAACATAGGTACTCAAAACCTGTTTGTTTTGTGTCACCTGAAGGAGAAGTTGCACAACTTGTCTAACTTCTCCTTCAAAATTAAGCAAGATTATGCTTGAAATCACAACTAGTGGACTGTTTCTTAAATACACCCCCACATTAAGATACGCTTGTAGGGAAAAAAGAACGGGCGCTCATCCTCTAACAACTCGAATAGCTTCTGCTGATAGCGTTCGACAAATCTTTCATAGGTTTGGGCATCCAGTAGGGACTCATAAGCCGTTAGCAATGTCCCGCGATACCACTCCACTACGGCTTCTCGTGAGGGCAACACATGCCCATAAATTTGAAGCTTGACTTCCTGCTTGACAAACCCCAATTTATAAAGCAGTCTGGCGTATGTTTCTGGAGGAAGTACCTCTAAACGCCGCACATATCCTCTTAATTCTTCACTGAATTCCTGTGCAGTCTCAACTGCTATCTGATGCACTGGCTCACTATCCATCATTGGTATTTGTACGGCAAGCTGCCCACCAGGTCGCAGTTTTGCCCGCAATTTCTCAAATAAAATCTCGTGTCCCGTCAACCACTGCAATGCCGCATTAGAAAATACCACATCAAACTCCTCATTTCCTGGGTTTTCCTCAATACGTCTTTGCTCAAACCGTAGTCCATTGCCTGCAAACTGACGCGCTTTTTCCAGCATTTTCTCAGAAGCATCTATCCCTAAAGTCTCCTGTGCTGCTAAGGTTTCATGCAGATATTTCGTTAACTTTCCAGTTCCACATCCTAAATCGAGAACTCGTAAGTTTTCTTGCCGATGTATCATGTCTACCAAGTCGTAGAATGGACGACTTCTTTCAGCTTGAAATCGTTCGTATAGTTCTGGATTCCATTTATCTGACATATTTTTATAATTAGTAATTCGTAATTTATAAAGCCGTATTTTCTGATGTAAACGACAAAAAAACGATA
Source organism: Nostoc sp. DSM 114159 (assembly GCF_053470285.1). Lineage (NCBI taxonomy): Bacteria > Bacillati > Cyanobacteriota > Cyanophyceae > Nostocales > Nostocaceae > Nostoc > Nostoc sp. DSM 114159. The sequence goes on from NZ_JBPFEH010000001.1 coordinate 6,414,667, forward strand.
TCGTCAGAAATTGCGGGTTGAAATTTGCTTAAGATACGCCATAAGGTGTTGCAGCTACGCCCGTTGTAGACATCCCACCCAATTTACCATGCCCTATGACCAACTACTTTCGCTCTAATGTTGATGCAATGGCTAGCTATGTTCCTGGCGAGCAGCCTCAACGTGGTACACAGATTATTAAACTTAACAGCAATGAGAATCCCTATCCTCCTTCTCCTGCGGCATTAGCTGTGCTACGGAATATTGATGGTGAATGGTTGCGGCGGTATCCAGAACCTTTTGGGGGAGAATTTCGGCAAGCTGCAAGTAAAGTTTTAGGAGTTCCTAGTGACTGGATAATTGTCGGAAATGGCAGTGATGAATTGTTAAGTGTGGTGATTCGAGCCTGTGCTGAACCTGGGAAAAAGGTAGTTTATCCGATGCCTACTTACGTGCTATATCGGACATTGACAGAAATGCAAGCGGCGGAAATTATTGAGATTCCTTACAGCAAAGACTACAGCTTACCAAAGGACGAATTAGTTGCTGCCAATGGGGCTGTGACCTTTATTGCGTCGCCCAATAGTCCATCGGGTCATGTGGTGGCAACAAATGATTTGCGAAAATTAGCCAGCCAGTTATCTGGAGTTTTAGTGATTGATGAAGCATACATAGATTTTACCGAAGAGAATGCATTGACTTTGGTTAAGGAATACGAAAACGTTATCGTGATTCGGACACTATCTAAGGGATATTCGTTGGCAGGATTGCGATTGGGCTTTGGAGTGGCAAATCCCAAACTGTTGCAGGGATTGTTTAAGGTTAAAGATAGCTATAACATTGATGCGATCGCTTGTGCAATTGGCACGGCTGCCATCACTGACCAAGCTTATAAAAATGCTTGTGTAGCCAAGATTAAAGCATCACGGACTAAGTTAGCAACAGACTTAAAACAATTAGGTTTTCATATCTGGGATTCCCAAGCTAACTTTTTGCTGGCACAGCCAAGAGAAGGAAACGCAGAATATCTCTATCAAAAATTGAAGGAACGGGGAATTTTAATTCGCTACTTCAAGCAGCCTGGACTAGATGATAAATTACGCATTACTGTTGGGACAGATGAGCAAAATCAGGCTTTAGTAGAGGCACTAATAGCAATTCCAAATTCCAAATTCTAAACTTGTACTGAGCGTCTTGCCCTGAGCGAAGTCGTTGGCGCAGCCTCTCGTAGAGAAGGGAGTCGAAGTATTCAAAATTAAGAAAGTGAGAATTAGCATAGGTTTGATGGTTTGCATCTAGTATCATATTTTTTGTGAATTGGTATAAGTAGGTGGGCGTAAATATTTGTCGTTGGGATAAGGCAGAAGTCAGGAGTCAGAATTCATTCTGATTGAAAAAGCGAATAGCGCAGCGTATCGTAGAAATTAGACCTCTTGCAAAAATATGTTTTTGCACTCTTAGGGAAAAGGGACTCATATTAAAGGAAAAGGATTTTGAGTTTCTTTACCCTTTTCCCCCGCCCCTTTACCCCAACAAATGCCAATAAATCTAATGTCTTGATTCTGAATTCTGCATTCTTCTTCAATCACATTAACTTACAGCACTAGAAAACTAAAGCTAAGACTTGCCCAATTATTCACATCCAAGCTATGTGAATCGGCTGCTGTAACGTTCATCTCTGTTTTGAAGGCACTAGCGTTATGTAAGTCTTGTAACAAAGCTTGTACAACTTCTAAGGAATTCAACAATGGGCCAATTGGTTCTTGTTCGGCTGTGGAATACTTGGCAGCGTTCAAAGCGGCCAGAGTTGCGTTAAAGGGGGCAGTACTAAAAATCAGTTGGTGTTCGCACTCCGAAGCTGGTCCTGAAATCATCCATTCGGAAGCAGTATTCGTTTGGGGTAGGATGAGGGTTTCACCTGGAGAGATAACGACTTCTTTCAGGAGGGGCTTGGTGTCCGAGGTGTTTGGTTCTTGGGGGGTTTCCCAAGAATACAAGGCGATCGCTGTATGATTATTGTTTAATCCCAGCAAGATTAAATATACTGGGCGATCGCTCTGGTTTTCTACCCGATATTGCATTCGACTACCGATAGGGACAATCGGAGTAGGGAGTGATTTTTGAATCGAAGTTTCTGTTTTAGAAGTTCGTACTGTTTCGCGCTGCATGATAACGCGAGGCGATATGTTGTTAATTATTTCTAAGGTTGTCTTGAGAGCCAAGCGGGAAGAACCTTGATTTTCAGTCAGCCGCCATAACTTGGCTGCTAACAAGGTTGATAATTTTGGTGCTAACTTTTGCACTGTTGATTTTACTGCTTCTCCTGCTTCCCCCGTGGCATTAGAAATTAGTTCGCCACTAAGAGAAAATAAACCATAACGGCTAGGTGTTTGCTGTAGTTTGGCAAATAGATAATCAGCCGGTTTTTCCCCTGCGACTACGGTGGAGACATGGGGAAATGCAGCAAAGGCACTTGTAGCGTCTACCCGCTCAATTCTTTCTAATCCAGTATCCAGAGCAATTATTAAATGAATATTTCGGGGTAAAACTCGGACTGCTTCTTGGACAAGTTGCCCGATTTGTAGGGGATTTGCACCTTCTATTTGGGAAATTTGCGCTTTTGCTGTTAACCCAGTCCGCGATCGCAATACTAATTCTTCTCTTGTTGTTCCTAAAGTAAATCGAGAATTAACTCCGTAGTATAGCAGCACTTGTGGCGGTAATCCTGCTAACCACAGCTGGACTGTTTTACCGTCTTCTTCAATGGCTGTCACTGCGCCTTCTGCACCAATAATAGTGTCTAGCGGTAGAGACGTTAAATGTTGATTTTTTTGACTACTTAATAACCCTGGTTGTTGTTTACTACCCAATTTGGATAGAGAATTTTCTATATACGAGAGGGCGACTTGAATTTTGGTATTTGGGGTGAATTCCCACAAATACTGTGTCAAGGCGTAGGTAAATAACCCAGCACTAAAACCAGAAAAGAGTTCTTCCCTCGCCGACTGCTTGGGATTTAAGGTAGCTGCTAAGACAATCGGCGTGCTGGGTAACTTCTGAGTTTTAAGTTGTTGAAGAAAGTCGAGTTCTTTTGCTGCTAGCTTTGCCTCTACTGATTCTGGAAGGGCACGACTTTTTAATCCTAATACTGGGGTTGGCGCATGATAGCTAGTATCTAATACTGCTGTGACTCGATCTGTAGGGAGCGATCGCAATAATAGCAATAAAGTTTCTTCTAATATATAGTTGACTATTTTTTCTTCTTGTGGTTCAAAACTGGTATTAGCTGTCACCAGAGCATTTTGGATTGTCTCAGGAGATGTTTCCAATTTGACACGGCTGCCATAACCGCTAAAGTGGAAGAAGACCGCATCATCGGGTTTAGCTTGATTGCCCAAGCGATCTAAAAAAGCTGCCTCAATGAATTCCCTACTAGCTTCTTCCTCAGTTAAGGTTAGGATATCTGACCCTTGGAAACCAAAGCGATGAATCAAAACTTCTCTTTGTAGTTCCACATCTGTCAGACAACCACTGAGGGCTGGAATTTTTGGGTATTGGTTAATACCTATTAACAATGCCAACTTGCGCGGACTGGGTTGTGCCAAAGCTTGATAATAGCGATTTCCTAAAGACAACCACTCAGCTTCAGTTATCCCCAATACCGCGAGTATTGAGCCAATTCTCTCTAAAAACGCGCGACGTTTCATAATTAGCTATCAGCCCTCAGCTATTCAGTTAGCAGCTTACAGGGCTGAACTCTGTATTGTAAAGTTACAAAAATGTGGGAACGGGGAGTGGGGGGCAGGGGAGAAATCAATTCAAAATTCAAAATTCAAAATTCAAAATTCAAAATTCAAAATTCAAAATTCAATGCCCAGTGCCCAATGCCCAGTACCCTAAGCCGTTACTTCTATCCGCATTGCCCGCGCTAACTCTGCTGCTACCTCTGGACGAGAAAATTCTGGTGGAGGTAACTCACCGCGCCGCAGCATTTCCCTAACTTTTGTCCCTGATAGGTGAATGCGTTCTTCTGGCCTGCTGGGACTGGTTTTAGATGTTGCCATCTGCTTAGTGCGCGTGCAGTAAAAAGCGTGTTCAAATTTCATGGGCACAATGCCTAATTCACTTGGCGCAAATTCATCAAAGATATACTGAGCGTCGTAAGTGCCATAATAGTCACCAACACCAGCATGATCCCGTCCGACGATAAAGTGAGTACAGCCGTAGTTTTTGCGGACTAAAGCATGGAAGATCGCCTCACGAGGCCCAGCGTAGCGCATTGCAGCGGGATTAATTGCCAAAGTTACCCTGTCTAAGGGGTAGTAGTGTTCCAGCAAAATTTCATAGCAGCGCATCCGGACATCAGCGGCGATATCATCTTCTTTTGTCGCCCCGACTAATGGGTGCAAAAATAGACCATCAACAGTTTCTAAGGCGCACTTCTGAATGTATTCATGGGCGCGGTGGATGGGGTTGCGAGTTTGAAAGCCGACAATGGTTTTCCAACCCTTGTCTTGAAATAGTTGCCGTGAGGCTGCTGGATCGATTTGATAAGTGGGAAACTGGGGATGAGGTTCGCGTTGCAACAACCAAATATCACCCGCCAGATGTACACTACCTTGGTTATAGAGTACCTGTACGCCGGGATGATTGACATCATTAGTACGGTAGACTTTTATGGCTTCGCGGATTTTGTCGTAGTGATATTTTTGGGTGAGTTGCAAAACTCCAATAAATTCGCCACTGGAGTTATCCAGACGGATTAAGCCGCCTTCTGGCAACGGGGAAGCTACTTCTTCGCTTACCGATAGTGTAATCGGGATTGACCACACAAGACCGTTAGCTAATCGCATTTCTGTGACAGTGCGATCGTAGTCTTCTTGGTTCATAAAACCCGTCAGCGGACTAAAAGCACCGATCGCAATCATTTCTAAATCGGAAACGGCGCGATCGTCAAGTTGCACTCGTGGCAAAAAGTCAGCTTTTGAGAGAAACTCTGCTCTTTGTTCTGGTGTAGCGATACGGTTAACCAACTGTCCACCGTGGGGGGCTATGGCATCTGGATTGTGACTCAACTTAATCCCCTCTCTGCTTTTACTGTTATTGTTTCAGATTATGTACTAACTTATCAAATGCTGGTACGTAGAGAAAAATAGTTTAGGCATTGGGCACAAGAGGCACAAAAGCAGCACAACTCTTGGAGACGCTCTTGCTAGCAAGCTTTAAGAGTAGGGGTACGACTACGCTTAGTGAGCGAGGGGTATGGGGCAAAGTAAATATTAAAAGCGATCGAATCCGAAGACTTCTTGGCATTTGTCGGGAAAAGGGGAAAGGGTAAGGGGAAAAGGTTCTGCAAAAGTCCCTTTCCCCTTTAACCAAAACCTTTTCCCCAAGAGTGCAAAAAGCACTTTTGCCAAGAGGTCTCAAGTCCGCAGCCTTACCTTTTCTCTAGATGATAATTTCGATCGCGCCGATCAAACCTGCTTCAAGAACCTTTAGATTTTCTCTTAATTTCCTCAAAATTTATACCAGTAATGAGTAAAGGGGATCGATGACATTTCGCTTGCTGCGAAGCATCCATCCCCGAATAGCTGCCCAGATCGTGAACCTGGAATCTATAGTCCGGTATCTAATCATCCCAGTATCGGCCGAGATATGTCGATTGTCACTGGGATAGATACTGATTTAGAAGATATCTACAAAAATATAGGTACACAATTACTCTTTTTCAACGCTTCTTCCATTCCCCATCGCCAACAGTGCTGTCCCGTAAGCAGCTTCTGTGTATACTGACGCTACTACAGGAACCTGCAAATGACGTGCCCTAATTGCAGTCCAAGTATCATTCGCCGCACCACCACCAGCAGTATAAACACGGCTCAATTTGTCTGCTCCCATTTGCTGTAATAATTCATACCCTCGGCTTTCTATGCGGGCAATGCTTTCTAACAACCCATGCAAAAATTCTACTGGATTATCTGGGCGTGGTGACAAGCGTGGGGGTAGATTGGGATCGTTAATCGGAAAGCGATCGCCTACCTTCAACAACGGATAATAATCTAACTCGCTGGCAATTGAAGCATCAATCTCCCGACTAAGACTTTCTAACTCAAGGTTTGTGAAAAATTTCTTTAGTACTGCACCCCCAGTATTAGAAGCACCCCCAGTCAGCCACAAATCACCCAGCCGATGGCTGTAAATTCCATATCTGGCATCTTCTTGCCGGGTAGAACTTAACAACTTTAGTACCAACGTTGAACCAAGGGAAGTCACGGCTTCACCAGGTAATTTTGCCCCACTGGCAAGAAAAGCCGCAATACTATCGGTTGTACCAGCACACACCAGACAATTACGACTTAAACCAAACTTGTCCGCAATTTCAGAACGCAATTCGGCAATCGGAGTCCCAGGAGTTAAAACTTTGGGTAGCTGAATCGATATTTCTAGCAATTCTTGCCATTCTGGGTATTTCAACTCTTCTACGTCATAACCCAGCTTTAAAGCATTATGGTAATCGCTAATACCCAATTGTCCATGCAGCAGAAACGCCAGCCAATCTGCTTGATGCAGGAAATATCTAGCTTCACTAAAAGAGGGTTGTTGCCTCATCCACAAAAGTTTAGCGAGGCTAGAGGTGGCACTCAATACAGTATGATTGGGAGGTGCAATACTCCTCAAATGCTCTAGCACCAACGATCCCCGCGCATCGTTGTACAGCAATGGTGCATCTACAGGGTTGCCAGCAGCATCGACCAGCAAGACAGTAGAGGAAGTACCATTAATTGCGATCGCTTTAATTTCTCGCCGCAATTGCTCAGGTATTTGTTCCACCAACGCAAACAAAGCCTCCTGCCAAATTTTTGGCGTCACGGTACTTGGTGAGTCGTAGAAGGGATATCGCACCTCTGTCTGAATACAAGAGGCTTCCTCGTCAATCACCACACCGCGTCCGCCAGATGTGCCGAAGTCGATACCCAGATATAAATTCATAATTTTTATAAATTTTTTTAATGGAGAATAAATAAGAACTACTGACCAATAATTGCTTTTGTTGCATCTTGTAACAAGATATTCCACAATTCTGGCAAAACAAGGAAAAGTAGTAAACGAACTGTTCAAAATCAATTCAGGTTAGGAGGTTTTCAGCCATGCCTATCTTAGATACTCTGTACATCGCTCAGGTGTCTTCCATCTCAGATACTCAAGTCTACATCGCTCTAGTTGTAGCCTTGATCCCAGGAGTTCTAGCTTGGCGATTAGCCACGGAACTTTACAAATAAGGCTCCGATGTGACACAGTTGAAAAGCTAATAATCCTGGCAGTACGGGGTGCAATTTCCAGATTTTATGGCTTTATGTCATAAGTACCTAGAAACCTTGCACTTACGTAAGCCAGGTTATTTTTTAACTAGTGCGACACTTGTAGCTATTTCAAAAAAATGAAGTAATATGACAGCTAAATCAAGCATTCAGGAGTGCTGATATCTGAGTGCTGAGTTGGAAATCTCACTCAGAACTCATAACTCAGCATTCTTGATAGTGTTTCCCTTCACTAAGCGAGGTTATCTTTTAGCATCATGAACGCGATTCAACCCTCCAAACCACCGTTACAACCTATACAAAAACGCCGAGTCATTTCTCGACCAAAGCGGCATCTTCGGCAACGTTCTTACAAGGTGATGGCACTAGAAAGTACAGCCAAAATAGGGGTCAATCTTGCGATCGCAGCCGTTGCAGCATCCGCCTTAACACAACTCTTGCCTTATCATTGGTTACAGCAAGAAAAATTGCGAGAAATGAGTACTGAAGTCAAGCTGATGGAAGGACATGTCAATGGTTTACAGGCGGAATTTAGCCGTAACTTTGATCCCCAAGAAGCTAAAATTATTAGACAACGACAAGGATACCGATTCGATCCCAGCCAGCGTCAGATCGTGTTGATGAATCAAGATCGCCGAGAAGATGAGCAAACAGACTCGTCACCCTAAGACAAATGGCGAATTTGGGATTATTTAGGTTTATTGTGATTTAGGCTACGTATAAACCGGGTGTTAATTTATATTATTGCTAATAAATAATGGTTAATAGCTAATTTTTGAATAGCTATGTAGTTATCATCTATTAGTTATTAGCGATACAGCGTCACTAAACTATAGTTCAAAATTAATCAATTATTTTGAATTTTAAATCCCCCAGAAGAACTAATCTACCAATTAGGACGCTGATTGAGATAGTAACTCGTTTAACCAATTTTCGAGTTGTAAACGCAAGCGACAATCAGTAATATCCTTATCATTGTCGAGAGAGGTTAGTTGAGTAAGAGCGCGACGATAATCAGCGATCGCACAATTCCAGTCGCCCCAAAGATGGTAAGTCCTGCCGCGTTCAGCCCAGATATGACCTTCTAGTTGACCGAAAAGCAGTGCTACCTCAAAATTATCAATTGCCTCTTGATATTGCCCCAAATCACGCCAGGTAATGCCTCGGTTAATCCACGCCCGGACATGGTGAGGTTTCAAATCAATCGCTCGATCGTAGTCGGCAATTGCTAATGCTAATTCTCCACAAGCCACGTAGTAATTTGCGCGGTTATTATAAGCACTAGCCAAATAAGGATTCAGTTTCAGGGCGGTATTGTAGTCGGAAAGCGCTTTTTCCCTTTCGCCACTTTGGAAATAAATTAGCCCCCGGTTGTTGTAATCAACGGCATTATCAGGATGGCGGCAAATTAGTTGGGTTAAAAGTGCGATCGCTTCGGTATAATCTCCTTGTTGAGCCAACCTCAAAGCACAAGAGCGCAAGTCGCTATCCCCAAAAATATATTCGCTGCGATCGCTTTTCCTCCGCTCTTGAAGTTTATTTGTACTATTTAAAACATGGTCATCGTCAGCTAAAAATGAGTGAATATTCATCTTTCCCTGCTTGAAATCCCTGCTTTTTTAAATAAAAATTGAGTTTTTTAAGGCTGGTGGTTTTACCACTATTTTTATTTTCAAGGTACTTATGGTTACTTGAAAGCCATCTTAAGACTGAGATTTAAACTACTCACACCAGTAGAAATCTACTCTTTAAATAAACAATTGCTCCTCAAACCTATTCATAGATACTCGATCCCGAAGATGAATTCCAGAAATAGCAGACGTTAATCTTAAAGACTAGTCAAGTAGTGAGAGCAGCAAATTGGTAGAATGCCAACAAGCCGTTCGTTAAAGAGGGAATGAGGAAGCAGGGGAGAAATCAATTCAAAATTCAAAATTCAAAATTCAAAATTCAAACATTTTAGAACTTCTGCCTCCTCTTTCCCAATGTCCAATGCCCCATGCCCAATGCCCTATTCCCTAAATTCAATTTTTAAATTTTGAGAAATTTTCTGATGACAACTGCAATTTCCTATCCCGATGCCCCTGATTTAGCAACCGATGATTACATTGTGGTCGGCTTGGCAACCTGCTTCGTCAAAGAAGATGGAGAAGTTTATCAAATCGAAGTTATAGAACCGATTCCCTCTGCGGCTTTGGAAGCGCTTTTAAAGGGCATTCCTACCTCTTATAAGCTGGCTTATGCCACAACTTTGGGATCTGTGCTGGATGGCGATTCACCACTGCTACCAGATGGCTTTCCAGAGTCGGCTCAGTTTGGAGAAGAATTTGTACCACGGGTATTTGCAGCAGCTCGTACCTACAAGCGTCGTGAATCTGCAAAATCTCTGATTCCCTTGGGTACAAACTACACTGAATTTAAATATTCAATTGAGCGGAAACGGGTTTTAAATGCCGCCAGAGTTGTCACCAAAGAAGACAATATTAAACAGCATTCTCACACTCATAAAGTGCTTTAAGTCATTATGCTCAAACTTTACGGTGGCGTTCGTAGTCGAGCGTCAATTGTCCACTGGTATTTAGAGGAATTAGGAATTCCCTACGAATTCGTCAAGCTTGATATGCAGGCGGGTGAACACCTCCAGCCTGCATATTTAGCAATTAACCCATTTGGTAAAGTTCCAGCAATTGTTGATGGAGATTTTCAGCTTTGGGAATCTGGGGCAATTTTGTTGTATCTTGCCGATAAGTATAGTAAAACTCCACTTTCATCAGAAGAACGTGCTGTATTTTCCCAATGGGTGTTGTTTGCTAATGCTACCCTTAGCCCAGGGATTTTTGTAGAAGCAAATCGGGAGCGGGAAATGCCCCGCTTGTTGACTCCCTTAAATGAAATTTTCAGTAAGCAGCCTTTTTTACTTGGCAATGAGTTCACTGTTGCTGATGTAGCAGTGGGGTCTATTTTGAATTACATTCCCATGATCCTGAAACTAGACCTCAGCCCCTATCCAGCAGTGTTGAACTATATGAAGCAGTTATCTGAACGTCCGGCATTTCATAGAAGTATTGGCGGACGGACTGAAAATAATTCGTAATGACGCTCCTGCGGACGCTCGAGTACTCCCTACCGCAACGCTTTCGCTTGCCGCCGGCGCTAACGTAATTCGTAATTCGTAATTGAATTTTTAACTACGAATTACGAATTTTTTAACGATAATTTGTAAATTGTAAAGCAACTGGGTAGTCTTCTTGTTTTAGCCGTTGCATGACAACTTGCAAGTCATCTTTAGATTTGGCAGAAACCCGCACAGCATCACCTTGAATTGAAGCTTGTACCTTTTTAAATTCGTCCCGAATCAATTTGGAAATTTGTTTGGCAATTTCCTGACTTATGCCTTTTTTGAGTTTGATTTCTTGACGGACACGATTACCACTGGCTGATTCAACCTTGCCAAAATCAAAGATTTTTTGGGAAAGGTTACGCTTGGCGGCTTTTTCTCGCAGAATGGTGTGTACAGAATCTAAGGTAAACTCGCTGTCAGTACTAACGTTAATGCTTTCTTCAACTAACTCGACAGTAGTTTCAGTGTCTTTAAGGTCGTAACGACCTTTGATGTCTCGGATAACTTGATCGACAGCGTTAACCAACTCTTGTCGGTCAAAGTCGCTCACAATGTCAAAAGAAAAAGTAGAAGCCATAAAACATTTTGGATTTTAGATTTTGGATTTTGGAATTGGGCATAAAACATTAATAATAATTCCGATGCCCCATGCCCAATGCCCCATGCCCAATGCCCCATGCCCAATGCCCCAATTAACTAGTAGCTTGGATGATGCTCAAAAAGATGAGAGTAGCAGAGCTAGAGATGCCAATGGCAAACATCAGCGATCGCAAAAGGGGTATATTCAAAATATAAAAAATCGAGTATAGGAAACGAGCTACCACAAAAGCGATCGCAGCCGCTTGGGCTGTAAAAGAATTGACACCAGTTACATAAGCCATCAATGCGGCTGCGGAAAATATCATAAAGGCTTCAAAGGTGTTCTGATGTGCCCAAGTAGCTCGTTGGGCATAAGGTGGCAATTTATCAAACAGAGCGCGAGGAGTAGAAAACATTTCAGGCCCAATACGCGCACGGGCATAAGCTACTAGCAAAAATGGCACATAAATGAGAAATGCAGCAGCAGCGATCGAGTACAAAAAAATTATCATTACTTATTAGTCGTTGGTTATTAGTCATCAGTCATCAGTCATCAGTCATTAGTCAAATACAAATGACAAAAGACAAATGACAAATGACTAATCAAAGTAGAAAAGCGTTACTACTTTTCTTTGTTCTTCTGCATCCTGACAAGTTTGTAACAGGGTGCCACTGTCGTGAAACGCAAAGCAGATTAGTTGCTGGCAACGGGAGACAATTTCCTTGTTACACAAGTAACTAGCTTCTGCTAGAGACAGATTATCATTACTGGGATTTTCGACTAGATGCATTACCTGTTCTAGTTGCTGGCGCGATTCCAAAGGCTGGCGTTCCAGGCTTTGAGGTAGAATCACTGTCAACAAATTTGCATCAGCCCGCGTTGCTCCCTTGATAGCAGCTGAATTTGTACCTGTAGCACCAGAAGTGATGATTCGATTACCTGATAAAACTAGGGCATAAGTCATCATTTCAATAAGATTCTGATGCGTAATCGGGACGTGACGAGAACCCAGCAAGGCAATTCTTTTAGAACCCGTTTGCTGGATTGTCGCGAGTTCTTGCGCTAATGTATCTAGGTTAATAAGGTCTGTTGATTGGCTCAAAGATGGAGAAAATCAGATTAAACGACCCAGATATTCTACCAAACAGCGTGTAGATACGAGGAAAACTTAAGTTAGACATTGCGACTAATTTTCGATTCTTTGATTCAGTAACTCCATTACTTGGGAACACCAGGCTAGCCAATGTGTTTCATAACTAATGCCATTTAGGAGAGTTAAATACTGAAATTTGCCTGCTTCTGGTAGTTCTTGCGGATTTTGAAAGTAACGCTGTTCTAATTCATTGTACGTAGACAATTTTTTTTGATGGGCTTTTTGGTGATTTTCTAATTCTGCCAAGATAATTTGCTTAGAAACAATATGACCAGCAAAAATTTTTACCAGTAAATCATCTTTAATCGATGTGGGTTCACAAGGTTGAGCAATCCACTCTTTGAGGTGCTGTTCTCCTAAGTCTGTAACGCTGTAGAGCCTTTTATCTGGCCGTCCGGCTTGAAGAATCGATTCGTAACTAATCCATCCACGATCTTCTAGCTTCGCCAATTCCCGATAAATCTGCTGGTGGCTTGCTGACCAGAAAAAGCCTACAGAGCCATCAAATTTTTTTGCTAAATCATACCCACTACAGGGTGCGTCAACCAGAGCCGCTAATATTGCGTGCGCTAATTTGCTACCTTGTATTTTTATCGGGCTTGTACTTTGGTTGGCTTTGTGAAGATAAGAAAAAAGTGTATTGCTTGATGGCAGTTGTTCGTTTAGCTTTGGCTTGAGTGCATAAATCAACTTGGCCTCAAGAGTTTTCAGAATGGAAGGATCTACGCATTGTAGCCAAGCTAACTTGACATTTCCCAAATCAATGAGTTCTTTAAATCTATGATGTGATATCCAACGACGTGCAAGATCAGCAGTTCTGCCTATGTAGAGAATTTCCCCAGAACCAGAAATCGCAAAATAGATGGCTGGACAGTCAGGGAGATCGGCTTTTTTCTCCAATGGAAGCGAGGGTAATTTCAAGGGATCGATTGCCGTTAAATCCATTTTCTCCTAGTTTCAGTGACTTCTATAGCCATCACTAATAAGACCCCACTGAATTCTTACTTCAGTAGCTTCAAATCAATCCGGGATCGAATCCCGGATGATTTACTCCTTCTGTCTCCTGCCTTTTGCCTCCTTCAATACACTCATGAATCTAAGACAATGCCGCTGCGGGAGTTAAACCTAGTTTGGATAACAAGCGGTCAATGTCAAAATGCTGTGACATCAACTGGCGAATATACTGAACCTTAATCGGCTCGTGGACACGGACTTGACCAAAAGTGCGATCAACAATTCCCACAGTAGTGAGGGTATCTAAGTCAACAGACAAAATGGGTATTTCTAGTTCTTCAGCACGACTGAGAATGAACGGTGGGGGTGGTAGTTGCCCAGTGAGAATTAAACATTGGGTAGAAGTTTCTAAAGCCGCTTGCTGAATTTCCACCCGATCGCCTCCTGTCACCACTGCCATATTCCGGCGCTTGCGGAAATATTTTACAGCGGAATTGACATTCATCGCTCCAATTGCTAGACTTTCCACCAACAAATCCATGCGATCGTTGCGACAGAGAACGTCAGCCTTTAACTGCTTGACTAGTTCGCCAACACTCACACTGCGAAGCAAATCGCTATTCGGCAGCATTGCTAGCACTGGAATACCCTGCTGTTCCAAAAATGGTAGGATGAGGGTTTCAACCGCTTCTAGTTGGGCGATCGGGATATCATTGATCGCAACTCCAATCAAGCGATCGCCCAGACGCTGTTTTGCAGCCAACAGCGCCTCAACCGAAAGCAAGGATTTATAGCGGCTTACTAACAGCACACCAGCATCCAATACTTCAGCCATTTGCAGCAAAGACAAATCAAACAAATTGCCTTCGGACAAATTACCAGGCCCCTCCAGTAACACTAAATCTCCTTGAGACTTATGTAAATACTGCTGTATTAGGGACTGCTGATAATCGGTTTTGTCTTCCCCCCGCAAGCGCTTTTGCACATTCGGTTCATCCAAAGCCAGCATTGTAGGTGCAACGCGGTTTTCCGGCAAATTGAGGCTAAGAGCGATGAACTGGACATCTTCCTCAATTACGGTTCCACCGGACGAATTGAAAGACGTACCAAGTGGTTTACCGTAGCTAATATCCAGACCTTTTTGCTGTAGCTGATGAGACAAACCCAGAACAGTTGCAGATTTACCGCTGTAATTCTCGGTCGATCCAATCAGCAAATATTTAGGGGATTTTGGCACACATGCACTCCTAATTTCAAAAGTCAGAAGAACCCAGCTAGGTGTTTCCTAATTCTAGTTCCTTCTGGCAAAAGCCTCCCGCTCTCACAAATTAAGCTTTCCCAGAATTACCTTCTGATTGAACAAGTAAGAGGCAAGGGTAAGGATGAAAGCTTCTGTTTGGCAAGATGATCGAGTTTTGAAAAACTGTATAAGCTAATGCGCCTACATATTGCACAAACTCCGTTAAGACCGTCATTAGTCATTAGTCATTTGTGTTTACCAAGGACAAATGACAATTGACTTAGGACAACCTTCACCAGTTGATGTGCTTTTCTTTTTGTGTAACAGCTTAGAGATTTGGGGTTGGGAAAGCGAAAATGCTAACTAGTCCACTTTCCCTGTCCATAATTCAGAGCATTCCAAGTCCAAGAAAGCTGTTATGGATTTTTGCAATTGCCAAAACCATAACCATTTCATCCGTTGGCGATTTTCTGCTAAAACGCACCACTCTGTAGCAACGTAAAGACTTTGAACTGCGGTAAGTTTATAATCGTTGACCAGTTGCTCCCAATCATAGCCAAAAACACCATTGCTGATGAGATTTGCATGATATTCACGCAAAATCGGAATTTCCCATTGCCTACGTAAATCAGTCTCCCACCAATGCACCATCATATACGCAAGATCGCTTACTCCTAGCCAGGTAGTTAAAGACCAATCAAACGGTTGGCGATCGATGAGATAGGTTTTGCCGTTTCCATTTAGGGGAGACAGGACATTACCAGGGTTAAGATCGCCATGAATTAGCGTAAAGCCAGATGGGTTTTTTGTACGCTCAATCATCTTGTAAGGATGATTTTCAAATACATCTATTAACAATGACTTCCATGAATCATCAATTTTGGTCTTAATCTCCTCTAACATTGGTAATAATCCAAGTTGAACGTGAGCTACATATTGCTCAATTTCAGTCTGGCTAGTAATATTACTGTCAATAACTCGTAATTTTTCAACACCCCACCAATGAGCGTGTAATGTGGCTAATGCTTTAGCGACTGTACAACCATAGGCAAGTGTCGGCTGAATTCGTCGGTTGTCACAATGGCTTGTAGATAAGTCTTCTAAAAGAAGGTGATAACGACGAGGATTTTCTGCATATCTTGCATGGTAGCAAGTAGGTATAGGTCGATTTGCTAGCTCAATGTAATCCCGTATATAGTAATTGACTTCAGATTCACCGAAAATGTCATTGTTATCTGCACAAATTTTTAGCAGCAGGGATGCTGGTAATGTACCTGTTGTTTCTGATTGATACTGAAGCTGAATTTTAGTAAGCTGAGAATTACTACTATTTAAGGCTTCAATAGCAAAATTTTGGATAGAGTCAGTGGCGAGTGCTGAATTGAGCCAGTCAAGGTTAATTTGATTAATATTAGTAATGACTTCATCTGTATGCATTTGTGTTTATCTATGGTTTTATTTATATCAAGTATAAATTCAGGAGTTTCTAATTTCCTGAGATTAGTGTAGAATTTGGATTGTAATTTTCAGATTTAACTATTTAATCATATAAACAACGTATAGCAATCTTAAATAATTCATGAAAATCTCTCTTGATTCTCTCGGCGTCTGGAGCGATCGCCTACGGCAAGCCACTCGTTCTTTACGTTATAAGAAATTATTTCTCATAAGTTAGATAGGATTAATCTACCAAAAGCAGATGCGATCGCCGCTAATTTTAATAATTTTAAAAAGTATTTAATTTTATCTAAAAAAACTGGTGATTAAAAGTAAAAATAGCCTAGTTGCAGAAGCAAGCTACGCCCATTAGGATGAATTAGCACAACAAAGAAAGTACTGCGATCGCCGACGTTAAATTGGAAGCGATCGCAGATGAAAATTATTCATAACTTTCCTCACAAACCCAAAACCTGCATTGATTTTTCAAGTACTTCTTTGGGGCGGAATGGTTTAGTTAGATATAAGTCTGCACCAACCTCAATTCCTTTTTGTTTATCAAATTCCTGTCCTTTAGCTGTCAAAATTATAATGTAGATATCAGTCATTTGCAGGTCGTGTTTTACAATATGGCAGACTTGCAGACCATTCATTTTCGGCATCATCACATCAAGAAAAACTAGATTTGGTTTTTCAGTTTTAATAGTTTCGAGAGCTTCTTCGCCATTTCTAGCAGTTAAAAGTTCAACACCCTCGTCTTCTAATGCTTCTAGGGCTTGTTCCATCAAAATCAAGATATTGGGTTCATCGTCAACAATTAGAATTTTCTGGTTCATAAGGATTGGGTATTGGGTATTGGGTATTTGTACTGAGCGGCTTTCCCTGACTTGTGCCGAGCTTGTCCTAAGCGTAGCCGAAGGGCAAAGTCGAAGTAGCGCAGTAGAAGGGAGTTGAAGTACTGGGCATTGGGCATTGGTAAACAGGGTATGAAGAAGAGACAAGGTAGACAAGGAAGAGGGGGGAGACAAGGAAGAGACTTGTCCCCTTGTCCCCCTGCTCCCCTGCTCCCTTGCTTTTTGCACAGTCCCCAATCCCTAGCGATTACTGTTCTGACAGCATAATAAAAAATACATTTTCTAACTCCTTCTCAAAGCGTAGGGTTTTCACCAAATCGGCTTCTTGAGAGAAGATAGAATCGATGATGATCATGTCAGGTTTGGCTGACAGGGCTTTATTGATGCATTCTTGCGGATTGGAGGCTTCAATGACGCTGTATCCCTGAGCTTGTAATACATCAGATAAAGTTTTTAAGGCTGAGGCATTTTTATCTACAACCAATACCTTTTTACTAGAAGTGCCTTGGTAAAGCAGTGAGCCAATTTCGCTCAGGAGTTTTTCTGTATCAATGGGCTTGGTAAGATAGCGATCGATGCCAATGTGGTAGCCTCGTTCTTTGTTTTCAATAATTGACAAAATAATGATCGGAATGTCTGCGGTCTGAGGATCGTTTTTGAGAACAGCTGCCACATCGAAGCCGTTGATTTGGGGCATCATCACATCCAAGAGAATCAGATCGGGACGGGATGTTTTGATTTGATGAATTGCATCCATACCATCCTTTCCTTCTCGAACGTTGTAGCCTTCGTTTTCCAATTGTTGACGCAGCAGTTCCCGAATGTTAGCGTCATCATCTACAACTAAAATGGTTTTATGGTTTTGGTTCAGTACAGCGTTTTTGGTAATAACGTGTTCTTTGAGTTGTTTGACAAGCATATCCAAATTCAGATTAGCAGTGGTTTGTCGATCGCAAGCGTAGGTGGGAATGATGAACGAGAATATGCTGCCTTTACCTGGTTCGCTCTCAACCCAGATTCTACCGCCGTGATGATCGACAATTTGTTTACAGATGGGCAGTCCTAACCCAGTGCCTTTGGGTTTGTCGGTAAGAGTGTCGCCAACTTGGCGGAATTTCTCGAATACTTTCGGTTGGTCTTCAGGTGCAATTCCAATGCCTGTGTCGATGACGCTGATGCAAACACCGTCGTTTCCTTGTTTAACGCGGCAGATGACACAACCAGATTCGGTAAACTTAACGGCATTAGAAATCAAGTTAATTAAAACTTGCAGCAGACGGTTGCGATCGCCTACTATCTGAGGCAGTCCAGGTTCAATCTCGCTGACCAACTGCAAGCCATTGGTTTCAAATAACCCGGCAGTAGAATTGGTTGCCCAATCCAGTAATTCGCTGGGATCGATCGGCTGCATTTGCCATTCCACTTTACCCGCTTCCATCTTGGCGATGTCCAGGACATCGTTAATCAAAGACGTGAGCCGTTCTGCTTCCGACACAATAATGTTGAGATTGTCAGCCACCCGCTTAATCGTTTTCTGAAGCTTGCGGTCTTCGGTAGAAATCATTGGGAACACATCGGTTTCCAGCTTTTCTTGAATGATCGACGCAAAACCGAGGACAGAAGTCAGTGGCGTTCGCAGCTCATGGGAAACTGTTGAGATGAAATCGGTCTTCATCTGGTCGATTTCCTTTTCTGCCGTCACATCTCGAATTAGCAGTGCTGAACCGAAGCAGGCAGCGGGTTCCGAATTTGCCGTCTTTTTGAAAATGGCGGTTGCCACTGCCTGACCAATGCGTTCTTTGGTCAGTGCAACTTCGGCAGAGAACACCTCACCAGGATGGGATTGAGTTCGTGCAATTAGGTCTGCTAAACCAGATATCGGCAATTCTCGGTAGTGACCGTTGAGGGCGGTAGCTGTTAATCCATGCATAGCTAAAAAAGCAGGATTGAAGTGGGTGATTTGTCCTGCGGTGTCTACCACTAACAAACCATCTGCTAAGTTATCCAAAATGGCATTTAATCCCTGCGCTTCTGCTAAGGTATTTTGCAGGGCAGCCGTCCGCTCTACAACTCTGGCTTCCAGTTGTTGATTTAGTTGCCGCAGAGCGATTTCTGCTTGTTTGCGGGCACTAATATCGGTATTGATTTCTAGCATAGCGCAGGGTTGACCAGATAAATCTCGTTGCAAAGTCCAACGGCTCTGAACGGTGATCGGTCTGCCATCGCGCGTTATGTGTTCCAGTTCTCCCTCCCAAGTACCCTCCCGTAGAAACTCTGATAGGATTTCTTCTAAAGGTTTTGGAAAAGTTGATTTTAGAAATGTGTGAATGTATTGGTCTTTCACTTCCTCACGCGTCCAACCGTAGAGTCTTTCGGCACCCTGATTCCAGTAAGAGATTTTCTCGCTCATGTCGCGGACAATGATGGCATCGCTGGAATGATTCAACATATCCAATAAACGTTGATTTTCAGCTTCTGCCAGCTTGCGATCGTGAATATCGCTGCAAGCGCCAATCCATTCCCGAATGCTGCCGTCTTCTTCTAGTACGGGGGCACCGCAGACAGAGAAGTAGCGGTATGTGCCATCCTTGCCACGCAGTCGATATTCGGTTTGATAGATACCTCGGTTTGCCACAGCAGCATTCCAAGCTTCTGTGGAGCTGGCACGGTCATCTGGGTGAATCGGATCGAGCCAGCCCCAACCTTCAACTTCAGCTTGGCTCTGCCCCGTATACTCAATCCAGGTGAGCATTTCCTTGCTGATTCCCAGTCCTTCTGGGGTAGCTCCCCAGACAATCTGTGAAGTAGCAGTTACTAAGGAGCGATATCGTTCTTTAAGACGCTGATTTTCGGCTTCTGCCAGTTTGCGATCGTGGATATCGGTGCAGGTGCCAATCCATTCTCGGATGCTGCCATCAACTTCTAGGATGGGGGTGCCACAGACAAAGAAGTAGCGGTGTGTGCCATCCTTACCACGCAGCCGATATTCGGTTTGAAAGAGACTCTGATTTGCCACAGCAGCACTCCAGGCTAGGGCGGTGCAGGTACGGTCATCGGGGTAAATCGGATCGAGCCAGCCCAAACCCTGGATTTCATCTGCACTCTGACCTGTGTACGCTAACCAGGTAGACATTTCACTGCTCACCCCCAGTCCTTCAGGGGTAGTCACCCAGACAATTTGCGAACTGGCAGTCACCAAAGAGCGAAACCGTTGTTCGCTCTGTTGCAGAGTTTGTTCTGCTAGCTTGCGATCGTGAATATCGGTGCAGGTGCCAATCCACTCCCGGATGCTGCCATTTGCTTCCAAAACAGGAGCTGCATTGCAAAAAAAGTAGCGATAAGTGCCGTCTTTGGCACGAATCCGATATTCCAGTTGATAAATAGTCTGGTTTGCCACAGCAGCACTCCAAACTTCAGCACTGTAGGCACGGTCATCGGGATGCATGACATCCAACCAGCCCCAGCCCATCATTTCGGCTGCACTTTGACCTGTATATGCCTCCCAACCAGCTATTTCAGAGTTCACCATTCCTTCCGGAGATGCCGTCCAGACCATTTGTGAAGTGGTAGTCACTAAAGAGCGATACCGTTGTTCGAGATATTGCTTCTCGGCTTCTGCTAGTTTGCGATCGTGAATATCGGTGCAGGTGCCAATCCACTCCCGGACGCTGCCATCTTCTTCTATAACGGGCGCGCCCCAGACCCAAAAGTAGCGATAGTTGCCATCCTTGCCACGAATTCGGTATTCAATTTGATACATACTCAGGTTTGCCACGGCAGCACTCCAGACTTCTCCGGTATAGGCGCGATCGTCAGGATGAACGGCATCAATCCAGCCCCCATTTTCCGCTTCAGCTAGACTTTGACCTGTATAGGCTATCCAGCTTGCCAGTTCAAAACAAATTCCTTGTGGTGTGCTTACCCAGACAATTTGTGTATTAGCTGTTACCAAGGAACGGTATCGGGCTTCACTCTGTTTCAGTATTTGTTCGGTATCTTGGCGTTCCTGCTGGACGCGTCGAAGGTAGCTGATGTCCTCTACACTACACCAGATCAGTTGCTCTCCATCTTTCTCAATCATCTGTCCAGAAATCCTCACCGGAACCAGATGCCCGTCTTTATGGATGTACTCCTTCTCATAAGGGCCATAGCGACCAGTTCGTTCCAAGTCTTCTAGGCAAGATTGCTCTGTAGCAGCATATTTTTCTGGGGTAATCTGCCAGTAGGTGAGATTCAGGGTTTCTGAAACAGTTCGCCCCAAAATGGCAGCATAGGCGGGGTTGATGCTAATTAACGTCCCATCTGTTCGGCAAAGTACCAGCCCAACAGGACATTGTTCAAATAGCTGACTATTGTATTCATCAAGTTGGTTAAACATGATTGAGGTTTCTTTAGTGGCGTATTTGGGTAGGGTTAGAACAACAGAACCAAGACAACAAAGTGGCGTAAAGCTTTAACGAAATTGGGTGGTGTTGAAACATTTGGTAAAGTTGATCGGGTGATGCACTTTCCACATCTGGACTGTGCTGTGAAAGTCGCTGGATCAGTTGAGTATGGCGGATCAGCAGATCCGTCGGCTTGAGGATTGGAGCTGTTGATCGAATAAAACCGTCGGTATCGGGAGTAGGGGATGATTCCGTTGTGGGAGTTGACAAGCCAGATGTGCTATTTTGTTCTTCAATAGCGTCTGCCAATGCACAATTTATTGGAATCTGAATCCAGAATTCTGTGCCTTCACTCGGTTGAGAACGACACTTAAGCATTCCCCCATGTTTGTCTACAACAATTTGGTAGCTGATTGCCATGCCTAACCCCGTTCCCTTCCCAACATCTTTCGTGGTGAAGAAGGGATCGTAAATGCGGCGAATTACCTCCTCCTTCATGCCTGGGCCGTTGTCGGCAATGCGAATTACAACCCACTGGTGGTCAATGGCTATGGTACGAATAGTGATTTGGGGATTCGGGGTTGGGGATTGAGAATTATTTTTGATTCTCCGATTTTCCATGCTTTCTTCTAAAGCATCAATGGCATTTGCCAGGATGTTCATAAACACCTGATTCAATTGTCCGGGATAGCATTCAATCAGAGGAAGTGTTGCATAGTCTTTAACAATTTCAATTGCCGGACGATGAACATCTGCTTTCAAACGATGATGAAGAATCATTAGCGTTCCATCGATGCCATCGTGGATGTTCACGGCTTTCATTTCAGCTTCATCATGGCGGGAGAAGTTTTTCAAGGATTGGACAATTTCGACGATACGACCTGTGCCTAATTTCATCGAATCTAGCAGTTTGGGAAAATCCTGCATGATAAATTCCAGGTCTATATTGTCTAACTCTGATTCCAATTCTGGAGGAGCAACAGGTAGAAATTTCTGATACTTTTCCAACAGGTGTAACAAGTCTTGGGTGTATTCGGCAACATACTTTAAATTGCCGTAAATAAAGTTAACCGGGTTGTTGATTTCGTGGGCAACTCCGGCAATGAGTTGCCCTAAACTGGACATTTTTTCGCTTTGGATCAACTTAGTTTGGGCCAATTGCAACTCATGGAGAGCTTGCTGAAGCTTCTGTGTTTGGGCTTTTGCCTGGAGAGCTGCTTGAGTACTTTGCTCGTAAAGCACAGCTTTGTCAATAGCGATCGCTGTTTGAGAGGCAAAAATACTCACCAGTTTCAAGTGTTCAGCCTTGTATGAGTCAGTTTTGGACGTTCCAATAGCGATCGCTCCCAGTACCCGCTCTTTGGCTCGTAACGGTACACAAATCATTGCACTAACGTGTTTTTGTCCCTCTAATCGCGGATCGGCTTGCACATCATTAACGAGTTCGGCCCGGTTGGATTGCACAATGCTGCCGATAATTCCCTTACCGGGTTCTGGCTGACTGTGGTCAAAAAACACTCCAAATTCGGCAATGATTTCAAACGCAGTTGCATCTCGATTCAGGAGCAGAATCATTCCCGCAGATGATTCAATTAATTGACTCAATTCTTGAAGCACAAGTTGGGCAATCTGTCGCGTATCTAAACTTGTTGTCAGTTGAGTCGAGATATCGTCAAACAAATCAATTTCCTGATATCGCTCTAACAATTCTTTGGCGAGTACTTTCTTTTCAGCTTCCTCCTTTGCCAAAAATGAAAGCAAATTTGCAAGTATAGTTGCCTGTTCTTCTCCAACAACCCAACCGATGATTTCTCCTGAGACCTCGATTGGATAACGGTTTTCTACAGTTTGCTCTCCAATGCTAATTAGTTTCGTGCCGTCTACCAGTTCAACATCAATCGCGATGTTGAACTGATAGACTAAGTTATGAATAAGAGATGGCAACTCTTTTTTGTTGAGCATCTTTCTAAGGCTAAGTGCGGGCATGAAACACCTCATCTAGAGCAGGTTGCAAATTTCTCATAATCAGTGTTGGTTCGTTGGCGTAGTTTCTCATCGAGAAAAATACAGTGTATTGCAACCTCTTGCCACCTTCAATGCCGCTATCAATACTCCTTTGCATAAGCAAGCTAGAGCTACCATCTCCCAAGAAGAGAGGAATTTTCATACAAATCTAGGGATATAACAGTTTACTAATTAAGGCTAGTTTTCCCAAAAACCTTAGCGATATAACAGCGAAGTCGAACGGTAGCAAATACCTTTAAATTCTTTACCAGAGGCATTTTTCTGTTCTTATAACTCGCTTAATGTTTGATAGGTTCTCAAAAAACTATAAATAAAAATTTATTAATTATATAAAACCATAGATTAAAGTCTATGTTAAATTCATGTCTGTTGTTACTACTCCTGATAAATTGGGAATCAGCTTTTTTGAGTATAAAAGTTAGCGTATTTATGAGAGTAAAATAATCGCCTTTAGTGCATCAAAAGAAGCTGCGATCGCAGCTTCTTTTGGTGGTTTTAAAAAGTATTTAGGTAGGTGCTAGTTTTAGTTAGATCCGAGAGTAGCGAAAACGAAGTCTGAGTAGCCGTAGCCAGCGTAACCACATTTGTGCAGGTTGTTCAAAGAAAGTAAAAATATCACCGAAACCCAAATTAGTTTTGTGATGATGTAACCAGTGTCTTTCAGGAGTAGTAATAAATAGAATTTGGCATAAAATATTTACAGGCTTTGAAGTTTGCCAACCCAGTACACTTATATGTCTCCACCATACATGTAATTGACCAAGCAGTAATCCAGAAATCACGCCAATAGGAGAAAAAGACCACAGGACTACTGCTATAAGTACATAAGGCAAAGCTCCCAAGATACCATCTAAAAGAACTTGGGGATTAAAAGTCAAAATAGCGTAGTGGCGGAAGTCTTTCTTCCAGGAGTGGTGCGTTTTTAAATGAAGGCTACCAAAAACGTGCTCGGGTACGTGGTAAAAAAATGTAGATAGAAAATCGCCAACAAACAGTAACAACCAAGCAACAGCGATAGCCTCAAGCATTTGTACTCCTCAAGTTTAATAAAAAAACTCCACAGAAAATATGCAAATGTCATGCTGTAGGCGTAGACACCTGTTTTGGACTATGCAAGTAGCACCTGTGTGTCTCATGAGTCTACCCTCCAGTTAATTTGGCTCAGAGTATATGTAATTAAATCAGTTGCAGTTTCATGAATCTCCGCTCCTTAATACAGTCAACAGCAACTTGTAAGAACTTCCAATTTGACTTGTAGCTCTGAGTTAATGGTATTAATACCTCTAAAACCCTATGTAAATACAGTAGTTTACCATAGTTACTACACAATCTTCTTACTAAGGCATACAGCGTAAGCAAAGGTTGAGTTAAGCTTGGTACAAATTTAGGTTAAGGATTTCTGCAATATTGTTAATTCTAAATTTATTGCAATTAAGCTTGAATGATGACTCGATTTAGAACGATCTAAATAGATATTATGCCAATATTAATTGAGTTATTGAGGTGAATTAAGTAGGTTTATAGTTGAATTTATCTGTAACATTTAGAGCATCTATAATTAATTAGATGCCATAGATATTTTTTAAAAATTGAGTAACAATATCACTTTTAATTTACACTTTCAATGATGAATAAACATTCAAAATGTAGGGATAATTTTATAATTTATCTTTATTTGCCAAGTGCGTCTGGATTTCCTTACTCTAGACCATTCGTTCGCTCGAGTTGTAGACACTAGCAACTCTATGTGTCACCCTTGTTTTGTGGTTACTACTGCGCATAGCTTGCTACGCACAGCAAACGGGGTATGCATTAGACTACAGCCCAAGCTAAAAAATATAAAAAATTAAATGATAGAGTACCAAAGATTGATTCTTCCATTATCATTTATAGACAAGTTAGTAAATCAGTAAAGCACACCTGCAATATTTATTGACAACGCGTCCTATTAAAAGGGTATCTCAGTATATCCAAAATTTAGGTTACTTTCCAGTTGGAAGGTAAAATCAGAATTTGAAGTTATGATTACACGATTTATCTATTTCAGTATGAACAAAAAATGGGCGGTCAAGCGAATCACTATAAACCTGGCATCAAATGAAGCCAAAAACCTTGAAAAATATTGTGAACAGACAGGCAGACCAGCAACGGATGTCATCAGAGAACTTATTCGAGCCTTGCCACTGACAAAATAAAAGTAGATTTGCGAACTATTTCACCCTGGTTGATTTTCAAGATATAACTATTAAAATTTGGTTTAATTTGGAGGTCTTAAAGTAAGAGGTAGTAATTTTTTGTGATATTGAGAAGAACGTAAAAATTTAGTTTCTGGCGTGCTGCGCTCATTACTACGAGCGCAGCACGTCAAAAAGAAGATGACGCGAGCGCTATTATTGAGTTGCACAATGAGGAGTGAGAGAATATTTTTTTGGTTGGGTAATTATATTGTGTCGTCATCTTCGTCAGAAAATAATCTCTAACCCATATTGTTTAAAATTTTCGCCACAAACAATAGCATTGAGGTAGCAAATATACAGTCGTGAGGATCTAATCTATGATTACAGCTCTTGCAATTACTCACATCAGAGAAAAATTGGAAACCTTTGTCCAAATCTGCACTTCTACTTTAGCTATAACTCTTCTGGATATCGCTTTTGGGACTTGGCGTCAACGTTCAGCAGCTCAAGGCAAAGCTTGAATGAGTTCTCGAATCACGTCTATTGCTAGTTTGCCTTTCTGTTCACAATACTTTTCAAGGTTTTTAGCTTCATCTGCTGTCAAATTGATAGTGATTCGCTTAAGCGCTCTTTTTTGACTGGAGGTGGTCAAACGGGGAAATTTCAGTGCAGCAGTTTTATTCATTGATTGATAAGCTAGATATATAGAAACTTTCCTTATCAAGATTGCCAATTTTGAGCTGTATTTACCAGTGAAGATCGGGATTTTGAGATTGAACTTAAGCTTTACTCCCAAAAATATTACTGAGAATACGAGGTATTAAATCACTAATACCCTACGTAATAAATCTGCCATTACCAAATGTAAGAAGCTTTCGGCTAAAAAGATGATGTTAGCAATGTCCTACAGTCCAGATAGTCTGTTGAGCAAGCGGTGTTGAATTACCGAGATGAGTGGATGCAAAGGTAGTTTTTATTACTGGGTATGTTGGTAATATGCCTATTTTGAATCTTCTGCAACATGAGATTATTCGTTTGTTATGGCTATTACCCTATATCTATAACAACCTAGTAGATAATTCCTTTTAATAAAAAGTGATTAAACGAACAGTGAGTTAATACATGACTTTACAGAATTGGAGACGTAAGCGTGGCGTTGCACTTACTACGAAGGGTTTACAAAAAATTAAAGAAGCAAAGCATCAATCAGAAGCAAAGGAAAATTTTGGAAATCGGTATACTCTTGAAGAAATGAGTGTACGTTCTGGTTTATATTCCGCTACCATCTCGAAAGTATTGAATCGGGAAGGAGGAGTTGACAAACAGACTATTGAGAAGCTTTTTTCAGTTTTTAATTTAAAAATAGACAAAAGTGACTATTCAAGCTCAAATACTCGTCTAGATTGGGGAGAGGCTATCTTTAACTCCGCTTTTTATGGGCGTATAGAAGAACTTATTACATTAGAGCAATGGATTCTTAATGAGAACTGCCAATTGGTTGCACTCTTGGGAATAGGAGGTATTGGAAAAACAGCACTGTCTGTAAAGTTTGCTCAAAAAAATCAGGACAACTTTGAGTATGTGATCTGGCGATCGCTACGAGAAGCACCACCTGTTAAAATTATTTTAGGTAACTTAATTCAATTTTTATCTGACGAACAGGAAACAGAAAGTAACTTACCAGAAAGTTTTAGCGATCGGGTATCGCGACTACTCTATTATTTACAAAATTATCGCTGTTTAGTATTCCTTGATAATGCAGAATCAATTCTCCGTAGTGGTAGCCGCGCTGGACTTTATCGAGAAGGATATGAAGAATATGGTGAGCTTTTAAGACGGGTAGGAGAAGCAACTCACCAAAGCTGCTTAGTGTTAACTAGTCGTGAAAAACCCAGAGAAATAGCATTTATGGAAGGACAAGCACTACCTGTTCGCTCATTGCCACTGAGTGGATTGAAGGTGGCGGAAGGGCAAGAAATTTTAAAACTCAAGGGACTATCGGCGGCAGAAGATGAATGGAAAGTAATGATTGAACGTTACGCAGGCAATCCATTAGCTTTAAAGATAGTTGCCACAACCATTCAACATATCTTTGATGGTAATATTACTGACTTTTTACAACAAGACACAGCTGTTTTTGGAGACATTCGCGATATCTTAGAGCAGCAGTTTGAGCGCTTGTCAGATTTAGAAAAGGAAATAATGTATTGGCTAGCGATTAATCGTGAGCCAATGACGCTTCCAGAATTGCGAGACGATATTATATCACAAGTACCGCAAGCAAAATTACTAGAGGCTGTAGAATCTTTAGGAAGGCGATCGCTAATCGAGAAGGCTACGCCTACGCTCATTGAAAAAACTGGATCGCTTTTTACTCTCCAGCCTGTTGTCATGGAGTATGTGACTAGTAGCTTTATAGAAATCGTATGTGAGGAGATTATCACTCAGAATCTTGATGTATTCACAAGCAAAGCTTTGATAAAAGCGACAGCAAAAGAATATGTTAGAGATACTCAAATTCGCCTGATCGTCAAACCAGTTATAAATGGGTTGCTTACTGTCTTTAGAAGTAAAAAAAACCTAGAAAATCACTTAGCTCAAATTTTAACAACCCTACGAGATATATCCCCTCTAGAACAAAGTTATACGGCAGGAAATGTTTTTAACCTACTTTCTGATTTAGAAACCGATCTTAGCGGTTATGATTTTTCTTATCTAACTATTTGGCAAGCCGACCTGCAAAACGTCAAGTTATATAATGCAAATTTTGCTCACGCCCATCTAGCTAAGTGCGTTTTTGTTGAAACCTTTGGTGGTATTTTTTCAGTAGCCTTCAGCCCTAATGGTAAACTTTTAGCTACTGGTGATACCAATGGAGAAATTCGCTTGTACGAAGTTGCAAATAGTCAGCAACTTCTGACTTGTAAGGGTCATGCTGGTTGGGTTTGGTCAGTCTCCTTTAGTCCCGACGGTCAGGTTCTTGCTAGTGGCAGTAATGACCAAACAATAAAGCTGTGGGATACTAGTACTGGTGAGTGTTTCAAAACTTTAAAGGGTCATAGTGGTGGGGTTCGTTCAGTCACTTTTAGTCCCGACAGTCAGGTTATTGCTAGTGGCAGTGATGACCAAACAGTGAAGCTATGGAATACCACTACAGGCAAATGTGTAAAAACCTTACAAGAAGTTGGTTGTAGTATATGGTCTGTTGCCTTCAGTCCAAAAGATTACATATTGGCAAGTGGAAATGATGATTATACAATGAGGCTGTGGGATATTAACAGCAGTTCATGTATTTACATCTTAGAGGGTCACACTCAGAGGGTATACTCAGTCGCTTTTAGCCCTGACGGTAATACACTAGCTAGTGGCAGCCATGACCAAACAGTGAAACTTTGGGACATCAGTACTGCTCAATGTTTTAAAACTTTGCAGGGGCATACTGACTTAGTACATTCAGTTACCTTCAGTCTAGATGGTAATGCTCTTATTAGTTGCGGTGATGACCAAACAGTTAAGGTATGGGATTTCGATACTGGTGAATGCCTTAAAACTCTACAAGGACATAGAAGTAGGATATGGTCTTTAGCAATATGTATAAATCAAAATATTTGTGCCAGTAGCAGTGATGACCAAACGGTAAAGTTATGGAATATCAGCACTGGTAGATGTATTAAAACTTTGCAAAGTTTCAACAATGGGATATGGTCAGTCGTTGTCAGCCCAGACGGTAAGATTATTGCTAGTGGTAGTTATGACCAAACAGTGACACTGTGGGATATTACAACTGGTAAATGTCTAAAAATTTTGAGAGGGCATACGAATCGAGTTACATCAGTCACTTTCAGTGCCGATAATCATTTTATTGTTAGTGGCAGCGAAGACCGAACCTTAAGGCTATGGGATCTTAATACTGGTAAGTGTCTAAAAATTTTGAGGGGACATACTAATCGAGTTACATCAGTCACTTTCAGTGCTGATAGTCATTTTATTGCCAGTGGTAGCGATGACCAAACAGTAATGGTCTGGGATGTTAGCACTGGTCAATGTCTTAATACTCTACGAGAACATAGCGGTAGAACATGGTCAGTCGCCTTTAGCCCTAACAGTCATATATTAGCCAGTGGGAGTCATGACCGAACAGTGAAACTCTGGGATGTTCATACTGGTAGATGCCTTCAGACTCTGCAAGGTCATACTGACTGGATATATTCAGTCACCTTCAGTGCGGATGGTTCCACTCTAGCTAGCGGTAGCGGAGACCAAACTATAAAACTGTGGGATGTTAGCACTGGTGGCTGCCTTGGAACTT
Source organism: Nostoc sp. DSM 114159 (assembly GCF_053470285.1). Classification (NCBI taxonomy): domain Bacteria; kingdom Bacillati; phylum Cyanobacteriota; class Cyanophyceae; order Nostocales; family Nostocaceae; genus Nostoc; species Nostoc sp. DSM 114159. Next base: position 6,444,200 of record NZ_JBPFEH010000001.1, read on the forward strand.
TGCAAGGGCATACTAATAGCGTATACTCAGTTGCTTTCAGTGCAGATGGTTGCATACTAGCTAGTGGTAGTGGCGACCAAACAGTGAAGCTTTGGGATGTTGACACAGGTAATTGCTTAAGGACTTTATCTGGACATACTAGGTGGGTTTGGTCAGTTGGCTTTAGTCCCAATGGTCAAAGTGTGGTCAGTTGCAGTGAAGATGAGACAATTAAAGTTTGGGATGTAGAAACAGGTGCATGCTTGAAAACTTTGAGAAGCAAAAGCCCTTATGAGGGAATGAATATCACTAGCATAACTGGGTTAACTGAGTCTCAGAAGGATACTTTAAAAGCTTTAGGAGCAGTTGAGTATTAATTGAACGTGAGTTCGACGGTTATAAAAAGGTAAAAAGCTTGCGATGTATAGATTTGCAAAACAAGGTTATTCACGGCAGCGATCGCTAAGATTAATTGAGGATTAGCCAAAAAATCACAAAAAAATGCCGAGACTAAAAATATCTAAGAAAAATAAGGGTCTCGGCTATGTCCACCATTGTATCTCGCCTTGATATCACGCAAATCTTCTGGGATGTGGATGATTTCTGCAATCAGTGGCAAAGCTTATGGCAACAAGTACCACAGTTACCATCCACACCCATGAGAACGTCGCAGTCAGTCCAGGATGCATTTATCGGAAGTGATGACAATAGTAATCGCGTTTCATGGCAGTGGTTATAAGACTTTTAAGGAATTTTATACGTTGCACGTACTACAAAGCTGGCGTGGAGTGTTTCCAAATTTGGTCAGTTACACAAGATTTGTGGAACTCATGCCTTGGTGTTTAATGTTGCTGTGTTGTTTTTTGCATACACGAACAGGAGAAATTACAGGGATTAGTTTTATCGATTCCACCCCAATAGATGTTTGTCACAACTGTCGAGCGCATTCTCACAAGGTATTTAAAGGGTTGGTGAAATGGGGCAAAAATTCTGTGGGCTGGCACTTTGGATTTAAACTGCATTTGATTATTAATGATTGTGGAGAATTACTCGCATTTTCACTAACTCCAGCAAATATCAATGACCGAAAACCAGTCCCAGATATGACTAAAGATTTAATTGGTAAACTCTTTGGTGACAGAGGTTACATCTCTCAAAAATTATTTGAGGAGTTATATGAACGAGGGTTGCAATTAATCACAAAATCTAAAAAGAAAATGAAAAATCGCTTGGTAAAACTGATTGATAAAATTCTGTTACGCAAACGTGCTGTGATTGAGTCCGTCAATGACCATCTGAAAAATATATGTCAAATCGAACACTCTCGCCATCGTAGTCCATTTAATTTTTTGGTGAATTTGATGGCTGGTTTAGCTGCTTATACCTATTTGCCTAAAAAACCTTCAATTGATATTTACCCAAAAGATTTGCCTGCGCTACCTCCTGCCATTTTTTAGTTCCGTCGAACTCACGTTAATTGAAGAAGAATTCGGCTATTCTGAATTCAGGAGCAGAGCCGGAGACGGTCTGCTAAGGTGTCATAATCAAGACGCTCTCTACGACAGGCTGCGCGAACACTATCAGTTGGGGATTTTGCGTTTCAGTAGCGAAACTGCACCTAAAACGCTGTATGCTAATATCCCTAATCCAGCAGATGGTTCAGGCACTGGCTCAAGTGCTGAGAAAGCTAATTCTCCAATTAGCTTATGAGTAGCAGTTGTAGGATGAACTTCGTCCCAAAACACAAATTTTTCAGGGTTACATAAAACTTGTTGTGTGGGAACATCTATGGGTACTACTGATAAGTCTTTGCTAATACAAGAGTTGGTCACGTTTGTAAAACCGAATTCATCTGGAGTCGCAATAATCCTATCAAATAGGGAATTAACATTTAGTTCTATAATGTTGATATCGGGACTTAATTGTTGCTTTAAAGATTTGAGTGTCGTGTTTAAGGTAGAGTTATGTGTGCTGCTGAATGTATTAAATAAGTTGGAACGTTGACTATCGAAATTTGCAAAAGGCAATTTTCCTAAATCTGGCAAGTTGACCACCATGATATCTCTAGCGCCATCAGTAACAAGTGATGTCAACGCTGCTGATAAATTTCCCCCAGTATTGGTAGGGTTGGGAACACCACCGAAAAAGTAACTTAGGTAGTCATTAGTACCAGCCCAAATAATATATAGAGCATTAGAATCAGCAGTTTGTCCTGCTACAAAGTTATTTATCTGTTGCTGTAATCCTGGTAAGCTAGGTATACCAATGTTCTTAGTTCCTGTCGTCGCACCACCAAAAGCAAAGTTATTTTTCAGATTTAATGTTAATCCTAGATCAGAGGCAAGATAATCAACCCAAATTGGGCCATTAGAAAAACGCCCATTAGAGTAGGTTGGGCTTGGAGGAATGATTCCGTTAGTGGCATTAAATACATTACCAGTATCAGAAAAGCTGTCTCCAAAGACGTAAATGTTGTCATAATCTTTTGCTAATACTTTGAGTGGAAATATCAAAGATAATAGCAAAAATCCTATTGTTATAATTTGTCTTTGCACAGCTAATTCCTTAATCTAGTTTCAACCTTGCAAACATGTCTTTAAAAAGAAACTTCGCTCGAATGTTTAGAGCTTTCTTTTGCTTGCTGATTTAGAGCTTTCAAGAGGGTCAGGACTTAGCGCTACATTGCCCCAGCGCATCACGTTCGCAGAAATAGCACCGGCTGCACCGAAGCCATAAACGAGAACCAAGTCATTTTCGCGAATCTTGCCCAATTTGGCAGCATAGTACATATTGGCGACAGTAAGTACTGGCCCAATATTTGCATATTGAGAATAGAGATCGATCGTCCGTTCTGGATCAATGCCCAGTACGCGTATGCAGAAGCTGGCAAACCAAGCAGTAGATGTATTGAAAATAAAAAAGTCGATTTGCTCGAGTGTCACACTGGCTGCGGCGATCGCACCCTCACAGCATGTACGGAGAAACCCCACAGCGGTTTCGCGAGTTACCTTGTTGGCTTCCTTGCATAGCTTCATGCGAAGCTGTGGATTGCCTTGTGCGTCCGTTGTAAGTTTGGGAAAAACGACATTACACAACTCACCGGCATGAATGGTCTTTGTGCCAAGGATTCCCTGATTCAATTCTAATGAACCAACTACGAAAGCTCCGGCACCATCACTAAGGAACCATGACATGGTATCATCCTCGTCGAAAAAGCGAGAGTATGTGCATGAAATAACTACCAAAACATTGCGGTACTCTCCTGCTCGTACCAAGGCACAGGCGGTTTGAAGCGCAATAGGTGTACTGCCGCATGTTGCATCAAGATTCCATGCGGCACCCCCTAGATTAAGTTTACGGGCAAGGAAAGCTGCATCGCCCAACCCGATTTGTTCGGGCCATACAGAAGCGACAATCATTAGATCGACATCTTTGGGAGAAAGCCTAGCGGCTTCGAGGGCATCCCTTGCAGCCCGCTCTTCTAACGTCAGTGATGACTCGCCAGTACCAAGTACCCATCGCTCAACAGTACCACGAAATGGGTCTGACAGATATGGCATCATTTCTAAGTCAAACTCGTTGCTGGGAGTTGAGCCTGCGAGCGAAAACATCCTCGCCAAACTTTTTTGCTCTGCCTGAGCAATTAACTCAGGGTATTTTTGCCTGTAGTAATCATTAGTACGTCTAATGCTGGGAAAGCTCAGTGCGATCGCCCGAATACCTACTGGTTGATTCACCATAACTAATTTCCTCTCACTAATTCGTAGCGCCTTGCGAAATTAGACTGTCGAGACGGCTTCCTATTGGTGCAGAACTAGTAGGTTCAATGAGTACATCAATAACAAACGGACGAGGCGATGCCATAGCTTTCTCTAGCGCCGCTTGAATGTTGGACTCGCTTTGAACACGGATACCATCAGCTCCCATACCCTGAGCAATTTTGACGAAATCTGCTTGGGGAATTTTTGCATCTATACCGTTGAAGCCCAAATACGTCATTCCCTGTTCGCACATATTGTAGCGCCCGTCGTTGAGTACAATCCAGACAGCCGGAATTTGGTATTCTACCGCAGTGTTTATCTCGCTGTTCATGAGCATAGCACCATCCCCGACAATCGCAACCACCTTGCCATTCCCTGCTAAGGCGGCACCCACGACACCAGTCACAAAATGTCCCATAGACCCGAAGCCTGTGCTGATTCGGAAACGAGAAGGTTTGGCAAATCGCAGCAGGTGAATTGCCCAAACCAACGAGTTCCCGACCTCGGTCATGACAACTGCATTGCTCTGTTCGACAATCACCTGTTGAATCATATTCATCAGCACATCTGGCCGCACTTTCTCGTCAGTAAGTGGATAAATTACATCGGTCTTTAATGCCAATGACGGGAGTTTTGATATGCCAGGACGATCGGGAAAGTACTTCAGTAATGCTTTGACAAATACTCTCACATCAGAATGGACGGCAAAAATTTCGACAGATGGATACGCGGTTCCTGGTACTTGCGGGTCTATATCAACATGTAAAAAGCCTTTCCGAGGAGCCATCATGGGGTTCCAAAACGAAGTCAGTTCACCCAAACGTGTTCCTAAAACTAATGTTCGTAAAGGACCGTACTCCTGCATATACCTCAAAACCGACTCATGCCCACCGAAACCAGTGACACCTACAAACTGAGGATGATCCTCAGGAAAAATACCTTTGCCCCGTGGTGAACACATCACCGCAGCTCCTGTTCTCTCGGCTAGGTGGCGAATCTCTTTTGCAGCACCCCGTGCCCCGAAACCTACCCAGATGGCAAACGGTTCCTCAGATAATAATCGGACACATTCGGCAATTGTTTCCTCAGTTGCTGTTGCCCCATCGTGAGATAGAGTTACTCGTGGCAATAATGTCTTTAGTAAAGTTGTCTGGATATTTGTAGGAATACTTATATGAGCTACGAATCCTCCTGGTTGTCCTAGTCCAAGAGCAAGCCTTCGAGAAACTTCTGTGAGTTCATCGCTGGATTCGAGAGTGGTTGCATAATGGAATATTTGCCCGGAAGTAAAAATTCCGGCGCTAGGCATTGTGTAGGTGCTAGTTTCTTGGCAAGCCCACCGGCCACGCTGTGGCGCTGAAGTTGAAGCTGAGATCAGAATCACCTTAGCACCTTCCCAACGAGCAGCTAATAGCCCTGTCAAAGCGTTGGTGATTCCTGGCCCCGTGGTAGTGAATACCACAACTGGGCGATCGCTAGCAAAATATGCCTCAATGGCTGCAAAAGCTGCTCCGGCTTCATGGCGAAAGTGCAGCACCTGGATGGAACTTTGGTGTAGCGCAGCCCATACTGGGGCGATCGCACCTCCCGAAACACCAAAGGCATACTGCACTCCCATATCTTCCAGAATTTTTACCACTGCCTCCGCTACCGAAAAAGTATCGGATGGCTTGCTATTAGATGGCTGTTTACTTGAGTTTAATTGTTTAGTGGTATTCGCTTGTGTATCCTGAAATTTCACATCCATACAAATTATACTTAGGAATAATTTCCTTTTTGGAATAACTATTATCCCACACCTACAACTTAGTAATATTGTATTATCAATGTAATATAAATTTGTTTGGATAATGCCAATACAACTTTGGCGAGCAATGCTCTCCAACGCAGGTATAACTGTAAAACGACCTTGGCGGTTCACTTTGTCAATCTTTGAGCAACCTATAAGTTCCGCGTTACCCTGATATAGAAAAAATAAAAATGTTCAGAGACTTCAAGAACAGTGGATGTGGCGATGCCTGCGGTGGTCACTGACTTGTACTGAGTTTCGACTGCGCGGTAATCGAGCGAAGTCGAGATTCAACTACCGCGCAGCCGAAGTAGCTTTGTCGTACCCCTGCGGGCAAGCTACGCAAAGCGTCTCGTAGAGAAATGCCCCCTGCGCCAACACGGATGATTTCACCCGTCTTTTGGTTTGTGAAAACTGAACGCTATTAATCAAGCTCTGGAGTATAAAAAAGTGATTGAATTAAATCAGTATAAGGCTTTAACTTTCGATTGTTACGGAACCCTAATTGATTGGGAAAATGGCATCTTAGGGGTGCTAAGGCCACTTCTGCTGACACACAACACTAATTTGGATAACGAGCAAATTCTTGATATTTTTGCTGAATTTGAAGCAGAAATCGAAATTGGAGAATATATCAAATATCGAGAAGTTTTGCAAAGAGTAGTCCAGAAATTTGGTGAACGATTTGGCTTTGAGCCAACTGCTGACGAACTAAATTCACTTGCCGATTCGATTCAGCATTGGCTGCCTTTCCCCGATACAGTTGAGGCACTTAGAACTTTAAAGCAAAAGTTTAGGCTGATAATTATCTCAAATGTAGATGACGATCTCTTTGCTTTCTCGGCAAAGCACTTGGAGGTGGAGTTTGACGAGGTAATCACAGCAGAACAGGCAAAAAGCTACAAACCTGCCTTCAACAACTTCAGACTGGCTATTGAGAGAATTGATTTGCCGCTAGAGCAGATATTACACGTTGCTGCTAGTGTATATCATGATATAGTGACAGCCAAATCTCTAGGATTATCAACAGTCTGGGTAAATCGTCGAGCAGAGCAAGGGGTTAGTGCGAGTTTACCAGCAGTCACTCAACCTGATTTAGAAGTGCCTGATTTGAAGACTCTCGCGGCTTTAAGTTTACAGTAATTTGCTGATTTGAATTTAACCACGAGAGGAACAAAAAGTAGAGCGTATTTAGATAGAGAGATGCCAAAGAAAGAATTTGTTGTTAAAAAACTAAACAGAGATTGCAACATAGATTGATTCTGTCTTACTCTAGAAAAAATACTACGTCAGTTTAATGTTCTTAAACTTTGGGAACCACAGCATATAACTGGCTTGACTTTCCTGTGCGCCCTGCCGATCGCCTTGTTCAATAAAACACTTTGATAGCCTAAAACGATGAAAGCATCTGCTAATTTTGACTTTGAAGACGAGAAATTCAATGCACCGCCTTCGCAAGTCCTTCCCTGGTGTCAGATGATTAATCCTCGGTATGGCACAGATGGTATACAATCTCACGGTTTGGCGATTAAGCTGGATAATGCCAATGCTGTCGGCTTTGTACCAGATGATAACTGGCAGCAAGTTGAGCATGAATTTAGCTCTGGAGTAGAAACAGTCTTTATTAGCGCTACTCCACGCTTGGTCATAGTGCGCCGGGGGCCATTGTCTGTTAAAGACCGGGAAAGTGGCCTAAAACTGGGTACGCTCAAAGATAATTATGATGCTTTTTTAGCCGACAAACTTAAATTTAAAACCTTTACTCGCTATCTAATTTTTATAGTGGGTGAAAATAAAAAGTTTTTACATGAATCACCGCTACAACTAACTCTCAATGGTGCAGCCGGAGCGAGTTTCAGCAAAACCTACTGCGAATATCAACAAGGCAGAGTAGTAGGTGGATTCGTTGCTGAACTAGAAAAAGCTTATGCTATCTACCGCAAGCAACCTTTGACACCAAAAGGGCCTTTGTTCCACGCTCACGGGATTTTTTGTCCGATCGTTGAGTGTGAAGAAAGAGGAATTGAACCAAATACAGTTTTGGTAGCTTCAACTGTGGACTATAAACATCCCACCGTAAGGACTTTAACGCAATATTTAATTGCTTCCGATGCTCTGGAGTCTGCAATGATTTGTAAGACTTTTGAAGAATACAAAGATTTTGGCAAGGAACCTGTAAAATCAGAAACCCCTAAATTGGCAATGGCAGGAGTTTCCAACTCTTACGTTTATGCTGATGAAGATGATTTTGCTTATCCGCCGTATTAGCTGAGGAGTGGGGAGTGGACAATGGGGATGAGGGGATGAGGGGATGAGGGGGCAGGGGAAGCAGGGGAGCAGGGGAGCAGAGGAGCAGAGGAGCAGAGGAGCAGAGGAGAATAACTAATGCCCAATGCCCAATGCCCAATGCCCAATGCCCAATATCTATTCTTTGAGCAGCAAATAATATAATGAACCATTACCGCCTGTGATACCAGCGCGATCGCCCGCTAGTTTACCAGACCCCATGAAATAATCTACCCGGCCTGGGCCTTTGATGGCGCTTCCTGTATCCTGGTCAAGTACAAAGCGGCTAACAGTACGGTTCTCTAGTTTGCCACCACCAGCAGGATAGGGAAATGAGTTATAAATCAGCGCTAGCGCTCCTGGAGGCATGAGAGACTTATCTGTAGCAATAGAACGTTCTGCTGTCACTGGCACATGAATACTGCCTGTAGCTCCGGTACCACCAGTTTCTTGGAAGAAAATAAATCGTTCCCAGCGCGGTAGATAATTGCTCAACTCCTGGGGTTTTTGCCGGAAATAAGCAATCATCCGTGGCATTGTCAATCCTTCCAGGGGAAGTTTGCCATCTTTCGCCAGTTCTTTGCCGATACTAGTCCAGGGGTAATCAGTTCCACCTGCATAGCCAATTGATGTTGTTTTGCCATTGGTTAATTTAATTTGGGCAGAACCTTGGATATGTACCATGTATGCGTCTAGGCGATCGCGAAACCAAAGCAATTCTAAACCGCGTAATTTGCTCTTATTTCCTTTTAAACCATCTTTCCCTTCCAAATCAATTCGTTTTGGGTGAGGTTTAGGCCATTGGCTAAAATCTGGTGGTAGCCGATAAATGGGATACTTATAGATTGCAGTTTTCACACGACTAGCGGTGTAAACAGGTTCGTAGTAAGCAGTGAACTTAACAGTACCCTTGCCATCGTTGCCCACAGATTGGTAGAAGACAAACTCACGACTGACAGCAGCTTGTAGTTGGGCTGGTGACTTAGAACTGACAACCAGTTGGCGGAAACGTAGCAAACTCCTCCGGACGCGATCGAGAGTAATTTCCCGAACTGGATAATTTTGATATGCTGCGATCGCATCACCCTTTGTTAGATAAAGCAAACTGTTATCAATGGAAGCCAACAGCGCTTTGCGATCGCCTGTTTTACCTCTTTGACTCCAAATTTGCTCATCCCAACCCAAGCAAGTCGGCCGGAGTGTACAATCGCTTTCGATAGTGATTGGTTTTAGCGGCGGCGTTAACTCAGGAGCGATCGGTATTGGTATAGGTGGAAGATCCGGAGCAGTCGGTAGTGGCAACGGCAGTAAGTTAGGAACCTGAGCAACAGCCGACCAGAGAGGGTTTACGAGGGCAATTCCTAGACTCAAGGAAACCAAAGCAAGGGTTTTTCTCATCATTTAGTTGAATCTTTCAACACTAGAACTAAAAATCGGTTCTACCCGGATTGCCACAATCCGAGAAGGGCGTACTACCATATATTCCCCTTGAATATTTTTGATCGGTACGCTAATAAAGTCATTAGAAGCAGATTTTGGCACAAGTTCGCCGCTATACCATTTCTGAAACTCTTGAATAGTAGGAAAACGTACTTCTTCTCGGTGGCCGCTTTCCAGTAGGAGGTATACGGCATATTCATTTGCGGTTCTAGCCATAAAGTTGAATCATTTAAAAAACATTCAACCCATTGTTAACCACGTAACCCCCGAATGAAAAGGGTAAGCATACGGGAGGTTGGGAGTCAGGGAGAAGGAGCAGGGGAGACAAAGGAGACAAGGGGACAAGGGGACAAGGGGACAAGGGGACAAGGAGATAAACAAAACTCCTAACTCTTGTACAGACGCGATTAATCGCGTCTCTACTGTTAACTCCTAACTCTTAACTCAGCACGGGCTAAACGCCCCCGCTATCGCTAACAGCACTCCTAATGCCCAATGCCCAATAACTCTTCACTCTAGACGCTTAATCCTTTAAGCAGTTCCTTAAAAAGTGTAAGTTTACATTAGCTCTTGCATAACATTCCAATCAACTTCTGATAAGTCATTGGCATTATTGAAAAACAGTTATTCAGGAAGCGAAAATTATGAAACTTTACTATCGTGGTCTGAGCTACGAATACGACTTAAGCAAAGTTGGCAGCAAAAAAACAGAACAGCCGTTTCAACCAGTTCCTCAAATTGGGCCAGCTTATAATTTGATGTACCGTGGTGTTAACTATTGTGTCGATCCAAATTCCAAATCGGCAGAAGTTCCTCTAGCACCAGTAGCCTATAAATTGAGCTTTCGGGGAATAACCTATTTTGTCAATAAAACTCAATTAGGAGAGGTTAGCCTAGTCTCTCAACCAACAACTACTTCAAAAGCTGAGACACTGGCGATTTCTGAGGAATTATTAAAGCTTCAACAATAATATGCCTGCAAGCCGATCTGGAGTTTAGTCAGTCATAAACTTGTAATGCAATCCTCAAAAGACCTTGCTTGAAATTTTGCCACTACCTACTTTCTGTCTGAACAAACCTTACCAAAGCTGGTAGTTGTGTCAAGATTAATTTGAGGAATTAAGGTTTGTAACACAATGTTAGGACAATTATTAGACGGACGTTACCAAGTCCTCCAGATATTAGGTGGAGGGGGATTCGGTCAAACCTACATAGCCCAAGATACCCATCGACCAGGTTTCCCAAAATGTGTTGTCAAACACCTTAAGCCCGTCACTCGTAGTCCTGAATTTCTCAAAACTGCCAGACGGCTATTTACTAGTGAGGCAGAAACACTAGAAAAACTGGGCTACCATGACCAGATTCCTCGGCTTTTAGCCTATTTTGAAGAAAACCAAGAGTTCTTCTTGGTGCAAGAGTTCATTGAAGGACATACCCTGAAAGCGGAACTATTCCCCAATCAACGTTGGCCAGAAGATCGAGTCATTCAACTACTCCAACAGGTTTTGGATATTCTACAATTTATTCACAGCCACAATGTTATTCATCGAGATATCAAACCGGACAATATAATTAGGCGGCAACAAGACGGTAAGTTAGTGCTGATTGACTTTGGCGCTGTTAAACAAGTCCAAACTCAACTGCTGACAATTGCAGGGCACACGGGAGCTACTATTATTATTGGTACTCCCGGATATATGTCTACAGAACAGGGACAAGGTAAGCCCCGCCTCAACAGTGATATTTATTCCTTGGGCATTATTGGTATACAATCGCTGACAGGGTTACATCCGATCAACTTTGAAGAAGACCCAGAGACAGGAGAAATTTCTTGGCAGCATCAAGCTAACGTCAGTTCTGAATTGGCATCTGTGCTATCTAAAATGGTGCTACATCACTTTAAACAGCGCTATCAGTCTGCGGCTGAAGTTTTACACGTGCTTAAGGATCTCGATCCTAGAAAAGAAGCGCGATCGCTTCAACTACCATCTTCGACACCCAAACAGCAAGAATATTATCGTCAAGATTATCAGGTAGAAGCGCGATCGCTTCAACTACCAGATTTAACACAACCGCCTCAAGCTTCGCTTACTCAACAAAACTCAATTGGGTATCCAACTGCTTCTATTCTGTCTGGGGAAAGTTACAACCGCTTAGAAACAATTCTTTTAGAATTTGTCGGCCCCATCGCCTCAAGATTACTACGACAAGTTGCGGCATCAGCGTCCAATTTGGAAGAATTAATTAGTCAATTAGCCCTTCGTCTTCGAGAAAATCAACAAACTGATTTTAAGAAGAAAACAACATTTCTACTAGAAAAACCTACTCTCTTACAAGAACTTACTGTAAAATCCGATCCATCTGGTATTAACTCAAATAATTTAGCAAACCAAGAATCTCAAGTCATCAGTGAAAAATTTCTGGAAGAGTGCGAACGTGAGTTGGCTAATTTAATTGGCCCGATAGCTAAGTTTCTAGTGCAAAAAGCTATGAAATCTGCTGGACAAATCTCTCGTGCAGAATTTGTGAAAATTTTAGCATCGCAAATTCCCGAACGTCAAAAAGCTTTGCAATTTGAGCAACGCTTACTTTCTTGATTTTCTCAAAATTGCGTTTCTCTCTCTGTGAATTACGGATTATTAGCCTTAATTATTCAGCATTTCCAAAGCTATTTTCAAGCTAGCTTTCATCCGATTAAATGCTTCTGCTAACCCGCCAATTTCATCATGAGAGCTTTCTTCAAAATCAGCACTCATATCACCAATACTAACTTTTTGAGCTATTTTCTCTATTCTTCTGATGCGCTGAATCACATATTTTGTAATTAAGAAGTTAATTAAGAAAACTACGAACGCAAAGATCGCAATTAAAAGTCCCATTATCAATATCCAAGTCCGTGTGGCATTAGCAAAAATATCTTGAGAAGGAACAGAGATTATTTGGGCAGAAACAATCTGATTAAGTTGCCAGCCAAAACCATTTTCCGAGCCATAATTTAGCAACTGACTTTTAGGAGCTTGATCTGGTGTAGAATGGCATCGCAAACATTTCGCTTGGGTAATTTTTAGTGGTTGTGCAATGTAAAATACTTCACCTTCTGACAATTTACGAAAGCCTGTGATTTCTAAAGTATTAGGTTCGTTGCGAAAACGCTCGACAAGTTGAGTTTCAAAATTATCAGCTTTATCCGCTAAATTGGTTGGATTAAGTGTTGCATCCTTATGAAAAAAGTTTTTAAATTTAGGCTTTTTACGAAAATTTTCAAAAACCTCTTTAGAGGAAAAAGTTGGTACTACTTCAGGCAGGAATGTTGGGTTAGTATCTAATCTAGGTTCTAATAGGGGAGCAATACGATTTTGTGTATAATCTCTAACTGCATTCACCATTTGGATGAGAATCTCCGCTTGAGAACTTACTTCATTTTGCGCTCTCCTTTGAAGTACACTGGATAAGGCAACGCCACTTCCTAAAATACTGATGATGAAAACTAATATTAAAAGCAAGTTAAATTTAGCACCTATTTTTAAGTTTTTTAACGTAATGTTGTTTAACATAACCTAAGCAAGAAAGGTGTCCTGTGAGTTTGTCTAATATTTATTTATACCTCTTAGAAAGCATCTCAACAATATCTAAATAAATATTAATTTTTTACTGCAATATAACCTTTTTAGGCGGCAGTAAAATTTCTCTAAATTAGTTCTGAAAGCCAAATTATTTTCTTAACCATAATTAGTGATGTTTGTGCGATTTCCCCGTCGTTTATTTCTGTTTCATCTACTAGGTTTTACATTTGCTGCCTGCAAACCACAAAATGGAGATGGGGTTGAGGGCACGTTAACTATTGGTGTAATTAACTATGGTGGAGGCGAACAGATAATTAATCAATATGCGAGATTTAATAGTTACTTAGGTGAAAAAACAAACTCATATATTCAGTTAGAGCCTGTTTTTAATGAAAATAGAGCAGTTGAGCGCCTTGATGCTCGTGCTTGGTCATTGGTATTTGCTCCACCGGGTTTAGCAGCTATTGCGATCGCACGTCACCAATATGTTCCCCTATTTCCTTTAATAGGTATTAGTAATTTACGTTCAATCTTCGTTGTTCGCAAAGATAATCCGATCGCTGACTTGAAACAATTACAAGGCAAAACAATAGCTTTAGGACAGTTAGGTTCAGCAACAGGATATTATTTTCCTCTTTACAATCTTTATGGTACAACACTAGCTGACATCTTGTTTGCGCCCACACCCAAAGCAGCACTGGAATTGGTCGCTCAAGGAAAAGCGATCGCCTGTGCCGTCTCAGAAGCGGAATTAAGTCTCTACAGTTCGCAGTTGGCGCCAACCGAATTCCGCATACTATTTAAAGACCCTCACTATGTACCATTAGGTGTAGTTTTGATTGGACCGAATGTAGAACGTAACCGTCAAGAATTTATCCGCAAAGTCATGAGTGATTCGCCTTCAGATTTAGCTCAAGAAGTGGGGTATGTACCCAATGGACAAGTACCAGATTACAAATACATGATTTCTGTGGTCGATCGGGTAAGTTCAATTAGTTCTAAGCTGCAAAGTAAACCTGTTCGTTTATTTTAATTAAAGCAATAACAATACTTTCAGCCTTTGTTTTCTCTAAAATGCTCTTCTAATGCTCAAGTACCCTAGCTTTATGTTTTAAGTATACTTTTATACTTTCTAAATCATTAAAAAAAGACCCTTTAAAGGGTCTTGCGGTACTGATAAAAGAATTAACTTATTTACTCAATAATCCAAGTGCTAACTCTAGATACATTTTTGCTTTATGCAAAGCTAGCAGTTTTTCTTGAGTATACTTATCTAGGTAATTCATGATTCTCCCTTCCATCGTGATTTTGATGAGTGCAGCTTGCTCATCTGTAGGAGCATTCATCTCATCTATAGCGTTGCTCAGTGCTTGCATGAAAGCAAAGGTAGGAGATTTTAACCCTTTACCTGCCTCAAATTGAGATAACGCCATTCGAGGGAATACCATCAAGGATGTAATCCATGAGGTCTTGTACCCTTTATTCCCAGTTGCTTTGATGCCGTAGCGTAAGTATAGCTCACTGAGTTCTTTGATGGTTTTGATTTCTAACTCGGAACGCGTAAACATAAAATAGAGTTACCTCTTGTAAAAGTGGTATCGGTGAGCTACAAGTTTTCCAGACAATATGCTCACCGATTTAAAACTCTATTCCCTCGCAAACATTAGTATCAAGCCTTATTTACATCTCTCAACAATGCCTAATCCTAAAGGGAACCCACAGAATTTTGAGCCAGCACAACCAAAAGGTGAGGAACCCATGACAGCTACTATTAGTTTTCGTGCTACTGAAAAGATGAAGGAAGAGGTGAAGGCACAAGAAGATCCGCCAGAATTTTGCCGTCAAGCTATCCAAGAGAAGCTAGATAGGAATAAGGAGAAGTAGTCTAAAGTTTTTCGTCAAAAATAAAAACAGTAGAGGAAATGAAAGAGTTCAAAAAAATAATTTGAATCGTGCTAGCTGGTTTTTAATCGTCTCTGTGAGGATTTTGTCCAGTTCTATAGTGTCTTGAAATTGTAAAATTTGCTGTGTTGGTAAGTCGAAGGGAAATTCACCTTCAAAATCTGGGCGTTGCATTTGCGCTAGTAGAATCTGTTCAGATCGCTTACTTTGAATAGCATAGCCAATCTCAATACAGACATTCGGACTAGGAATTAATTGCGGCGTTTCCTTACCATCAATACTAGCAATGGGCGTGGTGTCAGCTATAAATAATAAACTCTTACGGATTTTCCGCATGATTGTGCGGTTAATTCGGAAAGTAGCACCGCTAGGACGAGAGGATTCTATTAATGTTAGAGGAAGACGCGATCGCAAGTTTAAATTGTCTAAACTTTTTCGCAGTTCTTCTTTGAGAATATTCGTCGCTGCGCCATACTCAGTTTGATAGGATAAAAAAATTGTTGGTTCTAACTGAGCCAACACCGCCTGTTTAGTAAAATAAATTTCATGACTAATTAAGTCAATGTTAGAGACGCAATAGCCACCGCTACCTTCAATATAAAATTCAATATTTTCCCCTTCCAAATAGCGCCCAAACCAAGTTGATTTTTTCACTTCGTCGCTGTCTTCCAAAAAGTCTGCTCGCAATGCTGATTTCAGCAGGCTTTTTTTGCTTAAGCGAATGTCTGGCGGACGTTTTTCCAATTCTGGAATCGGCTCATAATCCTGTAGATACCACGCTCTGAGCGCAATTATTGACATAAGGCGCTATTTTAACTGTTTCTCACTATTCAACTTCGTATAATCTTACACCCAGAGGAGTCCCTATTTCAGACTTCTCTTTAAATACAACAACACCCAAGCCTCTACTCCCTGAACTATCTCCTCTCTTTGTCGATCGTAGTTAGGGATGTACTAACTTCCATTGCTTTTGTAAACAAGAAATGAAAATCAGTTACAGTGCCCCCTAATCTTATAGATTTGAGGAAACAGCAGTTTTCGCCTTGGGTGTTGCTGTATTTTGACGAGACAGATGTAAGTTCAACAGCGTCTTATACCTCTTACTAACATTTCAAATGCAGCTGTTATTATCTGCCAAGGAAGCTTGTTTATTAGCTTCTACTATTAGATTATCATTTGTAGCTGGGAGGAATTTATTTTGCAACTAAACTTTACTTTTAAATGATTTTAATCGAATTAAATATATTGCATATCCTGGATCGATACTTGTCGGGTTTTGAGGAAAAGGAAAGGGTAAAGAGGAAAGAAAAAACCTTTACCCTTTACCCTTTAACCTTTTCCCCAAATCCAATTTCGATTTAAAAATGCACAAAGCGAGCAGTATTGTATCCTGGATCGCTGATAGCTATTTATTTAGCCTATATGTTAAGAAAATTATCATCTATCTTGTGGATGAATTTAAAAATTTATCAATCGATTTTTAAGTTTTGAAACTAACAATTGAGCATTGGTCAATAACCAATAGTGATTTTTCCCCTGCATCCTCATCTCCCATTTCCTATTGCTAGTTAACTATTTTGGCTGGAGGCTTGATGGGAATCTCAATCCAGAACTCTGTACCTTTGCCAGGTTCTGAAATACACTCCATTATTCCCCCATGTTTTTCGACAATAATCTGATAGCTGATTGCTAGTCCTAATCCTGTACCTTTGCCCACAGGCTTGGTAGTGTAAAACGGGTCAAAAATTCGCTTTTTTACGTCTTCATTCATTCCGGGGCCGTTGTCAGTAATCCGAATTAACAGACGAGAGTTGTCTGCTGAGACTTTAGTGGAAATCTGGATAGTTGGAATTGGGCATGAGTTATTCTCCTTGTCACCCCGATCCCGCCACTCTCGACGCCCTACTTCCAGAGCATCTATGGCATTGCTGAAAATATTCATGAATACTTGATTCATTTGACCGGCATAGCATTCCACCCGTGGAATGCTGCCATAATCTTTTATTATCTCAATTCGTGGAAATTCGGCATTTCCTTTCAGCCGATGTTGCAAAATTAATAAGGTGTTGTCAATACCTTCATGCAGGTCAACGCGCTTGTTTTCAGACTCATCCAAGCGAGAAAAATTGCGTAACGACAACACTATTGAGCGAATGCGTTCGGTTCCTAGTTGCATTGAGGTCATGATTTTTGGCAGGTCTTCTACCAAAAATTCAAAATCGATCGCTTCGATCGCGGCTTGAATTTCACTATGGGGATGGGGATAGTATAGCTGGTAGAGACGTAAAATTTCTAGCAGCCGTTCGGTGTAATCACTGGCGTGGCACAGATTACCGTAAATAAAGTTAACGGGGTTGTTGATTTCGTGGGCGACACCCGCCACCAACTGTCCTAAACTAGACATTTTTTCGGTCTGAATCAATCTTGTCTGTGTTTCTTGGAGTTCGTGTAGGGTCTGCTCTAACTGAGCAGCTTGATTTCTGGCTTCAGTTTCGGCTAGTGAGGTTTGTTGGTAGAGTTGTGCTTGTTGAATTGCGATCGCAGCCTGATCTGCCACCTGCTGCAATAAATCAATTTCTGTATCTTGCCAATTTCTGGGAGCCTCACACTCATGGGCAATTAATAAGCCCCATAGTTCCATACCCATATTAATTGGAACTATTAAGTTTGCTTGCACTTGCAAACTCTGCAAAAACTCTCGATGACAATCACTTAAAGAAGCCGTTGAAAGGTTGTTAATTGCCCGTACCCTACCCTGACAGTATAGACGGGTATACTCATCAGGAAAGCATTCTGGTGGTGCATTCACTCCCAAAACTGACTGCCAATCACCATTAATCTCTTCCACAATCACTGATTGAGTCTTCAGGTAGAAAATCAGCATTCGGTCTGAATTTAGCAGGGGACGGACTTCTTGAACTATGGATTGCAGAGTTGCTTGCAAGTCCAATGTGCGGCGAATATGCTCTGTGACTTGCTTGATGACTTTGGTAAACAGTAATGATTTTTCGAGTTCAGAGGTTTGCTCTTGCACCCGCAGTTCTAAGTTGGCATTCAGGGATTGTACCTGTTTATACATCTGCTGCTGCTGAATTGCCATTGAGAAATGATCGTATAAAGCTTGTGCCAAAAAGATGTCTTCCAATTTCCACTCAGGTGATTGCCCTTTTTTTTGCTCTCGCCAAATCTCAAAGGAAAGCTGGGGTAAAAGTTGTCGCCGATTATGTTCGCATCTTCCCGCCCACAAGATTTCCGTTTCCAATTCCGAGCGAAAAATAGTTAATACACCGATAAATTTTTCGCGGTAATGTAGCGGAATCACCATGAGT
This sequence comes from Nostoc sp. DSM 114159, assembly GCF_053470285.1. NCBI lineage: Bacteria > Bacillati > Cyanobacteriota > Cyanophyceae > Nostocales > Nostocaceae > Nostoc > Nostoc sp. DSM 114159. The sequence goes on from NZ_JBPFEH010000001.1 coordinate 6,462,249, forward strand.
CCGCGAATTTCAGTAGAACGGAATGCTAAAGCCAAAACTCGCAAACGTGGTTCTTTATAGAGGTCGGTAGTTGCCCAAATATTACCTTGTTGAAACTCAGCCATCCAGTTTTGCCAGATGGGATGCTGTTCGATAATACTGTTATCTAACTCGTAGGGGAGTGTCGGTTGGTCGCCCCAGGTGTATAGTTCTCGGTTCTCTGCAATGTAAAGCCTGCCACCGACTCCACAGAAGGCAGTAATAACTTCTTCTAGTGCTCCTTGTAATTGGATTGTCGGCAGTTTATGCAATAATGTGGTGACTCGATTAATAGTAGCTTCTCGCTTTTGCTTGGCGTGGGCTTCAGCGAGTAGATTACTTTGAGCGATCGCGATCGCTACCTGGTCGGCAACTTGCTGCAATACTTTTAGTTCCCGCTTCAAAATCTTTTGCGGTTCACTGTGGTGAGCTACCAACAATCCCCACAATTTAGGCTTTGCCGATAGTTCTTGTGGCTCGCAATCTAAAATTGGTACTACCAACGAAGACTGTACGCCCATTGCTTTTAGGTATTGAATATGACACTGGTCTACTTGCCGATAGTAGATATTAGTTTCTAGACGTTTGCCAGTTTCTTTTGACTGTAGAGGCGATAGCCCAATCTTCTCATTTGCCACATCGACAATCGAACGTTGCCCCGCCAACAAAAACATCTCTCTGGCGGCTTCTGGAATATCATCAGCTGGGAAGCGTTGACCCAATAAAGATGGCAGACGTTGTTTATGAATAGATTCTGCAATCACTTCACCACTACCATCAGCATCAAAGCGATAAATTTTCACCCGATCTGCACCCAAAAATAAACGCACTTCGCTAACAGTAGTTGTTAATATCTCTTGAAGGTCGAGCGATCGCCTAATCTGTTTTGTCATCCGGTGCAGTAAGCTTTCTCGACCGAAGTTTTGCTGCAACTCGTTTGGTTTATCCCTACGTGTCATTACTTGTATTTAATTTATTTAAGTATAATTTTTTATAATTGTTCGCGATCGTAATTTTCAACTTACAATACTTTGATTTTCATCCTATTTCCAAAAATTCTTGCTAATAATGTATTGCTAAGGGCATACATGTATTACAAATATTTTGGGAAATGGATTAGAAGATGTTTGAAAAGTAACAGATATTTTGCTTGTTCCCTGTAGCCCTTAGACTTCTTGGCATTTGTCGCGAAAAGGTAAAGGTTTTGTATTTTCCCTTCCCCTTTAACCAAAACCTTTTCCTACGAGAGTGTAAAAAGCACTTTTGCCAAGAGGTCTCTTGGAAAGCGGATTTAAGTGATATATAAAAATGCTGTATCATTAAATACTTTTTAGCGCTCATCTCAAGTCTAAAGTTCAGAAAATTTTAATCATTGACATTTATTAATTTTATATTCTCAATCATTAAACTATTCCAGTAATTTTACTTAATTTATAACTGGAATAATTTCTTGAAATTAAAAAGATTTTTTTAATCTTTTTGCCCATTAATTCAATTAATTAAAATTTATTCAGAGCCATAACTAAATTATTAGTAATTTTTGAAAATGTTTTTGGCTGGGGAATTTGACTATTCCCCGTTTAATTGCTTGACTTGATGTTGGATGTAACTATTTTGATTAAATTATTCGTAAATTACCGTTAAAGATAGTAAATTCCGAATTTCTTCACGCACACTCATAAGAGTTTTACCGAGATGGTTTTGACCGCTTTTATTAGCACCACAGCCCCAAAAAGAATCGGTTGGGGAGTTTTCAACCAACATCTCATTACCTGTCTTCAGGAGAACTTCTCTGATATCAGCATGAGTGAGAAACTTTTTGAGTACAGCTTCTCGCATAATTTGAGTTTTAACCAAATCCCAGTCTCGACGGAGTTGGCGAGTGCTACATCTTCCCAAAGTCGCAGCTTCTTCTGGGGTGGCGGCGGCATGGATAAGAGGTATAATTGCCGCATCTGTGCTGCCTACAAACTTTTGCGCTTGATAATAATGCTCAACCGTTGGCCAGTAAACACCCTCGATGTGGATTCCGTGGAGAGAAAAGTTAGAAAAACAGCCATAAGGCTGCCAAACCTTATAAAAGTAAATGGTCATTTGAAAATTGCTCTTTTATATATATCAATTTCAGGGTAACTGAAAGTTTAGGTTTCAAAACTCTTCATTTATATGAAGGATTAGTAACATCACTCTGGGGGAGTAATTTTACACAATTTTTGGAACAGTAGGTTTACTAGTTTACTCATCAGCTTTCCTGAGATGTGTTGTCTCCAATTCTCCTTGTCTTCTAGTCCACTCTCCCAATGCCCCATAATATAAGAAAGCGCTTCACACTTCTTAAATAATCAGCTTTATTAGAACAATGGCGAGAGACTTGCGGGGATTCATCAAAATTTTGGAAGAAAGAGGACAATTACGGCGAATTTCAGCTTTAGTTGACCCAGACTTGGAAATTGCTGAGATTTCCAACCGAATGCTACAAAAAGGTGGCCCAGGGTTGTTGTTTGAAAACGTCAAAGGCGCTTCCTTCCCGGTGGCGGTGAATTTGATGGGAACTGTGGAAAGGATTTGCTGGGCGATGAATATGCAGCATCCAGAGGAGTTGGAAACTCTGGGTAAAAAATTGAGTATGCTGCAACAGCCAAAACCACCGAAAAAGATTTCCCAGGCGATAGATTTTGGAAAAGTGCTGTTTGATGTGGTGAAGGCAAAACCAGGACGAGACTTTTTCCCCGCTTGTCAGCAAGTTGTGATTCAAGGTAATGATTTAGATTTAAATAAGTTGCCTTTGATACGCCCTTATATTGGTGATGCTGGCAGGATTATCACGCTGGGATTAGTAATTACCAAGGATTGTGAGACTGGTACTCCAAATGTAGGTGTGTATCGCTTACAACTACAATCTCAAAATACGATGACGGTTCACTGGTTATCGGTGCGGGGTGGGGCGAGGCATTTGCGAAAAGCGGCCGAACGTGGGAAAAAATTAGAAGTTGCGATCGCACTTGGTGTAGATCCTCTAATTATCATGGCAGCAGCTACACCTATACCTGTAGATTTATCAGAATGGCTGTTTGCAGGACTTTATGGCGGTTCTGGCGTCCAGTTGGCAAAATGTAAAACTGTAGATTTGGAAGTTCCCGCGGATTCCGAATTTGTCTTGGAAGGAACGATTACACCAGGGGAAGTTTTACCAGATGGGCCTTTTGGCGATCACATGGGTTATTACGGCGGCGTGGAAGATTCGCCGTTAATTCGCTTCGAGTGTATGACGCACCGGAAAAATCCGATTTACTTAACAACATTTAGCGGTCGTCCACCCAAAGAAGAAGCGATGATGGCGATCGCACTCAATCGCATTTATACGCCTATACTGCGGCAACAAGTATCAGAAATTGTCGATTTCTTCCTGCCAATGGAAGCTTTGAGTTACAAAGCAGCGATTATTTCCATTGATAAAGCATATCCGGGACAAGCGCGACGGGCGGCTTTAGCGTTTTGGAGTGCTTTACCTCAATTTACATACACCAAATTTGTAATTGTGGTGGATAAAGACATAAATATTCGCGATCCGCGTCAAGTTGTCTGGGCGATTAGTTCTAAAGTTGACCCAGTGCGGGATGTCTTTATTTTGCCGAATACACCTTTTGATACCTTGGATTTTGCCAGTGAGAAGATTGGCTTAGGCGGACGGATGGGAATTGATGCAACTACCAAGATTCCGCCGGAAACAAATCATGAATGGGGTTCGCCTTTAGAATCCGACCCAGATGTGGCGGCGATGGTAGAGAGACGATGGGCGGAGTATGGTTTAGCAGAGTTGCAGTTAGGAGAAGTAGACCCAAATTTGTTTGGCTATGATATGAAATAACCTGTTATAAAATCAATACAGTTTAGATAGAGCAACAAAACCCTAATGTAGAGACGCGATTGATCGCGTCTAATGTAGAGACGCGATTGATCGCGTCTTGAAAGACAAATTATCTACACCAATAACCGTTAACTGAAAAGTATTGTGTTATGGATAATGCAGTAATAGCATAGCAATGCTGTACCCTGACGACAGATATCACTTAAATCAATGATAACTGTTGTAATCAAATATCAAAATGAAAAAGCTGGAGAACACAGCCTGATATAAATATCTCTTTGATCGTCAGCAAAAGACCTTCTACCATGAAGTACTCTTGTATTATCAATCATTAAAATATCGCCTTTTTGCCACAAAATTTCCGTGGTTATTTTTTCAGCAATCTCATTAAGTTCAGATACAACCTCTTCAGGAATTTCTGAATCATCTTCAAAATTAAGAACCTTTGGGTTTAAATGCTTTGTAGGCAATAGACTATTAATAAATACCTGATATTTTCCACATCTGCTAGGGACGATGGCTGGAGAAATATATTCAAGCAGAATCGATTTATCGTTATTTACTGTCAGATGCGTATTGTTATTCTGACACATCTTTTCTAGCTGATTCAAATCATCTGTTTGATATTTTTTCTGCCAGTCCTCTTGAGATATCCGAACAGTAAATTTTAACTTCTTTTTGCTAAATAACTCTTTGGTTGAACTACTAATTTCATTAAAAAACTGTCTGCCATCACATACCGTAGTTTCACCATCTTTTAATGGTGGATTAGCACAGAAAAACCACAGCATAAGTGGGATATTCTGCTGATAATACATTTCTCCGTGCAACTTAATCTCAGATTTAAAATCATTGACGCTTAAAAGAGTCTCATCTCCATTAATTACCCTTCTACTGAATGCACCACCAGCATAATTTATAAAATCGGTACTCAAGAGATTGGTAAATTTTTTAAAAATATCAACATCAACATCAAATCCTCTAAAAAGCAAGATTCCATTAGCCTTAAATAAGCTAATAATTTCTTCTTTGTCTAATTCTAAAATACTCACATTGTCGAGATTATTAATTTCTTGAACTATGCTATCTGATATGGAATGTATTTTCTTATTCATATAACTTAATGAATCTTTGTCGAAATATAAACTTCCTGTTGGCGTTAACTACACCATATACTGACATCTTAATACTCAATGATATCGTTGTGTTGCATCCATCAGCGTAGGCGTAGCCCGCACTTCTCTGCGAGACGCTCCGCGAACGACTTGGCTCAGTGACCATCGTAGACATTGCAGGACTAAATTTTGTAAAATTAAAAGTGTTATTGTGGTACTAAAATTTATTTGATCGAACTACGTTACAAAGTTAACCAGAATTTATTTAGGTAGATTCAAAGATATAAACTAAGATTCCAGCCTTGAGTACTGATGCCAGAAGCTTGAAGAAATGATCGCAAAAAAAGTGAAAAATCCAGCACCAAAGTTAGCGTTCGGATTAGCATTCAGTTGTATTAATATGATACTCAATACTGGTATAGCTAGTGAAATAAGTTTAGCGAAATCAAGTAATTCTCAAAAGTGCGATCTTTTTGCCTACGTCATCGATACAGATTCGCAAGGGTTAAATGTGCGGAGTGGTGCAAGTACAAATAACATAATTATAGGACAAATACCCATTAACGAAACAGTTCACGTTATTGGTGCTGCTGGAAATTGGATGCAGATTACTAATGCTAGCAATGGTTTTCAAGCAACTGGATGGGTATTCGTGCCAAAGTTAGGCTTAACAACGCGAGGCTACGGTACTAATGGTGTGGATTTCTATGCTAGTAGCAGTCAAAAAAGCCAAAAACTGAGAAGAATTCCTGCTAATACGGCTGTCAAATTGTTAGGCTGTCAGGGAGATTGGGCGCAGGTGGAATATCAAGGTGTTAAAGGTTGGTTGACAAAGGAAGAGCAATGTGGTGCAGCCCTCACTAGTTGTTCTTAAAATCTCACCCCCAACAGGCAAGCGAGGATGGGGCTATGAGAATTACTTTTAAAATTTTTTTGGTTTTGAGATATTTGTTATGGCTTATCCATTTCCAGGAATGAACCCGTATTTAGAAGATCCTGAATTATGGCCAGGAGTACATGGGAGACTAATAGTAGCGATGTCTGACGACAAGCTGCTTTGCATCTACGCAGATTATTTTTATCCTCAACTACGTCCCAAATATTTTGTCGCCGATTTACTATTTCATTGTAAATCATTTTTATACAAAAAACTTTTTAATAAATTTTGGCTTATTTCTAAAGCTTTTCTCAAATATTTAACAACTTGTTGTAAATTACTTATTTGCTCTTGATTATTAATTCTTGCCATTTGCATTTCTAAAATTTGTTCTTCTAGTTCATTAATTGCATTTCTCTGTCCTTTAATTATGTTTCTGGCGTTTAAAGCAATTTCCTGCTTTATAACATCTTCTTGAACTAATATAATATCGTTAAAAGTCACTAAAAATTTTGCTGCTTCGCGGACTGCTAAATTCGGTGACTGAGCAAATAATGAACTAATACCACTACCAGCGCCAGTGCCAAGAATTGCACCGCCACCAACAATCACAGCCATTCCACCTGCCATACCAAAACCACCTGCTGCAATAGCACCTCCGCCCAAAGCCGCTAGCACAGCTGAGATTGCCGCTGCGCCTGAAAGCCCCGGCGCAAGTATAGGAGCTAGTAAAGGAACAAGAATAGGTATTGCAATAGCAGCAGCTACCGCTGCCACAACGGCTCCCCCTATCAAGCCTCCTAACAAAAAATTCAAAGGGTTTGAGCCTGTAATTTCATTGTTCCATTTTTGATAATTAGATTTAAATCTTGTAACGTATTCTCTTTCAACTCCAAGCTCATTGGCAAAAAAGACAATTTTTTCTATAATTAGTGGACGAAATGTTTCGCTAAGTTTTAATTTTTTAAATTGTTCATCTTCTTCAGTACCAAAAGGAGCATAGAGACTAAACAATGACAATTCTAATACAATTGAATATAAAGGTCGTTTTTTATTGAGTGACCACTTCATTCTTTTGAATACTTCCTCGAATAAAGAATAATCAGTATATAAAAAACTATTATTTTTTTGTAAATCATTACTCGCAAGAGTTTCTAAAAATTTTTCAACTGATTTAGTCCACTTGTTTAAATATCTACGTTTAAGCTGCCTATTTACAAATTCTGTCTCTCTGTCAATATCTTGTTGTACTAAAAAATACTGAAAACTATACAAAATTTTTGTTTGCTCAAAATTTAGCCCAAACTCTTCCATTGGTAAAGTCATATTTTTATCCTTAAAACTTATACATAGTATTCCCGTATTACTTAAGCGATTAACATAATCGCATTTGCTCTGTATTAGCTTGAGGAAAAGCAATTTCCTTTTTTACTAAAAGATGACTCTGATTCATCAGTCTGATCAAAAGATTCGCAGAAATATAAATGGACTAGATTACACTACTGCGATCGCAACACAGTTAATGAAGTCAGTAGTGGGGTAGCAAGGCTAAAATTTAGAAATTTGTCAAACTTATGTAAAATTGTACGAGCGCACACACCCCAAAAACCACATAATTAGCCCCCTCCTCGCTTGCGGGGAGGGGGTTGGGGGTGGGGTTCTATCTCTGCAACCAAGCCCCAATATCCTGCAATACCCCCTCCACCCTCTCCAGAACATCCTCATTTCTAAATCGCACAACCTGCAACCCCAAACTCTCCAAAAATTCTTGACGTATCGCATCTTCCTCTTGTGTGTAGTGATGAATTTCGCCATCCACTTCCACCACTAACCGCGCTTCATTACAGTAAAAATCGACGATAAAACGGTCAATTGTTTGCTGACGGCGGAACTTGAAACCCAAAAGTTGCTTGTGTCTCAACTTTTCCCAAAGTAGCTTTTCTGCTGGAGTTGGTTCACACCGCATTTGTCGCACCAATGGTTTAAGTTTTTTCCAAAGTTCGTGTGGGGTTTGCCAAGGGTATCCCGGAACCCCACCCCCTAACCCCCTCCCCGCAAGCGAGGAGGGGGGACTGGAGTTGGTGAGAGAGTTTGGCTTGGGGTTTTGATTTTGGGCCATTTGCGCGATTGGTGGTTAGCTAATTAATATTTCATGTATTATTCCTAGCGATCGCACTCTCCCAACTCTTCAAAACTCTGGCATAATCAAACATGGCCGCAGTTTCAAAACTAATGTAAATTACGCCAATGTCTAACGGTAAGTATCATAGCTCATTGTCATATATTAATTTTAATGAATAATTATTGCAAAATAGTAAACAATTTTTGGGAATATCACCCAAGCTAATTAAAAGGTTTACGCCGAATGGATATTTTAATAGAATAATCTCATCAAAAGATTCGCAGAAATATCAATGGACTGGATTACACTACTGCGATCGCTACAGTCTGATTTTATTAAAAGGTTAGCATCTGGTTGTCTGCTTCATTGTGAAACAGAAGGTCAATATAGTGAATTAACTATAATTTCTGGAGAGAGATTAAAAGCATTACGGGAATTTTGCTGGCAGATGGCTGAGAAATATAAGCGTGTTTTACCAGTACGTGATGTTTTTCTTAGCTATCTCAAAGGAAAGTTGGGTGAAGAAGTTGTCAAAGAACGTTTAGCCGATTTTATTACCGAAGTCGATTATGAAAAGCGATTTGGCGGTGATGGTAATATAGATTTTACTTTGACTTCTGACCCATCTATTGGTATTGAGGTTAAATCTCGTCATGGTCGCATTGACAGAGTTAGATGGTCAATTAGTTCTGAAGAAGTTGAAAAGAATGCAGTAGTAGTTTGCATTTTAATTCAAGAAGATGTCAGTGAAGCACAATCTGAGTATCACCTTTTTTTGGCTGGCTTTCTCCCAACCCGAATGATTAAGTTGAAGACTGGGAAAATTTCTTTTGGAATAGAACAATTACTATATGGGGGTGGTTTATGGTGTTATCTAGAACAGTTACAATCTTCTATAAATAATTCTTCTCGCCAACAACCAGCTATTTATAAATATCTTCCGAAACAGGAAATTTCATCTAAACCAACTATTAATCAGGTGTTAAAATTTCCTTTTAAACCTGAATATAGTGATGAAGATTTAAATCTACATATAAAAAGGGGTGATGAATATGTCGAGAAAGGAGAATATCCAAATGCTATTATTAATTACACTCAAGCTTTAGAAGTTAATAATGATATTAATTTATATTATAAACGAGGTTTAGCTCACTATCAAATAGGAGATTACGAAGCGGCGATCGCAGATTATTCTCAGGCAATCCAGATGAATATTCATGATGCTAAATCTTACAACAAACGAGGTTTAGCTCTCTATCAACTGGGGCGATTAGAGGAAGCGATTAATGATTATACTCAAGCTATTAGAATTAATCCTAATGTTGCCGTAACCTATAAAAATCGGGCTGAAGCTCGTTCTCATATTGGAGATAATCAAGGAGCAATTGAAGATTATACTCAAGCTATTAAAATTAATCCTCATTATGCTGATGCTTATAAAAACCGTGGAATTACTCGTTATTTATTAGGTTCTCAGTCAGGATTTCCTCAAGCAATCAAGATTAATCCTCAAGATGCTATAGCTTATAAAAAACGTGGGAATGCTCGTTCAGATTTAGGAGATTTTGAGGGCGCAATTGAAGATTATACTCAGGCAATCCAAATTAATCCTAGTTATGCTGATGCTTATTACAACCGCGGGAATGCTCGTTCAGATTTAGGAGACTTTGAGGGTGCAATCGAAGATTATACTCAGGCAATCCAGATTAATCCTAGTTATGCTGATGCTTATTATAACCGTGGCAATATTCGTTTAGAAATTGCAGACAAACAGAGAGCAATTGAAGATTTTCAAAAAGCGGCAGATATCTATCGTAAAGAAGGTAAGCTAGAAGCACTCAAAGATACACGAGAAATAATATTAGATTTAGAAATAGAAGAATCATTAGATATTTTAAACTTCTAGATAAATACTATACAAAGTAATCTCCAAAATGTGTTTACCCTCTGACTGATTTTAGTTAATTTTACTAGATATAAAATTATGGTTTGAATTTACAATATCCGACATATTCATGCCACACATCCACCTTTTCTGCTGGTTTTGATGCAGTATTCATACTTGGAGAATACACGAATGCGATCGCCTCATTTCAAAAAACTGTATAATTAAGGAATATTTGCTTGTTTATTCGCAAATACCACTGGATACTAGGCTGTCGTCTTGATAATTAACCTGGATTGTCCGACCTCAATCTTTGAGAAACTGGAGCATAACGACCATATCACCCAGTTTTTATCCTACAAATATCTTTTATCGAGAAGTTGACTCCCGCGAAAATCCAACGATTCTTCTGTTTGTTGCAGAGAAAATAGGTGTTGGCTTTGATTCGTTGTGTCATGTCTTTACTTGCGGCTGCGATAAGATAAGCGTTAGTTCGTTACAGGTCAAAAACACGCAAAATACCGTGAAAATCAAGTAAGAATAAATACTTTTATTCCAAATTATTCATGTAACATCTCGTAAAAATATGCTTATTTTTGTCTCAGATGTTACAAAGCTAAACTTGCATGGGCATATTAAGAATGCTTATATTGCAAGAGAAAACAATGACAGCTACTTTATCTGGTTATCAACTCCTCGAAACCCTACACTCCGGTAGTAAAACCGTCATTTATCGTGGACGGCGAGAAACCGATAATGTCTCTGTGGCGATCAAAACTCTTCTGTGCGAACATCCACCCCTAGAAGATATTGCTCGACTGCGCCACGAATATCAAATCATTGAGTCCCTGCGAATTCCTGGCATTGTTAAAGCCTACGAATTAAAGAATTATCAGCATGGTTTGGCTTTGGTATTAGAAGATATCCCAGGTTGCTTGCTCAAAGAAATAATTGCGACTGAAAAAACTACCTTGATTACTTTTCTCAAGGTGGCGATTAATTTGGCACAGACTTTAGGAGAGCTACACGCCCAAAAAATTATACATAAAGATATTAAGCCGCACAATATTTTAATTAATCCCGAATCTGGGGAAGTCAAACTGATTGACTTCAGTATCTCCTCGCGCCTCGATCGAGAAAATCCTACCTTGAGCAATCCTAATTTGCTTGAAGGTACACTTGCCTATATGTCGCCTGAGCAAACAGGCAGAATGAACCGAGTGTGCGACTATCGCACCGACTTTTATTCGTTGGGTGTCACTTTGTATGAAATGCTAACAGGTACGCTGCCATTTTATGCTGCTGACCCGATGGAGTTGATCCACTGTCACATCGCCAAAATGCCAGTCGCACCTTGTAGCGAAACCGTGTGTCGTATTCTGGAAGATGTGCCAGAGGCAATTAGTGCAATTATTTTGAAGCTGTTAGCAAAAACAGCAGAGGAGCGGTATCAAAGCGCTTGGGGACTGAAAGCGGATTTAGAGGAATGCTTGTTTCAACTTCAAGTGATTGGCAAGATTGAAAACTTCGTACCAGGGAGACGGGACAAATCTGGGCATTTTTTGATTGGACAACAACTCTACGGACGCGAAGCAGAAGTAGCAACATTAATGACTGCATTTGAGCGTGTGGCAGGAGGTGGCAGCGAACTCATGCTCGTCTCTGGTTATTCGGGCATTGGCAAGACGAGTGTCGTCAATGAAGTTCATAAACCGATTGTCGGGGCCAGAGGTTATTTCATTGCAGGCAAGTTCGATCAATTCAAACGCAATATTCCATACACGTCGTTGATTCAGGCGTTCCAATCTTTAATTCAGCAATTACTCACCGAAAGCGTTGCCCAAATCCAAGGTTGGAAAGAGAAACTGTTAACTGCATTGGGAGAAAATGGGCAAGTCATTATTGATGTGATACCCGAAGTCGAACTCATTATTGGAACTGTGCCACCTGTAACACAATTGGGAGCGACAGAATCTCAAAACCGTTTCAATCGCGTCTTTGGGCAATTCATTGGGGTATTTACAAACCAAGACCATCCCTTAGTTGTCTTTCTGGATGACTTGCAGTGGGCAGATTCAGCATCACTGAACTTAATTGAGCTATTGATGACGGATACCGAGCGCAAATATTTATTACTAATCGGGGCATACCGTGATAATGAAGTTTCGCCCACCCATCCACTGATGATGGGTTTGTCCAAAATTCAATCCTCTGGTGCGGTGGTGAATAACATCGTCTTGTCATCATTGCAGTTAACGGATGTGGAAGCGTTAATTGGCGATACATTGAATCACATAGAACACAGTCAGCCACTAGCAGAATTACTATTCCACAAAACCGGGGGGAACCCTTTCTTCTTAACACAACTGCTGAAAACCCTACACCAAGAAGACTTACTAACATACGACTTCCATTCAGGAGTATGGCAATGGAATATCCAACATATTCAAGGGATCGGCATTACTGACCTGAATGTTGTTGAACTGACAGCGAGAAATATTCGCAAACTGTCATTAGAAACGCAACAAGTTCTAAAACTGGCTGCTTGTATTGGTAATACTTTTAACTTGGATGTATTGGCGATCGTTAACGAAGTATCTTCTTTAACCACTGCGGCGCAATTGTGGTCAGCCCTGCAAGCTGGGCTAATTTTGCCCTTAAGTCAGGACTACAAAATTCCCTTAGTGTTTAGTCAAGAAGAATCTGGTGGAATTACTTTAACTGATGTCAAGGTTGATTACAAGTTTTTACACGATCGCGTACAGCAAGCTGCGTATTCTTTGATTCCCGACGAGCAGAAGAAAGCAACGCATCTGAAAATTGGTCAATTACTGCTGCAAAAGACGACACCAGAAGAACGCAAAGAAAATATATTTGCTTTAGTTAATCAACTCAATTACGGTACTGATTTACTGATATCTGAAACAGAAAAATATCAACTTGCAGAATTAAACCTCGTCGCAGGTCAGAGAGCGAAAGCAGCCACAGCGCACGATTCCGCCATCAAATATTTGCAAGTTGGTTTGGGATTGTTAGTAGAAGAAAGCTGGAAGTGTGAATATGAACTGACATTAGCACTGCACTCAGAAGCAGCAGAAGCAGCTTTTTTGAGCGGTGATTTTGAAGAAATGCAGAGATTGTTTGAGATCGTCCAAAACTGTGGTGTGACGCTACTGGACAAAATTAAAGTGTATGAAGTCCAGATGCAAGCTTATATGGCGCAGAACAGGTTATTAGAAGCGGTTAACACAGCGCTACAAGTTTTAAAGCAGTTAGGGGTAGAGTTTCCCCAAGAACCGAACGCGTCAGATATTGGGCAAGGATTGGCGGACACTGCGGCAATTTTGAGTGGAACGCGAATTGAGGATTTAATTGAGCTACCTCAAATGAGCGATCGCTATAAATTAGCAGCTATTAGACTTTTGTCAAGTATCTTTGCTCCTGCATATATTGCTGCTCCTGCACTGTTGCCCTTGACGGTGTGCAAACAAGTACAATTATCTGTCGAATATGGTAATGCTGCCGTTTCTGGGTTTGCTTATGCCAATTATGGTTTTCTTCTTTGTGCGATTGTGGGAGATATTGATTCAGGTTATAAATTTGGTCAGTTGGCTTTAAATCTAGTGTCAAAGTTAAATGCTCAAGAAATCAAAGCCAAGACAGTTTTCATCGTAAATCTATTTATCCGACATTGGAAAGAGCATCTGAGAGAAACCTTAGAGCCTTTGCTGTCAGGTTACTCTAGCGGAATGGAGACAGGAGATTTAGAATATGCAGGCTATTGTCTACTACAGTACTCCTGTTTAGCTTACTTTAGCGGTAAAGAACTGGCTGTCCTTGAAAGAGAGATGGCAAGAAACAGAGATGCTATTCATAAAATTAAGCAAGAAACAGCGCTTAATTATATAGAAATCTATTGGCAGGCTACCTTAAATCTACTGGGAAAAAATGAAAATCCCTGCCTTCTAAAGGGTGAAGCCTGCGATGAACAGATCGGGTTGCCACTGCACCAACAAGCAAACGACAATGCGGGAGTTGGCTACATCTATTTGAACAAATTTTTGCTTTGTTATTGGTTTGAAAATTACTCGGAAGCGATTGAGAATCTCGCTATAGCAGAGAAGTATTTAGATGCAGTGGTAGGAATGCCCCTTGTTCCTCTATTAAATTTTTACGATTCTTTACTGCGGCTAGCGGTGTATCCTAATAGCCAAGAATCAGAGCAAAAGGCAATTCTCGATCGCATCCAAGCTAATCAAGAAAAAATCCTAAAATGGGCAGATTATGCCCCAATGAATCATTTACACAAATTCTATCTAGTAGAGGCAGAACGGCATCGAGTTTTAGGCGAAAAAATCGAAGCGATCGAGATGTATGAAAAAGCGATCGCACTTGCTAAAGAAAACGAGTACATCAACGAGGAAGCGATCGCCCACGAACTCGCCGCCAAATTCTATTTGTCATGGGGTAAAGAAACGATTGCTCAAATATACATGACAAATGCTTACTACGCCTATAGTCATTGGGGTGCTGTTGCTAAAGTCAAAGATTTAGAAACACGCTATCCGCAATTAATTTTGCGGTCAAACACAGAAAAAATAGAAACGAATTACCTACACACTATTCAAACAAGCTCTACGACTACTGGAGGCGCTCACATTTTCGACTTCATGACAGTGATGAAAGCTGCACAAGTGCTATCAGAAGAAATGGTGCTAACTCAGCTGCTCGAAAAATTGATGAAGATTGTCATCGAAAATGCTGGCGCTCAACAAGGTTATTTTATTGCCAAGCATGAGAATCAATGGATATTAGAAGCGACGGGAATAGTTATAGATAAGGAGGTTAGCGTTGTTGTTAACACAGAGGATAAAACTAATTCACCCCTACTCCCAGTTGCCTTATTGAATTATGTCGAAAGAACTAGAAACAATCTGGTTTTAGACAATGCTGTTAAAGACTCACGTTTTGTGGCTGATGCTTATATCACCACCTACCAATCCAAGTCAATTTTGTGTTTGCCGCTGATTCACTCTGGCAAGTTTACTGGGATTATTTACGTGGAAAATAATCTCATTTCTGGTGCTTTTACCCCAGAACGGGTGAATGTGTTGAGTCTGTTGATAGCACAAATTTCGATTGCGATCGACAACGCCCGTCTTTACACCAACCTGCAAGCTTATTCAGAACAACTGGAAGCTAAATCACAAGAACTCGAAACTAAAAATGAAGCTTTGCAAGCATCCGAAACGCGAGAGCGAGAAAAAGCCGAACAAATCGAAAAATCTCTGTATAAATTGCAACAAACCCAGGCTCATCTTGTGCAGACCGAGAAAATGTCGAGCTTGGGGCAATTGGTAGCTGGGGTTGCTCACGAAATCAACAATCCAGTCAATTTTATCTTTGGCAATCTGACCCATGCCAACAGTTACACCCAAGAGGTGCTAAGACTGCTGGAACTTTATCAGAAGCATTATCCATCTCCCCATCCAGAGATTCAGTCAGAAGCAGAGGCGATCGATCTAGAATTCGTGCTAGAAGACCTGCCGAAGCTACTATCTTCTATGTGGGTTGGAGCAGATCGGATTCGGCAAATTGTCGCTTCTCTGCGAACCTTCTCACGCATGGACGAAGCCGAAATTAAAGCTGTTAATATTCATGAGGGCATTGACAGTACGATAATGATTCTCCAACATCGCCTCAAAGCCAAGTCAGATCGTCCCGCTATTGAGCTTATTAAACACTACGGTAATTTGCCTCAAGTGGAATGCTATGCAGGGCAGCTAAATCAAGTATTTATGAATGTGTTGAGTAATGCGATCGATGCTTTGGAAGAGTCATTAACGGACAATCAAAGACAAATTACAACTCCAACCATTACTATTCACACTGAGCAAATTAATGCCGATCGAGTCGAAATTCGGATTGCAGACAATGGGATGAGTATACCAGAGCCGATTCGCCGTCGCCTGTTCGATCCTTTCTTCACCACAAAACCTGTGGGTAAAGGAACAGGTATGGGCTTGTCGATTAGCTACCAAATCGTTACCGAAAAACATGGTGGTTCGCTCTCTTGCACTTCAGAACCGGGCGAGGGAGCGGAGTTTCAAATCCGTATTCCAGTTTGCCAGTAAGTTATACCATTTTAGATTTTGGATTTTAGACTTCGGCTGCGCTCAGTCGAACGATTTTGGATTGGAAATTGCCTTGGTGCGTCTGGCTTGGTGTGAATCCATGTGTCGCAATCATTTTTCAAAATGGTATTAGTAATAACATTGCTCTGAGGAGCGATTTCTCGCACTGAATTTTGAGTAGTTGCGATCGCTCCCTCGCCATCTCACAACCCCAAATTTCAGATTAGCTTTTGAAAAGGATGTCATAAAGTGACAGCAGAATCTCTACCACAATCAGAATCACCACATACCACTCTACTCGCTGACTACTGCTATGCTGCATGAACTCCAGCACCGTTTGAGCGGTTTGGGCAATTAGCTCTAGTTTACGTTCTAGAGCATGGTGACGTTCGCGAATTTCGTATTCATCCTCCAAGCGCAGATATAAGTTTTCTAGCTGTGGAGATTCCCAGAGCAACTCCGGCTTATCGATAATCTCTACTTGACCTACAATCTTATGTTGAACTAATAGGGTAGTTCCTAGTTGACGCAGTAATTCCCGGCTTTGTTGTCTACTTCTGTTTTCACGCTGGAGACTAGCTGCGAACGGTTCAATTTGATCGAATACAGTCGCTAGGCTGGTTTCATAGTGAGACAACACAACACTCTTGGCGAGAATATCAGCCACTATCTGCAAGCGTTCTATACTCAATTCATGCAGTAAAATTTTTCCTTCCTTGGCTCGTTCACTCTCACTAATACTGAGATGAACTTCTACCTCTTCTGTTTCTGGGTCGGCAAAAGGGCCGCTAATTTGAGAAGATAGTTTGGTCAAAAAGGCTACCTTTTCTCTCGGCTCAAGGTTAAACAGGACAACTGCACCATAGGCTAGCAATACTGCGTAGCCTTCTTCACCAACTCTAATTATTAGTGGCATAGTCGCCAAGGAAACGTAATTATCTAGTGTCTGTAAGTTAATACCTTTACCAAGGAACAGGGCCTGCGCTCTAAATCTATCTTTGTCATTAAAAAGGAGTTTTTGCATTATTGCCCAAAAGCTATATTCTGCCTGCTTTACTGCTCTGGTAACGATAGTAATTGATGCCTGTTGTCGGGATAACTACAATTTCAGCTTACCATTTCGTCTTTCCCCTACAGCCTACACCCTGTTTTGGTCAAAAAATTTCAACCAGTCAAGGTAAATTGGGACTGTCTAATTATTGCTGGATAGATGATACAGTCTAATGTCTCGTTGCCACCTGAGTATGTTCTTCGTAAGGCCAAGCCTTTTGATATGTGGTTAATAGTATTTTTTGTGTTTAAAGCAAAGCTAGATCCCAGTCAACTCAGATGGCAGCAATTTTGGGTCATTGAATGTGATGGGCATTTAGTAGCCTTCGGGCAGATCCGAAACTTTCACTTAGCACAAGAACTAGGTAGTTTATTTGTTGCACCAGCTTGGCGAAACCGTGGTTTGGGGACTGTTCTAGTGCAGCATTTAATTACTCAAGCTAGTCAACCGCTTTATTTAAAATGCTTAAAACATCAATTGGTGAATTTTTACATTCAAAGAGGTTTTGTATCCGTTAACTTTCAAGACTTACCACCATCCCTCAAGTCTAAGTTTGGACTATCTCAATTACGAAAGAGGTTAACAAAATCTTTTGTACTATTTATGAAGTATAAATATTCTAACTGAGCGCTTATATATTCCCTCAATCCAGTGAAAGATTAGCCTATCCTGTAAGAGGCGCGTCCATGCTTCTCTAGATATTGCTGATGATACTCTTGCACTCTGAAGAAATGACAGCGTTTTTCAAGTAATTGAACTACACTACTCGTCACTCAATACTTTTCGGATAAATCCAACAATCTCTCTTTTGGTCTGGGTAAAGGTTAATGGGTTTGCGGGAAAAGGTAAATATCAAACCCTTTCCCTTTTCCCTTTCCCCCAAAACCCAAAAAGTATTGACTCGCTACTCCCTCTAAAATTGTTAGAGTAAATAAAGTTATGAGGACGCAAATATGACTGACAAAAATCGTTCTCAATGGGACTTAGGCAGGTTTATCGAAACCCTGACTTACTTTGAGGTGATTCCTTTCCTGAACTGGGTACAGCAATTAATCCAAGGTCGTCCTAAGGATAATCAATATAAACCCAATGGAGGAAGAAATGTGGGTGTAATATTAGTAGCAGGTGCAACAGGTGGTGTCGGTAAACGAGTTGTGGAGCGATCGCTCCAACAAGGTTATAAAGTTCGCGCTTTAGTTCGAGACATTGACAAAGCGCGGTCAATTCTTGGTAATGATATCGATTTAGTAGTTGCGGATATCACGCAACCAGAAACTTTAACTCCTTTAGTTCTTTCTGATATCCAAGCTGTAATTTGTTGTACAGCAGTACGCGTACAACCAGTTGAGGGAGACACAGCAGATAGAGCTAAATACTATCAAGGTGTTAAATTTTACCAGCCAGAAATTGTTGGTGACACTCCCGAAAATGTAGAATATCAAGGAGTAAAAAACTTAGTCCAAGCGGCAGCAAAATATCTACCTCAAGCAAAGGAAAAACTAATATTTGATTTCACCAAGCCATCAGCAGAATTAAAGGATAGCTGGGGAGCGTTGGATGATGTTGTCATGGGTGGCGTGAGTGCTAGTAATATCCAATTATTAGAAAATACAGCTTTATTTGCAGGTAATGTTTCCACTGCTAACTCTGGCGGATTTGCTTCTGTCAGAACGAAAAATTTTGATCCACCTTTCAACTTATCTAGTTATGAAGGTGTGAAATTGCGTGTCAAAGGTGATGGTCAACGCTATAAAATCTTTCTGCGGACAGATACAACATGGGATGGTGTTGGCTACAGCTATTCTTTTGATACCGTAGCTAATACTTGGATAGATATTCAAGTTCCCTTTGCAGATTTGATTCCCGTATTTCGGGCAAAACTTGTCAAAGATGCGCCGCCAATTGAGCAAAGTAGAATTTGCTCATTTCAACTGATGTTGAGCAAATTTGAACATGATGGCGCTTTAAATCCGAAATTTTCCCCAGGTAGTTTTACTTTCCAGTTGGAATCAATTAAAGCTTATGGGGGGGCAACTTTACCACAATTTATCCTCGTCAGTTCAGCAGGTGTCACTCGTCCTGGTCGTCCTGGCATTAATTTAGATGAAGAACCCCCAGCAGTGAAATTAAATGACCAATTGGGAGGAATTTTAACTTGGAAGTTGAAGGGAGAAGATAGTTTAAGAGAAAGCGGAATTCCTTATACAATTATTAGACCTTGTGCCTTAACTGAAGACCCAGGAGGTAAGGAATTAATATTTGAGCAAGGTGATAATATTAGAGGCAAAATCAGTCGTGAGGATGTGGCAGAACTTTGCGTACAAGCGTTAAAAATAGGAAAAGCGTCTAACGTCACATTTGAGGTTAAGCAGGGAGAAAATACTGTCAATATCGATTGGCAGAGTTTATTTTCTAATTTACAACCAGATAAGAGATGAAATATCTACAGATTTTTAGTCTGTAAATTATCTCAACCAACTCTGGTTAGATAGACTGTTCTAACAAGTCAGCTATTGGTATGAAAAAAATCAAGGTGTTAGTAATCACCGGGATTTTAGCAACAATTATCTGGGGCAGTTTTTTTTCTAAAACTGCCTCATCGCAGCAAGTAGAGTCCCGCATCTACAATCTGGAAGCGGATTTGAATCGTGTTGAGTCGCGGTTAAATCAGCTAGAGTCTCAGTTAGGTAGAACTCGCCAGTCTCCATCTTCAAGAACAACACTTACCCCACGACAGTCAACTGGTTCTAGAAGGAACTTATCACAACAAGATCCGATGTTCGATCGGCTTGCAACTTTGGTGATTGAATTGAAGCAACAAGTTAATAAATTAGAGGAGCGAGTTGCTAAATTAGAATCGCGTTAAATATTTAATCAAATTTTAAAAGGCTAGTACCGCAAGGCGGAATTAAAAATTAAAAATTAAAAATTAAAAATGAACACATTAAGGTGAGAGACGCGATGAATCGCCGAAGGTGAGAGACGCGATGAATCGCCGTCTCTACAATAATCAGTTTTTCGTGTTGACGGCGATTTATAATTTTCATCAAAAAATTTTAACCGAACCGTATTGAGCTATTTTTGGACAATTTTCACCTGCAATTCTTGTAAAAGTTCAGTGCTAATGGGTGATGTTGCCAGAATTGGATGCTTAATACCTCCCCAAATACTTCCAGTGCGGATACGATGGGAAACTAATATTTCAGGAATTTGACTAGAGATTAAAACTTGTGGTGGTGTAAGTTGACCGATGGCTCTCGCCCTCTTGTAATGATACGATTCTGATAGAGCCAGATCCAGTTTTTGAGCGATTATTTCTGGGGTTTGTGTTGCCGAATCTAATAATAGAATATAGTGCGGAGGATCGGTAATTGGCATCAAGCTTTTAAAATTAGTTTCTTGCAAGTTCAGTAGAGTTAGAACATTATTTACAAAGGTTTCTTGCAACTTTTCGCCTACCAAATCGCTAATGGCTTGATATCGTCCGAGAAACTCTAAACAGGGAGTGTGGCGATAGTAATGAGTTACCCGAATGCGATCGCCAATTCGATAACGATACAAACCCCCTTTTTGAGATAAAATAATCGTGTATTCCTTGCCAATGTTGAGTTCATGTAAACCATACAACGAACCAGCATCGTCCTCGAACTCGAAAAATACTTCATCCAGAACCGGCACACATCCCCCAGCAACAATCAACGGAATCGTCATTGGTGCTTCCGTTGCAAGTAGTCCTTTACCTTGAACTAATACGTCTGGAAATTTTAATCTTAATCCTTGCGCTTGGTCTGCTGCATTGGCGCTATCCCAGCAAGAAATCAGCTTCAAATTTGGCCAGAGTTGCATCCAGGGAATATTACTTTCGCACAGGTTTTGCAACCGATGATGTGAAATCCGGTTGTGTAATTCTCCTCGTAACAAATCTTGATTTTCTTGAATATATTTTAAATGTACTTGTAGAAAACTAGGACTCCAAATAGAGATAATTTCTAGTTTTTCAGCCTCTAATAATGCCAAAGCCAGTTGATGTTTAAACAAGTTCGCATCATGTAGCCGATTAAGTTTATTTGGCATCACCAACCAAGGAAGCAAAAACCAACGCAACCAGCCATCTAAG
Organism: Nostoc sp. DSM 114159; assembly: GCF_053470285.1. Classification (NCBI taxonomy): domain Bacteria; kingdom Bacillati; phylum Cyanobacteriota; class Cyanophyceae; order Nostocales; family Nostocaceae; genus Nostoc; species Nostoc sp. DSM 114159. The sequence continues at coordinate 6,483,436 of NZ_JBPFEH010000001.1, forward strand.
TAATCTAAATCATCTTGTAAAGTTTGACTATCAGCTACATTTAATTGCGGCGATATACAAGCATAAAGTTTGCCTGTAGAAAACTTCGGGCCATGTACAATCAGATCGTGTGCCCATACACAAAACATCTGATTAAACGATCGCCGCAAAGATTGAGTATAAGGAATCCATTTTACTGCTCCACTACTACCAGAGGTTTTTTCGTAGAACAAAATGGGTTCTGGTGTCAGGAAAATTTGCTGCTGTTTTTGATTTAAGTAAGGTTCGAGTGTATCATAATCTACAATTGGTACGCGCTGCCAATCGTCTATAGAATGAATTCCCAAAGTTTTACCATACTCACTTTTGATTAGGCGATCGCAAATTTCCTTCTGTACAGATATCTGCGTTAACTCTGGGTTATCCAAAGCTTGATGAAATCGCCTCGCAGTTGGCGCAAGGATTTGCCCAAAAAGCTGAATAATCGGACGCATTATTGCACCTTTTGATTAGGATAAAGGTTACTGACTGCTGGTACATAAGAACCATCACAAATGACTACACCAGCAGCAAGATTAGATCCGGCTCCCACAAAAACATTGCTGCCAATCTTGACTTTTTTGACATACAACATTAAATTTTGCTTACGGGGTTTAATGACGTGAGAATAGATACCGACACAATGCCCGATAACGACGCGATCGCCAATTTCTAATAAACTGCGATCGGCAATTTCTAAACTTGGTGTCCAGTATACATCTCGCCCCACTTTAGCACCCCACAATCGCAACCAACAGGAAAACACCCCTGGAATCAACCGCAACACTGCTTCCAACACTGGAATTGCAATAAAAATTACTTGGATTTGATGACTACCCCACCAGGAATTATATTCTTTATTTTGTAGATAACTAATACCTTCCCGCACAGGATAAACCCATTCGTGCAAGCGGTAAACTAGCACTGGTAGCCCATAAATAGACAGGAACACCCCGAAAATACTGAAGATGTTGGGTGAATAAGCGAGATAGACTATTGCTGCTCCAGTTAGCAATAATACAAAGGCGGGAAAAAACAACAGAATTTTACTTAGAACAGTCATGAAAATGGAAATAAAAGTTTTTGGAACAAGTTTAATGAGCTAGAAATTCCGATTGTAGATGGCATTTTTTTGCTTTCATAATATGTCCCATGTAACTTATCCCAAATTTTTAGATTAGCCCCATAGTTATAATTATGGATTTCACAGCAATGATGCCAAGCATGATCCTGTGGCAAGATTAACCAAGAAGATAAAAATTGATAAAACCAGCTATTTTCAGGAATTATCAAACGGCTATGTCGCCATAAATCTAAGGCAGAAGTTAGACTTACTCCAAGTACATAACCTGTAGGATCGGCTAAAAGATATAAAAATAAAGTGTGTATCCATAAATAAATAATTAACAAACTTGTCCAAAGTGTGTTGCGAGATGTTCCTAATACATCCATTTGAGTAACAGTATGATGAACTTGATGAACCTTCCACAAAAAGTTTGTATGTAATAAACGATGATTCCAATAATATAAATAATCAATTACAACAAACCCGATCAGAAAACTTGGAATTAATGATAATTTTAAATCCCCTTGCTGAGTTGGTAATAAATGTTGATAAAGCCAATAAACTAAAGTAGCTTGTAGTAAGGGAATCAAAATTCCTTGAATCATTAGCCCTGTACCATCTAGTAACCAATCTTCATGGCTTTTAACTTGAAGTTGAGTTCTGCCAATTTGATTGCTAATAGTCCAACCAATTAATCCGATAAAAGAGCCAAAAATTAGTAGTTGTGAAAAAGTTTGTATTTCCACTTTTGATTACTCACACTGATATTAGACTTCTTACAAAAGCCGGGGTAAAGGTGAAAGGGAAAAGGGTAAAGAAACTCAAAATCCTCCCCTTTAACATGAGTCCCTTTTCCCTCTCTTGGAAAAATATATTTTTGCAAGAGACTTCATGAGTGGAACTCACAAGGAACAATGAAAATACTTCTTCCTGTTCCCTATTCCCTATTCCCTATTTTCAAGGCGGGTCTATTAAATTTAGCAACTAATTGTCCTGTCTGGTTTACTTGCTGCTGACGGTTGAATAAATCCGGTAGCTGCTGGAGTAATTGTTCGGGATTTTACACACATTTCCTATAATAAAATGCGTTCAGTCGGTGAATACCCTAAAATTTGGTATGTTACTCATGCTCAGACGCAAAAGCCGCCGAAAAATTTCCTCAGTAGCGATGCTTGTGCTTGTTATATGCTTTACTCTGGTAGGTGTGCGTTCATTTGGGCAAACAATTATGACATCAGCACCCCAACTGCTCACCGACCCATTTTTGCAACTACCAACTGCAACTTCAGTGCAAGTAGTTTGGTTTACTGAATTTGCTGGTGTTAATCACACAGTAACCTACGGGGAAAATCTCAAACAAACTGCTAGAGCAAGTACTACCAAACTCAGTCGCACGCGTGAAGACCAACAATCAAGAGTTGCAAACCAAACCCAAGACGGACAAGTTTATCAAAAACCTGTCCAAAGGGACATTTGGCGACATGAGGCTGAGGTAACTGGGTTAACTCCTGGTGTGCGGGTTAACTATCGTGTCACAAGTGTGCAAGAAGACGGCAAAAGTGTTGACAGTGATGTTTTCAGCCTTGCAGCTACTCCTAAATCAGATACACCACTTAAAATTCTACTGACCTCAGATCATCAATTAAAGCCGATGACAGCGGCAAATCTGCAAAAGGTGGTAGAAACAGTGGGACGAGTCGATGGCGTGTGGTTTGCCGGTGATTTGGTCAATGTTAGCGATCGCGCCTCAGAATGGTTTGATGATAATGGTGGTGGTGCGTTGTTTCCCGGTTTACAAGGTCGTGCTAAATATGAAATGTCACACGACGGTGTAAAGACAACCTACACTGGCGGACAAATAATTCAACACGCACCCATGTTTACTTGCATTGGCAATCATGAGGTGATGGGGCGGTTTGCTAGGACAGGGAGTTTAAATGATGAATTTGATGATACAATTCCCCGTGTTGTTGCTCAAAGAATCTATCCAGATAAATCTTTAATCGATAATTCTTTTAATACTAATACCTACGAAGAGATTTTTTCTTTACCAAAAAGTAAAGAGGGTGAAAAAAGGTATTATGCAGTTAGTTTTGGTGATGTGCGTTTGGTGGTACTTTACATTACGAATATGTGGCGGACTCCCAAATTAGATGGAAAGCGCAAGGGTAGATATCGAGAAGCCGAAAATAATTTAAATAATCCTGAAGATTGGGGTTATGGACAGGTGATTTATGAGCCAATTGCTAAAGGCAGTAAGCAATATAATTGGCTAGAGTCGGAACTTAACAGCCGTGAGTTTCAACAAGCAAAATACAAAGTTGTGATGTTCCATCATCCACCCCATACTTTGGGTGATAATATAGTTCCTGCTTATACAGAGCCAGTACAGATAATTGAACGGGATAGCGACAATATCAAAGCAGTGCGTTATGAGTATCCTAAAGACGCAGATTATATTATCCGCGATGTTGTCCCAATACTTGAAGCGGCTAATGTGCAATTAGTATTCTATGGACATTCTCATTTATGGAACCGCTTTGTTAGTCCCAGTGGAATGCATTTTTTGGAAACATCTAATGTAGGCAATACTTATGGTGCTGCTTGGGGTGACAGAAAACGAGAAGTCCCAATTGGATATCAAGAGGATTATGTTAAGCTTGGCGATCCCAATGAATTAGAACCGATAGTGCCAACAATTGCCCCCTTGCTGGGTGAAGATGGGAAGCCGATGCCTTATATTGCGAGTAATGATATTACGGTTTTTAGTATCTTTGATACGGGGACGGGTACGATTAGTAGTTATCGTTTTGATACTCGTAAGCCTGATTCGGAAGTATTAAAGTTTGACGAATTTAAGTTGAATCCCCAATGAGTTACTGACGAGAATATGAAAGCGTAAGGACAATTTAAATAAACTTGTTGTTGAATAAGATGAATTACAGCGGTTTTCAGTTGAGTAGACTACAAAGATAATAAACTAGAGAGGCAGTAAAAATACTCATGTAACTTATGCCTGCTGCCTATTCAACTGATCTACGCCAACGTGTGATAGAGGCTTATAAAGCGAATGAAGGTTCGCAACGACAACTCGCCGACCGTTTCAAAGTAAGCTTGTCGTTTGTTCAACGGTTGATACGTCGCCATAGAACCACTGGGCAAGTAGCTCCCAAGCCTCATCGAGGTGGAGCGATCGCCAAAATAACAGTTGAGAGTTTACCAATAGTGCAGCAGTTAGTAAATGAACAGCCAGATGCTTTATTGGCAGAATTATGCGAGCGCTTCGTGGAACGAAGTGGATTAACAGTCAGCGTACCAACCATGCACCGCGCAGTTCATCGCTTAGGATTGACCACTAAAAAAAACGCTATATGCTAGTGAGCAAGATAGCCCACGAGTCGAACGGATGCGTTTTGAATATCGAGATTGGGTACTGGGCGTTGATCCACACAATTTGGTGTATGTAGATGAGTCTGGTCTTAACTTGGGGATGACGCGACTTTATGGACGTGCTTCTAGTGGTCGACGGTTGTATGATTCTTGTCCTCGGGATCGAGGACAAAACATATCCTTAATCGAGGCACTGAGTTTGGATGGACTGATTGCTACGATGAGCATTTCAGGTAGTGTCAACACCGATGTATTTCTGACCTATGTTCAGGAGATTTTAGCACCTCAATTGTGGGCGGGAGCCGTTGTAGTGATGGATAATTTGTCAGTGCATCATGCACAGGTGATTCAAGAAGTAATTGAATCTGTGGGTGCAAAAGTTGTATTTTTGCCTCCTTATTCACCTGATTTGTCCCCCATCGAATTATGCTGGTCAAAACTGAAGCAGTGTTTGCGTACCGCAAAAGCTCGAACCCACCAAGCTCTTAACCAAATTTTAACCGAGATTGTTACTAAGCAAATCTCATCTGATGATGCTTGGGGCTGGTTCGCTCATTGTGGTCTATTCATATGAAAACCGCTGTAAGCCGTCAAAGTCAAACAATAAAAACTTTTTAGGTACTTTCTCGGTATCTGCTTTGCAATTTTTTGCAATATAAAGCAACAGGCTAATCATTCGTGGGCAGGCGGAAAACAAAGCCGGGGGAGCAAGGTGACAGAAATAAAGACACCGAGAGATTCGACGATTCGGAGACTATTTGCACTATCGATGAACCAATGTGCATTTCCAAGCTGCACTAATGCCATCATAGATTCCAGTACAATACTGGGCGATGTGTGTCATATATGTGCCCAGAATCCTGGTGGTCTTCGATACAACGCACAACAAACCTCAGAAGAAAGACATTCTTTTGAGAATCTAATTCTTCTTTGTAAAAACCACCACAAAGTGATTGACGCTAAGGAGAACCTTCATAAATACACCGTCGAATACTTGACACGCATAAAGGCAGATCGCGAAGAAAACGCAAGGAAAGCAGAAATCGAAGTGTCTGCATTGTCTGATTCCCTGGTCGCCGAACTTCAAAAAACGATGGAAAGTCACTTGCAGACAAGTGTTTATATGGACTTTCACGGTGCACAACTGAAAGCAGGTGGAGAAGGTGGGTATTTTGGCGGTGCTGGTGGCGAGGGCGGAATAATCAACATAGTCGGTGTTACTCCAGCGGGATTTCACGAACCAATAGACCTCCACGGAGGAGAAGGGCAGGTTCCCGGTGGAGGAGGCGGTGGTGGTGGCGTGGCTACTTATAGTGGTCGTCCGGCAGACGTGGATGATCTTGAAAATGGACTCCAGATATCCACCATTTTTCTTGCCAATGCGATTCAAGTACAAGGTCTATTTTCTGTACTTGGCGGTGGGTGGGCGTACTATGAGGTTCCGTCGCTGCCATACAATCTGCAACTAAACCTGCTCTGCATTGTCGAAACTGGTACTATCCCAATAAACACAATGCTTCGGATTGACTACTCTGTTCAAGATGCCGAAGGTCATACTGCTTTGATCTCTCATTCTGATTTATCGATATCACAGACGACTGCTCTAGTACGTCGATGGTGTGTTCCGTTATTCCTGCCTTTAAAAGTAAACTGCATTGGTATATGGCGTATCACGGTGTCTTCAGGGTTGCTCCCGTTAGCCAGTCACGACATCGAGTTTCGCCTAGCAGGTTGAGGCAGACAACGTTGAAGCACAACCCTCCTATAGGAGGGTTTGTTTGTTTAAAAATTTTGGCTCATAAACTAGCGATCGCTTCGGCAACTCGCCTAGAAACAAAAGGCAAAATATCCCGACTTTTAGCCTGGGCTTTCCCTTCAGTAAATACCACTAAAAGATAAGGGCGCTGTTCTGGTAATTCAATATACGCTGCATCATGGCGAACTTGACTTGTCCAACCTGCTTTTGACCAAATTTGAGCATTTTCAGGCAGTCCACCGCCTAAGAAACCTGTCACCTGATTTTCCTCGGTGTCAGTGGGCAAATCTTTGAGAGGACGTTTCAGTAAAGCCATCATGGCTTGCGATCGCGCGCTTGAAACTGCCACTCCACCGACAATACTATGCAGTAACCTAGCGATCGCATTTGTAGTCAACATATTGCGATTTTCTAGTAACTCCCCCACAAACGCCCGTTCCCGCCCATAAGGGCCATCACCCCAAGTTTTTTGACAGACGTTAATTGTCTCCAATTCTTCCCAAGCTAAAGATTGGTAATAGCGGTTAACAATATTACGCTGATATTTCCAGGTTTCAAAGGGGCCAATTGGTAATTCTGGCCCTGATGTAGTGCCACTCAAAATATCCACAACCAAGCTGGTAGCATCGTTACTAGAATCGACAATCATATCCTGCAAAGCTCGCTCCAACTCCTTGGAGGTTTGACTCATACCTTTTTCTAGCCATTCGTTTACCGCTACCAGGTAAAATAGCTTGACTACACTGGCAGGATAAATCCGCTCAACACCGCGATAAGTGAAACCACGAACTGGGTGATCCCAAAAAGCGTTGGGAGTCAGCGCCCCACCAGTATTTACTCGCACTGGTGGATCGTAAACAACCCAAGTCAAGGCAATTTGGTTTCGCGCTAAGGTTGGAAATGCTGCCCAAGTTGCATCTAAAATGCCTAACCCAAGATTTTCGAGTTGTTCGTCTTTATTAAAAAAAATCATTCTCTGATAATGTCCTTTAATCTAAAATCCAAAATGGTTCGACCGAGCGAAGCCGAAGTTCAAAATCCAAAATCAGGGGAGTATCAGTGTTTAGCTGACCTGAATTTATATGATTCTCCTGAATGTACGCGTTTAGCAACTCAAGCTGCATCTGGGAGACATTTGTGGCTAACATCAAATCATCAAAATTCGGCGGTTGAGGTGTATTTATGTGAAGATGACTATCCGGGATGGCTATCTGTTTCAGATTTTGATTCATTACAATCTGCTACTGTACCTTATCAGGCTGCAACATTTTCTGAATCGGAGATTAAAAAACTCCTAGCAGAGATTATCGCCTTTACCCAAAAAGCGATGCAACAATCAAATTATTACCTTTGGGGTGGTACGGTTGGGCCAAATTATGACTGTTCTGGGTTAATGCAGGCGGCGTTTGCTTCGGTGGGTATTTGGCTACCTAGAGATGCCTATCAACAGGAAGGATTCACTCAACCAATTACGATTGCAGAATTAGCAGCCGGGGATCTGGTATTTTTTGGAACTAGGCAAAAAGCCACCCATGTCGGGCTTTATTTGGCGGATGGTTATTATATCCATAGTTCTGGGAAAGAACAGGGACGGAATGGGATCGGAATTGATATTCTCTCGGAACAGGGAGATGCGGTTAGTCAGTCGTACTATCAGCAGCTGCGAGGTGCTGGTAGAGTTTTTAAGAGTTACGAACCACAGAGACGCTGAGGATGCTGAGGCTTATGAGGAGTGGGTTGATCGATCAAGGGGTAATGGGGGAAAATGGGACGATTTCAGCAATTGTCCCAGATGTTTCGGTGGTAGTACCAATACATGACGAGGTGGAGAGTTTGCCGCTTTTACTAGAAGCGATCGCCTCTACTTTATCTTCTAGTCAGGTAAATTATGAAATCATTTGTGTGGATGATGGTTCTACAGATGGTTCTGGGAATTTTCTCAAAGAACAGGCGCAAATCCGCACTGATTTAAAGGCGGTGATTTTGCGCCGCAACTACGGACAAACTGCGGCGATGGCTGCTGGATTTTATTATGCAGTCGGTAAAGCGATCGTGACTTTAGATGCCGATCTCCAGAACGATCCGGCTGATATCCCGATGTTATTAGCAAAGCTGGACGAAGGTTACGATTTGGTGAGTGGTTGGCGACAAAAACGCCAAGATGGGGCTGTAAATCGGTTACTTCCTTCCAAAATTGCCAATTGGCTAATTCGCCGCACCACTAGCGTGAATATTCATGACTATGGTTGTTCGCTGAAAGCTTATCGGGCAGAACTTTTGGCAGATATGAACCTCTACGGAGAATTACACCGATTTTTACCCGCTTTGGCGTACATCGAAGGAGCTAGAATTACCGAAATACCTGTACGTCATCACGCCCGCCGCTTTGGTCGTAGTAAATATGGAATTTGGCGGACTTTCCGGGTATTGATGGATTTGTTAACCATTCTGTTTATGAAAAAATTCCTCACCCGTCCGATGCATGTTTTTGGGTTGTTGGGCTTGATTTCCATGTTTTCGGGAACTGCGATCGGAATTTACTTGACTTTCGTCAAATTGGCTTTAGGTGAGATGATTGGCAATCGCCCTCTGCTGATTTTGGCAGTTTTGCTGCTACTAACAGGAGTGCAGTTGTTTTGCTTCGGACTTTTAGCAGAATTACTCATGCGTACATACCACGAATCCCAAGGACGGCCTATCTATCGCGTGCGAGAGGTGGTAGCAAAAAATGTTAAGTAACGTAACAATAGTAGTCATTGGTCATTAGTCATTGGTCATTAGTTCATTGGTCATTGGGCACTTGCTACTTAGTGAAGTCGTTGGCGCAGCCTCTCGTAGAGAAGTATTGGTCATTGGTCATTAGCAAATAATTAACAATAAATATTGGTTGACTCTAGACAAATGACAAAGGACAAATGACAAAGAACAAATGACAAATGACAAATGACAAAGAACAAATGACAAATGACAAATGACAAAGAACAAATGACAAATGACAAATGACAAAAAACTAGTTAAATTGCATCTACCTTGAAAGCATTTAATACATTTAATGCCGAACTGCGGCGTAACCTGCTTATTTTATTTACAGCAGGTTTATTATTCTGGTCGAGCCTGTCTTCGCTCTTACCAACTCTACCGCTTTACATCGATGATGTGGGCGCAAGCAAGCAAGAAATTGGTCTTGTTATGGGCAGTTTCGCCATTGGGTTATTGCTATCTCGCCCGATGCTGGGACGATTAGCCGATGAACGCGATCGCAAAATTGTCTTGTTGATTGGTACGATTGTAGCTGCGATCGCACCTTTTGGTTACTTGTCAACTAAATCAATTGGGCTGTTGATCCTGGTGCGGATTTTTCACGGCATTAGTATTGCTGCTTTTACCACTGGCTACAGTGCCTTAGTTGCAGATTTAGCACCCGCCGAGACTCGTGGTGAAATCATTGGTTACATGACCCTAGCAACTCCTATTGGTTTAGCAATTGGCCCTGCCTTGGGTGGGTATTTAGAAGCTACAAGTGGTTACGGAATATTATTTCTGTTATCCGCCGAATTGGCTTTTGTCGCCCTCTTGGGGATTTTACAAGTTACGAATCCGCCAGTGCAAACGCCGGAGCAGACAGAGGGAGAAGATCGCAAATTTTGGCAAATTTTGTTCAGCCCACGGGTGAGAGTTCCAACTATAGTTATGTTGCTGGTTGGTTTGTCTCTTGGTGCTGTACATACCTTTGTGTCGTTGTTCCTCAAATCCACTGAGGTGGACTTCAATGGCGGACTATTTTTTACAGCTGCGGCAATTTCTAGTTTTAGTATCAGGATATTTGCTGGCAAAGCAAGCGATCGCTTCGGGCGTGGTTTGTTTATTACCTTTGGGATTTTTTGCTACATTTTGGCGTTAATACTGCTGTGGCAAGCTGACAGCGCGATCGTTTTCTTACTGGCTGCGATCGCTGAAGGTGCTGGTGGTGGTACACTGTTCTCGATGATGATTACCATGATGGCAGACCGTTCGCTGCCGCAAGAACGGGGGAAAATTTTTGCTATCTGCATAGCTGGACTCGATTTAGGAGTTGCGATCGCTGCTCCTCTTTTGGGTATCATCGCAGAACTTGTAGGCTATCGCGATATGTTTGGCTATGGTGCTGCGATGACTTCTCTAGCACTTATCCTCTTCCTCACCCGTTCGAGCAAAAACTTATCCAACTCACTGCGCTTTGCACTAGGTCTAGCTCCAGATGCCTACGCCTTGAAAAACTTAAAAGTTAGGAGTGATGAAATTTAATTCCTCACTCCTAACTTTCAACTCTTGTACAGACGCGATTAATCGCGTCTCTACTTTTAAAAACGGGCGAGGAGGGATTCGAACCCCCGACACCGTGGTCCGTAGCCACGTGCTCTAGTCCACTGAGCTACACGCCCTCACCGACAATATATATTAACACGTTTTAACCAAATGGCGCAAGATAATTTTCCAGCTAATTTTGCTTCCTTAACCCATCTAGATCCCCAAGGACAGGCACAGATGGTTGATGTGTCTGATAAAGCACCCACAATTCGCCAAGCAGTAGCCGCTGCCAATGTGCGAATGCTGCCAGCCACCTTCGCTGCCATTCAAGCCGGAAATGTGCCAAAAGGGGATGTGTTGGCAACTGCAAGATTGGCTGGGATTATGGCAGCCAAGCAAACAGCCAATTTAATTCCTCTGTGTCATCCGTTGCCTTTGCAAAAAATCGCAGTTGAAATCATACCCGTTCCCCAACTACCGGGTTATCAAATTCAAGCCGCAGTCAAAACCAAAGCTGAAACCGGTGTAGAGATGGAAGCCTTAACTGCCGTTTCTGTCGCTGCCTTGACTTTATACGATATGGCCAAAGCTTTAGAAAAGTCGATTCAAATTGAATCAATTCGTTTAATAAGTAAGAGTGGCGGGAAATCAGGAGATTATTTGTCGGCAGAGTAATAAGCTATTGGGCATATTAGGTGACAGGTGACAGGTGACAGGGAATAATAGACCTCTTGCAAAAGTAACTTTTGCAAGAGGGGTTAAAGGGAAAAGGTCAAAGGGAAAAGGGTTTTTATTAGCCCTTTCCCCTTTAACCCTTACCCTTTTCCCCACAAATGCCAAGAATTCTAATCTGTACCCTGTACCCTATTTCCTTCTTCATCTCCACTTGCAATTCAATTATGACTGGTTCTAGAAGTCTAATAGCAACGACTGCACTAAAAACCTTAGAATGAGTAGGGTGTATTTAAATCTGTAACAAATATTTATGCCTCCTCGTTGGCCTCGCAAACCCGATCGCAAAGACCCTGATTACCGCAAGATTGATGACCGAATGAATTTTGCTTTGCATGTAGCGATCGCTGCTACGATTAATTCTGGCTTATGGTTTTTTCATATTTTGAAAAGCACTACCTGGGACTGGCTGCCATTGTTTACTGCAAGTTGGACAGGAATAGTATTAGTGCATCTGATTTATATTAGTGCGATCGCTAATTACAGCGAAACTCCACCTAAATCCACCTGAAGACGGATTACTGATGCTGGGGCGATTGTAACCTGTGGTAGTAGAATCAGCCTATTAATTGAGCGATAATGTAAAAAGCTTGAGATTTCGCACTTTTTCTTAACGTAGGGTTATTTTTATGGCAAAGACTAACACCACAGAACTACTGGAAGCCCTAGCAGCTGAAATTGGCGAAAATGTCTACATAGACATTGCCAAATGGCATCTTTATTTATCTAATGCCAAACTGCACACCCTTGTTGCTGAACAGTTGTATCCCTTAATTACTTCCAACAATGTAAGTGAAGATCGAGTTTTAAACGTCTTGAAATCAATTACAGTCAAAATTGGCGGCGGTAGAAGCGAACTACCTTTAAGTGATTTACTGCCACTGCAATGCCAAGTAACATTAGTTGATATTTTAGAAAAATATCAACGCGAAATCTAATATCTACAACCAAGATTATTTGAATTAGACAATTTTCTCGGTCAGTATTTCCTGATTGGATTTGAAATGCTGAATTGAGGATTATTTTGTTGCGCCAATTTTATAAAGATAAAAACCACAGAGACACATAGATAAATTTGGTGTAATTTATGTGTTCATATCTGGTAAAAATTTCCTTTAACAATTAAGGAATCTCGACCTTCTAAATTGGTTGAGATGAGAATGAGTTTATCTTAAACTTGCTCTTAACTTTCATGCAAACTTATTGAGGCGATTTCTATGCTTTTACAAGTCAAAGATAGCGGTGAATTAGTAAAAATTGTTGAAATTCAAGAATTAATTGACCCGAATACTGATGTTGTTCGGGCAAAAGACCAAGAAGGTCAAGAAGAACAGCAACCTGAAACTTTTAAAAAACAAAATCTTGTTTTTCCTTCAGGTGAAGTTCTACCACGCTGCTGGATAGATGCTGACTATAGACACGGTAACGGTTAATGATTTAAAAATGAGATAATTGGTAATGGAAGTAAACTATTAGCAATTATCATTAGTAGGGGCGCACAGATGTGTGCCTCTATTGCTATGTGGTAGTTGATGGTACTTCTTGTTCTGCTAATGTCGCCTTTTCATTCTGCTGAAACTTTGGGAAAAATCTCTTAGTAATCCAGTCAGTTAAAATGTGAGATAGTAATCCTAACGGCCCAGCGAACAAAGATAAAGCCAGAGAATGAATTGTCCAAACACCTGTTTTCTGTCCTTCCCAATAAATCCAGCGACCGACGAATAAATCCATCACTAAAAAATGAATCCAACCTGTTGCCGCAGCTGTTTCATCTGCAAAAAACCGTGCAATATCAGCTAATTGAGGATTCGATAAAGCTTGAGCATTTTCTGGAGTAATGCTGTTAATAAACAAATATAAATATGTTCCTGCTAACAGCACAAAGGGTAGATATGATGACATTATCCACCGTGTAACTTTCCAGTTCGGCAATAAAATCATCAACGCCCAAAATGGCAATACGAAAAGATTGGCAACGTTAAATATTTGAGAAATCGTCATATATTTGTAAAGTGAAGGTTGAGGGTTTAAGTTAGGAGTTAGGAGTTAGGAGTTAGGAGTTGAGAGTAAAAAATTCCGAGCTTTGAGTTATTGGTATTATTTTTGATTTGGAGTTAGCTAATACACAATAGCGAAATAAATTTACCATTATAAGTTGTTATAAGCCGCATAATAATCGATAGACAATGGTAAAGTTTCCTTGTTAAAGGTAGGAATGGCACTAAGTTAAAATACACCCCTTGCCCTGACTGGTTCCCAGCCTCCAGGCTGGGAACCCATTCTGGGAGGCTCTGCCTCCTGTTTCTTGACCAGAGGCAGAGCCTCTCTGAATACATTCCCAGTCTTAAGACTGGGAACGAGACTAACGAGACTAGACAAGCCTTTGGGCTTTTCTTAGTGCCATTCGTTAAAGGCAGGCAAACTTTCGCCACAGTGTATTAGTTCCACTTAACTCCTAACTCCTAACTCTTAACTCCTAACTTATAAAGCTACAAGCTGCGATTCAATTTCTGAAGAATTCAAATCACGTCCGATGAAAACTAAGCGCGTCTGCCTAGCTTCTTCTGCTTTCCAGGGGCGATCGTAAAATTTATCAAATCGGGTTCCCACGCCTTGCATCACTAAGCGCATGGATTTATTAGGCACTGCGACAAAGCCTTTAATCCGATAAATTTCTTGTTGTTGTACCAATGTTTGCAACTGCTGTTGCAACTTTTCGGGGTCAAAGGTACGATCCAAAATTAAATTAGCTGAAGTAATTTCTTCATCGTGATTGTGGTCTTCTTCGGTATCGTGATGACTAGGACGAGAATCTAAATTGTCTTCAACTGCCGCTTGAAATCCTAATAATATAGATGTGTCTAGTTGAGAACGGTCGCTCTCGACAATTTTCACCACTCTGGGCAACTCTTGCTTAATCAATTCTTCAACTCTGGCTTTTGTCTCTGCATCTACCAAGTCAATTTTATTTAACACCACCAAGTCTGCACAAGCAAGTTGGTCTTCAAACAATTCTTGCAAGGGTGTTTCGTGTTCTAGATTATCATCTGCTTGTCGCTGGGCAGCGATCGCCTCTGGATCGCTAGCAAATGTCCCGGCTGCAACCGCCGCACAATCTACCACGGTAATCACCGCATCTACAGTGGCGGCGTTACGAATTTCCTGCCAACGAAAAGCTTTCACCAGCGGTTTTGGTAAAGCTAAACCAGAGGTTTCAATCAAAATGCAATCGATGCTATCTCGCCGCTTGATTAACTCTTGCATCGTCGGGTAAAACTCTTCCTGCACGGTGCAGCATAAGCAGCCGTTGGTTAATTCAAAGATATTAGTGTCACCATTACCATCTTCAGGGCAAATTTGACAAGATTTTAACAATTCACCATCAATACCGAGTTCGCCAAATTCATTGACTAAAACGGCAATACGCCGTCCTTCGTTGTTTTGTAGCAAGTGGCGAATTAGGCTGGTTTTTCCACTACCTAAGAAGCCTGTGATTACTGTGACAGGAATTTTCGTAGCCATATTTTTGCCTGATTTACTCAGTATGGTAAGTTTTACGGGTTACAAACTTAAATACTGAGATTAAGCTTGGTTTGAAGATTTACTTAGTTATTTTAAGCTGAAAGTCTATGGTAAACCTGAAAATATTCCCGTTTTTGTTGAGTTTAGGTTTGGCTTTAATTTTGCAAATCATTGTGGCACAAACGGTAGAGGAGTTGGAACAAAAAGCAACATCTGCCGAATAAGTGAAAAATTATGAAGAAGCCGCTAATATTTGGCGGAGTTTGATTGAGCGGGATGCCAAATCAATAAATTTATCAGGGGTAAAGCATTCTGGTAAATGTTAATTCTGAAAGCTTCACCCCAGTAGAAAATCCTGCAATTACAACCAAGGATGGCGCGGGGGATAGACACCGTTGAGGAAGTAGTTGCCAACAGCGTAGTATTTCCAACGCACGGGATCGTGGAGTGTGTGAGCGCGGGCATTTCGCCAGTGGCGATTGTAGTTGAATTGCTCCAATGTGGACTTAGTACCTGCTAGTTCAAATAATTTGTTGGTAGCTAGTAATGCTGCTTCGGTGGCTAAGGCTTTGGCTTCTGCAACTGCGATCGATGCTTCAACTACCTTGGGTTCTTCTAAGCCTGACTCGTTGGCGATGTCAATAAATTCGCCTGCACGACGCAGCAATGCTTCAGAAGCGTGAACCTGAATTTGGACATTGCCTAAGTTATAGAGCGTCAGGGGGTCTTCGTAGCCTTTTTCTAAATTGCTGTCAACCCAAGGGCGAGTATGGTTGCGGACAAAGTAGATGGTGTCACGGACTGCGGCTTTAGCAATTCCCACGTCTACGGCAGCTTGGATGATTTGAGCGATCGCACCCATTGGTGTTGCTCTCTCAAAGGCTAAGTAGTGCGGAATCACGTGTTCTGCCTTAACTTTCACATTTTCAATAATAGTAGTGCCGCTAGCAGTGGTACGCTGTCCGAAGCTTGTCCAATCATCGAGTAGGGTTAATCCTTCGGCATCTCTTTCCACAAATGCCACCACTGTCTTACCCTCTGGATTACTGGCAATTACAGGAACCCAATGTGCAAGTAATGCCCCAGCAGAGTAGTATTTGCGTCCGTTGAGTACAAAGTCAGAGCCATCTGGTGTTAATTTTGTTTGGACATCAGTCACAGACTTAGTGCCAATTTCCGAGAAGGCGTTACCAAAGCGCTTACCTTGGAGAACCAAATCAAAGAAGAATTTCTTCTGCTCATCTGTACCATCCAAGCGGACTGCTTCCACCATATAGAGATGGTTTTGAGGAATTTGACCGAGGCTAGAGTCGGCTTCGGAGATGATTTTAACTACTTCTGCGAGGGTGGCATTGGATACAAAAGCACCGCCATACTCTTTCGGGACTGTAATTCCCCACAATCCGCTCTGGGAGAACTTTTCTACTTCCTGGGCAGGTAAACGCCGATTTTGGTCGCGTTCTGAGTCTCCCTTGGCAAACTCAGCTGCTAATTCGTGAGCGATCGCGATCGCTTCTTTGTCATCTTGAATAATATGCGCCTTCTGGTCAGCATCAATTACTGATGTCATAGTAAAACTCCTTGATTGTGATTGAGTAACTCATAATCGCCACTACTATGAGACAGCCTTTGGATTTTTCTTAGTGCCGTTCAGATATAGCTGTTATCTACAACAGCTTCAATCCACAAAACCCGCTCCTACAGAGTATGTTGCTGTTAATCTACACTCCAACCAACTCATCAGCTGTCCGAGGATTAGCTTTAAATTGGCGCACAATTGGTATTACTGTCTTACCAAATGCTGGAAGATCATCTGTGTAGTGTAAGAAGCCACCAAGAATTAGATCGACTCCCGCTTCATGGAACTGGCGAATCTTCTCAGCTACTTGTTCAGCCGTGCCAATCAACCCCGATCGGAAGCCATCGTTATACTGCACCAAGTCTTCAAAATTGGAATTCGCCCACATTCCCTGACGTTCGCGAGTTGAAGCTCCCGCCTGTTTCACCGCTTCGCCAAATCCTTTCACCGCTTCCACATCAGCTTGGGCAATAATATCGCGCAATACTTCATGCGCTTCTGCTTCCGTATCTCGCACGATGATAAAGGAATTCAAACCAAACTTAATTGTGCGTCCTTCAAGACTCGCTAATTCAGACACCTCTGCAATCTGCTCTTTCACGCCTTCTATGGTATTGCCATTCATGAAATACCAATCAGAGACGCGGCCAGCCATGCACCGCGCTGCTTTGGAGTTACCACCTTGGAATATCTCCGGGTGAGGATTCTGATTAATTGGTCTAGGCTTCACCCAACCGCCGTTAATGCGGTAAAAGTCGCCTTTAAAGTGAAACTCATCCTCAGTCCACAAACCTTTGAGAACGCGGATAAATTCTTCTGAACGACGATAGCGTTCGTCATGGTCTAACCAATGTTCGCCATATATAGTGAATTCATCTTTGAACCAGCCGCTAACTACATTCAGAGCAAACCGACCGTTAGAGAGAAAATCAATACTAGCACCCATTTTGGCAACTACTCCCGGATGCCACAATCCGGGGTGAACTGCCGCAATTAGCTTTAATTTCTTGGTGACTGGAGCCAACGCTGATACGGTTGTTAATGCCTCTAGCTGGTACTCAGCGCCGTAGCTGGCGATAAATCTGGCTTGTGCTAGAGCGTATTCAAACCCGACTTCTTCAGCTGTTTGAGCCAGTTGAGCATTGTATTCGTAAGTCCAATCTGTCCGTTGGGGAATTTTACTAACAACTAACCCCCCGCTAACGTTGGGAATCCAGTATGCAAACTTAATATCTACCATAATTGTGCGTTTGTAATTGAAACTGCTTGGTTATTTCTCTCACTTTGCAAGTGATGTAACAAAGCCTAATTTGTTATCGCTAACAAATCAGCCAAAACTCGATCGCGCAAAATTTTAGTCAAAATCGAAAGCTTGAGAGCGGCTGGAAACTACTCTGAATTTACAAGTAGACAATTTTCTGATGGTGGTAATATATCATAAATCTATCGTATTACCGTAGTTTTAATGAATCAGATTTGAGCGCGACAATTTTTTCGATGTCGTGACTCGATATACTTAAATTCCATTTCCGTATTCCAAAATGGAATACTGCCGACTTTTGCTGAGTATTTAATTATTTTATATTTGCAGCTTATCAGCCCGATTCAGTCAGAACTTGACAAAGCATCAATACTATTCGATCTCGCGATCGATAAATGCTTCTCGTGTATCATCTGCAACTATACACAACAGAAATAAAAAGAGGGGAAAAGGTTAAAGGTTAAAGGGAAAAGGGATGAATTAGGTCGCGCCACTTGCGGGCGAGGTTTTTACCTTTTCCCCTTCCTCCTTGTCCCTTCCACTTCTTAATAAATGTGCTAGTGTAAACTACTAAACTAAAAAATATTTCACAATTTGGTTGGGATCTGAATTCAGATACTTATCTTCCCAATTCCCAATGAAATCAAAATTGAGGGGCAATCTCCCCATGCTTGCTTTCACATCTCAAAAGCAGTCACAAGGCTATTGCCCCTAAATATTTTGAGCGTCGATCGCTCTTTTACCAGAAACACCTATGAATTATCCTTCATCAGGCTATCTGAATTTATGACTCCACACACCAGACTCCGCAATCTCAACACGATTACTCAGCTGTGACGAGTTCAGTACTACCACGTGTACGACGCCGTGTAAGACTATTATACAGCATCACACCGATCGCCTTGATCAAATTACCTTCCAATTCCTGGAACAGCTTCATGTTCGTGCCAAAGGCGGCGTTAGCTTCATCAACGATGCGATCGGTTGCCGCTTCGTCAAGGGGTAATTCATCCAAAATTTGCCGATATTTGGCTTTAAATGCCTTCTCATCAGGAATTTCTGGAAACTCATAAAAGGCTGTACCTTGTCCATCAGACAAATTCATTGCTGTAACAGCAATATTTTTTAGAATTTGTCCCCCGGATAAGTCACCCAAGTAACGAGTGTATGAATGAGCGATTAACAATTCCGGTTCTGTAGCAGATATTTCTCGGATGCGCTGTACATAAGCTTCACCTGCGGGAGATAGTTTGATTTGCTCTCTCCAGTTTGCACCAAAGTAATAACTTAGGTCTTGCTCTAAGCTATGCTTGCGGTTTAGCTGAGGAAAGTTAATTTTAGAAACTATTGGGTGCTGGCGGTGCTTTTCCATCTCCTCTTCCATCGCTGAGTAGACGAAGTAGAAGTTAGCAACAAGTTTCCGGTAAGAGTTTTTTTCTACTACTCCTTTTAAAAAGCACTTGACAAAACCAACATTTTCTGCCATTGTGTGGGCTTTCTTAGTGCCTACACGTAATTTGGTTGCTAAATTGCTGCTCATGCTAAATTTCTCAACTTTAAAAAGTTAACTGCCGGAGTTTTAATTCACTAACGGCTAAAAAGGCCATTAAAACGTTACCTTAAAACTATTTGATGAGAATTTATATTAAAATTTTTTAAGCTACGATGATTTTGTAGCTTTTTACACAGCGATCGGGCTAAGAGAACAGAATTTTAGATTTGAGGATTTTGATTTTTTGTTGTATTAGGTGAATCTTGCTTTCATTCTCAGCTTGGATGAAAAATTTTGCGAGCCACTAAAAGTAATATTTATTACATACTTGCCTGGTAATAGCATTATAAAGTGTGAACTAATACAGATAAAAATCAAAACGAAAGTTGTCGGCAGAAAAGGAATAATTAGCTAAGATGTGGAGACTTTACTAATAAAGTAAAAACCAATACTGACTTTATCAAAGATTTACAATCTCAGAAGAAAAAATTCAGTATTATTACGTAAAGATAGTTCGATCTAAAATGAATTTATTAAAGAGAAAAAGCATGTCAAAATTGCTGAATAAAGTCTTAAGTGCTATTTATTTTTCAGTGTGATTGTGTGGAGTGTTTAAAAATATGGTTTCATCTATAACTCGGACATCGGGCATTTCTGGGGGTTCTACTTCTGAAGTTGAGGGATTGGGCAAAGGGATTGAGAGCAGTTTTGGACTGAATTTAATCCCATTACCAGCAAATCCCTTATTTGGCACAGATGGGATTCGCGGACGAGTCGGAGAATTACTGAATGCGCCTTTAGCATTGCAAGTTGGTTTTTGGACGGGGATTGTTTTACGTAATCATGCAACTCAAGTAGGGCCAGTCATTCTCGGACAGGACTCTAGAAACTCCAGCGATATGCTGGCAATGGCTTTGAGTGCAGGGTTAACAGCAGCGGGGTTAGAGGTTTGGTATTTGGGATTATGTCCCACTCCTGGCGTTGCCTATCTCACCAGCGTCACTGATGCCATTGGTGGAGTGATGATTTCTGCCAGCCATAATCCTCCAGAAGACAATGGGATTAAGGTTTTTGGTAGCAATGGTGGGAAGTTGCCGCAAATATTGCAGACAGAAATAGAAGCAGGACTGCGTGGCAAGATATCACCGATCGCGAGAGTCAGTAATTGCGGACGGCATTACTCACGTTTCGAGTTAGTGGAAGATTATAGCTCGGCGTTGAAAAAACCCTTAAACGGTGCCCTAAATCTTCAGGGAATGAAGATTGTTTTAGACTTGGCGTGGGGAGCCGCAGTTGGGTTAGCACCATCAGTATTTACACAAATGGGAGCGGAGGTAATCTGCTTGCATAACGAAGCAGATGGCGATCGCATTAATGTTAACTGTGGTTCCACCCACCTAGACATTTTGGCAGCAACGGTACAAGAACACAACGCCGATATCGGCTTTGGCTTCGATGGCGATGCCGATCGCGTCTTAGCAGTAGACAATACAGGCAGGCAAGTTAACGGCGATTACATTCTCTACCTGTGGGGACGACACTTACAACAAAACCAACAATTGCCAGACAACCTGATTGTATCTACAGTCATGGCCAACTTAGGCTTTGAAAAAGCTTGGCAGCAAATTGGTGGTAACTTAATTCGTACCGCAGTTGGCGACCAATACGTGCAAGCCGAAATGCAGCGCACTGGGGGAATGCTAGGTGGCGAACAATCAGGGCATATTCTTTGCCGTCACTATGCTGTCACAGGAGATGGCTTGTTAACCGCATTACACATAGCATCTTTGCTGAAAGAGGCGGGTGTTCCCTTGAGCGAATTAGTAGATCGAAGCTTCCAAACCTATCCCCAATTATTGCGGAACGTGCGCGTTGTCGATCGCGATCGCCGTTTGGGATGGCAAGATTGCCAACCTGTGCAACAAGCGATCGCTCTTGCTGAAGCGGCAATGGGCGATTCCGGCAGAATTTTGGTTCGCGCTTCTGGCACAGAACCAGTCATCAGAGTAATGGTGGAAGCAGCCAATGCCGAACTCGCCAACTACTGGACAAATGAACTAGTTTCCAAAGTACAGCAGCATCTGATGGATTAAATTAGCTAATATCTCATCTCATCTGCAAAAAAACGCCAAGTTTAATCACAGCTTCTACGAATTAACCACCCTTGGTTATGTCTAGAAGCTGTGACCGAACAATTTTAGATTTTAGATTTTAGACTTCGGCTCCTTTCGACTTCGCGGTAGTTGAATCTCGACTTACTTCGACTACGCTCAGTACAAGTCGCTCGATTACCGCGCAGTCGAAACTCAAGGCAAGTCGCTCAGTCGAACGATTTTGGATTAAAATGAAAATCCTTCGACTGAGCGCTCACAACTTGGGTTCAAGCCTCTCCATTAACTCCTCCCCTATGTTCAGTTTTTACCCAGCGCGATCGCTCATGCTGCACACACATCTTTGAAGTGGCTACAATCATCACAGGAATCCAATGCACCATGTATAATGACCCTTGAATTGTTGCCCAAACCAAAGACCATCCTCGTAAATTTTGAAATTGGTAAAGTCCAGCAGTAAAGGCATTTGTCAGAATGATGCTGAGTAGTGTTTGCAAGGGAAACAGAACTGGATGATGGCTATAAAAAATTGTCCAAAGTAAGTCGGGTATTAATCCAATTGGTAGAAGAAATTGCAATATAAAAAATAATATTAAATCAATTTCTTTTGCCCAACCTAAAGTAAGAATTTGCGGAAAATAATCTAGATAACGCTGATAGCCACCTTCAGCCCAACGACAGCGTTGATTCCAAAGTTTTTCCCAAGTAGTTACACCTTCTTCCTGAATTGATGCAACTGTAACAAACTCAATTTCCGTACCTGCTAAATAGAGTTTGAAACAAAGATCCAAATCATCGGTGACAGTGTTCTCATTCCAACCTTGACACTTTTCTAACAATTCCCGACGAACTAACATCCCATTACCGCGCAGTTCAGACATTCCATCAATAGCAATGCGATGGGTTTGTAGAAAGCTATCACAATTCATTTCCATCTGCTGACAACAAGTTAAGAAATTGGTATTAGCATTAGAAATTGCTTTTCGTACTTGCACTGCACCGATCGCTTGCTGATGAAACAGAGGTACTGTTTGCTGGAGAAAATTGGCTCTTAACTGAGCATCCGCATCACAGATTAGGATAATCTCCCCTTGAGTAAAGGGAAACACCGCATTCAATGCGCCTGATTTACCACCTTTTGATTCCCGTCGATGAACTTGTAAAGCTGGAAATTGAGTTTGTAATTCTTTCAAAACCTGGGGCGTTTCATCGGTACTACCGTCATCAACAACCCAGATATCTAGGGAATCGCTGGGATAATTAAGTTGGCATAAGCAGTAAACTAGATTAGCCAAGACTGGACTTTCATTTTTAGCCGGAACTAAAATCGAGACTGGCGGTAAATAAATTTCACTATCCATCACCGCCGCCGCTGGTTTAGCTAACAGCATCCGTAACGTTTGCACAGTCAGGATTGCCGTTAATCCCAGCATCAACCATTGTGTTTTTGGTAGCCAGTGCAGCAAACTCACGCCACCCCAGACTAATAAAACTACTAGGGTTGCTTTGAAACGGCGATGAAAGCTAATATTTTTACTGGGTTGATAGGTACTTATTCCCACTTGATTTACTATGTCCTTTCGGTTCGCGGCTTAGTCCTGCGACGTAATAATAGCATCGTCACTGCTCCCAAAAGGAAACCGCTCACTCCTGCTACAACTGCTAGAATCCGCCCCAATGGGTTATTCAACAGAAAGAATTTTTACAAAGAATAGGCTGGAGGCAGTGTTTCGACACTTCGACAACCAGCCAAGCAAGATGCCTATCCCACAAGACTTAACTTTTGGTTTCGATATCGTATAACTGGCAGAGGGTGAGGAGTTTTTGTTTAAGGCGATCGCGGAGACTCTCAGGTGATACAATCACGCAATCTTCCCAATACCGCGATACTTCTCGAATCAGCCAGAAAGGATTAGCTACTCGCCGCACCACCTGACGCACATCATTAATCATGTCATCCTCAATATCATCTTCTTTGGGTTGATAGGCTTTAGCTAGCCAACCTCGAAAGTGTAATTGCACCTTCACATAATCAAGTTCACCTCGCCAATCTCCACTTGTCGGGACAACAGACTTAATTCGTTCAAAACTTAAACAACGATTGTGCCAAAGTTCGGGTAATTCGGGGATATCGTTTTCTACGTCTGCTGTCTCTTCGCACCAAATCATGAGATAAAAGCGTTTCTCAAAAAAGCGTACTTCAGCATGACGAACTTTATAATCTAATTCCTGACCTTGAGAGTTGGAATAGAGAATGTAGAAAGGCTGTTTAGCTTTACTTAGTTCTTCTATCGTATTTCGCCATTCTTGGATAGGTTGACTAAGTTGTTTCATCAGTAATTGACGAAGAGGTGCTTCGAGATTGCCACGTTCTAGTAAAAGTGCAAGTACAGTTTGCGCTTCTCCTATGTGACCTGCATCATTCAAAGCTTTTATTGCCTGCTGTAAGGCATTAACTTGGTTAGAGTCAAGTGTAAAGGGCTTTCCAACCTCTACAGATTGTTGTGCGATCGCTACTATTAAGCCCGAAATACTGGGTTCTTTGCCCCAATTGATATTGAGACGGCGAGCGATCGCTTCTAGTTGTTCCTTGCTTCCTGGCGGAATTGACAGTGTAATCGTTTCTTTTTTTCTTGGCATCAAATTTGTAATTACACTATTGACATAGATGGTATTAATAGTTATTTTATATGTATACCAAGTTAATCAATAATTTCAAAACCAAAAAAAACACAATGTTACTCGCTAGGCAAATACGGAAAAAGCCAGAGTATCGTATTTTCGACCTATTGGGGGTAGTTTCGTCTACTCCTATTTCCCACAAATAACAGCTAGTGAGGTCAACGACCATGACCGATGATCGTTTGCTGTCCAGAATTTCCCTTGACTCCAATATTTGTTTCGGTAAACCTTGTATTAGAGGTCATCGTATAAACCATGAACGAACAAACATTACTAGAAAGAATCACATTTAACCCCCAAATCTTTGGTGGTAAACCGATTATTCGAGGTCGTCGTCTAGCTGTTGAACATATTTTAGGAATGTTAGCAGTAGGAGATACTATTGAAACTTTGCTAGAAGCTTACCCCTGGTTAGAACGCGAAGATGTACAAGCCTGTTTAATCTATGCACGAAGGTTAGTTGGTCATGAACGAGTTGAACCTTTATTCATAGAATCCCCAAGGTGAAAATACTACTAGATACTTGCATTAATGCTAGGGTGCGTACCGATTTACAAACGGCTGGGTATGATGTAGTTTGGTCTGGAGATTGGCCAAAAGACCCAGGTGACGAGGAAATTTTGGCAACCGCCTATCGTGAAAGTAGGATTTTAGTCACCCTTGATAAAGATTTTGGAGAGTTAGCAATTCTGCGGGGAAATCTTCACTGTGGTATCTTGCGCTTAATTAATCTCTCAACCAAAGAACAATCAATAGTTTGTTTGCAGGTACTCCAGCTTTACGGAGACGAATTATTCTCTGGTGCAATTGTAACTGCTGAATTAGATAGAGTCAGAATTCGCCCACCTGAAAATAGGGCTTGAAAATTCATTCAGTAAAAACTCGTACTAGTGGCGCAATAAATTAACACAGACTATGGTGTTTGTTGACCACTTTGTGAGACTGAGTTTGGTATTAAATTCATATCTTTCAACATGATTAAGCGCAGTCGGCTTTTAAATGCTCCTCCCAAAACCTTGGAGGAGATTTATTTCACTGAAATTCGCCCCCAGCTTTACGAA
This sequence comes from Nostoc sp. DSM 114159, assembly GCF_053470285.1. Classification (NCBI taxonomy): domain Bacteria; kingdom Bacillati; phylum Cyanobacteriota; class Cyanophyceae; order Nostocales; family Nostocaceae; genus Nostoc; species Nostoc sp. DSM 114159. The sequence continues at coordinate 6,508,393 of NZ_JBPFEH010000001.1, forward strand.
AATCATGCACATCATCACCAGTACGGCGTAAGAAAGGGTACAACCCTTGCAGAACACCTCGATTCTGCGTGTCAGTTCATTTTGACAGTCAGCCGAATAGCAGAAGTTCCAGAAGATAAAAGACCTTTGCTACTAGCTGCAACTGCTGTACATGACCTGAATAAATTAGACCCTCAAGAACGAAAAGTAAAAACCTTAGCTAGAAATCAGGAATTTTTACGAGAACAACTTGAAAAGGCTTGTGTACTTACATTTGTTGTCTCAGAAAATGATTTGGAGTTAGTTAGAAAGCTAATTGAACGCCATTCAGGTCATAACGTTAGTGATGGAGCAAGATTTTTACCAGAAGACCCAAATATTGAACGTTGGGCGGCGATGCTGACAGCTGCGGACTTGTTTGATTTAGGAATTCCAGATGCACAACGTTTTCGCAAACTGGAAAAAGAATTAACCGTTGCTTTTGGACGAAGCTGTAATCTTTTTAGAATCCGCATCTCTGAAGATAAAGGCTATATTACAGCCCTATTGCTGGGTGCTTGCGAAGAAGTTTTACAAAAATATGGGTTAAATCCTTTAGCAATTTTCCCTGATGGCGAACTTTTTGAAGGAGAAGCTTTATCAAATGTAGATTTGACAAAAGAAATCGCTGTTGTTTGGCAAATTAAAATTGACCAAGTTTTTGGTAATAATATTGAAAGACTTGTTAGAGCTACCAAGGATGGTATTAAAGTTACTTCTCAAGCTATCCAACAAAATATTGAGGAAGTATTGGTAAATGTTGAGGCTCTTTTAGAAAGGAAAAAAGCTGGATATAAATCAGACAAGATTGCTAAAGATGTAACTAAGTGGGGTGAAGCGGCTGGTGCAGATGCACTAATAAAAGCGGCTGAACTTCAATTATTACCTGTAAGTAATGCAGAAGAATTTGCTATATCTGAAGGTTTAAAGGCAGCTTACCTCAGTTATAGAGAAGCCGGATTAAGCCCTAAAGAAGTTTGGGATAAAATCGCTCATCATACGGGTATATCCGAACTTCAGCGCACTGCAATTGAGCCGTTTAATGGTCAATATGGGCGACCTTTATTTGCTGCTAAGGCTGCTGTTAAAGGCATTGAGGGTATTAAAGAAGCTCTACAAGAATCTTTCCAGCTAAGAAAGGAAAGTACACAAATATCTGAAGAAACAGAAGTATCTGAAGAAATGATTGCAGCCGTTAGCAGAATGGTAAATTTACCTTTTGCTATTCGGTTAAATGGAGGCAATGATTTAAATGCTTATGTAGAAGCAAATCCCAGACAAAGATGCTCTTTAGGTTCTACTTCTACTGATATAGATGAGCTAATTTCAGATAATATGCCTCCTGGTACAAAAGTACAAGCTTTTTCTAACCGCTTACCGGGTGGTATCAGTGCTGAACCGAAAAGACAAGCAGATTCAATTGCAGCTTTAGCCTACCAATTAATGGCAGTCGGGGCGAATTTTCCTGCTGTTAAAAAACAAGACCCTCTTTATTTGCACTTAGCATTACCGAAAGGTTCTGCTCCAGAACTGTTGAGAATTTGGCGTGAACTTTTAAAAAAACTCGCAGCGACAAATGCTGAAGGAGGTACTGTCACAGTTGATGAATTGAAATTATATAAAGATAACCAGCTTGAATTTAAAGCTAACAAAGTAGTTGGTTTAGCATTACCAAAACGTCCTGATTTTGTTCATACATCTGTCATTGTTCCTTTAGTTTGGGGAGATGTTAATAATTCTTTAGCTTTACTAAAATCACTGAGACTTGCTTTAGAAATTTCCTTGTCTTTAGATATTGGCTTTGCTTTTACCTTGAGTAGCAATTTAGAAGTGGAGTTATCTAATGATGTTTACGGACGAATAGAGGGAATTCCTTCTGCACTGCAAACTTTATTAGGAAATGGACAATATCAGCAACGCCAAGATGCAGAAAAAATTCTTGAGCGACTACGTTGCATTGGCAAACTAGCAACATCTATTGCAAGTATTCAGAAAGCTGATGATTGTTTGTATGATTTGGCTCGTGCTTGTGTCAGACCAATTGAACTTTATTATGTCTTGCTACGTTGGACTCTGCGAGAACAAGACGAACCAAACTTAAGTGTTATTTGGAGCCGCATTTGTGAACCGTTAAATACTTTACTGGAGAGCTTTATGCCGGATGAAAACTTACTCTTAACTAAATATCTTCGAGAAGCTGCTCAAGTTGCAGCAGAGGGAAAAATTTGGGGAAGTTCTTTTAAACGAACTGCTCAAGCAGAACCGTTTACAGCCTTTATTGCTGCTATTCGTTCTCAAAAGCCTTATTTGGGTTTAGATGTAATTTTTGCTGCTTTAATACAGCAATATCATACTCGCTTAGACCGTATCCGGGAGCATGGAGTAGGTGCAACAAAGTATGAACAGGTCAAGCGTTATTACGAGCTATTACGAAAACTATATGAGGAGGTTTATTCAGCACGTCCTGAAAAGTTTTTATCTGACCAAAAAACTTTAGAAGCTGCTTATTTATTCTTCCTTGAAGAAGCGCGTAAACAGCTTAAAAACCAATCTGAAGATGATTTTGTCGAAACAACTGCAACTGTTTAAATAATTAGGAGTTTATCATGTCAATTTCAAAACTTTCTCCAGTACTAGCAACAAGTTATGAGAATTTTCCAAAAGGGCGTTTTATAACTTTAGTTATTTTAAGAACAACCCATTCTGAAACTATCTTTCGCACAGAAGGTTCCGGTGAGCCAATGTCTAGCGAATTTGTCCAAGCTGGTTTTGAGGGTGAAAATCAAAAAACTATAATTCAACGCTTGGTAATGACTAAGCGCAAACAAGTAGCACCAGAAAGACGCTATGGACGAGAACATTTAAGAGCGCATGAGCTTTTATATACTAACTCTAAAGATGGCTCTCTTTGTTCTTTAAATACTAATGCACCTTGTGAAATGTGTGTAGATTGTTTTCTCTACGGCTTCGCGGCTGGTGGTGGTGGCGCTCAAAAAAGTCGCATCTGGACTGAAGATGCTTTTAGTATTTTACCTGCTAGCGATGTTGTAGGCGATCGCACCATCAACGCCATCTACGAAAATGGCACAATGCGCGATGAGAAAGGTAACGCCTCAACAGCTTTAAATACTAGCGAATACATTAAACCAGGCGTGCATTTTCTGGATGTTGTGACTCTCAAAGACGTAACTGCTGATGAACTGCGCTATATCGTTGGTAACATTATTTTCACAAGTCGTTATGGTGCAGTTTCTAGTCGTGTTGGACGAATGGAAAACCAAATATTAGGTGTATTTGGTAGTATTACCGAACTTCCTAGTTCTCTGGAACTTGTACAAGCTACTTATGATGTCTTAGGTAAGCCTTTAGAACATCCTTTGAATATTAATCAATTAATTACAGCAAGCAAACAAGTAATTGCTAATTGGAAAAATAAGAGAGGGGTTTCTGTGCAGCTATCTGAAGAAGAATTAGCAAATTTACTAACTGATGTAGAAACTAATTGGTCAGAAGCCGAACGTGATAATTTTCTTAAGCGTTTAACCCAATCTTATGAACCCTTCCGTCACGTCGCAACTGAAAAGAAAAAGGCTAAGGCTAAAGGAAAAAATACACCAGTTGAAGTAGAGAGTTAAATATGCCAACAATTCCTTTTCAGCAGGCAAAACTTGTTGAATTATACTGTCTTGAACCAGTCTTTTTTGCCTCTAGGGAGTTGTCTGATACCTATTACACTGAGGGGGTAATTGGGAATTATGCTCTTACTTATGCTTTAGGTAGAGTAAATTCCCCCTATCGCCTCCAAGGTCAGGCTACAGGACGACCAACCTACAAAGAAGATTTCCAACCAATAGCGCAAGATTTTTATATTTTACCAGCTTCACCAGTAGGTAGAATTACATTCAGATTTGAACGTTTTAATGCTCTTTCTGATGCTTACTGGTATGCAATGACTAATAACCGTGTTGCTACGGCGCGGGAAGATTTACCATTACAACGCCAAGGTAAAAAACCAAGTTCATTTAGACCAAGTAATTTTCCGCAAACTGGAAGACTGCGGATGATTGAACGCAGAAACAAATTTCAAACTTTGGTATTTGGAAATCACCAATTACCAACTTATATTCGCCTTGGTAAATTCATGAGTAAAGTTCAAGTGAATGTGCTGAATGAATTTCCTGTGACTTTACTAGCAGAAGATGAATATCAAAGTCAACATTATCTAAATGCTGCTGATTTACCACAGCAAATAGAGGCTTTAGCGTTCGATTTAATTTCCATTCCTCCTGCACCCATCATTAAAAATCTTCGTTTTCGGGGTGCTGCTTGGCAAATTGGAGAAATGATTGTACCAGCAGGTTTACATTTTTGCGGTAGAGAAAGTAGCAATGAGTAATCAAAACTTAGTTATCAGATTAGAACCCCGCAGTATTTCAGCTTGTGCATCACCAGATAAAATATCTTTCATAAAGAATGCACTTCAACACCAACTAGATGTATTTGAACAATCTAAGGATGCAGACATTATCCTTGATTTAGCACCAACTGGCACAGGTAAAACTAAAGCCGGACTAACAGTATTAAAACATCAGTCAAATCGAAGTGCTGTTTACATTGCTCCCACTAATGCTTTAATTGAACAGCAAACAGAAGCAGCAAAACAGTTCGTTCGTGATGCTAATTTACCTCATGTTGTGAAATCAGCCTCAGCTAAAGATATCAAAAGCTGGCCTGACGATAAAGTTGGTCGTCGTTCAGGAGAAAAGCTATATAATGTTTTGCGAAATCCTGCTACAGTTTTCGATGATGTTGGGGCGAATACACCAATTCTATTGGTAACAAATCCTGATATTTTTTACTATGCAACTTTCTTTGCATATAATAATCTGGATAGAGGTAATATTGCTGCTGGTTTTTACACCAAATTTTCGACAGTCATTTTTGATGAATTTCACCTCTACGATGCTAAACAGTTAGTAGGAATGCTGTTTTATCTTGCCTATTCTCATGTTTTTCGCTTTTTTGAAAATGGACGCAAGGTAGTTTTACTCACAGCAACACCAGAACCAGCTTGTGAATTAGCATTGCAGAATTTAAAACAAGCTGGTGTGAAAATAGCAATAATTAATGGAGAAGCAGGTAATACTAATCTTTTACCATCACAAACAGCAGTGAATCTAGAATTAAGACCAAAACCAGATAGTAATAAAGAGTGGCTAGCAGAGTTAGAAGCAGAAGTTATCCAACGTTTTCGAGAAAGACCTAATGAAAATGGTGCTGTAATTCTGGACTCGCTTAATAATATTGATTGTCTATCAACTTCCTTAAGACAGCAAGGACTTGGTGATTACATTGGACGCATTACAGGCCCTGCACCTAAAAAAGATAGACAAAGGGCTATGCAATGTAAAATCATTTTGGCTACTAGCACAGTAGATGTAGGATTTAACTTTGAAAGACATCCTGAACCGAAACGACAAAATTTAGATTGGTTAATTTTTTCAGCACGCGATCGCGCGGCATTTTGGCAGAGAATTGGTAGAGTAGGGCGTGTTTTGGGTAAATCTGAAACTAATATTGATTCGGAAGCCATTGCTTACTTACCCGCTAACGCTTGGGAAGAAGGCTTAACCTCTCTAGATACTATTGGGGGACGTACAGCGCTAAAAGAGGTGCTTAATACACTTCCTTGTTTGGATAAGCCTTTTTTGACAGCTTATTGGCGTTCAGAAGCATCTCTAGAAATCGCACGTCCCTTGTTAGAATTTGAAGAAGCTTTGCAAAATCTTTCAGGTGCTGAATTAATACCTAAATTATTTGAGACTCTACAATCTGTATTGGGAGGAAATCGCACTTGGGAAGACTATAGTTATAGAATCAAAGTTTTACGAGGTGCTGAAAACATTGCTAAAACTTCTTTAGAAAAATTAAAAAAAGATTGGAAATATATCAAAGGCGGTCAGGCTTTCGTCAGAACCTATATCAAGGTAAAGTCGCCTGAAGAGTCGGATGATTTACAAGCTGGACGCACAAACATAGAAGCATACGAGGATGTGTTTAAAGAACATAAAATATTAGCTGAACTCAAAGAATTTGCTGAGGTTTTTAGTACCAGTTATGCGCCATTATTCAGTTTTCGCTATAGTCTATTTGAAAGCCTTCCCATCCGCGATCCTCATGGTTTACTGCTAGATGAATCAGAAGAAACTCAAATAGATCCTTTTCACTTATTACGCTATTACGAATTTACTCAGAATGGAGATTTCATCGAAATTAAAAGTCGTGCTACTGAAACCTATAAACTGAGCTTTAGAATGCGTTTCATTGGTATTCGGCAAGAGTTTGTTAATACAGAGCTAAATAAGTTAACAGCTTTTCAAAATTGTACGGTTATCCGCAGTATTGGAGAAGCAGTACGACCAACACCTGAACTACAGGCATTGTCAAAACACTTGTTACCAGGAGTAATTATTTGCCCCATAGCTAATGCTGCTGCTCTTTTTCAATTACGTAAACAAGGAATTATTTCCTATCCCATAAATATTGTTTGTGATGATGGTGAAAAAGAATATGAGCTTTTAGCAGGATTGTCAGGAATTTTAACAATGGCAATGAAGTTTAAACAGCTACGTCTCCCAGATGATGAAGTTTTGATTGTGTGATAAGTAATTAAATTCTCGCACCAATGGTGCGAGAATTTATAGAACATCGATTTATAAGTATATTTCTCTGACATCCACTGTGAAACACTATCAACAACAAACCAACGCCTTCCCCAGCGATTATCTAAACAACTTGTGGGGAGAAATCCAAGCTTGTCCTTACTTTGCTATCAACAACCTCAACCGCGATTTTGTCGCCACTAAAGGATTTTCTGTAGTATTTCAGCGTTCTGGATTAGCAAAAGTAGAACAGCAGTTTCCCTACTTCAAGCCTTACCTCGATTTGGCTCTCCAGCCGAATTGTAATGCTTTTTACCTCAATCCTTTACAACTCAAAGAAGGCTCCCGCGTCGATCCGCATATCGATCGCTCTTTGCGTTCCTACTCTAAAACCATTGAACCGCCTGCGGTTGTGAGTGTGCTTTATGTGCGCGTACCTGCGGATATGGAAGGGGGAGAACTGGTATTGCGATCGCACAAACGCCAACTTGGGCAAATTAAGCCCCAATTCAATACTTTAGTTTATTTTCAAGGTGATTTAACCCATTCGGTTAACGCTGTCAAAACCCCAGGAAATCGTCTAAGTCTCGTTTGCGAACAGTATAGTTTGAGTGATGCTGAACTCCAGGAAATCCCTGAGTTTACTGTAGAGTCAAGAAGCACTCAGTCTACAACCAAAAAAAGAAAGTATGCCTCATAGTTTAGTGTTGAATTTGCTACCTCAATCGCCTATTCCACCACAGTATCTCACAGGTAGACATCTCCACGCTCTATTTTTAACCCTTGTTAGTTCTGTAGATAAAGAATTAGGCGATCGCTTGCACGATTCCACCGCAGACAAAGCCTTTACTCTCTCTCCCCTTCAAACTAACTCCCCCCTTTTGAAGGGTGGTAAAGGGGGATCTAAATTGCAATATTCACATCAACAACCCATTCCCGCCGGAACTCCTTGTTGGTGGCGCATCTCTTTATTAGATGACACTCTATTTGGCAAACTTACCCAACTCTGGCTAAATCTTAATCCCAATCGCCCTTGGCATCTTGGCCCGGCTGACTTGTATATTACCAGCATTCAAGGCACACCCCAATCTATTCAACCTTGGGCTAATGCCAGTACTTATGCTCAATTATACGAAGAAGCTAGCGAGCGCAATTCTTCCATTAACCTTACCTTTTCCACGCCTACCGCCTTTCGTCAAGGACAGTATGATACTACCCTTCCTACCAGAGAATCTGTTTTCAATTCCCTACTTTCGCGGTGGAATAAATACAGTGGTATAGAATTTACTCAGATTGCGATCGAGTCAATTTTTCCTTCTTTTGTCAACATTCACACAGAAATATTAGCCGATTCTCGCAGCAAATTTATTGGCATTATTGGCGAAGTTAATTACAAAATTTTGGGACAAATTGAACCCATACAAATTAAGCAACTTAATGCTTTAGCTGATTTTGCTTTGTATGCAGGAATTGGTCGCAAAACAACTATGGGTATGGGAATGACGCGGCGGCTGTATTCTCCCTAATTTCAATCATCATTTAAAAACCATCTAAGTTATGAATCAAACTGAATATGTTTCCATTGCGGCATTGAATCAATATGCCTATTGTCCGCATCGATGCGGACAATAAGTCTGCTACAATACTTAAACATTGGTTACTTAAAAATTGAATTCCACATTTTGAGCATTAAGTGAGCATTATGGTAAACACTGGCAAAACACCAACTGGTAAAACGAAAAAAGGACAAGTAGCGGTAAGGATAGATTCAGGGAGTATCAAAGCCTGTTTCCCTAGAAGTTACTGCAACAAGGGACAGATAAAACTAGCAACTGGTATTTCACTAATAGATGGTTGGGAGAGTAAAGCCAGTCAGCTACAGAGGCGATTACAAATCGAACTTGAGGATGGAAAACTAGATGACGGTGAAGGGAATTTTAACTTGGGACGATATCAGGAGATTTTAAAGGAATACGGTTTACAAGCAAGGTTGAGGTTGGTGAAGAGTGAAGCTACCTTAGACGACCAACTACCGCCCAAGCCTGAATTGTCCATCATGGAAGTTTGGGATATGTACTGTTCATTCAGGAGAGAGAGCTTGTCTGAAACTGTGTATCAATTGAAGTTTAGAGGAGAGTATTTGCGTGCTATAAAAAAATCGCTTGACGAAACTGGGGAGTCTCCTTTAGAGATGCGTAACTGGCTATTAATCAATTACAGTCATTCAACAGTTAAACGAATTCTATCTTGTTTGTCAGAAGCCTACCGATTAGCTATTAAGCAAAAAAAAGTCAATGAGAATCTTTTTGATGGAATGGCAGAGGATATTAACACCAAGACCAAGCGTGAGCGCATTATCGACCAAAACAAGGAAATAGAAAATGATGACGACGTTTTAGACAAGAGCAAAGCCTACACATGGGATGAGGCGCAAGAAATACTAAAATACATCCAAAGTGACAGCAGTAGAGTCAAGCATTATTACAATCTCATTAAATTTAAATTTCTCACTGGCTGTAGGACGGGTGAAGCAATTGCTATTTGGTGGGTAGATGTTGAATGGGATAAAGAAAGAATACTACTAAGAAGAAATTACAACAATCGCCTCAAAATCTATAAATCCACTAAAAACGATACAACGCGTATGTTTCCCATGCCTGAAAACGGTGAACTATGGAATCTCTTAAAATCCATCCCACAAGGGGAACCGAATGAGAATCTATTCAAAAATAAGGCAGGTAAAGCGATAAATTCTGATTCACTACAACGTGTATGGCATGGGTATGAGGGGTCGCGCAATAAAGGTATTATTCCTGAGTTAATCAAGCAGGGTAAGGTCAAAAGATACCTACCTTGTTATAATACACGTCACACTTTCATTACTCACCAAATATTTGATTTAGGCAGGGATGCAGCAATAGTCAATGCATGGTGTGAACACAGTGAAGAGATGTCAAGAAAACACTATAGAGATATTGCAAGATATGCAACACAAATCAACCCTGAGCTACCAGTTAACCAACACTCACAACAACAATCAGAACTTGACCTACTTAAAGAACAATTACGCAAGCAACAAGAACTGATTGACAGGCTACTACAAGACAAGCAATAGCCGACACAAAATACCCCAGGATAGTGTAGTGCTACCTTGGGGTATTGTTGTAAAGTGACACTCAAAAGTGTCATTTTTTTATGTCAAAAAAAGTGTCATCTCTGAATGTCACTTCAGAATACTAACCCACCAAGCCTACCGTTTACATCGTAAAGCACTACTTCCTTGTTCATGCCCGGTATCTCAACTACCGCATACCTAAAGCGGACATTAGCAATAGGTCTAAATCTTTTACCTTCACGCTGTTTACCATATATAGTCTTTTTAGGGGATTTAGGTTGTGAAGTCTTTTTAGGTTCATGTTTTGTCAGATTGCTTTCTGAGAACACTACGTCCTGGACTTCCAAACACCTTCTGATAATGTCTACGGCGTCTGCTTCAGTTGTGCAGTAAATTTGCAATCTATACCCCTTAGCAGTGTCCTTGTAGGCGTATATATCTTTGCCCTTGGTGAACTGAACACCCTTCCCAGCGCTTACGAATTGCTGTTTTATTTTTGTTGCTAATGTATGAGCATTGTCAGGTGTAAATGTTGCCGATGTTTCGTTCATCAGTCGAAAAGAGATTTCAGCGTCCACTTTTGTGTATCCTTTAGGAACACTCTCAGCATCCTGTGAAAAATACAGCTTTACCTTGGGATGCCCTTCAACAGGTGCATCAAAATTCTCAGCACTTCCATGAATTACTGCAAGATTTTTTTTGCTGTATCCCAGTAAATCAAAGAATAAATCATGCCTCATTTTGCGAATGCTATCACTGTCATCATCTAGCATCGTACAAGCAACGCGTAAACTACTCCGTGCATCACTAAGATTAGGCTCCCATCCTGGCTCGTGGTCAGAAAAATACGAGCGTACAAGTCTATTGAATTGTAGGTTGTACTGTCCTTGTAGATGCTCCCAAGGGTCAAAATTTTCAGGTAAGGTCATCTCTAATCACCCCCATCAAATAAATCTTCTGCCAATGCATCAACAGCTTGCGAGATAGATTTACCTAAGTCAAATTCATCCTTTTTAGGTTTGTTTTCTTCTACGGCTATGCCTGGTGTCTTATCTGTTCCATCAGGATTTTTATCACCCTTTATTGCTGCCTTGAATTCCGCATCAGCTTGTTCGATTTGTGTTTTTGCGTCCACGATACTCAGTGGTACTTGTACCACTGTCTCGATAGTACTTGCTGCTATTTGTGCATTCTCAAGTGCTACAATTGCACGATTATGGTAGTTAGGTTGTGGGTTAAACCATTCATAAGCTTTCTCACCCACAACACCCCACTTTTTGAGAGCATTACCAATTTTCGATGTTTGTCCACCAATAACTTCTAAGGCATTCATCGTGACATTTTGTGCGTTCTGTAGTGCATTAAAAACATTAATTGTCGCTTGATATATTCTATTAGCCGCCGCCCACTCAGCGCTTAATTTCGTATAGTTTTCACTTCCTATTGCGTCCTTTATAAGTGTTTCCGTGGTCTTGCCAATAATCCCAAAAACGTCAATTGGCGTACCATCAAGTCCCTTTGGAAGTACTAACCCAAGTATTGTATTAATAATTCCCCCAAGCGTTTGCCCTAGGTTGCTACTTAGCATTAATGCGTTATGCATTGTCGTGGCAAAAGTTAACACCGCTAGCGCTTTCTCAACATACGTGTTGTTAGCAATCGCCGTTATCAACGTTGTTATCGCTGCTAGTTGTGTGGTAAAAAACGCTTTCACGCCTCCTACAAGACCTGCTGAAGTTGAGTTTATATTGGTGCGAGTTTGCGCGTGTTGGCTGATTATCAGCGCTCTTAAGCTTGCTACATCTACTGGATTCACGTCTTTGCCGTTCCTTCCGTCTTTGCCAGGTAATCCATTTATGCCATTTTTCCCATCTTTGCCGGGTACACCAGGTACCTGTACCACTGTTGTGATACCATCTCGCCCAGGTACACCTTGTAATCCCTGTAATCCCCTCTCACCCTGCCTACCAGGTATTCCAGGTACGCCCTGCAATCCACGTAATCCACGCAGTGATTTTACGCCCTGATAAAGTGTGATTGCAGTGAGTGCAGTAGTCAGTGCTGTACCTGCTTTACTCAAAGCATCACCAGCAATCCGCTTTGCTTGTTCCCCTATCCCCTGAGCTTCGGATGCTTTTCTATAAGCAGTAGTAGCATTTTCGTTTGCTATTCCAGCATTCCTCACCGCACCGTCAGCAGTTGTTTGTGCTGACTTGGCGTTGCTGTTAGCAATCTGCGCGAAATTCTCTGCACGAGTAGCTGTTACTTGTGCAGCACCAGCTTGCAATTTTGCGTCATCACCAATACCTTTGGCATCAAGGGCGATATTTTTCGCCTCAGCAGTGAGCGCTTCGTTGCGTCCTATACGATTTTGTAAACCTAGTAGTTTTCCAAGAATTCCTGATACAGAATTGCCTAATGCTGCCAAGCCACTCTCTACAGCATCAATGCGACCACCCAGTACGTTAAGTGTTGCTAGTTGTTCAAATAACACTGCAAATGTACCAATAATGTTGAAAATTTCAGCAATCCGCCCTGCAAGCCTACCTATGCCATTAAGAGCTTCGGTGCTAATGCCCACGGCGTTCGCTGCTGCTACTACAGCCTTACTTGCTAAGGCTTCCGCCCTTGCAACTGCCTCCCCTAGCGCACCAATACGACCTTTAAGCCCTTCAACTACACCCTTTAAACCACCTACCGCTGAATTTGCCTCCAATGCTGTATTCGTTGCACTCACCGCTTTCGCTGTCGCACCTTGAGCCTCGGCGATAGCTTTCCCGGATTCCCCGATGGCGCGGGCGGCACTACTCTCTGCTGTGACTGCTTTAACCTCTGCGCCTATCGCTTTGTCGTAAGCAGCTACAGCCCTTCTCTCTGCCTCGGTTGCAACTCCGTTCGCTACGTTCGCTCTAAAAGTCGCTATTTCGGCATCTCTGACTGCTTGAGCCGCTTTTAAGTCGGCTACTGTAGCTCGGCTGATAGCGCTAGATGCTGAGTTTTCTGCTGATTTTGCTACACCCATAGCTTCAGATGCTTTGTCAACAGCATCTTGTATTTTTGGTCGGAGAGGAGCAATCAACCCTGATGCAATTGCAGTTGCAGCAACTTCAGCTATGCCAGGAATTTGCGGAATAATACTTGCTTCAGAAGCCTTCACCGAGCGGCGGACAATTGAATCTTCATCTACGTTTTTTAGTCTGGCAAGTTGTGCTTTGACGTCATTGATTTGTGCTTGTAGCTTATCACAGCAATCGCACTTGCCAGCGCAATCGAGCGCAGATTGCATACTCCCAATTACGCCGGAAGTACTCATAGTTAATCACAACTCCGATTCTTTAACTTACCTGCCAAATCCTCTATTCGTGCCCAATCAGTGCTGCTAATACATTGTCCACTACATCCCTTACTCCCACAATTAATCTCGCAATCCGACAAGGAATTATATAGACCAAAAGTGCCATGAGCGCTTGAAGGTACACAAGCCCCATTGATGCAATCGTATTTTTGCAATATCTGACAAGATGCAGAGTCAGAGCGGTAAATCGTGTAAGTTCCATCAGCGAACGACTCAGCATTATTGAAGGAAGTATACGCATATCCCCAATAAGCCTGATCGTTAGCATTGGAATGATAAGTAATTTGAGGTTCGCTAGCATAATAAATTGCTTGTTTTGTGCTTTGATTCCGACCTGTGACTACATCGCCGCTAATACACCACCCTTGAGTCATGGCTTCTCCTAATAATCTCCAGGGTTAATAGTAGAACCAGTATCAACCTTGGCAAATGATATCGTCTTCTGGTCTAGTCGATACTGAGTATTGTTTGTACCTCTGGTAGTAAACCCAGGATATCCATCGGCAACTATCAACGATTGATCAATATTGGAGTCAAAGTTTGCTTGGGTGAGGTAACTTTCAGCATTGACCACAATTGATGTCAAGTGTGCTTCTGCTGATGCTGTGGCAGGAGTTGATAATCCCGCCGCCACAAAAGCACTATCAGGAATAAATAAGCCTGACGTAGTAGTTGTAGCACCGTTCGATAAGCGTGTTGCACCTGCGCCGAAAATCTGTACTAGTGTTGGCTCTGACATCGTGTCTCCTTTTATACTTATAAGTTAAATAGTATTTCCGTACTATCCTGATGTCAAGTATTTTTTTTGATTTACGTACGAATTTGTGGAACCCTTAAGACATCCATATAGTGAGAAGCTTGCCGCGACTGAGTTACAGTGAGTTCATACACAAAGAAGGAGTCTAAAACCGAATGGCTGCTACCGCAAAAAAGAAGACAACTTATTTCATCAATGTCTCTTCCACTAAAGTTATACGTATCAAGGCAGTAAAAGCCAGTGTTGGCAACCTAGCGGACAACCTGGGATGGACAGAAAGTACTACTGGTGAGGTTCCCGATGGGAAGACCTTAGTGGGTACTGGCACATCCGAAGCACTACTTAATGGCTGTTTTCCCGTTGCAGTCTATTACTCTAAAGGTGGTACTGAAAGACGTGCTATCGTACTTGTCTCCCCAACCAAGGCTGACACGATTGCCACAGAAGCGAAATCCGGTACTTATGCGGGTAGTCAAGTTATCCGTGTTACCGCAGTTCGCCGCCGTAAGTTCGTTTACTAAAAATTGCACTCTTTTTTCATCGGTCTTTACTAACACTTGAAACATAAAGGATAAAGAACATGGCTGCTGGGTTTGTTATCGCAAAAAAAGTCGGAAGTAGCGTCACCGCATACTGGACAGGCACAACCTTTACCGCTGGTGGAACAGACAACGATCTACTGGATGCAGACTTCATTACTCAGATTACTGATGCTCGTTTTGTACAAGGTAGTGTACAGGCTGCTAACACTGACGTTGACATCGTCAAGCTTGCTGCTGATGAAACGATTACCTTGACACCTTGATAAAGTGATTATCTGGAATAAGATATTTGAGCGTAGTTACTACAATCTTCAGGTTCCTAAGCGTCCAAAAATCGATATAGTTCATAATCTCACGGGCAATATCATTGCAGTGGAAACGGGCAAGATAGGTGGATGGGATTACCGATTTATCGGATATCTAGCACCCTATGTTTATATACCATCAATAGGTGAGAGAGCTTATACGAATTGGCGGCGGCTGTATATAGGGAGACAGGTAATCAACCTACAACCTGAAGATATACTTGGTGGGCTTGAGATAATACCGAAGCCCTGGATTCCCGACTTAACCATTAGGATGTGGGAAGGACTGGACGGCATCTAGCGCACTGATAAACAAGGAATTGATTGCGTGTATCCATCATAGTTTTATGCTGTGATGGATATTTTTTTGAGTACAAGGGTATGCACTGCCAAGTGACATCTAAAAGTGTCATTTAAAGTGACATAAAAAAGTGTCATCTGATTTAGTAGAGGTAAATACTATGAATGAGGGTCTTATGTGGATTATAGGTTTAAGTTTCCCAGCGTTCGTTAGCTTGTTGGTGTTGTATCTACAAGAGAGAGCATTACACCAACGTCAAAGACAAGCTGATTACATGGCAAAGGAAAGAGCGTATGTGCTTATCGAAGGTGACATGAATGCACTAAAAAACACTACAGAGAAAATGTCTGTAGTGCTTGATAGGGTAGATGATAGGATGGACGCTCTTAGTGAGCGTGTAGCACGTGTGGAAGCTAAACTTCCCTAGCGCTAATAATAGCTGCCACCAATGCTTTTTTATTTATGCTGCCATAGCCCTTAATTTTAAGGTCTGTGGCTATTTTTTTTGAGTTCTCTGATAGATAGGTCGTTTAATGGGGTTCCTGTGGCTTACCTTAAACAGAGGGTAAGGAGCGATAAGGATTCCGTTGTTTGGCGTGGTCAAGAATTTCCTTGCAAGCGATTACTTGTTTGAACGTCTCAGGACTGGCATCATAATATGCTTTAGCTTCTATCACTAGGGACTCTGAAACCTCTTGTAGTTCTCGTTTTTTAGTAGCAAGACTATCTTCAAGTTGCTTAATTTCCTCTTGTATAGAGGCTTTTTTGGTGGTAAGCTGGTTTATTTTTGCTGAGTTATCGGATGGTTGTTGATGTCGTAACTGTGATACCGCGTTGTAGCTACCAGTTTTACGGATAGATGGCAACACTTCACTGAAGACCCAATCTTGGAACTTTTCTGCTGATTCTAGCTTGCTACCAAAAATGAGTTGATAGATACCAGCTTCTTCAAGCACGGTTACAGACTGGATTCCGCCGGGAGTTACCGTTTTGGTAACACCTTTGTTCTTTTTAGAGACCTTTGTTGATACGGTTTTGCTAGGGTCAACATACCCCAGGACAGAAGCGATATCGTTACCTATTGGCTTGCCTTCGACAAATCGTATCTCGTGTGACTCAAAATTGAAAACTGTTAAGTCTGTCATTGTTTTTTTGTGAGTAGTTTTTAGTTATTAGCGTAAATCCTAGTATTCCCAATCATGGGTAATACCTTTCACACCTTGTATCTGTGAAGTGACACTCAAAAATGTCAGTTTTAGTGTCACTAAAATATGTCACTCTGAAAATGTAGGGTATTAAGCTAGAAAAAAGCCTAACTGAGGATATTGATTAACTCATGATTCATCCCCCGATTTGTTTTCTTTATTACCTTGTGCATAAATAGCACTGGCATCAATCCCCAGTCTGTTCAAAAGAAGCCTAAGCGTTGATACAAGCTTGCGTGCCTGCTCATAACGTGGTGAAGTACTTTTTTCATCACAGATTTTTTCCCACGTATCAACCTCTTTCTCTAGGTCAATCAAGAGTTGATAGATATCATCTAGTTTGTCAGCGATAGAGATTGGGACATATTTTTGCATTACCTCACCAGCGTATTTTTTCTTCCTCCCTGAACCCGGCTTTCTCGTACCGCTACTTGGTATACCTCTAGGCATAAATTAAAACCTCATTGTTTTTAGAACCTATTGCACATCCCACTAGTACTAACCAGTGGAATGCATTGCCTTGTTTCAACTTATAGATTGTTGGGAAAATTCGATGTTTGACCCTAGCCAGAGCTTAGAAAATGTTCACTCACTCATACCAATACAGGCACGCAAACGATTTTCATCCACATCAGGGTAATGTCCGCCAATATAATGATTTTGTAACTGTCCGGCAGTTGTTGCATTTGTAATTACCATAGTAAACCTCCAGTTACCACCGATGCAATCAATACGGTAAGTCTGTCCAGTAACAATCCCTGTGAATTCGCATACAAAAGGATGTTCACCGTCAATCCACTCAACTCGCTGACCAATTCTGTAAAGGGGAGAGGGTATAGAGATAGTAGAAGGATGGACGGTTTGTTGAATAACGGTCATAATAATTTAGCCTCTTGCGTAGGTTGATTACGTGAGATGGAAGTCGTCGTTCTATGAGGTGCGAACTCATTGGACGGCGCGTTTTATTGTGTGTATGAACGGGAAAAACAATCAGTAGTTGAACAAATGACGGTCAGGGTCATGACCATTGTCTAGACTGTTCCGAACGGCATCAATCTGACTTCTTAGGGATTGATAAGCTTTGTCTAGTTCAGCAAACTGTTCAATCATTGTTTGAGGTGTTACCTCATCTGTTAGCCCAAAAACAAGCCACCCTAGCTCTCGTGACTTGGCAATTACCTCAAATGTATCGGTCTGGATAGTCTCTAGTTCGTAATTAGGGGATAACACAATATGCTCCCTAGATTGGGTGTACTGGGCATTAACAGCGCTATGGAATCGATGAATCTCTGAGTCCCTTGCTGTTGTTTGCTTATATCATTTATAACAGATAAATAAAAAACGTCAACTATTTATAACAGATAAATAAAACAATAAGCTACAACGTATACTGTGACTTGATTTTAAGGTAAAACTTAGTTTGAATTGTCAACAAGGACTTGTAGGTATGTTTTTGTTGTGTTTTTAAGGCTTTTTTGTAAGCTACAATCCTTGGTAAATAAGGTCATTCTCAATAGTTGGCATCAGATATTTTAGCGATATCGAGTATACCCTGTGTTCGTAGATGACATCTAAAAGTGTCACTCAGAGTGTCATATTTTGATGTCATCTCAAGCATTGAGGTACTTGTTAGCCTGTTTTGCACGTTCGATTATTTCCTTGGCATCAAGCACCTGTTTCACTAAATCAGGATTTGTGTCAAACACGTTTTTTGCTTCATTAAATAGCTCTTGCTGAATAGCTTGTAACTTGCGCTTTTGGTCGGCTAACTCATTCTCAAGTACTTTAATGTCTTGGCGTATTAGCGCTTCACTAGACCTTAATTCAGTAAGTTTTGACGTGTTAGCTAGTGGTAGTTGTTCGACAGCAGAAGCCTTGGCAATACGCTCGCACTCAATAAAATACTTGCGGATAGCTTTGCCTTGCTCTGTACCCGCCAGCATTCCCAACATTTTGAAGCATTCAATGCTGAGTAGTAAAACCTCGGAAGGTCTACCACCGCTGCTTTTCGAGCCTCCCCTCAAAAAGTCTTCATTGATAATAAAGTTGTTTTTGAGCGTATCAGCACAGGTACGCTTGTTCGTGTATCCCAACCACTGCCAAGCATCGTTGATATTGATAGGGAATTGCTCATCAGACTGGTAAAGGGAAAGTGCAAGTGATTTATCGAATGTTAAGTTACTCATTGTTTCAATCCTTTGTGTATGTTGTAAATCAAAGTGACACTTAAAGTGACATAAAAATATGTCATCTAAATATGTCACTTTTGCTTGATACCCTACCTTGCGCTACTACGGTGAGTTGCTGGTTACGTTTTTGCGTGGCTTGTTTAGTCCATTAACCTTAATAAGATTCTCAATCTTCTTCTTGTAGTACAATTTATCATCCCCTTGGTATAGTGCTACTACCATACGTAACCCTTGCACGTCATGAGTTTTAATGCATTCCTTTTCTACTTCTGAGTAGTCCTCATCTGTCACAAGGAACCGCCCAAAATCTACATAAATGTCCAATACTTTCTTTGCTATTCGCACGGCTTCTCTTTTCCCCTGCGGGACTACCATCTGCCATTTAACTGTCATCACACCTTTACTAATAATCCTTTCATCCGTAGCTCTTACTATCCAACTATCATTGATGTATTCACGAGCATCCACAATGCAAGGTGATTCATGACAACTAAGTGTTAAAAAATCTGCAATCAAGTTTACCTTGTTATCCACCATTATTGGAACTCCTGTTTAATGCAAGCTGTATATTTAGATGGAAAACGATTAAATAGATGTTATTACTTGCAGGTTATGAACACATAAAGTTCTCTAGATTTGAGCATTGTTTGAACATTACCACTGTGTAACAAAAACTACTTAAAAAGGGTATTTTGTACTTAAAAATCGCAGTTTGAGCATTAGGTGAGCATCTTTAAGAGAATAAAAACTGAAAGTATTGATAATACGTGCTTTTATGCCAACATCGCTGTTGGCGGATGTTTTGTGCAGGGGAGTTTACTGATAATCAATACACAATTGAAGGCACAACATTACACGATCGCGTCCACACCACAAGCGATATACAGCGAGGAGAAACTTGGCAAGTTCGAGCAATTTGGCTGAAGTCTGAGCAATATAAACTCATCGGCAAATCTGATTTAATTGAAGCCGAATCAGGTCAAGTTTATCCAGTGGAATACAAACGAGGACGCAAAGGCGAATGGGATAACGATGAGTTGCAAGTTTGTGCCCAAGCCTTATGTTTAGAAGAAATGACAGGAGAAACTGTTACTACTGGATATATCTATTATGCCCACTCCCATCAACGGCAATTAGTAGAGATTAATCAAGAGTTACGGCAAAGTGCGATCGCAACTATTGAATCTGTGACAAATCTCCTAGAAACAGGAACAATGCCAAAACCAGTTTACAGCAAACGCTGCCAAGGATGCAGTCTTTATTCGCAATGTTTACCCAAAGCAACCGATAAAGTCAAAAGTTATCAAGAAGTAAATTAAATTATACCCCGATACAGTTCATAATGAGCAACGAAACCATCATGTAGAGACGCGATTTATCGCGTCTTTAAAGACCAATTCTCTACACCAATAACCCTTGTTAATCTGGATTGAATTATACCCGATAACTTTCTTTATCCAATCTCCAATTATTACTAGGAATCATCAAAAATGGGAACAGTTTACGTAACACAAGCCGATGCTTTTATCGGTAAAGTTGACGAACGTCTCACCGTCAAAGCTGAACAAAAAACAATCTTGGATATCCCTTTAATTAAAATAGAGGGAATTGTAGTACTAGGACGGGCTACTATTTCTCCCGCCGTCGTCAATGAACTTTTAGAACGTCACATTTGTTTAACATTTCTCACACAAAACGGAAGATATTTAGGGCGTTTAGAACCAGAAACTACTAAAAATATCTTTGTTCGGAAAGCCCAATGGCAAGCTGTGGGAGAATCAGAACCAGCAATCCATTTAGTCAGAGGATTTGTGCGGGGGAAATTAAAAAATTACCGCCATAGCTTACTTCGCACTCAGCGAGAACATCCCGATACTGACCTGAATAATAACATCACTCGATTAGAAAACGCGATCGCACCAATCGAAAACACTAACAGTATTGATTCTCTCAGAGGCTTAGAAGGTGCTGGTAGTGCAGCCTATTTTGGTTGTTTTCAACAGCTAATCAAAACCTCAGAATTTATATTTGAAGCCAGACGCCGCCGCCCACCAACCGATCCAGTTAATGCGTTACTGAGTTTTGGGTATTCATTGCTACGTCATGATGTGCAAAGTGCTTTAAATATTGTTGGCTTCGATCCTTATCTAGGATACTTACACGTCGAGCGTTATGGTAGACCTTCCCTAGCCTTAGACTTGATGGAAGAATTTCGTCCTTTAATAGTGGATGCTGTAGTGTTGTCGCTGATTAATAAGCGATCGCTAACCCTAACTGACTTTACCACCGAACCGCTCAGTGGTGCTGTGTCTTTAACCAAAGAAGGACTGCATACATTTCTTCGTGCTTATCAACAAAAGAAACTATCAAGTTTCAAACATCCAGTCATGGGAAACAAATGCACCTATCAAGAATCCTTTGAAATTCAAGCGAGATTATTAAGTAAATACCTAATGAACGAAATCGATAAATATCCTCCCCTAATTCTCAAATAACTTGTCATTTGTTCCTCTCCCGTACTTTACTATGTATATTGTTGTCAGCTACGACATTCCAGAAGATAAACGTCGTACTAAAATCCATTCTGTTCTCAAGTCTTACGGACAATGGATGCAACTGAGTGTGTTTGAGTGCGATATCACTCTTACTCAGTATGCTAAACTGCGATCGCGTTTATCTAAATTGATTAAACCCGACACCGATAGCGTGCGCTTTTATTTTCTCTGTGGCTGTTGTCAGCGAAAAGTCGAACGCATTGGCGGAGAACAGCCACGAGACGAAACAATTTTCTTTGCTGAGTCTCCTTCTAGCTAGGTTCCTGCATCTCAAATGCGCGGAGGGGTAGGTGTAGAAATTTCACAGCCAAAAAAAATGCTTCTATCCCAACTACAGTAAGGCTTTGAAGCCATTATTCCCCTAATCCTCATCCGCGCAATCCCTGAAATGCTTATCAAAATACGATTTCAGCCTTTAAATTTTCCTGGCACTCTTTCCAAACGAATTCTCTAATGCTATGATTGCTCCAGAATCGCGCAACCGCACCTTGAAAACTAAATACAGCTTGGCTTTCAGGCTCCCGCTATTGCAATTTATCAAAATCCCTATTAGGGATTGAAACAAATTCTCGCTGGCACGGCTGAAGAGACAGCAGTAGATTGCAATTTATCAAAATCCCTATTAGGGATTGAAACACATTATTAAAGCAAAGAAGGATAGAGGCGACAAAATTGCAATTTATCAAAATCCCTATTAGGGATTGAAACCGAGCTAGAAGCCTCGCCCTCTACGAGCTAGAGCAATTTATAATTGCAATTTATCAAAATCCCTATTAGGGATTGAAACGATAGCCCACTGCCTACAGTAGACGATGCAATTAATTGCAATTTATCAAAATCCCTATTAGGGATTGAAACCAAGAACTGATTGAGAACCTACAACAATTTCCAGAATTGCAATTTATCAAAATCCCTATTAGGGATTGAAACGCTTTCACCTCATCTTTGGCAGTATCAGCAATACCTATTGCAATTTATCAAAATCCCTATTAGGGATTGAAACAATTATCTAGGTACACTCCGGCCGGCGCGATTTTTATTGCAATTTATCAAAATCCCTATTAGGGATTGAAACAAGGATGCTGGATTTTACCTCAATGCTGAGTATTGCAATTTATCAAAATCCCTATTAGGGATTGAAACTGAGAATTTGTTGATTCTTGAGAATTTTCTTCATTGCAATTTATCAAAATCCCTATTAGGGATTGAAACAAATAATTAATCATCAGGTGGAAAATCATTAACTATTGCAATTTATCAAAATCCCTATTAGGGATTGAAACAACATTCCTAAAAATTCCGGTGTTAGGCATTAATATTGCAATTTATCAAAATCCCTATTAGGGATTGAAACTCGGTGAACGATTAGCCGCATTTCCTCCATCGCTATTGCAATTTATCAAAATCCCTATTAGGGATTGAAACTGGATAAGCGATCGGTGTAAGGAATTGAAAAATGAGCAAAATTGCAATTTATCAAAATCCCTATTAGGGATTGAAACAACTGTATTTGTTAGTGTAGTTAAAGAATCAGAGGTTATTGCAATTTATCAAAATCCCTATTAGGGATTGAAACACTTTTACTGCCTCGATTGATACAATAAAAAATAATTGCAATTTATCAAAATCCCTATTAGGGATTAAAATATTTACTTATAGGTGTTCATTATTTACTGAACACCTGAAGAATTTAGTTAAGTTTCAGCAATATCTTTGTTAAGCCATCGCCTAACCGCTCAATAGATTCTTGCTGTTTCGGATCTTTTAATGCGCCATCAGCATTAAAGGCTTCATAAGCTTTGGATACTGCTACTTGGTCGGGAAGCACCAAAACTTTGATGTTTCCCAAAATAGAGCGTAGGTGAACTAGCCCCCGCAAACCACCAAGAGCGCCTGGGGAAGCGCTCATAATACTAGCAACCTTCCCTGCAAAAGCAGTCAAAGCCAAAGGTGCTTCATTTTGATATGGACGAGATGCCCAGTCAATGGCGTTCTTCAAAACTGCTGTGAGTGAACTGTTATATTCCGGCGAAGCAATCAGCAATCCTTGATGAGAAATCATCAAGTCCTTAAACGTGCGGGCGTTGGCTGGTAGTCCTTCTTGAGCTTCCAAGTCTTCATCATACAGAGGTAAGGGCAAATCGCGGAGGTCTATATAAGTCACTTCTGCGCCAGCTGCCTTAGCGCCAGCCGCCGCAATTTTTACCAGTTTTTTGTTGTAAGAATCTATCCGGGTGCTGCCAGCAAAGGCGAGGATTTTCGGTGTAGATGCCATAATTCTAGGTTGAATGGGAAGGATTAACCTGTTCAGCTGCATTATCCTGTTTTCAGGCGATCGCTATTTGTTACTTTTAGAGTTTCTTTACAAACTTTTTCTAAGTTACAAAATTACACTAATTCTAGTGAAGACTGAAAATTTGCCTTTGGAGTCGAAATATGAATGCTCACAAGATAGAAGTCGTTTTAACTGAAGATGGAACTTTGACACTACGCGGTTTACCCTTTCATGCCGGAGATGCTGTGGAAGTGATTATTCTGGAAACGAAAACTCCACACCACCAAGCAGCGCCTAAACCCAAATTTGAGACAAATCCAAATCTATTACACAACACACAGCCATACCGTTATGACGATCCAACAGAACCCGTCGCCCTAGAGGACTGGGAAGTTTTGCAATGATTGTACTTGATACTCATATTTGGGTTTGGTGGGTTCAGAACGATTCACGACTGACTAAGCAACAGCGACAATGGTTACAAGATTACAAGTCTGATGGTTTAGGAATCAGCATTCTTTCTTGTTGGGAAGTAGCCAAATTGATAGAAAAAAAAAGACTAGTTTTACCTTTGGCTATTGACAAATGGCTAGAAGCTGCTTTGAGTTATCCAGGAGTACAACTATTAGATTTATCTGTGCCGATAATCATTGACTCAACTCAATTAAACGGCTTCCATAGCGACCCATTTGACCAACTTATTGTGGCTACAGCCAGATTTTATGATTGTCCTTTGTTAACTTCAGATACCAAGATTATTAACTACTCTGGTGTGAAAACACTGAAGTAGATTTAGATCGCTATTTGTTACTTTTAGAGTTTCTTTACAAACTTTCTCTCAGATTATGGCGAATTGGTCAGATTCTTATCTCGGCAAGTTACGACAAATTGTAGGCGATCGCCTACTTCTATTATTTGGGGCACGCGTGATTATCGAGGATAATTTGGGGCGCGTTTTATTGCAAAAGCGGAGTGATTTCAAACTTTGGGGGCTACCTGGCGGTTGTCCTGAAATAGGTGAATCTGCCGAAGAATGTTCAGCACGAGAGGTTTTTGAAGAAACTGGTTTAACGGTTAAGCGTTTTGCAGCTGTGGGATTTTCTTCTAACCCATCCTTTGAAGCTGTAACTTATCCTAATGGCGATCGCGTCCAAAATTTCATTTTAATTTTGCGAGCCGTTGAATGGTCAGGTAGTCTCGCTTGCTTAGATGGAGAATCGCTGGCGCTGGAATTTTTTGATTTGATAGATTTACCTACATTAATGCCAAACGATCGCCCCGTTTTAGAAAAGTTTCAAGAATACAAAAAAAGCGGCGAATTTCAATTATTCTAAGAGTTTTCCAAAAAATAAATTATCCATTTTGTGGAATGGGCATCTTGCCCGTCCTAATATTGGGGACGGGCAAGATGCCATTAGTGTCAACTTAAGGTTAAAGCCAGTCTAGAAAAAGCTTTTCGCAGATTATATCGTTCCCAGTCTCCGACTGGGAATGCCCCTCATTGAGGCTCCGCCTCCCTCTCCTCGCGGCAGAGCCGCCAAGAGTAGCATTTCCAGCCAGAGGCTGAAAACGAGGTTTTAAACGAGATTTGAAAAGAGTTTTAGCTTAAGTTGACACCAATGGCAAGATGCCCATCCCACAATAAAATTTGGGATATTTTTTTATTTGTCAGTCCCTAAAGCATTTTTTCTAAAAACTGCTTGGCGCGCTCGCAGCGAGGATTTTGGAAAAACTCGCTAGGAGTAGTATCTTCAGCTAAACTTCCCCGATCGAGAAACATAATCCGATTGGCAACTTCTTTGGCAAAGCCCATTTCATGAGTAACGATCGCCATTGTCATTCCAGATAGTGCTAAAGCTTTCATCACTTCCAGCACATCTTTGACCATTTCGGGATCTAGTGCAGAGGTGGGTTCATCAAATAAAATCATCTCAGGTTCCATTGCTAATGCACGGGCGATCGCTACTCGCTGTTTCTGTCCCCCAGATAGTTTGGATGGATACACAGACACTTTTGATTCTAAACCTACCTTCTTCAGCAATTCTAAGCCATGTTCTGCTGCTTTTTGCTTGTTTACTCCTTTCACCTTTATGGGCGCGTAGGTGACATTTTCCAGCACATTCATGTGGGGAAACAAATTAAAATGTTGAAATACCATCACCAAATGCTGGCGTACTTTCGCAATGTTGGCCTTGGGATTGGTAATTTCTTGGTCGTGAAAGTAGATTCTGCCTCTGGTGGGTTGTTCCAACAAGTTTATGCATCGCAGAAAGGTAGACTTACCTGAACCAGAAGGGCCTAATATGG
The DNA here is from genome assembly GCF_053470285.1 of Nostoc sp. DSM 114159. Classification (NCBI taxonomy): domain Bacteria; kingdom Bacillati; phylum Cyanobacteriota; class Cyanophyceae; order Nostocales; family Nostocaceae; genus Nostoc; species Nostoc sp. DSM 114159. The sequence goes on from NZ_JBPFEH010000001.1 coordinate 6,533,979, forward strand.
CAACCACTTCCCCTTGGTAAAACTCAGTGGAAATATCTTTGAGTACGTCGAGTTTGCCAAAGGATTTACATAAGAATTCCGTGCGAATGACTACATTACTCACTTTCCCGTAACCTCCTTTCTAAAGCGGATGCACCCAAGGTCATACCCATTACCAAAACATAGTAGATTAACCCTGCAAATAGCAGTGGTTCAAAATAAATATATTTGTTTGCACCAACAATTTGGGCGCTGCGTAATATTTCCACTACCCCAATAGTTGACACCAGCGCGGAATCTTTGAGTAGTCCAATAGTTTCATTTACCAATGCGGGGAGAATGTTCTTCAATGCTTGGGGCAAAATCACATCCCACATCATCAACCAATAGGGAACACCCATAGACATCGCCGCTTCACTTTGTCCTTTATCCACCGCTTGAATTCCACCCCTGATGGTTTCCGACATATAAGCGCCAGAATTCAGGGTAAAAGTTAGCACCCCAGCCTCCAATGCAGAAATATCATAGCCTGTAAGCTGGGGTGTTGCGTAGTAAACTAATGCCAACTGTAATAGCAAAGGTGTACCTCGAAAAACAGAGGTGTAGGCGTTCGCAACCCAGGTAAGCGGCTTGATGCCGAGAATTTTTAACAGAGACAGGATTGTTCCCCAAATTAACCCCAAGGTTACAGATAATAGGGTAAACAACAAAGTTAATGGGATTCCCCGCAGAATAAAGGGAATGTCGGGAAGAATTCTGGTGAAGTCGAGATTCAATCCGCCTTTAGCAGGAGTTGAAGATGCAGAATTGGCGGCGGTATTCTGTGAAAACCATTTGGTTACTAGTTTAGGCAATGTGCCATCGTCTTTCATTTGTTGAAGGACTTTGTTAAACGGTTCTACAAAAGAAGAACCTTTAGGAAAAGCGATCGCCGATCCACTTGCCTCTTCTGAGGGAATAGTATTAAATTCCAAATCTGGGTTAGCTTGGGCAAATCCCTTCGCGACGGTATCCTCAACAATTGCGGCATCAATTCGCCCAGATTTGATTTCCTGAACTACTTCCGGCACTTTGTTGAGTTGCTTTAGCTGAATACCCGCAACTTTTTTAGCAATTTTCTCAGCATTTTGTTCTTGTATCGTTCCTAGTTGCACCCCAACTTTTTTTCCTGATAAGTTTTGGGGCTGCTTCAGATTGCTACCTTTAGGAGCGACAATAGTATCTTTAGCTTCGTAATAAATAATTGAAAAATCAATATTTTTCTGACGTTCTGGAGTCGGAGTCATCCCAGCCATGACAAAATCAGCGCGATTTGCTTGGAGTGCAGGAATTAACCCATTAAAATCAGATTCCATTATTTTAAGTTTAAACCCTAGTTTTTCAGCAAGGGTTTTGGCAATATCTATATCAAAGCCAACAATTTGGCGATCGCCTCCTTTCGTATCATAAAACTCATAAGGAGGATAATCTGGGGAAGTAATCATCGTCAGCGTGTCTTTACCCAAAGATGAAGCAGCTTTTAGAGAATTACTATGTCCTGTGATGATGCTGATTCCTACTGCTGCTACAACCAGTATCGTTAATAGCCATCCTTTTTTTTTCTTCATAAAATATTCCGCACCTTAAACTGCTACATCAATCGAGCAAATAATACCTGTGATATCATGTCCGCTGAATGGCTATGGTGTACACACAAATTTTCTAAATATTTCCCTACTTCTTGCCCTGCAATGCCATTGCATCGGCTTGTTATGCCATTGCATCGGCTTGTTATGCCATTGCATCGGCTTGTTATGCCATTGCATCGACATGTTATGCCATTGCATCGACATGTTATGCCATTGCATCGACATGTTATGCCATTGCATCGACATGTTATGCCATTGCATCGACATGTTATGCCATTGCATCGACTTACAAGCCCTAATTAATGCATGGTAAAGTCTCTGCTTAGGGAACTCCAATAAATTATTCAATCTTGTGGGGTGGGCAACATGAGCGCTCAATTCACAGGACGGGCAAGATGCCATTGGTGTCAACTTAACGTGAAAGCCAGCCGAGAACAAGCTTTTAGATATTGTCTCGGTTGTCTCGTTCCCAGTCTCCGACTGGGGATGTTCGTCGTTGAGGCAGAGCCTCAAGACTTGCGGCAGAGCCGCAATGAGCAGCATTTCCAGCCAGAGGCTGGAAACGAGGTTTGAAAGGGAGTTTGAGCTTAAGTTGACACCACTGGCAAGATGTTCGTCCCACAAGAAATATTGTGATATTTTATTACTTGGAAGTCCCTTAATCCCATGAAAACTTCGGGACTGTCAAATTCTGACTTTAGTCGCTTCCAGCAGCTTAACGCTGGCATAAATTGCATCAATATAAGGTGTGGGAATTTGAGTAAGTTTTCCTAATTCTGCCACCGCGCCAACGATCGCATCTATCTCCGTAGCGCGTCCGGCTTCAATATCTTGCAACATTGAGGTTTTGTGTGCGCCAACGTTTTCTGCGCCATTAATTCGCTGTTCTAAAGTGATGCCAAATTTTATACCTAAGTTTTCTGCGATCGCTTGAGTTTCACTCATCATTCGCCCTGCTAGTTCGCGGGTGAGGGGATAGCGGCAAATATCCTCTAAAGTCGCGCCAGTTAAGGCACTGATCGGATTAAATGCCACATTTCCCCACAACTTGATCCAAATTTCCGTGCGAATTTGATTGCGGATTGGTGCTTTGAATCCTGCCTGTTTTAAAGTTTGTGCCAATAATTGGATGCGATCGCTTTTACTACCGTTGATTTCACCCAGAGTAAAGCGATCGCCTTCAATATGTTTAATTACACCTGGTTCAATTATCTCAGTTGCCGGGTAAACCACACAACCAATAGCGCGTTCAGCACCGATACTAGTTTCAATAATCCCATCTGGATCGACAGATTTAATTCGCGTACCTTCAAACTCACCGCCATGCTGACGAAAGTACCACCAAGGAACGCCATTTTGGGCTGTCACCACCATTGTTTGAGCATCGTAGAGTGCTGGGAGAAAAGGTGCGATCGCCGGAACACTGTGAGCCTTCACAGTTAAAATTACTACATCTTGCGCCCCTGCTGACTGGATATCGCTAGTTGCCAGAAATGGAGTAGCAATTTGGCTAGAACCATCTGCCATGAACAACTTCAGCCCATTTTTTTGAATTGCCTCCAAATGAGAACCACGCGCGATTAATGTCACCTCTTCACCTGCTAGTGCCAATTTTGCCCCTAAATATCCACCAATCGCACCCGCGCCAACAATACAGATTTTCATTTGTTCAAAAGAATTATTAAGTCGTGGAATACGGTATCCAGTCGCTTTTACCCTCAGCAAAAAGCGGGGTGAGATTTATAGAAAGTGGTATTATCTGAATTAATTATCTATCAATGTTTGCGGTACTGTACTTCGTGGTTGAATTCATCTTGGTTAGACTCAATATTTTTAAAAAATGTCGATCTGACAAACCCTAGATTCTGTAGTAAGGCAATAGAACGGTGATTTTTTACATCAACGTCAGCACTAAAATCAAGATTTTTGTATGTCTCAACTAAATAATTAATCATACACTTCACCGCTTCGAGCGCATAACCTTTTCCCCAGAAATTAGGGAAAAATACATATCCAAGCGTTGCACTATTATCTATAGTAATTGTTGCTTGAACATATCCAACGTAGCATTTCTCCACAATAGACCAGACAGCCCAGTTCAACCAAATCTCCGTTCCATCCGGTGATTGACGACGTGCCAAAACCACGTAGCGATCGCGAAGCAATTGAACGCTTTGTGGCGGCACATCTTCAATAAACTTGTATATACTAGCACTCTGTAATCCATTAAAAAGCAGTTCGGCATGATATGGTTCTAGTGGTTCTAAACAGAGTCGTTGAGAGTACATTTTCATTTGCGATCTAGACCGAATACCTTCGACTAGCTTACCTTCAACATCAATCTGTGAATGTAACAGTACCCGATATTGATTAACCCTCAAACAGCTACGCTTTGCAGCGCTGACAGCAGGTCTTGATAAACAGATTTTGAGGCAGCTACAATCAATCCAGGCATACTATAATTTTGACAAGTATGCAGTGGCGGTAAAGTCGAACCGTCCAGAGTAGTTACAATCCAGCCAGCCTCTTTTGCAATAAAAGCGAGTGCAGCACTATCAAGAAATTTGCCCGATTTAATCGCTGCCCCACTCAAATCGCCACTGAGAATACCATTGAGATTGGGGATTTGAATATCACTAGAGTAATCATTCGCTATATCGATTACTTTATATCGATCTTTTAATAAATGTGCGATGGAATTCATTCCCCACCCCAATAAAATAGAAGGTTTGGCGGATGTTATATCTAATGGGGCACAGGCTTCTAAGTTCATGTCTAGCGTGCCTTTAAAAGCACCTTCACCTCGAAGGGCGTAAAAATAAACGTTTTGGGCAGGAGAAATGGCAATTACGGCTTCAAAGTCATCCGCATTTAGAATACTGAGAATAATTTGATAATTAGAATGTCCATCCATATAAAACTTCGTACCATCAATCGGGTCAAGTGTTACTAAGTAATCACCTTCTGAACCGAGTTCGATAGCGCGAAAATATTTGGTATTATTAGAACTTTCATATTCTTCACCATAAAAGCGAATATCTGGAAAAGTTCCTAGTAATACTACTTCTACTAGATTTTGAATAGCCACATCTGCATCAGTAAGGGCGGCACTAAAAAAGTTGTTTGCTTGTTCTTTGGCAGGAAGTGCAGCAATTTTTGGTTGTAGAAAATGGGCATAGGCTGCTGCTACTTTCAGATGGGGAAGTAAAGTCTCTAAAATTAATCGAGTAGTTGGTGTTGTGGACATTGCAGCAAACTCCTTTTAGAAATAGTCTATCGTCAGCAGGCGATAGAATTCTATATCTAGACAAAATTACGGTATCATTTGGATGCAATGATACCACCGTTGCTATATTACTTTAATCTGTATGTTTCAATGAACCATAGAAAAATCGCAAGTTTTCTAGTAAATTTAAGAGTCTAAGACCGAACGTCAACACTTAGTACAGTATTTCATTAAATAATCGCGAATTAAATTTGACCATACCCTACAATGCTAATGCGGCGGCTGCATTGTTAATGCATCGGCTTGCATTGTTAATGGATCGGCGGCCTTGTTAATGCATCGGCTTGCATTGTTAATGGATCGGCGGCCTTGTTAATGCATCGGCTTGCATTGTTAATGGATCGGCGGCCTTGTTAATGCGGTGGCTTACATTGTTAATGCGGTGGCTTGCATTGTTAAGGGAACTCCAAGAAATAAATTATCCAATATTGTGGGGTGAGCATCTTGCCATTGGTGTCAACTTAACGTGAAAGTCAGCCTATAACCAGCTTTTAGATATTGTCTCGTTCCCAGTCTCCGACTGGGAATGCCGTCAAGGAGGCTCCGCCTCCCTTGCTGGCGGCAGAGCCGCCAAGAGCAACATTTCCAGCCTCTAGGCTGGAAACGAGATTTGAAAAGGCTTTTTAACTTAAGTTGACACCAATGGCATCTTGGCCGCCACATAAACGCGTAGCAAGATCCCTATAAGGGTACAATTTTGAATTGTTATTGATGGTTTTAGGAAACTTTTTCGAGTTTCTTCTGAGTAAATTTGGATAGATTGTGGCCTTTGAGTACTGAAAATGTGCCAAGAGTACCAAGAATGAGTAAGCTCAGGATAGAAGTAGGTTCAGGAACAGTGACTATAGTTGCAGAAAAACTAATAGGTAACTCACTATCTTCTAATCCTAAATTTTCAAAACCTGGTATGATTGGCGGCGCAGAAAATACCTCTAAATAACCTGGTGTCGGCAAAAAACTCGCAAAAAATGGACTAGAATAGTTTCCTCCCGAAGTGGAATACCCAAAACCATCACCTGTTAACTGCTGAGTATTAAGACTAATTAAATTATCAACATTAAAAGGTTCGTTTCCGGGGATCGGAGTCCCAGCGGGTTGCAAACCAGTAATTGTTTCACCATTTCGCGTACCAGTAATTCCAGTAATTAAGTAAAAACCCAAATCATTAGGGGTGTCATTAGTGGTGAAAGTACCATTCGCCTCTATGCCAGTACCAGAATAATTCCAACTCCAACTTAAAGCAGAAGCAGATGGCATTGTCCCGAAAACTAATCCAGATGTGGTGACGAGGGCTATGGCAGATAGAGTTAGATTTTTCATGGAAGTCGTTACTGCGATCGCGGATCTTGTAGAAGGCTCCCGTGTATTATACGGAAGGAAAGATAGTATTATCAATCTTGGCTATTTCCTTAGCAGCGATTGCATAACCACGCCAAAGCAGCATCAACATTACTAACCTGCTCCCCTGGCGGGATCGCTGGACGATTTACCATCACAACCTTTACGCCGAGTTCTCGCGCTGCAATTATCTTGGGCTTTGTGGCATCGCCACCGCTATTTTTGCTGACGATGGTATCAATGTTATTCTGAATCAGAATTTGTCTTTCATTATTGAGAGTAAAAGGGCCGCGATCGCACAATACCATCCCCGGCGGTACTAAAGCATCATCGCTAGGAGGGTCAATCATCCGCATCAAAAACCAAATTTTCTCTAAATGAGCAAAAGCGGCGAGTTCTTGCCTACCAACTGTCAAAAACACTCGCTGTGACTGATTTTGCAGCACGGTTGCTGCGGCTGCAACACTATCAACTTCAATCCAGCGATCGCCACTTTCTTTTTCCCAAGGCGGACGGATTAACATCAAACGGGGAACTCCAACTTCCGTTGCTGCATCTGCCGCATTGCAGGAAATCTGACTAGCAAAAGGATGGGTTGCATCAATTAATAAGTCGATTTGCATGACTCGCAGATAGCTAGCCAATCCAGCCACACCGCCGAAGCCTCCAACCCGTAAATCGCCCAGAGGTACTGACGGTTCGCGGGTGCGGCCAGCTAGAGAGGTGATTACTTCTAACCCTTGGATAGTCGTAACTTTGGCAGCTAATTCTGCTGCATCACCTGTCCCACCCAGAATCAAAACGCGCATCATTAAGATAAAGGTGGAATTTTTGCTAAAATCCCCTTTTTCATCGCTTCTGGACGTTCTGACCAAGGCAGCAAACCATCTGCTTTAGCATAGTATTGACTAGCACATTCCAATACCGCAGACGCACTCCCATCAACGGCTAAATCACCAAATAAATATGTTAATTTGCCTTTGGCACTAAAGGCAACTACACAAGAACGATTACAAGCACTCATGCATTCAACTTCCTGAATCGGGAATCGATCTCGTAACTCCCAATCTTGTGCCAGCTGCTGAAGTTGGTGTAAAAGTTTTTCACCACCACTTTCACCTAAGCGTTTTCCATTTTGCCAAACACTGGCACAGGTTTTGCAAACAAATAAAGTATGTTCAGCAACTTCCATTGGACTGGTTGGGGAAATATTTACAGTCGTAGTCATCTGTACCTCGCAGATATGTGAAACTAATAAATCTATTTCGGCGGGCATCCTGACTCACTCAATTTGAGATTTTCGATTTAGTTCCTGAATCTCAAATTAGTTCACAGTTGCGGGACAGTGCCGGATTTGCACCGAACTTTCCCCGTTACCTCTGGTGGCTGACTCCCACCAGAACCGAATAACCTTATCGATCGTACACTAAAGTTATCGGAGAATACGAAACAGCAAACTTTGCGCTCACGCTCAAACTGGACGACAACTAGATAAAATACTGTGCATCTTTACTACTTTAACGTGAGTCTCCAACGGAGGCGCACCTGCGGGAAGGGCGAAAGAAACAAGTCAAATCCTCTTCCCTTCTGCCTCCTGCCTCCTGCCTCCTGCCTTGTTTCTTAGGAGTTCGATGAACTTCTCCCGGACAACCTCCCTCTCCCACAGGCAAAGGGAGGAGCTACGAAAGATTAGGGTTTTGGCTCCCCTCTCCGTGTCGGGGAGGGGTTGGGAGAGAGGTCAAAAAAGGGCTTGTCGAACTCACGTTACTTTAACTGTATCAGTTAGAACTTAAGGGGTGGACATCTACAATTTTGAGCGAACAACACAAAGCATCGCCGTATTCTGTACCTAATAAATCAAGCCAAGGTAGAGAACTAGATGTAAGTTGATGAGGCAGTATGTTGCTTTATTGTTGTAACATTTTCAACAGAACCTCTGGGCTGTCCATTTTATCCATGACAACCTCAATAAAAGCAAGTTGGTCATGGTTTTGTTGAGCTGTTTGTAATGCTTTGTCTAACTGGGATTCGGTACTAACTTTAATTGCCCAGGCATTGCCAGCGAAAACTTCAGGAAGCTGATGATAATTCCAAGGTTGAATGTCGTTATAGGGCATACGTTCACCGTGAATATCACGCTCTATAGTATATCCATCATTGTTGAGTAAAAAAATAATCGGTTTTAGATTATAGCGTAAGATGGTTGAAAGTTCTTGTGCAGTCATTTGGAAAGACCCGTCACCAACTAGTAGGATAGAGCGACGTTGTGATGCGGCAATGGCACAACCAAGTAATGAACCAACAGAGTAACCAATCGAGCCCCAAAGTACTTGCCCAACGAAAGTAGCTCCTTTTGGTAAAGGAACGGTAGAAGCCCCAAACAAACAAGTTCCAGTCTCGGCAACAATAATGTCATCTTCTTGGAGAAAATGAGCAAATCTATACCAAAAATGTTGCTGCGAAATCGGTGCCGAAGAGTCGCCAACGATAGGCTCTATAAAACCAGGATCTAAATTCTCTGTTGCTGATTTGAAGTAAAGCGTTTGAGGATCGCGGTGCTGCAACCGTTGGCTTAAAGCAGAAAGCACATCTGCCATAGCGACATTGTTGTATAAAGCATGTTTAACTTTTACATACTCCCCATGCACTTCAATAGTTTGGCTGGGATCGAGTTTGGCAGAAAACTTGCCTGTGTTGAAATCAGTCATCAAAGCACCGATAGTTAAAACACAATCTGCCTGCTCAATACGTTTTCTAACAGATTCCTCACTGGCAGCACCATTATATATGCCGATGAATTGGGGGTGGCTTTCTTCTAGCAATCCTTTGCCCATGTTCATCGTGGCATAAGGGTATCCGGTAGCTGTTAGCAGTTCTCGCAATTGTTCATGCAAGTGATAACGAGCTACACCAATATCAGCAATAATCACAGGTTGGGAAGCTTTTTCCAGTATATTTACACAGACATCAACTATTTCTGCTATTGTAGCGCCATCACTCTGAAATACAGGGGGTATAAACAAATCAGATGGTGCAGAAACCTCTGTGAGAGCAACATCCATAGGTATGGAAATATAAACAGGTAATTTCTTCAGCAAACAGATACCCAAAACTCTGTCAATTTCCGTTGTTGCATTTTCCTTTGTTAAATATGCTTGAGCCACCGTTACCTGTTGATACATTCGGGCAAAGATTGAAAAATCACCAGTACCAAACGTATGATGGACAAGTGAACCAAGAGCTTGAATTTTAGTTGCAGGAGCACCAGTAATCGCTACAACCGGAACGTGTTCAGCATAAGCGCCAGCGACACCATTAATAGCACTGAGTTCACCAACACCAAAGGTAGTTACTAATGCCGCAACACCATTAATCCGACCATAACCATCGGCAGCATAAGATGCGTTAAGTTCGTTGCAAGTAGGAATTAACTCGATGCCATCGTGGTTAACAATATAGTCGAGAAATTCCATATTATAGTCTCCAGCAACGCCAAAGATATGCTTGATGCCGATTTGCTCCAGACGAAGCAATAAATAGTCGCTAACAGTAAACTTTGCCATTGTCCAAGCCCAAATTTTACCCCTTTAGAGTATGAAAACTTTAACTTAGATGCGTATCTCTGAAGTAAGAATAGGATTGTGACTTTTGCCGTTCAGCTTAAAAACTGAGCATAATCATAGACGTTTATCTAAGAAGAACTTCTACCGGAAGGTTAAAAATCAAGATAAATAGTTATTTCTAAAGAATTAAAAGTATTTCTTGTAAGTGGTTCTTGAGAAAGATGTTTTCAAGACTAGGGTTTGGTGTCCTAGTTAATATGTACAATTTAGTTTGTTCATTTTTCAAATATAAAATTGATTTTTCTATTTAGCTCGATGAAAAAATAATACTAAAGTAGCCGAAATAACGAGTACTTAGAAAATAGCCTAGTGTTGATAAAATTTTTGAAAATAATCTAGTGGGATTTTGTTCTATGAATTACCTCATTGCAGTTTTACCAAACAAATCAAAAGCAGAAGCAGCTTATTCTGCCTTAACAAATGATGGTTTATCTCCAAACCAAGTAGATATCTTGGGCAATGGTTATAAAAGTGCTGATGATTACAACCTGATTGATCCGAATCAACAAGCTCGTAAAGGAGCAAAGCGATTATTATACTGGTTAGTACCTTTTGGGTTTATTGCTGGTTATGCCTTTAATTATCTAACTGGTATTGAAATCTTTGCGCTCAGTGATATTGGCAGCCATATTATTGGCGGAATTTTAGGAGCAGCTTCTGGTGTTTTAGGGGCTTATCTAGTAGGTGGTGGAGTTGGTCTTACCGTAGGTAGTGGTGATGCTTTGCCATATCGCAATCGTTTAAATGCAGGCAAGTATTTAATAGTGGTTAAAGGAACAGAGGAGCTAACCCGACGTGCTACGGGTATCTTACGCTCTTTTGAGCCGGAAAATATTCAAGGTTATGCAGAGCCAACTAGTGCTTAAAATAAATTGCTTTTGGCAATATACGCCAAGAATTAATTGTTAGCTCAAAGTCTAGAGGAATTAACAAATAGATGTCTACAGAGAATTTAACAAATTTATCATCCGTAACTTCTAAGGGATTAGAATCTCTACAGTCTTATGGAAGTCAATCAGGTTGTTTACACGACCAGGATATACCTGAATTAGACTTATTTAGTCCACTAAAAATTCGAGATTTAATCTTGCCAAATCGCGTGGCAATGTCACCAATGTGTCAATATTCCGCAGAGAATGGAATAGCAAATGATTGGCACTTTGTTCACTTGGGGAGCAGGGCAGCTGGCGGTGTTGGTTTAATTATGGTGGAAGCAACAGCAGTAACATCCATTGGGCGAATTACACCTGGCGATCTCGGTCTTTGGGATGATACTCAGATTGAACCATTAGCACGTATTGTGCGCTTTGTTCGTCAACAAGGAGCGGTTGTAGGCATTCAATTGGCTCATGCTGGGCGAAAGGCAAGTAGTAATGTTCCTTGGCTAGGGGGTTCACCTTTAACACCCGAACAAGGCGCTTGGACTATAGTTGCACCAAGCTCAATTGGGTTTGATGCTAATAGTCCTGTTCCCATGTCCCTTGATGAGCGTGGTATTGAAGAAACCATTATCGCATTTGTGCAAGCAGCAGAGCGGGCGCTGCAAGCTGGTTTTCAAGTTATCGAAATCCACGCCGCTCATGGCTATCTATTGCATTCTTTTCTTTCACCGCTCAGTAATCAGCGAACAGACATTTACGGAGGTTCGTTAGAAAATAGAATACGTCTATTGCTAGAGGTGGCAAGACGGATACGAGATATTTTGCCTCAAGGTATGCCACTTTTTGTTCGCATCTCTGCTACTGATTGGGTAGAAGGCGGTTGGGATATTGAGCAATCAGTGATTCTATCTCGTGAACTAAAAGTATTAGGTGTTGATTTAATCGATGTTTCTACAGGCGGGTTAGTGCCTCAAGCGAAAATTCCTGTAGAGAAAGGTTATCAAGTGCCTTTTGCTGCCAAAATCAAGCAATCAGCTCAAATCAATACAGCAGCTGTAGGATTAATAAATAATGCTGAGTATGCCAATCAAATCATTACTCGTGGCTGTGCAGATTTAGTTCTCATCGGTCGAGAATTGTTGCGCGACCCATACTGGTCTATTCATGCTCAGTCTAGCTTGGATGAAACACCGAACTGGCCTGTACCTTATGGTTATGCAGTCAAACGTCAAAAACGTAAGTAGCTGTCGTAAACTTTATACACCATACAGCATACTTGAAAGAGAGACTAGGGGCTAATATCATGTCCGGTTAAAGACTTATCATTAAGACCGCAGTTCTTGCTGGGAGCAGGGGGCAGGGGGAAAGAGGTTTTCCTGGTTTTTGCACAGATGCAGGAATCATAACTAATTAGGCGGACATGATATAAGAACTAGTAGTTCGCTTTCCCCAAAATTCGCTTTAATTATTTAATGGACATAAGTACTGGAAATACCACTCAGAAAACTGCATAAAAAAACTCAACTGGATCTATTAAGTCAGTGAAGGGTTTTAAACCCAAAATCTGGAATACTGTTGCTTGCCTTTGTAGCTAAGTATCTACAGAGGTACAGGCTCCCTAGTAGTTCAGTTGAAAGTATATATTAAAAGGAAAAAGGCTTGATATGCAAAAGCAAATTTTGGGTTTGGCGATCGCATTACCAACGATATTATTCACTGCATTACCTACTTTGGCAAATCCTGTACAAGTCATTACACCTAAAGTTGGTAATTTACAACAAGTTGTGGTCAAGGGAGAGTTTCAAACTCCTGTAATTGAGAATCAACTCTCTAACCCAGGAGATGGCCAATCACCAGGCCCAACCGGTGGGAGCTCGCCGGTAAAAGGCCCAGGGCCCAGACCTCCTCGCAGAGATACATTGTTGCAACTGGGTACAGGTTTACAAAATACGATTAAGTCTAACTCCGTAAATCTGAACATAGCCAACCCCGTTCTTGGTCGCTAATATTCGGGTTAGTTTTGAGGTAATCCTTCAGCAATTTACAACTGCGAATCAGTAGATTGTCTAAATCTTGGGTTTGCAGTTCTGTGCTTTGAAGACGCCAAAGTTTAGCTGTACCATCAAAACTGGCAGAAGCCAAAAATTTCCCATCAGGGCTAAAACTGAGGCTCAATACTGCATCAGTATGGCCTGGGAGAGTTTTGAGTTCTCTGCCATCACGGTTCCAAAGTTTAATGCTTCCATCACCGCTAGCTGAGGCTATTATCTTACCATCAGGACTAAAGCTGACGCTGTAGATAGCATCAGTATGTCCTGTAAGAGTTTGTAGTAAAGTTCCATTGCTGACTTGCCAGAGTTTAATAGTTTTATCAGCACTAGCCGAGGCGAGTACTTGACCGTCAGGACTAAAACTGATGGCGTTGACAGCATTAGTATGTCCTGAAAGATTATACAGTAACTTGCCATCTTTAACTCTCCAAAGCAAAACTTTGTTATCTCTACCAGCTGAGGCCAGTACTTGACCATCAGGGCTGAAACGAACGCTCAAAACTTCAGCCGTGTGTCCTTGAAGAGTTTTAATTAAAGCTTTTTGCTGAATATTCCAAAGTTTAATGGTCATATCAGCGCTGGCACTTGCCAGAATTTGACTATTAGGGCTAAAGCTAAGACTATTGACATTGCTGCGATGACCTTGGAGGGTTTTAATCATATAGCCGTCACGAGTCCGCCAAAGTTTAATGTAATGGTCAAGACTAGCTGAGGCTAATGTCTCGCCGTCAGGGCTAAAGGCTAAACCGTAGATTTCATCGCTGTGTCCATAAACTGAAGTACTATGACCTTCTAGAGTTTGGCGCAAAGTTCCGTCACGAGTCCGCCAAAGTTCGATCGTAGTGTCTTGACCTGCGGTAGCTAGAGTTTGCCCATCGGGGCTAAAACTCACACTATAGAGTTGACCTTGAGATCCTGTGAGAGTTTTGAATAGAGGATTATCTCGCTGCCAAAGTCTAACAGTTTTATCAGCGCTAGCCGAAACTAAAGTTTGGTCATCTGGGCTAAAACTGGTGCTATATACTGCAATACTATGTCCTAATAAAGTTTGGCGTAAAGAGCCGTCCTTAGAACTCCAAAGTTTGATTGTGCTATCAGCGCTGGTGGAAGCTAGGGTTTGACCATCATGGCTGAAGTTGACGCCCAGAACCTCTGCATTGTGCGCTGCAATAATTTTCAGCAGTGTACCATCTCTGCGCCAGAGTCTCACGGTTTTATCTTTACTAGCTGAAGCTATTTGACCATCGGGGCTAAAAGCGACACTGGAAACTCCGGCGCTATGCCCAAGTAGGGTTTTTTGCAACAATCCATCGCTAACACTCCAAAGTTTAACAGTCTTATCTGCACTAGCGATCGCCAAAATTTCCCCATCAGGGCTAAAACTGACACTATTAATAAAATCCTTATATCCGCTAAAAGTTCTCAGCAAATGACCATCGCTAACTTGCCAAATTTTAGCAGTGCGATCGGCGCTACCAGTGGCGATCGTCTTACCGTTCCTAGACCAAGATAAACTCAAAACCTCCCTAGTATGACCGTTTAGCGTTCTAATTAAACCACCGTCCCTAGTTCTCCACAGCTTGACGGTACGATCGAAACTAGCAGTTGCGATCGTTTGACCATCTGGGCTGAAACTGACACTCCGCACTATATCGGTATGCCCTGTTAATGTTCGTAGCTTTGTGCCATCTCTTGCCCAAATTATGGCTGTTTTGTCGTTGCTAGCCGATACAATTGTTTTGCCGTCAGGACTGAAACTCACGCTCGATACTTCAGCGCTATGCCCTTCCAAACGGTTGCGCTCTTGGGTTCCAGAAATTACTTGTTGTAAAACATTGAGAGTCTGAGTTTGCACCTCGGCTGGTGCGCCAAAAGTGTTTTTTAGCTGTTTGCCTGCTTTAACGCTGGCAATTAATGCTTCTAGCTGCTGATGTGATAAAAGATTAGCTTGAGATGAGGCATTTAATGCTTCAATTTCTCGTAATTGGGCTGCTTGGGATTTCCAATAGGCTAAAGAGCCGAAACAGACTGCCGCTAATCCCAAAACACTGAGTGCAACTACAGCCCTTTGGGCTTGCTTGAGTCTTCTTTTCTCTTGTAGTTGCTGTTGTTTTCTTTGTACTAAACAAGCTTCAATAAACCGTTGTACATCAGCAGAAAGTTCGTCGGTATATTTAATATAGATATCTTCTGCCTCTGCTAGTCGCACTCCTTGCAACAAAAAATCAGCTTGCTGACTGCGTTGCAGCCACAATTGGGAAGCCTGTTCAATTTGCCTTTGTTTTCGCAAGCGATCGCGATTTTCTTCTAACCACCAGCGTAAAGTTGACCAATGACGGATGAGGATTTCATGGGCAACTTCTACTGTTATAGGAGCAGGGCGAGTAGGGGGAGAAATTTTTTCTTGTTCTCCTTGTCTGCTTTGTCCTTTTGTTACTTCTTCTTCTTCTAAATTCATCACTACTAACTTGGCAGCAGTTAAGGCGTTGAGGGTTTTTTCTACCAATGCGGCTGGATATTTTTTGACTATTAACTCTGATTTATGTATCCGCCTGCGAGTATCTTCAGTACCTTCACCTAATTGTGTCAAAGATAAAAAAATCCATTTAGCACATTCTTGCATTTGAGGATCGAAACTTTCGTAAACAGCCTGAGACGATCGCTCTAATGCTCCTTGAATTCCGCCTAGTTGCTCTTGATAGGTTTGTAAAGTCAACTCACCAGCAACTCGATGTTGCCATAATTGCTCTAAAACAAATTCTAGTAATGGTAAATCTCCTGGCGAACGATCTAGCTCCCGCAACAATACTTCCACCAGTTCTGGTTCTACTTTTAACCCGACTTGTTGAGCCGGGTTGAGAATCACCCGTCGATAATCATCCAAACTTAGCTTCGGTGGCACTAACACGCTGAAATCCTGCAAAGCTTTAGCCAGTGCTGGTACTTCTAAACAGGAGGCAATAAAGTCTGCCCGTAAAGTAATAATTACTTTGAAGCGATCGCCAGCATATTGCACTGCTCCCAGCAATAATTCTAAAAATAGCTCTCTGTCTGGGTTTGGAGCTAGGGTAAACAGTTCCTCAAACTGATCCACCACTAGCACCACAACTCGATGGGGTTGATTGCGTATCCAGTAAACAAATCCCTCCACCCCTTGATGAAATATTCCCTCTAACAAGAGATCGGGAGATGAAGAATAATTCTCCCCCTGCGCCCTGCTCCCTGCGCCCTGCTCCTCCTGCTCCCTGCCCCCTGCCCCCTGCTCCCTGCCCCCTGCCCCCTGCCCCCCCACTCCCCCAAGCCGCCGCGCTAAAGCTTCAAGCGGATTTCCTCCTGGGCGAATACTTCCAATCCACCATTGTTCGCTACTGGGTATTTGTTTACCCAATCGCAGTTGGGGAATTACACCAGCTTGGACAATTGAAGATTTGCCGCTTCCAGAAGCACCGATGACGGCTAAAAAAGAGCGATCGCGTAGTTGGTGAATCAATTCCTGAGTTAAGGCTTCTCTACCGTAAAAATACTGGCTATCTTCTTCAGAAAAAGCACTTAGCCCCATATAAGGGCATACTCCCAAATCTAATCCTGTGGTTGATTTTGGCGTGTTTCCGTAAGTTTTTGCTTGGAGAATTTCTATAATGCCTTGTGTGCCTGATAGCCAGATGTAAAGAGTCACACCGCTACCTGCCAAGGATAATTGTAATTGAGCGATCGCTCCGGCGGCTGAGAGTCCATCTGTTTGCGTTGCCGCCATCAAAGTATCGAGAAATTTTTGGGCGAAGCGTTCTGGTGCATCAGCAGGTGAGGCGTAGGCTATGATACATTGTCCTTGGTGGGAGTCAATTTGCAAATCTTCTACCCAATCTTGCAAGGATGTATTAGCTACAGGACAATCGAGGATAATAATTTGTTGAGCGTTGCAAAGACGCAGCTGTTGTTTCAACCAGGAACGCTTGATACGGATATTTTCTCCTAGTAATAAGCATTCGCCTGTTTCAGTTTCTTCAATTCGTCCCCGCAGATAAAGTAGAATAACTTCTGATGCTGGTTGTTGTAAATGACTAGCGATCGCTTCTTTGAGGCGATCGGCAGATACTTTTGCTGCTGGCAAATACTCTAGTGTAAAATCCCCTGTATTTCCGAGAAATTTGCTAATATCTAGCGTTGTTTTGCTAACTGATAATCCCTCTACTACTATTCCTATCCGACGCATCCCAAGAGTTACTGTAGTTAATCCTCTGCCTACAATTAGTTCTCCGACTCCTTCAACAATTCGTTTGGGAGTTTGCAACGGATATTCTCGAAAAATTTGAGTTTCTCCTTTATTTTTTTTCTGCTGATTAATCAGCCGTAACTGTTGATTACTTTTATCTATATATTGGAGAGTTTTATGATATACATATCGATACAAATTATCCACATAAATTAAGCCTTGGCTATCTGCTGCCTCACCTTGCAATCCTTTCATTAAATAATAAGTAAA
This sequence comes from Nostoc sp. DSM 114159, assembly GCF_053470285.1. Lineage (NCBI taxonomy): Bacteria > Bacillati > Cyanobacteriota > Cyanophyceae > Nostocales > Nostocaceae > Nostoc > Nostoc sp. DSM 114159. Next base: position 6,551,248 of record NZ_JBPFEH010000001.1, read on the forward strand.
CACCCCATATCCCAATTCGGGAAACTCCCAAGATTGCTGGTTAGCATCACAAGAAAGCAAAGCATAAAAACCTTTACTTTTAGCAGCACGCTGCTGTAATACTTCAACCATTTTTGGTGTAGCATTCAGCAATGATTCTATTGTTGTACCTCTGAGTGTCATCCCGCCACTATGACAAGCATCTAGCCAAACAAGCTGATTTTGCGCTCCGCTATTACCCAACAATAGCAAAAGTTCTTGCAAAGCTAAAGCTGTGTTTTGCAGATCGGATTTTTGAGTATCTGCTAAACACAAAAATGCTTGCTGTGTGTTTAGTTCTACAATCCCATGTCCAGAAAAATAAAATAGAATAGTATCAATAGGTTGAGCCGCAGTGGTAATTTGGCGGAGACTGGCACGGATGTTTTCTAAAGATGGTGGTTGCGGTGCAAAATCATGGTGTATTGTTACCTCTGTTTGAGTAAATTGTGCAGAAGCATCTACTAATGCTTCTGCTAAACCTTGACAATCTACTGTTGAATAACTAAGGCTGGGTAGTCCGTCATCTTGATATTGATTGACTCCCACCAACATTAACCATAGCTTAGGAATTGCAGTTTGTTTGACTGAAGTTGAGCGACTGGGAATCCCAATTGGTGACATTATAGTAATCCTAAATGAGGTTTCAGGTTTTTACTGGGTAATACCATTTTTTTTGTGAAGCTGCATATATTTACCCCCCGGCTGTCGCCGTCCCCCGATGCCTTGGGGGGACTATAGGGGGGTCTTGTTATATGCACCAAAATATTTGTAAAGATGCTAAAACTTTCTCAAAAAGTCCTTCATTCGTAATGATATGCTATTTGTACTGTAAGCTAAAACTAGCATAAACTTACAACTTAGATAAGATTGCTATACAGAATTAATCAAAGCTCAATTGTAGTCCTCAGCCGCTAACTTTTCTATCTAAAGAATTGTGATATATTAAGAGGATTATCTTACCAGTACAGTAACCATTGACCATCACAAAATAACCCATGACCTTGTAGAGTTATTCTTTCATCGTCAGGATAAATGTAAGTAGTTGGTGCAATCTGATGAAGTGTATGTCCGCTGTGTAAAACAATTTCACCAACTTTGTAACGATGAAAAGTTCTAGTTCTAAATCGTTTAACAATGTTTATATCACCTGCGATCGCTTGGCTATAATCATTGATATAGTTAAAATCCCAAACATTCAAGCCACCGCCACTTTTAGGCAGTTTAATTGGTAAAGTAAAGGATATTGTGTTTACAGTATCGAGTTTATCTTCATCCCATTTGAGGTTTCGGTACTGCAAATCGAAATGTGTAGTGGCATTTGGTTTAGTAATAAGATTAGCATCTTGCCAAATATGAAAACCTGGCAATGCTGCACCTGCTTTATACACTACAGGGTTTATAAGCGTCTGCTCTAAATATTCTTTGACTAACTTATAAAGCCAACCTAAACGTTCTTCTAGTATTAGATTATGTTCGCGAGCTATAGTATAATAATCTCTAGAAAAATTAGGTTCATTTAAGAAATCTAAGTAACTAGCCGTACCTAAAGTATAGAAAAATTTTGGAGATTTTCCTCGTTTTATCCATAATTCTTTTAAACTATGAATTACAGAACAAATATCATTACACTGTTCGACTGTCACAATTTTTTCTGAGAAAATTTCATTACTCGAATCTGTATACCAACTAATATTATTTCCTGTAATATCTTCTGTCAGCAAAGCTAATAGCGAATCTGTTATTTTACCATCTGCCCGAATATCATATCCATCGTATCCCGGCATTGGATTAACTTCTAAACACCAGTATTCTAAAGAGTTAGTAACTTTAAAATCCCAACCTGCAAACTTTAACCCTAATGCGGCAGTTGCATTAATAATTTTTTGGTGTAAAGCTTCTGGTAACTCCCACTCGATATACTCAGCTTCTTCATGAAAATGGCGATAGTCTACCTGTGGACATTTTATCAATTCTGCGTGAACTCTATTACCCACTACGTGCGCGCGCACATCAGCACCCTGTACATATCTTTGTAAATGAACTGGGCCTGCGTCTGGGTGGAAATCGAGAAACTCCTCTGATTTTACCAATCTGCTATCAGCACGAACACCCGATGTTGTCTTAACAATTGTTAATCCAGCGTTAGCAAACTCAGCTAGAATTTCTGGATTGGAACTGGTAACGCTATCAGCAACTTGAAAACCTAAAGATTGCAGATGAAATTCATGAAGCGGTTTTGAGAAATTATTACCACCAGCACCAGGGCGATTAATTACGTTACCGGGAATATGTTCTAGCCAACAGCAAAGTGCAGCAAGAAGACTTTTCCATCGCATCGCATCTTGTAAATCTGATTGTACGGTTGAAAGGTCAATCAAGCGACAATAATAAGAACCATGAGGATTTAATATGTACTTTTCGCTAGAAAAACTTATCCAACTTTGATTATCATCGGGTAATGCTAGCCGCCAATCTCCATTTTGAATCACTTCGCGTAAATTAATTACTTGTACTTCGACACCACGAGATTTAGCGTAGTTAACAAAATGACAAAAAGTGCGATCTGAATCAAGGCCAATTGCATAAATCATGAGAAAATAGTCTCCAAAAGTGCGGGAGCAAAATCCGACCAAACAAACTGTATTTCTTCCAAAGATGGATAAGGGTTGATACGAGCAATATTGGCACTTTCTAGGTTGCTATCAATACTCCAAGTTACAGTACCAAATACCAAATCTAAATTTCTTAGCAGCGAAATACTTTTTTGTTCTAACTGTAAATGTTCTAGAGATGTATTGGTGCAACGCCATGCTTTATCTTCTAAAACAACAACAATTTCATATTCCAGGTTAGCCGAAACCCAACTTGCGCGAAATGGCCCCACCCCTTCAGGGATTTGTGGATACGCAGCAGTATTATAAGTAGTTAAATCTTGGAGATACCATTGTTTATCAAGTAATGCTTGCGGCGATGGTGGAACTTGTGAAGAGAATACTTCTAGATTGCTAGTATAACCAGCCTTTAATTTAGTCAAGTTAGAAGAATATGATAAATTACCCCAAAGACTGTTTGCGGTTGGACGATTAATTACTGTTGATTTAGATAATGTCATCGCTGCCCATAAAGTAGCAAGACACTCATCATAAATAAAAGAATCATCAAAACTAGTGCGAATCGGCGTCTGTGGCGGAATACGTAAAATAACTGGGATTTCTGGTGTAATAGATAATTTTTCAGAAGTAACACTGATAGAAAACATTCTTGCAGCATTGCAAACATCTAAAACTTGACTCGTATAACCTTTTTGTCTAACCAATTCGTTAACTGCTTGACAAAAAATGTCATCACTCGAACCAATAATTAATAAATCCATAGTATTTAGTCGCTCGTTTCTTTCATGGAAGGCTTAGAGGATGTTTGAAAAGTCATGATTGATGTATCAAATATTTTTTTACCCCTCCCTAACCCTCCCCGTATGTATTGGGGAGGAAACCAGATTTTTCTTGTTTCCCCCCTTTATAAGCGATGCCCTGAGCTTGTCGAAGGGGGGGGATTAAGGGGGGGTAAAAACGTAATTAAAAGCACAGTCAACCACTTTTCAAACAACCTCTTAGATTCCCGACTTCTTCAAAAAGTCGAGAATCTGTATTTTCAATCTCTATTCTTTAGAAGATTGGCTTGTTAGCTTTAATTAAAGTTTGAGGACGCACATTTTGTAGTACAGGAACTTTCAGTTGATCTGCTGGTAAAATAACTGGATTGACTCTATCTAGAAAAGCACCACCACAGTTACCACTTTCGCAAGTCTCTTTACTATCCTTACCTTTATCGCTAGAATCTTTGCCTTTATCACTCGATTCTTTTGTTTTACCACCGTCAGTTTCTAAAATACTATTCAACGGTCGTTGATTCAAATTATGAAGAGTATCGCGACGGGCAGAATTAGTAATAAAAGGCTTATTGGATACGCTACCATGAGAATTTACTTGGGGGATAGATTCAGCTTTAGCTACAGTACTAATAATTGAACTAGCTATTGCTAAACCTATTACTAATGCTAAACGTGTAGAAGTTGAACTTGTAATTTTCATTTTGATTCTCCTTTAAGTTGGTTTATTGCTTTTGTTGTTGTGACTGAATTTTTCAAGTTTATACGGCTACTTAAGTTTCATCTTTTTTTCTCCTACAACTCATTCGTTACAGGTTCAAAAAAGATTACTTTATTAAGTAAATTGCGATCGTATGAAAACTATTGAAAAAATCAAATTAAAGTTTTCAGTTTTCACCCTTCACTTACTCAATAGGTTTGCTTTGATATTTTTATGCAGTCTTGGCAAAATTTTTGAAAATTGTTTTTTGAGAATAATTCAGTTTTGAATACAAATAGACAAACCCCGCAAAAGCGAGGTTTAATGCTGGGATAAATTTTACATTTTGCAGCAGTTTTGAAGTACAAAGCTATGGATTTTGAGGCAATAACTAGAAACTATTTCTATCTTATTTTCAGTCTTGCTTTGTGTACCTCACCCTGCGGGTTCAGCAGTCGCTCATGGGGGGAACCCCGAAGAGTGCGCTGCTTCACTTACTTGCAAACTTCTCTATTGTTGTTATACCGTTTCTTTGTGAAGCTGCATATAATTCACCCCCCGGCTATCGCCGTCCCCCCTTATCAAGGGGGGACTACAGGGGGGTATTATTATGTGCATCTTCATACAGAATTGGTATTAGAGTAATAATTAATGCTGATTTTTAGCGATCGCTTATCTCACTCTTGTTTGCTTTTGAAAGTATTCACGAGAATAGTAATTCTGCCTGCCACTATTATCTAAAAACTGCGTATAGCCTTGCAACATTAATTCTTGACCAGCAGATCCTAAGGTTAAGAAGGAATTTGCGAACCCTTTATTATAGTTGGCTGTTGCATATTTATGATTAGTATCTTGGACATTAATACCATAGGTAACTAATGGTGCAGTTCCCCAATCACAATCACTAGGATGACATTTGCCAAACACCTTAATATTTAATTTATTGCTACCACTTGAGGTAATTACTAAACGAGTAATATTAGAAGTGTTGGCATCTTTATTTACCCAAGTACCAATAAAGTCAGCAGGTACAGCTAAAGCAGGACTGATTAAAGCGGTAGTTAAGATGCTACTAGCAGCAATAATACTCAAAGAACGTTTCAACATTTTAGTCACACTCCATTATTCGTAATTGTTTTTGTAATTTATTGATAAGTAGACACGATTACCAGTTGGCTAAGTATAAAATATTTCATCGAAGTCGAAATATAATCCTCACACCTTGTAGTAAAGTTTGTGTAGGCGTCCTTTAACGCCTTCAGTCTTCCTATAGGTTGGGTTCCATTTTTTTATGCACCCTCGGCAAAGCATCATTGAAATTTTTTCGACTTTTGTGCAATTTGACGCCGATCGCTTCAGTGGTTGGGCGACGGAATCAAAGCTACGTCGCAGTATGCAAAGTTGTCTCAACCGCACGCCTCAAGAAACTTCGGAAAATTTTTGGATTTTATATTGGTATAAATTTTGGCTCGTTCCTGAAACAACGCTACTAGCTAAACAGCATCTGGCGGCTTACTTGCAAGAATCCTGTTATTGGGCATCCCAAAAAACAGTTAACAGTTTTGCGAGTACTCAGTACAAGTTATCTGACTGTTTTCAAATTGCGATCGCTCAAGTTGATAAAGTCCTCAAAGGATTTAATCCAGATCGAGGCTTTATTTTAAAAAACTACGCTAGTGCCCTTTTTAGCAGTGCTATTCGGGAAAATTTACGCCAAAATCGTGAAATTGATATTTGTACAGATTGGGGACTATTACGAAAAATCACTAAAAAGTTTTTGGTAGAGTCTTTACAAAATGCAGGTTTATTGCCAGAAGATATTAACGATTATGTCCTTGCTTGGAACTGTTTCAAAAGTATATATATCCCAACACAAAAAGGCACTTCTCGCCAAATTCCTCAACCAGACAATGAGATTTGGGAGGCGATCGCGAAAGCTTATAATTCACAAAGTGGTCAGCAAGTCAATTCTCAAACCCTAGAAAAGTGGCTTTTAACTGCTGCTAAAGCCGCACGCCGCTATCGTTATTTTCCCGTTGACTCTCTCAATATCCCTAAAGGGAATGATGATTCGTGGGAGTGGCTTGATAATATTCCCGGAACACAACAAGAATCTCTAATTAATGAAATTCTTGCCCAAGAAGAAGAACAAACAAGAAACTTTCAACAAACTGAGATTAACAAAGTTTTAGTGGCTGCGATCGCTCAACTCGAACCGCAAGTACAAGAGATTTTACAACTTTATTATGCTCAAGAACTAACTCAAGACAAAATTGCCAAACAATTACAAATACAGCAATATACTGTCTCGCGGCGACTAAAAAAAGCCCAAGAAACTTTGTTACGCTTTTTAGCTAATTGGAGTAAAGATAGTTTGCATATTTCCGTTACTTCAGACCTACTCAAGAGTATAAACATACTAATGGAGGAATGGTTGAAAAATTACTATGGTGGATAACTGGGGAGTGGGGACAAGGGGAGTTAAAACCTCGTTCATCCACCTCAAAACCTCGTTAATCTAGCTACTTACAACATTTCATTAATTCGTAGTGAATTCTCTACGTCCCTTTGCGAACCTATGCGTTTAAATTTCAACCCTCAATTCGCAACGATTTTACGCAAAGCTGAACTTAGAACCTCAACCCCAATCCCCAACTCCTATGACTACTGTATTTACTTTCGCTAACCCAACAGATATGGTTTTGGAAATCCCTACAACTACCCAAAACCAAACAGATTTACACAGCCAAGCTTTTTCTAATCCTAATTCTCGCTATCAAGCTTATATTAATCAACTTTGCCTGGGTGCTATTTTGCTATGGTTGCAAGAAGATTGGACACCACAGACAAAGGTTTGGCCAACTACCACAGCTTTACCCAGTTTCTGGGAACTGGTTAATGGAATTGCACTCACGCTTGAGACAACAAGATTAGTCTTAGTTCCTAGTGAAGCAATTGATTTGAGTGAATTGCGAGTACCTCAAGAATGGGTGGATATTCCTAGTTGGGTAGGTGATTATTATTTAGCTGTGCAAGTTGAACCAGACGAAGGCTATGTTAAGGTTTGGGGTTATTGTAGCCATGAACAACTGAAAACTCAAGGCAGTTATGATGCCAGCGATCGCACTTATTCTCTGGATGCTACTGATATAATCAACGACATCAGCGTTTTAGCTACAGCGCGTCAATTGTGCCCAGAAGAACCCACCCGTAGGCCTATTGAAAAGATTCCGAGCTTATCGCCACAACAGGCCCAAAATTTAATTGCCCGTCTGGGAAACCCGGAAATACTTACACCCCGCCAAGAAATCCCTTTTCAACTGTGGGGTGGATTAATTCAACATGGCGGCTGGCGACAAAATTTATATCAACGACGCTTAGGATTACCAGAACAGTGGTCAGTTATCCAATGGTTGCAAAGCGGTGTTTCCCAAGTTGCTGAGGCTGTTGGTTGGGGAAGCTTTGATTTACAACTAAGTGCTGCTGGGGCGCGGGGTGGGGAAGGCACACAACTAAGTACTATTCTCTCTCGTCGGTTGGCGATCGCAGGTCAAATTTACGAACTTTTAATTATACCACAAGGCGAGCCAGATGCAACTATTTGGCGTTTTGAATTACGTAATGCTGCGATCGGTGCAGCTATTCCCGGTGGTTTTAAACTCCGATTACTTACCGAAGATTTACAGCCTTTTCCCAATAATGAAGATGTAGCTGCAACGGCTGTAGAACAACTCTACGTAGAAGTTGCCTTAGAAGCAGGAGAAAGCATAGTCTGGGAAATAGAACCTTTTCCGGACAATTATAATTGGGAAATACTCAAGTTTTAAAGTTCCTTGGTTCAAAACAGGAGTGACGACACCCGCTCCCAAAGTTAACCCAAACCTGCCACTGGTTCAAATATGCGTTCCAGTAAGGCTCACTGTCAGCAATCCCAACAGCCTCGCCAACTTAGGAGACTAGCTGTTGGTAGAACATTTTTGAGGCAGAAACAAGCTTGAAACCTATGCAAAGCAAAGAAAATACACATCCGCATATAGCATTTCGGCTCTTTTTTGGCTACTTTTTGTTTAAGTCCCACTAACAGCTCCTTTCAAAACTGAAATTACTAAAAAAATCGATTGAGGTAGGTAAAAGTTATGGCAAATATCATTGGAACCAACGGTAACGATACCCTATACGGCAATGGCTATGACAACACCTTGACTGGTGGAGGTGGTAACGATATTTACAACTATGATAGTAATTATACTATCACCGATTTTGGTGGAGTAGGTAAAGGTGTAAACCCCTCAGCAGCAGTCATTGCCGAAGTAGACACTCTAAATTTCGCTGGGAGCGACGGCTTTACTGCTCGAAATTTAATACTGACCCAGAATGGCAGCAATCTAGAAATTACCTTTGACGCGGCGGACTATAGCCCCAAACTCATCCTGCAAAACTTTGCTTTAGAAAACCTGGATAACCTAAGCTTATCTACAGGAGCCACTGTAGACTTGGGCAATATCATATTTGATGGGCAAACTACCATTACTGACAGCTTTGATGTCTTCAATGCCAACTCCACTCAAAGTACTATCTTCAATAAGAATACAATCACCTTCCTTAACGACCTGAACAATAATGTTAGCGGCTTTGACAACTCAGATGATGTCATCAATGGTCAGGGGGGTGATGACAAAATCGACGGCAAAAGTGGCAATGATTTTCTGCGGGGTGGCGCAGGTAATAATACTTTGATTGGTGGTGTGGGCAATGATATCTTAGATGTTAAATATTCAACAGGCAATAACATCCTCAACGGTGGCACTGATGATGATTACTTGAATGCAGGGGCAACATCCGGTAATAACCTGCTATTTGGTGGCGATGGCAATGATAATCTCTCCACCTCTTACGTTTCTCAAAACCCTTATAATTATACAGCCTCATCAGGTAATAACACCCTCAACGGTGGCGCTGGTGACGATTACTTGGATGCTGAATCTCCAAAAGGCAATAACCTGCTATTTGGTGGCGATGGCAATGATACTCTCTCCACCTCTGGTGTTTTTACTTATAGAGCTGCTCCTAATTTTATCTCATCAGGCAATAACACCCTCAATGGTGGCGCTGGTAACGATTACTTGATGGCTGAGGCTTCATCCGGCAATAACCTGCTATCTGGTGGCGATGGCAATGACGATCTTGATATCTCTGGTATTCCCACTTTCTACGGTTTTATAGACTTGTCTTCAGGCAATAATACTCTCAACGGTGGTGCTGGTGACGATACTTTGAGGGCTGAGGATTCAACAGGAAATAACTTCCTCTTTGGGGACGATGGCAATGATTCTTTCTATCTAAATTTAGAGAATCAAACGGTAGATGGGGGTCAGGGTGACGATTTGTTGTCCGTTGATTACAGTTATTACAGCGCTGCTACAGCAGGGATTACAACGACATTCAATCCTACTACTAACACTGGCTCAATTAGGTCGGGTACGAATCAGGTTAATTATAAGAATATCGAACGATTAAATATCTCAGGTACAGAATACAATGACAACATTGTAGGGAACAGTGGCAACGATACCCTCTCCACGGGCAATAGTGGCAATGATACCATAGATGGGGGTGAGGGTGACGATGTACTGTCCGTAAATTACAATAATGTTACAGAGGGAATTACAACGACATTCAATCCTACTACTAACATTGGTTTAATTAAAGCAAATACGAATCAGGTTAGTTACAAGAATATCGAACGATTAAATATCTCAGGTACAGAATACAATGACAACATTGTGGGGAACAGTGGCAACGATACTCTCTCTACGGGCAATGGTGGTAATGATACCATAGATGGGGGTGAGGGTGACGATGTACTGTCCGTCAATTACAACGGTAGTGCGGCGATCGCAACAACTTACAACGTCACTACTAACACTGGCTTAATTAGGTCGGGTACGAATCAGGTTAATTACAAGAATATCGAACGATTAAATATCTTAGGTACAGACTACAATGACCGAATTGTGGGCAACAGTGGCAACGATACCCTCTCCGGGGGCAGTGGTAATGATACTTTAACTGGTGGCGCTGGTAATGATGAATTTGTTTACAACGCTGAATTGGTTTACAACAAAAATACTGATACTATTACCGATTTCGCTGGTGTGGGTAAAGGCTCAAATCCCTCAGCAAAGGTAATTGCCTCCTTAGACACCTTGCAATTTACAAGTTCTGGATTCACTCCTCAAAATCTGCAATTAACTCAAAATGGCAACAACTTAGAAATCACTTTTGAAAATATCACTTATAGCAAAGTCATTCTGCAAAACTTCAAATTAGAAAACTTGGATAATTTGCCAGCAACTTCTTCACGACCTGCTATTGGCAATATCCTCTTTTATGGACAAACTACTGTCACTGACAGTTTTGATGTGTTTGATGCAAATTCCACTCAAGCTAACCTGTTCAATAAGAACACTGTTACTTTTTTGAATGACCTCGATAACAATATTACGGCTTTTGACAACTCTAATGATGTCATCAATGGTCAAGGAGGTAATGACATCATCGACGGATTGAGTGGTAATGACATCATTAGAGGTGGTACAGGCGATGATACTCTGATTGGCGGTGCAGGCAATGATACTCTGATTGGTGGTGCAGGCAATAATATCCTTGACGCAGATGCAGGTGACGATATATTGAATGTTAACAGTTCAATAGGTAATAACATCTTAGAAGGAGGTGTCGGCGACGATCGCTTGAGTGCTAACGCTTCAACAGGCGATAATCTGCTCTCTGGGGGTGATGGCAATGATTCTCTTGACATCTCTGGCAGCTACATGAAGAGATCTAGTAGCGACTCCTCCGATTCTCGCTCCACAGGTAATAACACACTACTTGGAGGTGCAGGTAACGATACCTTGAATGGTAGCGGTTCAACAGGCAATAATCTGCTCTCTGGGGGTGATGGCAATGATTCTCTTGACATCTCTGGCGGCTACTATTACTCCTCCGGTTTTGACTACTCCTCCGATTCTCGCTCCACAGGTAATAACACACTACTTGGAGGTGCAGGTAACGATACCTTGAATGGTAGCGGTTCAACAGGCAATAATCTGCTCTCTGGGGGCGATGGCAATGATTCTCTTAACATCTCTGGCAGCGACCCTACTCTTTCGATAGTTAATAACACCCTTAACGGTGATGCTGGTGACGATACCTTGGATGCTACCAATACAAAAGGTAATAACCTGCTTTCTGGGGGTGATGGCAATGATTCTCTTAACATCTCTGGCAACTACAACAAATATAGGGACTCCTCCGACTCTCGCTCCACAGGTAATAACACACTACTTGGAGGTACAGGTAACGATACCTTGGATGGTAGCGGTTCAACAGGCGATAATCTGCTTTCTGGAGGCGATGGCAATGATTCTCTTAACATCTCTGGCGACTACAGTTACTCCTCCATCTTTAACGCCTCCTCTGACTATCGCTCCACAGGTAATAACACACTACTTGGAGGTGTAGGTGACGATACTTTGGGTGCTACCAATGCAAAAGGTAATAACCTGCTTTCTGGGGGTGATGGCAATGATTCCTTCAATTTAGGCATCACATCCTCAGATGATATCCCCTCTGATTTAGCGACTCAAACAGTAAATGGGGGTAATGGCAACGATTTGTTATCCATGTATTGCTCTTATGCTACAAAAGGGATTACTTCGACTTTTAATGCTAGTACTAACACCGGATCGGTTAGGGCAGATACGTATCTAGTTAATTACAACAATGTCGAAAGATTAAATATTTCAGGTACAAACTACAATGACTTGATTGTGGGGGGCAACGGCAATGATACCCTGACAGGTGGAAAGGGTAATGACAGCTTAATTGGAGGGAATGGTACTGATACCTTTGTTTTCTATAATTATAATGAAGGTGTTGACGATCTTTATGACTTCAACGCCACTAATGACTTGATTCAAATATCAGCTTTTTCTTTTGCTGGCGGGTTATCAAAAGGTTCACTTTCAGCTAATCAGTTTACCCTGGGAACATCTGCAACGACAAGCAATCAACGATTTATCTATGACTTTATTACAGGTGGACTGTACTTTGACCAAGATGGTAGTGCGGCTGGGTTTAGTCAGATAAAATTTGCACAACTATCTGCTGGACTGTCACTAACCGAAAAGAATTTTGTGGTTGTTTAATCGAAATTAGCGCTCTCTTGCCATCAACCGCTACGGTTTGCGAGGTGCTATTTTTAGCATCTCGTATTCCATTGCTGAATGCAAGTCAGAATGAATAATATTTATGTCCCCACTGTTTTTGTTTTCCTCACTAACTTTGCATATAGCAAAAAAGCGATCGCTCTTTTGCATGAATTTAGACAACTTCTTATACTCTGGTTCTACGTGATTCTCCCGGTAGATATCTAAGCCAATAACTTGCGGTTGGAACTGCTCTAATTTTTCTACAATTTGAGCTAGGGCGCGGTCTGATAATGAAGCTCCACCTCTTTGGTTAGCAGGTTGCGATCGCACATCAGCCTCAGTAACGGTAACTATTGGCAAGATTCTCCATTCGCCAAAGCTTCTAGAAAGTGCTTCAAAAATTCTTGAGCAACCCGATCTGGTACTACTTCCCGCATCACAATCATTTGGGGAATGTGCAGCGATGCTAATTGTCGTACTAATCCTAGTCCATCACAGCTGTTAAAAATCGCCAGTTGTAAACCTCTGGCGATCGCTCTAGGGCAGGTAGCGTGTTATCGGGAATCACTTGAGCTGCGATCGGTTGAATACAACCCAGTATCCACAAAGTACTGCCTACCATTACCCACAGATTTAGATACCACTGGCTCATCTTGCTGCCTTGCCTCTAGCTATGCTTGAACAACAAATCCTATAGTGTCTAAAGGACGCAAAAGTATGCCATTCAACAGGAGGTCATAAATGAAAATTTTTGTTGCTGGGGCAACGGGAGCGATCGGTCGTCCGCTAATCGCCCAATTGTTGGGGCAAGGACATGATGTAGTTGCGTTGACCCGTTCTTCAGAAAGAGCCAAGGCTTTAGTAGAACAAAGTGTAGAACCTGCGATCGCAGATGTATTCGATGCCGATGCCGTCAAAGCTGCGATCGTTCGCGCTCAACCGGAAGTAGTTATCGAACAACTTACCGCTCTACCCAAAACTTACACTGGCGAGTCAATGAGTGCAGCAGCACCACTCAACCAGCGTCTTCGTCAAGAAGGGGGTGCTAATGTACTGGCAGCAGCACAAGCAGCTGGCGTGCGTCGTTACTTGAGACAGTCGATCGCATTCTGGGGAGTTCCCGGTAGCGGATTGGCAGATGAAGAGACACCGCTATCTTTGGATGCTTCGCCGGCAGTTGCAGCAGATGCTCGCACGGTGACTGAAATCGAACGTCGCTTACTCGAAACACCCAATCTAGAAGGGATTGCCTTACGCTATGGCTTCTTCTACGGGCCTGGCACTTGGTTTGCTGCCGATGGCGACGTTGCTCAACAAGTACGGCAGCAACAATTCCCGATCGTCGGCAATGGCGAAGGTGTATGGTCGTGGTTACACGTTGAAGATGCAGCGATCGCTACAGTTGCAGCAGCAGAGCGAGGCAATCCTGGTATTTACCTGATTACCAACGATCGCCCTTTAGAGGTGCGCGAGTGGCTCCCTGCCTTTGCTCGTTGGCTCAATGCTCCATCGCCTCCGCAGATATCGGTTGCAGATGCTCTACAAATCGGTGGTGCAGATGCCGTCTACTACGGTACTCAGATGCGAGGCGCATCGAATGCCAAGGCAAAACGCGAATTAAATTTTCAGCCGCGACCTTTGGAATGGATGGTTGACGCACCCGTGGTCAGTGCAAGCTAACTCACAGCAAAACAAGTTAATCTAATAGACTTATCGATAATTTTCCGTCGCCGTAAATCCAGTTAACTTAATCAGCATTGCATATTTACGGTCTGCGATCGCACTGCCATCAATGAATGATGTCTGTTGAAGTTTTCTACTCAGGAGGAATAAAGATGAAGGTTGCTCAATATGGAACAGCGTTGGCGATCGTCCATGCGATCGCCAACGGAATGCATGGTTTAGCACATGTGGAAATCCCTGTTGGCCTATCTTTGCTTCAGAGTTCGTTCGTGGTTATTGTAATTTTTCTGACTCCCATCATTGCAGCCGTTTTACTTTGGACACAGTTCTATCGCCTTGGTAGCTGGCTATTGCTCTTTTCAATAGCAGGATCGCTCCTTTTTGGAATTTACAATCATTTGATCGTAATTAGCCCCGATCATCTTTCTCAAGTTTCTTGGCAAGGTTGGGGTCTGCTTTTCCAAATCACAGCCATCCTCATATTAATAGTAGATGGATTGGGATGTTGGATTGGTATACGGGCATTGAAAACAATCCAGCAACCAGAGGAGGTCTTATGAGTTACTAACTATCATCATTCCCATAAATCACAACACTTTGCATTTTTTTCTTTCTTTTGCCTTTTAACTTTTACTTTGTTTGGTAACCCTCATTTTCTCAGTCTTGAAACACTCACAATCAATAAGGAGAAAGAACCATGAGCCAATCTAATCTATCCACTGCTACCCAAGAAACGGCTACTGATACCATCTTGGACACTGCTGCCCAAGAAGCAGCTACCAATACCATCGTGGACATCGATCTCAAAGTTCAAGCCGAGAAAGGCCCAGACCTGCGAAAGGATCATCCTAAAGGTCACGGCTTGGTTTGGGGAGAGTTCAAAGTTGAGAACAATATTCCTGAATCGTTGAAGGTGGGTGTCTTCGCCCAACCCAAGACTTAATAATTACTAATTCGTAATTAAAGAGACAAGCTCCTGACTTTTGTTTTGCAGACAAATAAATTATCAGCACCTTTGCGACCTAGAAGAACTAGAGGAACAAACTATGAAAACGATCGCTGGATCGTTAGCATTGCTGGCTATCTGGGCGATCGCGCACCCACTGACGAAAAAGGCTTCCTGGAATTCGCTAAGGCCATGCCTGCTCGCGAATTCTACGAAGTCATCAAAGATGCTGAACCCCTCTCAGAAATAGTGTCTTACAAGGTTCCGACTAGCCAGCGTCGCCATTATGAAAGAATGGCGCGTTTTCCCGAAAATTACTTGGTTTTTGGTGATGCCATTTGCAGCTTTAACCCAGTCTACGGTCAAGGCATGACGGTTTCTGCTCTTGAGTCCCTGGCTTTGCAAAATTGCCTTGCTAAAGGTAGTCAAAATCTGCGGGCGCGTTTTTTCAAGGAGGCAAGTAAGGTAGTAGACACCGCTTGGAGTATTGCTGTAGGTGGCGACCTGCGTATTCCCCAAGTGGAAGGGACGCGCAGCTTCAAGGTACGCTTTCTCAACTGGTATATAAGTAAGTTGCACGTTGCTGCTCGACGAGATCCAATAGTGGCGATCGCATTTTTGAAGGTGACAAACTTGACAACTTCCCCCAAAAGCCTCATACATCCTATAATTTCTCTGAGGGTACTGTTGGGTAACATTTTACAGCTTGACATTCCTAAAGTGCTCAACTACGAAAAAAACAACAATGTACAAATATATTCCGATTAATTGTGACTTTCACGACGAGTAGATTAGGTTGTTACAAAGAACAGGATGTGGGGTGTAGGGGGTAGGGTGTGGGGAAGGGAGAAAAACTGAAGTTGCTGGGTTTAAGCGAGCGTAAAAAAAAGAATTGCTTTGATTGGCGTAGCCCGGAAAAGCAATGAGTCCTTGCTTCAATCCCAAGTTTTTTAAGCGTGGGTTCCTTACACCCCACACCCCGCACCCCACACCCTTTTTGAAGGCAGAATTTGCAGCTTTTACCCATTAGACGCTAGGCATTTTATCCAATTTATAATCGACGGTATCGAATATGAACTACACACTCAAAAATAAACGCGCACTCGTCACCGGAGGCAGTCGCGGTATCGGGGCCGCCATAGTTAAGCGTTTAGCAACTGAAGGTGCTGATGTCGCTTTCACCTATACCAGTTCGCCCGATCGCGCTAAGGAAATCGCCGAGGCAGTCCAGGCGCTCGGCGTTCAGGCCTTGGCCATCCAAGCCGACAGCGCTGAAGCCAGTGAGGTGGTGGCTGCTGTTGAACAGACAGCGGACAAATTTGGCAGCATTGATATCCTCGTCAATAATGCAGGTGTAGCGATGATGTCCCCGATCGATGATTTCACACTTGCGGACTTTGATCGCACCTTTGCCATTAATGTGCGTGCCGTATTTGTGGCGGCTCAAGCCGTAGTCAAGTATATGCAAGAAGGCGGACGCATAATTAACATTGGCAGCACCAACGCCGAACGTGTGCCATTTGCTGGCGCCTCTGTTTATGCCATGAGCAAATCTGCTCTACAAGGTCTTGTGCAAGGGTTGGCGCGTGACCTCGGCCCGCGCGGAATTACAATCAATAACGTCCAGCCCGGGCCGATCGCTACCGATATGAATCCCCCAGAGGGCGAGTTTGCCGAGATGCTCAAAAAGCAGCTAGCACTGCCCCGCTACGGCACTGTTGAGGAGGTTGCAGGGATGGTCGCTTATCTGGCTGGGTCTGAGGCAGCTTACATCACTGGTGCAAACCTAATGATTGATGGAGGATTCAGCGCCTAACTGCCACAGGTGTAGACAACTACAAACATAAATCCTCAGCAATCAGCGAAACTACACTAACTGCAAGTATGCTGAAACCTTTAGCCAGAGATATTTTTAGTTAAAACCGCATATTTAGCTAAAATTGTCAATGATTGTATCGATTGCATTTCCAATATGTGGAATCCCAAGGAAGTATCTTTGTCAATAATGAACTTTTCTTTATATCTCTGGTTAAAACAGCACCGTATGCTTGTTGGAGCAATGCTATTTGCGATCGCGATCGCAGGCTGTAATAACTCTGTGAAATCACAACCACCTGCTGGGAATACTCCATCGGTTGCAAATCTGATTGCGTCTAGTCCAACCCCAGCACCAGCCTCTCCTACACAAAGCTCTGAGCAGCGAGCAGTTCAAGTCATTCGTGACTATTACAGTGCGATCGCCCGTCAAGACTATAAACAAGCTTACTCAGCTTGGGATGGAAATGGAGCTGCTAGCAAGCAATCGTTTGAGCAGTTCAAGCAGGGTTTTGCCAACACCACATCCGTTGCTGTAGAGATTGGAAAACCTGGTAGACCAGACCCAGGTGCAGGCTCAATCTACATTGAGATTCCGGTTACTATTACTACTGTTACCACCAATGGAACTCCACAGCGATTTCGCGGCAGCTATGTGCTGCGACGAGTCAATAATGTTCCTGGCTCAACTCCAGAGCAGCGTAAATGGCATCTCTACTCGGCAAAAATTACTCAAATCAAATAGCCTGCGGCAAAACGCTGGTTTCCTAAGTTATTCCTAGTCGGTTATTAGCCTGTTGGCATACCCATCAGAGCGATTCGAGCAACCAATCGCTCTATTAGACGGGGCGAACTTAATCTCATACTCTCAGGATTTGTGTAAAAACTGGTACAGATGGGCGCATATATACAATTACTTTCAAACCAACCATTAAACTGGACGACAACCAGACAAAATACTGTGCATATTTACTACTTGTCCAATAACTGCGATCGCAGGCGCACCAAATCCCGTTTCCTCTACCTGTGTGACTATTGTTTCCAATGTCCCAATTAATTCTTCTTGTTCTGGGCGCGTACCCCAGCGTACCAAAGCAATCGGCGTTTCTAAATTCAACCCAGCTGTGATTAATTCTTCTACAATATAAGGCAGATTGTGAATTCCCATATAAATTACAATGGTTTCGGAACCGTGAGCGATCGCACTCCAATTTACTTGCGGTCTATACTTACCCGCCGCTTCATGACCAGTTACAAATGTGACTGACGAACTATAAAGCCGATGCGTCAAAGGAATACCTGAGTATGCTGCTGCTGCAATTCCCGAAGTGATCCCTGGCACAACTTCCGTTGATATTCCAGCTTTGACTAATTCTTCCATCTCTTCGCCACCGCGACCAAAAATAAACGGATCGCCACCCTTTAGCCGCACTACAATTGCATTATCCTGCGCTTTATCAATCAGCAATTGAGTTGTTTCTGACTGGAACAGCGAATGTTTTCCCCTCCGTTTACCAGCATTAATTTGCTCGGCTTGGGGATTAATCATTGCTAAAATTGCCGGACTCACTAAGGCATCATAGATGACTACATCTGCACATTCCAATAAACCTTTCGCCTTCAGGGTAATTAGTCCTGGATCTCCTGGCCCTGCACCTACTAAATAAACCTTTCCTAAATACTTGTTATCCTGTTTTTCTGTGCGGTTCATCTCTGTGTTAAATCCCAAATTAGCTCGGCTAATTCTGCACTTGCTCCCAATGGTTTGGCCAGTTGGAAATTCACCGCAGAAAATTGTAATTTTAGTTCCTCTATTGAGGTGGCGATCGCATCGGTTATTCCACCAGGGAATAAAAAGTATGGCACAATTGCAATTTCCTGATAACCAGCATCTACCAACTCTTTCACTCGTGATTCTAAACTAGGAGGCCCAGCCCAATAAGCAGTCACGGCTTTCAAACTCGCCGCCATTGCTTCCACAGTTTCTTGCGAACCTGGGCGACGACTACCATGAGCTAAGAGAATCCATGCTTCTGCTTTTATAGCAGCTATTTGTTTTGCCAGCAATTTCTCTAAATTGGGGTGAGAGCCTAAATATGGTTCCAACTCAATGATGATATCTTGACCAGCAGCCTGTTGTGCGAGTGCTACTTTGGCAGGAATATCTGCCATCACATGCACTCCCGGCAGTAGAAATAGCGGTATAATTTTGAGGCGATTTTCATTTTGAGACTGTGGGCAATCGCCAAAAGCGCTTTTAGCAAATTGTTGAATCTGCTCGTGTAAAGGCTGAGGACTCATTTCTAAAGCAGCGATGCCAACCAAATGTTCGCTATTTGCTGAGTTGTGGTTTTTTGACAATTTGTGACATATCAGCCTAGCTAGTTGCTGCATAGCAATTTCTGGGCGCGGGTCGCGGCTTCCGTGAGATAGTAGTAGATAGGCAGATGACATCGGTAAATTGAATTCTTAGTTACTATTCTTATTTAAGATTAAGCTGGGGATAATTAAGTACTCTGGTAATTATTGAAACTATTATTAATTACTAAATAGAAGTATTCTTAATCACTTTTATATTCTCCCCGTACTCTTTACCTTATTGTTCTTCGGCAGTGTAAGTATAAAATTGATCGAAAGCTCCTACCGTTTCAAATTTGTACGAAGGTATCCAAGAGTTTATTTTGAAATCTGTACGGTAAATGCTAAAAATCACGAAATCTTGCCTTTCTGTGGTCTTGGCAATAATTTTTTGGATTTGTGGATTAGCCGAGTCAACTAACTTATCACAATTAAAACGGATTAAATTTTCAAGAATATTCGTAGTTTTTTTACATACATCGGTTTTTAAGTATTTTGTCAACCGTTGAACTGCATATTCTTCATATTCAACCTGACTGGGATTGGTTTTCGCCATTGTCACACCCAAGGCGGCGAGTCCTACTGCTGCTCCAGTATACGCGATGATGGTCAATGGTTTCATATTTTCCAAGTAAAATTCATTGTAATTGTTAGATTCCAGAGACTCTAAATCAACTAAGTCCGTTCCTTGAAGAAAAACTCTTGATCGCTTGCCAAATTGTTGCTATAATTCAAATTGTTGAATGGCGAGCGTAGCCAAGTGGTTAAGGCAGTGGTTTGTGGTACCACCATTCGTGGGTTCGAGTCCCATCGTTCGCCCTACATAATTTAATATTAATATCTAGACTCCTGTGCAAGGTGGGTTAGATGGTGTAAATCCTCGTAATCATAACTTTAACAAGGATAAGCATATGCGATCTGTAGCTTTATAGACCCTAAGACTGGCGATCGCACTCCTAAAGTCATGACCAAGTTCATCCTTAATAGTATGGGTATTCTAAAACGGACATTAGCATCTAAGAAGGAACACGGCAAGATACAGGATTCTGCCATAAACCATGAGGTGTGCTGGGTGCATTCGCTGTGAGTTCCAACTCACCTTTGGCATTTATCACCCACCCTGTAGCTTCTACAATCGGTTTTGGCGTATCAGTAGTAGGTTTGATGGTAACAGGTGGACTCTTGCGGTTTCTGGTGCTGGGATTGAGCGTTACCCAATCTACCATAACTGTATCAGGAGAAAGAAAGTTATAGGGATTGCGGGGTAAACCGCCACGTCCACCGATCACAAATCGGTTTTGGGCGTAACCTGCACTATAGCAGCCTTGTGTTAACTTAGTGTTAACTGGTATTGTTGGCAACTCTAGCAAGCCACTGTTAGGGTCGATATCGAGCGTGTTTAATGTGACCTGTCCAGTTGCAACAATGTCACTTTCTAAAGTTAATTGTTGCCGAAATTGAGTGCCAAAAATTCCTTCTGCCTTGACTTGAATATTACTACCGGGGCTGCGTCCGAAGCCAGTTGCAACAATATCACTATTCTCTGAAGGGACAGCAACTAAAAATTTAGTGCCAATATTTATATTGCCGTCAACTCCATTACTACCAGCAACACCACTAGTGGCAGAGACTAAACCCTGATGACGTAACATCAGTAAATTTTTTATCTGTAGTCCAATATTTCCACCCTTGCCTGTTCTCGATTCTGCAAATACACCCGTGGGTGAGCCATTGCTATTAGCTCCATTTACTAAAAATTTATCGCTGGCTTCAATTGTTACAGTACCTGCATTTCCTGCTCCAAAACTGCTGGCAACTAATTGAGCGCCACCCTTGAGTGTTAGTTCATTTGTGGTAATTCTAATGGTTCCGGCATTTCCCACGGCTTTTTCTTCTACTGCACTAAAGACACCACTTGATAAACCACTATTATCAGTACCAGTGAATACTGCATTTTGGGTATCAAGATTAATACTACCTGCGTCTCCTATGCCAAAAGTGCTAGCGGTCAGTCGAGCGCCATTAGTGATAGAAAATAATCCAGATGTGATATTTATGTTTCCACTATTACCTGTAGCATTTGGATTGATAGTTTGTTCGCCAGACTCGATTGTGACTTTGGGACGCCCTAAGTCATCTAAATTGACTTTAATGATTGGCGCGGTTGTAGAACCTAGTGTGTTGAATACACCACTTTTGGCACCATCAAGCGCAATTACATTTGCATCTAAAATTATATTGCCTGCGTTGCCCACTCCTAATGCGCTAGTAGCTACTTGCGCCCCATCTTGTAACGAAAATGAACGAGAAACGATTGTAATATTACCCCCATTGCCAAGTGACATAGTTTCCACCGTGCTGTAAATCGCACTAGGAAAACCATTTTTTTCACCAGCAATATCAACAGCACCATCAACATTAATATTGACATTTCCCGCATTCCCTTGTCCATTAGTTGAGGTAAAAAGTAGAGCGCCATCTTGTAACAAAAATGAACGAGAATTGATAGTAATATTACCCCCATCGCCAAGTGACATAGTTTCTACCCTGCTGTAAATCGCACTAGGAAAACCATTTTTTTCACCAGCAATATCAACAGCACCATCAACATTAATATTGACCTTTCCCGCATCCCCTCGTCCATAAGTCGAGGCAACAAGTTGAGCGCCATCTTGTAACGAAAATGAACGAGAAACGATAGTAATGTTACCCCCATTGCCAAGTCGCACAAGATTACTAACTATGCTCTCACCAGCAACTTTGATTTCCCCAGTAGCATTAAGCGTAATATCTCCCCCAATTGTTTCAGGTGTCCCCAAACCTGCGCCAATACCACCGCTTAAAATACTTCCTTCCAATATCTCTAGATTCTCTGCATTAACTACAATATCACCGCCACCAGTCCCTTCTACATATATTGCAGCTTGATTGTTAAGGGATACCGAGGTTCGTACAACATTCTCAGGAAATCTTAAGCTGAGATGATCGCCATCTACACTCAGCGCTACAGTACCAGCTTGGGCCAATCCTCCTAACTCAACTCGCCCACTATAAGCATTTAATTGTCCCCCATCCATACTGAGATTACCACCCACCAGCAGTAAACTTTTACCATCTGGTACTCGTAAACCAAATGCATCAAAGCCTGCTGGATCTGTTCCGGTGGGTGCTATTGAGTTATTTTGAATCGCTGCGTTTTGATTAATTTGATTAAACAGCAATGCTGAAGGATTAATAGTCAACAATGGTGAAGGGATATTTTGATCGGTAGCGCTAAAAAATCCGATATTTCCAAATTGCAGTGCATTAGCTGTTGTCCCAACAAAAGAACCACCAATATCCAACCGCGCATTCTGACCAAAAATAATCCCTGACGGATTAATCAGAAACAGGTTAGCTGTACCGTTAGCGCGAATTAATCCATCAATGTTAGAGACTGACCCACCCGTTACTCTACTGATGATATTCTGAATATCTACAGCATTATTGAACAAAACAGCGCCGTTAGTAGGCACAGAGAACTCCCTAAAGCTGTGAAACAAGTTGCCACCTGCTTGCGTTCCCCCTGTGATATTGAGGGTGCTGCCGTCTGATGTAACAATGGAATTATTAGGCAGAGTGCCATCGGTGATTATTTGGGCAGAAGCATAATTTGCACCCAAAGCGATCGCACCCCCCATCGCAATACCCAAACACCAATTAGTAGTCATCCCAAACATTACACCTCTAAACTTTGTAACAGATGAACTCTTTTTTGAGTTAACCACAATTAGTGTTCGTCAAGTTAATACCTTCAGTTCTGATTCATATTAAAGATGACAAAATGTTACGTGCAAACAAATCCGACTTGTTCTATTTAGAATAAAGCACACCGATGTTATGACCTAATAGTTTTGGACGGGGCAACGCATTCGACGCAAACCACTCTAGTAGTCTGCCAATCCAAAAATGCGCTTGTGAGGGCTGGGGAAAGGGGAAAGGGAATTCATGGTAAGGGATTTAAACTCTTTCTCCTTCATATTAAAATTCCCGAATTTTATCAAAAATCGGGAATCTAGCCTTAGAAGTTTTTGAACGCACATTTAAATTTTAAAAAATGCCTAGAAGAACGATCAAAGTCAGCCCACAGAAGGCAAGTAAAGACATAATCAAAATGTTGCCTATGCTGTGGTCAGAAGCTGTTATTTTATCTGTATTGGTATCCATATCAATTGACCAATTTTAAACAACTTTTGTCTAAATTATAACTATGGAAAACAAATCTTAGTTTGTTCTTGAACAAAAATTGATTTTAATTCATTTAAGTTTAAATAAATAGTTAAATATCAACAAAACCATTAACTTTTGTTTCAAGTATTTTAAAAGTAATTATAGCAATACTATCAATTATTACCCAAATTAACACAATATAGGAATCATATTGAATTTTTAAAATTATTTACCTTATATACAGCAGATTTCAAGGAAAGTGAACTACACAAACTAAGTCTCAAAGCCTATTTTACTTCTGTTAGCGCAGCCCATTCTGACCAAAGTAACGGAAACGTCTTTGGCTTTGCTCCTGAATTATGAATTATGCTGTATGTGCCGATCGTCAAAATATACGCAAATAAATGATATAGTAAAGATTACATTAAGCAATTGAGGGCGTGATAATTTGTGCCCCAAATATTATTATGCAGTTATTTAGTAACCTCTATCAAAAGAAATAAAAATTGTATTCCTTTAGTGAGATCCAAAAATACTGAGTCATAGATACTTTAGGTAAAGAAGAACACGCTTTAAGTGTCTGCTAAAAAGTTGATACTTGTATGTACACAGGTAAATATAATTTATCTGTGTTGTTTCGTGTTTATATATGTCTAACAAAAGGTAGAGGCTTATTTGTCTTGCCTAGAAAGTTAACAATGCAAACATCGTCATTTAGTGGAGTTGCTATGTCTGAATTGCTTCAAGCAGTCTTAGATAGTGAAGAGAGAAGTGATTTACGTTCTTTTCTTAGTGAATTACGCCAAAAAGAAAAGAAGTACTTGCTGCGGAATGACATACTCAATGTATATAGTGAGTATTGCTCCAAGTCCCAGAAACCTGAGACTTTTTACACTTCCTCTGAGTTGGGAAAACTCATTTACTATACTCAGGAAATAATTCAAGAGGACTCAAACTTCTGTTTCATTATCCGTTCTAAGATTGCCAGCCAAGAAGTTTATTGGTTGACATCAGACTTAAGCATTGAGCCGATGACGGTGCAGGATTTGTTGGATCTGCGCGATCGCTTGGTGGACAAATTTCATCCTAACGACGGCGGCTTGCTAGAATTGGACTTCGGCCCGTTTTATGACTACACCCCAGTCATCCGCGACCCTAAAAATATTGGTAAAGGGGTAGAATTTCTCAACCGCTATCTATCCAGCAAAATATTTCAAGACTCCAAACAATTGCTCGACAGCTTATTGAATTTCTTGCGCCTGCACCACTACAACGGTGTGCAACTGCTACTCAACGATCGCATTCAATCACAGCAGCAACTTTCCGAGCAAGTTAAGAAGGCGATTGGTTTTGTTAATAATCGCCCCGAAGATGAACCCTACGAACAATTCCGCTTCCAATTGCAGTCAATGGGTTTTGAGCCGGGTTGGGGTAACACCGCAGCGCGAGTGCGGGAAACCTTAAGTATTCTCGATGAATTGATTGATTCTGCCGATCCTCAGACCCTAGAAGCATTCATTTCTCGTGTCCCGATGATTTTTAGAATCGTCCTAGTGTCAGCTCACGGTTGGTTTGGGCAAGAGGGAGTTTTAGGGCGTCCTGATACCGGCGGTCAAGTAGTTTACGTCCTTGACCAGGCAAAGAGCCTAGAGAAGCAGTTACAAGAAGATGTCCTGCTTGCGGGTTTAGAGAAATTGAATGTCGAGCCAAAGGTAATTATTCTCACCCGCTTGATTCCCAATAGTGATGGTACTCTATGTAATCAACGGCTAGAAAAAGTTCACGGTAGCGAAAATGCCTGGATTTTGCGAGTGCCTTTACGGGAATTTAATCCTAATATGACTCAAAACTGGATTTCTCGGTTTGAGTTTTGGCCTTATCTAGAAACTTTCGCCATTGATTCCGAAAGAGAACTACGGGCAGAATTTCACGGCACACCTGACTTAATAGTTGGAAACTATACTGATGGAAATTTAGTAGCATTCTTGTTGGCGCGACGGCTAAAAGTTACTCAATGCAATGTTGCCCATGCTTTGGAAAAATCTAAATACTTGTTCAGTAACCTTTACTGGCAAGAATTAGAGGATAAATATCATTTTTCCTTGCAATTCACAGCTGACTTGATTGCCATGAATGCTGCCAATTTTGTGATTAGTAGCACCTACCAAGAAATTGTCGGAACACCGGATAGTGTGGGACAGTACGAGTCTTATAAGTGCTTCACTATGCCGGAGTTGTATCATGTTACCAATGGCATTGAATTATTTAGTCCCAAATTTAATGTCGTACCGCCGGGAGTAAATGAAAATAATTACTTCCCCTACACCCGAAATAAAGACCGGGTGGAGAGCGATCGCCAACGCCTTACAGAAATGCTCTTTACTCTGGAAGACCCCACGCAAATCTTTGGCAAACTCGACGATCCTAACAAGCGCCCTCTCTTCTCAATGGCGCGTCTTGACCACATCAAAAACCTCACAGGTTTGGCTGAATGTTATGGTCAAAGTAAAGAATTACAAGAGCATTGCAATTTAATTTTAGTAGCGGGTAAATTACGCGTCGAAGAATCAGATGACAACGAAGAACGCAGCGAAATTATCAAACTCTACCAAATAATTGACCAGTACAATCTCCACGGGAAAATTCGTTGGTTGGGTGTGCGTCTCTCCAAAACTGATTCTGGTGAAATTTACCGAGTCATTGCCGATCGTCAGGGAATTTTTGTCCAACCAGCTTTATTTGAAGCTTTTGGTTTAACAATTTTAGAGGCGATGGTTTCAGGATTGCCAACTCTTGCCACACAGTTTGGTGGACCACTGGAGATTATTCAAGATAAGGTGAATGGCTTTTTGATTAACCCAACGAATTTAGAAGAGACAGCCACCAAAATTGTGGATTTTGTCACAAAATGCGAACAAAACCCTAACTATTGGAGTGAAATTTCCCAACGAGGAATTGACCGAGTTTATAGCACCTATACTTGGAAAATTCACACTAGCAAGCTGTTATCATTAGCACGGATTTATGGTTTCTGGAACTTTACCTCTATGGAAAATCGGGAAGATTTATTGCGCTATATTGAGGCTTTGTTCTATTTAATTTACAAGCCAAGAGCGCAACAGCTATTAGAGCAGCATCAGTACCGATAATAAGTTAGAAGGGATAAGCTGTTCTATATTTAACTCAATACGATTGGGTTAAGAATTTTTGAGATGTAGAGACATTGCAATGCAACGTCTCTACAAAGGATTTCGGGCTTAACTAAACCGTATAGTAAGAATATCTAAATTACTCTGGACAAAAATCTTTATTTATGTGTTAACGGAATAAGAAGAATTTACCTTTTGATTAGTGTTCCAGATCCGAAACCGATAGCTACGAGGGCCTACGCCTATGTATAAAATATTGTCGACAAGCAATATTTAATCCGAATATATGATAAATTTTTGATGAAATGTGCTGACCCTAGCTAGATGAGCTAAATCACAATTATTATTAAGGTCTATTTGTGAAATAAGCAGCCCAAAAGCTTAAAAATCAGGAGACCATTGCATGAGATATCTGACCAGTGACAGCCAACTATCAAGGATTGTTTTGAAGGGCTTTAAGTCTATTGCTGAATGTGACCTTAAGCTTTTGAAACTAAACGTACTTATTGGATGTAATGGTGCAGGTAAATCTAACTTCATAGGCTTCTTTCGCATGGTTCAGCAGATGCTTGAGAAGAATCTGCAAGTTTTGGTAAGCCGCCAGGGTGGTCCTGATGCGATCTTGCATTTTGGGCGTAAAACAACTGAGCAATTAGAGATTGAGCTTTATTTTGGAAACAACGGGTACTTCGCAACGCTTGAACCAACTCAAGACAACCGTCTGATGTTTACCAAAGAGTCTTTTTGGTGGAACATGAGCGGTGAGCGTGAACTCGGTAGTGGTCATTTTGAGAGTAAGGCTTTACGGGGCACCAAGACAAGAATTGACCAGTACATATTGCCCACCATGCGGCAGTGGCGGGTTTATCATTTCCATGACACAAGCGACAGCGCTTATGTGAAGCAACCACACGGGATTAATGATAATGTTTACTTGCGTTCTGACGCACGCAATCTTGCAGCTTTTTTATATTTGTTAAGTGAAAATTATTCGGAATCTTATCGGCGAATTGTCAAGACAATTCGACTTGTTGCTCCTTTCTTTGGTGATTTCTATCTACGCCCTTCTCCACAAAACAATGAGGCGA
Source organism: Nostoc sp. DSM 114159 (assembly GCF_053470285.1). Classification (NCBI taxonomy): domain Bacteria; kingdom Bacillati; phylum Cyanobacteriota; class Cyanophyceae; order Nostocales; family Nostocaceae; genus Nostoc; species Nostoc sp. DSM 114159. The sequence continues at coordinate 6,578,818 of NZ_JBPFEH010000001.1, forward strand.
TCGAGTTGGAATGGGTCGAGCAAGGTCAAGATATTCCGTTTAAAGCTCATCTTCTTTCGGATGGAACACTTCGTTTTATCTGCTTGGTTACAGTCTTTTTGCAACCTACTTCCCTTCAACCCGAAACCATTTTGGTTGATGAACCTGAGCTAGGTCTTCACCCGTATGCAATTACTGTTCTTGCATCGTTAATTCGCTCAACCGCAAAAGAAAAACAAGTTATTGTTTCAACTCAGTCGGTTGAACTACTCAATGAATTTAGAGCGGAAGATGTAATTGTTGTAGATCGCGATCGTGGTAAATCATCACTCCGAAGATTGAATGAGGATGATTTATACGAGTGGCTTGAAGACTACAGCTTAGGAGAACTGTGGAAGAAGAACATCCTTGGCGGGAGACCTTCACGATGATCCGAATACACGTTTTTGTAGAAGGACAGACGGAAGAAACTTTTGTAAAAGAAATACTCTGTGAACATTTTCAGCGAAAAGACATATACCTCAACCCCATTCTTGTGCGAACTAGCTCAACAAATAAGGGCGGTGTAGTGAGCTATGCAAAAATTAAGCCGCAATTGAATCGTAAATGCCTTGAAGATGATTCAGCGTTCGTCACTACGATGTTTGATTTATATCGATTGCCAAATGATTTTCCAGGAAGCAGTTCTCTGCCTAGTACGAATGACCCATTTCAGAAAGCTGAATATCTTGAGCAGCAAATGAGCGCAGACATTAAACACCAAAATTTTCTGCCTAATCTACTGGTTCATGAGTTTGAGGGACTCCTGTACAGCAATCCACAAGCTTTTCTCGCATGGTTTGACCAAAGTATAGTAGATAGTCTACAGGCAGACCGTAACTTATTTATTTCACCTGAACATATTAATGAAGGCCCGACAACAGCCCCATCCAAACGAATTATTAGATGTTGCCTTGGATATGAAAAGCCATTACATGGCTCCTTGATTGCAATGGATATTGGGTTGGATACAATACGCCAGCAATGCCAGCATTTCAATCAATGGTTAACACGTCTTGAAAATATCAGCGGCAGTCACGGTTGAAGAGAATATATTGCCCTCAAAAGTCAGTAAAAATGTTACTTGTGTAATCCACATTTTAGAAAGTTTTCAGCATTATTGCTAATTTACAAAAGTGATTTTTTCTCAGATTTTCATAAATGAATCAGGAATTATGAATAATACGAAGTTTCATAACTCCTAACTCCTCACTAAATTGTCAACGCACTCCAAGTTCGTTGACCAACTACTCCATCCACACCTAAATTTTGCTGGTTTTGAAAGGCTTTGACAGCAGTCTCTGTTAGGGCGCCAAAAATCCCATCTACTCTCACAGCATAACCGTTAGACACTAATAACTGTTGTAAGGCTCTGACAGCAATACCAGAACTACCAAAATAAAGAGTTGGTAGTTGGCTACTAAACTTCTGAAACCGTCCTGTAGCCTTTGTACGGATTTTACCTTCAGACTGAAAAGATTTCTTAGGCTTACCGAAGTTAGAAGAAATTAGTCCCAGATTCTTTTTGCTAATTTTCTGAAGTATGTGTTCTTTTTTTAGTTTTAGCGTTGAGAGAGAAGCCTGGGAAATCTCATCTGTCTGCATAAATTCAGGTGGCGTAACTTTAGCAGCTATCTCTAACTGACTCTGTTTTGATTGGTTTACGTCATTTTCCATCTGTAATAATTGCTGCTGTGGCAAATTGGTTCCAGATGCTTGTCTTATTGTTAACACGCCCGTCATCATCAGGCCAATTTCATTCATTTTCGTTTATTTTACTTCAACCACTATTTCTTTTAACCAACATTTGCTGTCCGGGATAGTAGATACTGACCGATTAAAAAAGTCATGTACTAATTTTTCCAGGTAATATTTTCATGTTCATATTTGCTCACCCCCAATTCCATTTAATCAGATTAATATCATTAATCAAGCCATCAAGTTATTAGACATATTATCTAAATCAATGGTTTAGACAATAACATACTATACGATCGCTAGGGAATCCCATCAAATAAATTTACCTAGTTATATTTAGTTCATACTTGGTATACCTGATGTGCTTTTATCATGTTTATACTGCCAGTAAAAATACTACTCAATTCATAGAGTCAGTTTTTGAACTATTGATTAAAAGCTTTTAATATCAAATACTTTTTATCAATCACAATTTATGTAAATACGCTTTTGTTAAGGATTATTGCTCTTTGAAGACGCGATAAATCGCGTCTCTACAATAAGAGTTTTGTTGCTCATTCTGAACTGTATTGCAACTTATGTCGCTCTTTCAAGCGCTTCTCGAAAAGCGCACACTTTCACCTCAAAAGAATGAAACCGCACAACCTTGTTGCACGGTACTTCTTCATCTTTTATCATCTCGCCACAAAGCAATACCGCCTAATAAACCAGTGATATTGGGGATGAGTTTGACATTTAACGGGAGCTGTAAATTCACTCTCACCGCTTCACCACCGCCAATGTAAAGGTGGTCATAATTAAACAGATGTTGCAAGGATGCGATCGCTTTTTCTAAACGCCTATTCCATCTTTTCTCACCAATTTTTTCTAACTCTGCACGCCCCAACTGTTCCTCAAAAGTCTCTCCTTTGCGAAACGGATGATGCCCCATTTCCATATTTGGCACCAGCTTACCATCCACAAATAAAGCCGAACCAAACCCCGTACCCAGAGTAATCACCAATTCGACACCTTTACCAGCGATTGCACCAAATCCCTGCATATCTGCATCATTAATCACCCGTACAGGCTTGTTTAAGTGTTTTAATAAAGCTGTTTCCAAATCAAATCCGATCCAATCTGGATGTAAGTTTACCGCTGTTTCCGTGACTCCACACCGCACCACACCAGGAAAACCGACCGAAACGCGATGAAATTCACCTTGAGCCGCTGCTAACACCACAATTGCATTAATTACAACCTCCGGTGTCGCAGGTTGAGGTGTATCTAAACGCGCCCTTTCCGTTACAGGATGCCCCGTAATATCCAAAACTATAGCCTTAACACCACTACCGCCAATATCAACTGATAAGGTACGAATCGATCCATTTTCTTCAACCATTGAGTTACATCCTTGTTAATGCTTGTTATTTCGTTATTAATTATGCTCTGCTGCATTTGATAATATCTTGGATGTTTGGAGAGTCTTTATATTGGTAGGGAGTGGGCAGATGCAGTAAATTTTCCCCCCCTGCCCCCTGCCCCTCTGCCTCTTTACCCTATGCCCAAAGTTAAAAATCCCATACATTCGATGCCGGACAGTATCTAGATTTGTTAATCTAAGAATAATGGAAATAGTACTAGCGTAGCTGCTTAAAATTTATCGGGCAGCAAATTTCTATTAAAAGTAATATAAGAGAAAAAATTATGACGGCGTTTGAACCTCAAAGCATCCGCTCGTATAGCCAAGAAGATGTCCAACAAATTCTGCACTTAGCGATCGCTCGTCAGGCAGATGATAAAGACACAGAATTTTCTTATGAGCACATATTAGAAATTGCTGCTGAGTTAGAAATTTCACCTGAGTCTTTAAAATTAGCAGAGCGCGATTGGGTATTACAACAGGGTCAAGTTCAACAGCGAAAAGCTTTTGACGCTTACCGGATCAGAAGATTTCAGAAGCGTTTAAGCAAATATGCAATTTTCAATGGCTTTTTTATACTGCTTGATTTAATTACTGGTGGCGGAATTTCTTGGTCGCTGTACATTTTACTATTCTGCGGATTGCCTGTAGCACTTGATGTCTGGAATACCTTTCAAATCAAAGGCGAAGAGTATGAAATGGCATTCCAAAAATGGAGCCGCAACCATCAGATTAAGAAAACCATCAGCACAGTTTTGAATAAGTGGTTTAAGGTATTACAGGCTTAATCAAAACTTTCTCTAACCCTAACCCATCTCTACTTAATTCCCCCCGTTTCTGGGGGGAATATTTTGCATCGAACTTAACTAGATACTGAATTAGCCGCCTCGGAAACCTTCTCAGGGGGTGGAAAGCCGCCCATGCGAATCTCTGAAGTGAAGGAAGTGATGCTAAATCCACCAAAACTTTTGAGGATATTTACCCGCATTCGCAAATTGGGGCTAGCAAACCACAGGCGTTCCTCTGAGAATATGTTTTCATCCTCTGTAGTTAAGATCAAAGCACCATCGCTGTCAAATTTATAGCGTCCGGGAACTGGAGTTTTATTGGCATCAACTATTTCTCTCAGTAACCTGCCTTGGGACGGATTATCCGCATCAGGTACCGAAACTAATACAGTTGAACCACTGTGTTTTGCTCGATCCTTGTCCATTGTGCCGTTCCAAGTAATTTTGGTAGCAGAGGAAGCAGCACTAGGATTAATGTTGTAATTTTGACACAACTTGATTACTTCTGGATGATCTACTGCTAGCGACTCAATGATGATATCTGACTTGCTATGTTCCGATTGGTTAAAAGCCAAATGTTGACTAGTACGATGAGAAAACCATTTACCAGTACTTAACTGAAAAAACTCTTCAATATTCATGAATGAAATTACCCTGCATCAAAATGCTAAAATTCCCACTTAATTATGATTAAAAGGTAGCAGGAGCCTTTAATATTAAGCTTGATTGCCTATTTCCTCAAGCTTCTTGAGGCCAATTCTGGCTGCCTCGGCAACGTTGAAATGATTGTCTTTTTCCAGGTATTTTAAAGCTGAGACACTCTTGGGAGTGGGAAGATTTCCCAAGGCTTCTGCTAAACGCTGCCTGACTAACCAATCATCTGATTGGGCGAAGCGCAGGATCTTATCTACAGACTCGATGTCTTTAATTTCTCCCAGTGCAGAGATTGCAGCTTGTTGCAACACGACTTCTTTGCTATCCAATGCCTGAAGAAGAACTTGACGGGCACGGGGGTCTTTAATATTACCTAGAGAAACAGCTGCACTAAAACGTACTAGCCAATCAGTATCTTCATAAAATGCCCGTGAAAGCACCTCAAAGGCTCTGGCATCACCCAAATATCCTAAAGCACCAGCGGCATCAGCGCGTATACCATAATCAGGGTCATTTTCGAGAATTTTTACCAAAATAGAATAACATTCTGGTGTTGGCTTGATTCCCAGAGCAAATATTGCCATCGATCGCAGTTGCAAAGATTCATCGTCTAGTACCTTTTTAATCAAAGGGACTGCATCCTCAGCCGCAACATGACGCAGATTAGCAAGGGCTACCATGCGATCGCGTAAATTCGGGCTTTCTAGCTGAGTAGAAATTTCTTGTAAGCTTAGAGCTGCCATTTAGTTCAAAGCGTTTTCTTTACTTATCTTAATTTACCCGATCTGTTCATCAGGCTGTCGCCATACTTAAGTAGGAGTTTGGCGACTTTACAAAATGGCTCAATTATGAATGAAAAGCGATCGCACTGACACCAGTGAAGGAAATCGGTGTAAAGCGTCTGCCAATTGGGAAAATCACCCGCATCCATACCCCTCTCTAAACCTCTCCCCGTTGGCGTGGTCACTGAGCGTAGTCGAAGTGCAGCCTGCCGTTAGGCAAGCAGAGAGAGGCTTTAATTCCCCCTTCCCTACAAGCAGGGTGGTTTCATACAAGCAGAGAAAAACTAAAACTGGATTTCAAAGCCTCTCCCCCCGTGGGGGAGAGGAATGGAAGTGAGGGAAAAAGCCTGGAGTTTCTAAATCTTTTCCGGAGATGTCTATTAGCGTTTTTAAAATAGTATTTGGGGTAGCAATCGATTATGTACTTTTGTAAAGATATAAGAAGAAGTTGCGTAAAGTTATTTGCTTGACCTGAGTAACTTAATATAAGTTCCCTTAAACATAAAATCACAAGCCGAAAAAACTGCTTTGCAAAAATCTCTCTGGAAAAAAATACAAATGCTAGCAGGAATAGATTGTATGAAAATTAGTAAGCATGAGTCAACAGTTTTTCCGATAGAAATCCAAGTAACACCTACACAGTCAGAAAAAATTATCAATCAGTCTTCAGTACCTAAGAGCAATTTAGACTTTGAGAGTAAAGAGGAAAAACAACAACGTCTAGCTATTCTAGCAGAAGACACACGACGGAGGCTGAAACGAAGTGCTATGGACATTTATTGCATTGGTGTCAACTTGTTAGAAGCTCAAAAAATTACCGAACATGGCGAGTTTCTACCTTGGCTACGACAAGAGTTCGGAATGGGAAAAACTTCAGCCTATGAGTTTATTCACGTTGCTAGAGCATTTGAGTCTAAAATTCCGATTATCGGAAATTTAATTAATGGCATTACTCCTACTGCTCTTTATAAACTGGCTGCTCCTAGTACGTCTGAAGCGGCTAGAGATGAAGCAATAAATATTTTGAAAACAGGCGAAGTAGTCGATCCAGAGGTTGCTAAAAATCTCATCAAAAAATATAAAACTTCTAAAACAGTAAAGGAACAGCAACAAAAAGTTTCTTCAGTTAGTCAGCAGATGGATACAAATCAAGTAGAGGCATTAGTATTACCCAAGACTGAGGTTTATAGCATTGAACAAACAACCACTAATCATCTGCCACTTTCTTCTCCACTTCAACAAAATGAACTGCAAAAATTGGTAGCGGAGCGTGATACTTATAAAGCACAACTAGAAGCACTGCAAATAAAGAATCAGAAACTTAAGCAAGATATTGCAAAACTTCGTTCAGAACTAACTTTATTACAAACTAGTAAAGCTAGCAGTACTTAAAGGAATCTCTGATACTTGTCTAAGTACTAATTATTGAGCTAACTTTCATCTAGTAGAATCAAGAGATATCTTCAAAAATTAAATATGCATTATCCATAAACCTTGTAGAGATATAGGTAGCATTGCTATATCTCTACATTTTTTTATATTCATATTTTTCATATGCTCGTTTGAAGCTTGCAATTATAAACATTTGCCAGAAAGTAATGAGTTTATAATTTATATACCCCTGATTTGTTTGATGTTAAAACGTCTTCCACAGTGCCATTCCCGATCTGACAATCTCTTCCATTACTAGCATTTACTAAGGCTCTGTACATCTAGCTTTTATTTAAAAATCTATTTTTGATAAATTCCTAAGCTGGATAAAATTTCCAGTTTTAGATTTGCATAAACAATTAGCTCAACCAAGTAAAAAATATTTAAAAAATAGATTTTTTGATAGTAAATAAAACAATATATTGAAAATGATAAAAATACTTGCTTTTTTTTGAAAAGAATGGTAAATATAAAATCAAACAGCACACGAATAAAGAACTTCGTGTTTTTAGATGTAGACGTATTGACAATTAGTTTGATAGATGATGCTGCAACAATTAAGACAAGATAAATTTCAATAATTAGCCGTAGAATCGAGAGGCTTTTACAGTGAAAAGTTTGGAATTTAGCAATAAATATCGGAGATACTTTGGATAATTACTTCGAGCAATTCTAACCAAATAGAAATTTTCTAGGATCTTGCATAAAACTCAAAGAATAGACTGATTGTTATTTGAAGGATTAAACAAACAACAAACAACATTCTTAAGTTTAGGCATCACAACTCAATCAATAGTTGCAATTAGGAGATTCAAAGCAATGATTATAGTTATGAAATTAGGTACGCCATCAACAGAGATCGAGCGTGTTGTTAAAGAAATCAGCCATTATGAAATCACCCCAGAGGTATGCCAAGGTCAACACAAAACAGTAATTGGCTTAGTTGGTGAAACGGCAGAAATTGACACTAGGCAGATTCAAAATATTAGCCTTTTTATCGAGCAGGTTATCCGAGTAAAAAAACCGTTTAAACGTGCTTCTTTAGAATTCCGCTATGGAGAACATAGTGAAGTGGTTGTACCTACACCTAATGGAGCTGTTACCTTTGGACAAACCCATCCTTTAGTTGTAGTTGCTGGCCCATGTTCTGTTGAAAACGAGGAAATGATTGTTGAAACAGCACAGATAGTAAAAGCAGCAGGGGCACAGTTTCTACGAGGTGGAGCATACAAACCTCGGACTTCACCTTATGCATTCCAAGGACATGGCGAAAGCGCATTAGGTTTGTTAGCAAAAGCTCGCGAAGCTACTGGTTTGGGTATTATCACAGAAGTTATGGATGCAGCTGATTTAGACAAGATTGTTGAAGTAGCAGACGTAATCCAAATTGGTGCCCGCAATATGCAGAATTTCTCCCTACTAAAGAAAGTAGGTGCTACTGGTAAAGCAGTGTTATTGAAGCGGGGACTGTCAGCCACAATTGAAGATTGGTTGATGTCAGCTGAATATATTTTGGCAGCAGGTAATCCCAATGTAATTTTGTGTGAGCGGGGAATTCGCACCTTTGACCGACAGTATACACGGAATACCCTTGATATATCTGCAATCCCTGTCTTGCGGACTTTGACTCACTTACCAATTATGATTGACCCTAGCCACGCCACCGGGAAATCAGAGTTTGTTCAACCGATGACTTTGGCTGCCTTGGCAGCTGGCGCAGATTCCTTGATGATTGAAGTTCACCCTAACCCAGCTAAGGCTCTTTCAGATGGACCTCAGTCTTTAACACCACAAGCATTTGAAGACTTAATGCTAGAAATGGCTTCTTTAGCTAAGTTCTTTGGTCGTTGGTCTAAACAACATAGCGTTATCCCCAAGTTTGCTGCACGAGTTTCTACCACCGCCATTAGGGCTTTATAAGCGTGCCATTACCCTACCAACAAGGACATCCAATCAGTCCATCATTTGTGCAATCTAAATAATAATTGGAAGTTCAATGAATACAACATCACTCAACAAAAACAAGACCTTTCAACCTTCTGTAACCTCCCTAGTAAATTCCACTAAAACTGTAGTTGTCGGCAACCAAGACCTAACAATAGATGATGTAGCTAGTGTGTCCCGTCATGGTGTTCAAGTACGCTTAACCGATAATCGAGATGTTGTGCAAGGAGTTCAAGCATCGTGTGATTACATTAGTAATGCTGTGGAATCTGGTCAACCAATTTATGGCGTGACAAGTGGTTTTGGTGGCATGGCCAATGTTGTCATTTCCCCTGAATCTGCGGCACTGCTTCAGAACAACCTGATTTGGTATCACAAAACCGGAGCTGGACAAAAATTACCGCTAGCTGATGTCCGCGCCGCCATGCTTTTGCGTGCTAACTCTCACTTGCATGGTGCATCTGGTATTCGTCTAGAACTTATCCAGCGTATGGAAACTTTCTTAAATGCTGGTGTCACACCCCATGTATATGAATTTGGATCTATTGGTGCAAGCGGTGATTTAGTGCCTTTATCCTACATTACTGGGGCATTGGTTGGTTTAGACCGTTGTTACACTGTTGACTTTAACGGCGAAGAAATCGACGCGCCGACAGCATTGAGTCATCTGGGTTTAGAGCCATTACAATTACTTCCTAAAGAAGGATTGGCAATGATGAATGGCACCTCTGTCATGACAGGTATTGCTGCCAATTGTGTCTACGACACCAGAGTTTTATTAGCTCTCTCAATGGGGGCACATGCCCTAGCAATTCAAGGTTTGAATGGTACCAATCAATCATTCCACCCATTTATTCATCAACTCAAACCACATTCAGGGCAAAAATGGGCTGCGAACCAAATGCTGAACTTACTAGCAGGTTCACGCTTAGTCCGCGAAGAACTAGATGGTTCTCACAACTATCGGGGTGGAGATCCAATTCAAGACCGTTATTCACTACGCTGTTTACCACAATATATGGGGCCGATTGTAGATGGGATCGAGCACATTAAAAAACAAATTGAAGTAGAAATTAATTCTGTCACCGACAACCCACTGATCGATGTTGAGAACCAAGTTAGCTATCATGGCGGTAATTTCTTAGGGCAGTACATCGGTATAGGAATGGATCGGCTGCGTTACTATATCGGGTTGTTGGCTAAACATTTGGATGTGCAAATAGCCTATCTGGTAGCGCCAGAATTTAACAATGGACTGCCAGCATCTTTAGTGGGGAACCGAGAACGCAGTGTCAACATGGGGCTAAAAGGTCTGCAAATATCTGGGAACTCGATCATGCCATTGTTAACCTTCTATGGAAACTCGATCGCAGACAGATTTCCTACCCATGCTGAACAATTTAACCAAAATATCAACAGCCAAGGTTTTGCTTCGGCAAACTTAGCGCGTCGTTCAGTAGATACCTTCCAACAGTATATGGCGATCGCTTTGATATTTGGGGTACAAGCGGTTGATTTACGCACCTACTTAGTTGCAGACCATTATGATGCCCGTGCTTCCCTATCTCCCGCTACCAGAGATTTATATATGGCAGTGCGCGATGTCATCGGACAACCAGCTTCACCTGACCGTCCTTATATCTGGAACGACCACGAACAACCTCTTGACGAACATATTGCTCGGATTAGTGCAGATATCGCATCTGGTGGGCAGATTGTGCAAGCAGTTCAAGATATTTTGTCGAGTCTCAATTAAATCTTGAGGACAGTTAAGATGCACAAACAGAGCATTTCACCAAGTATCAGCAAAGCTCCTCCCGGCCCTATCGGCTACCCGATTATCGGCAACCTCCCGCAAATGTTGCGGAATCCACTACAGTTTCTCACGAATGCCGTACAGGAGTATGGCGAAGTAGTCCACCTGGGGGCAATGGGGCCTCAACAACTTTATTTAGTCTCTCATCCAGATCATCTGAAGTACATCCTGCAAGAAAATAGCCGTAACTACATTAAAGGCGAAAACTTTAAATCAATTAAGCAGGTAATCGGTAATGGTCTAGCAGTCGCCGAGGGTGACTCCTGGCGGCGCGAACGCCGCTTGATGCAACCAACCTTTCATCGCCATCGGGTTGGAGCATTAGTTACTTTCATGACTAAAACCATTAGCCAAATGCTAGATAACTGGAGCAGCATCGGCTCAGACAAACCCCTAGATGTCTTTGCACAGATGATGCAATTAGCCCAGAATATTCTCCTCAAGAGTTTGTTGAGCATTGATTCTGAAGACGAAATTTCCGAGATGAATCAAGCATGGAATACTGCTTACGAGTATCTTAGTAGTCAACTATGGGCAGTGTTCAAACTACCTCTATGGGTACCCACACCGAAAAACCGCGCCTTTGTGCAAGCGATGGGAACACTGGATAGAATCGTCTATCGGATCGTTCGCTCCCGTCGGGAAAATAGTAATAGTCCTGACGACCTGCTCTCCATGCTGATGGATACCTACGATGAAGAGTCTGGTCAGGGAATGAGTGATGAGCAATTGCGCGATGAGATTATGACCATCTTTACCGGTGGATTTGAAACCTCAGCAGCTGTACTTGCATGGACTTGGTACTTGCTTTCTCTTCATCCTCACGTCGAAAGTCGGCTCCAAGACGAACTCAAGAGTGTTTTAAATGGGCGTATCCCGACTCTTGAAGATTTACCAAACCTGAAATATACCAGGATGGTACTCGAAGAATCGATGCGGCTTTATCCTGGTGCGTGGGTCTATACTCGCACTAACTTACAGCCCGACGAGGTTGGAGGCTATCACATCCCAGCTAACTCTGTAATCATGATTAGCCCTTATGTCACCCATCGCCTACCAGCTTTTTGGGAGAATCCCGAAGACTTCGACCCTGAGCGCTTCACGAAAGAACAAGCGGCTGCGCGTCCCCGCTATGCTTACTACCCCTTTGGCGGCGGCCCACGCCAATGCATAGGTGAAATATTTGCAATGACTGAAATGCAATTGATAGTTGCAATGGTAGCTCAAAAATATCGGCTGCACCTAGTACCTGGACATCCGGTTGAAGAGGAGCCAATGTTTACATTACGTCCCCGTCACGGCATCCTCATGACATTGGAACCAAAAATCAGTTTTGGTGATGTTTATGTACCAGGTATTCAGAAAGGAATGACACTAAGATAAACGCAAACCTGAATGTAACTGGCTTTTGGGTGTAGGGAAAAACATCACAATAGTTGACGCGGTAATTATTTCACTTACACCCAGCCATAGCAATGATTTTAGCTTTGATTCGTGCCATTCTATTCCGAAAGTTTTGTTAACTTAATTTGTTGCCATACTTCAGATGAAAGAGAGACTTTTAAGTTATGAATATCGCCAATCATATCGAGCGCGGTCATTTATTATTTCCTGAAAAAATCGCCCTGATTTTTGAAGATAAATCTTTTACTTACAGCCATCTAGATCGGTTAGTAAATCGAGTAGCTAATAGTTTACAAGGATTGGGAATAAGAAGAGGCGATCGCGTGGCCTTGTTTTTGCCAAATATTCCAGAGTTCATTACTTCTTATCTTGGCATTCTCAAAATTGGTGCGATCGCTGTTTCTGTAAATGTGATGTTGAAAAGTTCTGAAGTCAGCTATATCCTTCACGATTGTGCTGCTAAAGCCATCATCACCACAGAATCAGGTAGTTTGGAGGTATTAGAGGCAGATTTACCAGAATTACAACATATTTTGATTGCAGAAGGTAGCGCCAAAAAGGGGATAAGTTTAGCCCAACTAATAGAAACCTCTTCCCCGAATGCCCGCGCTGTGAAAATGGATCGCCATGCTCCTGCTAGCATAGTCTACACATCAGGAACTACAGGTTTTCCCAAAGGAGCTACTCTTTCTCACGGCAATATCATTTCTAATATGTATTCCCAAAATCGTTGTTGTGGAATGCAAGCTAATGACCAATTACTACTTTTTCTACCACTATTTCATTGTTTTGGTCAAAACGCCATTCTCAATGCTGCGCTCAATACTTGTTCCACCCTCGTCCTGCAACGGCGGTTCGATCTGACACAAGTTTTAAATGCGATCGCTACTCATAAAATCACCATGTTCTTTGGTGTGCCAACAGTATTCATCAAAATTTTAAATAGCGACATACCTAAGCAAGCCTTTGAGAGCATACGTTATTACTTTTCTGCTGCGGCACCTATGCCAGTTGAAATAGCTCAAATTTGGCAAGAAAAGTATGGAAAAGTGATTCATGAAGGCTATGGTTTAACTGAAACATCACCATGTGCATGTTATAACCACGACTTGAAATATAAACTCGGTTCCATTGGCGCTCCGATTGAAAATGTAGAAATGAAAATTGTTGATGCTGACGATCATCAGGTACAGCCTGGTGAATTGGGTGAGATTGTCATCCGCGGCCCTAACGTCATGCTTGGTTATTGGAATCGCCCATTTGAAACTGCTGAAGTCATTAAAAATGGTTGGTTATATACTGGCGATATTGGTCGAATGGATGAAGACGGTTTTTTCTACATCGTCGATCGCTTAAAAGACATGATTAATGTCTCTGGATTTAAGGTATATCCAACTGAAGTTGAAAATGTCATTTATCAGCATCCAGCAGTTGCCGAAGTAGCTATTTATGGCATTCCTGATAGTTTCAAAGGTGAGATAATCCAGGCGAATATTGTAGCTAAATCGGGTATTGAAGTTACAGAAAAGCAAATCATTGAATTCTGTCGGCAAAGGATGGCAGTCTACAAAATCCCCCATGTAATTAACTTCGTGGATTCAATTCCTAAAAACCCTACAGGTAAAATACTCAAGCGAGTTTTACGTAAGCAATCAACATCTCAATTCGCCACTATTACCTATTAACTGACAACCCAAACAAACTACCAAAATAAAAAAGATAAATAGAGGTTTGATCGATGCGTCATACTAATGTTAGAACTAATCATAAGTCAGTTGAACATTCAATAGCTGAACCTGCTATTGGATCGCAATCCACAAGCTCATCTTTGCTATCCCCTCATAGAAAGCCCAGCTACTCAGAATCAACTGAAATAACAGTTGCAGCAGCTATAGTCAAAATGCTGGAAGATTTGGGAGTACGCCAAGCTTTTGGTCTATTTGGAGGTGGAATTACGCCACTGGTAGCTATGCTAGAGCAAAGCTCAATCCAGGTGCTGCAATTTCGTCACGAAACCGGAGCAGCCTTTGCAGCTATTGAGTCGTACTTTGCCAATGGTCGTCCTGTGGTAGTATTCACCACAACCGGGCCAGGCATTACCAACGCCCTAACTGGAATGTTTGCTGCACGCTGGGAAGGTGCAAAGGTAATTTTTCTCTCTCCTTCTACCTCAACACAGCAACGTGGACGCTGGGCTTTTCAAGAAACTAGTGCCTACACAATGTCTAATACAAGTATTTTTACTTCAGGAAAGCTGTTCCATTATGCAACGACTATTGAAGGCAGCGATGAACTTCCAGTAACTGCTCGCAGACTTGCCCTCGGTTTAGGACAAACTGGTAGCTTTGTTGCACATCTAAGTGTCCCCCCGGTGATTCAAACAAGTTTTCTCAAGGCATCAATACCTCGTATAACTAGCTCACCAATTCTGCCATCTGCGGGAGAAGATACGATTTGGAAATCTGTACAATTGTTATCTGAAGGCCCGTTTGCTATTTGGGTGGGCTTTGGTGCCAGGGATGCCGGCGAAGAAATCCGCCAACTTGCCGAAAGAACCGGATCTGCTGTCATGTGTTCGCCCCGTGCTAAGGGTATATTTCCTGAAGATCATCCTCAGTTTGTCGGTGTGACAGGCTTCGGTGGACATTCCTCAGTTCTGACATACATGCAGTCACAAAGCCCTCTGCGCGTACTGGTTTTGGGAACAAAATTGAGTGAATTTACCTCATTTTGGAATCTGGAAATGATTCCCTCACGCGGTTTTATACATGTCGATATTGACCCGGAAGTACCTGGAGTTGCTTATCCATCTGTTGAGACAGTGCCTATCCAGTCTGATGTCGGAGAATTTGTTAAGGCATTATTGAAGCATTTTCCCAAGCGTTCCGATCGATTACCAGTCTCATCGCTGCCCCGACCCAAATTTGAGGCGATTGATTCTCAGAATGATGGTTTAATTAGACCAGAAATACTGATGGATAAGATTCAACGTGTAATTGTCGAAAATAGTGATGCAATAGTAATTACCGAGGCGGGTAACTCTTTTGCTTGGGGAACCCACTGGCTACGGTTTAACACCCCTAGACGATATCGAGTCAGTACTGGTTTTGGCTCAATGGGTCATGCTGCCACAGGTGTTGTCGGTGCTGCACTGGCACGCAATAGTAAAGCTGTTGCTATTCTTGGGGACGGAGCTATGCTCATGAACAGCGAGATTAGCACTGCTGTCAAATACAAAATTCCTGCCGTTTGGATTGTACTCAATGATGGCTATTACAACATGTGCGACCAGGGGATGACCTTGTTGGGATTTAACGGTGTAGACGCAGAGATACCCACTACAGATTTCGTCATGATTGCTCGTGGGATGGGAGCTGATGGCATCCGGGTGGAGCGAGAAGCCGATGTCGAAGCCGCTTTAGAAAAAGGGCTAATTTCCAATGTCCCCTTTGTGATTGATGTCGTAATCGATCCGACCAGACCTGCCCCAATTGGCACTCGGATTCAAAGTTTGATTTCACAAGTTGCAAAAGAATCTTAATTTTCTTAATTTGAAGGAGTAATATCATGACCCATCAACCAGTAGGTATTCGTTCAGTTGCCCTTAACTTCCCTAGCATTGTGCGTACCAACGATTATTGGCAACAGAATTACCCAAAATTGGTAACTGAGGCAGAGAGCAGAACCCTCGCGAAGCTGTTTAAACCTGCTGAACCTGCCGTTAACCAAAAAGAGCAAGACCTCCTCTGGTCTGAAGCTATAAGACCTTATCTGTCCGATCCCTTCCGAGGTACTGTTGAGCGGCGGGTGCTGGCTCCAGGTGAAACATCGTTAGCCTTAGAGTACGGCGCGGCTAGAAGTGCCCTGGAAGCAGCAGAACTTTCCACAGATGAAATCGATCTGATGATTGTAACTACTCTGTTTCCCGAGCAAATCGCTCCTGGTAATGCTTCTTATCTCGCCCGTAAATTAGGACTGAACTGCCCCGCTTGGAATCTAGAGTCAACTTGTTCGAGTGCTTTAGTGGCAATGCAGAACGCCTCGGCGTTAGTACAAGCCGGAGAGTACCGCAATGTCCTAGTGGTGATTTCGTGCATCTATTCGCACTTTGTTGACGAAGATGATACCCTTTCGTGGTTTATGGCCGATGGTGCTGGTGCATTTTTAGTTAGTACCGTCAAACCGAACCAAGGAGTCTTGGGTACGAAAATTGTTCACACTCAAGCAACTTGTGGTGCTTTCTTTAATGAACTAGTTACAGACTCTCAAGGTAAGCCAAGGATGCGGATACAGACTGGTGAAAGCGCCAGTAAGCAACTAGGTGGCACATCTGTTGATCTTGTCCGTACTTGCTGTGAAGGTGCGATCGCATCTGCTGGTGTTAGTCTCGATGATATTAAGTTCTTTGCTTTCAATACACCAACTGCCTGGTACGCTAATCTGTGTGCCCGCTCACTAGGTATCGATCCAGACCGTACAATCAATCTCTACCCGTATTATGCAAACATTGGGCCTGTCCTCCCCATTGCCAATCTGTACTACGGCGCTCAATCAAAGAAAATTCAAGAAAACGATTTAGTGCTTGTTTATACTATTGGTTCTGCATCTACTGCTGCTGCCACCGTCATGCGCTGGGGTGAAGTCAAATTGGGAACCCTCCCTGCTTCCGCAGTCAATCTAAATAAGTCAGTTAGCAACATCCTGACTACTGTATAGCAATTAATCTCAAAACCACCCCACAGGAGTTTCTTTGAGAAACTCCTGTGAATGAACCAACAATTCCACAGTTTCTATTGGTGGAAGACTGAAAATATTTGCCTACATAATTTGCGATCGCAATCAGGAGAACAAAAATGTCTCAAGATCAGAAACAAAAACAAGCTCAAACTTCTAATAATTCCTACTTCCCTAAAACCTTAACTGCACCTGGTCAACTCTTTGGTACATTTGAAGACAATATACTGGTTGGTAGTACAGGCAACGATCAAATTTTTGGTTTGGCGGGCGACGATCTCATTTCGGGACGTGAAGGTGATGACTTCATCGTTAGTGGGACTGGAAATAAACTAGTGATTGCGGGGCCTGGAAATGATACTGTTGCGGCCACAGGAGGCAACCAATTCATTTTAGGTGGTGTCGGGAATGACGAACTTGCGGGTGCTAACGGCAATGACCTGATACTTGGTGAAGATGGCGACGATTTTATCAATGGTAAAGACGGGATTGATGATATTTCGGGTGGTACTGGCAACGATTTCATCTTGGGCGGTCTTGGGAATGACAAAATTTTGGGTGATGATGGTAACGACCGAGTTTTTGGTGGAGAAGGTGATGACGACATTTCTGGTGTCGCCGGAGAGGACTATATAGATGGTGGTTTAGGGAACGATCGCGTCTTGGGTGGTTTTGACGACGATCGAGTTTTTGGTGGAGAAGGTAATGACATAGTTGTTGGTTCGGTCGGTAATGACTATGTAAATGGTGGTTCTGGAGATGATGTAATTATTGGCAGTAATCCATTTATCCGCATACCTGGGCTGGACGGTATTGAAAGAGATGAGATGGTCGGCGGTTCAGGGCACGATACTTTCGTGCTTGGGGATGTTGCTGAATCCTACTATGACAATAAAGGTGGCTCTGACGTTTCTGACGCTGGTTTAATTGTTGACTTCAACCCTGATGAGGATTTCATTCAGCTGAAAAAGTTGACAGATGGTAGCACTTATGTAGTAGCTCCTGGCCCTAATTCGACTGCGGGAAATGAATACACCACAGACATACTGATCAGTCGGCCAAATCAGCCGCTAGAACTGATTGCTAGCGTGCAAAGCGTGAAAAATCTGGATTTAAACGATAGTTATTTCGTTTATGCTTCCGCCGATGCCGGATTAATTGTTGGCACAAATGGTAATGATGTTATCGGTGGCACTACGGGTGACGATAACATTTATGGTTTAGACGGCAACGATTTGATCGACAGCCGTGACGGCAACGATTCTATTTATGCTGGGGCAGGAAATGATTTGATTGTTTCTACTGCTGGAGATGATGTTGTCTCAGCTGGAACTGGTGATGACATCGTTGCCGCAGGTTTTGGGAATGACATTATTTCGGGTGGCGATGGTCTTGACCAATTATTAGGCGACGAGGGCGATGACTTCCTGGATGGTGGTTCTGGAACTGATGACCTTTTTGGGGGAGTCGGAGACGATGTTATTTTAGGTGGTGATGGCAACGACCGCGTTTTTGGAGAAATCGGCAATGACCAAATCAATGGTGAAGCTGGTGATGACGACCTGAATGGCGGAGATGGTAACGATACTATTTATAGTGGTTTAGGTAAGGATAGAGTTTTAGGTGGTGCAGGTAATGACCGGATATTAGGTCAGGCAGGTAACGACATACTTGATGGTGATGTCGGGAATGACATCATCAATGGTGGAGATGGTGATGACTTCCTCAATGGCGCGGATGGCAAAGACAACCTCTATAGTGGTACTGGCAATGATATTATCGTCGGTGGAGCAGGAGCAGACTTACTAGTTGGTGCATCCGGGAACGATTTCCTCTCTGGTGAAGCTGGAGATGATGTGATTGTTGGTGTTGACCCATTCGATCCGTTATTTGGGTTTGGTCGTGGTGAGGTTGATACGCTCACCGGCAATCAAGGCAGAGATACATTTATTCTGGGGAATAACGGTCATGTATTTTATGATAGTGGCAGTTCTGATGTTTATGATGCTGCGATTATTACTGACTTCAAAACCAGTGAAGATTTCATCCAATTGCAAAGTGTAGCTAATGCTAATTATGTTTTAGCTACAGGTTCTAGCTCTCCTTCAGGTGTAGCATCCACAGATATATTCTTACAAAGAGCAAATCAGCCTTTGGAATTGATTGCTACTGTCCAAGGAGTCACAGGTTTAAATCTGAGTGATAGCTATTTCGTTCGCGTTTAAAAAGTCTCAGGAAATTCCCAGTCAGTTGTTTTTTACGATAGATTATTGAAAATTTCCAACATTGAGACTTGCAAATAAAATCTGGGAAACTGGCTTTAGCGATCGCATATATTTTCAGCAGCAAAAAAATATTTTATTCATTGCTGTGCCAGTTTCCTAGTATTTTGTAACTTAACTTTTTTGAAATAATCAATTATGAAACTGCGTTACAGACACAAATTCTTAGGGTTTATACCACTTTTATTGACCTTGGGCTTAACTACTCCTGTGATTTATTTTAGTAGTCCGGCTCTTGCTAGCGAATTCAGTTTGCAATCACAACCCTACGACCCACTGAAAAACCATCTGGAATTGTTTACAGAACCTTGGTCTCAAAATCCCACAGTTAAGGCAGCCCTTCAAGCAGATAACGGCAACTTGCAGTTACTTACTGGAAATAAAAAAGTTTTTTATGACGAAATTTCTGTTTTGGTTGACAAAATGCCCCAAGGGCTAACGCCTACAGATTTTCTCTTAGAAATAGCTAAAGACCCAAATGGCGCAATAAATTATCAATCTTTTGATGATTATCTCTCTAGCGGTGATGATACGCTCAATCAGCTAATTCCCAGGAACACCTCCACACCCCCAAAGGTAGGCGATATTTATGATATAAAATTACGCCTTTTTGCAGCACTGGGTCTTCCTAATTACGAAGATGATGTTTCTGTGATGCTTACAGATTTGACCGACGATCATTTTACCTTATCAACTATTACCAGTGGCGTAACAGGAAAACATCCAGTGAACGGCTCAAGAAAATTTGGGTTTAAAGAAAACCCAGATGGTACGCTGACATTTTATACTAACTCTGTCACACAGTTGACTAATGTATTTGGAGATTTTGGTGGTGATTTCGGGGGGCCTCCGGAAATGGGTTGGACAAACTATATCAAAGGTTTAAGTCAAGAAGTTCGTAATAGAGGCGGGGAATCTGAGGAAAGTTCTCTGAGAAAATTTACCGTTACTTATCCTGGTTTACCAGTTTCTTCTATCGCTGTCCCAGAACCAACTTCTACATTGGGGATTTTGGGCTTTACTGCTTATATTGCTACAAATTTCATACGGAAAACTAGACAAAAAAATAGAACTTTAATCAAGTCTGAAAAGTCAAAGAAAATGTTTATAGTTAAGGAGTTTAGATAATGCTTCAGCGTCAAGTTCTCGTAATTGGTGCAACTGGTTTGCTTGGCGGCAAAGTGGTTAAAGAACTGCTGCAAAAAGGTCATAGAGTCCGTGCTTTGGTTCGCCCTGGAACTGAAGCTTCTCACTTGCAGGCTCAAGGTGTGGAAATAGTTCGGGGCGACATCACTGAGTATGAAACACTTTTGCCTGCAATGCGTGATATTGATGTTGTAATTACAACGGCTAACGGTTACTCACATAGAAAGAAAGGAGACTCTTTAGAAAACACTGACGACAAGGGAAATCGCAATCTGGTTGATGCAGCCAAGCAAATGCAAATTAAATTGTTCGTTTTTACAAGTATTTTGACGGCAGAAAAAGCAAAATCTGTACCTCACTTTTATCAGAAATCTGTGACTGAGGATTATATTGAGAAATCTGGAGTTCCTTTTGTATCGTTGCGACCAGGCGGATTCGTTGATACACTATTGGGCTTTAGTCTTAAAGATATCAAAAATGGCAAATTTCGAGCTATGGCTGATGCAGACGCGCCAGCATCGACGATTCACTCAGATGATGTGGCCCGGTATCTTGTCTTAGCAATTGAGACACCTGAAGCTGTAGGACATCGCATCGATTTGGGCACTGAACAGCCAACTAATCTTAGAGAAATTGCTAATTTGCTCTCAGAAATAACTGGACAGAAAGTGCAATTGCAAACAATTCCACCTTTGGTCAAAACAATCTTGTTTAAGTTTATGGCAGTTATTAATCCTATGTTTCGGGGTACTGATAAGGCTATGGAATATGTTTCTTCAGGTAAATATGTAGCTGATACTACTTTGCAACGTCGTTTATTTGCTGACGTTCCATCTTTGAGAGATTCGATTAGACGTTGGGCAAACCAAAATGGGCTGGCGGTAACGAGGTAATTTCTTAGCATCAGTTCGATCCAAACAATCTCATCCAAACTAGTTTGGATGGGAACAAAAAGAGTGGAATCTACATCTATTGAGGTTTTTATGGGCGATCGCAATCCTAAAAAATGCAGAGTGAAACTTAATAGCGATCGCAATTACTGCAATCTTGCTGCAATCCAGATTTTAAAGCAATACATCTCAGATCAGCCCCAAAATCCTCATGTATAAACGCGATTTATTGCGTCTTTTAAGACCGATTATCTACACCAATAACCTTTAACCCAAGTGTATTGAACTTTCAAATATTTTCTCATACTTTTTGCATAAATCTCAAACAAAGACGCGATAAATAAGTATCATCCGTAACTATTCCCTACCAAGCTTGAATCTTGTAAGTCAAGTTCCAGATTAATAAATCCACATTTCTTCACAAATGCAGACATAAATGCTCAACACTTGACTAAACAAGAGAATGTCCAAGCAATAGAGCCGATGTCTGCACTTACAACATCAATCCAAAACTAGTAGTCTGCCAACCCAAAAATGTTAGGTGGAGGTTGGGTAAAGGTTAAAGGGAAAAGGGTAAGGGATTTAAACCCTGTCCCCCTTCCCTTTCAAGGGCTGGCTTTTAGGCTTTCGATAAATAGTTGAGAATGTTCTCAATTATTGAACGTAGTTTTAAGTTCTCAGACAATGGTTTTGGTTTTAAAATTCCAAAAATTTGTCTAATCAAAAAAACCTGCCCCAGAAAGGTCCCCCTTCCCCCTTCCCCTTTACCCCGCCAAGTTGCCTTGGCGTACCACTAGCTCACCATCAATTCAGCCCGAAAGGAGAACAAGAATGACAGAATATAATCGCTTTCAACAGATACCAGCCAACAAATCGAATAAGTCATTGTGGGTGGTTGGAGACTTGGTTAAATTTATCTCAACTGGCAAAGATACTGGTGGTAAATACGATCTATTTGATGCTTACGTTCCATCAAATGTCGGGACTACACCGCATATCCACCTTCAGCAAGACGAAGGATTTTACATTGTCGAGGGGACTGTAAAATTTCAGTTGAACGATCGAGTTATTACTGCAAGTCCTGGAACTTTTGTGAATGTGCCTAAAGGGCAAACCCACGCCTATCGCAATCTTGAAGATAAGCCAGCGAGAATGCTTATCCAAGGTATTCCCTCCGGGCTTGATAAATTGATTGAGGATACGAGTCGTCCAGGGACAGACATATCTGCGGCTTTTCCACTATTTACCGATGAAGGACTCGATAAAATCGTGCAAGCCTTTAAGGACAATGCATCAGTACCCCTAGACTCAATAATTTTTGCTGGCACTGAATACAGCGTCAATGAAGATGGTTCTCCCATAGCAGCAGTAACTTTGATCCGCCCGTTAGATGATACAGGGGCAGTTGGCGCTACTATCACTTTAAAAGATGGTACTGCTAAATATCTCGAAGATTATAACGGTTCTCAACAGATAAAGGTTAACTTTGCTGACGGAGAAAGAGTTAAAGTTGTAAACATTCCGATTATTGATGATAATTCAATCGAAGCAAATAAAACTATCAACCTCACCTTGAGCGATGCTACAGGTGGCGCAATCATTGGGCTATTGCAGAATACGGCTACTCTCACAATTGTAGACAATGACGCTCGACCCAAAGGAAAAGATGGTGTTCTTCTGGTTGGAGATGATAGTGATAACATCCTTATTGGTGGGAAAAGCAGTGAAAACATTATTGCTGGAAAAGGAAACGACCTCCTTACAGGTGGTGGAAATATAGACTTGTTTACAGTTCAACTTGGTAACGGCATCGACACCATTACTGACTTTGGTGGTGTAGGATCGGGATCTCGTCCATCTACAGACGTATCTGCGGAAATTGATACTCTAAAATTTGAGGGTAATGGGCTGACTGCGAGAAATCTGCTCTTAACTCAAAATCAAGATGACCTGCTCATAACCTTTGAGGGAGTTGAGAATACTGGGGTAGTCTTGCAAAATTTTGCCTTACAAAACCTAGATAACCTTCGCCAAGCCACAGGTGCATCGGAGGATATTGGCAATATTTTGTTTGACGGGCAGACGGGGTTTCAAGATAGCTTTGATGTCTTTAATGCCAACGAACAAAGGAGTAGTGTTTACAATCGTAACTCAGTAACATTCCTGAACGATCTTAATAATAATACTAGTGGCTTTGACAAATCTAATGATGTTATTAACGGTCAGGGTGGCAATGACTATCTGTCGGGGTTGAGTGGTGATGACATACTCCGAGGCGGTGCTGGTAATGATACCCTTGTAGGTGGATTTGGTTGGGATACTCTGACTGGTGGCAGTGGCAAAGATACATTTTCTTTTACATCTGGATCGGGGATTGATACCATTGTTGACTTTACTGATGGGGAAGATTCTATTGGGCTTTTGGGTGGTCTGGCATTTGCTGATTTAACAATCTATCAAGGTACTGGTGGTAGTGTAAATGATACTTTGATTAATATTACCAGCAGCAACGAGCCTTTGATGGTATTGAGTGGAGTACAAGTCAATACTATTACAAGTGCCGATTTCTTGATTGTCTAGCTCTCTGTAGCGAATTTAAGATTGCCAAATAAAACTATCAACAATTGAGATTTACACTTGGCAATTGCTATGTACATAAAAAACTTAAAACTCAACCTTCAAACTAATATGGATCGGCTAACCTTTTCAACACACATAGACCAACATCCTAGTATGGCAAAGGTAGTAGGAGAATGGCGAGTCCGGGGACTTCGAGGTGCAACGACAGTCAGCTACAACTCTATAAAAGCAATTACTGAGGCTGTAAATGAGTTATTAGACGCCTTAGAAACAAACAATGTTTTAGACTCTGAGGAAATCGTCAGTGTTACCTTTTCTGCAACTCCAGACTTGGATGCAATGTTTCCGGCTGCGGTTGCACGTCGTCGTCCTGGTTGGGATCGAGTTCCTTTGCTAGATGTGCAACAGATGCAGGTTGCCAATAGCCTCGATCGCTGCATTCGGGTGCTAATCCACTTAAACACTCCTCTACCCCAAAATGCATTACGCCCAGTCTATCTACACCGTGCCGCTCAGTTACGTCCAGATATAGCATTTTTAGGTTAGGCGTAGGCGTAGCCCCTCGGCTACGCTTAGGAACCACCCATCGCAGACATCGCTTTGCGAGATTTTATTTAGACTTTATTTAAATTATCAATACATTTATAATGTCTCATGTTGCAAGAAAAACTGAAACAGATTGACCAAAAATTGATCGATCTATTAGGGAAAAGAATTGCAGTATTGGCTGAATTAGAACACATTTCCTTAGAAGAACAAACTACTAATTTCACATTTTCCTTAATAGAAAGTGGTGTTCCAGAGTCAATTTGGAAAAATCTTGTTATGGGGTGTGTTTGTGCCGTTGCAACTGCAAATTTTCCTGTTGCTAAGGTAAAATCGCGACGAGTTACTTTAGTTGGCGGATGCGGTCTAATGGGGCACTTCTTTCAGCAAAAGTTATCTGCTGCCGGTCATCACGTTAGTATTCTCGATCGCGGTGACTGGGAACAAGCAAAATTGCTATTAGATGGAGCAGATTTAGTTTTAGTCTGTGTTCCAATTGAATACACAATAGAGGTAATCCGTAAACTTGCTCCACACCTAACGCCAACTACTGCTTTAGCTGACATTGCTAGTATTAAAACTCCTATTTTACAAGCTATGCTTGAGCATCATAGTGGGCCGGTCATGGGCTTCCATCCAATGTTTGGCCCAGGGATAAAATCTTTCTTGTCTCAAAAAGTTGTAGTCTGTCCAGGTCGAGAAGATGCTGCCTTTCAATGGTTTATAGATTTGATTGCCAATGATGGCGGCAAAGTGATTACATCTACACCAGAAGAACACGATCAAATGATGATGGTTGTTCAGGCAATCCGTAACTTTAAAACCTTTAGCCTTGGTGTTTTCTTGGCAGAAGAAGAGATTGACATTCGTCGTAGCTTAGACTTCTCTAGCCCAGTTTACCGTCTGGAAATTGATATGGCTAGTCGCATGTTCAGCCAGTCTGCATCTATGATAGTAGACATTATGCTAGCTACACCAGAGCGACGTGCAGCCATAAGTAGACTAGCATCTACTTATCATCGATTAGCACAATTAATTATTCAAAGCGATCGCGAAACTCTGATCCACGAATTCAAACTAGCACACAGCTTTTTAGGAGAAGAAATTAATAGTGCTGCTGAGGAAAGCACTGATGTAATTAATGCCCTAAGTGTATTACTAGCAGCGAAGGAAGTTGGACAAAAACAATCATCTTTTGTAATTCAGAAGGCAGGAAGTAGGGGGTAGGGGGCAGGGGGCAGGGGGCAGGGGGCAGGGGGAAAGGGTTTAAATCCCTTACCCTTTTTCCTTTTCCCTTTCCCCTTTCCCCAGTCCTCACAAGCGCATTTTTGGGTTGGCAGACTACTAGTATTTTTACTCGCCACTCAGCACTTTCCAGCTACACGGTAGAAGGGAACACATATCTAAAAACGTGGGAGACATTGCAGTTTTGGCTGATAAATATCTCTGGATCTACCCTCTTGCGGTAAAGTTGCATAAGAATGTGCATCTAAAGCCAGGAGGAAAGAGTTGTGAAAGCAGTCTTGATGACAGCAGCTGGCAATCCCGACGTTCTACAAGTGCAGGATGTGCCAAATCCTGCTGTTCCTGTCGGGAATACTGAACTTTTAGTGCGTTTGGTGGCGGCTGGCATTAACCCCATTGACACTAAACTTCGGAGTCGAGGCAGTTTCTACCCCGATCGCACGCCGACAATTTTAGGATGTGATGGTGCAGGTATTGTTGAAGCAGTGGGTGCTGGCGTTCAGCATTTTCGCGCAGGTGATGAAGTATATTTTTGCTATGGGGGTTTGGGCGCACACCAAGGCAATTACGCTGAATACACCGTTGTAGATGAACGGTTTGTGGCACGTAAACCCGCCTCTATCTCCTTTGCCGAAGCAGCAGCAGCACCTTTAGTATTAATCACCGCCTGGGAAGCTTTATATGAACGGGGACGATTAGAGCCTGGGGAACGGGTTTTGATTCATGCGGGTGCTGGTGGTGTTGGCCATGTAGCAATTCAATTGGCGAAACTCAAAGGTGCTACTGTTTCCACTACCGTAGGTTCTGAGGAAAAAGCTAATTTCGTCAAAGAACTTGGTGCCGATAATGTAATTTTTTACAAACAAACAGACTTTGTGCAAGCGGTATTAGATTGGACTGGCGGCGAAGGCGTAGACTTGGCTTTTGATACCGTCGGCGGCGAAACCTTTCACAAAACCTTCCCCGCAGTGCGAGTCTATGGTGATATTGTGACCATTCTCGAACCAGATGCCAATACTGTTTGGAAAACTGCTAGAACTCGCAACCTCCGCATCGGTTTAGAATTAATGCTGACACCAGCCTTGCTAGGATTACAAGATAGTCTCCACCATCATGCAGAAATTCTCGAACAATGTGCCACCTGGTTCGATGAAGGCAAATTAAAAATCCATGTGAGTCACAAATTTCCCTTAAAAGAAGCAGCTAAAGCCCACCAATTAATTGAAAGCGGGTCTGTGGCAGGTAAAATTGTTCTGCTGATTAGTGACGAATGATCGAACAATTTGCATAATTTATCTTTTAAACGCAGAGGCACGCAGAGGTTAAACGCAAAGGTACACAGAGGAATTTCTTGGCGTACCTCTGCGCTTCCCTTAGCGTTCCTTTGCGTTTTACTCCTTTTCCCTCTACCAGTTTCGGCAACACAAACACAACCAGAACGCACACCCTTAACCCTAGAATTATTACAAGAACGACTACGCACACCCATACTCCGCGAAGGAAATTTAACCGTAGATTTGCAAAAAATGGCGATCGATTTACGCCCAGAAAACGCCAGCTTCCGTGATACTTTTTACCAACTGCTGCGAAAAGAACTCGGTACAAAACCTCTGGGTTTAGACCTCAGCTATGCTTTGATTCTGGGAGATTTTGTCGGCAGCGATTTGGGTTTAAGAACACCATTATATGCAAAAGCGATGTCTGGCGACAAGCCGCGAGGCGTCTACGCACCCATTTTCACCGCTACCGAACAAGAAAAACTAGAACGTTTGCGCTTCGTTTGTCTAGAGTCACTCGCCATCGCTTTACCCAACTCCAAAGATTGTCGATCGCTTCTGGGAACAGAGTCAACCCCAGCCAGTGAAATCGCCGTCTTTCGTGGTGTCTTAACACTGGTGCAAACTCGCTTCAATGGCGAAGTGAAGTTCTCCAATACTTTTTTTCTTCAGTCTGTTGATGCCCAAGGTGCAACTTTTCTCCAACCTACTGACTGGACTGAAACGAGATTTGCTCGTCCTGTTAGTTTTACCAGTGCTAACTTCCAACAACCAAGCAATTTTCAGGGCAGTATATTTTTTGAAAAAGCTAACTTTAAAAAAATTAAATTTCGGGAACTGGCTGATTTTCAAGGTAGTATCTTTGAGGCGACTGCCAACTTTAACCAAGCAACTTTTAAACAGTTGGCTAAATTCAGTAGCGTCCAATGGCAAGGAAATGCTGATTTTTCGGAAGTGGATTTTGCCAATCAAGCCCAGTTTACTAAAGCAGGTTTTAATCAGTTTCTTCTTTTAACAGAAGCGATTTTTGAGCAAGGTGTAAGCTTCCGAGAAGCGGAGTTTAACCTATTGATAAATCTGCAAGGTGCAAATATTCTGAACCTTGCAGATTTTAGTGATGCCAAGTTTGCTAAAGAGGCTTGTTTAAGCGTACCTGGTTTAACTTTTAACTCTAACCAAGCGAAAATTTTAGGTAATCCCGGTGAGATTGGTAAGATGTTCTGCATCCCAACATTGCAAGGTAATCAAAACGTCTTGCGGAATTTGGGGCAAAATTTCCGTCAGCAACAGCAAGTAGGCGATGCTAATGAACTGGAATACACAAAACAACGATTGCGATTAATCGAGTTTGGGCATCGTTTGACGGCTACAAATATTAATAGTGCAACTGTTGCAACTTTGATTAACCTGGGTTTTTCTGCAACTCAAGCCCAAGCGATCGCCCAGCGTCGTCTGGTAAAATCCTTTCGCAACAGTAATGAGTTACTCACCATTGCAGACATCGATTTAGAAAAATATACTCAACTAAGCGATCGCTTAATTGTTGGCGAAACCCTTTCTATAGTTGGATGGTTGCTGCAAGCTTGGAGTTGGTTGGCGTTGAGTGTATTGTTATTGTTGAGTGGCTATGGGACAAATTTTTGGTTAGTTTTTGGCGTGGGAGGATTAGCGATCGCTTATTTCGGCTTACTATTTTGGCTAGTGGATCGCTACCGTCGGCTGCATCCCGTACCAATTATTCCCACATCTTACGAAACCATTTCAATATTAGTCAGTTTTAGCGTTTTAGAATTCTTCAGCTTACTAGCAATCTTTCGTAATGCCGAACAACCTTGGCTGACATTGGGATGTCTTTTGATAATTCTTGTCCCCGTCCCAATGGCTTTATTAATCCGACTTTACCAACAAGGTCGTTATCATGACTTAATGGACGTTTCTTACTTCACAGAAGACGGCACATTTCGCCAGTTACGATTGTTGATTGGACGTTTGCCAGTCATACCAAGGAATCAGACATTTCGGGAACGATATATGCCTTTGTTGGGCGATCGCCGTTGGAACTGGCTCAACTATTATGATTTTAGTCTTAACAACCTAGTTAAATTAGGATTTAACGACATTCGCCTGCGAGACGAACACCTACCTGGCATCATCTCTGCACTTGCTTGGTATCAATGGAGTTTGGGTGTAATTTACATCACGCTAGTTTTGTGGACACTTTCCCGCACAATTCCGGGATTGAATTTGCTGATTTATCTAAAGTAACTCCTGTACTGAACTTTTTTTCGCTACACTTTGTAGTGGTGCTAAGAGAATGTTTTCAAAGTTATTTGGACGGTAACAAAACGTTTTATATCCCCCTCAATTCCCCGATAAATTGGGTATTACATCGGCTAAAAGTAATAGAAGCCCGGTTAAACGCAAATTATATCGTGTCCGGTTAAAGACTTATCATTAAGGTAGCAGAGGGGCAGGGGGGCAGAGGGGAAGGGTTTTTGGATTTTTGCATAGATTCGGGAATCATAACTAATTAGCCGGACTTGATATTAATTAAATATCTAAAAATTTGGTAAATTTATCAAAAGATTGTTCATTGCAATATAATGTTTAACCAAGTTTAATTTTTGTTATAGGTAAGTAGGCGGGAAAATTCATAACTACGTTATTGCGAGTTAAACGTTCGTGCAGCCTCTCCTAGAGAAGCGATCGCAAAGATTTTATTTTATTTTAAGTCTGTTTATCTCCACCT
The DNA here is from genome assembly GCF_053470285.1 of Nostoc sp. DSM 114159. NCBI lineage: Bacteria > Bacillati > Cyanobacteriota > Cyanophyceae > Nostocales > Nostocaceae > Nostoc > Nostoc sp. DSM 114159. The sequence continues at coordinate 6,608,204 of NZ_JBPFEH010000001.1, forward strand.
ACTTACAAACATATCTATCAGTTAATCTTTTTAATTATTGTCTAAAAATATCTACGATTTTGATAAAAATATCAAAATATTTTTCATTGTGCTTCCAAGTTAAATCAGATAAATTGTAATTGTCAATAGGTAGCATTAATTCAAAACTGATTATCCCCACTTAACAAAGATAATCAAGTAATTTCATAGCTAGTAACTATTTTTGCTAACAATCAAGACAACAAAATAACCATGCAATAGACAAAATTTAAGTCTATTTTATGTTGTGATGCTAGCAAAATTTTTATCCAATAATGAGGATTAATCTAATGGCAGAAAATTCAAGTAATAGTGGTAGCAGTAACTCCTCTACTAATGGGAACAATTCGATTAGCCAATCACCCTTCGGTCGCTTGGAAGAAGTTGTCGGTAAGGAAGGCGTCAAAAATCTATTCAGTGGTGTTGGTAATGGAGAAAGTGGCAGTAACCCATTTGGTGGCGGTGCTGCTGGTGGTGCGGGTGGCAGTCAGCCTGATTTAGCCTATGGTGGTAATCCTTTCGCTGGCGACAACTTCTGGAATATCTTTGCAGGCGGTGTCAACCCATCCAAAGGCGGCGGTATCCCATCCACAGGTGGCGGTATCCCATCCACAGGTGGCGGTATTCCATCCACAGGTGGCGGTATTCCATCCACAGGCGGCGGTATCCCATCCACAGGTGGCGGTATTCCATCCACAGGTGGCGGTATTCCATCCACAGGCGGCGGTATCCCATCCACAGGCGGCGGTATCCCATCCACAGGTGGCGGTATTCCATCCACAGGTGGCGGTATTCCATCCACAGGTGGCGGTATCCCATCCACAGGTGGCGGTATTCCATCCACAGGTGGCGGTATTCCATCCACAGGTGGCGGTATCCCATCCACAGGTGGCGGTATTCCATCCACAGGTGGCGGTATTCCATCCACAGGTGGTGGCAGCCCATCCACAGGTGGCGGAAACCAAGGTAGTGGCTACGACTCTTTGACTGGTAGTAACAGCCAGACTTATGGCATTAGCACAACTGAAATACCGGACGGGTTCACTTTGAGGGCCACTATTGACAAGCTAGTTAACTCAAAGCTTGACAAGGAAGTGGGTAGTGGACAAACCTCGCCATTTCCAACCGGTGGACAAACCTCGCCATTTCCTACTGGTGGACAAACCTCGCCATTTCCTACTGGTGGACAAACTTCGCCATTCCCTACTGATGGACAAACTTCGCCATTTCCAACTGGTGGACAAACCTCGCCATTTCCAACTGGTGGACAAAACCCCTTCGCTTAATACAATATTTGCGAAAATCAGCAGATAAATAGAAGTGAACAATGATGAGTTCTTCAGTACATAGTATGCTAGTACAGCTTGGCGCAAATAAACATATTATTCGATAAACCGGAAAAGCGTGTATTATCTCTGATGTGCCTTCTGCCTTATTGTACTAGTTTGCTATTTTACGCCCGAAACTCTTCTCAGGCAAAGGTTTAGGCAATATCTTCTGTTAGTTTGACGGTAAGATTATTAAAGCCTTTTTTGTAGAGATATTTTGGGTTTAGCAAATTCATAATTGGTATAAGAAGTACTGAAGACCCCATAATTTTTTAACTAAAAATAGGAGAATTAGTGCCAATGGAAGCGTCTGCTGTCAATCCCATAAATGGTGGATTTAATCCATTAAGTGCAGGTGGCGCTAGCAACCTATATAACGGTAATTCCTTTGCTGCCAATGACAGTTTGTCTGCTGCTAAAGGCAGCCTGTTGACGGGTGGTAGCAATCTGTTATTAGGTAACGGTAACAATCCTATTCCAGGTGGCGGTATTAACCCATTTGCAGGCGATGCTGGTAGTGGGCTTCAAAAATTAATCTTTGAGCGATTAAAGTTAGTTCTAGGTGATAACTTTTTCAAAGGTATTGACAACACATTGGCAGGAGGTAGTAATCCTTTTGCAAACAGTGGTTATCCGATTCCAAGTGGGGCTACTAACCCATTTGCAGGTAACGGTAATGCGATTCCAAGTGGAGCTACTAATCCATTTGCAGGTAACGGTAATGCGATTCCAAGTGGGGCTACTAACCCATTTGCAGGCGGTGGTAATCCATTTGCAGGCGGTAGTAACCCATTTGCAGGTGGTGGTAATGCGATCGCAAGTGCTGGAAGCTTGCTTCAACAATCACCTTTCGATCCGTTGAAAGAAGTCCTTGGTAACAATATACCCTTTAGTAACACTGGGAATACATCTAATTCAGGTAGCCAAACCTTTAATCAGAGCAACGCACCGGTTGGCAAAGGTAATAAGGACTCTGGCAGTAATAACGCAACTATTGGTAATTTTAACTCGGATTCTGGCAGTAACAGCGCAACCATTGGTAATGGTAACTGGAACTTTAATAATGACAACACAACCATCGGTAATGGCAACTGGCTATTTGGAAAGAATAACACAACCCTTGGTAACGGCAATTGGTATTGGGACGATGGAAGTAATAATTCAACATTAGGTAATGGTAATTGGCACTTTGGCAGTGACAACGCAACCATTGGAAACGGTAATTGGGACTTCGGTAAAGATAATACAATTATTGGTAATGGTAACTGGGTTTTTACCAATGGAAATGAAATTATTGGTAATGGCAATTGGTTAACAAAGACTGACAATACAACGATTGGAAACGTCAATAATCTCAGCAGTTTAAAGTTATCCCCACTAGGAATCAAAACTGATGTTAACAATCTAATTGACTCTCTTATAGGTAAAATAGGTAAAAATTTTCTTGGGTTCACAGGAGATTTTGATAAATCGAGTAGCCAAACCTTTAACCGCCTCATCTCTTCTAAAAGTGTTGGTAATGACACTAATATATCTAGCGATATTGAGCAACTTTTGGCATCACTCAGCCCAATTCAAGGAAATTTTATCAATTATCAGCCTGTGCAAAACCCTCAACCTGTCCCAGAATCTACTTCTTCAGTGCCATTGTTAGTAATGGGACTGGTGTGTTTGCTGTTGTCACTGTTCAAAAAACAACAACACTGTTAACGTAAATTCAATAGACCTCTTGCAAAAGTAACTTTTGCACTCTTGCGGTCAAAGGGGTTCATGTCAAAGGGGAAAGGTTTTTTTATTCCTTTTCCCTTTCCCCCTTACCCTTTTCCCTACAAATGCCAAGAAGTGTAATCTTTCTCAGCTAATTGCGATCGCACTTTCTGTTTCTCTACCAGGTTGACTTACAGCAGTTATTAGCGAGAATTGATGCTGTCCGCGCCAAGCTATCCTCATGGAGACGGTTTGCGATGTCTACGATGGTCACTGAGCGACTTGCCTTGAGTTTCGACTGCGCTCAACTACCGCGAAGTCGAAAGGAGCCGAAGTGACGCACTATAGAGCGACTCATAAGTTAGTTACAACGATTGCTGCAATGATTTAAACCTTTCTTATACATGAACAAGTAATTGTTGCAAAGCATGAAACCTTTGCAGCAATTGCTTATACCTTTCTTGGAAATACTTAAACCTTTCTTATACATGAACAAGTAATTGTTGCAAAGTATGAAGCCTTTGCAGCAATTGCTTATACCTTTCTTGGAAATACTTAAACCTTTCTTATACATGAACAAGTAATTGTTGCAAACGTTTCAATTTTGGCAACTATTGTTGAAGGTTAAGCGAGTTACGAGTGTTGATACCAAGGAAAGGGGAGACAAAGCATAGCTTTGGCTGTTTGGGGTGCAATAACTCTAGGAATCATAACTAAATTCCGAACTTGCGCGCGGAGTTTTATGAGTGCTATAGCTATATTTGCTAAATTTGATGGGCGATCGCTTAAAATTTAAAAGTTGGTGATTGTTATCTGCTCAAAGGAATGCCTCACTCAAGTTTTCAGCGTGCAAATACTCTTAAAGCGGCTTTTTTGGCTTGTAATGTTGAGCCGCTTGAACCAGCAGAAATGGAACGGTATTATGTCGATCTGTCGCTGGTGCGGAAAACTTCGGCTATTGATAATGTCAGTACAATTTTGGATTTTCAAGAAGCAGGTGATTTTACAACAATTTTATTTACCGGACATCGCGGTTGTGGTAAAAGTACGGAGTTAAAAAAAATTCAGAGTCTTTGGGAAAACAATTATCGGGTAATTTATTTGGAAGCAAATGAAGAGACAGATATTAATGATACCCGGTATACAGATTTATATTTGATTGTAATTAAACAAGTTGAATTTGAATTACGAAAATTAGGTTTGACTTTTAATCAAGCTTTATTAAAAAGTTTTGAATCATGGTTTAAAGACATTACTCAAGAAAACGAGCAAAGTGTAGAAAAATCAGTCAACGTCGAGGCAGAAGCCACTCTCAGCCCGACTGCACCATTTCTCGCCAAACTAATGGTCAAATTGCTGGCACAAATTAAAGGCTCGGACAAGCAAAAGACAACTATTCGGCAAACTCTAGAAAAAGATTTATCTCGCCTCAAATCTGATACTAATCTATTATTAAGCGACGCTTACGCAAAATTGCGGCAAAAATTTCCTGAATGTAAAGGATTATTAATTATCTTCGATAATTTAGATCGGGTTCCTCCTGTCGTAGCAGAACATTTGTTCTTTGATTATGCGGCTCAGATGCAAGAATTAAATTGTACAATTATTTATACAGTACCAATTTCAATTCTTTGTTCGCCAAAAAATCCCCTGAATCAATTTGATGGTAATCCTCATATTGTGCCGATGATTAATATCTATGAATTTGAACGGCATAAATGCGATCTAGATTACAATCAGACGGGCTTAGATGCGATGGCAAGTGTAATTGAAAAGCGGGTTGATATTGATGCAATTTTTAATAGCCGTAATCAATTATTAGAACTAGCAAAAGCAAGTGGTGGTCATGTGCGTCAGTTAATGCAAATGATGCGCTCTGCATGTCAAACAGCGAGTACCAAAAAACACGAAAAAATTATATCCGAAGATATAGAGTATGCAGTTAAACAGCAACAATTTAGTTTTGAGCGGTTTATTCCTGAAGAACATTACCCTCATTTGGCTCAGGTTTGTTTAACTAAAAATGTCAGTAAAGATGAAATTGGACAATTAATGTTATTTAATACTTCCGTGTTGGAATATAACGGCGATAAACGATGGAATTATCCAAATCCGGTGGTGAAGCGAAATGAGTTCTTCCAAGAAGCTCTCCAATCAGCACAAAAACAGTGAACTTCAAGCCGAAATAGGTAAATTTATTGCCTATAATCAAGATGAATTTGCTGAATTAGTGACATTTGTCGATTTTGCAGAAAATTTTACATTAGGTTTTATTGAAATTAACTTTACACCCGATATAGACCTATTAATTGCTGGATTGCAACAAAATCCTCAATGTGAAGAAATCCAATTTGTGGTTTTAGATTTTCCCGATCAGAATTTGCGATTTCTGCGGGATGAGTTGTTACAGCAATTAGCCAAAATTACTAAAGAAACAAATAAAAAACTTGTTTTATTAATTCGGAATTTAGAAAAATCGATTGGTGTTTTTGGAGATTATCCACCAGTTTTACAGGATTTAAACTTCGTCCGCGATTCTTATCGTCAAACCGTACCTCATCCGCTTTTATTTATCTTGCCAGATTATGCGATTTCGCGGTTAGCAAAATTTGCACCCGATTTTTGGGCTTGGAAATCAGGTTTATTTCGCTTTAAAACCACAGAATTGACTAGAGATAAGGCAATTGCCAATACTCTGAATGCAGACACAAATATAGAACGCTTACCAACACCAGAACAACAAGAACGTATCGATTTATTACATGGCTTGTTGATGGAATATAACCCAACTGGAGAAATACCCCGCCCAGAACATCTCCGCAATTGCTGTAATATTTTAAATGAATTGGGCAAAGCATATTTAAGCCAGCACAAACCAATCAAAGCTAGAGAATATTTAGAAAAAGCTGGGAAAATTGCCCAGCAATTTCCTGATTATTCCTTAGAAATCGAAGTTATCAATCAGTTAGGTAAAAGCTATCAGCAGCAACGACAGTTTGAAAGTGCAAACAGCTATCATCAACAAGCTTTAGATATTGCCAAAAAGCAGAAAAATCGTGCTGCTGTCGCCAATTCTTTGTTTGATTTAGGTAATGTCTCTCTGAATATGCGACAATACGACCAGGCACGGGATTATTATCAACAAGCCCTGGAAATCACAATCGAATTTGGCGATCGCTATTCGAGTGCTAGCACTTACCACAATTTGGGATATGTTGCCCAAGAGTTGCGCCAATACGACCAGGCACGGGATTATTATCAACAAGCCCTGGAAATCAAAATCGAATTTGGCGATCGCTATTGGAGTGCTAGCACTTACCACCACTTGGGAATGGTTGCCCAACAGTTGCGCCAATACGACCAGGCAAGGGATTATTATCAACAAGCCCTGGAAATCACAATCGAATTTGGCGATCGCTATTGGAGTGCTACCACTTACCACAACTTGGGAATCGTTGCCCAAGAGTTGCGACAATACGACCAGGCACGGGATTATTATCAACAAGCCCTGGAAATCAAAATCGAATTTGGCGATCGCTATTGGAGTGCTAGCACTTACCACCACTTGGGAATTGTTGCCCAAGAGTTGCGCCAATACGACCAGGCACGGGATTATTATCAACAAGCCCTGGAAATCAAAATCGAATTTGGCGATCGCTATAACTGTGCTAGGACTTACCACCACTTGGGAATGGTTGCCCAAGAGTTGCGCCAATACGACCAGGCACGGGATTATTATCAACAAGCCCTGGAAATATATATTGAATTTGGCGATCGCTATTGGAGTGCTAGCACTTACCACTACTTGGGAATGGTTGCCCAAGAGTTGCGCCAATACGACCAGGCACGGGATTATTATCAACAAGCCCTGGAAATCAAAATCGAATTTGGCGATCGCTATAACTGTGCTAACACTTACCACAATTTGGGAATGGTTGCCCAAGATTTGCGCCAATACGACCAGGCACGGGATTATTATCAACAAGCCCTGGAAATCAAAATCGAATTTGGCGATCGCTATAACTGTGCTAACACTTACCACAATTTGGGAATGGTTGCCCAAGATTTGCGCCAATACGACCAGGCACGGGATTATTATCAACAAGCCCTGGAAATAGATATCGAATTTGGCAATCGATATTCGCAAGCTCTCACGCTTCATGGTTTAGGAACGCTTGCACAAGCAGAGGAAAACTATGCAGAGGCTAGGGCTAATTTGCAGACAGCGTTGGAGATATATATTGAGTATCAGGATGAATATATGGCTACGGTAACGCGAGAGAATTTAGAGGCTTTACCGGAGTAGGGGGGGCGATGTGCAAAGTTTAACGATAAGCCGCGTTGCGTCTACGCATTTGGGTTTTTTGGGAAAGGGCGATCGCGGTTGCTTGATTGGTTGGGGAGAGCGATCGCTATTCATTCTATACTTGGTGTAATTTCCTGTGCCCCATGTATAACAGCAAGTACATCAATTTGTTCGGGCTTGTTGTAATAGATAATTCGATATGAACCTTCAATGACTTCCCGAATTTGCTCGGTTTCAAACTCTGGTACAATTCGACCAGATAGAGGGAAATTCGCAAGCTGCTGGGAACGTTTGGTTATACGGTCAATAATCCTGGTTGCGTACCGGAGTGAATTCTGGGCAATGTAAGTATAAATTGCCGATAGGTTTTCTACGGCTGTTTCTGTCCAAAAAACTTTCACTCTGGTAGTCCAAATTTTGCCCTAACTTCCTGTACGGAAATTACTTTACCAGCTTGACTCTCAGCAAGTCCAGCTTCCACAACTTGCCTAACATAAATCTCATACATGAGGTCATCCCATGTTGAGTTAGCAGGTAATTTATCAATTAGCTTTCGAGCTTCTTCTTTAATATTGAGCTTTTCCATAGAGATTACAGATAACTTGCTTTTCTATATTGTAGGCTCAACTCACGAGTTGGGGAAATGTATACTTTGTAAAGCTGACAGTAGGAATCGCGTTTAGCTTTGTGGAGGTGCGATCGCTCTAAGTTTTTCTTGCTTCTCAACTTTCATCTTTATAAATATTTTTACGATGTCCGACTTCCACAACATTCACCGCTAGAAGATCGTCGAAAATATCATAGATAACGCGATATTCACCGACTCAAATTCTGTAAGCATTTTCTTTCACTTTTAGCTTTTTGACTCCATTCGGACGTGGTTCTGTAGCTAAATCGTCAATTTTAATTTGTATACGTTCTTGAAGTTCTGACGGTATTTTTTTAAGTTGCTTCAATGCACCCCTCAATATTTCAACCTTATAACTTACGCAACTTCCTTTTTGATTCCTGTCTTTAGTTCTTTTTTAGCTTCTTCCCATGACAATGAGTTCTCAACACTAGCTTCTTTTTTCGCTTTGTCGTAGGCTTTTAAATCTTCTTCCTCTTCTTCTTCGATTGTTTGAAGTAGGGCGTAAATCTCATCTAAAGTACTATCATAAGCTTGATTTAACAGAATGTTAATCTCTTTAATTAATTGTTCGCGTTCCTGTTCACTTTTCATTTTTAGACCTCTTTTATTGCAAATATATGTTTATAATTTGTCTTTCTTATTCTCAACTGAGGCTATAACTAAGACAGTAACTCAATTATAAATGCGATCGCGTTTTGGGGTTTTGAGATAGGGAGAGGAAATAAATAAGTGTATTGACGCCTATACCAGTCGTAAAAATTACTCAAAATTTCCCTTTACTTCCCTGCTCGTTTCACGATAATCTCACTTTTTCACGTTGCTCCTCTTAAGGAAGCGATCGCATCTGTCTTTTATTTCCCTGGTGGTAAAGTTCCCCCGTTACCTGCATCGGTAGACTTACAATAGACATTCAAGCCGATTGTGAAGATGTAGAGAATAACAATATTCGCGATCGATGCAGCACTTATGATATAAAACTCATATTTAATTTTTGAAATATACGTAGTGGCGCGGCAAGGCTAAAATGTTGCAATAAATTTTCTTGTGGGGCGGGCATCTTGCCCGCAAATTAGGACGGGCTAGAAGCCCATCCCACAAGAGTTTGCTAATGCACAAATTTAGTCTTGACACGCCACTACTTCAATTACATTACTTTAGTTTTGTGAACTCTTTCTCGGACAATTCTTGAATTGAATTTGCAAATAAGCCCCAAGTAGCGGCAAATGTCAAGCGATCATTCCCTTTTCGATGTTATCTGTGCCACTGCGAACCTCATCAAGATTTTCCGGTAGAAATCCACCTGCTTGCATTTTCCATAATCTGTAATAAGCGCCGCCGAGTGCCAGCAGTTTGGCGTGGGAACCATCTTCGATAATCCGACCTTTATCGAACACCAAAATCCGATCTAGATGGACGATGGTAGATAATCGATGAGCTACTACGATGACCGTTTTGCCATTCATGGCTAAATCGAGGGTATCCTGAATTGCTTTTTCGGTAATTGAATCGAGGCTAGAGGTGGCTTCATCTAAGATTAGAATCGGCGCATCTTTGAGGATTACCCGCGCAATCACAATACGCTGTCTTTGCCCCCCAGACAACTTAACGCCACGTTCACCCACCAGAGAATTGTAACCATCCTTACTTTGAACGATGAAATCGTGAGCATGAGCCTTTCGCGAAGCCTCAATGACTTCCTCATCGGTTGCATCCAAACGTCCGTAACGAATATTTTCTAGCAAAGTGCGATGGAACAGAGACGGATCTTGGGGAATCAAACTAATCTGAGCGTGTAAAGCATCCTGAGTCATGTCTCGAATATCGACCCCATCAATGATAATCTGTCCAGATTGTGGGTCGAACAAACGCAAAATCAGATTGACAAAGGTGGATTTTCCAGAGCCGGACAAGCCCACCAATCCGACACGCTGTCCCGCTTGGATGGTTACAGAAAGGTTGTTGAAAACTTTCTTCTCTTCTGTGTAGTTGAAATTCACCCGCCGAAACTCAATCTTACCTTGAGTGATTGAGTGGGCGATCGCTCGATCGCGATCGATCAACTCGTGGGGTTGAACGATGGTTAAAACACCATTGGCAACATTTCCAACATGTTCAAAAAATTCCAGAAAGCGGCGGCTCAAATTCCGGGCTTCACTGATAATCAATAGCGAGAGGCTGGTTGCAACAACGAAGTCAGCAGCAGCGATCTTTCCTTGATTCCAGAGAGAGAGCGAGTAATACAGTGTGCTAATTTTGAGAATAGCTGCTGAGATGAACTGAAACCAGCGAATGCGTTCCGAGTACCAGTTGGACTCTCTCACGTGTTTGAGTTCGCGCCTTAATTGCTCGTTCAAATAACGTCGTTCAAAACCAAAGCGAGCAAATAGTCGGCTACTAGTGAGATTTGTGACTGTATCTACGATGATACCAGTTGTCTCACTTCTGGCGGCTGCGGCTTTCCGGGAATAAAATCGGCAGCGAGTTGCCAGCCAGAACGAAATACTGATGAAGAGAACTGCCCATATTCCCACGAGTGCAGCTAGCGGGGGATAGGCGCGATACAGTATTGTCGTAGCGACGGAATACACAACAATTACTGGCATAAATTCAGTAATCATCATTTGCATCGTCTGGGTAACACCCAGAGAAGTTTCGCTAATCCGATGTGCCAATGCCCCGGAAAAACTACTGCTTAAGTAGCGATGCGAATGGTGTTGTAAATAGGCATATAGCGATCGCACAATGTGCTGTCGGTGGATGGGATGGAGAATCGTTTGCAAGAGTCCAGCCGATCGCCCGAATACCACTTCACCTACACTCAAGCCGATGAACAGCATCAGGGGTTGCTTCATGGCATCAAAAATGGGCTGGCTGTGTCCCGTCCCCGTTACGCCCCGGATGATCTGGCCAATGGCATAAGGCAACATAATGCCACAGGTTGCGTGTATGATTTCCAGGATCACCATTAACACATACCACCAGCGAAACTGGTTAACGAAATAGCAAATGAACCTGAATGGAGTTGATGGCAAATCTGGTGCATCAGGGGCACGTTGAAAGGATTTGGATTGTCTAGCTTTTTTTGTCATTTGTTATTCGCTGCGTCCCTAGTTTCTAACGAAGAGAATCTCCTCTTCGGTATTCGGCGGTTATGTCGTCTAACTTTTGTTTCAAATTGTCGTCAAGTTTTAGTTCTACCGCCTTGAGGTTGTCAGCAAGTTGTTCTGGACGGCTAGCGCCAACGATCGGGGCAGTGATAATGGGATTAGATAAAACCCAAGCCACTGCTAAGGTGGTGAGGGAAAATCCGGCGAGATCGGCTACCGTGCGTAATTCTTCAACAGTATTAAATTCGCGATCGCGCCAGTAGCGTTCTTGATAACGTTCTGCGGCAGCACCTAGCGTGAAACGAGTGCCTGACGTGGGGCCTTGAGTAAAATCGTGTTTACCCGTAAGTAGACCACCCGCCAAAGGATTGTAAGAAATTACACCCAGTCCTTCTTCTTTGGCCAGGGGCAATAGTTCTCGCTCAATTTCGCGGAATAACAAATTGTAGCGGGGCTGAATTGAGATGAACTTGGTTAAATTGCGCGTCTCAGCACGACCCAAAGCACGGGCGAGTCGGTAGGCTAAGAAGTTGGAAACCCCAATGTAGCGCACCTTACCAGCACGAACCACTGCATCCAGTGCTTCCAAAGTTTCATCAAGGGGAGTTGAAGCATCGTCGGAGTGCAACTGGTACAGGTCGATATAATCGGTTCCCAACCGTCGCAGAGAAGCATCGATCGCATCCAAAATATGTTTACGCGAAGCCCCTCGATCCCAAGGTGCAGGGCCGACTCGACCAACGCATTTGGTAGCTAAAATAAAATGTTCGCGTTTGCCTTTGAGCCAGCGCCCAACGATTTCTTCAGTGCGTCCCGCAGTAGTAAGTCCGCCGCCAAGGGGATAAACGTCGGCTGTATCCAAAAAGTTGATTCCGCCATCGGCGGCGGTGTCGAGAATTTGCCTGGAAGTTTCTTCGTCGGTTTGTAAACCAAAGGTCATGGTACCGAGACAAAGACGCGAAACAGTTAATCCAGTTTTACCGAGATTAGTAGTTGGTAAAGTCATAGATATGTTGTTGATTGAAGTTGATTGAGAAAGTTTTAAAATTTTTAAATAGAATGCGACGTGCGTTTTGCCCCGCTTCTTTACGAGACGCTACGCGTAGCAAGATCCCCGGAGGGGTACGCTAACACAGAACTAAAACGCTGTGCAATAAATGCATTTTTTAAGGTGTGAACCAATTTAACCAACCTTCCCAGTTTTGGACGATCGCCGCAAATTCGGCATAACCATCTGCTTTTGGGTGAGCGCTATCATTAGCTTTTGCTTCTGCTAGCCAGATTGGTGACTTCACCAAACGAGAAAACACATCAAGATATGGAATATCTAGTTCATTACAAACCAATGCGAATTCCTCAGAAAGATTGGCAAGAATTTGATTATCACCACAGGGTGGCGGACTAACCATCAAAATCGGATAGAGTTGCTTTGCTTGGCTTAAGATACTGCGAGCATTTGCGATCGACTCTGAAAGTTCGATTCCTTGCTGTTTTCCCGCCCATCCTGAATCGTTTGCCCCAAAGGAAAACACTACTCGACCATCGGATTCTTTTGGGAGACGATAGGAGACTTCCGAGTACCAACGTTGTTTGAGATACCGACTTGTCTCTGCCCGCACGCCCAAGTTGTAATGGGTGATAGCGTATCCTCTTGACTCAGCATTGCGGCACACTCTACCTGTCCAACCCAAAAACTCTGGATCGCCTGTGCCATTGACAAAGGATTCACCAATAAAACAAATTCTGATTTCTTTGCGAGATGACATAAGTCAACTAAATTTTGCCGAAAAAATTCGGTTTTGACTTGAGAAGCATTATGTTCATGATTCTAGAAGATATTAATATATTGTTATGTTAAGCAGGCAGAACGCTGCCTACCTCAGAGAATATTGCAAATTAGTTTTTGAATATTTCACCTCAAGCGACTACAGAAATTTCACGACGATTCTGGGAAATTAGCCACTGTTGTAACTTCGGATCGCCGTATACTTCATCTGCAATAAAATGATCGCCTTCTGGTAGCACAGTTAAATCAACTTTCCCCCCTACCTTGCGTAAGCGCTCAACAAAATTCTCTGTATCCTCAATCGGCAGATTTTTGTCCTGTCCACCTTGGAATATCTGAACAGGAATGTTTTTGAGTGCAGCTAGTTCGCTTTCTGCTAATGTTTTCGGTACACGTCCAGACACAGGTACTAAACCTGCGAAGCGATCGGGATGTAAAGCAGCGATATGCCAGATACCCGCCGAGCCTAAGCTGAACCCAGCCAATATCACCCGCGCTGGATCGACAGGCTGAGAAACGATCAGTTCATCAAGCAAAGCAAGCACATCATCGGCTCGATCTGCCCAAGTCTGTTCAGCCGGAATCTGGGGTGCAGCAAAGACATAAGGTAACGAGTCGGATAAATCCACGAAACGAGGTAGACCCCATTTCAGTAGCACATTCAAATCCGTCCCGCGATCGCGTCCTCCATGCAGAAACAATACTAAAGGTGCAGGTTGCTTGGCATTGTCAGAAACGGGTGAGAACAGATAAGGCAAGGAACCATTGTTAGTGTCATGAGAGCGTTGTTCAACAGGCATTGTTATGACTCCTAATTGATTATTTGGGCATTGGGCATTGGGCATTGAGCACTTGTACTGAGCGAAGTCGAAGTATTGGGCATTGGGCATTGAGCACTTGTACTGAACGAAGTCGAAGTATTGGGCATTGGGCATTGAGCACTTGTACTGAGCGAAGTCGAAGTATTGGGCATTGGGCAGGGGAGCAGAGGCAGAGAGAGAGGTAAAACATTACTGCAACTTCTCTTCTGCTCCCTCATCTCGCCTTTTACCCTACTTAGTCCTAAGTCCTGAGTGAATTAAGAAGTACTCAGCCAGCACTCGGAACTCAGTACTCAGCACTCTTTATGCCACTACTAGGTTCTTGTCTACTTGTTTAAATTCGGTGTTACCTACCTTAGATTCGATCGCTGTACCCTTGAAGAAATCGGGGTTAGCTTGGGTGTAAAACTTGTAGGGATTAGCGAATACATAGGATTTGAAGTCGGCTTCGGAGATAACGTCTTCTTGTACGAGATCCCAGCTTTCAGCCAAGGGGGAGGTGAGGTCTGGTACATCCCAGTGACCAACATCGGAGGAATAGATGGCATTGATTTTGACTCCCAAGGGATTGGCTTTGTCGTTGAATGCCGTAGCGATCGTGCGATCGTCTGACTCGGAACCAAAGAAGAAACTATTCACCCAGCGATCGCGGATGTCTTCAATTGTTTCAATACCTGCGGCGGCAAAGTCATCCAATTCGCTACCAATCGGCGCACGGCTATGACGGCTGAAGGAAGCTCCCAGTACAGTCTTGGTCAATTCGTCCTTATCGAGGGAATACCCTTGAGTAACTTCTGCACCATAGCGCTCAAATATTTCAAACAACTCGTCGGCATTTGTCAACGCCGGATTGTAGTTTTGCAGTGCCTTGATATTGCGCTTCAAGAACCGATCTACCAAATGGATGTAGACACGCGCACCCCAATCTGCACCACCTTCGAGCATTGCTACACGCAACTGGGGAAAACGCTTGGTAACACCGCCGAAGAACAGCGCCTTCGCAAATGCTTCCGAACCATCAGCGAAGTGACCGATATGGTTGTTCATGTAATTACTGATGGAGGAGCGGCCAGTCCAACCCTGACTGCCGTAATGGGTGGTGACAGGTACGCCAAGTTCCACGACCTTTGCCCAGAAAGGATCGTAGTCGTATTCACTATCTAGTCCGTAGAAGTCGATATAAGAAGCATACTTGGCAATTTCAGGGAATTTATCGGCTGGATATTTATCAGCGATCGCTTTAATTGGCCGTTTCACACCGCCAGTGATATTAATCACCTTTAAGCCCAGTGTTTTCACAGCAAACTCTAGCTCCTCAATGCCTTCTTGGGGAGTAGTTAAAGGAATACCAGCAACCGGTGTCAAGCGATCGCTATATTTCCGATAAATATCAGCATGATAGTGATTGACCGCACGTTGCAGTGCTTGACGGTTCTCTGGACTCGCTCCAGCTGGTGCTAAGACATTATTGGGAAACAGCACCGAATAGTCCGATCCCTGTTCTGCTTGACGCTCATAGAGCAGTCCGGGGAGGGTGTAGGTAGCAAGATCCAATGTGTTTTTGGTAACTCTAGCCCACCAAGGCGATCGGATTGTCCGGTTGTATTGACGTTCTTCAGGAGTTTGTTGATACCAGTCTTTACCGTTGCTCTTGGAGTTGAGACGGGAAGCTTCAGTCTTGCGTAACTCATCTACAAGTTTCGCACCGCCGTACTTAGCAATGTAATCCTCAAAAGCTGGCGTGAAATCATTGGTATGAACATCGGTATCGATTACTGGATAATCAAGGGTTGCTCTGATTGCAGCAGAGCGTGAGGTCTTCAATCGGCTATATTCAGTCATGTTTTTTTCCTTCCCTACAACAAAAATTACAGGTTTTTTCAGCATCCAATGCTGCTATTGACAAATACATTTCCTGTAGAGACGCCGATTTATCGCGTCTCCCTACAATCGTGTCTCTGTGCAATTGCGTCTCTCTACAATCGTGTCTCTGTGCAATCGCGTCTCTCCACAATTGTCTGTAGGTGGCGATCTACAGAAAGTGCAATTTAAAAGGTATGGCATAAGCATCCGTGAAAAATTGATTTACGCTACAGCACTATCAACACAGTGCAGATATGAAAAATCATTTACGCCAACACCAATCTTTCATCTAGTTGTTTAGCAGCAAAACGATTAGCCGGACGACGCAATCCCAGGTTTTCGCGCAAAGTACTGCCTTCGTATTCAGTACGGAACAGTCCGCGTTTTTGGAGGACGGGAACGACTAGGTTAACGAATTCATCCAATCCTGTGGGAAGGATTGGCGGCATGATATTAAAGCCATCTGCTGCACCATTGTTGAACCATTCTTCTAGTTGGTCAGCAATGGTTTCGGGAGTACCGAGTATGGTGCGATGACCTCGTGCAGTAGCAAGAGAGAGATACAATTGACGCAGCGTAAGACTGCCACGAGTAGCCAAATCTTTGACCAGTTTGAGACGACTTTTGTTAGTGTTGGTGTCGCTGGGTAGTTCGGGAGCTACATCATCTAAAGAATATTTCGACAAATCCACACCCTTATAATAGTTCTTTAAAATCCCCCAGGCGACATCGGGATGGATTAACGATTGCAGAAATTCGTATTTTTCTTGAGCTTCTGATTCAGTACGGCCAATGATTGGGAAAGCCCCAGGCATGATTTTGAGATCGTCTGGCGATCGCCCATATTGTGCTAGCCTACCTTTGATATCAGCATAAAATTCTTGGGCATCAGCTAGGGTTTGATTGGCGGTAAAAATCGCCTCAGCAGTGCGTGCTGCCAAGTCCCGTCCCGATTCCGAGGCTCCAGCCTGAACAATCACGGGGTAGCCTTGGGGCGGACGACCGACGTTTAAAGGGCCTTTTACAGAGAAATATTTGCCCTTGTGGTTCAATGTATGCAGTTTATCCGGGTCGAAATATACACCAGACTCTTTGTCACGGATGAAAGCATCGTCTTCCCAACTATCCCATAGACCTTTCACCACTTCCACAAACTCTTCGGCGCGTTCATAACGCTGGCTGTGTTCTGGGTGATGCTCAAGCCCGAAATTACGTGCAGCATTTTCATTGCCTGTTGTGACTACATTCCACCCGGCCCGGCCTTTACTCAAGTAGTCTAGAGATGCAAACTTACGTGCCAGGGTGTAGGGTTCTTCGTAAGTGGTCGAAGCGGTGGAAATAAAGCCGATTTTTTGGGTTACAGAAGACAAGGCCGAGAAGAGGGTAACAGGCTCAAAATGGGCAATTTTACCATTGCGATGCTGAGTTTCTGGAGCGCCGCCCCAGACTCCTGGACTATCTGCCAAGAAAACTGCATCGAATAAGCCGCGTTCGGCGGTTTGGGTAATTTCCTTATAATGCTCAAAATTCAGTCCTGCATCTGCTTGTGAATCGGGGTGTCGCCAAGCAGAAACATGGTGTCCGGTGGCTTGAATGAATGCACCTAAACGAATTTTGCGTGTTGTACTCATATATTTTTCTTTTCTTATAGTGCGTTAGCGGAGCGTCTCGTAGAGAAAGCTTAGGCTCGATATGGCTGATTTGCGCTACGCCAGTTATGATTACTGCTGCTACAAAAGGTAGGCATTCACATTTTGCTAGACACTCAATGTCGTCATGCAAAGCTTTTCTAGTAACTTACCGTTGAGTTACCTACTAATTGCTCAAAAATCAAATAACCGAACTGTAAGTCAGGTTAATACCACAGCAAAATTAGGAATTCTGCTGCTTGGCGCTTTAATCACCATAAATTTATCTAGTAATTTTACTTACCAGATAGAGCCTACACAATAAATACAAAAAAAGATGTGCTGGAAATCACAATAACACGAAAAACTAATAATTAGTTTTTCAAACATTAAGTATTGCAAACTAATTATTTACTGAGTATATAGTTATTTAACGTGAGTTCGACGAGTGCGATTTTGACCTCTCCCCCAGCCCCTCTCCTACTAGGAGAGGGGAGCAAAAACTCTCCTTATATCGTGTTCGGTTAAAGACTTATCATTAAGACCGCAGGGGGGCAGAGGAGCAGAGGAGCAGAGGGGAGGGGTTTTCAGGCTTTCTGCATAGATTCGGGAATTATAACTAATTAGCCGAACTTGATATTACTCGTTACTCCTCCCTCTCTTAAAAGACGCACTCGCGTTCGCCTTTTAAGAGAGGGAGGCTGTCCGGGAGAGGTCTGTCGAACTCACGTTTATTTATGGTATTGAAAGGTTATTACACAGTTCTCTAGGTTCCTTTGACCGAATGACACTAAGTTATAGGGTTTATGAAGGCAAACTACTTGAGCCTGTTTTCAAAATTGTTAGACCAAAGCCAGTTCAACCAACGAGCCAGACGCTTGCAGGGAATACTAGAAGAATTAAGACGTTTCTAGACTTATCGCTGTCAAGATCGGTTTGTGATTGATTTCTTTGTACAAGCACTACTGGCTGATTCTATTAATTATCAGTTTTGCCCGTCTCTACTTCCTAACTATTCGATCTGAATCCTGACAAAACTTTTTGGTTTACTTACTTTAGACGTATTTACTAAACAAGAATATAAACAGCAAACCTTAATAAGTTTTAATAGAAAATAATCCGCAAGAAATACATTTAACCTCAAAGCTACGTGTTACAGTTAATCCATTATTAACCTATTGTTAACCTATTGCTTGATTGAGCTATTGGGTAATCGAGGAAATGACTAAAAGTATCATTAATCACGAAAAATTAAGTCTGTCGGATAAAATTTCATCTGACTTAATCTCTACACAACAAAGTAATAAAGTTAGACATAATACAACTAAAGCGATGGCAGAGTCAACGGAGTTACAGCCTTCAGGTGCCTTGCAAATAGTTCATGTAACTACCGGGCGCGTGCGACTCCGTACCACTGACAGTAGTCTTAACTCGATATTAGACAACATAGCCCAAGATTTACGCTCTATAGAAGGAGTGAAGGAAGTTTCTGTAAATGAGCAAACGGGCAGTTTGGTGATTAATTTTGATGAACATAAACTGTCATTACCGCAGATTTTGGCGCTAAAATCCGATCTTCAGATTCAACAGCCGCCAGTTTCCTCTGATTCACCTAGCAACACCGATCCCTTTGCAGCTTGGAAATCGCTTTCATTTTGGAAAGAACAAGGTATTTCCTTAATTCCGATGATGACAGGCTTGGCGGTAACAGGAGGGTTAGGAATTCATGGCTGGGTTTCGATTCCAGTTTATATGATTACGGCGGATGCAACCCGTGGTGTAATTGGTTATCTTGGCTCTCAAGTTCCGACATCAGAAAAAAACGAAGGTAATCACACCAGTTCTGCGATCGCAAGCGACATATCCGAATCTACTATCCAACAAGAAAATAGTGAGGTGGTAGCACCTGCAAAGATTGACTACAGCGTAGTTCATCAAATTCCGGGACGTATTCGGTTGAATGTGCCAAAAATTGCCCAAGATCGAGCCTATGGGCGGCGGCTTGAGAGAATAGTGAAAACTGATGCTCAAGTTACCAGCGCGCGTGTGAATTTTGATGTAGCATCGATCGCGATCGCTTATCAGTCTGGTGATATCCCATTATCTTATTGGGTGAGTCTGATGGAATTAGCGTTGGAAACAAACCCACCAACACTAGGGATCGCAACGACTAACCAACCCATAGAAGAAGTTAGTCAGACGAATGAAGTTACACACACAACAACGGCAAATCACACTACTCCAGAGTTCTCCAGTGTGTGGAGTAATCTAAAATCCCCTGCGATGTGTGTTTCTTTAGGATTTATGGCGAATTTACCTTTATAAACGTATTGCAACGCCCTGATTCTGAAACCCTGTGGCTGACAAACTGATACCATTTTGGATTTTAGATTTTAGATTTTGGATGGTGAAATCTCCATTAAATAAGTGTTTCAGTTTTCCATCTGTCGCAATCATTTTTCACGCTTGGTATGAGCTTACCTACAGCGATAAGTTAGCCAACCAGTCCAGAAGAGCGCAAATAATCAATCTCGCAAGATTGGTGGCTAATTTGCTCTCTTTACCCCAGCAAAGAGCCTGATTTTCATCGAAGTGTAACAATATTGGATTAAAGAAAAGTAATGGCAAAAGTAGCACTGCAACTACCATCACCCCCAAAATCTCAATTCACTGTGTTGGAAGGGAATGGAAAAGTTTCTTTAATTGACACTAATGGACACTCTCATGCAGAGTTACCCAATGTTAACTACAGCATTGTCCATACAACTTTGGGAAGACTGCGGTTTCGCATACCTCGCTTACGCTGTGATGCAGATTATGCCAAACGTCTAGAAGTGTTGTTAACAGCAGATGCGCTGGTGAAGAATGTCCGTGTCAAGCCTGCGGCAATGTCGGTTGCAGTTACTTATAAATCTGATAAAGTTTCCGAAGCGAAGATGCGATCGCACCTTCACGATTTGATTCAAGCTGCTAGTGAGGTAGTCGTTCTCAAAAACTCTACATCTTTATCAGAAACCGAAAAAGAGGCATCTTGGCCAGGTTTACAACTGTCTGCCGTTGCCACTACTTTAGCAGTACTAGGAGGGCCGTTAGGATTACCGATCCCGCCTTTGATAGTGGCGCTTCCCATTGCCATTGCCACACTACCCGTCGTCCAACGAGCCTGGGAAGGTATTAGGGTAGAACGAAAATTGAATATTGACTTTTTGGATCTGATGGCGATCGCGATTACTACTTTGCAAGGACAATTTCTCACACCATCGCTGATGCTCAGTTTAATTGAAGTGGGCGAAAATATCCGCGATCGCACGGCTCGTTCTTCTGCTCAACAAACTCTAGATTTACTTAGTTCTCTGGGGCAATTCGTCTGGGTGGAACGCAATGGCGACAAGCAACAAATTCCCATTCAAGATGTGCAGCGTGGCGATACAGTGATTGTTTATCCCGGCGAACAAGTGCCGATTGATGGTAGCATTTTGCGAGGTAAAGCCCTGCTAGATGAGCAGAAACTAACTGGCGAGTCGATGCCGGTGCTGAAGAAAAAAGGACAACCAGTTTTCGCCTCAACGCTGGTACGGGAAGGACGAATTTATATTCTCACAGAACGGATAGGCAACGATACCCGCGCCGGACAGAGCATTAAATTAATGCAAGAAGCACCTGTTCACGATACCCGGATGGAGAATTATGCCACGAAATTTGCTCAAAAAGCTGTTGTGCCAACTTTGTTACTTGGTGGGGCAGTATTTGCCGCAACCCGCAATCCTTCACGGGCAGCCAGCGTTTTAACTCTAGATTTTGCTACAGGGATTCGAGTATCAGTCCCGACAACAGTTTTAGCAGCATTAACTTATGCTGCCCGACGGGGGATTCTCATCCGTAGCGGGCGGGCGTTAGAACAATTAGCAGAAGTTGATACCATAGTTTTTGATAAAACCGGGACACTGACTAAGGGAGAAGTCGATGTTGTTAGTGTGGAAAGTCTCAATCCAGCAACCTCAAGATTGCGGGTGTTGGAATTGGCAGCCGCCGCCGAACAACGTTTAACTCATCCAGTAGCAGAAGCAATTGTTCGCTATGCCCAAGCAGAGCAAGTGGAAATTTTGCCGCGTAGTAAGTGGGACTATCAACTAGGTTTAGGCGTGCAAGCTTTGATTGATGGAGAGACAGTTTACGTGGGGAGCGATCGCTTTTTGCGCTCCAATGGCGTTAATACCGAAGCGCTAAACGGTCAGCAAAAATCTCCAAATTCAGCGATTTATGTAGCCAGCAACGGTCAACTTCAAGGTATTATTAAATATAGTGACCTTCTCCGTCCCGAAAGCCGGGAAGTAATCGCAGCACTTTCGACGGTCGAAGGTGTAGAAATTCACATGCTAACCGGCGATAATCAGCGAACTGCGACTGCTGTTGCTGCTGAACTTGGTATCTTGCCAACGCATACTCACGCCGAAGCTTTTCCAGAACAAAAGGCAACAGTTGTCCGCCAACTGCACGAGCAAGGTAAGACAGTTGCATTTGTAGGCGATGGGATCAACGATTCGCCAGCTTTAGCCTACGCCGATGTTTCCGTTTCCTTTGCCAACGGTTCTGAGATCGCCCGTGAGACAGCAGACTTAGTGTTGATGCAGAATGACTTGCATGGTTTATTAGAAGCGATCGCGATCGCTCGTCAAGCCAAGCAATTGATTCGACAAAACACAGGACTTGTTGCTGTTCCTAACTTAGCAGCATTAGCGATCGCCGTTCTCTTTGGTCTTAACCCCTTAGCTGCAACGGTAGTTAACAACGGCTCAACAGTAGTTGCCGGCATCAACGGATTGCGTCCAATTCTCAAAAGTCGTCACCAAAAAACTCTACCATCGGCGAGATGATACAACTATGCCGACAGAGTAATTTAGAAAGCTTCCCAAACCTTTTAATTAATAGGAGGAACTTGAATATGGCACCTAAAATTAGTGATTTTATTGAAGACGCAGGCGCTCCCGGTATAATAGCCGGAATTGGTGCAGTACTTTTAGCACCTGTTTTGTTGCCCATTGTGGCTGGAGTTGGTAAACCCTTAATCAAATCAGCGATCAAAGGTGGAATTGGTCTTTATGAAAGAAGCAAAGGAACCATTGCAGAAATGGGGGAAACTTGGGAAGACATGGTAGCTGAAGCTAGAGCAGAACTTGCTGAGGAAAAACAAACCCCAGCCTTTGAAGCTAGTGCCACTCATGCAGATAATGTCCCCGATAATGGTGTGTAATTTCATCTACATATCAGCAAATTAAATTGTTCCCGATCTCGGACTTTCAATTATCAAAATCTCAAATTAGTAGGGGGTGTTACGGTGTCTTACCTAACCCACCCTACGAAAATAGAAAATTTCATAAATCATTCATGATTTGTGAGAATGACTCTTTTTAACAAACTGCATACTCCTACGGAGCAGGACGCAAATAAAGAGAAATAAATAACTTCATAAATAATTTGTGACTGCTATATAATAAGCCCTTTTACGAAAAATAATCCACTAGAATAATTTCAGTTAAAAAGGCGATTTTATGTTGACAAATGGTTATAATACTTACAATAAAATGTCAGAAATTATAAACAAAACTACTTTCAAAACCCCGCCAAAACCGATATCTACAAAAGTTGTAAGTTCGACACCCGGAAGATTGCGGTTGAGAGTGGCTCATTCCCATCGTCAACCAGAAAAAATGCAACGCATTGCTAATGCTTTGTCAGCAAATTCGCACATTAATCGAGTTAAGACAAATGTTGCTCATGGCAGTATTGTGATTAATCACGATGGTAATGATGGCAGTCTGGAAGATGTGCTAGCAACACTTAAAGATTTAGGCATAATTTTTGCTGATGTTACCGAAGGTAACACCGAGGCAGCAGATGGAGTATCATCTGCGGTTGTTGACTTAAACCAACGCGTCAAACAGTTAACGCATGGTGCTTTCGATCTGCGGATTCTTTTCCCTTTGGGATTAGCTAGTCTTTCAGTACGGCAATTACTTAAGAAAGGGTTACAACTAGAAGTGATTCCTTGGTATGTTTTAGCATGGTATGCTTTTGATAGCTTTATTAAATTGCATGGAACTAGCCAAGAAGAATCAACAAACGAGTAACTAAAAAGTTTAATTAATCTGCCAAATTTTAATAGTTTTATCAGAACTACCACTAGCAAGAAATTGACCATTCTGGCTAATAGCAATAGAGTTTACTGCCCCTGAGTGTTCTGTGATAGTTTGTAGTAACTCTCCAGTTTGCAAATGCCAAATTTTGATAGTTTTGTCTGCACTACCACTAAAGAGAATTTCTCCATTAGGACTAACAGCTAAGGATCTAACCTCTTCTAAATGTCCATTCAAGGTGTGTAGCACTTTACCCGTAGCTAAATGCCAAATTTTAATGGTTTTATCTGCGCTACCGCTAAAGAGCATTTCTCCATCAGGACTAATGATTACTGATTTCACCTCACCTGAATGTCCGTTAATGGTGCGTAATGGATCTCCTGTGCGTGGGTTCCATAGCCTAATTTTGTTATCGGAACTAGCACTAGCGAGGATTGTACCATTGGGACTGATAGCAGCAGCATTAACTGCCGATGAATGCCAAAGAGTACAAATGCGTTCGCCTTTATGCAAATTCCAAATTTTAATTTTATTACTACCACTGGCAAGAATTTGTCCGTCAGGACTGATTGCGATGCAGTTAACCGGTTTTTGATGTCCTAACAGAGTGTGGATTAACTTGCCAGAATTAGCGTTTAATACTCTAACATTACTTTTGGGATGTTGGGAACTACCAACAGCAAGAAAATTGCCATCAGGACTAATAGCAACAGATGAAATTTTGCCTAAATCTTCTGTGGTGCGGATAAGTTTACCAGTGTTGAGATTCCATATTTTAATGGTTTTATCTGCACACCCACTAACTAAAGTCTCACCATCGGGACTAATAACAACAGATGTCACCTTTTCGGAATGTCCCGTTAGAGTATGGCTAAGGACGGTATGTTCTAGTTTAACTTGATGTTTGAGGTTGGCGACGCAATTTAAAATTGACTCAACATCAGCAATACTTTGACTATCACCTACTGCGACAAAATATTCTTTTAGCTTTTTGATATATTCTTCATCTTTGATGCTGACTGCTGATTGCATTGCCTGAAGCGGGTTAGTAAAATTCTGTGGTGATATTTGGCGTAGTTGTAACCATGTATTCACAGAATAATCAAGCTGTTCGTTTGCCCAAGTACGTAGTTTACCGCCGTAGGTCTTACTTAAATGTGATAAACTTTGGGCTAATTGCAAAGCCAACTCTGGAATCCAGTAAGAACGCTCATTTTCCAGAGCTTGGTAAAGTTGTTTATAACCTGAAGCAATAACCTGTATTGATTGTAAATCAATACTATCTGATAGCAAACTCGGCAGCAACTCTGGTAATAGTGGAGGTACACCGCGATCGACTAAATGGTAAGCATCAGCTATCCAACCTGCAACCAAACAGTGATAGGTAATCAAAACCTGGCAAAGTTCTTCCAAGTCTTGACGATTGACTTGATATTGTAAAGATAACTTCCTAATATCAATTCCTTTTTCATTCCATTTTTCTACCTTTTCTAAAATTGTCAAATTAACCACATTCTCTTTTCCAATGTGATTAATTTCCTCGCTTTCTTCTCCCAAAGCAATCAGTTTATCTCTAATTTTTTTCCATTCTAACGCTCGTCTTTTAGCAGACTCTTCCAAAATCTCTCGATAAGGTAGACGAGCAATTGTTTTATAAAAATAATTCCCTGGTTCTAAACCCCAGTAGGCAATCCGAAAATTTAAATAATCTCCATCCTTTTCTGATTCCAAAATTAAAATAGGCTCTGTTTTCAACATACTAAACAGAGCCTTAATACTTGATTCACTGTGAAAACGTTTACTATCCCAAGCTCCTGCTAACAACTCTGTTGGTCTAACTTGACTGTGTAAAGAGTAATGCTTGTTAAGAAAATCTCGTAATCCTTCAGCTAACATTAACTCAATTTGGGGAATTTTTTCATCTCGATTATCATCAAATCGATCAAAATTTACTTGCGGAGGAGCGATAAAAATTTTTAGTGGAGTGCGTCCATAATTGGTTTGTTCTAAGATTTGTGAAGGGTATAATCTTAAGGGCCAGCTATCAATAATTTTATTGACTTCTGGCAACTTGAGCGTTGTTTCTCGCTCTTCGGCGGCTATTCTTAATCTTGTTTCTTGATTGTCAACTACTAATTGCTGTTGGAGAATTTTTTCTTGTTCAAAATCTTCCAAATAACTGCTTTTTTGATTGGAAGCATTTATAACTTTGAGTAATTCGGGAATTGCTTCAATCGGTTTATATTTACTTAGAGCCAAACTGTCTTGACTTCTCTTTTGTACTAGCTCTGCAACAACAGGTGCGAACTCTAGTACCAGTTGAATTAGTAACCCTAACCCTTGCGGCATAAACACATACCTAAAAACTAAATAAAATAAATAAGCAACGCTTGTATGAAATCAAGCTAATACTCTTATCCAGTCAATTCATAGATACTCTCGATCTTACTACTTGTGACTATAGTAATTCAACAGTCATAAGTTACAAATTTTACATTCAAACCTATATATACTTAAATATCTGGAAATAAATCAACCTGATGATAGCAACAGCTAGATTCACTACTGGGATAGATTTTTTCACTCAGAAGAATATGTATAACTAAAGTAAAATAAATGCAGTTAAATAAAACGCTATATCAGCACATTAATAGATTATTTTATCTTTTGAAACTAAAACATCATATAATCTTATGACTAATAGAAATCGGTCTCATTCTGACAAAAAAGCTAATTTTTATCAGCATTTATCACCAAAAAATGCAGTTAAA
The DNA here is from genome assembly GCF_053470285.1 of Nostoc sp. DSM 114159. NCBI lineage: Bacteria > Bacillati > Cyanobacteriota > Cyanophyceae > Nostocales > Nostocaceae > Nostoc > Nostoc sp. DSM 114159. Next base: position 6,634,304 of record NZ_JBPFEH010000001.1, read on the forward strand.
AGCGCAGCTAATAAAACACCACCAACTCCAAAAATATTCTATAGTATTGTCCATGCAATTCCTGGACGCATTCGTTTTCGTATTCCTCTGTTAGCCAGAGATACAGAGTATGCTAATAAACTCAAAATGATCATAGAATCTGATAATAGAGTTACAAATGTTCGTACTAATTTAGAAGCTACATCCATCGTTATCAATTATCAAGTACGTGTAATTTCAGACAATCAAATGCGCCAGCATCTGATTAGTCTGATTCAAACTGCCCGTGAAGCGATTGAGCCAAAAGAGGTAGCGACAAAATCAATTGTAGGTGCTGTTTTTGACGCTTTAATTAATCTAATTGATAGTACGCGCAAACTCAACCAAGCACATAATGTTATTGTGTATCGAAGGTTTAGGACAGATGTTTGGGAACGGATACTTTCTACCTCAAGAAACATAATTAAGAAACTAAAATCTGCCACCATATTTATCTTGCCCTACAAGCGATGGCGATTGCGTGGTAATGGTGGGGTGAACTCCCAGGCTTTACAACTGCAACCTGTGAGCGAAAAGGTTGTGTAGTTGCCAATACAGTGGCCATTAACTTATTGATAGTTAAGAGTAAGTAACTTTGAACAACAGCGTCCCAGAACGTATGAAAATTTCTCTTTCCTAGTCTCCAGTCCAAATGTCCCTATTATCAATTAAAAAAAATGGGTATAGCTCATTTCGATGAACTTCTCAATGAAAATCATTGGGTTCAAGCAATACATACTGCTGTTAAAGGAAGAGCTAGATATAAGGTAAATGGGCTTTACCATTCAGAAGCTCTCAAAAGATATCTGGAATCGAGATTATTAGAGCAGAAAATAATCTTAGAAGCTCGTGCTAATAGTTACACCGGGAATGTGCTTGTTATTTTCTCTCCAGATAAGAGTTTAAACGCGATCGCCCTTCGCGAAGCGTGTCCGGCAGGACAAGGCGGGTCTTTTACCATCGGGCTGCTTATTCAAGAAATTGTTTTAGATTATTGGAAAAAAGTCAATAAATCACTTGCTTCTTCTATACAAAGTCAATCAGTCAAGGCTCCAAAATCATCTGCCGCAGTCATTGAAGACAGTAACTTGCAATCCTTTGGCACTAAAAAAAATATAGCTTTGGTGAGGGGGAAAAATCGAAACATATTTGATTCAGCCGTACTGTCTCAAATATGGATGCAGCGACAATTACACCAAACAAGTAATCGATTTATTCCGGTATTGGGGGTTGTTAGCGCCTTTGTATGCAGCACCGGATTGTTGTATGCATATAATCTTGACGAAGCCATTTTGCTCTTGATTCAGAAGTTGCATACACCACTGCGCGATCGCATCATGGTTAGTATTACTTTTCTCGGCGATCCAGTAGTAATGCTGTTATCTTCTTTGGGGCTGGCAATTAGTCCTTTATATTATAATCGTCGCCGGGAAGCAACTATCTTGGGCATAGCTGGAGTCGGCGCAATCTTACTAAATTATTTGATGAAACTATTATTTGGTAGAGCGCGTCCAGCACTATGGAAGCATATTATTAATGTGGGTCAACACAGTTTCCCCAGCGGCCATGCAATGGTCTCAATAGTAATTTACGGTTTTATCGGCTATATTCTAGCAAAACAGTTTCCTCAATGGCGCTTTTGGATTTATGCTTTGACTGTAGTCTTAATTGCTGCCATTGGTTTTAGTCGGCTTTATCTTGGAGTCCATTGGTTAACTGATGTGACAGCTGGCTATGCCGCAGGTTTACTGTGGTTGATTTTCTGTATTCTTAGCTTGGAGACCAGTAGGAAACAACTCTTAGAGGATGTACAGTGACTTTTATTTGTTGCTGTGCAAAAGCAATAGACATCTTGCAAAAGTAGCTTTTGCTTTCCGGTTGGAGAAAGGTAAAAGGTTACTGGGTTTGGGAAAATTCCATACCTTTACCCTTTAACCCTTCCCCTTTTCCCCGACAAATGCCAAGAAGTCTAACGATCTGCTTTTTTTGTCGTGTCATAATAGCTCCCTTGCGGAAACCGGATTAAAACTTGTTGATTTGTGTGAGATATTGCGATCGCGCAGGCTCAAGAGTTCGCTACCCAAGCTCCTGCCCAAAATCTCATTCGTTGCTGGTTGAGTTGATGTCAAACTAACTTTCTTTTGTCACTTTGGGAGAACCCAATCGCTGAAAGACTCTCAGAGCTTTAATTTTCCGGTTTTGGCTACAAACTTTAGTTACTATTAGAAAATAGAGGCTCAAAGGTTGACTCAATCAAAGTTTCAGAATCTTGCTTTGATTTAGAAGAACAAGGAGCATGGTGAAGAACGTAATTACTGACATTGCCGTTTGTTAGTCCAATCTTTTCTCAACAAAGAGTAACTTTTAACTGATTACTCCTGAAAGTGGGTGCAGTATTGTTAAATGAAAACTATGTCTGGTTTCAGTTTTCAGATACCGTTCTTGCAAAGGTTGCCATTGCTGCCACGACTGGTAACGATTTTCAGTTAATAAATTAGCAAGGGTGGGCAACTCAGCGTGAATTTCTGACTTATATACATCTCCAAGCCAGTCAGTTAATACGGCACTATCTTGCATCGTACCCAAAATTTCTTGGATATTTTTCACTTCTGTAATATAAGCTTCGTAAGACTCACCATATAAGTCAGTAAATAACTCCATTTGATAGCGTATACGTTTAGCTTCTTTTCGCAAACTATGAAGATTTTCACCTTCTGTTGTCAATTGTTTTTCTACCTTTTTTGGCTTCCAGTTTTTCTGGATCTTCACTTCTGATTCTACAATTTCAGTCCCAATTAACCAACCTGGATGCAATAAGAAGTTACTCACTTCTGGTAAAAGTAAGTCTGGTAATACTTGCTGAATGGCAATAGATGCCAAAGGTTGATAAGTAGGTTTTTCTAACCACTTATCCAATGCATCTTTTAAAGACTTGTAAGATTCATCGTTTAATGTTTTCTGCACGCTCGATTCTACATCTTCACGTTGTTTTGCCAAAGCTGTAAAAGCTGTTTGCAGAGATTCCTGTTCTTTGCGGGGTAAGTTTGGTTTATAATTGTTTTCCAAACTTTCTTTAAGTACGTCTAAATCTCGCAGATTACCAAGACGACGAGCTATTTTACCAATATTTTTATCGCTGACTGGTTTCGACAGATCCACTGCTAGCCCAAACCGAGTTACCGCTGTCCGTAGGCGGCGCATTCCTACTCGCATTTGGTGCAGTGCTTCTGGATCTTCATCTTTCTTCACTGACTTTTCCCACTTCAAGGTTTTCTTAAAGTGTTTTTCAATCGCTTGGTAGGCGTAGTCACCGAGAGTTTTTACTGTAGTTTGTGTAGCTAATTTCATAATTTATCTGAATTATTACCTCACGAAGTTATTGCATAATAACAAGATTATTTGATAAATTGCATATACTTTTGAAAGTTTTTTAGGTATGAGAATTGTTAGGTATGCCTATGACTATTGATAGTTGCATTTGATTTTATAAATATGCAGTATCTATCAAAGGTTGACAATATTTCATCCCCTTAAGTTGATATGAGCTATAGTTTTGAGAATCCGATTTTTCGCTCATCAAGTTATATATTATAATAACATGGCTAATATATTTGTAAATATCAATATAATTTAAAATGTCAAAGTTACATTTGCTAAATCAAGTTTTATTGACTTTTGCAGATTCTTTTAAAGAGCATAGAGAAGATTTATCAGCACTGCTACTCACACATCAGAAGTATTTATGGTTAGGGTCAGATGAAACTTCAACTATTGAGCGTCTCTCTTTGGTTGATACTGATAAATTTACAGATCATCAACAATTTGGTGTAGCAGAATTTATCGATTTACCTGCACCAGAAGAGGAAGAAATTGATATAGAAGGACTGGCTTACGCGGATAATTACTTATGGTTTGTTGGTTCTCACAGCTACAAACGGAAAAAATTCAACCCCGAAAATACAGATGCTAAAAATTTTAAAAGGCTAGCAAAAATTGAATCAGAACCTAACCGTTACATTTTAGGACGAATTCCTCTAATAGACGGTAAGCTATTCTCATCTTGCCCACATCCTGAAAAGCCAGATGTGCAATTAACTGCCAGTAAATTAGAGGTGACGAATCAGGGTAATTTGCTGATGACAGCTTTAGCAGATGATGCCCATTTAGGCTCGTTTATTCAAGCAGCAATTCCGGGAAAGGATAATGGCTTTGATATTGAAGGTATAGGCATTTATCAAAACCGTGTCTTTCTGGGTTTGCGCGGGCCTGTATTGCGAGGTTGGGCTGTGGTGCTGGAAATAGAGTTAGAAGATTCTACCTCTGGATTGATGAAACTAAAGCAAATTGGGGAATTGCAGGAGTTATATAAAAAGCATTTTATCTGGTTGAATGGTTTGGGAATTCGAGATTTGTATGTAGATGAGCAAGATTTGTTGATTTTAGCTGGGCCAACGATGGATTTAGATGGCCCCGTGCAAGTTTATCGTTGGGTAAATGGTGTGAATATGCGAGAAAATGTTTTCAGCAATCCCGATTTTGTGCAAGATATTCCTTATGGGAATCGGGAAGAACACGCTGAAGGAATGACGCTGTTTCAGGATGTAGCTGGTATACCTTCGCTATTGGTAGTTTATGATTCTCCAGCAAAAAGTAGGCTGGTGGGTGATGATAGTGTAATGGCGGATGTGTTTAAGTTGGGCTAACTTCGCTCTTGGTTTTGGGATTTTAGATTATTAAATGTTAGTAGAAATTGCTTGTACGGGACAGGTAGGGATACACTGTTCGCAGACGATACAGCGCGATCGCGTGAATGTCAACTTGTATGTCTCTGGCTGGAGGGTGAGGGCTTCGGTAGGACAAACCCCAGTACACAAGCCACAGTGGACACACACATCCTCGTCGATCGCAATTTCGCCTAACGTCGAAGAAACATTAACATTACGCGATCGCATCCACTCGATCGCTGCATCTAATTGATCGATGTCTCCCGATAATTCCACTACCAATTTGCCAATTTGATTTGGGGCAACTTGGGCGCGGATAATATTAGCAGCGACGTTGAACTCTTTAGCCAGTACGTAAGTGACTGGCATTTGCACGGCGCGTTTTGGGAAGGTGAGTGTTACTCGTTTTTTCACAGGTTTAGCAGAGGGTTTTTTTTGTTGTAGCGTATTGAGAGTTTTATCAGTCCTTTCTTGTGGTAAGTTGCACGAACGAACGAGCAAGGCAAGAGAAGGACACTGCTCCTACCTCAACATACATAGCACTATTTCCAAAAATCTTTGCAACACATAAATCGGCTGTACGCCCCTACAATAACGGGGATTTCGTGTGATGGCGTTAAACTATAGCAATTCGTGCAGGAGTTACCAACAAAAAGATCCCTGGCTTCTTGAAAAAGTTTTGGATCTAAGCCTCTCTGTACTAGAAAAACTTGTAAGTAAGGTAGTATACTCTGGAAAATGTTTTTTTCTCCATACCATCTGCTCTTGGGCAGGTAGCTAGAAAATCCAATTAAAATTAATCAATATTGATATTTGTTAATGATTTAAAATTGCAAATATAGACCTTTTGGAAGATGCTTTAAAAATAAGTATTGATATTATATTGGACTTGCCATTTAAGTTGATTACTTGTTATCTGTTATATCCATTTTAACTTGAAAAGCTTTTAACATGAAAATTTTAGTTGTTGAAGATGATGAGTTAAGTGCATATTCACTCACCTGTGTTTTAACTAACCAAAACTACGCAGTTGAAGTTGCCAATGATGGTGATACTGCTTGGAATTTTATTCAAACTTACGATTATGATTTAATCCTCCTAGATGTAGTGTTGCCCAAACTGGATGGCATTAGTCTTTGTCGTCAAATTCGGTCTAGTGGTCTGCAAATGCCAATATTGTTATTGACAGGGTGCGATAGTAGTCATGAGAAAGCGATCGGACTAGATGCAGGCGCAGATGACTACGTAGTTAAACCCTTTGATGCAGAAGAGTTAATTGCTCGTGTTCGGGCACTGTTGCGTCGCAAAGGCGTAACCTCGCAACCTGTGCTGGAGTATGGTGGGTTGCGGCTAGACCCTAGTAGCTGTGAAGTGATGTATGCTGGAAATCTGCTAGCACTTACTCCCAAAGAGTATGCTCTTTTAGAACTATTTTTGCGAAATACTCGCCGGGTGTTTAGCTGCGGCATGATTTTAGAACATCTGTGGTGTTATGAAGACACTCCACAAGAAGAAGCTGTTCGCACCCATATCAAAGGGTTACGACACAAACTCAAAGCTGTAGGAGCGCCCAGTGATTTAGTTGAAACAGTTTACGGTATTGGCTATCGGCTGAAATCACTGGCAGAGGAGAAGGGCAGCACTTCGGCTACGCTCAGTGACCGAGGGGCAGAGGGGCAGAGGAGCAGAGGAGCAGAGGAGCAGGGGGGCAAGGGGGAATTAGAGCGTGAAAAATCTTTGGTTCCTAATCTCAAATCACAACAGCAAACATTAATGGCAGTTGCGGAAATTTGGCAACGATTTCAAAAGCGGGTAGACGAGCAGGTGCGGGTGCTGGAGGAAGCGATCGCAACTTTAAACCAAAATAGTTTAAATCTCGAATTGCGATCGCTTGCAGCCAAAGAGGCGCATACCTTGGCGGGATCTTTAGGTACTTTTGGCTTGCCTCTTGGCTCAAAATTAGCACGCAATATCGAATTGTTACTGAGTTCTGGTCAAACTTTGAGTCAATCTGAAATTAGCAACCTCGAAAGTTGGGTAAAGTTATTGCGTCGGGAAATTGACGGAAACGACACAGCGATAATATCTGCATCACCAACCCCACAAATTTTAGAAAAAGTCACACAACCACTGCAAAATCACCTCGATGCAGAAACTAAAATATTGGTTGTGGATGACGATCCGCAAATTCAGGCATTTTTACAAACCTTACTTAGTCCTTGGGGATTAAAAGCGATCGCTCTTGAAGATCCGCGTCAGTTCTGGGAAATCTTGGAAATAGTTACGCCAGATATGCTGATTCTGGATGTGGAATTACCTTATACAAATGGTATAGAACTTTGCCAATTAGTACGCAACGATTCGCGCTGGTGTGAATTACCCATTCTATTCCTGACTGTGCATAGCGATGGCGAGATGGTAAATCAAGTGTTTAGTGTTGGTGCTGATGACTTTGTAAGTAAGCCTATTGTTGGGCCAGAACTAGTAACCCGGATCGTCAATCGCTTAGAACGGATGAAATTGCGGCAGCGCGTCGTGCAGGGAGGCAGGGAGGCACCGGGGCAGGGGGCAGGGGGAGCAGGAGAACTTAGTTCTCCCTTGTCTTCCTTGTCTCCCTCATCTCCCTTGTCTCCCTCACCTCCCTCATCTCTCAATTTACAAGCCATCAACGAACTGGAATTGCGAGTAGCAGAGCGCACTGCTGAGTTAATTCGGGTGAATCAACAGTTGCAGTCACAACTTGATGAACGTCAACGGACACAGGGAGAATTACTGTTCTCTCAAGCCCGATTTGCACGAATTTTAGATATTGCTGATGATGCAATTATTTCCATTAACGGGTTCCAAAGCATCACTTTATTTAATCAAGGAGCAGAGAAGATTTTTGGCTACTCGGCCCAGGAAGTGATTGGACAAGGACTTGATTTACTTTTACCGCAGCGCTTTTTTCAAGCGCATCGTCAACATGTGGTTGACTTTGGACAATCTCCCAATGTTGCCCGTCGGATGGGAGAACGGCGTGAAATCTACGGACGCCGCAAGGATGGTACTGAATTTCCAGCGGAGGCTTCTATCTCTAAAATAGAGATGGCTGAGGAGATATTTTATACGGTTATTTTACGAGATATCACAGAGCGCAAACTAATTGAACGTATGAAAGATGAATTTGTCTCTGTTGTTAGTCATGAACTCCGCACACCTTTAACTTCGATTCACGGCTCTCTAGGAATGCTAGCCAGTGGTTTGCTAGCAACAAACTCAGAGCAGGGAAAACGCCTACTGCAAATTGCGACTGATAGCAGCGAACGCCTAGTACGTTTAATCAACGACATCCTAGACATTGAGCGCATCGAGTCGGGTAAGGCGAAGATGGAACCAGAAATCTGCAATATTGTTGATTTGATCGTTCAAGCAGTAAATGTCATGCAGCCTCTGGCTGACAAAGCAGGAGTGAAAGTATCTGTTTCTGCTATATCTGGCCAAGTATTGGCAGATTGCGATCGCATTGTCCAAACATTGACCAATTTATTGAGTAACGCCATTAAATTCTCGTCTGCTGGATCTACAGTTTGGTTGGGGGCGCAACCACAAGAAAATGAAGTTTTGTTGACAGTCAAAGATACCGGCCGCGGTATCCCAACAGACAAACTTGAGAGTATCTTTGAGCGCTTTCAACAAGTTGACTCTTCAGATTCACGTAACCATGATGGCACTGGTTTAGGTTTGGCAATTTGCAAGAGTATTATGCAACAACACAGCGGACGCATCTGGGCTGAAAGTGTATTAGGTGAAGGTAGCACTTTTTACGTCACTCTGCCATTATTTAGGGCTTTCCAAAATCCTGATTTAGAAGACTCTTCTAACATTCCCTTAGTTCATAGTAGTTACGAGCCAACTACAAATAGCCAACTAAGTCCAAATGCAGAATTTTTGAGCAACGGGCGTGTGACTACTAAGGAATTTGAACAACGGGTGATGAAATTACTTCAGAGCATTACCCCGAACCAACAAGAGGATAGCAGTGATGACAACAAAGCAAATTCTAGTGGTTGATAACGAGCAGTATATTCAAGAAGTTGCCAAGATTTGCTTGGAAACAGTCGCAGGCTGGAAAGTAATGACTGCGAGTTCTGGCCAAGAAGGCATAATTAAAGCTGAGACTTACCAACCAGATGCAATTTTACTAGATGTGATGATGCCAGAGATGGATGGTATCACTACCTTTGAAAAGTTACAAGCCAATCCATTAACCAAAGCGATTCCAGTAATTTTGTTAACTGCTAAAATCCAGGCTTCCGATCGCCGTCGCTATAATCAGATGGGAACGATTAGCGCGATCGCTAAACCATTCAATCCTCTCGAATTAGCTGCGGAAGTAGCCGTAGCCTTGGGCTGGAGTCTAGAAAAGTAGAACAAAATCCATAGCAAATTAATTTATAAAAAGTAGACGTAAGCAAAAGTCAATACAGTCCAGATAAGACCAAAACACTTGTAGAGACGGCGATTTATCGCGTCTCCAAAACCCAAAATTTTTGCCATTAGCCCTTAACCCAAGCGTATTGAGGGAAAAGTGATTTAAAAGTTTTTTTAGGTGTTAAAGAACACAATGGTTAAAAATCAATTCAATTGTTGTTGAAATATATAATATAAACAAACAACTTAAATAAATTGTAACTTAGTTACAAATTAGCTATTTACTACAATTTCAGTCAATTAAGAACCTTTTTTTATCAATACTAATAATTTATATTTATATATGCAATAAAATTAGTTTAGTTTTTATTAACAAAAGTTAATATATATTATTTGAACTACTTGATGCTGTAAAATAAGCAGTGGATTTTGTCGATTAACAAATTAAATCTTAATTTGGTTATTTTTGGTAATGAAGACCAAAAAATTGGACATAATCAGCATTTTCATTTCACCAAATTAATCTTACGGATGGGTCTAATTGACGAATCACTCATTTTGGTATTATTGCTTTTTCTTCTTCGGCATCACTCTTGCCCGATACTTTCTGATTGCTGGCGGAGCATACTTGCTCTTTTATTTAGTTTTAGGAAAGTCTCTTGCCAACAAGAGTTTGCGTTTGAAACCGTTGATGAATTGTTCCATTAAAAATGATATTGAATTATCAGTAATCTCCACAGTAGTTTTTGCTATTTCTGGAGCATTTATGATCTCAGAGTATAATTTGGGAGCAACCCTGCTATACGCTGATATCTGGAAATACGGACTGTGGTATTTAATAGTTAGCTTTATTGCAGTACTAATTCTTCAAGATACTTATTTTTATTTTATCCATCGGATGTTTCACCATCCTAGAATTTTTAGATGGATGCATTTTGGACACCACCGTTCAGGAGAGCCAACACCCTGGAGTTCTTCTGCCTTCGACTTACCAGAAGCAATTGTACAAGCACTTTTTTTTGTCGGTGTAAGCTTCATAGTTCCCCTGCATTTCGTCACCTTAGTTGCCGCACTTATAACTATGACAGTATGGGCAGTGTTTACTCATCTTGGATTTGAGCTATTTCCCTCCTCATCTAAAAGTTACTGGATTGAAAAGTGGCTTATTGGTTCTATGCATCATTCCATACATCATCGCAAGTATAAAGTACACTACGGTTTGTATTTTACGTTCTGGGACAAACTGCTCGGTACTGAAGATCCTAATTATGAAAACGAAACCCATATAAGGGAGTTTTAACTATAGCAGGCCTAAATCATTTGTGAAATATTTTTGGAGTTGGCTGTCATTTGTTCTTTGTAATCACAAATGACATAGACGCCCTAGCGGCTACTCTTCGAGAACGCCAAGGGCGAACCCGCAGGGTAGGACAAATGACTACTGACTATTTAATTTTTGTCGAATTCTCAAGCTTGTTTGGATTCACCCAACGATTGACAAATTCGTTGTTATGTTTGTAAATCTTGATTTGCACTTGCTTGGAACTTAACTTGACTATTTCAGCAGGAATTCTTTGGATATCGCTAGAATCTGTGCGCGGCTTGTAAAGCCAAATCACTTTTTGCCCAACTTGAAAGTTGTTAGGATTGCTAGTTAAAGAAGGCGTACTGTCTGCCCAAGAGGGAAAAGCAACTGCTAAGTTAATCAAAAGTACTAAGACCACTAGAGTGATTTGAAAAAGTTTCATAATCATTGCACTTGTCTTAGGTTTTATGGGGCAATCAATCTGCTGCTCTAGCATTTAGTTATTGTCCTTCTTTTGGTTTTCAAAGTTTAAAGATCGGTATACTAAAACTTCTTTAGATGATTTAGCAAAAATTAAAATATCTACTGATTTCAGGATAAAACGACTTAGAGAATAAAATCAAATAGTCTTATTTGTTAAAACGATAAGTTAGATTTATATATAGAATGAGAACAAATGCAATCGCTGGAGTAACAAGTTGATTTTACGAAAGCGATCGCTGTTTGCCCTCAACCCAAAAGAAATATTTTGGCTGAGACATTGAAGCGATCGCCTACGGCGGTAAACAACGCTTGAAGCTGAAATTTAAGCCGCCCAAAAAATCGGGGCAGGTGATAAACCCGCCCCAACATCTGATATACTGCGCCCAACGGCTGTAGCTACAGGCTTTAAACTATCAACTAAATGCACCATATCTTCTAAAGAAAGTGCTTGACGGGCATCAGAAACAGATTTTTCTGGTTCTGGATGACATTCAATAATTAATCCATCTGCACCGCAAGCGATCGCAGCCCTAGCTACAGGTGCGACTAACTCCCGTTTGCCGACGGCATGGGAAGGATCTACAATTACAGGCAAGTGAGTTATTTGCTTGAGTGCTGCCACTGCCCCTAAATCTAGGACGTTACGGGTGTAATCGTCGAAACTGCGAATACCTCTTTCGCACAACACCACATCAGGATTCCCGTGGCTGAGGATATATTCAGCAGCCATGACGAATTCTTCAATAGTCGCTGCTAAACCACGTTTGAGTAGTATTGGTTTACCAGCTTGTCCCAAAGCTTTGAGCAAATCAAAGTTTTGCATATTGCGGCTACCAACTTGCAGCATATCAACGTGGGCGGCGACTACTTCAATTTGAGAAATTGACATCACCTCCGTAACAACTGGCATATTGTAATGCGATCGCACCCTAGCTAAAATCTCTAATCCTGACTCTCCCATACCTTGGAAAGCGTAGGGAGATGTGCGAGGTTTGTAGACACCGCCACGCAACCCCTGTACTGATGCAGTAGATAGCCTTTGGGCGACTATCTCCATTTGTTCTAAGCTTTCAACAGTGCAGGGCCCGCCGATAATTACCAGTTCTTTACCGCCGAAAGCGACTTCTTTCGAGATTTTAACGATTGTCTGGTGGTTGAGATGGGCTTGTGCAGCAAGTTTGGCATTAATCATGGTTATATTTTCCTGAAAAATTAAGTATTGGGAAAGAGGCAAGGGGCAGTGTTTCGACTACGCGGCAATTGAGCGTAGTCGAAACTCAACAACCAGGCAGGAGGCAGAAGTTCTAAAATGTTTGAATTGATTTCTCCCTTGCGCCTTTCTTTTGCATTCTCAAATAACAACAAAAAAGCCCGAAACCAAGGTTCCGGGCGCGTTCTGATTCATTGGCATGACGCTATTTACCCGGAATTTATTCTGGGCCAAAAGTAAAAGCCATAAAACCAGCTAATGAAATAAGTCATGACAATGAAATTCTCCTTAAAAAAACAAAAACCGCAGAGTTTGCTCTGCGGTTCACCGGGCGGTTTCCATTAGGAAACTTAATTCACCCCCGGTGAACCACCCTAAACCAAAAATAAAAGTAGGAATTTGTGTTAAGCATTTGCGGGCTTTTTGCTGGGAAACTTCAGAAATATACCTATCTAACGTAAACTTAGCAGGAAGAGTGGGCTTTGTCAAGACCTGCACAAACTATAAAAAAACGATAGACTCAGTACAACTCTGGGGATTAAGACTAATAACGCTTTGCACAATTCAAAATCACGCTCTGTTCTAATTGTACTAGTTGCTTATTTGCGTAGACGAAAAAAGCGGTGAGGGGGTCGCAGTCTTCTCCCTTGGCGCTAGCCTCTCCCTTTGGGAGAAGGGGAGACGCTAAGAGCGATGGCGATTCCCGTCGTTAGCGCCGGCGGCAAGCGAGCTTGCGAGCATCTTGCGATAGCGTCGGCGGCAAGCGAGTCTTCGAGCGTCACCTCCGAACCCGTTGGCGTGGTAACAGAGCGTTGGTCATTGAGTTTCGACTGCGCTCAACTACCGCGTAGCCGAAATGAGTCGAAGTGCAGCCTCTCGTAGAGAAGGGCTTGTCATTAAAGATCGCAATAGTTATATAACCTCAGAAGAAAAAGCCAGGATTGAAAAGTTAAAATATATAATTCTCCAGACTTCATCTTACGAAAGCTTATTGCAGGGAATTGACAACCGCCATACATTATTGACCAAGTTCTCATTCACCAGATCAATTTTTTAGGATCATCTGTCTCATTATGCCCAGTTCCAAAATCTTAACCCAATCTTTCGACTATTATGGAGCTTACCCCTGCCCAGTCTGTCGAATAGGTAAGATTTCTCACATGCCATTGATGGAAGCTATGGCTTGTGACTTTTGTCAAGAGATTTTTACAGTCAACTTAGAGCAACAGCAAATCAAGATGCCTTCTAGGCAACCACCTTTAACTTGGCGTTGGAATGGGTTTAGTTGGACAGAAGGCCAGTTGGAAGGCGTGGAATTAGGTTGGGGTTATGGATTAGCAGCAGCAGTTTTTATAATTCTTCCCACTACTCTAATTGGTATAGTAGCTTACTATTTTCCTGCTAATCTGAAAGAACCCATTACCTGGATGCCATATATTTGGACAATATTAACCTTCTTATCACATTTATCAATTATTGTTTGGATTTATATTGAAGTCTATCAGATTCCAGTTGCAGCATATTTTCGAGCGATCGCTCGATGGAGAAATGGAGAGATGGGGAGATGAGGGAGCAGGGGAGCAGGAAAGCAGGGGAGCAGGGAGTGAGGGAGTGAGGGAGTGAGGGAGTGAGGGAGTGAGGGAGTGAGGGGACAAGGAGATAAACAAAACTCCTAACTCATTACTCATTACTCCTAACTCCTAACTCATTACTCCTAACTCATTACTCATTACTCATTACTCAGCACTCCTAACGCCCAATGCCCCATGCCCCATGCCCAATGCCCAATGCCCCATGCCCAATGCCCCATAATCCATAACAAATGATGCAGCGTATAAATGACTCCATCACTCATAATTAAGTTGATTGTCCACCAAAATATCGTATGAGCGATCTGGAGCGGTACTATAGAATTTTGGAATTAGAGCCTGGGGCTACACTTGAAGAAGTGAACCAGGCTTACAAAGATTTAGTTTTTGTTTGGCATCCCGATCGCATTCCCAAAGACAATCTCCGTTTACAGCAGAAAGCGCAAGACAAGCTAAAAGCTATAAATGAAGCTCGTGAAAAGTTGCGCTCTCTAAAAACCAAACCTCAAACTACATTTAACTCACCTAACTCACCGCCACCTCAACAGGAAAAATCATCTCAAACAATCCAGCGGCCACCAAAGCAAAACCCAGACTTGAGTGGCAAAGACTACAGTCGGGCAAATTTGAGTAATAAAGACTTATCTGGCAGAAATCTGAGTTATGCCAATTTGAGCGGTGCTAATCTCAGCGATACTTTTATGCACAAAGTCAACCTCAGAGGTGCAAATTTATCTGAAGCAAATTTATTTCGGGCAAATCTACTTTTAGCCGATCTCAGGGAGGCGAATTTACGCGCTGCTAATTTGATTGGAGCGGATCTCAGTGGAGCCGACTTGCGAGGAGCCGACTTGACGGGAGCGCGGATTCGCTCTGGTGAGCGGCTTCTGGTTAAATTAGTTGGAACTAATTTAGCAGGGGCAATTATGCCTGATGGCTCAATTTATCAATAACTGAGGTTGCGCCATAACACCAAAACCCTTATGTAGAGACGCGATTTATCGATCGCGTCTTAAAAAACCAGTTATCCAGACTAATAATACCAATTCAATTAATGATTGCAACATATCCTTGGCTAAAGACGCGATAAATCGCGTTTCTACAAATGATCTATCCCACATTCCGCACCAGAACTGTCACAAAAGAAATGAGACGTAAATTTTGTAGCCAGTTTTTGACTCAAAACCAAACTGTGAAGGATGAAAAGTTAAAAATTAAGCCGGAGTGAGGAGTAAAATAAATCAGTATAAAAAATCCGGCAGAAAAAAGTAGAGTACTATCATTGAGTAACTCACAAAAATTGATAAAAATTATGCTTGATTAAAATGAAAATCAAATTAACAAATAGTAGCGCTGACAAGCGTTAGGAAAGAATTGTAATATCGATAATCTTTCATCACAGAGGTTTAATATTTGTGAGGCCCCATTAATAATTAATAAATGAATACCTTGAAAACATTGAAATATCCATCTGAGAGTCGGGCGGTATGTGAGTTTACCTAATTGGTTTTTTATTTTTTGATTTTGAGCTAATAAACTTTCACGTAACTGTCTTTGACCTAAAGTATAAATTAACAAACATAACCCCATAATCATTGATAATGCCTCAATGCGCTCCCTTGACTTAAGAAATATGCTGTCTGTCAAGAATAAAGGGTCTTTGAGAAACGCAAATCCTCTCTCACATGATTGTTGAGCTTTATATTCTTTAATCATGTCTGAGTGGCTGAGTTGGGATTCATGGATAACATTAGTTGCTAAAATAAATTTTCCCGAAGCGCGATTTTCTATTTCGATTGCCTCTTTATCCTCTTCTAGCTGCGCTGAAATTTGATAGCAATATTTCCAATCAGTCTGAGAGTTATTTTTGCTCTTAATTTGAGGCTTTAACTGTTTTTTAGATATTTTAATTTCAGTCAAACAATGATATTTTAATTGCTCTGATAGATGTAATGCCGCTTTTTTCGCATCTCGATGACAAGCAAATTCTTCATTACATAATTTCGTGAGCTTTTGATGACCATTTATTTGAGCTTGCTGAACACGGCGCATCAGCTGTTTAGAATCTGCTTTTTTGCGTTCTTGACTTTCAACTATCAGCCATCTTTGTTCGATACCAGCATAGTTACTAGACTTGACTATATATGAATAACCTGTTATTTCACTTTGGATGAAATTTTTGGAGTCTATTTCTAATAGTATTTGCTTAGCTAACCCCACTGTCAATGGTACTCTGCATAACCATTTGAGGTTTTTCATCAAATTCAGGTTTTCGGCACTATATAATGCGCTGTCTGCTACCATTAACGCATCTATATCAATATTTTCTCGAAAATTCACGAGAGTCTTCGCAAAAGTTTTCGTATCTGATTGATTTCCTGACGCTGCTTTTAAAAAGATGGGAATATCCCCATCACTACTACAGATTAACTCTATAATAAATTGTTTTAAGTCTGGTCTATGATCTCTTGAATAACCATAGGTAATACTTATTGGTTGTGGTGCTACTTCTATTTCTCTATTTTCATTCTCTGTGATTGTATTTTTTTCAAACACTACTTCTGGTAAGCCTGTTTCATATTCTCCATGTAGGTGCATTGAACTTGAATCCAAGTGCAATGATGACAACTCTACTCCATATTTTTTTACTGCTGCTAACGCTATTAGAGTGAAGATTTCACTTAATCCCTTCAAATATAATTGGTCTAATACTCTTCCTAATCTGTCATCGTTTAAATATTCTGGTAATATCCCTTCTCCTAACAGATGTTCACAGGCGTAGCCATCCATATATTTAGGAAACATATATAACGTTCCTGATACAAAACCTAACCCATTTAATATCATTGCTTTAACCGCCTGACCCCCACTTACCTTTTCTTGTGGGTGCTGTCCGAGTATTTTATTTATTTGGGATACCAGCCCTATTTCATCGATGATTCCTGCTACTATCCCCAGGTGATCTAGATTTTTTACCTCAATATTCAAGGGCAAATTCATTTTCACACTACATTCCATCAACTATTTTTAGTTTTTCATTCTGGGAAGCTTATGGAGTGCTAATTTTATTTATTTTTTGACTTTTACCCTGATTCTGGCTACTAACTTTGCTCCTGGATATTAATTGTCTCAATTTTTACTAAGATTCTTGATTTACTTACTGCTTTCTCTGTGTGCCACTTTTGGGTGCGGAATGTGGGATCTATTTGTCGCATTCTTTTTTCAAATTGGTATAACCCTTAACTGAAACGTATTGGTGCATAAATGACTCCTATGCAATCCAATTGAAAACTGCTATATGCCTGTTTGCTTGCCTAAAACACTACAATGAGTACGCGATCTACCGAAATAAGAAAGCAATATGCCTTTTTGCTTGCTGAATCTACCGAAATGAGAAAGCAATCAAGCATTTTGAGAAAGCAATATGTCTTTTTGCTTGCTGAATTTACCGAAATGAGAAAGCAATCAAGCATTTTGAGAAAGCAATATGCCTTTTTGCTTGCTGAATCTACCGAAATGAGAAAGCAATCAAGCATTTTGAGAAAGCAATATGCCTTTTTGCTTGCTGAATTTACCGAAATGAGAAAGCAATCAAGCATTTTGAGAAAGCAATGTGCCTTTTTGCTTGCTAAATCTACTGAAATGAGAAAGCAATCAAGCATTTTGATAAAAAATCTGTGATTTTTTTTTCACAAGTCGGGAATCTGACCTAGCTTTATCTATCCCTACAATCTGCGTGTAGAATTAAATATGATACATCGAGGCTTTTAGGCATTGTGA
The DNA here is from genome assembly GCF_053470285.1 of Nostoc sp. DSM 114159. Lineage (NCBI taxonomy): Bacteria > Bacillati > Cyanobacteriota > Cyanophyceae > Nostocales > Nostocaceae > Nostoc > Nostoc sp. DSM 114159. Next base: position 6,651,827 of record NZ_JBPFEH010000001.1, read on the forward strand.
ACTTTTTTATCGGTTGTGCTGTTTGGGCATATAAAGGTTGGGTAGGCGAACTCTATCCCCAAGGTACTCCCACTGCTGATTTTCTCCATCTCTACAGCCGTCGCTTCACCACTGTAGAAGGTAACACGACCTTTTATGCCGTGCCTAAGCAAGAAACTGTAACTCGTTGGGCTGCCGAAACACCAACAGGTTTTGAATTTTGTCTAAAATTACCACGAGATATTACCCATCAAGGATTGCTGAAACCTTATATTCCAGCTGCTTTAAAATTTCTGGAGGCGATGCGCCCTTTAGGTAAGCATCTTGGCCCAATTTTTGCCCAGTTACCACCGGGCTATGCACCTGCATTACTTGATGATTTGTCCAACTTTCTAGAAGCTTGGCCACGTACAGAAGCACCCCTAGCAGTGGAAGTTCGGCATCCCGACTGGTTCAAGGAACCCCATGCTAGTAATTTGACAGCGCTTTTAGAAAATTTAGGTGTCGGACGAGTATTGTTAGACTCGCGCCCGATTTACACTGGAGATGATGACCCCCAGTTGCAATCGGAACGGCGTAAACCGAAATTACCGTTGCAATTGAGTGTGACAGCACCTTTTGCTCTGATTCGGTTTATTTCTCATCCGAATTTATCAGTGAATCAGCCATTTATGGAAGAGTGGGTAAGGCAGATTCAGCAATGGTTACAGATGGGAGTGCGAATTTATTTCTTTGTCCATTGTCCAATAGAAGCGCGATCGCCCAATACAGCCCGTCACTTCCAACAGCTATTAGAACAGAGCGGTACACCAGTTCCCCCCTTACCTTGGAATAACCTTGAGTATCCCCCTAATCAACTCAGTTTATGGCGATCGTATTTAGTAGATAATTAGGGTTGTAATACTTTTCTGTTAAAGAAAAATTTTTTCAGAGCAGTTCTACCAAAGGAGGTTGAGATGAGTCGTCTTCTTTATGAAAATTCAGTCTCATATAAAGGATATCTCATAATTCCATTTGTTTTTGGCAAAGCCGATAATTACGAAATTTATTCGTATAAAATGCTATCTGAAATTGGGCACAGAAGCAAATTTCATAAAGCAGAAAATCCAGCAGAAATCTATGGAAGTGACGTTAGTAACATCATTGATATTGCTAAAGAGCATATCGATCGAAATTCCGAGTTTGTTCATCGGGGGGATAGTTTTAAGTCTCGCTATGTTTATCGGAACAATTTGATTATCATCTTCCAAGAAGGAGACAAATATTTTTATGACCATTATCCACCAGAGCTATTAAATAATATTGCAGCTCCAAAGTTATTCAAATCTGAATATGAATGTTTGGATTGGATTAAGCAAGGCTTTGATGGGCGACATCTGCGGCAAAGAGCTAGTTGAAGAAGGTAGGAATATTTGCATTTGTGTATTACAGCAGTTATTCGTGTATAGCAGAAGGCAGTTCTTGCTGGAGGTAAAACTATTGCTAACTCTCGCATTCACTCTTTCTAAATGTTCTAACTTGTGTGACTACGGCTATCTTTGAACCACACCTATCGTAGGGGCACAAGGCCTTGCGTCCCTACCGCGTGCCCTATTTACTTGCAGTATTATATCATGTCCGGCTAATCACTTATGATTACCGTATCTGTGCAAAAATCCCAAAAGTCTCTTTCCCCCTGCCCCCTGCCCCCTGCAAGAACTGCCCTTTAAATGATAAGTCTTCAACCGGACATGATATGATTTAGATGTCTGCAATCAACCTTGATTTATTGCGCTTGGCTCCATATAGATAATTTCCCAAATGTGGCCATCTAAGTCAGCAAATCCATGTCCATACATAAAACCGTGATCTTGCGGTTCATTGTAGGTTGTTCCACCAGCGGCGACAGCTTTGCGAATCATTTCATCAACTTGTTCTCGGCTATCACAAGATAAACACACAAGCACTTCTGTGCTTTTTGTGGCATCACAAATTTCTTTGGGAGTAAACGTCTTAAACTTTTCATGGTTTAAGAGCATGACGAAAATGTTTTCGGACACAATCATACAGGTGGTAGTTTCGTCAGTGAATTGAGAATTAAACTCAAAGCCGAGTTGAGTAAAGAACTCGATCGATTGATTGAGGTTTTTGACTGGCAGATTAACGAAAATTTGAGTACTCATGGGTTCTTCTTTTGAATTATTGCACAGTAAAGGATTGGCGAAAAAGTGCTGAGGTTTTACTCTAGGGAAGACGCCTATAAGCGCCTCCCCACAAGTCAAGCAGTTTTCTGGCAATTGACCATCCACGGAATACCGAATTGATCGACCAACATCCCAAAGCGGACAGACCAAAAGGTTTGATCGATCGGCATTTTCACTTTTCCGTTTTCTGCCAGGATATGAAAGATGCGTTCTGCCTCCCCTGGCTCGTCAACGCTGATTTGCACGTAAAAGCCTTGGGGTGTTTCAAAATATCCAGGCGGACTGTCAGACCCCATCAAGAGGCGATCGCCCAGATCGAGGCAGACGTGCATGATTTTGTCATGCCATTCGGCAGGTATATGCTCGGCTGAGGGCGCATCTTTGTGGGTCATCATCATGACAATTTTGCCGCCAAGACAGTGTTCATATAACTTGAACGCTGCCTCACAGTTGCCGTTGAACATGAGATAAGGATTGAGTTTCATTGCCTTGGCTCAGTAGATTGGGCTATGGGTTTAAGGTGAATACAGCTTGAGAAGTCTCTGGATCGAATGGAACCGAGAGATGTTCGTGTAATATCTGCCATTCGCCTTGATTTTTCTGGCAGACAGAGGTGACGCGCATCCAGGTCTGCATTGCCGGATGGTCTTGGCTTCCTGTGAAGCGAAATAGCCAGTGTGCAACCGCAAGGTCTTCACTAGCGGTAATCTTCAGGTCTCGTGTTTCAATCTCAAAGGTGTCGGGGAAGTAAGGCAAACATTCTTTCCACACTTGACTCCAAGCATCTTTTCCTTGGGTTTGGAAAGGAGGTTTAACATCGAAGACGATAATCTCGTTGGCATAGTGAGACATGATTTGCTCAACATCCTTGGCGCAGATGGCGCGTTGTTGCTCGGCAATTAGTTGGCGAATCTGAACTTCGTTAGTGGCGATCGCGTTTTTAGTTGTCATTGTCATCTCTCCTTTTGGGTTGAGGTTGAGTGCAGTTACGAATTTTCTGGCAAGCCTGCAACTTCAATCACAGGTCGAATTTCAACGGTGCCGACGTGCGCGCCTGGAATCCGCGAAGCGATCGCGATCGCTTCGTCGAGATCCTGAGCATTAATCAGAAAAAAACCGCCCAATTGTTCGCGAGTTTCTGCAAACGGCCCGTCAGTTATTAGTGGTTTGCCGTCGCGCACCCGAACGCTGGTTGCAGTTGCCACAGGGTGGAGTGGGGCGGTTGCAAGATATTGCCCCTTCGAGTTGAGTTGTTGTGCCAGCTGCGCGGATTCAACATAACAATGTTCCCGTTCGGTTTGGCTCAGGGCATTTTCCTCCAGGTAAATCAGCAGCAAATATTTCATCGGGTTGCCTCCTTTATTTCCCGTTGTTACTTCCCTTTGTTAATAAGTCGAACGGTGCTGACTCAAATCGACACTCCGCCAAAAATTTTTATCCTTTAGTACGATCTGGGTATACCTCCCTTGTTTCCCTTTGTTAGTAAGTCGAACGGCGCTAACTCAAATCGACACCTCGCCAAAAATTTTTATCGAAGAAAAGAGAAAAACCGCCCCCTGCCCCCTGCCCCTTGCCCCCTGCCCCCTGCCTCCTTCAATTCAGGTATGATCCCAAACGCAAAAACAGACGTAAAACAAGCGATCGCCTCCCTTTACCGGGCTGAATGGGGGCGGATCGTCGCCATCCTCATCCGTTTGGTGGGGGATTTCGATGTAGCTGAAGAAGCGGTACAGGAAGCCTTTATCGCCGCCGTGAATCAATGGCAATCGAGCGGCGTGCCCGATCTCCCCCGTGCGTGGATCGTCAAAACAGCCCGATACAAAGCCATCGATCGCCTCCGACGGCGGACACGGCTGACGGAAAAATTGGAATGGTACGCCGCCTCTGGGTTAATCCCAACCCGCGAGGAGCCAACTTACGATACAGACGAAATTCCAGACGATCGGCTGCGGCTGATCTTTACTTGCTGCCACCCAGCACTGGCGATCGAGGCGCAGGTTGCTTTGACGCTGCGGCTGCTGGGCGGACTTGAAACAGACGAAATTGCGCGGGCGTTTCTCGTGCCCACGACAACGATGGCGCAACGACTGGTACGCGCCAAACGCAAGATTCGGGATGCAGGTATTCCCTATAAAGTGCCGGACACAACCGATCTGTCTGTGCGGGTAGACGCAGTACTGACGGCGATCTATCTGATTTTCAATGAGGGCTACGCGACGACTAGGGGCGAGACGATGATGAGGGCTGACCTCTGTACAGAAGCGATTCGGCTGGCTCGCCTCGTAAGGACGTTGATGGCACCGCAACCGCCCTCAGAAGTGACTGCACTCTTGGCGCTGATGTTGCTGCACGACTCCCGACGCGATGCCCGTTTGGATGAGGCAGGCGATCTGGTGTTGCTCGAAGATCAGGATCGCAGTCGCTGGAATCAACAGCAGATTGCTGAGGCGCTACCGCTCGTGGAAGAGGCATTGCGGGGCGATATTGGTTCGTTTGCAGTGCAAGCAGCGATCGCGGCACTACATTGTCAAGCAGCACAAGCAGAAGAAACGGACTGGTTACAAATTGTCCGCCTCTATGATTTGCTTGAGAGCTTGCAGCCCTCGCCGATTGTGTCGCTGAATCGGGCGGTGGCGATCTCAATGATAGAAAGTCCTCAGACAACCCTCGAACTCATTGATCGGCTTGCTCCCCAACTTCATGACTATCATCTATTTCACGCCACCCGTGCCGAGATGCTGCGCCGCATCGGAGCTTCAGCGTCAGCCGCAGAGAGTTACGCGATCGCGCTTATGCTGGTTACAAATGACAGCGAACGCCGCTTTCTGGAGCGCCGACTGCGCCAAGTTCAGCCTTAAGGACAGGGGAATTTTACCAAGAAGCGAGCGCACAGTGAAGATACATACAAATCTAAAGACTTTATTAAATAGCTACCCAGGTAAAAATTGGGTAGTTCTCCGCTATCTTTAAGCAAGCGATTCAGGGATAATTAATTATATAGAAAAGCGCTAGCACAAATTTTAGGCTGGCATTTAATAAACCGCATATAAAGCAAAGCCCTGAACTTTTATCAGGGCTTTTTAAATTTAAGTAGAGCGATCGCAGCCTTTTGAGTCTGATTATTTCGTTGAAGCGATCAATTATATATATAGTAGTCAAGGCATTTGTATTTTAGGCTAAAGCACCCTACAAAAATTGCTCTATAAATAATCTACATAATAAACTACGATAAAGCTATCGAAAATAGTGTGTTTAAAGATTATGAGCAACACTAAAAAAGTTAGTCACGACTTGAGCGCTGCTCCCCAACTAACTTCTGAAGAGTTAAAACAGGCAGCCCAAGAGGGATTTAAGTCAGTGCTGAACCTGCGTTATCCCGATGAAGCTGGTTTTCTCAGTGACGAGCAGCAGCAAGCTGAAGCGGCTGGACTGCAATATGCTAATGTGCCATTAAAGCCTTCAGAAGCAAATCAAGAGCAAACAGAGTTAGCAATTCAGGAGATTGAGAACTTACCCAAACCAATTTTAATTCACTGTGCTGCTGGAGCAAGGGCTAGTGGTATCGCCTTGATTGCCAATGCTATTAGTGAAGGTTTGACTTATGAGGAAATTAGTCAGAAAGCGCAAGAGCTTGGTTTAAATTTAGAACAACCCCACCTCAAGCAATTCTTACTTGAAAAGTATATTGCCAAGCAAAAATGACTAACTCAGCACCAAGTCGTTTGGGTGAACTCGCCAACCTGTTTTTTAAATTGGGCGTCATCGGCTTTGGGGGCCCGGTTGCTCATATTGCCATGATTGAAGATGAAGTGGTTAAGCGGCGTCAATGGTTGACAAGGGAGCATTTTCTAGATTTGCTGGGCGCAACTAACCTAATTCCTGGGCCAAATTCCACAGAAATGGCTATCCACATAGGATACATTTATGCAGGATGGCTGGGGCTGATTGTGTCAGGCGTCTGTTTTGTCTTACCTGCGGTTTTAATTACTGGTGGGTTTGCTGGGGTTTATGTTGCCTACGGTAGTCTACCCCAAATTGCTCCTTTACTTTATGGGATTAAACCAGCTGTTTTAGCAATCATCATCAATGCCCTGTGGGGCTTGGCCAAAAAGGCTGTGAAAACTCGCCAATTACTAGTAATCGCTTTCGCTGTGGCATTGCTGACATTGTTATTCAAATTAAATGAAGTAATTGCCCTATTAATTGGGGGATTGCTGGGGATGGTTTGGTTACATTCTGGCGATAAACACGATAAACCAGGAGATAAAGCCAATTTTCTCATTGCTAGTCTTAGCACAGGTGCGACTTTGAAAGCATCTGCTGTACTTGCTACATCGGTAGCTACTGCATCAACTGTCGCCAACGTTTCTTTATGGCAGTTGGGTTGGTTTTTTCTGAAAGTTGGTAGTGTCTTGTTTGGTGGTGGCTACCTTTTGGTGGCTTTTCTGCAAGGGGGATTAGTTCAAGAATACGGCTGGCTGACACAACAGCAGTTATTAGATGCGATCGCAATTGGTCAATTTACCCCTGGGCCAGTACTTTCCACTGCGACGTTTATCGGTTATGTGATTGCTGGCATACCTGGCGCAATTGTTGCCACAATCGGAATTTTTCTACCTTCCTTTGTTTTCGTTGCTGCCCTAAATCCCCTAATTCCACGCTTACGAGCTTCTTCTTGGACTAGAGCATTTTTGGATGCTGTGAATGTTAGTGCTGTAGCGTTAATGGTTGTGACTACTCTGCAACTGGGGACAGCGACTTTAACATTACCACAAGCCCCATTTGTAGATTTTCTCGGTTTGGCGATCGCGATCGTCTCAGCCATTTTAGCCATTCACTTTCGCATCAATGCTGCATGGTTAGTCTTTGGTAGCGCCTTCATTGGCTGGGTTGCTTCCCTCTTGGGCTACACTCGATGAAATTGTAAGTATTTGAAATTACTCATAGCTATTAGCTTTACTTTAGACTTCTTGGCATTTGTCGGGGTAAAGGGCAAGGGGGAAAAGGGTAAAGAAACTCAAAATCCTTTCCCTTTAACCTTTACCCTTTACCCTAAAAGTGCAAAAACATATTTTTGCAAGAGGTCTATTATACACCTGGGATAAAAGAATGTAGAGACGTAGCAGTGATACGTCTCTACAAAGGTTTTAGATGGAGATATTTTAGCGATAATCTTGACTTTGAATGCTCCTTAAACGAGCAGCATCACGAATATTGTAGTCAGCACGGGTAAAGCGATTTAGCTGCATTTCAAAAAAGTCTCGATTAGCTTGTAAATGCTTGGGATTTTGGTCATCTAATGGATATAAAAGTGCAGTTCGCAAAGCTTGAATTACGGCAGAAGTGACACAGTACATTGAGCGTTGAAAACTCACTCCCAACTGAATCAACATATCTTCTTCACCGCGGCAATGTTGGCTGTAGTAATCAACAAGATATGGTGGTAAAAAATGCAGCATATCTTGCATTAATAATGTCGGGGGAATGCCAGCAGTACCCACTGGGAATACATCAGCGTAAAGAATACCATAGTGAAAATCTTTTTGGTCTGCCGGCACTTGACCCGCTTGAGCATTATAAGATTTTGTGCCTCTAAAGGGTGCAGTGCGGTAGAAAACTGCTTCTACATAAGGTAATGCAGCTTCGTATAGCCACATGAAACCCTTAGATTTGGGGATAATTTCGTAGCATTCACCACGAATATAAACGTGATGGTAAATGGGACGACCTGCGATCGCAAATATACCATTAACTATGAAGCTCATCGCCTCTGGGACGCTGCTAATGGTACCTTCGTCATAGCGATCGGACATTTCAAAGAATACTGGGGCCATGATTTCCCAGAATAAGCCCAGATTAGCGTAGTATGACATCTGGCGGCACTGTTCCAAAAACATATCGGGGAACAGCTTGTAAAGCCCCAGCATCACGGGGTTCCCTTGGAAGTAAGCTTTAATTGCTCTATCGGCGTTGGCTTTGTATTCGTCTGAATCGAGGTAAGGGTCAAATTGTCCACCCATCCCTCTGTGCCACAACATCGCCCGCATACAAGCTTCCGCAAATTCCATGTTAATGCGATCGTGCAACAAGTGATGCAACAACTTTGGCATTTTGAAAGTTTCACCCTTTTCCAGAAATGCCAAAAGTTCTGGATGTGCAGTGGCTTCGCCGCGCCAAATTCGTAAATCGGCATCATCACCAGCATAATGATTATGCCGTTCTAAATACTCTTTGGGTAAGAAGTATTTAAAAAAGGGAAGCGGGTTTAAAAATTCGCGTTCGGCAATATAAAGTAGGTCGCGCCAGTAGAAATCCATCGGTACAGCATAAGCTTTGTATAAACCGATGATTTGCATCAAATTTTCTGGAGTATCGGGTAACATTGCACCGCCAGCTTCTAAGCGGTGAATTACTTCGGCAAATTCATGTGTAGAAGGAGGTAATTTAATCGCTGTTTTAATTGCTGTCATGGTATTGATAGAGACGCGATTTATCGCGTCTGGGGGATAGGTTTTGAAACGCAATTTCTCGCGTTTAGGGGGATAGATTTTGAGACGCGATAAATCGCCGTCTCTACAAGTGTTTCGATGTATTTTTTATTTCAGGGCGACATCAGAGATTACGGTTTTTTCCAAGGGGGGAATTGCAGCCACCATTGTTGTAGTTGTGGATTCACTCCAACGCACTAACCAAGTGGGTTGTACTCCTAAAAAGATGATGAAAACTGCCAAAATTAAAGCGGGGATTTTTTCAGGCCACAGAACTTTGGGATAGTAAGCGAAGTTATCGAGTCTGCCAAAACAAGTGCGGTTGAGGAGGATGACAAAATAAACTGCGGTTAATCCACTAGCGACTACACACAAAATTGTCGGGATGGGAAAGATAGAGAAACTACCTTGAAAGACGAGAAATTCGGCAATAAATCCTGTTAAACCGGGAATACCTGCGCTAGCCATTCCGCTTAAAACTAATAAAGCGCTAATTAAGGGTATACCGCGTATAGGACTCATTAAACCGTTGAGTTTATCTAACTCGCGTGTACCGACTTTGGCTTCTACAACTCCTACCAAGTGGAAGAGAATCGCCAAAATAATACCGTGGCTGAACATTTGGGCGACTGCACCCACAAGTGCTAAGGGAGTACTAGCGGCACCAGCTAGCAAGATATAGCCCATGTGACCAACGGAACTGTATGCTACCATGCGCTTGATATCTTTTTGAGCGATCGCAATTACTGCCCCATAGATGGCGCTGATTGCTCCCCAAATTGCTAAAGTCGGTGCAATAATGCTCCAAGCATGAGGAAACATACCCAACCCAAATCGCAACAATCCATAAGTTCCCAGCTTTGCTAACACGCCACCGAGAAGAATGGCAATTGGTGCTGAAGCTTCAACGTAAGCATCGGGTAGCCAAGTATGGAAAGGAATTAAGGGAATTTTAATCCCAAAACCTAATACTATTCCTGCTAGTAAAAGGATTTGCTTTGTTGTTGAGAGGTTTTCTGTAGAGACTGCATCAAAAGCAAAATTGGTAGAACCACTAAGCCATACCATACCCAAGAATGTTGCCAGAATTAAGGCTCCCGAAACAGCAGTATAAATCAGGAATTTCATTCCAGCATAAGCCCGTTTTGCCCCTCCCCAAATGGAAATTAGCAAATAGAAGGGGATTAATTCTAGTTCGTAAAATAGGAAAAATAGCAACAAATTCTCTGCTAAAAAAGCACCTGCGACTCCTCCACTAACTAATAAAATCATGGAGTAGAATAGCCGGGGACGTTCAGTTTCTTGACTACTGCTGTAAATAGCAATCCAGGTGAGCAGGCTATTTAACACCAACATCAAGATAGAAAGCCCATCAACACCTATTTGATAGCTCAACCCAAGGGTTTCATTCCAAGGTAAATACTCTTTAAATTGCATTCCTGGATTGCTGATATCAAATTTTAGTAGGATAAACAGGTTCCAGAATAGAACTATTCCCGAAAATATTAATGCTATTAAACGAATGCGATGCTTCGGTATACTTCCAGGTAATATTGCTATGATAATAGCAACAAAAATCGGCAGCCAAATCAAGACACTTAACATGGGAATTTTGTCCTTTGTTCTTTGTCACTTGTACTGAGCAAAGTCGAAGTATTTGTCATTTGTCATTTGTCATTTGTCCTTTGTCCTTTGTCCTTTGTCCTTTGTGACTCAATACGTTTCAGTTAAGAGAATAGTAGGTTGGATTGAGCCTATGCGTTACCCAACTAAAGTCTCGATAAATGTTGGTTTACTTTTCTTTTTTAGAGACCTACGCAAATAGGAAGCAAGCTAAGTTGTTCAATCCAAGATACATCAGTAGAATTTTCAGGCTTAACTGAAGTGTATTGCTTTATGATTTACTCTTAGCCAATGACTAATGACTAATGACTAATGACAAAGGACAAAGGACAAAAAAGCTAACTTACTAAACTGATTCTTCCAGTATCTAAATCGTAATAACCACCGACTATTTTCAGTTTTTCTGCCTTGATTAACTCAGATAAAACTGTCGATGATTTCAACTTTTCAACTTGTGCCAAAATATTTGCTTTACAAGCATTTTCTAACTTATCTCCTGATTTATCTTTTGAGCTTTCTACACTCGGTTTAATAGCTTCAAGCAAACTTCCAATTCGCCCTGGTACTGAAGCACCTTTAATTGCCGCCTCTACTGCACCGCATCTTTCATGCCCCACGACCATAATGACTTTGGTACCTAATACTAAGCTACCAAATTCTAAACTACCAATTTGCTGTGTTGTGGCAATATTACCAGCTATCCGGCAGACAAATAAATCTCCAAGTCCTTGGTCAAAAACAATCTCTGAAGGAACCCGTGAATCTGCACAACCTAGAATAGAAGCAAAGGGCTTTTGACCTTTGGCAATTTCGACTAAACGTGATTTAGTTTGGTTAGGATTGCGCCGTCTTGCTTTAACAAACCGATCGTTTCCATCTAATAACTCTTGCAATACTTTGTCAGGTGTAAGATCCTCTGGTGCTGATTTAGTTTCGGCTGCAAGTAAGTTGGAACCCAGTCCGGCTGTCAATACACCTGTACCGATCGCACCTGCACCAAACTTCAATAAACCTCTTCTAGAAACATTGATTTGGGGATATTGTCTGCTCATGAAATTCTCCTCACCATATTAAACTGCCGACTTTTAGTAGGATAGTAACTGCTATCCAATTGTCGAGATTTGAAAAACCAAATTTAAAAACTGCATTCCCCAAAATTGCCAAGTTACCCACATTCCTAAAAGACTCACTCCTAGAAGCACAGTAAATGCATAAAATTGGGTTTGTCCAGAGTTGCTGTATTTTAGACCTTCACCACCTAATAGCGAAAATAAACCAACGAAGTTAACGATGCCATCAACTACGAAGCGGTCAATCATATCGGCAAGTTGGGAAATTTTGGCAACGCTGAAAATAATCGTCATTCGATAGATATTGGGCGTATAAAAATCGTATGCGATTAAGTCTTGTAACCCTTTCCAAGGCAGACGAATCGGTTTGGGAATCTTGCTGAAATAAATCACACCAGTGATACTGCAACCGAAAATACTTGACCAATTTAAAAGTAGTGCGACATCTTTATTTAGGCTTGCCCAATCTGGTAAAAGTGATAAATTTTGCAAGATGAAAGGCAGATTGAGACTAAAGCCAAGTAGAATCATCATCGGCAGAACCATCGGCCAGTGAGCTTCAGGCGATCGCTCTGTCATTTGTGTAGCTTTCCCGCCAAAAACTAAAACGAATTCTCTGGTTAAACTCACAGCTGTCAAAGCATTTACCACGATGATGATTCCGACTAACCAAGGTTGAGTTTCCCATAACCCATCTGCTAATTCCATCAGTGCCCAAAAGCTACCCAGTGGTGGAAAACCAATTAACCCCAAACTGCCGACAATAAAAGCAATTCCAGACATTGGGCGACGTTTCCACAGTCCACCCATTTGGGTTACGTCTTGGGTGATGCTATTCCAGATAATTCCGCCGGTACTCATTACCAATAGTGCTGCGGATATGGCGTGGGTGAGAACTAATAATAGTGCTGCTTCGTCTTGTTGCACTCCCACGGCGATGAATATTAAACCCATGTATGCGCTGACAGAATAGGATTGGCAGCGTTTCATATCGATTTGAGCGATCGCAATTAAAGAAGCACCCAGCGCTGTCACCGCACCAATGGCAACCATCGCTGAGGAAGCTATGGGCGAGATGGTTAACACCGGTTGCAATTTAATCAGCACCCATGCACCACTAGCTACTACTACCGAGTTCCGCAAAATCGTACTGGGAACCGGGCCTTCCATCGCTTCATCTAGCCATAAATGCAGGGGAAATTGGGCACATTTACCCATCGGCCCAGCAATTAAAGCTAAACTTACCAGCGCCATAGTTGTCGGGTTGACGTTAGCAGTAGCCGCCCATTGGGCTAATTCTGTATAATTCCAAGTTCCAGCTAAAGGCCATAATGCCAACACGCCCATCAGCAAGAATAAGTCTCCCACCCGCTTGGTTAAAAACGCGTCTCTTGCACCGGAAACTACCAAAGGCTGGCTAAACCATAAGCCGACTAGTAAATAAGTTCCCAGCGTCAAGATTTCCAGAATTACATAGCTGAAGAACAAGTTATTACACAAAGCAAGGGCACATAATCCCGCTTCAAATAATCCCAACAACGAATAGAAACGTCCCCAACCCCAATCCATTTCCATGTAGCCGATCGCATAAATTTGCGCCAGCAAGTTCATGCCAGTAATCACAACCAAAGCGCTGATACTGACTGAGGATATATCCAAAGCAATGGTTAAGTCTAAACCAGCCGTAGATAACCAAGGAATAAATACTTCTTGGGCTGGATAATTCCAAGTTGCTTGTAAGGCGATCGCACTATGTACAAACGCCAAAAATGTCATCACCAAGTTTACATAACCCGCCGGTCTTGGCCCTGTTTTCCGAATGATCCCTGGCGACCAAGGCACGGCTAACAAGCCACCTATTAAGGCATAGCACGGAACAAGCCAAACAGTCTCTAGTAGAAACTGAGCCATTAACTCACCTCTAAGATTTAGATCAAAAATTATGGGTTTTTAGTCAACTGGCGTTGATCCCAGTTAATCCAGCGATGATCTACGATGGACGACGCCTACGCAGAACATACAAATTTATGTTTATTTAATTTTGTTAAAAACAGCTTACCGTTATATCTGTCAAAAGGGAATTAGTTAATTAAATAAATTTAAGATAATAACTCTAATTATTTCTTATATAAGCAACTATTTCAACAAGGAAAAATAGGTATTTATTCTTATCTATGCATCGCATGAGGGATCAATCAATAGTTATCATTAGTTTTATCAATTTATATAAATGACAAGAGACGCAATCAATCGCGTCTCTACGAATCGACTAAATGTAATTTATATTTTGGTGATTTTGTCAACCTGCCAGTGAGAGATAGTAATGGCAGGTGGTGAGTCAACTTGGCTGATGGGGGCGGGTTTCATATCTCGGTAGTCTAGCAATTGGACTACGATGAGGTAGGCGATCGCTAAAATGACCGAAATCGCACCTGTAAGAATAGCAATTAATTTTGAACGTTCCATCAGTATTTCCTGTAATGCAAGTTATTATGCAGTGCCTATATCCACATAATAAACTTGGCTATTGTTTCTGGGCGTGAGCGAACCGCAGTTTCGCAGATAAAATATTAACAACCTGAAAGCGACATTGAGCGATCGCCATGACAACGAAACAAGCTATCTTTGACGCAATAGAACAACTGCCAGAGCAGCACCTAAGAGGATGTATAAGAAGTATTAAATATTTCGCTTGATCCCCCTAGCCCCCCTTAAAAAGGCTACCGTGTATACACAAGTCAAAAAAAGTTTGATTTTCCATTGTTCTTTCGTTTGTCTCGTTCTCATGCTCTGCATGACAATGCTTCTCGTTGAGGCTCTGCCTCCAGTCAGATATTGAGTCAGAGACTCAATGAATGCATTCCCAGTCGAAGACTGGGAACGAGGAAAGTCTTATCAAGCTAGGTTTTTAGGACTTGTGTATACACCGTAGCGATATATTGGGGGGAAACAAGAAAATCTAGTTCCCTCCCCTTTCTAAGGGGAGCCACTGCGGTCTTGGGGTTTCCCCAAGTGGAGGAGGCAGTGCGGTCTTGGGGTCTCCCCAAGTGGAGCAACTGCCGTCAAGTGGCGTGAGGGTTAGGGTGGGGTAAAACCCAGATTTATCAGCTATTTCAAACTTGTGTGTACACCGTAGACTAGCGTTGGAGAGCAAAAATCAAAGCCTCTCTCCTTTTAGGAGAGAGGTTTGGAGAGAGGTCAAAATATTAAGTTGCACATCGCACTTTAATAAAAAAGTGCAATAAATGAGCCTTTGAAGCTCAATGTTGACCTTCTGAGCCTCAATGTTGACCTTCTGAGCCTCGAAGTTGACCTTCTGAGCCTCGAAGTTGACCTTCTGAGCCTCGACGTTGACCTTCTGAGCCTCGACGTTGACCTTCTGAGGCTCAATGTTGACCTTCTGAGGCTCAATGTTGACCTTCTAAGCCTCGAAGTTGCGGCTTTTATCCTCGAAATTGCACCTTTTATCCTCGAAGTTGCACCTTTGAAGCTCAACTAACAAATATATCTAACCATTCCTGAATTTACAGGGGTGAGCGTGTAGTAAAATTTGCTCACCTCCGTAAAGTGGAACATGGCTTTAGACTACTCCGGTCAAAATCTCCGAGGACGCAACTTCAAAGGACAAGACCTTGCGGGTGCAAACTTTAGCTATGCCGACATCCGAGGGGCAAACTTCACCAACGCTAATTTGAGAGGGGCGAATTTCAGCCATGCCAAAGCTGGACTGCAACGCCGTTGGGCAATTGGTGCAGTATTAGTAACAGGCTTATTGGTTTTATCCGCACTATCAAAATCTGTAATTATAGCTTTACTAATAGCTTCACTGGTAGTTATCAGCATAGCTATGGTTGCTTCTAGATATAACTGGGCTGTTGCTCTGACTGCAAATCTGGTTTTAACTATAGCTGGTTCTATAGCTTTCGTTTTGGCTTTGATTATCTCAGCAATTGTAACTGGCTCTATATCTATATTTGATGTTGTTTTTGCTGGGAGTGTGCCAGTTGTTTTAGCGTTTTTAGGGTTTATATACTTAGCTGTAGTTGGCTCTAGAGGCGCAATTATATCTACAGCTAGAGCTAGTGTTGAAGCTGGTATTGTGCCTTTTTCCATAGCAATAGCTGACGAGTGTTTAAAGACTGCTATTACTAACACGGGTGGTACAAGTTTTGGCAAAGCTGATCTAACAAATGCTAATTTTACTGCGGCAACGCTGAAAAACACTAATTTTGCATATGCTAATGTAACTAATACTTGCTGGTTTCAAGCTAAAAGACTTGATCGTGCTCATGTTAGTGCAACTTATCTTGAAAAACCACAAGTACGCAAGCTAGTAATTACAAGACAAGGACAGAACAAAAACTTTGACCGTCAAAACCTGCGAGGTGTGAACTTACAAAAAGCTAACCTAGCAGATGCCAGCTTTATTGGCGCTGACCTCAGTGAAGCCAACCTGCAAGATGCCGATTTGTCAAGAGCAAAACTGAAGCAAACGCAACTAGACGACACAGATTTAACAGGTGCAACCCTCACCGGCGCGTACATTGAAGATTGGGGCATTACAAATACAACTAAATTGCATGGGGTGAGGTGTGAATATGTCTTCATGCGCTTACCCATCAAAGAAGACCCCGACCCCCTCCGCAAACCCGATCATAAACAAGAGGTATTTGCAGACGGCGAGTTTGCCGACTTTATCAAGCCAATTTTTGATACCCTCGACCTTTACCACAATCAAGGCGTTGACCCCCGCGCTATTGCCATTGCTTTCAAAAACCTTGCCGAAAACCATCCCGAAGCTCAGTTAGAAATCGTCGCAATGGAGAAACGCGGCGATGATAAAATCTTGCTCAGAGCCAAAACCGCCCCAGGTAGCGATAAATCTCAACTGAGTGCCGAATATTTTGATGACTATAATCAACTCAAAGCCTTATCGCAGAGTCAGCAATTATTACTGGTAGAAAAAGATAAGCGCATTATTAGTTTAGAAAATATGGTAGAAACTGCTCTCAAGCAGCCAAAATTTTATACTCAAGGAGATACAAATATGTCAGATATCAGCGGCATCAGTATTCAAGGCAGCAGTAATGTTAGCGGTATCGCTGGCAATAATTCTATTGCTAATCTAGGAACCATTAGCGGTAACGTGAGTATTGCCCTCAATGAGTTACCTGATGCAAGCGATGCCGAGAAACCAGGAATCAAAGAATTATTATCGCAATTGCAAGATGCAATTATCCAATCCACATATTTACCAGAAGAAGAGAAAGCCGAAGCGCTAGAACAGGTGAAAGCTTTAGCAGAAGCGGGGAAAAATCCTCAAGAATCCACTAAGCAGAAGACGGCGAAAACTGCAATCACCATGTTGAAAGGAATATTTACAGGCTTACCTGCTGTTGCTTCTCTGGTGGAAGCGGGTAATAAATTATTGCCTGCGATTTCTAAACTGTTCGGTTTGGGATAATTTAACGTGAGTTTACAATTTAGCTCTCATTGGCAAGACACGCGACGCCGAGTAGCCCGTCGCAGACATCGCCTTTTTTAATCAGGCGTTAACCAAAATTTACCAAAAATGTTTCTTGTTTCTGTATATGTTTCTAAGTAGGTTTCATAAATTCTTTACTACTGTTTCTCATGAAAATTCGTAAAACTTTGCTTGGATTAACAATTGGTGTACTTTGCACAGCGAGCATTTTGGATATCTGGAGCATTCAAAAAGTCAAGGCTGGCTCTGTCGATACCAATTCTGAACTGAAAGTTTGCAGCAAATTTGTCGCTGGTACATACCTCGTGACAATTAAAGATAAAACAGGAAAGTTTGCTTCACGCGCGCTGATCGCTCTTACTGAAGAAGGCAACTTGATTAGTAGTGACTCAAATCAAGGTGGTGTTACGGGTCAGTTTGATCCTTTTACCACATCTGTGGGTACTTGGGCGTGTAATGGAAAGAAGGCGATTATAGGTAGGGCACTCAACTTTAGTCTTTCAAACAAGGGCGGTAGCGGTATTGCAAGAAATGATTATAAAGCTACTTTTAATCCGATAACTCAAACAGTAGAAGGGACAATTGAGCTTCGTCTGTTTCCTCTACAAGGGAATCCACTACAAGGTAATGGACAAAATGGTGGGTCATTCTTCTTTACAGGTCAGCTTGTAACTGCTAAATAAGATGAGAAGTTAACTTAATATATAGCGTTATTAGTGCGATCGCTTGCCTATTTTCTTAGAGGATGGCGATCGTACTCTTGCATCCTTATACCATTTTGGATTTTAGATTTTAGACTTCGGCTCCTTTCGACTTCGCTCAAGGCAAGTCGCTCAGTCGAACGATTTTGGATTGTGAAACATCCATTGGATAAATGTTTCAGTTTTCCATCTGTCGCAATCATTTTTCACGCTTGATATTACATCTGTGCGCGAAAACTCCGCACCCACACCACAGTTAGTTAAAGAAAATTAACAGTCTTTAGGCGTCCAAAAATAATTAATCAAAGATTGAAATTACCTATTGTGGTAAATTCATACCATGATTAATTTGTATAGTGCATAAGTCTTATCTCAATATTTATGCAAAGGTGTCTTGATTCCATGAATCTAATGAACTTTAAAATCCAAAGCTTTTTTACGACGTTAATAATTGGTACTGTGTCAGCATTGACCATTGCAGACGCTATCTCTCAAAAGGTGAATGCCGAACCTGCGCCTTCTTGTAATAATGCAACCATAACAGGTAGCTATGGAATTAACTTCACTGGGACGTTTGCAGCAACACCTTTAGCTGAAGTTGGTTTCTACAAGTTTAATGGAACGGGAAGTTTTCAAGGAACAGTTGCTCAGAGCACTAACGGTACTATATCTACAAACAAGGCAGTATCAGGACTCTATAGTGTTAAACAAGATTGTACGGTGCTGATATATGGTGATGGTTCTTTAAGCGGTATTATTGTTGATGGAGGCAAAGAAATCTTTCTTATCCAAACTGATCCAGGTTCAGTAATTACTGGTACTTTGAAAAAAGTGAACTGATTTACTCCATTTGTCTCAACCCTTGAAATCAATCAGTTACCTGATTCACCGGATTCCGAGAAAGCAGATATTAAAGAATAGAAGAAAGAGTGCAAGGTGACAACCTAATTAGCTCTAAGAAGATGGTGGTGTCAAGCTAGTTGGGTTCATAGGGATGACTTCAGAAGCGTAGCGGTTAAAGTCCCTAACGTTGAAAGATATCCGCCAGGGATTGTAAATCCCTGTCTAATAGCAAAAGTCCATTATAAATGGACTAAATACAGAGACAAATAGATATGTGATTTTTAGAACTTTATTGCAGCATATCCATTATTTTCACTGGCAGATGCAAGATGTGAGTTAGCCTGTTGACTAACATTGAGGCTACAAGCCTAGCATCGTGGTTGACCACGCTTGTAGCTCTCCAAAAATAATATCGTATCTACTTTCTTCATTCTCAGGTAGTTTTGGAATGTAGAGTTGAATTTTTCCAAAATGTCTTTAACTGAAGAAATTCTTTCCCAATTACCCGGCGATGTTTTAAAAGGATTGCGCCAAGGCGATCGCATCTTAACATCTGTGCGTGAAAACTCCGCACCAGTACCAACGTTAGTTAAAGAAAGTCAACAGCTTTTAGGCGATACAGACTTCGATGTGCTAATCTGCGGTGGCACTTTGGGCATTTTAATTGGTTGCGCCTTGGCGGTGAAGGGGTTGCGGGTGGCGTTGCTGGAACGGGGTATTTTGCGGGGGAGGGAACAAGAATGGAATATTTCTCGCAAAGAATTAGATGTGTTTGTGGAATTGAACTTGCTAACTGAGGATGAATTAGCAAGTGCGATCGCCACTCAATATAACCCAGCGCGAGTTAGTTTTGCTGGCGGTACAGAAGTTTGGGTAGAGGATGTCTTGAATATCGGTGTAGATCCAGTTTATCTACTCGCTACCTTAAAAACCCGATTTCTCGCCGCCGGAGGAAAGTTGTTAGAAAACACACCCTTTACCGAAGCAGTGGTTCATCCCGACGGGGTGATGGTAAATAACCAATTCAAAACTCGCTTATTAATCGACGCGATGGGACATTTTTCACCCATCACCCAACAAGCACGCCAAGGCAAAAAACCAGATGCTTTATGCTTGGTTGTGGGAAGTTGCGCTCAAGGTTTTCCAGAAAATAACTCAGGCGATTTATTATTATCATTCACTGAGTTGCAAAATCAATGCCAGTACTTCTGGGAAGCCTTTCCAGCCAGGGATGGCAGAACCACTTACTTGTTTACCTACATGGATGCAGAACCTCAACGTTTGAGTTTAGAAGCTCTATTTGAGGAATATCTGCGTCTGTTACCAGAATATCAGGGAGTGGAGTTGAGCAAGCTGAAATTTCAGCGAGCGTTGTTTGGTTTCTTTCCCACCTATCGCCAAAGTCCGTTAAAAACCCCTTGGAATCGCATTCTCCCAGCCGGAGATAGCAGTGGTAGTCAATCTCCCTTAAGTTTTGGTGGTTTTGGGGCGATGGTGCGTCACCTGAAGCGTTTAACTTATGGCATCAAGGAAGCGCTAGAAACAGAACAATTATCTGCAAAAGCGTTAACACTGCTGCAACCTTATCAGCCAAGTTTGACTGTTACTTGGTTGTTTCAAAGGGCGATGAGTGTTGGTGTAAATCAGAAAATTGCCCCAGATCAAATTAACCAATTACTCTCAGCAGTATTTCAAGAAATGCAACAGTTGGGTACGCCAGTGCTAAAACCATTTTTACAAGATATAGTGCAATTTTCGGCATTAACGCAAACACTGTTAAAAACTGGTTTATATCATCCTCTATTAGTTGTCAAGATAATTCCACAAGTAGGTTTGGCAAGTTTGTTAGATTGGATGTTACATTACAGTAATTTAGGTGTATACACTGCCTTGTTTTCGCTAAGTCCAATGCTAGAAACGTGGATTAAGAATCAACCAAAAGAACAACAATATTATTGGCATCGTTTAATTGATGCTTGGAAGTATGGTTCTGGCGGTGATTACTCAGATGAAACTTAGTATTTTATCAGTGTGAGGATAACATGATTGAACGGAAATCATCAGGAATCAAATACTTTGCAGTGCTGATTGGATTCCTGCGCGATCGCCAAGGATTTCTAGAGGAAATTCGCCAAGGTACGAGATTACCAAATAAAATCATTTCGCTGCTAGTTTGCAGTTCTTTATTTATCGCTGCTTATGGCGGAATCATTGGTGCATACCATAGCTGGATGCAAGCTTTGTCTTCTGCCATTAAACTCCCAGCCCTTTATTTAATCACACTTTTGATTTGTATCCCGACGTTGTTCTTTGCCAACATTATTTTTGGTTCCAAACGGAGTTTTGCCCAGCATTTAGCATTAGTCTTAACTGCGGTTTCAGTCACCAGCGTACTTTTATTTAGCTTTGCTCCAATCACATTGTTTTTCTTAATTACCACCAATAATTACCAGTTTTTAATTCTGTTAAATGTCTTTATCTTTGCCATCACTGGATTTATTGGTGTTTCGTCTTTATATCAAGCCACGAGTTTAGTTTTAGAACAAGATAATGAAGGCAGTAAAACCCGCCAGAAAATTTTACAATTTTGGCTATTTCTTTACGCTTTTGTCGGCAGTCAGCTAGGATGGACTCTCAGACCATTTTTTGGCACACCTGGTTCTGTCTTTGAACTATTTCGCGAAAGAGAAGGTAATTTCTATTTAAGCGTGATTAAATCTCTTAGCTATCTCTTTGGATTCCGTTAATTATTCGTTAGCAATTACACAAAATATACAAACTAAAAAAATATGCTGAAAAAGCAAAATCGCGGAATTCAACAGTTTGGAGTTTTAGTTAATTTACTGCGCGATCGCCAGTCGTTCTTAGAAGAAATTCGTCAGGGAGTGCGATTACAAAATAAAATAACTTCTCTATTCGTATCTAGTTCCATTTTCTTTGCCCTTTATGGAGCAATTATCGGTGCATCCCACAGTTGGGCACAGGCATTATCTGGTGCTATTAAACTTCCGGTATTCTATTTAATCACACTGATTATTTGTTTCCCGACGTTATTCTTTTTTAATGTTTTGTTTGGTTCTCGGAGCAGTATTCTACAGCATTTCGTTGTATTACTCACATCTGTGTCAGTGATTAGCGTACTTTTATTTAGCTTGGCACCCGTGACGCTATTTTTTCTAATAACTACACCCGATTCTTATCAATTTTTTAAACTGCTGAATGTGTTCATTTTTGGTATTACAGGCATATTTGGCGTTAAATTCCTGTATGAAGGAATGCAATTACTTTCTCAACAAGATGAAGTTGGTAAAAAAACCCGCACCACTATTTTAAGATCCTGGTTATTGCTTTATGCCTTTGTTGGTATGCAATTGGGATGGTTTCTCAGACCGTTTTTTGGTGCCCCTGACTCTAAATTTGAGTTATTTCGGGCGGTGAAAGGCAATTTTTATTTAGATATTGTAGCGGCGATTTCCGAAATTTTAGGTTTGCGTTAATCTCAAAAAAAGATAATTACTCTAGTTTCCATTTCCTCGTTCCCAGGCTGCCGCCTGGGAATGCATTCATTGAGTCTCTGACTCAATAAACCTCTTGCACAAATGCAAATTTAAAAGTCCCTCTCCCAAGCCTGAAGCTACGGTGTATACACAAGTCAAATTACCCCCCTTAATCCCCCCTTTCCAAGGGGGGAAACAAGAAAATCTAGTTCCCTCCCCAATACATACGGGGAGGGTTAGGGTGGGGTAATTCGATAACTTGTGTGTACACCGTAGCCCTTTTATAAGGGGAGGGTTAGGGTGGGGTAAAACCAAGATTTATCAACTACTTGAGACTTGTGTATACACGGTAGAGCCTGGGAGAGAGATTTAGGGTGAGGACTTTAAATTCATGCAACAAATATAATCTCTAAAAGCTTCTTCTAACCTGCTTTCAGCTTAAGGGTCAGTTTTCAGATATTCTTGTAATTGTTGGGTACGCAGTTTTGTAGTATCTTCCAAACAACCAAAATAAATGCTAGAGGCAATACTTCCGCCCTCATATCTACTTCTTTCAAACTCACAATTGGTATCTCGAAACTTGATCCATGCTAGTTGTGCAGCAATCAATTTTTGTTTTCTAGGCCTTTCTAATGAAGATATCAATTGTTGATAAACCTGATTCAGTTTTTTATCTGCATTCTGATAAGACAACTTTGTACATTCATTAATTGCCGCTTGAGTTTGAGGATTATTGCAGTTGAGCTTTTGAACTAAGCGCATCTCAGATAAATCAGGCGTTGTGCCTGCTATTGTCATGGCGAGGGGATTTAAACTGCTGAGAGTTAGTATACTGGACAAAACTAGTAATAATTGACGCATAGCAAAATCTTTGTTCTTAAATAATATAGAAATTTGATCTTTTTGGTGGTCTCGAACTCAGAATCAGAGTAGAAAGTGGTATGCTCCACAAAGAAGTGTCATGGTTTGCACGAACCTTTGCTTATTCTGGCTACCAGTATCCAGCGATGGATTTTTGGTTAAAAGAAGAAGACAGCAAAACTGCATGGAATCGAAAGAGGATAAGCGATCGCTAGTATATATACTTATTGCATCATCCAGAGCCAGGGATGAAATTTTTATGTAAGCAAATAAAATATATATTTTTGTTAGAAGTATGATATTTGTGTCTAAAATATTTTTATTATACGTCAAATTCTGATAAAACTCTTGCATCGATCGTTAAAATAACTGTATTCTTTATATTGTTGAAAATTGCTTTTCACAAAAGCAATAACAAAGCACAATTTCAGCACATCGCAAAAAACATTGACTGGGCAAATCGATAAATGTCGATATCAAACCAAAATCTATGTATGCTGTTGTTGCTGGCATTAT
Source organism: Nostoc sp. DSM 114159 (assembly GCF_053470285.1). Lineage (NCBI taxonomy): Bacteria > Bacillati > Cyanobacteriota > Cyanophyceae > Nostocales > Nostocaceae > Nostoc > Nostoc sp. DSM 114159. The sequence continues at coordinate 6,675,073 of NZ_JBPFEH010000001.1, forward strand.
TGAGTAACAGGAGCAACTCTCAAAATGAAAAATCAAATATTTTGTTTATGCATGTAATGTAGCAAAAAATTCAAAAATTTTTACTATTCCCTATCTCTTACAGTCCATACCTAATTTGAATAGAGAAGAGTATTGGTTAAACTTTCAATCTTTTCATCTCTTTAATCGGGGCAAGAAATCTATTCTGTGCTGGCTGAGTTTGGGATTTAAAACTCATTTTATCAACGAATCACGACCAGGAAAATTATGACCTCTTTAGATCCTAATTTTTTTGACATCCCGGACAAAAGCCTAATCATCATCGACCCAGCCGTTGATGACTATAAAAAGCTAAATGGCAACAACTTGGAAGTCATCTTTAAAGACGTAGTAGATCCAGAAGTAATAACGGTAACTTCAAAAGCAGAAAAAATACTGAAAGCTCCACCAAAAGAATTGTTAGTACCTCCTGGTGATTTCAATCCTACACTACAACTGTTTTTTGCATCTGTGACAGTACTGGTGTCATCTCATTGCGGTTACTGGCTTTGGCAATGGCCAGACTGGCTGTGTTTTATTTCTAACACTATTGCTTTGCATTGTGCTGGAACTGTAATTCATGATGCTTGTCACCAATCTGCTCACCGCAATCGAGTCATTAATGCCATACTAGGGCATGGTAGCGCCCTGATGCTAGGGTTCGTTTTTCCAGTGTTTACACGAGTACATTTGCAGCATCATGCTCATGTCAACCATCCCAAAGATGACCCAGATCATTTTGTTTCTACAGGTGGGCCGCTATGGATGATTGCATTTCGATTCTTGTCCCATGAGGTGTTTTTCTTTCGACGGCGACTGTGGCGCAAATATGAGCTATGGGAATGGTTAATTAGCCGCTTAATTGTTGTTGCAATTTTTTATATCTCAGTTCAATATCATTTTTTAATGTACGTTCTCAATTTTTGGGTTGTACCTTCTGGTATAGTGGGATTAATACTGGGTTTGTTTTTTGATTATTTGCCCCATCGTCCTTTTGTTGAACGCGATCGCTGGAAAAATGCTCGTGTATACCCTAGCCCAATTCTTAACATCCTAATTTTAGGTCAGAACTACCATTTAATTCATCATTTATGGACTTGTATTCCTTGGTACAAATATCAGTCTACATACTATCTAATGAAGCCTTTGTTAGATGAAAAAGGCTGTTATCAAACTTCAGGGTTACTACAAAAGAAAGACTTTTTAGAGTTTATTTACGATATCTTTGTCGGAATTCGCTTTTCTCATCAAAAAACTAAAAATCAAGATGAATCATAAAGTCGTAAATAAGCATTCTATTTCGTATCTCGTTCCCATGCAGAGCATGGGAATGCCCTCGTTGAGGCTCTGCCTCCAGCCTGGAATTGAGTCAGAGACTCAATGAATGCATTCCCAGTCTCCGACTGGGAACGAGGGAAAATATTTGTAGAGACGGCGATTTATCGCGTCTCAAAAACCTGAACCCTATTGTATTAAACACGAATCACCCCTCCCCACCAAAGCATCGGGGAGGGCTGCAATAACTCTGGGAATTATAACTATTTTATTTTTTGTAAATCAAAAAAACTGAACCAATCGGCCCAAGGTTTTCTACATAAGTTTTCTGGTTGTAATACAATCCTGGAGACATACCTCCATCAAATAAAATCCCTTCTTGTATCTTACCTAAACAGTTATTGCTAGCAATACCTTCTAAGACATTATCAAACATATCTGGCAGTAACTCTTGATTAAGTTGTGATAATTCAATTTTAGAATCAGCTTTCAAGTCATTAACTAATAAGATTACATAGCCTTGATTCGTGATAGCTGCCAAAGAGCGATTAGTTGCATTTTTACAAGCAAATTCTCCCAAATCTTGACAAATATCTTTAAATTTACCCTGACGATAGAATCTGCCATTACCGCCCACTAAATTATAATTGAGAATATCGTTCGTTCTTCTGCCAGTTTGAATAGTAGCCTGTCGCTGCTGGGGTGTACCTCCTGATATCCCAAAGGAAGAACGTTTATTTTTAAATGCTCCTGAATACTCTACGCCACGAGAAATATTTAAGCCTTGGGGTTTATCTTCAGTATCTATATAGTCGGCATTAATTGCAGCAATGGGTAGCTGTCCGTTTAATTTGGCATTTTCATCAGCGATGAGTTCATGAAACTGTTTTGCTACATATTCTTTACGCAGTTTCCCTCTACTATCTTTGGCGTAAAGTTTATGAGATAGACCAACATTAACTTTAAAATCTAATTCTGCTGATTTGGGATTAAAAATAATTACATTGTTAATACCTTTAGGATTTTTTTTACCTTGATTATTGGTTTTAAAAAAATCAATACTAAACTTGGCATCTTTGCCAGGGCAACTTTTAGACGCTTTTGGGACTAAATTTGCTTCCATCTTTTGACAACCTGATAATAAGCTTGCACTAATTATCAAGATAAATAACAAAAATAATTTTCTTGGAGACATAATAATACAAAAAAACCGCTACAGAATTACTATAGCGGTGAATAATTTAAAATTTCAGTTTGGAGTCAATCTCAGAACCAAAACTTAAGAGAACCATTCTAAGACAGCTTCTTCTTTAGTGTTAGTATTTCGAGATGGTGTCTCACGGTTAAATTTCATTTGAATCGAGCGGGTTTGCTCGCCATCAGCAGCTACAGCCAAAATTGGGTAGTCAATTAAACCATCCTGGAAGGACATCTGGAAGCGGAATGTTCCATCTGGATTCAGCTTAATTGGACGGCCACCAATAGTTACATTAGCATCGGGTTCGGTTGCACCGTAGACTATCAACTCAGCATCGGCAATTAACCAGAACTTGCGCGGACGCACTGGTACGGCGGAAGCCGAGAAGCCAACACCTGACATACCTGCACCGGAAGCGGTTAAGCCAGACACGGTAGGAGTTGCCCACAGACCTACACCAGATGGGAAAATGTAGGAGCTAATAGCTTGTTCGGGACGCGCTGCACCTTGTTGGGAGCCGAAGATAGAACCAGCAACCCGTAGTGCTTCGGCAGATTCTGCTAAACCAAATATTTCGTCGTAGATGGGGTTGCTGCCATTCACAGCATTACCAACATTACCATTGGCGGTAGCTGCAACCTTCTTGGCAGGGGGAACTAGTTCGTACTGAGTTTTGCCACGTAAATCTTCTTCAAAATTGACAGTGATGAAGACATCCTCAATCCAGTCAGAAGGATAGACGGGAGGAATGTGTACTTTACTAGAACGAGCTAGTACTAACCAGCGACCATCAGCAGCACGATAGCCGATATCGATTATATAATCGCGATCGCTAACTGGAACTGGTAGATACCATTCTCTAGCTAGTTCATCAGCGGGATATTCTTGAATGCTATGTGGGCTTTGGTATTCGATATCGATGTCGGTGACATCATAAATCCGTAGTGCCAATTGTTGTCCACCTTGCCGACGCAGTTCCTCTTTGTGTTCATTGGGAACATCCCAGTAAGTGTAAGCCCATTGAGGATCGCGCGGTAAGAGTACAATCCGGCTTTCACCATAGCCAGAGGGCAAATCTGCGAGTCCTTCATCAACATCAGCCAAAGATCCGCCAGTACGATCTTCCTGACCTAATTCAAACTTTGCAGCTTCCACGGTTTCTTGTGCCTCCAATGAACGAGATGGACTGAGTAAGTTTTTGCTACGCTGGACTTCTTGTATTGATGTCAGCAGTTGTGATTTACGCATTCGGCTATAGCGAGAGATGCTATATTCGCTAGCAACTTTGCGTAGTTGGCGTAAGGTCATCTCCTCTAGTGGCGGGCGTTCTTTTGCCATTAATTTGGCCTCCAGTAGTTTAAGCGGTAAATGATTTCCCCTGGTTAAAGAATGCTATGTAAAATCTCATCCATTCCAGATGAATTTCTTATTCCTGACTCCTGGTTTTGCCCAGTTTTTAAGTTTTTTAATCTGTTTTTAAATTGAGCCAACATCCTTTCAATTCCTCATGATGCCAAAATTAGCATTTCTTTGGGATCGGAGGATTTCTATTTGTTAAGTCTATATTAACCACTAAGCATATCTAGGGATCAAGGGGTCATAAGTAGGTTTTTTGCCTGTTTCACGAATTTATCAGCCCTTCTGGGATCTTATTGTCATGAAATCATGATAATTTGGGCAATCTAGGTGTTTAGTAACGAATACAATGTCAAGTTTTCATGACATTTATTTCTGGGTTAGCCAAAAACCCCAATTCTTGAAGAAGAATTCAGAAGTCAGAATTTAAAAGCAAAGCCAAAGACGCTGCACTATCAACTCTTTCGTTCAAAATACCCAACTGATTTCTGGTGACTGACGCCAATATTGCTGTTTCGTTAAGCGATCGCCTTTCTCACCCACTATGATGTGAAATTAAGTCCCAAGATAGTGTGTAGCCCACCATAGAAGAACTTAAGCTTGGCATATAAGTTTAGGGTTTAAGGAAAGAGTTATGAATAAGGAAACAGTTCCTAGTCAAGCTGAAAAGTCTAATCCAGAAGGCGATCCATCACAATTAAGTCCAGAGGTTTTGGACAAAATCAAACACCCTGCGAGAATAGACGATGTTATTCGAGAGCAATCACCAGAAGAACGTAGAAGTAACCCAGCTTTAGTACCAGAAATGATTGACGATCCATCTGATAATGATTGATTAAGTTTGTAAAACAGTAATCGAAAAGCTTAGATTCGCTACTTCTCTACACAAGTAGCGAATCTTGTTAGTAATTTGTTGCTATTCAAGATTATGTAGTTATTCGCTATATATTTCCGGCGTGTTGATGTCTAATAGCACAGCCTGAGTATCAAATTTAACTTGATAAATTCCTGGATAAAATTATTTGATAAGTTGGGGTAAACCTAAGAGGATGTTTGAAAAGTCATGATTGATGTATAAAATATTTTTTACCCCACCCTAACCCTCCCCTTTGCAAGGCTACGGTGTACACACAAGTTTGCCCAGAGCGAGCTTCCAGCCAAAAAAGGTGGATTCAAATTGCTCAAGTCCGCGGCTCAAAGTAGTAATACCGGGAGGTTTTTGGGATTTGTAACCAGACCAACCACCAAGCCGAGCGATAATCCAAGTCGCCCAAGCAAGAGTTGAAGGAGGATAGGGATTTTGTTGCAGTCGAGTTTTACCTTCTAAAGTAGGAGCAATAGTAGATAAATATTGCTGTTGCTCATGAGAAAAAGCAATATTTGCCGGTAAATCAGGATGATCCCGTCCACCAATCAGTTGTAAAATTCGCACAGCAACAGACAAGGCTAATATAGTTAATCGTTGAATGGCGGTAACCGACTCTAATTGGGTGGCTTCGAGATTTAATCCGGCAGTTTTGAGTGTGGCAAACAGTTGTTCAATTCGCCATCGCCATGTGTACCATCGAATCACCTGTAGTGCTTGTTCTAAACAAACGACTTGGTGGGTAGTGAGTAATCGCCAATGAATCGGTGCTTGACCTGATGGTGGGTTGACTTCAACTGCTTCCACTGCGTAAAGTGTCACACTAGGGGGATAATCTTGCCCATTCAACTTATCTGGACGTTGAATTTTCACTACCGCACGGCGAACAATTAATAATGCCTCCCTTGCTGTTCTACTTTGGCGTGCATCTGACGGCACATTGACTGTATAAGTACCCTCACTGGGCTGTTCATTTAAGTATGTATAAAGTGATTGGGTTTTTCCCACAAGGCGACGGTCAATGCGCGCTCTCACCAACACATGATTGTCTTGATTTGGGACTGTAGCAAATTCCTCATACATATCGCTTTCGCGGTCGGCGATGTGAGTCACTATTTTGGCATTGCCAATAGTTAAACATCTTTGCGTTTCTTCGGCAGAACGTAGCCACTTGTATGATTCTTTCTTTTCTATTGGTAATCGGCTGTAATTGCGCTCATGCTTATCCTGATGGTTAATATCTCTCGTCCACAGTTGTACTGTACTTATCCCCAAGGGAAATCCATTTGCTGCATCTAATACTAGTGTTGGATGAATATAAAATCCTACATCCGTGTTGTTTCCGACTACACCGACACCCTTTGCTTTCAACCTGCCTACATGAGACTGCAAGTTAATTTCGCTTGTATCACTGATAGCTAATATATGCTTTCCTTCTACATGAGTTACGCATTCGTCTGATAGGCTTCGCACTAATTCCCCTACTGTCACATTCTCATTCTCCAAAAACCGATAGTATCCTACTTGTTCGGCTCTATTTTTACTTATTTGGCGAATGCTCACTGATTGATTTTTTCCCAAAGCTTCGTACAATGCTGCCCCCTTTTAGAGAGTCGCGGGTCTCCAAATGCTTTTCCCTCAACTGCTTGCGCGTGTCTTTTGATTGGATTTTCCATCACCTTTTTCTCCCCACAACTCCTTCCCTTATTACTTTACTTGGACTTGTGTGTACACCGTAGCCTAAAAGGAGAGGGAACTAAATTTGTTTTTTCCCCAATATATCGGGGGGATTGAGGGGGGTAATAATTCGATTAACACTACCAGTTTTCAAACATCCTCTAAGCTTTATTCATAGATATTTTGTAAGTGTGTTCGCAGATACATTTGCCTCCTGAATAATGGAAGGCTAAATCATCATTGTCATCTATACTAAGTTAGATTCTGGAAAGTTAAAGGTTATAACCAGAGTCGTATATACAGGAGCGGTTATAAAGTCAGTTAATAAAAAATTACTGACTTGGTGAAAGATAATATCTATACCAATTCTTTTGAAGATGCACATAATATTCTAAATAATGTTCCTAATACCAGCAAAGTTTCCAAATCTCAAAACGAACAAAACTAACGTCTGGTGAAAAATTATTAATCGAAATAAATTCAGGAATTAGACAAAATCAGGAAATAACATAGACGCACCGCAAATGCGTCTTATTGGCGTAGCCTCTCCTCGAAAATACAAGCAGCTTGCCACAAAGTTCTTGCGTAAGTCCTGATATTGTGAAACCATAAATTGTAACTTGCTGATAGAACTAATTAATTTGTCTCTAGCCTCACTCCAGAAAAATTACTGGTAGTAATAACAATCATGACGCGATCGCCAAATTCAGAAAACAATCAGGAACCATCTAATCGTCGTCTATGGCTCCTGCTTTTAGGACGTACCAGTTTGGCTCTGGGTGGGGTTTTACTAGTTGGAATTATAGTTGGTGCTTGGTGGGCTAGAAACTATGTATATAAAGATTTAGCACCGTTAGTACAGCAAAATCTTGAGCAATTGCTGGGGCGTCCAGTAAAAGTTGGGAACGTTGAACGTTTTTCGCTTTCTAGTCTGAGATTTAGCTCTCTATCGATACCAGCAACTCCCAACGATGCAGATCGGGTGGTAGCAAAAGCTTTGGATGTGCAGTTCTCGCCGTTGCAACTCCTCCTTACCCGAAAACTGGTATTAGATGTCACGTTAGTTCAACCCAATGTCTACATTCAACAAGATAAAGATGGTCGTTGGGTGACAGCCCAAGTTAAGGCTGGGGAAGGAAAAGGTTTTATTCAAACTGAGTTGCAGTCACTTCAAATTCAAGATGGCAATATAGAGTTGATGCCATTCGCCGCACCGACTAAACCGAAAGGCTCAGTCATATTAGATCGAGTTGGTGGTATTGCCCGATTTTCCGATCAAAATCAAAGGATCGGTTATGACTTCAATACTCAATTCACTAGGGGAGGCGCTGCTAAAATTGTTGGCGAAACCCAAGTAAAAGCTCAACAAACTAACCTGCAACTTTCAGCCCAAAATTTACAAGCATCCGATATCACTCGATTAATTCAGTTACCCATCGCGCTGCAAGCAGGATATTTAAATGCTGACTTAGGGGTTCAGATTCCCCCCAAACTTTCAGACATCGCAATTACGGGAACAGCTACAGCTAATCAAGTCACCGCTAAAATTCAAAATCTTCCTCAGCCAATTTCTAATTTTAATGGGAAATTTCTATTTCAAGGTCAGACAGTTACTTTAGATAATCTGAGTACGAACTTTGGCAAAGTTCCCATTCTCGCTAATGGAACAATTAATACTCAAACAGGTTTTAATGTTTCTGCTCAGATAAAACCTGTTACTGCGAAAAATATCTTAGATACATTAAAAGTAAATTCGTCAGTCCCAGCTAGTGGCGAAATTCAGGCAAAAATTCAGGTAGGCGGCGCACTTGAGCAACCAGTAGTCAGCGGTACAGTAAGTAACACTAAACCAATTCAAGTTGACCGCATTCAATTTAATACCATCAACACTGATTTTCGCTTGAATGCATCCAAAACTGCATCTCAACTTACTGTCTCTAATCTGAAAATAGTCCCCGCAGCTGGCGGTCAAATTATCGGCGGCGGTCAAGCTAATTTGGGAACCAAAGATGGGGTAATATTTAATGCTCAAGCTGATGGAATATCAGGAGATATACTAGCAAAAAGTTATGGCGTTACTCTACCGATCGCAGTGGGGAATGTTTCAGCAAAAGCTCAAATTTCTGGCTCACTTCGCAAACAGCCTTTGAAACTTGATGTTTCTAGTGTTCAGATAACGCCACCAGCCGGGGGAGAAATCACAGCCAATGGTCAAATTCAACTCGCTCCCCAAGGTCAGGTAGGCGTAGATATTCAAGCTCAAGGTATTCCCGGAAATGCGATCGCTCAAGGTTACGGCATTTCAACTCCCATTAATGTTGGTGGTATATCTGCGAACGCGAAAATTTCTGGTTCTCTGGGTACACCGTTAAACGTCAACGTTTCTCGCGTTCAAGCAAATCCAGATGTGGGAGGGCAAGTAACAGCTAGCGGACGAGTTCAGCTTGCACCTCAAGGTAGGATAGCGTTGAATGTGCAAGCAAAAAATATACCAGGAGATGCGATCGCCAAAGCCTACAATTCCTCACCCTCCATTACCATTGGGAATGTCTCGGCAAATGCTGATATTTCCGGCACTCTGAGCAATTTGCAAACAGTCGCGCGCGTGCAAGCGCCTAAAGCTACCTATCCCACTACCGGACGAGTTGTTGTTACCAAACAGGGAGAGAATATCGTCTTTCCCGATGCGGTTGTGAACGTCGCAGGTGGGACAATCACAGCTCAAGGTCAACTTGCACAACAACGCTGGCAAGGAGTTGTCAAAACTTCTCGAATTCAACTCAACCGTTTCTCACCGCAACTGCGAGGACGGCTAAATAGCAATATTCAGTTAGCAGGTACAACCCAATCTTTCCAGCTTGCGGATATTCGTGCCGCCGGACAAATCAGCCTTCCCCAAGGAGTAGCGCAGCTGGCAAAACCGCTGACTGCAAGATTTCAGTGGAATGGACAGCAGATTATCGTTGAAAACGCAAGTACCTCAGGATTTAGTGCTAATGGTGCGATCGCTATTCAGTCTCCCTCAACTGGCGCACCTCAAATTGCCGGATTTGATTTAAATGTACTGGCACAGAATTTCAACTTACAAAATACTGGCTTTAAAGTTCCTGGGGACGTAGCAATAGCAGGGCGACTTGATTTTAATGGAAAAGTTACAGGCACTCCAGATGTGCCGCAAGCTAATGGCAATATCCGGTTGCGGAATTTCAATGTCAGTAACTTAGCATTTGACCGACTTTTAACCGGAAATGTGAATTTTCAAGGCGGACAAGGAGGAAGTCTGCGACTAGCTGGAAAACAAGATCGGATTGCCCTTAACTTAGGTGCAGATTATCGTCCCACTTCATTTTTAGTTAAACGCGATGAGGCAGTTACTACAGGTAGAACTGAGGGAGATAACTTGATAATTAACGCCCAACAGTTTCCCATCGCTCTGGTTGGCGGCTTTTTACCTAACAATCAATTGAAACCACTGGGGGGGCAACTATCGGGTAATTTAGTTGTGAATCTGAATAATTATGCCATTGCGGGAGATGTGGCGATCGCAGCGCCTCGTGTTGCCAGAGTTGCAGCCGATGAATTTCGCGGCAGCATCAATTATGCCGATGGTACTGCTAGCTTGGCTAACGGTCAATTGCTGATTGGAGGTAGCAACATTGCTCTCAGTGGCAATGTGCAAGCAGGGAATGACCCGCAATTTCAATTCCAAGCTAATTTTGCCCAAGCTAATATCCAGAGACTTTTACAAGCGTTTAATATCTTTGACTTTAAAGACCTTAGTACTGGGTTGCAGCCTCCGACGTTAGCTGGTGCAGAAGCACTGGAAACTGAGCCTGTTAGCTTGCCGAATGCAGATTTGAAAACACAGTTAGCATACTTCTCGAATATTACCACAGCACTAGCAAAAGAACAGCAAGCTGAAACAAAACAAGCCGCATCTTTACCCAGCCTTGCAGAATTAACAGGTGCTTTAAGCGGAGCAATTACAGCCAATGGCTCGTTAAAATCTGGGTTGAATGTTGGCTTTAATTTTCAAGGTGCTAACTGGCAATGGGGTAATTATTCCATCAATCCAGTCGTTGCTCAAGGCACTTTCGCCGATGGTATCGTCACCCTTTCACCCTTGAGTGTGGGGATCGATCGAGGACTAGTGTCGTTTTCAGGGCAGTTAGGAACCGATCAACTATCTGGAAAATTGAATGTAGCCAGTCTGCCCTTATCACTTTTAGAACCTTTTATCGAAAAATACCCCGTAGATATCACTGGTAATGTAAATGCTGATGCCACTTTAGCAGGTAGTTTGCAAGACCCCAGAGTTCAAGGAAAAGTGGCGCTAGCGAATGCGACCCTTAACAAACAACCCGTACAAACAGGACAAGTGAACTTTGATTACAACAACGCTCGCTTGAATTTTGATAGTACCTTACTCGTGACAGGAACGCAGCCAGTTGCCATTACAGGTAGCGTACCTGCTCCTTTGCCTTTTGCCAAAGTGCAACCTGATAGCAATCAAATCAACATCGACGCCAATGTGCAAAATGAAGGATTGGCACTGTTAAATCTGTTGACCAACAATCAAGTCGCTTGGGTAGACGGTCAAGGAAAAGTAGATTTAAATGTTCGAGGTACTTTAACCGAACCAATTATTAACGGAAATGCCACATTTAATAATGCTACCTTTAGCGCTCAAGCCTTATCCGATCCTCTCACGAATGTCACAGGAACAGCACAATTTAATGGTAGTACGGTAAGCGTTGAAAATATCCAAGGTAATTACAATCAAGGGCAAGTAACTGCATCAGGTATCTTGCCAATTTTTGATGCTCAACAAGCCGCAGCGAATCCCTTAACAGTATCAATAGCAGACAAACTCAACTTTAAGCTTGCAGGACTGTATGAAGGTGGTGTTGGTGGCGATGTCGTGATTCGCGGCACAGCCTTAAAACCTGTAATTGGTGGAGAGATTCAACTGAGTGATGGTCAGGTAATTATTGGCAACTCGCCTACTACGGCAAAAAAATCAGCAGCTACAGCAGAGTCTAACACTAAAGTCATAAATCTAGATAGACAACAAGTTAACCAAGTTAACCCTAACGCCACACCAACAGCAGAGAATAACGCTAACCCAGTAGCTACAGTGGACGGAAGCACTAACCCAGTGGTTACAGTGGATGGAAGCACTAACCCAGTGGCGACAGCAGACACAAGCACTAGCGCCGCAACTCCACCCAATTTACCTGTAGAGTTTGCAGATTTAAAGTTGATTTTAGGCAAAGATATTCGGGTTGCAACTCAGTCCCTACTCAGCTTTGTACCAGGAGGAGCGGCATTAAGTCAGCCCCTATTGAGGTTTGACGCAACAGGCGACTTGACCATTAATGGTACATTAGCCAAACCGCTTCCTCAAGGAGTCATTCGTTTGACAGGAGGACGACTCAGCTTATTTTCTACTGAGTTTACCTTGGCGCGGGGCTATGAACAAACTGCGCGGTTTACTCCAAGTCAAGGACTTGACCCGACTTTGGATGTCCGACTGACGGCAATTGTGCCGGAAGCATCAGCAAGGAACACTCAAACTTTGGAATCACCATTGTCTTCTGAAGTCAGTGATGTTTCTGTAAACAACTTTGGGACTTTACGTAGCGTTACCGTTCAAGCGAGGGTGAACGGGCCAGCTAGTAAATTGGGTGAGAATCTAGAACTGACGAGCGAACCTAGCCGTAGTAAGGGAGAAATAGTTGCTTTGCTAGGTGGCTCAATTCTGGGTTCTTTCGGTCAACAAGCAGATGCAGGCCAAGGGCTAACTAATTTCGCTAGTTCTACCATTTTAGGTAGTTTACAAGGAACTATCACTGCGATCGGACAGGCTGTTGGTTTCAGTGAATTTCGGATATTTCCGACTCCATCTATTAATAATGACGAATCAAAAACATCAAGAACTTCAATTCTTAATTTATCAGCGGAAGGTGTGTTTGATATTAATAAAAATTTCTCTGCCTCTTTATCACGCGCTCTTTCTAGCGATGACTCTTTCCGTTTCAATGTCCTCTATCGAGTCAATGACGAAATTCTGATGCGAGGCTCAACTGATGTGGGGGATGATAATCAACTTCAAGTTGAGTATGAAACTCGATTTTAGATTGCTGTATTAGCATTGTCAGCCGACACAATCGCATTGCTGGCCAATAAACTAACTAATTACCTGGACAGGATATCACTCAATACTGTTTGGTCAAGGCAAGAGACGCGATGAATCGCTTTTGTAGAGACGGCGATTTATCGCGTCTTTGACGAGCAATAATTTTCATCAAAAAACCTTAACCGAACCGTATTGGGATATCATATCAAGTCCGGCTAATTAGTTATGATTCCCGAATCTATGCAAAAACCCAAAAACCCTTCTCCTCTGCCCCTCTGCCCCTCGGTCACTGAGCGTTGGTCATTGAGCGTAGCCGAAATGAGCCGAAGTGCTGCCCCCCTGCCCCTCTGCTGCCTTAATGATAAGTCTTTGACCGGACATGATATCACTGATGATTAAGTTGTTGGTTTGGATGTTCTTGATTTGTTACGGGTGATGCTGCTGTCTCCACACTTTTTTCTTGAGCTTGTATTTCCAGTAGTTGGGGAATCGTCACAAATCTATAGCCTTGGGCTTTTAAACCTGCGATCATTTCTGGTAAAGCCTTGACAGATTTGGAACGGTTGCCACCCCCATCGTGCAACAGTACAATTGCACCGGGTTTTGCATATTTCAGCACATTTTTAACCAGCCCTGGAACTTGAGGCGAATGACGTTCAGCATCTCCCGATTGTTCTGACCACATCATGACAGCATATTTCTCGTTTTTGGCATATTCGGCTAGCCCATTGTTCAGAAAACCCCCAGGAGGACGAAATAGAGTAGTTTTCTCTCCAGTAGTCTTGTAGATAATTTCTGCTGTACGATCGATTTCACTAGCCGCAGTAGCTAAGTCCATGTGGCGATACCAATGATGCCATGTGTGATTACCAATTATGTGACCATCAGCAGCCACTTGCTTGGCAACTTGAGGAAAATATTTCACCATTTCCCCGATCATGAAGAATGTGGCTTTTATATCATTTTTCTTCAAGATTTCTAAAATCTGTGCCGTATTTTTGGGGCTGGGGCCATCATCAAAAGTTAGGGCAATAACTTTCTCATTCGGTTTTAGTTTCCCTTGATATACGATTGCTCCCTGAAATGCCTTTGGCAGTTCATTTATCTGGTCTGTGACTGGATTTATATTCTGTGCATCTGCACTCATCAGCTTGTTGTGACTCGCTTTAGCATTCTCGCTTTTTGGCTTGAGAATTCCCAACAAATGCTCAAATCCGCTTGTGGTTAAAAGCAAGCTGATACCTAAACTACTAGCACTAGTAACCAATGTAACAAATATTATTTTCAGTAATAAAGATAATTTACGACTAGACACATTAAATCTCCTCAAATATTAGTTATTGGGGATTGGTTTCTCCCTGATGTTCCCATACGTTATATCATGTCCGCGTGATTACTTATTAAACTGGAATTACCCGGACTTGATATTATTTCTAGGCTGTTGTAATTAATATATCTACTGCTGAAAGAAAAAAGAAAACAATAAAATACCTTGAAACATTCCAGCGAAAGGATGTCTCAATTTTGTTAGTACTAATTTGCTACCCTTGTTACACTGAATAAAATAATACTCAGTAAATTTAGCTGACCAGTAGAGCCAGCAATGATAGCAGTATAACCGTAACCTGGAGAAATGCTAGGTAATCGTTATATCATGTCCGGATAATCGCTTACGATAAAAGTAGTGAGTGCGAAGATGAGTAATATCATGTCCGGTTAATTAGTTAGAATTCCTGTAATCTATGCAGAAACGGGAAAACCCTCTTTCCCGCAGCTAAGAAGTTCCCAGCAAGAACTGTGGTCTTAATTATAAGTCTTTCACCGGACACGATATTAGTTAAGGGCGCATAGCTAGCTGTAAGCCCATACTTCACGCAACTGAAAACATGTATAATTCAGTAGCGCCGAAAGCCAATACAGCGATTCTACGAACAGTGTTGTTTATCGATTGATGTATGCTAATTACTGACAACAATGAAGAGATGTTGGCTAGATGTCAAATCGAAGGGCAAATTTGCTTGGACTTTTAACTGAAGCGAGAACGTTGTTGACGACGTTGTTTGTGCCTAGCAATTGCTTTACGCTTCTCTTTTTCTATCGGCGTCTCAAAGTGACGCTTTTTTCTCATATCTTGGAAAATTCCTGCTTTAGAAACTTCCCGTTTAAATCTTCTCAAGGCTGATTCAATACCTTCATTCTCTCCTAGAACTACTTGTGTCATTCTCATTCCTCCTTAATATGGATGAATAGTTCAAGACTAGATACCAAATAAAATATTCCAGCAGAATGGAGCCTTTGGCTTTATCTGCTGGAGACTCTAAATGTGAAATTTTCAGGAATTGACTTAGTAGCGATTATTGTTGCGGCGGGCATTATTACCGCCACCCCAGCTACCGCGAGAGGAGTTGCTTCTTTCCTCACGGGGTTTAGCTTTGTTCACTTTCAAATCACGTCCCATCCACTCAGCACCATCAAGTGCATCAATGGCAGCTTGTTCTTGTGTGTCTGATTCCATTTCCACAAAAGCGAACCCACGCGGCCGGCCTGTTTCCCGATCTGTGGGTAGTTGAACACGGTTTACTGTTCCGTATTCTGCAAAAGCCTGCTTTAGGTCCTCTTCTGTAACCTGATAGGACAGGTTTCCGACGTAAATTGACATAGAAATCTCCGAATTCAGGGAGTGTAGAGAGTTAAATTCGGAGAGACGGTTTTTAGAAATCAAAACGAGTTACTCAACCGAAAATAATCTTTATGTCCATGAGTGTAGCACAGCATTCAGTCTTTGAATATTGTCTGATAGTGAATTTTATTCACAAATCAAACCTTTAAAGACGGTTTGCAGACTTTCTAAAGACTGGCTTTTTTTGCTTGTACTATATCAAGTTACACTTTTAATCGGAAATCGTAATTAACTCGCGATCGCCTAGATATTTAGTGTTTTCAAAATTAACCTGTGGACTAAGAGGTAAAGATTATTATTGGTAATACGATTAATCATACCACGATCGACAGTCTTAAAAGCAAATTAAAGCAAATTAAAAAATATTCATCATCCAGTATCCCGTTAGCTATGGTCAAACTGCGCTAAGATACCTTCTGCTTTTTTACATAGTAATTCGTGATATTCACCATTACTAGCTAGCAAACCTCCCCATTGATTGATATCACCAGTGTTATACTGCAACGGCGTGCCATCGAAGTGAGTAAACTGACCACCGGCTTCTGTTAAAATCAATTCTGGAGCGGCTATATCCCAGTCTTTGGGCGCAGACTTGCCGGAAAGGGAAATGTAGATATCTGCCTGTTGCTCAACAATGGTGGCGATTTTGCAGCCTACACTACCCACAGATTTCTGATTTTGACAGGGTAAATTTTGTAGCAGGCGATCTAACCGTTGGTTGCGGTGAGAGCGACTAACGACTAAGGTTAAATCTTCAATTTGTTTACCTGAAGACACTTGTATAGGAACAGATTCGTTACGGGTTTCTACAAATGTACCCCCGCCTTTGGTAGCGTAATATAACTTATGAGCCTCTGGTATTACTACCACTGCCAACACTGGGCGTGTTTCTTTGACTAAAGCAATGTGAACTGCATAGTCGCCAGTTTTTTCGATAAAATCTCGCGTGCCATCCAAAGGGTCAATTATCCATACCCAAGGGGCAGAAGCCTGTCTACCACTACTTGACGATTGATAAGTTTCTTCGCTGATGTAAGCAAAATCTTCATTACCCAAAGTTGCTTGTAGCCTCTGTAAAATGTATTGACTCACAGCGACATCGGCAACAGTGACAGGCTCATTCTGCTTATATTGGACTTCTAAATTAGGGTCTTTTGCTGTGCCGTGGTAATACGATCGCAGTATATCTGCTGCGCCCCAACCTACCTCACGAGCGATCGCTAATATTTCTTGTAAATCTTTCATTAATTTAGCCTATTTAAAAATATGTATAACGTTGATTAGGGGCGCACAGCGATACTTAGTCTAACTAATTACGAATTACGAATTATCTTAAATCCATCCAACGCCGAGTACCAAAAAATTTACAGGAATCAGCAGCAATATTAGCTGCAAATGTCAGTGCATCAGTAAAGCTTTCCCTTAAAATGTAATGACAGAAAGCACCGTGGAAAATATCTCCAGCCCCTAACGTATCAACCGCTTGAATCTGCGGCACATCTACGATACCAGTTTTAGTGCCACTCAAGTATTCAATTGGTTTTTGTCCGTGAGTAATGGCGATATGAGGAATGTCAAATCCACTGAGATAGCTAAAAACGTCTTCTCCAGTCTGGCAGTTGGGGGGATAAAAATTAGCTGAACAGATAGCATAATCTACGAACGGTAGAATTTGTTCAAATCCAGGCTTCCAACTACCACCATCGATCGCTACTGGGATATTATTGGCTTTAGCCATTTGAGCTATGGAATCACCAACCGCCATCTGATGTCCATCAATCAGTATGATATCGACATTCTGCAAAATATCTGGCGGAATAGATGCGTTGCTAGCTTGAGTTTTCACAGCATTGATCGAAACCACAGCGCGTTCACCTGTGGCTTGAGTGACAATAATCGAAGATACAGGCGGTACTAAATCAGTGTTAGGCTCAAGGTCTGCGATCGCAACTTTGTAATTTGTCAAGTCATCTCGAATGAGCTGCGTCATTGGGTGAGAACCCACTACACCTAAGACTGTAGCCTGATTTCCTAAATAATTGAAAGTTACAGCCGCGTTTGTTGCTGGGCCCCCTGCCGCTACAGTATAGTCAGTAGCGACAATCTTCTGATTATTCTTAGGGGCTGAGTCAGCAAGGTAAATCAAATCTAAAGTTACTAAACCTACAAATAATCCACGATTCATCTGCTGTTTCGTTCAAAATTCAATTCTGATTCTGGCTCACTTCGACTCCTTTCGACTTCGCTCAAGGCAAGTCGCTCAGTGACCTCCTGGCTCCTGAATTCTTTCTTGGTAAATGGATATGGCTCTTGGCGACTGACAACTTCGATTACTGTCTTTAACCAATCAATATAAATTTCTTCTCTTCGGATTATCAACTCCAGCACCAGCCTTTGCATCACCTGCTGGCGGTTGGCAGATTCATCACCGATTGATGGCAAATCAATGGTTTCACATTCAGCCAGCTTTTTGCTTCGAGCCGCTAATTGTTGCTCCAGTAGATCAATGATGGTTTCATTCGACAACTGATCTGCAAAATGCAACTGGACGAGTAAAGGTTCTCTGATAGTCGGTAAGGGCTGATGAATCCCTAGCCATCGCCTAAATTCCGCTTTCCCTAGCTCCGTCACACTGTAGACTTTGCGGTTGGGGCGATCGTGTTGAATCTCAATGTTACAGGTAATCCAGCCTTGCTCAACTAGCTTATCGAGAGTTCTGTAAATTTGTGCCTGATCTGCTGGCCATAAATGGGCAATGCATTGATCGAAGCAGCTCGTTTTGAGGTCGTAGCCCGTCATTTCTTGCTGCTGAAGAAGACCTAAAATTACATTTGCTAGCGACATGAAGATGGTTTTCCCATAATTGATATTTTCTCGCTCGGTTCTACACTGTGTTCTGCTTATAATTTTATGCTAATATATGATTAATCAGATATAAGACATAACGGTTATAAAAAGATATGTTCATTATAATGCTTCTTAGCAAGGAAACCAAATAGATAAAAAACTCCATTCATCAAGGCATGGGGAAGAACAAGGGAATAGGTTAAAGGTTACAGGGTACAGATCGCGATCGCGTGTATTTCTGGATCGACATCTAAACCTAAATCAAAGCAAGGTTAAAGGTTACAGGGTACAGATCGCGATCGCCTGTTACCTGTCACCTCTTCCCCAATCCCAATGCCCAATTCTCAATGCTTAGAAATTACTTAAGCCATTGAAGACTATTGTAACGAGAGGATAAGTAACATTGACTTCTAACACACTTACAGAAAGAATACGTCAGCATCAATATCTGCGCGATTTACGAAACAAATTACTCCACCTTCACAAGATGTTGCTGGAGACAGAACGCATTGCCTACGAACAGATTAGTGGACGAGTATCAAGTGGAGAACTTCTTCAGCTAGTCATAGCTCACGAACAATTTGCTTGGCTACATCGCATTTCTGAGATGGTTGTGCAAGTTGATGAAATGCTCCAAGCAGATGAACCGATATTGCTGGAAGATTTCCAAAAATTGATTGCTGATGTCCGTACACTCATTGTACCGTTAGAGACGGGTAATACCTTCGAGAGAAAGTATTACAACGCTCTCCAGCGCGAACCTGGTGCTGTGTTGGCACACGCGGAGATATCCAGATTTCTCACGTCTAAGGTTTGATTGCTAATTTACCCAAACAGTGCTGAGTACAAAAGTAAGAATCGTACTCAGCACTTGGGCACTCATCAACCAACTGCCACCAAAGGCTGAGGTATTTCAGCTTTATGCCATATCGATTGTCCTGTCACGTCGATTAATGACTAACGATCCATTTGCACCAGTTATCGGACAACAGCAAGCTATAGAGTTACTCACTCAGGCTGTCAGACAAAACCGGGTTTCTCCAGCCTACTTATTTGTGGGGCCAGATGGTGTAGGCAGGAGTTTAGCAGCCAGATGCTTTGTGGAATTGCTATTTTCTAATGGGATGGGAGTTACTGCATCTTTACAAAACCGTTTGCGTCAGGGCAACCATCCAGCTTTATTGTGGGTGGAACCAACGTACCAATACCAGGGACAACGATTAACAACAGCAGAAGCAGCCGAAAAAGGACTCAAGCGTAAAGCCCCTCCTATAATTCGACTAGAGCAAATTCGGGAAATTACCGAGTTTTTAAGTCGTCCCCCTTTAGAAGCGCCGAGAAATGTGGTAGTGCTAGAAGAAGCGCAAACAATGGCTGAAGCCGCAGCCAATGCTTTACTTAAAACCTTAGAAGAACCGGGACAGGCGACATTAATTTTAATTGCACCGACACTTGAATCTGTGTTGCCGACTTTGGTATCACGCTGTCAACGCATTCCTTTTTATCGCTTAGATCCACAGTCTTTAGCTGTTGTACTCACACAAACAGGTCATCAAGAAATTTTGTCAAATCAGGCAGTATTGAGCATAGCAGCTGGTAGTGCAGGAAGTGCGATCGCATCTTATGAGCAATTACAAGCTATTCCCGATGAGTTACTCCAAGACTTGAAAAAAGCGCCTAAATCTTACCGTAATGCCTTAGAGTTAGCCAAAAAAATTGATAAGGATTTAGATACAGAAGCACAATTGTGGTTAGTTGATTATCTTCAGCAATTTTACTGGCAGCAGTGGCATCAACCTAGTATCATTAACCATCTGGAAGAATCTCGAAAATACTTACTTTCTTACGCTCAACCACGGCTAGTTTGGGAATGTCTGCTTTTATCTGTGTATCAAAAATCAAATTTTATTTCTCCTACTTATCGCTGAGTGCGATTGTATTTCTATAGTTCCTCATCAAAGCCTCAGTAGAATATTTAATTAATTCGTAGCGAAATAAATTAGGCAAAACTCTGCATTACTTTGCGTCTCTTTGCGTTTCAAAATATTACAATGTCTTCTTTATCGTCTATCGTCAAGTTCATAGCGAGTGAAGGTATTGTAATAAAAGCGATTCCTGGATAAAACAAAAAGTTTATATGACCTCAGTTTCTCCTCACAAAAAAGCCAGAGCCTTAAAACCTACCAGCCGCCGCCCAGCCAAAGAACTCTGTAGCGAGTGCGGGCTATGCGATACATATTATATTCACTATGTCAAGGAAGCTTGCGCTTTTATTAATCAGCAAATAGGCGAACTTGAAGAAGAAACACACACGCGATCGCGCCATCTCGAAAACCCCGATGAACTCTACTTTGGTGTTCATCAAGACATGATAGCGGCGAAGAAACAGCAGCCCATCGAAGGCGCACAATGGACGGGTATTGTGAGCAGCATTGCCATTGAAATGCTGAATCGCGGCTTAGTTGAAGGTGTAGTCTGCGTGCAAAACACCAAAGAAGACCGCTTCCAACCCATGCCCGTCATCGCCCGGACTCCAGAAGAAATACTAGCAGCACGAGTAAATAAACCAACACTTTCCCCGAACCTTTCCATATTGGAACAGATAGAAAAATCGGGGATGAAACGGCTGTTGGTAATTGGTGTTGGTTGCCAAATCCAGGCATTACGAGCCGTAGAAAAAGAACTTGGTTTAGAAAAGCTGTATGTTTTGGGTACGCCCTGCGTAGATAATGTTAACCGCGCCGGACTGCAAAAATTCTTAGAAACCACCAGCCGATCGCCTGATACAGTTGTACATTACGAATTTATGCAAGACTTCCGGGTTCACTTCAAACATGAGGATGGCTCATCAGAAACAGTGCCTTTCTTTGGCTTGAAGACCAACAAACTCAAAGATGTCTTTGCACCATCCTGTATGAGTTGCTTTGATTATGTTAATTCCCTAGCCGACTTAGTTGTTGGTTATATGGGCGCACCCTTCGGTTGGCAATGGATTGTAGTTAGAAATGACACTGGTAAGGAAATGCTGGATTTAGTGAAAGACCAGTTAGACACTCAACCAGTAACGTCTAAAGGCAACCGGAAAGAAGCCGTACAACAAAGTATTCCCGCTTACGATAAAGGCGTTACCCTGCCGATGTGGGCAGCAAAACTGATGGGTGTGGTAATCGAAAAAATCGGCCCCAAGGGTCTAGAGTATGCGCGATTTTCCATTGATTCTCACTTTACTCGGAATTATTTGTATGTGAAGCGCAATCATCCAGAGAAATTAGACGCACACGTTCCAGAGTTTGCCAAACGTATTGTTGGGCAATATAAATTACCAGAATAGAAGTGGGGTATTGGGCATTGGGCATTGGGCATTGAGAAGAGACAAGGTAGACAAGGAAGAGGGGGGAGATAAGGGAGAGACTTGTTCAATAATTCCCCCTTGTCCCCCTCATCTCCCTCTTTCAAGGGCAGGCTTTTAGGCTTTCGATAAATAGTTGAGAATGTTCTCAATTATTGAACGTAGTTTTAAGTTCTCAGACAATGGTTTTGGTTTTAAAATCCCAAAAATTTGTCTAATCAAAAAAACCTGCCCCAGAAAGCTCATCTCCCTGCCCCCTGCCCCCTGCTCCCCTGCTCCCCTGCTCCCCTGCTCCCCACTCCGGCTCACTGCTGACTCAACTCGATAATATTCCCATCCGGGTCTTGAGTGAACAGGGCAGCGCGACCGGAGGCGCTAGCTTGAATGGGATAATTCTGATTGAGGAATTCTTGTTTGGCGGCGTCTAAGTCAACTACTGTGAAGGCGACATGGGGATTACGTCCCCATTTTTCGTTTGGGTTTTCCGTGGGGACAGTGGTTGCAACTATCAGGTGAATTTGATAGTTACCGACTTGATACCATGCACCAGGGTAGTTTAGGGAACGATCGATTTTGGATAATCCCAATACTTTGCCATAAAAATGTTCAGAGCGTTCTAAGTCAGTCACAAGAATCGCTGTATGGAGACTTTGGGTAATCTGCATTGTCGGTAAGATGTTAGTAAGACGCGATCGCGTTTATTTAGATTTTGGCGTAGTTTGAACTCTTTCGGAGAGCGAGGGAGGCAGGATAAGAAGAATTAATAACCAACACCTAATGACAAAGGACAAATGACAAATGACAAATGCCAAATACCATCACAAACTTAAAGGCAGCTGAACTGTAAACGTTGTCCAGCCCTGAGAACTGGTAACTTCAATCGTGCCTTGGAGATATTCTACTAACTTCTTAACCAATGTTAAACCTAATCCTGTGCCGCTTTCTTGCCAGCGTTCGCTTTCAGGAATCCGGTAAAACGGCTCAAAAATTCGAGATTGTTCTTTTTTCGGAATTATCACCCCAGAATTGCTAATTGTGATTTGAAAATAAGGAACTTGAAAATTATCTAATACACCAGATTTAGCATCCTCATCAAGCGGACTTTTTGTGATATATATTAGCTGAACGTTTAACACAATCTGTCCATCAGGTGGAGTGTATTTACAAGCATTGTTGAGTAATTCTGAGACAATTTCAGTCAGGCTAGCCAAGTCTGAAACTAAAGGTGGTAAATCTGGAGAAACACTAACTTGCAAAGACTGTTCTCTAGCTTGAGCGCGTTCTTGAAAATACTCGGCAACGTGAGGCAGCCAGTTTTGAAGTTGAATTGATGTTAATTCCAATGGATAGACATCTGCATCAATCATTCGTAGATGCAGTAAATTATCTACCAAATCCAGTTCTTGTTCGCACTGTTCGCGCACAATACGTAAATAGCGGTCTACAGATTCAGATGGGGGAAGTGTGTTTGAATTTAAGATACCCTGGCGATCGAGAATATTTTCTAGCACAGAGATTGCCATTTTGATGTTTGACAAAGGCGTTCGCATTTCATGAGAAGTGGTTGCCAGAAAATCCTCTTTTAATTGGTTCAGGCGTTGCAGTTCTGCCACTCTAACTTCTAGTTGTTGAGCGCGTTCAGCTGCGAGATTGCGTTCTTCGGTTAACCGTCGTCGCGTGTCATCCCGAAAAACAAATACGGCTCCGGTAATTACACCATTGTTATTTCTCAGGGGAGTAGCGCTATCAGCTATTGGTATAATTGTCCCGTTTCTAGCAACTAGTAGAACACCACTGCCTAAATATATAATAGTTTCTTGTTGGAGGGCTGCAATAATTGGATTTTCTATCGGCAACTGAGTTTGTTCATCAATGATTTTGATAACTTCAGTTAACGTCTTGTCTTTAGCTTCATTCCATTGCCACCCTGTTAAAGCTTCAGCTACCTGATTGATATATTTAATATTTAATTGAGTATCGACTACAATTACCCCATCGCCCATTCCTCGAAGTACAGAACTCAAAAATTGCTCGCGATCGTAGCGATTTAATGCTGTTTGAATGGCAACATAAAGTTCTTGCTCTTTAATAGGTTTGAGAATGTATCCAAAGGGGGATGTCAGCGTTGCTCGTTCGACTGTACTTTTATCAGAGTGCCCGGTGACGTAAATAATCGGAATTTGCAAATGATGCCAAATTTGCTCTGATGCCTGGATACCATCTATTTCACCGCGTAATCTGATATCCATTAAAATCAAGTTTGGGCGTAATTCAGTTGCTTTTGCAATTGCCTCTTCGGCAGAATCGGCAATATCTAAAACAACATATCCTAAAGACTCTAAAGTTTCTTGTAAGTTGATAGCAAGGATATATTCATCTTCAACAACAAGGACTCGAACTGCTTCTTTTATCTGTGTGTTTGATGAGATGTCAATTATGTTCATGTCCGGCTGTTTGTAAAAGTAATTTTGAACTCTGTACCCTGTTGAGAGTCAATTTCAAGTTTTCCTCTTAGTTGCTTGACTAAACCCTGTACAAGGGTTAAACCTAGTGTTTTAGTTTTCTTACTATCAAAGTTTTCAGGTAAGCCAACACCATTATCTCTAATAATGAGTGTCAAAGTAGATGCGGATTCTTGATAAAACTTAACCTCAATTTTTCCTCCGCGATTACCAACAAAAGCGTATTTTAAAGCATTAGAAACCAGTTCGTTGATAATTAAGCCACAAGGAATGGCGGTTTCGATGTCAAGGCTAGCATTATCAACTTGAATATGTAGTTGAATCTGGCTGGAACTGACATTATAAGAATCAAATAAATGAGTTGTTAAATCTGGAATGTATTGAGCAAAATCAATATCAGCGAGGTCTTCAGAACGGTATAGTTTTTCATGAACTAGGGCAATGGAAGCAATGCGGTTTTGGCTATCGCGCAAAATAGCTGTCACCATAGGATCTTGTGTTCGTCTGCATTGCATTTGCAACAAACTGCTGACAATTCCTAAATTGTTCTTAACACGATGATGAATTTCTTTGAGTAATACTTCCTTTTCTTTTAGAGAGGCTTTGATTTTTTCTTCCGCTTGCTTTTGCTCGGTGATATCTTGTTGGATAGCCACAAGGACACTTCCATACTCAGGATGTTCAAAAACAGAAGCGGTAGCGCTACACCAGAATGGAGTGCCATCTTTTTTAATATTATGGACTTCATAAATTGCTTCACGGTGTTCTAAAATAGCAGTGCTAATCGCCTGATTAATATCTTCAGGTGTATTATTTTCATCGCCATAGTTAACAATCGATACGTGCTGACCAATTAATTCACCAGATTCATAACCAAACATCTGCTCGAATTTAGGATTGGCGTAGACAAACACGCTATCTGTAGCACGAACTAAGCAAATTCCCTCCGCCATGTTGCGGGTAATGACTGCCTGCAACTCTAACATTTGTTCAGCGCGTTTGCGATCGCTGATTTCAACTACCACAATGCCCATGCTCATAGGTTCATCAGCTTCAGACTGAATCGGAAAATAGGAAGCTAGCCAAGTCCTGATTACACCTGGAAATTTTGGGGTTTCTCCCCTAACTTCCAAATCTAAAATCGGTTCACCCGTTGTTAAGACCTGTCGAAAGACTTGATCTTGGTTCCGTGCTATATCAGGGACAATCTCCCACGTTGTCTTGCCAATATGCTCTGCTGCGGGAATGCCATTAATTTCTGCTAATGCTTCATTAATCAATGAATAACGCAGTTCCCGATCGAGAATGGTTATCCCAACAGGTGCATTATTGATGAAGGTATCCAATAACTTTTGCTTGTGGGCTAGTTCTCGCTCTAGAATTTTGCGTTCTGTGATATCAATCGCCACTCTACCCACTAGCTTTTGTGCAGACAATCCGAGAATCGGGAATTTGTATACCAAGAACTCACCGAGGGAACCGTCTGGTCGAGGAGCAAATTCAATCACCTCAATTGCCTGATTTGTCTCTATGACTGTGCGAATGCGATCGAAATGCTGCCGAGCAATTTCATCTGGGTAGAGGTCAAAAATAGATTGCCCAATTACCTGTTCGGGTAGTAATTTAAATGTCCGCAGGTATGTTTGATTTAAGTAAAGTACACGCCCATCTGTATCAGTGATGCAAGCTAGCACTGGGCTGTTGTTCATAAATGCCTGGAATCGAGCTTCACTTTCTTGCAAAGCTGCTTCTGCTTGCTTTTGTTCGCTGACATCAATAATTACTCCTAACATCCGTACAGGTTCGCCTGCTTCGTTGTAAGCAGCACGCCCTTTCCCCGTGAGCCAGCGAACCCTGCCATCGGGAAAAATCACTCGATATTCACCTTGAAAATTAATATGTTGTGCCAGTGCATTTGATACAGCCTGTTCGATTCGGTCAACATCCTCTGGATGCACGCGATCGCGCCATAATTGATAGCTGGCTGCTGATATTTCTGGCTCTAAACCTAACAAACGAAAATGGTTGTCGTTCCAGATAACTTCGCCTGTTTGAACATTCCAATCCCAAAGACCGATGTGATTAAATTCCAACGTTAGTCTCAGTTGTTCTTCACTTTTGGCTAAGGCTGCTTCGGCTTGTTTGTGTTCGCGTAGCGCGGCTTGTCGATCGCTGATATCCCGATGAGTACCAGTCATTCGCAGAGGATTACCATCTGCATCTCGCATCACAACCTTGCCGTAGTTGGCAATCCATTTGTATTCCCCTGACTTAGTGCAAAGCCGATAGTCAAATTTGTACGGTATTGAACTGTCCTTGAGGTGAGCTGCCAAGATTTTCTCCACCCAAGGTAGATCGTCTGGATGAACTAATCGCTGCCAAGTACTCAAATTCTGTGGGAGTTCATCAAAGCGGTATCCGAGCATTTCTAAATAGCCAGGGCTGTAATACACCTCTTTAGTCAAAATATGCCAGTCCCACAAAGCATCTCCAGAAGCCTCAAGGGCTAATTGTAGTCGTTCCTCGCTTTCTCGGAGAGCTATTTCTGCTCGTTGCTGCTCTTTTTCACCATACTTCCGGGCAGTAATATCCGTGATTCGTACCAGTTGCATCACAGTACCAGCGACTGTGATTTGCTTGGCGGCGATATTTCCCCAAAAGGGTTTGCCCTGCTTAGTAATATATTCAACTTCTCGACTCCAAAACCCTTGCTGTTTAATTTCTTCCATAAAAGTGGCGATTTCATCGGAAGTAAAGGGTTGTTTTTGTAGAGTATTACTTTCAATATTAATCAGTTCAGCTTTACTAGAGGCTGCAAATAGCTCCACTGCTCGATCGTTACAGTCAGCGATCAGTAATGTTTCAACATCTACCAAAAAAAGTGCATCAGCGGATTCGTTATAAACAGCTTCTAGCAGGTCACGACTACGGATGATTTCTAACTCATTTTGTTTACGTTCTGTAATATCTATAACCGCTCCCAACAGTTTAACTGGCTGTCCTTGAGCGTCATAAGCTATCTCTGCTTTTGATTCAACGTAGCGCACCGAACCATCAGGTCGGATAATTCGATACTCAAGATTGAAAGGGGCTTGTTGAGCAAAGGCATAGCCCGTTGTAGACATCATCTTTTCGAGTTGGGCTTTGACCAAGGCGCGATCGTCTGGATGAATTATTTGGAGAAGTTCCGTCTGGTCGGGTTCGCCTTGAGTGGGATTTAGACCAGAGATGCGAAAGGTTTCCATTGACCAGGAGCGCTTTTTCGTTTCTAAATTCAATTCCCAACTGCCTACATGGGCGATTTGTTGAGTAGTAGCTAGCAGTGCTTCACTTTGTTGGAGCTTTTCTTTAGCCTGTTTGAGTTCGGTAATATCTCGCCCTTCTGGAATCAACAAAACAATTTGACCTGTCTCATCTAAAAGCGGACGGAGTGAAAAATCGATTGTTGCTACCCGATTATTTGCACCAAGAACGTCAACTTCATAGCGAATAAACTCTCCTTGGGCTGCACGAGCGATCGCTTGTTTTAATTCTGCTTGAGTTTGCGGTGAAATTGTCCACCAGTGTGCTTCCCAAAAAGGGCGATTGATGACATCTTCTAGTTTCAGTCCGGCAAAACTTAGCGCCGTCTGGTTCGCTTCCAGTAAAATGCCAGCTGGCGTTAGCAGTCCGATGAACTGGAAAGTATTATTGAAGATGGCACGGAAACGGCGATCGCTTTGGTGCAATTTGGCAGTGCGTTCTTGTACCTTAGCTTCTAATTCAGTGTTGAGGATTTGGAGATTGTGGTAGAGTTCGGCTTGTTGGATAGCGATCGCTAGTTGCACCGTCAGTGAAGAGAGCAATTCCACCTCAAATGTCTGCCATTGTCGCGGGGCAAAACATTGATGTACGATAAATAGCCCCCAAAGTTCAACTGCTTGAGTCCCCTTGCTTTCTAACAAAATCGGGACAACTAAATTCGCCTTCACCTGAAATTGTTCCAAAAGTTGAATATGGCAATCACTTAAACCCGCTTCGTAGATGTTTGTAACTGCCCAAATTTTTCCTCGGCGATATTCTCCCCCCAGATTTTCCTGAAAACAGGTATCTTCAATCTCCAGTCCGAAGATTGATGTCCATTGGGGTAATACTGACTCCGCGACGATGTTACCTCGCAT
Organism: Nostoc sp. DSM 114159; assembly: GCF_053470285.1. Taxonomy (NCBI): domain Bacteria; kingdom Bacillati; phylum Cyanobacteriota; class Cyanophyceae; order Nostocales; family Nostocaceae; genus Nostoc; species Nostoc sp. DSM 114159. The sequence goes on from NZ_JBPFEH010000001.1 coordinate 6,703,099, forward strand.
TTGAGGCGTAAATTGATACAGCAGTACTCGATCGGCGCTTAGTAACTTGCGGACTTCTTGAGCACTCGTGGCAAGGATATCTTGAAGTCTCAACGATTGGCGGATATTAAGAGCGATCGCACCTACTAACTTTTGTTGTTCTTGTTGTTGTTTTAGCTGCCGCATTAGCTGCATCTGCTCGATCGCCCCATGAACCGCTCGACGTAAATTATCAGAAGTCAGTTTTCCCTTGACTAGATAATCTTGCGCCCCACTCTTGATTGCTTGGACTGCGATCGTTTCGTCTCCCTGTCCCGTCAGTATAATTACTGAAATTATAATGTGAGAAGTTTGTCTCTGTAGCTGAGTGAGAAATTCCAGCCCGTCTAAATCTGGTAATCGATAGTCCAACAAAATCACATCTGGTATTTTCCCTTGACAAGCTTGTAGCGCCTGATTGCCAGACTCAAATTCGTAAATATCATAAGTGTAGCGATCGTCCCGCTTTAGGAAGCGTCGATACAAAGCTCTATCTTCAGCAGAGTCTTCTACAAAAAATACAGTTGTCATGTTGTCGGCCTCCTAAGACAGCTGTGGGAGTGGGGAGCAGGGGGCAGGGGGCAGGGAGATGAGGGAGACAAGGGAGACAAGGGGGACAAGGGGGACAAGGGGGACAAGGGGGACAAGGGGGACAAGGGGGAATTATTGAACAAGTCTCTCCCTTATCTTCCTTGTCTACCTTGTCTCTTCTCAATGCCCAATACTTCGACTTCGCTCAGTACAAGTGCCCAATGCCCAATGCCCCTCTGCCTCTTGTGCCCCATACCCAATTCGATAAACCCTAAGTTAGCAAATTCGGACTTTTTCTCGATCGCAGACTACTATTTTTAGTCGCATAAACGCATAATAGAATAGTGACTGATCTGTTCGTACCTTTACAATCTCTCAAACAAGGTGACTGGTTCAAGCTGATCTGCGGAGCCAGCTTCCAGCATTTGCCGGCAGTCAGAAGTTTAACGTTAGCCTATACTTTGGCGGGCGCTGACTGCATAGATGTTGCAGCTGATCCAGCAGTAATTGCAGCAGCGCAATCAGGGCTACAAGCAGCCAAATCTCTGGCTCAGGATGCCCAAAAGCGAGGCTTTGACTACAAAGGCAATTTACCGTTTTTGATGGTCAGCCTAAACGATGGAGAAGACCCCCATTTTCGCAAAGCAGAATTTAATCCTTATGAGTGTCCTCCAGACTGCCCTAGACCCTGCGAACGGATTTGTCCGGCACAAGCGATTGTGTTTGACAGTATCAAAAAAGACTTTTCAGGAGTAGTATCGAAAAAGTGTTATGGCTGCGGTCGTTGCATTCCAGTTTGCCCTTATGGTATAATTTATACAGCTTCATACGTGACAACGCCAGGAGCGATCGCGCCATTGGTAATGTCAACGGGAGTAGATGCCGTAGAAATCCATACAAAAGTCGGGCGATTGGCAGAATTTGAGCGATTATGGCAAGCAATTTCACCGTGGGTCGATAAACTAAAGTTACTAGCCATCAGCTGTCCTGATGGTGAAGGGATGATTGACTACTTAAGAACGCTCTACGAAAGGATTGCCCCACTCAAGGGTGCTTTAATTTGGCAAACCGATGGTCGTCCGATGAGTGGTGATATTGGCGATGGCACCACAATAGCCGCAGTGAAATTAGGGCAAAAAGTTTTGGCAGCTAAGTTACCAGGATATGTGCAGTTAGCAGGCGGCACAAATAAGTATACCGTTGCTAAGTTAAAGGCAATGGGACTACTTAAAGAGGCAGAGGGGCAAGGGGCAGGGGGCAGAGGAGAAAAGTTTTCCCCCTTGCTCCCTGCTCCCTGCTCCCCTGCCTCCATTGCCGGGGTCGCCTACGGTAGCTACGCCCGCGTACTGCTGTCACCAATTCTCGAACAGTTAGAGAATAAGGAGGTAAGTAACACCAATATGAAGGCGACTGTTCGCCTAGAAGAAGATGAAGTATTGCTTTGGCAAGCTGTAGAACTTGCCCATTCTCTCGTTTCCCAGATCAAGTCACAGCAGGAGCATTAATCGCTCGTTCGGAAATATACCCAGGACGGGTTCTCCTGCACGCAAATGTCCTCGCTATCTCTAAAAACGTCACCATAGAACGCATGACGATTACAGACGATCTCCAAAAGTTATTAGACATTTTGCCCCAAGACCTGCAACAAGTACTAGAGAGTCATCCCAAACGAGATAGTTTAGTAGAAGTGGTCTTGGATTTGGGTCGTCGCCCAGAGGCTCGCTTTCCTAATCAAGCTGAGTATTTGAGCGAAGTACCCGTTACTCAAGAACAAATAGATGATTGCATTCAACGAGTCGGAATCTTTGGCGGAGATAATCGGGCAGGAATTGAGCAAACTTTGCATCGGATCAGCGCTATTCGCAACCGCACTGGTAAGATTATTGGCTTGACCTGTCGCGTTGGTCGAGCCGTATTCGGAACCATTGGCATGATCCGCGATTTGGTAGAAACTGGTAAATCGATTCTCATGCTGGGGCGTCCAGGCGTGGGTAAAACTACCGCCTTACGGGAAATTGCCCGTGTTTTAGCGGACGATTTGCAAAAGCGAGTAGTGATTATTGACACTTCCAACGAAATCGCTGGGGATGGTGATGTTGCCCACCCCGCCATTGGTCGCGCTCGACGGATGCAAGTAGCTCATCCAAACGAACAGCATCAGGTGATGATTGAGGCAGTAGAAAACCACATGCCAGAAGTCATTGTCATTGATGAAATTGGCACGGAACTGGAAGCTTTAGCAGCTCGTACCATTGCGGAACGGGGCGTACAGTTGGTAGGTACTGCCCACGGTAATCAGATCGAAAACCTGATTAAAAACCCCACCCTGGCTGATTTAGTTGGGGGTATCCAAGCTGTGACCTTGGGAGACGATGAAGCCAGACGGCGAGGCTCTCAAAAGACTGTTTTGGAGCGCAAAGCCCCACCTACCTTTGAAATTGCGGTGGAAATGTTGGAACGCCAACGCTGGACAGTACACGAAAGTGTTGCTGACACCGTGGATAATCTGTTGCGGGGGCGTCAACCTACTCCACAAACCAGAACCGTTGATGACCACGGCAAAATTGCAGTTACACGTCAGTTAGCTGTTGTCAACGGTCGTGGTGGACAGCTAGGAACAGTGGAGGATTCTTTCCCACCGGCGCGACCGTCTAATGGCTGGCGTTCATCTGGACAAATGGTTGCACTACCCCAATTGCCTGTAGAGCGGGTAACTGGGCGCAGTGAGTTTGACCGTTTGCTGGATGAATCCTTCAACTATTCTGAGAGCATTGATTTCGATGCTGTTACTAGACACCCAGGGCCGAATGGTGAAGATTTGCCATTGCACGTTTACCCTTATGGGGTGAGCCGCCACCAACTGGAACAGGTGATTAGCGTGCTAACTTTGCCCGTAGTATTGACAAAAGATATAGATAGTGCTGATGCAATTTTAGCACTGCGATCGCACGTCAAAAACCACGCCAAATTACGCCAAATGGCCAAAGCTCGTCATGTACCCATTCACATGATTAAGTCCAGCACCATTCCGCAAATTACCCGTGGTTTGCGGCGGTTGCTGAATATTGACGACCCAGAGATGGCCGACGATCGAGAACTACAATTGTTTTTGCACAATGGTAGCGATGATGAGATGGATGCTCTTGAAGAAGCTAGACTTGCCGTTGAGCAAATTGTGATTCCTAAAGGACAGCCAGTCGAGTTATTGCCACGTTCTCCCCAAGTTCGCAAAATGCAACATGAGTTGGTAGAACATTATCGCCTCAAGTCGCATAGTTTTGGCGAAGAACCAAATAGAAGATTACGGATTTATCCAGCGTAACTTTAAGGGACTTCCAGTTAAAAAAATATCCCATAGTAGGGGCGGACTTCCAAATAAAAAAACATCCCAAATTTTCTTGTGGGATGGGTGTCCCCACCCGTCCCAAATTTAGGGCGCTCATGTTGCCCACCCCACAAAATGGATAATTTATTTTTTGGAAGTCCTTTAGGAGAAAAATCGATCCATTTGAAAAGCGCTTTAACCATCAAAAATCGCCAAAATCATTATCTATACTCAAGCTAATAGTCCAATTTTCTTGCACTAATTCGCTGTTATCATCAACATCACGCAGCGTCTCATAGACAAAGAATTCATAGAGAGTGAGTAAGTCCTAATTCACTCAATCTTGCATTTTTTTGAACATCTGTTACATTACTTTACAGACAGTTATAACTGCTACAACACTTGAATTTTGGAGTTATGCTCATGTCAGATTTGAAGAATTCTGCGTCTATTGTTTCAGAAGATCCTAATGCTGTGCGTTTTGGCTTCACTCCTCAGAGTGAAAATTGGAACGGTCGGCTTGCAATGATTGGTTTTGTCTCTGCGATTTTGATTGAAGCTTTTTCTGGTCAAGGGCTACTCCATTTCTGGGGTATCCTCTAAATTGGCGATCGTAGGGTAGAACTGCTGTACTACCCTACAAAATTTCATATATTCTACGCCAGTCATTCGTTTCTAACCGATGGTGGCTGTTGCAATTGGTGCAAAATATCAGATTTTTCCGGTTGAGCCAAAATATAAGTGAATAATTACTTTACATTGAATATGTATAGCTAAAACTCATGGAACTACCCCAACGCGTATCAGTCCGCTACAAAGACGCGTCCTTCAACACCAATGAAATCCGCTTGAGAACTTTTCGGCTTGGTTTGCAAATATGGGATGAACAAACCAAACCCAGAAAAACAGAGCTTTATCAGTTTATATCGTCTTGCTTGAAACAAGTTGACCGCCAAGATCGTTTTATGTTTTCTCTATTGTTCATAGAATTAACAGACCTCATCCGCAACTCTTCCCTAGAAAGAGGAACAAAAGAGGTTCTGATTAAAACAGCTTTTAGAGAATTTGCTTATGCGATAACAGACTTTGAAGACGTTGCCAAATAAGCTTAGTTATGGGGATGCTGGAATTGCCTAAGTATAGGCATCATCTTAAAGCCATCTGACCTAGTTGAGTGGGATATCTTGGGATATCTATAGTAAACAGCTTTTCAATCGGATTAGTTTTTTAACTAAATGCGCGGATGGGTAGGTGTTGGAGAAGGGGGGAATACAAAAATAGCTGAATTGCCCTATATGCAAGGTTTTGAGGGCTGTAGCATCTTCAAACCATCCGCGCACCTTATGTAGACTGAGTTTCAGCTATTTACATTTAGCACAATTGCCACTCCTTATGTTATGATTTTTGCATTCGCGCTATTGAACCTTGAAAACCAAATAACACAAGTCTTTCAGACGCCTGCTATTGCAATCAACTAAAATCCCTATTAGGGATTGAAACGAGATTAGCACTTATTCCCAGGAGTAAACCTAATGGGATTGCAATCAACTAAAATCCCTATTAGGGATTGAAACGGACAAAAAGCCGAAGACCTTTACGATGAGAGGAATTGCAATCAACTAAAATCCCTATTAGGGATTGAAACGGGGGGCAGATTTTTGAGTATCGCTTGTAACTTGATTGCAATCAACTAAAATCCCTATTAGGGATTGAAACGTGTGATTAAGAAACTGGAGTTTGGTTATCATTGCAATCAACTAAAATCCCTATTAGGGATTGAAACTTACCGCATTTTGTGCGTTCTTGCTTCCTAATACTATTGCAATCAACTAAAATCCCTATTAGGGATTGAAACAAAAGGAAAATGGTCTTTCCAAGCTTGAGGAATAATTGCAATCAACTAAAATCCCTATTAGGGATTGAAACCTCTCCAAAATCTGTACCGGCCACGAAATTAGCAATTGCAATCAACTAAAATCCCTATTAGGGATTGAAACCCAAGACGGTGCTCATCTCGTACCAGCGGGGAGAGGTTATCATTGCAATCAACTAAAATCCCTATTAGGGATTGAAACACTAATCCATTGCAACCAGGAGGATGGACTAGCAATTGCAATCAACTAAAATCCCTATTAGGGATTGAAACAGGTGAATTATTCCCGGTTTGGCACTCGTACACACATTGCAATCAACTAAAATCCCTATTAGGGATTGAAACGACTATGATTGCCCCAATCTCGCGGACTTCATTTAGATTGCAATCAACTAAAATCCCTATTAGGGATTGAAACGTTGCTGTCAGTGATTGTTACTGATTGATCTGGAATTGCAATCAACTAAAATCCCTATTAGGGATTGAAACAAACTTCATATAACTAATTTCTCAATAGTTATATTATTGCAATCAACTAAAATCCCTATTAGGGATTGAAACATTTCCGCCTTTATTTCGAGCCAAACTTTAGCATTGCAATCAACTAAAATCCCTATTAGGGATTGAAACCTACCTCCTCCCTGTTAACCGTGGGAGCGAGGTAGTATTGCAATCAACTAAAATCCCTATTAGGGATTGAAACATAAGCCGTTGCATTACTTCTTCGGACTCTTCCTTTGAATTGCAATCAACTAAAATCCCTATTAGGGATTGAAACGCGTTCTCATTCGCTGTTGCAGCATTCCGAACTGCACATTGCAATCAACTAAAATCCCTATTAGGGATTGAAACGAGTAGCTAAAATTGCAGTCTTTAAAACTTCACTAGTTAGCATTGCAATCAACTAAAATCCCTATTAGGGATTGAAACTTAGCTTTAGATATTGACGGCGGCGTTTCCCAAAGATTGCAATCAACTAAAATCCCTATTAGGGATTGAAACATTGATGCTATCAATGCACAAATAGCAACTTTAAAATTGCAATCAACTAAAATCCCTATTAGGGATTGAAACTCAAATAATAACTTTGCACAAGAGCAAGCTTTAGAGCAAGCATTGCAATCAACTAAAATCCCTATTAGGGATTGAAACCAATTAAAAAGCGATCGCCCATCTACCAAGACTGCATTGCAATCAACTAAAATCCCTATTAGGGATTGAAACGCAAGGGTTGATGGATACAGATGGAACTGTAGCATTGCAATCAACTAAAATCCCTATTAGGGATTGAAACTGCGAGTAGCTTCAAGTTCGCGAAGAAACTTATATTATTGCAATCAACTAAAATCCCTATTAGGGATTGAAACACACGAGTCTACAAGCAAGTAGAAGAGTTATTCAATTGCAATCAACTAAAATCCCTATTAGGGATTGAAACCCCAATTAATATTTCTGTTTGCAGAAAAGTTAGGATTGCAATCAACTAAAATCCCTATTAGGGATTGAAACAGATAATCCAGCCGATAGTAATGACCCACCGAAAAATTGCAATCAACTAAAATCCCTATTAGGGATTGAAACAAATAATCGATTAACCGAACTACAGCGAGAGATCCAAAATTGCAATCAACTAAAATCCCTATTAGGGATTGAAACTAACAGCAAAAGTAAGTGTTGAGTCAACTTTGATATTGCAATCAACTAAAATCCCTATTAGGGATTGAAACTTAATAGGGGAGGGTAGATTACAAGAAAAATGGGTATTGCAATCAACTAAAATCCCTATTAGGGATTGAAACTCAATGAATTTCCAAACAACTGCTCGATAAATCACAGCATTGCAATCAACTAAAATCCCTATTAGGGATTGAAACAACACTACCACCACCCGATCAATTACCTTTACTAATCTGATTTTTTCCTCAGCTATTTTCATTAATTTAGGACTATTGAAAATTAGCCTGTGGAAAAAGCCATGCTTTTTCAAGGCTTGAGGACTTCCCGTGAAAAATCAGACTATGCATAGGAGGAGCGATCGTCATATCTTCAAAAAGGCCGCAGCTACAATACTCATTCTTTTGTCTTCAGTAGCTATAACTTCATGCAAAAGGGGTTCAACCTTGGCAAGAGCAGGAACTCCCCCAAAATAATCCTGAAACTGAAAACCTGTATAAATAAGTATTTCTCCAATATCAAGAGTTAATGGTTGAGGGTTAGCACTATCACTAGGTTGAATTCTTAACCCCGATGCAGGTCCAATAATAATTTGGAGAAAGCCTTTGTCTCGATGTATATTTAGCACTACCCGATCTCGATAATATGTCGATCCAACCTGAAGAATCAAGGATGGCAGCAAGTTAGGTTGTAAATAGATAACTAAGTTTTCCAGAAGTGGTTTAAGGATATGGCGATCTATAAACCCAGCTATTTCATAGCCTTGTTGATGAGGCAACCGATCGACGTTATCTCTCCAGCTAGGCTCTAATCCATTTTCAGGAATCAAGAAGTTATCGTGTTCACTAGAAGAGAAATTTCGGGAGTGATAGTACTCAAGTGGAAAATTTTTGCCTTCATATTTATCCTGATATACACCTTTAGGCCAATAGCCACAACGATACCCTGATACTCTTAAATCTTTAGGTTGATCGGATTTAAACAAAAGTCTTTCTGGGATTGGTTGCTCAAAAAACTTCTTCATTGCTTCACGGAAGAAGACTATATTTTGGTGAAACCTCTCCAATTCAGTGGATTCCAAGGTTGTGTCAAGATAGTTTTGTCTCAGGATCGAGTAGCCTTGTTTAGCAAATTGCTGGAAGTTCATGCTGCTCACACCATATTCAATAATCAGTCATTCATTATTTAAATTACTACAAAAAAAGTGGGAAGGTTCCATCCCAAAGTATTACTTTCAGTTAGATATTTATCAAAAATCAGTCATTATTTTAATTACTACAAAAAGAGTGTGAAGGAATTGCCGACGGCAGCCCCTTCACACACTTTCTTAAAATGATTATCATTATTTTAATGGTATAATTTGTTTTCTAGAAGTCTCCTATTAAGGATTAAAACTAATTATACTGAGAGTTAGCCTCTAACCATTTGGTGTCAAAAATTACAAATATTCTTATAAAGGTCATTCCACATCCAGCTTGAGGGCTGTGATATTATAGGAGACTGCTGCATACATTTTAGAAAAACTAGAAACTGAATCGACCATGGCCCTCACGCAACAGCGGAAACAAGAAATAATCTCCAACTACCAAGTTCACGAAACTGACACTGGCTCGGCCGATGTCCAAGTTGCTATGCTAACTGAGCGCATTAACCGCCTCAGCGAACATCTCCAAGCAAATAAAAAAGACCATTCTTCCCGAAGAGGACTGTTGAAGCTAATCGGACAGCGTAAGCGTCTTCTAGCTTACATATCGCAGGAAAGCCGGGAAAAATATCAAGCTTTGATTGCTCGTCTCGGTATTCGTGGATAGGACTACCGCTTATGTCTGCTGAAGAATCTGAACGCAGTCGTTTGCCTTTTGAACCGAACAAAAAGCGCCAAAAACCCGCAAAAGCTCAAAGTAAACCAGCAGCACAGCCCCAAGAATCCGTCAAAAAGGCTGATAAAAAAGTGGTTTATACCAAACAAGAGATGGCAATTCCCCAAGTAGTCAGCCAACGGATGATCCGACGGGTAGCTGGGTTCTCTGGTGTACCAACAGCTTTGGGCATTAGCGCCTTGGTTGTTAGCTATCTGCTTGCTGCCTACTCTGATATCCGACTACCTCCCATCGCCGTGTTATTGGTAAACATGGGATTATTTGGTTTGGGGGTTTTAGGGATAACTTATGGCGTTCTCTCTGCCTCTTGGGATGAAGAAAAAGTCGGAAGTTTTCTGGGTTTGGGTGAGTTCAACACCAATTTGGGACGAATGGTGGCAGCTTGGCGCGAAACTCGGCAAAAAAACTTATGATGAACGGCGCTCAGGTATTGAGTAACTGTGATATTGGGTAAATGAAAAAGTTAATGTTGAAGTTGAAATTCGATCGCTTCAACATTGCTAGTTAAAATCCTACAACCATTTTTATACACAATATCTAGTTAATTAGCAGTAAAAATACTGACTGAGCGCTGCATTTTATCTGTTTATTTTGTAAACAAATTTTATTTTTAACTATTTGTAATTAGGCCAATAGGCAACAATAAAGTTAGCCTATTTACAGAAAATTTTACTCAATTAATTAATCAGGAACTTTCAGATGATTATAGTAATGAAAAGTGGTTCCCCAGAGGCGGAAATAAACCGCATTGATGAGGAACTTAGTAGCTGGGGGCTAACTCCAGAAAAAATTGTTGGTCAACACAAAGTAGTTATTGGTCTAGTAGGTGAAACCGCCAGCTTAGATCCGCTACAAATTCAGGAACTTAGCCCCTGGATTGAGCAGGTGTTACGGGTAGAGCAGCCTTACAAACGAGCTAGCCGTCAGTACCGCCACGGCGAAGCTTCGGATGTGGTAGTTAATACTCCTGATGGAGCAGTAGTATTTGGCGAACATCAGCCTTTGGTAGTCGTTGCTGGCCCCTGCTCCGTAGAAAATGAAGAAATGATTGTGGAGACAGCGCGGCGCGTCAAGGCTGCTGGAGCCGCATTTTTGCGCGGAGGGGCATACAAACCCCGGACTTCACCTTATGCTTTCCAAGGACACGGCGAGAGTGCTTTGGATTTATTAGCGAAGGCGCGGGAAGTTAGCGGACTAGGTATTATTACAGAAGTGATGGATGCGGTAGACCTCGAAAAAATTGCCGAAGTTGCTGACGTAATTCAGGTGGGAGCAAGAAATATGCAAAATTTCTCCTTGCTCAAAAAAGTGGGAGCGCAGCCGAAACCAGTTCTGTTGAAGCGGGGAATGGCAGCTACTATTGAAGATTGGTTGATGGCAGCCGAGTATATTCTGGCATCTGGCAATCCCAATGTAATTTTGTGTGAAAGGGGAATACGCACCTTTGACCGTCAGTATACGCGAAATACACTGGATTTATCGGTAGTGCCAGTGTTGCGAAAGCTGACTCACCTGCCAATCATGATTGACCCCAGCCACGGTGTAGGTTGGTCTGAGTTTGTGCCTTCAATGGCAATGGCTGCGATCGCAGCTGGTACAGATTCCCTGATGATAGAGGTTCACCCTAATCCTGCCAAAGCTTTATCCGACGGGCCCCAATCTCTGACACCAGATGGTTTCGATAACTTGATGCAAGAATTGGCAGTAATTGGTAAGGCGGTGGGGCGCTGGAAGCAACCAGCAGTGGCTCTAGCTTAAAATTCAATTGCAACTTATTGCTAGCCATAAATTAAGGTTTGTAGTGAGTTAGCGCGGTCTTCTTCCAAAGGGAGAGGTCAAAATAGCACTCGTCGAACCATGTTAAATACGAAATAATGCCCCTTTAGATGATTTCTAAAGGGGATTTTTAAACACTAACTAAACGTGAGTTCGACGGCTCTAAAAACCCCTCTCCAAACCTCTCCCCCACAGGGAGAGAGGCTTTGAAACCCTAATTTTTTTGTTGTCAACTAAGAATATTTCTGTCCCTCTCCGCCTCGGAGAGGGGTTGGGGAGAGGTTCATCGAACTCACGTTAACTAAAGCTATGAAAAAATAAATCTGCAATCAATATTGATGGACAATATTTTTTTGCAATTGTAAGACTTCTTATCGATATACATAGCGAGCAGGTATCCAGCGGCGACCACGATTTGTTTGCACCCAACGTCCAGGAATCACTATTCTCCTTCTTGCTTGAGCAGGGGTATGAACTCTAAATCGCACTGGTCTTCTGATTATTCTAGCTGGAACCGATCGCCTAACTGGTCGTCTGATCTGAGCGTCGGCTTGAAAAGGAATAAAGGTAACAGCAATTGGTAAAATCAGGGCTGCACTAGCAAGCATTCTTTTAATACTCATTCGCAAACTTCCCTTTTATGATATTGACATCAAAGAGATTAATAATTGCCCAAATATTAATCTCTTTGACAAATAAATATTAGGGTTGGAAAGAGCTATTTACTAGTGAGAAAGGTCATTAGTTGAACCGTGACTAATGTCATGGATAAAAATTATAAACATGACTCTGCTATTGAATAAAACGATTTTTACAAGGTAGAACTGTTAATACCGAAAATTGTGATTTTGATGTTTGAAGCAGTGCCTATCTGACGGCAATACAATTACTGCAATTCAATTTTGCCACCTGAAAAAAAGGGACGGGTAAAATACCCATCCCAGAAAATTCCCTTTTACTTAATTGACTAGCAAAACTTTTATTGCACTTGGGTTTGGGTGGGGAAAGCACCAGGTTGCACAGCTATGTTAAGATTCTGCCCATTGCGACGTAATTCCATACGTAAATCGCTTCCGACTTGGCTATTTTCTACTGCCCTTTGGACACTGCTGGCATCTGTGACTGCTTGACCTCCAAGGGTTTGGATTACATCACCAGCACGTATCCCTGCTTTAGCGGCTGGTGAATTTGGTACAACTTTTACAACTAATACACCTTTATCTTCATTCACACTCAAACCGCTATTGGGATCTGAGTTGATACTTTGTTTTAGCTGAGGTGTTAACCCCACCATTTGAATTCCCAAGTAAGGATGTTCTACTTTACCTGTAGCTATTAGTTGACTGGAAATGCGTTGTGCTGTGTTGATCGGAATAGCAAAGCCTAATCCTTGTGCCCCTTGAATAATGGCTGTATTCATGGCAATTACCTGGCCGCGAGAATTTAGCAAAGGCCCGCCGGAGTTACCGGGGTTAATTGCGGCGTCGGTTTGAATATATTCTACTCGCTTATCGGGAGCGCCGATGAGATTGCTACTGCGTCCAGTGGCACTGATGATTCCGGTAGTTACTGTATTATCTAATCCAAGGGGATTGCCGATCGCGATCGCCCATTCTCCGGGTTGCAGTTGATCTGAATTACCCAAGGCTACTAACGGGAGATTGTCTGCCTGAATCTTCACAACAGCAACATCGGTCAACTCGTCTTTTCCTAACACCTTTCCTTTAAAGCTACGCCCATCCTTGAGTGTTACTGTTACGGTATCAGCACCATCAACTACGTGGGCGTTGGTAAGAATACGACCATCAGCACTAATAATAAAACCTGAACCAGTACCTCTTTCTACACGATCCTGTTGTTCTGGTATTTGAGAACCAAAAAAGCGTTGGAAGAGTGGATCGTTAAATTCATCTGGTAACTGGGTTTTTACGGTTCGGGAAGAGTCAATTCGCACTACAGCAGGCCCTACCTTTTGCACCACCTGAGTAACAAAGTTAGGATCTGTGCCTGCTGGGATTGGAGGAGCAGCATTTACTCGACTTACTGCCAAATTAGATGCATTTTCAGACACCTGCTGAGAGTGTCCAGCTAGATAGCCGCCTGCCAATGTCATCCCCGATCCCAGCAGCACCAGCGATAGAGAGGCGGCAGCTTTTCGCCAGGGTTTATAATATTTGGCATCAGCAGTGTTATGTAAAATGCTATTTGATGGGTGTTCTCTGTCGCGAGATTCGTTTTGCATTGCTGTCTGGAAGGATATTTAGATGTATTACTAATGTAGATATGATTTATGACAGTTTTGTTGCAAAGGTATTGCGTTGTTGTGAAAGCTTTGGTATTTTATTGAACCGTATTGGAATATAGTCATTCGTAGAGACGTACATCGCTGCGTACTCTTTACCAAACTTAGCACTAGACATCTTACAAAAGTAACAAATGCCAAGATGTTGGGGAAAGGTTAAAGGTTAAAGGGGAAGGGAAAATTCCATCCTTTCCCCTTTAACTCTTCCACTTTTCCCGACAAATGCCAAGAAGTCTACTCTTCATCATGCCTGAAGGAATAAAAATGGCACAGGGGAAAATCTTACTTAAACCTGACACTTTATGGACAAGTGTTAAAGAACGAACTGAATATGCTTTGCAATGCGGGGCGCTACTCTCGATTCCAACAGAATTTGAATTTGTTGAACAGGATGGCGTGCGCTTTTTGGTACGGATTTTGTCTAACCTGAATCGCAAAAAAGCAGCGAAGGATAAACAGAAAAAACAATCTGTTACTTCTGGTGAAGAGTTTAATCCTTTTTTGCCCTACGAAGAGGATTTATTTGTGGCGGATATCTCCGATACCCATGTATGTATTTTAAATAAATTCAATGTTGTAGACGATCATCTGCTAATCATTACCCGTGGTTTCGAGGAACAAGAAAGCTTACTCACCCTGGAAGATTTTACGGCTATGTGGGCGTGTTTGGCGGATTTCGATGGTTTAGCATTTTACAACAGTAGCAAAACCGCAGGTGCTAGTCAGCGACACAAGCACTTACAATTAGTACCCCTACCACTTGCTCCTTCAGGGTTGCAAATACCGATTGAAGCTTTACTAACATCAGCACAATTTCAAAACTCGAACCCAACTTCAGCAAAACTTCCTTTTGTACACGCTTTCGCATCACTAAATTCCAATTGGGTGCGATCGCCATTTGCAGGGGGCCAAGCAACATTGGAAGTTTATCACAATTTGCGTCACGCTGTAGGTTTAGATGACAAGCAGTCTGGTGCTTACAATCTGCTAGCGACACGAGAATGGATGTTAATCGTACCGCGATCGCAAGAGCATTTCCAATCTATCTCTGTGAATTCATTAGGATTTGCTGGTGCGCTGCTGGTGAAAAATGCAGCAGAAATGGAGATTCTCAAAACCCAAGGGCCGATGACTATCCTCAAAAATGTTGCTGTATCCTAAATACTTACGCACACATTACGAATTCTTCTCTACGAGATAATTATCCTTAGTGGGAGTTTGACCAATTTGCAGCACACAAACTGCGGCAATCAGGCAGAGAATACCTGATAAAATAAACGCTTGTAAATAACTACCCGTCCAAGTTCTCAAGACTCCGGCTCCGAATGCTGCTGTCGCTGCACCAAGCTGATGTCCGGCGACAATCCAACCGAACATCACGCCGACATTTTCTTTACCGAAGGCGTTGGCAACAAGACGGACTGTTGGTGGTACGGTGGCAATCCAATCAAGTCCATAGAAGACGGCAAAAATGGAAAGTCCATAAAAGGAAAAGTTGAAACTGAAGGGCAAGAAAATCAAAGATAAACCCCGCAGTCCGTAGTACCAAAACAATAAGTAGCGATTATTCCAACGGTCAGATAGCCAACCGGACATAGTAGTTCCAAAAAAATCGAATAGTCCCATGATTGCCAAAAGCCCAGCAGCCTTGACTTCAGGGATACCGTGGTCAATACAAGCAGGAATTAGATGAGTTCCAATTAACCCATTTGTGCTTGCGCCACAGATAAAAAAGCTACCAAATAACAGCCAGAAGTCTCGATTACGCATTCCTAGCCAGAGGGCGTTAAGAGTGGAGGCGATGGAATTGACTTTAGGCTGTAACACTTCTACAGTTTCGCTGTTGTCGCCAAAGGCTCGCAAACCGACATCCGCCGGACGATCGCGCATAAAGACTGCGATCGCTGGAATAATTAGAAGTGCTGCACCAGTCAGAGCCAGAGCCGCAGTTCGCCAGCCAAAGCGATCGGCTATTGAGGCCAGCATCGGCAGAAACACTAGTTGTCCCGTGGCTGTACTGGCGGTTAAGATCCCCAGAACTAAACCCCGCTTTTCCAAAAACCAGCGATTGACGACAATAGCACCCAAAACTAGGGCAATGACTCCGCTACCACAACCGACAACTACACCCCACAGCAAAACTAGCTGCCAGGAAGCTGACATTAAAGTGGTTAAACCGACACCAAGCGCAATGACAGCAAGTGATAATACCATCATCCGACGAATGCCGATTCGCTCCATGACTGTGGCAGCAAAAGGGCCAATTAATCCGTAGAGTATTAAGTTAATGGAGATTGCCAAAGATATAGTTGCTCTACTCCAGCCAAACTCGTGTTCGAGAGGAACTATAAAAACTCCAGGAGCAGAGCGGATTCCGGCTGCCACCAGCAAGGCTAGGAATGTTAGACCCGCGACGATCCAAGCATAGTGGAACGAACGACGCGCTAGGAAGGAGGGTAAGGACATGGTGTGGAGGGGGTAGGGGGCAGGGGGCAGGGGGACAAGGGGGACAAGGGGGACAAGGGGGACAAGGGGAAATTATTGAGCAAGTCTCTCCCAAGTCTCCCCCCTCTTCCTTGTCTACCTTGTCTCTGCCCCTTACAATGCCCCATTCCCAATTTAGGGAAAGCTACCCTGCATAAGGATTACCGATTCTGTCTACAGAGACGTTCGAGGAAAATGGCAAACGACCTGGATTTAAGCGTGGTTCGGCTGCATAACCCACAGGAACTAAAACAGCGATCGCTAAATCTGGATTATCTCCTGCACCAATCACTTGTTTTACCCGATCCTCAATCCAACCGTTCATAAAACAAGTGGACAATCCTAGACTTTCTGCCGCTAACACCAAATGGGTAGCGGCAATAATGGCATCTTTGATCGCATATTCGCGTCGCTTGTCGCCTAGCGTTGATTGAAATTGCGGAACGGCGGTTTTAAAGTAGTTTACTGTGCCTTCATTCCATGCCCCAGTTTCGAGTCCCTGCTCTAGAATTGGGGCCAAGTTTTTTTCGCCTGCGTTAGGATCGGCGGCAAAGACAAAGGTTACAGGTGCTTGAACAATTTGCTGTTGATTAAAAGATGCCGCTGACAGTGCTGCCTTTTGCGCTTCATCTTGCACAAGAATAATTTGCCAGTCTTGGAGATTATAGCTACTGGGTGCAGCTACGGTTAACTCTACCAATTGCTTGAGCAGTTCTGGGGTGATGGGGTCTGTTTTAAAAGTTTTGATGGCACGACGTTTAGCGATCGCACTGGGTACATCTAAAGGTTGAGTTTGGATGATGGAACTCATGATATTCTCCTGATAGCTAGATTATGAAAGGGTTTCGGATTTTATATCTAAAGTGATTAAAAGCGTTAAAGAGCAGGGCAATCCAAATATATTCCTCTCTAATTGGCAATGTTAACTGGGTTAGAGATATGCTCGTGGATAATGCGCCATTGTCCTTCTCGCTTCTCCCATACAAGCGTCGCATGAGCCGTAATTCCAACCGCCTCATTCCCGATGGTGGTTGCCGTACTGTGGAAGAGCAAAGCAGAGACGGTAATGCGATCGCCTGGAAATATCTGAATATCCCCAACTAATTTAACTTGCCACTGGGTTATTGCTGTCATGAAGGGCTTCCATATCTTCTCATAGGATTGCCATCCTTGAATTCGAGTGGTCTGCGGTGAGAGGGTATCGAAGGCGAGGAATTGTTCATCTTGCCAGTAGAGATTGTTTAGGAGAGAGAAATCAAAGGGTTTGTTGCCTGGACTAAACGCAGCTAGCCAATCGTTAACGCGTTCTTTGATTTTTGCTGCATCTAAAGTATCTTTCATAGTTCAAAACCAATTTTTACAATCATTTTACTGATGTTGTATCTGGGAAAAATCTAAAAATCCTCAGTTTGATTTGATACTTTAGAGTGCGGCAAGTAGGTTTTAATTATTTAGATGAGAAGAATTAGGCATTGACCACCTGCTCGTTAGCCGCCGACCAAAATGGATAGTCTGTATATCCTTTTTCACCGCCGCCATAAAAGCTGGCTTGATTTGGTTCATTTAGTGGTGCATTCAAAGCGAAGCGTCGGGGTAAATCGGGATTTGATATAAATAATGTGCCAAAGGCAACTAAATCTGCTGCTTTATTTGCCAGTACTGCATCGCCTTTTTCACGAGTATAACCGCCATTGACGATCAGTGTACCTGTAAAGCGGTCGCGTATATGACTAGTGGGTACTATTATCCCACCATGTCTAATATCTGCTTCTGTTGCCTCATAAATATGCAGATATGCCAAATTAAACTGGTTCAACGCTTGAGTGGCATAACCGAATGTCTCCAGAGGATTGGAGTCATGCATATCGTTAAAAGTCCCACTGGGAGAGAAACGTACCCCAACTCGGTTAGAATCCCACACACTAGTTACCGCCTCTGTCACTTCTAACAGAAATCGAGCGCGATTCTCAATCGAACCCCCATATTTATCTGTGCGTTGATTCGTGCGATCGCGCAGAAACTGATCTATTAAATAACCATTAGCTGCATGAATTTCCACCCCATCAAACCCAGCCGCTAGGGCATTTGCCGCTCCCTGACGGTACTGTTCGACTATCTGCGGTATTTCTGAAGTTTCTAAAGCACGAGGAGTAACAAAGGGTTTTGGCCCCTCATAAGTTGCAGCCTCACCTTTAGGAGTAATGGCAGAAGGTGCCACAGGTAAAACTCCATTCGGTTGTAAATCAGGGTGAGAAATTCTGCCTACGTGCCATAGTTGCAGAAAAATTCTGCCGCCGTGCTGATGTACGGCATCGGTTACTAACTTCCATCCCTCCACCTGTTCTGATGAATGAATTCCTGGTGTCGCGGGATAGCCTTGTCCTTCAGGAGTTACCTGTGTTGCTTCAGAAATAATTAGTCCGGCGGAAGCACGTTGGACGTAGTAAGTAGCATTCAGTTGGTGTGGTACGTTTCCCTCACCTGCGCGGTTTCGGGTTAAGGGTGCCATCACTATCCGGTTAGGCAGTTCCAGATTTCCTAATTGGTAAGGAGAGAATAAGTCGATCTCAGTAGTCATTGGTTATATCTCCAAATTATTTTAGTCATTTGTCACTTGTACTGAGCGACTCGTACCGACTTGTGCCGAGCGAAGTCGAGGTAGTGGAGCCGAGGTAAGCCGAAGTATTTGTCATTTGCCTCGTTCCCAGTCTCCGAGGGAATGCTCGTCGTTGAGGCTCCGCCTCCCGAACTCGCGGCAGCAAGCAGCCCAATTGAAGTGCATTTCCAGCCTCAGACTGGAAACGAGATTTAAATTTTGCGTGCGGCGCATTATAGCTATTTCAGGTAAATAGACTATGCGGTTGTGGTTGAAATACTAGACAATCGATCGAATAACGCCACCATCTACCCGCAAAGCTGCGCCATTAGTTGCTGATGCTACAGGACTAGAAAGGTAAACGACGATCGCTGCTACTTCTTCATTTGTTGCAAAGCGTTTGATTAAGGAACTTGGACGCACATTTTGAAAAAACTCCGCCTCAACGTCAGCGCGAGTAATACCGCGTTCCTGTGCCAGGTTGGTGATAAACTCTTCAACTCCTTCAGAACGAGTTGGCCCTGGAAGGACAGAGTTTACTGTAACTCCAGTCCCCACAGTCATTTCTGCTAAACCTCTGGCAATGGCTAGCTGCGCTGTCTTTGTTGTGCCGTAGTGAATCATTTCCACTGGGATCTGAATAGCAGATTCGCTGGAGATGAAAATTATCCGCCCCCAGTTTTGCTCTAGCTGCTTTTGCAGATATTGCCGACTCAAACGGACTCCACTGAGGACGTTAACCTCAAATATCTTTAACCAGTCTTCATCAGTAATATCAAAGAAGGTTTTTACCTCATAAATACCCACATTGTTTATGAGTATATCAACGTGAGGAACCTCTTGAATGAGTTTCTCTATTCCTGATGCAGTGGCTGTGTCAGCAACAACACCAGAAACTTTTGCGTCGGGTGTAGAATGCTTAATTTTAGCGATCGCTTGAGCTACTCGTTCTTCAGAACGACCATTGACAATTACTGATGCACCCTCTTGAGCTAGCCCAAGAGCGATCGCCAAACCAATACCAGCAGTTGAGCCACTCACCAGTGCGGATTTACCATGCAATTTCAAGTCCATTTCGCTCTTTCCCCGTTATTTGAAACAGAATTCAAAAGTCAGAAGTCAGGAGTCAGGAGTCTAATAGACCTCTTGCAAAAGTTACTTTTGCAAGAGGCGGGAAAAGGGGAAAGGTCAAAGGAGAAAGGTTTTTTTATTCCTTTTCCCTTTCCCTCTTACCCTTTTCCCTTTAACCTTTACCCAATCTCCACCTAACAATTTTGGGTTGGCAGACTACTAGATTAAAGATGCTGTGCTAAGGTCTTATTCAAGGTAGTTTTTGGAACCGCCCCTACGACAGTATCGACCTGGCGACCTCCTTTAAAAACCATCAATGTCGGAATGCTGCGAATTCCATAGTGGCTAGCGACAGTAGGATTTTGATCTGTGTTCAACTTCACAAATTTCACCTGTCCTTCGTATTCAACAGCAACTTCATCGACGACTGGGCCCACCATCCGGCAAGGGCCGCACCACGGTGCCCAAAAGTCTACTAATACCGGAATTTCACTTTCCAAGACTTCTTGCTTGAATGTGGCTTCTGTGACGTTTGTAATGGATGACATAAATTGCCTTCCTACTTAATTCTATTATTCGATAATATCGAATAATAAAAATATATGCCACTTGATGAGATAATGCAACTATGAGATTCCTTTATCATCCAGATAGAAAAAATATTTCTTTACCGGGCGTGTTGTATGCATTGGGCGATCCGGTGCGGCTAGAGATTGTGCGACTGTTAGCGACTGAGGGGGAACAATGCTGTGCCAAATTTGATTTTGCGATCGCTAAATCAACTATGTCCAACCACTTCAAGATTTTGCGGGAGTCGGGGATAGTCTTGACACGCAAAGAAGGGACACATCATATTAACATCCTGCGGCGTGAAGATTTAGAGGTGCTGTTTCCAGGGTTGTTGGATGTGGTATTGAAAGCGGCTCAACCATTACCTGTTGAACCCGCCAGTACTAAACAAACAGCCTCAAGGATTTAGGGGTATTGGGCATGACCTGTTTAAGAATCTGCTCGTTTTTCAATTTGTGTTTCTAGATCGGCAAAGACATCATGTTGTTCTCGAAAAGTCCTTGGAGTGTGAGATAAACCTAAATCTGTAGATAGCAAATCAATTCCATCGATAATAATTTTGGGTATTTGAGCTCGATCGACTTGTAGACCGAGAAAGCATTTCTCCCTGTAATCTGGTCTTTCTTGAAAAAGTGCGATGTCTACGACGGGCTACGCCTACGCTCTTTTCAAAGGGCGGATAACCTGATATGCTTTTTCAGCTTTCTCAATTGATGCTTGAGGGATTGGCGATCGCAGCCTGAGAACAGCTAGATCGATTAAATCTCTTGCTTCAACGCTGTCATCTGCGTAACGGTCAGAATTTGACAGCAGCTTAGAGGTAAAACAGTCATTAAAGCTTAAGCAGGGAACGAGTGACCACTTTAGATATCTTGGTGGGTCTAGTTGAAAACGAGTTTCGGCAATAATTTCCGTTTTAATCGGCATATCATCGACAAAAACGATCATCCGAATTCCATATTGGTCAGTTGTGCTACGTCCAACTTGGATTTTACTTAAATCACGAAATAATGCTTCATGCCCACCCTCAAATACCACTGTCCGCAGGTATTTGTAACCTTCTGTACCAACAGAAGCGATAAAATCAACGTCCTGACTCCAGCGATATTCTTCAAACTCAAATGCCAGAAGGGTTCCGCCACCGAAGTAAGCAGAACCCTTCCTAAGTATGTCCGAATCTAAAGATTCAAGAACTGTGAGAATTTTATTGTGGTGTTCAAATCTGGAGGTCATAAATAAACTTGCAACCAGGATTTATAGCGTCTGGCAAGTTCTTGAAGAAAATTGAGTTCTTCAGCCTCAAGATTATTAAATAGGTTGCGATATTGCCAACCACGCTCATAGCGACTCAGCATTTCTTCTGGAGTAAACCTATATACATCGGCTGTCTGCCAACAAATTGATTCCAAAAAAGGCAGCTTTTTAGGGACAATAACAGGATTATTTGTTGGTATTGCCGTTGTCATAATTTTTTGAATCAATCACTTCCAGCTTACTTTAATTTTAGCTATAAGGAATTGAGTAAACTTAAGAAATGTTAATGTTACTGGAATCCAAATATAGTTCATTCCAGAATTTCCTGCGGAGGTCTATAGATGAGGACAACTGCTGAGGAGTTGCTTCAGCAATATGCTGCTGGGGAGAGAGATTTTAGTGGAGTTGACTTGGAAGGAGCTAACTTGGTTAGAGCTAATTTGAGTGAAGCCAAGTTGAGAGGAGCTAATTTGGCTAGAGCTAGTTTGAGAGAAGCTAATTTGGCATATATTTTTCTGGAGGATGCCAACTTGGAAGGGGCTGACTTGATCGGTGCCAATCTTGAGGATGCTAGGTTGATGCGTGCCAATTTGAGTTACGCCAATTTGCGAGGTGTCGATTTGAGAGGAGCAATTTTGTCTAATGCCAACTTGACCAGCGCTAATTTGAGATGTGCTAATTTGGCTTGCTCCTCCTTGGATGGCGCTAACCTGACCAATGCTGATTTTACGGGGGCTGTTTTGGACAGTGCTAATTTGACTAATGTTGAGTTCGCTGGGATTAATTTGGATTGGACTATCCTGACCAATACTGATTTCCGGGGAGCCAAGAAACTGGGTATTCCACCCTTGGAACAAACTGGAATGCTCTTCCCCAGTAGCAGAGGCGCTCTGTTCTTGGAAACCTCGTTTCCAGATGGTGAGATCATCCAAGGTCCATACTACAGAAATCCCTGAATGTACCAAATCCTCAGTCATTGAAGTTTCAGCTAGTAAAGATGATTTTGGAGGTGAATCAATTGGCTTGTTTTTATTATCAACACGTAAAGCCATCTTATTTTGAATAAGGTTTCTTGCTTCTTAATTCAAATTTCTAAATCTAATTTTATCCCAGTTATAAATTATTTGAGTTGGGATAAACTCTTCCTTTCCAAGCGCCGCCGCGCCCTTGCCAGTGACGGAGTGCTGAGTCTAGAGTCATTAAAGTATAGAGAAAAGCGATCGCAGGTAAACTAAAAGCGAACCAGACAGAACATTTATAAAAGCGGATTGTCGGGTAGTAAGCGAAAGTCATTAATAGCCATCCTAATATACCTGTAAGTGCGATCGCCCAATTACTCCAAACTGCACCGAGAATCACACATACAGGTGGAGTTAAATAAATTAGAGGCATTCCCACCAAAGTTCCCAATAGTATTAATGGTGAATAATTCAGTTGGGTATAGGCAGTACGAGCAACCATATCCCAAATCGTCGCTAGCGAGTTATATGGACGCAAACTACGAGTCAAGCTACTCAATCCCAGCCAGATACGCCCGTGACTGGGCATTGAGTTAATCTTCCTGTCCCCTTGTCCCCTTGTCCCCTTGTCCCCTTGTCCCCCACTCTTCTTAACAGCTTTAGCCAGGGCGCAATCGTCAATTAAAGCTTGACGAATCACTTGAATTCCCCCGATTCGCTCTAAAGCTTCTCTACGAATCAAAATAGATCCCCCGGCGGCGGCGGCTGTGGAATTGTTGGGATTATTCACCCAGCGAAAAGGATAGAGTTTTTGGAAGAAAAAGACAAAAGCTGGAATCAAAAGTTTTTCCCAAAAGCTCTCACACCTGAGTCGCACCATTACCGAAACCAAGTCTAAATCTTCCTGCATAGCTTTGTTCACAAGTCGGCGGAGATTACTAGGATCGTGTTCGATATCTGCGTCAGTCAACAAAAAATAGTCAGGTGCGAATAAACTCGCACTTTTTATACCTTGCTCAACTGCCCAAAGTTTACCCGACCAACCAGGAGGTAGTGAAGCGCCAGAGATAATATGCAGTTGTTGGGGTTTCCCAACAGCGTGTGCAACCCCTTCGGCAAAATTTGCTGTCCGGTCTGTGCTGCGATCGTCTACCAAAAATACGTTGAAAGAACCAGGATAATCTTGAAGTAAGAGCGATCGCAAACTAGTTGGTATTAACTCAGCTTCGTTACGCGCTGGAACGACCGCACAAACCACAGGTAATGATTTTAGCTGAGTTTCTGTAACCTCTAATTGCTGGTCTGTTTGCCAAAACTGTCCCCAAAAACCCAGTAATACTAACCAAATTGTCAACGATAAGAGCATCAATCCTAATACAATTACATCCATGACCTATTGCAAATTATCAGTGACTCAGACAGAATACTATGTCTATTGATAGAGGAAAAAAAATTTTTTCGCTGTAATACCGCGTTCATATTTAGTGTTGGGTGTTGAGGTTAAATAGTTTTTGATGCAGACACAAGACAGGGTAAAAGTCAATCAAGTCGCAGATGCGATCGCAGCTAGCCAAGAATATCTGCTTTCGATTCAAAATCCGGCAGGGTACTGGTGGGCTGAGTTAGAATCTAATGTCACCATCACTGCTGAAGTCGTCCTCTTGCATAAAATTTGGGGAACAGACCAAACCAGACCTTTGCACAAAGTTGAAGCATATTTGCGTCAAGAGCAACGAGAGCATGGCGGCTGGGAACTTTACTATGGTGATGGCGGAGAACTTAGCACTTCGGTTGAAGCTTACATGGCTCTAAGATTGCTAGGCGTACCAGCAACCGATCCGGCGATGATTCGGGCGCAAGCTTTTATTCTCCAACAAGGTGGGATCGGCAAAACTCGGATTTTTACCAAGTTGCACCTAGCCTTGATTGGTTGCTACAACTGGCGCGGTATTCCCTCGTTACCACCTTGGATAATGTTGTTGCCCGAAGCTTTCCCTGTCAATATCTACGAGATGTCTAGCTGGGCACGTTCTAGTACAGTACCATTACTGATTGTATGCGATCGCAAACCTGTTTTTCTGACTGACTCAGCTATCAACCTAGATGAGTTATACGCTGAAGGTATCGATCGAGTCCGGTGGGAATTACCTGAAAGTGGCGATTGGACGGATTTATTCCTCACTCTTGATAAAGGGTTCAAGTTGGCAGAAAGTCTGAATTTAGTACCCTTTCGTGAAGAAGGCATCAAAGCTGCCGAAAAATGGATTTTAGAGCGCCAAGAAGCTACAGGTGACTGGGGCGGCATTATTCCGGCGATGTTGAATTCAATGCTAGCTTTGCGCTGTCTAGATTATGACCGAAGCGATCCGATTGTGGAACGCGGTTTGCAAGCAATTGATAACTTTGCGATTGAAACAGAGGATAGTTATCGAATTCAGCCTTGTATTTCACCCATCTGGGATACAGCTTGGGCGATGCGTGCTTTGATAGAATCTGGTTTTGCACCAGATCGTTCGGCTGTAGTAAAGGCTGGAGAATGGTTGCTGCAAAAACAAATTTTAGATTACGGAGATTGGGCTGTCAAAAATCGCCAAGGAAAACCAGGGGCTTGGGCGTTTGAGTTTGAAAATCGCTTTTATCCCGATGTAGACGACTCGGCGGTGGTGGTGATGGCACTACATTTGGTAAAACTCCCCAATGAAAAAATCAAGCAGGCTGCGATCGCTCGGGCGTTAAACTGGATTGCATCTATGCAATGTAAACCAGGCGGTTGGGCTGCTTTTGATTTGGATAATGACCAAGATTGGCTTAATTCCATCCCTTATGGCGATTTGAAAGCCATGATCGATCCAAACACCGCAGATGTTACGGCTAGGGTACTAGAAATGCTGGGTGCTTGTGATTTGACAATTGATAGTGATAATTTGGAGCGATCGCTTACTTATCTTTTACGCGAACAAGAAACTGAAGGCTGTTGGTTTGGTCGTTGGGGTGTAAATTATATCTACGGCACCAGTGGCGTTTTGTCAGCTTTGGCGTTAATCGATCCTCAAAGACACAAACTCAGTATAGATCGGGGAGCAGCTTGGTTAGTTGGATGTCAAAATCCAGATGGTGGTTGGGGCGAGACTTGCCGTAGTTACAACGATCCCAGTCTCAAAGGCCAAGGAAATAGTACTGCATCTCAAACTGCTTGGGCAATAATAGGCTTAATAGCAGCAGGGGAAGCAACAGGTAAATTAGCTCTTGAGTCCGTTGAACGGGGAATTGGCTATTTGGTGGCAACTCAAAAGCCCGATGGTACTTGGTTTGAGGCTGACTTTACAGGTACTGGCTTCCCTTGCCATTTTTATCTCAAGTATCATCTGTATCAACAATACTTTCCTTTAATTGCGCTAGGTCGCTATCAAGCAGCGATTCAAAAAGGTTAAGAGTAATTATGCGTTTGCCCTACCTCCCGAATCCTCCCCTTGGTCAGGGCTACGGTTAACGCAAAAGTTATAAAAATCTAGCTTGATAAGGCTTGACTCGTTCTCATACAAAGCATGGAAACGAGAGAAATAGCATTGTTAGTCAATGCAATGCCATTGTCAGTCAATGCAATGCCATTGTTAGTCAATGCAATGCCATTGTCAGTCAATGCAATGCCATTGTTATGCGATGCAATGCCATTGTTATGCGATGCAATGCCATTGTTATGCGATGCAATGCCATTACAGGTCAAGAGATTTGTGTGTTGTAAACCGTAGTTGCTAAAAGGAGGGTGCGTGTTAGCGCAGGTGGGGTATCTGTCGCAAACATTTTTGAACTGGTATTATTACAGAATGTTTTTTGTATAGATAATGTATATTGTTTTCATAAAGTTATGAATAAGCTGATTGTAACAGTTGGAAAAGCGATATAGACTAATCAGCGAAAATATAGCTAGTAGATAATTAGCGTCACCGATAGCGTAGCGTTAGCGACGTAGGAGCGTCACAGCCTGTCGTAGACATCGCAGTTATCCTGATTAAGAAATCCCATATTAAAAGCGCGTTGTTTTGCTGATTTATAATTGTGGCACTTTATAACAATACTTTCAGTTTAGAACACGGGATTTCTAGTTTAGACCTTTAAAGTTTACTCCCTGACTATAGGAGAAAATTATGGCTATTTCATCATTTACTCTTTCTTCCTTGAATGGCAACAACGGTTTCGCCATCAACGGCATTGCTGTTGAAGATCAGTTAGGCTCGTCGGTTAGCAATGCAGGAGACATCAATAATGATGGCTTTGACGACCTGATTATTGAGGCATCTGGTGCTGCTCCCAATGGCAACGATTTTTCTGGGCAAAGCTATGTAGTGTTTGGGGGAACGAATGTAGCCAGAAGCGGCACCTTCAATCTCTCTTCTTTAGATGGCACTAATGGCTTTTTAATTAACGGCACCTCAGTTAGCAATGCAGGGGACATTAACGATGATGGTATTGACGACCTGATTATTGGGGCATCCTATGCCTCCCCCAACGGCAACTCTCATGCTGAACAAAGCTATGTAGTTTTTGGGGGGACAAATGTAGGAAGTACTGGCACTTTCGACCTCTCTAACTTGAATGGCACTAATGGCTTTGCCATCAACGGGATTCATGCGCGTGACTACTTAGGCTCGTCGGTCAGCAATGCGGGGGATATCAACAATGATGGTATTGACGACCTGATTATTGGGGCATTTAATGCCTCCCCTAACGGCAACTCTGGTGCTGGGCAAAGCTATGTAGTGTTTGGGGGAACGAATGTAGCAAGTGGGGGCATTCTAAACCTTTCTGACCTCAATGGTACTAATGGCTTTGCCATTAACGGTATTGCTGCGGATGACTTCTCAGGCTACTCAGTTAGCAATGCAGGGGATATCAACAACGATGGCATTAATGACCTAATTATTGGAGCATATCATGCCTCACCCAACGGCAAACAGTATGCTGGGCAAGCCTATGTGGTGTACGGAGGGACAAATGTGAGTAGTGGCGGCACTCTTAACCTCTCTGACCTAAATGGCACCAATGGCTTTACTATCACTGGAATTGATCGTGGTGATGAATTAGGCATCTCAGTCAGCAATGCAGAAGATATTAACGGTGATGGCATTGACGACCTGATTATTGGCGCATGGCTGGCCTCCCGCAACTTCATAAATGAAGTTGGACAAACCTATGTGGTATTTGGGGGGACGAATGTGGACAGTGGCGGGATTTTCAACCTCTCTTCTTTGAATGGTACTAACGGCTTCGCCATCAATGGCATTAATTCATCAAGCTATTCAGGTTTTTCAGTCAGCAATGCGGGAGATATTAACGATGATGGCATTGACGACTTAATTATTGGAGCAATTGGTGCTTCGCAAAGCTACGTGGTGTATGGGGGGAAAAATGTGGGTAGTGGCGGCACTTTCGACCTCTCTTCTCTGAATGGTACTAACGGCTTCGCCATCAATGGCGCCATTAGTGGCATTCGTGAGGCAGGCAGATCGGTTAGCAATGCGGGGGATATTAACGGTGATGGCATTGGCGACTTGATTATTGGAGCATGGCTGTCCTCTCCTAACGGCAACCTCCAAGCTGGACAAAGCTATGTCATCTATGGCAGTGCTACCCCTACCCTTGACTTCAACGGCACCGATCAAAACGATAACCTCATCGGTACTCCCAACAACGAAACTTTTAACGGACTAGCTGGTAATGATACCTTGACAGGTAACGGTGGAAATGACAACTTTATTATTCGGGAAGGAGATGGCATTGACATCATTACTGATTTTGATGGTATTGGTACTGGAGCAAACCCATCAGCGTCGGTGATTGGCGAATTAGACAGGTTGCAATTTTCTGGGTATCTTGACTTGAGCGTCAGCAATCTGCAACTAACTCAAAATGGCAACAACTTAGAACTCACCTTTGAGGGTGTAGCAAATACCAAAGTCATTCTGCAAAACTTTCAGCTACAAAACCTGGATAACCTACCTGCATCGACAGCAAGACCTGCTATCGGTAATATTCTATTTGGGGAATTTGACGAACAACCATTTATCCACGACAGCTTTGATGTGATTAATGCTAATTCCACTCAAACTACGTTATTCAACAAAAACACCGTCACTTTCCTCAATGACTTGAATAACAACATTACAGGTTTTGACGATTCCAATGATGTGATTAATGCCCAAGGAGGTAATGACAGCATCGACGGCTTGAGTGGCAACGACCTGCTGCGGGGTGGTACTGGTGATGACACTCTTGTTGGTGGTAGTGGCTATGACACTCTTGTTGGTGGTACTGGCGATGATACTCTTGTTGGTGGTACTGACAATGATTCTTTTGTTGTCCGAGTCGGCGATGGCAATAAGACCATCACTGACTTTGGTGGTGTGGGCACTGGGTCACTGTTGATGACTGCCTCTTCAGACACGTTGCAATTTATCGGCGCTGGCTTAACTGCCCGGAATCTGCAACTAACTCAAAATGGTAATAACTTGGAACTCACCTTTGAAGACGTTGCAAATACCAAAGTCACCCTGGAAAACTTTCAGTTGGAAAACTTGGAAAATCTTCCGCCCGAATCTCCTAGAATATTAGTAGGCATTGGTAATATATCGTTTGACGAAGAAGTTTTTATCAGGGACAGTTATGATGTCTTCAATGCCAACTGGAATTTTAGTAGTATCTTTAACAGCAACAGTGTGACATTCCTCAATGACCTTAACAATAACATCACGGGTTTTGACAACTCCGCTGATGTGATTAATGCTCAGGGGGGTAACGACACTATCGACGGCTTGAGTGGCAACGACTTGCTGCGGGGTGGTGCTGGCGATGATATTCTCATCGGTGGTGCTGGCGATGATATTCTTACAGGTGGTGCGGGTGCCGACTCTTTCCTGTACAACACCAATGCTGCTTTTGCCAGTGTTGCTGTTGGTGTAGATGCGATCGCTGATTTCAAGCATTCCCAAGGCGATAAGATTATTCTAGATAAAACTACTTTTAGTGCGATCGCTTCAACTGCAGGAACGGGTTTTAGTCATGCCAGTGATTTTAAAATTACTTCTTCAGTCGCGACCAGCACAGCAAAAATTATCTACGACGCTGTGAGTGGGCAGTTGTTCTACAACCAAAATGGTAGTGCGGCTGGTTTTGGCAATGGCGGTCTATTTGCAACTCTGACTAGTGCGCCAACTCTCAGTGCATCAGATTTCGTGGTGCAAGGGTAGGATGGCACATCTGTTATCAGTGTCAACTTCAGTAGGGTAGAATAACTGTGCTACCCTATGCTGTATTACATTTACACAAAAAGAGCTATTACATCAGCGATCGCATCAACTATATATACTCAATTCTTTAAAATCTTAGTGAATAAAGCTTATTCTCTTAATATCTAATATCAAGTTTGGGTGATTAGTTATAATAAAACCTATCAATGTAGGTTGGGCTGTAGCTTGCTTCTCCGTAGGGGTACGACAGTGAAACCCAACATAAATAACGAAACAATTAATGTTGGGTTGAAGAACGAAACCCAACATACAGATATTATAAGTGTTTAACCAAACCTGATATAACACCCATAATCAATGTATTTCTATTCCCTAGCAATGACAATATCGTTAGATTTAATAACTGCATAAGCTTCTTTTCCCTCAGATAATTCCAACTCTTCTGCGGAAGCTCTGGTGATAATCGAAGTTAATTCTACTTTGTGAATAATCTCCAGAGTAACCTCACTATTAACTGCTCCATAAACAACTCGTTTAATTACACCTTTAAGAATATTGCGAGAGCTAACTTTTAGTGATTTCTTTTGAATACTACTTTCTATGTCAGGCTTTTGAGTGTAGTAGATATCTTCCTGTTGTTCTTGGTGAGTTGGTGGTGATATTGGTACCAAGCTTTGCTGAGTGAGACTACGCACCAGTTCCCGCAGAATCTCAGTCTTAGTGCGTTGAGACTGTTCGCAGAACTCCTCTAGAATCTTCCGCTCGTCCTCTGAGGTTTGAAATGTAACCCATCCTTGTTCTTTTCTTGGCATAATAATATTATTATCAATTTTGGTTATCTTGGTAAAATTCTATCAAGTATCAATTCGATACGTCGTTTTAGTAATAACATTTTTTTGTCGGGATTTTCGGCATTTTTACCGCAATTAATCAACTATTCTCATATAGTTAACTACATATATATTTATTTTTTTCTAGATGCGAAATATTTTGTTACTTGAGATTGTCTAAATCATCACTAAAATGATACCAACTAAGATGGTATTTGTTGGGGTAGCTACGCTTACGCAAGGATAATCTAACAGAAAATTCCACTGGCGTAGGCGTAGCCCGTCGCAGACATCGCGTGAGTGTCGTAGGATTATTTAACCTGAGTTCACAGCTGGGGGATGAAACACCTAAAATCACGTTCTCAAGACCTGCGGAGTTTATTTGAGAACAATATCACCATTGAATACGTAGCAGAACCCCTAAAAGCTATGCCAGCTGATGCGGAGGCGAAAGAAGTGCTGCATTGGATGCAAGCACAAAATTTTGATGTTATCGGCGTGGAGACGGGAGATATTATTAGCGGTTATGTAGAACGCTCTAGTTTGATCCCAGGCAAAAAAGGTAAATGTAGCGACTATCAACGGGTGTTTCATCCCAAAGAACTAATTGCCATTTCCACTCCACTGATCAAGTTGCTACCCATTTTGCAGCAAACTCCGCGATTGTTTGTCTTGGATTGCAATCAAGTAAGTGGTATTGTTACCTGTGGTGATTTGCAGAAAGCACCCGTGCGAATGCTACTGTTTGGCTTAGTAACGCTGCTAGAAATGAATTTGCTGCGGCTGGTGCGGATTTACTATCCTCAAGATTCTTGGCAAAAAGTCCTTAAACCTGAACGCTTAGAAGTTGCTCAACGATTATGGCGAGAGAGTCAGGAAAGAAACGAAGCCACCGATTTGTTAGATTATCTGCAATTCTGTGATAAGCGAGAGTTGATTTTAAATCAACCAGAACTTCTTCAGCAACTAGGACTAAAATCAAAACGGTTTGGAGAACGTTTCCTCAAGTCTGCTGAACAGTTGCGAAACCGATTAGCTCACGCCCAAAGTTTAGTTAGTGGTTCCTCTTGGACAGAATTGATTTCTCTAGCAGAAGCGATGGAAAAGCTGTTAATTCATTGTGAGGAAGTTGAGTAAAGTAGTCAAGTCGCGTAAGCATTCAGTATCTAATTTTTAGGATTTCTGGCATGAAGTTATAGAAATTGCTGGAACAAGAAACCTAGAAAAATTTAGATTGATGACAAACAATCTGCCATTCTGGTCAAATAATTCGTCGTTCTACAGTAGACTTCTCAAATATGCCGCACCAGTATAATAAATAGTTCCTTATCATCTAGTGCTTGAAATGATTGTACCTGTCGGAATCCGGCTTTTTTCCATGCTTTGATCGCACGTTTATTAAATGCTGCCACTGTAATGCGAAATAGGGTGGGATTAAACTTTGAACGTGCAAAATTGAGGACATCTGCAATATACATCTGTCCCCTTCCCTGACCCGTGAGGTCGGGGCGCACTCCCAAACCAAAGTCGAGTGAGTCCTTTGCATAATCACCTCCTGGGACTTCAGCCTCCTTACCAAAGCAGCAAAAACCAACCAGTTCCCCATTGTCAAGAATGCTATAGTAAGCGTTTTCAGGGTCTATAAACGACCCAATTAGTGTTTCATCAGATGTACTGTTATACCTTTGGTAAGGTGGCTGATAATGCCAGCGAGTAAGTTTTTCTGCCTCAGCCGCATTCATCGGTTCAAAGCAAAAGTGCATTGACATACTCCCAACCGCTCATCCTGTACCTTCTGCTAAAAGTATACTTCTTCTCGTTATTGACCAACAGCCTCTCGCCATCAGGAAAAGTCACAATCTGCTGTCAAACGTCGTTTAATTGCCCAGGTGCGATCGCTCTCTTTTAATAATGACAGCAGCCGCATCGCCTCATCAATCACAAGAAGTAAGTTTTTATTTAGCACTAGAAGTAGATCGCAGTACGTTAGCAAGCACTGCTCTTATTTGATGACACAACTTTTAAAGTTTTGAAGATTAAACTAATATCATAAACGATAGACCACTTACGTTGGTAGTCTAAGTCCATGTGAACAATATCTTCAAAGTCTTTAATACTGGAGCGACCATGAGCCTGCCATTCACCAGTCATACCCGGCTTGACATTCAAACGTTCCCAGTGGTGCTTTGAGTAGTGTATTACTTCATTAGGAGTAGGAGGGCGGGTACCGACTAGACTCATTTCCCCCAGCAGCACGTTCCAAAACTGAGGAAGTTCATCTAAGCTAGTGCGGCGAAGAAACTTTCCTACACAGGTAATGCGGGGATCATTCTCATTTTTGAATATCCGATCGCTTTGAGCTTCATTCTTAACTAGATGCTTAAGTTGGTCAGCTCCAACTGACATCGAACGGAACTTCCAAATTCGGAAGTGATGCCCATTCAAACCACAGCGAATTTGACTGTAAAATATAGAGCCTGGGCTATCTAACTTAATCGCGATCGCAATCGGAATTGCTAAGAATAGTGTAATCGATAGCCCAATAACAGCACCTAAGATGTCAATCATTCGCTTGGCTTTACTGATTACAGAAGGATGAACTGGAACTTTAACTTTAGGAAGAGTATGGATATCATCTAAAACTTGCATATCAACTTGCATATCAAAACCCCCTTAAGTAAAGCGGTTAAGCTTGAACTATTTATAAAATTTACTTTGACTAGATGAATCACCCAAAGAGTAGTGTTACAAGCAACTTTTAATCAGTCTTGGTGATGAATTAAAAGTTCAAATCGTTTTCAAATCCAGACTTATTTCTTGTAGCTAATGTGATTTGGCTACTTTGTTCTTCACTTTGGCGTCGAGCAAACGCGTAGGTTAGTACTAAACGTAAAAAGATAAAGTTGCCTAGAAGATAGCGCTGCCAAAGTCGAGTCGGTTCCATTGCCAGTCGCCACAGCCACTCCATACCAACAGAACGAATTGGATAGGGGGCACGGGCCACACGTTCAGCCATAAAATCGAACAGACCCCCCACACCCATACAAGTGATACGAGGCAATTGACTAGCGTATTGGTTAATCCAAATTTCCTGTAGGGGTACGCCCATCGCCACTAACAGCAGGTGGGGGCGGGCTATCCGAATAGCTTCTAATACTTGCTGCGTTTGTGATTCAGGAAAATAGCCGTGCTGAGTTCCGGCAATTATCAACCCAGAATAGGCTTTCTTGAGGTTAGCTGCCGCTTCTTCAGCGACACCTGGCTTACCACCGAGAAAATAAACTGATAAACCTTTTGCTGCCCCTTCTTTGCACAAAGCCGGAACTAAATCAGTGCCATTGAGATTATGCACCAATGGTGTACCCAACAAAGCGCTACCCCAACGAACTCCGCTCCCATCTGCCAACAACAAATCACTCTGCTCTAAGGCTTTTGCCAATGCTGGGTTTTTGGCAGCAGTTACCATCGTGTGGGCGTTAGCATAATACACTCGACCACCCTGCCGCTTCAGCAACTGCATCAGTAATAGTTCAATTGCCTCATATAAAGGCATACGATCAAAATCAGTATCGAGAAAATTAACTCGGTCTGCCATATAATTTAATGCTCGCCATCTAGAGTTGCAAAATAGTAGAATTCAGAGCATTGCCCATATTTTCTGCTCACCGGAAATTTACTGACAGGTTATACATTAATTGACACAAAGAATTATGACTGCTGCTAAGCGAACATTACCTGCAACAAAACTGAAACTTTTGATCGATTAGGCCTTTTGAGATACTTAACTTTTTAATGTGTAAGTACCATAAAACATTCGATCCGAATTGAGAGTTTATTCACAAGGTTGAGTCAAAACCTCGCGAAACCTACGTATACTTTCGTACGCAAATACCGATGCAAAATACTATCTGATGGCTACTTAAATTATTTTTTATACAGTGTCCTAATGAGGAATAAAATTATCCAGCTAACTATCCGTTTGGCTGTGGCGTACAGATAATCTAAATTTCATAATCAGGTAAGTAGGTACAATAAAGCAAAGGTATGTTTAATTTTTTCAAACCTATACAATAACCAATTTCTAAGCTATTCGGTGAAGTTACATTTCTTTACATAGCTTTGTTTTTTAACGCCGATTGACTGACTACAGGACATAAAAACCAAAAAAATCAGAGCTTTGACAAGTAAAGAAATAAAATAACCAACAATTATTGCCACACAGAATTGATGTTAAACAGATGATATGTTGAGTGAAAATATTTCCAGTAATGAGTGAGAAGTTTTGTTTATCTTGTCATTGCCATAGTCAAGTAATAATGGCAGTCTGTAAAGTTGTAAGATTGCCATTTAATTGCTTATGCTTCTTATCTGTTAATGACTTGAGCCTCTTTGAGAAAAATAAATCTTTCTTCTTTCTATCTTTTTGCTCTTAACTGATGATTTAGCTCAACTTATTCGCCCAAAGCCTTATTGTTACGTTTATTCAACGCTGACGATCGGCTACGCTGGACGGTTACGCCATCGCACTTCCTTTGCGATCGCTAAAACCATTTTCTAGTAGGAATTTTCCATTTGCAGATAAGTGTAGATATATGAAAAGACACCGAATTATGGTTATTGGTAAAAATGTTATGACCGTGCAACGCGTCAGCAGTCATTGCCTCAAACAAAATGCAGAAGTTTTTCCATATTATTGTATTCCCACGCCGGAAGAGATCGCTTTGTTTAAACCTCATGTATTAGTACTATGTCTACCCATACCTGAGCACTTCCAGCATCAACTACTTCAGCCTTACATTTTGTGGTCAGAACAACTTGTGAATAACATCTCACCACTGGCTACCACTTTGACAGAATTATCTGACTGTTTACATAAATTCCTCTAAGCTTAAATCAGCCCTTGGCGTACAGCTAAAGCTGCTGCTTGAACGCGATCGTCAACGCTAAGTTTGTTGAGAATCATACGTACATAAGACTTAACGGTTCCGAGTGAGAGGTAGAGTTGGTTTGCAATCTGCTGGTTTGAGCGCCCCTGTGCAATAAGTTTAAGAATCTCGCGTTCGCGATTACTGAGAATAGGTTGCGCTATTACCTGAGATACAGAAACATCGGGAACGACAGCGGTAGACCTCAGCATCCGAGCAACTTTTTGAGCGATTAGAGGATCTAAATAAGCACCACCTTGAAGTATCAATTGAATAACGGCGATGAGCTGTTCCCATTCAATGGTTTTAAGACAGTAACCATCAGCACCAGCTGCAAGCATTCCCATGACCTGAATATCGTCGTCGAAGGCACTTAAGGCTAGAACACAAGTAGTCAAGCAGTTACTTTTTATGTGCTGGGTGGCTGTAATCCCATCCATAACTGGTAGATCGATATCCATTAAAACTACATCTGGTTGGAGTTGACTAGCTAATTCAACAGCCTCTCCACCGTCCAATGCTTCTCCAACTATACTAAAACCAGGTTCTAGGCTAAATTGCCCTTTCATCCCTCGGCGGATTAAAGCGTGATCGTCAACTAATAGAACCTGTACAGTTTTCTCTTTGTTAATATTAGGTATCATTATTACTACATCTGTTTATATTCTGTTCATCGTTACTATCAACTTGATTTATGGCACTTGGGAGAGTAAACCAGAAAGTACTTCCTTCTCCAAGAGAACTTTCAACACCAATGTTTCCTCCGTGAGCCTCAATAATTTGACGACATAAGTACAGACCAAGCCCACTTCTTCCCCGATGCCCTCGTCCTTGAATAAAGCGGTGGAACAGCTTTTCCTGAGCTTGTGGTGCAATTCCTGGACCGCGATATCGCGCACCGAAATCCGCACTTGTTCTTCTTGATAAGGCGTTATCTCAATCAGAATTTCCCCGTTAGGCTTACTTACCCGTACAGCATTATCAAGTAAGTTTTGTAAAACTCTTTGAATTTCTAGTTGATCGCCATAGACAGCCGGCAGCAATTGAGAAGTTTTACAAACGAAGGCTAACTCACGTGTAGATGTTGCTTTTATCTGACTAATTACTTTAATTAAAATCTTTTCCCAGTTTAGGCGATCGCACATTAAACAAGCGCTGCCTGCTTCATAACGGGAGATATCTAACAAAAGTTCCACAAGCTTAAGCAGATCCTCATTAGCTTCATGGTATTCTTCAAAAACTTCCTTCCAAGTGTCATTGACTGAACCAAAAGCTCCTTTAAGCATACAGTCTAAAGTGTTACGAGTCGCAAGTAAAGGAATACGTAGGTCGTGGGAAAGTGCAGACATCATGTCTTCAAGCTGTTGGTTACGCACCTCAATACTTTGTTGACGGTGACGAGTCTTATCAGCCATCGCGTTAAGAACTCCAGCTAGTTGCCCGATCTCATCTATAGAAGAATGGGATAGTTGCACTTCCATTTGTCCCGCTTGCCAAAGTTTACAAACTTGTGTCAATTTGTTTAATGGAAGTTTGACTCGCCAATGCAACAACTGGATATTTAAAATTGCTACTAATAAAATGATTAATGTGCTGAAAATATTGATCGTAGTGTTAATACTATTCAAGTACTGTATACGATTTTTGCGAACTCTCAAAAGCATCTCTTCGTGCTGAATGAGTTTCTCAATCTCGTTATGCAAAGAATCAAATAAAGTGCTTTTTGTCAAAGCAGAATTCCTTACAGAACCAGAAAGCGCTTTTTGCTTCAACTCCTTTTGCCACTGGTTATAGATATATTTAATTTTATCCAGTTGCTTTATTTGAGCAGGGTTGTCTTGTACGAGATTGTACAGATGGTTGAAGCTGTTGTGGAAGCTGGGCCTTTTCTGACGATAATTTATCGGATTAGTTCGTCCCTGACTAGAATTTTCTAGAAAACCTTTTTCTTGATTATCGATTACAGCATTGAGTAGACGTTCTCCTTCTCGCCCGATGAATAAAGCATGGGTTATCTGGTTATATGCCTGATGATTTAGTTGTGCAATCAAGAGGTTGAAGACTTGCTGTCCAAATAAAAACAACACTAGTAGTAAAATACTAGTATGCAGAGGGTTTAAAAAATTACCTTTCCTAGATGGGTGAATTAAGAAAGGTATCAAGCTAATAGCTATCACTACCTAATATCTCTACCACCTTAATTAAGTTACCTAGAATACTACTTAACACCTCTATACACCAGTACTGCAAAAGCTTTGCTGGTGTTCAGTTATCATTCAAAAGCGTTAACTATACATCTATTACATATCAATATCCTTTATATTAACACTCAATTGTATTAAATAATGTCGTAAAAACATACTACTACCTTTTTTACAAAAATTAACATAATGTATAAAATTTAATAATCTTTGAGCTTCGTGGTTTTCTTGCAACTGTTAGTTGCATGAAATAAGTATAGAGTAGTATTATTTACGGAGTTCCATAGTAGATTCCTCTACCATTAGTGCCAATAAAGACTAGTCCAAATTTCTGCCAGCTAGCCTCCATGACATTAGGCTCATTGCCCATAGGTTGGTGTAAATAGGCGATATTTATCCATGTTTTTCCTTTGTCGAGAGAGCGAAATACTCCTTCGCCCATACCAGCAATTTCTCCATACAAATACAGTGCAGGAATTTTGCTTCCCTTGGGTGCTTTACCAAGGGCGAATAAATAAGCTTTTTTCACTTTAGGAATCTGGGCAAATTTCACACCGCCATTTGTTGAGCGATAAAGTCCGTGAGAATTAAGACTGAGCCAAACTTCGCCTTTAACCTCCGGAACTGTTTTGAGCATAGACCAACTTTCAGAAGGCAATAATGAGTTTACAATCTTAAAGGATGCGCCTCCATTCTTACTGCGGTATAATTTGCCACCACTGTAGTAGTAAAAAGTGTTGCCATCTAATTTGTCAGCTACTAATGGTTGACCCCAGTACCACGGGCCTTTGGGGCCTTTGGGTAATCCTGATACTTTGCTCCAAGAACATCCGCCATTGGTTGTACGAATAGGCTGTCCTTGATTAATAATTGCGACAAATAGATTTGAATTTGTTGCTGACATGGCTACACGCAACGGGATTGTGTTCTTCGGAAACGAGGAAAATTGTTTCCATGTCAGTCCTCCATCTTGCGAAGTTGCTCCTGTATAAGTATTGTTCCATCGATTACCACCAACACGTACCATTTGTGAAGGATTGCTTTCGCTATAAGCAAGACCATAGGTATCCTGGAACCGAGGACTATTTTTGCCGCCAAACTGCGTAGATGGGTAGACATCTAGCCCATTGCTGTGGTCAAACCCATCCGTATCAGCAACACCGCTCAACAATTTAGAGCCACTTCGAGGTGAGACTAGGGCGAAGCTAACTAGCTGCTCGTGTCCTTTTTCATAGTTTGACCAAACAGATGACTCTGCGTTGATGTTATCTGTCCGCCATGTTCCATACCAGTCTGTTAACCATAATCGTCCAGCAGTTTTTGGGTCAAACTCAATCGCTGAGGTTGAGGAGGCAAAATACCACTTAGGCCACCAGGGCACTTGAGGTTTCAATGTATGCTTTTTCTGTTGCCATGTAGCTCCACCATCAGTAGATTGAAATATGACACGATTGTTTGTTGTGGAAACATACTGGTCATAAACAATTAAAAGATGATTGGGATTGTTTGGATCTACAGCAATGGCATTAAATGTAGTTTTCGGGTTACTTGGTGTGATATCGCTCCAAATACTGTTTGCATATTTGCTGACACCTGATTTATGCGTTACATACAGAACTTTGTCTTTTGCTAGAGCCATTCGATTCACTTTTGATGGGCTTTCTGGGATTTTGCTCCAGGTAACACCCGCATCAGTGGATTCATATATGCCATCTCCATAGGCATTGGCATAGACTAGTCCAGATACATTTGTGCTAAATACAATACCTGTAATTCCAATCTTTGCTTCCGACTTTTCAAGAAAGGAGCTAACCTTGCCCCATGTTGTACCACCATCTGAAGACTTCCATAGCCCATTCAATCGCGAGCCAAATAAAATAACATTGGAATTAAAGGGATTAACGGCTAGCCTCTCTCCAAGCCAACGTTTAGTTTCATTGCCGCCCATTGGCAAGTCTATTTTCAGCTTATTCCAGGTTTTACCGCGATCGCTCGATTTAAAAATTGTTCCTAATCTACCCCGATTAGTAGTATATTTACCTGCTGCTATGTATACAATATCTGGGTTATTTGGGTCAAGTGCTAAGGCTTCTCCTCCGTAGTAATTGCTGTATTGCAAGCTAAATATATCTGTTAGCGGCATCCATGTGTAGTCTTTTGAATTCCAACGATAAAAGCCACCCATATCAGTTCTGATGTAGGCTAAATTTTGCTCTTGTGGATGCAAATAAATGCCTGTAACATAACCACCTCCTCCAATAGAGACATTAGTCCAGTGATACCTTGATGTAGTACTCCAACTAGACTTGAGGGGTGTAATGTTGACGACAATAGCCAGCGCAACTATAGCAATACAAATTGTTTTCCCTAGCAGTCTCCAGAAACGGCGATCGCTCATTGCTATTTTCATGATATTTGCACGTATTTATTTTAATTGACGTTACAGGAAGTAAATTAAAGTCAAGTAAATCAGCTACAGATCGATACTTCTCGGTTAGCCCAATTAAGTAAGTCTGCGAGAAAAAACCTAACTAGGTTACAAAGTGTAAATACACCTAAAACACTTACAAATGAACGCCAGTTGTTACAAGTCGGCAGAGCGCAAGGGCGCACTGGCTCCCAAGGACAAATGACAAATGACAACCCTCTGCTGAAGGAGACGCTCTTGCTAGCTTGCTTCCCCAGAGGGGTACACTAGTTATCTTTATTTACACCTACTTAGGTGGATATCCGGGTGGATAATTTTATTGAACCCTAGAGGATGCTGTCTGCATGGATGCAATATTGACCATCAGGCGGTTTTGTCATTGCTGTTTAGGAAGGAAACTTTACTAAGAATTATTAATCAATTTTTAAGTAACAATGTAGTACGATCCTGTAAGTTTACTTAGGCGAATCGCACAAACCCACCTAGACTTTGTAATTCCGCAGCCAGTTCCCGACTTTAAAGGATTTTTAATGGCCAATCATACAGAAATCTCTGCGGGTTACCCTAGCAGTTTGAGAAAATTAGTAGCGAGAAAAGGATGTTGGCAGCGTTACTTACTTATAGGTATAGCAACCAACATAGCATTTTGGACTGCAACTTTTCTTTATCTAAAGCTTACACCACCGACCTATACTAGTTCTTCGGCGATTAATCTGCCGGGAGCATGGTCAAATGCCAATATTAACTTACCAGACATTGGCTATGCTAATTATGAAAATGTGTCTCCATACGCTGCTCTTGCTTCTCAAGATCCCAGAGAAATTTATAAATTTATTGCTGAAAGCGACCCGATATTAAAAGCGGCAGCAGATCAACTTAATATGTCTTTAGAAGAGTTTGGCAAACCTCGGCTCAAGCTAATAATTAATACTTCCATGATGAGCGTTGACTTTGAAGGCGCGAGTCCCCAGGAAGCTCAAAATAAATCTTTAGCTTTTTACAAAGCCTTGCAAGCAAGACTCAATATGCTACGAAATCAAGAAGCTGTTCAAAGAGATATAGGTTATCAAACTTCCCTGATTTCTTCGCAAAAAAAATTAGCAGATGCTCATAAGCACCTTGCCGATTACAAAGCACGTTCGGGTTTAAACTCTGAAGATCAAATTAAGGATTTGACAACCAACATTGAACAGCTCCGCAGACAACGATCTGAAATAATCGGTCAACAGCAACAGGCTACTACTCGTTTGGCACAATTATCGAATAATTTAAAACTATCTGCCAGACAAGCTACAGATGCTTTTACTCTTCAAACAGACCAGATATTTCAACAGAACTTAAAAAATTATAGTGATGCTAGCGCTTCTGTGGTAGTTTTAGAATCTAAGTTTCTGCCTAGCTATCCAATATTAATTACAGAGAAAGCGAAAAGAGATGCTGCTCAACAAGCCCTGCTAGCTCGAGGTGAGTCTCTTTTAGGGCGAAAAGTCACTTTGGCAGTTCTAAAGCAGTTGAGCCTTAGTAGCAATAACTCTGGTAACAGCGTTCCTCGAGATGCTCTTTCCCAACAACTAGTTATAGCTCAGGCAGACCAAAGGGGATTCACTGCTCAAGCTCAAGCAATAGAACAACAGATTAACCAGCTTGAAAGTAGGCTCAAAAAGTTAACACAGTTGGAAAGCACCTTGGATTCGCTGAAGCGAAATACGCAAATTGCGGAAGCGGTCTTTTCCTCCAATTTGACCAGATTGGATATTGGCAAGTCGAATACTTTTGGATCTTATCCACTGATTCAACTTGTTATACAGCCGACATTACCTGAAAACCCAAGTTCACCAAAAGATAAATTAGTTCTACTAGGTTCAACTTTCGGTTCCCTTTTCGTATCCCTTGGACTGGTGTTACTTTGGTGGCGCGAACGTAAAAATTTAATATCTGATAAGACTATGAGTACAGAGAGGAAGAGAATGACACAATGAAACCTCAAAACTTTGAAGAAAGTCTTGTTTGGTATTGGATAATTAGTACCTATGTATTTTATTTTATTGGGATTTTATATCCTGTAAATTTTCTATTAGCTTGGATACTGTTTTTTTACCTATGTAAGCGGTTGTGGAGCCAAACAACGCACACTAGTATTGAAAAAAGAATCAAAGTTTATTGGATACATTGGGTTTGGATTGTCTCTATTTTGGTAATAGCGATCGCTACAATTGTCGGCTGTATAAATTATGATGTGGGTACAAATCAAACTCTTAGGTCATTAATTAATTGGTTTACAGATTGGGCTTTGCTAGCACTATTTCCATTAAGCGGCTGTCTCAATATTCGACCACAATTAATCTATAGAGCCGTCTGTATTTTATGCCTTCAAAGTTTGATTTTAATTCCCTTTTTTTATCTAGCTTGGATATTACATTTGCCTGCACACCTATATTCTTCTCCAATTGAAAGATTAATCCAGAATGGTGAGCTTTTTTACAATGTAAATCTCTATGGTAGTGATTACGGTACGAATAATGTCCGTCTATTTCTATTTGCACCTTGGGCACCTGCGCTCGGTCTTATTGGAAACATCTACTTCTTCCTTGCTCTTGAAGAACGTAACAACAAGTGGCGGTGGATTGGTATAATCAGCTCTTTAGCGATGAGTATAGTATCTGTTTCGCGCTTATCTTTTATAGCTTTACCAATAGTTTTCATATTAGTTTTGTTGCTGACAAAAATTACTAAACCTACTACGCAAATTGCGCTCGGATTTGTTAGCTTTTTAGCAGGTATTTTTAGCACCGCACTTGTTACTACTATTAAAAATGTTAAAGAAGCATTTTATAATGCTAGACCGGACTCTTCACGAGTACATGAAGCTTTAGGTGTAATTGCCTTGGAGAAATGGAAAGAAGCTCCTATCTGGGGTCATGGTTTTCGAGAAGCACCAGGGCCTAAAGCATTAGCAGAAATGCCTATCGGCTCTCACCATACTTGGTTTGGTCTCTTGTTTGTTAAAGGGATAGTTGGCTTCATTGCTTTTTTAGTACCAATTGTATTGAGTTTTATACTTTTGCTGATTAAAGCAGAGAAAAGCATAATTGCCAGAGTGGCATTGTATTTTCTGATCACTTTATTACTTTTTACATTTAATGATAGTCAAGAGGCTTTAGCTTACTTATATTATCCCGGTTTAATTATCATGGGAATTGCATTTAAAGAAGAAGTTAAACCTTCTAATTCTTCTCTTAAGAAGAAGCCTGAAACTGCTTATATTTGATTTTTAATTTAATTAAAAATATATAATTATCTCTTAAAATACCCTCATGTTAATCAAAAAGCTAAGGCAAAAAGTATCTAGTCAATATGTGCGTAATGTTGGTTGGATGGGTGGAGCAGAGTTAGCAAATCGTGTTTTCCGATTGGGAACAACAATTACTTTATCTCACTTGTTAAATCCCTACGATTATGGATTGATCGCAATCGTTTTGACTACTAATGAATTTGCAACTGTTTTTACCTTAAGAGCTGGAATTGGATCTAAGATTATTCAGGCATCAGAAAAGGATCTAAAAATTATTTGTCAGACATCTTACTGCCTGAATTGGATACTATGCGGAGTAATGTTTATTATTCAGTGTACTGCCGCTTTCCCGATAGCTTGGTTTTATAGTAATAACCAAGTTATCTTACCTATCTGGATTATGGCATTAGTCTATTTAATGTTGCCAATCTTTGCAGTTCAGTCTGCTTTAATCCAGCGAGAGAACCGCCTAAAAATTATAGCATTATGCAATGCTACTCAGTCGTTTCTAATCAATATTCTCACTATAGGTCTAGCTCTATTAGGGCTGGGAATGTGGGCTGTTGTTATACCTATTGTTATAACGACTCCAGTATGGATTGTTATTAATCTGATGAATCATCCTTGGCGACCTACCATGTTCTTTAGTTTTAACAAGTGGCAGGAAGTTGTTAGTTATGCTAGAAATATTCTTGGCGTTGAGTTACTAAATAAGCTAAGAGCTAATCTTGATTACCTGATTATTGGACGTTTTTTAGGAGTCCAGGCGCTAGGAATTTACTATTTCGCTTTCAATGCTGGCTTAGGAATCAGCATGAATGTCATAAATACAATGACTTGGTCTTTATACCCCCATCTTTGTGCTGCTCGGGGAAACGTTAAGCAGCTTCGAGAACGTTATTTTAGTAGCCTCAAAACATTTGCCTTAATTGTATTTCCATTGGTTTTGCTACAGTCAAGCCTAGCTCCATTTTATGTACCAATTATTTTTGGGCAAAAGTGGATAACAGCAATTCCAGTCTTGATAGTTATCTGCTTGTCAGCCATACCACGCCCATTTGCTGATGGCGCTTCTATGTTACTTAACTCTGTAGATAAAAGTCATATTAATCTTTACTGGAACCTAATTTTTACTGTGATTTTTACAATTTCATTACTAGTAGCTGTGAAATGGGGAATTTTTTGGGTAGCTGTTGCGGTGTTCATGGCTCATATATTAGCATTACCTCTTTACAGCCTTTGGGCTAGTAAATATGTTTTATCTAGAACTCAATCTTTATCAATTGCAAAATAAAAATTTGGCTTTTTATAAAAATACCTTTTTCTAGCTACATTCATTGCAAAATAACGAATAGCAGGGAGGAACTAAAATTAATGACTACCACCCAACCGGAACAGCTAAAACAACTTCTGCATAAATCACTAGAAAAATTAGAGACATTTCCAGAGTGTGCATTATTAGACTATCCTGATTATCCTAATATTGGCGATCATCTGATTGCGTTAGGTACTTTACTTTATTTAATCAATGTGCGAAAAACAAAAATTAAATATACTGCCAGTCCTAACAACTTTTCTAGCAAAGTAATGGAAGATAGAATTGGAAAATCTCCTATTTTCCTGCAAGGAGGAGGGAATTTAGGCGATCTTTGGACTGCTCATCAAAAATTTCGCGAACAGATTATTTGCAAATACCAAGATCGACCAATAATTATCCTACCACAAAGTATTTATTTTGTTGAA
The DNA here is from genome assembly GCF_053470285.1 of Nostoc sp. DSM 114159. Lineage (NCBI taxonomy): Bacteria > Bacillati > Cyanobacteriota > Cyanophyceae > Nostocales > Nostocaceae > Nostoc > Nostoc sp. DSM 114159. The sequence goes on from NZ_JBPFEH010000001.1 coordinate 6,748,075, forward strand.
CAAAGCAATTTAATGGAAGCAGCAAATGTCTTCAATTCACATCCTAATTTGACTTTGTTTGTGCGTGACGAATATAGCTATGAACTTGCTCTAAAATATTTCTACAACTGCCAGGTAATTAAAGCACCTGATATGGCTTTTCAAATGGTCAACCTAACTGGTATCTTATCTAAGTCTAACCATAGTACCTCTATTTTATATCATTATAGAAATGACAAAGAGTTGAATCCAAGTAATTCTCAGACTTCTATCGATCTCCCTAATTTAGTTGTAGAAGATTGGACTTCTTTCAAATATGACACAACTGAACGTATGGAGCGAATTCGGGAAGGCTTGCAAAAAGGTACAGTGATTCCTGGTGAGTGGATATACCGACATCTTTGGAAATACTTCCATCATTATTCCTTTGGATTCAATAGCTTATATAACTCCTCAATGCATCTTAAATCCTTAAGTTATATGCATCATGGAATGTATCAATTCAAGCAGCATCGTCTAATTATTACAAACCGCTTACACGGACATATTCTCTGCATTCTTATGGGTATTCCTCATGTCTTTTTACCTAATGCTTACCATAAAAATGAGGCATTTTATCAAGCTTGGACTTACTCAATTCCCTTTTGCAGATTTGTCAAAGAACCTTCACAAATTCAGGTGGCTGCGCAAGAACTATTAGAATTATTCCTAAACTAACTGGTTTCTGTGCCTACATTAAGAATTACAAAAATCCTTCACTTTCTATCTGATTAAGCTCTATGACCGAAAGCGACTGATGATACAGAGCAACTAAATTTATTTGTGGGTATCATTAATTTTTAATTTTTAATTTTTAATTCGGAGCGAAGCGACGTGACAACTATATCTGTTATTATTCCTGCTTACAATGCTGAACGCACTATTTTAGAAACGATAAAATCCGTTCTTCAACAAACCTTTTCTGATTTTGAGCTAATTATTATTAATGATGGCTCAACCGACCGGACTTTAGAATTATTGAAGACTATTGAAGATTCTCGTCTCAAGATTTTTTCATACAGCAATGCTGGTCTATCAGTAGCTCGTAATCGTGGTATTTCTCATGCCACTGGAGAGTTTATGGCATTTCTCGATGCCGATGACTTATGGACACCTGATAAATTAGAACTACAACTAGCAGCATTACAAAAACATCCAGAGGCAGGACTTGCTTATAGCTGGACTCTGAACATGAGTGAAACAGCAGAGATTTTTCACCCTGGTCATAATGTAGTCTATGAAGGTAATGTGTATGACAAATTATTACTCAGTAACTTTATTTCCAATGGTTCTAATCCTTTAATTCGTAAACAAGCAATTGAATCTGCTGGAGAATTCGACCCAACGCTTTCTTCTGTGGAAGATTGGGATTATTGGTTTCGTGTAGCACAGCGCTGGGATTTTGCAGTAGTTCCCAAACCTCAAATTCTCTATCGTCACTCTTCAAAATCTATGTCAACTAAAGTTGAGAAGATGGAGAAATATTTGCTTATTGTCTTGGAAAGAGGCTTTCAAGCAGCACCGCCAGAGTTACAAAATCTGAAAAATCAAAGCCTAGCTAATATCTATCAATATTTAACGGGGATGGAACTGGCTCATGTGACTAATAGAGAACAAGTCAACCAAGCTGGTCGCAAATTGTGGAAGACGGTTTCTTTATATCCTCAGATTTTGCGAGAAAGAGTCACTCAGCGTTATTTAATGAAATGGCTGGTAATGCAAGTCCTTTCTCCTCGAATTGCTAAGTACTTGACTCGACCTTTTTCTTTGGCTAGGTCTGTTGCGGTTCCAAAGCTGCAATAAAGACTCTTATTAGAAAGCAACTTTTCGATCCTAATTCGCTAGTAAAATTTAGCAACTTATTGAAATCATATGCCAACTATATCTGTCATTATTCCCGCTTATAATTCTGAGCGCACAATTGCCGATACAATTGTCTCAGTACAACAACAAACTTTTTCTGATTTTGAGATAATTGTTATCAATGATGGTTCAACAGACGGAACTCTTAAGCTACTGGATGAGTTAAAAGATAGTCGTCTAAAAGTCTTTTCCTATCAAAATGGGGGTTTATCAGTAGCTCGTAATCGTGGTATCTCTCATGCCAAGGGAGATTTTATAGCCTTTATTGATGCTGATGATTTATGGACAGCCGATAAGCTAGAACTCCAGTTAGAAGCTTTGCAGAAAAATCCAGAGGCAGGTGTTGCTTATAGCTGGACTTATTTTATGGATGAACAAACTGGAAATTGCCACATGGATCGGCCGATCTTTTTCCAAGGTAATGTTTTGGCTAATTTATTAACCTGGAACTTTATTGCTAGTGGTTCAAATCCATTAATCCGTAAGCAAGCGATTGAATCTGTCGGAGAGTTTGAACCTTCAGTATCAGGAGCAGCAGATTGGGATTATTGGCTGCGTTTAGCTGCAAAATGGTCGTTTGTTGTAGTTAGTAAACCGCAGATTTTTTATCGTCAATCTTCAAATTCAATGTCATCTAAAATTGAATTTATGGAAGACTGCCAGTTCAAAGTATTGGAGCGAGCTTTTCAATCAGGAGCGCCAGAAATTCAAATCTTGAAAAATCATAGTTTAGCTTATGTTTACCGATATTCTTGTAGGCTCTGCTTAACAAGAATTCCAGGTGATGAAGGAGTTGAAAAAGCAAGAAAAAAATTGGGGAAGGCAATTCAGCTATATCCAAAAATTATCCTTGAAAAGGAAACTCAAAAGCTAATTATTAAATTGTTGTTGAAAAAAATACTTGTAGAAAATATTTCTGCATACTTGCTCCAGATTATTAGTAAAATTCGCGTTACTCATGTTCAAAAATTAAATATTCATGAAAAAAGAATCGGTTGAACTAAGTTGTAGTACTTGCCACTTGGTAACTCAATGGGATAGTTACTCAGTCTGATTCTGGATAATGGTGGAGCGATCGCTTGCTTAAGAATTTCAATCAGACTATCCACACGCAGGATAAAATGTATTGTTAAATACAAGATTTGTTTTAATAACGCATACTAGAAGTAAATATCTGAGATTATCCGGTGAAAAGTTAGGAAATGGGACTCGTTCTATAACTAGACGGATAGCCAGGTGGATAAATATCTCACTTTTTTAGATGCTATCACTAGAAGGTGCGATCGTATCCATTAGATAGTATTCCCATTGCCATATCAAAGATTACTGTACTACCAGTAAAACCTGAGAGCAAACTGAAACTAAAGTCAGTCTGGAAAATGAAAAAAGTTTCTGTAATTATTCCGGTTTATGGAGTCGAGAAATATATAGCTGCTACTGTACAATCTGTTCTTGAGCAAACCTATACAAATTTCGAGCTTCTAATTATCGATGATGCTTCTTTGGACAGAAGTATAAATATTTGTCAGCAATTTACTGACCCCAGAATTAAAATTATTCGCCAGTCAAATCGAGGGGTATCTGGAGCTAGGAATACTGGTATTCGCCATGCTCAAGGAGAATATTTAGCTTTTTTGGATGGAGACGATCTTTGGTTGCCAGAAAAGTTAGAAAAACAGATTGCTCACTTAGAAAATTCACCAGCAGTCGGTGTTAGCTTCAGTCGTTCTGCTTTTATTGATGAAGCTGGACAAGCTTTGGGTACGTATCAGATGCCCAAGCTGAAAGAAATCACGCCATCCTATTTACTCAGTTGCAATCCGGTTGGTAATGGCTCGGCTGCGGTAATGCGCAGAGAAGTTCTGGAAGCAATTAAATTCCAAGATAATCTTTATGGAATTAATGAAGATTGTTATTTTGATGAACGTTTACTCCAATCAGAAGATAACGAATTTTGGATTCGTATTTCCATTAAAAGCAATTGGCAAATAGAGGGCATTCCAGAACCCTTGACTTTGTATCGGGTTAATTCAAAAGGGCTTTCAGCAAATATGCTCAAGCAGTTAGATTTTTGGGAAAAGCTAATTGAAAAGACACGCTCCTACGCTCCAGAAATATTTACTCAAGGGGAAACACTAGCTAGAGCTTATCAGTTGCAGTATTTAGCTCGTAATGCCGTAAGACTACGAGAAGGTTCAATGGCTGTAAAATTAATTAATCGAGCGTTAATAACTGATTGGCATATTCTTCTGGAAAATCCTAGAAGTACACTTTTGACACTGGTAGCAGCCTATTTACTTTTACTTTTACCTCAAAATGTTTACAATAAATTTGAAGCTCTGGTTTCAAATAATATAGTAGGGGCTAACCAAAAACGTCGTATTCTTCAAGAAAATATCTAGAAATGATTAATAATTTATCTATAAATAATTAAGAAGTTTCTATGGCTAAAGCATAATTAGATTTCTTGCATAGTGCATAGTAAATTTAATTAGATATTAATTAAATTAAATAAATCAATGGGAATAGTCAACAATGAAAAAAGTTTCTATCATTATTCCGGTTTATAAAGCAGAAAAATATATAGCTGCTACACTGCGATCGGCTCTTGAACAAACTTACGAAAACTTCGAGATTTTAATTATTGATGATGGTACTCCTGATAAGAGTATAGAAATTTGTCAGCAATTTACAGACCCTAGAATTAAAATTATTCGTCAACAGAATCGGGGTTTACCTGGGGCAAGAAACACTGGTATTCGCCATGCACAGGGAGAATATTTAACTCTTTTAGATGCTGATGACTTATGGTTGCCAGAAAAATTAGAAAAACACGTTAAGCATTTAGATAATTCGCCTAATGTCGGGGTAAGCTTTAGCCGCTCTGCTTTTATTGATGATAATGGCAAGCCTTTAGGTATTTATCAAATGCCTCAGATGCAGGGAATAACCCCAGCGCTTATCCTTTGCCGCAATCCAGTTAGCAATGGTTCGGTAGCAGTAATTAAAAGAGAAGTTTTTGAAGCTATTGAATTTCAAGACAATCTTTACGGTACAGTTGAAAATTTTTATTTCGATGAGCGATCGCGTCATACTAATGGTGACTCAACAGATGTTGAATGTTGGTTTCGGATGTCTGTTAAGAGCGATCTGGAAATAGAGGGTATTCCTGAAGCTTTGACTTTATATAGGGTAAATTCAGGGGGACTATCAGCAAATTTGCTCAAGCAGTTAGATTCGTGGGAATTGGCAATCTCTAGGGCACGTTTATACGCCCCAGAAATAGTTAATCAATGGGAAACACTGGCTAGAGCTTACCAGTTGCGGTATTTAGCGCGTAGAGCAGTCAGCTTGCAAGATGGTGCAATGGCTGTGAAGTTGGTGAATCGAGCATTAGCAACCAACTGGCATATTCTCTCTAAAGAACCACGCCGTACACTTTTGACTTTGGGAGCTGCCTATTTCCTTCGGCTTTTGCCCCAGTTCCTTTACAGTCGAATTGAGACTGTTGCTTTAAAGACTACAGGATATACTCAAAGACAGCGCATTTCACAAGGCTTAGGGGGGAGCAACGCGATTTCGTGAAGTCGCCCAAAGGACGTGTATAAATGAGCTTTAACGCGGCTTTTGGCTCGAATCACTCATTTGAGTCCCTGTATAATTGGGAACCCAACCTTCGGCGATTGCAAAATAGCGTATCCCTTTGAAATTCAACAATGCAGTTGGGCTGCACCAATGCTCAACGCCGGCGGGGATGTAGAGATAATCTTGTGCCTGAACTAAAAGCTGTACCTGGCTGCCATCAGGTCGCACGAAGCCATAAATCATTTCTCCTGCCAACACGTAGACGGGTTCAGGCGCAGGATGAGTATGGTAGCGACCGTAGGTGGCAATCAGGTGGTGAAGATTGAACGAACCTGGATGCACATTTAGTAAGTCACACCAGAGAGCGCCATTTTCTTGCTGAAGAAATTCAAAGACGCTGTTATGGAGTTCTACGTAATAACGTTTCTCGGTCTCAGTTAAAACGTCCTGGTCTAGCAGATTAGGGAAGAGTAGCGATGTTCCTGGGTCGTAGTGTTTGAGTTGAATGCCAAGAGGCGCAAGTTCGCGGGCTATTTCGTCTAAATCGCTCTCAATCGTACCGTCATCAAGTAGTAGGTTAGCCATGACAAAAAGACTAATTAACTGTTAAGAAGAGTATACTCAATTTTGAGATAAGAAGCCACTATTCCCGATTGAGAAACCGGTGAATAGGGACAGGGGAGGCAGGGGAGCATACTTCGACTGCGCTCAGTAACCGGGGGAGCAGAGGAAAACTAGCAGTAAGTCTTTCCCCTCTGCCCCTCGGTCACTGAGCGTAGCCGAAGTGCTGCCCCTTTGCACCTCTGCCTCCTCCTATGCCCAATGTCCAATACCCATTAAAAGAATAAATTTATCGCCAGAATGATGCTTATTGGTACCACTAGCATCTAAGCTAGTACGGGTGAACTATATCCAACATGGAATGTCTGACTTAATTCTGTTTTGGCATCGGCGCGATTTACGCATTTCTGATAATACGGGACTGGCTGCGGCAAAACGGCAAAGTCCGAAGGTAGTGGGCGTGTTTTGCCTCGATCCGAATCTTCTGGAACGGGATGATGTTGCTCCTGTGAGAGTAACTTATATGATTGGCTGTTTGCAGAAACTCCAAGAGCGATATGCTCAAGTTGGTAGCCAGTTGTTAATCCTCCACGCCGATCCTGTACAAGCAATACCAGCTTTAGCCGAAGCAATAAATGCTAAAGCTGTTTTTTGGAATTGGGATGTAGAACCTTATTCGCAAGAACGCGATCGCACCATTATAAATGCCCTCAAAGAAAAAGGTATTGAGTTTCTTAACCAAAACTGGGATCAAATCCTCAACTCTCCAGAGGAGTTACGCACGGGTAGTAACAGTCCTTACACGGTTTACACTCCCTTCTGGAAAAATTGGATTGCCAAACCAAAGGCTCAACCAGTAGAAACACTGCAAAATGTTGAGGGATTAACGGAAGCCGAACAGGAAATTGCCAAAGTTGCAGGAGCCTTGGCACTACCTTCAGCAAAAGATTTAGGATTCATCTGGGATGGTGACTTGATTATTTCACCAGGAGAAGCGGCGGCACAAGAACGATTAGAAGAATTTACTAATAAAGCCATTACTGAATATCAAGAACAGCGCAATTTCCCCGCAGTGGACGGAACATCACAACTGAGTGCAGCTTTAAAATTTGGCGTAATTGGCATTCGCACCGTTTGGCAAGCCACGGTAGAAGCACTGGAAAATAGCCGCAGTGAGGAAACAGCAGTTAATATCCGCACATGGCAACAGGAATTAGCTTGGCGGGAGTTTTATCAACACGCAATGTATAACTTCCCGGAATTAGCTGATGGTGCTTTCCGCGACACCTTTAAGAATTTTCCTTGGGAAACTAAAGAAGAACATTTCCAAGCTTGGTGTGAGGGGAGAACAGGCTACCCCATTGTGGATGCAGCAATGCGTCAGTTAAACGAAAGCGGCTGGATGCATAACCGCTGTCGGATGATTGTTGCGAGTTTCCTCACTAAAGACTTGTTAATCAATCCCCAACTGGGAGAAAAATATTTTATGCAGCACCTGATTGATGGTGATTTATCTGCTAATAATGGCGGTTGGCAATGGAGTGCTTCTAGCGGCATGGACCCCAAACCTGTGCGGATTTTCAACCCAGCCAGTCAAACACAAAAATTCGATCCAGAAGGGGAATATATTCGGCAATGGGTGTCAGAATTGCGGTCTGTAGATACAGAATATTTAGTTACTGGAAAAATTCCACCTTCAGAACGTCATGCTGTTGGCTATCCTGACCCAATTGTGGATCATAAAATTCAGCAACAGCAATTTAAACTGCGTTATCAACAGCAAAAAATTCTTAGTAGTGGTGAGTAAAATTGTTAGTTTTTTAATAGACATTTCCAAAAATTCAGCCTACTGGAGAAAAACAGATGAACACGATCGCAGTGAAAGACGGTATAGAGATTTACTATAAGGATTGGGGCAGCGGTCAGCCCATCGTTTTCTCGCATGGTTGGCCTCTATCGGCCGACGACTGGGACAACCAAATGATGTTCTTCTTAAATCACGGCTATCGCGTCATCGCCCACGATCGGCGAGGGCATGGACGTTCGAGCCAAGGCGCCGACGGACATGATATGGATCATTACGCCGATGACCTCGCCGCGCTTACCGCGCATCTCGACTTAAAGAACGCCATCCACGTTGGACACTCGACAGGCGGCGGTGAGGTGACACGTTACATTGCGCGCCACGGCGAAAGCCGCGTCGCGAAGGCCGTTCTTATTAGCGCCGTGCCACCACTGATGGTGAAGACCCCAGCGAATCCCGGCGGTCTACCTAAAGAGGTATTTGACGACTTTCAGGTGCAGGTTGCCACCAATCGGGCGCAATTTTATTGGGATGTACCGAGCGGGCCCTTTTACGGTTACAATCGACCGGGTGCGAAAGCGTCGCAAGGCGTGATTGAGAATTGGTGGCGCCAGGGCATGATGGGCGGTAGCAAGGCGCAGTATGATGGCATCGTGGCTTTCTCCCAGACAGACTTTACCGAGGATCTTAAGAAGTTCTCTGTGCCGACTTTGGTAATGCACGGCGATGATGACCAGATAGTGCCCTATGCCGACTCCGCCCCACTGAGCGCTAAGTTGGTCAAGGGCGCGGTATTGAAAACCTACAAGGGTTTCCCGCACGGTATGCCGACGACAAATGCAGACCAGATCAATGCCGATCTTCTCGAATTCATTCAGTCGTAACCGCAAACCACTCGGTTAGTCTCCATACTGCCGCCTCAAAACGTCTAACCAGGCGATGTAGCGAACCGCGCTCTGCTGCAATGCGTGGCTTTGGTATAGTGTGGAATGGCACGCTTGTAAAGCCCAAAGAGTTATTGTATCCTCGTTCTCAGCCTCTAGGCTGGGAACCAGTCCTGCTGGAGTTACAACACTAACATGACATTATGTCTTGACAGGTAAATAAGAAATTGTCCATAAGATGAGCAGGAAGATTAAGTAAATTGCACCAACTAATCCAAACTCAATCAGAGGAATATAGGTTACTTCGTAAATTCTGCCCAAGCCGCGTTCAGTCAGTGCATAAACGGCCAGGACACTCACTAAAAAGGCTCCGTAGATAGTACGTTTAGTCCAGATACCCACAGGTAAACCGTGAAGTTGAGTAAGCACGAGAATACCAAAAAAACCAAAGAGAAATGTGGGCCATTTGCTTTGTCCTAGTATTAATGACACGATTACACTATGTAAAAGCACGGAAGCCTCCAAAGTAAATGTCCACCAACGGTTTACATGGGTGCGGTTAAAAATCAAGGAAGATTGGAGCAAAAGCAAGAACATATAGAGAAAACCAATCAAGTGCCCCAAAGTCGCTTCCATTGGGTGATACCAGAAGGTGTAGATAGCGGCGAAGGAGAAAAAATAGCCGTGGTACAGTTTGATAATTTGCAAAAACTGTTGATGGAAGGGAACAGAATTGCCAAAAAATAAACCGCGTCGAGGTGTTTCTAAAATCAGTACGAAGACTAGTAAGAGTACAACTGCACCTTGAGAAGCCCAAATTGAAGTATCTTGAGCTAGAGCATCGTACCAAATATATGTTTGGAGAAAGTGTAAAGCGATGAATACACTATTAATGGCAAGCATGAGGTAATTTATCGGATGCAACGCCGATTTGTATTTCAACTGCGATGCCTGCGGCGGGCGTAGCCATCGCTGCGCCCACAAGATACACGCCCAGATGCTAAACTGATGCCCAATGTACATACCCCAAGCCGTTGCTCGACTCCAAAAGGTTGGTTGGGGAAGCTTCCAGTAGTACCAGTTTAATCCTTGATCGGGAAGTTTGATAATGCTTGCAGGAATGCTCCCACCGATCCAAATTGCGTAGGTGAGGAGGATGCTTACAAAGATGCCTAAAAATAATACTCGGCGACCTGTCATATTAATTTTAGATTTTAGATTTTAGATTTGGGATTAAAAATTTTTAATACAAGGCTGTTTCAAAAAATTATTAAGCTTTGAAATCAAGATTGTCAGGCGACACGTTCTGTTTTTGGCTCAGATGCGCTTTTAGTTACTCGCAAACTAAGAGTCAAAGCTACTACCATTACTAAAGTTCCACTTAAAAAAGGAGCAGAACTCCCAAATTTCATAAAACTCACCCCTGCCCACGTTGGCCCGGCGATGCGTGCCAATGCAGAGCAAGAACTGGCAATTCCTAATATTTGTCCTTGTTCTTCTGGGGATGTCATCTGAGAAATTAAGCTGTTCAATATTGGTTGGCTGACACTAATTCCCCATGCTACAAGTGTGGTGGCGACTAATAAGAAAATTAAGCTTTGCGAGAATCCAATTAACAGTAATCCTAAACCTAATCCTAATATTCCCAAGATAAGTAACTTGATTTCACCTAATTGTTTCTTGAGAAATCCGATTAGTCCTCCTTGAATTATTGTGCTGACAATCCCCATGAAGGCAAAAAGATAACTAGCTTGTTGAGGGCCCCAATTTAATTGCTGCTTAGACCATAAAGCTAATGTAGAGTCCATAGCTGCAACAGCAAAGGTGACTAAAAAGTAGATGCCAACAAGTACACAAAACTGCGATCGCTGTGACAACTGTAATAAGTTTAGCGATCGCTGACGATGGCGATGAAGTTGGATTTTAGCTTTAGTCTCAGAATTTAGAGATTCGGGAAGTAATATCAAAGCACAAAGAAATGCTAATAAAGATAATCCGGCTGCAAACAACGACGGTAGATGAAAGTTAGCGTTGTTCGGATCTGACCCGATTAAAAGACCTCCAATCGCTGGGCCGAGAATAAACCCAAGACCAAAAGCTGCGCCGATTACACCCATACCACGCGCTCGATTAGTTGGCGTGGTAATATCTGCTATGTACGCCTGAGCAGTGGCAATATTCCCTGACATAATCCCGGCTAGACTACGAGCAATAAACAAAATCCATAAGGAGTTGGCAAAACCTAAGCCTGCGTATGCAATTACCGAACCGAATAAAGTCAGTAATAAAATCGGACGGCGACCGTAGCGATCGCTAAATCTGCCCCATAATGGTGCAAATAAGAACTGCATTAAAGAATAAGTAGCTACAAGTAAAGTCGCTTCATTAGGTTTTGCACCAAATTGTTCGGCATACAAAGGCAGTATCGGCAGAATAATTCCGAAGCCGAGCAAGTCTATAAATACACTCAAAAATAAGACGAATATAGCCCTGCGATTATTTTTACTCTCCATCTGGGCAATTCCATTTGATAAAAAAGATGTGTGAATTAAATTAGTTTTAAGGACATTTGGGAATGCTTGATTGTAAAAATTTATTAATTACAAACAGTCATCAGTACAAGCAAAGTGTTTGAATTTCAGTGTGGTTGAGCAAAATAGCATGGAACAAACCCATGATAAAAATCAAGCCAATAATACTACTAATTAAAGCAACTATAATTTCGTGCTTCCGTATGGCTTTTTGAATCTTAGCGTCTATGATGTTTTCTAATTCTTTGTATAACATTGAGTTGAATTTGATTAAAGACAATAATTATCTGGAACTTATAGCCGTAGTCACACAGGTTAGGACATTTGAAAAGGGTGAATGCTAGAGTTAGCAATAGTTTTACCTCCAGCAAGAACTGCCCGGTTGTTGAGTTTCGACTACGCTCAACTGCCGCGTAGTCGAAACACTGCCTCCTGCTATACGTTAGGTACTTACATAAGTTAGATTATGTCTGAAATCTCTAACTTATTAAATGAAAACTATTTCAATACAGCGCGAATGTCAATAACTTTTACGCCGTTTCAAAACACCACCTGAAATACCAAAAGCTAATATCGCTAAGGTATAAGTTGGTTCGGGAACTGCAAGAATACTTACCTGATTAATAGCCAAGCCGTATTGTGGAGCAGAACTGCTAAAAACAAGCCGTGAGATGTTTGGAGTGTCACTACGAATCCCCAAGAATACTGCCGAATTATCTAATGCTAAGGACGAAATATTTGGAACTGAGAAAGTACCCAATAGGTTATTAGCTTTATCAAAAGCGGCGATCGAATTTTCAATTTTCAATTTACTAGTGTCTACAGCTATCTGAGTTCCAGCGCCAAAAACCGGCTGGGCAAAACTAATCGAAAAAGGCCCGCCGTTCCCCTGAGTACCAGGATCGGGAGTACCAGGAGGAAGAGGGATAAAACCTGTTGGATCTATACCTCCGAAGAGAATAAAATCACCTAGAGCGAAGTTACTCCGAATGCCAGGTGGAGGTAAAGTTTGAAAAACAAATGGTGGAGTGATTTGAGGTTTATTAGTTGGAGTTATATTTATATCCAAGCCTAAACCACGTTGTGATGTCGCTGAAAAAGAGTTAGGTAAAAAAGCCGAAAAATCAGGAGCAGAGGGATTAAATACTTTACCTAAACTTTCCCAATTAACTTCATCATTGCCTCCTAAACCAGCGCGCTCAGTTACTAAAAATGTAGCGGCTTTAACTGGTAATGGGAGAACCGTTATTATAGCTGCGATCGCTGAAAAATATTTTACCGATAGTTTATTAAATAATCGCTCGATCGTAACTCCCACAAGGTTTTCTCCTTAATTTTTTTAAGATAATATCATCAAAATGCAACAATTAAATATTGACGATCGAACAATAGACTTCTTGGCATTTGTAGGGAAAAGGGTAAGGGGGAAAGGGAAAAGGAATAAAAAAACCTTTCCCCTTTGACCTTTCCCCTTTTCCCGCAAGAGTGCAAAAGTTACTTTTGCACTCTTGTCTAATGCCTTGCTCAGATCGAGAGAGTGAAAGCAATCGCTGCGAGCGCTCCAACTGAGCTTAAATGTTTCATTGGCGATCGTTAGCAGTCAACTTGTTATTGTTCTCTCTCCACCATCAATTAGATTGTTTCCAAGACTAGCAGAGATATGGTCATTGCCTCCATGAGCAAAAATCCGGTCGTAATTACTAGTATTCTCTCAATAAATCATCGTTAGGAATATCAATAATAAAAATATAAAATATTCCTTGATAGTTTTGTATATCAAAGGTAGTTGATACTTGTAATACTTACATAATACAAATATCAAAATTATAAATTTCTGATGAAATCTACCTCAAAACAGTTAATCACATTTTATATCTCTGGTGAAATAAAAATGCGATTGTTTATTTTTTTAAACTATTTTATTTCTTCAAGGTTATCAAAATGCGGGCGCTATCGTGTTGAAAATATGGGCAAGCAATAAAATATAGGATTCATACAGCAGATTTCAACTTTTTTACGAATGCGAACAGCGTGTTGGAGACAGAGGCTACGTCAACGTCAGGTAAAGAAATATCTCACCCACGCGATCGATCGCGCTTATCCGAACTCAACTCTTAGCGTACTAGTGCAGGCAATGCCCGACTTGTTCGCTCTTAGCATTCCCACTATGAAAGCAAGTGGGGTGAGGGTTGAGTTCGGGTGTACTTCCAACAAATAGATTATGCAATATTGTAGGGTATTTTTTTATTTGTCATATTATGTCTGGCTAATTAGTTATAACGTGAGTTCGACGAGTGCTATTACTGATCCTGTTACTGGCCGGCTTAATGCTCCTCTTTTAGCCGAGAATGTGAATCAAACTTTCACCAATAATATCAATTGGTCAAATCTCTTCAGTTTGCCAATCAGCAATGAATCTGCCATCAGGGAGAGTCAGATTCCAATATCCTGCTCTGACAAGACTTGGGCGTTTCTTTCCCCAGTAGCATATCGCTCCAACAGTTCTTCAACAGTCAGTTTTCGTCTCATAATTTATTTCTGGCATCAACTAACACATATATAGCGGTCGCCAGGTAGGTTAGGACATAAACTGAATATAGAACATAGACACCAAGAGACTTTCAACCCTGTCCTCTGTCACCTGTTCCCTGTCCCCTGCTATAACTCTAACCCGAATGGCACTAACAAAAGCTGAAATAGTTGCCTGGTAAGGGTTTTAGAAAACTAATACTTTTAAGGGCAAGAATCAGAATAATCTGCAACTCTCAGTTTGCGATCGCTGCTTCATTAGCCTACATTTTTCCAAAGTGATGAAACCCTTGTAAATAATACATTTACGCTTTTCTTAGTGCCATTCGTTCGAGAGATTTCTCTTTTCCTTTCCAGTCATCCTTGAGTATTACTACTCATTTCGACTGAACGAATCACACGCAAACTTATGCTTACAGTCACATGATGTTGGTTACACCTACAGAATGGGAACTCTAACTAGGAAGTTGATATCAATTTTCCTAGAGTAATTACTTATGTCTGATTTTGATAGCGCTGTACCTAATCAGCCGTCATTGTGTGGTTTGCCGCGTAGCTTGAGTTCTTGGGAGACTTGGGCGTTTGGTTTAACATCCCATCTTGGTTGGACATCAGTAGTGCCGGCTATTCATGCCGCTTTGGGAACACAAGCTATTTTTGTTTGGATTCCTGGTGTGATTGTTGGGATGTTACTGAATTATCAGATGAAGCATTTAGGTAGAAGTTTATTTGATGTAGCTGGCGGAACACCTAATTACACAACTAAAGTGTGGCAGCATTGTCCAATAATTGCCCGCTACGGGGCAATAGGATATCTTTTGGCTTGGCTTTCTTTCCTGTCAGTAAATGCTGTTGTGCTGACAGATTTAATCAAAGTGAATCTTGAGGCATTAGGTATCAGTGTTCCAGAGGCGATTCTCAGGATTAGTTTTATATTATTACCCTTTGTGGTTGCATTCAGTGGTACGCGTGCATTAAGCATTCTACATTTATTTTTTGCAATTCCTGCCTTTACCTTGCTATTTACTTTTTGTGTACAAGGTCTGGGATTTTTAGCTTTTTCTAGTAATAGTCCTGGCTTTTTTCCGAATAATTGGTCATCTTTGAGCTTTATTGATTGGGCAAAATGGTTTTATTTTGTTAGCTATGTAACTTATAGTAGTGAAACAGCCTCATCCTTTGTTGCTGATAGCCGTGAGCCTCATAAAACTCTATGGTTTCTCGAGATTGCTGCTTGGTTAATGTTACCAGTAATGGTTGGTGGTTCTTGGGTAATCATGCGTTTAGCAACAGTTCCAGATTTAGGTGATAACAGCTTTTTAAATTTTGTTGCAGCTTCTACACCATTTTGGGGAAATTTTGCTCCGGCGAGTGCTACTTTTTTACTAGCCGGTTCTTGTTTATTAGGTTCAGCAACGACTGTTTCTAACTGTCCCCGAATTATCTATCAGTTAGCTGTAGATAAACATCTTGCACCAGTTTTTTCTGTAGTCTCACCACGTGGAGTCTTTGGCCCGTCTTTGGCTTTGAGCCTAATTTTGGCATTGATTTATTTTCTTTGGGGTAATGTATCTCACATCATTGCAGCTACAAATGCGGCTTGGTTTATATCATTCATACTGCTGCATTTAGGTTTATGGCAACAACGAGCAAAGTTCGATGTAGTGCTGCCACCGCTGACTTTGGGAGTATGTTTGTTAGAAATAGTAATTTTATTAACGGCAAGCTATGCTTGGGGGTGGCAAGATTTTTTAACTGGCTTATTAGTTCCGTTTGGTGTATTAGCAATTGATGTATTAGTGCGCCAGATTCGGATGCCAATTTTTCGTCCTAATTGGTGGTTAAAACTTTATTACTCACGGCGGCAGAAGCTATTTCAAGATTCGGTGATGTTACAAGTGAGCATCTTAATTCTTCTGTTGTGTAGTGCGGTTTTAGTTGGCTGTTTATTTGGATGGAATTGGCATAAAGCTGCAACTGTAAATTTTGAAAATTTAGTTGTGGTTTTGCTGATGACGGTAGCATTTGTAGGAGTAGCTATAGCCTGTTGGACAAGTTTACCTCAGGTAATGGCGATCGCGGAAGCAAGAGAGGCGGCAGAACATCTTTTTCAGATTGCCCAAGATGGTATTGTTGTTACAGATGAACAAGGTATAGTTTGGCAAGCAAACCCAGCAACTGAATTTTTTTTTGGTGTGAATCCACATACGCTTTTGGGATATCACCTCAACGAATGGTTGCCAGAACTTACTAACTATCCCCAACAGTGGAAAAGACGTAGCGAACACACCATAATTTATAATTCTAAAATCAAAAATTTGGAAGTTTCTATCTCAGACAGACCCCATCAGAACTTTCAAGAATATGTCGTTATTCTCCATGATATAACCAAGCGCAAACAAGCAGAAGAAGTATTGCGACAATCAGAAGCACAATTACGGCAAGAGGCTACACAATTAGCTACTCAACTGGTGCAAAGTGAAAAAATGTCCAGTTTAGGACAGCTAGTAGCAGGAGTAGCGCACGAAATTAACAACCCAGTCAACTTTATTTATGGTAATCTTACACCAGCTAATGAATATATCCAAGATTTACTCAAACTGTTGCAACTTTATCAACAACATTATCCTAATCCAGTAGCAGAAATTCAAGATGAAGCAGAAGCAATTGACATTGATTTTTTACTCACAGATTTGCCACAATTGCTAACTTCGATGAAAGTTGGAGCCGAAAGAATCAAAGAAATTGTCCTATCTCTGCGAAATTTTTCTCGCTTGGATGAGGCAGAGATGAAAGAGGTGGATATTCATCATGGTATCGATAGTACTTTAATGATACTTGAGCATCGTCTTCAGGAGCAAGCTAAATGTCCAGGGATAGAAACAATTAAAGAATATGGCAATATTCCATTAGTAGAATGCTATGCTGGACAACTCAATCAAGTATTTATGAATATATTAACAAATGCGATTGATGCTTTAGAAGAATCATGTATGACTGGACAAAATAATCCTCATCCTCAGATTCGGATTAAAACTGAACTTGTAAATACTAATCAGGTAATTATTCGTGTTGCTGATAATGGTTCTGGTATGTCAGAAAATGTACAAAAAAAATTATTCGATCCTTTTTTTACTACTAAACCCATTGGTAAAGGTACTGGATTAGGCTTATCAATTAGTTATCAAATTATTACAGAAAAACATCAAGGAAAATTGCGTTGTGTTTCTTGTCTCAATCAAGGAACAGAATTTGTAATTGAGATTCCCCTACGTCAGCCGTACTAAATATAAAACAATGAAATAACAACGACTATTCTACGAGTGCCAGTGTAGACTTTCTCCAGCAGACTAACGACGGGCGGTGGGATTTCGGTTGTGTTGCAAAAACTAGGACTGGTCTGGTAGCAAAATAGTTGTGCCAGCCCCTAGAGCGGTCTTTAACCGGACATAATATCAGTCCCCTATGGCAATTTATAACTACCAACACGTAGATTTAACTGACCTTGGCGCGGGTTATGGCTGAATATAAACGCGCCTTCTTCGCTTTCCCCACTAGATAAAAAGTCAATTTGTTGCTCTCCTGTTTCTGTAACTTTGCCGTCAATCATTAACTCAGCCATAATCTGAACTGACTCAGCTGTATCTCCTCCACTATTTACAACTTCAAAAGGAACATAAAACTGGCCATTAATTTCTCGAATTGTTTGTTTTTTAGTGACAGAAAGGATCGGAGGTTGATTTTTTTCGTTCAGCCAAGTGTAGCCTACTAGAATCACAATGATTGCTAAGATGAATGAGGCGATGCTAAATGTTATCCACTCAGCTATTGAGCGCTTTGGTTGTTCTGTTTTACTCATATTGCTAACCTTCCGGCTGCACCACCAATGGTTGCGGGTAAACCCAGTATCAATGTATGATCCAACCACATTGTCCAGGGGTCGCTAAAAGTTAATTTTTGAAAGAACCACAGCATAAAAGCGCCTGCTAGCAATGATACTAAGTAGGACATAATAGTTTCGCTCGATGGTCGTTGAAAAATTCCCTTTTGCTCTTTACGTTTTTGCTGGTTAGAAAAACCTGCCTGAAATACAATGCCATAAGAAATCAGCAAAGATGCGGCGATCATTGCCAACTCCCAAAGTGGAGAGGTTGCGGCTGCTAGCATAGGAACTTCATCAGTGGGAGCGATGTTAAATGCAATTATGGTTGCACCAATCAGGGTTCCACCCACATCTACAAAAGTGGCTTGTAACTCATCACCTTTGTTCTTGGTTGTGTTATTTTCGCGATCGCTTCCTTGTCCTTTTCCATTGCTGTTTTCAGTCTCTCCCAAAAACTGATTCGCTAATGCTACACCGAGAGCGAACGGCACACTTTCAAAGATAATTTTACCTAAAGATTCTTTTAGGGAGGTTTCTGGTGTCAATTCTTGCAATAGTAATAGCACAAAGGTAGAACAAGCTATGCCGATCGCGATCGCTTCTACGGTATCCATTACGGCTTGATGAGCGAGGCCTGTATATCTGCGTTTCCGAAAGCCTTCTGTGTAATTGAGCAAGTAAACCACAATAAACATTAATGCGATTGCCGTCATGAGAAATTGTGCTTTTGCCAGCGATCCAATCCACCAAACCTCCATTGTGTACAGCAAGGGTATGCCAAACAAAAAACCTCCACAAGCACCTCGAATGATGTCATTAATCTCATTCTTCCAAACATTTTTTTGACTGTTCGTTGGCACTCCTTTATTTTCCTTTTATTGAAATTTTGTTTTAATTTATAGTTCATTTATCTGCGAAAAAGTTATTTTTTTAATATATATAAATTTTATTTATCAGATTTTCATGTTTGTATTATCTGCTACAGTACTGACCAGCATCTATCTTAAGATGATATAATTTACCAAAATATTCTCTCCGTTGATGGAAGTAAAAAACAATACACAGTTGTTAAATTATCTAATAGCTTTAGGGACTTACAAGTAATAAGATAAGCAATATTTTATTACTGTAGGGTGAGCGTCTTGCCCGTCCCGTGAAATGGGCGGGCTTTTCGTGCCACTTTGCAAGTAGTAATTTATTTAGGACTTAGGACTTCGCAAGTGTCACAAAAAAATCGGATTTGTAGTTTGCAGTAAGGGTTTTAGCCCTTATTTTGAAAACTAAAATCCTCTCTTCTCTTTCAGAGACGCACTCGCGTTCGAGACGCTACTTCGGCTTTGCTCAGTACAAGTGCGCGAACACTACGAACTGAAAATAATATGCCAGTTGCGTAAGTCTTGTTATCTTTGGAGTTCTCTAAATCAACTACAAGCTGGAGATAAAAACCATGAGTGTCGAAAAGAGAATAGAAGCGACTGCAAAAAATATTGAAGGAAAAATTCAAGAGATTGTGGGTGAAGTCACAGGTAATCCACAAGATAAAACTGAAGGGCAAGCAAAGCAAGCTGAAGCCCAAATCGATCACACCGTAGAAAATATTAAAGACGAACTGAAGAAAGCTTTAGAATAATTGCGCTAGTCTAGTACAAATAGCGATTTTAACGATGAGTGACTCCTAAATTTGTAACATTGATTGCTCCACTTTCTATAAGTTAGTGGGGTTTTTTATTGCGTCAAATCTGAAAGTATTAGATTCCATGCTCTGGATGGAAATGCCTGATTTAACGTGAATTCGACAAGTCTTATTTAACCTCTCCCCCAACCCCAATACGGTTCAGATAAGCATTTTGAACTCAAAATAGGGTTTGGGGAAAAGGGAAATGGGTAAGGGTTAAAGGTTTTTTATTCTCCTTTCCCCTTTACCCTTTCCCCTTTAACCGAACCGTATTGCCCCCAACCCCTCTCCGACACGGAGAGGGGAGCAAAAAGCTTAATTTTTCGTTGCTCCTCCCTTTGGGTTTCAAAGAAGGAGGCTGTCCGGGAGAGGTTCATCGAACTCACTCACGTTGATTTAGAGGTTCTGCCTCCAGTCAATGATTGCAACACATCCATTTGTAAAGACGCGATTCATCGCGTCTCTACAACTATTTGTTGCATTCTTTTCTCAAAAATAAATTATCCCAAATTATTTATAGATTTGTAGGGGCGCAAAGCCTTGCGCCCCTACTTAACCGGGCGGGGCTGCTTCTTCAAAGGGACGGATAATCGCCGGGGCTGGTGTAACTTCTGGTTTAAAGATTCCTTGCAATGCTTGTTCTAAGGTTTGCGCCATGACAATCCGGTTTTCATAAGCTACTACTACTCGTACCAAGGTTGGCAGACTATTCTGTGTGGCTTCTAGATAGATTGGCTCGACATACAGCAGCGATTGCTGAATGGGAATTACTAGTAGATTACCTTGAATCGCTCTCGAACCCTGGCGATTCCATAAGGAAATTTGCTGAGAAATTACTGGGTCTTGGTTAATCCGCGCCTCGATTTGCTCTGTTCCGTAAATCAGGCGTTCTTTAGGAAAGACATATAGCAGCAGCTTACCGT
Organism: Nostoc sp. DSM 114159; assembly: GCF_053470285.1. Lineage (NCBI taxonomy): Bacteria > Bacillati > Cyanobacteriota > Cyanophyceae > Nostocales > Nostocaceae > Nostoc > Nostoc sp. DSM 114159. Next base: position 6,768,331 of record NZ_JBPFEH010000001.1, read on the forward strand.
AGTTTTTGCCATCCGATCGCGCCGCTAACCAAGCGATTAAATTAGTCCGCTGTTTGGGAGTATAAGGTAAAAACAGCAGAAATTCTTCTCTACGAGAGCCTTCGCGAACGCCAACAAAGTCTACAGTGGGTAAACTAGTAATCAAATAATACGGCTCTACCGGACGGGGTTCACTACCATAGATTTCATTAGGAATCTGCCACTGGTCTTCCCGGTTGTAAAATACTTGGGGGTCGGTCATGTGGTAAGTCATCAACCGCTCAGATTGAATTTTGAAAAAGTCCTCCGGATATCGGGTATGACTGCGGAGATTGACTGGCATTGTACTGAGCGGTTTGAACATATTGGGAAATATCGCTGACCAAGTAGCAATAATCGGATCGCTGCGATCGGCAATGTAAAACTTCACAGTGCCGTGATAGGCATCGATCGCTACTTTGATAGAATTGCGAATGTAATTGATACCATCGCTACCAGTGTCTGAGTAGGGATAGCGATCGCTCGTTGTGTAAGCGTCAACAATCCAATAAAGATAACTGGGATTGCTGGGAAAATCTTGATTAGCAGCAGCAGCAACTAAATAGGGGTCGCTGTCAAATTTCAAAAAAGGGGCGATCGCTTGAATTCTTTCCTTGACATTTCGTCGCAGTAGCACTTTTGTTTCTGGCAAAAAGTCCCGTGTCAGCACCATCTGCCAATCTTTCAAATACATCGCAAATAGCCACCGTCGCCATATTGAACCGATTTCAACGCCACCTAGACCCTCATAAGAGTTGTAAACATTATCACTACCGCTAGGGTAGTCTAGCTCTCTAACTTTTGTGCCAGTCATTACATAAGTATTCGTAATTTCACCGTAATAAATCCGGGGTTGCCCAATGGGAATACTTTCACGAACGGCTTCATTAGAAGTTGTGAGAGCGCTACTATTACCGCTAATATCTTTAACAAAATATTCTGGTAGTCCACCCGGCCCAACTGTATTAACTGGACTAACAGTAAACCCGAAACCGTGGGTATAAATTAAATGACGATTAACCCATGTTTGAGCTTCCTGTGGTACGGCAGTGTAGTCTAATTCTCGCGCGGCAATCAATACTTGCCGCCGTTCTGTTGAGTCTAGGGCTTCTTGCTTAGGTTCTGGCGGCTTTTGGGGGGCTGGTGGTCGAGGTGAAGGTTCATCTGTTTTGAGAGTATATCGATCGATATCGGCATCGGGGAACCGATAATACGGCCGAATTTGTTGCAGTTGACGATTAGTTTCTAAAAGTGGTCGCTCATCCCAAAGGCGAATATTGCGAATTGTCGAGGCATTATTTTGAATATCAACTTCAGTCAGTGTTCCTTGCGGGTTGAAGCTTCTAGAATCGATCGCCTCTAAATCGAATGCTTGGCGAGTTAAGGCAATAGTCCGCTGAATGTAGGGTTGCTCTCGTTGCAACTCATTAGGTTGAACAATTAAATATTGCACCACAGTAGGTAAGACAACATCAGCAGCTATAACTAATACTAAATAAACCCCTAACCCATAAAAGACAAAGCGAGGATACCGAGATTTGGGTTTCCAGAAAAACGTTCGCCAAAGGAGGTAAAAGGCGATCGCTACTGCCACAATGCACAAAACGGTGTAAGCTGGCAACTGGGCTGTGACATCGGTATAGCTAGCACCATAACTCACTCCCCGGCTAGAATACACCAGTTCATAGCGACTTTGCCAATAACTAAAAGCCACTACCAGCATCAACAAGCCACCCATACCGAATAAATGACGCTGCTGCTGGGGTGAAAAACCAGGGAAAATCCCCTGACTCAAACTATCCGCCGACAAGAGATAAGTGAGAGCAACGGCGACGAAGCCATACAAACATAAACCCATCAGCCAGAGTTCTAGCAGTTCCCAAAAAGGTAAAGAAAATACGTAAAAGCTGATATCTCGACCAAATAAAGGCTCAGTCCTGTTGAAAAGGGTAGGGTGCAAATATTCCAGCACCTTGGGCCAGTGTCGGAAGATGATGAAGGCAAAAATGGGACTAGAGAGAATTGCGATCGCAGTCAGTAAAAATTGCGGATAGATTAAAATGGCGATCGCTACTCCCCCAATTAAACCGAGATACCAGACTTGAGAGAGAATCTGCTTCAAAAGTTGCCAGATTGTCTCTGGTCGAAATAGAGCGGGAACGGGTAGAATAGCCTGATTGACTGGAGAATGCCAGTAGAAAAGAGCAATTTGACCATAGTGAGCCAGCATTAACCCAATTAACAAGCTCAATATCAGAGTTAAGGGTAATAACCAGTGCAATTTTAATGCTTGAGGGCGTTGCGGCGCAAGTATCCGGGTTTCGTTGCGTCTTGGATAATTAGGACTGAGAAAACTTGTTAATTCACTGTTGAATTCTGGTTGCTCAATCTTTACAGACTGGGAATATTTTAGCCGTTGTGCTAAAGCCAGGTTTAACAGTAGATAGGCAGCAGTTATTCCAGCCACAACTACCCACAAAATACCACGGGTCAGTAGCCTCAACAAAAATACTTGAAGATAGCCGACTTCCCGAAACCAAAAAATTTCTGCTCCCAGACGGGAACCCAGATCCAACAGTAGCCACAGCCCCAAAAATCCGATTAATAGCCTAAAGCCCCATTTCCAATACATTGATATGTAATTTAAGAAGAACGCCAATTCTCTATTTGCAAGCCGTTTACTCTTTGAAATTCTCAAACATTAGATGTTACAACAATATGATTGTGAGTTAGTGCTGTTGCTGCGATCAATACATCATAAGAACCGATAGGAGTACCCGCTGTTTTCAAAATACTTCTAATTTGGGCAGCTTGTTCTGCTTCTTCCACACCAAAAGGTAAAATTGTAATCGAACCTAACAATGCTTCAATCAATGATTGGATTTTTAAGGCACGTTGAGGATTGATTGCTAATCCGTACTTAACCTCCATTACTGTTAAGGAAGAAATAAAAATATCTGTGGGAGTAGTAGACTTTAATAGCTTGAGAGTATTTTTTTCTCCCTTGACAAAATCACTAATGACGCAGGTATCGAGTAAATAACCCATCATTAAAACTCGATTTCGTTAGGTGGTAGCAGTTCGTCTCGGTAGGACTCAAAAATAATACTTTCTACTACACCTTGATGTTGCATAATAGTTTCTGGCCAAGTTATAGGCTTTGTTTCTAAGAAAGTAACAAAGACTTTGCTTTCAGTAATACCTTGTGGTTTTTCAGCTAGTTCGATTTTGCCGTTTCTATAAATTCCTTCAATCGTTCGTAGCATTATTTTTACCTCCTATGGAAATTCTAGTAGTATTTATTACCGAGCTGGTGGTTCATGATGCCTTGTCGAACTCAATAGACTTCTTGGCATTTGTCGGGAAAAGGGAAAGGGATAAGAAAAAACCCTTTCCTTTTTACCTTTCCCCTTTGCCCACTCTTGCAAAAAGAGTTTTGCAATGATCGCCAATTGAAATTCTATACCTTCTAGTTGCAATTCTAGCCAGTTGCCCTCGCCGGACAAGCGTGCTATACCAATCTTGTAGCCACTACAGCACTCTCACAACTGGCCCGCGCCAGGACAATAAAACGACGATGAATTCACTTGGATCTCAGTCGAGAGTTGAACTACAAGATCGAGGGATGTCTCCTTTGAACAACCCCAAGGATTGGTCATGGCCATTCTGGGCTGCTGTCCCAGTTTACCCTTACGGCAGGCGGCGGACACTTCGTCAGGAAATAGTTCAGGACACTATCTGGACATTCGATCAGCTTCACGGCATTCTCTACACCATCGTGCCGATTCGTATGACTATCGTCAAGCTCTCTGCCGGAGGACTTCTGGTTTATGCACCCGTTGCTCCCACAACTGAGTGTGTTCGCTTGGTTAATGAGTTGGTAGCAAAGCACGGTGAAGTTAAGTATATCTTACTGCCAACCAGTTCTGGTCTGGAGCATAAAGTCTTCGTTGGCCCCTTTGCTCGTCGCTTTCCTCAAGCACAAGTCTTTGTTGCCCCGCACCAGTGGAGTTTTCCGTTCAATTTGCCGCTTAGTTGGCTAGGTTTTCCCCAAAAACGAACTCAAGAACTCCCAGAGGACTCAAGCCTTGCTCCCTTCGCTCTGGAGTTTGACTATGCAATATTGGACATCGACTTGGGACGAGGATCTTTTGCAGAAGTTGCATTGTTTCACAAGCGATCGCGCACTCTGCTTGTAACTGATTCTATACTTTCTGTGCCAGTTGACCCACCAGAAATCCTCCAATTAGATCCTTATCCCTTACTGTTTCATGCCAGGGATAATGCCTGGGAGACGATCGAGGACAATGAAGACAACCGCCGCAAGGGATGGCAACGCATTTCACTGTTTGCGCTTTACTTCCGTCCAAGTGCTTTGGAAGTTGCTTCAATCGGACAGATGTTTCGTGATGCTCTCAAAGCACCAGAGCGATCGCTAAAAACATACTTTGGTTTATTTCCTTTTCGCTGGCAAGAAAACTGGAAGCAGGCATTCGACGCTCTACGAGGTCAGGGACGACCATTTGTCGCACCGATTTTGCAAATCCTCATTTTTCCTCAAGCACCAAGCCAAGTACTCAAATGGGCTGATACAGTTGCAAGTTGGGATTTTCAGCAGATTATTCCCTGTCACTTTGAATCGCTAATTAAAGCAAATCCGCGTCAATTTCGGCAAGCATTTGCTTTTATGGAAAAAAATCTTTCTTCTAGCGAAAGCCAGCCTCTATTAGAGGAAGACTTAAAATTCATTCAGGAACTAGAAGCGGGTCTAGTTAAACGCGGTATTGCAACACCAGCTAAAGAGAAATTGTAATCAATTAGGTGAATTAGTTAAAACCTCAGCGATCGCCTGGGAAATCGGTAAACTAGGACAGCGTTCCAGCCAGAAGAACTCGCCAACTGGGTTAACTTCCAGGAATACATGACGACCATCAGGAGTCAAAATAATATCAAGCGCCCCATAATTTAAACCAAATTCTGCCATGAGTTTGAGCAATTTCTCTTCGACATCTTCGGGCAAAGTGTATGATTCCCAAGCGTCGAGTAAGGCGATTCCCTGTTTGCGCCAGTCGTAACGTGCCTTATCCAAAGCTTGAGAATCAACCGCAGCCGTTAGTACGCGTTTACCGACAATAATTGTCCGCAATTCCAATGCCTTGGGAATCTTCTCTTGAAATGTCATTGGGCAGAAACGTAAGCCATCAAGGTTGTCTAGATCCTCTGATGAAATTGGATTTGTAAACACAACTTTTTCTCGCCCTTGTTCATCATAAATAGCGAAAGAAGACAGCATTTTGGTAATCATTCCCTGCTGACACTCTTGGGCAAATTGCTTTACTGCTATTGGATTATTTGTGGTCAGAGTGCGAGGCGTATCTAGACCGATATCTCTTGCTATTTCTAATTGCAGTTGCTTATTTTCGGCTCGGCGAATATTTGGCAGAGGGTCAAGATGAAAGCCCCTGATACTAGCAATCATTCCCTCAATGCTGACGCGAGATTCTTTCAGTGAGGCTTCTCTAAGTTGCCTGTCCATCGAGTTGGGAATTTTTGACCCAATTGCAATGCGCCGATACCAAACTGCTGACACTTCATTTAAATCTAATGTCTGGTCATCGACACTCAGAATCACTCGCTGACTACTACCATAGTAAATATCTAACTGCATTTCTGTGGGAAATCGGTCTGTGTCAAAACGAAATGCTTTCTTTCCTTGGGCTTCAATTGCCTGAATAACTAAAGGAATACTTTCGTTATCTTGGCTGTGAGTAATGATTAAAACAGTCATTTACAAATATGGAGAATGAAGTACGCTACAGATAAATATAGAAGTTATCAGTTGGTTTGGGATTTTTAAATAAGAGCATTTTACTTCGGACTTGTTGAAAGTAGTGCAGATGCGATCGCTTGAGCAATTGGATAGTCTAAATCTCTCTCTAGCATCCCCCACTCTCCTGTAGGATTAATTTCTAAAAAAACATATTCTCCGGATGGCGTTTTAATTAAATCAAACGCTCCAAAAATCAGTCCAAACTTAGCCATAAAGGCATCCAAACAACGGATTAGTCGATCGGGTAATTGCTCTGGTTGCCAGGTAAGAATCTTTTTTGTCTCGCGTCGCCAATCCTGGGTAGATGCTGCATATTCAGACGCATCTAGCGCCCCGACAAAGAGATTGCCATTCACATATACTGCTCGTAGTTCTTGCTGTTTCGGGATTTGTTCTTGAAACATAACTGGACAATAGCGCAGTGTTTCAGCATCAAGTAAGTCTTCTTCTTTAACGGCGCTGGTATACATGAAAAAAGAGGAGGCTTGCATCCCAGAAGAAAGAGGTCTGAGCAGCTTGACAATCATTTTTCCCTTAACTTGGTGGAAAAATTCTCGTGCTTCTTGAGGATTGTTGGTGACGAGAGTCCGAGGTATGACAAGACCTACTTCCGATGCAACCCGCAGTTGGCGTAACTTGTTTTCAGCTGCACTTATCCGGCATAAATCATCCACCCACTTAGCATCTCTGAGGCTGTCCCAAAAGCCATCTAAGACTGCGAGTGATTCATTAGAACAGACTGCTTGAAATTGGGGAGCCAATTCTTGACCGAGATCGGGTTGCCAAATACGCCGCATCCATACTGCTTGCACTTGCTCGGTGTTCAGGGAGCGATCGTTATATATCAATGTATGATTGCTACCAGAGTTACTTAAATTAGCCTGGAGTTGGAGTGCGATCGGAAACTTATCAGTATCAAAACGAAACGGCTGTGCGCCTAGTTTTGATACTGCTTCTGCAACTCTATCTATTGTAAAGTAATCACCACTATGGGTGATTAATAAAACTACATCACGATCGAGGTGCATAAAATATTTTTATTAGTTTTTGCATTTTCACTATTGTTAACTGTTGAGAAAGCAAAATTTTAAACAAGTGAACTTAATTTTAATGAGAAGCCAACCCCTAGACGAAGTTGGCACTAACTGTATTTTTATACTGACAATAGTTTTAAAACCGCATCTCTGATGTAGTCAAAAGTATGTAGCTATACAGGTTTAGACGGCGAACTGTCATCACCATCTGAAGGATACTTCTGAGTAACAGCGTATTCATCACTATCAGAAGGATACTTCTTAGTAGTTACTGCGCCATCTTCTTGATCGGATGGATACTTCAGAGTTGTTGCAATTTCATCATCTTTCTTGTTTGTGGCATTATTACATTTACCACCGATAATCGCTTTTGAGTCTTCATCAGAAAGGTCTTCAAGGCTTTGCCCTTCCAAGAATCGAGCAAAGAATGGTACTGCTTGTGAATTCAACTTTTCTGGTTTGTTTTCAGACACAATCTTTCTCCTATAAAAACTGAACTTAAATATCTTCTGTATTATATGACATAATACATACTAATATTTTTGCCAAAAAAAGAGTTTATACATCAACTCAACCTCGGAAATTGCCGAGGTTTGACTTACCAAAATAAGTATTAATTTATTTTTTAATAAATATTTACTTTTGTGTAATTATGCTTGTATAAAGTTAAAAATATAATAATTTTTCTTACAGCAAGTATGGACGGGGCGCAATTGTGAAACAGTACTAGCTTATTCACTTCAAAATAATTCAAAATATTCTCTTTGCTCCCAGTTAGTCACCTGCTTTAAATACTCTTCTGGTAGCCGATCGGCAACGGACTGCAAAAAGCGATTAATTTCACTCTGTTTCATCTTAATGATGAAATTGATGAACTGCTGCCCCATTTTTTGAGCAAAAAGTTCGCTTTGGCTCAAATATGAAATCGCCTCTGGCAAACTTTTGGGTAAGGTGGGACTTTCTGTGGCGTAAGGTGACTCTGTTGGAGAGCCAGGGTCAAGTTTACGATCTACACCATCTAGCCCAGAAATCAATTGCGATGCCATATACAGATAAGGATTGGCTGCTGGTTCTCCAACTCGGTTTTCAATATGGGTGGTGGGGTCATCAAAACCACCTTGTAATCTAATCATTGCCCCTCGATTTTCCAATCCCCATCCGGCGCGATCGGGAGCTAGGGAATAAGGTCTAAATCTTTTGTAGCCGTTAATTGTCGGGGTTGTGAACACAGAAGCAGCATTGGCGTGTTTCAGAAGACCACCAACGAAATGTTTACCTAAATCTGACATTAGGGTTTTAGAGTTTGCAGACATGAAAGCGTTTTCGCCTGTGGTTCGGTCTACCAGGGATTGGTGCAAATGCCAGCCATTGGAAGAAGAACCTTGCAATCCTGGACGACACATAAATGAGGCGATGTAACCTTGTTGACGGCAGATTTGCTTGGTCGCCATGCGGAATATCATCATTGTATCCGCAGCTTGCAACGCCGGAATCGGGTCAAAGGTAAATTCAAATTGACCGACACCTCCTTCGTTTTCTACACTCCTTAAAGGCAATCCCATTTCAACTAAGTTTTCTGCTAAAACGCGCAGTAAGTCGTGAATCTCTGGATTGTGGGATTCTAAAAGATATTGGAAACTATGCTCTACAGCGCTAACTTTAGCAGGTTCACCAGGTTTTCCAGAAGTACCAACATTAGCGATCGCTAACATCGGATCTTCTAACTTTGCTAGATACCACTCAACTTCTAAGCCGACAATATGCTCCAACCCTCTTTGATGTAACTCTACTAATGATTGGCGCAAAATACCGCGACTGGAAAAGGGCATTACCTGACCATTTTGAAAATACTCGTCACAGAGAATAAAGCCAGTACGTTTTGCCCAAGGCAGAATTTTGAAGGTATCAGGGTCAGGAACAGCCACAAGATTTGGTGCACCTGTCATCAAAGGCATATCTAAACTACCGCCAGGAACAAACGGTTAAATACTATTGCACCACCAGTATCAAACAAAAATGTCCCTGTGCTGATTTGCATACCGTTTTCTAAAGCGCTGAAAAATGTCTGCGGTAAGAGCCATTTGCTGCGAACGATGCCATGCTGATCTGACCAAGCGGTACGAATCAACAATAGATCCCGTTCTTTGACAACAGCTTGGATCTTTTCAGATGCTTCTTTTTGGATTTCTGTCCACAGGTGATGACGCTCAATAAATCCAGGCTTTTTCATTGCACACAAAAGGTCTTAAATTAATATGGAGCGATTCTTTTAACGCTTGACGAATGTGACAATATCAACTAGAGTTCTGCATGAGTTAAAGCGTTTTAAAACTCAATTACTTTATTTGGTTGAAATATACATTCTAGAGTGAGAATATTAGCTTATATCATTGTAAAATAATATTCAACAGTAAGAATTTTATATTTTATTATAGCGTTTCCCGACCTGCTGAGGTACTGAGTAAATCACTAATAAAATTAGGTAAGCCTCTGCGTACCTTTGCGTTTGACTCTGCGCTCCTCTGCGTTTAAAAACATTATTTCTATACCTCACGTAACTAGGAATTACTATATACTTAACCGTGACATGATTGCGTAGTTTCCAATTTGTAGCTCCTAATTCAATACTCCTGACTGCCTTTTTTCATAAGTTAATCAATTTTGATCGATCGTTCCAAGAGATGATTAAAAATTAAGATTCATTGAGTTTTCACTAACATCATGAAGGTGTAATAGAGTAAAAGTGAGAATTGGAGCGTTGACGTGGAGTTAGTAACTATACACAGACAGCCAGCAAGCATTCTTGGTTTAGCAGGGCAATCGATAGATGCTGCAACTGTTTCATTGGCATTTGAAGCGGGGATCAATTACTTTTTCTTTTACAATTTGGAATCGGAAAACTTCTTGGATGGCTTGAAATCTCTGTTGGTAGGAAAGCGCGAGCAGACCTTGGTAGCAACAGGTAGTGAAAATCGGAATATAGAATCTTTACGCAATTACTTGGACTGTGTGCGCCATCGTTTAAATATCGCGCAAGTGGATGTATTTTTTGCTGAATATGTTTCCCCTGCTGATGACATAGGTCAACTTCAAGCGGTGCTTGACGAACTGCATTCTTGGAAAGAGCAAAAACTCGTGCGTTATGTAGGAGTCACAACTCACAACCTACCCATTGCCAAACAATTAATTGAAGCACATCACATTGACGTGCTGATGCTCCGCTATAATATGGCACATCGAAAAGCTGAAGAAGATGTTCTTCCCAGTGCTTCAAAGACAGGTATTCCAGTAGTAGCGTTTACCTGTACTCGTTGGGGGTCATTACTTAAGGGGCATCCCAACTGGCAACAAAAACCACCACTAGCAGCAGACTGTTACCGAATGGCACTAAGTCATCGGGCAGTGCGTCTGGCACTTACTGCCCCAAAAAATAGGCAGCAATTACTGGAAAATCTTTCTGTGCTGCACTCACCCCAACTTTCGCAGCAGGAACTAACTCATTGGCAGGAGTATGGCGACTTAATTTATGGTGCTGGACAAGACTCTTTTGATACTCAATGGATTTAAAATCCTGGTTATTGCTAGTGGTAAAGCAATTCATCTATGGTGCTATTTTTGATTGAAACTGCTTACAAAGGATAACAGAGCGATCGCACTCACACCTAAAAGCCATTCCCCTGATGCTTCAGGTACGCTAACTTTCAAGGGATTAATGGGTTTAGAGAGATTTTCCTTACCATTCTTAACTTTACGGTCAAAGCGATCGCTTATATTTAATTTCACTAGATGTCTATACTTAATTTTAAGTTTTTAAAATTTTACTTTCATCTAGTCAAAATATCTGCTGAAATGAAATTAAACCTCGTCTACCTTGAGAACCGTATTTTTGTAGGTTGGGTGCAGCGATCGCGTAACCCAACATAAAATTTGGTGGCAATGTTGGGTTGCGTTTCACTCCATCCAACCTATAAAAATATATTTATTAAAAAACTCTCGGTTTCAACTTAGATGAAGGTTGATTGTACATAAATTTCTCAAAAAATTGATTGCATATTCATAGGTAAGAAATGAGCAAGCGAGGCTGATTCTGATATGACAACCTGTAAAGATAGGAATTGGCACTCAGATTTATTAGAAACTATAGGCATTATTGGAGTGCTGGCTCATGGCATATTTTCTTGTGAAAATCACGTCTTAGCCCAGATTATCCCTGATGGGACATTGGGCGATAACTCTTCAAAAATCACTCCTAATGTGAATATTAAAGGTAGTGCTGCCGATCGGATTGATGGTGGAGTAATTCGCGGTGCAAACCTGTTCCATAGTTTCCAGGAATTCAATGTGGGTGAGTTGCAGCGAGTTTATTTTGCCAATCCCACGGGAATCTCCAATATTCTCACACGGGTGACGGGAAGTAATATCTCGAATATTCTCGGTACATTGGGGGTGAATGGTAATGCAAATTTGTTTTTGATTAATCCGAATGGCATTTTCTTTGGGAAGAATGCACGCCTTGATGTGGCGGGTTCCTTTGTCGGGAGTACGGCGAATTCTTTTGTGTTTGGCAATGAGTTGGAATTTAGTGCAACAAATCCTCAGACTCCTTCCTTGTTACTAACAGTTAATCCTTCTGCTTTGCTATTCAATCAACTTCAGGCTGGCAGAATTGAAAACAGGTCAATTGCACCAGCAGGAGATAATATCTTTGGTTTACGAGTACCAGATGGCCAGAGTTTGCTATTAGTCGGTGGAGAAATTGCCATCAACGAAGGTAAATTGAATGCTCCGGGTGGGCGAGTGGAATTAGCAGGAGTTGCAGGTGAGGGGACAGTCGGACTGAATGTGGATGGTAATAATTTAAGTTTGATTGTTCCTGATAATCTAGCTAAAGCCGATATCTCACTCAGTAATCAAGCCTTGGTCAGTACCAGTGGCGAAGGTGGCGGCGCTATTCAGGTGTGGGGTAAAGGAGTTACAGTTAGTGGAGGTTCCAAGATTGAAGCCAGCACTTTAGGAGCATTACCTGGAAAAGGATTGAGTGTAAATGCTTCTGAATCAGTGCAAGTCGTTGGAGAATCACCTACTGGAATTCGCAGTGGTTTATTTGCTGAAAATTCTGGGACAGGAGATGCAGGAGACCTGACAATTAACACCAGACAGTTACAAATCTTAGCAGGAGGAAAGATTTCATCTAGTACAACGAATGCAGGTGTGGCAGGAAATTTGACTGTGAATGCCTCAGAATCAGTGCAAATAATCGGTATTCCAGATAATCCCAACTTAGGCTCTACTGGTATGTTTGCTGCATCTAATGGAGTAGGAGACGCCGGAGACATCACGATTAACACTAGACAGTTACTCATCCAAAATGGAGCCGGAATTATAACCGATAGCGAAGCTAAAGGGGTTGGAGGGAGTATAACAGTAAATGCCGAATCAGTGCAGCTAGTCGGTACTGCTATTCTTCCACAGTTTCCTAATAGATGGTACCCTAGCAGAATAAGTTCTAACGCCTATGACATAGGGCCCGCAGGAAAGATTACGATTAACACCAATCAGTTGTTAATCCAAGATGGAGCAGCGATTTCAGCTCGAACTAGCAGTAGTGGGGCTGGAGGAAGTTTGACAGTCAATGCCTCCCAATCAGTTAAACTGATCGGATCTGCTACTAATAGTAATAGTTTATTTCCCTTTCCCAGCAGCTTGTTAACTCAAACATCGAGTACAGGAACAGCAGGAGATTTGGCAATTAATACCAATCAGTTGATTGTCCAAAATGGACAACTATCTGCCAGTACTTTTGGACAAGGGAATGCTGGCAATATAAACATTGAAACTGTCACTATGAATATCATTGACAGTCAAGTGGGAAGCAGTGTTTATCGTAAAGGTTTTGCCGGAAATTTGACTATTCACGCTGCCGAGTCAGTGGAAATTAGCGGAAAAATCAAATCATTTACATCTAATCTTGAAAATCCTGCTGGCTTATTTGCTCAGGTAAACCCTAGAGGTGAGGGTCGCGGTGGCAACTTGACCATTGAGACAAAACGCTTGAGTGTCAGTAATGGAGGCAAAGTGCAAGTCGCTACTTTTGGTCAAGGCGACGCTGGTAATCTCACAATTCGTGCTTCTGAGGTAGAGGTATTTGATACACTTATTGATAACCTCTATGCTACAGGTATCAATGCAGGTGTGGAAGTAGACGCAGACGAAACAGTGATTCCACCCAGAGGTAACGGTGGCGATTTAACAATTGAAACCGATCGCTTGAGTGTGAGAGGTGGTGCAGTAGTATCGGTTGGAACTGCTGGAGTGGGCAATGCAGGTAACTTACGAATTCATGCGTCGAAATCTGTAGAAGTCGTTGGCAAATCAGCAAATGGTAACTTTAACAGCCAAATCAGCGCTGCGGTGACACCAGAAGGTACTGGTAGTGGGGGAAGTTTAAAGGTTGAAACTGAGCAGATGAGTGTCCGGGATGGAGGTGAAGTCACTGTCAGTAGTACCGGCGCAGGGACGGCAGGCAACCTTGACATCCAAGCTGGTTCTTTGAGCCTGGATAATCAAGGAGCGATCGCCGCCATAACCAGAGCGGGAAATGGTGGTAATATTACCTTGAAGTTGCAAGATTTATTATTACTACGCAATCATAGTCAAATTTCTACCACTGCCGGCAGTAGCGAATTTGGTGGCAATGGCGGTAATATCACTATTAATAGCCCTTTCATTGTCGCCGTTCCTAAAGAAAATAGCGATATCAGCGCTAACGCCTTTACAGGGATTGGTGGCAAAGTTGACATTACAACCAACGAGATTTTCGGTATTCTCCCGCAACAAAGCCCAACCGAAAACAGTGACATTACCGCAAGTTCACAATTGGGAGTGAGTGGGGAAGTAACTATCAACAGTCCAGATACTGACCCCAGTCGCGGCTTAATTCAACTACCCTCTAACCTCATAGATGCATCCCGACAAATTGCTCAAGGTTGCACTTCCAAAAGAGGACAAAACGCCAGTCGTTTTATCGCCACCGGACGAGGTGGATTACCCCAAAGTCCTAATGAACCGTTGCGAGGACGAGCAGTGATTACTGGTTGGGTAGATTTGCCACCACAAGCAACAGCGATCGCGGATAAATTATCTACTGCATCTATAACCAAATCTAGCAACCCAATTGTCGAGGCTCAAGGATGGATTGTTGATGGTAACGGTGATATTATACTTGTGGCTCAATCTGGGCAAAGTTCTTCTATTCCCTCTGCCATGTCCTGTAGTCAATAATTCGTGACTCCAATCGGGGGAGGAATTACGATGAAACTCAAGAGCGATCGAAACAATCAGATGCGTTACCTATTTTTAAGTTTTAAAAAGTTTACTCCGATCTAGTTAAAATATCTGCTGAAATTAATTGTAGAAAAACTGATCGGGACGGCTAACAAAAAACCCTTGAATATGTGGCTCGAAGCCGTGGTGTAAGAAAATTGCATATTCACAGGTAGGAAATGAGCAAGCGAGGCTGATTCTGATATGACAACCTGTAAAGATAGGAATTGGCACTCAGATTTATTAGAAACTATAAGCATTATTGGAGTGCTGGTTCATGGCATATTTTCTTGTGAAAATCACGTCTTAGCACAGATTATCCCTGATGGGACATTGGGTAATAACTCTTCAATAATCACTCCCAATGTGAATATTAAAGGTAGTGCTGCCGATCGGATTGATGGTGGAGTAATTCGCGGTGCAAACCTGTTCCATAGTTTCCAGGAATTCAATGTGGGTGAATTGCAGCGAGTTTATTTTGCCAATCCCACGGGAATCTCCAATATTCTCACACGGGTGACGGGAAGTAATATCTCCAATATTCTCGGTACATTGGGGGTGAACGGCGGTGCAAATTTGTTTTTGATCAATCCCAATGGCATTTTATTTGGGAACAATGCACGGCTGGACGTGGCGGGTTCCTTTGTCGGAAGTACGGCGAATTCTTTTGTGTTTGGTAATGGGTTGAAATTTAGTGCAACTAATCCTCAGACTCCTTCGCCATTACTAACAGTTAATCCTTCCGCTTTGCTATTCAATCAAATTGCTGCTGCACCGATTCAAAACAACTCAGTCGCACCAGCAGGAATAGATCCCGCAGGTTTTAATGCATCTGGTTTACGAGTCGGAGATGGTAAAAGTTTGCTGCTAGTGGGCGGTAATGTCAGCATGGATGGCGGCCAGTTAAATGCTTATGGTGGGAGAGTTGAATTAGGGGGGTTAGCAGCACCTGGAAATGTCAATCTTCTTTTTAATGGGGATAATCTCAGCTTGAAGTTTCCTCTGAATGTGTCTCGTGCAGATGTGTCACTTACCAATAAAGCGTTTGTCTATGTAGAAGCTGCTGGTGGCGGTGATATTGCGATTAATGCCCGCAACATAGATATTTTGGGAGGGAGTCTGCTGAATGCTGGTATCGCCTCTGGTTTGGGTCAACCAGAGGCGACTGCGGGGGATATTACGCTTAATGCTACGGGGGAAATCAAAGTTGCTGACTCCGGGAGTGGGATTCGCAATTTTGTGAGTCAGGATTCAAAAGGCAATGGCGGTAACATTTTTATTGATTCTGGTGACTTCTCATTACGAGATAGCGCTCAACTTTCTGCCTCAACTTATGGAGAGGGAAATGCAGGGAATGTGATAGTGACTGCAAAAGATGCTGTTGACCTTGCAGGTAACGCTGCCATCCTCAGTATCGTGGAACCAGGAGGCGTAGGTCAAGGAGGCAATATCAACATCAATGCTACAACACTGTCACTCACTGATGGCGCTCAACTGCTAACCATTAATCGTACTGCATCTGCTACCCAGCCAGCCGGACGGGGGGATGCAGGCAATGTCAATGTTAAAGTAACAGGTACGGTTCATATTGCTGGCGTGAAAAACGATTTCGAGAGTGGGATTGGCAGCTATGTGGAAACGGGAACTATTGGGAATGGCGGTAACATTTTTATCGATTCTGGTGACTTCTCATTACGAGACGGCGCTCGACTTGAAGCCTCAACTTATGGAGAGGGAGATGCGGGGAATGTGACAGTGAGTGCAAAAGATGCTGTTGACCTTGCAGGTAACGCTGCCATTCTCAGCATCGTGGAAGCAGGAGGCGTAGGTCAAGGAGGCGATATCAACATCAATGCTACAACACTGTCACTCACCGATGGCGCTCAACTGCTAACCATTAATCGTAGTGCATCTGCTACCCAGCCAGCCGGACAGGGGGATGCGGGCAATGTCAATGTTAAAGTCACAGGTACTGTTAATATCTCTGGGGGGAAAAACAATTTTTCCAGTGTGATTAGCAGCAATGTAGGCACAGGAACAGTTGGGAATGGCGGTAACATTACCATCGATTCTGGTGAGTTCTCATTACGAGACGGCGCTTTTCTTTCTGCCTCAACTTCAGGAGAGGGGAATGCGGGGAATGTGTCAGTGAGTGCAAAAAATGCTATTTCCCTTGCAAATGGTGGCATCCTCAGCACCGTGGATGCAGGAGGCGTAGGTCAAGGAGGCAATATCAACATCAATGCTACAACACTGTCACTCACTGATGGTGCTCAACTTTCTGCCTCAACTTCAGGAGAGGGAAATGCAGGGAATGTGACAGTGAGTGCAAAAAATGCTGTTAACCTTGCAAATGGTGACATCCTCAGCATCGTGGATGCAGGAGGCGTAGGTAATGGAGGCAATATCAATATTAATGCAACAACGCTGTCACTCACTGATGGCGCTCAACTGCTAACCATTAATCGTAGTGCATCTGCTACCCAACCAGCAGGAAGAGGGGATGCAGGCAATGTCAATGTTAAAGTCACAGGTACTGTTAACATCTCTGGTGAGAAAAACGATTTTTCCAGTGGGATTCGCAGTTTCGTGGACACAGGAACAAGTGGCAATGGAGGTAACATTACTATCGATTCTGGTGACTTCTCTCTAAGTGATGGCGCTCTACTTTCTGCCTCAACTTTAGGAGTGGGAAATGCGGGGAATGTGAGAGTGAGTGCAAAAAATGCTGTTGACCTTGCAGGTAACGCTTACATTTTCAGCACCGTAGAAGCAGGAGGTGTAGGTAAAGGAGGCAATATCGACATTAATGCAACAACACTCTCACTCACTGATGGCGCTCAACTGCTAACTATTACTCGTGGTGCATCTGCTACCCAACCAGCAGGACGGGGGGATGCAGGCAATGTCAATGTTACAGTCACAGGTGCTGTTGAGATTTCTGGTGAGAAAAACGATGTTTACAGTGGGATTAGCAGTTTCGTGGACACAGGAACAAATGGCAATGGAGGTAACATTACTATTGATTCTGGTGACTTCTCTCTAAGTGATGGCGCTCGACTTATTGCCTCAACTTATGGACAGGGGAATGCAGGGAATACTCGCATCAATGCAAAAGATACAATAACTATTTCTAGAAGTAATCAACAGAGCAAATTTTCTAGTGGTTTATTCACATTTACTGATTTTAATTCCACAGGGAAAGGTGGCGATATCACCGTAAAAACCAATATATTTCGCATCTCAAACGGTGCTTTACTAGATGCACGCACTAGAAACGATCAAAGGGGTGGTGATATTACGGTAAATGCAAATATTTTTGAAGCACTCAACGGCGGACAACTCACCACGACTACCTCAAGCAATGGACGTGCAGGTAAAATTACTGTCAATGCTACTGATAACCTAATAATTAGTGGTAGTGACTTTAGTTATGATGACCGAGTTACTAACTTTCCTGACAACGTACTAAATATCGGTGCTAACAGTGGCTTATTTGTCAATTCCACAGGTTCAGGAATCACAGGCGACATCGAAATTAACTCACCCAAATTTACCTTAGATAACCAAGGTAAACTCAATGCCGAATCTGCATCCGGTAACGGTGGTAACATCAACGTCAACAGCGACTTACTCTTACTCCGCCGCAACAGTCAAATTTCCACCAACGCAGGTACAGAAAAATTAGGTGGCAATGGTGGTAACATCAAAATCAATTCAAGATTTATCGTTGCAGTTCCTAAAGAAAATAGCGATATCAGCGCTAACGCTTTCACTGGAACTGGTGGTAGAGTTGATATTACAACAAACGGGATTTTCGGTATTCTCTCGCAAAAAAGCCCAACTAAAAATAGTGACATTACCGCAAGTTCAGAATTAGGGGTGAGCGGGGAAGTAACTATCAACAGTCCAGATACTGACCCAAGTCGCGGCTTAATTCAACTACCCTCTAACCTCGTGGATGTATCCCAACAAATTACCCAAGGTTGCACTCGCAGAGGAGGACAAAACGCTAGTAGTTTTATCGCCACCGGACGCGGTGGATTACCCCAAAGTCCTAATGAACCGTTGCGAGGACGAGCAGTGATTACTGGTTGGGTAGATTTGCCACCACAAGCAACACACACAGTCGCGGATAAATCATCTACTGCATCTATAACCAAATCTAGCAACCCAATTGTCGAGGCTCAAGGATGGATTGTTGATGGTAACGGTAATATTATGCTCGTGGCTCAATCTGGGCAAAGTTCTTCTATTCCCTCTGCTATGTCCTGTAGTCAATAATTCGTGACTCCAAGAATCGGGGGAGGAATTTCTATTTATCTAAGTATTTATTCAGAAAAGTTATTACTTTTCACTACTCTTAGCAGAATAAAATTAGGCCAAAGCATGAAAGCGCTCGTCAAAGCGATGACACAGCCTAAAATACCCATCACCACAATCACTGACTTGAAAATGCTCCTTCGATGAGTATCTATATAGATCCGTCTCACATCACATTTTCATACTTGGCTGTGAAACTTGTTTCATCGGGACTGCCTTCTGCCTCCTGCAAGAACTGCCTTATTTATTAGGAGTTCGACGGATAGGAAAGCGCAAAAAGCTCGTTGTGTATGAAGCAAGCACAATAGGGCATACAAAAAGGCGATGCCTGCGGCGGGCTACGCCTACGCTAGGATTGCTTTAGATGGGTACAAAGTCACAAAAAAAGACCGAGACTAAGAATATCTAAGAAAAATCAGGGTCTAGGCTATGTTGACCATTAGACCTCTTGGCAAAAGTGCTTTTTGCACTCTTGGGGAAAAGGTTTTGGTTAAAGGGGAAAGGGAAAATACAGAACCTTTTTCCCCTTTCCCCTTTTCCCGACAAATGCCAAGAAAGTTATTGCATCAAAAGCTGACGGCTTAAAATACTCATAACTTCATGTGGATTACCTGTTGGTAGTAGCGCACTCCAATCACCAACGTTGGCATAACCGAGAACTTGCAACAAGTGAATTGTGCTGGTAACGGCTTTGGGTGAACCAATCAATAAATGTTTAATCGGTTCTCTTTTTGGCGATTGCTTTTGATTAGATAGATTCAGAGGGGGTGCGTTGTTGCCTTGGGTAGGTAAATACTGTTTTTGTTGTGATTTGGCGAACTTTTTTGATTGTGTCATGATTGTACTTGACTCCAATTGTAGGGGTTAAATGAAAGGCGATCGCCCTCGGCCAAGAGTCCGCGATCGCCTTTCTTATTTAAATATATAGTATTATTTTATACTTGTCAATAGATTTTTAAGTGTTTTTACATAGATTAGCCGTGAAGATGTCATTAGTCATTTGTCCTTTGTAATCACAACTGACCAAGGACGACCATAACAAAAATTCTCACAACTCAAATAAGATTGCTATGAGTTCCTATAGGAATCCTATTTGATTTTTGAAATTACTCGTAGAGGCAGGGAACAGGCAATAGGCAATAGGCAATAGTGAAGAAGAGGATTATAAGTGTACGGATTTTTTTCAGAAATCAAACCGGATTCCTATATATTGAATTCGGGTAGTCGTTTATCGAATTCGGGTAGTCGTTTATTGAATTCGGGTAGTCGTTTATCGAATTCGGGTAGTCGTTTATCGAATTCGGGTAGTCGTTTATTGAATTCGGGTAGTCGTTTATCGAATTCGGGCAACCTAAAAGAATTTACGCAGAAATGTTTTGTGTATTTGTACTAAATAATTTAACTTATACTGAATAATGCGGGTGTCAAGTAACCGTAATTCTGTTTATCCTAGTGCTGTACAGTCTAGGGTAGAAGTCAGTTTTTATCCTGGCGCATTATTAATAACAGAAAGGTGATTTATGTCACGTCTAAAACGCGGGTCTAAAGTAATTGATAAAGCGCAGCGTCGGATTGCGGCTTTGAAATCGATCAGTCCCACCTTAGACTTAGGGAATGGGGTAACAATTGACGCCTTTGCAACCCTTATCAAAACAACACAAGACAAATTGGAAGCTTATAACTCAAGCCTCTCCACCGTGGATATGACTCAGGAAGCTTTAGAAGTTACCGAAAAGTCGCTAATGGAACTAACAGAACACATGTTACTGAGTGTAGCTGCAAAGTATGGCAAGAATAGCGATGAGTACAAAATGGCGGGGGGCGTTCGTCGAAGCGATCGCAAGCGTCCGGCGCGAAAGCCTAAGCAAGACGCTATTGCTTGATAAATTTGGGTTTTACCCCACCCTAACCCTACCCTTGCAAAGGGGCTACGGTGTACACACAAGTCAAAAAAAGTTTGATTTTCCATTCTTCTCTCGTTTATCTCGTTTGTCTCGTTTTGTCTCGTTTGTCTCGTTCCCATGAAGAGCATGGGAATGCCCCTCGTTGAGGCTCTGCCTCCAATCTGGCATTGAGTCAGAGACTCAATGAATGCATTCCCAGTCGGAGACTGGGAACGAGGAAAAATTAACCACCGATCCTAGCATCTACAAAACAATCATTTTTATCCATTTTAATAATGATACAGTGTCCAAAAAATAGGTTTCCATCGTTATAGTAGAACTCTGCTTCACCATCTGGAAAAAAGACCAATCCTTCAAGCGTCATTCTGTTTTTGAACTCTTCAGATGTTAATGTCTCATCTTCATCAAGCCATGTATCATTCTTAAGCTTTAGCAATTGTTGAACAGCATATTCTTTTGCACTTTTAGCATGATGTTTCAACTCTTGTACAACACTACTAGCTCTGTCCAAGGCTGACTTGACCTTATCATTATCGTCTGTTGAAATACTAATAGTAAGTTGTGTTTCATAGAATACAACTTGGCTTTCATACCAATCTAATTTAGAATTATACCGTAGATATCCCAAAAATTCATGTTTTATATCGGGGTAATTCATGCATTTTTAAATGTTATAAAATGCTATTTTTTAGTTGTCGCTTCCATTTTTACAGCTATTGTAATGTCTTGCCAAAAACATCAAATTCCGTGACTTTTTCCAATTACCCAATTCCGCCGGAAAAATCGGGCTAATGCTGATTCTTCTAAAGATAGATAAATTGGTCGTCCATGAGGACAGGTGCGGGGGTTGCGAGTGCGTTGCCAATTATCTAAAAGTGTCTGCATTTCTTGCTGATTCATCGGTGTACCGTTACGAATAGCACTACGACAGGCAACAGCGACTTGGGCTGTTTGTAAATCACCTCCCCAACTAAGTTCTAAAATTGCTTCTGCACAGTCGTCTCGCTGTTGTAAAGGTGCAGGGAGATTACGGACTGCCCAAAGTTGTTCGCCAAAGGGGTCTATTTCTAAACTGATGCGTTGCAGTTGCAATACTTGCGCTGGGGATAATTGATAAAGAATGATTGGCGGTTCGACGGGTACAAGTTGCCAATTATCAGACAATTGCTCATACAAAACTCGCTCATGGGCAATGTGCTGTTCTACTAACCACATCCCACTTGAATGTTCCGCCACAATATAAGTGTTGCTAACTTGAGCGACAGCTTTTAAAGAGTTAGGAGAGACGCGATGAATCGCGTCTGTACAAGGTTTGGGATTTTGAGGATTGAAATTATAGCCGCCTTTGGCTTCTGCGGCTTTGAGTAATTTACTAACTCGTGTTGTGTGAACAGCTTCTTTGAGATTATTAGAAGAAATGCTGAGTGCTTGGTTAATTGCTTGGGTAATTTTCTCTTGCCAATAAATGATTTCGTTGAGGTAAATTTCTGTTTTTGCTGGATTGCGATTCCAGTTAATTTGATTGGGGGAAATGGCAAGATGTAAGAAACAAATTGGATAGCGATCGCGTGGTAATGTTCTATGAAATGCTGATAATATGGTTTGCTCTAATTCCGGTGTCTTCACCATCCTGCCGTTAATGGCTACACGTACCCAATCTGGACGATGACGATGAGTGCGATCGGGTAATCCTACCACTAAATTTAGTGCTGAGTGCTGAGAGACGCGATGAATCGCGTCTGTACAAGAGTCCAGAGTAGAGACGCGATTTATCGCGTCTTCTGTACAGGAGTTTGGAGGGTTGGGGAGTTCTAATTTTATTTCTTGCAAGTCACCTTGTCGCACTTGCGGTAAAATTTGCGGTAGTAGTTGTCCAGTTGTGGCAGCCGGACAAATGGTGAACCATTGACGGTCATTTTGCCAAATCTGCCAGGTGACGTGGGGATGACACAGGGCGATTTGGTGAATTGTGGCTTGCACAGCTTTCATTTGCTGTGCTGTTGTGGGTAATCCCTGACGACGAGATGAGCAATTACCAAAAAGATGGGAAACTGTAACTACTGTACCAGGTGCGATCGCAGTTGCTTCAACTTGTACAACTTTCCCGCCATTGCCATAAATTATCCGCCATCCTAATTTTCCCCCCAGAGGACGACTCAAAATTTCTAAATCAGCCAGAGTCGTTAAACTGTGCAACGCCTCACCACGAAACCCCAAACTGTTAATTTTCCACAAATCGGCACTAGAGCGAATTTTACTAGTGCTGTGGGCTGTGGCTGCTTGTTGCAAATCATCTAGGTTCATTCCACAGCCATTATCTGCCACCCGAATTCGCCATTGCTGCGGCCACAGAGAAACCACAATTCGCGTTGCACCTGCGTCTAGGGAATTTTCTACCAATTCCCGCACCACAGAGGCTAAAGAATCGATTACCTCTCCAGCTGTAATGAGATATACAACTTCTGTTGGTAGAGCTTGAATAGTAGATGCCATAAATTCTAGTTTATAGCTTTTGGCGCACACTATATACAACTTCTAGCAAGAATCTTTTCTCAGCAAAAAAAGAACCACAAATAAACACTGATAAATTATCTGTGTGCATCTGTGGTTTAATTTCTAAAACATTAATTATTGCAAGATATCTATTAGACTTCTTGGCATTTGTCGGGAAAAGGGTAAAGGGGAAAGGGGAAAGGGATAAGAAAAATCCTTTCACTTTAACATGAGTCTCTTTCCCCCAAGAGTGCAAAAATACTTTTGCAAGATATCTATTGTGCATTACAACTTTCTCTATGGCATCAGAAAAAATTAGTAATTGCAACATTAATTAACATTAAATCACCTGACTTTATGAATATCTTTAGGCGATTCGTTAATTACTATCTCTCATGGACAAAATTTTCGCTGGTTCAGGTTTGAGCAAACCGTTCAACAGTGATGCAGGACGTTGACTGTAAGGCCAAGCAAAAGCATGACGGAAAGCCGCATCTTGACAAGCTTGTAGTTGTTCAAAACTAATAATGTTGTAAGTCAAGAGATTCTCATACTCAAATGGTAGACGCACATTGTGCAATCCAGCATTATCAGTACAGATAGCAATATCAACCCCAGCATCAAGACAACGGTCAAAAACTAATTTGAGTTGACGTATATCCTGCAAAGTTCCAGTTTTTAGGTAAGTTGTTGGACAAACCTCCAAACATTGTCCGCGTCTAGCGACATCATTAAGTAGCTCTGGATATAGTAGGGGAATTTGAATGCCGTGACCAATCCGCATCAAATATGGTAACAGTTCTGGGTAACAACCAGCAGTGGTTTCATATAGATGTCCCGTGGTATTAACGCCCAGCGATCGCGCATAATCATATAAGCTAATCCATTCTTCTAAGCGATCGGCGTAATAACTATCACCTCCGGCTACATCTACTGCACAGACATACTGTTTATTTTGCGCCGCCAAATCAACAATTGCCTTGTTCACCTCATAAGGTAGGCGCGTGTGCATACAGAGAATTTGGCTAGTAACAATTGGATACTCTGGCTGCTGGCTGGCAAGTCCTACTACTCGCACAATTTCTGCCATCTTGTCAATTCTTGCGGATTGACTCAGATGCTCAGGTGTCCGCAAATAAGGAGTGTAGCGCAGTTCCAGATAAGCCAAATTTTCAAATATGTAAGCACCCCGCACCAAGCGATAGATAAAGTAAGGCAAAGTCTCTACAGTTTGCACGCTTTCTACCAGAGTGTGTAATTCTAGATACTCGTCTAGGGTGTTACGTGGACGGGTATAAAAATCTTCAAATTCTGAATAGTCAGCAAAGCGGGAAATCAACTCCGCAGAATGTCGCTCGAAATATCGCCATAAAACTCGTGGTACGACCGAGCCGCCTAGATGTCTATGTAATTCAGCGTATAAAGCCATAGTGGTATTTTTAGGTAAAAATTTCAATGATTGTAACAAAAACATCGAAAGAAAAATTTGTCTTCAAAAAAATTTTGCTCTAACTTCTTTGGAGTAGAGGTTTCCCCAATACGGTTCGGTTAAAGGGGAAGGTGGGGTCCCCTCTGGGGATAAGGGGCGAGGGTAAAGGGGAAAAGGGAATAAAAAACCTTTAACCCTTACCCATTTCCCTTTTACCCAAACCCTATTTTGAGTTCAAAATGCTTATCTGAACCGAACCGTATTGGAGGTTTCCCTACATCAGAATTTCAATAAATACTCTGCTGCGCGAACGATTTGGTGGCTTGGAACTAGATAGGGTTGAGAGCAACAGATAAATTTCTGCCTCCTACTTGGTTGTTGAGCGTAGTCGAAACACTGCCTCCTACCTTTTGCCCTAATATTTGCAGTATGAATCAACTTGACATTACCAAGATTAAATTGATAGCATTGATATCCTTAATTTTTGTGCTATACTAGAAGAATATTGCTATTGTTAAGCGGCTGAGATACAGCAATATGTTTTTCCTTTAACAAAGCAAATTCCTGGCAAGGTTGGTATTAATTGAAAATTCAAGCGTTGGAAGTCAAGGCTGGCGACCGGATTATTGCTTACTGCAACAATAAAATGCAAACCTGCAAGGTAAAACGCATTTTAGATCCAGGTCAAGCTAACATCACACTATCAGTATTCACTTCTGAAAATTATCGCGGTTGCTCAGTTTCATCTATAGTCCGCTTCCAAAGCAACGCCTTAGTTGATTTGGTAAGTTAAAAATCAACTAAATATTCAAGCTCAAAAATATTTATAGCTATTGTCCAGCCTCAAACTGGACAAAATTTTTGTTAAAGGTGCGATGTCTACGCACATACGAATCTGTTAATTATGGCTGGATGATTTTCGCAACCCTACACTACCTAGTGGCTTGTCCGATTAAATATAATGAGTTTGTAGTAAGCACTTCAGTACTTAAAAATCCAGGAGTAAAGTCCTGACTACAAACTTATTCACCCCTCGTAACTAATAGGACAGACCACTAGCATAGGGAAAAGTAATTGATAAAATTCTGAGAAAAAAATCTAATTTATGGCTTTTGTTAGTTCTTTTTCACATCACGAGCCATGTTGAGGTAGTAGTCATCAAGTTTGGCATTAGAACGACGGCGGTTAGGGGCAGGAATTTTAGTAGTGTTATCCCGATTCGTTTCAATTGGCTGTTTAGTTGAAACTTGATTTACGCCTTGCACCCGATCGGATTCCAAGAAATAACCAGACTGAGAGAATCCGAAAAGCTTGGCAAAAAAACCAAATAAATTTCCGAAAAAATTAGAAATACTTTGGAATAAAACACCAAACAAGCCTTCAAAACGAAGGAACAAGTTCCGAATAATTTGAGTTAGACGAAGCATAAAAGCACCTTCAATGATTGCCTATTATTATTGTGACTCAATTCGGATTCAAGAATTGAGGATATGGGAAAAATCTACCAGTAGGTAGGTATAATTCCCACAACTCCTACTTTTCTTGAACCAGCAAAACCGACTTCACAGGACGCTTGATAGAATTTCCCTCTAAATCAACCTTTCCGTAAAAGGTTTTCCCATTGTAATAAAGCGAAGACGAACTTCCTCCATCCAGATTCATCGCTCGATCGGCACCAAGAGTTTTCATCAAATCAGCTAATGCTGGCAAAGATATTCCATTCGCGGAAGCCAAGGGTTTTTGAGCCACCATAACTAAAAGAACGCTGCCATCGTGGGTAATACCTACAGCAGTTCTGGCGTTGGGTTGGTTGCTACCAAGGGCATCTCGTTTATTAGCGTTATCCACAAAGCCCTCTTTTTCTAAGGTGAGTTCTGGTAATAAGCGTGGGCCAGCACCGATAGCATCAACTAACTGACAACCTGCTGGTGGTGACTGATTGTGTAGGGCAATGGAATAGCGGCTAGTTTGCCCGCATAAGTAGCGACGGAATTCTGTGCGATTGAATATTTGACCCAAATAAGGTTTTAAGTTGGGATTGTTCACCAGCCGCTCGTTTTCCTTGGGATTGGCTATCAACTTTCCTTGTCGGACAACATAAGATGTAGTTTTTTGGTTGGCTGGATCGAAAAATCCTGCATTCAAAATAGCCACGGCTCGATGCTTTTGGGCAAATTCCTCTACAGTGGCTACCTTCTGTGATATCGCAGGAGTCACCAAAAATTTGCTATTAGCTGGAATTAACACGATGTGAGCGATGCTTTGGGGCAAAGTGCGATCGAAGTAGCGGATAGTTTTTGCTGGTGAAGCTGCAATAGTGGGTATCGACGGTGTTGAAAAACGTAAATTAAACCACAACACCATTGCCAAACTAATTAATATCAAAGCCAGTAGTTTGATTTTTCTCACTTTTAAACTCACGTGCGGTTAGCTCAAAAAAGTTGATTTAATCGATTTAATTAAAATACTTTAAGCTGAAAAATAATTATATTCCCGGTTCGCCCATTTTTTAGGGATTTAGGAAAAGTAAATAGTCAAAACTATACCGAAGGGCGTATTCCCAAAAAGACTTGATTAGGTATATGTTCGCAACTATAGTTACTGAACCCATAATTACAAACGAAGGAGTCGATGATATGCCTATACTTCTAACTCAAATAGAGCCTATGAACATATAACCGCTAATCGATAAACACTTTTCGACACACGGAAATTGGCAAGGTAATTTTCAAAAAGTTAAGAGACAATAGACTTCTTGGCATTTGTAGGGAATTGGGTTTGGGGGAAAGGGAAAAGGAATAAAAAAACCTTTCCCCTTTGACCTTTCCCCTTTGACCTTTCCCCTTTGACCGCAAGAGTGCAAAAGTTACTTTTGCAAGAGGTCTAATATCTTGCTAGACCTTCTCAACCAGTGTTTACTCGAATTATGCCGCATTTATACAACGCTTAAAATCGCTTTTTATGCCAATTTAACTTTAAAATAACTAAATTATCTAGATTCAACAGAATATAAGTATAGTTATCTTCAAAAAATATCAAGGAATAAAATATGTGCGCTATTGAATTGCAAATTAGCAAACCAGTATCTTGCAATTGTCTACAGAGCTATCTGCGGCTTTGATAGTTGCTTAAGTTCAGATAATAAATTGAAATTGTTAACTGCTTATGCGTCCTCGTCAAAAAATTATCGAGATGTTCTCAACCTTCGTTGAGTTGGAAGGAGACAGATTCAGCAAATGGTTGATTGATATCAAACTGCATCGAAATATTCAAAATTGCTTGGAGTCTTCACCATTCGTCGCTAACTCAGAAAATTTTTGGGCGTTACATTGGCACAAATGCTGGCGAGAGAAATCTAATAGCCTTGCTAGAATGCATTTATCTGCTTATTTACAGGAACCAAATTATTGGGCTGCTAAAAAAACAATTGCCAAGTTTACAAATAGTCAACATAGCCTCGCAGATTATTTTCAAATGGCGAATGCTGAAATTGAAACAATTCTCAAAAATTTTAATCTAGAAAAATGCTTTAGCTTAAAAACCTATGCTACTATGGCAGTTCCCAGTCGGCTAAAAGATATTTTACGCCAACGCAAGGAAGCTGATATTTGCACAAATTGGGCATTGTTACGCAAAGTAAGCAAAAAGCAGTTATTAGAAGCTCTTACTCAAGCTGGATTATCACCGATTCTAATCGCCCAATATCGACTCGCCTGGACTTGTTTCAAAGAACTGTATGTTCAAAACCAACCAGGTGGCACAAAGTCACTACCAGAACCAGAACCTCAACTTTGGGAAGCTATTGTCAACCTCTACAACCGCGATCGCCAAAATCAGTTAACTCAACCTACTCCAGAATGCACGAGAGAGAAAATGGAACAGTGGCTAACCCAGACATCTGTGTACGTGCGTGGTTATCTGTATCCACCTGTTAGTTCTTTAAATTTGGCAATATCAGAAGATGACTCCACAACAACTTTTGATTTGCCAGATCCATCCTCTGACTCATTAATTGCAGAGATAATAGCCCAAGAGGATGCCCAAAACCAACAAAATCAACAATCTCAAATTGCAGGTATTTTGTTAAAAAACATACAAACTCTGGAGGTAAAAACTCAGGAAATACTTAAACTTTACTACCAACAGGGGTTAACTCAGCCACAGATTGTAGAACACCTACAAATTAGTCAGCCTACTGTTTCTCGCCGACTGCTCAAAGCCAGAGAATCAATGCTTTCAGCATTGATCCAATGGAGTCAAGATACACTTAATATTTCTGTGACTTCCAACCTAGTTAATAATATGAGTACCGCTTTGGAAGAATGGTTGCAAGTTAAGTATGGGGAATCTCGCTGAGATTATGAAGGATGAGGTAGTAAAAATGACTTACGCTTTTACAGAACCGCAGGAACTATTGTTAGAAATATCACCCTCATTACAGACAAGTTCTTGGCAAGAAAGCCAAATGTACGCCACACCTAGCAGTCGCTGGCGTGCTTACATGAATCAAATTTGCCTTCATGGGTTTTTGAATTGGGTAAAAGCTGAATATGTTCCAGAAGCAAGTATCTGGCACAGCTCCCCTGGTATTCCTGCTTTTTGGGAATTTGTCAATGGCACAGCAATTTTGTTAAACCAAAAGCGAGTCGTTTTAATTCCTAGCGAGGCAATTGATGATAGCGAGTTAGAAGTTCCTCAAGAATGGGTAGATATTCCTAGTTGGGCAGCAGACTATTATTTAGCAGTGCAAGTCACACCAGATGGGGAGTGGGTAAGAATTTGGGGCTATATAACCCATCAAGAACTGAAATCACTAGCAGACTATGACCAAGTAGATAGGACTTATTGTATAGATGCACGGCACTTAATTAAAGACCTTAATGCTTTTTGGATGACCTACCAATTTTGTGAAACAGAGGAGATGAAAGGTGCGATCGCTCCACTACCAGAATTATCGACTGTTGAAGCAGAAAATCTTGTGCAACAGTTAAGTAATTCCTCTGTAACATTTCCGAGACTTGCAGTGCCATTTACAACTTGGGGAGTACTACTAGAAAATGAGCAGTGGCGGCAGCGTTTGTACCAAGAAAGGCTGCAATCTCTACGACAAGCCGCACCTACGCAGTATTCACAAGTACAAGTGAATCTTAGTCGTTGGCTGGAGCAGATTTATGATGCTTCTTGGCAAGCTATAGAGACTTTTTTTGAGCCAAACTCCAGTAGCCTAGCTTTTAATTTCCGCACTTCTTCCGGGTTAAATGCTGCCGCAATCAAACGCGCCAAGCTGATTGACTTGGGAATAGAAATAGAGGCTCAAAAAGTTATTTTATTAGTTGCCTTAATACCAGAAGCTAACCAACAAGTTAAGATTCGCGTCCAACTACATCCAGCTTGTAATCAACCTTACCTACCTGCTAATATCAAGCTAGTTTTACTTTCAGATCGAGGAGAAATACTTCAAGAAGTACAAGCAAGAATTCAAGATAGTTATGTGCAGTTAAAACTCTTTGATGGAGAAGTGGGAGAATGTTTTAGCATCCAGATCGAGTTAAATAATTATCAAATAACAGAAAATTTCATAATTTAGTTATGAGGAGCCAGCAGTGTCAAATTGGTATTGATTGGGAACATTTTACTTATACAAAAATATCAAATAGCGAGTTGACCATTGAGATAGGCACAACGTAATTGTAGTATAGAAGGAACATCGAATGGATGCCACTGTAAGGCGAATGCATCTTGTCATTAAGAGCGACTTATTATCAATAAATTGCTAAATAATCACAAGAAGCGTAACTTATTGTATTAGTACTAAGTTTCGATTCTTACTGCTCTATACCCAGATGAGAAAGAAGCGATCGCTAGTACAACGTGGTAGAAATAAACCTAATACCAATTTGAAAAAAGAATGCGACAGATAGGCAGCCCTAAACCCTTGTCCTGTCTGAATTCTTAATTTTGAATTCTTAATTTTGAATTTTGAATTTTGAATTTTGAATTGGTATAATATGTGTAGTCCTGATACTACACTTTCTTTTAGAATTTTTGCATAAATAGAATGCTTTCTGTTGATTAATAATTAGTTAATCACGAATGGCAAAGTCTACTTAACTTATGAGTAAGCTAGTTGTCTTCAGCTTCTTGGGAGGAGATTTAAATCAAGGATTTCCTGTTGTCACGGCTCAACTTTGGTGTCATAACCAATTTGTACCCGTGAAATTAACAGGGAGTCTACCGCCAGCACCAGAACTAAGCGAACTCTACCGCAGATGGCAGTTACTCTACGCAGCAGTTCATCAACGCCTCGATCGTAAAAATCAACGGATAAAAGTACATTCACAAGACATAACCAATATTTCTGTTAATGACTTCGATGAAGTGTGTCAACAGCTACAAGCAAATATCAATGCTTGGTTGAAATTTGAGTCATTTCAGAATATTGAACGGCAGTTGCGAACTCTACTCAGTCGTCATGATGAAATTAGAGTAATTATTGAAACAAATATAGTTCTACTGCATCGCTTGCCTTGGCATCTATGGAATTTTTTTGAAGATTATCCGAATGCGGAATTAGCTTTGAGCAATCAAGAGTATGAATCTCCTCAGCTATTACAAAAATCTCCTACAGGTAAAGTCAAAATTTTAGCAATTCTAGGCAATAGAGTTGGTATTGATATTGAAAAAGACGCCTCTTTGTTACAAGGTTTAACAGATGCTAAAACCACCTTTCTTATAGAACCAACACGGCAAACACTTGATGAGTATTTATGGAATCAGGATTGGGATATTCTATTTTTTGCCGGACATAGCAATAGTCTTGCTGACGGAGAGATTGGAGAAATCTGCATCAATCAAACAGAAAGTTTAGCAATTTCGCAATTGAAAAATGGACTAAAGGCAGCAATTAGACGCGGTTTGAAACTAGCAATTTTCAACTCTTGTGACGGAATTGGTTTAGGACGAAATTTAGCGGATTTAAACATTCCCCAAATGATTGTAATGCGGGAAGGAGTGCCAGATTTAATCGCACAGGAATTTTTAAAAAACTTTCTTACTGCCTTTGCAGATAGCAAACCATTTTACTTGGCTGTGCGAGAAGCGCGAGAAAGACTTCAAGGACTGGAAAATGAATTTCCTTGTGCCAGTTGGTTGCCAGTCATCTGTCAAAATCCTACAACTGTTCCTACTACGTGGCAAGAACTACGTGGTAATTTGGATAATACTAAATTTGTGGGTAAAGTTTCGAGAAAAGGTAAAATTGCGACATCAAAATCTAAGTTTTGGAATGTACTACTTAGTACTTTTCTTGTGGCTGTTTCAACGGTAGGTTTGAGATACTTGGGAGTCTTTGAGAAAATCGAACTGCAAACTTTCGATCGAATGCTACGGCTGGGACTCAAGGAAGATCCAGATCCAAGGTTGATAATTGTAGAAATTACTGAAAAAGATATTCAATCACGACAAGACATCACCAAAGGACTGAAATCCATTTCGGATAGTACGTTAGCTAAATTGCTCAACAAAATACAAAAATATCAACCGCGAGTTATTGGACTGGATATTTATAGAGACTTAGCTGACCCCCCAAACAAATCAAATCTAATACAACTTCCGACTGAACTTAATAAAAAAAACGTTGTTGTTATCTGCAAAAGCCGCGATAGTAAATACGATCTCCAAGGTGTTAAACCTCCGAAAGACGTACCTATAGAACGTCAGGGTTTTACTGATGCAATTCAAGACCCTGATGGTATCGTCCGTCGCCAAATTTTGATGATGGCACAAGAGCCTTCCTCGACTTGTACAACGCCTTATTCGCTCTCGTTGCAATTAGTTACTCGTTACTTATCTTATGAAAATATTAAACCTAAATTTAATGAAGATTATGTACAGTTTGGCTCTAAAGTATTTAAACGCTTAAAACCTAGTCGCAGTGGTGCCTATCAACAAGGAGTTGATTTAGGCGGAAATCAAATACTTGTCAATTACCGTAATACAGATTATCAGAGAGTTTCCCTTGATGATGTATTGAGTAATAAATTCGATCGTAAATCATTTAAAGATAAGGTAGTTATCGTTGGAGTGACAGCTAATACAGTCAGCGATACTTGGTCAACTCCCTACAGTACTGCACAACAAGATTACCAAGAAATATCAGGGGTATTTATACAAGCACAAATGATTAGCCAAGTTTTGAGTGCAGTTTTAGACCAACGTCCAATTCTTGGGGTTTTGCCTTACTGGGGCGATATTCTCTGGATATGCGGCTGGTCTGTAGTTGGGAGTCTGATTATTTGGCGGGTGCGATCGCTCTCACATCAGGGATGCACGATCTTTGTGACAGTTGTCATATTATATGGAATTTGTGCGATCGCTCTTTTAAAACAAGGGCTATGGTTGCCATTTATTCCTTCTGCCTTTGCTGTGGTTGCAAGCGGTGTTGTTGTAGTATTGATTCAACCCCGTCAGGAATTTTTCACGATTTCACAACCCTTAGTTGAATAAAATTTTCCTTTATAACTGAAAAATAACGTCAATTTGATTGATATAAAATCTAATAATCTCCTAACTGAATTCTTTTTTATGTTATCAGAGGATATTTTAAAACTGTTAGACCTCTTGCATAAGTCGAATAGACTCCCCTTAATCCAATACAGTTCAGTTAAGGCTAAAACTCTTTGTCAAAGTCAATTTTTTTAACGAACCGCCAAAGACGCCAAGGACGCAAAGAGAAGAAAGAAATGCTTAACTGAACTGTATTGCCCTTAATCCCCCCGATATATTGGGGGAAACTTGAAATATTGCCCCCTCCCCAATGTGTTGGGGAGGGGTGATTCAAGGATTTTTGTAAGAGGTCTAATGGTATAAGCAATTGACGCTCTTGAGTCCGTCATTAACCGCCATATTTCAAGTCTCCATTGTCGTTGATAATACGGTCGTTTAAATTAATGTCAGGCGTTATGTTTTTTGCTCCTCCGTTATTTTTACAGGGTGCATGGAATCCGATAAAACTAGGAAATTGTTGATTAAGCCCAGTAGGAAATGAACCAGAGCCGGCCTGTGGGTCGGTGTCCCAATCGCAACTGTTCAGAAAATTACCGTTTGGTTGCCATTCCAGCGTGCCATTGTTATTTGTGATGTAATCATTTAGTTGGATACGTGCCTGCTCATTCCAAGTTCCATCTGCGCGGCGACAGTGCGCGTATAACATACCCGGAGAATTCTTGTACAATATCAAAGAATCACAGGACTGGGCAAAGCCTCCCCCTGCTAATGCCGCATTAGGTTTCAGAAGAAATGATCCTGAAAGTACGAGAGGTAAACCAATAATAACTGTCGCAATTCGGCTGAGTTTTTCCAACATATTCGATCTCCTTCGTATGGGAATAAAGCGTTGTGGTTCAGTCTTTTGGTGCGTCTTCAACAACTCAGGGGAAAATTGTTCGCAATCTGTTGTTGTCGTTGTTGTCATCTGTATTTCTCCTAAGATTTGGTTGTTGATGTTAGACATTGTTTCTCTCCAGAATTTCAGATTGTGTTTGAACTGAAGGTAATCGCTTGTTTTCTCCCTTCTGATTTTTAATTGGTAGCAGGGAGTTAATTTTATTCACGGCTGAGAATCAGAGGTTTTTCGCTTTGCCTTCTGATTCTTAATTGGTAGCAGTGAGTTAATGTTATTCACGGCTGAGAATCAGAGGTTTTTCGCTTTGCCTTCTGATTCTTAATTGGTAGCAGTGAGTTGATTTTATTCACGGCTGAGAATCAGAAGTTTTTTCGCCTTGCCTTCTGATTCTTAATTGGTAGCAGTGAGTTGATTTTATTCACCAGGGCAAATGCGCGTAATTTGTGAAAGCCTTGCTGCATAAGGATATTGTTGAAAAAATAGCCTCAATTCTCAAACGCTCAAACCCTTGCTATTGAAGGATTCTTATACTTGAGATGCGTTTGATCTAGTTTATTTACTTGATTCAGTAACGCCAATTTGCTAATATCCTCTCTTATGCATAAGTTGATTAACCTGATACTTACACTCTGGATTGAGGCTTCTAAGCTAAATTTCCTTTTCTATAGGAGAGTCCAATGTCTTTTAGAAGTGCGCCTTTGGACTGGTTACAAGGTCTAGGAATTGCCATTGGAAGTGGGTTCATCGCCTTTTATGCAAATATCTCAGTTGCCCAAATCACCCCAGACGGCACTCTGCCAAATAATTCCAATGTGAAATTAGAGGGCAATACCAGGATTATTGAGGGTGGAACCACAAGAGGGGGTAATCTGTTCCACAGCTTTGGGGAGTTCTCTGTTCCCAATGGCAGTACTGCTTTCTTCAATAATGCACTGGATATTCAGAACATCCTGACACGAGTAACAGGTAAGTCAATTTCTAATATTGATGGTTTAATCAAATCTAACGGCACAGCCAATCTGTTTCTGATTAATCCTAATGGGATTATTTTTGGTAAAGATGCTAGTTTGAACATCGGCGGTTCCTTTGTCACCACAACAGCCAATGCCATTGGGTTTGGCAATTTGGGATTTTTCAGCGCCTCGAATCCAGAAGCACCTTCAGCCTTGTTAACAATAAATCCAAATGCCTTATTATTCAATCAAATTGCGGCTTCCCCGATTCAAAATAGTTCAATTGCGCCAGCAGGAAAAGACCCAGAGGGTTTAAATGCTTTTGGTTTACAAGTTCCAGATGGAAAGAGTTTGCTGCTAGTGGGCGGCGATATCAACATGGATGGTGGGATACTGAATGCTTATGGTGGTCGAGTCGAGTTGGGGGGATTGACATCAAGCGGAACTGTAGCGCTTCAGATAGATGGTAACAACTTTCGCTTGGGCTTTCCTGCTCTTAGTACGCGATCGGATGTTTCTTTAGCTAATGGATCTAGTGTAGATGTAGAAGCTGCTGATGGTGGGAGTATTGCAGTTAACGCCCGGAATTTAGAAGTTTCGGGCAAAAGTGTACTCAGTGCTGGAATAGGAAGTGGTTTGGGGTCATTTAATTCTGTTGCAGGAGATATTACGCTCGATGCCACAGGGGAAATAAAAGTTGTAGGAGAAGGGAGCTATGTTTGGAATGTTGTGCAATCTGCAATGGGCAATGGGGGTAATTTGACAATAAACACTCAACAATTGCTGGTACAGGATGGAGCACAAATCGCTACTGGCACTAGTGGTGAGGGAAAAGGTGGAAATTTGGCTGTTACTGCTGACTCAATACAACTCATCGGAACTCCTAATGATAGTCAGTTACTCACTGGCTTGTTTTCTCAAGCTTTTGGCTCAAAAGGAGCAGGGGGAGATTTAACAATTAATACCCGTCAATTGCTGGTACAGGATGGGGCAGGAGTTAGTACTGGCACTATAAGTGAAGGAAAAAGTGGAAATTTGGCTGTCACTGCTGATTCAATACAACTGATCGGAACTTCTAATGATGGTAAGAGAATCAGTGCCTTGTCTGCTCAAGCTCGTGACTCAAAAGGAGCAGGGGGAGATTTAACAATTCATACCCGTCAATTGCTGGTACAGGATGGGGCAGGAGTTAGTACTGGTACTTTTAATGAGGGAAAAGCTGGGAATTTGGCTATCACTGCTGACTCTATACAACTGATGGGAAGGAATGCTGATGTTTCCAGTAGCTTGTCTGCTCAAGCTAGTCCTCGCTCAAAAGGAGCAGGGGGAGATTTAACAATTCATACCCGTCAATTGCTGGTACAGGATGGGGCAGGAGTTAGTACTGGTACTTTTAGTGAGGGAAAAGCTGGGAATTTGGCTATCACTGCTGACTCTATACAACTGATGGGAACGAATGCTGATGTTCCCAGTGCCTTGTCTGCTCAAGCTAATCTTGGCTCAAAAGGAGCAGGGGGAGATTTAACAATTCATACCCGTCAATTGCTGGTACAGGATGGCGCACAAATCGGTACTGGTACTTTTAGTGAGGGAAAAGCTGGGAATTTGGCTATCACTGCTGACTCTATACAACTGATGGGAAGGAATGCTGATGTTTCCAGTAGCTTGTCTGCTCAAGCTAATCCTCGCTCAAAAGGAGCAGGGGGAGATTTAACAATTCATACCCGTCAATTGCTGGTACAGGATAGGGCACAAGTTAGTACTAGTACTTTTAGTGAGGGAAAAGCTGGGAATTTGGCTATCACTGCTGACTCTATACAACTGATGGGAAGGTATGCTGATGTTCCCAGTGGCTTGTTTACTCAAGCTAATCTTGGCTCAAAAGGAGCAGGGGGAGATTTAACAATTCATACCCGTCAATTGCTGGTACAGGATGGGGCAGGAGTATCTGTGAAAAGTTCAGGACTCGGTAATGCAGGCAACTTGTTCGTGAATGCTGGCTCTATCCGTCTTGACAACAGCACAAAAATAAGCGCTGACACTACAGGAGGTGGTGGAAATATCTTTCTCAACTCACCCTTTTTGATATTGCGTCGAGATAGCAGCATCACCACTAACGCTAGTGGTAATGATATCACTGGTGGTAATATTACCATTGATGCCAAAAATGGTTTTATCGTGGCTGTTCCCAATGAAAATAGCGACATTAGAGCAGATTCCGCTAACTTCCGTGGCGGGAATGTCACCATCAAAAATATTGCAGGCATCTTTGGCATCCAATCTAGAAAAGAGCCTTCGCCAAACACAAGTGATATTACCGCCAAAGGCGCAACGCCTGATTTAAGTGGCAATATAGAAATTACTCGACCTGATGTAGAGCCTAGTAACGGCTTGGTCGAACTCCCAGTTAATTTAGTTGATGCTTCTAGGCAAATTTCCACCGCCTGCACACCTGGAACTCGGCAATTCCAAAATACATTTGTGGCAACAGGACGCGGTGGACTACCCATGAGTCCCACTGAACCATTACAAGATTCAAGTACTGTGTCTGCGTGGGTGAGATTAAGACCAAACGCAGAAAAGGCAAACACAACGCCTGTGCCACAACCAACAGCAGTTTCAACTACTTCCATTGCTGCTACAATTCCTATTGTGGAAGCTTCTGGCTGGGTAATCGATCGCAAGGGAAACATAGAATTAGTAGCACAAGTTCCTCAACTCAACCCCCACAGCCCTTGGCAAACACCTGCTTCCTGTCCGGTATCTCAGGGAGGTGTGAAATATGGCAAAATTTCAGCTGCCAAAGCGAGTAATTAGATTTGCGGTAACTCCCGTAGTCCTATTTACCCTTGCTGTTTTCCTGACTATTATCCCTAGCACATTCGCTAAACAAATCCAGACAAACTCACCAAACGGGTTTCACATCCAAACCAATAAACCTCCAGCTACAATACCACAGCAACTTCTTGAGCAAGGAGAAGCGCTTTATCAAGCTGGACGCTTGACCGAAGCGGTAAATGTTTTACAACAAGCTGTCCGTACCTATCAACGAGAAAGCAATAACCTCGCACAAGCCGCAGCGCTGACTAACCTCTGTCTTGTATACCAGCAACTCGGCTCCTGGAAAGAAGCTTATGCAACTATTGGCAATAGCTTAAATTTGCTTGGCTGGGATGAAATAAATCAAAAGTTAAATGCCAATAATCCCAAATCTGAATTGTTAGAAATTCTGGCACAAACTCTAAATATTCAGGGCGAATTGCAACTAGCACAGGGACAAACTGATGCATCTGTAAAAACATCACAACAAGCAGAGCAAATCTGGAAGAAATTAGGTGATACTGCTGGAGTAACGCGCAGCCGGATTAACCAAGCGCAAGCTCTACGAGTTGCTGGGTTTTACCGCCGTAGCTTGAATATATTAGAGGAAGTATCCAAACAGTTACAAGCTCAACCTGATTCTCTTGTAAAAGTAACAGCTTTGCGATCGCTTGGCAATGTCTTACAACAATTAGGCGAACTAGAGTTATCCCAGAAAAACTTACAACAAAGTTTAGAAATCGCTCAACGTCTGCAACTGCCTCTAGAAATTAGTTTGACGGAATTTAGCCTTGGTAATACTGCTAGGTCGTTAAGTAACATTAAAGATGCGATCGCTCATTATGAAAATGCTGCCAAAATTGCACCAAACTCTCTAGCCAAAGTTCAAGCCCTGATTAATCAGCTGAGTTTGCTGGTTGAAAACGAACGCATCACTGAAGCAAAGTCATTAATACCCACAATTCAATCTCAACTCCCGAATCTGCCTACCAATCAAGCTGGTATTTATGCACGGATCAATTTTGCTCAGACTTTAACCACAATTGGTAATAAAAAAGACATTGCAGAGATTCTGGCAACTAGCGTTCAGCAAGCCAAAATCATCGGCGATGAACGTGCCGAATCCTATGCACTGGGCAGCTTGGGAGAAGTTTACGAACAGAACCAACAATTGCAAGAAGCACAGGATTTGACCCAGCAAGCGTTATTTCTGGCTGAAAAAATCGATGCCTCAGATATAGCTTATCGCCTTGAGTGGCAGTTAGGACGTTTGCTCAAAGCACAGGGAAATATCGAAACCGCCATATCTGCTTATGATGCTGCTGTCACAACTCTTCAGTCTCTTCGCAGCGATTTAGTTGCGGTTAATCGAGAGGTACAGTTCAATTTTCGCGATCGCATAGAACCTCTTTATCGGCAGTCTGTAGAGTTGATTTTACAAGAGAAAGGACAAGGAAAACCAGATTTAGATAAAGCACGTCAGCGAATAGAAGCTTTGCAACTTGCAGAACTCGACAATTTTTTTCGAGAAGCTTGCTTAAGTAACCAATTTGTGGTTTTAGACAAAGTAGTAGACCGCGACAACCCGAATACTGCTATTTTCTACCCGATTATCCTAGATAATTCTTTAGAGATTATTATCAAACTTCCCAAGCAACCGTTGATTCATAAAACTTCTCAAGTTAACCGTAAGCAAGTAGAGCAAGTTATTACAAAAATACGAAAGACAATAGTCGAACCTGATGCTAATCTGCAATTTCAAGCAGTTTCTCAACAACTTTATAACTGGTTAATTAAACCAGTTGAAACAGAGCTTAAAAATAGTAAAGTTAATACTCTAGTCTTTATTCCAGATGGGTTATTGCGAAATATACCGATGTCTGCATTGTATGATGGCAGAGAGTATTTAGCCCAAAAATACTCTGTAGTTATTAGCCCCGGACTGCAACTATTTGCTCCCAAACCTCTAGGACAGAAAACATTAAATGCTCTTGCTGGAGGACTATCGCAACTACCCAAAAATGAAAAGTTTGCACCGCTTCCCTACGTTAAAGTTGAACTGAAATTAATTCAGGAATCAGGGGTATCGACAACTACATTATTGGATAAAAATTTTACCAGTGCAAATTTAGGGAAAACCATCAACGCTCAACCTTTTAAAGTTGTTCACTTGGCAACTCACGGACAATTTAGCTCTAAAGCCAAAGACACTTTTATCCTAGCAGCTGATGGACGTATCAATGTGAGTGAATTAGATAGTTTGCTCAAAAGTAGAGAGCAAAAACTAACAAAACCAGTTGAATTACTTGTTTTGAGCGCTTGCGAAACAGCAGCAGGAGATAACCGAGCTGCATTGGGATTAGCAGGAGTTGCTCTTCGTGCTGGTGCGCGGAGTACTTTAGCTTCTTTATGGCAAATTGGCGATAACTCTACAGCTTTATTTATTGAGGAATTTTACCGCCAGTTAGTGAGTGGTAAAACTACGGCAGAAGCTTTACGCTTTGCTCAATTAAAATTACTTGAAACTCCTGAATATCACCGTCCGATGTACTGGGCACCCTACGTTATAGTTGGTAATTGGTTGTAAAAATCTGGGTTTATAGATACTTTACTGGATCTGAAATGATTAGCGGGTTGGTAACTTTATTAAGGGCATCATAGCGATATTATCTAAATTGATTGATTGCAATAAACTTTGCCAATCTTTTTCAGTAGATGCATCATTAAAATTAGAAATTCGTAGTTGTGCTAGCATATTTAAAGCGTCAAACCAAATTCCTTTTTCAGCATAAATTATAATTTTTTGTCGAGGCTCATTTGCGGCTTTTAATTGTTGCACAACACGCTCATCTAAATTGATTCTTTTAATGTCCCCTTCTACATATACAGGAATGCTTGCTGTCTCTTGGTTACAACGTACTTTGAAATACCAGCGATATGTCTTATCTACTTCTAATGAAGCAGTACTAGAAAGAGAAATCCCAATGATACTTGGCTTTGAAGGTAGGGCGATCGCATTTCTGTAAATATCATTTTCGGCGCTATCCTGTAAGCTAAATTCAGCACTTGAATTAGACAAATTCTTAGTGTAGGGAATGTAAAACCAAAACGTAGGCCGTTCTAAAGTGGTTAGTCCTTCTACAGTCCCGATAATTGATTTGTTTGTCTGTTTGCCAACCTTTTGTTCCTCTTGAAATGGTACTAAGGCAGTGAGCGGGGTTGAAACCGCAGGACAATTATCTCGACTACCCATTCCTGTTCTACGCCCAGATACAGGACTTAATGGAGCAGGTGCTTTTGGCAAAAT
Organism: Nostoc sp. DSM 114159; assembly: GCF_053470285.1. Classification (NCBI taxonomy): domain Bacteria; kingdom Bacillati; phylum Cyanobacteriota; class Cyanophyceae; order Nostocales; family Nostocaceae; genus Nostoc; species Nostoc sp. DSM 114159. Next base: position 6,809,168 of record NZ_JBPFEH010000001.1, read on the forward strand.
AAAAACTGGTCGAGAAGTAGGTTGTTGAGGTGAAGCAGGTGTTTTAACTGGTTGTGCAGGCTGTTTATTAGTAGGTGGTTGTTTAGTTTGATCTATTACTTGTGCGGAATATTGAGTAGTGCTGCTCAAAATCAGAGCAGTTGTTAAGATCCATTTCATTAACTTAACAGGTACGATTTTTGCTTGTTGCTATCGTCATCATAAAGGTTAACGTAGCATTTGGTGAAATCGATCGTTACCATTTTTTTGTACGCGATCGCATTTTACTTGAATTGAAGCTAGGACGGCAAGCTTCAGCTTACAAAGCAGCACAGAAAGCACTTAATCGATTTATTCAAGAAATAAAACTTATGGTTAACAGTTTCTGATTGGTGCTAAAACTGTGCTTATTAAGGCTGGTTTGAGTAGTGCGTTAAATCCTCAACCAGCCTTGTCAAAATTTCTCTGATGTTAACTACCAGCTACCGTAAATCCCTGTTTTTCAAACACAGTTTTGGCTTCATTGCTTGATAAAAATTGCACAAAATCCTTAGCAGCATCGACATTTTTACTGCTTTTGAGAATCGCGATCGGATAGACGACGGGAGAATGGGTTTTTTCAGATGCAGTTGCTACAATTTTGACTTTTGGCGTACTTTTAGCATCTGAAAGGTAGACGACTCCAGCATCAGCATTACCTGATTCTACGTAATTGAGAGCTTGACGAACGTCTTTAGCATAGACGGCTTTGCTTTTAACGGTGTCAAGAATTTTTAATGAAGTTAAGATTTGTTGAGCGTATTGTCCAGCAGGGACACTTTTGGGTTCGCCTAGAGCAATTTTCTTAATCCGTGGTGAAGTTAAGTCTTTGAAATCAGCCACAACTGTAGAATTTTGGGGTACTATCAACACCACCTGATTTTTCAGCAAGTTTTTGCGAGTTCCATCAACTAATAAACCTTTTTGCTGTAAAGCATCTATCTGTTTAGTTGCAGCTGAGATAAAAACGTCAACTCCAGCACCCTGTTCAATCTGTTGTTGCAAAGCGCCTGATGAACCAAAGTTGTAGCTCAGAGTAACATTTGGTTTTTCCTTACTGTAGAGAGGTTTGATTTCGTTCATTGCATCTCTGAGGCTAGCAGCTGCTGATATCGTCAAATTTGCTGTTTGGGCTGCTGGGCTAGTAGTTGAGGATAACTTAGGTGTAATTGTTTGACTACAGCCAACGATTAGTAAAAACGAGATAAATACCCAACTGACAAAAGTTAGGATTCGTTTGTTATTCATTTGCAGTCTCTCAAGCATTTTTTCTTAATCAATTCATAATTTACCAATCTAACGACCTAGTAACCAAAAAAACTGGTAAAAAATCACAGATTACCACTTAGAATTGACTGTTATCAATAACTGTGCCGATACTGACTAAAATTTTGTCAGCTTTTTACCAACTTATATGGTAAAAAGCTGAAAATCTGGTAATAATAATGCATCGGGTGTTTTTTAGTACCAACTATTTCAGAAATCAAGTTGGTCTAATAGTATTTGAGGTGTGAGGTTAATGTCTGGTTTTTTACATAATTCATTGTTGATTGCTCCAATCTTATTAGTAGTTAGTCTGGTTAATGCTCAAGGTGCATCAGCTATTCCAGCAGATATGCAGACTACTCAGTCTCCGGCAAAAGAAGGTGTGGTTGCTCAAACAGATAATCAAGCTGTTTTGACTGCACCTATCGGCGTTACTTTATCTGACCAGAGCCAGCAGTTCAACGATCGCAGCAGCAAAAATCCAAACTCAGTCATGAGTCAGGTTACTTCAGTCTCTCAACTATCTGATGTACAACCTACAGATTGGGCATTCCAGGCTTTACAATCTTTAGTTGAGCGCTACGGTTGTATAGCTGGATATCCTAATGGCAGCTTCCAAGGAAATCGGGCAATGACTCGTTATGAGTTTGCCGCAGGTCTTAACGCTTGTCTGAATCGGGTTAATGAATTGATTGCTACTAGCACAGCAGATTTAGTCACAAAAGAAGACTTAGAAACCTTGCGAAAATTGCAAGAAGAATTCGCTGACGGGCTAGTTGAAATACGGGGACGGATAGATGGGTTGGAAGCTCGTAATGCAAACCTGGAAAATCAACAATTTTCAACTACTACCAAGTTAAATGCAGAAATAATTTTCTCTGTTGGGAGTGTGTTTGGTGGGGATAGAGCGCTAGACTCCGATCGCTGGAGAAGAATCGAAGCAGCTCCAGAGGGTACAGCTAGAGAGGCTGCAAGAGCTAACGAGTATACAGCATCGGGTGGACGAAGGCTTCAGGACAACGCGATTTTCAGCGATCGCATCCGCTTGAATTTAATTAGTAGTTTCACTGGTAAAGACCAGTTGTTGACCCGTTTAGAAGCGAACAACACCACAGCCTTTAGTGGGGCAGTCACTGGTACAAACATGACCCGTGTATCGTGGGACGGGAACAACGACAACACCATTGTACTGGGCAAATTATATTATCGCTTCCCGGTAGGTGACAAAATCAATGTCATTGTTGATGCTATTGGTGGGGAGTTCTACGACAACTTCAACACTGTTAACCCTTTGTTGTCCTCAACTCCGATTGGATCTCTTTCGCGGTTTGGTCGATTCTCCCCTATTTACCGTGCCAGTAATACGGGTTCTGCTAGTAATACAGGTTCAGGTGTCAGCGCCATCTTTAAATTGAGCGACGCGATTACTTTATCTGGGGGTTATCTTGCTAGAAGAGCTAACGATCCTAGTGCTGGTGCAGGGCTATTTGATGGTAGTTATGGTGCTTTAGCTCAATTAGCATTCCAGCCCAACGCTTTGCTGTGGGGCTTATTTCATTAAGCATTCAACTTAAGATAAAGAGTATTGCACACAGCTCCCTTAATGATGCCTAAAATAAATACCAACTTAACAGGTATAAAATTAGAAAAATGTATAGACAATTACAATACTTGCTACCAACTAGGTGGTAGATTTTACGACTGATAAAGAGGTAAAAAGCGATGAACTTAACACCCAGTGAGTTAGAACGCTATCACCGCCAAATGATGCTTCCTAATTTTGGAGAAGCAGGACAAAAGCGTTTGAAGTCTGCAACGGTTTTGGTTACAGGTGTAGGGGGATTAGGCGGTACATCAGCGCTTTATTTGGCAGTAGCAGGTGTTGGGCGACTAATTCTAGCTCGGGGTGGTGACTTACGGCTAGACGATCTGAATCGTCAGGTTCTGATGACAAATGATTGGGTAGGTAAGCCAAGAGTATTCAAAGCCAGAGAAACTCTGCAAGCTATTAATCCTGATATTCAAGTAGAAGCAGTTCATGATTACGTTACAAAGGAGAATGTAGACTCTTTAGTGCAATCCGCTGATATAGCTGTTGATTGCGCCCACAATTTCACAGAGCGAAACTTGCTCAACCAAGCTTGCGTGCGCTGGCAAAAACCAATGGTGGAAGCTGCAATGGATGGAATGGAAGCTTACCTGACGACGATTATTCCTGGTGTCACTCCTTGTCTATCATGCTTGTTTCCAGAAAAGCCGGATTGGGATCGGCGTGGGTTCTCGGTTATCGGTGCTGTTTCTGGGACACTAGCTTGTCTTAGTGCATTAGAGGTAATAAAGCTGATTACTAAGTTTAGTGAACCTCTATTGTCACAACTGCTGACAATCGATTTGATGCGAATGGAATTTGCCAAACGACATTCTTACCACGATCCTTCATGTCTAGTGTGTGGTAGCCGTTCTTGCTCGGAAAATTCGCAAGCAGCATCTTTATAAACAACCGAATCTACTCGTCGATAACATTTTTACACTTATCTATGTGACGAATGGCACGCTTGTTAAGACACAGCCCCTGTCTTGACTGGTTCCTAGCCTGGAGGCTAGGAACCGATCCTGGGAGGCTCTGCCTCCAGTGGCTTGACCAGAGGCAGAGCCTCTCGTAATAGATTCCCAGCCTGGAGGCTGGGAACGAGGCAACACAAGACTTTGGGTTTATCTTAGTGCCATTCATATATGTGACTAATGCATAGGATTTAAAAAACCTATTGACTCAATAGGGATTCAGGAGATAAATCAAAAAGTGTATCTTGGATTACATTTTCTCCAATCGGATTGGTATAGGATTTAATACCAGATAAGTTGGTATTTAACCACTAGCAAGATATTCTACTAACCACAACTTCAGTGCCAATCGAATGCACTAACTTAAGCTAAAACCCCTAGATGATAAGGGATTAGAAGAATGGGTAATCCTAGAGACAGCGAGAAAAACTTTTCTCAAATACCAACCTTCTCGATTCCTAGTTTCTGATTCTGCACTTTCCCAAAGTTCTGAAACCATTGAAAATAAATCAATTGTACAAAAAATGAAAAAGCCTATTGGTCAGCCTAAAAAACCGGAACTCAGATCCCGTGTAAACGCACTCCTAGACTCGATGATTGTGAAGTTCTATAAAGAAGTTCCGTTTTCTCAACATATGTTGAACGGTTCGCAAATCAATATGGATTACTACAAGCGGCACAACATTGAAACTATTCTTCGGCTACGGCTAAAACGTACAGTAGATGCACTAGCTATCCGATACTTCACTAAGCATGACCCAGTTCAAGCCAAAGCATGGGCGAAATATACTGAGGAGGAGATGCTTCACGACACCGAGTTCTTCGTCAGGGATCTTGAGGCTGTAGGTGTATCGAAGGATGCGATTTACTCGCAAGAGTCATTGCTCTCAACGAAGCTGCTTATGGGATATTTGCTGTTTGACATTGAATACAAAGATAGTCCACTGGCCTTGATTTCAAGCGTTTACTTTGTCGAATATACAACTGTAAAGACCCAGCCGCAATGGTTAGACAATTTGGCGAAGATTCTGGGCAAAGACAAAATTATCGGAGCTAGAGGACATGTGAACCTCGATCTCAAAGATGACCATGACGATTTCGTGTGGGATGTCCTTGTATCTTTAATCAAGACTCCTGAGGATGAGGAGAAAGTCCTCGAACATATACGTAATGTAGGTCGTCTTTACGTTGCATACTTTATGGAACTCCATCAGGAGTTGATCGTAGGTCAAACTGACGATCTAATCCTTGGAAAATCCCTTGATATGAGTGTGCTAGCGCAGGTGTCTTGATCTATGCAACGTTTTGTTGCAGAAGATTTAAGGATGATTCTTGTGTAGTTTGAGGCAGGTATCTTCTCCCTCTAACTCTAATATCAAGTCCGGTTGAATACTTATCATTAGGACTAACGCGGGAACAAAGCTCATTCAATCATCCTGCAAATATGCAACTTTTGCAAAAAAACTGGCTTGATTCGCGGTTATTTGACCGTTATATCCTTCACTACGCCACTCCAAAACAACTTATTCAACCAGCAATAAAGGAATGGATTGTGCAGGGATTGACCCAAGTAATGCCAACCCTAAAGATTGAACAGTATTTTGAGGCGAAGCGAAACTGGTTTGAAGAATGTGATTACTTAATTGTTGCAGTCGAGGCGATATCGAATGACCTAATCGCTGTATTGGCATCCAGTTGGGTAGAAACAGACTCATTACCCTTTCTGCACATCAAAATACAGATGATTGCAGAGCGTTATCAGAAAACACATCTGCTCAAACATATGTGGGGATTTCACCTTTACAAGGTGAGTCAAGGACATTTTGGATTTCCATCAATTGTTGCTCTAAAAACCTGTCATCCTGCTGTTTTCTCGGCAATGCGGGTGTTCTCACGTTTTGACGGTGTTCAATTGTATCCTCGGATTGAGGATGAAATGCCAGAACCAGAGATAAACGAGATAGCTTGTCTGATTGCAAAGAGTATCTGTCCCGATCTGGAGTTTTGTTTGCATACTGGCGTGATTAAAAATGCTAGTGTACCGAGAGATTTTTATCCCTCGCTTCCAACAACAAAGAAAGCTGACGTAGGACACTATTTCCAAAACAATCTGACTCCAGCAGATCGGCTACTTTGCATTCTTCACATATCAACAGACTTAGCAAAACATCGCATACTACAGGCGTTGGACAAGAAACTATAACCGTTGTTAAAAAAAGGGGTGATTTATGAAGCTTATTACCATTAGACCTGGTTCTTACCGACAGTTTGGCCCGTCAGAGGATTGTATTTTTTACTTGGTGACTAACACGGATATTGTCGATCAATTCTTGATTGAGAAAAGTGGTGCTTATACAGACTATCGAACAGTTACTTATGACCAGGAAGGGTCATTTGAAACAATACTACAAAACGAAATCCCGGAAAAATCGCATATTTTTGTAGTTTCACCAAACTGTTTCTTCCGTTCTCCCAATCCAGAGGTACTGGGGGACAAGCGCAAGCTGATTGCGATGGCTTCCAATTCCACACCAACACCATTAGAAGCTGTGAAGCACTTTCTTGGTGTAATAGAACGAACCGATCCGTATGCTCAGGCAGAGTTTGCTGACCGTTTCTTTGAGTTAGGACAAAAAAGCGATCGCTTAGAAATTGTAGATGAAGAGTACGGCACTCGCGCAATCTTCGACCATCTTAACGATAAATACGAATGGCATTTGCAGGCTGGACCTCTAGAGTGGGGCGAACAACAAATCGCGCCATCAGGAGAAATTAGTGTCTTACCTGCCGATATTTGGGAGTTTAATCCCAATCTTTACCTTGCAATCAATGGTGAGATTGCATTTCGAGGACTACCGATTCTACATAGTGGTGAACCGTCTTTCTTACGAGAGGATCAAGCACGCATTTTCAATCAGCTGCGACATATAAAGCATCACGCGCTGATTGCCAAGGTAGAGCAAGGTGTTGTAACGGATTTGCATCCCACTCACCCGGATGTTGAACCAGCAGCAGAGATGCTTAAAGCAATGGGTGCTGTTGATTCCCGGTATTTAACTATTTGGGAGTTAGGCTTTGCGATCAATACCTCACTCGACTTGCTTTGGGGTAATTATGCTATGAACGAAGTTTATGGTGGTACTAGTGGAGCGCTGCACTTTGGGCTTGGTCTGACACCTTACACACAGTACCATCTCGATTTGATTTGTCCCGGTATTCGGGTATATGGAAAGGATAAAAAGCTACTTCTCGGTACTCCAGAACTCACTAGCGCTGTTACTAGATGAGCCAAATTACTAATTCGTAATTCGTAATTCGTAATTAAAAGGCTACAAAGCCAACACGTTCATCAAAAATTTAGTGGTCAACAAGACAGTGGAGGGTTCAGCAGCCCCACTGATAGCGCAGCGTAAAGCCTTCTCTACGAGAGGCTGCGCCAACGGCATGGCTTCGCTTAGAGCGAGTCCGCGAGCGTCTTGCAACTACAAATTACGTTAGCGTCGCGATAGCGAGTCCGCGTACTTTTGCAAAGAACCAAGCTAGCAAGAGCGTCTCATAGAGAGCGGTATTACGAATTATTTTGACAAAGCTTGCTATGTTGTCTAGATTTTGGGGAGGGTAACTATGATTGACCTCACAGGAAAAGTAGTACTCATTACAGGAGCGGCTCGTGGTATAGGCGAGGCATCTGCACGCGCTGTTGTAGCTGCCGGTGGTTATGTAGTAGTTAACGATGTACTTACAGAACAACTTGATGTTTTACAAGCTGATTTAGGCTCTGAGCGCTGTCACGTAGTTGTTTGCGATCTGGCTGATGTCACGGCTGTACCATATCTATGGGAGCGTGCAACTGACTGGCGAGATGGCATTGATGTACTTGTGAACAATGCAGGAGTGTATGAAAAAGCACTTATCGAAGGTGATTTTGAGGACTGGCATACTTCTTGGATACGTACACTCAATATTAACCTAGTTGCTCCGGCATCCCTGTGTCGTGAGGCTATCCATCACTTTAAACAGCAAGGTGGTGGAAAGATTATTAACATTGCCAGCAGAGCAGGATTCCGAGGTGACTTGCCTGACTATACGCACTACGCAGCATCGAAAGGAGGAATGCTTGCTCTGTCTCGTACAATTGCTCGTGGATTTGCCGATAAGAATATCCTAGTTTATGCGATCGCTCCTGGATTTGTCCGTACAGAACTCAACGCCGAGTACTTCGATAGCTATGGTGAGTCAGCTGCTATCTCCCAGACACCACTAGGAGAAATGGCAATGCCACAGGATATTGCTAACGTTGTAATTTTTCTAGCATCAGATTTGGCACGTCATGTGACAGGCGCTACCATTGATGTGAATGGGGCGAGTTACGTCCGTTGAAGGTTGCAGGCTGCTGACAGCAAGTATAGGGATGAAAGTTAGATGGATAGTCAACACTTTCCGCTTCGAGGCGGATGTCACTGTGGCAACCTCAAACTTATATTTAACAGCACACAGACTCCAAACCGATTAGCTGTCCGGACGTGCGCTTGTTCCTTCTGTCGGAAACACGGCACACGTAGTACCTCAGATCCCAATGGAGACTTGCAAATTCAGATTATCAATCCTGAGCAAGTCATTCGTTATCGCTTTGGTATGCACACAGCCGACTTCCTAATTTGCGGTTGCTGCGGCATTTATGTTGCCGCTCTCATACAGAATGAAACACAGCAGTCCTTTGCCACCATCAATGTCAATGTCCTAGATTGCGCTCAGTTAGTCTCTCAAGATTCAGTAACTGTGGACTACGATGGAGAGACTATGCGATCGCGACAAGAACGACGTTTACGAGCTTGGACACCAGTCGTTTCGATTGAAGAACAGAATTCTCAGTCCTAATTAGTCGATCTAAATCAAAAGTGTCAATGTTTTTAGACTTGGACTTGCTTTTACACGCACCTTTATTCAAGCCTTAGTGCAGTATATACCGCACAGATAATTGATCGGCATTGGTTTGTAATGCGGACTTTCAGTTTGCACGATCGGCAACGTTCTTAATCAAAATAGGATACTTACCGCTGTAGCGAGCAATAACTGTTATATATCTGCATTAGCTCAATAAAGCTCTTTGATTCAGACAAAAAGGCAAATATTTAGCCATTGTTTGTATTTTTTTAAGGAAGTAATTGGTGAAAAAAATGAACTTTTTAAGTAAGAATTCAGGAGCCAGAATGTTGAAAAATTTAGTCAAATTCTTCTCGGTCAATAGACGAATTATGCGCTCATTGCTTTTAAATTCTGACTTCTGACTCCTGGGTGCTGAATTCTTACCTTTTTAACTAGTAGTCTGCCAACCCAAAATTGTTAGGTGAGGGCTGGGAAAAGAAGTTCATATTAAAGGTTAAAGAAGTAAACATATGAGTCCCTTTCCCCCTTAAAAGAGCCAAGTTTCCTTGGCGAACTACTAGTTGCTGAAAAAACCATATATTTTATTCATTGCTTAGACGATATAAAACAGCGTATTAATAATTATTGTCGCTGTTTAAAAATCGTTCTATTTGTATTGGTTGAAATTATCTTAATTTTCAAGTTTTAAAAATTAAAAAATATTTATTTATGGCTTGTGTTTTTCAGAAAATAGTTGTATGTTCAATTTAGCTTGTACAAGCAGATAAACATTAACCAAAATAGAGTCATAACCATGAAGAAAGTAAACAAGAATGGTCGTTACCTTGGCACATTGTTAGGTTAATCTTTTTGGATTAGCTAACTACTGCTCAATTTGTATTTCCGGGTTTTTAAATAGCCCTCAACAACAAACGTTAACCAGAATGGAGAAATAACCATGAAGAAAGTAAACAAGAACGGTCGTTACCTTGGCACATTGTTAGGCTAATCTTTTTTGATTAAGCCAGTTAGCATTTAAGTTGCATTTGTAAGAGGTTGTTAAATAAATCTCAAGAATTCAGAATATTTAATAAATCTGAGTTCTACAAGATGTAATTTAATTGGATAACAGCCTAATAGATAGGGGGGATTTACCCCTCCTATTTATTCAAATAACATTTTTTTATAGCAAAAAAATTGTAGATGATGAAATAATAGATTTTCAGAATCAATCGAAGTTCATATACACTTGTTAATTTGAGTGCAGATATAGTAATAACCACAAAACATAGTATTTTAAGTTGTTTTTAAAAAAATTCTGTAAAGAATCAACATTTTCTATTTACGGATATTATCAACATGGAAACTATACTCATCCGTCCACAACGCCTTCGTCAATTTGGAGCTAGCGAAGATAGTCATTTCTGCCTTGTTACCAACTCCTCTTTAGTAAACCAGTTTCAAATTGTAGAAGATAGCGGCTATACTTCTACAAAAATTGTGCCTTACGATGCAGAGCGATCGCTTGAAGAGTTGTTTGACGAGAGTATTCCTGAGCCAGCCCATATTCTTGTGATTTCTCCCCAATACTTCTTTGAGTCTCCTGCACCCGAAAAGCTGGGACAGCGCAAACTAGTTGTCATGCCTTGCAATTCCACACCAACGCCATTATTAGCGATTCAGCATTTTTTGGGAATCATGGAGCGCACCGATCCGGAAAAACTAGAAGCCTTTGCAGAACGCTTTTTTGATTTGGGAAGGAATAGTGAGTATCTGGAAATTATCAACGAAGCTCAAGGTACTAAAGCAATTTTTGAACACCTAGATGAGAGCTATGAATGGAACCAGCAGGCAGGATTTATCGAATGGGGAGAGCAGCAAATTGCCCCAGGAGGAGAACTCAGCGCTCTACCTGATGACATTATGCGATTTAACGCCAACCTCAGATTAGCAGTGAACGGTGAGATTGCATTGCAAGGTCAGCCTACAGTCCACTCAGGAACAGTTTCCTTTTTACCTGAAGATCGGGCGCGAATTTACAAAGGGCTTGAGTGTATGCGCGATCGCGCAGTCATTGCTACAGTTAAAAACGGTCTGATTACAGAGTTACGAGCATCTCATCCAGAAGCTCAACCAGCAGTTGATATGCTCAATAATATGTTTATGTTAGATTCCCGTTACCGGATTATTTGGGAAATGGGGTTTGGCATTAATACCGCTCACGAACTTCTACCTGGTAATTTTGGTATGAACGAAACTTATGGCGGCAGTAACGGGGTGTTCCATTTAGGAATCGGTTTGACACCTTATACTCAATATGCTCTGATCCTGATCTGCCCAGATACCCAAGTACTGGGTCGGAATGGAGAGGCACTTGTTGGCAAGCCAGCAACGCTTTTAGCAACAAAATAATGCACTGTAATTTAAATGTGTAAGTATGTTTGCGTTTCTGTCGAACTAATGATACTACTACCCATAAAACTCTTTTATGAATCAAGAGTTTGGTTTGTTAATTGACGGCAACTGGTGTAATAGCAGCGATAATCGTTTTGGGGAATTAATCAATCCAGCTAACGAACAGGTAATAGGACGGGTAGCTTATGCAAGTCAAACCGATCTTGACCGAGCACTCGCTGCTGCCCAAAAAAGCTTTTTAACTTGGCGTGATACACCAGTAAGTACTCGTGTGAAGATATTAGAGCGGGCAGCGACATTACTCTATGACCGTATTGATGCTGCCGCACTCTTGCTTACCTGCGAACAAGGTAAGCCAGTAAGCGAATCCCGCCAAGAATTGATCCGAGCAACCGAAACCATTGCTTGGAACGCCAAAGAAGCAGAACGAATTTTGGAGTGCCGTAGTTTTCCTGTGACAGACTATCACAGGTTTATCGTACCTGAACCAATTGGTGTTGTCGCTGCCTTTACGCCGTGGAACTATCCAGCAGTTGTTTCTGCCCGAAAAATAGCACCAGCACTTGCTGCTGGCTGCACAATAATTCTCAAGGCTGCGGAAGAAACACCAAGTTCAGCTGTAGCGATCGCAACGGCATTAATTGATGCCGGATTGCCACCTGGTGTAGTCAATTTAGTTTTTGGCGATCCACCAGTGATTTCTAAACACCTGCTGGCTTCACCAATTATCAGGAAGCTTTCTTTCACGGGTTCGACAGTAGTCGGGAAACAGTTGGCAAAGCTAGCTACAGATAATCTAGTACGCTGTACCCTGGAACTTGGCGGTCATGCACCAGCGATCGTCTTTGCAGATGCAGATATTGATGCTGCTGCTGAAGCGATCGCTGCTTACAAGTTTAAAGGCTCTGGTCAAAGTTGCAATGCACCTAGCCGAATTTATGTGCATGAAACTCTCTATGAACCATTCCTCAAACGGTTTACAGAACTTGTACAAAATATTCGCGTCGGTGATGGGATGGACGAGAACACTGATATGGGACCAATGGCAAACCCCCGTCGAATTGCAGCAATGGAACGCTTAGTTGCTGATGCAGTAGTTAAAGGCGGGTGTGTGGTAACTGGAGGAAAAAGGCTGCCAAGACCAGGATATTTCTTTTTGCCTACAGTACTGACTGAAGTTCCAGACGATGCAGCCATTATGAATGAGGAACCATTCGGCCCGGTCATCCCCATCGCACCTTTTGCTGATTTTGATGAAGTAATTCATCGAGCAAATAATAATCCTTATGGACTTGCAGCTTACGTATTTACTAGTTCGCCTGTAGTAGCAGAGGCTGCCGCTAGGGCTTTAGAAGTAGGTAATGTCGGCATCAATCAACTGAGTGGAGTGCCTCCTAATGCACCAGTGGGAGGTATTAAAGACAGTGGCTATGGATATGAAGGCGGAACTGGAGGACTCGAAGCTTTTCTTAACCTCAAGTTGCTCAGTCAAAAGGTCTTATAGGAATCCGCTTTGATTCGGAGAAATTATTTGCGTAGGGAGGGAATAGGGAATAGGGAATAGGGAACAGGGAAGAAGAAATGTGTACTGAGTTTTTTCACGCAATCAAATACGAGTCCTATATAACTATCTATGTCAACAAAACCAACTATTAATTCCAAAATTCGTTTAGCCACTCATAATGATGTTTCTAGCATAATCAATATTATGCGTGAGGTTTATATTGAGCATGGTCTTGTATTTGATGTTTCTCAAGAAATCCCAGATATTTTAGATTTTGAGCAAAAATACAATCAAAAATCTGCTGCTTTCTTTGTTCTATTAGTGCAAGAAGAAATTATTGGGACTGTAGGTGTAAAAATAATCAAATCTTCAGAAGCTGAAATCGTCAGGCTTTATCTTAAACGGGATTTTCGAGGTCTTGGTTTAGGCTACCAATTACTTAAAACTGCGGTTGACTGGGCACAATTACAGGGAAAAACTCATATAGAACTATGGTCTTTTACTCAATTTACCCAAGGTCATCGTCTCTATAATCAATTTGGCTTTACCCAACTTGATACACGCCAAATGAATGATGTTAATCAAACTCAAATGTACGGTTTTGCATTTTCAATCTAAATACTCTAAATAATTTTTGATGAATCATCCGAAATATTAAATATTGTTGACATAATGAGAGGACAGCGAAATGAAAAGCAATTATGTTATTTCCGGAGGTCAAAAGGGTAAAGACCGTCTAAAAGTACTAGCAGAAGTGGTGCAACAAACTACACTAAATCTTTTAAAAAACGTTGGAGTTAGTGAAGGAATGCACTGTCTAGACGTGGGATGTGGAGGTGGTGATGTAACTATAGAGATAGCTAAATTAATAGGAGAAAAAGGTAAAGTCATTGGCATCGATATGGATAGTAGTATTATCCAGTTGATTCAAGAAGAATTTCAACAGGAATTTACTAATATTCAATTAAGAGCATTAAATGCTTTTGATCTCGATGAAGAATCACAATACGATCTGACTTATTCTCGGTTTTTACTAGCACATTTAACAAATCCCGGAATAGTGACTACAAAAATGTATCATGCTTTAAAGCCTGGGGGAGTTGCTATAGTTGAAGAAACAGACTTTTCTGGATATTACTGTCATCCAGAATCCCAGGCTTTTGCAAGATATCTTGAACTACACCGCCAGGTAATTGATCGAAGAGGTGGAAATGTTGATCTGGGAGCTAAAATTCCTAAAATTTTGAGAGAGTCAGGGTTTAAAAATATTCAAGTGAATTTAGTACAACCAATATTTACAAAACTTTCAGAAAAAATAATTCCCCAAATAACACTGCTGAATATTAAAGAAGCAATTATTTTCGAAAAGCTTGCCTCACCAAAGGAGATAGATTCTATTTTAGCAGAGCTAGGTCAATTTATTGAAAAGCCAGAAAGTATCATAGTCTTTGCTAGATTATTCCAGGTTTGGGGGTACAAGTAAAAGTTGAATATTTTTAGTCTTATTTAAAGATGAAAAAGGAAAAATTTTCTAATGGGACTATTGAACTGACCGTTGCTATGCTTGTGTCAGGAACAGTTGGCGTATTTTTTAAGGAATCGCATCAAGCAATTTTTAATGTTGTATTTTATCGCTGTATATTCGGAGCAATTTTCTTAAGTTTGTTTTGCTATTTTAAAGGATATTTTAAGCAACACAATTTAACCTTACGACTACTAACACTGGCTCTACTTAGTGGTGTATCGCTGATTTTAAATTGGACATTAATTTTCAAATCTTTCTCGCTAATCTCAATCGCACTAGGGACAACAGTCTTTCATACTCAGCCTTTTTTTGTGGTTATACTAGGTAGCTTAATATTTAAGACTACTATTTCCAAAAACAAAATTGGCTGGATTGCGATCGCATTTTTAGGATTAGTGCTGGTTACTAAACTGCGGTTCACTATGGTGTCCTTCCACAGTTCTTATATTATTGGTATATTATTTGCTCTACTTGCAGCTATCTTTTATGCTCTGACTACCCTCCTTGTCAAGTGTCTTGAGGGTGTGCGTCCCCACCTCATCGTCCTGATTCATTTGACACTGGGAATATTTTTGGTTCTACCATTCACGTCTCTTGAAAAAGTTCCTCTTTTTGGCAACCACTGGTACTACTTGCTGGGGTTAGGTGTAATTCACACTGGTATTGTATACATTTTGATGTATTCATCCTACCAAAAGCTGACAACATCAGCGATCGCAGTTCTTACTTTTGCTAATCCGGCTAGTGCGATGCTTAGTGATTACGTCATCTACGGGCATATCTTAGAGCCAATACAGGGAATCGGCGTTGCACTCATCGTACTCGCCAGCCTTGCTGTGAATTTAAACTGGTCATTATTACCAACTAACCTGGCTTCAAAGATGTGAGCTAATCAACAACTGTGGATGTTGAACTTAAAATCTTATCCACTACAAAGTTTTTAGGGAGAAAGCCATGCCAATTGTTCAGAAAAATCCTAGTATCGCGATTGTCGGAGCGACAGGTATCGTCGGTACTACTTTCTTGTCGCTGTTTGAGGAGCGCTCTTTTAAGTATTCAAACTTGCATTTAGTCGCTTCATCGCGCTCAGTCGGTCGTTGCTTAACTCAGGGTGGACGCGATTATGAAGTTTGCGATTTGGCGGACTTTGACTTTACAGGTGTTGACATTGCCTTCTTTGCTGCTGGAACGTCCATTAGTCGTGAATGGGTAGGAAAGGCAGTAGAGCAAGGCGCAATTGTGATTGACAACACAAATGCGTTTCGGATGCATCCCGATACACCACTTGTTGTACCGCAGGTAAACCGTCATCTTTTAGTAGAGCGGCCTAAAAGTGGAATCATCGCCAATCCCAACTGCTCAACAATTCCGTTGGTACGCCTTTTACAGCCGATTGAAGAAAGTTACCACGTCAAGCAGGTGATTGTCAGTACATATCAATCTGCTTCGGGTCGAGGTGTCACGGGTATTGAGGAACTCAAAAACGGTTGTTTACAAATCATCAAAACTCCACTAGAACCACCAAAAGCAGAGCGCTTTCCTCTGCCTTTGGCCTTCAATCTGATTCCCAGCATTGATGTGCTTCTTGATAACCACTTCACACTAGAGGAGCAAAAAATGCTTCAGGAGTCGCAGAAGATACTCAACCGTCCTGACTTGAAGGTTTCTGCAACTTGCGTGCGAGTGCCAGTTATTAACTGCCACTCAGAAGCAGTCTATTTTGAATGCGATCGCGACTTAGATCGCAATCATATCGTTGAATTACTCCGTCATGCTCCAGAAGTGACAGTTTATGACGGTGAAGGTACGCAAGGTTATCCAACACCGCGAACCATAGATAATCCCGATTATATCCATGTTGGTCGCATCAGAATTGACCCCAATAATCCCAAAGCTGGATGGTTTTGGCTAGTTTCTGACAATCTTCGGATTGGTGCAGCTTTAAACGCGATCCAAATCGCTGAGGAAATGATCCAAAGGCAGGTGATTTAAAATGCAAATCCGTGTCCTCAAGTTTGGTGGGTCAACCTTTCAACGTAGTACTGATTTCAACACCATTGCAGCATTTCTCAAATCTCGGCTTGAACAAGATAGCGACAAGCTTGTAGTAGTTGTTAGTGCAATGGCTGGTTTGACGGATGAGTTTCATAAACTTGCTTTGGAAGTCAACACAAATCCATCATCCGAAGCTCTTGACTCACTTCTTCCACTTGCTGATACCATCGGGGCAAATCTGCTTCGTTTAGCAGTCGAAGCAACAGGTATTTCTGCAAAAGTACTGTCTGGCTATCAACTAGGTATTATTACAGATTCCAACTTTTCCCATGCTTCGATCCAAAAAATTGATGGAGCAGGTTTAAAACAAGCACTTACAGAAGTTGATATTGTAGTAGTTCCTGGTGGTCAAGCAGTTGATAGCCATAATCGTCCCACATTTCTTGGTAGAAACAGTTCTGACTTTACTGCTGTGACACTAGCAACGACGCTTGAACTTGAAAGTTGCGAGATTTTTTCTGATGTCAATGGCATTTACAGCGCCGATCCGAATCTCATCCAAAACACTAGACTTCTTAAAGCTGTATCTTTTGACACCGCAATCAACTTTTCACTCAGTGGGGCAAAAGTCTTGCACTATAAATCACTACAAGTTGCCAAAGATAAAGGAGTGCAAATCGTGTGTCGGCATAATCGGGATGATTATCGCATTGGGACAGTAATTGGTGATGGCAAGACATCAAAGGCTACCATACTCGATCCTCGATCGATTGTTCTAGAGTTTGCGTCAAAACGAGATTTCGAGATTGCCAGACTTAAGCTACAACTAGCGAATATTCCTGTTATTTTACTCGAAGACCAAAAAACGCCAATGCTTGTAGTTACTTGCGGTTTTTTTGATGCTGTCAAGTTCCTAGCTGAGTCTGGTATTGACGCACATCGCCGAAATTCTCTGCTAATTAGTGAATTTAATGGTAATAGCTTAGTACTAAGGCATATTGTCAGTACTAGTGAGGCGATCGCATTATGCCAAACAATCCACGATCGCTTGTATAAACATAGCAAAAGTCCAAAACTGTCACAATCAAATGTGAATTAAATGGATGATATTTACTCTTGGTTTTCTCAAGACTACGCGCAAGCTCAAGAACGTTTCCGAAAAACAACGCATTTGTTAGAACACGGAGCTATAGAGGTTGGTGATGGTCTGACTATTGACTGGGCTTGGTCGGGAGACTCCAAGTCTCCTCACGTCCTAGTCTTTAGTAGCGGACTTCACGGCATTGAGGGATTTGCTGGTAGTGCTGCTCAACTTTATTTGCTTTCTCTTAACTCTGAAATCTCTACGCTTTGGCTGCATGTACTCAACCCTTGGGGAATGGCAAATCTGCGACGCGTGGATAACGCAAACGTAGACCTGAATCGTAACTTTCTCGCAGAAGAAAAGGAGTACCAAGGCGTACATCCGACTTATAGTCTCCTCGACCCTCTGCTGAATCCACCTTCGCCACCAACAAGAGATTTCTTTTTATTGCTAGTTATAAAGGCAGTACTTCAACATGGCTACGAGAACGTGAAAAGTGCTGTGGTTACTGGGCAATATGAGTATCCCCAAGGTTTGTTCTTTGGTGGTAAATCGTTACAGCCTGGGTTGTCTCGGCTATTATTATTTCTCGACAAAACGCTGAGTCATCGAGAGAGAATTGTACACGTTGATTTGCACAGTGGTCTTGGTAAGTTTAGCGAGATATCTTTGCTACTTGAAGGAGAGTCTAATCCAGAGCAAGTCGCACGAGCGGAGCGTGCGTTTGGCTCTAGGTTGAAAAGCCGTTACGATCGCAAAGGTGGCTACCTAGTCCGTGGTGGCTTTACCCGCGCTCTAGCTCAACGTCTTCAGGGTGTCCGCTACGATGGGATTACGTGTGAGTTTGGCACCTATAATATGCTCCATGTTTTAGCTGCGTTACGCAACGAGAATCGACTGCATCACTATGCACAGAAAAACTTGTTTGCTCCCTCTAAGCAGCGATTGCTAGAGGTCTTTTCACCCTCCGATCTAACATGGCGTAGTCAGGTTTTATTAAATGCAATAACAGTTTATAAACAAGCCTGTGTAATGTTAAATGATTAGGGTGCGGCTCTTTTCAAAAGACGGTATCCCGAACAAGAATAAATTAAGAGATGCTTGTTGAACAAAGGTCTTGAACAAATTATCTGGTTTAAAGACAAGCACCAGAAATAGCCAGAGTCAGGGGATAGCCATGCAGTATGCAAGCATCAACCGTAAATGAAGACGTATTTTTCTGTGCTTTGAATGATAATTTGGAAAAAATTCTGAACCATAAATCGAGCAAGAGTTAAAGTATCTAATAGCTCGAATGTGAATTCGTTGAGGATAAACTCAAGTGCTATTAGATTTTGTAATACTTTTTTTCTCGGCCTAGTGTTCTTTTACTTTAGCTATTTACTTGTGACAAACAAATACTCGTTTTTTCTTAAGGGCAAAAACTAAGCCCATTGCAAGGATACTTCCACCTATAGTATTAGGTTCAGGAATAGAAGTAGAGGGGGCGCTAAATCCATATTTCGCCAGTACTTTTTGTCCATTTGATGAAATAATGTAATTAGCTAATTTTTGACCATCTGAACTGGCATCATTTAATACTGTTAAACCATAATCAGCTTTGACTGCTAGGTTTTGTGGTAATTCGACCAGCTTCAGACTTGTTGAATCAGATGGAACTTGTAATGCTAACAAAGCGCTAGTATAATATGCCAGATTGACATCTACTGGCTCAGGACTTTCTTCCAAAGAATAATATATACTACCACCTGAATCATTCCTGTTTTGTGGTATTATCTGTGGCATCAGCCCTGAATTACCCAGATTCTCTATTTTGTTTGGTGAGAAAAAAGCAGTGTTTTTATTTAACTTTTGAAAACTCCCTGGTTTGATTCGATCGGCTTTTTTATATACGACCTGTGCATAGTATCCCAAAGGATCGGTGTCAGGCGGTGTACCTATCCGAAGATTAGGTAACTGTTCCAAAAAGTTACTGGATGTTAAAGACGAATCAGCTCTAGTGACAGCAACTAAACGATTGCTAGCGAACTTTACCACTGGTCCACCCAAACCTTTCTCATATACTTCGAGTGGTTTATCAGTATCAGCACTAGCAAAAATATCAGGTTTTTCCCCTCCTTGTATTATGCGATCGCGCTGGATATCAGAATGATTAAAACTCGTTTCTACAGGAATACCATTTTCCTTAGTGAAATCATCAGCTACTTCAGAAAGACCTGCTCTCAAACTGCCAGCACCAAATAAAACAACTGAAGAAGGTTCTGTTTGAGGCGAGGTTCCAATGTTAGCAGCAAAAGTTTTGTTGCTGACAATTATGTTAAAAATGCAGCTAGTTAGTGAAGCAGCGACTAAGTATTTTTTCATGTTTATACAGCTTTGGGTTCAGTACTATTTTTTGGTAGCTTATTTAACAGTTTGTTCTGCCAATTTTTTCTTGAGTGCTAAACCCATAATTGCAGCTAGTAATAGTCCCCAAACATAGTTGGGTTCGGGTACTGATTTGCTGGGGCTAATAAAGCCATACTTATGCAAAATTTGCTGTCCTTTGTCTGACAAAATATAATCTGCTAGTTTCTGTGCATTTGGGTCAGCATTTTTGATAACTGTTAAACCGAATGGCGCTGCAACAGACAAATAATCTGGTAGCCCAACTACTTGCAGGCTCGGATCAATTTTTTGCGATGCGATCGCGCCAGTATAGTAACTTAAGAAAACATCTGCTTGCTGAGTTTTGTCTAGAAAATATACTAAGCTGTCTTGTCCTGATGGGACTATTGGGGAATTCCTTCCACCTGTTAATTGCAAGGCTTTACTATTGAGGGTATCAAAACTACCAGGTTTTTTTGAATTAGCTTGAGTAAATATCTGTTGAGTATAGTCTCCAAGAGGATCTAATATAGGTGTTGCAATTCCCAACTTAATGTTGGGATTTAGTAAGTAATCTAACACCTGATTTGGTGTAATTTTTGCCTGGGAATACTTTGATGAAAACACCGCTACAATCTGGTTTTGAGTAAATTCCACTGGCTGACTGCTCAACCCCTTACTGTAGAGTTTTTGGGGATTTCCAATATCTGCACTAGCAAAGACATCAGCAGTAGGTTGTCCCAGTTGGAGTTCTGTTTCTATTGCTTGTTCTCTAATCCCTGATGGTCCAAATACTGTATTCGTTCCTATTCCTGTTTCTTCGGTGAAGTCTTGGCTGACTTCCGTTAGTGCATTTCTTAAACTACCTGCTCCATATAAGTTGAGATTAGCTGCAAAAGCTTGATTTGGTATCAGAACACTAAAGGCACAAGCTGCCAAAGAACCTGTCAAAAAATATTTTTTCATCTGTTCGCTAAAATCTTCAAGTTTTTGGGTATTTTATCCTCAAAGCTAATATTACCAACTTAGTTGGAAAAATGTCAATTACTTTATATAGACAAATGTTGACTTTGTTACTTACAATCTTCGGTTAAGAAAGTTATCAGTTAAGGCAAGCAGTTATTGAGCAGTTCTTGAGAAAGAATTATTGCTTAATAACTCTTTTTCCTTCCCTGCCTCAACAGCTTATCCAAACCGTATTGAGCTTTGTTAATTATTGAAGATATAGTGGGCGTAAAACTTGTTTTACGCCAGTCATACTCAATAGATTGACAAATGTCTCCAGAAGTTATTGCTGATATTATTGAGACTGATAATCTTAGTCTGTATATCAAAAATATTTTGGTTTCAAAGGAGAAGGAGGAGCAGATAATATGACGATATTTGTCACATTACTAACGTAACGGCCTCCAGCTTTGTCACCTGGAACTACTAAACGAGCAAATCCTTCATCTGTTAAAGGCACTACTTTACCATTACTACCTTTTTTTTCAAATGCAACTAGCACTGTTTTCGCTTCAAAATTAGGTTGAATTTCACCAATAGCTACGACTGCACCATAGCAATCTGTGGCGTCAACTAGAACATATTGCCTCAGAAAAGAGTTTTTACTATTCACCCCAGAATTCCCAGGTTTTAGACCACCTCCGGCTTTCGGATTATTAATCAATTCCCATAGGGGGACTCCATAGTATGTTTCTGTTCGTGGCCCTGAGCCGGTTTGAAAGCTCACAGTGATTTCAGTAACTAATGCTGGATTTTGTTTTTTTAAAGCATCTTGTAAATTTCGCAGTTTTTGCAAGTTATAAGTGGCTGGATTCTTGAGTTCTCCACCCAAGCGAAAACTTTGCGAAGAACCTCCAAGACACTTATTTTTATCCCAGACAGAAGGTATTTTTTCTTCTCGACCCCAGGGAAGATCGCTCTTTGAGTCAGCTAAAGTAGGCTGCCATAAAACCAGTATCGATAGCATTAGAGACGCAATGGGTATTTGGCGGGTAAAACGCATAAAACATTTCTCCGTTTACTATTGAATATTCAAAGAATTAGATAGTTTTGCTCAAAGCTGTTTGCTCACCAAAAATTAGTATCGTTATCGCCAAAATTGAGCAATTTGACAATAAATTCTGTTAGATAAAAATAAAAACGGTTCTATCGTTAAACTTTCAACTCCTTACCAAACGCTACTAAATAGCTAGTTTTTAATATGAGTTATTAAAAACTAATAAATCCTAACGCCAAAGTTAGCCGCAAACCTCTTGTTAGATTTGCGTTTTTCCAAATGGATAAGTATATCTGTGCAATCTAATGAAGATAATACCAACTTATTGAGTAAAATACCAACTAATATAGTAATCAAACACCAACAAAATTAATTTTTATTTCTTTTTAAAATAGTTCAGCTTAATATTGTATATAAACTAAACTGTGGTTATTTACCTTATAAATAGGTAACTATCAAGTTAATAAACTCTTTATAAGTGAGACTCACCTGTAAATTGGAAAACTGTCCGAGTTATGGGGAAGGGTTGTAGTTGTCCCGACACTATAGTTGAAGCAAAACCATAGAGCAACTAGACTACTCCGTGTATACAACCAATAAACCAAATAAATGCTACAATTCATGGTGCAGTGAATAGAGCGATAGATGGCTATATCGCTCTATTTTATCAACTGCTTAAGAGCTTCGTAAAACGCACACTTACTTCCCTTCTAAGTCTTGCCTAAGCACTGTTCTTTCTGGCTCAACTCCTGCGTTTTAACAACTGCAATCTTAAGTATCAAACTAAGTAAAAAATGCCTACTGTGCCATTGTCATTTTGACTGCAATATCGCATGGTTTACCAAAGTACGCTGAACTTGTCACTAAAATATCTACACCAGTGCTAGCATAATCCTTTATATTTTCAGAGGTAATACCACCAGCTGCTGCTAGTTTTAAGTTTGGATACTGCTGCTTCAATTTCAAAACTAGAGGCTCAAGGTCTGGTAGGGGAATTTTATCAAACTGAATTAAATCTACACCTGCTTGAGCAGCCATCCAAGCATCTTCTGGTGTATCTACTTCAACGCAAATATGTTGTTCTGGAAACTGTCGTCGCAGTTCATTCATGCGCTCAATTAACCCATCTATACCTCCCAGGAATATCAGGTGTTGGTTAAAGATCAGAACTGTTTCAGATAATCCTAAGCGATGAAAAAATCCTCCGCCAGCTAGAACTGCTTTGATGGAAAGCGCTCTAGTACCTGGAAAACATTTACGAGTAGTCACAATAGAAACTGACTGATTTACAGATGAAGCAGTATCTACTAATACTCTTGTACGCGAAGCAATACCGGAGGCATATTCCATCAAATTTAAAGCAACTCTCCAGCCACTGTGCAAAGCTTGAGCAGTGCCACTAGCTTGAAGAATTAATTGCTTTTCTTGGCAGACTGTACCACTTTCGACTTGATAATGAACTTCAGCACCACAATATTTTAATACTCTGGCTGCTTCTTCAATAGCACAAATGGTCATTGGATGACGGGTAGAAAACTCGATTTCACCAGGTTGCTTGCCAATGCCAAGTCCGTAGGTTGTCAAATCTAAGTAGGGAACATCTTCCTGAATTAACCTAGCGATCGCCTCATCTGAGAAGAAAACACTCATTTTAGTTTTATGATCGGCTGACAAATAAATAGCTCAATCAAGATTCCCACTAAACCTAATCTCATTTAGTTGTAGGAATTGTAATAATTACTACTATTGTTCCAAATAGTTGGTAAAAAATAACTTTATTAAGAAAGAATATATACCTCAGTCGCCAAAATGAGTTAAATGCTGTATTCTTAAACCTACTTTTCGCTTATACAGTAGTAAAGTTATACCACCCGTGACTAACATAGCAGATATTGAATCTGATTCAGGAATTGGTGTAATTTGACCCAAACCACTTATTGTGTTGCTAAACTGGCCAAAATCATTGACTCGACGACCGGTAGTAACTAAAAAGTATTTCTGTCCTGTAAGGAGTTCTCGGTTGAAAGTAACAGTACTACCATTAGTAGTAGTACTTGCTATAAAAACATTGCTTAATTGTTCAGTAGGATTGAAACTATCCTGATATAAAGCTAAGAAAATATCCCATTTTCTATTTGCAGGTGGCGTAGGTTCAGATTCACCACTGATATTATATAAACCCGATTGCTCGACCGTAAAATCGAATACACTGTAAGGTACACTCATTGCTTTTATACAATTTGGTGTTTTCAACTGAAGCTATCATACCAACTAAGTTGGACAAAATCAATTCAATTACGTAATTAAACGCTGACTTTATCAAAACTTTAAGTAAAAAGTTTTTTATCTGATTCCAATTGTTGAGACAGCGAATGTGTGTCTTTGAATGTTGAGGCAGGTAAGTACACTGTAAATTGAGTACCTCTGCCTACTTGACTGTAAACATTGACAAAACCACCGTAATTCTTAATAATACCCAATGCCGTAGAAAGTCCTAAACCTGTACCTTTGCCTACCTCTTTGGTAGTGAAAAATGGTTCAAAAATTCTTTGCTGGACTTCTGACGACATCCCCATACCAGTATCCGTCACCACGATCGCAATATAAGAACCAACTTTCGCATCAATATTTATCTGGGTAGAATGTTCGCCAATCACCAGATTTTCCGCCGCAATCCGAAGAATACCGCCATTAGGCATAGCATCGCGGGCATTGATTACTAAGTTTATCAATACCTGATGTAGTTGAGTTATATCTCCACGAACGTACCAGAGATTTTTAGGGATATCTATCTGGCAAATAATGGATTTAGGGAATGTTTGAGCGATAATTTGCTCAATCTCTGCCATCAAAGGCTGAATTTCCACAATTGTCCGTTTGCTTTCAATACCGCGTGCAAAAGATAACACTTGTTTAAGCAAATTAGCGCCGCGTTTGACATTATTTTCTAAAGTTTGCAATATTTGCTGACTCTGCGGATCGGGCAATTTCTTCTGTAATAGTTGAACTGACATTAAAATTGGCGATAGGATGTTGTTGAGGTCGTGAGCGATACCGCCAGCTAGAGTGCCGATACTCTCCAAACGTTGCGATCGCAGAAGTTGAGCTTCTAGTTGTTTCTGTTGCGTAATCTCAGTATTCGCACTCAAAATAGATTTGGGTTGTCCATTCTCATCTGGTATTAGTGTCCACCGACTTTCAACAATAATTACTTTGCCTTCTTTTGTCAGTTGATGCAACTCACCCCGCCACTCACCCGTATTCATCACCTGCAAATAAGCATCTTCTAGCTGTGGTGAATCTTTATACAAAAGTTGCAAAACATTCTTACCCACAACTTCCTCAGCCTTCCAGCCATACAGACGTTCAGCACCTTGATTCCAAAACAAGATTTGGTTGTGGATATTTCGCACCAGAATCGCGTCAGTTGATACATCAAGCAGCAACCCTTGTTCGTGGATTTTCTGTTCTGCTTGTTTTTGCTGGGTTATATCTCGCGTCAGTGCCAAATGGATGAACGTGCCATCAGATTCGTTATATAGCGGTACGGCATGGCTTTCTATGTAGCGGCGAGTGCCTTTAAACCCCATGATTTCAAATTCTAAAGTCCCCTTATTACCTTGGCAGACACTTTTATGCATATTGGCAAAGGCGGCTCTATACTTTGGTACAATTACGGCATCAACTGGTTTACCAATCAAGATATCAGCACTTTCCACTTCCATCATTGCCAGCCCTTCTGCATTAATTTCTAAAAGGGTGCCATCTCTGGCAATTAGCTGGATGCATTCTGGTTCTGCATCTATCATGGCGCGTAAACGATTTTCGCTTTGACGTAGGGCCAGTTCTGTCTGCTGAAGTTGCCTGAGATAACGCCACAACAAATCATATAGCAACGCCACCAACACCAAATCCACAATTGCAGCGATAAAAAATGTCACTATCGCCTTTTGGGAATTTGCTTGTGACTGCTGCATTTCCTGCTGTAATAAATTTTTCTCTGCCTTCAAAGAGTCGTTAATCAGTTGTTGAATCTCTTTGCCAATTTGTTTGTCATTATCAGATAATATTTGCTGCCGAACTGCTTCTAATCCCTGGTTTTTTCTGAGGTAAATTTCTTGTTGCAAAATGTTGAGCCTGTTGGTAACTTTCGGCTCTAGCAAAGCAATCCACTGCTGCTTTTGACGGTTATTAGCAGTTAGTTTTTTGAAATTATGAATATTGCTATTTATTTGTTGAGCAGCTGCAAGATAAGTTTGGAAATCATCTGCATCTGCTGTAATTAAATAACTACGTTGTGCAGTTTCAGTATCTTTGAGTGTAGATTGGATACTTTCAATTTGGCTAATAACTTTATAAGAGTATGTTAGCCATTGTTGGTTGTGAATTAACTTCACAGTGTTACTATACGAAACTACAGCATTAGTAAATACAACTGCCAATGCTAAGATGAATATTGCTTTCAGCTTTTGGACTCGATACCATTTTTTGATCGTGCGATCGCCCTTTCTGCCGCAGATGCCTTTCATCAGTTAAGATTAAATATTAAAAACAAATACTGAGAAGATTTTAAGGATTTTGATAACACGGGTAGCAAAATACAATCTCTTAAAGTTGTAAATATCTGGATTTTTGGGAATGATGATTTATACATAATAGTTACAAATAAATCAGCTAGTTTTTAATATAAATTCATTTTTACAGTAATATGGGCAATGCAGTTTAGATGGGATATAGCCATTTTCAACCCAGTGAGCTACAGGTATGCAAGGCAATAATACCAAAAATGACTAATGAACAAACTACCCCGTTGCATTGTCTGTAAGACAAATTTTTTACAAGGTCATAGTTTTTACACTGGACTCTGTATTGAGTGTGGAAATCTTAACTTCAGCAAGCGTCAACAAACTGCTGATTTACGGGGTACAATTGCCATTGTCACAGGAGGCAGGGTAAAGATTGGTCATGGGGTAGCATTGAGACTGTTGCGAAATGGTGCAACTGCGATCGCAACAAGCCGTTTTCCTCATGATGCGGCAAAAAGGTACGCAACAGAGCCAGATTTTCTAGAATGGCAACATCGTTTGCAAATTTACGGACTCGATTTGCGCCATCTCCACAGTGTTGAGCAATTTACCCAACACGTTTGCAAGTTTTATCCGCGACTCGACATTATTATCAATAATGCAGCACAAACAGTACGTCGTCCGCCTGCGTTTTATCGTCATTTAATTGAGTTTGAATCACTACCTTTCGGGGAACTACCGCCAGCAATACAGGTGTTAGTAAGCCATAATCATGGAGTGAAGGCTGAGAATCCAACACTATTAGGTAATACAGAAGAAAAAGCCACATTTACCGAAAATTCTGCTTTCCTCTCCCAAATTCCTTTAATTCCCGAAGACAGCGTAGATAATTCGGCTTTCCCTTTAGGTAGGTATACCGATGATGGACAACAACTTGACTTGCGTCCTTTTAATAGCTGGCTGATGAAGGATGATGAAGTCAGTATTTTAGAATTATTGGAAGTGCATATAATTAATGCGATCGCTCCATTTGTGATTAACAGTAGACTCAAGCAATTAATGAGCAACTCCAAAGAAACTAATAAATACATTATTAATGTTTCTTCAATGGAGGGGCGATTTAACGATGTTGACAAACCCTGGCGACATCCCCACACCAATATGGCAAAGGCTGCTCTCAATCAAATGACCCGTACCTGTGCCAAAGAATACGCTAAACATCGTATTTTTATGAATGCAGTAGACCCTGGATGGATTAGCTTTCAACATCCCTATCATCAAGCAAAATCCATGCAAGAACGTGGTGTTTATCCTCCCTTTGATGTCAATGATGCGGCTGCACGCATTTGTGACCCAATTTATCTAGGAATTAACCAAGGTAAAACACCTTTTGCTAAATTATTTAAGGATTATAGAGAAATAGATTGGTAATTTCTGGCAGTGTAGCTTAATGGTAGAGCGTTCGCCGTTCAAAGCGGAAGGCAACCGTTCGATTCGGTTCTCTGCCCCAGCAACGTAGTTCAAACAGTAGAATTCCTTGGAGTACACCAGGAGATACGGGTGCAATTCCCGTCGTTGCCTTTTAATCAAAACTCTCAAATCTAAAATTACGTGAATTCGACAAGCCCTTTTTTGACCTCTCCCCCAACCTGACTTTTCACGGTATCTGAAAAACCTCTCTTCTATTTCTCTCTCCTAAAAGGCTACGGTGTACACACAAGTGTTGGTGCAGTGAGTGTATCTATCCCGCCTCGGAATAAATTCCAAGTCTCATAACCAAAGGCTTCTTTTAGAGGACTAAACTAAATTTCTTGTTTAGTCCTCTAAAAGAAGCCTTTAACTATCAGCCCGGAACTAAAGTTCCGGGCGGGATATTTTGATTATTGACATGATTCACGCAATATGTTAATAATAATAATTTGTGGAAACTTTACTTCTTAATATTAAGCTCTTGGCTAACGTCATTGTCATAGGTGCCCAATGGGGCGATGAAGGAAAAGGTAAAATAACTGACTTACTCAGCCGTTCCGCAGATGTTGTGGTGCGTTACCAAGGGGGTGTCAATGCTGGACACACGATTGTAGTTAAAGGTCAGACCTTTAAACTGCATTTGATTCCCTCTGGGATTTTGTATCCAAATACCGATTGCATTATCGGCTGTGGAACAGTGATCGATCCACAGATTTTGATCGCAGAACTCGACCAACTAAAAGAGTTAAATATTTCCACTGACCACCTGCTGATATCTGAGACAGCCCACGTAACCATGCCTTATCATCGATTGATTGACCAGGCATCTGAAGAACGACGGGGAAGCCATAAGATCGGCACAACAGGTCGGGGCATTGGGCCGACTTATGCTGACAAATCTGAACGTACAGGGATTCGGGTTTTAGACTTGATGGACCCGGATGGGTTGCGCGAGCAGCTGGAATGGACGATCAATTATAAAAACGTTATTTTAGAAAAGCTTTACAACTTGCCGCCTCTAGATCCACAAGAGGTGATCGAGCAATATTTGGGCTATGCAGAACGCTTGCGGCCTTACGTTGTTGATACATCGTTGAAAATATCCGATGCAATTTGGCGACGGCGCAATATTTTGTTTGAAGGCGCACAAGGTACGCTCCTAGACTTAGATCATGGAACTTATCCCTATGTTACCTCCTCTAACCCAGTGGCGGGTGGGGCTTGCGTTGGTACTGGGGTAGGGCCGACAATGATTGACCGGGTAATTGGGGTGTCGAAAGCCTATACAACTCGTGTGGGAGAGGGGCCATTTCCCACCGAATTAGATGGAAAATTGGGAGAATTATTGTGCGATCGCGGTGCGGAATTTGGCACAACCACCGGACGCAAACGGCGCTGTGGCTGGTTTGATGCAGTCATCGGTCGCTATGCCGTGCGGATTAACGGCATGGATTGTATGGCGCTGACCAAACTGGATGTTCTTGATGAATTAGAGGAAATCAAAGTTTGTGTCGCTTATGACATAGATGGCCAACGCAGCGAACACTTCCCCACCAGTTCTCGTCAATTTGCTAGATGTCGTCCCATCTACAAAACCTTGCCAGGGTGGAAAGTGTCAACAACTCACTGTCGCACCCTAGAAGACTTGCCACAAGCAGCATTGGATTATCTGAAATTCTTAGCCGAATTGATGGAAGTTCCGATCGCGATCGTCTCATTAGGAGCCAGCCGCGATCAAACCATAATCGTAGAAGACCCAATCCACGGGCCCAAACGCGCTTTATTGCACCCCGACGGTACACCTGCTACCCTACTTAGTGCGTAAATTTAGTCATTAGTCATTTGTCATTGGTCATTAGCAAATGACAAATGACAAAGGACAAATGACAAAGGACAACTGACAACTGACAAAGGACAACTTTTATGGCTATTACAGTCGAATCTCAAAAACGTCCAGAAGGCAGCAAGCCAAAAGCTTTGCGCCGTGCTGGATTGATACCTGCCAATTTGTATGGTCATAAGGGTACAGAATCCATTTCTTTGACCATTGAAGCTAAAACTGTTGAGCGTTTGCTCAAAAGAGCTTCCGTCAACAACACCTTAATTGAGTTGAATATTGCTGATGCACCTTGGCGCGGTAAAACCTTGCTGCGGGAACTTCAGATCCATCCAGCCAAAGGTACGCCTTACCACCTCAGCTTTTTCGCGGTTGCTGGCCACGGCGACACCACTGTAGAAGTACCGCTGCGTTATGTGGGAACTGCTGTTGGTGTTAAACAAGAAGGTGGTTTTTTAGACACTGTTATCACTGAATTGCAAGTCAGCTGTGCGCCAGAAAACATCCCGGAAATAATTGAAATTGATGTCTCTAACCTGCAACTCGGAGACAGCTTGCGTGTTCACGAGTTAGTCTTGCCTCAAGGTGTTACAGTTCTTGGCGATCCGGAGCGAGTCGTAGTTAGCGTCTCGCAGCCGCAAATCAGCGCTGCTGCTGAGGAAGAAGCTGAGGCAGAGAGTGAAACAACTTCTGAAGCTACGTAAGTGTGTAATAATTTTTGATGATAGCCAGGGGGAAACTCCTGGTTTTTTTGTATTTGAACCCGTAGAGCAAAGAGATGACAAAAGTAACTCTCCCAGCTTTTATCGAGCAAATGTTGCAGCCGGGATTTTATCCCCATAAGGTAACAGAACCTATTCAACTAGTTCAAACCCACGCTTCTTATGTGCTGTTAACTGGGGATTACGTCTATAAACTGAAAAAACCTGTGAATTTTGGCTTTTTGGATTTTTCTACTTTAGATAAGCGGCAGCATTTTTGTCAGGAAGAGTTACGGTTAAATCAACGGGGTGCTGGTGAATTATATTTAGAAGTTTTGCCCATAACTTTGGTTGGGGAGCAATATCAGTTAGAGGGAACGAGCGAGGCTGTAGAATATGCGCTGAAGATGCGTCAGTTTCCTCAAGAGTCGCTACTAAGTATCCTTTTTGAAGAAGGTAAGTTAAATGAGATACTTCTAAATGAGTTGGGACGAGTGGTTGCTCAATATCATGCCCAAGCACAGACGAATGATTACATTCGTACTTTTGGGGAAGTGGCAAATATCCGGGCTGCCTTTGATGAGAATTATCAGCAAACTGAGAAGTATATTGGTGGCCCCCAGACTCAGGCGCAATTTACAGAAACCAAGCAATATACAGATAAATTTTTTGCCGAACGTCCAGAATTATTTGCTAGCAGAATTCACAACGGTTATATTCGTGAATGTCATGGGGATTTACACCTAAGAAATATTGCTCTATGGCACGATAAAATCTTGTTGTTCGATTGCATTGAATTTAATGAGTCGTTTCGCTTTGTTGATGTGATGTACGATGTGGCGTTCACTGTGATGGATTTGGAAGCTGGCCAGCGTCAAGACTTGGGTAATGCGTTTTTGAATGCTTATATAGAGCAAACTGGAGACTGGGAAGGCTTACAGGTGTTGCCCTTGTATTTAAGCCGTCAGGCTTATGTCCGAGCGAAGGTGACATCATTTTTACTAGACGATCCGAGTGTATCCGCGACGGTAAAGGAAGAAGCGACAAAAACCGCCACTGATTATTACAAACAAGCTTGGGAATACACTAAACCCAAGCAGGGACAACTAATTTTGATGTCGGGGTTGTCGGGTTCTGGTAAAAGTACCACAGCAAGGCCTTTAGCCCGTCAACAGGGAGCGATTCACCTGCGTTCTGATGCGGTGCGGAAACATCTAGGGGGAATTCCGTTGTGGGAACGGGGTGGCAATGATTTGTATACACCAGAGATGACCGAGAAAACTTACACACGACTGTTAGAATTGGGAATTATCCTGGCTAAACAAGGTTTTTCGGTAATTTTAGATGCCAAGTATGATAAACAGCAGTTACGCCAAGAAGCGATCGCACAAGCTACAAAACATCAACTTCCCTTTCAGATTATCCAATGCACAGCACCACTTGAAGTTCTAAAAGAGCGTTTGAACAATCGCACTGGTGATATTGCTGATGCTACCGCCGATTTATTAGCCTCACAAATTAAACAAGCTGAACCTTTCACTGAAGAGGAACAACCTTATGTAAAGATTTGGGATACAACTCAACCACAACAGGCACAATTAAAATAATTCGTCATTCGTAATTCGTAATTGAATCGAAAATTAGGAACTACATTAGTAGCGTTAGCGAGTCAGACGCTCCTACGTCGCTAAGGCTTTGCTATCGAGCGTCATTAGTAATTTGTTAAATAAGTTTTTTATTTTATGGCAGACAAAAAGAACGACTTATTCAGTATTTCTCCCAGCTTCTTTTCTCAACTATTATTTGGGGCATTTTTAACATTTATATTAATAATGACCGGCTCCGCACCAGCCCTAAGCATCTTCTTAGGAATCATGGGCGGTTTCATCTTAAGCTGGATCGCAAATTTAACTGATAATAGCCCCCAAGCTCCAGCGGTCGCCTCCTCTGATGGTGTTGATGCAGGACTGAAATACTGGTTATTTTTCATGCTGGGTTTTGTATATTTAGGCTATCCAGCACCTATGAGTATCTTGCTCGGTGGATTAGGTGCTTTAGCTGGAGGCTGGATTACTGCTTGGTGGGGAAGTAAGGAAGATACTAGAACTCAGTTGCAAGTTGAAGAATCAGAAGAGGTTGAAGTTGAACCAACCAATGAAAGGATCAACAAACGGCAAATCAGAAGAGCCGGTCGCCGTTACCGTCGCGCTCCTGGAAGTACTTTCAATTACAAGTTTTGGGAAAGGTAGGGAATGGTGACTGGGAGCAGGGGAGCAGGGGAGCAGGGAGACAAGGAGGACAAGGAGGACAAGGAGGAGAAGGAGGAATTATTGAATAACGTTTCTTCCTTGTTTACCCCCTCTTCCTTGTCTCGCTACTCCCTTTCTTCTTCACTATTCCCTATGCCCTAATAATATGTTTTTATATCTATCCAAATTACTGCCACTATTTTTTTATCCACTAGGATTAGCCTGTGTAAGCTTGGTAGTAGCATTAGTGACTTTGTGGAAACGACCGCGGACTGCGGCGATCGCAATTGCTTTTTCCCTAATTTTATTGCTATTTTGTAGCAATGCTTGGATCGCTAAATCATTAGTGCGATCGCTAGAATGGCAAAATCTTCCACCCGCCCAAATACCTAATGCAGATGCAATTGTGGTTTTGGGTGGCGCAACAAAATCAGCTTTTCCCCCAAGACCTACTGTCGATTTAAGTGAAGCAGGCGATCGCGTCATCTACGCTGCACAACTGTATCGCCAAAAAAAAGCGCCTATAATCATTCTTAGCGGCGGTCGCATTGATTGGCGAGGAAGTGGTTCGCCAGAGTCGGCCGATATGGCCACAATCCTTACATCTATTGGTATTCCATCTGAGGCGATTGTTCAAGAACCTGACTCTCTCAATACGTATCAAAATGCTGTAAATGTGCGAAAGATTTTGTCATCTCGTGGGATAAATCAGGTATTATTAGTTACTTCTGCAATGCACATGCCGCGATCGCTTCAGATTTTCCAGCGTCAAGGAATCAATGCTATTCCTGCACCTACTGACTTTTTAGTTAGTGAGGGTGAGTTGCAAGAACTCGGTAGTACTCCCAAAGCCGCTATACTAAATTTATTACCTGATACTGATAACTTACACCAATTTACCATCGCTTTCAAAGAGTATATTGGTTCTTTAGTTTATCGCTTACGCGGTTGGCTTTAATTAAAGTTAGGAGTTGTTAGAAAGTTATGAGTTATAAATTATGAATTATAAGTTATGAGTTATGAATTGTTAATTATGAGTTATGAATTGTTAATTATGAAATATAGTAAATTCCCTAAACTTTTAACCCCAAACTCCCAACTCCCAACTCCTAACTCCTAACTCCTAACTCTCAACTACCAACTCCTAACTCCCAACTCCTAACTCCTAACTTTATTAACTTTATGTCAAAAAATTTACCTTATATTATTCCAGTTGCTCAACCCCAAGTTGAGGAAGCTTTTGCCTCTTATCAAACAACCCATGAGTTTTACCACGAAGTTCGATCGCGATCGGAGTTTCAGCGTTATTGTGATTGGTATTATACAACAGCAGAACAAAACCGCCAAGAGCTTAAAAGAATGCGCGGCGAACTGAATATTTTCCAGTGGTTTCGCCGCAGATAAGTGCTTTAGATGACTTCTAACTCATTTTCACGCAAGTGGGCTTTAAACTTTTTACCAAACTGGACTACAATCGGTAGATTAGCGCTTACTGGTCTGTCTCGCCATTGGCTGGCAATAGCTACTACATCGCCTTCTGTACCTTTGATATCAAAAGGCTGATTCCGATGTTCAGGATGATGATACACCACTACCGAATCTTTAACGCGGACGCGATCGCCAACTTTCATAACAACATTCACACCTAGCATTTTCTTTTCCCCAAGTATCTGCTACAAAATATATGATTAAATCGCTTAGAATTTGATTTAATCAGCTATTTCTTGACGCTTCATCGGGGTGCAACGGCGCATTTAACCCTCTACGTCCAGGCACGTTTTAGCAATCCGCGCGTACTTTTTTCAGTTTTTTGCCACGTTAATAAGTATCGCCCCTACCTTTCGTGTTTACCCAAAAGCAGGGAAATGAAAGGAAATCAGGCGACATCAGAGTGTTTAGTGCTTTGACAGATATCTAACTCTTTTATCTTGACTCTAGGATGTTCCCCAGGTCAACTCTCTTAAGAATTTTAGTGTATGGCAGATGCTTTGCGATCGCGATGTCTACGAAGGGCTAAACCTACGCTCGTTTGTATGCAATCAAATTGAAATTGTAATAAAAAATACATGTATTTTCTGTAATTTAGTTGGTAGGAATAGCACTATTATCGCTACAAGGTGCGCCGCTTATGCTAAATTAACAACGATACTACGACGCAAAGCTACCCAACGCTGAAGGTATTTGGGTAATATAATTAACTGCTATTTCAATAAAACAACTTGTGTTTGAGACAACGTGATGCTGGAATTTTGGAAAAGCCTTCTTGCTTATAAGCAGTTTATTCCCCACGGTCATTGCTATCTTTGGAAACCAGAATTAGTAGGGTTGCATATTTTATCCGATAGTTTAATTGCACTTGCTTATTATTCCATTCCCATTACGCTATTTTATCTTGTCCGCAAGCGCCAAGATTTGCCCTTCAACTGGATATTTCTGCTATTTGCAATATTTATTGTTACTTGTGGCACTACCCACCTGATGAATATTTGGACGCTCTGGTATCCAACTTATTGGTTGAGTGGTTGTATTAAAGCGATTACAGCCGTAGTTTCACTGTACACAGCTTCTGAACTTATACCTTTAATACCAAAAGCACTTGCTTTCCCCAGTTCTGTACAACTGGAGGCAGCCAATCAAGAACTAGAGCAGGAAATTAGCGAACACAAACAGGCAGAACTCGCGCTACAAGAGCGGGAAGCTATGTTACGGCGAATTGGCGATAATTTGCCTAATGGAGCAATTTATAAGGTAATCCGCGAAGTGGATGGCAGCGATCGCTTTTCTTATATCAGCGCGGGGATTGAAAAACTGATGGAAGTCAGTGCAGAAGATGCACTCAAAGATTCAAGTTTGCTATATCGTCAGTTTATCCCAGAGGATGTACCATTTTTCCAGGCAGCAGTCGATGAATCCCGGCGGAATCTCTCGGTGTTTGATATCCAAGTGCGAATCCAAACGCCTAGCGGTCTGCTTAAATGGTTCCATTTTCGTTCTACACCACGCCAATTGCAAGATGGAAGAGTGCTTTGGGATGGGCTGGTGGTGGATGTCACCAATCTTAAGTGTGCTGAAGAAACACTACGCAAGAATGAAGCCTTATTAGAAGAATCTCAGCGAGTTGCTCGTCTCGGTAATTGGGAGTTTGATATTGCCACTGGCAAAATTACCTGGTCAAAGCAGCTTTTTACCCTCTTTAATCGAGATCCGGCACTTCTTGAGCCGAACTACCAAGAAAATCTGCAATTATATTACCCAGAAGATGCAGGAAAATTAGCCCAAGCAATTGAACAGGCAATTTCAACTGGCGAATCCTACAAACTCATTTTGCGTGCGTCTCAAACTGACGGCTCTACAATTTATATTGAGGGGATTGGACATACAGAACTTAATGCGGATAGAGAAGTAATTCGCCTTTATGGAACTGCCCAAGATGTTACAGAACGCCAAGCCGCACTCAATAAACGCCAAAAAGCCGAGGAAGAACTCCGACGCAGTGAAACGCTGCTAGCTACTGCTCAAAAGATCGCTCATCTAGGCAGTTGGGAATGGTACTTAGAGTCTCAAAAACAAATTTGGTCAGCCGAAACCTTCCGCATCTTTGGTCTAAATCCTACTGAATCAGTACCGACACAGGCTACATTTCTCCAGACGGTTTACCCAGAAGACCGACCAGTGTTGCAGAGGCATCTAGTAAAGGCGATCGCCAATAAAACCCCTTTCAATCTTGAATATCGCATTGTCCGACCTGATGGCTTATTACGCTACCTGGAGTTAAGAGTAGAAGTAGCTTATGATACTCAAGGCAAGACTATTAGACTGTATGGAGCTATTTTAGACATTACAGATCGCAAACAGGCAGAAATTGCTCTGAAACAAAGCGAGATTCGCTATCGTGCCATTGTCGAAGATCAGACTGAACTTATTGCCCGATATTTACCAGATGGTACACTCACTTTTGTCAACCAAGCTTATGCAGTTTATTTTGGGCGATCGCCAGAGGAATTTATCGGCAGCCGCTATCAACCGGCTATCTTTGAGGAAGATCGGCAGCGAGTTGCTCAATTAGTCGCTTCAATTAGTGTTGATAATCCTGTAGTCATCATTGAGAATCGCGTGATTGTGGCAAATGAGGTGCGTTGGACTCAGTGGCATAACCGAATGCTGTTTGACGAGGAAGGATGTTTTATCGAATTTCAATCGGTGGGACGCGATATCACAGCCCTCAAGCAAATCGAAGAAACACTTTTTCAAGAAAAAGAATTAGCTCAGGTGACGTTGCAATCCATCGGAGATGCAGTTATAACCACAGATGCTTTTAGCAGGATTCAATACCTCAATCCGGTTGCAGAATCTCTGATTGGATGTACCGAAGCATTGGCACAAGGGTTGCCCTTAGTAGAAGTCTTTAGAATTGTGCATGAAATTACACGCGAGTCAGTTCCGAACCCAATTGAGCAAGCGTTAGAGGAAAATCGAATTGTCAGTTTAGCAAACCATACCGTCTTAATTGCTCAAAACGATCGAGAGATTGCGATTCAAGATTCAGCCGCGCCCATTCGCAATCGTGAGGGACAAGTTATTGGCGCAGTTATGGTGTTTCATGACGTGACTCAGAACCGCAAGCTTTCCCGTCAGCTATCCTGGCAGGCCAGCCATGATGCCTTAAGCGGATTGGTGAATCGCCAGGAATTTGAGCGACGGGTTGAACAAGCATTGTGCCTTGCCAAATCAGACTACCAGGTTCATGCGTTGTGCTATTTGGATCTCGATCGCTTCAAAATTGTCAATGATACCTGTGGTCATTTGGCTGGAGATGAATTACTGCGTCAAATTTCTGCCCTATTACAGGAGAAGATTCGGAAAACTGACATATTGGCAAGGTTAGGAGGCGATGAATTCGGGGTATTGCTCAACCAGTGTACGCTGGAGCAAGCTTTACGAGTTGCCAACGATCTGCGTGAGTGTGTTCAAGAGTTCCGGTTTGTTTGGCAACAGCAGGCATTCTCAATTGGAGTCAGTATCGGCTTAGTTAGTATCGATACAAATAGCGAGAGCCTTGCAGAGATTATCAGCACGGCTGACGCAGCTTGCTACACCGCGAAGAACCGAGGGCGCAATCGCGTCTATGTTGCTCGGACTGACGACCAGGAGCGAGTGCAACAGCGCGGGGAGATGCAGTGGGTCAACCGCATTTCTCAAGCCTTGAAAAGTGATTCGTTTTGTCTCTATGTTCAAAGGATTGCCGCGTTAGCGAAGCTCACCGTTGGCGTTCGCGTTAGCGTCTCTGAAAGAGAAGCCTCTCGTAGAGAAGGTATCGCCCCGGTAGCCGAAAACAGCGACCATTATGAAGTGCTGCTACGGCTCCAAGATGAGCAGGGAAATTTAGTGCAGCCGATGGCGTTTATTCCAGCAGCAGAACGCTACAACTTGATGCACCTGATCGATCGCTGGGTGATTGTGACTATGTTCAAGAATTGGTCAAGGTTCGTTGGCGATGAGCAAAGCATCTATGCGATTAACCTTTCTGGCTCTAGCATCAATGACGATCAGTTCATTAATTTCCTGTATGAGCAGTTTACCTTATACCCTATCTCACCCCAGCGCATCTGCTTTGAGATTACCGAGACTGTAGCGATCGCTAACCTAATCAAAGCCAGAGAGTTCATTCAGTCACTTCAACGGATGGGCTGTCGCTTCGCCTTGGACGATTTTGGGGTGGGGATGTCGTCGTTTGCTTATCTCAAGTCTCTGCCTGTGGATTACCTCAAAATTGACGGCAGCTTTATTCGTAACATTATCGAGAATCCTGTGGATAATGCGATCGTGACAGCAATCACGCAGATTGCTAGCGTGATGGGTATTCAGACGATTGCTGAGTTTGTCGAGAATGACGCGATTTTAGAGCGAATTACGGCACTTGGAATTGATTACGCACAGGGATATGGCATTGCAATACCTTGCCCATTGGGCTAGCTCCCAATACTGCTCGGTTAAAGATTTCTAACTTGGAATTGGATTTGGGAAAAGGTTAAAGGGGAAAGGTTAAAGGGGAAAGGTTAAAGGGGAAAGGGAAAATAACAAACCTTTTCCCCTTTCCCCCGCCTTTATCCCGATTTATGCAATAAGTCTAATGTACAAGTAGTTCTTGTCAAGATTGCAATATTTCTCCCAAACATTGCAATATTTCTCACCAACATTGCAATATTTCTCCCAAACATTGCAATATTCCTCACCAACATTGGAATATTTCTCACCAACATTGCAATATTCCTCATCAACATTGCAATATTCCTCACCAACATTGCAATATTTCTCACTAATATTAACGTGAGTTCGACAGACCTCTCCCGGACAGCCTCCCTCTCCTAAAAGGCGCTACGGTGTACACACAAACCTTGGATTTACCCCCCTTAGTCCCCCCGATATATTGGGGGGAAACAGAAATCTTGCTCCCTCCCCAATACATACGGGGAGGGTTGGGGTGGGGTAAATCCGTGATTTCTCAGCTATTTCAGAGTTGTGTGTACACTAGACCTCTTGGCATTTGTGCTTTTTGTAAGAGGGGGAAAAGGGGAAAGGGTAAGGGAAAAAGGTTCTGCAAAAGTCCCTTTCCCCTTTAACCTTTACCCTTTCCCCCAGAGAGAACCCCACCTTCCCCTTTTCCCGACTTAATCTAGCAAAGCTTGCGAATTTCCTGTAAAAGAAGCTGGTTCTTTTAGTTCTTCTGCGGCGATCGCACTTCTTTAGTAAAAATGGCTAATTCTGCGATTAATCCCTAGCTCACGTCATTTGATTGTACTTCCCAATGAAACAGCCGCGGCAATTGAGATACATCTATGGCGTAATTAATAATCCACATTACTAATTCAAAAATCAATAAATATCGTACCCACTGCAACTCGCTTGTCGAATCCAAAAGTGTCAAACCCTCATACAACTGCCAAAAGCGGTAAGGAAGATATATATAAGGAACCATTACCCAGACGACATTTTGCAACTTCCTAAGCGTCACACTTTCAGAGATGATTTGCAGCCCTAAGACGATAAAATACCAAGCAAGCACAGTTAAGACTGTGCGATCGCCCCACCATACACCCCACAATAACATAACCACTAATGGCGGCACTATCCCTAGCAGTTGCACCGAGCCAAACCAGATTTTATACCAACCGGGAAATGGTAAAGGTAAAGTATAAGGCTTTGCGTTTTTCCATCCCCAGTTCACAACCACAATAAAAAGTGTGGCAAAAAAGAAAAAGAGCAGATTTTCTAGGAACAGATAGAGGTTGATGTTTAAGGAAGCCATGAGAGTATTATCAAACTCTGATATTTGTGTGTCAAGTCGCTTTGCTCAAATTCGTAATTATATCTACACAAAATCCCAAAGATATTTCAACTTTTGTTGGCTCTATTTTCTTGTACCAAATGAATAATCGATGGTACTAAAGAAATAACTATAATTAATCCAATAATCGGTAACAAATACTTATCTACCTGTTCAGCTGGCAGAGATTTTCCTAAGAAAAACCCTAATAAGGTAATGCCAAATGTCCAAATAAAGCCACCAATTAAGTTGTAAGACATAAATGTGCGATAATGCATTGCACCAATCCCAGCCACGATGGGCGCGAAAGTGCGTACAATGGGTAAAAATCGTGCCAAAACAATCGTTTTTTTACCGTGCTGTTCATAAAAGTTCTGAGTTTTCACAAGATGTTTTTTATGAAACAGCCATGAATCTTCTTTCTGAAATAGTCTTCTGCCAAATTTATGCCCAGTAAAATAGCCAACATTGTCACCTAAGACCGCACAAATAAAAGCACCAAAAATCAGAACCCAAATGTTCAATAAATTCTGAGATGCGACAAATCCAGCGGTGAACAACAAGCTATCCCCAGGCAGAAAAAAACCAATTAACAAGCCTGATTCAGCAAAGACAATCGCCCAGACCCCAAAATAGCCAAGTGATTTAATCAGTTGTGGCAAATCCAGATGCATAGAATTTTGACTTTTCTTTCAATAGATCCACAACATCCTAACGTTCAGCAATTTTATTGAATAAAAAGTAATATTAAATTTCTGTAAATTTATTATGTAATCTGAAGAAATGTAATGACAGATGACAGGTTTTGAGTTATGGGTGCAAGAGATAAAGACATTTGAAAGTATAGCAAAAGCCTGAGTGATTAGGACATCAACAGATGATAAAACTTAGATACAAAAAGACTTTTCACCCAGTCCCCAGTCCCTAGTAGTTCGCTCTCGTAAACGCAAGCGGGGTAAAGGGTAAGGGGTAAAGGGACTCATGTTTTAATTTTTTCCCCAATCCCCAGTCCCCAATCCCCAGTCCCTTACTTTTTCGGGTGCTGCGATGCCTACGGCGAGCTTTGCTAACGCCGCAGAGTGGGAATATCGTGTTAACTTTTTCATAGCTACCCTTAGAGATATGAAAAGTCATCAAATTCCTCCTGGAAGCTTTGGTATACCTGTATTAGGTGAAACACTCTCCTTTGTTTTCGACCGCGATTTTGCTAAAAAGCGCTATCGCCAGTATGGGCCCATCTTCAAAACTCATCTTCTTGGCAGACCGACTGTAGTGATGGTCGGGCCGGAAGCATTAGAGTTGGTTTTGTCAAGCCAAATGGAGAATTTTTCTTGGCGCGAGGGATGGCCTGATAATTTCAAGACATTACTGGGTGAATCGCTTTTTCTGCAAGATGGAGAAGAACACCGCAGAAACCGTCGCTTGATGATGCCAGCATTGCATGGCCCAGCATTGGCGAATTATGTCTCCACAATGGAAGATATTACACGTAGTTATCTGCAAAAGTGGGAGAAAAAACAGGAGTTTACTTGGTTTCCAGAATTTAAACAGCTGACATTTGATATTGCTAGTCAATTGTTGTTGGGTACGCGTCCTGGGCCTGAATGCGTGCGCCTGAG
The DNA here is from genome assembly GCF_053470285.1 of Nostoc sp. DSM 114159. Taxonomy (NCBI): domain Bacteria; kingdom Bacillati; phylum Cyanobacteriota; class Cyanophyceae; order Nostocales; family Nostocaceae; genus Nostoc; species Nostoc sp. DSM 114159. The sequence goes on from NZ_JBPFEH010000001.1 coordinate 6,850,498, forward strand.
CGAGTTGTTTACAACCTTGACCAATGGGCTGTTTGCTATTAACCCGTTGCCCTTACCATTTACTACATTTGGTAAAGCTATAGCCGCTCGTAATCAGATTTTAGAACATCTAACTCAAGTTGTCAGAGAACGCCAGCAAAACCCAACAAAAGATACCATCAGCTTGTTAATCCAAGCTAGAGATGAAGATGGTAATAGCCTCAGCGAAAAAGAACTCATTGCCCAAGCGGTGCTGTTACTCTTCGCTGGACATGAAACTACTACTTCGATGCTGACTTGGTTGTGTGTAGAGTTAGCCCGTCATCCAGAAGTACTCGAAAAAGCAAGAGTTGAACAATTGCAACTTGCAAGTCAAGGTGACTTGGATTTAGAACAATTAGGGAAAATGCCTTATTTAGAGCAGGTTTTGTGGGAAGTTGAAAGATTGCATCAACCTGTCGGAGGCGGGTTTCGTGGCGTAATTAAAGACTTTGAGTTTAAAGGTTATCACGTTCCTGCTGGTTGGCAATTATACTATTCAATTGGAGTTACTCACCGAATTGAAGAAATTTATTCTGAACCAGACCGATTTGAGCCAGACCGTTTCAGTCCCCAGCGCCAAGAAAATAAAAAGTATCCTTTTAGTTTAGTTGGTTTTGGCGGTGGCCCGCGCATCTGTATCGGTCTAGCCTTTGCCAAAATGGAAATGAAGATTGTTGCTGCTCATCTTTTGCGCAATTATCATTGGGAGATATTACCCAATCAAAGTTTAGAGGAAGTTGTAGTTCCCACTAATCGCCCGAAAGATGGATTGCGGGTTAGATTTCAACCTCGGTAAAATGTTTTATGACATCCCAAATAAACATACATTTGCCTAACGGAGTTTTACAACGCTTGCAAAGTGTGAAAGATTTTGTGGGCGGGAGCGTTAACTCTCTAAGTAACTCAGCACAACAAGCTGGTGAGTCTTTGAAGACAACAGCTACTACCACAACTGATAGAGCAATTGATACAGTTACAACAAGTTTAGAGCAAACTTGGCAAACAGCAGAGCAATTTAAAAATACCACATCGGGAGCAGTTAAAGATGCGATCGCATCTTCTGTAAGTGATTGGTTGACACAACACCCGATATTTTTTCGGTTAGTTCAAATACTAGGTTGGGGAGCTAATCACCCAATTATTAGTGTAGTAATTTTGCTGTTTGCACTTGCTCTACTTTGGAGCATCATCAGAGCAATTGTCCGCTTAATTGAAACAGCTAGTTGGTCAATACTCCAAGTTCCGTTAAAATTGCTTCAGGCTTTGATTAAAGTTAGTTTTCTATCCTTAACTAAAGTTGGAAGTTTTGCTGTTCAACGAATTACAAGTACCAAAACAACTGATAATCCGCCTTCTTTACTACCTGAAAGTTTTCAACCAAATAAACAACAACGATTAGCAGAAATTTCTAGTCGTTTGGCAGCAATTCAAAAGGAACAACATGAGCTTTTACAAGAAGCGGCAGACTTGATGGCTGCCGACACAATTGATATAGAAGTATCAAAAATTAAACAGCTAAAAAGCGCTGAATCACATCTTGGCTGAGTTCGGTGGTGGAACCGGAGGCGACAATACCACCTTTTTGCATAGCGTAATAGTAATCCGCCTGACGGACAAAGTGTAAATGTTGCTCTACTAATAACACCGAAATACCTGTGGTTTCGACGATGCGCCGGACTGCGGCTTCAATTTCTATGATGATGGAGGGTTGAATACCTTCAGTGGGTTCATCTAAAACGAGTAATTGAGGTTCTCCCATTAAAGCACGGGCGATCGCTAATTGTTGCTGCTGTCCTCCACTTAAATCACCACCCATCCGCGAAAGCATACTTTTTAACACCGGAAATAAACTAAAAACTTCCTCGGAAATTTCTGCTTTTTTGACTGGTTTGCGTCTAGCTTCCAATCCCAGCAGTAGATTTTCTTTAACTGTCAACCGAGGGATAATCTCTCGTCCTTGGGGGACATAACCAATTCCCAACTTTGCCCTTTGATCTGGAGATTTGGAGTTGATTAATTCTTCAGCTAAATTAATAGTACCGCTGCGGGGTTTGAGTAAACCCATGATAGTTTTGAGTAGGGTAGTTTTTCCGACACCATTGCGTCCAATTAGGCAAACCATTTGCCCAGATGGTACGCTCAAATCTACGTTGCGGAGAATATGGCTTTCGCCGTAATAAACGTTAAGGTTAGAAATTTTGAGCATATAAAGAACTTTTAACTGTTTAGTTTTGATGTCAGAATTCAGCACCCAGGAGTCGGGGCAGGGAGCAGGGGGCAGGGGAGCAGGGGGCAGGGGGCAGGGGAGCAGGGAGCAGGGAGCAGGGGGCAGGGGGCAGGGAGCAGGGAGCAGGGAGCAGGGGGCAGGGGGAAAGAGGGTTTCCTGATTTTTGCACAGATGCGGGAATTATATAGCTGTGGTTACATAGGTTAGGACATAAGGATGGGGTGAATGCTAGAGTTAGCAATAGTTTTACCTCCTGTCTTCTGCCTCCTGCTATAACTATTTAGGCAGACATGATATCAGGAGTCAGAACAAAAGGGCAACCTCTAGAAACTTCAATAAATGATACCAATTTGAAAAATGATTGCGACAGATGGGAAACTGAAACACTTATCCAATGGATGTTTCACAATCCAAAATCGTTCGACTGAGCGACTTGCCTTGAGTTTCGACTGCGCGGTAATCGAGCGACTTGTACTGAGCGTAGTCGAAGTAAGTCGAGATTCAACTACCGCGAAGTCGAAAGGAGCCGAAGTCTAAAATCTAAAATCCAAAATGGTATGAGTAGAATTTGTCAAAGCCAGTTACCAACTAAAACATAAGGTGCCCAGTAGCCAGGACGACTGTAATTGGGATAATCTTTTAACAACTTTACTTGGGCACGACGCAAGGCTTCAGCCTTTGTCACCTTAGTTTTAACTAACTCACGATAAAATTCCCCAATTAAAATAGCAGTAGATTTATCGCTGATATGCCATAGTGAAGCCAAGGTACTACGAGCGCCAGCTTTCACGGATGCTCCTGCTAGCCCTAGCGTGGCGCGATTGTCACCAGTAGCGGTTTGGCAAGCACTTAACACTAGCATTTCCAAGGCTTCGGAGCGAGTTTGATCTCGACGGCGCAACAAGCTATCAAATTGCGTGACGTTGATCGGTCCATCATTTGCAAGTATAAAAGTATTCTCAACACTGGAGCTAAATTGACCGTGGGTTGCCAGATGTAACACATTAAATGGCACAGTATTTACCTTACTCTCTAGGTTTTTGCTGTTGAAGTCTCGATTTAGTAACTGGGTGGTAGACGCGATCGCTTGGGAAATAGAGTCGAATTCTGATTTAATTTCTGGTAGCGGTGGAAATTGCTGTTTAAAGCCTTGTGGTGGTTGCACTAACCCGGCAGCTAGCACATTGAGTTTTGTTTGTGTCAAGGGTTTGAGTGCGAGTAACTGGAGTCCCAAGCTGAGGGTTACAGCGTATTTTTCTACCAGATATTGCTGACCGTCATACAATATAGCCATTGGTATATTTCGCAATATGCCATCCAGTACAAATACAAGGGTTTTGACGCCACGATCTTTTAAATCTGACTCAATTTCTTTGATTAACCACCCATAGACTTCTTGTGATAGCGCCTGCACTTCCTCAGTCCGATCGGGTTCTAATAGATACTCTCTAAGTTGTTTGATAGTACCTTCTACCTCATTTTGTGACTTATTTACTGTATAATTACGCAGTGGGTGTTTAGGAATTTTGACAATCACTTGGAGTTGATCGGGCAGAATAATTGGATAAATAATTGCGGCTGTAGGATTATCTTTATCTACCACTGTGTCAAGCAAAACAGTTTTGGCATTAATGCAAGCTTCCCGAAAAAAGTCGTCTAATTCCGCTAGTTGCAGTGATTCAATCCTTTGTCTAGCTTTGTCTAGGATTGGTTCGCTCGGATGAGTTTGCTGAAACTGCAACAATAATTCTACGGACTCTCGATATACAGGTTCTACACTTTCTTTAAAGGAAAACTGGACATCTCGATTTACAACTACTAAGTCACTACGGAGAGTCTGCAACTCAGCGATCGCAGTATCATAGCTGGCAATAGCGCCCTCAATCTCTCTTTGCTGTTTTAACAAGCGTCCTAACTGCCAATGCCATCGATAAGCGATATCTGGGGCGTTGATTGTTTGGGCGATGTTCAATGCCTGTTGAGTGAGGTTCTGGGCTATTGACCATTGTTTAGTTTGCTCGTATACACTGCCCAAAGTCCCAAGGGCAAAGCTCTCGGCTCGTTTATCTGCTAAATTTTCAGCTTGTTGCAGGGCCCTGGCGCAGATTTGAGCGATCGCTTCGGGTGTAGTTCCGAATTTCATCAAGCTTTGAGCTAGATTAATCTGCGCATAAATAGTTGTCACAGAAGCAGGTAGTTGTGCCAGTTGAGTTTGAATTTGCGGCAATAGTGTCTGTACTGCGGCTGTTTGTCCCGCGTTCACTAGTAAATTCAACTGATTAACTTGAGCCTGAACTTTGTTAATCGGGTTAGGAGCGATCGCAGCAGCTTGCTGATAAAACTGTATTGCACCCTTAAAATCTTGCTGTACTTGTGCCGTGTTGCCTAAACTGAATAAAGCCGCGCTGACATCCTGAGGAGAATCCAATTTTTGGGCAATTGACAAACTTTGCTGTAATACCTGACGAGATTGATTCAAATCTCCTGCTAATTGCAGAGCATTCCCAAAAGACCGTAATTCTACTGCTTTACTGACTGAATTAGGTTTTGATTGTAACTCCTGCTGCAATTGAGTCAAGATCGTCAAAGCCCGACGGTAAAATCCCATAACTTGCCATGCTTGTGCTTGATTGATGCGATCGCGGATAATGCCATTGCGATCGCCTAATTGCTTATAGCTAACTTCCGCACGTTGCCAGGTGTTGAGTGCCTGTTCAGCTTGTCCTAAGTCTAGTTGAATACTACCTTGAATATCTAAAATTGGAGCTAAAACCTGAAGATTTTGGGAATTAGAGGATTTTTCGAGCAACTTCAAGCTATCTGTAATTGCCTGTTGCGCTGGTGGTAAATTACCCAGTTTTTGATATGCCAACGCCAAATTACTTAATGCTACAGCTTGCTGCAATTCATTGCCTTGGCTGCCAAAACTTTTAACTGCTTGTTGTAAAACTTTAACCGCTTCTGCAAATTGTCCTGCCTCATACAGCACTTTCCCCTGTTGCAGCAAGTCTTGTGTTTGTGCAGTCGGATTTTGGATTGACACTCCAATTGCGATATGTTGTGTCTCTAAAGTTGCAGCAACAGGAAAAGCAGTAACGCACAAAAAAGCTGTCACCACAACCAAGAGCATGAAAACAGGTAAGTTATGTTTTTTAAAGGGACGAATGAACCATCTGTTGCATCCGTTATATATCTGTTGCCACTGATTATTTTTATAACTCTTGAGTTTCATCGTAATTCCTCCCTTGAATCTTGGGCAATGAATTATTGACCACAAGATATGGCAGAGGGAATAAAAGAACTTTGCCCAGATTCAGCTACAAGCATAATATCACCGTTACCATCAACAATCCATCCTTGAGCCTCCACAATCTAATTAACCTGAGTTCGGGATCGGAAAAAGGACAGGTAGTAAGCTGAAAATAACAATAAATCCAGTAACCTGTCCTATAGACTTCTTGGCATTTGTAGGGAATTGGGTTTGGGGGAAAGGCAAAAGGAATAAAAAAACCTTTCCCCTTTAACCTTTTCCCTTTAACCTTTTCCTTTTCCCAACTCTTGCAAAAGTGTTTTTTGCAAGAGGTCTAATGTAACTCTTACTCCTGGTAACATTAGTCCTGTTTTAAACCAAAACGATGTCAAGACTGGGAATAAATCCGCTCCCTAAGTTGGGTTGGAGAGAGGCAAATTGAACCGATGCGATCGCATCAAATGGAGATTTATCAAAAGACAAAGCACCTGTGCTGTTGTTATAACTAAACTGACTGGTAGAACTAGCACCAAATCCAAGTTTAGAAATCTGAATTTTATCTCCTTCAAAGTACTTAAAGTCTGCAATGTAATCAAGTCCATCAGACAGAGAGTCGAAGACAAATGTATCGGCTCCACTTCCTCCTACAAGGTAATCGTAATCTTTACGGCCATTTAAAATATCATTGCCATCGCCTCCGTAGAGAGAGTCATTGCCTTCCCCGCCATTGAGCAAATCATTGCCACTCTCGCCGAAAAGAATATCGTTATCACCCTGACCGAAGAGAAAATCATTGTCACTACCGCCATAGATAGTATCTCTGCCGGTGCCTCCCAAGAGAGAGTCATTGCCACTGCCACCATTTAGATAGTCATCTAAAGCTCCTGCATTCAAGGTATCGTTGCCACCATTGCCGTATAGGGTATCAGTGGTGTTGTTGAAGACAAAATTATCGACGCTGTTACTGCCATTGAAGGAAATTTTTTCGATATTAGTGTAGGAAAAGCTGTAGGCGTCGGTGACGTTCGAGTAGTCGGCTACGAGTAAATCGACTCCGTTACCGCCATCTATATAATCATTCACTCCAGACCCAGGATTGAGGGTATCGTTGCCATCGCCTCCGTAAAGAGAGTCACTCCCACTGCCGCCATTAAGATAGTCATCAAAAGCCCCAGCATCCAAGATATCATTACCACCATTACCGTATAGGGTATCAGTGGTGTTGTTGAAGGTAAAATTATCAACTCCGTTACCACCTTTGAAGTAAATTTTTTCGATGTTATTGAAAGAAAAGCTGTAGGGACTGCTGACATTAGAGTAGTCCGCTACGAGTAAATCGATCCCCGTGCCGCCATCTATATAATCATTAAGTCCAGATCCAGGATTAAGGGTATCGTTTCCTCCAAACCCAAAGATACTATCAGTAAAAATACTACCAATAATATTGTCATTTCCGTTAGTTCCATTGTAGGTAGGCATTTTAATTATTCCTCTGAGTAGTAAAAGTAAAAGGTTTTAGTTTTTTGGTTTCAGTAAGGTCTATCTGGGGTGATATTTCATCACAATCAGACGCAATTGGAAGTCCGGTTTTAGCTCGACTTTATCGGTTTTGTTGGTAACAAGATACCTGCAACAAACCGCTAAATAGGGTCTACCCTATCCCTGAAACCTTTAAGGGAAGGTAGTTCTACTTAAAAAGTATTTGCCCAAAAGCTAGGCTTTTTGCTGAATCAAGTTGAGCTAAGTGAATCTTCCTGTTAAACTCATATACGATGAGTTTTATTTTTTATGCACCCCAAGCAGAAATTTTGTATTATCGGTCGATAGACTTCTTGGCATTTGTAGGGAAAAGGGCTAATAAACCTCATCTATGTTGAAACCTAGAGTTTTTTAAAAATATATTTTTGTAGGTTGGGTGGAGTGAAACGCAACCCAACATTAACACCAAATTTTATGTTGGGTTACGCTATCGCTGCACCCAACCTACAAAACTTTCCCCCAAGAGTGCAAAAAGCACAAATGCCAAGAGGTCTATTGACTACAAGACATGGCAGAGGGAATAGAAGAACTTTGCCCAGATTGAGCCACGAGCATAATATTACCGTTACCATCAACAATCCATCCTTGAGCCTCGACAATTGGATCGCTAGATTTGGTTATAGATGCAGTAGATAATTGATCCGTCATGGCTGTTGTTTGTGGTGGCATATCTACCCAACCAGTAATCACTGCTCGTCCCTGCAACGGTTCGTTAGGGCTTTGGGGTAATCCACCGCGTCCGGTAGCGATAAAACGACTGGCATTTTGTCCTCTTTTAGGAGTGCAACCTTGGGCAATTTGTCGGGATGCATCTATGAGGTTAGAGGGTAGTTGAATTAAGCCGCGACTGGGGTCAGTATCTGGACTGTTGATAGTTACTTCCCCGCTCACCCCCAATTCTGAACTTGCGGTAATGTCACTATTTTTAGTTGGGCTTTTTTGCGAGAGAATACCGAAAATACCGTTAGTTGTAATGTCAACTCTACCACCAGTGCCTGTAAAGGCATTAGCGCTGATATCGCTATTTTCTTTCGGAACTGCAACGATAAATCTTGAATTGATTTTGATATTACCGCCATTGCCACCTAATTTTTTTGTACCTGCGTTGGTGGAGATTTGACTGTTGCGGCGGAGTAAGAGTAAGTCGCTGTTGACGTTGATATTACCACCGTTACCGGATGCAGATTCGGCATTGAGTTTACCTTGGTTATCTAAGGTAAATTTGGGTGAGTTAATTTCGATGTCGCCTGTGATTCCTGAACCTGTGGAATTGACAAATAAGCCACTGTTATCGCCGATATGACTAGTTCCAGAAACAGTTACCGCATCTTTTGCATTGATGCGAACATTTCCCGCATTCCCCTGTGCAAAAGTTGAGGCAGAAAGTTTAGCGCCATCTCGTAGTGAGAAGCTACCAGAATCGATAGTAATGTTACCCCCATTGCCAACTGTCCCCGTTTCCACACTGCTGAAAATCGCACTAACCAAACCATTTTTCTCTCCAGCAATATCAACAGCGCCAGTAACATTCACATTGACATTCCCCGCATTCCCCACTCCAAAAGTTGATGCTCCAAGTTGAGCGCCATCTCGTAATGAGAAGTCCCCAGAATCGATGAAAATATTACCCCCATTGCCAACAGTCCCCGTCTCCACAAAGCTGAAAATCCCACTGGAAAAACCGTTTTTCTCCCCAGCAATATCAACAACACCTGTTACTTTCACATTGACATTACCTGCATTCCCTCTTCCTGCTGGTTGGGTATCAGATGCACGAGTAATGGTTAGCAGTTGAGCGCCATCAGTGAGTGACAGGGTTGCTGCATTGATGTCGATATTGCCACCCTTACCCACACCTCCTGCTTCCACGGTGCTAAGGATGGCAGCATTACCTGCAAGGGAAACAGCATTTTTTGCACTCACTGTCACATTCCCCGCATTCCCCTGTCCCAAAGTTGATGCTTGAAGTTGAGCGCCATCTTGTAATGAGAAGTTAGCAGAATCGATGAAAATATTACCCCCATTGCCAACTTGTCCCAAAGTTGATGCTTGAAGTTGAGCGCCATCTCGTAATGAGAAGTCACCAGAATCGATGAAAATATTACCACCATTGCCAACTGTTCCTGTTTCTACTCTGCTGAGAATCGCACTCTTGAAACCGTTTTTCTCCCCAGCAATGTCAACAACACCTGTGACTTTCACATTGACATTACCTGCATTCCCTCTTCCTGCTGGTTGGGTAGCAGATGCACCACGAGTACCAGTTAACAGTTGAGTGCCATCAGTAAGTGACAGGGTTGCTGCATTGATGTCGATATTACCACCCTTACCCACACCTCCTGCTTCCACGGTGCTAAGGATGGCAGCATTACCTGCAAGGGAAACAGCATTTTTTGCACTCACTGTCACATTTCCCGCATTCCCTTGTCCATAAGTTGATGCTTCAAGGTGAGCGCTATCTCGTAATGAGAAGTTAGCAGAATCGATGAAAATATTACCACCATTGCCAACAGTCCCCGTCTCCACTGTGCTGAGAATCGCACTATTGAAACCGTTTTTCTCTCCAGCAATATCAACAGCACCTGTCACTTTCACATTGACATTCCCCGCATCTCCTCTTGCTGCTGGTTGGGTAGCAGATGCACCACGACTACCAGTTAACAGTTGAGCGCTATCAGTTAGTGACAGGGTGGCTGCATTGATGTCGATATTACCACCCTTACCCACACCTCCTGCTTCCACGGTGCTGAAGATAGCAGTTGGTTGACCTGCAAGGGAAACAGCATTTTTTGCACCCACTGTCACATTCCCCGCATTCCCTTGTCCAAAAGTTGATGCTTCAAGGTGAGCGCCATCTCGTAATGAGAAGTCACCAGAATCGATGAAAATATTACCCCCATTGCCAACTGTTCCCGTTCCCACTGCGCTGAAAATCGCACTCTTGAAACCGTTTTTCTCGCCAGCAATATCAACAACACCTGTCACTTTCAGATTGACATTACCTGCATCCCCTCTTGCTGCTGGTTGGGTATCAGATGCACCACGAGTACTGGTTAGCAGTTGAGCGCCATCAGTGAGTGACAGGGTTGCTGCATTAATATCGATATTACCACCCTTACCCACACCTCCTGCTTCTACTGTGCTAAAGATGGCAGTTGGTTGACCTGCAAGGGAAACAGCATTTTTTGCATCCACTGTCACATTCCCCGCATTCCCCTGTCCAAGAGTTGATGTTTGAAGTTGAGCGCCATCTTGTAATGAGAAGTCACCAGAATCGATAGTAATGTTGCCTCCTTTACCTTTTGCTCCTTCTTCTACAAAATTGGCAATCCCGCTACCAGAACCAGCAATTGTGATGTCTTCGGTAGTATTTAGCGTAGTATCCCCAGCAACAGTCTCAGGTGTACCCAACCCCCCCCCAATACCAGCATAAAGGACACTCCCACCTAATATCTCCAAATTTCGGGCATTAATCGCAATATCACCGCCACCAGCAGCTTCTACATACACACGCGCTTGATTGGTAAGCAATACCGAAGCACGAGTCACATTAAGAGGAAATTTCAAGCTGAGATTATCGCCATTAAAAAGAAGATTGACATTCCCAGATGCTGCTAACCCTCCTAATTCAACTCTCCCACCATAAGCATTTAACTGGCCGCCATCCATACTGACATTACCGCCCACTAGCAACAAACTTTTACCATCTCCTACTCGTAAACCAAATGCATTAAAACCTGCTGGATCTTTTCCTGCTGGTGCAATTGACCTGTTTTCAATTCTGCCAGATTGAAGTTGATTGAATAGCAAAGCGGAAGGATTAACTGTTAGTAATGCAGAAGGAGTCTGAGGATTAGTTGCACTAAATTCCAACCCATTGCCAAACACAAAAGAACTCGCCGTACTTGCTACAAAGGAACCTGCCACATCGAGGCGTGCATTGTTCCCAAATAAAATACCATTGGGATTGATCAAAAACAAATTTGCACCACCATCCACCCCCAGTGTACCGAGAATATTCGAGATATTACTTCCCGTCACCCTTGTGAGAATATTTTGAATTCCCGTGGGATTAGCAAAATAAACTCGCTGGGATTTTCTGACATTGAATTCACGAAAACTATGGAACAGGTTAGCACCGAGAGTTGCTCCACCATCAATGCGGTCAGCTGGAAATCCTTTAATATTGACATTGGGGGTTCTCCTTGAAGAGCGATCGCCCAATGTTCCATCAGGGGTAATCTGGGCTAAGGCGTGATTTTCACAACAAAATATGACATGAGCAAGCACTCCGATAATGCCAAAAACTTCTAATAAACCTGAGCGCCAATTCTTATCTTCACAGATTGCCATATCAGAACCAGCCTTGCTTGCTCATTTCATACCTGTGAATATACAATTCCCTGAAGCCACTGCTTCGTAGCTACATCTTCAAAGGTTTTCAGCTAGCCGTCTTGATAAATTTTCTACAATTAATTTCAGCAGATATTGTAACTAGATAAGAGTAAACTTTTTAAAACTTAAAATTAGATAATGCATCTGATTGTTTTATAACTCTTGAGTTTCATCGTAATTCCTCCCTTGAATCTTGGAGTAACGAATTATTGACTACAAGACATGGCAGAGGGAATAGAAGAACTTTGCCCAGATTGAGCCACGAGCATAATATTACCGTTAGGATCGACAATCCATCCTTGAGCCTCGACAATTGGATCGCTAGATTTGGTTATAGATGCAGTAGATAATTTATCCGCGATCGCTGTTGTTTGTGGTGGCATATCTACCCAACCAGTAATCACTGCTCGTCCCTGCAACGGTTCGTTAGGGCTTTGGGGTAATCCACCGCGTCCAGTGGCGATAAAACGACTGGCGTTTTGCCCTCTTCTGGGAGTGCAACCTTGAGCAATTTGTCGAGATGCATCTATGAGGTTAGAGGGTAGTTGAATTAAGCCGCGACTGGGGTCAGTATCTGGACTGTTGATAGTTACTTCCCCACTCACTCCTAATTCGGAACTTGCTGTAATGTCACTGTTTTCGGTTGGGCGTTTTTGCGAGACAATACCAAAAATACCGTTTGTTGTAATATCAACTTTGCCACCAATACCTGTGAAAGCATTAGCGGTGATATCGCTATTTTCTTTAGGAACGGCGACAATGAAAGGGCTATTAATGGTGATGTTGCCGCCATCGCCACCAAACTGGCGATTTCCGGCAGTGGTGGAGATTTGACTGCCGTTGCGTAATAATAATAAGTCTTGCAGATTCAAGGTAATATTACCGCCAGTGTTGCTGCGAGTTTCGGCAGAGATGCTGCCATTGTTAAGGGTAAGGATACCTGCTGCTAGTTTAATGCTGCCACCGTCTCCTGTACCTTGGCTATCAACTGCGATTTTCGCGCCATCCGTAATATTTAAAGTTCTGGGGTCAATGAAGATGCTACCACCGTTGCCAATTGAACTATCAGTGGTGTTGGCAAATAATCCTGTTTGTGAACCAGATAGGCTGATGTTGTCCTGCACTTTGAGGGTGATATTGCCAGCATCAAAATTACTGGATGTAGTGGTGCGAAGTTGTCCGCCATTGCTGGCTTTATAGGTGTTGGCTGTCACAAAGATATTGCCTGCTTTACCTTGTCCAGCAGTATCGGCACGCAGTTGAGCGCCATTGGCGAGGGTGAGTAATCCAGTTGCGATCGCAATATCGTTGGCATTACCGACTGCTTCAGGTTCCACGGAGGTTGCTATCTGACTGGAAAATCCATTGTTCCCCATCCCCTCTAAGAAGACTTCTTCTGGTGCAATAATAGTGATTTTGCCAGCATCGCCTACCCCCTCAGTGGCTGAAGTTAAAGCTGCACCATTCGTTACCGAAAGGGAATTGGCGAAAATTTCAATGTTCCCACCACGTCCTTTACCTATATTTCCTAAGTCATCTCTGCCAACAGCACTAAATATTCCACTGTTACTGGCGCGATTGTTGATGCCATCAAGGGAGACTTTACCACTAGCCTCGATCGTAATATTGCCAGAATTACCAAGTCCAAAAGTATTACTAGTCAGTTGAGCGCCATTAGTGACAGTAAGAGAACCTGTTTTCAGGTTAATATTTCCTCCTTGTTGAGGAGTAGTAGTTTGCACAGTAGTGAAAATTCCCGTTAAGTGTTCGATTGCGGGATTGGGATTTTTTTCGGTTCCATCAAAAAAGATGCGATCGCTCGCTTCAATCGCCACATTTCCTGTGTTACCTTGTCCTTCACTTTTAGTCTGGATACGAGCGCCATCTGCGATCGAGAGGGAACCAGTTCTGAGGTTGATATTGCCTCCGTTACCAATTCCACTTTTGAAAACGGTAGCAAATAAGCCACTCGGAAATCCTGTTTTATCAACTCCATCCAAGGAAGTCAGATTGCGAACGTTAATTTCCATGTTACCTGCATCACCTTGTCCTTGGGTGGAAGTTACGAGTTCATATCCCCCGCTTAAAGAAAGTGAGTCAGCTTTAACTGCGATTCCTCCAACTGTTCCAAGTGCATACCCTCCTCCCTCTGGATTGAGTCCAAGACCTACGGAGTTGAAAATTCCATTGTTACCAGAAAGAGATACAGAGCCATTTGCTTGTACTAAAATCTTTCCAGCATTACCTACTGCTCCTTTAACTACAGAATTGCTGATATCGCTATCTGCTATTGAGATATTCTGGTGAGCATTGAGTTGAATGTCTCCTGCTTGAATTTTAAGTGTTCCTGAATTGCCGAGGATTCCAGAAAATATGTAACTATTGTCCAAAATGTTGATGTTTTGAGCATCAATAATTAAACTTCCGCCGCCGTTACTGGCTACGTTAATAGCAGATCCATTGAGGGATACATCACCACCACTGCTGATCAGCCTAACATCTCCACCCAAAGCACTGGCTACATCATCAGCAGAGATTGTCAACGCATTAGCGTAAATTGACGCACCATTGAGTTTGATATCGCCATTTGCGAGCAAAGCAATATCTCCAGCGCGAGTATATTTAGAAAAGGTATCAATATAACTACTGGCTAGTGTAATTTTATCTCTTGAGTCAAAAACAACCGACGTGCCATCACCTTCTTCACTACCTGCGACAATTCCGCCAAGATTTAATGCTCCCTTCCCTGTGAGAGTAATGTTTCCTTCTGTCAGCGCCGGATTAGGCTGATACTGATTGGTGAGTAAAACAATGCCCTTGGGAGAATTTACCCTAATATCACCAATAGTAATATCTGCACTTGTCGCTACAGAATTGTTTACAGGAGGCGCGACAATAGAAATCGAGGAGTCTAAGAAAATACCGGCATCGCCTATAGTTCCTAAAGGATTTCCTATTGCTTCTGGGTTCATCCCGGCGCGGATATCAAGTGTTGGTTTGACGCTACCATCAATAATAATGGGAGTTCCATCCGATAAAGTAACATTAGCCAAACTAGGAGTGCTTGCGGGGTTAATGGTTTCACCTGCTGTATCGGGATCTGTTATCACCACGGTATTAATATCTACTTTTCCCCCAGCCAAGATATGTAAAGAAGCTCCTTGATATGCAAAAAAGCTGACATCGCCTTGAGAGCGAATAATTGGATCGTGCGGACTAAATAAATTGCCTAAACTTCCGTCTAATTTTTCAATCCGAAAACTCCCCCCACTCCAGAAATGAGCATCACCACCCACAGTATTAACACTGCGTAAAACCATATCCCCACGAGAGAACAAACCACTACTTGGATCGTTTAAGGCAAAAATATCTATATTTTCATTACCTTGAACTAACAGCTTACCTCCAGCAGCAGCAACGAAAGGATTGGTAAAGCGATCGCGTACTTTGATAGTATCGGCTTGCAAGATTAAATCTTTGCCTGCTTGCAGATGTCCCTGTAAATCTAAATTTCCTGCAAACAGCTTTAAATCTTGTCCTACTGCTAAATTTCCCGTATTTTCGATGGTTCTCAAGGGGTCATTCTTGCCATACTGCAACCCTGGTGTTAGATTAATTTCCAACAGTGGCGGCGCTTGGGGATTAGTAGCACTAAATTCCATCCCATCGCCAAAGATAAACGAGTTCGCCGTACTCGCCACAAACGAACCTGCTACATCGAGACGTGCATTTTTGCCAAAAATTATCCCATTAGAATTGAGCAGAAATAAATTTGCTGCACCATCCACTCCTAAAGTACCCAGAATATTAGATACTTTACCTCCCGTGACTCTAGTGAAAATATTGTTAATTCCTGTGGGATTGGCAAAATAAACTCGCTGGGATTCTCCGACATTGAATTCACGAAAACTATGGAAGAGGTTTGCACCGCGAATTGCTCCACCATCAATGCGGTTAGTAGCACTACCTTTAATATTCACATTGGGAGTGATTTTTGAAGAGTTATTACCCAATGTGCTATCAGGAGTAATCTGGGCTAAGACGTAATTTTCACAACCAAATATGACACCAGCAAACACTCCAATAATGCTAATAGCTTCTAATAAATCTGAGTGCCAATTCCTATCTTTATAGATTGTCATATCAGAACCAGCCTCGCTTGCTCATTTCTTACCTGTGAATATGCAATTTTCTTACACACAGCTTCGAGCCACATATTCAAGGGTTTTTTGCTAGCTCAATTTTGAGTTTCATCGTAATTCCTCCCGCGACCCTTGAAGTAACGAATTATTGACTACAAAACATGGCAGAGGGAATAGAAAAACTTTGCCCAGATTGAGCCACAAGCATAATATTACCATTAGCATCGACAATTTATCCTTGAGCCTCCACATTAATTGTAAAATTTTAGCCTTGACACGCTACTACAATTTTTCTTAACTTAAATGCGTGAACTTTGAATGCGTGAATTGTTAATATGTCTTTTTTAGAGCGGAAAAGTCGATTTTTCAGTAAGTTTAATCGCCAAGATTTAAGGACTAATCAGTTAAGTTTGCTGATTATATCTAGCATCTTTTTATTTTTAGGAACTGCTGGTGGTGTGGTGCAAGTTAAAACAGCACAGAAGTCAGGGTTCACACTACAACTTTTACATACTTCCGACCAAGAAGCAGGTGTCCCAGCGCTGAAGGATGCACCGAACTTTTCGGCGGTGTTGAATGCACTGAAAAATCAGGATGCTAATGGCGACGGTAAGCCTGATTATCCTAATACCTTAATTCTTTCATCTGGAGATGCTTATATTCCCAGTCCCTTTTTATTTGCCAGTGACACAGCTTTTGGTGGACAGGGACGGGGAGATATTTTAATTTTAAATGCTCTTGGGTTTGGTGCGATCGCCTTTGGTAATCACGAATTTGATTTAGGTACGGGTGTTGTTGCTGACTTGCTGCGTGCTAAAGAAGATTACCCAGGTACAAAATTTCCCTATCTCAGCGCGAATCTAGATTTCAGCACTGATAAAGACCTGGCAAAATTAGTGACTGCTGATGGACAAGAAGCAAGTAAAATTTCCAATAAAATTGCCCGTAGCACCATTATTACTGTCAATGGGGAAAAAATTGCTGTAGTTGGGGCGACAACTCCCACACTGCGGACTATTTCTTCTCCTGGTGGTGTGACTGTGTTGCCTAAAAAATTTAATGACCGCGATGCCGCAGATATCGCTGCTTTGGCTGCTGAAATTCAAACTTCTGTTGATGCAGTGCTGACCAAAAACCCAGAGATTAATAAAGTCATTCTCTTGGCACATATGCAGCAAATTGCCATTGAGCAAAAGCTAGCACAATTACTCAAGGGAGTAGATATTATTGTTGCTGGCGGTTCCAATACCTTACTAGCCGATAAAACAGACCGTCTGCGAGTGGGTGATAAATCTGCTGGAACTTATCCAATCATCAAAAAAGCCGCAGATGGTAATCCGATAGCTGTAGTTAATACTGATGGAAACTATCGCTATGTTGGTCGTCTAGTAGTTAACTTTGATGCCAAGGGAGTAATTATTCCTAAAAGTATTGACCCCAAAATTAGTGGTGCTTATGCGACTGATTCCCAAGGGGTAGCAGCTGTAGGCGGAAAACCCGATGCCAAAATTGTTGCGATTACAGAAGCACTCAAAAAAGTGATTATTGCCCAAGATGGTCAGATTTTCGGGAAAACCAACGTTTTTCTCAACGGCTGGCGGGGTGATGTCCGCACCCAAGAAACCAATTTAGGGAATTTGACAGCTGAAGCTAATTTAGCGATCGCTAAACGATACGATCCTAAAACGGTGATTTCCATTAAAAATGGTGGTGGTATCCGTGACAGTATTGGTACCTATACCTTTCCCGCAGGTTCGACTCGTTCGCAGGATGTTATCAAACTGCCACCCCAAGCAAATCCTGTAGCAGGTAAGAAAGAAAAAGAAATTTCCCAACTTGATATCACCAATGCTTTACGGTTCAACAATAGCTTGACTTTAGTTACTTTAAATGCTAAAGAACTAGTAGCAGTAATTGAACACAGTGTCGCAGCGATCGCGCCAGGTGCTACCCCTGGTAGTTTTCCCCAAGTAGCGGGATTAGCCTTTAGCTTTGACCCAGATTTGCCAGCAGGTAAGCGTGTTAAATCCCTGGTTATCAAAGATAGGAAAGGCAAAATTATTGATGTAGTAGTGAAAAATGCAGAGTTAGTGGGTGACTCGAATCGCATCTTCCGCGCTGTCACCTTAAACTTCCTAGCAAATGGTGGTGATGGTTATCCTTTTCCCAAAACTGAACGGGTTGATTTGATATCAAAAGATGCTAAACGTACAGGTTTAGCCACCTTTGCTGCTGATGGTTCCGAACAAGATGCATTAGCAGAATATCTGGCTGCTAACTTTAAGCAGATTCCATTTGCTCAGGAGGATGTACCACCTACTAAAGATACTCGCATTCAAAATCTGAAGCTGCGTAAAGAAGAGGGGAAGGGGGAAGGGGGAAGGGGTAAGGGGTAAATAAATAGAATTTTTCCTTTCCCTTTAACCTTTAACCTTTAACCTTTTCCCTTTACCCTTTAACCTTTTCCCTTTAACCTTTTCCCTTTACCCTTTAACCTTTTCCCTTTACCCCTTAACCTTTTCCCTTTTCCCTTTACCCTTTAACCTTTTCCCCTTCTCAGTAAAGATGTGGTATTTTGAATCAATGGTCAAAATTCCAGTAATTGATTTCACTAATTTTACTAAGGGCAACGCAATAACTCGGCAAGCTGTCATCAAACAAATCTATGAAGCTTGTCATGAAATTGGCTTCATGTACTTGCAAAATTCGGGAATATCAAAAAACCTAATCGAGGAAGTATTCGCTCACAGCAAATCTTTTTTCAATTTACCTTTAGAAGTTAAGCAAAAGCAAGCTTGGAGTGATGAATTTAGTAATATGGGTTACGTTGGGATTGAAAGAGAACGTCTTAACCCCAATCAACCAGGCGATTTAAAAGAGGCATTTAATGTCAACAAACAAGCGGTAGGGATAGATGCTTCTCTTGTCACCTTCTACGCTGGTTGTACAGAACTTGCTAATACGATATTACAAGCTTATGCGTTGGCATTGGAATTGCCAGAAGATTTTTTTACTATCAGACATAATCAACAAAATCATACCTTACGACTATTACACTATCCGCCATTGCAGACACCAGCGAAACCCGGACAGGTGCGTGCTGGCGAGCATTCCGATTATGGCAGTATTACCTTGCTTTTCCAAGATGACATTGGCGGGTTAGAAGTACAGACAGTATCTAGAGAGTGGATTGTTGCGCCTGCGATTCCTGATACTGTAATAGTCAATACTGGCGATTTAATGCAACGGTGGACAAATCATCGATTTTGCTCGACTAAGCATCGAGTGATGATTCCCACTGATAAAAGAGTGAATCAGTCGCGGTATTCTATCGCTTTTTTCTGTCATCCTAATGATGATACAGAAATTACTTGTTTGGAGAGTTGCCAGAAAGAACAATCGCCTATCTATCCCCCTATCTTGGCGGGAGAATATCTTTTACAACGTTTACAAGCAACTTATGGTAATTTGTAATATTCGCCTTTGGCGAGAAGCAAGCTACGTAATTTGTAATTTGTAATTAAGAAAGACATTAGACCTCTTGCATAAGTCGAATTACCTCCCTTAATCCCCTCGATGTATTGGCTACGGTGTATACACAAGTCTGAAATAGCTGAGAAATACACGGTTTTACCCCACCCTAACCCTCCCCTTGTAAAGGCTACCGTGTATACACAACTCCTAAAAACCTAGCTTGATAAGACTTTCCTCGTTCCCAGTCTTCGACTGGGAATGCATTCATTGAGTCTCTGACTCAATGCTAAATTGGAGGCAGAGCCTCAACGAGGAGCATTCTCATGCAGAGCATGAGAACGAGACAAACGAAAGAACAATGGAAAATCAAACTTTTTTTGACTTGTATATACACCGTAGCCTTGTAAAGGGGAGGGAACAAGATTTCTTATTTCCCCCCTTTATAAGGCTCGCCTGTATCAACTTCTGCCTTGGCTGCATCAACTTCCGCCTTCACGTTTGAGTGTTTCGCGCACTCTGGATCAAATTCCGTCTTCCCTGGATCGAATTTTGCCTTCACGTTTGAGTGTTTCGCGCACTCTGGATCGAATTCCGTCTTCCCTGGATCGAATTTTGCCTTCACGTTTGAGTGTTTCGCGCACTCTGGATCGAATTCCGCCTTCACGTTATCAGAAGTAGCCGGAAATTACTTCAATTTTAGGTTTTTAAATAAAAACCAATAATTTTACGTATGACAACTTTTGAAACAATTGTCCATTATAGAGTTATGAAAAATTTAAAAAATAAGTAGCAATTATGGCAAGACCAAAACGAAATTCACGTATTCTTGGCAAAGCTGAAACACGTCTAGCAAGCGTTAAATCTATCAATTCAAGTCTAGATGTCGGAGAAGGATTGTCAGTCAAAGATTATACTGGAAAAATCGAAACCCTGCGACAATCTCTAGAAACATACAATACTACCCTCTCCACTATTGATGTCTTACTAACCCAGATCCTTGAAAATGAGCAAGATTTAGCAGATTATTCTGAGAAAATTTTGCGTGGTATTGCTTATAAATTTGGTAAGAATAGCTATGAGTACCAAATGGCTGGAGGTATTCGTAAAAGCGATCGCAAGCCTAATGTGCGTAAAAACGTGGTTTCTGCTGTCGGTGAACCCGCACCTACTGGTGCTTTCATCGAATAGAAAAGAGACTAGCAATTGCTAGTCTCTACATCTAGGTTATTGGGTAAGAATCTGGCGGATTAAAATGCTCATTACCTGATTTGGGTTCTCGGTGGGTACTAGTGGACTCCAGTCTCCAACGCTGGCGTAGCCAATTACTTGTAAATAGTGGATGGTGCTGGTAACGGCTTTGGCAGAACCAATCAATGTATGTTTAATCGGTTCTCGCTGGGGTAATGGTTGTCCGGTTGGTTGATGGCTGGTGGATGTATCGAAATTTTCCCCAGACAAAAACTGTTTTAACTTGGACTGGGCAGATTCTGGTAATTGTGACATGATGATATTCATACTCCGATATTGGGGTTTATATAAAGGCGATCGCTGTCTTCTTTGCGGGATTTGGCGATCGTCTTTATCGATTTTGGGGTTTAGATAGGGGCGATGGCTGTCTTCTTTGCGGGATTTAGCGTTCGCCTCGATCGTACTTAGATGTTACTGTATAAATTTATACTTGTCAAGCAGTAGTTGAAAAATTTTTATTAGTAATTATTGAGTTTTAACGAAAATAAATTATGCATAATTTTAGTAACTAATATTACTAAAATATCTATATAAACCTCATCTATGTTGAAACCTAGAGTTTTAAAAAAATATATTTTTGTAGGTTGGGTGGAGTGAAACGCAACCCAACATTACCACCAAATTTTATGTTGGGTTACGCTATCGCTGCACCCAACCTACAAAACTACGGTTTTCAAGGTAGACGAGGTTTAACTGAGTACAAATTATTGTTTCAGGGACTGACAAATAAAAAAAATACAATTTTTCTTGTAAGGTGGAATGCAAAGCAACATTAATTCAAGCCCCCGGATTTATCCGTGGGGTCTTCAATTTTGAATTTTGAATACTTCGGCTACGCTCAGTACAAGTTTTGAATTTTGAATTCCCCGAAGGGGTTGACCTATTCATAATTTGCAAAATATGAAAACCTACGACTGGATTGTTGTTGGTGGTGGAATTACAGGTGCTACACTCTCCTACGAACTAGCAAAGAAAGGTTTTGCTGTACTTTTGCTAGAACAAGATGTTACACCACAAAATGCAACTCGCTATAGTTATGGTGGGCTGGCTTATTGGTCTGGTACTACACCGCTAACTCGGCGATTGTGCGAAGAAGCGATCGCACGTTACCATATCTTATCTCAAGAGTTAGACGCTGATATTCAATTTCGGGAATTAGATTTATTACTGACTATTTCCGCCGATAACGACCCAGAAGCAACTGCGGCATCATATAATCATTTTGCCATTCCACCCCGTTTACTTAGTATTCAAGAAGCTTGTGAGTTGGAACCGCAGCTAAATCGAGAGGCAATATCTGGGGCTTTAACTGTCAAACACGGTCATATTCACCCAGAAAAAACATCACTTGCTTACATCCAAGCTTTTGAGCGGGCTGGGGGTGAAATGCAGATTACCCAAGTATTGCAAGTATTGCCAGATGGCGTCCAAACCACCAGTGCAACTTTTCACAGCGCTAACGTTGTCGTTTGTGCGGGTGGACTCAGCCGCCAGTTGCTTAAATCTGCTGGTGTTTCCATCAAGCTGTATTTTACTCACGAAGAAATCATTGAAACCCCAGCCGTTGATGTCAAGTTACGCACCTTAGTTATGCCAGCGAATCTGCAACGGTTTCAACTAGAAGCTGAATCTACTCAAGTTGATGAATTGTGGGATGAACTTGGTAATGAATTAGTACCGCCAATTTTAGATGTGGGTGCAATTCAGTTTCAAGATGGTAGTATCCGCATCGGTCAAATTAGCCGGGCGATCGCAGATCCTCATGTCGAGGTAAACTCAGACGTAAGCGAAAAATGGTTGCGAAAAGGTGTTGGTCAAATTTTACCAGCATTAGAGCATTTGCCAGGGACTTGGTATCACTGCTTAGTGGCATTTAGTAGCAATCAACTTCCCTTAATTGGTGCTATTCCAGGATTGGAAGGGGTTCATGTTTTCTCTGGATTTAGTAATCCCCTAGTACTTATACCACCTTTGGCAAAGCGCTTCGCTAATTTTGCAACTGGTCAGGAAGATGAAATTATTACACAAATACTAATCTAAGATGATTTGTGACAAAGAATCTACCCAGGTTGACGAGTTTCGACTTCGCTCAACTCTCGATTCTTTAGTTGGTTGAGCGAAGTCGAAACCAACGGCAGCGGTAGATTTATTAACGAAAATTGCCTAAAGACCCGCAGTGAAAAACACAAATATTACTGATGCTGGCACATTAAGCGCTGCACTGATTTTAATTCAATCTCATACTTGGTTAATTGACAATAGTGCATCTTGTCTGGCTAAATAAATAACTAGAGTTCGCTTAATTAGAGGAATAGCAGCAATGTCTTCCATTGAGGACAACAAAATCATTGCTCAACGGTGGATGGAACTTATTAGCGAGCATAAAATCGAAGAAATTTGCGAGATAACCGCCCCGAATTGGAAAATGCACGGTGGTTTACCAGGACTTCCCCTTGGCCCTGAAGGGGTACGCAAACTCTTTGGTTCATTTGGACCTATCCAGCAGCAATGGACAATTGAAGACGTAATCGCTGAAGGTGACAAAGTTGTTGTGCGTGCGACTAATACCTGCATCCAAGAAAGTTTTTTTGGCATACCTAGTCGCGGCCGTCAGCAGACATTCACCGCTACGTTCATTCATTATATTGTTGATGGTAAGATAATTGAAACCTGGCGAAACGCTGACGACCTTGGACGGGTTCTTCAGCTTGGCGCACGGATTGAACCAGGAATATCTGAGTCATAGCAGTAGTTGATTAAAACTATTGTTGTCTTAACCAGCTACCTGTTCAGCACAGACCAGAATTTTGAAAACAGATAAGTAGATAGACATAATTAAATATACTAGGACTTACGCATTGACAGAAAGTTGATACTATGCAGTCAAGCCCAATTTCTGTGTTAGGTGTTCTAGAATAAAGTCACGAGCTACTTGAAGAGATAAATTCCTTTGGATTTCATACCAATTTTCAATTAACTCTTCGGAGCGCATTAATTCTAGTTGTGTAAAAGCTCGAATTGCACTAAGTTGTCTCCATAGTTCTACTCGTTGTGTAAGCAACGACTCTATTTTATTGCTATGTCCAGGTTTCGGGGTACATCATACTAAGGTCTTCGGTTGTACAACTAGCAAACTTGCTGTAGACAGCTTCGTAGCCATCTGTCATCTGCTTAATCGTGAAGTTTCTCAGCACATGCTCTTGGCAGATGTAGCGGTTTAGCTCAGGCACTCTATCAATGGCAGAGAGACAGTCTTTGACTGAGCGACACAAAAATCCTGTCTTACCGTGAACAATCACTTCAGAGGTGGAACCCAAATTCATAGCAATCACAGGTGTACCTGTTACCATCGACTCAATCATCACCAGTCCAAAGGGTTCACGCCAGGTAATCGGGAATAGAGTCGCAACTGCTCCTCCCATCAGGAGGCTCTTTTGGGCATGGTTAGCTTCTCCCAGGTATTCAATCTGCGTTCCATCAATGTGAGGTCTGATCTGTTGCTCGAAATAATCCACATCAACTACATCGACTTTACCTGCTATCTTTAAGTGCCAGCCGGAACGTTTAGCAATTTCGATCGCTAAATGCACCCCCTTTTCAGGTGACATTCGACCCAGAAATGCAAGATAGGGAGACGACTCTGCCTGCGGGTAAAACTTGTAAGTCATTGGATCGATGCCGTTGTAGACAGTGGCAACGTAATTGAGTCCCACTCTTGGTTCTCGCTGCGCGTTGGAAATGCTGACAAACGGCTGAGAGCGAGCATACTTGAACACCTTTTCATTATCTGGTGTCAAGATGCCATGCAGCGTATGAATGGTCGGTGTCTCCACCAATCTGGCGTAGGGTAGTGCAGGGTAGCCAACGTGAGAGTGAATGACATCAAACTTGTGCGCCTGTTCGTACACTCGCATTAGCTGCAATGTTTCGTAAACGCTTGGTTCCTTAACGGTAGAATCTAAGCTCAATGCCTGTGAGTGAACAGATTCTATCTTGGCAAAACTACTCGAATCACCCGATGCAAACAGAGTCACTTCATGACCACGACGAATGAGTTCTTCAGCCAAGAGACTAATCACCAACTCAATTCCTCCATAAGCAGGAGGCGGTACTTGTTCCCACAATGGAGCAACTTGAGCGATTCGCATCATGATCTCCTCAGGATGTATACAACTGGACCTAGTAGTCTATCAAGCAAACTTTGCTGGGTGGCAAGCACCTTGGGCTGGGGAAGCTCTTGAGGCAGAGGGAGAAAAGACATTCTGTACTCCCCCTGCTTGTTCCATACCTGTTCTCCTAACGCTCCGAGTCCTCACACAATCTGCCGTACCTGCCCTGCATGGCTGAACAGCTCGATCATTTCCCGGTTGAAGGCTGGGATGTCGTCTGGCTTGCGGCTCGACACGAGGTTGTTATCAACTACAACTTCCCGATCTACCCACTGGGCACCTGCGTTCTGGAGATCGGTCTTGAGCGACGGCCACGAGGCGATCCGCCGTCCGCGCACCACATCTGCCTCGATCAGAGTCCAAGGCCCGTGGCAGATTACCGCTACCGGCTTGTCGGTATCGAAGAAGGACTTTATAAACTCGATCGCCTTAGCTTGAGTCCGAAGTTGATCTGGATTGGCAACACCACCGGGAAGCAGGAGGGCATCATAGTCGGCTGGATTTACTCGATCGAGGGGGACATCTACCGGGAAAAAATCCCCTTTGTCAAAATGGTTCCAGCCCTGAACGCGATCGCTCTTAGGTGAAATGATGTAGGTTTGAGCACCTGCTGACTCAAGGGCAAGCTTTGGTTGAGTCATTTCAACTTGCTCAAAGCCATCTGTAACCAGAATGGCAACTTTCTTATTTGTGAGCTCTTGTGTCATCTCTACCTCCTAAACTGTTGGCTAGACTTGGTTTTTTCGTGTTCTTGTGGGGTTTTAAGCAGCCTGACCTGGCTTGAGCACGATCTTGATACAGTTGTCCTTCTTGTGCTTGAAAATTTCGTAGCCGTGCGGTGCTTTTTCTAGCGGCAGACGATGGGTGATTACAAAAGATGGGTCGATATCGCCATTTTGGACGCGCTCGAGTAACGGGCGCAAGTACCTATGAACGTGCGTTTGTCCCGTTTTAAATGTTAAGGCTTTGTTCATGGCAGCACCCATCGGTATCTTGTCTACAAAGCCGCCGTAAACACCAGGAATCGAAACAGTGCCACCTTTGCGGCAGGCAACAATCACTTGCCTTAGGGCAGTGGGTCGGTCGGTTTCCATACGCACGGCTTGCTTTACCTGGTCGTAAAACGCATCAGGACCCGTACCGTGGGCTTCCATTCCCACAGCATCCATGCAAGCATCGGGACCGCGACCACCCGTCATTTCTTTCAATGCTTCACCCACCTCGACTTCCTCATAGTTAAGGACTTCTGCCTTGCCGTCTTTCGCCATCTGTAAGCGTTCGGGTACTCGATCGATCGCAATGACGTGCTCGGCACCTAGCATATATGCACTTCTAATGGCAAACTGTCCGACTGGACCGCAGCCCCAGATCGCTACAGTATCTCCTGGCTGGATATCGCAGTTTTCCGCTGCCATATAGCCAGTGGGGAAGATATCCGTCAGAAACAGGACTTGTTCGTCTGTTAGTCCATCAGGAATCTTGAATAAACCGACATCGGCAAAGGGAACGCGGGCATATTCAGCTTGACCTCCAGCATAACCGCCCATCATATGGGAGTAGCCGAAAAGACCAGATGGAGAATAACCCATCAGTTTTTCCGGTATCCAGCCGTTGGGGTTGGAGTTATCGCACAGCGACCACAAATCTTTTTGACAAAAGAAACACTGACCGCAGGAAATGGTAAAGGGGACGACAACGCGATCGCCTATCTTCACATTCTTGACGGCACTGCCTAGCTCGACGACCTCCCCCATAAATTCATGACCAAGGATGTCGCCCTTTTCCATCGTGGGGATGTAACCGTCATAAAGATGTAAATCAGAACCGCAAATCGCCGTTGACGTGATTTTAACAATCGCATCACGCGGATTGATGATTTTTGGATCGGGTACTGTATCAACTCGTACATCGTTAGCGCCGTGCCAACAAAGTGCTTTCATTGTTTTTCCTTTTTTGTTAATTGAACGACTATTAACTATTAGCCAGTCTTCTATGAGCCATTTCAGGGCAGCAAGAGAACTTTTACGCACCCGTCTTTTTTGTGTTTGAAAAGCTCGAAGCCTTGTTTAGCTTCTGCTAGGGGCAAGCGATGTGTGAATACAGCAGATGGATCGACTTCGCCCGCCACAATGCTCTCCAGCAACCTCGGCATATACTTCTGCCCGTGCATTTGTCCGGTTTTAAGCGTCAAGCCTTTGTTCATGAAAGCACCCATCGGCATCTTGTCTACAAAGCCAGCGTAAACGCCCATGATTGACAGGGTGCCGCCTTTACGACAAGCAAGCATTACTTGCCGCAGCACGGTAGGGCGATCGGTTTCTAGTCCGACTTTTTGCTTCGCTTCATCGTAGAATCCTTCCAGCCCCATACCGTGTGCTTCCATTCCCACTGCATCAATACAAGCATCGGGACCGCGACCACCTGTCATTTCTTTTAGGGCTTCGCCAGCATCGACTTCTTCATAGTTGATCGTTTCCGCTTTAGCAAAGTCAGACGCCAGTTGCAGACGGTGGGGAACTCGATCGATACCAATCACGCGCTCTGCACCCAACATATAGGCGCTACGCATGGCGAATTGTCCGACCGGACCACAACCCCAGACTGCGACGATATCTCCACGCTGAATATTACATAAATCTGCTCCCATGTAGCCGGTGGGAAAGGCATCGCTGATCGGCAGCAGTTTTTCATCGGGAATGTCTTGGGGAAGTTTGAGAGCGCCGAAATCAGCGAATGGCACGCGCACGTATTCCGCGTCGCCACCAGCATAACCACCAAACAAATGTGAGTAGCCATAGATACCCGACGTACCAAAGCCAAACAACTTCTCCTGCATCCAAGCGTTGGGGTTGGAGTTATCGCACAGCGACCACATCTGCTTTTGGCAGAAGAAACACTGACCGCAGCCGATCATCGAAGAAACAGCTACGCGATCGCCCTTTTTCAGTTTCTTGACTTCACTGCCAGTTTCGACGATTTCCCCCATGAACTCATGACCCAAAATGTCACCCGGTTGCATCGTCGGAATGTAGCCATCGTAGAGGTGCAAGTCAGAACCACAAATGGTTGTTGATGTAACTTTGAGGATGGCATCGCGCGGGTTGAGGATTTTTGGATCTGGCACTGTTTCCACCCGTACATCGTTAGTGCCGTGCCAGCAAACTGCTTTCATAATCTTTAACCTCCCTTTGGTTGACCTTCTGTTGTTGCAATCTCCCCTGCTTCCATCAGCATTTTGAAGCGGCGTAAATCATCTCCAATCTGCTGTTCTGGTTCTTCGCCGAAGAGTTTGGCAAACACAGATGCAATCGCACCACCAGGCGGGTTATTATATTTCGTGACGACCTTTACCTCTGTACCGCGATTGGTCGGTGCTGGCTGGAAGCGGACAGAACCAGAGTTATCAAAATCTGCACCTTCAACCGAAGCCCAAGCAATCAATTCGTTTTCCCGATCTTCAATGATGTCTGCATCCCATTCAACACTCACACCTAACACCCCACTGGTCGTCCAGTGCGTTCGCGTAGCGTGTCCGGAGGACTCTCGCTTATTATTGTGTACTTTTACGTCTTTGAGATGCTTCATGAAACGCGGCAAGTTCCCAAAGTTATGCCAAAAGCGGTAAAGTTCCTCTGCTGGTTTGCTAATCGTTACCGTCTTTTCAACTTTAATTGGTTGGCTCATGTCTATTATCTCCCGTGCTTGCTGTATGGTGCTTTGTTTATCGCAGTTTGGACAAACAAATTTGTCCAAACCCTAATACCAGGAGCGGAGAATAGTGTAGAATAAAAGCTTATTAGCGAGAGGCATGTAGAAGTCTCTTGAAAAAATTTACCCTTCGTATCAGCCTTCTAGACTACTAAAAAAATTAACAACTACAAATCAACACCTGAACCTTAAAGCTTTCAACTAAACCTAACCTCTAACTAAAGAATGAGATTAGTGTTAAGTTAGTTGGTTATCGCTTATACATTGGCGTCATGCTAGGGAAACTGTCACCTATTGCAATCTAGACATTCAAACATAACTAGACAAGTGTTTCACTCCAGGATTTTTAGATGCTTAACTTTGCCGAGAATGTCTTCTTTTAGGCAAAGTATACTGGGAGTAGGCTCCCCAGCATGAGGCTTTGACCTATGTTAATTCATCCCGCTTCACTTCCCTTTAAGGGGATGCACATAGTCCATTTCCTGTCAATGCGTAAGTCCTATATACAATCAACTCATAGTTTGTAGTGAGCGATTTATCGCTCAGAGCAAGGATTATCGGGACTGAAGTCCTTACTACAAACTTGAAATTTAATTATGCTTAGATACTTGGCAGTTTTTAACTGTTTAGAATCAAAGACGTTTGTGGAAGAGAAAGGTTTTATTCTTCCATAACGTGTTACATAGATATGAGAATCTTTATAAAGTTAATAAAGCTTAATCTTAAAAAGTTTGTTTTTTATTACAAAAACAAACTTTTTTGTATAAGGCGTCACTTTTTACTAGTAAACTATCGCACTATTATCACACTTTAAAGTTTGATATTGTCAGCTTTCTATTAAGTTAGCTGATTCATCTACAGGAAAATTCATAAAAAGATGAGAAGGCAATTTAATCGGCGCAAGTTTATAATCTACGGTTCTTTAACTTTTGGCAGCAGCTTTTTTTTGAAAGCTTGCGCGAATAATTCTCCAACTGCGACAGAGAGTCCAGCCGCACCTCCTACGGCTTCACCAGCGGCGGCTACTGCTGGTGACACAATCAAAGTAGGTATTTTGCACTCTTTGAGTGGTACGATGTCTATTAGTGAAAAAAGCGTTGTTGATGCTGAAAAGTTAGCAATCCAAGAAATTAACGCAGCTGGTGGTGTCTTAGGTAAACAAATTGAAGCAATTACCGAAGATGGCGCTTCTAACTGGGATACTTTTAGAGAAAAGGCAACTAAGCTAATCGATCAAGATAAAGTCGCTGTAGTTTTTGGTTGTTGGACTTCTGCTAGCCGCAAGAATGTTAAGCCAGTATTCGAGAGCAAAAATCACATGCTCTGGTATCCCGTGCAATACGAAGGTCAAGAGTGTTCTAAAAATATTTTCTACACTGGCGCTGCACCCAATCAACAAATTGAACCATCTGTTGATTGGCTGTTAAAAAATAAGGGCAAAGAATTCTTCTTAGTTGGCTCTGACTACGTTTTTCCCCGAACAGCTAATACCATCATTAAAGCTCAATTAGAAGCTTTAGGCGGAAAAACAGTTGGTGAAGATTATTTACCTCTAGGCAATACAGAAGTTACACCAATTATCACTAAAATCAAGCAAAACTTGCCCAATGGTGGCGTGATTTATAACACCTTAAATGGTGATAGCAACGTTGCTTTCTTCAAACAATTAAAAGGGGCTGGATTGACACCAGATAAATATCCCTCCATGTCTGTAAGTATTGCTGAAGAAGAAGTCAAAGCAATTGGTGTAGAGTATCTCAAAGGTCACTATGCAGCTTGGAACTATTTTCAAACAGTAGATACACCTGCTAATAAGAAGTTTGTAGCAGCTTTTAAGAAAGAATACGGTGAAAACCGGGTAACAAATGACCCAATGGAAGCAGCATACATTGCAGTTTATTTGTGGAAACAAGCAGTCCAAAAAGCTGGTACTACAGATATAGCTAAGGTAAGCGCTGCGGCTTATGGTCAAACTCTAGATGCACCTGAAGGTAAAGTGACACTGGATGCCAATCATCACATATCCAAAATTGTGCGGATTGGTCAAGTTAGACAAGATGGTTTATTTGATATTGTCTATACTACTCCTGCACCAGTTGAGCCAGTTCCTTGGAATCAATTTGTGAAAGAAACTAAGGGATTTGCTTGTGATTGGAGTGACCCTGCTAAGGGTGGTAAGTTCAAGAAAGTTTAATTTATTAGTCATTTCTTGTTTTCTCGTTTCCAGGTTCTACCTGGAAATGCTGCTCATTGCGGCTCTGCCGCGAGTCAGGAGGCAGAGCCTCCTAATAGGCATTCCCAGTCTGAGACTGGGAACGAGGGATAAGTACAAGTTTAAGTCATTAGTCATTGGTGAATAACAAAGGACGAATGACAAATGACTAATGACAAATAAGGAGAAATAAGTGTTAGCAGGATTTTTAGAAGCTGTATTTAATGGTATTAGTATTGGCGCGGTATTATTAATCGCGGCATTGGGGCTGGCGATTATATTTGGATTGATGGGTGTCATCAATATGGCA
Organism: Nostoc sp. DSM 114159; assembly: GCF_053470285.1. Taxonomy (NCBI): domain Bacteria; kingdom Bacillati; phylum Cyanobacteriota; class Cyanophyceae; order Nostocales; family Nostocaceae; genus Nostoc; species Nostoc sp. DSM 114159. Next base: position 6,881,193 of record NZ_JBPFEH010000001.1, read on the forward strand.
CATGGTGAATTGATGATGTTCGGTGCTTATACAACATTTGTTGTGCAAAATGTCTGCAAACAATTGGGTGGGGTGTGGTTTGAAGTCTATATATTTTTAGCTTTGATTATTGCATTTATATTCACGGCTGCTGTGGGATTGATTCTAGAAAAAGGCGTGATTCGTTATCTCTATGGACGCCCATTAGAAACTTTACTAGCAACTTGGGGAGTAAGTTTAATTTTTCAGCAGTTTGTCCGCAGCGTGAATTGGGTATTGATAATTGGTCTAGGTTTATTTTCTCTGTTGTTTTTTGGAGGTTTATGGATTTTAAATTCTCGCACTGATTTGGGAAGGGTTCGTAACTGGATTGTGACGGTGATATTTTTATTATCGCTGGGGGTGACAATCACAACGGGCAATTTATTGAGTCAAACTTATCAGTTGGCAGTAACTCAACCTTGGTTTGGCGCTCAAAATGTAGATGTAACAGCACCGACTTGGTTACAAGCAGGGATATCTTTAGGTGGTGTGCAATTACCCTTTGCCAGATTATTTATTATTGCTTTAACAATAATCTGTGTGGCAGGAATTTACTTATTTTTACAACGTTCTAGCTGGGGTTTAAGAATTCGGGCAGTGACGCAAAACCGGAGTATGAGTGCTTGTTTGGGCATCCCAACTCAAAAAGTGGACGCGATTACTTTTGCACTGGGTTCGGGTTTAGCTGGTGTGGCTGGATGTGCGATTAGTTTACTCGGTTCTGTAGGGCCAAATACCGGGCAAAACTATATTATTGATACTTTTATGGTGGTTGTCGTTGGAGGTGTGGGCAATTTAGCCGGGACGATTGTGGCGGCGTTGGGTATTGGTACGGCTAATTTTTTAATTGGTTCTGGGACTTTGGCTTTGTTGTTGACTCCTGTTAAACCTTTGGTAGATTTCTTTACTTTTTTTGCCACCACAAGTATGGCCAAGGTGATGGTATTTGCGCTGATTATTGTGTTTTTGCAGTGGAAGCCTGGGGGAATTTTTCCGCAGAAGGGACGTACTGTTGATGTTTAAACCGCCAAGACGCAGAGGACGCAGAGAATGAAAAAGAAGGGGGGAAGGTTACTTTTAATTGAAGTGGGGGTGGTAGTTGCGATCGCACTCCTCCTTATAATTATCATGCCACTGCTGCTTACGGAGTTTCGCCTGAATTTGTTGGGACGATTTTTATCGCTGGCGATCGCAGCTTTAGGTATCGATTTGATTTGGGGTTATACTGGTTTACTAAGTTTGGGACATGGTATTTTCTTTGGTTTGGGTGGATATGCGATCGCAATGTACCTGAAGCTGCAAGTCCCGACTGGAGAATTGCCTGATTTCATGAGTCTTTATGGGGTTACAGAACTTCCCGCGTTTTGGCAACCTTTTTATTCGTTTCCTTTGACAATAGCTGCTGTGGTACTAATTCCGGGGTTATTGGCGGGATTGTTAGGATATTTGGTTTTCCGAAATCGCCTTAAGGGAGTTTATTTTTCCATCTTGACTCAAGCCGGAACTATTGTATTTTTCAACTTTTTTAACGGTCAACAACAATTTTTCAACGGCACGAACGGATTGATAGATTTTACAACTTTGTTTGGCGCAACGGTGAGCGATGCCAAGACGCAGTTTGTTTTCTACACGCTGACGGTAGTGTTTCTCGCAGCCACTTACGGAATTTGTCGCTGGTTGACAACTGGACGCTTTGGGAGGTTGTTGATAGCGATTCGTGATGATGAAAGTCGGGTACGATTTTCTGGGTACGACCCTACAGATTTTAAGGTGTTGGTGTTTGCAGTTTCCGGTGCGATCGCAGGTATAGCAGGAGCATTTTACACCATTCAGAGTGGTTCTGTCTCACCCAGAGCAATGGATATTGCCTTTTCGATTGAAATGGTAATTTGGGTAGCAGTAGGCGGACGCGCTACTTTAATTGGGGCGATTGTGGGAACTTTGTTAGTAAATTATGCCCGCACTTTTTTAAGCGAACAATTTGCTGAAATCTGGCTATTTTTCCAAGGCGCACTATTTTTGATAGTCGTTACAGTCCTTCCCGACGGCATTGTGGGATGGTTGCGCAGTCAGAATATTTCTTTTTTCCACCGTCGTCAAGAAATTGCGACATATCCCACCTTAGAAGAAGACCCCGAAGTGCAACATGAACGCGAAAATATTGGAAACTGAAAATGTAACTGTTAGCTTTGACGGTTTTAAGGCTTTAAACCAGCTTAACTTTAGTATGGATGTGGGGGAATTACGAGTCGTAATTGGCCCCAATGGTGCGGGAAAGACAACCTTTCTAGATGTGATTACTGGGAAAGTTCAGCCAACCGTGGGGCGAGTTTTATTCAAAGGAAGAAACCTGCGTTCTTTACCTGAATATAAAATTGCCCGATTGGGAATTGGGCGCAAGTTTCAAACACCTCGAATTTACCTTAACTTAACGCCCCGCGAAAATTTAGACATTACCAGTCATAAGAAGAAAAATGTCTTTTCTACTTTATTTGAACGTTCTCATACTGTGGAAAAGAATCATATTAAAGGATTATTAGAAACCATCGGTTTAACATCGAAAGCCGATATCAAAGCAGCTTTACTTTCCCACGGCGAAAAGCAACGTTTAGAAATTGGGATGTTAGTAGCACAGTCACCTGACTTATTACTCGTTGATGAACCTGTTGCGGGTTTAACTGATGAAGAAACATACAATATTGGCGAACTGCTTTTAGCGCTAGCGCAGAGTCATTCAATTTTAGTAATTGAACATGATATGGAATTTGTGCGTCAAATTGCTAAGAAAGTAACGGTGTTACATGAAGGTTCGGTGCTGTGCGAAGGTAATTTTGAAGAAGTGCAAAATGACTCTCGTGTGATTGAGGTGTATCTGGGAAAACAGGAAGAATAAATTTTTAGCTCTACAAGGCTTAGATATACTATACTCACAAGCTTAGTGGATGAGGAAATATGAGGTTTAATGTAACGGTCGATCGTGATGAAGATGGTGTCTGGATAGTAGAATGCCCCAGCATTCCGGGTTGTGTCAGTCAAGGTCAGACTAAGGAAGAAGCACTAGAGAATATCAAAGATGCAATAGCTGCCTGCTTACAAGTTCGTGCCGAGCGCGGTTTGCCACTTACCATAGAGACTCACCAAGTAGAGGTTGTGGCTTAGTTATGGCGTCTACTCTTCCTGTTCTTAGCGGACGTGAAGTCGTTTGTGTGTTTGAGTCATTTGGTTGGGAAGTTGCACGTCAAATAAGATGACAAGTGTAGCTGTAAATTGAATCATCTTTGTTTACTTAAATGCGTCTATTTAAAGATTGACTATTGTTAGAAAAATAGAATTTATCACAAATTAAAATCTGTAATAACATTAACAATATTATTATTTTTATCATAGCCCAAATAAGTAGCATAAATACCATCACCCCAACCAGAATGAAATGCTATTATATTGGCTTGAGTTGAGCTATCTATACAAACATTCGCCCAGTCCCATGTGGGTCTGTAGTTCTTTTTAAGCTCGCATTCAATTTTGTAGGTTAAATCTTCTATTCTTGTTTTTTTTAAATATGCAGAATAAATTGAATCATTAATAATTTCACCAGCTTTAGCATCCATAAAGCAACCTGTTCCAGAGTCAACAGCGTATCCAAATATCTCCCCCTCAGAAAGCAAACCTAAGTTTTCATCTTGATTATCAGTTCTTGCAACTTCCCACCTTACAGGAGTTGCTTGGTTAACGCAGAGCATAGCATAAGCAACTCTTTGATCGTTATTCTTTTGAAAGTGAGCAACACTCAAAATCACTGAATAACGACCTGGAGCTAAAATAATATCAAAAGGATCGCTATCTGGGTTAACAAGAGGATCGCAAGCTACTAATTTTCCTGAAGTCAATATTAATTCTCCACCATTATAAGTATTATAATTAATTTCATTAAGCTCAAAATTTCCGATTTTTTGATTTCTAAAAGCTTCTAAAAATTTTAGATTATTCATACATACTATTCCATAGTGTAGCTCTCTTAGCCAATTTTATTGGACACTTTATAAATTCATAGCAGTGCTAAGAAGATGCACAAGATTGGTAGCGATCGCCCTTGGATGTCGGTATTCAAGGGTTAACCGACATCAGCGAAGCGGGGGCGGCAGAAAAACACCAGCCAAGATTAGCGTTTGCCTTGGTTGCACATCTAAGCCAGTTAATAACCAACATAATGAATACTGATATATTCCAGTTAGCCAAACAGTCAGTAATTACATACGCAAGTTTTATAGTATAATAGCATACGTTAAAACTGGTTTATGCCGTGTAACCATGCAATATATTCTCTTCGATACAGGTTATGCCACAGGTATAGATAACGAAAGCATTGATGCTGACTTGGCAAAAGCTTACACCAATGATTTTTAAGCATTGGAATATAGATTATGCTGCTTGATACGTCAGGATTGCTCTGCAAGATTTTTTAAGCGGCTAGCTCTCATTTTGCGGAGGCGATCGCTATTACGAACACCACCCGCCATTTCATATTCAGCGCTGTCTTTGCCGTACTTGATAGCAACCACCATTAACATTTTCTCAGAAAGCTGCTTCAAGTTTTTTTCCATCTCTTCAACTTCTGTTAAAGTAGAGTCAACTATAGCCAGAGCGCTATTATGAACATCAATTTTATTACGTAACTGTTCGATTGAATCAATCAGTTTTTCTAAAGTATAATCTTCTTCAAATTTAATGCTGGGAATAATCGATTTCATCCCAGATGCTCTTAATTCAGCTTTTTCTAAAACGCGGGATGTACGTTTTTGACGAGACATAATTTTTCTCTTTTAAGATATTTCTAAAACTAGCTTGCCTCAATTAAACCCGATTTCGGTTCAGCATAAATCGCAATTTCTCATAATAAAATTTTTAGCTTATACCAGTAATATCTCGGTATATAATTACTCATGTACGAGGACAAGGGCTAGAAAACACGAGAGTAGTCGCTACAGACTTGGGAGTAGTTGCTACAGACTTGAGAGTAGTCGCTACAGACTTGGGAGTAGTCGCTACAGACTTGGGAGTAATCGCTACAGACTTGGGAGTAGTCGCTACAGACTTGGGAGTAGTCGCTACAGACTTGGGAGTAATCGCTACAGACTTGGGTGTAGTCGCTACAGACTTGGGAGTAGTCGCTACAGACTTGGGAGTAGTTGCTACAGACTTGGGAGTAGTCGCTACACAAATACGGTTCGGTTAAGATCCCCCCGCCCACGGCGACCTCGTTAAAAAGCTACGGTGTATACACAAGTCAAATTACCCCCCTTATACCATTTTGGATTTTAGATTTTGGATTGTGAAACATCCCTGCGATATATTGGGGGGAAACTTGAAATCTTGCGCCCTCCCCTTCACAAGTTACGGTGTACACACAAGTGTTGGTGCAGTGTATCTATCCCGCCTCGGAATAAATTCCCAGTCTCATAACCAAAGTCTTCTAAAAGAAGACTAAACTAAATTTCTTCTTTAGTCCTCTTTTAGAGGACTTTCGCTTATCAGCCCGGAACTTTAGTTCCGGGCGGGATATTTGCTCAGTGTGAGACTTTCACTTGAACAGAAATATTGGGTGGGTAGGATTTTTAGAGATGTGTGTACACCGTAGCCAACACATACGGGGAGGGTTGGGGAGGGGTGATTCAAGGATTTTTGCAAGAAGTCTATTCAGTTAAAAATCGAAGGTTGTGCGAAGCACACCCACATACTGCGTATCATTTCTGCTATCGTTTTCTGGGTTGAGAATCACCCAAAAACCAGGAGTAACTGAGATGTTGTCATTCAAGCGGTAGCGATAAAATGCTTCGATATGGTAAGCGTTGTCTCGGTCTTGACGGACATCACTGTTAGAGACATGGGGTGGTATACCAAAGAGAATTCCTGGGAGATTGCCTCTACCACCCACATCGGGAAACGAAACACCAATCGCCCCAAACCAGACATTGGCATTGGCACCATTGTTCACAAATAGAGAATCTGTTCCACCTCTACCATTGGAAACATCACTCAAACCAGAACTCTCGGCATTTGCCCAAATATATCCACCCCAAGCGTGGACTTGGAAATTCGGGGAGAAGCGATAGTATCCCTGTGTGCCGACAATATCGTTGGAAGTAGCAATGTTGTTGCCAAAGGGAGCGTTTGACAAGACGCTACCCGTCCCGGCGGAGATATCGGGTACTCCACCAGGGCTATAGCCATGAGAGTAAGCAACACCGATCGCTCCTTGCTTACCATAATAGGCTAAGTGCGCTAAGGCATTGTAGCCGCCATCAAACAAGCCGTTACTAGCCGATGGCACATTGGGATTGTTTGCTAAATAACCCAAGGTGAGAACCAAGTCTTTGGTGATGTTCCAGTTAGCGGCTGCACCGCCGCCACCTCGCCGGAATAAGGGACTGTACGAGCCAAATAATGAGGGAACTCCATTGCCGTCGTCAGCAATTGTGGGGGGAGTGACGGTGGTGGAAATGTCGGTGTAACCAATGCCTGTAGGCCCAACAACGAAGTTAAGGGAATCACTAACTGGGAAGTAATAACGGATGTGGGGGACATAAAGTGTCTCGTTGCTGTCATAATCGAAGTTCAGGCGTGTCATCCCTGTGCCTGTGGCTGCGGCAATTTGGCTGACACCATTGGAATTCGCAAAGTTACCAAATTCTAGCCGGACTCGCAATAAATCTTTGCCAGTGAAACTACTCTCAAAGTTGAGACGACCCCGATTTGCAAAGTAGATGTGGGATTCATCATCTTCGCCACCGACTCGATCGCCAAAGCTATCACTAATGGCGGTAATAATTTGAGCATTCAACCTAGTAGTTGTAGAAAACTGCTGCGCCTCTAATGTTGCTGTATGTGCCTCTAAGGTATCTACTCGTCCGCGCAGAGTTGTCAGTTCTGCGGCAAAGTCTTGCTGCAACTTTTGCATTACTGCTAAATCTTGCTTATTAACTAAATCGTTAGTAGCTGTGGCAATTAACTCATTAATCCGATCCAAACAAGTATTTAAACCTGCGGCAAATTCATAACGGGTTAAGGCACGGTTGCCGCGATAGGTGGAATTGGGATAACCTGCAATACAACCGTAGCGTTCCACTAACGATTGCAATGCACCAAACGCCCAATCGGTTGGTTGTACATCAGAAAACTGGGAAACAGAAGTGACTTGCCCCTGCAAAGTCCTATTAGCATCTACTGCATTCGGATCGTTTTCTGGAGGTGCTGCCCAAACTGCTGGAATTGCCAAAAATAAAATAAAAAAGCTAGGAAAAATAGTTTTTAGCATTGATTTATTAATTGAAAATGGTTGAATTATCAGCTGGTAACGAAACAAATTACCCTCGAATCAGCTGATTTTTTAGTGGTTGACTGAAGCGAGAGTTTATATCTAGTTCACCAAATTAATTTTGATAAGTTCGTAGCGAGTGGCTCTAACTCTCATCTAAGCACTAAAGTGCTTACTACAAACGTAAAAATTCAGCATTCAAAACTCAAAAATCGTAATTTAACGTGAGTTCGACGAGTGCTATTTTGACCTCTCCCCCAGCCCCTCTCCTACCAGGAGAGGGGAGCAAAAAGTTTTCTTTTCTCGTTACTCTTCCCTCTTTTTACCCAGACGCTACGCGTTGCCTAAAAGGAGAGGGAGGCTGTCCGGGAGAGGTCTGTCGAACTCACGTTAATTTCAAAGAAATGCAGCATGATTATAGCAATTCCTGGTTTCGTGAGGTACAGAAATAATGTTTTTAAACGCAGAGGAGCGCAGAGTCAAACGCAAAGGTACGCAGAGGCTTACCTAATTTTATTAGTGATTTACTCAGTACTTCAGCAGGTCGGAAAACGCTATAGTACATTTATGTATCCAATTTTCTCCTAATTCTTTAACTATTCTGAATTAGGAATTTTGACTCGTGAATTCTTACCTTAATGCTCGTAGCAAAATCAGACTTGATGAGACTACAAATTACATATCTTCTAACTCAATCCCTTTGGTTTCTTTAATAAAAAAGAGAATGAAAAAGAATGAAGTAGCTGCTGCAATTGTATAGAGTCCATAGGCAGAACCTAGACCGAAATATTGCAGTATCGGCGGAAATGTTGTAGAAACGAGGAAATTAGCAACCCATTGCATAGCAGCAGCAATCGAAAGTGCGGCGGCTCGAATTTTGTTATTAAACATTTCTCCCAACAGCACCCAAACCACTGGCCCCCAAGAGAAACCGAAGCAAAATACATAGAGGTTGGCTGCAATCAGAGCTATAGTCCCGGCGCTTCCGGTAAGATTGGGGTTCCCAGCAGCATCGAGGGGAGCATGGCCAAAAAGATAAGCCATCGTCCCCAAGGTCAAGGTCATGCCAATCGACCCTAGTATGAGTAAAGGCTTGCGACCAAATTTATCTACGAAGGCGATCGCAATCAGTGTTGTAATAATGTTGACGGCTCCTGTAATCACCGTGATTGATAAGGAATCTTTTTCGGAAAAGCCGACAGCCCGCCACAAAACGCTGCTGTAGTAGAAAATTACATTAATCCCAACAAATTGCTGTAATACAGATAAGCCGATTCCTATCCAAACAATTGGCAGCAGTCCGCCACTTCTGCTTAAGAGGTCAGAAAACCTGGGTTGGCGTTCGCGAAGCACTGTCTGCCGAATTTCTTCGATTTTTGGCAGTACGTCACCCCCTAAAATCTTGGTCAGAACGTTAGCAGCTTCTGGTTCTCGTCCTTTGGCAACCAAATAACGGGGAGATTCAGGAATTGTTAAAGCTACCATCCCGTAGAATACAGCTGGCGGGACTGCTGTCCAAAACATCCAGCGCCAAGCTGGAACCCCAAACAAAAACGGCGAGTCTGCTGAACCTGCTGACACAGCGATAAAGTAGTCGCTCAATAAGGCAACGAAAATTCCCACTACGATCGCTAATTGTTGCAGAGATCCTAACCTTCCTCGCAAATGGGTGGGAGAACATTCGGCAATGTAAGCTGGCGCAATGACGCTAGCAACGCCGATGCCAATCCCACCCAATAATCGCCAAAAGATAAAATCCCAGATTGTGAAGGCTATTCCAGAGCCAATGGCACTGATAGTAAACAATGCCGAAGCGACCACCATTGCGTTGACTCGACCATAACGGTCTGCAATCTGTCCGGCAAAGAAGGCTCCTACCGCAGACCCCAGCAACGCTAGGGACACTGCCAGCCCTGTCACCCAACTACTGGTATTAAAAACTTTTGCTAAAGATAAAACCGCACCATTGATTACAGCAGTGTCAAAACCGAATAAAAACCCGCCGAGGGCAGCGGCACCAGCAATCAAAATTACATAAAACGTGCTGGCTTTACGACGAGTAGTAGTGGAGGTCATAGTTTATATATTTATTATTGAAGATGGGGAATTGGGCATTGGGCGTTAGGAGTGCTGAGTAATGAGTAATGAGTAATGAGTAATGAGTTAAGAGTTAGGAGTTAGGAGTTTTGTTTATCCCCTTGTCCCCTCATCTCCCTCATCTCCCCTGCTCCCCTGCCCCCTGCCCCCTGCTCCCTTGCTTGTTTACCGTCTAGAACGTCTGCGTAACCGATCGATCGTTACTGCCAAAATAATTACTAGGCCTTTGACGACTAGTTGCCAGAAGTAAGATAGGTTCAACAGAGTTAAACCGTTGTTGAGAATCGCAATAATCAATGCACCGAGAAGAGTGCCGCCAATGGTGCCAATACCGCCTGTAAAGCTGGTTCCACCTAGAATAACAGCTGCGATCGCATCTAATTCATAACCCTGACCTAATACGCCACTGGCACTATAAAGACGGCTGGCGCTCATGATTCCTGCTAAACCTGCCAGTAATCCGCTAATACCATAGACGAATAGCAACACGCGATTAACTTTAATCCCTGTTAATCTGGCTGCCCGTTCGTTACCGCCAACAGCATATATCTGCACTCCCAAAACAGTTTGTCGCAGCACAAACCAGCTAGCGATTACGGTCAGTAGTGCAATGATTACTAGCCACGGTAGGGGGCCGACATAATTATTACCCACCCAAGCAAAATTGATGTCTGGGTTAATCAGCGTTGCTCCCTTGGCAACTAAAAAGGCAACACCCCGCAAGGCTGTAAGTGAACCTAATGTGACAATAAAAGGTGGCACATCCAAAAAGGTGATGAGAGCGCCATTGATTAAGCCTAAAAGTAATCCCGCCAGCAACGCAGCAGGCACGGCCGCCCAACTTAAAGCCGGCAGCAGCGATACCAGTAAGGCAACTACGGCAGAAACAGCCAATATTGACCCAACTGAAAGGTCAATCCCGCCGGTGAGAATCACAAAGGTCATTCCTGTGGCCAGCACAATATTGATTGATGACTGACGCAAGATATTAACGATGTTACTGCCGGTGAGGAAGTTGGGAGAAAGGAATGCAAATAAGATGCAGATAATTACTAGAATTGGCAAAATACCCGCAACTTCCAACAGAGTGCTGATTGATTTCCGGTTGCGAGCTGCCAGATTGTTGGCTGATTTATTGATAGGCGGTCTGACTGTCTGACTCATAATGCTGATACCTCCGATGCTCCAGTTGCGTAGTGCATAATCTTTTCTTGGGTGATTTCTTTGCCAAGACTGCCATCCAGCTCGCCTACTAGTTGTCCTTCTCGCATCACTAAGACGCGATCGCTCATGCCGACAATCTCCGATAGTTCGCTGGAAACCATTAAAATAGCAACACCTTGCGCTGCTAATTCGCTCATAATTCGGTAAATTTCACTTTTAGCACCGATATCTACGCCGCGTGTCGGCTCATCTAACATCAAGACTTTCGGTTTAATGGCTAACCAGCGCGCTAGCATTAGCTTCTGTTGATTACCACCAGAAAGATCCAATGCTCTGATTTCCAAATTGGCTAGGCGGATATTAAAGTTTTCTACCGCATCTGTTGACAGCCGATTAACTGAACTCCAGTCAACAACTCCAGCCTTTGCATCCTCTTTGAGTGTGTTGATGGCAATATTCTTGCGGGCGCTCATCTCCAGAAATAAACCTTGGTCTTTGCGGTCTTCTGGAACGTAGCCAATTCCGGCAGCAATGGCATCACTGGGCGTATTAATTTCCAGTTTTTTGCCATTCAAGAATACTTCACCACTAGCCTTACGGTCTGCACCAAAAATCAGCCGGGATAGTTCTGTGCGTCCGGCACCAACCAACCCAGCTAAACCGAGAATTTCTCCAGCATGAAGTTCAAAACTAGCCGGCTCAATCTTCTTGCGGGCGTCGCTCATATTTCTGACTGACAGCACGACGGGGCCGGGATTCATTTGCCGTTGATGTTCGTAAAAGTCTTGCATGGAGCGACCGACCATCATCTGCACCAATCGCTGGGGAGTAATTTCACTGCGTGTGAGACTGCCAATATATTGACCATCGCGCAACACGCTAATCCGGTCAGCTAAGGCATAGATTTCTTCCATGCGATGGCTGATGTAAATAATCGCAATACCATCACGCCGCAGTTTGCGAATTACCTCAAATAAATGGTCGCTCTCGCGGTCAGACAATGCTGCTGTTGGTTCATCCATCACCAAAACGCGGCTTTTATCCTTTAGCGCCCTGGCAATTTCCACTTGCTGCTGTTCGGCGATGGACAAAGTACCAACTACAGTTTGGGCGGTAAAATTGGCTCCCAGGCTTTCTAGCACTTCTTCTGCTTCTAGTTGCATTGCTTTGCGGTCTAAAAGCTGACCTCGCCGCAACTCGCTACCCATAAACATATTTTCGGTAACGGTTAAATTCGGTGCAACATTCAGTTCTTGATAAATAAGATTAATACCCGCCTTGCGTGCTGTCGCTGGGTCGGTAATTTTCAAGGGTTGACCATTGATGCGAATTTCTCCTTCGTCGGCAATGTAAGCCCCTGCCAGGATTTTCATCAATGTGCTTTTGCCTGCTCCGTTTTCACCCATGAGGGCGTGAACTTCTCCCGGATAAATCGTCAGATTGACATTTTGGAGCGCAGATACACCATGAAATCGTTTCGTAATCCCTTGCATTTCTAATACAGGGGTGGTGGTTGGTGTATCAGGAAATGAGGTTTCAATATTTGTTGTCATCAGCAGAACCTCTAAAAACAATTTAATAATTGCATCGTGAGTAGAAATCAATAAACTCACACTTGATGTGAAATTAAAATCATCACAAAATCATGTTTTAAAAAGCGATCGCTATTTTGGAAACTTCTAAACGCCGTCTTCCAAAATTTAGAACTTTTCGCAAATGCATCATATATATACATCATGGGTATGTGCAAAAAGTCTGTCAATGCACCAAAAGAATCAACTCAGATTAGAAATAATTTGCATTGTAAATTTACAATTTTTATTATTTACCAGCCTTTTTCTGTGCTGACATTATCTTTTGTAATCAACTTAACTGGAATCAAAATTGTAGGATTGCTAGGTTTGTTCCCATTTAAAATGTCGTTGCCAACTTGAACTGCTTTTTGGGCCATTCCTCGCGGATTTTGAGTAGCAGTTGCAGCATATAAACTATTTTTAGAAGCGATCGCAGTGATTGCTTCTGGCGCACCATCAACCCCAACAATAAAGAATTCTTTACGTTGTGCTTGGTTAGCTGCTAGTTCTGCACCAACCCCACTCGGATCGTTGATGGCAAAAACAGCATCAATCTTCGGAAAGGTTGTGAGCAAATCAGTCATAACTCTAAGTCCTCCATCCCGACTACCGCCTGCATTCTGGTTTTTAGAGAGAATTTTGATATTGGGATATTTAGACAATACATTCTCGCAGCCACTAACTCGCTGAATCACCGAATCTACTGGCGGGCCGTTAACTATTACTACATTGCCTTTACCTTTGAGACGGTCAGCAATATATTTGCAACTAACTTCTCCAGCTTGGGTATTATTAGTAGTGATGGTGGCATCCACACCTCCCTCAGCACCTGTGTCTACGGCAATGACAATTCTACCTGCTTGTTTTGCTTTTTCAACTATTGGCTTAATGCCACTTTTATCAGCAGCGTTCAAAACAATGATGTCAGTATTTGCAGCCGTAAAATTTTCAATTTGATTGGCTTGTTGGTTAAGGTCATAAGCACTGGAAGCTATAATAACGTTGACATCTTTTCCGCCAATTCTCTTCGCTTCTGCCTCAACTGCTTCTCCCATAACAACGAAGAAAGGGTTACTTAAATCGCCAACGGTGAAGGCAACCGATCGCAACTTTCTATTTTCAGTGGCGGTTTTAATTTCTGCACTAGTATTGATAGCAGTTGTAGTATCAGTGTTAGTAGCAGTGTTGCGATCGGGAGAACCATTTGTACAGCCGACAAAGCTACCACTAATGATACCTAGTATGCTAGCTGCGATTACGCGAAGCGCAACACCAGAAGTAAGCGGAATCTTTTTCACATTCATATATCTCCTAAAAATCATTTTTATTTACACCGTATGTTCAAAAAATAAAGTAAAGTATTGTCACCTAATGCGCCATATTGCACAAACTCCGTATAAACCGTCATTAATCATTTGTGTTTCTAATGACAAAAAACAAATGACAAAAGACAATTACAAATTACCAGCCTTGATAACTGCTGAGGTTCTCTCTAGTAACCAACTTGACCGGAATCAGAATCTCAGATGACTCAGGTTTTTTACCCTGGATGATATCGTTGCCAATCTGAACTGCTTTTTGGGCCATCCCTGCGGGATTTTGAGCAGCAGTTGCAGCAAATACACCATTTTTGTCTTCCATTGCTTTGGTTGCATCTGGCGATCCGTCAACCCCAACAATAAAAAATTCTTTACGTCTTGCTTGTCTAGCAGCTAAATCTGCGCCGACACCGCTTTGATCGTTAGTGGCAAAAACGGCATCAATTTTCGGAAAGGTTGTCAGCAAATCGCTCATGACTCTTAGTCCTCCATCCCTTGTCCCTTCAGCGTTTTGCTCTTTAGAGATCAGTTTAATATTCGGATATTTAGACAATGACTTCTCACAGCCACTCACTCGCTGATTGATTGAGTCCATCGGCGTACCGTTGAGGATGACTACACTACCTTGACCTTTGAGGCGATCGGCAATATATTGGCAAGCAACCTCACCAGCTTGGGTATTGTTGGAACTAATCATTGCATCCACATCTGCATCAACGGCTGAATCTAATGCAATAACAACTCTACCTGCAAGCCTTGCTTGGTCAATAACTGGTTTAACTCCTTTTTTATCAACAGCGCTGAGGATAATTAAGTCAGTATTTGCAGCTGTAAAATTTTCGATTTGGTTGGTTTGTTGGTTCAAATCGAAGGCACTGGAAACCGCATTAACTCTGATATTACCGCCGATTTTTTGAGCTTCTGTCTCAGTCCCCTTCTGCACAGCATTATAGAAAGGATTGCCTAAGTCACCCAAAGCGACGCCGATTGTTTGCAATTTTCTATTTGAAGTACTAAGACTCTCTGCGCTTATATTAGTAGCCTTGTTAGTAGTATTAGTAGCAGTGTTGCCATTTTCAGCGCCATTTGTGCAACCAACAACTACAAAACCTAATATACCAGCTATGAGCGAAATTTTATTCATATTCCTCTGTTTCTAACAACTGATTTAAATTGGATAAAGGTCATAACCAGATAAACTAGGTCTGAAAAACTTAGACTTAACCTAGCGTTACTACTAACTTTTGGAATTGAAACTCAAAAAAGCTTGTTATTTGACTTAATGGGAGTTATTGCTATTAGTTTCACGAACCCAAATGTTTTATTTTTAAAGCAAACTTACGAAGATTACACTACTTCAAATATTTACATTATTTTTGAGTAAAATTACTTCGTAGTGCATAGCCTGAAAGTAGCTTTTAAGTGAAACTTCCCAAAATTAGTTTTATTAAACTTATAAGTCTTTATTTGTTTTGAATTTATTTCATTTTATCCCGACCCAGTAAAAAAATTAATTTGTTTATCGAACTTTACATTTGTAAAGTGTTTAAATCTTTCGATAGAACTCAAAGTCTTGATTCCAAAGCATTCGGATAAATTAGGCTATTCCATATTATGATTGATGTTAAAAACGTTAACATTTCTCAATCAATCTCCTTCAGAAAAGATACATTAGAGTAGAGAGCTTTTTGATTGATAGTACGGAATTTCGGAAAATGTAAACATCCTTTGGTTAGATTTTTCAAATCAACTTTCATCAGCTTGACAAGTGTATTTATTTGTTATTCCTCTTTTATTACATGCAGGCAATAAAAGAGTAAACAAGATAATGTTTTTAAGCTTGATTAGGGATAAAGAAAGTTTGCATACTAATTTTTGTTCTTACTTTCTCCCATCAAAAATAGAAGATTGCATCTTCTTTTAACAGTTTAAAACTTTAATGTTGTCGGTAAATATTTAGCCACCAAATCTTCATAGTATGGTTTTATTTTCTCCCAATCAGGAGGAATAGGGTTTTTGGAATACAAATCGTAGGGATTGAATAAACGTACCCATTTAAACATTTCTCGATCGTGTTTATCCATCAAATGCTCATAGGCATTTTCACGATGTTGAGGATAAAATGAGTGATAACGAAGCATATACAATGCAGGTTCGGGCAAATAGTTTTTCATCATCTGATAAAAATACTCATCATGTCCCCATGATATGTGTACATTACTTAATCCACAGTTAGGCTCGTAAATGCCATATTTAGTGTTGTAATCGGGGTTATTATAATCAGGATTTTCTTTAAAGAATTCTGAGAAAACAATTTTATCAGAAAATGCACAACCTACAGGATAAGTATCCCCTACGGTAGCCCATTGAGGTTCGCCAAACAGACAAAGCACTTTCCCCATATCGTGAAAGAAGCCAGTAAGTACCATCCAGTCAGGATGACCATCAGTGCGAATAGCTTCGGATGTTTGCAATAGATGTTGTAACTGATCCATGTCTGTATCAGGATCGGAATCATCAACCAACTGATTCAAAAATTCGACCGCATCCCAAACAGACATTTCTTTTTTATCAAACTTCAAAAACTCTTTTTCTTTTTGAAGCACAAAATTATATGTTTGATTAATATGATTTAACCGATAAAATTCTTTTACTGTATATCTAATAGTAGTTTCGTAATTCCTGTACTCTTCGGTGGTTTTACCTTCTTTAACAATGTTATCTGGATCGGGATAGCGATTAAGTAAGTCTTGTTCCCATTCTTCTAGCGAACGTAAGGGATTGTTTTGAACTTGAGCAATGGCATTATTTAGAGTTTGAGACATATCTTCCTAGTTGTCGATATTGTATTTGTTAAATCGTACTTTCGCACTCTATTATGCACAGGTGTGCAAAACCTGTATTAGACTTATTTATTATTTTTGCACACGTGTGCAAAAATAGGTGTTAAGTTTCATTTCGTCTTTGCATACCTGTGCCTAGCCTAATTTATTTCTTCCAGTTTGGATCGGAGTTAAGACAAAGCACTGATGCGATCCGATCGCTAATTAATTCTCAGAGACTTCTTGGCATTTGTGGGGAAAAGGGTAAGGGGTAAAGGGGAAAGGGGTAATAAAAACCCTTTTCCCAATAAAGATGAGTCCCTTTCCCCCAAGAATGCAAAAGTTACTTTTGCAAGAGGTCTACTTTTCAGAGACTTTGATGCCTTCTGGGTAGCGACAACCTGCTACCACAGCACCCGATCGCGCAGCGTCAGCATATCGCTACGCCTCTATAGCTGATTTTTGTGTTGGATAGATTTTTGAAAAGGCTTGTGCATACGTATACACAAGCCTTTGATTATATATAATCTCTTTTGTTTTACACACGTGTGCAAAACCTCTGTTAATTTTTTGTCGAACTCAGCCAAGGGAGTCGTTAACTATTTTATTAATTGTATGGCAGTGGAATGCTTGACAAGATTAGCCAACTCTTGTAGCTGGTTTATCGCTTCTGCACCCTCCAACTTCATTAATTCGCGATCGTCCCACAATTCCATCCAAGTAATTCCGTAATCAGACACTAAAAACCGAATCAGGTGCTTTTCTTTCAGGCTAACCATAAATGAAGCACTGTTCATTTGCTCGCCGCATGTATAACAAGAGGCAGTATAGCCACGCCGCTCAAGTATAATTGTCAAGGCTTGCAGGTTCATTACTAAGTCTTGGATGAATTGCTGATGCTGTTGCGCTAATCTTATAAACACTACTTTTCTCCTACCATTACAGTTATCTGCTTGCTTTGATATTTCTTTAGACTTACATCTGATGTGATTTAGTTGCCAAAAATTCGTGTTTTCCTAGATACGTGATTAATCTTAATATTACGGTTGTCACCACTCAGCTAAATTTCTAGAGCAGTTCTAATGTTTTGGACAATTATCTGGGGTGGCTGTGCAACATCCATAGATAGAGTATCTACTGGTTCTTCAAGTGTATAAAACTGACTATTGAGTAGTTTTTCACTCATGTAATGATTGCTACGCTCTTTTAAGCGCTTTTGAATCAACTCGTAAGACCCTTTGAGGTAAACTAGCTTGATGCGATCGCTATCCACTACCAAAAATTGCCGATAGCTATTTTTTAAAGCCGAACACGCCAGCACTACATTTTTATTTTCTTGCAGCCAATGCTTGATGGCTGTTTGCAAATCTTGTAACCAAGGCATTCTGTCCTCTTCACTCAGAGGAATACCACGCCGCATTTTCTCAACATTCTCTGGTGAGTGGAAAGTATCAGCGTCGCTAAATTCCCATTCTAAGGAGTCTGCTAGTAGTTTTCCGATAGTGGTTTTTCCAGAACCAGATACACCCATGACGATAATAATCATTTTTTTCTTAATAAAAGTTCAACTAATTCGGAATTCGGAATTTGTGATTTGTAACTTGTAGTTGTAATCATTGACGGAGGTGAAAATGAGGACTTTTAACTCCTTGCCATGCAAAATGTCAGTTGTATTAAATTCTCTTGACAAATTACGATTATTTTCTATAATACATACAAATGCACACGTGTGCAAAGTTTAAGAACTAAGATAAAATAATGAATAAACGAAGAATTTCAATTGAAGATATTGCCCGCAGAGCAGGCGTTTCTCATTCTACAGTTTCACGTGCTTTGCGAGATAATGCTCTCATTAGCCCGAAAGTGCGAGAAGAAATTAAGCGGCTGGCAGAGGAGATGAGTTATGTGCCGAATGCTATTGCTCAAAGCTTGCAAAATAAACGTACTAATACTATTGGTGTAGTAGTAACTTCAATTTCAGATCCCTTTTACGCTGAGGTGGTAGAAGGAATTGAAAAGATAGCCAAACCAGCGGGTTTGAGTGTTTTATTGAGTGCTTCACACCGAGATTTTGAGCAGGAAATGGCAGCTATTGATACTTTTCATCGCCGTAGGGTGGACGGGATTTTAATAGCTGACTCGCGAATTAGTAAACAGCATACTAAACAACTCACACAAATTGCTGTACCAACAGTTTTAATTAATAGTCAGACTGAAGACCAATCAGAAATATTTCACTCAGTAGCAATAGACGATCGCTTAGGTGCTAAATTAGCCACAGAGCATCTAATTAGTTTAGGACACACCGCTATTGGTTATCTGGGTGTGAGCGATCGCAGCAGATCGAACCAGCAGCGCCTAGAAGGATATCAAATGGCCCTTGCAGAAGCTGGTATCCCACAAAATACTGATTGGGTTTCAATTAGTGACGAGTATAATACCAGAACCAGCGACGTGAACACCGGACAAAATATGCTGTCTAAACTATTGGCCGCAGAAGTTACAGGCATATTTTGTTACAACGATATGGTAGCAATTGGCGCTCTGTTAGCTTGCCAAGAATTAGGTATTTTAGTACCACGAAATTTAAGCCTTGTCGGATTTGATGGTATTGCTCTGGGTTGTTACGTTACGCCAGCGCTGACCACAATTAGTCAGCCCATGTTAGAAATTGGTGGCATCGCCATGCAAATGTTACTCGATTTAATAGAAGAAAAAACTGTGAAAAACCGCGTTTTATCTCCTTTTCTATTAAAGCGTGGTAGCAGTGCACCATTATTAACAATTTAAAATTCAAAACAATTTATACAAAAATTATGTTAACTAAAAAACCGGGTTTATCTCCCGATCGCTGCTTTTCTCCAGAACCAGCTCAAAGACGATTAGCTCATCAATTTTTTGATAGCATATCTGCGTTACCTTTAGTTTGTCCACACGGACACGTAGATCCAGCTTTGTTAGCTAATCCCGCAGCCCGTTTTGGTTCGCCCACAGAATTATTGATTATCCCTGACCACTACCTTTTGCGGATGCTTTATAGTCAGGGCGTATCTCTGCAAGCTTTGGGCATACCAACTAATGATGGTTCGCCAGTAGAAACCGACCACCGCAAAATCTGGCAATTGTTCGCCGACCATTTTTATTTATTCCAAGGTACTCCATCTGGGTTGTGGTTGAAAGAGGAATTAACTAACGTCTTTGGGGTGGATGAACCTTTAAATTCTCGCAACGCCGGACGTATCTATGATTATCTGGAAGGTTTGTTAGCCTCACCGGAGTTTTCCCCGCGTGCTTTATTCAAACGCTTTAACATCGAAGTGCTTTGTACTACCGATGCCGCCAGCGATCATCTAGAGAATCAGCGATCGCTCCACGAAGAAGGTTTTACTCAAATTAGACCAACTTTTCGCCCAGATGCAGTAGTTAATCTAGATGCTCCTGGTTGGCGCGAAAATCTTAGCAAGTTGGAAAGCAGTATCGGTAGAGAAATTAACACTTACGCCAATTTTGTGCAAGCTCTCGAAGAACGTCGAGCTTTCTTTAAGAAAATGGGCGCGACAGCTACCGATCAAGGTGCAGCTACACCTTATACCACACGCCTTTCTGACCAAGAAGCCGAAGCTATCTTCGCCAGAGCATTAGCCGGCAAGCTGAATCCAGGTGATGTCGAAAATTTTACCGGTCATATCTTCATGGAAATGGCGCAGATGAGTGTGGAAGATGGGTTAGTGATGCAAATGCATTGCGGTGTGATGCGTAACCATAACCCGGCTTTATTTGAGAAATTTGGAGCTGATAAAGGTGCTGATATTCCCGTAAAAATCGAATGGACTGAAAATTTACGCCCGTTGTTGTCAGCTTATGGTAGCGATCGCCGCTTCCATTTAATCATTTTTGGTATGGATGAAAGCACTTATAGCCGCGAGATGGCTCCGTTAGCTGGTCATTATCCCAGTGTATTGCTCGGCCCGCCTTGGTGGTTTCACGACAGCGTAAATGGTATGGAGCGTTATTTCAATCAAGTTATGGAAACTGCGGGAATTTATAATACTGCTGGATTTAATGATGATACGCGGGCTTTTGTTTCGATTCCGGCTCGTCATCATGTCTGGCGACGGGTAGCTTGTAATTGGTTGGCTGGATTGGTTGCACGGGGATTGGTTGAGGAAGAGGAAGGGTATGGTATGGCTCGTGCTTTGGCTTATGACCTCGCTAAGGTTGCTTATAAGTTTGAGGGGAATTGAAACGCAAAGGGGCGCAGAGGGAAGCGCAGAGGTACGCAGAGAGGGGGAATGGGTGATGGCTGAGTTGATTTTAAGTAAACTTTTTAGTTTGAAGGAGCGGGTGGCGGTAGTTACTGGTGGTTCTGGTGTGCTTGGTGGGGCTATGGCAAAGGGTTTGGCTCTGGCTGGAGCGCGAGTGGTCGTTTTGGGTCGCAATGAAGTCAGGGCGGGGGCGGTGGTGGCTGAAATTACTGCTAACGGTGGAGAAAGTATGGCTGTGGTGGCCGATGTTAGCGATCGCTCCCAATTAGAAATTGCTAGGGATGTTATTATACAGCGTTGGGGTGAGATAGATATTTTGGTAAATATGGCTGGCGGTAATATTCCGGCTGCCACAATTACTGCTGATGGGAATATTTTTGAGATGCCACATACAGCTTTCGAGGAAGTAGTTAGCCTCAATTTAGTTGGCACTTTACTACCTTGCCAGGTTTTTGGTCAAGTAATGGTGGAAAGAAGTCAGCCCCACGGTTGCATTGTGAATATTTCTTCTATGTCTGCGATTCGAGCGATTAGTCGAGTGGTTGGCTACTCGGCCGCGAAAGCAGGGATAGATAACTTTACTCGCTGGTTAGCTGTAGAACTCGCCCAAAAGTATGGTGATGGAATGCGAGTAAATGCGATCGCACCAGGTTTTTTTATTGGCGAGCAAAATCGAGATTTACTTTTAAATTCTGATAGTAGTTTGACCGTTCGCGGGCAAAAAATTATTGACCATACTCCCGCCGGACGTTTCGGAAAACCAGATGAATTACTCAGCACCTTAATCTGGTTATGTAGTTCTGGTTCTAGTTTCGTCAACGGAGTAGTTGTGCCGGTAGATGGTGGATTTAGTATCTACAGTGGAGTTTAATAATGTCATGTATTCACTGGCTGTAAATAATGGGACACTTTCAGATGAGCAAGTTTCGGCGCTAGTTCATCAAGCTTTAGCAGACCCGAAGTTGGATGGACAGCGCATCTTGGTGTTAATTCCAGATAGTACCCGCACTGCTCCCATCCCGCAAATGTTTCGATTGCTGCATCAGGAGTTGGGTCAAAGGGTAGCGGCTCTGGACTTTTTAATTGCTCTAGGTACACATAATCCGATGAGTGAAGAACAAATCAATCACTTGGTAGGAGTAACACCAGAGGAACGAGAGACAACTTTTAAAAAAGTTCGCATCTTTAACCACCTTTGGAACGAACCAGATACCTTTATCTCTTGTGGAGTAATTTCGGCAGACGAGATAGCAGAAATTAGCGGTGGAATGCTACATCAGTCAGTTGATGTGCGGATTAATAAGCTGATAACAGAATACGATTTGATTATAATTTGCGGCCCAGTTTTTCCCCACGAAGTTGTCGGTTTTTCTGGTGGAAATAAATATTTTTTTCCTGGTATTGGTGGTCAAGAAGTAATTAATCTCTCACACTGGTTAGGTGCTTTAATTACTTGTTACGAAATTATTGGTACGCTGGGAATCACACCAGTCCGGCGTTTGATTAACCGAGCCGCTAGCCTGATTTCTACCCCAAAGCTTTGTTTGGCGATGGTGGTCGCACCGAAAACAAATCAGCTAGCTGGACTTTATATAGGTCAACCAGAGTCAGCCTGGGAAGCTGCTGCAAAACTATCAGCTAAACTGCATATTAAATATGTAGACCGGCCTTTTAAACAAGTGCTTTCAGTCATGCCCCAAATGTATGATGACATTTGGACAGCAGCTAAAGGAATGTACAAGTTAGAGCCAGTAATAGCTGACGGAGGCGAAGTAATTATATATGCTCCTCATATTACCGAGTTTAGCTATACACACGGCAAAATTCTCTCCCAAATTGGCTATCATGTGCGGGATTACTTTCTTAAACAGTGGCATAAATTCCAAGACTATCCTGCTGGAGTGCTGGCCCATAGTACTCACTTAAAAGGGATGGGTACTTTCGATCCGATAAAAGGAGAACAAGCGCGGATTCGCGTTACTTTAGCTACTGGCATTTCTGCTGAACGCTGTGCTGCTCATAACTTAAACTATCGCGATCCGGCGACCATTCAACCCACTCAATGGGCTAATCGAGAAGATGAAGGCATATTGCTTGTGCCGAAAGCTGGCGAAATACTGTACCGTTTAAGTGGCAGTAATTTTCAGGAAACTAAATCGTAGTTTTTGAGACGCGATAAATCGCCGTTTTTGAGACGCGATAAATCGCCGTTTTTGAGACGCGATAAATCGCCGTTTTTGAGACGCGATAAATCGCCGTTTTTGAGACGCGATAAATCGCCGTCTCTACAAGTGTTTTGGTCTTATCTGAACTGTATTGAATCATAAACTGCGATATCTACGATGGGCTACGCCTACGCAATTGCAGGTTAATTTTACACTTCGCGCTATTCTTGATCTGATGAAACCTCAGCGAATCAGTTTATCGCAGCGAACAAAAAAGCATGGGTGGAAAATTAATTGTATTTGAAGGAGTGGAAGGCTGTGGCAAAACTAGCCAAATGCAGCTTTGTTCTGAGTGGCTGGAAAGTCTCGGTGTTTCTGTGGTAGTAACTCGCGAACCGGGGGGAACAGAGTTAGGTGTACATCTTCGCCGCTTGCTATTAGAAAAGTCAGAAGATAAACCAGTTGCAGAGGTGACAGAACTCTTGTTGTATGCTGCTGACCGATCGCAACACGTTGAACAAGAACTCAAACCAAATCTTGCAGCTGGGAAATATATTTTATGCGATCGCTACACTGACTCTACCATTGCCTACCAAGGATATGGTCGCGGTCTGAATATGAGTTTAATCAATCAGCTTAATAATATTGCCACTGGTGGTTTAGAAAGCGATCTAACTATTTGGCTAGATGTCGATGTCGAAGTAGGACTGTCCCGCAAACTCTCAGACCAAGTAGGACTAGACCGCATTGAACAGGAGACAATCGCTTTTCATCGGCGCGTTCAGCAAGGATACGCGCATTTAGCAGCGTCTCATCCCTCACGAATTGTTCGGGTAGATGGCAGCTTGAGTAAAGAAGCTGTACAACAGGTAATTCAAGGAATTTTACGCGTACATCTGCACTTGGCGAGGTAAGAAAAAATAAGCTTAAAAGTTTTTAATGAATTTAGAAAATTTGTTGGAGTTTAGTGCAATAACTTTTCACTACTTCCCTTTTTTCTCATCCAGTGCTTTCTGAATTGCTTCTCTACAGAATTCAGGAGGGTCATCTTGTTGCTGCACTTCCTCTTTCATTGTTTTAGTGATGCGTAAATTTAATCTTTCGGTTAATGGTTCTTCTCTGTCTGTAGTGAACGGTTTTAGATTCTCTGGCTTGCCCTTATTCTTGGTCATTTGTATAGAAATATAAATAATAATATTTTCCACGTGCCTACCAGTGGAAAATGTTTATTTGGTGGATGTTCACCCTGGTAAAGTTTGCATCCACCGATACCACTTTTACAAATGGGTAATTCTATTTTATGTTCACAAGGTCAGAACTCGAAATCAAAACTACTGCTGAGTTAAGAGACTTATGTAGGCGTTACGGATTAAAGCCTACTGGGAATGGAGGTTACAAGACTAGTTGGATTGTCACCTTGATGGCATTTCCCCAGATAGCACTCTCTCAATTAAGGCAAGGAAGAGGGTTAAAATCACCAGGCTTTAGTGTTATTCAATTCCTCGAAGGGGTCGTAGATGAGATGAACTCCCCCACTGATGAACAAGCAGCATTAATTCGGATAACTTTAGAGGGCAAGGCTATGAGCTACCCTGACCGATACGACCAAGAGAGTTTACTAAACTTGCATAAAGCTAAGATGCACCTTGAGATGGCTATCGGACTGCTAAATCAGTAAATCGCGCCGTGTGCGACTTTTTTTCAAACCTAACCCCCAGCCCCTTAAGAGCTAGGGTTGGGGAGCAAGAATCAAAGCCTCTCTCCGTTTCGGGGAGAGGTTTGGAGAGGGGTTCTAAGAATAAGTTGCACATCGCGTTAAATCAGTTTACAAGCCGAAAGTAGTTAGTTCCTAGCAACCTAAAGCTGGGGACTTTTCTATATCCCATATACCCAAAGGCTTGTGTCGCCTTGTTCCCAGCCTGGAGGCTGGGAATATATTTAAAGTGGGCTTCTGCCTCTTGTCAAGAAGATCGGAGGCAGAGCCTCCCAGAATGGGTTAAGAGCCTCTAGGATCTTAACCAGTCAGAGCAAGGGCTGTATCTTAACAAGCGTGCCATTCCACTCACAGATACTTAAATTCAGGAAATCATTCTTATGACCGCAGCATGAATAAAGCTTTGAACTAAGAAATAACCTGTCAATTTGAATAAATTTACCTCCCTCTCTCTAGTTTGTAGCTGATGAAATTAAGCAGCATACCAAAACCAGCATCATGTATTGACTTGGCTAGTTTGGTACGTTAAATATCAGCATTCATCTGAGAGTTTGACGATTTTATAAAATTTTTTTGATCGGCAAAATATATATTTAAGATTGTACAAAATCACCAAAAGTTAATCATTTAGAGTAAATTTACCTCTTTAGAAGTGGATAATTTGCGTACTAGGATAGATGAAAATTATATAAGTAAAAGCTTAGGCTTTAGAAGCAATTGTTTATAAGTTTAGTATCTGAAGTTAATTTCTGATGCAAAGTGAATCAATTAAAAGCACTACAACAACAGAAAGAAAAAACTTCTAATTCAAGTTTTATTTGTTAGGAGGTTTATGATGCGAATTGCTCAAGTAGCTCCACTGTGGGAAAGAGTTCCACCTCCAGCTTATGGTGGCATAGAGTTAGTAGTAGGGTTACTGACTGATGAATTAGTCCGGCGCGGACACGAAGTAACTTTATTTGCATCGGGAGATTCGATTAGTCTAGCAAAACTAATTTCAGTTCATCCCCGCGCTCTCAGACTCGATCGCACAATCAAAGATTACAGCACTTACGAGATGCTGAATCTAGCTTCGGTGTATGAACGTGCAGAAGAGTTTGATATTATTCACTCCCATATTGGTCATGGGACACTGCCTTATGCAAATCTAGTAAAAACTCCTACAGTTCACACGTTGCACGGTACTTTTACCCCTGACAACGAAAAGATTTTTAGTTTTGGGAAAAAACAACCCTACGTCAGTATTTCCAATTCACAACGAGAACCAAGATTAGGGTTGAACTGTATAGCAACGGTTTACAATGGGATTGATGTTAACAGTTATAAGTTTCACTCCCAACCAGAAGATCCTCCTTACCTAGCATTTTTAGGTCGGATGTCTCCAGAAAAGGGAGTGCATTTAGCCATAGAAATTGCAAAACTTGCTGGTTGGCATTTAAAAATGGCGGGTAAGATAGATGTCGTTGATGTGGAATATTTTGAGAAGGAAATTAAACCACATATCGACGGAAAGCAAATAGAGTATTTAGGTGAAGCCAACCATGCTCAAAAAAATGCCCTGATGGGAGGTGCAGTAGCAACTCTGTTCCCCATCACTTGGCGGGAACCCTTTGGATTGGTGATGGTAGAGTCAATGGCTTCCGGTACGCCAGTGATTGCGATGAAATTGGGTTCTACTGAAGAGGTAATTTCCCACGGAAAGACGGGTTTCCTCTGCAATAATATTCAAGAGTGCATCAGTGCGATCGATCGGGTAACAGAGTTAGACCGCTATGCCTGTCGTCGCTATGTTGAAAACCTTTTTAGCGTTGAGCACATGACTGATGGTTATGAGGCAGTTTATCAACAGATAATAGCAGAACGATTTTCTCAGAATGGACGTTTCCGTAGTTTGCTTAGTTTAGGTAGCAGCCAAATTTAAATATGGTATTTGTGTAATCTTAGATGTTTTTAACTAGGTAGAATACAGATCGTTGTAAGGGTGTGCAGCTAGCTGTGCGCCCTACAAAGTCACGCGATCGCTCCCCATTTTTCTAAAGTTCTAGCACTCACTCCTGGAACTTTTCCTAAGTCTTGTCAAGATATAAATTGTTGCTGTTGACGACTAATAATTATTCGCTTTGCTAATTTTTGATCTACGCCAGGAAGAGTTGCTAATTATGCTAAACTTGCGGTGTTAATATTTACTTTTTGAATTCCTTTTAACTCAGTTTATAAAGAAGTTTTTATTTGAGGACATCGTGTTTGCTCTAATTTAATTTTTTGTTGAATTGCTGGTGGTAAGCCTGGTTTTACTTTGGCATAAAGACGAGCAAATTCTCGCACATAATGGGCAGCAACTATCGGATTTTTGATCGCTACAAGCGTCTCATCGTTACCATTATTGGCCGCATCTGACCAATTATGAGAACCTGTAATTACTGTTTGACTATCAATAACAGCAAATTTGTGATGCAATAAATCGCCTTTGGGTAATACAGGTACACCTACGGTAGTAATTGGATTTGACCAAGGATGATTGTCAACTTCATATTTACATTTGTTACTAAGAGCAACCCCCATCATATCTAAGGCTTCGCTATAAGAACGGTAGGCAAATTGTGGTTCAATTAAAGCGCGAATTTGCACACTTTCTTGATGGCGTTTTTCTAAAATATTGGCAAGAGGCTGTTCGGAAAAGACAAATAACGCCATGTCAATAGATTTGGTTGCTGAATCTAAAGTTTTACCAATTAAACCATTACTACTGTTACTCCAAAGTTGAGTTGGAGAAGTCGGCGAAAATTGTACAGTAATTTTGGTGTTACCTAAAGTTATTTCTTTAGGTAAACGCATCGGTTTTTTCAAACCAAATCGACTATCTGGTTGACCTCCTGGGCCATCACCCCACATAATATTAAACTCTTCTGTAAATAAAGCAGCTAATTCTGGGCTGTCAATCTGCAATAAATTATTGGCATTGCCTAAACTGCTAAGATTTGTAAAATCACCAGAAGTATCACTTAATGTAAAGTTGGCGGAAGTGATAATTACAAGGCGATTGTCTACAATCACAAATTTATGATGCATCAAGCTGCTACCCGCTGAACCATCTGCTCGATCGTCTATCCAGGGAATTTGGGCATTCTGCAAAATTATTAAAGCATCTCTTTGATTGATTTCGGCTGGACTGAGTTGATTATCTTGGTTAAGATCGATAAATTTGCGAAATTCGTTGTAACGTTCCTGTTCTCTTTTATCTAACTTACCTACTTCAGCAGATGTTAAGCTACTCCAAGGTCGGCTATAGGTATTTTCTAAAATGATTCTGACTTTTACCCCAGCTTTTTGTCTACCAACCAATGCTTGGGCAACTTTGGGTAAACGTAATTCTTGTACTGCTACATCTACTGTAGATTTAGCTTGCACAATAGCATCGACAATCTGTTTTTCTAAATCATCCCCCAGACGAGTTTGCTGACGGTAAGCTTCTTGGTATTCTGAAGACTCAGAATGGTTAAAGTAAGCTTGAATTAACGGGTCTTGTGGTAAGGGTGCTGGACGCTGATTGTAGGACTGGACTCGTTGACAACCCGCCAGAGAGAATATCAGTAAAAAGATATATAAAAAATATCTTTGTCTAGAGATAAGTTGCACTGTAATCTGTTAAAAGTGGATTGGAAGTGGATATATTTATCATTCCCAAAATTTTTTGTTCTGAATTAAGTAGAGAAATAAGTTTCCAAGTAAAGGGAAAAATCTACTGCTAGATGTAAAATTACAAATATTTTTTTTAGAATTTGTCCACTAAAACTGTATATACTGACAAATCCGCAGTCTCTCACTAACGTGTGTTCTCACTATTATCGGTTTTATGCAAATTTATCTAGATTACAGCGCCACTACTCCGACTCGAAAAGAAGCGATCGCAGTTATGCAAACAATCCTCACTCAACAGTGGGGCAATCCTTCCAGTTTACATGAGTGGGGACAACGGGCGGCAACGGTTATAGAACAAGCCAGAGTCCAAGTAGCTGGTTTAATTAACGCCGCCAGTCCTGAATCGATCGTTTTTACCTCTGGTGGCACTGAGGCAGATAATTTGGCGATTATGGGTGTGGCTCGGTTGTATGCTGTACCTCAACATCTAATTATTTCCAGCGTTGAGCATTCGGCAATTTCTGAAACAGCAAGGTTTCTAGAAACGTGGGGTTGGGAAGTTACGCGCTTGTCTGTTGATGTTAAAGGTAGAGTCAACCCTCTAGATTTAAAGGCGGCATTGCGACATAATACAGTTTTGGTTTCTATAATTTACGGTCAAAGTGAAGTTGGGACTGTGCAACCGATTGCAGAACTGGGTAAGATAGTGCGATCGCATGGGGCTTTGTTCCATACAGATGCGGTGCAAGTTGCAGGACGCTTACCTATAGATGTACAACAACTACCTGTAGATTTACTTAGCCTTTCCAGTCATAAAATATATGGGCCGCAAGGTGCAGGGGCTTTGTACGTGCGTCCTGGTGTGGAATTAATATCCTTACTGGGCGGTGGTGGACAAGAAATGGGATTACGTTCTGGTACGCAAGCAGTACCGATAATTGCCGGATTTGGTGTAGCAGCAGAATTAGCAGCTGAAGAATTAGCTACAGAAACACCACGGTTAATTAAGTTACGCGATCGCGCTTTTGCCCAATTAACTGAGATTCCTGGTTTAATTCCTACAGGGGATGCGTGCGATCGTTTACCTCACCATGTGAGTATGTGCTTAGAAAACGCTGATGGCAAAAAACTTAGCGGTAAAGCCTTGGTACGACATTTAAACCTTGCAGGTATCGGTATCAGTGCTGGTGCCGCCTGTCACAGTGGGAAACTTAGCCCTAGTCCGATATTGTTAGCGATGGGCTATTCAGAAAAAGCTGCTTTGGGAGGAATTCGCATCACATTGGGGCATGATACGACGGAAGCTGATATAGATTGGACAGTAATGGTATTGAAGCAAGTTTTGCAAAGGCTGACACCGGATTTATCTTTAGTTAAGCGTTAAATTATTGGCAACGCTACTAAGATTTAAACCGTGTAAAGTTATATGTCAAAAATTAACCAGATCCAAAATGAACTACGGGAACAAAGCGGTGAAAAGTTCCAAAAGATTGCCGATGCTTACCTCCACAAAAAAGGATATGAGCAGATTAATCCCCTTGGATCTGTAATTGGCGCTGACAAAGTGAGGACAGGAACTCCTGATACATTAGTAGTGTTACCTAATGGAAAGTATGTCTTTGCAGAATACACAACAGAGAAGAAAGGAGTTGCTCAGAAATTTAAGAAAGACCTCGACAAGTGCTTTGATGAGGTAAAAACTGGAATATCTGTTGAAAAAATCCAAGAGATAGTTTTATGTCATACATCGATGCTTTCCCCAGACGAAGAAGTTTTATTGAGGGAGGAATGCCAGAACCGAGGAGTCAACCTTAATATCTTTGGTCTTGGCCCTATATCTTATGATATTTACCAAAAATATCCAGGCATTGCAAGAGATTTCCTTGGAGTTGAGGTAGATACAGGACAAATCGTTGATCTTGATGAATTTATTAAGGCTTACGATAAAAAAGCGGCTACTCCTCTTAATACAACTTTCCACTTTCGAGAGGAAGAGTTAGAGCAAGTATCGCAAGGATTAAATAACAGTAATCTTGTTATTGTGTTTGGCAAGGCAGGCATTGGTAAATCTCGATTGGCGCTCGAATGTTGCAATCAATTTTTAGCAAGTCACCCTGAATATCAGGTTAAATGTATTTTTATTCGAGGAGCAGATATTTTTGAGGATCTCCGTGTCTATTTTTCAGAACCGGGTTGTCACCTCATTTTTATAGATGATGCAAATCGGGTCAACTCATTTGAGTACTTCATTCAAATCCTTCATGATCAACGCGAGGATCAACAAATAAAGGTCATTGCTACTGTTCGAGATTATGCCTTTGAAAAAGTTAAGGAATTAGCGCAGTCCTATAAAAATTGGACTGAGGTAGAGCTAAACTCTTTGGATGAGAATCAGATAAAGCAAATACTTAAGGATGAGTACGAAATTCTTAATCCTCTCTATCTCAACAGAATTGCCGATATTGCACAAGGAAATCCTCGTCTTGCAATCATGGCTGCACTATTAGCAAAACGAGAAAATAGACTTGACAGTATTAATAATGTATCTAATCTTTACGACGAGTATTATTCTTCAATCCGAAAAGATTTACAAGAACTCGGTGATGAAAACCTCTTGAAAGCTGCTGGTATTGTTGCATTTTTTAGAACGGTAGATCGTTCAAATGAAAATATGATGGAGGAAATTGAGAAAGCATTCGGTATTAACCAAGAAGTTTTTTGGAAAGCTGTTCGCCAGCTAGATGACCATGAATTTCTCGATATGTACGAGAATGAGATCGTACAAGTCTCTGATCAAGTTCTGGCTACCTATCTTTTTTACCGTGTTTTCTTTAAGGAAAAATTACTCAATTTTGCTACTCTCATAAATTACTTTTTCCCTCAGCTTCAGTATCGACTTGTTGACGCGCTCAATCCTGTTATGAATAATTTTGATACTGAAATAATCAAAGAGGTAGTTCGTCCACACGTTAATCAAGCATGGGAAACATATCAAAGTGCAGGAAACGAAAAAAATCTGATGCAGTTCATACAGGTGTTCTGGTTCGTCAAGCAAACAGATATCTTTGTATATATTCAGAACTGCATTTCTGCAATGGAACCGGAATTAGCAGACCTCTCTAACTTGGAAATTAAGGCTAACTCTAATATTCCATCACCTTCTCTCCTTAGCACACTAGGGTTATTCAAGCATTCAGATGAGAATAATCTTCAAATGGCATTAGAGCTTATTTTGGAGTATGTCACAAAACGACCGACCGAAATATCGCAAGTGCTTTACCTTCTTACCGAACGATTTGGGTTTGATCACGAATCCTATCGTTATAGATTTGCTATTCAGCGGATAGTAATTGATGTACTATGGGAACGGGTTAGAGATGGTGAAAATATAATGTTTTCAAAGCTATTTATTGCGGTGGCTGAACATTATCTTTACACCGAATTTAACACTACTAGGATGAAAGGGAAAGGAATTAACATCTTTAACTTCACCTTACCAGCAACGCCAGAAATGGCAGAACTTAGACAAGAAATTTGGCAGAACGTATTTCAACTTT
This sequence comes from Nostoc sp. DSM 114159, assembly GCF_053470285.1. Classification (NCBI taxonomy): domain Bacteria; kingdom Bacillati; phylum Cyanobacteriota; class Cyanophyceae; order Nostocales; family Nostocaceae; genus Nostoc; species Nostoc sp. DSM 114159. Next base: position 6,912,842 of record NZ_JBPFEH010000001.1, read on the forward strand.
ATCAAGTACCTGTTCTCAAGAAAGATGTGCTTAATCTTCTTTACAAGTACAGTACATCAGGTTACAAGGTCTCAGAAAATGAAATAATTATCCAAGATTCATCTGAGGTGCTTGCTTTTATTGAGTCATATCTGGATGCCAGTAGCTATTTAAATTGTCTGGTTGTTCAAAGCTATTTAGATCATTTAGATCATCATAATGTACCATTTGTTAAAAATTTACGCGAACGGTTTACCAATAAAACCTATGCGTTATCTGAAATTCTTTTTTATGATCCATCAAAGAGACAGAAACTCAATGTAGCAAACAAGGAAAATAAACAACTTAGAGAAGAAGAAATTCGAGAGTTTTTAACTAACTATAACTTTGAGGAAGAAGAGCAACTTAAGCAACAAAAAAATCATGATTTTTTTGTAAACTACAACTTAGAGGACTACAAGAGTTTTTTCAAGCAATGTCTTGAGATTCAGGAAGAAACAGAACGCCGAAATCATAATATATTCCATCTTGCAAGCAAAGTAACCAGAGTTTTTATTGACCTAGCAAATCGAGATCCACAACTCTATGCTGATGTAGTAGAAAATTACATTATTCTTGGAAATCCACTGAATATTAATGATGTTCAACTTATAAATCACCTAGTTCAAGTTTTAGGCATTGATAAAACTTATGAAGTTATTAATCAAGGTTCTTTTTCTTTAAAAAGAAAGTGGTTGTTTGACTTTTATAAGTTATTACCTCAAGAACTGATTAGAGAAGAACATCTAGAGCAACTTTATACTCTCTATAAAGAAAGTGAGGTAAGTGATATACCACACGATTTAAACTTTGTTATAAAATATCATGCGCTAGACGAAAATTTATTGGTTAAGATAGTCGAAATTCTCTTGGAAAATGCTTCTAAAAACTCCAATAAATTTTATCCATTATCGTGCTTATTTCATAGATATGAATTCAATACAGTTTTGATTAACCTTTTTGATAATCAATTGAATGTACTGAAAAAAGCTTATCTTGAATTCATAAAAAATGACTGGGATACAGATGGTAATGGACAATACTTTACTTATATATTAAAACGCGATCCAGAATTCATTCTTGAATACATGGATTGGATTTACCGCCAAGAATATCAATCATATCATTTTGATAATGGACGAGATTATTCCTTCCTATGGCGATGTGACAACTATGAGAACCTAATGACGCAGATAATTGAATATATTTATCAACGGGATGAAGAGTATCTTAGGTTAGGCTCTATTAGACTTAGCAAATTCTTCATTCTCAGTGCAGATTTAAAAGATCATGAAATTTTGTGGGAGCGGCAAGATAAGATCCTGATGAAATTACTAGAATCTCGATGTAATGACATTCCGTTTACCGAATTTACATTTGATCTAGTTACAAACTTCTCATATAAAAGAAGACGTTCATTTGTAGAATTTTTTATAAAGAAAAATCAAAAATTCGATGACTTTAAAAAACTTAGCCTAGAACCTAGCTCTTGGAGTTGTGTAGGAAGTTGGGTTCCCGTATATCAGAATCGCGTTGAGTATTTAGAGTCACTGCTTCCACTTTTCAATAGTGTAGCTTTTTTGCAACATAAGCAATACGTAGAGCAACTTATTCAGGGATTACGGGAAGAAATTGAAATAGAAAATAAGCAGGACTTCATGCACGACTAGATTATGAAATACTAGCTAATTTAAGGACAAAAACACCATGAACACTGCAAAAATTACTACTGATGGCACTCACCAAATGGTCATTTTACCCGAAGACTTTCAACTTACTGGGACTGAAGTTTATATCAAAAAAATTGGTAATGCCATTGTCCTGATTGCCAAAGACAATCCTTGGGAATCCCTCATTGATAGTCTAGACAATTTTTCTGATGACTTTATGACTACCAGAGATCAGCCACTCCTCGACACCAGAGAGAGCTTTTAAATGCGATACCTGCTTGATACGAACATCTGCATTTACCTGATAAAGCAAAAACCCCAAAAAGTACTGGATAAATTTCAAACCCTTAGCATTTCTGATGTTGGTATCTCCTCTATCACCGTTGCTGAACTCGAATACGGAGTTGCCAAAAGTCAACAGCAAGAGAAAAACCGCATCGCCCTGATGCAATTTCTGCTACCTCTAGAAATTGTCGAATTCAATCAAGCATCTGCAACGATTTACGGCAGCATCAGAAGCGATCTCGAAAGTAGAGGACTTATTATTGGTGCAATGGATATGCTCATTGCTTCTCATGCGCTGAGTTTAGGAGTTATCCTAGTCACCAATAATGTGCGAGAGTTTTCTCGTATTCCTACGCTCCTATTAGAAAACTGGGTTGAGTAGTTGTCAATATGCGATATGTGATGATATTGCGTTACTGGCATCCTGTAATATCAATCTGAATAACTTTAAGATCCGCATCATGAGTATTATCGTCTTCGGCAGCATAAATATAGACTTGGTAGCAACAACACCCCGCTTGCCAGTCGCAGGAGAAACGTTACTAGGAGAAGATTTTTTTAAAGTTTCGGGAGGGAAAGGAGCCAATCAAGCCGTAGCATTGGCAAAATTGGGCATTCCTACCCAGATAGTGGGACGTGTCGGCGCAGATGATTTTGGTAAGGAACTTGTTAGCAATTTGCAAACATCTGGTGTACAGACTGATAACATTTTTGTGGATAAAACTGTTAGTTCTGGAGTCGCTATTATCACCGTGAGTCAGACTGGTGAAAATCAAATTGTCGTCATTCCTGGTGCAAATGGGCGCGTCAATCAAGAAGATGTAGAGCGATTATCCCACTTTTTACCAGCAGCGACAGCACTACTTTTACAACTAGAAATTCCGATTAATGCCGTGGTTGCTGCTGCTAAAGCTGCGAAAGGTGCAAACATAAAAGTGATTTTTGACCCCGCACCGGCACAATCTAATTTACCAGATGAATTGTATCCATTGGTAGACATTATTACACCAAATGAAGTTGAAGCAGCGCAGTTGGTTGGTTTTTCTGTGAATAGAGAGGAACAAGCAGCTAAAGCAGCTGCGGTTTTGTTGCAACGGGGTGTGAAATGTGCGATCGTCAAACTAGGTGCTAAGGGTGTTTTTTGTGCTACTGCTGAAGAAAAGTTTTTTGTACCCGCGTTTTCAGTTCATGCAGTTGATACAGTAGCCGCAGGCGATGCTTTCAATGGTGGTTTAGCGGCAGCACTTTTTGAAGGACTTTCCTTACATCAAGCAGTTGTTTGGGGTGCAGCAGCAGGTGCTTTGACAGCGACAAAAACAGGCGCCCAAACTTCGCTACCGGATAGGTTTACATTTGATGCATTTCTTAAGGAAAGGGGAGTGAATAGTGGCTTTCAAGGATAGGTATTTAAAAAAGTATAGAATAAACAGGTAAAATGCTTATCCGATCGGGATTGGCAGAAATATCAGTGCAAAGCTTCTGAACGATGTAGGGTGTATAGCAGGAGAAATGCAGGAGGAATTAAGTATGGCACTATATCTAGACTCAGCGATCGCATCGGAAGCTGAAGTTGTTAAGCTTTGGGGATGGGTAAAAGGTATCACCACAAATCCCACGCTGTTATCTCAAAGCGATACTCCACCAGAAACCACGCTCAAAAAGTTGGTTGCCTTGACAAATGGCCCATTATACTATCAACTTATGGCATCTGATAAAGCTGGGATGCTAGCTGAAGGTAGAAAAGCTTTTGAGATTATTGGTTCGCAAACAATTTTGAAGATTCCCGCAACACCGTTAGGGTTTGAAGTGGTGGCGAGTCTATCACCAGAAATTACCTGTTCGGTGACAGCAATTTACAGTGCAGCCCAGGCAGCAGTAGCACGGGAAGCAGGAGCTAAAATTGCCATAGCTTATGTAAATCGCGCTACCCGATTGTTAGGTGACGGTATTGCCTTGGTGCGGGATATGGCTAGCATATTCAAAGGTAGTGATACGCAAATCTTAGCAGCTAGTATTAAATCTCCTGAAGAAGCAGCCGCATCGTTGCAAGCCGGAGCGGATCATTTAACTTTACCACTGGCAATGTTGCAGGCGATCGCAACTCATGAATTCTCTCAAAAAACCGTTGAAGAATTCGCTAAAGGAGGCATTGGTTTAAGTAATTCGTAATACTTCTCTACGAGAGGCTGCGCCAACGGCTACGCTCAGTACAAGTTCGTAATTGCTATTTGTTCAATAAGTGAATTTAGCTAAACTATAAAAATCAAATTTACTCAACATTTCTAAAAAGGTGAATACCGCAGGTACTTGCAGAGCATTAGATAAAGTTGCAGTTGCAATGACTCTTTCAAGTGGTGTAGGTAAAGTGTAGACCTGCACCTTTGGGGGAATGGGTACAGCTGCTAAACGAGGCATAATAGCTGCTCTCAATCCTTGATTCACCATGCTAACGACTGTAGAATCTTCTTGAATATCGGTAGCAGTATTGATTGGAATTGCTAAAGTCTTCAGGTGGTTGTGAAGAATGCGTCCGCAAGGTGTACAAGGAAGCAAAACCGGCGGATAGGCTGCTATGTCTTCCCAAGTAATTTTCGGACTGCTAATTTTGCTATCTGGTGGTAGTAAAGCTACATACTCATCCCGAAAAATTTCCCAGGTTTCAAATTCTTCACCAGTTGGGAGACAGGTAATACCAATATCGGCACGTCCATCATGCAAACACTGCTCTACATCCGTGAAAGCACTGCACTCTATGATTGTGACAGCAATCTCTGGAAATTGATTGTGAAATTGAGCGATCGCTTTTGGTAATAAATGCGTAGCGACGCTGCGAAAAGCTGCAATTCGCACATGACCACCGTGTAAACCTTTATGTAGGTTGGCTTCCTGTTGCATCATGTTTAGATGCTCCATTGCTTGACGCGCATGATACAAAATGCGCTCTCCAGCAGGTGTCAGCACAGCACCGTGACGACCTCTAGCAAATAATGGCACACCCAATTCTTCTTCTAGGGTGGCGATCGCATGACTAATTGCAGGTTGGGAAAGTTGCAATTCTAAAGCTGCTTCACTAAAATTACCACGATCTGCGACTGCAACTATGGCTCGGAGTTGGGAGAATTTCATAGGCAATTGATGAGAATAAGGGTATACACATCCTGGCTTTATTGTGGCAAAAAGGTTGTATTAGTGATTTCTCATATCTATAAATACCATTTATAGAACCTATGCAAGCCATGATTTGATTCCTAACTGAGATGTTGTTACTGTTTTATTTACTGAGTAACTTTCAGGAATAATTTTATGAAAAATGACATTAGGTGTCTATCAACAGAAGATATAAAAATAAATTGTAGTCCATCATTCCAGAAAAAAACTCATTCAAACTTCTGGAAATCTCTGCATTTGATTTGGGAAAATTTTGTTAAAAAACTCCTAGCAGATCCGAATGAATTACAAGTTTGGCAAAAGGTTGACCGCCACGGTAATATCTATTGGCAAGCTTACGACCCTGTAACCGGAAAATCTTTTTCATCAGGTTCAGAAACTGATGTGTCTATGTGGATTGAACAACTTTATCGGTATTAAAAATATGACACAACTTACTTTAGTAATTGGCAATAAAAATTATTCATCTTGGTCACTTCGTCCTTGGTTAGCGATGAAGCAATTTGGTTTAGAATTCAATGAGATTCGGATTCCTCTCTATAACAACCCAGATTTTTCATCGAAGGTTCGGCAATACTCGTCATCAGGAAAAGTACCTGTGTTATTGCACGATACACAAACGGTGTGGGATTCTCTCGCTATTTGTGAATATCTAGCTGAAACTTTTACAACTCTGCAATGGTGGCCAGAGGATAAGGCTGCAAGAGCATTAGCTCGTTCTATCAGTGCAGAAATGCACTCAGGATTTCAAAACTTGCGTCAGAATATGCCAATGAACTGCCGTACTAAATATCCTGGTAAAGGTTTAGAACCCGGCGTACAACAAGACATTGACCGCATTACTAGTATCTGGCAAGAATCCCGTCAAAAGTTTGGGAGTGGTGGCAATTTTTTGTTTGGCAATTTTACGATTGCCGATGCTTTTTTTGCTCCAGTTGTTTTGCGGTTTGTCGCCTATGATGTTCAGCTAGATACTGTTTCTAGAGATTATGCTGAGACAGTTTTGGCACTTCCAGCAATGCAAGAGTGGATAAATGCAGCAAAGAATGAGACAGAAGTTATTCCCCAGTATGAGTTTTAGGGAAATAGGAAATAAGAACAACTTCAATTCTAGATGCAAATCAAAGGGATATTCCTACTAGACATTTCCATAAATCAAATATGCGTTATCTAGAACTCTTGTACAGAGACATAGCATTGCTATGTCTCTACATTCTTTTTTAGAGCTTGATAATTTGAGATAATTATGGCCCCTTGTAGTTCCCTCAAAGCATTAGGGGACGGCGTTAGCTGGGGGTGAATTTTCTTACAAATCATTTAGGATTGCGATCGCTCTCGTAAGCCACCCTGCTAAACTGTAAGTTCTATCAAGTACAATCGCCCAATCAATGCCGACACTGTTCAAGCTCTAGTGCTTATGGAGCATAGTCTATAGCTTTACAAACGTGCTATTCTTCTCTAACGACTGTTTAATAGCGTTAAGCTAGAATAAATCCATTTTAATATTAGTAATGCCTAATATCCAAGAACACGTAAACACTCTCTTTACAAAATTTATTCCTGGTTATAGATTTTTCCGTTTACAAGAACTCACAATTGATAAAAACAATTCAATTCAAACAGAAATTAATAGTCAATCAATTAAAATTCTCAGTTGGAATATTGCTAAACAAAACTATAATAACGCTTGGTTAGAAGATTTTTCCCAAATAATTGCAACTTATCAGCCAAACCTCATATTTTTACAAGAATTTTCTTTAAAGTTAGAGGCAAAAGAATGGGCAAAATGGTTGAAAATGAATTGGAATTTTGCTCCTAATTTTGTAGATATTCATCATCAAACTTATTCAGGACTTTTTACAGCCTCGACAATCAACCCAATTACAAAAAAAGTTATAGCTACTAAAGATTATGAGCCGATTGTTAAAACTCCTAAAATTTCTTTAATTACTGAGTATCTGCTATCTGAACAAAATACAACTCTGATGACAATCAATACTCATCTAATAAATTTTGTAGATATAAATAAATTTAAAATCCAACTAAATGAATTAGAGCAAGCCTTATCTATACATCGGGGGCCACTAATATTTTCAGGAGATTTCAATACTTGGAGTCGAAAAAGAGCAGTTATTCTCAATCAAGTAACCACTCAATTAGGATTAACGCCTGTCATTTTTGCACCTGATGAGAAGGAGAAAATTAAACGCTTTCTGTTATCACCTCCTTTAGACCATATCTTTTATCGAGATATCAGTGTGAAGAAAGCCAGTGCTAAAGTGCTAGACCAAATTTGTTCATCAGATCATAAGCCATTGCTGGCAGAATTTACTTATACCAATACTCAAAAAAATTAAGATGCTTGTAGATGCTGGTGTTCTAGCTATTTTTAGCACAGCTACAGTTGTTGTTCATTGCGTGGGAGTTATACATGCAGCCCATGCAGTAATGAATGTGCGTTCTTCTCAAGGGGCAATTGCCTGGAGCATTTCTCTAATTACCTTTCCCTGGCTAACGATTCCGTTGTATTGGATTTTAGGAAGAACTAAATTTCATGGATATGCTGAAACACTGCGCTCAGTCTATGCACAACACTATAAGCTTTTTCATTCTACCTATAGCGAACTGATTAAATTTCAGGTTGCACCACCAGATAATCTAGCCCAGTTGCAACCCTTAGCAGAGGCTTTTACAGACATTTCTTTTACATCAGGGAATGCTGCCGAATTACTGATTAATGGTCAGCAAACCTATGAAGCGATGCTGAAAAAGATTGCATCGGCGACGAATTATATTTTGTTTCAATTCTATACTGTTAACGATGACCAATCAGGTAATGAGTTTAAAGAAGCGTTGATTGCTAAAGCCAAGCAAGGAATAAACATCTATTTTCTCTACGATGAAATTGGTTCCAAGAAACTATCTCGCCCTTATATTCAATCTCTACAACAGCATGGAATTGCAGTGAGTGCATTTAACACCACCCAAGGTCAGGGTAATCGGCTCCAATATAATTTTCGCAATCATCGCAAAATTTTGGTGGTGGATGGAGAAATCGCATTTGTCGGTGGACTAAATATTGGTGATGAATATTTAGGAAAAAATCCTCGCTTGAGTCCCTGGCGCGATACTCATATTATGCTTGAAGGCCCAAGCGTACAAAGCCTACAAAACTCCTTTGTACGAGATTGGTATTGGGCAACTCGAAAACTTATCGAAGTTAACTGGCAGGTAAAAATTAATCAAGAGACTAATCAAACTGTATTGATACTTCCTACAGGCCCCGCAGATCGTCTGCCAGCTTGTAAGCTTTTTTTCGTCGAACTAATTAATCAAGCTCAAACTCACCTGTGGATTGCTAGTCCATACTTTGTACCGGATGAGGCAACATTGTCAGCTTTAAAACTGGCAGCAATGCGAGGTGTCGATGTGCGAATTCTCTTACCAAATCGACCCGATCATTTATTTGTTTATTTATGTTCCTTCTCTTACTACACTGAAATGGAAAAAATCGGTATCAAGTTGTATCGTTACAAAAATGGGTTTATGCACCAGAAAATTATAGTCATTGATGAGAATTTAGCAGGGGTAGGAACCGTTAACTTAGATAATCGCTCTTTTGCCCTTAACTTTGAAGTTATGGGTTTTGTTACCGAGCCTGGGTTTGTCCAAAGTGTGAAAAAGATGTTAGAGGATGATTTAGCTGTCTGTGTTGCTGTCGATCTTAATGAGTACGATAAAAAACCTTTGTGGTTCAAGTTAGCTGTGAGAGTCTCTCGATTGCTGACTCCTTTACTTTAATCGCTAATATATGGATTAATAGAATAATTCATCAGGCAAAGTTAAAGTAATTTACTCAGTGGTGTTGCCAAACCGTCAAGGCTGACAAGATTTTTCTTCTGTTGATATTCTCTAACTCCTTCTTCGCCTTTTTTAGTAGCCCAGTTTACTAGAGTCTGTCGCTGACCTTGATATTCATAGAGTGGTACGCCAAAACCACAGGAAGTCTGGATTGTTTCAATGTCAGCGACGATAATTTGACGAGTTCCTGGTATCGGCAAAAATAGAGAGTACAACGAGTCCCACTCTGGAGAATTCGGTAAAATGGTGGTTCCTTGACCGTAAAGACGCAAGATACACGGGGGTTCTTGAAAGGCACAAAACATGAAGGTTATCCGCCCATTTTCTTGCAAATGGGCTGATGTTTCGTTACCACTACCTGTGAGGTCTACATAACCTACTCGGTTGGGAGACAAGACACGAAAACAGTCTTGACCTTTAGGAGACAGGTTAACATGACCCGTAGGACTCAAAGGTGCAGAGCCGACAAAGAAAAGGTGTTGGGCAGCAATAAAGTCTTGCAGTTCTTCAGTAATACAGTCAAATAATTTAGACATAGACTGTTTGATTTATATTTACAAATTGATCGTTTTCTCAGCCTATGTCTTAGCTAAAAATCTAGCAAGGTATAATTACCGATGTCTGGTTTATCCCAAAGGAATGGGGAGTTGAGAGAAAACTGTTACTGTCTCATATATCGACTAGCCATTTGGATGGCATCAGCGATATCGACATCACCGTCACCATCAGCATCCAAAAAGGAATTGAGGACAGGATTGCCCCCAGCTTGGGGATTTTGAGCATTGGCACCTGATTGCAAAAACTTTAGCACCAAAGGTACTGCCAAAGGTAGCAATTGTTGAACGATACCAGCATCCAACCCAGTACGCTGGGCGGCAACTTCAGCTACTTGCTGTTGTATCTGGGGAGAAAACAACGAATTGACGGCTTGAGGGTTGGCAGAAGTACCAGCATATTGACTGACTAAATTTTGTGTGGCTTCATTACCATCTGTAGCTTGTTTGTCTTGTAAAGCAGAACGTACTTGACCACCCACAACTGACAAAACTGATTGGATGGTAGAAGGATCTGCGCCTGTGCGATCGCTCAACTGCTGTACAGTGTTAACAATGCTTCCTATTTCACCTAAGCTGCCCTGTTGATTGGGATTAGCGACAGCACCAAGAATTTGATCGAAAAGTCCCATAAGTTTGTTTCTCTCTTTGTTTTCAAAAACTTGCCAAAACTGGCTGGAAGTTTTTTGTGTACGCGGACTTTTGTAAGTCTACTAAAAGATTAAAACACGCAACCTCTAAATTTTAACCTATATCAATTCAATTAATGATTGCAACACATTCTTGAGTAAAGACGCGATGAATCGCGTCTCTACAAATGGTCTATTTGTCACATTCTTTTTTCAAATTGGTAAATAATTTTACCCAAATGTTTTTTTACTACAATTTGAGGTGCGTAGGCGAGCATTTACCGCAGGCATTGCTAACCCCAAACCTTTACTAATGCGTCGTTCGGAAAAAATAAATCGCTGTCTGAAAGATAGATGAACATTTTTCTACAGACAGCGATCGCAAAACGCTCAACTTATTTGACCGATATTTGCTCTACGCTAATGCCGCTATTTTCTCTAGTAAGCCTTGAAACAACCTCAAGCCATCACTACCCCCTAACATTGCGTCTGATGCCCTTTCTGGGTGCGGCATCATTCCCAACACATTGCCCCGGCGATCGCTAATCCCGGCAATGTTGTTTAGTGAACCGTTGGGATTCTCCCCTTCATAGCGAAATATGACTTGTCCGTTATCTTCAATTTTTGCCAGAGTGGCTGCATCAGCGTAGAATCGCCCCTCTCCGTGGGCAATGGGCAAAGTGATAACTTCACCAGTTGTATAAGCTTGCGTCCATAGATTAGTACGCTCAACTTTCAAGAGGACGCGATCGCAAATAAAATGTAAATCTCGGTTTCTAGTTAACACTCCTGGCAAAAGTCCAGCTTCAGTTAATACCTGAAAGCCGTTGCAAATACCGAGGACAAACTTACCCTTTTGGGCGTGTTCCACAATTTGTTGCATCACAGGTGAAAAACGCGCGATCGCACCACAGCGGAGATAATCCCCGTAACTAAAGCCACCAGGAATAATCACAACATCCAAATCAGCAATATCTGTTTCTTGATGCCAAACCATGCGAGTTGGTTGCCCCAGTAAATCTCTGGTTACATAAGCAACATCGCGATCGCAATTAGAACCGGGAAAAACAACAACACCGAATTTCATGATTAGTTAGGGGAGCAGGGGAGCAGGGGAGCAGGTGGTCACTGAGCGTAGCCGAAGTGGGAGCAGAGGAGGCAAGGGGGAGAAAGAATAATTAATGCCCAATGCCCCATGCCCAATGCCCTATACCCAATTCCTAAAATACCCCAGTTTGAGTTTCGACCTCAATTAATTCAAAGCGGTAATTTTCAATTACCGGATTTGATAGCATTTGGTCACAAATGGTATCAAGGTCTTGACGCGCTTTCTTCTCTTCAGTTGAGGTGATGGTGAGTTCAATGTACTTGCCAATCCGCACCTGGTCAACGTTATCGTATCCCAGTTGCTTAAGACCGGATTGTACTGCCACACCAGCGGGGTCTAAAACTGAAGGACGAAGGGTCACGAAAATTTTGGCTAGATACTTGGTTTGCACGGGCTTTTGCTGAATGCTGCGATCGCTATACTATAACTTTCTGTTCCAACTGAGTGAAAATAAGATTACGAAGCGGTTAAACTTAATCGATTGATTAGCTCATCCTAACAGCTTCAAACTACAGTGGCATACTTAAATAATTGTCTATGAAAGTCATACGCACCCGCAGTCAAGAGCGTATTTTCAACCTACTGAAAACTATCAAAAAAGGCATTTCTGCCCAAGATATTTACGTAGAACTACGTAATATCAATCAGAGCATGGGTTTAGCAACAGTTTACCGTTCTCTAGAAGCCTTAAAACTAGAAGGCATGGTACAAGTGCGAAATTTGGCTAACGGTGAAGCCCTCTATAGCCTAGCACAACAAGATAAACACCACCTTACCTGCTTGCAATGTGGCGTCTCAATTGCGATTAATCAATGCCCAGTTCATGACTTAGAAAACCAGTTAGAATCAAGCCATCAGTTTAAAGTTTTTTACCACACCCTAGAGTTTTTTGGGTTGTGCAATCAATGCCAGGTGAATCAAAGTACTGGAATTAGTCAATAGCCATACCAATTTTATGAGACGGATAAAGCGTGTTTTACTTCTGATTTCTGATTTCTGACTCCTGAATTCTGTTGTAATAAATGCTTTATTTAAACAAAACTCAACCAATTAAATACATCTGCAACTGTTAATTGCCAATTTTCCAAAACACTCAAAACGGGTAAGATATCTTGCTGTTCTTTTAATTCTGGTAATTTATTGGGTTCAAAAATCATGATGGATTCATCAGCAGAATCGAGTAACCAACCTAGCTTCGCTCCATTTTGAATCGAAAATGTAATTTTGCGGATAACTCGGTTGGGTGATTGTTCCGGTGAGAGAATTTCGATTATCCAATCTGGGGGAATCTCAAATTTCTTCGCAATTCTACCTTTTGCATCAAAGGGAATTCTTTGCCATTCAAACACAGCAATATCTGGTACTATTGAAAATCCACTAAACGTGCAGCGTAATTCAGTAAAGGCATAAGCTAACTTTTGTAGTTTTGCAACTTGATTTATGGCAGAAGCTAATTCAATTTGTAAAGTACTATGTTCTCCTTGCGGCATAGGCTTTTGGTATATTTTTCCGTTAAAATACTCGCTTGCTGGTTTTGTCTCTGGTAATTTTAAGAACTCTTCTATATTTAATGCTGTAGTTGACTCAATAGATAAGATCATAATTTACAACTTATCAAAGCTTGATTATTTTATCGCGAAAATAATTAGACAAGTATCGCATAGGCATAGCCCGTCGTAGATATTCTAATAACTTACCGTCATGTATCGCCTAAAATTTATTCTCTATGTTTCTTCTACCGTACCTATTTTTTATATATAGGACTAGTATTTGATTTTTGAAATTACTCGTAGAGGCAGGGAACAGGCAATAGGCAATAGGCAATAGGCAATAGTGAAGAAGAGGATTATAAGTGTACGGATTTTTTTCAGAAATCAAACCGGATTCCTATATCACAGAAGAAGATAGAAAACTACTCAATTCAATTACAATAATTTAAACAGGGAATTTTATTTTATCTTCAAATCTAACTACAGGAGTAATGGAGTGTTGAGAATTAGCGTTGAAGAAGCAGCTATAGATTTAAAATCTCTCTTAGAACGAGTAGCTAGGGGAGAAGAAGTAATTTTGCTAGACCAAGATAAAGCTGTAGCTCGTTTAGTTCCTCCGCTACAAAAGGAAGAACGATTAGCAAGTATGAAACAATTTCGTGATTCTCTTGCGATTAAGGGTGAGTCATTGAGCGCAACTGTCATCAATGCGCGTACAGAGGAACGTCGTTGATTTATTTAGATACAAGCGTTATCGCTCCTTTGTATTGGAGAGAAGCTTTGAGCGATGCAGTTGAACAATTATTACTCAATGAAACTGAAGTAGGTTTGAGTCAGTTGGTTGAGGTTGAATTCGTTTCTGCGTTATCGCGTCGAGTCAGAATGCGAGAAATATCTCAGCAGGATGCAACAGCCGTTGTAGAAAGGTTCCAAGCAGATTTAGATAGTGGATTTTATACTCAAATTGCGGTAGAAATAGTTCATTATAATTTAGCGCGTGAGTGGATTAGTCGATTTGATACACCATTGCGTACACTTGATGCTCTACATTTGACAATTGCATTTCAAAATAATATCCAATTGGTAACGGCTGATGAAGCTTTAGCAACAAGTGCTGAAATTTTAGGAGTTGAGGTTTTGTTACTGCGGTAAATCAAAGCATAACCAAGTCATTAGTCATTTGTCATTGGTCATTTGTCATTTGTTAGAAGGCAGAAGCAGGAGTTATTTTCTTCCCCTGCTCCTGTGCTCCTCTGCTCCCCTGCTCCCTATTCTTAACTAGAGCGATTGTTTTCTAATCCTGGGATTTGTTTAGAAAACAATTCGTTAGAGTTAACCTCACCATCTGAAACGACGGAGCGTATACCCTCTAAAGCAGCGGGAATGGAACGCGGATCTATAAAAATCACCTTGCTACTATCGCTTTTACCAATTGTCGCGCCCATATCTAAATAGCCCAAGGCAAATAGTACTTCCACTGCTTTATTGGCATTGGGGTTATTGTGGAGCTTTTGGGCAATAATTTCTGATGACTCTGCGATCGCCTGGGCTTTTAAAACCTGCTGCTGACGTTCTGCTTGAGCCTTCAAAACGATCGCCTTTTGTTCGGCTTCTGCTTGCAAAATTACCGATTTTTGACGAGCTTCCGCATCCAAGATTTGCGCGTCAGCTTTACCTCTGGCGCTATTGACAGCAGCTTCGCGATCGCCCTCTGAAGTTAAAATTGCTGCCCGTTTGCGTCGTTCTGCTGACATTTGCAATTCCATCGATTCTCGTACTGCTTGAGACGGAATAATATCTCGCAGTTCTACCCGTGTCACTTTCACACCCCAAGGATCGGTAGCAACATCCAAATCTCGTAATAAAAGCTCACTGATGTGAGAACGAGCAGTAAAAGTTTGATCCAACTCCAGTTGTCCCATTTCGGCGCGAATTTGAGTCAGCACCATATTTATCATTGCCGCTTGGAGATTTTCTACCTTGTACCAGGCTTTTTCCATATCCACAATGCGCCAATAAAACACTGCATCTACCTCAATACCAACGTTGTCACGGGTAATGCACTGTTGAGGAGGAATATCTAAGACTTTTTCTTTAATAGTTTCTCGGTAGACAACTCTATCTACAAAAGGAACAACAAAGTTTAGTCCTGGTTCCAGTTTTTTGTTATAGCTACCCAATCTTTCCACCAAAGCTTCATTGCCCTGATTGACGACTTTTACCGAACTTGCTACAGCAGAACCACCTAGAGCTAAAAATACTAGTAAAAAAAACTGTTCCATTGTGAATCTCCTAATTTTTAATAAACGGAGTGCAGAGTGGAGGAGATGAATGAGCCAAGGAAGTAGAACTCTTAAGTTTTGACAAATGACAAATACTTCGACTTCGCTCAGTACAAGTGACAAATGACAAATGACAAATGACAAATGACAAAATACTCAAGAATTCAACAGATTTTCCGGTACAACAATCAAAGTAGTACCTTCCCTCCTAACCACATAAACTCTTTGATGGGGTGGTATGGTAAATTTGTCATCGTCACATCTTGCTTGCCAAGAATTTCCCTCATACCGTACCCGCCCTGTTTTTCCAGGCAGAATTTCTGTTAAGGTTTCAGCTATGACTGCATCCCGAATTTTTGATTTGCGTTGTCTTGGTTGCAAAAACCGACGAGAAAGCACGATTAGGGCTATGGAAAGCAACAGCCAAACTACAATTTGCAACCATACACTTCCCATACCCACTCCAGACAGCAGCGCCACCACAAAAGCGCTAATTCCCATCATCAAGGCGACAAACGCCGACGGTAAGAACAGTTCCATTAAACATAAAACTGCTCCTGCCAGAAGCCAGATTAAGGTAAAACTTGGCATAGCGCCATCCTAAACTCTACATTGACGTAAATGCATTTCTACGATTAGATACAGCCAGACGTAAGTTATTTACAGAAAACAAAACTGGGTATTTCTACCAATAATTTTGTAATTTTGATTAATTTCAGTAACAAGGTGTAGCTAACGGTACACATGTCCAGTTTATTCTAGCCTTCAATTCATTGCCAGCTAAAGTTAATCGAAGTTTATGTATAAATAAGAATTCTGACTCCTGACTCCTGACTCCTGACTCCTATATTTATGATTTCTACTCAACTGATAATTTTTTGTATAAATCCACGCTGTAATAGCCCCATCAATCCTATGGGAGATAACGTTTGTGCCAGTTGCCAAACTCCTTTAGTTCACCGCTATCTTTGGGCGACTGGCTCATTGGCTGCTTACATCCCACCAGGCACAAAGGTAGCAGATAGGTATGAGGTAATTAAACAACAGATTTGGCTAGATACTCAACCGGGACTGCCGCCAGATGTACCTGAAGAATTGCCAGCCGCAGTAATTCCTTATTTACAGTTATATCAACAGCGGTTACATCTGCCCCAAGCTTATGGGTTTGCTAGTAATCTTGAAGAAGATACAACTGATATCCTTTTATTAGAAAATGCGCCGATAGATAAGACAGGAAATATCTATCCAACTATTGTTGAGGCTTGGGAGGAAGCCACGGCAGTACGACAAGTTTATTGGCTGTGGCAAATTCTCCAACTTTGGACACCTCTAGCAGAATTGGGACTTAGCCGCAGTTTACTAGTAGTAGACAACTTGAGAGTCGAAGGTTGGTGTGTGCGACTGTTGGAACTCTATCAAACACCAGCTGATGAAAAGTTAAGTTTACAAAATCTGGGGGAATGTTGGCAGTTTTGGGTAGTTTCTGCGAAGGCATCAGTAGCTAAAGCGTTACAGAACATTGCCCAGGAGATGTGTGAAACTGAGATTGAGTTAGAGGAAATTAATATTCAACTCAATAATTTACTACTAGCGGCTGCGGCAGAATTGCCATTAGCCTTAAAGGTGGCAGGTTCTACAGATATTGGCCCAATGATGGCGCAAAATGAAGATGCTTGCTATCCCAATAGTTTGAGTGATTTAGAGGAACCTTTATTGCGCCACTTGTCGATTGTGTGCGATGGCATTGGCGGACACGAAGGCGGTGAGGTTGCAAGTCAGTTGGCAGTGCAGTCTGTAAAGTTGCAAATTCGCGCTTTACTAACTGAGGTGATAGAACAAACTGCACTTTTTCCACCTGAGTTGTTGCAGGAACAATTAGAAGCAAGCTTACGGGTGGTAAATAATGTAATTTGTGCCCGCAATAACGAACAAAAACGCCAGGGCAAAGAACGCATGGCTACAACTATTGTTATGGCGTTGCAAGTTCCACAACGAATCCAGACAAGTACTGGATGGCAATCAAATAATACCCATGAGCTTTACTTGGCTAATGTTGGCGATAGCCGTGCCTATTGGATTACTCGCAATTATTGCCAGCTACTAACAGTAGATGATGATGTGGCAACGCGAGAAGTACGCCTTGCTAAAAGCTTGTATCGAAAGGCACTTTTAAGACCAGATGCGAGTGCCTTAACTCAAGCATTGGGGACAAGAAATTCCGAATCTTTACGTCTCAATGTTCAGCGATTTATTCTGGAAGAAGATGGCATTTTGCTACTGTGTTCTGATGGTTTAAGCGATCGCAACTGGGTAGAACAATCTTGGCAGGATTATGCAATACCCGTGTTAACAGGGCAAATGACAGTTGAAGATGCTGTCCGCAACTGGATTAACTTAGCAAATGAAAAAAATGGGCTTGATAATACATCGGTTGTTATCACCTATTGCCGTGTTTCTCCAGAATACTTAGTACCCGTGACTCCGGCGTTGCCAGAAGAGATTATAGAAACAGAAATACAGGAAGAAGAACTAGAGAAATTAGAAGAATTAGAAGAACTAGAAGAACTAGAGAAATTAGAAGAACCAACTTCTTTTACAGAAAGTTCCCAAGCTTTGCTAGATTTGGATCTAAATTTGGATCTAGATTTGGATCTTTCAGAAGAACCACCTCTCAACCCAGAAATTCCACCAACTTTAATTACAAAACCGAAGTGGAGTAAACCTTTGGTAATGCTGGGGGGAGTGTTAGCGTTGCTTGTAGGGGGTACAAGTCTGGGATTATTTGCTTGGTGGCAAATTAATCCTCAAGGATTACAGCAAATGTGTCGGCAACTTCCCCAAGAAATGCAGTCAGTGTGTCCGAGTGGGAAATAGGGGACTTCCAAGTAAAAAATATTCAATAGCAGAGGGACAAGGAAGACAAGGGGGACAAGGGGGACAAGGAAGAAAGAAGTCTAGTTAAGAATAGTGGGCAGGGGGCAGGAGGTCACTGAGCGTAGTCGAAGTGGAGCAGGGGGCAGGGGGAGAGAGTTTGAGCTTTATTTACTTTTCTTGACACGGTTTGGTTTTATTGCACCGACTTAACTTATACCGAAATATTTTAATGTTGATGAGAAATATTGCAGTATTGATAAGGAATATTCTAATGTTGATGAGAAATATTGCAATATCTGCCAGAAACATTGCAATGTTTGTCAGAAATATTGCAATATTTGCCAGGAATATTGCAATGTTTGCCAGAAATATTGCAATGTTTGCCAGGAATATTGCAATCTTGACAACAACTACTTGTACATTCTAATGGAAAAGAAAGTGGCGATCGCTAGTCAGTAATCATTGACTTTTTAGATAAAATATGATATAACCGATTGCTATCAAGAAAAATCATATATAAACGTGAATATCTCTCCATCTCTCAAAAAACCGCGTGTCTCATGGCAAGCGGTTTTCTCACTGCTGATATTTGTGTTCATGTACCTGCCCATACTGGTACTTGGCTTTTATAGCTTCAATAAGTCGCCTTACAGTGCAACTTGGCAAGGATTCACTCTCGATTGGTATCGCAAGTTGTTCAGTGACGATCGCATTTTATCGGCTTTGCAAAACAGTATGATAGTTGCGGGTTGTGCCGTGGCAATTTCCGCAGTGCTGGGAACCTTGATGGCGGTTGGGTTGGCGCGTTACGAATTTCCTGGTAAAAAATTGTATCTGGGTATTGCTTACCTACCATTGATTATTCCCGATATTGCGATCGCAGTGGCTACCCTAGTATGTCTAGCAGCCTTTGCAGTACCTTTGAGTTTGTGGACAATAGTTGCAGCCCATGTAGTGTTTTGTCTAGCCTACGTTGGACTTGTGGTTGCTTCCCGACTGACTAATTTAGATCCCCACTTAGAAGAAGCAGCACTAGATTTAGGTGCGACACCAACCCAAGCTTTCATCAAAGTATTGTTACCTCAATTAATGCCTGGAATTATCGCTGGTTGTCTCTTAGCCTTTGTTCTTAGCTTAGATGACTTTCTGATTGCTAGTTTTACTGCTGGTAGCGGTTCTAACACCCTGCCAATGGAAATTTTTAGTCGCATTAGAACCGGAGTTAAACCTGATATTAATGCTCTCAGTGTAATGTTAATTTTAGTATCTGCGATCGTTGCCTTTGTAGCTGAATTAATTCGCGCTTCTGGAGAGAAGAAAACTTTCAAATAAGACTTGCTATTGCCAATAAAAATTATGGGTAATTTGGTTCTTTATGAACTTTTTTAGATAGCGAACAACAGCTATATTAAAATTTAAGGTGCATTACGGCAAGCCTAACGCTCCAATATTATGGCAATGTGCCATACTTTCTGCTAACACAACGTCATAGTATAGATAAGTAATACCAATTGCAAAAAAGAATGTAACAAATACACCATTTGTAGAGATGCGATGAATCGCGTCTTAACCAAAGTGTATTGCAATCATTAATTGAATTGGTATAAATAAATATAATTTATTCATCCTTATGCCCTCGTAGAAAACATAGTTTTAAACACATGAATAAACTTCCGTGTTCGCTTCTCTACATAACTGTTTTCAATTAGATAATATTGGGGCTAACTTTGGAGAAGATGCTATTTCCCCCTCATTATGCAAATCTGCCAAAACCCCAATTGCTCAAATCCATTCAACTCTGATAGCAATAGATTTTGCGTGAGTTGCGGACAAAGCAACTTTGGCAAACTTCTCAGAAACCGTTACCGCGTATTAAGACTTTTAGGTGAAGGTGGATTTAGTAGAACATATTCTACAGAAGATGTAGACAGACTAAACGCCCCTTGCGTCATCAAGCAATTTTTCCCGCAGTTCCAGGGAACAGGACAACGCACTAAAGCCGCAGAATTTTTCAAAGAAGAGGCTTTTCGGTTGTATGAATTGGGAGAAAATCATACCCAAATTCCCAGATTACTAGCTTATTTTGAACAAGGTACTAGCTTGTATCTCGTACAAGAATTTATTCAAGGAAAAACTCTCTTACAAGAAGTTCAGCAGCAAATTTATGGCGAACAACAAATTTGGGAACTTTTAGCTGATTTATTGCCAGTTCTGGAATTCATTCATACCCATAACGTCATTCATCGGGATATCAAACCAGAAAATATTATCCGCCGTGCAAGTGATGAAAAACCCGTTTTAATTGACTTTGGCGGTGCTAAACAAGTAACACAAACCAGTATCGGAAGACAAGCTACGGTAATTTATACTCTTGGCTATGCCCCAACAGAACAAATGGCTGGATTTGCTTGTCACGGCAGTGATTTGTATGCTTTGGGTGTAACTTGTGTGCGTCTTTTGACTCAATGTTTACCCTTGCAAGATGCTTCTGGACAGATTAATGACCCTATTTATGATGCCATGAATGCTAAATGGTTGTGGCGCGAACATTTACAGAAAAAAGGTATTACTATTAGCGACGAATTAGGAAAAATTTTAGATAAATTACTCAAACATCTACCGAGTGAAAGGTATCAAACAGCAGTAGAAGTCATTAACGATTTGAAGTTTGCCACATCGAACATTGAACCTGTTGCCTTAAAAATTGTTTCGATGCCTCAATCTATATTACCGCCGCTACCACAAAAAGTAATCGTCCCATTACCCCCATTAGAAACCTTTGAATTTGATGTAGTGACAGTAGACACAGGTGGTAGAGAAGTAAACCGTATGAACTGTAATGCCAACTTCTTTGCTGAACAATTAGGTAAGTCTGTCACGTTAGAAATGGTATCGATTCCTGGTGGTACTTACATGATGGGTTCACCGGAATTTGAAGGAGATGCTGACGAACGTCCTCAACATCAAGTTACCGTCGAACCATTTTTTATGGGTAAATTTCCTGTAACTCAAGCACAGTGGAGAGTAGTAGCAGCTTTACCCAAAGTCAAACAAGCTTTAAATCCCCATCCATCGAAATTCAAAGGTTTAGATAGACCAGTAGAAAATGTATCTTGGTATGAGGCTGTAGAATTCTGTCTCAGACTATCAGAAAAAACTGGACGCGACTATCGTTTACCGAGTGAAGCTGAATGGGAATATGCTTGTCGAGCTGGAACTACAACCTCATTCCACTTTGGCGAAACCATTACCTCTGAGTTAGTCAGCTGCACTATGGAACCAAAAAGCAAATTCCGTAAAGAAACAACAAACGTCGGTAGTTTTGAAGTCGCCAACGCCTTTGGATTGTACGATATGCACGGGCTAGTTTGGGAATGGTGTGCCGATTCCTGGCATAACAATTATAACGACGCACCCGTAGATGGAACAGCTTGGGAAATTGGCGGCGATATAAATCGTCGGGTGCTACGCGGTGGTTCTTGGAGTTTCAGTCCAGAACTGTGTCGCAGCGCTAGCCGTAGCTGGAATGAGTCAGACGGTGGACTGAGGGTTTGTGGCTTTAGAGTAGTATTTTCTGTAGAGGAGATTATTTAGTAATTTAATACCAAGCTATATAAATTATGAGCAATAGAATTGAGAAAGGTGACATAGTAGTTATAACTAAAAATGGAAAATATCATCAGCAAGTGGGTGAAGTTAGTCAGGTAGATTACAATATTTTCTTTGTCAAAATAGTCTTAGTAAAGTTAGGTAATCAAGAAGAAGCCTTTGAAGAAAAAGATTTACAATTACAAACTAAAAAACCGAGTCTACAAGAAGTTATTACATCAATAGACAAAATTTTAGAACAAGTCACTCAAATTCCCCACTTGCCGACACAAGAGCAAGTAGAGTTACCCAACCGTTTGAAATATCTGAAATTAGATATTCCTAAACTAGATAAGCAATTGATTCAAAAAAACTTCAACAGTATAGATAAAATACTTGCAGCAACAAGAGAAGTAGACTTTTCAGCCAGCTTTTGGCAGGAAATAGATCCTAATTTGGAGAAAATAAGCTGGTGGATTAGAACAAATCTGTGAACTAAAAAGTAAATCGGCGAGAATAAATCAGCTTTTTCTGGTTCTCAGCTAGAGTCTGGGAATACCTATTGTAAGGATACGCCTCCTAAATTTCCAGCAGAACTGCTTTTAAGGCATTACCTCTGGCTGGAAACGAAAACTTTCTCTTGTGTTTTGGCTGAAGTTGATATGCATGAGCATTGCTGTGCTTTTATCAACGTATTTATATCATTTTTTTATCATTATTACACTGAAATTATATATATAAGACAGTACTGCAACTCTTAATTTAAACTTATTAATAATTAAAGATAAACTTATGTTTGACCACTTCATACTTATTAGGTTGAAGGGTAAATAATTGGCATTGGGCATAATTAAACGTAACTATATTTTTTTCATTTTCTACCCTTAATGCTTTATGCTTTCTACTTTACGCTTGATTCTGATGATTGATTTTTATTTGTACCTACTTACTTAACTAAGTTTTTGAAACACCTGGTTTAAATTTTGTTATTAACTGCACGTTTACGTAAACTTAACTTTTGCAAATATTTTTTTAGAGTAAATTTTGACTTTATAGATTAATAAAAAAGGTTTTATTATTTAAAATAAAATACAAAGATCATCAGAAATATATATGCATTTTTTTCAGTTTGCAGGGATTCTTGGTTGTACTACAGCAGCTTTCATCTCAATCGCACCCATACAGGTAGAAGCTGCAACTTTTAAAGTGATATCTGGAGTCACCAGTATCGATCGCGATCACGAAGAGATTCTTAGTAGTATTGGGCTAAACTTGACAGGTACTAATCAGACGGTTGCACCAATTCCTAGCAATTATTTAGTCGGCTTCAACATCGACTCAGCCACCAACTTCACGTTCAGTGACGAGGGCGGTTTTACTCCGCTCTCAGGTACAATCGAGCATACTGGTACTGTTACATTCAACAATCAAATTACTGTTGGTAACTTTTCAATCGGTTTTGCTCCAGGACGTACTGTCACAGGTGCCAGCGGACTTGTTTTAAGAGATACGTTTTCTTTAAATACAATTTTGTTTGATTTGAGCGCTCCAGGACTTGTAGCATTTGATGGCCAAAATTTAACTATCCCTGATGTGAAATTATTAATTTCTCCAGAGTTTGCTAATATATTAGGCGACTCTAAATTGATCGGTTTGTTTGCTGGAACTGCACGAATTGATGCTCAAGTTGCTGCCGTCCCTGAACCTGATAGTGTACTAGCAACTTTAGTAGCAGGTGCAGTTCTTTTAGCAAGTAGATTTTATACTCGAAAAATTAAATGCACCTGATATTTTGAAGCATAGCCAACCAAAAGTTCGCTCTACAACCTATGGGACTTCCAACTACAAAAATATCCCATCGCTTTGAGGGCAGGGGGCAGGGAGCAGGGGGCAGGGGGAATGCGTTTGGAGGTATTGGGTAAAGGATAGACTTCTTGGCATTTGTCGGGAATTGGGTTTGGGGGAAAGGGTAAAGGTTTTGTATTTTCCCTTCCCCTTTAACCAAAACTTTTTCCCACGAGAGTGCAAAAAGCACTTTTGCCAAGAGCTTTGATGTATTCAAAACCAATACCTTTTCCCTTTCCCCTTTAACCTTTACCCTTTTCCCCCAAGAGTGCAAAAAGCACTTTTGCCAAGAGGTATAATGGCTAATACCAATTCAATTAATGGTTGCAACACATCCTTGGGTAAAAACGCGACGCCAGTCGCTACAACGGGGAGGCAGCGCGGTCTTGGGGGTTCCCCCCATGAGCGACTGCCGTGGGAACCCCCGCAACGCGCTGGCTCATGAATCGCGTCTCTACAAATGGTTTATTTGTCGCATTGTTTTTTCAAATTGATATAACTATGTTTCCGGTGAACAGCCTCAACGTTGGTACAGAGATTATTAAACTTCTCTGTTTTTGAAATTACTTGTTGTAAAAAGTTTACTTTCTGAGCGCTGCACAGCATATATATAATGCGGTATGTCGCGCCAGAGTGTCTCCTGAACGACCTTGAGTCCGTTCTTTTCAGCTACACGGCGAGAGGGGATATTCTCTGGGCGAATCAAGGAAATGACGCGATCGCCGCAACCCAACACGTTAAAGGCGTAGTCTTGGCAAGCATACGCGGCTTCGGTGGCGTAACCCTGCCTTTGTTGGTCGCGGCGAACATGATAACCAATTTCGAGTTCTCGATGTCCCTCGACCTCTTGCCAAACCAGTCCGCAGTCGCCGATTACCTCGCCTGTTGCTTTCAGAACCATCGCCCATAAGCCGTGGCCGTGCTGTGCGTAGTTGTGGCGATGCCGATCGATCCATTTTTCCACCATCTCGCGGTCAAAGGGCTTTGGGTAGTAGCGCATCGACTCTGCATCGCCGAGGACAAGCAGTAGCGCGTCAAGGTCAGAAAACGTCATTTCCCGCAGGAATAGGCGTTGAGTTTCCAATATCATTAGTGAATCCTCATTTAGCCATAGACAAAGACTAAAGTCCTTACTACAAACTTGTTTATCGCAATTAAGCCCAGTTGCGTACTACCACAATCTTGAACCTCCTTTCACCAGACAAATCGTAGTCTAAAGAGCCGTAGTGTTGCAAAGCCCAGTCTTGCAAATCTTGAATTGCACGGGCAAAGATATCATCTGGGATGTGCCAGGTATGACTATTAACTTTGTTTTTATGATATTCAAGCAATTTGCCCACAGTTACTTCAGGCTGCCATTTGGCAGCAACAACTGTTTCTAAATTTGCTCCTTGTTCGCGCAACTCACCTAAAACTTCTTCTTCTGTTGCACCATAACGGAGTAAAGGGTAATTATAGCCAGCAATGATATCTTGCCAACGTTGCTGAAAATCAAACCTACCCTGATTGATATCTTCATTAACTTTGCTGTAATTCATATTACCGTGAGTGTAGAGGTAAATTCCTCCCGGTTTGAGGACTCGACGAATTTCTGCTAGCGCTTGCTTCCAAGCTGAAATCAAGTGAAACACATGAACTGTCAACGCCACATCAAAAGAATTGTCAGCAAATGGTAGAGAAGTTGCATCTCCCTTAATTGCTGTTAATTTATGAGACACACCCTCTAGCTTTTGGTGCAGTTCAGCTAACATTTTTTCAGAGATATCTACACCAGTATAAGAGTAACCTCTTTTTGCGATCGGGACAGCAATTCTACCAGTGCCGATACCTGTTTCATAAAATTTGGTTTCTGTTGTTGCTGAAACTAGATTGAGAATAAAATCTGTGATTTCCTCAGAAATCCCAGGCGGTAGTCCTCGTGTTGCATCGTAGATATCAGAAACGCGATCGAATGAAATGGTTGCAGTCATATATCTTTTATCCTTTCTTGATAGTTATTGGCAAAGGCAACTATAGCCAGATGACTAATCAAATTGCACTTTACCAAGGTTTTTTAGAGCGAAGAATAATGAGCTAATATGTAATGTTTGCAGCAATATACCTTTATCAATACCTTCAATGACCTTTTTTAAAGGCAATAAAACTACATCAATTTGTTCGGTAACGTCTAACTTTAAATCAGCTACACATTCCACATCTGTTGCTAAAAAACAATCACACTGGCAATAATGAAACATGGGCTGAAACCACCTTCCAGCCTTCGGTAAACCTGTACCAAGTCTGGCTTTGTCGTCCGAAACGCTCTACACCATTGATAATCCGGTGAAATTCTAAAGTCACTGTTGCTGCATCTTTCCCAAAGGTTACAACCTTGAGATTCGAGATCTCTCGCTCTATTTTCGGGTTTGATCGATTCTGGCGAAAGTTACGAATTTCATCGCCACCATAGAGGTTTTCTGTGATGCCAAAGCGCACTACTTCGGGTGCATCCCAAAACAAGCTATCCATCACTTCCAAATTGTTATTAGAAAGGGCTTCTTCATACTTGAAGTACAAATCGGTTACTTCAGCTACAACAGCAGGGTCATTTATAGTAGTCATTTTTTTTACCAATTCTTAGTGTTATGGCTAGATAATGCACTCTTTCAAATAGTCAAAGCTATTTTTCTTTTAAGTTGCTTCAGTACGTAGATTCAGACGAACCAGATTGCGGAAGGTGGAAATTTGCTGCATAAAGAAAATTGAGCTTGCAATACAAATACTTGCACCAAGGATGACAGTATTGCTACTACCAATTTTGCTTGCTAGTGCGCCAGCTATTAAGTTGCCGATAGCAAATGCGCCTGTAGAGGCCATAACATAAAGACCAGTAATTTGTCCGCGATTTTCATCGCTCACCAACAACTGAAGCAAAGTGCGTCCGGCAATTATCTGCAAAATAAAGCCGAAACCAGCTGCTAATAATGAAAGCAGTGAAAGCCAGAATACACGGGATAAGGCAAAGACAATCAAGTTTAACCCCATAAAACCTATTCCCAATGTTAGAACTTTACCCGACTCTAGTACATTGCTATGCTTCGTTAAATAGATACCACCTGCTAAGGTTCCCAAACTGGAAGCTGTCATCAAGAAACCGAAAGTGTTAGGGCCACCCTGCAAAATCTCTTTAGCAAAAATCGGCCCCAAAGCTAAGTAAAATCCCCACACGCAGCAAACTAAAGCCGAACCAATCAAGACTGAGCGAATTGGCAAAAACCCAAAGGCATATTTAAAACTAGTTTTTAATTCTTCTAAGGGTTTGCGTTTGGGAATGACGGCTTTTCTGGATGTCAGCCGTATTGCTAGGAGGGCAATAATTACAGCGATGTAACTAATGCTATCAATCAGGAAACATAGCCCCGATCCCAGCGCTACAATCAACAAACCTGCGATCGCAGGTCCAACCATAAGTGAAACGCTGACAAGGGAGGAGTACAAAGCGATCGCATTACCGAGATTTTCCTTACTGACCGTTTCCGGTAGAAATGCTTGTCGAGTGGGAATATCGAAGGCGTTAATTATCCCTTGCAGTACACCAAGAAATGCAATCTGCCAAACGTTAATAGTACCGCTCAAAGCCAGCCAAGTCAGAGCCAAAGACTGAAGCATCCCAAGAATTTGGGCAACAAGCAGAATGCGATGGCGGTTGGTGCGATCGGCAATGATTCCACCTAGAGGAATCAATAGAAGTGTAGGAATTTGGCTGGCAAAGCCCACTAGACCTAGTAACCAAGCGGAATCGGTGAGGCGATATACTAACCAACTAGTAGCTACTTGAGTCATTGACGTACCAATTAGAGAAATTGCCTGACCTGTGTAGTACAGGCGAAAATTTCTAGAACTAAAAGCACGCAACATGACCTGTGATTTGTTTGATGCTTGCATACATCACCCCTGAGTAGTTCCCAGTTCTTAACCGTGAATAAAAAAGTAGGCAGTCATGCTGAAGGCAACAATCATGACAAATTTCCGAATTAAGTGCGGTTCAAGTTTACGAGCATAATGGGCACTTAAGTAACCACCAAGAGAGCCACCGACTGCCATCAAAATAGCTTGATGCCAAGCAATCACACCAGCAAAAAGAAATGGAACGATCGCAATACCATTAATACAACTCCCTAAAAATGTCTTAAAAGCATTCATTTTGTGGATACTTTTGATACCTAACAATGTCAGAGTTGCCAGCATTAAAATCCCTATACCTGCGCCGAAGAAACCGCCATAGATGGCGATCGCTAGTTGAGCCAGTACCAAATTAAACAACGGTACAGATTCCGGTGATGTATTCTGGCTTTTACGCTGCAACCACTTTTTGAACGGTTCGCCAAAGGTAAATACAACTGTTGCTAGCAGCAATAGATAGGGAATCAGCTTTTTAAAGACATCTGGCGATGTATACAACAAGGCGATGGAGCCAATCATGCCACCAACTAAACTGACACCACATAGAAGTAAAAAATCTCGCCGCTCAATGCCCAAATCTTGACGATATGCTCCAGCACTGGCAAGGGAAGCTACCCAAATTGCAGTATTATTAGTGGCGTTAGCTGCGATCGGGGCGACACCTGTAAAGATGAGAGTTGGAAACGTGATAAAGCTTCCACCACCTGCTACAGCATTTAAGCCACCTGCAATAAAAGCGGTACTAAACAACAGCAAGCTATGGATAAACGTTAATGATGGTGGCATTATCTTTGATTACGAATTACGAATTATTAATTTGGGAATATCACTTGGAGAATGGGCAATCAAGTCAGCACCATGAGCTTTTAATTCCTCCTCAGTTCCATAGCCATAGGTGACACCAATTGAAGTAATATGATGGCGCTTGGCTCCAATGATGTCATGTGAGCGATCGCCTACCATCACCACACTAGAAGGTAAAAGTTTTTCTGTTAATAAAATATGGTGAATTAAGTCACCTTTTATGCTCCGCGTCCCGTCAAGTTCACTACCATAAATACCATCAAAAAGCAACGATAGCCCAAAATATTCAATAATCTGTGTAGCATAAATATATGGTTTGGAAGTTGCAACAAAAGTTTTATAACCAGCAAAACGAATGGCTTTTAGGACTTCTGCAATCTGGGGATAAAGGGAATTTTCAAATAATCCAATTGTGGCAAAGCGACGACGATAAAGCAAAATTGCCTGTTCAATTACTGTGCGATCCAAGGTATTGAGTAATTGCGAAAAGCTATCTTTCAGTGGTGGGCCAATACACCAATTTAATTCATTAGCATCCGGTGGTTTATAACCGAGTTCAGAGAGTGCATACTGAATACAACCAGTGATACCAGGTTTAGGATCTGTTAAAGTCCCGTCGAGATCGAAAAGGATAGCGGAGAAAGGCATATCTTAATTCCCAATTCAACCCCTAATTTTGAGCGATTTCACAAAGCCTTCTGCACTAAGTAAGGCGATCCCCAAGGTGACAACACCAATCCCGATGCTCTGAATCACGTTTAAAGTTTCGCTAATCGTTATCCATGCAACTAACGCTGTCAGTGCTGGACTGCTAGAGCCGATGATTGATGCGGTAGTTGCGCCAATCATCTGAATCCCGACATTGTTTAAAGTGTGTCCGAGAAAGCTGACCAGACCAGAAAATATGCTACCAATCCATAGGGGTGTCCAATCAAGTTGGGCGTTTTTACCTGGCCAGAACAGTAAGCTAACACCAGAAAGCAGTAGAGTACAGGCAAAACTGATCCAGGTAAAGGGAATTGGATGGAATTTTTCTAAACATTTTTGAGCAATGATGCAATAAAAGGCATAAACGATGCCAGCGCCAAAACTAGCGAAAATGCCGATCGCAATGGCATGACTGCTATAAGTAGGAGAAGATTGGGGAATGGTGAGAGCGCTTCCTACCAGAATAATAGCCATTACTAGCCAACGGAACAATGTGGGGCGATCGCCAAAAAACCTCCAAGATAGCAGCGCTGTAAATACGGGATAAGTAAAGAAAAGGGTCAAGGCAATACCTGTGGGAATCAAGCCAATAGCAATGTAGAGTGAGGCGATATATACAAACATCAGCACTCCACAGCCAAGAGCTTGAATTAGAACATCCCTACGCTTGCGGGTGAACAAGTCTTGAAATTCTGTCCAAGCAGATGGATATAGCTTGAATGATAGAGATGCCATGAATGGAACCACCAGCAGCATTCGCATGAACATCAGCAAGAAGGAATTCTGCAAATCCGGTTTAACGTATCCACCGAGTAAAAATAAACCTAGTACGAGATGTTCTGAAAACAAAACTCGGACAGTAACGTTGTGAAACGTCAAAACAAAGGAGGATACAAGAACCGTTAGGATGCCCAACACGATAAAAAGTTTCCGTAGAGACGACTTGATTGTATTGTTAAAACCACTGGAATAACAAACCAGATGAAGTTTGAAGAAATCAAAGCCGTTGCTTCAAAAGACGCGATAAATCGCCGTCTCTACAAGGAATTTATCCATCAATTATTACTATGCTAAGGAACCGGCGCTCACAGGTTCAGGAGCAGTCTTTGTGGTGAACTGGTTCACCGGACGGGGTAAACCAAGATTTTCGCGTAAAGTACTGCCTTCATACTCAGTACGAAATATTCCTCGGCGTTGCAGTTCGGGAATTACCAAGTCCACGAATTCCTCCAAACCCCCAGGTAGCCAGGGCGGCATAATGTTAAATCCATCAGCCCCACCATTAACAAACCAATCTTCTAACTGATCGGCAATCTGTTCTGGTGTTCCGAGAATCGTTCGATGTCCCCGCGCTCCTGCAATCCACAAATACAGTTGTCGGATTGTTAAGTTCTCTCTGCGGGCAAGATCGGTAATCAACTGCAAGCGGCTTTTGCCACCGTTGGTATCTGGCAGATCCGGCAGCGGCCCATCTAGGGGATATTTGGACAAATCATGGCCACCCACTAGCCCAGAAAGTAGCCCTAATCCGACCAAGGGATGAATCAACTCCTGAAGTTGCTCATATTTATCCTTAGCTTCCTGCTCAGTCTTACCAATTACCGGGAATACCCCTGGCATAATTTTGAGATGATCGGGAGAACGTCCGTATTTAGCTAATCTCCCTTTGACGCTGGTGTAGAAGGCTTGAGCCTCTGCCAATGTCTGTTGAGCAGTGAAAATCGCCTCTGCTGTTTGGGCAGCTAAATCCTGTCCAGCCTCGGAAGATCCAGCTTGTACGATTACTGGATATCCCTGCGGTGGACGCGCCACATTGAGGGGGCCGCGCACCGAGAAATATTTGCCCTTGTGGTGGGGAACATGCAGCTTTTCTGCATCGAAGTAAATACCTGACTCCTTATCGTGGAGGAAAGCATCGTCTTCCCAACTGTCCCAAAGTTTGGTGACAACATCCACAAATTCCCTCGCTCGTTCATAGCGCAGCGAGTGTTCTAGGTGGTTTTCTTGGCTGAAATTCTGTGCTGCGGCTTCAGCAGCAGAGGTTACGAGATTCCATCCGGCACGACCACCGCTAAGATAATCTAGTGATGCAAACTTACGGGCGAGATGATAAGGTTCATCATAAGTCGTTGATGATGTCGCCACCAAACCGATATTTTCTGTCACCGCAGACAGAGCCGACAACAAGGTTAAAGGTTCAAAGTGGACACTGAATTGTCCCGAACGGCTAAAAGCCTCAGCCCCTTGTCCTCTATCCCAGACAGCTAAACCATCTGCGAGGAAAAGCATATCAAATTTACCCCGTTCAGCCGTTTGTGCCAGCTGCTTGTAATGTTGGAAGTTTAAACCTCCATCAGCCGGGGTGTTGGGATGCCGCCATGCTGCAACGTGATGTCCACTACCGGGTAAAAATGCTCCGAGTTTAAGTTGTTTTTTTGTACTCATATTTCTATTTGCGACGGCGTACTTATGCTTTTTTCGTTTTCTTGTTTGGAATAAGAAAGTATTAGTTATTAAGACTCTGGTTTTGTTACTTGCATGGATGGTCGTTTAGAGAATTCATCGTACCAATTAGCAAGTTTTGGATATTTCTGCCGCCATTGCAGATTGAGAAGACGGATCTCTAGTCCAAGTGCAGAGGCGAGGGTTATATGAGCAAGTTTAGGAGTTTGGTCGAGTTTATCTGATATCTTCTCGAAGTAGTTTAAAATTCTCAACGCCCGCTCATGCTCAAACTCGATCGCCCCAAGAGACTGTTCGCCTAGAGGACGCCTTAACTCCCGTACCCAGACAGCAATACCATCTATGAAGCCACCAGTTATACCTTCAAGTTGCTGTAAAAAGCCATTAGAAATGTCAGCAACTAGTTTGATTTCAGGATTTAAGTGATTTAGATAAGCGCATATTATACGTGTTTCACTCAAGATAAATCCGTCGTCAGTCGCTAGGGTTGGAACTTTACCTGTAGGGTTGTAATTCACTAGGTCGCTGTTTGGATCTCGTGCAATGACTTTTTGCGTTTCGATCTGATTGCTGAGATTCAATTCTAGTGTTGCTATCCGTGTAATGCGTGCATAGGGTGAATTAGGTGTATAGAAGAGTTTCATAAAAAAGTGCGATCGTGATTAGATACTGAATTCAGAATTCAGGACTCATTAATCAGTGGAAGGTTAAGCCAGCAAAAGAGAATGGGGAGATGAGGGAGAGCAGAGAAAGTAGGAGAGTGGAGTTCAAAGACTCGTCAGCCAGTATTAAAGACTCATTAACGGAGTTCAAAGACTCGCCAGCGAGTATCAAAGACTCATTAACGGAGTTCAAAGACTCGTCGGCGAGTATTAAAGACTCATTAACGGAGTTCAAAGACTCGTCGGCGAGTATTAAAGACTCGTTCACGAGTATCAAAGACTCATCCCCTATTCCCCATGCCCAATGCGCAATGCTCCATGCCCAATGCCCAAATATTACGCAGTCACCGCCTGACGACGGTTGTACTCAGAAGCATCTCCTTTGATAGCCTCACTTTGTTTACCATCGATGCCAACTGGGAGGTCGCCGACAATTGTGACGCGTTGAACATGGCGGGGCTGGTTGCCGTAATCTGCGATCGCGTAATGTTGAGTAGCCCGATTATCCCAAAATGCAACATCACCAACTTGCCAACGCCACCGGACTGTGTTCTCAGGACGTGTAATATATGCTTGCAACAGCCGCAGAATGTCATCTGATTCAGTTGTTGATAAGCCACGGAACTGGCGCACAAATCCGCCGATGAATAGCCCCCGCTCCCCAGATTCGGGATGGACGCGTACAACTGGGTGCAGAGTCTCATATACAGTCGAAGTGAAGACAGCCCGGTAAGCCTTGGCATCTTCAGGTAAGTCAAATGCAGTAGCATAGTCGAATTTATTGCTATGTACTGCCCAAAGTTGGTCTGCAAGATTACGTAAATGAATAGGTAAATCTTCGTATGCAGTGACGGAGTTTGCCCAGATTGTATCGCCACCAGTCGGCGGAATTTCAAGCGCTCGTAAGATAGAACCGAGAGGAGGACGGTCTACAAATGTTACATCTGTATGCCAGCTATTGGCGCGGGAAGTGGTACGCCCATAATTCAGGTCTAAGACTTCTGGGTTTTCTGGCAGCGATGGTACAGTGGGGTGGGCTGTAGTGACTTCACCAAAACGACGAGCGAAAGCAACCTGTCCATCAGCATCGAGTTGTTGCTGACCGCGGAAAAAGATCACTTTGTATTTGACTAGAGTCTTGCGAATATCGCTGATAATGTCATCGCTGAGGTTAGAACTCAGATTAACACCAATAATTTCAGCACCAATACGTCCTGCAACTGGTTTGATATCAAAGTATTGAGAACCCATGTTTTTATCTCCAAGAAGTTTGTATTTTTGTAGAGACGCGATTCATCGCGTCTAATTCATCGCGTCCGATTCATCGCGTCTAATTCATCGCGTCTGTTAAACACCAGGGGTAGATCCGCCATCAACGATAATCTCTGTTCCTGTAATCGATGCAGCAAGATCGGACACCAAAAATAGCGCCAGCGCGGCAATTTCTTCTGGCTGGGCGATTCTTTTTAAAGGAATACTTTGGATATTTTGTGCCTTCACTTGCTCAACGGTGATGCCTTGCGCTTGGGCGTTTTGCCGAGCTAAAGTCTCGGCACGCTCGGTAGCTGTAGCACCAGGGGAGATAGCGTTAATGCGAATCTTGTACTCGGCTAGTTCTTTAGAAATGCCCTTTGTGAAATTCAGCAAAGCAGCATTGCTTGTACCACCAGCTAGGAAGTTCGGACGAGGTGTCCGTCCTGCACCACCGACTATATTGACAATCCGCCCATCACCGCGACTTTTTTGATGGGGAACGACGGCTCTAACTAAGCGGATATAGCCCAATAATTTTAAGTTCCAAGCATCCAAAAATAAATCATCAGTGGATTCTAGGAAAGACCCAGCACGGGCCGATCCGGCATTGTTAATCAAGATATCAATCTGATTAAACTGGGCTAATGTTGTGGAGACAACTTTTTCAATATCTTCTGCTTTCGTTAAATCGGCGCTGATGGCAATAACTTTAGCGCCTGAACTTGGTAAGGACTGGATGGCAGCTACTGCATTTTCCAGTCTTTCTTGATTGCGAGCTGCGATCGCCACATTCACACCCTCACTATAAAGTGCTTTGGCAGTAGCTAATCCAATTCCCGCACTTCCTCCTGTAACGATCGCTGTTTTACCTGATAGTTTTAGTTCTAAACTCATACAAACTTACCCTCAAAAATGTAAGTAATTTAATTGCGAACCAATAATATTGCTGATTGAGAGCCTGTATTGTGGACATCCAAGATGGCTTGATTTTCCCCAAAAGTGCAGCCCAGAAGTATTTTGATTTCTGTATCCCGTTTTTCCAAGTCAACACTACAAATGATGGCGGTGACTTTTTTACTAGATAAACTACCTATCCAGACATCAATATCGGCTCCATCTCCAGAGCGAGTGTTTTCCAAATATCCATAGTCCAACGGATAAACAAAGGATGGATAACGTGGATGCGATGTACCCTTTGGGCGATCTATCTTGAGATTACTAATGGCTACAAGCCGATCTAGTTTGAACCAGAATTCAGTACTATCCCTCATACCATCTGCGATCGCTCAATTTGAAATGTGCAACACAGCTTTGCCAGGAAAACGCCTATCGAGCAGTTGTTGGGCCACATCAGCTATTTGTGTCCAAGAAGCTTCTAAATCAATGTGAGGATGTAACTCACCTGCTTCTACTAGACTCAAAAGCCGTTTTAGACCGATTGCTGCTGATTCAAATCTCAATTCATCGAACAGACGTAGACCATACAGACTGACGCTACCAGTCCCAAAAAATTGAGCCGCGTTGAATGTTACTTCAGCTCCCCCAGATACTCCATACAGCACAGTTTTCCCATCCTGTGCCAGTAAGCCAAGGGCTACCCCCAAAGTCTTACCACCCACTGACTCTACAATTAGATTGTAGGGCCCATACTCGCTGGCGGGTGAGAGGTCTTCGCCAATCACTACCGATTGCGCCCCAGCTTCTCTAACTAGAGTTTCATAGCCAGCTTGACGAATATGTGCGACAACTTGCGCTCCTGACAGTTGCGCCAACTGGATAGCGAAGTAACCTACGCCTCCTGATGCGCCTGTAACCAGAACTGTCCGACCCAAAAGTGAACCACCTTTTAACACCGCATGGTATGCAGTTAAACCCGCTACAGGCAGTGTCGCAGCTTGAGCAAAAGATACTGATGACGGCACTACTGCTAAGGCGTCAGTAGGAACAGACACGAGTTCTGCCCAAGCACCGGCACGGCGCAAGCCAACTACACGCGCTCCTTGGGGAGGCCCCGAACCATCGGCGGCGGGGATTTCCACTACGCCTGCCAAATCCCAACCAGGCTGCCAACCAGCCTCAGCAGTGGTTGAACGTTTTATCTCTCCCCGATTGAGGGAAATTGCCGCTACCCGCACTAGAGCTTCATCTGGGGCAGGCTTTGGTGCAGTCACTTCACTCAGTGCCAAACGCCCTGGCACATTGGGATCGACAATCACAGCACGTATTTTGCTCATAAGGTTGCCCTAGCTTAGAGATTAATTTCTAGTTCGTTGGTTCGCAATGTTATACCTGTAATAAATAATCTCGATAGATTAGCTATTTATTCTTAACTTCAAATCCTTGCAACTAGGTTAACGAGATTTAAACAACGGTATCTTGATAAGATTACAGTATTTTATGGTTTGTACAAAAAAATTATCACAGACAGCCAGAAGAATCAAGCACCTTGTGGATAAATTCGCCGTTTACACTTCTTGCACTATAGTCAAGCCAAGTGGCTTCCGTATGGTTCGGAGTTCTTTTTGTAATTTTTCAATTTGACTCCAAACAGTGTAAGCGCGAAAATTATTAGCAGGTTTGCATTATGCTGTTTTCGCCTTTATTGTTGAGTTTGAACCTCTACCTTTGCATCCGATTCATCCCCACTTTGAGAAACTTTTTCTGGGCCGCACTGTACCGGAGTTACTCCTGTACCTTGAGTGAGTCCGTGTTTCGTTGTAGTGTCATAAGTATTGTTATCAGTATTTGCTTGGGCGTAAGTATCGTTAAAAATCTTGTCAGATGCTGAAGTTGTTTTGCCAAGAAGCTTTTTGTGTAAATCTTTAAAAGCCTTTTCGTCAATACTAATGTGCCCATTCTCGTGTGTATCAAGAGCGCTATAAAACCTTGCCCATTCTTTTTTAACGGGTTCGCATTGTTGGTCGAGTTCCGTCCAGACGGGCATTGCCTTAGTTTCTGTTACTAAGACATCTGCTTCGTAGACAATTTCATCAGATTTATCTTCTGCTTGGTAAGTTTTGACATCTTTTTCAGGGGCACAAGTAACACTCCCTGCTTCGCCTTTTCCTTGTGATGTTAAGTTTGTAATTGCTTCGGTAATATTTTTTCCAGAAGCAGTAATTGTGGTATTTTTTTTGTCAATTTTAGTTGTCCCTTTTTTGGGCGGCATCCCACTAGATGTCTGTTCAACAGCGGCTGGTGCTGTAGATGCATCGCTTTGTTTCTGTACTTTGCCTGTCTGCTGTACCACATGGGTTAACTCATGGGCTGTCAACTCATTATTACCAGGTGATTTCTCGGCGCTAAAGTAAATA
This sequence comes from Nostoc sp. DSM 114159, assembly GCF_053470285.1. Lineage (NCBI taxonomy): Bacteria > Bacillati > Cyanobacteriota > Cyanophyceae > Nostocales > Nostocaceae > Nostoc > Nostoc sp. DSM 114159. The sequence goes on from NZ_JBPFEH010000001.1 coordinate 6,949,361, forward strand.
TGACTACCATGAGTAAAGGCCTGCGCTCTCAACGACTTATTCATCTGCGTAGCATTGGAGTCAGTATGTACTCGCACATCGTCGAATTTACTATCAAAGCGTGGTTCCATAAAGTTTCGCACTTCGGGAGATAACGGGCTTCCTCCACCCTTACTATTATTTAACTGACTCTCAATATTATCTTGGGTTTGAACGCTGCGATCGCTAACGCGTTGTAGCGACAACTCGGTTTGTACTTCTTGTTCTTCTTGCTCACAATCTGCACATTCTCGTTGTACTAGATGTGAATCTATTGCACCGATATTTATATTTGACTTAAGTCTAGGTAGAAGCATAATCTGGTCAGATGACTGCTCATACTGGTCTTTTGGCTGGCTACCTATAAGTTGCGGCTGTGGACGACGCAAAGATATCCGACTAATGTCGTGAACTAGAGGTTTTTCTTTAATAGCTTCTGGTTCTAATAATTGCTCATTATTAGCAGACGGGGTTTCTTGAACGTCGCCATTGAGCGCAGTACTATTATTTGTTGGTAAACCAAAACCGCGTGTTGGATTGGCCAATGTGGGAATATTGGATGAGACAAGCGATGGATTCGTAAAATTTGATGTTCCTGTGTTGGACCCTTTCCATGTGGTTAAAGGCGAAGCGGCTTGTCTTTTAATGTCGCTCATCTCTCAATTCCTACATTTTCTAGATTAATTAGTAACCTCTTATATATTGCATTCCAGTATCTTCTAAGTAGGTAGATATAATTAAATATAAAATCAACTCCTAGTTTGTAGTGAGCGATTTATCGCTCAGAGCAAGGATGATCGGGACTAAAGTCCTTACTACAAACTTGAAATTTGTTTATGCCTAGATACTTATACAAAAATTTAACTATTTTATTGACATACTTATATATAGACTTTAGTCTAGTTTTGTCATTATTCAGCTACCCAAATATTCAAAAATTGACATCTAGTGAAATTAATTATGCGTTATTCAGAACACATAATTAATTTCACAAGCAGATGTCTAATAAATAGCTAACGAACCGTTCCCCGCAGGGCTTCAGCATCAATTGGTTTGATGAGGTAAATTAACAGCAGATTCCAAACAATTGCTGCAATCAAAGGTAGTTTGCGAATTAGCTTCATTAATTTCGGATTATAACTGCCTTCAATCTCTGCAATTTTCAAGTTATAACCTGCACAGCGTTGCAGACGTGGGAAAAACTGGGGATGTTCGGTATTCAACATTACAGGAAAAGCCCGTCCTGCGGTTTCATTGGTGTTGCGGACAACTTGGATATCAAATTCTGTGGCATCAAGTCCCAATGATTTGTAGAACCCAGAACGTTCATGAACTGTCAGGGTGTGAGTAGCAAATACTGATAGCAAGAAAAAGCGACTCCACAGCCTAGATTTCCAGGTGTTCCAGAGTTGGGGTTGAGAACGCAATAATGCTTTGAATATATCTCCGTGGCGGTTTTCGTCCTGACACCAACTCTCAAAGTAGCGGAATATCGGGTAAAACTGGTTTTCTGGGTGCTTTTCTAGATGCCTGAAAATAATAATGTAACGCCAGTAGCCGATTTTTTCTGAGAGGTAAACGGTGTAAAGTACCCATTCAATTGGGAAAAATGTATAAGTGCGGGTTTTAGTAACAGCACCTAAATCAAGAGAGAGTTTAAAATCGGCCATTGCTTTGTTGAGAAATCCGGCGTGGCGGGCTTCATCACGCGCCATCATTTGAAAAATTTCCGCTAGCACTGGACTGCGATTTTTCAACTTGCGGGATAATTCTTTGAACAGCAAGAAGCCGGAAAACTCAGAAATGCAAGAACGTTCCAAATACTCTATAAATGCCTGCCTTGCTTCACCGTCAATGTGTTCCCAAGACTGCTCAAACGCTTCATCCCGGACAAAATGGTGCCGATTGTAGTCTGTCCGCATTTCTGTCAACATCGCCTGCAATTCCGTTTCCTGGGCAGACAAATCCAGCTTGGCTGCGGTTTCAAAATCTGTAGTGTAAAACCGGGGGGTGAGTACAGTTTCTTTGCTGGGGGTTTTAGTTTCTGGCTTGGGTAGGGTGTTAACCATGAGTGATGAGGCGATCGAGTCAATAGTTCTATAACTATAAAGCTATGACAAATGCAATTATTTTGCTAGACCTATTTACAATCCTTCAGTAAAGTTGGAATTTCTGAATTTTTCTTCAACGGGTCGCGCCCAGGATTCCCCAATTTCAGCCAAGCTTGAAGGTGAGTAATGGGAACTGTGGCAATACAGTTCAGATAAGACCAAAACACTTGTAGAGACGGCGATTTATCGCGTCTTAAAAACCCACGATCTTGTACAAGTAGCGCTTAACTGAACCGTATTGGGAACTGTGGGACTGGTTATTAATTCTTCTCCCCCTACTCCCCCTGCTCCCCCTGCTTCCCCTACTCTCCCTACTCCCCCTACTCCAGCAAGAACTGCCCTCTTCACCGCAGTAATTCTTCAACTTGATGCTGGCTCCATAAAGTTCTGTATAACCCCTGTTGTTGTAAAAGTTCTAAGTGATTTCCGATCTGCACAATTTTTCCCTTCTCCATGACAAAAATTCGGTCAGCTGCCGCCGCCGCTGATAATTGGTGCGTAATAAAAATTACTGTTTTACGTTCAGTACCACTAGAAAGATTTTTGAGGATTTTCGTAGCTGTTTGATTATCTACACTAGAGAGAGCGTCATCCAAAATTAATACTGGAGCATTGACCAACATTGCTCGAGCCAAAGCAGTACGTTGGCGTTGACCGCCAGAAAGATTAATACCGCGTTCGCCAACAATAGTTTCATATTGCTGGGGAAAATTCTGAATTTCAGATTCAATTTGGGCAAGTTTAGCGACAGATTCTACCTGCTGTTGTTCGCTAACTGGATCGCCGTAGCGAATGTTATTTTTGATTGTAGTGCTAAATAGAAAGCTATCTTGAGGAACGTAGGCGATCGCACCTCGTAAATCTGTCAAAGCGATCTTAGTAATATCTACGCCATCTAAAAACAATTGTCCTGATTCAATATCTAACAAGCGCGGTAAAGCATTGGCCAAAGTAGATTTCCCCGAACCAATTGCCCCAACAATCGCGACAGTTTCTCCAGCAGCAATGGTAAAGTTAACATTTGCTAAAGCTGGAGTCGTAGAACCAGGGTAACTGTAGGTGAGATTTTTAGCTGTCAGTTCGCCTTTGAGTTCAGCCACTGGCAGATGTATGGCATCGGCTGCATCTTGAATTTTTGGTGTGACAGAGAGAATAGCTTCCAGCCTATCGATACTAACTTCACCGCGTTGGTAGGCAGTAATTGTGAATCCTAAAAGAGCAGTAGGGAAAACTAGACGCTCTACATAAATTAATAATGCTAAAAAATCGCCAACCTGAAGTGTCCCAGCAGACATTCGTGCCGACCCTAGCCAGATGATTACCAGCGAACTGATATTAGCTAACCCACCAATTAGCGGAAACAGTGTATTGCGGAGTTTTGCCAATTCCAGGTTAGCAGTCAATAGCTGCTGATTTTTCTTGGCAAAAGCTCGACGCTCGTTTGCTTCTTGAGCATAGATTTTTATTAAAGCAATGCCACTGATATCCTCTTGGATGAGTTCGCTGATGTCAGAGAGTTGCTCTTGGACTTTTGCTTGTTGTTTGCGTAAGCGATCGCTAAACAGACTCACCAATAAGAGCATAAAAGGGTATACTGCCAGGGCGGCTAGGGTGAGATCCACACTAATTGTCAGCATTACTGGCAGTGTCAGGGCGTAGGCAAACATCGTATTTGCCAAACTCAAGACCGCAAAACCCAATAACCGCTTGATATTTTCCACATCACTAGTAGCGCGACTAATCAAATCGCCAGCAGTATTACTGGCAAAATAACCAGGCTCCAGTTTCAGTAAGTGTTCAAAAATCCGTTGTTTCAGGTCAAATTCTACCTGACGCCCCACCCCAAATAGCCAAATGCGTGATGCCATCCGCATTAGCCACATTGCCGAACTGAGCAAGACAATAACTACTACGTAATGTAGTATTTGGTTCCAGCTGAAGGTTGTCGAGAGTTTATCAACACCAGCACGAATCAACCAAGGGATATAAACACCCAGTGCATTGACAGACAACAAAGCGAGAATGCCCAAGGAGGCTTCTTGCCAATGGGGTCGTAGGTAAGCACTGAGTTTAGCGATTCGTCGAGATTTTGCCATTAAAGCAATTGTGCAACTTTATCATCTAGATTAACTGCTAGTCCCAGAAGGCAGCTATGAAGAGGAAATATCGCTTGTGATAAATTCAGCTTTTGTTACCTCTTTTAACTGGATAGCTATTGCCATTCGGTACTAGTAGTCCACCACAGCAACTTTAATGAAGAAATAAGTTCGTAGTCAGGACTTTAGGCATTGAATTAAGCGCTCAAGCGCTGACTACGAACTAAGTATTGTTCTCTTGCCTATTACCGCTGAACACGCAAGAACCTGTAAATTTCAACGAGATAACTTTCCCAAGTTCTTGTTGTCAATTGCAACGTTTCCGAATTTGGTACAAAGTCTTCAAGTCGTAAACCGCGTGTGCGAATATCTTGAGGATTTCCTTGTAATAAATAGGGAGGCACTCTCAAATTATAAGAAAGAATGCTATCCCCCGTTACATCTGAGATATTCGCTGTGGTGGGTTGCGCTAATGCTACCAGTGTCCCAGATGTTGGTGTAGCAGTTGCAACAGATGTTTCACCCGTCATTGCTAGAGGTGCTCTATAAAGGAAATAGGCGACTGCTGGTGTACTTGCCAACAGCAAAATCGTCAGTGCCCAACCGATCAAGTATCCTCCTGGTTTGTCTATTCCACCTCCTTTGATTTTCTGAGCGGCAAGAATCATCAGTAAAACAGAGGCTCCTAGAGGCTTGAGTGGAAAAGATAGCATCCTCCACAACGAAGCCACAGCAGGTTCATTGGGATTAAGAAATGATAGGGCTACGATTATCAAGATAACGACTAAGATTAATCGCCCGACAAAAGTTCCAGAGGGATAAAATCGCTGGAACAGAGAATAAACGATAGTGCCAATCAGCAGCCACAGCAGTACCCGGCTTAACAATAGAAACATAGACTAACTCTCAAATTTTCTGGTGCAGTGAGCCAGTGTGGTGGTGTTCGCGTAGCATCTCCGTTAGGAGAGGCAGCCCGTTTCGAGCGGGGTTGCCCCCAGAAAAGACTGCCATACAGGGAAACCATGCATGAAACAACTAGCGACTTCTTACTGATAGCGACGTTATAAGCGTCACCCGTAAGGCTCAACCTAGAGGTTTCGGGAAATGGATTTATTTTATTGTCAAATTGTAATCGTACTGTTTGACTTAAAATTTCTCAAACCTCACACCCAATGACTACCGTCGTAGTGATTTTAGTGCAATTTTTTGACACTGCGTCTATTATTTATAATTTTCCAGAAGAGTAATCTAGTACCGGTAAACTAAATTAATTAAGTAATCGACTCAAAAGGAAAAACTATGTCGCCTGGAAAGCCTACTATTCTGGTAACGGGGGGAGCTGGATATATTGGTTCTCATACAGTGCTTGCTTTGAAGAAAGCGGGTTATGGCGTTGTCATACTTGATAATCTAGTCTATGGACATCGCGATCTAGTAGAAGAGGTTTTACAGGTAGAACTGATAATTGGGGACACAAGCGATCGCGCCTTGCTCGATCGTGTATTTAAAACCCACGATATTGCCGCAGTAATGCATTTTTCTGCTTATGCTTACGTAGGAGAATCGGTGAGCGATCCGGCCAAATATTACCGCAATAACGTCCTTGGTACTTTGACCCTGTTAGAAGCGATGCTGACAGCATCTGTAAAGAAATTTGTCTTTTCTTCTACCTGTGCCACCTACGGGGTGCCAGAATTCGTGCCGATTCCAGAAACCCATCCCCAAAATCCGATTAATCCCTATGGCGCTACAAAGCTGATGGTAGAAAGGATTCTCTCTGATTTTGATGTCGCTTACGGTTTGCAATCAGTGCGTTTTCGCTATTTCAATGCTGCTGGAGCTAATCCCGATGGCTTACTGGGCGAGGATCACAACCCAGAAACCCATTTAATTCCTTTGGTGCTAATGACAGCTTTAGGCAAACGAGAATCTATTTCAATTTTCGGCACTGATTACTCCACACCCGATGGTACGTGTATTCGCGATTATATTCACGTTAACGACTTAGCAGATGCCCATATTTTGGGCTTGGAATATTTATTAAAAGGTGGCGATAGCGAAGTTTTTAATTTGAGCAATGGCAGCGGTTTCTCCGTCAGAGAAGTCATTGCCGCAGTCGAAGAGGTGACAGGAATTAGCATACCAGTAGAAGAACGCGATCGCCGTCCTGGCGATCCCCCAGTTCTCATTGGCACCAGCGAGAAAGCCAGAACCATTTTAGGCTGGCAACCTCAGTATCCATCCATCAAGGATATCGTCGCTGACGCGTGGCAGTGGCATCAGAAGCGACATAAGTAAGGGCATTGGGCATGGGGCATGGGGCATTGGGCATTGGGCATTGGGCATGAAGAAGAGACAAGGTAGACAAGGAAGAGGGGGGAGACAAGGGAGAGACTTATTCAATAATTCTCCCTTGTCCCCCTTGTCTCCCTTGTCCCCCTGCTCCCTGCTCCTCTGCCCCCCTACTCCCCTGCCTCTTCCCTACTCCCCTCCCCTCCTCATACTTTGCATGACGACAACTAAGATGCCGATAAATCCGAGAATTGGCAGTGCGATCGCCCAAGTTGGTAATTGTTGAGATTGACCCTCTACTAAATCACCATTGACATTTCGCACGTTTTGTGAATTTTGTGTAGACCCACCTCCTGCCACAGTCACTTCAAATTTGAATTCAAAGGGTTTGAATCTTGCCCCAGAGACAGGTTTTCCATTTAGTTGCAACTCATAAAGGCCTGGTTTGGGAAAGACAACTTCTGCACCTGGAATACCTTGATAGCGTTCGGCTGCTACAGGTTTTAACTGTGGTTCTAACAGCGGTGGCTCTCCGGTAGCATAAGGTTCGGCATAAACAGCCAACTGACAATTACACTGTGACAGAGGAATCACCCTTCCACCTTTGCGGGTAAGTGCAAACCAGGCTTGGCTTGGTTCTCCAGCACGGGGATTATCATTTGGTTCAATGTGGAGAGTGCCGCCAACATCTGAGGCTACTTCCACCTTATGAGCAAAAGCAGGGTAAAGATTAGTTATTGATATAACTAAGCAACTCAAGAATAATAAATACTTTATCGTTCCTTGATTTTTCCAGAAAATACCTTTTTGAGGGTAACGCTTCTGTTTTTGACTCGTTGAAATGGAGCCAGAAAATAAGGATGATTTACCGCGATTTGGTTGGGGGAACATAAAACTTTTCTACGGCTAACTTTGACCAAAAAAAGCGCGATCGCACTAGCAAGACACTGAGAGTAACAATTACCATCAGTACTGCCGCTAATTTATTTCCCCAAGTTGATTGCAGGGAACCCAGGTAATGGGAACCAATCAACACAGTATGAATGGCACTCAAGAGCAAGGCTGGCACACCCAATAGATGAATCTGTCGCCAACGCTTGCCCAAAGATTTTTGCAACGATTCCCAACTTGTAAAAGCGGCGGGGGACATTAATACCAATGCTACAGCACCCGCAGCCATCCCCCACTGAAATTCTGGCGGCAAATACGAAAAGGCGGCAAAATTCCATTGCAATGAGTGTTCTATCATGTGGAAGGTGTGAACCACAGAAAGCACAAAAGCTCCCACTCCCAAGCCGCGACGATAACGCATTGGTGAAGCCCACAACCCACTAATCGGACGCGCAATTAATGCCAAAATTAAGCAGATTAAGGCGGCGTGTCCGGTGTAATCTACCATTGTGTCACCAGTCCGCAGCAAGGTAATAACGCCAATGGTGAGTGTCACCCAACCGCCTAATCGAAACAACTGACTGCGCCTGTCTTTACTTACCAAAGATGTGGAAACGCCTACACCTAGCATCGTGGGCAAGGTTCCCAAACCAAAAGCCAGCATAGTAGCTGTACTCATCCATAAATTGCCAGTTTCAGCCGCTTTAATTTGGGCAGCATATAGGAAACCACAGGGCATTAAACCCCAAGTCATCCCCAAAAGCATTGGCGTCCACCATTTGGTTTTTAAGGAAAGTTTAACCATTCCGCTGCTGAGGCGATCGTGTAAACTACCTTGCAATAGGGGATGTAACACCGGAATGCGCGGTAGTAAATCGGGTTTTACTTGTCCTAAGCCAAACCAAATCAACATCACACCAGTCAGAATTGCCATCCAGCGCCGGAAGTCGCTGCCAACACCCGCTAGCTGTCCACCTTGCAGTAATACCGAACCTAGCGCCCCAATGCCAGCACCGACTAGAGCATAGCTCAACATCCGCCCCAGGTTTAGCAGGATATGAAATTTTAATTGCTGTTGCCAAGTATCGGGTTTTTCTAAGGTTAATGTCCGTCCCAAGGAGACTGTTTTTGGACTTTTCGGCTGATGAGACAGAGAAAATGCCACTGTTAGAGGGCCACACATCCCAAAGCAATGTCCAAAACTCCCCAGGAACCCCAGGACTGCAATCAGCAACAAATCTACCATAAAAAAAGTTCCGAGTTCTGAGTTATGAGTCCTGAGTGTAAGAATAAAGATTTTGAAGAAGTAATTAAGAAATTCTTTTCTTCTTTACTCAGTACTCAAAACTCCTCTAGTGGGGCAATCTACGTGAAGTTGCGATCGCTGTCAAAAGACAAAGCGTCAAACTTGATGTTTTCTCTAGGAAATCTAAACTTTTGCTGACAATTGCCTAAATTCTGTTATCAAGTGCTAAGTAGGTATAGCGGTTCTTAGTTGAGTGAGATACAAGAACCCCACCCCCAACCCGCAAGCCTACAGTGTACACACAAGTTTTGGCGCAGTGTATCTATCCCGCCTCGGAATCAATTCCGAGTCTCATAGCGCAAGTCCTCTTTAGAGGACTCAAAGAGAAATTCCATTTAGTCCACTTGAGTGGACTTTAGCTATTAGCGTAGAACTTAAGTTCTAGGCGGTATCAGGGTTCAGCATGAAAATGTTGGACTTGTGTGTACGCCGTAGCCTTGTAGGAGAGAGGTTAGAGTGTATTGCATACAAACGAGAACTTTTATATTCATAACACCATCATTCGACCTCAGAACTAGAAGATTCTCCTTTGCAGCAAGAACATTCTTACTGGAAACAGGAACGTTCTCGTTTGAAACAGAAACATTCTCGTTTAGAACAAGAACGTTCTCACTGGAAACAAGAATACTTTAGTTGAAAACAGGAACATTCTCGTTTGCAACACGAAAGTTCGGGTTCTGAACATGAAACGTTGAGTTCAAAACAGGAAACTTGGAGATAAAAGCTAGAGTGATGAGGTTGGGAAGGTAAATTTTCGTGTTCTCATTAGAGATGATCGCGCAAATTTGCTAAATTCTCACGCACAGTCACAGTATTAGGATGATTCGCTCCTAAACTTTGCTCGAAAATAGTCAAAGCTTGGAGAAACAGGAGTTCGGCTTGGTCGTACTTTCCTTGGGATTCGTAGAGATATGCCAAATTGTTGAGGCTGGTGGCGACTGAGGGATGATTGTCTCCCAGCAGGCGTTTATGGAGTTCTAAAGCTTGGAGTAAAAGGGGTTCGGCTTGGTCGTACTTTCCTTGGGAATTGTAGAGATATGCCAAATTGTTGAGGCTGGTGGCGACTGAGGGATGATTGTCTCCCAGCAGGCGTTTATGGAGTTCTAAAGCTTGGAGTAAAAGGGGTTCGGCTTGGTCGTATTTTCCTTGGGATTTGTAGAGTAATGCCAAGTTGTTGAGGCTGGTGGCGACTGAGGGATGATTGTCTCCCAGCAGGCGTTGTCTGAGTTCTAAAGCTTGGAGAAACAGGGGTTCGGCTTGGTCGTACTTTCCTTGGGATTCGTAGAGTAATGCCAAGTTGTTGAGGCTTTGGGCGACATGGGGATGATTATCTCCCAGCAGGCGTTGTCTGAGTTCTAAAGCTTGGAGAAACAGGGGTTCGGCTTGGTCGTACTTTCCTTGGGATTTGTAGAGTAATGCCAAGTTGTTGAGGCTTTGGGCGATATCGGGATGATTGTCTCCCAGCAGGCGTTGTCTAAGTTCTAAAGCTTGGAGAAACAGGGGTTCGGCTTGGTCGTACTTTCCTTGGGATTCGTAGAGATTTGCCAAGTTGTTGAGGCTTTGGGCGATATCGGGATGATTGTCTCCCAGCAGGCGTTGTCTGAGTTCTAAAGCTTGGAGTAAAAGGGTTTCGGCTTGCTCATACTTTCCTTGGGATTCGTAGAGTAATGCTAAGTTGTTGAGGCTTTGGGCGATATCGGGATGATTGTCTCCCAGCAGGCGTTTAAAGAGTTCTAAAGCTTGGAGTAAAAGGGGTTCGGCTTGCTCGTACTTTCCTTGGTAATTGTAGAGATTTGCCAAGTTGTTGAGGCTTTGGGCGACATGGGGATGATTGTCTCCCAGCAGGCGTTGTCTGAGTTCTAAAGCTTGGAGAAACAGGGGTTCGGCTTGCTCGTACTTTCCTTGGTAATTGTAGAGATTTGCTAAGTTGTTGAGGCTTTGGGCGATATTGGGATGATTGTCTCCCAGCAGGTGTTTATATAGTTCTAAAGCTTTGAGATGCAGGGGTTCGGCTTGCTCATACTTTCCTTGGGATTCGTAGAGATATGCCAAGTTGTTGAGGCTGGTGGCAACATGGGGATGATTGTCTCCCAGCAGGCGTTGTCTGAGTTCTAAAGCTTGGAGAAACAGGGGTTCGGCTTGCTCGTACTTTCCTTGGGATTTATAGAGTAATGCCAAGTTGTTCAGGCTGGTGGCGACATGGGGATGATTGTCTCCCAGCAGGCGTTTATATAGTTCTAAAGCTTGGAGATGCAGGGGTTCGGCTTGGTCGTACTTTCCTTGGGATTCGTAGAGTCCTGCCAAGTTGTTGAGGCTGGTGGTGACATGGGGATGATTGTCTCCCAGCAGGCGTTTACATAGTTCTAAAGCTTGGAGTAACAGGGGTTCGACTTGATCGTACTTTCCTTGGGAACGGTAGAGTTCAGCCAAGTTGTTGAGGCTGGTGGCGACATGGGGATGATTGTCTCCCAAGCGGTGTTGTGCTGTTGATAAACACTGTGTTCTCCAAGGTTCGGCTTGGGTATACGAACCTTGTCCTTCATAGAAGCTACCCAAGCCAAGGAAAGGCTTAATTAAATCTTCATCACTGACGTATTGAATGAGATTGTTTGCTACTTCAGCTATGTGTGGTATGGCAAGGGAAACAGCGTTAATTTCTTCAAGGGTAGGAGTCTCAGGAATTTCTTCAGCAACTGCTACCATTACCTGAGAAAACCATCCCTTAAATTCCTCTGCTTGCTCTAAACCTGTAAACTTAGATTGGAAAAATTCCCGCAGTAGGGGATGTAGTTGATAGATTCCTTCACCTTTGCGCTGGAGTAAATGCAGATTCAATAATTTATCGTCTCTAATTTCCTCTAACTCATCCTTATCTTTCTCTGTTAAGCACTGTTCTACTAAGTTCCAGGGTATGGGTGCGGCGGCAAATAAACTGAGTACACAGCCTAATAACTTATCATCCTCTGCTAATTCCTGCCAACTCAACTCAAAGGCTGCTTGCACTCCCAGTTGTGCAGTCATATCAGCATCTGGCTTCATCAGTGCAGCTTGTTCTAATCGCTTTTTCTCTAAACGCTGCATCATTTCCCGTAGGGACAAATCCGGTTTTCGCGCCAGATATCGCCCCACCAACTCTAAACCCAAAGGCAAATACCCCAGCCATTCGCACAATTGATTTGCTATGTCTAATTCTCTCTCAATTCGCCCTGGTGTTTCTGCCAACAAAGACCGTAACAACTCCAACGCTGCATCTGGTTGTAATACATCTAAAGATAATTGCTTGATAGCTGCACCCAACTTTTTGCGCGTAGTCATTAACACTTTAAATCTGGAAGATGCGCCCTGTAGGTAAAGTTTGACTTGCTGGTAATCTGTAACATCATCCACCACCAGCAGCACATTACCCTCACGCCAATTCCGCCAGCAGTATTGTACTTTTGCAGGTAAATCAAATTCTTCTGGTGGCGTTAAATCAAGCTGAGTTCTGGCAAACCGCACCAATTGAACGCCAAAATCCTCAACTTTCGCCTGTAACCAGCACAGTCCACCTTTGTAGGTTTCGCGCTGAGTCATGGCATATTGCAAGGCGAGTTCTGTTTTACCCAGTCCACCCATTCCCAAAATAGCTGCAATGGCTACTTGGTTATTTTTCTGCAAAAGCTCATGGAGTTTTTGCAGTTCTTCATCACGTCCCACAAATTTCACTACCCCACTCAGGGGTAAATTTTGCGGTATTTCAGGATTTGACTTTACCCGTTCCTGTTCGGGCGACTGTAGTCAAAAGTTCTGAGTACCAATAAAAGTATTTCCCTGAAAGACGTTTTTAATAGATTCAGCTAACTTTGCATTATTGATCGCACCTGCTGGTTGTGAGTTGAGGTCATTTGCTAAAGCCTGAACCTTTACTGCTTGTGGATCAACGTTTACGGCTGCTTCTACTTCCCGTACTGATTGAGCAATTTCGGTATCTGTATCGGCTGCGGCTTTCAACTCCAACACAGCTTGACCATAATCTAACGCCTGCTGTGTATTTTCCTGTGACGTATTCGCTAAAAAGGGCAGCTTATTTTTATGGCGTAGCTGTGCGATTAACTCGTTACTTTTTTCTAATGCAGCTTCCCCCAGCTTTTCGCCTGTTTTTTCTAAAGCCTTAGTTAAAACTATAGTAGCGATCGCAGTTCCTACGGCTGTTAAGGTCACTGGTTCCATAAATTAAGAATAATATTACGAGATTATACTTATTTTTCTCAGCATAACAGTTTCTCAACAGAGAAAAAAGCACAAATTATAACGGTTTGGCTAAAACTCTTTTATCTCCTGACTTCTACTTTCTCCCACGGGGAGACGCTAAAAGCGATCTGCTTACTGCCTCATTCCAACAACAAATATTTATGCCGACCTACTGATTAAGCCGTAAAAAAATAATACGAAATAATCTTTTTGGAAATGTTTTATGTTTTTATTTCCTAAGAATTACTACTAGCGATCGCTACATTGATAATGTTGTACCGAAAGCCAATAAACAATTTGCAAAAATTCATTCAAAAACAAAGTTATCTGCATATAGGGTTTTTTTTCGCAACTCTCTTGAGCATTATATTGTTCAGTTGGGTAGCACTCTCGCAGCAACCAGTCACCCTCAATCTGTTAATGACTGCCCCTGATGCCCAACCTTGGAGGCAGGGTTTAATTAGAGACTTCGAGGCTGAAAATCCTGGTATTCGCATTAACTTAGTTGAAGGGCCGAATGCCACAAATTTGCTCGAAGACCTGTACACCTCATCTTTTATCTTGGGTGAATCCCCTTATGACCTGATCAATATGGATGTCATCTGGACATCCAAGTTTGCTGCTGCTGGATGGTTGCTACCTTTAGGCGATCGCATTTCTAAAAAAGAGTTGGCAGCATTTTCACCCCAGGATGTAGAAGGGGGACGTTATCAAAACCAGCTGTACCGCATTCCAGTCCGTTCCGACGTAGGAATGCTCTATTACCGGGAAGATTTAATCAAACAAGCCGGATTGCAACCGCCAGAAACCTTTGATGATTTGATCCGAATTTCCCAAGTCTTGCAGAAGAAAAACCAGGTAAATTGGGGCTATGTTTGGCAGGGTCGCCAATATGAAGGACTTGTGGCGATGTTTGCGGAAGTCCTCGATGGCTTTGGTGGCTTCTGGGTTAAACCCGATACCCTTGAAGTTGGACTAGATCGACCAGAAACATTACAAGCCATTGAGTTTCTACGTAGTACCATCAGCGAAGGCGTTTCTCCGCCTGGAGTCACAACCTATCAAGAAGAAGACACCCGCCGTTTGTTTCAAAGTGGTCAAGTAGCGTTTTTACGTAGTTGGCCATACGCATGGCCTCTCGCCCAAGCAGAAAATTCGCCAATCCGGGGCAAAATTGCGATTAAACCGATGGTTCATGCTCCTGGGAAGACGGGAGCAGCTTGTCTTGGAGGCTGGGGTTTAGGCATTGCGAAATCTTCTCAACATCCTGAAGAAGCTTGGAAAGCAATTCAGTATTTTACCAGTCGAGAAGCACAGCGCCGATTCATTTTCAGTGCAGGTTATGTGCCCAGTCGCCGGGAACTGTTTACAGACCCAGGGATTGTTTCTAAATACCCCCACTATCCGCAGTTATTGGAGGTCGTAGACAATGCAGTTTTACGTCCACCGATCGCCCAATATGCTCAAACATCAGATATTTTACAGCGTTATCTCAGCGCCGCCTTATCCGGCCGAATGAATCCTGAACGAGCAATGCAAGCTGCTGCTGCCGAAACGCGCCGACTATTAGCGGCAGGGGGGCAGAGGGGCAGGGAGCAGGGAGCAGGGGGGCAGGGGAGCAGGGGAGCAGGTGGACAAGGGAGACAAGGGGGACAAGGGGGACAAGGGAGAATTATTGAATAAGTCTCTCCCTTGTCTCCCCCTCTTCTTTGTCTACCTTGTCTCTTCTTCATGCCCAATGCCCAATACTTCGACTTCGCTCAGTACAAGTGCCCAATGCCCAATACTTCGACTTCGCTCAGTACAAGTGCCCAATGCCCAATACTTCGACTTCGCTCAGTACAAGTGCCCAATGACAAATGACAAATGACAAATGACAAATTTACATACACTCAGAAATCGAGAACAACAGACAGCCTGGATCTTACTAACACCAGCATTGCTGCTGTTGTTGTTTGTATTTGCCTACCCGATTTTACGAGCATTTTGGTTAAGCGTATTTACTAGAAATTTGGGAACAGAGTTACAACCCGTATTCTCTGGTTTGGAGAATTATGTGCGGATGGCGGGGGATGGTCGTTTCTGGCAGAGTTTGTGGGCGACAACCGTGTTCACAACAGCATCAGTAATCTCAGAACTGTTGCTAGGACTGGGGATTGCCCTAGTTCTCAATCAGGCGTTTGTTGGTCGGGGCATAGTGCGTACAACCGCGATTATCCCTTGGGCTTTGCCTACTGCTTTGATTGGTCTGGCGTGGGCTTGGATTTTTAACGACCAGTTTGGGGTTGTGAACGATATTCTGCTGCGCTTGGGGCTGATTAAGACTGGGATTAATTGGTTAGGAGATCCAACGCTGGCGACGATCACAGTGGTTTTTGCTGATGTTTGGAAAACTACGCCGTTTATCAGTATCCTGTTGCTAGCTGGGTTGCAGTCGATATCACAAGACCTTTATGAAGCTTACTCGGTTGATGGAGCAACTGCTTGGCAAAGTTTCCGCAATATTACCCTACCATTACTGCTGCCGCAGATATTAATTGCAGTGCTATTTCGGTTTGCTCAAGCTTTCGGAATTTTTGACTTGATTGCTGTGATGACCGGGGGTGGCCCTGGTGGCGCTACGGAAGTGGTGTCATTGTACATTTACTCCACGGTGATGCGCTACTTAGATTTTGGTTATGGAGCAGCCCTGGTAGTAGTGACATTTTTAATATTAATTGCGGCGGTGGCGATCGCTAGTTTCTTACTTAACAAATACCGTGCCAAAACATCAGGAGCCATTTAACCGATGAGTGTAACTCCCCAAGCAGTGCCAACGACTCCAAAACGAACAGGGAAAACCAAGTTTTCTCTGAAAAAAATCTTGCTGGGCATCATAGTTGTATTAATAGTGCTATTTAGCCTAGCACCAGCTTTATGGCAATTGCTGACCTCGTTTAAAGTAAATGACGATATTGCCGCCGTTCCTACTGTCTATTTCCCCACACGCTTTACTTTCAATCACTACATTGAGTTATTTACTCGTCGGCCATTTTGGCGCTACATCTTCAACAGCGCTTTTGTGTCGATTACTTCTACCGCTGTAGCTTTAGCGATCGGCGCACCTGCGGCTTATGCTCTGGCACGGTTACGCCCTTGGGGTGAAAAAGTTATCCTCGCCAGCATTTTAATTGTTACCTTATTTCCTGGAATTCTCTTGTTCTTAGGACTATTAGAAATTATCCAAGCGTTAAAATTGGGCAATAATTATCTGGCGCTAATTATACCCTATAGTGCGATCAATTTGCCGCTAACAATTTTAGTACTTAAAAGCTTTTTTGAACAATTACCAAAAGACTTGGAAGATTCTGCTAGGGTCGATGGTTATAACACTTTTCAACTACTATGGCAAATCGTGCTACCCATGACCCTTCCCGCCTTAGTGACTACTGGAATCCTTACCTTTATTTTTGCTTGGAACGAGTTTATTTTTGCTCTCACATTTATGACTCGTGAAGAGTTGAAGACAATTCCCGTTGCTGCGGCTCAGTTGGGTGGTGCGACAATATATGAAATTCCCTATGGCCCAATCGCTGCTGCAACTGTCATCGGCACATTACCCCTGATTTTACTAGTTTTGTTTTTCCAGCGCCGGATTGTCCAAGGTCTTACCGCTGGTGCTGTCAAAGGATAGAGGGACAAGGGAGACAAGGGAGACAAGGGAGACAAGGAGGACAAGGGAGAATAACTAATGACTAATACTTCGGCTACGCGGTAGTTGAATCTCGACTTCGCTCGATTACCGGGCAGTCAAAACTCAGGACAAGCTCAGTACAAATGACAAATGACAAATGACAAATGACAAATGAAAAATGGCTAAACTCGAACTTAAAAACTTGAATAAAACCTACAGTCCCAAAGTCGTCCCTGTCAAAGACGTTAGTTTAACTGTAGATAACCATGAGTTTCTCACTTTACTTGGCCCTTCTGGCTGTGGTAAATCCACCGTTCTACGCATGATTGCGGGTCTTGAGGAACCGACTCGCGGTCAGATCCAGATTGGGGATGTGGATGTCACCTATAAGCGAGCAGCCGATCGCAATATTGCAATGGTATTTCAAAGCTATGCACTCTATCCTCACATGACGGTGTACGAAAACCTCGCTTCTGGACTCAAGCTGAAAAAAGTACCACCGACAGAAATTAAACAGCGAGTAGCAGAAGTGGCAGACGTTTTAGGATTAGCAGAGTTAATGAACCGCAAACCTGGCCAAATGTCTGGAGGTCAAAGGCAACGGGTTGCTGTCGGTCGTGCTTTGGTGCGTAATGCCGATGTCTACCTGCTGGATGAGCCTTTAAGTAACCTGGATGCACTGCTGCGGGAAAGAGTCCGAGCCGATATCAAGCAAATTTTTGCCGCTCAGAAAGTGCCAGTTGTTTACGTTACCCACGACCAAACCGAAGCGATGACGCTCTCTACGAAAGTTGCCTTGCTCAACGATGGCTATGTCCAACAACTTGACCCGCCTGACCGCATCTATAACAATCCAGCTAATCTATTTGTGGCTGGATTTGTTGGTAGTCCGCAAATGAATTTGCTGACTCTACCTTGTAAAGGAAAATACGCGCTCCTGGGTAATTTCCAAATACTTCTCCCAGATATACCAACTGTACCACCGCAGATTGTTCTGGGAATCCGCCCAGAAAATGTCCGCATTGCTCAACCAGGTGATACTCAAACTATTCAAGGGAAAGTGTTTTTAGTGGAAAATTTGGGTATGCACTATTTGGTTAGTGTCAAGGTGGAGGGTTCACAAACTGGAGCGATTACGGTACGTGCTTTGTTGCCAACAGACCAAAATTGGAGTAACGAGGATATTACACTAGCATTGCCCCCTGAAGATATTCACTGGTTTGACGTGCAATCTGGCCATGCTCTTGTTAAGAGACAAATGTTAGGTTAACGCAAGCAAGAGACGCGATGAATCGCCGTCTCTACAATAATCAGATTTATCGCGTCTTTGCGATCGCTAGAATTTTCATCAAAAAACTTTAACCGAAGCAATCCTGGAAAGTGATGCTTAGGGATTTGCGCTACCCTAAGTCAGGAAGCCAAGGATAAATCAGATGAGCAAATGGATTTGGCTGATGCTGTTGGTGCTGATGACAGTTGTTGTTGTGGGTAGCAGAGGTAGCACGTTTTTTGAACAGCGCCCCTCACCGGCAATTGTTGAAAGCATTCCAGTGGAAACATCCGAACCACAGCCAGAGTCAAAGGAAGTTGATATTACCCCGCAAGTGTCTACCGATCGGCTGCTGAACCATATCCAAAAGTTGAATTTTCAGCGCTACACCGCAAAAGAGCGATCGCTTACTCGCACTTATATTACAACCGAACTGAAAAAATTCGGCTGGAAACCTAAATTAGAAAAGTTCTCCGACGGTGTGAATATTTTTGCCGAGCGCCCAGGAACGAATAAAGCCGCGAAAGCAATTCTTGTAGCAGCGCATTACGACACTGTTTTCTCTTCCCCTGGTGCTGATGATAATGCCAGTGGTGTCGCTGTAGTGCTGGAAATTGCTCGGTTGCTCGGTTCTCGTCCGACGCCACGGACGTTACAGCTAGCTTTTTTTGACCAAGAGGAAGCAGGACTTTTGGGTAGTCAGGCTTTTGTGAGTCAGAAATCACGCTTGCAAAATTTAGGCGGAGCGATCGTTATGGATATGGTAGGTTACGCTTGTTACACTTCTGGATGTCAGAAATACCCGGCTGGATTGCCTGTTACGCCACCTAGCGACAAGGGTGACTTTTTGGTAGTAGTTGGTGATACAGAACATTTGCCTTTCTTAAATGCCTTTCAAAACTCACAAAACATCTCCTCAACCGCCCTGAATACACAGGAATCAATGCCAGCAGTTCTAACACTACCAATTCCTTTTAAAGGTTTACTGACACCAGACACCTTACGCAGCGATCATGCACCGTTTTGGTACCAAGGTGTGGGCGCTGTACTGGTGACAGATACCGCAAATTTACGCACTCCGCACTATCATAAACCTAGCGATGTGCCAGCGACTATCGAGCGATCGTTTTTCACCGGAGCGGCACAAATTGTAGTTAATACGACTAGTGCCTTATTGGAGAAAGATCAGGTTTTGGAAACTCAACCACCAAGCTAACTAATGAATTATGAATTATCTTGACTAGCTTTTGGTTCAGGGAAAGTCAACGTCCAATTATTTTTATCATTGACCTGAGAATATAAACCTTGAAGAATAAGCCGCAGAGTTTTTCGAGTTCTAATAGCCTTTTTTACCAGATAAGTTCCTGGTTCAGCAAAGATATCATCAAAGTTTTGTTTATAACCAAATTGTTTTGAACAGTAACTACCAGCACCTTGGACTGTTAACACAAAAAATGGCGCTTGTTTGTATTCATTAGGAATCATAAAGATGCCATATACATGGTGACGACCACGCCACGGCTGAACACTAACCTTAGTAGCATGTACTTGAAATTTTGTAGTTTTTGATGCAATAAAAGCCTCAAAATTGCAATCAGAATCATTCACAGGCCACCACAGTGTAATAATACTCAAAGAGAGCAGAAAAATTAAAATATAGGGTAGTCTGCGACGCATAAAGCCAAGAAAAGTTGTTGATGCGGCTGGTAAAATTTGATGAGTAACGATAGTGCAGCTACAGCAGTCAGACTATTCACCTGCAACACATCCAATACTTTTCGGTTAAGGGGGAAAGGGGAAAGGGGAAAGGGAAAGGGTTTAAATTTACCTTTTCCCCTTTGCCCTTTAACCTTTTCCCAGACCAAAAGAGAGATTGTTAGGCTTATCCGAAAAGTATTGGCAACACATCTGCAAAACGTTTTAAAGGGCAAAGACAAAACATTAAGCAGTCAGTTAAATTTTGTTGTCAAAAAAAATTGCAGATTGTCGATGCGTAGTTTACCCTGTTCTAGTAGCTCCGTTACAGTACTAAACCTAGCTGAGAAACCATTAAGCTTTTGTGGCTGTTAACACTGATTTATGCTTAAATTTTTAGCTGTGATGAATTCTACAATTCGTTGCTTTTGTTATGCTTGTAATATGGCTCTTGCATCCGCAGATGCTTTGAGGAGATTGCAGCGTCACCATTAGCGTAGCGTTAGCGAAAGCGTAGCGTTAGCGAGTACTCGAGCGTCCGCAAGAGCGTCACAGCCCATCGTAGACATCGCCATCAAGTTAAGAAAAAATTTACTTTTATTTCTAATCAATTATTGGGGTAGTCAAATACACAAATATCCGTTATATTCCCGTAAGTAAGAATTGGTATAAAAGTTTATGGGAAATTGGAGAAGTCTTAAGACAGTTGCGGGTTTATTTAGCGCCATCGCACTTACACAGTTTGGGGTAAATACTTCGGCCATTGCTGCTGACACAGTTGTTGTGCGTTTGGGTTTATTTACAGAATCCATTTCTCTTACTGAGTTGCAAAAGGCTGTAAAAACAGGAAAATTGCCTGGGAGTTTACAGTCTTTATCTGAAGAACAACGCCGCTTCTTCTTGGGGGCGCTGGGCATGAATATACCTATGAATGTTGTCACACTTGATAAGTTAATTAATACCCAGATTGGTACAACTATTCTCAATGACTTCGCTACAGCCTTAGCCCGAAAGGATAAAGCTGGGGTACAAGCATTGAGAGCAGGCTTGGTATTAGGTTCTACTGCACCGCAAGGTCTTTCTATACTGAGTTTTATTGCTGCTTATCCCAGTAAACGCTTAGAAATTGATTTGCCAAAGGCTTTCGTTGTTACAAAAAACTTAAATACAGCTTTTTGGCGTACCCAGCAATTCATGTTAGCGATCGCTCCCCAACTCGACCCGATAACAGCACATCCGAGAACACCGCAGATTGCTTTCCCTTTCGATCCCAGCCAACTAGGAAGCGCCCAAGTAAAAATACTCAACTTAAATCTGAACGATCGAAAGCGCGCTCGCAAAATCCCAGTTGATATTTACTGGTCAACTGCTGCAACTCCCGAAAAACCCGTAATTGTCTTTTCTCACGGCTTCGGATCGGTTCGCACGGACTTGCGTTACCTAGCAGAACATTTAGCATCCTACGGTTATGTAGTCGCAGCTTTAGAACATCCCGGTAGTAATGCGGCAAATACTGATATAGCATTACAAGGCAAAACCAGAGTTATGAAGCCTCAAGAGTTTTTAAATCGCCCTCAAGATATTAGTTTTGTTCTCGATGAATTAGAAAAACTCAACCAAACGGCTAATCATCCCCTACAAGGGAAACTTGCAACTACAAACGCGATGGTTGTTGGCTATTCTTTGGGTGGTGGTACAGCTTTAGCACTTGCTGGGGCGGAGTTGCAACTAGAACATCTCAAACAACGCTGTAAAAAGAACCTGACTATCTTGAGTTTGGGAGAAAATATTCAGTGTATCGCTCAAGAATTACCAGAAAATAGTTATCAACTACGAGATACCAGAATCAAACAAGCGATCGCTTTCAATCCCACAACTTCTCTAATTTTTGGCGAAACTGGGTTAACTAAGATACAAGTTCCTACCATAGTGTTAGCAGGTTCCGCTGATAAAACTACCCCAGCTTTAACTGAACAGATTGTGGGATTTGACAAGATCCCATCCCCAAAATCGCTAGTTGGTATTATTGGAGGTACTCATCTCAGTGTAAAAGACCCCAGCACCACATTAGATCAGATCGGACAACCAAATACACCGATTAGTGGCGGTGAAGTTGTCGGCGAACAAGCAGCAGATGTTCGCAAGTACGTTAAAGCTTTAACCTTGGCCTTTGCTTTCCAGATGACTCCAGAAGCTAAAAACTATGCTATCTTCCTGACACCAGACTATGCTCAGTTTGCTTCAACTGCCGCATTTCCATTTCGTCTAGTTACCCAGATTCCTCCTGATGCTATGGCAGTGGTGAAAGAATTTGTTGAGAAATAAGAGACTTTCAATTAAACAAATATAGGACTTACCTATGATACATATTGACTGTACTAATTTTGGGCTTTTGAACCATTTCTAATACAGGACTTATACCATTTTAGATTTTGGATTTTAGATTTTGGATTGGAAATTGCCTTGGTGCGTCTGGCTTGGTGTGAATCCGTCTGTCGCAATCATTTTTCAAAATGGTCTTACGCAACTGACATATTATTTTCAGTTCCTAGTTTTCGCGCACTTGTACTGAGCAACTTGCCCTGACTTGTGCCGAGCGGAGTCGAGGTAGCGTAGTCGTTGGCGTGGTCACTGAGCGTTGGTCATTGAGCGTAGCCGAAATGAGTCGAAGTGCAGCCTCTCCAAGAGTTGGGAGCCGAAGTAGCGTCTCGAACGTGAGTGCGTCTCTGAAAGAGAAGAGAGGACTAAAGTCCTCAAAATAAGGGCTAGAGCCGCTTACTACAAACTACAAATCCGATTTTTTTGTGACACTTGCGTAAGTCCTATAATACCCAGAACAGTAAATATGCAACAAAATCAGGGTTGCAATCAGCACCTGAAGTATAAATTTCACTTAATGCATATTATGGTTAATTGGTATAGTACCGTAAGTCCTAAAATATTTAATTTTGTGAATAGCTTACTTAAGAATAGGGATATGGGGAACGGTAGAAGTCGCCGCTTATTCTAACTATCCTGACATTTTTATTTGTAAACTAAATAAAGCCTAAAATAGTGATATTCGCTACAAATACCTGACGTTAAGATCGACCAATCGAGAATATAGTACTTTTCATCTAAGTGGATTAACTACCCCACCCACCCTATCAAGCATCCTCCCCAATCTATTTGGGAGAGTGTACTTTATTAATTTGTAATTCGCTGTAAGTAATATAAAGCTTAATAAAATTAGCCTTATACCAATTCTGTGTAAACTTTTTAGTTACTACAAGTATACTACCTTGATAGTAGCCCTAAAGTTGCTGTTAAATCTACACCAAATTTTTACAGTAGAAATAACTATTTACACATAAAATTTATAATATATTCATAAAAATAACAGAAGCTTAAGAGTGGAAACAACTAGGAGTAGATGCCGAATAATGGTGATACATACGTATTGTATAGAAATCGCAAATTGTTGTTGAAAAAATCTATCAAGTAATTGTAGGAAATGCTAGCAAATTGTAGCACACATTACATGGATTTCAAGATTCAAATATTAATCCTGTCGATAAGATATTACAAACTATCAAAACAAATGAAAACAGGTTATTTGATGCAAAATATATTTGTGTATGTCTTGACGTAAATTACTTGAGTTTTCCAAAACCAAATGGTAGAACATCGTTATATTGTTCAACCCACAGATTAACCAAAAATAAACAACAAAAGGCTTGTTTTATTGACTGAAATAATTAGTTTCACCTTGTGAAAATAATTTGGCTTCAGAATTAAACAATTATTCCATTTCATTCAAGCTTATGCAACTCTATACAACTCGTGAAATTGAACAACTCCAGCAACATGAAGACCTTTCTGCCTTAAATGAAATTATGAAGTGGGTGAAAACCTTTTTAGGAAGGCCTCATCCTGACTTAGGTAGACCTGGCGCAGTTTGCCCCTTTGTACCTTACTCTCTCAAATCAAATAGTATTCGTCTAGCAGTTATTCACACAAAAGATTTGTATCCAGGAGAATTAGAAGAGATTGTTGGACGCTATCGAGATATATTTCTGCAAATAGATGTTAAAGAGCAGGAATTAGCAATTAATAGAGCTTTTTTACTTATTTTTCCTGACATTCATATAGAAGACGCTTCTAAAGTAATAGATAGTGTCCAACAAAAACTTAAACCTTTGTTTGTTGAGTCAGGACTGATGATCGGAGAATTTCATAAACGTAATGAAAGTCCTGGTCTACACAACCCAAACTTTCGTCCCCTTCGTAGCCCTATCCCCTTGTTGGCTATTCGGTTTATGGTTGAAGCTGACCTCCCTTTTCTTCAGAATCCTGCCGATCCACACTTACGTATTCGATATTTGGAAGCTTATTTAAAGAATTTTGAGCATAAATTTACAGATGAAATAAAGTTTAAAAATGCTCGTCAATCATTGGCTTTAGCAAAAGAACAAATTAAACAAGAAAATTTGGTGAGTTCTTACATATAACAAATGTTTGAATTCCAGGTTAGCGATCGAGCATAGGTATGGAGGATTAAAAGTCTTTTAAATTCACTGTACCTGGAAATAAGTGGGATAAAAATCACGAATTTACTGCTACTTGCAATTGCTTAGTGCAGATAGCATTAAATCGTCATCAGGAGTAAATTATCGGACGACAGTAGAAGCGATCGCTAATTATCAATTAGTCAATATCAATCCTTCAAGAAAGTTACTTTGATTTGTAATAATTGCACACACATTTTTGTGAATATATTTAGAATTAATCTATTATTTGTGATATAAAAAAGCAAATAATTTGGTAAATAAAATGGCGAAAGAAATAGAGCGTAAATATTTAGTGAGAGGAGATAGTTGGAGAGGATTAGCTGAAGGTAGTGTATATCGTCAAGGATATATTGCTACACAAGATAAAGCAACTGTACGCATACGTATAGTAGGGGAAAAAAGTTATTTGACCATTAAAGGCCCCAATCTTAAATATTCGAGATTAGAGTTTGAGTATCCTATTCCTGTTCAAGATGCTCAAGAAATACTTGAGACATTATGTCAACGTCCCTTTATAGAAAAAACCAGATATAAAATAGAGTCGGGTGGTTTTATTTGGGAAATAGATGAGTTTGATGGTGTTAATAAAGGACTCATATTAGCAGAAGTTGAACTCACTGATGAAAATCAGCAAATTGAATTACCAAACTGGATTGGACAAGAAGTTTCTGATGACTCTAGATATTTCAACAGCAATTTAGTAAAATACCCTTTTTCACAATGGTAATAGAATGAAATCAAAACTATGCGAATAGCCAAATGCAATGATTGGAAAACAGAACCTATGCCTTCTGTATGCAAAAATATAACACTAGAAAAAGTTTTCTCACAGGAAGAATTCGACCGAATTGCTGCTGGAGTCATTCCAGAGCAGATGGAAGATAAGTGGTTCATTTTCTATGAGGCTCCTTGGCTATACTTGCATCGTAGTTGGACTGGTTTTTGTATTTTCAAAGTGCGTTTTGAGGTGATTGCAGAAAGCGTAAAGATTGCAAAAGTGCAAGTAAATCGAGAGCCAGCGCAGTACTCTAACACTGATGATGAGCGCGATGCCTCTATGTTAGCGATCTTGCTGGATTCCCGATCGAACGTGATGTGCGAAGTCAAATGCTTAACTGGATTAAACGTCAATCCAGTAATTTAGAAAAACCGTAGTAGTACGCAGCATCACACTGCAAGTATTTACAAAGGATGCCTGTGAGATATGAACTTAGCCATTAACTAGATTTTCTACAGTATCGGCATCGTTTGGTAATGCAGCTGTTAAAACTTCGCTGCCTTCTGTAGTAACTAAAACATCATCTTCAATCCGAATTCCTCGCACATCGGCGAATTCAGATAAACGCTGCCAATTCACCACATTTTGATATTTTGAACGGACATTAGGATCGTTTAAAATTGCTGGTACTTGATAAAAACCAGGCTCAATTGTGACTAACATTCCTGGACGCAGGGGACGATTTAAACGAAGATAGCTTAAGCCAAAGCGATCGCTCCTTTGGCGTCCTTCTTCATACCCAGCTAAATCGCCCAAATCTTCCATATCATGCACATCTAAACCCAGTAGATGGCCGATCCCATGAGGAAAAAACAGCGCGTGGGCATCCATTTCTACTAAATCTTGGGGATTTCCTTGTAAAATACCTAAATTTACTAAACCTTCAGCGATCGCTGTAGCTGCTAGCAAATGAATATCTCCATACTCTACACCAGGCTGGATTTTGGCAATACAAGCATCATGGGCTGCCAACACCACATTATAAATATCTCTTTGGGTAGATGAAAACTTACCCGAAACTGGCCATGTACGAGTCACATCACCTGCCCAACCAGTTTCAGTCTCAGCGCCAACATCGGCAAGGAGTAAATCACCTGGCTGCAAACTATTGTGATACTGCTCGTTATGCAAAACTTCACCGCGAACAGTGACAATACTGTTGTAAGAGGTGGTCATATTGTGGGCAATAATCACCCCTTCCATCGCTGCCCGAACTTCTGCTTCTAGTTTGGCTTGGGGTGTTGCTGCCATCCCGGCTTTGTGAGCTTTGACAGTGACAGCCGCAGCTTTTCGCAACTCGGTTAATGCACCATCATCGTGGGTGAGGCGGAGAGAAACGATCGCCTTCGCTAACTCCAAGTCAATTCCTTGAGGAGGACTTTGTGGTAAAACCCATCTATTTAATAGCTGCGATTGCTGCGTCCAAGTAGCCGCATCTTGGACGGCAAGTGTAGCGGCATCTTCTAGCCGAGACTCTAATTCTGCCATTGGCCCTGCCACATCCGCCCCAATCTTCTCGGCTATTTCCTCGCGCGTTGGCATTTCACCATGCCAAAGGGCGCTGCTGGGTGACGGATCGTCGATGAATAATTCTAGTTTGCCTGCTTCTAGACGAATTGCCGCCTTTGGTAATGGCAGTCCGGCGAAATAGAGGAAATGACTGTTAGCACGAAATGGAAAGGAATTTGCCGGAAAATTGCGCGGATTATTGCTACCTGACCACAAAATTGCGGGAAAATCAATCAGTTTGGCTAATTGTTGCCGTCGGTGGCGTAAAGTATCGGCGAGGGAAGTAGAAGTTTGTGGGATAAGCATAAATGTAAACTCAAAAAAAGATAAAAGTGATGGTTTTGCCTTTATTTAGTCGTTATCGTCTTTATCATCCTTATCGCCATCTTTTTGATCGTTTTTGCGATCGCGATGTTTGTCATCATCATCTTGGTCGTTCTGCTTTATCTGCTTAGGTTCTTGATTAGGTTGTAACACTGGTTTTTGTTGCTCAGTTGGTGCAGGTGGCTGCGGGACTTCAACAACACAACTAACTAATCCTCCAGAAATTAGCGCTAAGTTGACAGCAGCAAAGATGCTTCTGAAGATTTTTATCCTCACGTTTTCGGTTTGCTTTAACATTGACCCTAGTTTTTGGAGATTGTATTTCTAATTTCTAAGGTACTGTATATAGTGGTTCTCATTTGGATTAACACAACGTAGGACTAAAATAGTGCATTAGCAAACTCTTGTGGGATAAGCTCTCTAGCCCGTCCTGGCGGGCAAGATGCCCGCCCCACAAGAAAATTTATTTATGGGGATCATTAATTTTAAATTTTGAATGCGTGAATACTTCTACAAGCTCAGTACAAGTTTTGAATTTTGAATTTGGAGCGAGGTGACGTGACTATAATGGGACAAATTATTACTCAAGTTGATGCTTTTACCAATACACCTTTTGCAGGTAATCCGGCTGCTGTCTGTGTTTTGCCTACTCCCCAAGATGAGCGCTGGATGCAAAAGGTGGCGCAGGAGATGAATTTATCTGAAACAGCTTTTCTAGTCAGACAGGATGATGGCTTTAATCTGCGTTGGTTTACGCCTACAGTAGAAGTGCCGCTTTGTGGTCACGCAACTTTAGCTAGTGCCCATGTACTTTGGTCAGAGGGACATTTATTACCTGATGAAGTTGCACGTTTTTATACCAAAAGTGGAGTGCTGTTTGCGAAGTTACAAAATGATTGGATTGAGTTAGATTTTCCAGTAAATCACTCACAAGTAACAATCGCTCCTCCAGAACTCAAGCAAGCTTTGGGTGTACCCTACAAATCTGTTTTGCAGAATTCACTGGGTTATCTTGTGGAATTTGAATCTGAAGAATTGGTGCGGCAAATACAGCCTAATTTTCAACTACTCAAAACGTTGCCGATTCCTAATGTCATTGTCACCAGCCTCACTGACTCTGATTCTGAATATGATTTCGTCTCTCGCTTTTTTGCACCGGGATTAGGTATTAATGAAGACCCAGTGACAGGAGCGGCTCATTGCTGTCTTGCTTGGTTCTGGCGCGATCGCTTGCACAAAAATGAGTTTTTGGCTTATCAAGCATCCAGTCGCGGCGGTGTGGTGAAGGTGTCTTATGATGGAGGCGATCGCGTCTTTCTCGCCGGACAAGCGGTAACTGTGTTGCGAGGCGAGTTAATTACCGCATAAACCTCATATTACAAATCAATAATATCTGGCAAAAATTCACCGTCAAGAACTTGGGCAATGGAATAAGGACATTCCACTGGAAACGTATTGATTGGTAGTTCAGTTTCATTACTAGCAGCTTTCAATCCCCGATGATAGCACTGGGCTAAAACTTCTTCTGGATAAGACTTGAGGCTGGGACTCTCTTGCAGTAAATCTGCAATTTTGTGGCGCTGCTCATCAATAGTATTCCGCCAAGAGCCACTCCGTAAACTAGATTGATATTGCCACTTGAGCAAATGCTGTAATAATACTTCCAAGCGGCTTTTCAACTCTCGTCGTTCTGACCGTCCCAAGCTTTCAATCTCCTCAATCACAGCATCCCAGTCTACTTGTCCAAATTGTCCAGCCCGAATGAGTTGTACAGTTTTTTCTGTCCATGCTGCAAAGTCTGTTTCATACAACTGGGCTGCGCTTTTTGGAATCTGGGTCATGATCTTTCTGCAATTTACCGTATACTAGCTAAACTGAGATACTGTACGCCCATTTTAACTTCAAGAAAGCGATCGCATCTTTTTAGCCATACGAGCCGTAACGCGCTTATCTTGAACTGTTGATGCTGAGATGACAAGCGTAGAATTTAACTTTTGAGATATCCTTTAATAAAAAACTTGCAAGTGAGATGAAAAAATGGCAACCGTGTTTGATAACATAGCTCTCCAATTTCAAAAACTTAACAAAATGCCTTATCGCTTGTATGGTGAGGCATATACATACTTAAATTTAATCGGAGATGTTGCCGGGAAATCAATCCTCGATCTAGCTTGTGGAGAAGGATTTTTCACACGATTGCTCAAACAGAATGGCGCTGCACGTTTGGTTGGTGTAGATATTTCCTCAGAAATGATCGAGTTGGCAAGACTTGAAGAAGCCTCTGTGCCACTTGGAATTGAATATATCATCGGTGATGTCATGGAAATTGGTTCTATTGGCAGCTTCGATCTTGTGGTAGTCTCCTACTTGCTCAATTGCGCTTCAACTAAAGAGCAACTACTCAAAATGTGTCAGGCCATAGCAATTCATCTGAAACCTGGTGGTCGATTCGTCAGTTTGAACAATAATTTAGAACTGCTTCCAGAGTTTTATGATAAACATCAGAAATATGGCATTGCTAGGAGATGTGCCCAGTCGCTCCAAGAAGGTACTCCCATAACCTTAACATTGAGTATTCCTGATGACGGTGAGTCTATCAGTATTGACAACTACTACCTTAGCCAAGCGACTTATGAATGGGCCTTGATGAATGCTGGTTTTAAAGATATCCGCTGGCACCATCCAAAAGTCTCTCCCAAAGGCATACATAAATTTGGCTTTGAGTTCTGGCAGGATTACATTGACTATCCCGATACGATCGGCATTACCTGCCTAAAATAACGTGAGTTCGACGAGTGCTATTTTGACCTCTCCCCCAGCCCCTCTCCTACCAGGAGAGGGGAGCAAAAACTTTTGTTTTCTCGTTACTCCTCCCCTCACCTTTTAGGCTACGGTGTATACACAAGT
Organism: Nostoc sp. DSM 114159; assembly: GCF_053470285.1. Taxonomy (NCBI): domain Bacteria; kingdom Bacillati; phylum Cyanobacteriota; class Cyanophyceae; order Nostocales; family Nostocaceae; genus Nostoc; species Nostoc sp. DSM 114159. The sequence goes on from NZ_JBPFEH010000001.1 coordinate 6,979,011, forward strand.
TTTGTAGGTTGGGTGCAGCGATAGCGTAACCCAACATAAAATTTGGTGGTAATGTTGGGTTGCGTTTCACTCCACCCAACCTACAAAAATATATTTTTTAAAAAACTCTAGGTTTCAACATAGATGAGGTTTATGTACCAAGCTGTGTCTGCTTGTAGCCTGTGAAGTGTTAGAGACTTTTGCAAGATATCTAATTGTCAGGCGATACAATGGCATTGTCAAGCGATGCAATGGCATTGTCAGGCGATGCAATCGCATTGTCAGGCGATGCAATCGCATTGTTACTCGATACAATCGCATTGTCAGGCGATGCAATCGCATTGTCAGGCGATGCAATCGCATTGCAGAAGGTTGGCTTAAAATTGCACATCAATACAAACACTAAACCGCAAGAGCGTTCTCTTGCGAAGAAGCAACTGTCACAATATTTAAACAAGCCTATATTTTAATTTCAAAAATGTCTGCTAAACACAAAGATAGTAGAACTAGTATCCAATCTCGTGATTGGCCAATTGAGCAATTACCTGGACTGAGCCATGAGGAACAATCTCAACTCCAAAATTGTGGGATAACTAGCACAGTAGCTTTAGTCAAACAAGGGAAAACTCTAGAGTCAAGACTAGCGTTAGCAAATAAATTACAGATTCATCTTCAGTATGTAAATAAATGGATGGCTTTAGCTGACTTGGCACGTATTCCCAGTGTCGGGACACAATATTGTGGTTTATTGCTTCATGCCGGTATTGGTTCTGTAGTGCAGTTAGCTCAAACTCCCACTCACAGATTGCACCAACAAATCATGCGCTTGCAAGTAGCAACAATGCAGCGCCGAGATTTGTGTCCAGCACTTGAGCTAGTACAACAGTGGAGTCAGCAAGCGAAAACAATCATTTAGTTAGGAGTTAGGAGTGAGGAGTTAAAACTCATAACTCATAACTCATAACTCATAACTCATAACTCATAACTCATAACTCTTCACTCTTTAGCTAAAACACCATTAAGAAAAATATCAGCGAGTCCTTCGGCCATTTCCTGCATTTGTTGGGGAGAGGCATCAGGTTCCATGAGGGTGTTGTTAGAAAAACCTGCGATCGCAAACATTCCTAAGAAAACTTTCGCAACTAGCTTCGCGTCGCCTTGACGATAAATACCTTTATCCATCGCTGTTTGAAAGAATGCTTCGCCGACATCAGTCATTTTGGTAATGACTTCTAATTGAATGCGATCGCGCAAATCGGGGTGAAATTGCACCTCCATAAAACAGACGCGCATCAAATCGGCATTTTTTTGGAAATTCCACATCCGACGGCGCATCACCTGAGCAACGGCTTTATAACTGCCCATTTCACTTAATTCTGTGAGCAAATCTGTCAGAATTTCTACCCAGCCATTCGTGGCTACTTCCACTAAAATTGCTTTTTTATTTGGAAAATGACGAAATAAAGTACCTTCAGCTATACCTGCCGCTTGTGCTAAGTCGCGGGTGGTAGTGCCGTCAAATCCCTGAGAGGCAAACAACCTTTGCGCTGCGTGTAAAATCCGGGTGCGCGTCTGAGCCTCTGAGGGCGGGGAAGAATTAAAAACTCGCATAACAGTTATGGTTAGATATCCGTAACAAGACTTGTAGCATTATTGTCTAACATCAAGTTAAAGAGCCACTGAAAGCTTAATACAAGATTAAGGCTCTTTTGCTAAGTATCCTGTTATTTAGGTAATGTAACTTTATCTTACTTCTCGCTTATGAACCAGAGCAGTCGGTCAATTTTAGATTTTAGACTTCGGCTACGCTCAGTCGAACGATTGGGGACTTCGACTTCTCTACGAGACGCTACGCGTAGCTTGCTTCCCCGCAGGGGTACGCTCAGTCGAACAATTTTGGATTGGTCAGATCGAGTATCTGTGATATTGCGGCGGTTGTTGATCGCTTTGTTAGCTTCGATCGTTCTCTCATGGGGATTGCTGCCAGAAGTTGCTCTAGCTCAAACTCAGACAGCACCTCCTCAAGAAGCTAAAACTCCAACCCCACCAGTTGAAAGTTCAATTCAACCTTATTTAGATCGAGTTATTAAGCAATTAACGGAGTTTCGCCTCGACAATGGTTTAAAATTCATTGTCTTGGAACGACATCAAGCGCCCGTGGTTTCTTTTCTCACTTATGCGAATGTGGGTGGTGTGGATGAGCCAGATGGTAAAACTGGTGTAGCTCACTTTTTGGAACATTTGGCGTTTAAAGGCACAACGCGCATTGGTACACAAGACTACAAAAAAGAAAAACCGCTACTAGATACCTTAGAGCAGTTGAATGCTCAAATTAAAACAGCGAAAGCCGCTGGCAGAAAAGCTGAGGTTATCCGCTTACAAACTGAGTTTGAGCAAGTGGAATCGCAAGCAGATAAGCTCGTCAAGCAAAATGAATTGGGGCAAATTGTCGAACAAGCGGGAGGCGTGGGTTTAAATGCCAATACTTCAACCGAAGCGACTCGTTATTTTTACAGCTTTCCTGCCAATAAGCTAGAACTTTGGATGTCGTTGGAGTCAGAACGATTTCTCGATCCGGTAATTCGTCGTGAGTTCTATAAAGAAAAAGATGTAATTTTAGAAGAACGACGGATGCGGATAGAGAATTCACCTATTGGATTGATGGTGGAAAAGTTTATCGATACTGCTTATAAAGCCCATCCCTACAGGCGTCCGGTGATTGGTTATGACGAAGATATCCGCAATCTGACACCAGAAGATGTCCAAAAGTTTTTTGATACTCACTACGTACCAAGTAATTTGACCATTGCCATTGTCGGAGATGTCAATCCCAGTCAAGTGAAAAAACTGGCGCAAACTTATTTTGGCCGCTTTCAAGCCAAAACCAAAGCTGTTGAACAAATCCCAGTAGAACCGCCACAACAACAAACACGGGAAGTTACTTTACAGCTACCTTCTCAACCTTGGTATTTAGAAGGTTATCATCGTCCGGCGATTACCGATCCAGATAATGCCGTCTATGAAATCATTGGCAGTTTATTAAGTGATGGGCGCACATCGCGGCTATATAAATCTTTGGTAGAAAAGCAACGTTTGGCGTTAAATGCCCAAGGTTACAGTGGATTTCCTGGAGATAAATACCCAAACTTAATATTTTTCTATGCTCTCACAGCTCCTGGTCATACAGTTGATGAGTTGGCGGTGGCTTTACGTCAAGAAATTGACAAATTAAAAACTGAGCCTGTGGCGGCGGCTGATTTACAACGAGTGAAAACCCAAGCACGGGCGAGTTTGTTACGTACTCTCGATTCCAATATGGGCATGGCTCAACAATTGTTGGAATATGAAGTGAAAACTGGCTCTTGGCGGAATTTGTTTAAGCAGTTGGATGACATTTCAGCAGTGACAACGGCTGATATTCAACGGGTGGCAAAGGAAACTTTTACGCCGAAAAATCGCACGATTGGCAAGTTGTTGTCGAAAGCAGCTTAAGAGAAACAAACCGCAAAGGCGCAAAGGAAGAGAGATATGCAGAGGTATAAGGTGAAGGGTAAAAGGCGGATGGCGTTGAAAATTCAAAATAGGAAGGGGCTGATTTATGCTTTGGTTGCTGTTTTTGCGTGCTTACTTTTAACTTGTAATTTTTCTCTGGCGGCGACAGCTGAGGCGAAACATTACACAGAGTTGCAGCTACCACCGCTACCTGAGATTAAGTTACCCAAGTATGAGCGGTTTGTGCTGCAAAATGGCTTGGTTGTCTATTTAATGGAGGATCGTGAATTACCGTTGGTGAATGGTACGGCGTTTGTGCGGACAGGGAATCGCTTGGAACCAATGGAAAAAGTTGGGTTGGCTGGTTTTACAGGCGCAGTAATGCGAACTGGAGGAACTAAGAACCATTCAGCAGATGAACTCAACGAGATATTGGAACAACGGGCAGCATCTGTAGAAGTTGGTATTGGTGAAACTTCTGGTAGTGCTAGCTTTGACGCCCTCAGTGAAGATTTAGAAACAGTGTTTGGGCTGTTTGCTGAGGTGTTGCGATCGCCTGTATTTGCTCAAGAAAAGCTAGACTTGGCGAAAACTCAAGCCAAAGGTGGCATTGCCCGTCGTAATGACAATCCAGATGGGATTGCAAATCGAGAATTTAAAAAATTAATCTATGGCAAAGATAGCCCTTATGCCCGCACCATAGAGTATGCGACGGTGGATAAAGTTGAGCGTGAAGATTTGCTCAAGTTTTATCAGCAATATTTCCACCCCAATAATATAATTTTGGGGATTGTGGGCGATTTTGATGCTAAGAAAATGCGATCGCTCATTCAAGCTAAGTTTGGCGATTGGCAGCGTAACCCAGGTATTGCTAAACCCACATTACCAAAGGTTTCACCAGCTAATACAGGTGGAGTCTTTTTTGTCAATCAACCCCAACTGACGCAAAGTAGTGTGCTTATCGGGCATTTAGGCGGACGTTTCGACAGTCCCGATTATGCAGCGCTGGATGTATTGAATGGAGTCTTAAATGGATTTGGTGGACGCTTATTTAATGAATTGCGATCGCGTCAAGGTTTAGCTTACTCTGTCTACGGCCAGTGGAGTCCCCGCTACGATTATCCTGGCATATTTATCGCTGGTGGAGAAACGCGATCGGATGCTACCGTCCAGTTTGTCAAAGCTTTACAAGCCCAAATCAAGCGCACCCAAACTCAGAGAGTGACAGCAAAAGAACTGGCTTATGCCAAAGAGTCTACACTCAACTCCTTTGTATTCAACTTTCAAGACCCCAGCCAAACCTTATCACGCTTGATGCGATACGAATATTACGGCTATCCTGCTGATTTTCTCTTTCGCTATCAAAAAGCCGTCGCCGCCACCACAGCAGCCGATGTCCAACGGGTAGCACGAGAATATCTCAAACCAGAAAAGATTGTAACTCTAGTGGTGGGGAATCAAACCGCTATTCAACCGCCATTAACACAGTTAGCTAAACAGGTGACACCAATAGATGTAACGATTCCTGGTTCGCAGCCACAGGCAAAGAATTAATAGCGTAGATGGGTAGACATTCAATATCCAAATAAAATCGCAAGGCTCAGATCCCCAACTGTTTAAGAAATTGGGGATCTTGTTTTTAAAATAATTTTCTCCATTATCAGGAAATGACTAAGGACAAATTGGAGTAACAAGTAGAAACTAAATCAGGAACCAAAACCTCTGGAAACTCCAGAGGTTTTTCTCTACTCTATTCATCTTTATAGAAGCGATCGCTCCAGCATACACTTCTATAAAGCAGCAAAAGTTGTCGCCCCGATCGGGTCAACTAGAGTAAGCTAAATTCAGGTTTCAACTACTGGGAGCAAAGATGATGTTGTTGGAATTAAAGCGCATCCATGTTCCACCAGGACAAAGAGTGCTACTGCGAGATGTAACCTGGCAGGAATTGGAAACAATTCTAGAAGATTTAGGGGAACATCGTGCTGCACGAATTGCTTATGACAGGGGAATACTGGAGATTATGGCACCACTGCCAGAACATGAAGACGATAAAGAAATTATTAGCGATTTAGTCAAAGCTCTTTTGGAAGAATTAGACATTGAGTTTAGATGTCTTGGTTCTACCACTTTCAAAAACCAAGCAATGGCTCAAGGTATAGAACCCGATCAGTGTTTCTATATAAAAAATGAATCTAAGATTCGCGGCAAGAAGCGGCTAGATTTAGCAGTAGACCCTCCTCCAGATTTAGCTCTAGAAATTGATATTACTTCTCGTACTCATCCTAATATTTATGAAGCGCTAAAAGTGCCAGAACTTTGGCGTTTTGATCGAGGAAAGCTCAAAATTAATGTTTTGCAAGACGGACATTATGTAGAATCTCAACAAAGCCTAAATTTCCCTCTCTTCTCACTAATTGAAGCAATTCCCCAATATTTAAAGCAAAGTACAACAGCAGGCAGAAATGCAACGCTCAAAGCTTTTCGTCTTTGGGTACAAAAACAGATACAACAGCAATAACTAACGCTGTCACCAGAATTCACAACATATACCGGGTTTCAAGTTAACGAAACCCAACACTCACCCCTGATCTGCACCTGACTTTTCACGGCATCTGGAAAACGCCATTTTTAGCTTTTCCAAACCCTGATTTTTACGTTAGCCATTTTCATTAATTTAAAGCTATTGAGAATTAACCAGTGGAAAAAGCCACGTTGTTTTGAGGTTTGAGGACTTCCCGTGAAAAGTCAGGCTCTACACTGCATCTAAAAATTTGTAGGACAGCAATTAAATATAATCGCTGTCCTACAAAATCGAAATACAAATTAGCTATTGAAACAAGTGCCTATGCAGATTCAGGAATTAATACTGTGTCAATCACATGAATCACACCGTTATCAGCTTCCACATCTGGTGTAATAACTGTCGCATCATTGATTTTCACAGCACCATTAGATGCATCAATTTTGATGCTGCTTCCTTCAACGGTTGGAGCAGAGTCTAAATTGACCACATCTGTTGACAACACTTTCCCTGAAACAACATGATAAGTTAAGATTCTTGTCAGTAGTGGAACGTCAGCAAGCAGTGAGTCTACTGTCCCTTCATGTAGCTTAGAAAATGCTTCGTCAGTTGGTGCAAAGACCGTAAATGGACCAGGGCCCTTGAGGGTATCCACTAAACCAGCAGCTTGTACTGCTGCTACTAAGGTGTTAAAGGAACCAGCATTCACAGCAGTATCAACAATGTCAGCCATATGTTTTATAAATTTCTGTATCTTTCGTTACTGAAAATATACTTTTATTCAAACTATTACTATCTATCCACAGGTAGGTTAAATTCTGTTAATGAATTCATGCCAACAAGATATTGTTTGGTGCTGGCAGACAAAGGATACGATGCTGATAAGCGCGTAATTGAACCCCTGCAAGCCCAAGGCAAAACTGTCGTGATTCCGCTCAAGCGCAACCGCAGGAATCCTCGTGATTACGACTTGGACTTGTACAAAGCTCGTTATTTAATTGAAAACTTCTTTGCTAAACTCAAACAGTACCGGGCGATGCCTACGCAACTCGCTATGATAAACGGGCAACCAAGTTTCTAGGTGCTATTTATATTTATCTGGCTGCTTCTATCATCTGGCTCAATTGATGACACGCCCTAGCATTAGCGGATAAATTGTACTTCTTTGAAGTCATTACTACCGCATTTTAATCTATGTTTTTTAAACCCAAAACATTTTTATCATCGGTTGCATTGTTACTCAGTTTGGCAACTCTATTTCTTAGTTCTTGGATTATTCTTCCGGCTCCAAATATGTTTTTCCTCACCCTTGCAGTGGGAGCGCCAGAAGTCAGTCCTTGGTTATTTTTATTAAACTTGCTCTTTTTATTGCTGTCTTTATTCTATATCCGTCGCCGTAAATTACAGCGTTTAGTTTGCATTTTCAGTTTCATTGGATTGCTAATTTGTGGATGGGTGCTAGTAAATATTCCACCAACTCAAATGCAGATGGCTAAAGCGATGAAACAAGGGTTGGGAGCAAATTATCTAGAGCAAATTCCACCTCAAGTAAGGGCTAAGATGCAAATCTATCCCTTTAACTTAGTTAATTTTTTCTGGGGTATTCCATTAGGTAAAACGCGTCATCAAAAAGATATTCTCTTTGCTTCTCCTGGGGGAATGCCTTTAAAAATGGAAGTTTACCAACCCCCAGAGGTAGGGAAATATCCAGCAGTGGTAGTAATTTATGGTGGAGCTTGGCAATATGGCAATACTCATGCCAATACCGAGTTTAATCAATATATTGCAAATCATGGATATACGGTATTTGCGATCGACTATCGACACGCACCTAAATATCAGTTTCCCTCTCAGTTAGATGATGTGCGTACAGCCCTAAACTTTATTCGCAAACATGCAACTGAATATGAAGCCGATTCAGAACGTATGATACTTTTAGGACGTTCTGCGGGAGCGCACCTAGCAATGCTAGCAGCTTATCAACCCGATGCACCACCCATTCGTGCTGTAGTGAACTATTACGGGCCTGTTGATTTAACCGAAGGATACAAAACGCCGCCAAATCCCGATCCTATAAATAGCCGCGCTGTTTTAAAAGCATTTCTTGGTGGTTCTTTAGAAGAATTGCCTAATCGATATCAAATTGCTTCACCGATAAATTACCTAACGCACCCTTTACCACCAACTTTATTAATTTACGGCAGTCGTGACCATTTGGTGCAAGCGCGATTTGGCAGACAGATGTATGAACGTTTACATGATAGTAACACTGCGGTTTTTCTAGAAATTCCTTGGGCAGAACATGCTTTTGATGCTGTTTTCAACGGTGTGAGCAATCAATTAGCGTTGTATTATACTGAGAGGTTTTTGGCTTGGGCGTTGTTCAGGCAATGATTTGATTCGCAGACTCACAAATATTAAAAACTCAGCCCTCCTTACTCCTTTTGAGGCCAACGCCAATTGTAGCGATTCCATTCATATATGCCTTGAATTTCATACTCAGCGCCATTGAAGAAGCGGACAACGCAATTAGTAGAAGAATCATTGCTATCGCTAATTTCCTTAACCTTAATCACCATACAGGGAAACCATTCCCGCTTACAAGGCCCATCCTCCTGTACCCATTCCCATAGTGCATTGGAAACTTCAATGCGATCGCCTACTCTTAATTTCAGTGCATCCTCAAAATAAGAATACTTGTCAAAATGATATGACTCAACCCGATTCAACCACTGTAAACCATAGCGTTGGCGAATAAATTGCACCGTTCCAGAGTCATTTCCCAGCAACCAATCGTTGAGTAATTGCACTTTCCAAGTGCGGTTGCGTTGTTCTTCATCCTTAACAAATTGTAAAAATGCTTCTAACTCCTCTGGGGTAAGTTCGTCTAAAGGATTAGCAATATTTGACATCGCAGAGGTAGAATTTCCCTGAATTTGCTCAACCACTTGCAGTAATATCTGTTTTTGCGTGTCAGTGAGAGGACAGCTTGCTGCATCACAATCATTAAAGGCTGCGAACATAGCTACTTCAATCTCATCTGGAGTCATAAGTTCATAGCAATTGAGGGGTTATTCCCCTAATTATTACAAATGTTAAATTCAAGTCTCTAATCCTCCTGTAGTTAAATATAGACATAATCAAATGTAAGATGCCTAATATTCAAGGAAGTCAGCAGAAAACTTGATTCTGTCTCCTGAGTTTTTGGTATCGGTTTGGTATTTTCTAGTGTTGACCTCATTTATCACCTAGTTAGGAAAATTGCCATGACTCAAACTCAGCATCCCACAAAACTCCTGACTTTTGAGGAATTTCTGGCTTATGACGATCGCACTGATACCCGTTATGAATTAGTGGATGGAGAGCTAGTAGAAATGCCAACTGAGAGCCAGGAAAATTGTGATATTGCCAAATTTCTATTATTCGAGTTGGCAAAGCGTTTTCCTATTACCTTGCTGGCTTACAAGGACATTGAAGTTGAAGTTAGTGGGCGGCGAGCAACCTGTCGCCTACCGGATCTGGTGTTGCATACGGAAGAGTCGAAAGCGGCTTTGATTGGCAGTCCTCGCAATCTGATTACCCGTGATATGCCCCCGCCTGCGCTGGTGGTTGAAGTCGTCAGCCCCGGAACTGAGAACCGCACCCGCGATTACCGTTATAAGCGCACGGAATACGCAGCTAGAGGCATTACTGAATACTGGATTGTCGATCCTGAGTTAAAACAAATCACCGTTTGCAAGTGGGTTGAGGGACAATATGAAGATACGGTCTTGAAAGGTACGGCGACCATTGCATCAGATATAGTACCTGATTAGGAATTGATCGTAGAGCAGGTATTTGCAGTGGCGAATTAATCAGGGAAGTAGAGAATAGAGAGTAGGGGTATGTTGTAAGCTGAGGTTATCAGTTAATAATTATTCAATTAAATCACGGGGTCTTTCTTTTATGCGGTTGCGTTCACTCACGGTCGTTTTTATTTCATGTCTGATTACTTTTCTATCGTGGGTGATTATTCCCCCAGCTGTAGCCCTGACACAGATTAAACTATTTGATGTCTCATATAAAGATTGTCCACCAGAACTAGCACAAGGGGCTGTTATCAGTAGTGGTAGCGCTGCTGCCAATTGTTTTCTTGTCGTTGGCAAAGCAGAAAATGGCACTAACAAAACAGTCTACGACGCAGATATTTTTGGACGTATCTATGATGCTAATAATGACTCGGTGATGCAAAACCGCACTCGCTTAGGCTCCATTACTGAGGTACCACCAGGTATTAGCGATTTTGAATTGAGAATTTCTGTACCTGCGAATCAGCCTACTCCGTTGAAGCTAAAACAGTTCAAGGCTGCGGGGTTTAGCGGTCAAGTGCGTAAGTAATTCTTAATACTCGCCAAAGGCGAGAAGCAAGCTACGTAATTCGTAGTACGGCTAGCTAATTAGAAACCCTGTAAAAAATCGTAGAGACGCTTGTATACTTAACGTCTCTACACAATTCTTTACCAAGGTAGTAATCAAAATCGTTCTATAAGGGCAGGCTAGCTGGAATGGCACTCAGAAGGCTACTAACTAGATTGAGTGCTAAGAAAGCTAAGATCGGCGAAAAATCCATACCGCCCAATGGGGGAATAATTGAGCGGAATAGATTCAGATAAGGATCGGTTATCTGGGCTAAAGCGGCAAATGGTTGGTTATACCAGTTGATTGTCGGGAACCAGGTTAGCAAAACCCGGATAATTAGCAAATAGCTATAAAAGGTGACAAAGGTAATTAGTGTTGTAATCAGTAAACTCATGGATAGCTTTGTTTCCTACTAGGTGTCAAACGCGGTCTTATGTTTTAATTTTAATTTAGTCCAAAGTCAAAAGTGTTTGCGGATTTCACCTTTACCACACTTGACACTTTCACCACGCCTAAACAAACTTCAGGAGTCTTTAGTGAGGGAGCGATCATTGCTTGGTTGGGGTGAACTACTATTCACGTTTCCTAGTTGATTTCGCACTTCATCTATTGTGGCATTTAGCTGGGCAATTTTATCTTCTAGCGATCGCCTGGCCGTTTCTATGCCGATGCTTTCGCTTTCTGAGGCTTTCATCTGACGCCGCTTTGCTGCTATTTTTTTCGCTTCGGCTTGACTATCTGTCAGTTCTGTCTCCTCTTCTATTAGCAATTCTGGCTCGCGTCGAGAAGCAATCAGTGCCCCGATAACACCGCCAAATACGCCACCAACAAACGCCCCTGCTACAAAACCACTGCCAAAACCATCTCGCTGACTCATATCTTTACCGCCTTCAACAAACCTTGCAACTTTTACAGTAGTTATGCTATTTCCTGCCCTAGCTGCATACTAGCTTAAGTCCCAAAGATGCGATCGCCTGCATCTCCTAATCCCGGTACAATATATCCCCTACTGTCGAGTTTTTCGTCAATAGTAGCGGTATAAATTATTAAACCTGGATAAGCTTCACTTAATTTTTGTAAAGCTGGTGGAGCTGCTACTACACAAACAATCCGCGTCAGGGCTGGGTCAGCACCCCGTTGTGTCAATTCTGCCATTGCTGTCATGATCGATCCTCCGGTTGCCAACATTGGATCGGTAACTAACACTCGTGTTTGGGGGTCAAATTTTTCTGGTAACTTGTTCAGATAACAATGAGGTTGTAGTGTCTCTTCATCTCGTGCCAAACCAAGGTGGTAAATCGATGCTAAAGGCAGTAAAGTCTGCGCTCCCTCTAGTAATCCTAGCCCAGCCCGCAGAATCGGCACTACTGCCATAGGCACTTGCGGATCGATTACCGTTGCTGCACAGGTATCTAAGGGACTCTGTACTGCTGTTTCTTGAGTCGGCAACCAGTCTCGTGCAGCTTCATAAGTCAGCCATCTTCCCAACTCAGTCATGGCACTGCGGAACAATACTGAAGGCGTGCCTGCATCACGGGCAACTGCTAGCCAGTGCTTGATCAGGGGATGGGGTGGAACATAAACGCGCAATTGTAGCGTCATAGCCAGAAATAGGCGCCTTTTGATTGTATAAGAACTGAAACACCATAATACTCTTTCCTGCATCCGGCTGACAGCTTAAAATTGACAATCTCAAGTTTATTGATAAAATTTTTCATTAATAGTTGACATTAATTCTCAATCAAGGCTATATTTTTATAAAGTGTTCTCCTCTCTTTTAAGGATCGGCAGACGGGATTAGCCAGCAGTAGCAGGCTCGTCCCTCTTTTTTTTGATTAGTCGTTGGTCATTGGTCATTTGTCATTAGTTAAATTAAATATTGATTTGACTCTAGACAAAGGACAAATACTTCTCTACGAAACGTTACGCGTTAGCGGAGCTTTCGCTTTAGCGATACGCTCAGTACAAATGACAAAGGACAAATGACAAATGACAAATGACGCGATCGTAATTGGGTCTGGGATTGGCGGATTAGTAACAGCGACCCAGTTGGCGGCGAAGGGAGCGAAAGTGCTGGTACTGGAACGTTATTTGATTCCTGGCGGTAGCGCTGGTTATTTTGAACGCCAAGGCTATCGATTCGATGTTGGCGCATCAATGATTTTTGGACTGGGACACAACGGTACTACCAACTTACTCACCCGTGCATTATCAGCTGTAAATGTCAGCCAAGAAGCGATCGCAGATCCGGTACAGATTCACTATCATTTACCCCAAGGTTTAGACTTGAAGGTTGACCGGGTTTATGAAAAATTTTTACAAAATCTTACTGCTCATTTTCGTCATGAAGAACAAGGGATTCGTCGCTTTTATGACGAATGCCAAAAAGTATTCAAGTGTCTTAACAGCATGGATTTGCTGTCGCTGGAAGAACCTCGGTATTTACTGCGCGTATTTTTCCAGCATCCTTTGGCGTGTCTCGGTTTAGCTAAGTATCTGCCCCAAAATGCCGGGGATGTGGCGCGGCGCTACATCAAAGACCCGCAATTATTGAAGTTTATCGACATGGAATGTTATTGCTGGTCGGTGGTTCCATCAGACATGACACCCATGATTAATGCTGGAATGGTCTTTTCTGACAGGCATTATGGCGGAGTTAACTATCCCAAAGGCGGAGTCGGGCAAATTGCCCAAAAACTAGTGGAAGGTCTAGAAAAGGCTGGAGGTCAGATTCAGTACCAAGCTAGAGTCACCAAAATTCTCACTGAACAGGGAAAAGCGGTAGGTGTGCAACTGGCTAATGGTAAAATATATCGGGGTAAACGCATAGTTTCTAATGCTACACGCTGGGATACATTTACACAATTATTACCAGTAGAAGCAATGCCAGATAATGAGAAAAAATGGCAACAAAACTACCAAAAATCTCCAAGCTTTTTGAGTTTACACATTGGGGTGAAGGAGTCAGTTTTACCTGTAGGGACAGAGTGTCACCATATTTTGCTGGAAGACTGGGAAAAGATGACAGCAGCAGAAGGCACAGTGTTTGTTTCGATTCCCACACTGCTTGACCCAGATTTAGCACCAAATGGATATCACATCATTCATGCTTTTACGCCTCACTGGATTGATGATTGGCAAGAACTTTCTCCAAGTGAGTACGAAGCAAAAAAAGAAAAGGCAGCTTGGCGAATTATTGACCGCCTAGAGAAACTTTTTCCCGGTTTAGATGCCGGATTGGATTATTTAGAAGTGGGAACGCCGCGCACACACCGCCGCTTTTTGGGTCGTGAGGATGGCACTTATGGGCCAATTCCTCGACGTAAGTTGTGGGGGTTATTGAATATGCCCTTTAATCGCACAGCCATTCCAGGACTTTATTGTGTAGGGGATAGTACCTTTCCAGGTCAAGGTTTGAATGCAGTCGCTTTTTCTGGGTTTGCTTGCGCCCACCGCATTGCCGTAGATTTAGGATTTTAATTACAGAAACAGCCTCTGCAAAAAACCTAGTAAGCGGATAGCTTTACTAGTGAAGCTGATAGCTACCTAACAATCTGAGTAACTCTCAATACGGTTTGTTAAGAAAGTTATCTGTTAAAGCGAGTTTTTTGAGCGAAGGTAGAGGAAAGTGCTGGGGAAGCAAAAGTATTTAAATTTAATCTCTTCACTTTAAGAGCCTCCAAACTACCTCCCCAGCCTATCTAAACCGTATTGAGAGGGGTAGCAAATACAATCAAAAAGTTACTAAATTTAGTGATTTTGCTAACACAATAGTTAGCATTATTACTCCTTATCTGGTATTTTTCGGTTCTGAAAATTAGCTAACTCTGATTCTAAAGTCTCTTCTAAAGTATCTAGAATCGCTTGGGGATCGACAGCTTCTTTCATTATTTGGGCTTGCGGATCGGGGCGATTTTTGACATTGGGAATATCTTGGCGTAATTCTTCAACTAAAGCGATAAGTTTTGCGATTTTTTGCTCAGAGAGGAGGTTAAGCTGAAGGCTAAGTTGCGCCCTTTGCTCTGCTAATTTTTCCTGACGCTCTTGTTTTATCAACACCCCTGCTGTTACTAACAGGGAACCTGCGGTCAGTGAAAATTGTAGCCAAGAAAATGGCGGGGGATCGAATCTTGATATGCCTAAACGTCGTGGTAAAACATTGGGTGTTATCCACAGAATAATTCCTAACAGGATGCTATATAGGAATGCTGGACGACCAAAAAAGGCTGTTACCGTTTCTACAAACCGTTGATGTTGAGGTACATCTTTTTCATAACGTTTGTGCAGGGCAATAATAGTCTCGATATTTTGACTAATCGCTTCCGGCAATGGGGCTGTGGGCAAAATGGTTTGGCAAGGTGCTGAAGATGATACTTGCGGTGAATCTTTTGGATTTGGTTTATCTTGGGAAAACATGGACAGTTTTCTTGTAGTACTGATTTCTCTAAATCAATAACTCAAGTTTTAGCTATATATGTATACTTTTAGGTAGAAAAATACATGAAAGTACCTATAGACAGATTCTGCCAGATTGCTATTGCTGTTGAATCAAGCAGAGATATTGAAACAGAATTCATAGGATCGCATTTATTGTTTTAGTATTGTATTGAGAATAAACGCCTCAATGATATCTTGAGATTTTTGCTCTTGATACCTGACTTCAGTTGACGTACTGAACGAAACAGGTTTCGCACATGGTCTATATAGTAATTTTGACAATGCTTTAGCTGCTGAAATATAATTTAAAAATTTTGTAGCTTGTAACCAGCGCAGTTACTAAATAGAAATTATGTTGATTTGTTAAAACTATAGTTGATTCCATACTTTTTAGATATGTCATTCTGATGTCAATGTTATGTCAGGATAAAACTCATTTTTATGTGGTATGCCTATCGAATATCTACTGTAGATTTCGCAATAAAAGCCTTCAGTGACACAATTGTGGCATTGCGGCTCACGCCGGAGAAACAGTCATCAGCCGCGATACGCAAATGCATTCGTGGTGGATGCAATAGATTACGCCACGCTCAAAATCGGTTCGGTTGGTTCTTTACCTTGCCTTTTCACTGCAATTTACAAAATTTTTCATAATTGTGCTTTAATGGTGGGCGGCTTTTGTTAGTTCAAGAATTTTCCTCACACACAAAGCGATCGCTGATGCTACTCACACACAAAGAAAACATTGTAAAATTTAGCTGGCTTCTACCTAGTTTCTTAAGCTTGATCCTGTTTGGCTCCACTGTTAAAGCTAATGGTGCGGTCGCTAATTGGCATTTTGATAGCAATCGCAATCATCTGGACTTCACTACAGATGAAAATGTTCAACCGAAGGTACAACTACTTACCAACCCGACTCGTCTGGTAATTGATTTACCTGGAGTTACATTAGGATATCCACAGACTAGTCAAAGAGTGGGGCCAGTAATTAAAGACATTCGCATCGAGCAGTTTAATGCAGAGACTACCCGCATGGTAGTTACTTTAGCACCAGGTTACACCTTTGATTTAGCACAGGTGCAACTGCAAGAGAAATCCCCTAATCATTGGTCTGTGCAGTTACCCAAGCCAATACGATTGACTGCAACCCAGCCGCAATATCTAGAGATAACTCCGAGTATTTCTCCAAGAGTGAATGATAATAGCACTCTCTTTGCTGGTGTGGTTCCAATGCATTCACCGATGAAAGCGCTGGAACCTCAAATTAAAGCCTTGATGAGTCGCTATAGTTTTCTGAAAACAGGAATGTTTTTTCTGGATTTGGATACTGGGGATTATTTGGATATTGGAGGCGATCGCGTTTTCCCTGCTGCGAGTACAATCAAACTGCCAATACTCATCGCCTTTTTCCAGGATTTAGATGCTGGTAAAGTTACCCTTCAGGAAAACCTGACGATGCGGCGCGATTTAGTTACCAATGGTTCTGGAAGTATGCAATATGAGGGAGTTGGGAGGAAGTACACAGCTTTGGAAACCATCACTAAGATGATTACCATTAGCGATAATACCGCCACCAACATGATTATCGATCGCTTAGGTGGAGCGGCGAAACTAAATCAGCGTTTCCGTAGTTGGGGACTGAAAGACACAGTAATTCGCCATCTTTTAGCTGACTTGAGAGGAACCAACACCACAAGTTCTCAAGATATGGCGCGGGTGCTGGCTTTAGTTGTGAATAATAAGTTAGTTTCGCCACAAAGTCGGGAGCAAGCCTTAGATATTCTGCGTCACACCACAATTCACACACTGCTTCCCGCCGGTTTGGGGAAAGGTGCAGTTATCGCCAACAAAACTGGAGATATTGGGTTTCTTATTGGCGATGCAGGATTTGTAACTATGCCCAATGGTAAGCATTACCTGGCGGCTATCTTTGTCACTCGTCCTTATAAGGACACAAGAGGGAGAGACTTTATCCGTCAAGTTTCCCGATTAGTTTACGATTATCTGAATCAGCCGAATCCGGTTGCTGCGGTTGATTCGCCTAATAGTGTTACGAGATAGGAGTAGGGCGCACAGATAGCTGCGCATTAGTATCAACTTAAGGTTAAAGCCAGTCTAGAAAAAGCTTTTAGCAGATTATCTCGTTCCCAGTCATCAGACTGGGAACGCCCCTCATTGAGGCTCCGCCTCCCAACTCGCGGCAGAGCCGCTAAGAGTAGCATTTCCAGCTAAAGGCTGAAAACGAGATTTTAAAAGGGTTTTGGCTGAAGTTTACATCAATGACAGCTGTACGTCCCTAAAGTAATTAGATAATTGTGATTTTACTTGCGGCTTTAGTAGCCTTTTCCCTAGCCTCTTGGACATTCACACCTTTCGCCAAAGCTACGCCCATTCGCCGATATGGATGAGCATTAGGTTTACCAAATAATTTAATATCTACATCTTTTTCCGACAAAGCATCGGCGACACCACCAAAAGCAATAGAATCAGATTTTTCTGAGGCTAAAATTACTGCACTGGCTGATGCTCCTAGCTGTTCTATATGAGGAATTGGCAAGCCTAAAATAGCTCGTAGATGTAGTTCAAATTCATTGAGATTTTGTGAGATTAATGTCACCATTCCCGTATCGTGAGGTCTAGGAGAAAGTTCTGAAAAAATCACTTCATCTTTAGTAATGAAAAATTCAACGCCAAAAATTCCGGCTCCTCCTAAAGCATCAGTGACTTTTATAGCTATTTCTTGGGATTTTAATATTTTATCTTCAGAAATTTCTGCGGGTTGCCACGATTCTTGATAATCGCCTCTTTCTTGGCGATGACCAATGGGAGAACAGAAAATTGTCGGTGCATTCCACTGTTTAATTGTCAGTAAAGTTATCTCAATTTCAAAGTTAATAAATTCTTCTACAATAACCTTTTGACTGTCTCCTCTAGAATTAGCGATCGCATAATTCCAAGCTTTCTCAACTTCACTCTTATTCTGCACTACAGATTGACCTTTTCCTGATGATGACATCACAGGTTTAACAACATTAGGAAAGCCAATTCGATCCGAAACTGCAATCAATTCTTCTAGAGTTGTTGCATAACCATATTTAGCCGTTCTGATGCCCAATTCTTGATGTGCCAGTTCCCGAATTCTATCGCGGTTCATTGTATAGTTAGTAGCAGCCGCAGTTGGTATAACTGTAATCCCTCGCTGTTCAAATTCGATGAGTTTTTCTGTTCGGATTGCTTCAATTTCTGGTATAATAATATCTGGCTGATGTTTGGTAACTACAGCTTCTAAATCATCAGCACTGAGCATAGAAATAACTTCATAAGCATCAGCAACCTGCATCGCGGGAGCATTGGTATAGCGGTCAACGGCAATCACATAATTACCAAGACGTTGAGCCGCGATCGCAAATTCTTTGCCGAGTTCTCCCGAACCCAGCAGCATCAATTTTTGGGGCAACTTAATACTCATTAACTTATCCAGGTCAATATCAATTCAATCATCTTATAATTTTTTGTGTTTTCATTACTAACTTCTCAAGAATTAAATATCGCTTTGCGTAGTTCTAAATCTTGACGTTGTAGATGATTTAAACCAATACCTACGCCAAACTGACACTTATCTACTAGAGTCTCCAACCAAATAGTCTCGTTCAGAGTTGCACCTCGCAAATCTGCATTTCTCAAATCGGCTTTCGTAAAATTTACAAATAAAAGGTCTGCATTTACTAAACTACTACCTTGGAGATTTGCTTCTGACAAATTTCCTCTGATGAAGTTGACACCATCTAAAATTAAACCAGATAAATCTGCTCCCATCAGATTAGGAAACTTTAGCTGACTGGGATATTGAAAAAAACGCATTATACAGATGATATTAGCTTCATTTAGTTTCATTTTAGTTAAAAATTCATAACGAGCGATGCCCAGTTGCTTAAGAATTTGTAGACGTTGTGGGGGACTTTGTTCTAAAAACTGAATAGCTGTATAGCGAAGGTCTTGAGTAGAGATATTTAACATGATTTTCAGATTGTTGTGATACTTGTGTTAATAAAAAAAATAACAAATAATAGATAATATAGCAGTATTAAAGTATTCAAAAAAAACAAAAACCCCAATTTATTTGATAAATTGAGGTTCTAAGTTTATTGATAACTACCGAGCTAATGTTATGCTAATAATGCTTTCGTAGCAGATTCGCCTGCTAATCTCACTTGCCTTGTCAACTGCAAGTTTAACCATCCTAGAAAAGTTAACTCAGCGAGGAATGCCATAAAAATTGTTGTCGTACTAGAGCCTTGTATACCAACCCAAGGAAAAGTTGAAAACAGCCATACAGTAGACACCTGTGATGTGATGCCGATAAATTCTAAAATTATCGGTGGTAGGAACACTGCTGCACCGATAATCCGAATTGCCCAGAAAGAACGTTTGGGAGTTTTCAGTAAAAGTATCAATTGGGCGATGGTAGCGTAAATCATGATTACGCTGATAGACAAAGCTATAGCTAAAAGTACTTTAAACCTGTCAACATCGTTACCCAGCCAAGTTTGGCCATTGTTCGTATCAAAAATAGATGTCAATGAAATCCAAATTAGCCAGGGGATAGTAATAATTGTAAGATTAATTGCGATCGCCACGAGTGCAGGGCTTTTTTCAGCCCAAATTAGATCCTGCCAAATACTCTTGTGGCTAGAAACTCCTTGATGTCGATATCTTGCCCAATCTTGTACATCTTGACGGTGAGGGGAAAGAACTGCAATTAAACTTAAAATCAACACCAAGTTGTACGATGCTAGCAAAATGTAATTTTCCCCAACTTGTCGATCTAATGTGTAACTGTTTTCACCAATTTGTAGAGTAAAACCCCAGATCATCAACTGGCAAAACGCTACTAATAAATAACTTTGTTTTTTACTAATTATTGAGGCTTGAGGGTTACGAAAGCAACGTTTAAGAATTTGCAAAATCCCGTAACTGCACAATCCCAAATTTAATAAATGAAAGCCAACAACACTAATAATATTCCTCCCTAATGGTAAATAGAAAAACTGCATTTTTTTCATATCAGAGCCACTGGAGAGATTAAATAAGTTAGGAAATAGATAATTAGTTGTATCCCAAGGATTAAAAAGTCTAAACCAAGCAGTTGCATGATTTAAACTGTTGTTATAAGACGATGCAAGTAACATCGTTATGAACAAAAAAACAAAAATTATACCACTAACTAACAAACCTAACAAAGGCTGAGAACCACTAAATGAACGACTAAATAAGCTAAGTAGTAGTGCAGCACTGTAGAAGAAAAGACAGCTACCAGCAAGAATTGCATAGTAAGCCAAAATGTAACTAAAAGCAATTTTGGCAGAAAGCCCAGCCCATAAATGTAAAGGAACTGCTACTAAAATCATCAGATAAATTAAACTCGGAACTCCTAGCAACTTGCCAGTCAATATACTTGTTTCTGATTGGGGACTAAGACGGATAAAGTTGAGTGTGCCGCGAGTTTCTTCTTTAGCGAAATCATTGATTAGGAAATAAGTTCCTACAACTAGTAGTGTAAATAGAAAAATTACACTAAATGTTAAGAATATATATTCCCAATGCTCTCGCCACCACATCTGCCAATTGATTTGATTTCGTGGACAAAAAGTTGTGGAAAAGAAATTATTTAATTCATCAATTTTAGATTGATTTGATTCTTTGAAAATCTGTGTTTGTTGCGGTTCATATATTTGGCGTAAAAGACAGTATTTACCAGTTAGGGAGTATTTATGATCGGGAGGATTACTTAAATGATATAAAATAACTACCAGTTGCAATAGGAAAGATGTCACAACTGCGATCGCTACATTAAAAAATTTAAATTGTCCTTTGAGTTCGCGAAATAATTGCGGATTCCAATCGCCGATTTTGTCTATTAGATTGAGCATAGTCTGAAAAATTTCTCCAAAAATAGGGAGTAAGATTTATTGATGAATCAAGATGCTTGTTTGTGACCTAATTTTAAGAAAATACTTTCTAAGTCTTCTTGCGTGCAGTGAAAATCAGTTAAAGGAATGCCGGCTTTGATGAGCGATCGCAATAACTCGGCACTATCTTCATCTTTGCCGGAAAAATTCACCCGCACACTGTTTTTTCCTAATATAACCTCCCATTCTTCTACTAAAGGATGATGTTTAAGTTCATTCAAAAGTGTCTCTAAGTTTCCTAGAGTTGATAACACAATTTGCTGATGAGCTAGACGTTGATAAAGTTGCTGTAGGGAAGTACTTTCTACTAAAAAGCCAAGTTCCATAATTCCTACAGAAGTACAAATTTCCGCTAGATCGCTGAGAACGTGAGAGGAAATGAGGACAGTCATTCCAGCTTCTTGCAAAGCCTTAATAATTTCGCGAAAGTGCATCCTCGCAATCGGATCGAGACCAGAAACAGGCTCATCGAGTAATAGTAAAATTGGTTCGTGGATAATGGTTCGCGCTAAACTTAAACGCTGTTTCATTCCCCTCGACAGAGTAGAAATCTGACTATTGCGTTTATTACCAAGTTGAATAAGTTCTAAAACTTCATGTAAGCGTTTAGTGCGGCGCGGTTCTCGCAAACGATATAAACGCGCAAAGTAATCTAAGTAATCCCAGACTGTCAAATCCTCATATAGTGGGTAGTCATCGGGTAAATAGCCAAGATGACGCTTAAGTTTGAGGTTACTGTTGTCACGGATCAGGCGATCGCCATTAATATAAATCTCACCCGTAGTTGCTTCCTCAGCAGTCGCCAACATTCGGATGAGAGTTGTTTTACCCGCGCCATTCGGCCCAATCAGTCCATATACTTCCCCCGCTTGGATTTCTAAATCAACATCATTGACAGCAACGTGTCGGTCAAATTGCTTAGTGAGTCCACGGGTGCAAATTGTTAATTCTTTTACCATCGCTGCTAGGGTGCGGCTTGTAATTAACCGCTAACCTAACTTTTTTTACAGCTTTTGTCAGGATGGTTTCCAAAATTGAAACTATAGCAGTTGCCAAGTAGATTAGGACATAATGACAAGCGTAAATCTCAGGAATAGCAAGGTTTTTACCTCCAGCATGGTTGTTGAGTTTCGACTACGCGGCAGTTGAGCGTAGTCGAAACACTGCCTCCTGTCTCACTTCGGCTCCGCTCAGTGACCACCTGCCTCCTGCTATAGCTTTCAGAAAATTAGCGACATCAAGAAGTATGTGAGGTTCTGGATATTCTCAGAAAATATTTTCTGATCTGTGATTTTCATTATGAATCATCTCTTAAAGCTGGTTTAAGAATGACTCATCAGCGGTAACTTTATCTGGAAAGTCGAGCCTTTACCCTCATTGCTGATCGCATGAATATGACCGCCGTGAGCCTGGACAATTTGTTGAGCGATCGCTAATCCCAACCCAAATCCGCCGCTTTCTCTGGCACGTTCTGTATCAACTCGGTAAAAGCGATCGAAAATGTAAGGTAAATCTGCCTCTGGAATTCCAATTCCAGTATCGATGACCTGAATTACTGCCCGATCTGGGTGAGGTTCTAAGCGTAACCAGACAGTTCCACCAGACGGAGTGTAATTACAGGCGTTGTTGAGCAAGTTTTCCACAGCTAGCCGCAGCAAATCAGGGTCAGCCCACAACTCAATGGATTGTTCTGGTAAATGGCTGACCAACTCGATCGATGCTTTTGCAGCAACAGTATGGTAATAAATAGCTAAATTCTCTAGCAAGCTATTAAGATTAACCTTTTTGAGAGATTCGGGAGTTAATTTTCCCTGATGCCGAGCCAACAGCAGTAGGTTATTAACCAAGGTACTCATCGACTTGGCGCTATCGATGATGTTCTCCATTGAGGGATGGATTTGGGGATGGTCTGCTGCCATTAGTAATCCAACTTGGGCATTGGTTAAAATTGCAGACAAAGGCGATCGCAATTCATGAGAAGCATCTGATGTAAAGCGTTGCAGTTGATTATAAGCTTGCTGAACGGGTTGCATAGCTATGCCGCCAAGTACCCAACCTGTAAGTCCAATTAACCCCAGTGCTACAGGCACAGCAAGGGTCAACATTAACTGAAATTCTCTGAGATCGTTTTGAGTTTCTGTCAGCGGGATAGCAACTTGCAGATAACCGATGACCGAATTTCCGCCTTGAACAGGTAACGTAACTTGACGCAGCCAAACTGTCTCACCTGTAAATTGGTCAACAGATTTAATCGTGAGAAACTCAGATGCTATTCCCAACTTTTCTGGAGGTGGAGTACCAAAAAACCGCTTGAGTTTGCCATTGGGGTCATACCAGCGAACATAGACCAATTCAATATCAGCAGGGTGAGAACCACTACCCAATAGCGGTATATTGCTCAGATCGACTTGTTTTTTTCCTCGATCCAGCCGATACTGCGAACTGGCTGCCATTAACTCTGCTCTTTTATAAAGCAGTTGATCTAATGCTTTTAGCTTGTCTTTTACCTCAAGATCGTAAATGACTCCAGCAAAGAGAATGAGAATGCATCCCATTGAAAGGGTAAACCAACGAGCTAAGTTACGACGACTGCGGTTAAACACAACTTATGCTAATTCGTAATTCGTAATACTTCTCTACGAGAGGCTGCACTTCGACTACGCTCAGTGACCACGCCAACGGCTACGCTCAGTACAAGTTCGTAGTTTGTAATTACAAGACTTTTCAAGTAATTGAACTACACTACTCCCTACTCTGCGTCTGAGTTATTATCAAGTTTCAAGATGGTTCTGGAGGGTTGAGGCGATAGCCCATACCGTAAACAGTTTCAATCCAATCGGCTGCTGCTAATGTTTGCAAACGTTGGCGAAGTTTACGAACTAAAACGGTGATTGCATTGCTTTCTGGTTCACTACCCCACTCCCATACGGCTTGCTCAATTTGGTGGCGAGTCAAAACTTGCTTAGGATGACGCATGAAGTACTCTAGCAACTGAAATTCTTGGCTGGAAAGGGATACAGTCGTCTCTTGACGCTCCAAAATGAGTGTATCGAGATGAAGTTCGAGGTCTGCCAAGCAGAGGGTGTCTCCTTGCCAGAGGGGCGATCGCCTCCTCAATGCCCGCACCCGTGCCATGAACTCTACGATATCAATCGGTTTGACGAGGTAATCATCAGCTCCGGCATCTAATCCTATAACTTTATCGGGTGTGGTATCTTTTGCCGTAATCATTAATACGGGAGCAGTTTTTCCCGCCGCCCGATATTGTTGACACAAACTCACTCCACTAATTCGAGGTAACATCCAATCTAAAATCAGCAGATCGTATTCTTTTTCAGCTAAAAGCCATTGAGCAGTTTCACCATCCTTAATACCATCAACGCTGTGTCCAGCCTGAGAGAGAACCATGTGTAGCGGCATTAATTGCTTTGGATCATCCTCTACCAGTAAGATTTTCATCACTTTTATACACTTGTGCTTGTTTAGAATAATCCATTGAAGCAATCTCAACGTCTTTCATCAGTCAGATTTCAGAGAATTGTCTACCCCATTAAGATATAGATGAAGTGTGAGCTAGCAAAATCAAAAGCAGGTGTATTGGTGTGGCGTATTAGTAAACGTTGGCTGCAAGGGCTGGGATTAGAGTTTTGGTTGCCTCTACCACTAGTAGCGGTTGTGTTTTGGCTTGGCTGTAATTTCCTCGCTGCTCAAGAGTTAAGCCGGCCCTATTCCACAGAAAATAAACTTCAGTCAGATACCCAACTCGAAGCACGGATATCAGTCAATGTGTTACTCATTAACGCCGCCGTTGACCGAACTAAGAGAATTACCCAGGTTGAAGTGGAAACAGCAGATCCCATCTTGAAGCGATTGGAATTAGAACTTCAAACAATAGAATTCAACCAAATAGAAGCGACAATTGCCCAAGAATTAGGTCTACCCCGTCAGGATATTAGAAAATTAGTGCGCTATGAAATTGCACAATAACATCGATCCGATTTCAGGCTAGTACCGCAAGGCAAAAGTCAAATCGTTGTAGGATTTATCTGCGGTAACAGACACTCTAGTAGTGATAAGATGTCGGGCACGGGCTGATCGGTAGTTTTTGAGTTGTCTGGGAAGACAATTACTCTACTACTGTAGACCTCTCTACTTCATCCTTTTATTTTGGCTAAGGTATTGTAAACAAGCAAGTTAATTATGAACAGAGATGAGTTGCTATTTGAGTTTCAAAATATTAGAGATCAGATAGAGACACTGTATAAATACATTAAAGAGACACCAATGCAGCAGCAACAGGTGATTGCAGAGTTAGAAGCTCTTGACATTTCTCTCAGCAATCTAGAGCTACTCAAAGAAGAAATGCAGGCTAGTTTAGAAGCAATGGAAATCATTGAGGAACAACTGCTACAACAAAATGAAAAGATAATAACAGAACGCAAGCTTTATCATAATTTGTTTAAATTTGCACCTAATGCTTATTTGCTAATAGATAGCCAAGGAAAAATTCAAGAAATCAACTATGCTGCTGCTGCATTATTAAATATGTTGCCCAGTTTCTTAGTTGGCAAATCATTAACTAATTTCGTTTCTAGGGAAGAGCGTCCATTCTTTCGTACCAAACTCAACCAATCGTTGAATGTAAAGTCTGTGCAAGAATGGGAAGTATCTATCTGTCCGCGGAACGCTCAAGCTTTTGATGCTTTACTTTTAGTCAAGCCTATCCGAGAAGCTTTTGGGACACAGAGTTTACTACAGATATGCTTGCATGATATTACCAAGTACAAGCACATACAGCGATCGCAATTTGCAGCAAGTCAGCAACCTATTTTTAGCGAACCTGTGGAAACGCCCCATCAGCTTAATGGCTTACACGTACTGTTTATAGATGATGAAGCTGATGCCCGCGAGTTAATTGCAGCAGTGCTAAAGCAATATGGGGTGATGGTGACAGCAGTTGCATCTGTAACTGAGGCGCTTTTGGAATTAGAGCGATCGCGTCCTGATGTCATAATTAGCGATATCAGAATGCCTGATGAGGATGGCTATGCTTTGATTCGCAAAATTAAAGCACTAGAAATAGAGAAGGGATGGCAAATTCCCACTGCTGCCTTGACTGCTTATCTTGCAGAAGACCGAGCAAAAGCAATAAGAGCAGGTTTTCAATCGCACTTGCATAAACTTGCTCAACCAAGGGAGTTAATAGCAATGGTGGCACAGCTTGCTGGACGAGCGTGAACCAGGGCAGGGAGCAGAGGACAGGGGGCAGGGGGCAGGGGGCAGGGGGCAGCTTTCTGGGGCAGGTTTTTTTGATTAGACAAATTTTTGGGATTTTAAAACCAAAACCATTGTCTGAGAACTTAAAACTACGTTCAATAATTGAGAACATTCTCAACTATTTATCGAAAGCCTAAAAGCCTGCCCTTGAAAGGCAGGGGGCAGGGGGGCAAGGAAAGAAAGAATTTTGGTTTTTCTGTAAAACCTGAATCATCATATATCAATTCGGTAACATTCTAAAATTCTCTTAGCTGACGAATTGAGAACTTTAGTAGATTATCTGAGTAATTATGGACAGCTTAATCGAAAATAAGAAAGCCGCTCTCGCTTTGGATGTATTTGCAGGCGATAGCGAAAATTGTCAGAATGCAAGCAACTTCCGAAGAATGTGACACCGTTTTAGGCGATCGCGATCGCTTGCAGCAAATTATCAGAGAATTACTTGCCAATGCGATTAAATTTACATTCAAGGAAGGAATAGTAGAAGTTCGGCTTGATATTGATACTATTGATTCTCTAGCTACGATTCAAATCAAAGATACAGGTGTGGGAATTAGTGCCGAGTTTCTGCCTGACGTTTTCGATCGCTTTACGCAAGCAGAGGTTCCTAGCAGACATTCGCCAGGAGGACTGGGATTGGGGCTAGCGATCGCACGTCAACTCGTAGAGTTACACGGCGGTACAATTGAGGCAGCCAGTGAAGGGGAAGGACGAGGTGCAACGTTTACCATCAAATTGCCATTAATTTAACAGTTGAGATGGCAAAAGACATTTTTCACGATACTGTGAAGCTGGCACTGCAAAAAGACGGCTGGACAATTACCCACGATCCCTATCGCCTGCGCTATGGGATTGCCGATATCTACATTGACCTCGCCGCAGAAGAAGCGATCGCTGCCCAAAAAGCAGGACGTAAAATTGCAGTAGAAGTCAAAAGCTTTGTGTCAAGTTCAGCAATCTCCGAATTTCATACTGCCCTTGGACAATTTCTAAACTATCGCATTGCCTTAGAAGTTTCAGAAGAACCAGACCGCATTCTTTATTTGGCAGTTCCAAGCGATGTTCATCAAACCTTTTTGCGTTTTGAGCCAGCCAAAACGGTCATAGACCGCTATGAAGTTCGCTTGATTATTTACAATTCCAATCAAGAGGTGATTGAACAATGGATCGAGTAAACCAATATCGCCAAATCGTGCGTGATTTCTTAGAGAATTTTGCTGCTGACGATCCAGAAGCCCAGTTGATTTTTGATACTGAGCGCAATCGCTATCTGGTCATGCATAATGGTTGGCGCGGCGAATACCGCATCTACGGTTGTGCAATGCAGCTAGACCTGATTGAAGGTAAAGTTTGGATTCAGCACAACAGTACTGAAATTTTTATCGATCGAGAACTGATTGGACGCGGCGTTGCACCCCAAGATATTGTTTTAGGATTTCGATCGCCCAGCGTGAGAGAACGTCTTGCTGCTGCTTTATACACAGATGGCAGTCAGCAAGCCTTAAAATAATGAATTACAATCAGCCTATTTCTGTGCGATCGCACCCAATTAACTAGTAAAAGCGATGCAACGACCTCAAACAGAAACAGTCACCCTAGAGGATATTGTCATCACCCAAGAGTTGTCCCGGCGAAACCCTCGTCCAGCCAACTTACTCTCGGAAAATCAAGCATTGCATACGTTGGCGCGGCAGTTGGTAAATCAGCCGGAGACGATGCTCCAGAGTCTAGTTGACATGGCACTAGAATTGTGCAATGCCCAAAGTACAGGGGTCAGTTTACTTGAAGTATTGCCCAGTGGTGAAGAAGTCTTTCGCTGGAATGTGTTGGCAGGAGCGTTAAAACAGTACGTAGGCGGCACTATCCCTCGCAACTTTAGCCCCTGTGGAACTTGCCTCGATCGCGGTACACCTGTGCTTTATTCTTATCCCGAACGCTATTTCACGTACTTTCAGGAAGCTAAAACCCCTTTTGTTGAAGGGTTGGTGTTGCCTCTGATTGCTGACAACAAAGCACTCGGCACAATCTGGATTATATCGCACGATGAACAGCGACACTTTGACAGTGAAGACGTGCGGGTGATGACGAGTTTAGCAAACTTTACTGCGGCTACCCTGCTTTTGAATCACCGACAAACAAAGGAACTGCTAGCTGCCAACGCTGCCTTAGAAGCCGAAATTGTGCAGCGCAAACAGGCACAAGAACGAGCGCGCGCTTTGATTGAGAATCTGCCGGGTGGAGCTGCCTTTGTCGTCGATCGCGAGTTGCGCTACTTGCTGGCTGAAGGAGAAGCATTGTCTGCTGCTGGATTCAAAAGCGAAGATTTTGTCGGAAAAACGATTTTCGAGGTACTGCCGCTCGAATTAGCAGCAACTTACGAGGTGTTTTACCGTCGGGGGCTAGCTGGTGAGTCGTTTGAACACGAACATGACGCACACAATCGCTCATTCATCTCGCGCGGAACGCCGTTGCGTTCTGTTGACGGTGAAGTTTATGCAGTGCTTGCCGTTTCCTATGATATTACTGAGCGCAAGCTTGCCGAGGAGTTGTTACGCAAGAGCGAGGAGCGGCAGTTCTTCCTGCTGAAACTCAGCGATGCGCTGCGATCGCTTGCCGATCCAGTTGACATTCAGCAAACAGTAACCCGAACCGCCATGAATTACTTTGGAGCGGACAGGTGCTACTACTGCGAAATCGAGGATGGCAATGCCATCATTCGACGCGATACCGTCCGTGGAGATTTGCCGACCGTTGTCGGTGTGTATCCGCTCTCGAACTTTGCCATCTTGCAAGCTGTGGTGGATAGAGGTCGTCCTTTTATTGTTCAGGATGTGCATACGACCGATACGGTGGACGAAGATGTTAGGCAGCTTTGCATACAGTTGCAGGTGATTTCCTATGTCAATGTGCCCGTGATTAAAAACGGCAAGTCGGTAGGCATCTTTTGTCTGGTTCAAAGCACGCCCAGAGACTGGACAGATATGGAAGTAGAACTGGCAGCAGAAACCGCCGATCGCACCTGGGCAGCCGTCGAACGCGCCCGCGCCGAAATCGGGTTGCGCCAATCAGAAGAAAAATATCGGCTGCTGTTCAATTCGATCGCTGAAGGTTACGCCCTCTGCGAACTGCTGTATGACGACGATGAAAGAGCGATCGACTGGAAAATTTTGCAGGTCAACCCAGCGTTCGAGTCCCTGACTGGACTGCGCGATGTCGCAGGTAAAAACGCCACTCAACTGAATCAACCGTTGAATCAGAACTGGCTGCAAACCTTTGGCACGGTAGCTCAAACAGGCGAATCAACCCGGTTTGAACACTACATCGACAGTGTAGATTACTGGTTCGAGATTTTGGTGTCGCGCATCAACGAAGATAAACACCACATTGTCGTCGTATTCAACAACATTACCGATCGCAAACAGGCAGAAGCCGATCGAATTCGCCTGATTCAGGAACAAGCTGCCCGTCAACAAGAACGCCAACGAGCCGAAGCTCTGGCAGACCTCGATCGTGCCAAAACAGCTTTCTTCAGCAATGTGAGCCATGAATTCCGCACGCCTATAACGCTGTTGCTGGCTCCTTTGCAAGATGCTTTAAGCGATCGCATTCATCCCCTGCCTCAAGAACAAAGCCTCCGCCTAGAACTTGTTCAGCGAAACGCCGTGAGGCTGCTGAAACTAGTTAATACCCTGCTCGACTTCTCTCGCATCGAAGCCGGACGCATGGAAGCAGTTTATGAACCGACCGACTTGGCAACGTTCACCACTGAGTTAGCCTCAGTGTTTCGTTCCGCCATTGAAAGGGCTTCTTTGCGGCTAGTGGTCGATTGCCCACCTTTAGCCGAGCCTGTATACGTAGACCGCCAAATGTGGGAGAAAATTGTGCTTAACTTGCTCTCCAACGCCTTTAAGTTTACCCTAGAAGGCGAAATCGCCGTCAGACTGCATCTTGCTGATGGCGATCGTGTAACGCTAAAGGTAGAAGATACAGGCACCGGGATTGAGCCGGAAGAACTGCCCCATCTGTTTGAAAGATTTTATCAAGTGCGAAGTACAAAAGCCAGAACTCATGAAGGGTCTGGTATTGGTCTAGCTTTGGTGCAGGAATTGATCGAGATGCATGGCGGAACTATAGATGTGAGCAGTACTCCAGGAGTGGGAAGTTGCTTCACCGTCACAATTCCATTAGGGACAGCACACCTGCCAAGCGATCGCCTACGATTCGACGTAGGCGATCGTATCATAGCAACACGCATCTTGACATCAACTGCATTAGGTGCAGCCCCTTATGTTCAAGAGGCAGAGCGCTGGTTGTTGCAAGATAGCGATACAACAGAAGTAGGGGAAGCAGCTGCAAAAACCATTTCGGCGAACTCAGAAACCATTTCGGCGAACTCAGAAACCATTTCGGCGAACTCAGAAACCATTTCGGCGAACCCAGAAATCATTTCGGCGAACTCAGAAATCATTTCGGCGAACTCAGAAATCATTTCTGCGAACTCAGAAATCATTTCGGCGAACCCAGAAATCATTTCGGCGAACTCAGAAATCATTTCGGCGAACTCAGAAACCATTTCGGCGAACTCAGAAACTAAAACTTCTTCCCCACCTCCCTCAACCTATGTCCTGATTGTCGATGACAACGCCGATATGCGCGATTACCTCAAGCGGATATTAAGCGATCGCGATGTTGAAGTTGAAGCCGTTGCGGATGGGGCAGCTGCACTGGCAATTGTTACCGAACGAGTACCTTCTTTGGTTCTTTCTGATGTGATGATGCCACAGGTGGACGGCTTTGAGTTATTGAAAGCATTGCGTGCCGACGCCCGGACAAAAGAAGTACCCATCATCCTGCTGTCTGCCCGTGCAAGAGAAGAGTCTGTAATTGAAGGGCTTCAAGCTGGGGCTGACGATTACTTAATTAAACCCTTCTCGGCCACCGAACTTGTCACCCGTGTTTTAGCTCATCTCCAAATGGCACAGTTGCGATCGCTTGCACTCCACCAAGAGAAAACAATTAACCGGATGAAGGATAAGTTTTTAGCAGAAGTTTCTCACGAACTCAATACCCCCCTAGTCGCTATTCTTGGTTGGACTCGCTTACTCCGTAGCAGCCAGCCAAGTCTTGCCATGCTGACGAAATCCCTGGAAGCGATAGAACGCAATGCTACTCTCCAAACTAAACTCGTTCAAGATTTGCTCGATATCTCGCGTATCACTGCGGGTAAAATTAACCTCAATCCAGAGCCAGTTGAACTGCAAGAAGTGATTGAAATGGCGATCGCTACAGTGCATCAATCTTACCAAACCAAAGATATTCACTTAAAGTGCACGCTTGCTCCTTTACCAGTAACAGTTCAAGGCGATCCACACCGTTTACAACAAATTGTCTTAAATTTACTGACTAATGCTGTCAAATTTACTCCTACTGGGGGAAAAATTGAAATTAGTCTGCAAACTCATGAAAATCAAGCCCAGATTATATTAAGTGACACTGGCTGCGGCATAGATTCTGAGTTTCTACCACACATTTTTGACGCATTTCGTCAAGCAAAAGGCACAAAAAAAGGACTAGGGTTAGGACTGGCGATCGCACGTAACCTCGTAGAACTCCACGGTGGTACTATCTACGCCCAAAGTGCAGCAGTCGGGCAGGGTGCAACTTTTATTGTCAACTTACCGTTGAGTGGTAATAGCATTTAAGCCTTAAGGCAGTTTTTTAGTACTTCAAGTTTGTTGTATAGTAAATGATTCCTTTCTAGCTTCAGAAGAAATACTAATTATTTAAAATTTAAAAATATTAATCAAATAATACCAAGTTGTGATAGATAGTATTATTTGCTTGAAAGCTAGTCCAGCAGCGCTTAGATACTAAACAATACTAACTTTGGCAACTTGGTATTATTTATATTTAACATTAATAATACATTATTTTGACAGATTTCACTGAGTACGGCTAACGATGCCTTTTTACATTAACTTCAGTGCTTCAGTAATTATTTAGCAACACAAAAAAATAATAACATGAATAAATCAATTTGCCAGCAAGAGTTAGAGACTTTATTAGATTACCTTCAGCAAAATTATACTTATAATCTGGAAGATTATAACCAGCTGAATTTAATAGCTCAGTTACAAGACCGGATGCAGCAATTAAAAATTGAGAAATATAGTAAATACTTGCAATACTTACAAGATCAACCCGAAGAACTTAATGTTTTAATTAACACCATTTTAAAGAATTCCACCGACTTGTTTTCTAAGCGCGATTCTTGGGATTATTTAGCTAACAAAATTATTCCCCAAATTATTAAGAGCAAGCATCCAGACGAAAGAATTCGAGTTTGGGTTGCTGGCTGTGCTTTTGGACAAGAAGCTTATGCAGTGAGTATGTTGCTAGCAAAAGCTCTGGGTATGGAGCAATATTTGGAACGAGTGCAAATTTTTGCCACGGATATAGAAGAAGACGCGCTCAAACAGGGGCGACAAGGTAGTTATAGTGACTCGGAGCTAGCAGACATTCCCTGTAAATTTTTGTCTGACTACTGTAAGCAAATTGGGTCGATTCATGTTTTTTGCTCCGAACTGCGTAGGTCAATCATTTTTGGTCGCCATGACTTAGTTAAGAATGCGCCCATATCTAAAATTGACCTGCTTGTGTGCCGCAACATCCTAAAGTACTTCGACGTAAAAACTTACGCAACTATTCTACTTCGCTTTCATTTTGCCTTGAACAATAATGGTTTTCTTTTTTTAGAAAAAACAAAAAACTTGACTAACGACAAACAAATCTTCATCCCCGTTAGTATGAAGCATTCGATTTTTACTAAAGCAGAGAATCTCAGTTTGCAAAAATACTTGCAGATTCGACCTGAGTCTGCCAAAAAGAAAGTACCCGACTCTCCAGTTTCTGAAATTATCCACTTCTGGCAAGCTGCTTTCCAAAACAGCCTATTTGCCTTACTTGCAGTCGACGCTCGTGCTTGCCTAATTATGGCTAACGAGCAAGCTTATACCTTATTTGGTCTCAAAAATGACGATCTAGGTGTGCAAATGCAAGATTTAGAAATAGGACAAATTGTAAATTTTAGAGAATTGATGAAGCGGTTAAATCGCGATCGCTATTTGATAAGTGAAAAGAACATAGAGTGGACAACTAGCCACAGCACTCGTTATTTCGATATCCACATTACACCAATAATAAAACCGAGTGGTAGCCTAATTGGAGCAAATCTCACTTTTATGGCAACACCTTCGCCAAATTGCAAGGATTTAACGCCTGTAGAAATCAGATAAATACGTTCTCCAGAAATAAGCTTGGCAAAATGGGTTGATAATCAGCCCTATCTTCATACTTTTATTTTGGCGAAGGTATAGCAAAGTACTGATACCAATTCTAATACCCCCCTTAATCCCCCCTTATAAAGGGGGGAAAAAGAAATCTAGTTCCCTCCCCTTTACAAGGGGAGCCACTGCGGTCTTTTCCTCGTTCCCAGTCTCCGACTGGGAATGCATTCATTGAGTCTCTGACTCAATGCCAGATTAGAGGCAGAGCCTCAACGAGGAGCATTCCCATGCAGAGCATGGAAACGAGATAATTTCCCCCCTTAATCCCCCCTTATAAAGGGGGGAAATAAGAAATCTAGTTCCCTCCCCTTTATAAGCGATGCCCTGAGCTTGTCGAAGGGGGGAGGGTTAGGGTGGGGTAAAACCACGTTCAAACCCAAATTTCCAACTATTTCAGACGTGTGTATACTCCGTAGCTTCACCTGACTTTTTACGGTATCTGAAAAACCTCTCTTCTATTTCTCTCTCCTAAAAGGAGAGAGACTTTGAATTTTCCCCCCTTCCCGTGTTGGGAAGGGGGTTAGTTTTTCGTGGACTTTTCTACATAACGTGAAAAGTCAGGTAGCTTCACAAGGTGAGGGTTGGGGAGGGGTAATTCTAGGATTTTTGCAAGAGGTGCTAATTACTTCATTCATCTGTGTTGTCTTTTAGCTTGAGGGATAAATGTGATTCAAAAATGAAAATTAAGTAAGATAAACAATTTATTCACTTTTCATTCACATTTATCAGTAATCCTGAAATAGAAGCAGCAGTTCGGCAACCTAATATGACTCAAAATCAAACTAAAAACTCTAACTTTATACTATTTAGATATTCATAATTTTTCGTTTTTCACTTAATTATTTATATAGGATAAATTGTGATGAATTTACATTCAGTTAAATATGCAATAGGCATCATTTCTACCCGTCAAGCGGCAACACAGGTGCTTAATGAACTCAGAGCAATTGACTTTCCTATGCAAAAAATTTCTGTGTTTCCTTTAGACTCTAAACACGAAAAGTTGTATGGGGATGCTAATGCGGATAAACATATCATAACTCCGAGCGAAGGTGCCAAAGCAGGCGCAATTACAGGAGGAACAGCCGGGGGCTTTCTGGCGCTAACAGTTGGACTTGGCGTATTAGTTATTCCCGGTTTTGGGCCAGTATTAGCGGTTGAATCTGTGCTGGGTACATTGCTGGCGGGTGGAGCAAGTGCAATTTTGGGCAGTGTATATGGTGCATTTCAAGGTTGGTTTGCTCCCGAAAGGCAAGCTACGCTCTGTAAGCCAACCACCTTCCAAGAAGAACTTTTGGTGAAGGTAGAGGGAACAGCAGATGAAATTTTGCAAGCAGAATTGATTCTTAGTTACTGGGGTGTGCGAGAGTGGCATGTTTACGAACCTAGCAAAAGATTCTCGTAATCACACCAATTTCAAAAATCAAAGGTACAGATTCAAAAAGAAATTTTTACTTAAATCTGATGAGTATTAATTACGAATTAGTTTGGAGACACAGATGACAGCAAATACGATCGCTACAAATACTTTGACTCAGACAACAGAAGATTTACTCAATTATGAATGGCATACTCTGGGCGAACAAAAGGTTGTGCAAACGTTAGCCAGCCATCCAGAAGCGGGTTTGAGCCATGAAGAAGCTACCACCCGACACCAGCAGATGGGTGCAAATCAATTGAGTAGTAAAAAAGGAAAAAGTCCTTGGCTGCGATTTCTAGAGCAATTTAATCAACCACTACTATATATTTTGCTGACGGCGGGAGTAGTAACGCTGCTGCTGCAAGATTGGCTAGATGCAGGAGTAATTTTTGGTGTCACCCTGATAAACGTTATCATTGGCTACATTCAAGAATCGAAAGCAGAAGGTGCGATCGCTGCTTTATCCAAAGCTGTCACTACCGAAGCAACTGTGATTCGCAATGGTCAAAAAACTCGTTTGGCTTCGACTGAACTTGTTCTAGGTGATTTGGTACTGTTGGCATCTGGGGATAAAGTACCCGCCGATCTGCGGCTATTAAGTGTGCGTGGCTTGCAAGTTGACGAGTCTGCCTTAACAGGCGAATCCGTTCCGGTGGAGAAAGTAACTCAATTGTTGGATGTCGAGACACCGTTAGCCGAACGCAGCAATATGGTGTATGCCGGAAGTTTCGTCACCTTTGGACAGGCAGAAGGGATTGTAGTCGCGATCGCAGATGCCACCCAAACCGGTCGCATCTCCCAGTTAATTGAAAGCAGCACAAATCTGAAAACACCGCTAACGCGAAATATTGACAAGTTTAGCAAAAGCTTGTTGTATGTGATTTTAGGTTTGGCTGCTCTGACATTTGCAGTCGGATTAGGACAAGGCGAATCTTGGATTGATGTTTTTAAAGCGACTGTGGCTTTGGTAGTCAGCGCGATTCCCGAAGGATTACCTGCGATCGTTACCGTCACTTTGGCGATCGGAGTTTCTCGGATGGCACGACGTAAGGCGATTATTCGCAAGCTACCTGCTGTGGAAACCTTGGGAAGTACCACCGTTATCTGCTCTGACAAAACTGGGACGTTAACTGAGAATCAGATGACGGTTCAAAAGATTTATGCAGGTGGACAACATTACACCGTTAGCGGTATTGGTTATGCGCCAGACGGTGAAATCCTAATCGATGGACAGCCTGTTGATTTCAATGCAGATGGACATATTGCTCTTTGGGAATCCTTAGAAGCAGGATTGCTCTGCAATGATTCTCACATCGAATGGGGAGATGGACAGTGGGATTTAGTAGGAACCCCAACTGAGGGAGCATTGATTACGGCTGCCAATAAAGTGGGAATGACGCAAGCCAATCTAGAGCAAGAATTACCCAGAATAGACACCATTCCCTTTGAGTCTCAATTCCAATACATGGCGACTTTGCATGAATTGGATGTAAAACGCCGGCTGAATGTGATTTATCTCAAAGGTTCTGTAGAGGCAATTCTCCAACGATGCGATCGGATGTTTGATGCTCAAGGACAACTCGCTCGTCTCAATCCTGCCACAGTGGAAGAAGAAGTTGCTGGTATGGCAAACCAAGGGTTACGAGTGCTAGCTTTTGCCAGCAAAGAAGTTGCCACTAAGCGATCCTTGGATCGCAACGATCTCGATCGAGGACTGGTGTTTCTGGGACTTCAAGGCATTATCGATCCGCCGCGCGAAGAAGCGATCGCCGCAGTCAAAGCCTGTCAATCTGCCGGGATTCAGGTAAAAATGATTACAGGGGATCATGCACTAACAGCAGCTGCGATCGCCCGTCAAATGGGAATTTGCTCGACTGAAGCACAAGTTTTCACCGGACAGCAATTAACTCAGATGGATGAAAAAGAATTCACCCAAGCGGCTGAGGAAGGTATGGTTTTTGCACGAGTTGCGCCAGAACAAAAATTGCATCTGGTAAAAGCATTGCAGTCTCAGGGTGAAATTATTGCCATGACTGGAGATGGTGTCAACGATGCTCCTGCTCTCAAACAGGCAGATATTGGTGTAGCGATGGGCATAGCTGGGGCAGAGGTTGCCAAAGAATCGGCGGATATGCTGCTAACTGACGATAACTTCGCTTCAATCGAAGCTGCTGTGGAAGAGGGACGTAGTGTTTACCGCAACTTACGAAAAGCGATCGCCTTCTTGCTGCCGATCAACGTTGGCGAATCCATGACGATTTTGATTGCTATTTTCCTAGCAACCGTGCTTCCCATCTTACCAATCCAAATTCTCTGGTTGAACATGGTCAGTTCAATAGCATTAATTGCCCCCCTCGCCTTTGAGCCAAAATCTGGACAGGTGATGCAACAACCACCGCGCAACCCCAGAGAAAGACTTTTATCGGGTGGATTGCTCCAGCGCATCATCGCGATTTCCGTCTTCAATTGGGTAGTAATTTTTGGGATGTTTCAATGGATACTTCAAACTACAGGCAATGAAGCCTTAGCTCGCACGATGGCGATTAATGGATTGGTGGCGGCAGAAATCTTTTACCTGTTAAGCATTACCCAGTTTTTACCATCTCTAGTCGTGAGATTCCAAGGTAAACGCACACCTGTAGCCTATGCACCTGCGATCGGAATTGTGGCTGTGGTGATTTTACAATGTCTGTTTAGTCAGTGGAGCATGATGAATCAAGTGTTTAACACCACACCTTTGACATTTATGCAAGCTCTCATTTGTATGGGTGTAGGTTTGCCAGTAGTGTTCATAGCTCTGATCTTGCAGCGTTTCGATCCGCTCAACTAGGGATATAGGACTTTTTTGGTAGTTTCATCCAATACCAGATGATTACCTTAGAGCCGCACCCAAATAAATTCAGGACTTACGCAAAAATACGCGAAAAAGCTTACAGCTATTTTCAGTCCTAAAATTAAAAACTCCATCAGTACATTTTGCTAGGTATGATATTTGATCTGAAAGCATTTACCTAGTAATAACCAGCTATGACTCAGAACTACCGCATTACTCTACTCCCCGG
The DNA here is from genome assembly GCF_053470285.1 of Nostoc sp. DSM 114159. Taxonomy (NCBI): domain Bacteria; kingdom Bacillati; phylum Cyanobacteriota; class Cyanophyceae; order Nostocales; family Nostocaceae; genus Nostoc; species Nostoc sp. DSM 114159. The sequence continues at coordinate 7,016,915 of NZ_JBPFEH010000001.1, forward strand.
CGATGGCATTGGCCCTGAAATTATGGCAGTGGCGGTAGATGTGCTGAAAGTCGTAGGGAAGCAATTCGATCTGAAGTTTGAATTCCAAGAAGTTCTCATCGGTGGTGCAGCAATTGATGCCACCGGGGAACCCCTACCATCTGCCACTCTAGAGGCTTGCCGTAACAGTGATGCTGTGTTACTTGCAGCGATTGGTGGTTATAAGTGGGATTCTCTGCCATCCAATTTACGTCCAGAAACAGGTTTGTTAGGGTTACGTGCCGGTTTGGAATTATTTGCCAATTTGCGCCCAGCGAAAATTTTGCCCCAGCTAATCGACGCTTCAACTTTGAAACGCGAAATTGTCGAAGGCGTGGATATTATGGTGGTGCGCGAACTCACTGGTGGGATTTACTTTGGTAAACCTAAAGGTATTTTTGCTACAGAAAACGGTGAGAAACGCGGTGTAAATACGATGGTTTACACCGAATCGGAAATTGAACGCATTGGGCGAGTGGCCTTTGAAACAGCCCGAAAACGCGGTGGAAAACTTTGTTCAGTAGATAAAGCGAACGTATTAGAAGTATCTCAGTTGTGGCGCGATCGCATCACCCAACTTTCTACCGAATATCCAGATATCGAACTCTCTCATTTATATGTAGATAATGCTGCTATGCAGTTGGTACGCGCTCCCAAGCAGTTTGACACCATTGTTACAGGCAACTTGTTTGGCGATATTCTCTCTGATGCTGCTGCCATGCTCACAGGTAGTATTGGGATGTTACCTTCAGCTAGTTTGGGCGCTTCTGGCCCTGGTGTATATGAACCAGTTCATGGTTCCGCCCCAGATATTGCTGGACAGGATAAGGCAAATCCTCTAGCACAAGTTTTGAGTGTGGCGATGATGTTACGTTACGGTTTAGACCAACCAGAAGCGGCAGATCGGATCGAACAAGGTGTACTGCAAGTTTTAGAGCAAGGCGATCGCACAGGCGATATAATTTCTCCAGGAAAAAATCTGCTTGGTTGCCGCGCTATGGGAGACTCACTCATCAAAGCGATCGAAGAAAAATAATTTTATATAGCAACTTGGGCAATTTGGCAACCTTTGCTATAAGTTTCGGGTAGACTAAAGGGAAATCTAGCAATCAAATAACAGTCGATAGTGTACGCATTACGACAAGGTCAAGTAAATTTTACCGCCCCAAAGAACCAATCGCCTTTGATTGATCCCTCTGTAATTAGAGCTGCTGGGCAGATATACTATACTCACTGTGAAGTCCATCCCGAAATAGCTGGGCAACCTTCCGGTGTAGCAATTAATCGTGTGACTCATCGAGGCAAGGTTATTTTTACTAACCAACCAGTTCTTTTACCTCAAGAGTGTTTTGTGCCCTTAAGTCAAATTGAATCCCATATGTATTAGTCATTGGTCATTGGTCATTGGTCATTGGTCATTAGTCATTAGTCACTTGTACTAAGCTTGTCCTGAGCGTAGCCGTAAAGCCTGCGGCATAGCTTCTCTTCGAGACGTTTCTCTTCGAGAGGCTTCGCCAACGCGAACGCTTAAGGCGCAGCCTCTCCAAGAGTTGGGCGTAGTCGTTGGCGTGGTAACAGAGCGTTGGTCATTGAATTTCGACTACGCTCAATTACCGCGTAGCCGAAATGAGTCGAAGTGCACCCTCTCCAAGAGATGTATTGGTCATTGGTAACTAGTTATTGACAAATGACAAATGACAAAGGACAAATGACAAAGGACAAATGACAAATGACAAAGGACAAATGACTGTATGGACATTTTGTTCGCCATCCCGGCGAGTGTAATGGTCTTTGCTTTGGGTGCATCTATTGGTAGTTTTTTGAATGTTATTGTTTATCGCCTACCTGCTGGGTTGTCAATTCTTTGGCCGCCTTCTCGTTGTCCTAAATGCTTAAACCAGCTAAAAGCTTACGACAACGTACCAGTGTTCGGCTGGATTTCCTTAAAAGGGCGGTGTCGATATTGCAAAAGCAAAATTTCTGTCCGTTATCCTGTGGTAGAAGGGGTAACGGGCATAATTTTTTTACTAATTTTTTTGGTATTTCAAGTTTCGACTTTAACAATAGGCTATTGGGCTTTTTGCAGTTGGTTATTGGCGCTATCACTCATCGACTTAGATACAATGACCCTACCCAATCCACTGATTAAGTCGGGTTTAGTGGTGGGAATTTTGTTTCAAATGATAGTTGGTTTTCTACCAGAGGGTAGTTTTGTGGCATTGGTAAATCACCTTATGATCGCTATAGTTGGTGCAGTATTAGGCTTATGGCTGTTTGAAGCGATCGCCCTATTGAGTTCAATTGCCTTTGGTAAAAGAGCAATGGGTACAGGCGATCCCAAGTTAGCATCCATGATGGGAGCCTGGTTAGGCTGGAAATATTTGCTCTTGGCTAGTTTTATTGCCTGTGCGCTAGGAGCATTTATTGGCATCGGTATTTTGATTATGCAGCGATCGCGACAAAAATTAGGACAAAAGATCCCTTTTGGGCCTTTTCTGGCTTTAGGATCTGTGATTACCCTGTTTAGCGGCGAAGCCATTTTGTCTAGCTACCTGCGGTTATTTTTTCCAGCCTCTTGAATTGAAGTAGGAAAGAGGCAGGGGAGCAGGTGGTCACTGAGCGTAGCCGAAGTGGGAGCAGCACTTCTCTACGAGACGCTGCGCGTAGCTTGCTTCCCCGGAGGGGTACGACTACGCTCAATGACCAGAGGAGCAGAGGAGCAGGGAAGATGAGGGAGACAAGGGGGACAAGGGGGACAAGGGGGACAAGAGGGAATTATTGAACAAATCTCTCCCTTGTCTTCCCCCTCTTCCTTGTCTCTCTTGTCTCTTCTCCATGCCCAACACCCAATGCCCTATACCCATACCTAATGCTCTTTCATAAGAAATATTTATAATTCGTGACTGTAACCAACATTACCCCATCTGCCTTTCACATTTTGATAATATTCAGCTTGTGACTTGTATTACCCTCTTAACGACGATTAACCGTTGGCAAGTACAACTAGTGCAACAGATGCTGATTGTTCAAAACCCAGCAATACAAATAATTGATTAGGGTGGGAGGGGGAGAGCATCTTATTTGGAGGTTGGTATTCTCATGGTTTTGTCACTACGTCCATATAATTAAGTCTGCTGAAAAAAAGAGCAAGAGACTTGTATTGGTATAAGTATTTTCGTTAAGCTGGCAACCAAAGACGAAAATTAAGGTCTGAATTGCTTAAAAACGTAGTTTAACGATGTATTCATAAGTCATTAGTAAATACAAATGACTTATGACTTAGCACAACCAATACGGTTTGACATGTTTTCGACCTCATACCCACTTAAAATAAAATAAAAAATGGCTAACAACGAAGAATCACGTGGTTTAAAGTCTCTATTTGATTGGTTTGCAAATCGAAGGAAGTCAGGGCCTACCAGCCTCGAACGCCAAGAACGTGAAATTGCTGATGGTTTGTGGCATAAATGCTCTAAATGTGGCGTGTTGGCATATACAAAAGACTTGAAAGCCAATCAGATGGTTTGTGTCGAATGTGGTCATCACAATCGGGTAGACAGTGATGAGCGCATCCGTCAATTGATAGATAACAATACCTGGAAACCTCTGGATGAGCATTTGCGTCCAACTGACCCGCTAGAATTTCGCGATCGCAAACCCTACAGCGATCGCTTGCGGGAAACACAAGATAAAATTGGCTTAATAGACGCAGTTAAAACTGGTTTAGGTCAAATCAATGGTTTGCCCATTGCCCTTGGAGTTATGGACTTCCGCTTCATGGGTGGTAGTATGGGTTCGGTTGTGGGAGAAAGACTCACCCGGATGATTGAGCAAGCCACTCAACGACGCTATCCTGTAGTTATCGTCTGCACCTCCGGTGGCGCGAGAATGCAAGAAGGTATGCTCTCTTTGATGCAAATGGCAAAAATCTCCGCAGCTTTACAGCGCCATAAAGATGCCCGATTATTATATATTCCTGTTTTGACCAATCCGACAACGGGCGGCGTTACCGCTAGTTTTGCAATGTTGGGCGATATAATTTTGGCAGAACCCAAGGCAACCATTGGTTTTGCAGGTCGGCGAGTGATTGAGCAAACCCTACGGGAAAAACTACCCGAAGATTTCCAGACTGCTGAAGATTTGCTCCAGCATGGTTTTGTTGATGATATCGTCCCCCGTACCCAATTAAAGAACACCTTAGCCCAGCTGATTGCTCTACATCAGCCTGTATTAACAACACCTCACATGGTGTTGTGGGAAACAATGTCCTTGACTTCTACCGCCGCAGAATAGTCAAAAGTTATGAGTTATGAGTTATGAGTTAAAAATTTACAACTCCTAACTCCTAACTTCTAACTCCTAACTTCTAACTCCTAACTTCTGCTTGGCTCTTGAACAAACATGAGTGGAACAAGGGCTACTAGTCGAAATATGCCTGAGAGGGCAAATAAGCCTAGTAAACCTCCAGACTGAGTAAATTGCACGAGAAAGCTGCCTATAGTTGTGCCCAAAGCACCACTTGCTCCAGCAACGGCAGCTGCGATCGCAAAATAGATAGACTGATTTTTAGTTGGTGCAATGCTCAATTGGATATTGTTGCTGCACAAGTCAATCGCCGCCCAAGTACCTCCAATCAAGATGTGTAGTAGTGGCAACCACAACCAGATATCAAGGCGATTTACACCAATCCCCAGCCACAAGAGTGGTGTAACTCCAACCAAAATCCCAATACAGATGAGGATGGGACGATTACCTATCTTGTCTGCTAATTTTCCCCACAGGATAAGCATCAGCAAAGTTGCCCCCGCCTGAAGGCTATTGTAGATAGTCACATAGCTGACATCTAAATCCAGCGTGTCGAGCATATAGAGGTTAAAAAAAGGACTGCTGAGGTTAACAGCAAGCGTCCAGAAGCTGAAATACAGCAGAAATACCAAAAAGTTAGAGTTTTTCCAGATGCTGTTAGCTGACTGTTCTTGTGGCAAATGAATTGATTGAAGTATTTCAGAAGATTCATCTTTTGCAACCTCGGATTGAATCTCACTGGTTTGTGAGGACTTGCCATAATAAGTGTTTTGCGATCGCGGATTCATATCCACCTGGAAATACTGACACCCCAATCCCACAATCCCAAACACAATACTTAGCAGTAGAACTACACCATAACCTTGGAGAGTTCCCCCATACCAATGCGATACAACTAAACCGGCCATTGGTACGCAAATCAAATTAGTGAGACTAGCAGCACTATTGCGTGTCCCAAAATACCTGCCTCGTAATCGTCGGGGAACTATCATTGCCACCCAACTGAGCCACGATGCTGTTCCTAATCCTCCTAAAAGACTACTGAATAGAACAATCAAGAGTGTCAATATGACTAACTGGTGAGCATCAATTACTCCCAAGCTGGCGCTGACAATACCAATTACTAAAATCAGCCATAGCAGCCGACCAATTCCGTGTGTCCGAAGCGAATATTGAAAGCGGCTGGTGCTGCGTTCCGACAAGTAAGCACCCAACGGCTGAATAAGATTGACCAACATGGGAATAGAAGACAGCATCCCAAATACCACTGGACTAGCACCCAATTCCACCAATAAATTGCTGAGTAAAATCCCGCCAGTTCCCAGAGAATAAACCGATGCTAAGACAGAATCCGCAGTAGAAGCTTTTAAACTAGTGCGAATAGTATCCTTGGAAATTCGAGAGTTTAAAGAGATTGCTGTTGGTGGTGAGGCAGTCTGGGTAAATTCCAGGATCAGTGGCGCAGTTGTTTCAATCTGAACAGAATCCGTAAACATAGATTATGGGTGAAGTATCCTCTGATAAATCAGGTTGCACAAGAACTCAGTATGCTTCAATTAGCATCGCTGATAATTTTTCGTTATTTTAGCTTGCAATTTTTAACCAAAATTTCAAATAATTAAACATATCACTCCTTAATAACACAAGGTATGAGCAAGGAAAGAGACGTATTATTTGTCTGTGAACAATAAAGGATTATTTAACTTTTTGGCATTAGCGATCGCGATCGCGATCGCTATTATTGCTTGTCAAAGCCTACAATTGCCAAGCAAGCCGTTAGCATCTACCGCAGTCACCATCAAACTCAGTGGTTGGGGAGGCAATGTTGTTGAGCAAAAACTTTTGCAACAGGTACTGCTAGACTTTGAGGCACAGCATCCAAATATTAAGGTCAAATATGAGGCGATTTCTGACCAATACATGGATGTAATCAAAACTCGTTTGGTTGGCGAAGCAGCGCCTGATGTCTTTTATCTGGAGTCGGTAGAAGCTCCTTTTTTGATGAGTCAAAATGTTCTGGAACCGCTAGAAGCTTACATTACCCCTGAATTTGACTTAGCGGACTTTGAGAATAGCTTACTTGACAGCTTCAAATACCAGAACCATATTTATGGTCTTCCTAAAGACTATTCCACCCTTGCCCTGTTTTATAATAAAAAAGCCTTTGCCGCCGCAGGCTTGAGTAATCCGCCAGCTAATTGGGATGAACTACGCACCTACTCTAAGCAATTGACAGGTAAACTTAATAAATACGGCTTTGGAGAAATCCCAGAATTAGCGCGTCAGGCTTATAAAATTAAAGCCTTTGGTGGGCAAGCTGTCGATCGAAATAGTTATGCTACTTTTGCCAGCGAGGCAAGTTTACAGGGTTTAGAGTTAGTAGTAGATCAGTATCAAAAAGACCACTCCTCTGCTCAAAAATCTGATGTTGGCACAAACACAGGTAGTGAAATGTTTGGTCAAGGTAAAGTGGCAATGGTGATTGAAGGTAACTGGGCAATTCCCTATCTAATCGAAACCTTTCCCCAAGTAGAGTTTGCTACCGCACCAGTACCTGCTATTAATGATAAAAAAGGCACAATGATGCTGACTGTTGCCTACGTGATGAACAAGCAAGCACACCACAAAGCCGAAGCTTGGGAATTGATTTCCTATCTCACGGGTAAAGAGGGGATGCAAAAGTGGACAGGAACAGGGTTTGCTTTGCCAACACGTAAATCAGTGGCAAAGAATTTGGGCTACGACCAAGACCCATTGCGAGCGCCATTAGTAGCGGGGGTTAAATATGCTACACTCTGGCAGGTAGGTCAGTATCCAGGTGCGATCGTGAATAACTTTGATAACCAGTTCGTCAGCGCCTTGTTGGGACAACAATCATTAAAGCAAGCGATGCTAAAGGCACAGAATGAAGCTAACCAGCAAATTAAGACGATGGAGTAAGCGATCTTTCTTACCTGTACCAAATCACTTCTGAGTAGAAATTTGCTATCTCTCGATCGGCTGTAATTATTGCAGCTTGATTACTTCTGGCTAGTGCGACGACAACTCGATCTACTGGATCTCGATGATCCCATTCTAAATTGAGACTTTCCATCCAAATATTTTCATCAATGGGTACAATCTGAACGGTACTAGACTTTTTCAGCCTTACTACGTATTCGTTAAGATTGACTCCTAAATCTAGTTTTTTATTTTTAATTTTTATCGCAATTTCCCATATAGCTATGGAAGGGACAAGACCATTTTTATCCTTTTCCATCTGGTTGCACGCTTCTTTAGCTTGTTCAGAAAGTTTGGCTGGATCTAAACTCCACCAGATTAGGGCACAAGTGTCAAGGACTATCTTCACAATTGTGTCCATTCGTCAGTGGTTGGTGTAGTTAAATCCTCAAAGTACTTCACTTTACCGCGTATTTCCCCAAATAACTCTTCTGTTGAAGGTGCTTGTGCGTATTTGGAAATTTTCACGACTGGCTTACCGCGATCGGTAACTACAATTTCTTCTCCCTCTGACTCTACAAGTCGTAAGAACTCAAGAAGTTGAGATTTGAGTTTACTTTTGGAAATTGATTTCATAATAACCGTAGTCATGACTATAGTCATATTTTAATAGGACATAGCATGAACTATTGCTTAAAACGCTGTATTTATTCAGTAAACCAGCACCAACGACGCTTGGAAGCATCCCAGGCATAATAAGCGGATTTGAACTGCTTCATAGCGGCTAAATACTGAGATAACATCAGTACTACATCACTATTTTGAGGAATATCATCCTCATCAATGAGATCAAGATAGTCAAGCGATGTTTCTGAATCTAATAGCCAGAAGTACCCCACGAATACTTAGAACCTTTGGAAGCGATCGCCGCAACCGGAAGACGAATTATTTTTTACGATCGATCGGGGTGTGGAAATAGCGATCGCCAGCCTATTACTAATACAATCCCCATTCTAATTTTAGAGTTTCTAACTTAGGATTTTTTACACTCATTCTCCTACACTCTTCCAAAAATTCTTTAACTTGTTCCTCGTTAAGACTTAAGCCACCATCTTGTAGATTATTAATGTAAGTAATTACATCTGAAGTTGTTAAAGCCGAACTGATTTCTTCTAAAAGAATAGCATTTCTGACTTCCCGGCAAACCAACTCAATATCGGATGAAGTAAATCTCCCACTTTTATCTGCCATAATTTCAAAGTTGATTAGCTGATTCATATCAATTTTTGATAGGTAGTGTTTGAATAAATCTATTCTTTCTACTCGATCGGGTGGAAAAACAGGAATTTTCCAATCTAATCTACCAGAACGCTTCAAAGCACTATCAATGCCACTCAAATAGTTAGTAGCAGCAATAACAATTACATCACTATTTTGCAGATTATTTAGTTCTATGAGTAATTGGTTGATAGTTGCCTTTTGATCTGTGTGTGCGTTATCTTCATTACGATTAAACCCAATACTGTCTAATTCATCAATAAATAAAAGTGAAGGTGATTTTTTCTTAGCTTGAGCAAAGATATCTCGAATATTCTTTTGACTTTGCCCTATCCAAACACTGACAATATCAGCAGGAGAGAACTTAAAGAAATATCTTCCAGACTCATTAGCAAAGGCATTTGCTAGTAAAGTTTTACCACATCCCGGTAAGCCATAAAAAAGAATTCCACCAATTGAACTTTTATATCCTTTAGATTGCAGCTTCAGAAGTCTAGTTAGTTTCTCTTTTTCGTCATTCAGCCCTTGTACTTGGCTAAAGTCAAGTTTAAATTCTTTGACGCGGTTAGTAATTGGATATGCTTGGACTAAACTAGGTTTTTTAGCTCCATAATTAAAAGATGGATAGTCGATAGAGTCAAAGGATACTGGGACTAATTGGTGTTTTTCATAATCAGGAGCCATGATTACAACTTGGAAGCGATCGCCATAATATTCAGAAAACTTATATTCTAATATTTCCTTTAGTTTTTTCAATTGATAATAGTTGCGTGCTATCTCAAAACCGGGAATTACCAACCAAAGGCTTTCTAATTGATTTGGCCATACTTTTGATTTCCTTAAAACTCTTTTAATTGAATCTAAAAAGAGATTGTTATCTTGAAACTCTTGGTATTTGAGCGTTTCTATTTCAACCACTACCTGATTTTTTACATAGACTTCTATAATTTCACTTTGGTACTCTTGATCGTCGTCTGATGTATCTTCATCGATTGTTTCTTCATCCCTAGAAGTCAACTCAACTTCACAGCCAATATTAGACAATCCATATCCTAGACTTTCCAACGTTTTAATCGCAAAATACTTAAGGTAGATATATTCTTTACTTTCTTGCTGCCATTTCAAAGTGTAAAAATGTTCAGTTTTCATCTTCAGCAATAACTGAGACTCAGCTTGGATTTGAGCCTTTTGTAATTCTACAAAGTAATCTTGCAAAGATGCATCCTCTTCCTCTATTTCATAATACGGAAGTTCCAGTAGTAGACGGAAATGGGCATACACTTCCTCTTGATATTCAATCGAAGTTTCATTTGGATATTTACATCGGAGAGTAAAAGTAAAAGGAATTTTACTAGCAACTTTATCTACCAAATATCCTAAAGCATCTTCTTGTTGATGAGCTTGGATTTCTAATGTCGATGGACAATGAAATAAGATAAAAAATTGTTCAGAATTATATTTATTGGCATATAAGGATATCTGTTCAAACTGCCGATCGAATTTTTCTGAATCAAGCAATTCTAAACCAGTGTTGCCAAGTATAATGCTAGTCATAGTTGAGCGATAAAATTGAAAAATACTAGCATCAGAGATAGGATTTTCTTGTTCATCTTCACAATCTTTATCTTCTGAGACAATATTTGTAGGAATTTTCCTATTAGCAATTTTAGGTATACTGTTATAGCCTCCATACTGAGATTTTCTAATTAATTCATAATTAAAGATTTTGACAACAATATCACAGAAGAAATCTTCTACTTGCGGAATCAAAAAAATACCAACTGGCTGCTGAGAATCTAAACACGCTTGGAATCGTTCATATTCTTGTTCAGAGCCAAAATCAAACAAGTAGTAGAAAAAATCATGCTTGACTGAAATTGCCTCTTTTAGTTTGTCTGAAATTGATTCAGATTCAGCAACTTCATTTGTTGGTTTTACACCTTTAAGAGAAATAGCTATTTTTGTATCTAACGGAATATGCAAATCCAACCGAGGATTTGCACAAAGCCCCAATTCATCAAGAGCAGTATTAAAATCATCTATGAATGATTGACTTCTACGCTGGTAGCCAAACTGTTCTATGATAGTTTTGACCCGTAGGCTTTTTTGACTTTTACCAGTTCTCTGGAGTTTATTTTTGATCGAACGTAAGTAGGCTGTATATGACATTTTGTGTCCTATTGCTTGAATCGGGTTAATATATAGTTCCCTAAGTTGCATATCCAGCTAACTCATACAAGCGATGTCTTTTGACTTGCTGCTTTTATCTACGCTTTCCAAAGGTAGAGAATTATTTGATCGGGTGAAATATTTTTGTACAGGAGTACGATAAATAATCATGTACAACCCATCGCTACAGTCGGGTGAGTGCGAGATTCATCGGAGGTTCAGTAGTGTTTGAAATTAGCAGGCGGCGCAGAAACCACAAGTGGAACATCACTGAAGACTTGGCTGGGTATATGTTCATGATGCCCACCATTCTAGTTTTGGGAACTTTTGTAGTCTTACCCATTCTCTACGCCGTTTTTCTTTCCTTGCAAAAAGTCCAACTTCTCGGCGGTATTGAGTACGAATTCATCGGTTTTCGCAACTTCACACGATTAGCTGAAGATGAAAGAGTTTGGATTGCTTTGAGAAACACAGCCGAATATGTAGCTCTTGTTGTGCCAACTCAAACTATCCTGGCTTTAATTCTGGCAGTAACTCTGAATTCTGGGATTCGCGGTAAAAACTGGTGGCGCATCCTCTATTTTTTGCCGACAGTCACTTCTTCAGCAGTGCTGACACTCATCTTTATGTGGATTTATAACACTGATGGGCTACTAAACGATTTTCTCGCTTTTGTGGGGCTACCTACTTATAACTGGTTGGGCGATCCAGCAGTTGCCCTCAAAGGCATTACGATCATGAACATTTGGTCCACTGCACCGTTTTTCATGGTGATTTATCTGGCGGCGTTGCAAGATATACCCCAAACACTTTACGACGCCGCAGAACTGGATGGCGCAAATGGATGGCAGCAATTTATCCACATTACTCTTCCCTTGCTTAAGCCTGTAACCTTCTTTGTGGTAACAGTAGGGGTAATTTGGACTTTTCAACTTTTTGACCAGTCTTACATCTTTTCTGGCGGTACTGGCGGGCCAAACAACGCTACCTTAACTGTGGTGCTGCTGATTTATCAAGCTGTATTTCGGAATTTACAAATGGGATATGCAGCTGCGATCGCATTTTTGTTAGCAGCTGCCATCGTTGCCATCACTTTGATTCAGCGACGATTTTTCGGAGGCGAACGGATTTGACTAATACCTCTGGCTTATCTTGGCTCAAAGCCCTGTTGTACGTCTTGCTGACACTCTATGCCATCATTACCCTAATTCCCTTTCTCTGGGCACTTTCAGCATCATTTAAGCCGCTAACAGAGATTGTCAATGGTGAACCCAACTTTCTCCCCAAGAATTTTACTCTTGACAACTACAGGCAAATCTTTCTCCAAGAACCGCTATTTTGGCGCTGGTTGTTTAACAGTGTAGCGATCGCACTCAGCGTCACGGTTTTAAACTTGTTGTTAAATTCAATGGCTGGTTATGCCTTGGCAAGACTGCGCTTTGTGGGCAAGCGCTTTTGGTTCTTCCTAATTTTGGCAGTACTAGCAGTACCGACGCAAATCACCCTGATTCCGACATTTTTGATTTTAAAAGCGATCGGCTGGCTGAATTCTTATCAAGGCATGATTGTTCCTAGCATGGTTAATGCCACTTTTATCTTCATGATGCGGCAGTTTTTCGTTAATTTTCCTAAAGAACTAGAAGAAGCAGCACAACTCGATGGCTTAAATACCTTTGGAATTTTTCGACACATTGTTTTACCTTTAGCAAAACCAGCACTAGCAGCACAGGCAGTTTTTGTGTTCATGGGGAGTTGGAATAATTTTTTACTGCCCATAGTTATCCTATTTGACCCAGAAATGTTTACCCTCCCCTTGGGGCTGAACACCTTCAAAGGTCAATACATCAGCTATTGGAACTACATTATGGCGGCTTCTATGGTCTTTACCCTGCCAGCTTTAGGCATTTATGCCTTTTTTAATCGTTACTTCATTCAAAGCGTCAGCTTTACCGGGGGAAAAGGTTAATAGTCATTAGTCATTAGTCAACAGTTAAAAATTCTTCCCCTGCTTTCCCTGCCCCCTGCCCCCTCCCATTCCCCAAACAGTATTTTGGGCAACAAATTGCACTCCTAACGTGATATTGGTATTACAGCGACTCAATCTCTATCTATCAGTAAACAAGCATTATGGGTTTTGCAGACCTATCGATCGCAGAGATAGCAGCCGACTACAGCATTCCTGTAGAACAAGTGTTTTCTCTGTGCAACCAACTGGGAATCGCCTACAAACACCAAAAGACCCGTTTGGCGTTAGAAGATGCAAGGGCAATTATTTCCCAAATATCCTCTGAAATACGCCCCAAAGGTACTAACGACTTGGTGGGCGATCGCGAAGTCCCCTGAAGGGTTATCTCAGAACTTTCGCTAATAACTGATAGCTAATGATAAAAAACTAATGAGTCATTAGCAATTAGCAGCTTGGAGATTGAGAATCGCGTTCTTAGCTGTGTTGAGCGTCAAAATCTTTAAGGGGAAACATGTTTATAAGACTAATTGGCGTTGTTATGGCTACTGTTTTACTCTCGTTTCAGTTGATTGTCGGTAGCGCGACAGCAGTGGAACTAGACAAAGCTACCCGAACAGTGCCATTAAATGCTCAAGGTGATACCGTTGTACTCAGCCTTAAACAAGTCAAAGAAGGCAAACGCTTATTTAATTACGCTTGCGCCCAATGTCATGCTGGTGGAGTTACCAAGACAAACCAAAACGTGGGACTCACTCCAGAGGACTTAGCACTGGCAACACCTAACCGGAACAACATTGAAGGTTTAGTAGATTACCTAAAAAATCCCACTACTTACGATGGTGAAGAAGAGATTTCCGAAATACACCCCAGTCTCAAAAGCGCAGATATTTTCACAGCAGTGCGAAATCTGACGGATGATGACTTGGAAGCGATCGCCGGTCATATTCTCTTACAACCCAAAATCGTTGGTACTAAGTGGGGAGGCGGAAAAATCTATTACTAAATCTCGGAGTTGAGTCATTGGGAATAGGGTATTGGGCATTGGGAATAGGGCATTGGAAAGAATTCAGTCCCTACTCTTAATCCCCCGTTCCCCATTCCCCATTTACTGATTATTGGACAGCTTTTTGCAATAAATTGCTCTCCATTCTAAAAAAAAAATGGATCTATGACAGATTGTCATACTTTGGTGTTGATTTTATTTAAAATGAGAAAGGGAAAAAAATTGATTGTTAGGAGAGAGCTATGAAATTAATTTCGGTAAGCTGGCGACGCCTTAGTTTAGCTGTGTTGACAATCCTTTTAGTTGTTAGCAGCTTTGCTGTTTTTACTCCCAGTGCTTCGGCTGAAACCTACAAGGTGAAATTGGGTAGCGATAAAGGACTGCTAGCATTTGAACCGAAAAAGTTGACCATTAAACCAGGTGACACTATTGAATGGGTGAACAATAAAGTTCCTCCTCATAATGTTGTGTTTGATGCTGCCAAAAACCCCACTAAGAGTGCCGATTTAGCTAAATCTTTGTCTCATAAGAAGTTGCTCATGAGTCCTGGTCAAAAGGAAACAACCACCTTTGCAGCAGACGCACCTGCTGGTGACTACACCTTCTACTGTGAACCTCATCGTGGTGCTGGCATGGTTGGTACAATTACTGTCCAAGGCTAGAAACACCAGCGTTTGACACGAGATGATTACTCAATGAAATTAGCTCATCGCCACACGCTACACTCCTAGAGTGACGCATAAAATGCAGAAATGGCGGTAACGAGTTCTATCCTTCCCTAAGACGCTAAACAATCTGTAGCGATCGAGGAGTGAACTTGTTACCGCCAATTTTGATCAAATTTGACTTAATCAGGGATTAATCGCGTTTATACTCTTGCTGGAGGCTTGTTGCGAGGAAATACTGTTGAGAATACTTTTATTAATTCTACTGTCGGCGATCGCCCTATTCAAATTCACATTCATTAGTCCAGCACTAGCTGCCGAAACATCCAACGGTGCTAAAATTTTCGAGGCTAACTGCGCTTCTTGCCATATAGGTGGCGGTAACATCCTTATCAGCCAGAAAACCTTGAAAAAGGAAGCATTGTCAAAGTACCTAGAAAATTACAATCAAGACTCAATCGAGGCGATTATCCATCAAGTACAAAATGGTAAAAATGCCATGCCTGCTTTTAAAGCCAAGTTAAGTTCTGAGGAGATTCTAGAGGTAGCTGCTTACGTTTTTCAAAATGCAGAACAAGGTTGGTAAAGTAGCTATACTGTATAGTTTTTTTGGGGTGAGCGTTTGCCTATCTTTAGTTAATAGCTAACAGTTAATAGCTAACTAGACACTCACCCGAAAACATTGGATAATTTATTTGTTGAAAATCCCAAGCCTGCATTTCCTTCTTAGAACCTTCTAACGAACTTCTAAACTAAGTATTATGTATCACGAACTAGCGATCGCTAATTCGTCAACGACTAAAAACAATATTTTAAATGCAAAACCCTGATGTAGAGACGCGATTTATCCTGTCTTGAAACTACACCAATAACTTTAAACCCAAACGTATTGTATTTTAACGTGAGTTCGACGAGTGCTATTTTGACCTCTCCCCCAGCCCTTCTCCTACCAGGAAAGGGGAGCAAAAACCCTCCTTACTCGTTACTCCTCCCTCTCCTTACCCAGACAGCACTCGCGTTCGCTTTTTAGGAGAGGGAGGCTGTCCGGGAGAGGTCTGTGGAACTTACGTTATTTTAAACAGGACTTATGCAAGAAAATTTTTCAGATAGGGATAATACCCTACGGTTACTCCAGTTGAGAACTCGTAGAGTAGACGCTGCAAATGCGTCTAGATAAATTACCCCTATCTAAATCCGAAATTATCAACGGGCGATTATTTTTCTGGATTAGACTTTTGTCTGTTTTCCTTAACTTCGCGCAACCGTTCTACTAATTTTTTATCCGATTCAGCAGCAGATGTAGACTGACCCTGATTGATTTTCGGCAACAATAAAGGTTCAGAAGTAGTAGCTGCCGATGAAGGCGTAGGCTGGTTATTTTGAATTTGCAGTTCAGATAATGGTTTGGGAGTAGCTGGTGTAATTAATGGTTTGAGAGTACCTGTTGGTGAGGACGTAGGCGGGTTATTTCTGATTTGTAAATTAGGTAATGGTTTAAAAGTAGCTGCTGGTGAGGGGGTAAGCTGATTGTTATTGCTTGCCGGTGCAGATAATAATGAGGGGTTTTGCTCTTGAGTAGTCTCAGTAAGATTGCTCGTGCTGTTTTGGAAACGTAGGTTAAATGGATAGGAACTAATCTGTTTATCACCCTTGGGAGATTGCTTGTTGAAGTATTGCCTTGCTTTTAATTGCAATTCCGGGGAAATTAACTTGTCTTGAAATTTGATATCTAAAACCTTACCATCAGGATCTACAACCAATACTCCCAAAACAGCACCTTCAAGATTTGACTTATTTGTAGATAATGTTTGACGGATGACTGGTTTTTGTTCAGCGTTGGGGTATTGTCGCTGGACTTCCTTTCTCAGGTTGGCGTAGGAGTCTAGCTGTGCAATTGCCTGTTGAGTTCCCTTCGCTGATAAATCCGCTGTTTGTAACGTGCTTCCCCTAGTTCCAATTAAAGTACCCCCATTCGTTGGAGCTTGTTTTAGGGAATTTATTAGCGGATTTTGAGGAATTGTAGACGACGCATTCAGAATTGGTTGCGTCATTGGCTGTGAAGTTGTATTTACCTGTGCCGTTGCAACGGGTGTACTGTCAGATAAGATTGGAGGCTGGGGATTTCGCAGAAGATCGGCAGGTATTTGCTGCGACTGCAATTCTGGCAACCTATTTACAGGTAGCGGCTTAGGTGGCTCGTATTTGGCGACGCTCTCACTCACATTCACACGAGGAACTGGTCGAGAGAATCTGGCGCTGGTATTAAATTTAGAACTATCAAATTTAGACGCATCAAACCGCAAATTATCACTCGGAATCATCCGCAAAGACTGCTTTGTAGGTAAGGAAGAGACTCGATAGTTATTCGATGATGCCGGTAGCGGAGGTAATACCAGCTGACTGGATGGTGATGGCGCTAATGGCGTTAATCCCGGTGGGACACTAAAGTTTGGAGCCGCAAGTGGGGCGACTGGAGGTAATTGTTGTAAACCAATTTGAGGTGTGCTTTGCGGCAGACGGTTTTGGTCTGCTTGGCTCAATTCCAAAAGTCCAACTGGTTTGGCTGATGCTGTTTCTTTGGGCTTGTTAGACTCCATCGGCATCAATGGTACGATCATGGCGATCGCACCGTGGATACCAAGGGAGGCTATAGCTGCTATCCCAATTGGCTGGCTTAAGATGTCTGGTATATTTTTCAGCAGGGAGACGTAAGACATGGCTGTTATCGTTCACTCACTCAGTTGCAGTTGAATAGCGATTTTCTCTTTCCGGCATTGCAATATTTTGCAAGAGATGCGTTCTTCATAAGGAAATAATAACTTCCCCGGTTGGCAATCAAAACGCCAAAATTGCCATTTATTCAAGTTTTTAATTAATCAATGACGCTGTATCATATTTTCAAAATTCGAGCTTGCTAAACAGATATTTGAAAAATTACTACTTTTGATTTTTTATTGTTATGACGCACACAATTAAAATTAATATCTGGGAGTTTTATAAAGTTTAAGTAAACGCACAGGTTTGAATACATCAAAACATCTGCCGAAGTTGCCTGGTTTTTTCAACTGTTTTTCAGTCAACTACACTTCTGTAACAGATGACACATGTGTTTGTCTGAGACTGGGCCCTATTTGAAAATACTACCACATCGGCAGCCCCTCAAACTGTTGTAAATTGTACAATTTTCTTGACATTTTAGCCTGAAATCTCATTAAGGCTATGGTTTTTTTCTCCAAGGAGTCAGTCAGGCGATCGCAATTCTAGCTCTTGAATATGACTACTTCTTCGTCTAAAAAGTTCAAACCCCTAATCATTGCATCCAAAATTTCTAATGCCGTTACCGACAGTTATTTTGCCTGGATATCTAGAAAGTGCGATCGCTTATCGCCAACTAGAACAATCCCTACAGCAGTTAGATTTTCCCACAGTTACAGTGCCACTGCGACGGCGTGACTGGCTCCCCACTCTCGGAGTAAGACCTGTAATATCGATTTTGCAACAACTCGATTACACGATCGAGGATATATTACGTCAACATAATGCTACTCAAATTAACTTAATCGGTCACTCCGCCGGAGGTTGGATATCCCGCATTTACATGGGAGAAAAGCCCTATTTAGCGCGCGGTGATGTCAAACCATTTCTCTGGCAAGGGCATCCCTTGGTTGCTACTCTCATCACTTTAGGTACACCCCATATTAGCCAAGAACGCTGGACACGCTCCAATCTAGATTTTGTCAACAATAACTACCCAGGAGCTTTTTACAAAAACGTTCGTTACGTTTGTGTGGCTGGCAAAACTATCTTTGGCAAAAGGCGGCCTGGTAGTTGGTTAGCTTATAGTAGTTACCAATTAACCTGTGGTAAGGGTAACACTTGGGGAGATGGCATTACGCCCATCGAAGCTGCTCATTTGCAGGGGGCAGAAAATCTGGTGATTGCAGGTGTCAAGCATTCTCCCAGAAGTCCTGGAATTTGGTATGGCTCACCAGAACCCTTAAAAGCTTGGGTACAATATTTGATTTAAAAAACTTTATTTTTATATAAGAAAAGTAAAATTTATTAAAATTTCTTAGCTAAAATCGTAATAAGAATAAATACTTAGTTAAGAGCAGGAGGGGTGAGCCATGCAAAGCACCCAGTTCGATAAGATTTTGCGAAGAATAGCGACGATATTATCAGTCGTGATTTTGACTCTGTGTTTAATTTATATCTCTACCGGAGTAATGCTTTCTTTTTACTATGAACCGACAGCAGGCGGAGCTTATAACTCATTAAAGATGATTAATACACAACTGCCATACGGCTGGTTGTTTTGGAGAGCGCATGATATTGCTGGTAACGGGGTAATTGCGATCGCTCTCATTCAAATTGTGGTGATGTTTTTAGGTCGGCAATTTCGCAAGAGTTGGCTGGCTGCTTGGATTAGTGTGATTTTGTTAACCCTAAGTGCGATCGGGCTGGATTGGACAGCAATGATTCTAGATTGGACTCAGGAAGGATACTGGCGTTTTAGCATTGAGCTAGGAACCATCGAAGCCATTCCTTTGATTGGTGGGCAACTGCGCGAAATCCTGACTGGTGGTGGAGCTATTAACACAATTACCGTCGAACACCTTTACACAATCCACAGTTATCTGATTTCGGTAACGACGCTAATTCTCGCCATAGTACATTTATCTGCTTTACTCTGGCAGGAATGGCAAATGTATCAAGAAGCGCCAAAATTAGAAAACGAATTTATTCCTTCCCAAAGCTAATAAAGAGGAAAGGGGGCAGGGGGCAGCTTTCTGGGGCAGGTTTTTTTGATTAGACAAATTTTTGGGATTTTAAAACCAAAACCATTGTCTGAGAACTTAAAACTACGTTCAATAATTGAGAACATTCTCAACTATTTATCGAAAGCCTAAAAGCCTGCCCTTGAAAGGCAGGGGGCAGGGGGCCTACCGTGTATACACAAGTCCACCCTGAGCAAGTTTCCAGCCTAAAAAGATGGATTCAAATTGCCTCAAACCTCGAACGAGGGTATGCATCCCCGGAGGTCTTTGAGAGAAGTAACCAGACCATCCACCCAGGCGAGCTTTTGGATCGAGTAGCCCAGGGTAAACAACCCAGGGGATAAGGATTTTGCAGTTTTTCGCTATCACCTTCAACAGAAGATTGAATTACTCCTAAGCATTGTTGCTGCTTTTCACAAAAGGTAAGCGCAGCCGAAAGCTGAGTATTGTCGCGCCCTTCAACCATTTGTAAGGTTCGGACAGCTACGGACAAAGCCAAGATTGTCAGGCGTTGAATAGCGATCGCAGACTCTAACTGAGTAGCTTCTAAATTTAATCCTGCTGTTTTGAGGGTGGCAAAGAGTTGTTCAATCTTCCATCGCCACCCGTACCATTGAATCACTCGCAGTGCCTGTTCTAAGCAAACAACTTCGTGTGTGGTCAGTAACCGCCAATGAATCGGTTCTTGTCCTGCGGGTGGTTGGACTTCCAAAGCTTCAACAGCCAACTTGGGTTACGCTAGTGGGATAGCCAAAAACGCTTAATTTATCTGGGCGTTGAATCTCAACTTGTCCACAACGAACAATAAGCATTGCTTCTCTTGGCATTCGCTTTCGACGTGAGTCTGTAGGTATGTTAATGATATAAGTACCTTCACATGGTTGCTCCCCTCAAGTAGTCGAACAGTGATTGAGATCGCCCTAACAATCGACGGTCTTGGCAAGCGCGGATCAGTAAATGATTGTTTTTGTTGGGTACAGTGGCAAATTCCTCAAATAGATCGGATTCGCGATCGCCAATGTGAGTTCCCATCTTTGCCCTACCCGCTTCAAAGCATTTCTGGCTCTCCGATGCCGATGCTAACCATTTGTAGGATTCTTTCTCCTCAATTGGTAAATTTTTATAGCCCCGTTCATATTTATCTGCATGGTCAATATCTCGGCTGCACAATTGTATGGTGCTTAATCCCAAAGGAAATCCACTCTCACCATCCAATACCAGTGTTGGATGAATATAAAACCCTACATCTGTGTTGTTTCCTACTACTCCTAATCCTGCTGGTGACAGCCTACCTAAATGAGACTGCAAGTTGATTTCGCTACTATCACTTATCGCTAATACGTGCTTTTCTGCTACACGAAGCTGGCAATCAACCGCAATCCTACGTACTTGTTCTGATACTGTGATATTTTCATTCTCCAAAAACCGATAATAACCCATCTGTTCTGCCCAATTTCGACTTATTTGCCGGATATTTATCGATTGGTGTTTTTGTATCGCTTCATATAATGCTGCCCCCTTTTTATCAACCGAGCGTCTCCAAATGCCTTTGCTGGTATCATCGCAGCGTGAATTAAGATTGGATTATCCATGTTTTTGCTTCTCAAAAATCCTCTGCACCTACTTTACATCCGACTTGTGTATACACGGTAGCCTTGTAAAGGGGAGGGGCTGGGGGAGAGGTCAAAATAGCACTCGTCGAACTCACGTTAAAATTGGTGATGAAATATAAAGCTGAGAATTAGATAAACAAAACCCCACTTTTAGGTGGGGTTTTGTTTATGAAGAAAATTGGCTATGTAGGATGGTAATCTGGCTGATTGGATATATCTTTTGGGGGGCGATCGCTACTCCAAGCCCACCACACAGAACCACAGTGACAGTAATAAAACTCTTGCCATTTGCGACGACGGTCTTCCGTAAGAACAGGCGATCGCCGATTTAGCCAAACTTTCTCAGCTTCTAGGCTACTTGAGTGGCAGTTAGGACAGCAAAAATCATAAGCGTGTATTGCCTTATTTGTCCATTCAGGTGGGAGGGGAGCAAAAGCGTCCATGTAGTTACAAATATAGTCTTAATGGCAAGCCAAAACTTTGAGGTTTGGAATTTGGCGGCAAAGGAATACTATAAAATCCCGCCATACTATCAAACTGCTGAATAAATATTCTTATAGCTCAATCTGAATCTATTCAATGACTGCGAGAGCATCTCATAAATCAAAGGTTAACACGAAAACTTTTTTTTTTACACACATAGTAGTACGCCTTGGCAACGTCGGCGGGGATAAGGGGCAGGGGAAAGGGACTCATGTTTTTTATCCCTTACCCTTTTCCTTTTACCCAACCTCCACTTAACATTTTTGGGTTGGCAGACTACTAGTTACTATGCACATTATGGCTAATAATTAAATTTATGGAGCCAAATGTTGAAATTCGCCGTTTGTTAGATGTGATGCCTGCTTCTGGTCGGATGACGACAAAAATCGTCAGTAAGCCAGAGCAAGCAAAAGTAATTGACGCTTCCTTTCCCCAACCCTGGAACCAAGCGCGACCGATATATATTAATTTTGATTTGTGGCGTCGCCTGACAAAGCCCCAACGAGACTTGCTGCTGTTGCAGATGGTTAGCTGGTTGACAGGGGTAAAGTGGTTTAAACCCGACATTTATCAAGGCGTGGTGTTGGCTGGGCTGTTAGGCGGATTCTTGGAAGCAGCACAGTCAGATGTAGTGGGCGTTGCTGTCGCTGGGGGATTAAGTGCGATCGCTGCTTTTCGGATTTGGCGCACTAATAAATCTCAAGAGTCAGAGTTAAATGCCGATGCAGCCGCGATTAAAATAGCACAGCGGCGTGGTTATTCAGAAGTTGAAGCAGCACAGCACCTATTATCAGCAATTGAAGCGGTAGCCAAAATTGAAGGACGTTCCAGTTTCAATTTTACTGAGTTGATTCGTTGCCAAAACTTACGAGCGATCGCAGGTTTATCAGCAGTGGGTATACCAGAAAGTTATAAGTAAAAATGAGTAATAATTCATAAGTCATAACCTATCCGTCTGAGTAGTTTAAGAATCAGAAGAATATGTGATGATAGCATTTACAACAATTTTTACGCTCCAAACAAATTGGATTCTAAACTAACAATGTTAAGCAATCAAATTAGCAAATATACTTCAAAATTACCTTTGAATTCTCCTTGGTTTATTATTCTTCTTTTTTCTTTTCTTGGTTTAATAGGTATTCTTAACCATTCTATGTGGCGAGATGAACTAAATCCCTGGCTGATTGTCAGAGATAGTGGCTCAGTGAGGGATTTAATTACAAATATTCATTATGAAGGTCATCCTGTTCTATGGTATTTTTCTCTGGCACTTCTAAGAAAAATAGCCGACGATCCAATTATCATGCAAATTTTCCATTTGGCAATTACTGTTGTTTCAGTTACACTTTGTTGCCTGTATAGCCCTTTTAACTATCAACAAAAATTTCTATTTTCCTTTGGCTTCTTTCCTTTTTATGAATATCTTTTAATTTCTCGAAATTATGCCTTTAGTATGTTATTTGTTTTTGCATTCTGTACAGTTTTTGCATCTAGAAAAATAACTTATGCTTATTTGGGAATTTTATTGGGTTTACTCGCAAATAGTAGTGCTTATGGTTTACTAGTATCATTTTCTTTATTATTGACTTTGCTGGTTGAATTTTGTTTTGATAGCGAACATCGGCAGCAGTATTTTAGTCAAGCCCAAAGGTACGACTTAGCTTTAAGTATTGGAATTATCACATTATCTTTTATTTTATCCGTTTATATTATTACTCCTCCAACAGATAGTTATCTTCACGGTGGGTTAAATAATGGTTGGCTAATAGAATTAGATATCCGTCATCTGTTGAGAAGTGTTGGCAGAGTATTTGGTAGTTATTTATTAATTATTCCTACACATAAAAGATGGCTGGATTTAATTGTTTGTGCGACAATTGCTTTATTTTTTGTAGTTTTAACTTTAATAAAATTATCTGAAAAGCCAGTTGTTTGCTTTTTCTACATGATAGGTAATTGTATATTATTTGCCTTTACATACTTGAGATTTATAGGTATGCCACGGCATTTTGGACATTTCTATTTAGTTTTAATTGCAGCTTTATGGCTGGGAAGTTATTATCACAAGTCTGTAGCTTTACTTAATAAAATTTCTATTATTCCACGTTCAATTACATTTATTCATAAATGGCATTATGTCGCTTTGATGCTCATTCTTTATGTCCAGTTTGGAGGAGGAATTTATAGTTTTTCAAGAGATTTAGTTATACCATTTTCTGCTAGTCGCGAAACAGCCCAGTATATTCATAAATCTGGATTGGATAATGAGTTTATTGTTGCCAGTCGAGATGCGAATATGGCTCCTTTATCAGGTTATCTCAATCGAAAGTTTTACTATCCAGAGATTGAAAAAATGGGAAGCTTTACTTTATTTAAAAAAGGTCGTCAAGAAGTAGAACAAGCTGAGATATTAAGCCAGATTAATTCTTTACTTCAAAATCAAGATGAGCGAAAGAAAGTTTTGCTGATTTTAAATAAAAAACTGAATGTTAACCGCAATGATTTGAAAATTGTTCCGATCAAAGATTTTCAGAGAGGCTGGGTGGATAATGAAAGATATTATCTTTATTGGGTAGACGAAGTATAAGAATAATGCGCCCCAGAACTTTGTAGTTTAAGATGGTAGAGACTTTTTTCTACTAAGGGATCGGCATTTATATTTGAGTGTGTCGCCAAAACACCTCAAAAATAACGTTTTTGCATCCTTTGACTAGCTTGCCACCGCTGATAACTAGCTCGGATGCATGAGGCTAATCTACACTGGAATAAGAGAATGTGTGTTTAACTGGCTTATATGTCCAAAACTGGGGAGTTTTGTCATACCTTCTCGGTGTTGCTTATGAGGTGATTACCTCGTGTGTTAAAACTTAACTTAAATTCTGTCAGTTACTAACGGAGTTGATGGGAATGACTACCTTAATTTTTATTGGCTTGATAGTGGTTTACGGAGGCGGCGCTTGGAAATTTTGGAATGGGTTTGGACGGACTAATTTTAATCCAACTTTGACTAATCGGATTGGTTTATCTTTGCTATGGCCAGCTTTGTTTATTACAAATCAGTCTTATCGTCGAAACTTTAGAAAGGCGTTGAAGGGCTAGGGATTACTATTAAACCTAAATCATCTAATGGTGACGGTGGTATATATCTCAAATAAATCTAACCTACAACCTCGCTTCCTACTAAGGAAGCGAGGTTAGGTTTGTTCCTTTTACGAAGGAGAGCAATTAGGGAAGGATTAGGGAAGGATAAGTTCGTTTACCGTTGGAAAATATTTCAACTGATGAATTTACCAATTATTTACCATTGGTTAATAGATGGATTGCGCCACCAACAGCTGCACCATCAATAGCATTGCCAAGAGTATCTCTTTTATCGCCAGTAATTACACCAGTCAATGCACTAGCCCCTGCACCGACTCCAACATCTTGAGCAGCGTTCCGGTGACGGCGATTGCGAGTATTTCTCAGACCATTTGCACCGTTGACGGCTGCACCAGTGACACCACCTTTAACAGCATTCCCTAATACACTGCCATTTCCCCTAACAGCTCCGGTTACAACGTTGGTAACAGCTCCGATACCTGCATCTCTTAATACTTGGTCATCAGCAGCAGCCGGTTTGGCGGGAACTAAGGTTACACCAGCTAAACTTGCAGCCATGAGGCTGGGTAAAAGTGCGCGTTTTAGGATTTTATTCATTGTGTTACCTTCTCAAAACATCAAACAATTTTCTAAAAACCAAAGTTACTAGAGTCTGATAAAATTTTAATTTTTTATCTGAATCACAGCAACTATATTGTTTGAGAACATATTCATTATTGCATTTGCAAAGTCATAACTACATCTACTGAAAGCATTAATATAAATTCAGTCCAGAGAAGGCCTTACTGATTTTTTAAATCATACAAGGGATTACATCTTGACAAAATCGATCAAATATGGGGTGTAGATTTTTTCCATTAACAAGGGATTTGTAATCAGAAATAATGTAGTGTTTACCTTATCTATCTAAAGATAGTTGTCAAAATAATTAAACTAATACCAACTCAATTAATGATTGCAATACATTCTTGGCTAAAGACGCGATGAATCGCGTCTCTACAAGATGGTCTATTTGTCGCATCCTTGATTATCTATCCCACCAGCGCAACCAGGGTAATTCTAGATTTTGATAGCGAACTTGCCAAGAAAATGTCAAGCAAAGGTAGAAAAACCGAGATTGGGTGGAATATCCTGAATTCGCCCAGGCCCGATCGCTCGTAATGCTTCTTTGAGTAAAATATCCCCAGTATACAAGGCACGTCCGACTATTACGCCAGTCACGCCTTGAGGTTCTAACGCCAACAAACTCAACAAGTCGGTGACAGAACTTACCCCGCCAGAAGCAATTATCGGGATGGAAATTGCTGCTGCAAGTTCTCGCAAAGCTTCTAAATTTGGCCCTGTCAGTGTACCATCGCGGTGGATATCTGTGTAAATTATGGCGGCTGCGCCTAATTCTTGCATTTGTACAGCCAGTTGAGTTGCTAAAACTTCTGAGGTTTCTAACCAGCCGCGAGTTGCGACTCGACCGTTACGGGCATCAATACCGATAATAATCTGTTCGGGAAATTCTTGGCAAAGTTCTTGGACTAACTGGGGTTGTTCTACGGCAATGGTTCCGAGAATTGCCCACTGTATGCCTAGATTAAATACTTGTCGTACACTGGTGCGATCGCGCAATCCTCCACCAATTTCAATGGGTACTGACACTGCTTGAGCGATCGCTTCAATTGCCCCCAGATTTACTACTTTACCTGCTTTAGCACCATCTAAATCAACTATATGCAATCTAGTAGCACCTTGCTCTACCCACTGTTTGGCAACATCAGCAGGATTTTCGCTAAAAACTTGCGAGCGATCGTAGTCTCCCTGATACAGTCGCACACAATGACCTTCTAGTAAATCAATCGCTGGAATTACGTCCATTTAACTCTTCCTTATTGCAATCAAAACGCTATCTATAGCTGAAATTTACTATTTTTCATTTTTCATTTGTAATTGCCTTACAGCTTGCCCAAAACCTAGCACAAGCAAGATGTTAGAAAGCGTCAAAAATAGTTCTGCACTACCGTGCAACCAATCCACATTGGCTAAAGACTCGCCATAATGCAATACAGCATAAATCCCCGCCGGGATGGTAATGGCAACAAAAACGAGAGTGCCGTAAAATCCATACAACGCTAAACGCGGCATTTGCGGACTGCGGCTGATAAACCACAAGAAACCCAAATAGGGAAACAGTGAAAGTGCAAACAGGGTTTCTTTAGAAATCATTGCTCTGATTTGATAGGTTTTGGTTCAACAGTGTTGACAGATTTGGTAGAACGCCAAATCACAAACGCCGCCGCCCAAAGTGTAAAATTACCAACTAAAGTCATGGTAGCTTGAAGCGTTACCAGCCATTCCAGAGATTCGGCGTTGTCGAAATAATGCCAGGTACAAGCACACATAGCGCTGACTAAAGCTGGTAACATCGCCAGGGATAATCCCCACCAGCTGCGGTTATTAGTCAGTTCGCCGTAAGTCCAGATTAACCAAATGGCGACAATCCACTCAATAACGCTAGAAACATGAATAATCCAGGTAGGAATCGAAAGGGCGTGCATAAGAAAGTTAGGAGTTGGGAGTTAGGGATTTGGAGTGGAGAGTAGCACTGTCAAGGTGATATATATTGAATTTTATATTTGTTTAAACAAACCTTGATTATGCAACGCCAAATAAAGATTCTTATCAATACTTGTCGGGTTTTGCGGGAAAGGGACTCATGTTAAAAGGGAAAAAACCTTATATATCGAGCCTTATACTCCTTTTCCCCTTACCCTTTTCCCTTTAACCGAGCAGTATTGAGATTCTTATTTATAAGCGTCTTCTAAATTATCCAGTTTGTCAGAATTGCTCGTTGAGTTGAAGGATTTGCGCTCAAAACCACCTACTTCTGCCAAAGTATATAGGGGCCTGGCTTTAACTTCTTCGTAGATGCGCCCTATATATTCACCTAAGATGCCAACACTGACTAACTGCACAGAGCCGAGAAAGAAAATTGCCATCAAAATAATCGTAAACCCAGTTAAAGGCGAATGGGGGACAAAAAGACGCCAATACAAGACTAATAAAGCCATGAAGATGGCCACCGCCGCTGCTACTAAGCCTAAGTAGGTTGATAACCGCAGTGGCACTATTGAAAAAGACACTAGACCATTGATAGCAAGGACTAAAGATTTGCTAAAAGTGTATTTAACTTCCCCAGCAAAGCGGGGGTTGCGCTCGAACCGAATTGCTGTTTGCTGAAAGCCAACCCAAGAACGTAAACCACGAATATAGCGGGTACGTTCTGGCATAGAATTAAGAATATCTACAATCTGCCGATCCATTAGACAAAAATCACCAGTATCAGTAGGAATCTCTACATCTGCAAGCTTCTTAAGGATACGATAAAAAAAATAGGCAGTAAAACGCTTAAACCATCTTTCTTTAAGGCGTTGAGTGCGTTGAGCGTAGACGACTTGATAACCTTGTCGCCATTTTTCAACCATGTCGGGGATTAGTTCTGGTGGGTCTTGTAAGTCTGCATCAAGGATGACAATAGCTTGACCTCGGACAAAATTAAGACCAGCAGTTACGGCAATTTGATGACCAAAGTTACGAGCAAAGCTCAGATAGCAAATGCGCGGGTCTTTTTGATGGAGGTCTCGTAGTAATTGTAGGGAGCGATCGCGGCTACCATCATTGATTAAAATTAATTCGACAAGCCCATCCATCCGATTCATGACTGCACTCAGTCTGCGGTATAGTTCTGGAATAATTTCTTCTTCGTTATAAATTGGAACAATGAATGAATACTTTGGTAGCATCTAAAAATATTGTTTAATTTTTTTTACAACTAAGATAACAGGCTGCTTGCGATCGTAAAGGTTTGCTTCACAGTATACCTAGCAAGACTCAAGTCTCATTCTCATACTTTATTTATTCTTCGGATTTATGTTATCTGAAGAGTCTGATTTTTTCAGGCTTTCTACAGCTTTTTTGGCAAAAGTTCGACGATGGCGATACCAAGTAGACCCTGCTACCAGTGTTCCAGTTAAACCTAATGCAAGTATTAGCGGCAAAAAATCGCCCGTATTCACTGCCTTCAGACCAGAACTACCTAGTAGTACAAAAGGTAAGACACTAGGAACAGTACCAAGTGTTGTACCGAGAACATAATCTTTAAAGCTAATCGAAGTCAGTCCCGCGACAAAGTTGACCAAGCCATAGGGCATGATTGGTACTAATCGGATGGCAAACATATAAAAAAGCCCTCCACGACGCACCTCAGCATCCATAGCTTGCCAGCGTCCTGCTAGTCGTTTTGCAACTGCTTTGCGTCCAATAGTTCGAGTAAAAACGAAGGCAATTATTGCCGCAATGACTGCTCCAAAACTAGTCCAGACAGTACCCAGCCAAGGGCCAAAAATGGCACCTCCAGTCAAATTTAGTACCGTTGAGGGCAAAACTAACATGGTTGCCACAACGTATAAAGCAATATAAATAATAGGTGCCCAGATACCAGAAGATTTCAGCAAAGCTTGAATTTGTACTGGTTCAATGCCACCAAGAAGATATACGGTTATACCAGTTGCAATTATGCAACTCAGCGTCAGTAGCAAAATACCAGTTTTCAAGTTCCACATTAGAACTCTACTCCTACTTTTTGTGTAACAAAACCCATCTTTTGAAAATTTAAATCCTTGTAGAGACGCGAAATTTCGAGTTTCTACAAGGATTTTTCACTAGATGTCTATTGTATTGGCTAGTTTTCAAGAGAAGCGACGTAACTTTTATCCCAGTATCCAAGCACAGACCAAGAAAGCGCAAGGTAGCAAGACTTATGTCAATGAAACCGGAAGTAAACACTTCGGAGTCGAAAAAATGTAAGTAATTATAGCGCCTGCTATCCTGCTTAGGACAAGTCTGCTATGGATAACTGTGACAGTAGTTCTTTGACGATTTGCCAATGAATGTCCTCAGTTGTTTGACCGCTGTTATAGAACTTGGGAATGAGTTTACCATCTATATGGGGGACAGAGATTCATTTCACAATAGCTATTAATCAATCCAAAATCTAAAATTCAAAATCCAAAATGGTCAAGATGCGGGCATTATTGTCTGGGTATTACGGTAAAGGTAATGGTGGTGACGAAGCTTTATTGGCAACGCTTTTGCAAATGTTACCATCTCACGTAACGCCTGTGGTGCTTTCTGGTAATCCAGAGGAAACCCGCGATCGCTACAATGTAGAAACCTACGATCGCATGGCTCCTTTGGCTGTACTACAAGCTTTACGCTCAAGTGATGCCTTAATTTGGGGCGGCGGGAGTCTTATTCAAGATGTCACCAGTACTATCAGCCCATTTTATTATGGGGGACTGATGGCATTGGCGCAGAAAATGGGTTTGAAAACTGTTGCTTGGGCGCAGGGTATTGGCCCTTTGGTGCGTCCGCAAACTCGTTGGTTGGCAAAGCAAACCTTTAGTAAGTGTACCAAAGTTAGTGTCCGCGATCGCGCCAGTGCGGCTTTATTATCTGATTGGCAAATTCCTTATATAATAGCTCCTGATCCGGTTTGGGCGTTGGAATCTCAACCAGTACCAGGACTTTGGGATTTACCTGCGCCGAGAGTTGCGGTAACGTTGCGATCGCATCCCCAACTTACAGAAACACGTCTGGCAAACTTAACTCGCGCTTTGGTTGACTTTCAAAAAGCTACGCAGGCTTTTATTTTATTACTACCGTTTCAAAAAAGTGAAGATTTAAGTATTGCCGAAGCTATTCAACCACATCTTAAAAATGTTAGCAAAATTTTGTGTCTGGAAGATCCGCAACTTTTAAAAGGTGTGTTTCGCGGTGTCGAGATGGCAATTGGGATGCGTTTGCACAGTTTAATTATGGCTGCTGCTGAGGGTTGTCGTTGTTTTGCTCTTAGTTATGACCCCAAGGTAAATCGCCTGATGGAAGATTTAGAAATGCCTGGATGGGATTTAGCGAGTTTACCCGATGACCCCAATTTGATTGGTCTGACTTGGATGGAGCATTACGCCAATGGCGATCCTTTATCATCAGAGAAAATCCAATCTTTAGTAGATGGGGCATTATTGCACCGCGAGTTATTAAGCCACGTTTTATTTAATAAATAAGATTAAACAATTTAAAGCGAAGAAAATGTAAAACTTCTAGAACTAGCCTTTTCAAGGTGACTTGTAAAATATCTTTTTTTATCTCTATGCTATGTCAGTTGCTATCTTGCGGGAACGCTAATAGCGCGAACAGGCTGGGTAACTAACTGCAAGGGCGCACTCACTCCTCTCTGGTTAAAAGTAACTGAACTAACCCCTACATACGCAGACAGCACCGATAAAAGAGATTAAAAAGGATTTTTCAAGTAATATTTTTACCCCCTTGAAAGGGTTAACTTCTATAACTTATAAATTGTTCAAAATCATCATGTCGTGTAGCGATGTAAATACATATTTTCCTGTTTTTATTGTTTTTTGGCGGGAAGAAATTTTAAAAGCTTTATGAAGTGTTTGTAAAAATATCTTAGTCTTAATTGTACATAGAGTAATTGTAAAAACTTTATGAAGTAGTTATAAAAATATCTTAGTCTTAATTGTACATATTTGCTTTAGCGATATTATTTACTAAATGCAAAAATAATGATTGAAATAATTCTAATGATAAGCTTTGGCTTTTGGAACTTAATTATACTAATTTTAGTTGCTTTAGTTCTCAACAATAATTGGCGATTAGATGAAGAAAAGGCAGCCTGGAAAAATTCTTTATTTTTAAAATCTTCAGTCATCCAACGGCTAATAAAATTTTTTCGTCAACCAATTGTTAACTTTTTCATCCAAGGATGTGTTGTATTAGTTGTTACGAGATTTCTCTGTTATACAGGCTGGCTAATTGATTTCCTAAACCAGCCAAATGCACCTTTATGGGATTTTCACTGGTACTATGTAGCGAGTAAATTGGCTCATCAGCATTTGAGTCCGTTTAATGTTGAGATTTTTAACCAAAATTTCTGTACCATAACTACGGTGTGTGGATCTCTTCCACCGTTTGTCTATCCACCTAATATTATTCCTCTCATCTGGTTTCTCGGTTATTTTTCAATGAATACTGCATTTAAAATTTCAATTTTAATGCATATATTAGCAATCGGTTTGGCCTTATGGGGAGCGAATATATTGCTAGAGTCAAAGTCACTAGCTCTAAGAACTATTTGCACAATTTCGGTTGCCTTGATTTATGGCGTAGTTCGCGATCTTCAAGTTGGTAATATTGCAATTTTTATTGCGGTTCTGACCTTATGGATGTTTATCTTGGCTAGAAAAAATCAGGATATTCCAGCAGGAATTTGCTTGGGAATTGCCCTTTGTAAGCCAACATTAGCTGCATTATTCATTCTTTATTTTCTACTTAAAAGACGCTTCTCTCTAGTTTTTGTATCTGTTTTCACAGTAACGGCTCTAGCATTTTTAGGTTTAGCCTTGACAGGTAATTCTTTGACACAATTCGTGTCCGATTCATCTCGTGGATTTTCTCTCTGGCAAAATGATCCCGCAGTTAGCCCTTATATATCAATCAGTCGTCTCGATTTGATGGTTGTGGGCCCAAGATTAGTTCCCAATAACCCATTCTTTGCCAAGCTTTTGTCAAACTTAATTGTTTTGATACTTCTTGGTTTGGCGGGTTGGTATTGGTATTTACAACAATCTGTCACCAACTGGTCAAAAAAAATATATTTAGTAGAAATGGTACTAGTTTCTTGCTTGAGTATTGGCATCAATTATTCGCAGGAAACTAGTTCTGTAATGTTAATACCTGCTGTTGTTTTTTTGCTAAATGATTTCCTGTATCAGATCAGGTATTGTAAATTCTCTAGGATAAGAATGTCTGTTTGGTTCGTAGGGGTTTGCTGTATTGCAGTGCAAACAGCAGTTGTTCATGGCTGGCTCATCCACTCGCTAGCAAATCATTGGAACGTAAAAGCAGGACAATTGCCATACATTATGAAAGTAACTATCTTCGCCCTACCGAGTTATGCGGTTTTAGGAATTACACTGAGTATTTTACTCTTAGCAATTAGTTCCCTTCCTCAAAAACAAATGATGAAATTTGAACCTTTTAATGGAGTATCAAATTTATAGTTTGTAGTTTGTCTAGTTATAGCTGATTCGTAAAGAAAATCTGAAGGGTACTCAACTCATTGCTAGGTCTAAGTTTCAGCGAATAAGTGCTGTATTGACTTAAATTACTGAAACCCTGATTAGACAAGTACTTTACTTTAGTTGACAAATTAGCTCTTAGTTTGAAGGGTTTTTAGTCAGGACTTTAGTGCTTAGAAAATAAGCATTAAAGTCCTTACTACTAACTTGCTTATCCCTTAATTCAAAAAAGCTGACAGGCTACTAGTGACTCCTTTGGCTGCTGACAATCCCTGACCACTGTACTTTTTTCTCTTTTTCGCGGCGGTAAGAAAAGAAATGCTCTGGAGTTTGGAAAGTACAATAAGGTGCGATCGCAATTTGTTCTGCACTAATTCCCATATTTTCCAGTTGTAAGGTATTTACTCGCCGCACATCCAGCCGTACCTTTCCTGGATCGGGGTCTTCTAGCAAAGGTGAATTTGGTAACTCATGTAATGCAGTTACGATTTTTTCTTCGTCATTATGTGATATAATGCTAGCCCCAATTTCGGCAGCCACTTCGATAGAGACTTGGTAAACCTCACCAGCGATCGCTGGGCCCATCGCAATCCGTAAATCATCAAGTTTGCTGCCTTGAGATTGTAATCTAGCGATCGCCAAGGGAACAATCTTCTTGGCAGTCCCCCGCCAGCCTGCGTGTAATGCTGCTACCTGTCCAGTTCGCACATCCCCAATCAACACGGGTGTGCAATCTGCGCTAGCGACCCAAACCGCTTGTTTTGGCTGTTCGCTGATTAAACCATCTGCCGATGCGAAATCCTCCTGTGCAGTGGTTAAGAAGCTTTCAACTTCTTGGGGGGTGAGAACAGTATTGCCATGAACCTGCTTTAAGCGATAGACTGATGCCTCTGGTTGCAATACTTCTGTGATAACTTGTGGCGATCGCGGCCAAAACTGGTGGGTAAAGAAGCCGTGATGCCAACGTTCCAGAATACTACAAGTTAGATAGGGGAGTCCTTCCCAATTGCGCCAGTGCCAAGTGTGCATCTTCAACCAAACCTAAACAGAAATCACTCATCAGCCAATCAATGCTAACTTGAACAACGGAATTTGGGTTAACTGCTGTGGGATTTAATCTGCAAAACTTGGAAGCAGCCTTGCTAGCAGGGCGTAAGCATACATATTTACCATTTTCTCTTCACTTTTTTGAAAGCGTCTCCTCAACCAACCAAACCCTCTGGAACTTACTCAACCAAGGGGCTATTTCAGGAACAGTAGTAATCGCAACTGTGCAATCTGCTGGGCGGGGACAATGGGGCCGCCAGTGGATTTCTCCGGCTGGGGGATTATATGTTTCCGTGGCAATTTCTTTCGACCACAAAATAGAAGCTACTGACAGCTATCAGCTAACTTTTGCCACTGCTTGGGGAATTGCGTCGCAATTGCGTCAACACGGTATAGATGTTGGGATAAAATGGCCTAACGATTTAGTTTTAAATGGTCGCAAACTAGGCGGCATTTTGACAGAAACCAAAGTAAACAAAGGACAAATCACCCAAGCAGTAATTGGTGTTGGTATTAACTGGACAAACCCAGTACCAGAAACTGGAATCAATCTGGAATCGTGGCAAGCTTCCCAAGATAGCAGACCAATTTCTTGTCTGGAAATGTTAACCTCTAGAGTCTTGCTAGGAATAGAATCCGGTATGGAGTGCCTTGAACAAGAAGGAGTAAATATACTCTTGTCTCGCTATTTAGAATTGTTTACAAACATAGGCGATCGGGTGTACGTCAATAATCTTTCAGGTACAGTAGTTGGGGTGACTCTTCAAGGAAATTTACGAGTTGATTTAGAAACACATGATACAAAGGAATTAATTTCACCGGAAATTTATATTGAACCCGGTACAATCAGTTTGGGGTACCACCATAAATCTTCCGTTTAAATTTGAGGTTTGTTCAAAATTTCGCTCTCGGGGCAAGACAAACCACTAGCATCATCTCTTTAGGCAATTACACACAACTGAGAGAACAAATGACGCAGCGCAATAATTCTGCCGATCATCGTTTGCATTACTTATGGCAGCAAAGTCTGACAAAAAAACGTTTTGCCTCAACGCTACCAGCTCAGAGCCTCTGTTGGCTGAGTAGCGTTAGCCTCCTTAGCGGTGGCTTCGTATTTGCCCAAACGGAAGCACAAATAGATAACATCGTTCCTACTGTTGAAAGTTCTCAGCCAACAGCCGTTAAAAATCCAGTTAACACTGAGCGTTCGCGCAGCGTCTCGCAGAGAAGCCAAAGTGTTAAAAAACAGGCTGCTGCGCCGGAAGCCGCTCAAGCGCAACCGGAATTTTCCCAACGGCGAGCCAGACTCAGACAGAGACTAGGCAGGCCAGAGGTTGCTCAATCAAAAGAGCCAGTTAGGCAGTCTACACCTAAAATCGAAGCAGCTGAACCTGTTGTAATTATCAGACAGTCAAAGCCCAAAGTAGAAGCTTCCCAGGTTACTCCTGTAAGGGTGAGACAGGAAAAACCCAATGCCCCTGCCCGCTATGCACCTGAAAAACTTCCAGTAGTTGCTCAACCATCAAATAACTCTAACAGCCCTGTCAGTGCAACGGCACAAAAAACCAAGGATTATAATAACGCTTATATCGATCCTAATAGTTATGACAGTGGTGCAACAGCTACTTATCAAGCACCAAACTCTGTAATTGTTACAGAACGCTCTAGTGGTTGTCGAGCCATTTTGCCATCAGGGCAAAGTGTATTAGGCGGCGTTTGTGCCAAAGTACCCCAAAAAAGTGTAGCTGATTCTAATCGTAAATCAGCACCTAATTGGCTCAGAAGAAGTCAAAACGCTCAATTACCAGTAGTAGTTCCACCCGTGCGGCCAATTGCAACTACTGGCAATACTAGTAGATGGCGTGCTGCTCAAAGTGGTTCTAGCGGTGTCGTCACCAAGAGCGCATTTCGCCCGAATCGGTTTATCCCGACTCCCGCTGAATTCAGTCCTACCAGAGTAAGTGCAGCTCCGATTGCACCAAGTGGTGGGACTTTACCGCCACCAATGGCAGATGGTAACATTGCACCCCGCCCCAGCAACGTAGCTTACGACTTCTCACTGGCATCAGTATTGCCGCAAATCCCCTACATGGGGAGAGTCGCCTATAGTGGTACGGGAATGATGTATCCCCTATCTATTCCCGCTCCCATTACTTCTTTGTTTGGTTGGCGAATTCATCCAATCACAGGTACTCAACGGTTCCATGCTGGTACAGACTTGGGTGCGCCTACAGGAACACCAGTTTTGGCTGCTGCTGCGGGTCAAGTGGAAACTGCTAATTGGGTGGGTGGTTATGGTTTAACTGTTATCCTAAATCACAAATCTGCTGAACAAACTCTCTACGGTCATATGTCAGAAATCCTTGTTCAACCCGGTCAGTGGGTACAGCCTGGAACTGTCATCGGGCGAGTTGGCAGCACTGGGAACTCCACAGGCCCTCACCTGCACTTTGAAGTTCGTCACCTGACACAAGATGGGTGGGTTGCTTCTGACCCAGGCGTGGAATTACAAAGTGCCCTCAGTCAGTTAGTGCGGGGTTTGCAAACTGCTCAGGTTAGTCAAGAACCAGGCAGTTAGAAGAAAGTTAGGAGTGAGGAGTGAAGAGTTATGAATTTAAAACTCCAAACTCCAAACTCCTTTAGTTACTTACAAATACCCGTGTTCTGCGAGGAATGCGGGTGTAATGCCATCTATACTATTGTCATCATTAGCTCTGGTGTGGGGGTTGCCAGAATAAAGGAATTTTTCGACGTATTTGCCGAGAATATCCCCTTCTAGATTTACCAAACTGCCAGAAACCAAGTAGCGAAGATTTGTCTCGCTGTATGTCAGGGGAATTACCGCTACTTTGAATTGGGAGAGTTCTGGCTCATAAGCGGCGACTGTGAGACTGATGCCATTGACGGCAATGCTACCTTTGGGGACAATGTACCGTGCGATCGCAGCGGAAGCAATAAAGGTCATTTCCCAAGAACTAGCCGTTTGTTCGGCCACTAGTAATCGGCCGATGCCGTCTACATGACCCATCACAAAATGACCGCCAACTTTGCTGCCTACCTTGAGCGACGCTTCTAAATTGACATATCTTTTTTGGGTTTGCTCACCTCCCAACGTCGTGCGGCGTAGAGTTTCCGGTGAAGCCGTGGCAATAAACCCGTCTTTTAAAACTTGTTCCACTGTCAGGCAAACACCATCTACAGCAACACTGTCGCCATAAGCCAAATCTTGCATAATTACTTCACCCGACTGGCTTACACAAGTAATTTGCCAAGAATCGCCCCCCAAGGGTTCCATCGTTCCTAATGCCTGGATTAATCCTGTAAACACGGCTTTTTTGTCAAACTAACTCTATTTATTGCCTAATTTTGCCTGAAATCAATTGGTAATTGTCACAGAAATCTCGAACATCCAAGTATATTTTCTGACTTTTTTTCGCAAAGTTTTTTCGCATAGGAATATTAACACATTAGCATCCTTCACAGGGCATACTTGGGTAAGAAGGTTATTGTCTAAGAAGACCAATTTGACTTACTCTGGTTTTCACCACAAGTTCGGAGTTTAATAGAAGCAATTATAGAGAACGAATGCTTATGTTTATTACTGTCACCAAACCGCCTAAAAAGGGGTGCTATTTATTACACGGCATCCAAGACTCTCAAAGCATTGTAGAGGCTTAGGCAATGATTGAAATGAAAGTCGCTGGCATAGCATTAGATGCCATAACTCGCAGCCCGATCGTCCTTTTGAAAGATTCTTCAGATCGTCGGGCTTTGCCAATTTACATTGGTCAAGAACAGGCTAGGGCAATTATGGGTGCACTGGAGAATCAGAAGCCCCCTAGACCGTTAACTCACGACCTGATTGTAAATATTCTAGAGACTTGGAATATGACTCTAGAAAAGGTGATTATTCATTCCCTGCAAAAGGATACATTTTATGCAGCTTTAATTGTCCAGCAAGGCGAAGTCAAAAAAGAAATTGACGCGCGTCCTAGCGATGCGATCGCTATTGCCCTCCGTACAAATACTCCCATTTGGGTAATGGAAGAAGTCATTGCCGATGCTTCTATCCCTGTCGATCGCGATGCAGATGAAGCCGAACAGCAAGCCTTCCGTGAATTTATTTCTAATCTCCGTCCTGAAGATTTGATCAAGCGCTTTGGTAATGACGACAGCTAAATTAAAGTTATGAGTTATGAGTTATGAGTTAGTAGTTAGGAGTTATGAGTTATTTTGCTTCAACTCCTAACTTGTAAGCAAAAAAAGTTAGGAGTTAAGAGTTATGATTTATTTCCTTCAACTCCTAACTTATAACTCCTAACTCCTAACTCTTTGTTAAAAATGCAATACCGACGCTTTGGAAAAACGAATCTGCGCCTCTCGGTTTTTTCCTTGGGAACAATGCGCTACTTGGCTGATTTTGAAAATGCTCACCAGACCATCGAACAAGCCTTAGCGCTAGGAATTAATCATCTAGAAACTGCCCGAGGTTATGGCAAAAGCGAGGAGTATCTTGGTAGAGCGCTAAAAGCTGGGTTGTCAGTACCCCGAACTAGGCTTTATGTCACTACCAAAATCTCAGCCACAGCAGATGCTGACACCATGCGTCGGTGCATCGACGAATCCCTAGAACGATTACAACTAGATTATTTAGATTGCTTAGGTGTTCATGGTTTGAATACGTGGCAACATTTGGAATGGGTGCAAGCCAAAAATGGCTGTATGCAAGCAGTAGAGGAAGCTATTGCTGATGGTCGAGTGCGACACGTCGGTTTTTCCACCCACGGGTCATTAGAGGTAATTCAGGCTGCAATAAATACAGATTTATTTGAATTTGTCAATCTGCATTATTACTATTTTTTTCAACGGCACGCACTAGCGATTCAACTAGCTGCCGAAAAGGATATGGGCATTTTCATTATTTCCCCTGCTGATAAGGGAGGACGTCTCTACACGCCACCTCAAACCTTAAAAGACCTGTGTTACCCGTATTCACCCTTAGAACTAAGTTATCGATTTTTACTTTCAGATCGCCGTATTACTACTTTGAGTATAGGGCCAGCTAACCCAGGTGAATTAAGAGAACCTTTGCAAATTGCTGACCATGATGGAGAGTTAACATCAGCAGAAATTTCCACTTTCCAGCAGTTAGAAAATCACCAAAAACTTACTTTGGAAACTGATAATTGTAGCCAGTGTTATGCTTGTTTACCTTGTCCAGAAAATATTAATATTCCAGAGGTGTTACGGTTACGTAATCTCGCTGTGGCATACGACATGAAAGACTATGGCCAATATCGTTACGGAATGTTTGAAAATGCTGGTCACTGGTTCCCTGGAATGAAAGGCAACCGTTGTACAGAATGTGGTGACTGTTTGCCTCGCTGTCCAGCAAAATTAGATATTCCAGCTTTGTTGGAAGATACTCATCAAAGATTAAATGGGAAAGTAGGTAGGAGATTGTGGAGCTGACACTCTCCGGTCTAAAGACTTACTGTGTACACACAAGTCGGAAAACCTCATGCACATTGGCTTGAATCTGGTAGGGTGCGTTATGGATATTAGTCCTAATGCACCGAAAATCAGAGACTCTGTACAGTCGGTGTGCAACGAGATTGTTAGACCGTACCTCAGCAATCGCTGCCAACTGACGCTCCTATCTTCATTTTATCCAACCTCTTTGGGACGAACTTCAAATTCAGAACGCGCGCGGAAGAAACAAACATCAAACTCAAAGAAGAAATTAGCTTGCCCCAAGATTAAAGGCACATTGGGTGTTTGTGTCCAAGCAAATGCAAGATTAATGGTGGGGAATGAACTGACTTGAGCATCAACAACGACTGCACGAGCTTCAAATCGAGCCAAGTTCCCTGTCAATAGAACTGAGAGAGTTTCATCCTCCCAAATTAAGCCCAGTTGTAAACCCAACTCATAGGGCAAAACATTAACGCTTGCACCTGTATCCAATAAACCTTCAGTGTTCAGAGATTGACCATTAAGACTGAGCGTCAAAGGTATGTATGGCATTTGATCAACCATGCCAAGGCTACTATCAATGATTTTGTAGGGAAATTTTTGAGTGTCAACCATTCTTCTCTTGCTGCTTTGTCGCCAGAAGATTCATCAAGACATTGGCAGCCTCAGAACAATTGTACGGCGACCAGACTGGATACTCCCGGTTCGCAACAAAAAAGTTTGCATCTTCTTCCTTGACCAGTTCTGTGGCAAGGAACTGCATTAGCCGAAGCTTGTCAATTTTTGGAAGTTCTTGGATTTGTGACATGAGTTCAGCTAATGGCATTTGAGAATCTCCTCGTCTGAGGGCTGGTGAAAGGAAGCGATCGCCCTCTCATTTTAGCCTCGCGATTGCATCCACGGTTGCAGCTTATAGTGCAATCTGGCTTCTGGTTAATACTGCCAGAGAAAAGTGATGCTGGGTTTCCTGTTGTCAACCCAGCCTACGACGATAGGCGATCGCCCTACTTTGACCTGTACAATTGCACCCTCTGGAGCTATATGTATAACAGCTATTTGAAAGCCTTTGTGTAAAAGTCAGTTTTCCATATAATTTTTTTCTAAATCCTAATATATCAAGCATTACAGCTACCTTCTTTCTGGGTAAAGCTGTTCGTAGTCCGCTTGATTAGAACTACTGGCATATATATATTGCATGAATTTTGAACACCTAAAATGGTACAAAGTTAACACCCTAGTGCGTTAGCCCACGGCATAACACACCCTACAAAACTAGTTTTTAGGTTTTAACTTCGGGGTTTTCAGCGAACATTCTTAGAAAAATGTAAAATTAATAAAGATTTAATAGAGTTAGGAAGATCCGCCCAAGCTGGGGTATCTCGCGGCAAGAAAGATGAAGATTAAAAAAAAAGAAATATCCTGCGCCAATCACTGACGGTTTTCCGCTACAGTGGACGAGCTGTAAGCTTGGTATGGACTACTAGCCGATCGCTTACTATTTTTCTGGCTAGTTTAACAATAGTTGCTGGTCTTTTACCGGCGGCGATATCTTACATTAGTAAGTTAATTGTTGATGCAGTGGTATTTGCATCTCAAGCTAATACACAAAGCGATGGTTTTGTCAATATTTACCCCTCGCTATTTTATGTAGGATTAGAAGCGATCGCTGTAATTTTACTAGCAGGCAGTCAGCGAGGAATCACTATTTGTCAGTCGTTATTGCGGGCGCTAATGGGTCAGCGAGTAAATGTACTCATCTTAGAAAAGGCGCTGACACTGGATCTTAGGCAGTTTGAAGACTCAGAATTTTATGACAAATTGACCAATGCCCGACGAGAAGCATCGGTTCGTCCCCTTTCCCTAGTAAACCGCACCTTTGGGTTGGTGCAAAATGCCCTATCCTTAATCACCTACGGGATTTTGCTGGTCAATTTCTCAGTTTGGGCAGTGGTGGTACTGGTTTTGGCAGCTATGCCTGTATTTATTGCCGAAACAAAATTTGCTGGAGAAGCCTTTCGCTTGTTTAGTTGGCGTGCGCCAGAAACCCGTCAACAAAACTACTTAGAAAATCTGCTAGCAAGAGAAGATTTTGTCACAGAAGTTAAACTCTACCAGTTGGGAGAGATGCTGCTAGGACGTTATCGCAGCCTATTCGATCAACTATATGGCGAAGACCGCGATTTAACTCTGCGACGAGGACTTTGGGGATATCTCTTGAGTTTAGTGAGTACTGGTGCTTTTTACTTAGCTTATGCTTGGATTGTGCTGGAAACAGTGCTAGGTAAGATTTCTTTGGGAGATATGACAATGTATCTCACCGTGTTTCGCCAAGGACAGTCTACTTTCTCCAATGCCCTCACTTCTATTGGAGGGATGTATGAAGACAACCTATATCTATCAAATCTCTATGATTTTCTGGAAGAAGAAGTACCAAAATCTTGGGGTAAGGCAACCATTGGTTTAAATTCCCAAGATGGTATCCGTTTTGAGAATGTCTCATTTACTTATCCGGGAAGTTCCAAGCCAGCATTGAGAAACATTTCGCTGCACTTAAAACCCAGAGAAAAACTGGCAATTGTGGGTGAAAACGGTTCCGGTAAGACTACCTTAATCAAATTACTTACCCGACTCTACACACCAGACTCCGGGCGAATTTTTTTAGATGGCTTGGATTTGCAGGAATGGGATGTGGATGTGTTGCGGCGTCGCGTTGGTGTGATTTTTCAGAACTTTGTCCGCTACCAGTTCACTGTGGGAGAGAATATTGGCGTAGGCGATGTGGAACATCTCGAAAATAAAACACAGTGGAAAACTGCTGCCCGAAAAGGTATGGCCCAATCTTTTATTGACCAATTACCTCAAAGCTTTCAGACTCAACTTGGTCGTTGGTTTAAAGGAGGACAAGAACTTTCTGGAGGACAGTGGCAGAAGATTGCTTTGTCTCGTGCTTTTATGCGATCGCAAGCAGATATCTTGGTGTTAGATGAACCAACATCAGCAATAGATGCCCAAGCTGAGTTTGAAATTTTCAATCATTTTCGCTCGATTACTCAAAATCAGATGGTACTTTTGATTTCCCATCGCTTCTCAACGGTACGAATGGCTGACAAAATTCTAGTTATAGAAAACGGCGAAGTTATAGAACAGGGAACTCACGAAGATTTGTTAAAGCTAGGAGGACGTTACGCCAAATTGTTTCTGTTACAAGCCGCTGGTTATCAATAGGAAAAGAAGTTAAAAGACTATGTGAATTGAGATAGCGATGCCTACGGCGGGCTGCGCCTACGCTCACCTTGTAGAAAGCACATAAAACCTCTATCTAACCTGTTAACCAGTTCGGTCAACATGGATAAAATATCTTTAGTGCCTAGACACTCCGTATCGTTAAACATTGCTACCCGATAAAATTATGCAAATAACAAAACAGCGATACTATACGCCAGAGGAATATTTAGAGTTAGAAGAAGCTGCTGACTACAAAAGTGAATACATTGACGGGCAAATAATTCCTATGGCGGGTGGAACAGTAAATCACAATCAAATAGCACTTAACTTAAGTACTGAGTTGAATTTTGCTTTTAAAAAGCAGAATTACCGCGTTTTCATGGGTGATGTTCGTCTGTGGATATTCCAAAAGCGTACCTACACCTATCCAGACGTGATGATTCTGGCGGGTGAACCGGAGTATTTCAACAACCGAAAGGATATAATTGTCAACCCACAGGTCATTGTGGAGGTTTTATCAAAATCTACCAAAGGCTACGATCGCGAAGATAAATTTCAGGCTTACCGAACTATTTCTACCTTTCAAGAATATGTATTAATTGACCAAAATCGGATTCATGTAGATCAATTCTCCAAAACTGGGAAAAAGCAATGGATGCTTCGTGAATATGATGAAGAAGATGAAGCGATCGCACTTGTAACCGTACCATTTGAAATTTCTCTACAGGATTTATACAACAAGGTGAAGTTTGAGC
Organism: Nostoc sp. DSM 114159; assembly: GCF_053470285.1. NCBI lineage: Bacteria > Bacillati > Cyanobacteriota > Cyanophyceae > Nostocales > Nostocaceae > Nostoc > Nostoc sp. DSM 114159. Next base: position 7,059,884 of record NZ_JBPFEH010000001.1, read on the forward strand.
CTGTTGAGTCGGAAGGGGAAAGTATTGATGTTGAGGAATTGGGGTAAGGTGCGATTACCCTACTTGTGCAAAGCATCTTAAAAAGATTTAAGCCACTTTTAACGGTTTCTGAGGAAAAGTAATTGGCTCTGGCAAAGCTTTTCCTTGCTCTTTATACCATTCAATCATAGACTCAATTACCTCTTGCCCATGTTTAGCGGCTTCTTCATAAGTCTTGCCATGAGTGTGGAATTGCTGCCAAGGGAATTCAGGTAAATGTACTAAGTAGCAATTATCCTCATCTGACCATTGAATTACCATACTATAGCGATCATTCATTACTCTTCCTCTATTTCTCCTAGTTGCTTCAAAACACGATTGACTTGCTTTTCCAAATATCGGGGTGCATCGTCTCCATCTTTTCCAGCAATGGTAACTGGTTCATCAGGTATCAATGGGTGAGTCCAGAAGGTATGACTACCTTTTGCAGGACGATAGATAAACCCCGCCTTCAACAAAATTGCCTTTAACTCTTTAATTTTTTTAGGCATCTACCCTCAATCTAAATCGCCATACTGATTATTGTCTATTAAGCTGAGGAAGCGATCGCTTAATCGAATTGAGTGATCCATAGCCTGTGTAAAGTATGTATTACCTGGGAGTATCAACTTGCTGTACGATCTTCACTCCTAATTTACCCTTCACAGTTGAAGTTGAGTAATGAAAACTGTGGTTATTACTTAAACCGCTTTTATGCCAGAGGATAAATTTTTGCTCCATGATAAGTAGAGTTACAATGTGGCATTGCCCATTGCTTATAGCTAGGGGGCATTGTCTAACCTACTTTCAGAGAATCACAGCAATGATGGATTGGAAAAAACTTCTGACACCAAAAAGACTTGGCAAAACTGAACTAGAAAATCCCCAGTTTGATCGTACTCCTTTTTTGAGAGACTATGATCGCCTCGTATTTTCCTCACCTTTTCGTCGCCTCAAAGATAAAACTCAGGTTTTTTCGTTGTCTACAAATGATTATATTCGTACTCGTCTGATTCACAGCCTTGAAGTTTCCTGTGTCGGTCGATCCCTTGGTAGGATTGTGGGTGAGAAAATGGTAGACACACACAAGCTTAATGACTATGGGTTCAGTGCTTCAGACTTTGGTGATATTGTCTCTGCTGCTTGTTTAGCTCATGATATCGGTAATCCTCCGTTCGGCCATTCTGGAGAAGATGCTATTCGTACAGGATTTGACTCGTGGTACAACACTGTTAACCATGTAAGAGAAGAACTTCTCAGCAAGTCTCAAAAAGCTGACTTTAATTTATTTGAGGGCAATGCACAGGGTTTTCGTATTCTAACTAAGCTTGAAATGCATCCTCAAAAAGGAGGAATGCAACTCACCTGCCCAACTTTAGCTACTTTCACAAAGTACCCTAGAGAATCATTGCTATCAGAATCTACCTTAAACGGTGACTCAGATAAAAGTATTAAAAAACATGGTTTCTTTCAGGCGGAAAAAGATTTATTTGCTGAGGTAGCAGAGACAGTTGGGCTAATTCGCCGTCATGATAATAATACAGCATGGTGGTCTCGACACCCGCTTGCTTTTCTTGTTGAAGCAACCGATGACATTTGTTACTCAATTGTTGATGTAGAAGATGCTCATCGGATGAAGTATATCTGCTTTGAAAAAACTGAGTATTTGCTTAATGAAATTGCAAATATTGATATCAACAAGCATGATGAAAGCAAGGAAGAAAAAGTTAAGCGACTTCGTGCCAAAGCTATACACAATCTAATAGAGCAGGCAACTGAAATTTTCTTTGCACGCGAACAAGAAATACTTTCTGGAAAGTTTGACAAAGACCTGTTATCTCTAAGTAGGTATGCAAATCATCTAGACGTAATTAAGAAAGCAACCGAATCAGATGTTTTCCAGCATCGCGATGTTGTTAGTATCCAAATAGCTGGTTATGAGGTTTTAGGAAAACTATTTTCTGAGTTTGTTAACGCTATCCTGTATGACAGCAAAAAAGCAAAGTTAATCTGTAATATGCTACCTCAAGAATATCGCCCGAATCCAGACGAAGATACCTATAACAAAATCCTTAAAATTACAGACTATATCTCTGGTATGACCGATTCTTATGCTACCAGTTTATTCCAACAATTTAGTGGGATTTCATTGGGATAAAGTGACAGCATTTGCACCTGACAATGTATAGACAGTATTTATTTTGAATCATGAGTGATTAACCAACCTTTTTTCTTATGTGTATGTAGGATCTCCGTCATAAGAGGGTCGTCATTTCTCAATGGATACTCCTGACAACTTGTAGAAATTCCCTTAGTACAGGTGTTACATCTTCTTCCCGCCACACTATAGCCGTTTCTACTAATGGTGTTTTCTCCTCCAAAATACGATAAACTACACCAGTTCTCTGAAGATTTTGCAATGAAGACGGTGCGATCGCAATCCCCATTCCCGCTGAAACCAATCCGATAATCGTCTGCATCTGAATCGCTTCTTGAGTCACTTTTGGGCTGAAGTCTCCTTGCTGACAAAGACTTACGATTTGGTCATAAAGTCCGGGTCCCAAATGGCGAGGGAACATGATAAAGTTTTCGTTTACTAGCGATCGCACTGAAATCTTTTCTTGTTCAGCTAAGGGATGAGTTTCTGCTAAAGCTACAATTAAAGCTTCTTGCTGAATGCACTCTTGATTGAGTGTGTTGTCTTCTAAGGGTGGATGGGCAAAACCTACATGAATGCGGCGCTCTTGTAACGCTTGCTCTTGCTGAGTTGTGGTTAATTCTTGCAATACCAACTCTACTTCTGGAAACTGTTCTTGGAATCGCCGCAAAATGACAGGAAGCAAATCATAAGTTGCCAAACTGGTAAACCCAATTCGCAGTAGTCCCTTTTCACCTCTTCCCGTTTTTTGGGTTAGCTCAATTCCTTTTTGGAGTTGAGCTAAAAGTTGATAAGCTTCTTGCAAAAAAACTTGTCCTGCTTCTGTTAGTTGCACCTGTCGTTTGGTTTTACGGTGAAACAGTTCTACCCCCAATTGCGCCTCTAATTGCTGAATTTGCTGACTTAAGGGCGGTTGAGCAATGTGCAGTCGCTCGGCAGCTCTACTGAAGTGTAGTTCTTCAGCGACAGCAATAAAGTAGCGCAGATGTCGCAGTTCCATTTTTTTGATATTTCATAAGTTTCAATTTTCTATTTGCTTACGAATCCTGCCACTATGCTTGCTCTAGCAAAACATTCATTCAACTTATAAAAAATTAAAATTTAAGAGAGTTAGGACTATATCCTTGACTGGCTAACATTTGAAAAACAGTAATGATTGTTTCTTTAAGAATCAGCAAGAGTCATTCAAAAAATATCATTCTTCATAGGGCCGACCGAACGTCTATTTTTATTATCTTCAATGCCCCATACCCCATAACCCATCCCCAATACCTTAATTGCATACTTTTATGCGATCGGAAGTATCCACACCAACCCAAACAACTACCCCTAGCAGGTTAAACTAGGTCTGGTAACAACTGCTCCACGTTCCTTATGAGGCTTTTATGGGAGCTAACCTCAAACAGATTGCCAACTATTTAGACAACCTTGGTTGGGACTACCGTTTTGATGATGAAGAAGACCGAATTATAACAGGTGTGGAGGCTGATAATTTAGAAGATTTCCTAATAGTTGTCCAACTGGATGAAGAAGGAAAATTTTTTCGGGTATTTGCCCCTCAAGTTCTGGGAGGTATCCAAGACCATCCTCACAAGGCAGCTATCCTCCAAACAATGCTGGCCATTTCTTGGGAAACCAAAATGTTGCAATGGGAGTATGACCCATCCGATGGTGAAATTCGTGCCATTATTGAGTTTCCTTTAGAGGACTCGATTCTTACAGAAAAACAATTTCACCGTTGTCTGAGTGGATTAATTCAGATTGTGGATGGCATAGCAATACCTCGCTTGACAGAAGTGATGGCAACAGGCCTCGATCCGGGGAATATAGAACTTGGGGAAAGACTATTACTCAGTATCCAAGAAGAAGCTCCAGGATTGTTAGATCTACTAGAAAAAGCAATGGAAGCCCGAAAAAAGCGAGGAAGTTTTCCTAGTGAGTGAGACGGATCGTTACTTAAATAGCTATACTCCAAAGTGATACCCTCACTATATACTGAAATTTTCTGGGGCTGGATATTTATGACATCCTATGCAACCTCCTCTGCCAAAGCGGAAATGAGCGAACTCCGGCGGTTGAAAGCCTTACTACCACCAGAACTGCAAAGCTGGGTCACGGTAGAAGGCACAACTGAGGTCAATCCACCCCTGGTTCGCTGCGAAGAAATTGGTAAAGACCAGGTAGAAATTCAAATTGATTTGGTGAAATGGGATGCCCTCGCAATGGATCAGCGTAATCTGCTGTTCTGGCATGAGGTTGCTCGCGTTCAAAATGACACAATTCCTAAAGATGGTTGGGAAATGGCAGCACTAGCTATCGGTTTAGGTGGTGCTGTCGGGGAATTGTGGGTACAAGATGGATTGCTGCTGGTGTTAGCTTTGTCGCTTTGTGGCGTGTCAGGCTGGCGACTGTACCAAAAGAATAATGGGGAAAAGCAACTAAGAGAATTGCTCAATGCTGATGAGAAAGCGATCGCTTTAGCAACTCGTTTTGGTTATAGCCTCCCCAATGCCTACAAGAGTCTCGGTAGCGCCTTGAAAACCCTGATTGATAATACTCCTAGTAAGCGCCAACGGTCGAGATACGAAGCAAGGCTCTCTGCCCTCAAACGCAGTGCCAATAAGGCAAAAGCTAAATCCAAAGCTCCAGATGAGGGCGCACTATAGCAACTTCTATTTGAAATGGCATAAATCAGCCCTGCTGCTAGTAATTGGGCTGCTGCCTTCCTAATTCATAAGAGGCAACAGCCCAATTACCATTTCATAAAATCTTACTTTTTTCTTGACTACATCTTTATCAAACTAAAATTTTACAACTGGTTCAGCATTTTATGTGTCTGGGGGATCACGCGCACGTGCTTAAGAAACCCTTTCATCAAAGCTTGCCACATCAAAACTCGATCGCCAGAAGGCGCAAGTACAGGTACTGGAGAAAATTGTTCTGATACTGCCAAAGGCGTAACAGGTTGTAAAAATACTGAGATATCTGGACTGACCTCTGCCACCAACGAAGCTGAACGTTCCAACTCGGCGGGATCTGTGTCTTGAGACACAATTATCTTGACAAAAACATTTAAATATGAGTCATGACATAACTGGAGAAATTTACTATGTTCTTGCCAATGACTTTCGCCGCTAACACTGGGCAATTTGAAATCCATACCTACAGAGTCTAAGTAGGGGAGAATCATTGCTAGTTGTTCTGGGCGATGTCCGCCGGTTTCTAAGTATATAGGTAGACCAGTTATGGCTCGCACTTGGGGTAGAAACTGCGTTAAAAATGAGGCATGAAGAAGTGGTTCGCCGCCAGTTAAGCTAATGCTATCGTGTAGACAAGGTAGATTTTGCTGTTCCACCCATTCGAGTAATATGGGTAATGGGACAGGATTAGAGTGAATTTCAAAGTCGCGCAATCCAGGCGATCGCTCTATCCGACAAGTTGTAGGTGCACTCCAAGTGTGGGCACTATCACAAAAGTGACAGCGCAAATCACACAAAGCAAAACGAATAAATATCTGACGTGTCCCTACATTCAGTCCTTCCCCTTGAATGGCAGAAAAGACCTCAATCAGGCGTGCGGTAGGTGTAACCGTATTTTTAGCAATCATTTGATGAGAGCAACGCGATCGCGCTGCGTCGGCACAACAGCAAGGATGTTTTTTGGCTTCTTGTTCTATTGTGAATCGTCGCTAGCGATCTCCAATCTCAGCCCCGGTAAATAGCAGTTAGTCCTAATTACCACTAATTCCGATATTAGGTTAAGTAATTTTGTAGGACAAAGTAATGTTTGGCATATTACATTATACATGGCAACGAAAGTGCAGAGCTTCATGACTAGCCAACCGACAGAGGTCGATTTTCCAGTTAATTCCCTAAACGACATGGCTATAGTGCAGGTGCCGACGCGGTTGAGCGTGCTGGAGGCTTTAGGCTTTAAGCAAACCTGCCAAGGCTTAATCCAGCCCAATTCACATCCTAAGCAAATCATTATTGATTTTCACCAAACTACTTTTATCGATAGTAGTGGTTTAGGTGCCCTGGTAAGTAATTTTAAATACGCTCAAACTCAAGGTATTACATTAACACTGCGGAATGTAACACCTCAAGTCATGGCAGTTCTAAAACTCACAGGGTTGGATCAGGTTTTTCCTTTAGAACTTGTGGAGGATAGGCCGTTAATAGAACAAGATGACGTACTAGATAATCGGAAGACAACTTCCCGTAAAGTAGAGCAGTTACCCACTACTCACCCTTCTATGGCATCTTGGATGAAACGGTTTTTAGATATTGTCGGGTCAGTGATTGGTTTATTAATTACAGGAATTTTGTTTATTCCAATTGCGATCGCAATTCAAATTAACGATCCCGGGCCGATTTTCTTTTGTCAAACCCGCTGTGGCTGGATGGGTAAGCGGTTTAAGATTTGGAAATTCCGCTCTATGTGTGTGGATGCAGAAGCGAAGAAATCCCTAGTTAAAAACCAAGTGCAAGGTGCTTTTTTCAAGAATGAGAATGACCCCAGAATTACTAAGGTAGGGCGCTTTTTACGGCGAACTAGTCTTGATGAATTACCCCAATTTTGGAACGTCCTCAAAGGAGAGATGAGTTTAGTCGGTACTCGACCACCTACACCCGATGAAGTGGAACGCTATGAAGTACCAGAGTGGCAACGTTTAGATGTAAAACCCGGTATGACTGGCGAATGGCAAGTAAATGGACGTTCTACAGTCCGTAGTTTTGAAGATGTAATTCGTCTGGATTTGCAGTATCAAAAAAATTGGAGTTTAGTGTACGATTTAAAGCTAATTTTCAAAACTATAGCTATTCTGTTTAATAGAAACAGTGGTGCTGTTTAGCTAATTATCCTTATTCACAATTCTTTGATAACTAGCAATCACGATATTCTTAAATACACCCAAGCCTAAAATAGGCTTGGGTAAATTTTAGGTTTACTAACAGCAGCACATAAGTGTCAGCCAATTTTGGTTTTGAGATTTTAGACTGATTTATTAAAACAAAGATGTTTATGTATTTTTATCCTCTATTAAAATTAGGATTTGAAAAAAATTTGGATTTTGAATCATTAAATCCAAAATCCAAAATTCAAAATCTAAAATTTAGCGATCCTGTGTATAAGATTATCCCATTGCCTTCTGAACACTAATTACTTCAATCGGCTGCACTTCTGGCAACAAACGTTTCACACCTTGCTTAACAAACCCCTGCAAAAAACCAATCTGCTGATTTTGCTGAAATACCTTTTGCAAGGTTTGCCGCAAATTCTCCAGATTCAAACCAGTTCCAGAATCTATCGCTATTTCCTGCTGTTGGAAATACTCAACTAAACTTAACCCTGCGACTCTAGTCAGATAAGCTGCACTTACTCCTTGCACTACGCCACCAGCAACAAAGGTAACGGCATTACTTTTCAGAACAGTACTAATCGCCTTTGTAGAAAGTTCAACTAAACCCAATTTCAGCATTAAACTTCCCATTGTTCCAGCTACGGTTTGTGCCTGTTCTAGGGAAAATTTTTGCTGATAGATATTACCCAAATCCATTACCATTTGAGCATTAATTGCCGCAGTTGCCAGAATATCAAAGGCTGGTACTGGGTTAGCAAAGGCAGCAGCAGCAGCTATCCACTGATATTGTTCAATAATTGGGGTGGCGCGATCGCGTCTGGTTCCATTCAACCAGTTTTTTGCCTCAGCTTTCAACAACCCAGCTTTCCTCATGGTTGTTAGCCAAACTAGCCGTTGTCCTTGCTGTGCCAAAACTTCATCTAACTGTTGCGTTAATTGCTGGATATCTGCTGCTGGTTGCTCCATCCACTCTTGCACAGAACCATCAGCCTCATGCTTTCGGACTTTGATGGCAACGGGAGAGGCCGCAGTTGCAACTACATTTCCTTGCATCCGCTGTTTCAATTGACTAAAGATGTTAGCGCTTTCATCAGTTAAATACTGGTCTTGTTTGTTGAAAACCAACATATTAGGCTGATTTGCTGCCTTTAGCTGCTGTAAAGTTTGAAATTCTGAGTCTGTCAAATCACCGTTTGTCAGAAATAGCACAAAATCAGATTTTGCTACTTCTGCCAAAATAGCGGCATCTGAATTTTCGCCCACTTCTCTAAATAAAGGTGGTGTCTCTTGTAGAGATACGAAATTTTGTGTCTCTAGATTTTGTAGCACTTGAATTAAAGTGCTTTTACCCACGGATTTACCGCCAGTCACAGCTACTTTAATTTTTTCTCTGTCTAATTCCAGCAACAATTGAGCAACTTGTTCTCTGAGTGTCTCTAAGGCTGGATGGTTTTCTGTTTCTTGTGCTAGTTGGTTAATTACAGTTTCAGTTTTAGCGATCGCACTTTCCACAGTTGCCCGATCCACTACCATACCATCTAGCTGCTCTAAACTGTCTTTGGGGCGCTTTTGCTGGAATAACCACAAACCACCACCGACAGCTAAGGCACTCAACAAACCGAACTCACCCACCTGCACTATAGAATCGTGCCAACTGTCCAACATCCACAGGGAAAAGGAAAGTCCCAATCCTCCCACTAAAATTGGTCGCTGCAACTTCACAACCATGATTCTCCGCGCTTTTTGGATGGCTATTTCTTCCAGAATAGATCAAAATAAAACAAAACCCTGCAATCTTTACCGATTGTAGGGTTTTGTTTTATATTCTATGTGGTGGCGGGAAGTGGATTTGAACCACTGACCTTCGGGTTATGAGCCCGACGAGCTACCAGGCTGCTCTATCCCGCGTTGCTCTTAACTTTTATAGTATAACCTAATAGTCAAGAGTTTGGCAACTATAAAAATGATAATTCTCCAATTACTTCTAAACGCTTGTATTTTCCCAAGGTGACAAACTTTTCTGAGAGGCTTTCGGCGCCGCTGGGACTAATCCACCCCATTTGCTGGAGTAAGTGAATAGCCACAGCATATTTTGCCCGTTTTGCCCCATCCATGACTTTGATTGCCAATCCCAAACCTTCACCGAGTCTACCAATGCACTGCACTCCTTCGGCACCACTTTTGCTGACTAGTTCTCCAGGAGTTAAACGCATCAGTTCCGTATCAAATTCTCCATCTCCTGCGACCATCGCGGGGTGATGAGTCATAGCACGGACAATGCGCTCCATATCCAAGTTGGTACTAGAGGCTAGCAGTGCATATAAAGATGCCATGTGACCGAGTTGCATCAGATAAGTTGGTGCGCCACAGTCGTCATGAGCGCTGATAAATTCTGCTGCTGGCATTCGCAGCAACTCTGCTACCTTGCCCAAAATTAACTGCTGTATTGGGTGTTTGCGATCCAAGTAGTTATTCAAAGGCCAATGGCGTTGCTGACAAACGGCTAACATTCCGGCATGTTTTCCAGAACAATTGTATTCCAGAGGACTGTGCTTATCTTCAGGAATTGGACACTGGAGTACAGTTGGGTCAAGATCGGCCCGCCAAAGGATGTTAAATACCTGTCGGACTTGATCGATTCTTCCTTTATGGGAACTTGTGATAATTGCTAAATCGCGATCGCTGAGTTGATAGCGTTCTAGTGTACCTGTGGTGGTGACAGCAAGTGCCTGAAATGGTTTGAGGGCTGAACGGATAAATGCAGCAGTTTCAGAATTTCCGGCAACGGTTAGAACCCGTCCTCGTTCGTCGCAGACAACAGCTTGGACTATATGCCTGGATTCAATAATACCTTCCCGCAGCAACCGGACTTCCAATGCTGTGGCTTGAGTTCGTTTTCCCATTGTCATGGGTTTATATTTATCACCTTTTTTAATTAATTAGTCATTGGTTATTAGTCCTTTGTCCTTTGTCCTTTGTTTATTTACTAATGACTAATGACTAATGACTAATGACTAATGACGCTTTAAAACAAATGCCAACCTATAGTACCAATAACGTACATTCCCGCCAACCCAGCGAAGGTAAATTGTAACCGCCGCAGAATCGGTTTGATTTCGTATGAGACAATTAAGCGATCGCGGTTAAGGACTTCCTGTGGTTTAGTCCAAGTTTGACCGTCGTACCAGCCGGATTCTTCATAAAATACTGTGGGACTACAAAGGCGATCGCACACGTAGAACCAGCCTAAGTATAACCTTACCAGTATCAGCACTAACCCGACACTGGCTCCTGCTGCACCACAAAGGATAAAATGTGCAATATACTTGTGAGGAGGAAAACTTGCCGCAGCTATCGGCCCTGCGAAGACCCAAGATAAACCCCAAATCCAAACAAGTTTTGTGATATACTCGCGCCAATGTAAAGTGGTATCACGAAACAGCCAGGAAGTTTTTAACTCTTCGTATTCATTGAGTGGTTGTTGGTCTGTAGGAACTGGGCAATTAGAAACCGAAGACCTAATCATGTTGGCTTACCCTCACCTTCATCAGATTCTGGAAGGGAAATACGTTCTGCATGAATCCAGAACGCTTCTAAATTATAAAACTCCCGTTCCTTGGGCATCATGATATGAACGATCACATCACCGTAATCTTGTAGTACCCAATTGCCCTCGACTTTTCCTTCTGTTCTTAAGGGACGGCGTTGCAACTCAGTTTCGACTTTTCCTTCAATTGCTTGAGCGATCGCCCTTACCTGTACCTTAGAATAGCCAGTCATCATCACAAAGTAATCCGCCAGGTAAGATACCTCTGCTACTTTGAGCAATAAAATCTCACCTGCTTTGCGGTCTGATGCCGCAACAGCGATCGTTGCAGCTAATTTTTCGCTCGCCTCTTCGGTTTGGCCGTGGCTTATTACCGCACTCTTCGTCAGTGGGACAGATTGCAATGGGAAATTTCCTTGGAAATAATCAGTCATTAAACCTCAGGTACTTTCTTCCTTGTGAAACAATTGTTGACATTTACTTACAAACAACGAACAATTGATCTGACAAATATGCCAATAGGTTTTTTTGAATACTAACAAAAAAACAGGTGTCTATGGGATTAGTTTGATAATTGGCTGTTTAGATTTCGATATCCGCAATAGCCCAAAAGCTGATGGTTATTGTGCAGCGATCGATCAACCAATAGCTTTGCAGCAGGAATTAACAGCGAAAATAATTGCAGATTCATCAAACAGCATAATATGTAATCTAAAGCTAGTAATTTGCAGGTAACTACACATCTACGTTTTATACTGTCTGCTAAAAATTACGATCCAACACAGCATACTAATTACTGGTCTAGCAAAAGTCCGATTTATTATACACACATATAAATAAGTATAAATACATACTCAGTCGCAGTAGCTCCCGGATTATATAGCAAAGTGCTGAGTGCTGTTAGCGTCAGCGGGGCGTTTAGCCCGTGCTGAGTAAAAACCCAGTTTTGTCAAGGCTTTGAGCGTTAAACACTGTCCTAACCTATGTGACTACGGCTATACTTCTTGCATAAATCAAAAATAAAGAACCCCACCCCGCATTTGAGGAAAGTAAACGCTCCTCTTTCCTATGCTTTGGAGAGGTGTTGGGGGTGGGGTGTTAGGGACTTTTGCAAGAGGTCTATTGAATGAAGTGAGCCACGAGATTTTTAGTTCAACAATCCACCTGACAACCTGCTTGTCTATTATTATATTTTTAATAGTAAAATTCGCTACCTTTATCAACTTCTAATACTTAGACATGAGTGTATAATTGTAATTTCTACAGATGTAACATAACTTTGCAGCAAAGATTAAACTTCTTGTTTTGTAACTATGCCTGTAGATTGAATTGCTCTACGTTCTGCTGTCAATGAGTAACACAAGGACTCATACTGATTTAAAGCTTGCTCAAAAGCATATTGCTCAACGGCATATTGGCGACTTTTATAACCTAGAGTTTTGACTTTTTCGGGGTTTTGGTACAAATCTAAAATTGCCATCGCTAAAGCTTGGGGATCTTCTGGAGGAACGATAACTCCGCCGCCACTTTGCCTAATGGCTCTTGCTGCCGTACCATTATCAGGTACAGAAGCAACTAAGGCCCCTCCACTAGCAAGTAACACTTGAATTTTTGACGGCATGTTGAAGGATACAACATTTTTCTTTTGTACCACTAAACCAACATCCGCAGCTGCTAACATCTGTGGTAAATCTTTGCGGGGTTGAAATGGCAGTAACATCACATTATCTGCGCCGCAGTCTAGACATTCCTGTTGTAATCGCTGTAAACCTTTTGCTTCTCCAACGATGACAAAGACAATATCTGGGATATGGCGCAAGACAGAAGCAGCTTTGACAACGCTTTCTAAGCCTTGGGTTAGGGCAATATTACCTGAATACAGTACTACAAATTTGCCGTTTAGATTATGTGCTGTACGGAAAGGGTTATCCTCTTTAGGCAAAGGGCGGATAAAATTTACATCAACCCAGTTGGGAATTTGTACAATTTTGTCAGCTTCTACGCCTTTAGATCGCAAATTTTCCACAAACCCATCGGCAATGACGCTAATTTTAGTGGCAGTGCGGTAAGCAAATTTTTCCAATAATGTAAACAACCGGATAAGTAATTTATTTTTTAATAGACCGACATGAACTGCTGCTTCTGGTAAGATATCTTGTAGATTTAAAATTACAGGACAAGCACGTAACCATCCTAAAAGAGCAACTGGTACACAGCTTGGCAAGGATGGCGATGTTGAGAGAATCACATCTGGGCGCCAACCGATGAGGGCGGGTACAAAGCTAGTGACGACGAAACTAGCATCTAATAACACCCTATCTAATAGGTTGGGTTGTGGACGAATCCAAACGTAACTGCGTTGAATTTGAACGCCATTTTTGTATTCGTTGACATACCATTTACCCCGATATTCCTGGTAAATTTGCCGCTCAGGGTAATTGGGCATAGCGGTGACTACACGCACTTCATGCCCACGTTTCACTAGTCCCTCTGCTAATTCAGTCATTAGTGGGGCAATACCAATCGGTTCTGGATAGTAGTTGTAGGAGTAAATTAAAATTCGCATAAAATTTAGTCCGAAGTACCCCGGCTTTTTATTTAATGACAAATATTTGTCTGAAATATCATTTGGGCTTGGAAACCCTATATTTAATTGTGACTCCAGACTCTTTTTCTGTCAGGTATTTTCCTTAAAGATTGAGTAAACTTTAAGATGTAATACTTAGAGAAACTGTAAATTTTTTTGACTATTTAAGCAGTTTTTCAATTGTTATTTTTTGATTGGTACTTACGTAGAAACCCTAAGTATATTAGTTTTTGCCAACCCTTAAATCCAATTTGGGGTAGTTAGTATAAGTTACGTACATAAACCATTTTCCGAGAATCTGAATATTAATAAGATTTTTGATCGTACTAGTAATTCAATGAACGATCGCCCTTGTATTTTCTCTTTTTTTGCTGGCTCAGGTTTCCTCGATTTAGGTTTTGAAACCAGCGGTTTTAATATTGTTTATGTCAATGAAATCTTCGCCCCATTTATTGCCGCCTATCGCTATTCACGAGAAGTTATGAAAATGCGATCGCCTGAATATGGATATCATCACGGTGAAGCAGCAGATGTAACAAAACTTATTGTTAGAAAAGAAGCACAACAACTTCAAGAATTAGTCAAAGACTGCCGCAAATCTCATAATATAATTGGTTTCATCGGTGGGCCTCCTTGTCCTGATTTTTCTATTGGTGGGAAAAATAGAGGAAGTTTGGGAGACAATGGTAAGCTTTCTGCTTCATATATTGAATTAATTTGCCAAAACATTCCCGACTTCTTTTTATTTGAGAACGTTAAGGGTTTATGGAAGACAACAAAACATCGTTTATTTTTTGAATCGCTCAAGCAACAATTACACGAAGCAGGCTATATATTAACAGAGCGATTAATTAATGCTATCGAATATGGCGTACCCCAGGATAGAGAAAGAATTATCCTAATTGGCTTCAAAAAGAATTTTCTTCAGGACATAGGGATCGAAATCGGTAGTGAAAAGTTACTACATGAGGGATATTTTCCTTGGAAAAATCATATTTTATATCCTCCCGAAAAAGTCTTTGCTTACCCTTGGCGTCAGTGTGAACCATTCCAAGAAAATTCTCTAATACCTTGCCCTGATGACATCCCCGAAGAATTAACAGTTGAATACTGGTTTAGAAAAAATAATGTTCTGAAACATCTCAATACGGAAAATTGTTTTCAACCAAGGACAGGGATCACAAAATTTGCTGCTATTGATGAAGGAGATGATTCTAAAAAGTCTTTCAAACGTCTGCATAGATGGCGTTACTCTCCGACAGCTTGCTATGGAAATAATGAGGTACATTTACATCCTTACAAAGTCCGGCGGATTTCTGTAGCAGAAGCTTTAGCTATCCAATCTTTGCCTGCCAATTTTGTACTTCCAGAAAATATGTCACTTACTAATATGTTTAAAACTATTGGTAATGGTGTTCCATATTTGGCATCGCAGGCATTGGCTCAAAGTATTATTAACTTTTTAGCAAATAGTATAAAAAACACTCTCGATCTTCCTAGTATTACTACTACTTAGCGTTAACTTAAACACTTGTAGTAATCCTGGGATATCTGTAAAGCCAATATGAAAGACAATTCAGCAACTTGTTTTCAGGATAAACTCGTAATAAATGTGGTTTAATATATATATAAGAAATGTTTTAATTTTTTATAAAGTTTAATAATCAATCACTGGCAGAAGACACGATGGCAGCAGACTATCCAGACATTGATATTGCGCCATTTATCGATCACTCCCTGTTAATGCCAACGGCAACTCCAGAGCAGGTTGAGCAATGGTGTGAAGAAGCATATAGATTCAACTTTGCGGCGGTTTGTCTGTTCCCTGCTAATGTCAAGCAAGCAGTAGAACTCCTCCACGGTAAAAACCCGAAAGTTTGTACAGTAATAGGCTTTCCTTCTGGTGCAACGACTTCAGCCGTGAAACTGTACGAAGCTCAAGAAGCTGTTGATAGTGGGGCTACTGAATTGGATGTAGTCATGAACTTGGGCTGGTTGAAAGCTGGCAAGACTGAAAAAGTCCATCGGGAGATTGCCGAAATTTGTGAAGAGACTGGACAAACAATCAAAGTAATTTTGGAAACTAACCTGTTGACAGATGCAGAGAAAAAAATAGCTGCTGAAATAGCTATGGAGGCGGGAGCAGCATTCTTAAAAACTAGTACAGGTTGGAATGGTGGTGCCACAGTGGCAGATGTACGACTTTTGCAGGAATTAGCAAAAGAAAAAGTGGGAATTAAGGCTTCAGGTGGTATTCACACTATCAATCAAGCCCTAGACTTAATCGTAGCAGGTGCTACTAGATTAGGCACATCTCGCGGTATGGATTTGATCCGTCAGCGCGATAACTTGGGAAAAGGTGAATAGTCATTTGTCCTTTGTCATTTGTCTTTTGTCATTTGTCCTAATCTAATGACCGTTGACCAATGACTAATGACTAAATAACTACTAATGACTAGTGACTAATGACTAATGAGTAATGAGTAATGAGTAGAACCTATAAAGCAACTGGTATTAATCTTAAAACCCAGGCGCTAGGAGAATCGGATAAAATAGTGACGATTTTGACACGAGAATTCGGTCTAATTCGAGCTGTGGCTCCAGGGTCACGTAAGCACAACTCCAGCCTGGGCGGTAGGAGTGGAATGTTTGTTGTGAATGAACTATTAATTGCTAAAGGGCGATCGCTTGATAAAATTACTCAAGCACAGACGTTAAAAACTTATCCTGGTTTAGCTCAAGATTTGGGAAAACTGGCTGCCAGTCAATATTTAGCAGAAATAGTTCTGTGTGAAGCTTTGAGCGAACAACCCCAAGAAGAACTTTATGATTTGTTCAATGAACATCTCCATCGCTTAGAGGCGGTGTCTAGTGCAAATTCATTTGGTGTTTTGGCTCATCTGGCTCATGGTGTATTTCACCTTTTAGCCTTAGCAGGACTGACGCCACAAGTGCAAATCTGCTGCCTATCTCAACGTTCCCTGAAGCCGGACTTCACAGACCCCAACTGGCAGGTAGGATTTAGCATCCCTGCGGGTGGAACGGTTTCTTTAGAAGCTAGAGAACGTTTACGAAAAGAAGGGGAAAGGGAAATGAGGGCAGAGGGGCAGAGGAGCAGGGGAGCAGGGGAGCAGGGGAAGATTAATAACCAATACCCTATGCCCAATGCCCCATTCCCAATGCCCAATGCCCAAACAGTTGTTGTGCATCGGCAAGAAATACCTGTGATTTCTAGTCGTTTGGGTGCTATGGAACTAGCTTTGCTTCAACATCTGTCACAACCAGAGATAATGCAAATTGATGGTGCTAGAGATTGTAACTGGTTATCTGTTGAGCAGATTTTGCGCCAGTATGCTCAGTATCAATTAGGTCGCCCTATTCGCTCTGCTACCTTGATCGACTCTTATTTTGCTGCCAACCATGATGCAACCGTCTGATTTGGATAAAAAAGTCCTGCCTTTGTCACCTAGCCTCGCCAAAAAACAGAATAAAGTATCAGATCCTACAGTCAGGAATCACTTGAGTGCTGTTCCCAAGTGTACACCTAGTCAAATAAATGGCCAAGAAATGTCCCCAAAAGACGTTTCTAAAAACGATCAAAGTTGGACAACAGAGATCCCAAAAACTGATGTTACAAGCCAATCAGAAACACAATCTGAGGACAAATTAACCACTGCTGAGGTAGATAGCAATGGCCTTCGTAATGGGCAGATGTCAGTAGCTACTATCCCAGAGAAAGAATTACCGAAATTAGATGGGTCGGGTTCAGGTGGAGAAGCTATTACAGGGAATATAAAACAGCTAGGATTTTTACCTGTATTAAAAAATCCTAATTTCTTGGCTCTTTGGGGCGGTCAAGTTTTCTCTCAACTAGCAGATAAAGTTTATTTGGTACTGATGATTGCCTTGATTAATACTCAGTTTCAAGGAAGCAATCAGAGTATTAGTGGTTGGGTATCAGTCTTGATGATGGCTTTTACTATTCCAGCCGTATTGTTTGGTTCCGTTGCTGGGGTGTTTGTCGATCGCTGGTCGAAAAAGGCTGTGCTGGTAGCAACAAATATTTGGCGCGGCATTCT
Source organism: Nostoc sp. DSM 114159 (assembly GCF_053470285.1). Lineage (NCBI taxonomy): Bacteria > Bacillati > Cyanobacteriota > Cyanophyceae > Nostocales > Nostocaceae > Nostoc > Nostoc sp. DSM 114159. The sequence goes on from NZ_JBPFEH010000001.1 coordinate 7,077,137, forward strand.
GGTTTTGTCAATTCCCTTCATGTTGTGGTTGACTCATGATTGGAAACCCATAGGATTGCTGCCAGTGGGTTTTGTAATTATCTTGGGTGTGACTTTTTTAGTTTCGACTTTGACGCAGTTTTTTGCTCCGGCAGAACAGGCGGCAATTCCCTTGATTGTAGAAGAACAGCATTTACTCTCGGCTAATTCGCTTTACACTACAACGATGATGGCATCGGTGATTGTTGGGTTTGCTGTTGGAGAACCGTTACTCGCGATCGCTGATGGACTTTGGCTGCAAATTGGTGGTAGTGGTAATTTGGGCAAAGAACTTTTAGTAGGTGGCAGTTATGCGATCGCTGGAATAATTTTGTTCCTCCTGGCAACTAAGGAAAAACACCACCCCGATACAGAATTCCCTCACGTATTCTCTGACTTGCGAGACGGTTTTGCCTATCTCAAAGCAAATCATCGCGTCCGCAATGCTTTGCTTCAACTGATTATCTTGTTTTCTGTCTTTGCAGCATTAACTGTTCTAGCTGTTCGGATGGCAGAAATAATTCCCAATATGAAAGCCTCCCAGTTCGGCTTTTTACTAGCAGCTGGCGGTGTTGGCATCGCTGCTGGAGCAACAATTCTTGGTCAATTTGGTCAACGTTTCTCCTATACTCAGCTAAGTCTGTGCGGTTGTATGGGTATGGCCGCATCCCTGATTGGTCTGTCAGTATTTACAACTCAATTGTGGCTCGTATTGTTACTGGTAGCGCTAGTGGGCATCTTTGGGGCACTAGTCGGAATTCCGATGCAAACCGCAATCCAAACAGAAACACCTCCAGAAATGCGTGGTAAAGTTTTTGGCTTGCAGAACAATGTAATTAATATTGCCCTCTCCTTACCTTTAGCATTAGCTGGTGTCGCAGAAACCTTTCTGGGATTACAGGTAGTTTTTTTGGGATTAGCTGCGATCGTCTTTTCAGGAGGTATATTAACTTGGTATAACTCACACAAGTAGTTATCAGCTAACAAAAGTTATTATTCATTACCTTGATGTAATTAATAATTTACTTAAAGCTTTTGTGTTCATGGTAAACTGTTGCCAGTGAAAATTTATCACATACTTGCCGGATATGAATCTGACATAAGTCAGAATAAGTTGCTTAAATATCAAAAATTAACAACTTATAACTCAAATAAATAAAGCCATAAATCCACTGGTTTAATTAGCTGACAATAAGCTTTTAAACTAGTAGAAAGTTGTGGAAATTTTTAATAAATAAAAAAACCAGCAAGTATAGCTAGATAAAATAAAAATCACAAAGGACACACAATTAATAGATTTAACCCGCTTTTCTTACAGCTAAATAAAGAATGCGTATAGCCTGGATTGGAAAAAAATCACCCTTTTGCGGCAATGTCACCTATAGTCGAGAAATTACAAATGCCTTGCTAGATAGAGGACATCAAGTTAGCTTTCTTCACTTCGCCCAGGAAGAGTCTGAACCTGATAATTGGCCAAATCTTCGAGAGGTTTCCCTACCTTTCATTTACAAGTCCCAGGTTTACACAATTCCCACTTTTAAAGCCACCAAAGTTTTAACCGATTCACTGCGGGAAATCAAACCAGATGTAGTCCATGCTTCCTTAACCTTATCTCCTTTAGACTTTTTTCTACCGGAAATCTGTGAAGAACTGAGGTTGCCCCTAGTTGCCACTTTTCACACGCCATTTGCTGGCAAGGGGGCAAAGCTGGTATCAGGAACACAACTTTTGGCTTATCAGCTCTACGCGCCTTTTTTAGTTAACTACGATCGCGTGATTGTATTTTCCCAAATTCAGCGAGAATTATTGTCAGGGATGGGCGTAAGAGAAGAAAATATTGCCGTAATTCCCAATGGTGTTGATACCGCCAAGTATTCTCCAGGATTTTCTCAAATTAAAACAGAATTTAAAGCCGATCGCTTGTTTGTCTATCAGGGTAGAATAGCGCCAGAGAAAAATGTTGAAGCCTTGCTTCGGGCTTGGAAGCAGTCGGCAATGGCGCCTGGGACTAAATTGCTAATTGTTGGAGATGGCCCTTTAAAGTCTTCCTTAGAGCCGTTTTATGGTTCAGAATACGGCATTATCTGGTTAGGATTTGTTGCTGATGAAGACCGACGCATTGAAATTTTGCGGGGTGCAGATGTATTTGTTTTGCCTTCACTGGTAGAGGGTTTGTCCTTATCTCTGTTAGAAGGAATGTCATGTGGGTTGGCTTGTTTAGCAACAGATGTGGGTGCAGATGGAGAAGTATTGGAAAAGGGCGCAGGTGTAGTTATTAGTACCAAAACAGCGCGATCGCAATTGAGAACCCTTTTACCAGTGTTGCAAGACCATCCAGAGTTAACAACCCTACTGGGGCAAAAAGCTAGACAGCGTGTATTAGACCGCTATACCCTTAGTAAAAATATTAGTCTGCTGGAAGAACTTTATAAAGGAGTTTTAGCACAGCGGCCTCTACCACTAAGTCGCAGAGCGTAGGGAAAGGGAATAAAGTGCGATCGCACTGTAAATCTTAAGATGGCAATAAGTGCGATCGGGTAAAATACAAATACCTAACTAAGAATTCTCTTACCAGTTTTACAAGGCTATCTAAAGTTAACGAAATGAAGTATCACGCAAGTCAGATAAAGGTGAGAAATATCCCTGACTTAGAGCAGCTAGAAGATGGAAAGTGCTGCCGAACATACGTCTATTGTTTCACAAATCCGTTGCCTGAACAAACCGTTATTGACCCAATTGCAAATAGTTTGGAGAAGAGATTCACCTTTTCCAAGGAAGAATATGAAATTCCTGAAGATGTTGAAATTTGTGCATCTATTTTCATAGAGCGTTTACAAGATAACGAAGCCAGAGTTCGTGTTTTAACAAATCAACCGGAAGAAGTTTGCGTTTACATCTTTGGGATATTCACTCTGCCACGCAAAATTGAGGAAAGGTTTGGAATTGTACAATCGATTCAGGGGGAACAGCGAGAGAATTGGATTACTGACAGGCGATAGTGTAGAATTTTTGCTTAATTGTTCTTTTGGGAGTCGCTGGATATCTTCTGACTTAACTTATGAGTGCTGTGTATCTTTTTTTTCTGGGCAATTATCGGCAAAAATTAATAAATTAGTTAACATAAAATAATAAATAACAGTAAATTAAAGCTACAAAATTAACAAATGACTGCAATCATCGACATAAAAACACTATATGAATCTAATTACCTGCAATGGTTAGAGGAGACTATTAAATGTCTCAAGAATCGACAATTAGCAGACATTGACTATGAAAGCTTAATAGAAGAATTGGAAGATTTGGCTAAAAATGAAAAAAGGCGAGTAAAAAGTTTATTGGAACAGATTATTAGACATTTATTACTTTATCAATATTGGGATTTAGAAAAGCCAATAAATATTAATCATTGGACTGCGGAAATTGTTAGTTTTCGCAACTAAGTAAATGAAGATTTAAGTGCCAATTTACGCAAACATTTAGAAGAGAATTTCAGCATAATTTATAGCAATGCTTTAGATTATGTTAAGGCTAAAACAAATTTAACCAATTTACCTGAATTATGTCCTTATACCTTAGAGCAAATTTTAGATAAGAATTGGTTGTCTTAATCTTAAATTTTGATTCTTTGCGCAAGACATATTCATATTTTAACTCACCAATACCATAAAATTAAGTTGCTACAACTTATCATATTCTTCTGGTTCTACGTTAGGCACTTTATTCAAAACTTGCTGGAATTTTTGCCAATTACCGCTTTTGGCTTTTTCTTCCAAATAGTCTTTGGTCATCCATACGGAAACTTGTGCAGATAAAACAATAGTTGCAAGTTGTTAAATGGAAATATTTTCTCTTGCTGCTAAAGCTTCAATTTGTTTATATAAAGATTCGGGTAGCTGTACATTGAAGTTAGTCATGGGATTTCTCCTACTAATTTGTCATTATTTCACTATTAGTAGCATTTTTACCTTAGTGACCAGTTTGTAGTTTACCTATCGATCAATTAATCTTTGAATTATCCACTAAAGACCATCCTAAACTGGTTGGCTGTTCATAAACCCGCTTTAGAGTATTTACATCTCTGGCAGAAATAGGCGGCGGGTTACGAACTTGAGAAAAATATAGCGCATCAGTTTGTAGCGGACTATGACCCCAAATTCCCAACGCATGACCGAATTCGTGGCGGGCTGATGCAATGAGATATTCACCTGTTTGAGTAGGACTTAGCAAGATGCTGAAGCGGTGGGATAAAATTTTGTTGCTGGCGTATAACTCGTAAGTAGTTTGGGCCGATCGCGCACGGGGTATATTACTACCAGGGGAAATTTGTAGAGGTGGCGCTTTTCGTGCGATTGTAATATCAGCAACTTCTGGCTGTTCGACTATTATTAAAGGTAAATAAGTACTCCACTCCTGTACACCTTGCAAGACACCATTAACCCATGCTTGAGCTTGTTTTTCGCTGATGGCTTTTGGTGGTTCTACATAAACTTGAATGGGAAATTGTGACCAGACTAAATAACCAACTTGGGTTATTGTGACTTGCGAAAAGTAGTCACCACTATTAGTGTTATCTTGCCACTGCGCGAGTGTGGGCGGTAAGGGATGAGGTTTTGGGGACGTAGGGAGAGAAATTATTAAATCGGAATACACAGATTTTGGTATTCTTGTAAATCCATCACTCGACTGAAAATTAGTAAAAACGATTAACAGCCCTGTGCCAATAAACAAGGCAAGAGCTGTAATTAACCGTCGTGAAATTAAATTTATTAAGGTGTTAAGTATCGGGTGTTGGGTTCTTTTCCCCATTTACCTATCCTTATTTAGGTAGCCAACCAGCACTTAAAACTACTGTTAAACCGAGAAAAATAACTGTCAATGCCCAAGTAATTCGGTTTAAGGTGTTTTCTGCACTCTTGGTGCTGCTAAATAGCTGGGCTTGTCCACCAATGGCTCCAATGCCATCACCTTTAGGGCTATGCAGCAAAACTAAGATAATCAAACCAACGGCGGAAAATGCCCAAATGCCTTGCACGATATTAGTAACTGTCATGGTAGGAATCTCATTTATAACAAGTTTTAAAAAACAGAATTCAGAATTTAGAAGTTAGGAGTTTACTAAAAACTCCTAACTTTTGTAGAGACGCGATTAATCGCGTCTCTACTCAGCAATCTTTTACAGCCCTACTTGCACGGGAGTGCGAGTACGTTGTAGCTCGTATTCTGCTGTTTTCAGCAGCGATCGCCCGGTCATTTCTGGTGGCTGAGGCAGCTGTAAAATCTCTAGAATTGTGGGGGCAATGTCGCATAGCTTACCATCGCTTCGCAGTTCGACATTTGTACCATATCCAGGGATTTTGACTTTCTCTCCTTCCACCAAGATAAAGGGAACTGGGTTAGTGGTATGAGCTGTCCAGGGATTACCCCCTTCATCTAGCATATACTCAGCGTTGCCGTGATCGGCAGTAATAATTGTTGTACCACCAGCTTTGATAACGCTCTCTAACAACCGTCCCAAACAGCGATCGACTGTTTCAATTGCTGTAATGGTAGCGTCGATTTGACCAGTATGCCCTACCATGTCTGGGTTGGCATAGTTAATCACAACTAAAGAATATATACCCTTTTGAATCGCAGCGATCGCAACATCTGTAACTGCTGTTGCTGACATCGCTGGGGCGCGATCGTAAGTTGCTACCATCGGGCTGCTTACTAGTTCCCGATCTTCTCCGGGAAAAGGTTCCTCCAGACCCCCATTAAAGAAATAGGTGACGTGGGCATATTTTTCTGTTTCGGCGGTGCGGAACTGATTCAAACTATGATTGGCTATAACTTCTCCCAGAATGTTACTGAGATTCTGAGGCTCAAAGGCTACAGCCACGGGTAAGTCTGGATCGTACTGTGTAAAGGTGACAAAAGACAACGGTGTGATTCGCTGTCTTTCAAAACCGTTAAAAGTGGGACTGACCAGAGCTTGAGTCAGTTGTCTGGAGCGATCGGGGCGGAAGTTAAAAAATATCACCCCATCCCCTGGTTCTATTGCGCCGGGTGCAATTCGGATGGGGTTGATAAATTCATCTTTTATCCCTTCGGCGTAAGATGCTTGCAAGATTTCTACAGCCGTGCGATCGTCACCCACACTATCTTGGGTCATGACATCGTATGCGCGTTTGACCCGATCCCAGCGGCGATCGCGATCCATCGCGTAGTAGCGACCGCTAAGGGTGACTATGCGCCCAATTCCTAAACGGTCTATATAATCTTGCAGTAGCGCGATCGCTTTTACCCCTTCTGTTGGGGCGGTGTCACGACCATCGGTGATGGCGTGAATACAAACTTCTGGAATTCGCTGGTCTTTGGCTAAGTCAAGTAGTCCGAATAGATGGGTAATATGCGAATGTACCCCTCCCTCAGAACAAAGCCCGACTAGATGCAGCTTGCCATTTTGAGAGCGAACTTCCTGGCAAATTTTGAGGAGTGCTGGGTTTAAGGCAATAGAACCGTCTTCGACCGCATCTGAGATGCGTACCAGTTCTTGCGGTACAACTCGCCCAGCACCAATGTTCAAATGACCTACTTCCGAGTTGCCCATTTGACCTTCTGGCAACCCTACGGCTTTTCCTGATGTGTGGATGAGGGTATGCGGGTAAGCTGCCCATAAACTGTCCACAATGGGAGTTTTAGCAGCAATAATGGCGTTTCCTCGCGTTTGGTCGCAGTAGCCCCATCCGTCTAAAATGACTAGCACCACAGGAGCAACAGGTGCTTTGGTCATAGTAAAATTGCCCTTTACTTTTTGTAATACCCGAATGATACCACTGCTAATCCACGCCGCAAGTGAATTTTTGCTTATTAACTTCTTTTACGAAGGACTTGCGGTTTTTGGAAATATTTTTTAAATTTTAGTAATTTTCCTGTGATGTTTTGGAACTCTCATAAGGAGTGATTACTTAGTAATAGCGCTCAAACGCTACTACTAAGCGATTTTTTAGTTTCTCATTTCCTTTTCGTGGAAGCTTTAGCTGCTTTAGCCGCTTTTTTCGCTGCTTTCTCTGCTTCTATTGCAGCTAACCTTGCTTGTTCTTTTTCTTCGGCAATTTTTTGGAGATAGTAATGATAGTCTCCTAAGTAAACTCGGAATTCCCCATCACGAATCTCGACGATTTTGTTAGCTACTTGAGAAATAAAGTAGCGGTCATGAGAGACTACAATTGCCGTGCCATCATAGTTTTGTAGCGCTTCTTCCAGCATTTCCTTCGCTGGAATATCTAGGTGGTTTGTCGGCTCATCTAAAATTAGTAGGTTAGCAGGGCGTAAGAGCATTTTTGCCAATGCCAAACGAGCTTTTTCTCCTCCACTTAATGCCCCAACTGCCTTAAATACAGTGTCACCACTAAATAAGAAGCGTCCCAAAAGCGTGCGGACTTCTTGATTATCCCAGTCGGGAACTTCATCATGGATAGTTTCCATGACAGTTTTTTTCAAATCCAAAGCTTCAGCTTGATTTTGCTCAAAGTAACCGGGAATCACATTGTGATCCCCTAATTTAACAATACCTTCTGTGGGTTGTTCCATACCCATAATTACGCGCAGAAGGGTAGATTTTCCAGCACCATTGGGGCCAAGAAATGCAATGCGATCGCCTCTTTCAATTAGCAGATTTGCTGCCAAAAACAGGATTTTATCACCATAAAGATGAGTTAAATCTTGAATTTCCACTACTTCGCGTCCACTGCGAGGTGCAGGTGGAAAACGGAAATGTAGAGTTCTTACCCCAGCAATGGGTGCTTCAATACGCTCAATTTTTTCAAGTTGCTTTTCCCGACTTTTTGCCTGGGTACTGCGGGTAGCACTGGCGCGAAATCTATCAACAAATGTTTGCTGTTTCTCTAATTCTTTCTGTTGACGTTCGTAAGCACTAAGTTGTGCTAATTGACTTTCGGCTTTTTGTTCCAAATATGCTGAGTAGTTACCAAGGTAAGTACTGGAAACGCCACGTTCAGTTTCCACAATTTGAGTGCAGAGGCGGTCAAGGAACTCCCGGTCATGGGAGACTATTACCATCGGCGTAACTAGCCCTCTGAGGTAATTTTCCAACCACTCAATGGTTTCTAAATCTAGGTGGTTAGTCGGTTCATCCAGCAGCAACAAGTCAGGTTTTTGCAACAGAATTTTACCTAAACTCATCCGCATTTGCCAACCACCACTGAAAGCACTGACAAGGCGATCGCCATCTTCTAGCCCAAACCCCATCTCTGGTAAGATTTTCCCGATGCGTGCATCTAAGTTGTAGCCATCCAAGGCTTCAAATTTGCGCTGCAAGCGATCCAATTTCTCGATCAGCCGATCCAGTTGATCTGGGTTAGCCGTTTCCATCTCCTGTGGTATGTGTGCCAGAGCTAACTGTACTTCGTTGGCTTCTTTGAAGACAGTCCAAAATTCTTCTTTAACAGTGCGGGTAGGGTCTACTTCAAACTCTTGGTTGAGGTAGGCTATATGTAAGCTATTAGGACGGATAATTTCGCCTGCGGTGGGTTCAATTTCCCCAGAGATGATTTTGAGTTGGGTAGATTTTCCAGCACCGTTGACACCGACTAAGCCAATGCGATCGCCTGGTTTAACTTCCCAGTTGATATCTTTGAGAACTTCGCCTGTGGGATAAATTTTACTTATATGTTCTAGTCGCAGCATTAAGTTTCTCTCAGGTAGGGAGTGGGTGGTTGAGGACGAAGTACTAACACCGCCTCTAATATTAACAAAAATTAACTATAAATTTGTCGTGAGAAAGTCTGGAAGCCACAAACCAAATTTGGCTTGAGCCACGGATAAAATTTACCACATCTATCTTAAGGCTGGCTTTGTGTTACTTGTCTAACTTCTTCGACACTCAAATCTAACGCCTCTGCTACTTGTTCTACAGTCAACCCTGCTGCCAACATTGCTGGTACTGCTTTTAGTTTCCCTTGAACCTTACCTTGTTCAATGCCTTGTTCAACACCTTCCTGAAAGGCTTCCTGATAAAATCTGGTTTGCTTTAACTCGCTTAAGCTAAACATTTGCTCGATCTCCTCCCTACTCATTGTGGGAAACTTGTAAGCCAAAATAGTCTCTATAAATTGTAGTAATTGCTGCTGTTTTGGTGGTGAGTTTATTTCCGACTTAGTTCTGTCTATCAACTCTCTTGCTTGGACAATTGCGATATCGTCGGTTGCAATTACTAATTTAGCAGTTGCAATGCCAATTGGAAGCGATGTAGCTTCACCTAATTCATCCAAATAAATGCGCCTGATGCGCCCACTTGTGAAAAACTCACGGTAATGTTTGATATCTCCTGTATCTATATTCCTGTTTGGGTATAAAACCACAGCACCCCAGTCATTTGATGGTTGATTTTGACGAAGATATAAACATATTTCTGCAATTAGCCGTGAATAAATTTCCCCATCAGTTTGAAATTGCACTTCAACAAAGTAAATCGGATTCTCGCTTCCTTGTGTAGGCAAAAACACACCATCGATTCTGAAGGCTGTTTGTTTGATTTCAACTGATGAAAATTGATAAAGTCTAGCTAATTCTGGAGGATTATCAATAAGTTCAAAGAAGATATCAAGAAATTCTTGAAACAGCCGATAAAAGATGATGTCTGTTTTCAAAACTTTATATCATTTGAATATTTGGATTTGCTGTTCATCTGTTACTTTGTTATTCACAACCATCTCGGACTTTCAGTAATTGCTCTTTTGCCATCCCTAATATACGTGAAAGAGGCGCTAATAAACTATCATCAAATGCTTCTCCGGCATAAATATTATTCAGTTCTGTAGGAGATAATTTAAAGGTGTCGCAGAATTTCGTAAACTCCTGGTTACTCAAATCAAGCTCTTTTTGCCTATCTTGAAGTAAAACTGCGATCGCTCTAGTTCCATACTTTGGACGTTCACTAGTTTTCACATATTTTTCCATTAAAAAATTGACTTTTCTGGTATCCCCACCGATTTTTTTAATTAAATCAGTACAAGCCATTTTCAGCGCTTTCTTTAAAACTTCTTCTTCATTTAAAATTTTAATAATTTCACTGGCATATTCTGGTTTAAAAAATCCCACCAAATTACCTTGATGATAAACTGGGATATAAGGATTATTGGTTTCAAGTTGCCAATCTAAAGGCTCATTGCGTAGCGACATAGCTGCACCCCCTAAATATTTTAAGATTGCACCATTTTAAAACCATTTATTCCTTAACTGCCAGTGGTGATATTGGGAGCATCTTACTTTTGTAAAAATACCATAGGCGATTAGAAATCGCAGCTATACAGACAAAACTCATCTCCGTGAGTTTCAACTTCCTGAAGTCCGCACAGTCGGACTTAGTTTGTATAGCTGTTATGTATTTCTACCAGAACCTCGAACTCAGCCAAAATTAGCGATCGCCTCGCTCATTACCAAGGTTCCAAGCGATTGTGTTCTACAAAAATAATTATCGATGATTACAAAACTGACATCTCAACAAGAAGAATCCATCGTATCTTATCAGCAAAAATGGAGAGCGATTAATTTATCTACAGAGCGTATAAATCGCAATAGAGTATTGGCTGTACTAGAAGATGTATACAATTTTTATCCTGAAAGTTTTACAATGCCTGAAATCACTTTTTTTGAGAGTCCGTATGCTGCTTTTAGTGCTGAGTTAAGACTTGCAACAGCTAACTTCAACGGTCTTAGTGATGATGAAATTATTAATCAGGTAGCAAGCTTACAAACTATTTGTGGCGAAGGTCAACCAAGAACTGATTTATGGTGGGATTTACATACGGAATTATATCCAAGCGGACTGAATCCTCAAATCAGTCTAGAAATTTGGAAAGTTTTAGATGAAAATCTTACGGATAAAGTAGGTAGTATAATTCACACGCAATTATGGAATGTTCTATGGGATTGGCTTTGCGAAAGCTTAAGTAATGAGTTGAAAGACTGTCCTGACGCTTTTGGTCGTTTTTACGATAACTTTATTTATCCTGATTCGGAATGGGCAAGCTACGCTGGACTATTCGACTATTGCATCAATGAACTAGATTGCCAGCATAACCAGGAGCAATGGCAGGTTTACAAAGATTTATGTACTGAGTGTGGTTGGTGGTTTATACCAATGCCTATACATTACATAATTTGTGATAGACCTACAAAATTACTGCTTGATAATTACGGCAAACTCCATGCTGATGGAGAAACTGCAATTCAGTTTGCTGATGGTTTCGGTTTATACGCTCATCACGGTAAAGTTGATTCAATTTGTTTTCCCTAAAGTTTATTTACTCTGTCTTGTTGTCAAAGGTCAGACTCAAACACAACGAACTAAGCATCTCGTTGTCAAGAAATTGTCAAAATCAACACCAATAAACAAAAAGCAGCGTAAATTTTCTTAGGCTTTAAGAATTTAACTCAGTTTGTAAAATAACTGGGGTAATTTATGATGTCTAGTTTTTTATTCACCCAAAATTTACGCTAACACTTAATTTTTTGTCCAAAGTCCAATAATAATCGGGAGAACAATATTGAGTTTCGCAATGTTCCTTTTCCAAACTGAGGAAGTTTAACTAAGTAGGTGTGTGCAATTAACTTTTAGAGCTGATTCGTAAACAAAAGCTTAAGATACCATTCGCTTAATCATCAGACGAATCAATGAACCATAAATCATAGCTTCACTTAACTCTGTGTACAACTCGTAATCCTTGCTCAAACGCCGAAATCGATTCAGCCAACCGAATGTGCGTTCTACAATCCATCGTTTCGGTAATCGCTCAAATGCTTTCGAGTGCCGTTGAATTACCTCAACACGAACCTGTTCGCCGCAAACTTGCCTGACCGCTTGAGCAAAGTTTTCTCCCGAATAGCCTTGATCTACCCAAACAACTTCCAATTTAGACAACTCTACAGCCGCTTCATCCAGTACAACCACTGCACCCAAACGTTCTGAGGCATTCGCCTCGGTCACTAACACACCGATTAACAACCCTTGAGAATCCACGACTATATGGCGTTTACGCCCTTTAACCTTCTTACCACCATCAAAGCCGTAGACCTCCCTTTTTTTTCCGTGGTCTTCACTGATTGAGAATCTGCGATCGCTACAGTAGAGTGTTCATCTCGTCCTAAATCTTGACGAAGTTGATGGCGTACAAGGCCCGTGAATTTTCTGCCAGATGCCTTTGCGTTGCCATTTCTGAAAGTAGCTGTACACAGTGGTGTAAGAGCTAATTTGTCAACTCAAGTAAAACACTTGTCTAATCAGGGTTTCAGTAATTTAAGTCAATACAGCACTTATTCGCTGAAACTTAGACCTAGCAATGAGTTAAGTACCCTTCAGATTTTCTTTACGAATCAGCTCTAAGGAGGAAGGTCATGAGGCAACATTTCCCACTGACATCCAGTACGTTGCACGTAGAAAATTGCATTAAGAATCTCTCGTAAATCTACTTCTATAGGATGCCCAAATCCTTTAGGGCTTGGTAGAAGAGGCTTGAGAATTAACCATTCGCTATCGCTTAAATCACTGGGATAGGGTTTGCGGTGTGGATTTTCTATCGCTGGTAGACGGCTCATCGACAACAACATCAATGTTATTGATTTAGCCTATAACCTGAATACACTGGGGCTTTGTTCTCTTTAGATTTTCTTTACGAATCAGCTCTTAGTAGCTTTTCAATCACTACAAGTTTTCATGTCAATCTATTCATATATTTAATTCAGCCCACTTACTTACTTACAAATATTGGGCATCATCTCTTAGAAAGAGGGATAACGTGTCTCCAAGTAACAAATGAGCGTAAGAAAAATGGTAGTAATTATCCTTCCCAGTCTTGACGAGTATCGCACAGAAAATTGTCTGCGATCGCATCATCAAATAAATAGGGGCAATGCTCTGGAAAAGTTCGTAATGCTAAGTTAGTTTCTCTTAGGCACAAATTAACACCCGCTTCAAAACCATCTAGCAAGACTTCTTCTATCAACTAGCTTTTGCTTCATCCCCGGATGCTTCAGCTACAGCCGCCAATCTCTCCGCCGCAGCTTGGACGATCTGAGCCACTTGAGCTAAAGGCATATGCTGGATTTGTCTAAGAATCAGACTCAAATCTGAGGTTTCTGGAATTGGCTTGCCATCAATGCAACTGATTAACTCTTCCATTGTGTAACCTGCTTTCGATGCGATTCGAGCCAAATTTTCTGTATCTGGAACCTTCACACCTTTTTCCCACATCTGAACAGCAGTAGCAGATACCCCCAAAAGCTTACCAAATGCTCGCTGACTCATTGAACCGCGAGCTAGTTTAATGATTTCAATCAGTTTTTGTTTGCTTTCGATCTTCACTGCTTATATAGCTAGCCAACTGTATTTACAAGTTTACTTTCAATATTACAAGTTTACTTTTATATTGACAGCCTTGTGTTTTAGTACTAAACTATATCTTTTGTTGTAAAACGGCAACTACAGGCATCAAGCTAGTAGACTAACCCATCTATCTTTAACCAACCCAAAAAACTTAGTTTGCTACGGCGGTTGTGCTAGTAGCTAGACTTTGCTGCGAAGAAATAATATCGAAGGTGCATCATGTTTCGCAAGCCACGCAAAATTAACCAATATCGCCGCAAAGGTAGAAACCTTATAGCCACTAATAAAATTAAACCAGAACAGTGGAACATTTCTGAGGCAGAAACCAAAGAAGCTTTAAAAGTTAAAGGCTACGATGTTAAGCAAATCAAAAAAATCCACCTTCTGAAACATCAAGTGTGTATTTCTTACTGGGATACAAAAGGCAATATATGCAGCAGCTTTTTTAGCTACCGGATTTTTGCACGTTGGCAAGAAGAAGTGGAAAAGCTAATTTATACCTGCCAAACCCTAAAAGAATGGGCAAAGTTAAATTACCTTATGAAGTACGAATTTGCTTATTACCATTATCCCAGTGAAATAGAAGATGCACTCCACGCAATATTAGAAAACCACCTGCTTGTGTTAAAAGCAACAGTACAAGTAGTGGTTTTACAGAATATTTAACAACAAAAATTAGTTAGCGGCAGAAGTCGCTAACTCTGCGAGACGTTCTTGCTGGTCTAGAGATATACAAGATTGGATCAGCGTCTCTAAATCACCATCCAAAACAGGGGTAAGAGAATAATTCTGACCTAACCGATGATCGGTAGCGCGGTTATCTTTATAATTGTAAGTGCGAATTTTTTCCGATCGCGATCCAGTACCAACCTGCGATCGCCGCATGGAAGTTACAGCTTCTTGTTGTTCGCTTAACTTGATTTCATACAACTTCGCCCGCAGAATTTGCATCGCCCGTTCTTTGTTTTGCAACTGGCTGCGTTCTTCTGTACAGAAAATGCGTATTCCCGTTGGTTTGTGCATCAAGTCAACGGCTGTTTCCACCTTGTTGACGTTTTGTCCACCAGCACCACCAGAACGGGCTGTAGTCATTTCAATATCTTTCGGGTCAATGTGAATTTCCACATCATCCACCTCTGGCATAATTGCTACGGTAGCTGTGGAAGTATGAACCCGTCCCCCAGATTCAGTTGCCGGCACGCGCTGCACGCGATGCACACCAGCTTCAAATTTTAGCTGGCTGTAAACGTTATTACCTTTTATTTCGAGAATGACTTCTTTCCAGCCACCCATTTCTCCACGAGATTCGCTCACTAGAGAAACTTTCCAACCTTGAGTCTGGGCATAACGGGTGTACATCTGCATCAAATCGCCAGCCCAAATACTTGCTTCATCGCCACCAGTACCAGCGCGAATTTCCAACATGATATTCTTTTCATCATTGGGGTCGCGTGGTAGCAGTAAGACTTTCAAGCGAGACTCTAAATGTTCTATTTTTTCTTCAAGTTCTTTTACTTCCAGTGCCGCCATTTCTTGCAACTCTGGGTCACTTGCAGATTCTTTGTAAACCTGACGCGCTCCGATTAAGTCTTCTTGGGCTGTTTTCCAAATCTCATAAGTATTAACTACCTCTTCCAAAGAAGAACGAGACTTAGCAATTTCTTGATACTCATCAGGATTGCTAGCGGTATCGGGGTCGCCAAGACGACGTGTTAATTCATTAAAAGTTTGTTCAACGGATTTTAGTTTGTCCAGTAAGTATGATTCAGCCATGACGATTGCGTTCACGAAGTGTGTGCGGAGCGCATTCGCTCCTTAAAAAAATAACAAATTGGCTCGAGCATATAAATGAAAATCGACCCAGCTGATGCAGGGCCGTCGTTAACAGCAGAGCCAACCCGCTACTTTTTGTTTTGATCGTCGCCAGATGTTTGAGTGCTGCTCATACCGTACTTGCGGAGGAAGCGCTCTACTCTACCCTCAGTGTCAATAATCTTCTGAGTGCCGGTGTAAAATGGGTGATTTCCAGACCAAACATCTACATGCAATTCTGGCTTGGTAGAGCCAATGGTCATAACGACTTGACCGTTGCAGTAAACTTTAGCATCTGGATACCACTTGGGGTGAATATCAGCTTTAGCCATTGTTCCTTTTGTGATGAATCTATATCAATTATAACTTTCAGGTTTCAATTGGAGCTAGGAGAAGGGAGAAGGGAACAGGTTACAGGTAACAGAAAACGATCGCCTGTCCCCTGTAACCTATTACCTTCTTCACCAATGCCCAATTCCCTAACGCTTAGAGTACTGAGGCGCTTTCCGAGCTTTATGTAAACCATATTTCTTCCGTTCTTTTGCTCTGGGATCGCGAGTCAAGTAACCTTCGGTTTTCAAAGGTGGGCGGTTGTCTGGGTCAAGTTGACACAAAGCACGAGCAACTCCCAAACGAACAGAATCAGCCTGTCCGGTCAAGCCGCCGCCTTCTGCTTTTACCAAAATGTCATATTCGTTTTCTAATCCTAGAGTTTCCAGGGGTGCTTTAATCACTCCCAGGTAGTTGGGGTTGAATTGGAAATACAAATTTCCATCTTTACCGTTCACAATCAGTTGACCGGTGCCTGGAACCAAGCGTACCCGTGCTACTGCGTTCTTACGACGGCCAGTACCCCAGTATACGGCGCGACCGCTATTAGCATCTGCTACTACCATTAATTTTCTTCTCCAGGAATTGTACTAACTTTTAGTTCTTTAGGTTTTTGAGCATCATGAGGATGCGTAGGCCCAGCGTAAACTTTCAGCTTGGTGAACAACTGCTTACCAAGACTATTTTTAGGTAGCATACCTTTAACAGCTTGTTCTAAAATTCGCTCTGGTATGCGCTCTTGCAGTTTAGCGAAAGTTTCGGTTTTCATCCCACCAGGGCGACCAGAATGGCGGCGATAAAGCTTTTGAGTGCGCTTTTTGCCTGTAACTGCTACTTTCTCGGCATTGATAACGATTACGAAGTCACCTGTATCTAGATGAGGCGTATATTCGGGTTTCTTTTTGCCTCTCAATACCTGGGCGATTTCGCTGGCGAGGCGACCGAGGCGTTTATCGGTGGCATCTACTATGTACCACTCACGCTCAAGGGTTGCTTGAGAAGGAAGGTATGTTTTAACTATTGTCATTTGTCATTTGTCCTTTGTCATTTTTGAGCCAGTGCGGTCTTGGGGGTTTCCCCCATGAGCAACTGGCGAACCCGGAGGGTAATTTGTCATTAGTCATTTGTCTTTTGTCATTTGTCAGTTGTCCTTTGTTATTCACTAATGACCTTTGTACAGACAAGGGTTAATCGCGTCTCTACTGACCAATGACTAATGACTCTTGACTAGTGACGAACTTTGGTAAGGTGTCGTACCAAATCTCTTTTGGAAAGGGAAAATCGGGATAGCCGACTCGCAACAAACACAAGCCTTGAGGCGGTGCGGCATATTTCACTTCTTCCCGACGTTCTTCTTTCCAGAGTTCCGTGAAGCTAGAAAGTGTTCGTTGTCCAGAACCTACTTCTACCAGCATCCCTACCAACAGCCGTACCATGCCATACAAAAATCCATCTGCCTGTATTTCAATATGGATAAATGGCCCACTGCGACGACACTCTGCTGCTTGCACCTCTACCCAGGAATGCGATCGCTTTGAGCCTGCACGGTGGAAAGCAGCTAAGTGATGCTTTCCCAAGAGAGGTTTCAAGGCAGCTTGGATTAAAGATTCATCTAGGGGTGCATAATAATAATGCCAACTGAAGGGTCTTACAAACAAGTTAAGTCGATCTTCAGTATATATTGTGTAGCGATACCGTCGATAGGCTGCACTAAAGCGAGCGTGCCAACGGTTATCGACACTAGCTGAAGCCCTGATTAATATATCTGGCGGCAGATAGCTATTTAGGATTGTTGCCCACTTGTGAGGCGGAATAAAACCTGTAGCTTCAAAATGGGCTACTTGAGCAGCAGCGTGAACTCCTGAATCGGTTCGCCCAGCCCCATGTAGTGTTACATGATGCCCAAGAATAGTCGCGATCGCAATTTCAATCTCTTCTTGGACTGTCCGGTGTTGTTTTTGCCTTTGCCAGCCATGAAAATGAGTGCCCAGGTATTGAATTACCAAGGCTACTCGATGAGTTTGTGTAGGCTGGTGGCTTTCTAACATACAGATTTTGTCCTTTGTCATTTGTGCTTCGTCATTTGTCCTACCCTTCGGGAAGCCGCCCTCCGGGCGTCTATGTCACTTGTCCTTTGTTATTCACTAATGACCAATGACTAATGACTAATGACTAATAACCAATGACTAAATGACTTAAACCAATTCAATTATTGCCATTTTTGCATTATCGCCCCGACGCGGTACGGTATGCTGGATGCGCGTATAACCGCCCTGGCGATCGCCATATCGAGTAGGAGCTTGCTCAAATAGAGCATGAACTAGTTGTTTGTCGAAGATATAGCCAAAAGCTTCCCGACGTGCTGCCAAGGAGCCATTTTTGGCTAGGGTAATCATTTTTTCCACTTCACTTCTGAGAACTTTCGCTCTAATTAAAGTGGTGGTAATCTTACCATGACGGATCAACTCGGTGGTGAGCGATCGCAGTAAAGCACGACGTTGATCGGCTGGTTTACTGAGTTTTTTGACGCGACAACGGTGACGCATAATTATGCACTATGAATTATGAACGGTTTTTCTTAAGGGTGTTTCGAGCCTCTTTCCATTGGCAGGGTGATGCCCAAGCGTCGCTGCAAAGCTTCCACGACTTCTTCTGCTGACTTCTGCCCAAAGTTCTTAATTTCTAAGAGGTCTTCTTGGGTATAATCCAACAAATCTGCCACAGAGTTAACTTGTGCCCGTTTGAGACAGTTATATGCCCGCACAGAAAGTTGCAACTCTTCGATGGGTATCTGGGCAGTTGGGTCGTCTGGAATATCCGAACCTGTGTCTGTTGGTTCTAGGGAGATGTCCTTCAACGGGTTGAATAAATCTACCAAGATCGCAGCAGCCGAAGATAGTGCTTCTTGAGGGGAAACACTGCCATTTGTCCAAACTTCCAACAGTAGTCGGTCTTTTGGAATCAAGCCTTCCCCACGAGATTCTTCAACACTGTAGTTGACTTTTCGCACTGGCATAAATATCGAGTCGATTTGCAGAAAATCCAACGATGTGGCTTCCTCACGTCCTCGCTCTACAGTGCGATAGCCTTTGCCTTTCTCGATCCGAAATTCCATTTCCAGCTTTCCACCCTCAGCGATGGTGGCTACATACTGAGTCTGATCGATGACTTCTACTTCACTGGGCAAATCAAAATGTGCCGCAGTGATTGTTGCTGGGCCGCTAACAAGTAATCTACCAATCTGGGGCTGCGAAGAATAGTTCTTCAGGATAACTTCCTTCATTCTCATGAGGATTTCCAGCACATCTTCCCGCACGCCCGGAACTGTGGCGAATTCATGTGAAACGCCTGCAATCCGCACTGCTGTAACTGCTGTACCTTCTAAATTAGACAGTAAAACCCGCCGCAGTGCGTTGCCAACAGTTGTTCCTTGACCGCGTTCTAGAGGTTCCAATACAAATTTACTGTAATGGTTCCGACTTTCTTCGGTATTCGACTCTACACATTCAATTTGAAACTGCGCCACGGATGAGCCTCCCTTTTTCTAAGGTGCTGCTAGCAGACAAATCAATTGCCTCCAGAATTGATTGCCAATTTTCGATTTTGGACTTTGGATTTTGGATTGTGCTTCTTTCGTTCATGCTCCACCTCTTATTGGCGGAACAAATCTTAAATCATCAACTTAAAATCCACGAGGCCCAGCACCCTTATAATCGGGTTCAATCTAAAATCGCAAACCTAAAATCCAAAATTGATTAATAATATTTTGGGTAGCCCGAAGTTTAGCAACTTTCCCGACGAGAAAATCTGACACGCTTCTGGTCGCCCAAGCTTTAACTCAATGACAGTTTGAACGTTAGACGCTCAAGCGGTCATTGCTGGCTGTAACTTTTCGTCCTCACTGCCCAAGTTTTGGTATTTAAACTCGACGGCGCTTGGGTGGACGACAACCATTGTGAGGAATCGGGGTAATATCCCGAATCAGTGTAATTTCCAGTCCTGCTCCTTGGAGCGCTCGGATAGCGGTTTCTCTACCTGCTCCTGGCCCACTTACCATTACCTCAATTTGGCGCATT
Organism: Nostoc sp. DSM 114159; assembly: GCF_053470285.1. Lineage (NCBI taxonomy): Bacteria > Bacillati > Cyanobacteriota > Cyanophyceae > Nostocales > Nostocaceae > Nostoc > Nostoc sp. DSM 114159. Next base: position 7,096,757 of record NZ_JBPFEH010000001.1, read on the forward strand.
CCTTGATCGATAGCTCGGCGAGCTGCACTTTCAGCTGCGGTTTGCGCTGCAAAGGGAGTTCCCTTTTTTGCTCCCTTAAAACCGCTAGAACCAGCGCTAGCCCAGGAGATGACATCTCCATTTTGATCGGTAATGGTGACAATGCTATTGTTGAAAGTAGACTGGATGTAGGCCATTCCACTGGGTACATTCCGTTTCTGCTTCTTGCTCCCGGTTTTTTTAGTTGGTTGTCTCGCCATACTTGTTTAGTTGATTTAAGGTAAAACTTGCTCGGATTAACAAGCGTTGCAAAATTATTTCCCTGGAGCCTTCTTCTTCCCAGCCACTGTCTGCCTTCTGCCTCGACGGGTTCTAGCATTGGTGCGAGTTCTTTGGCCTCTGACTGGTAAGCCCATACGATGACGACGACCTCTGTAGGTACCAATGTCAACTAAGCGCTTGATGTTCAAAGACTCCAAGCGCCGCAAGTCGCCTTCAACTTGATAGTTGGTTTCTATTTCCCCTCGTAGGGCTGTTACATCGGCATCACTTAAGTCCTTAACGCGAGTATCTGGGTTCACACCAGTAGCCGCTATAATTTCTTGAGAGCGTGATAATCCAATTCCGTAGATGTAAGTTAGACCGATCTCGACGCGCTTATCGCGTGGAAGGTCTACTCCGGCAATACGTGCCACAATGAACTCTCCCTATTGTTGTCGCAATTACTGTTGGTTGGAAAAACGTGATTAATCGCGTCTTTTCGTTTTAATGATGATATGCGTCCTGCAACTAGCTCTGTTGGTAAGAGCGTTATCCTTGACGTTGTTTGTGCTTGGGGTTCACGCAAATCACCATAACGCGACCACGACGTTTGATCACGTTACATTTTTCACAAATTTTCTTGACTGAGGCTCTAACTTTCATGCCTTTTATTTTTTGACTCCAAATATAAAATTATAGCATTTCTAGGGAAATTAATCCAGTTAAATGACTAATAAACAGTCAAAAAAATGGTTTTATGGTAAAATTCTCTACATAATAGTTACTTTTTGCGTAGTCGATAGGTAATTCTGCCTTTGGTCAAGTCGTAGGGAGTTAACTCCACCTTGACGCGATCGCCGGGCAAAATCTTGATATAATTTCGACGAATCTTGCCGGAAATGTGTGCCAGCACGTTAAAGCCATTGTCCAAGTCAACGCGAAACATCGCATTGGGCAAGGACTCTGTAACCGTGCCTTCCATTTCAATCAAATCTTGCTTAGACAATTTGTTTTTTCCTCAACTCAACAATTTCGTGTTCAGTTGCAGCGCTTCATCTGCAAAGAAACACATTTTAAGAAATATATCAACACTTTATTAATATATCTTAGCTAAAATTGATCTTTTTTTTGGTATGGGGCATTGGGCGTTAGGAGTGCTGTTAGCGATAGCTCGGCGTTTAGCCCGTGCTGTTAGCGTCAGAGGGGCGTTGAGCCAGTGCTGAGTTAAGAGTTACGAGTTAGTATTATCTCCCCATCTCCCTCATGCCCTGCCCCTCTTTTTCAAGAAGCGATTACCTTTTGTAGTTCACCAGTGACATCTTCTTGGGACTGGTTGCCATTGACTGTTAGGAGTTTTTTGCGATCGCCGTAATAATTAATTAAAGGTGCAGTTTCCGCGCGGTACACTTCTAAACGACGACGAATCACCTCTTCGGTATCATCTTTTCGTCCTCTAGCGAGCAAACGTGCAATTACAATTTCATCTGGTGCATCTAAATTGACTACCTTTTCGCCACCTTGATGTATTGCTTCCAGTAACTTCTCCAGAAAAGCTGCTTGGGTAACTTTTCGGGGAAAGCCATCCAGAATCCAACCATTTTTGGCATCTGGTCGATCGAGGCGCTCCTGTACCAAGTCCTGCACTAGCTGGTCGGGTACTAACTCGCCACTATCAACATAGCTTTGAGCTTTGATTCCTAAAGGAGTTAGCTCTTTCATGGCTTGTCTTAATATTTCACCTGTAGAAATATGGGGAATATTCAAGTGTTCAGCCAAAGTTTGAGCTTGTGTTCCTTTACCCGCTCCAGGTGGCCCCAAGAAGATTAATCGCGTCACTATTATTTCACCATTCCTTCATAGCGCTGAGAGATGACATAAGTTTGGACTTGTTTGGCTGTCTCAATTGCCACACCAACTAAAATTAACAACGAGGTTGCACCTATTCCCCGGAAAGTTTTTACATTTAAAGCGCTTTCTACGGCTGTGGGGATAATGGCAACAAAGCCCAAAAAGATCGCACCCAAAAAAGTTAGTCGGTTGGATACGCGTTCGATATACTCGCTAGTTGCTTTGCCTGGACGAATTCCAGGAATACTAGAACCCATTTTCTTCAAGTTCTGGGCTACATCTACCGGGTTGAGAATCAACGAAGAATAGAAGTAGCTGAAGAAAACAATGGAAATCATGTAGACCAAGGCATAGACCCAGGAGCTAGAACCGCTTGGACTCAAATAAGTGTTAACTATATTCGCCAAATCAGCATTTTTAGTAAAATTGGCGATTAGCAGTGGCAAACTGAGGATGGCAGCAGCAAAAATAATTGGCATCACGCCGCCTTGATTTAGCCGCAGTGGCAGATAACTACGCTGCTCTGCCAAAACTCGGCGACCTACTTGGCGACGAGCCGAAATAATTGGGATGCGGCGCATTCCTTCCTGCACAATCACAATACCAACAATTGTTGCCAGGAAAACTAAGATCAGCACGATCACCCGACCGACTGCTTCCCGACCGCCTACTTGCACCAAGTCGATGGTATCGCCTAAAGCTTTTGGTAATGACGCCACAATGTTGACAAAAATCAACAATGATGCTCCGTTCCCAATACCCCGTTCTGTAATTAGTTCTGATGCCCACATAACGAACATTGAACCAGCAGTCAGAGCGATCGCCGTTTCAGCAACAAATATAGGCCCTGGCTTTAAGGCAAATTGCTGAAGGAATAATGCCGAAAAAGCTGTACTTTGAAGAATTGCCCAACCTACAGTTACATAGCGAGTAATTTGCGATATTTTTCGCCGACCAGCTTCCCCTTCATTTTTCTGTAAATTTTCTAAAGATGGAATCGCCGCGGTGAGCAATTGGATGATAATAGACGCATTAATGAAGGGCAAAATTCCTAAAGCAAAGACTCCCAAAGTCGAAAGTCCTCGCCCAGAAAATATATCCAATAAGCCGAATATGGAATTACTGCCCGATATAGCTTCGGCAAATCTCGGTCTATCAATCCCTGGTACGGGTAAGAAGATACCCAGGCGAACCAAAATTAAAATACCGACGGTGACAAGCAGCCTACCTCTGAGACCAGCTGCCTGTGCCATCTGCATAAAAGTTTCTTGAGCCGTTGGGGCTTTATCTCGACTGATCATAGAGTGCTACCTTTATAGTGAACCAAGCACTGGCAGCGAGTTGGCTTGCATTTAAGTGTGCTGTTCCGGCTCACTCATAAGACTTCACAACTACCACCAGCTGCCTCAATTTTGCTACGAGCTGAACCTGTGAAAGCTGCCGCTTGTACCTTGAGCGGAATGCTCAATTCCCCGTTACCTAAAATTTTCAATGGCCCTTTGACAGCAGTCAGGATACCTGCGGCTTTCAATGAGGTCAAAGTTACTTCCGTATTCGCGGGAAGGGAAGCTAGCTTCTCTACATTAATCGTAGTGTAAATCTTCTGATTAATAATCGGAAAGCCCTTCAGCTTCGGTAGGCGGCGGTACAATGGCTGTTGACCACCTTCAAAACCTGGTCGAGTCCCACTACCAGAACGAGATTTTTGACCCCGCATACCTAGACCGGCACTAGCACCTTGACCAGCAGAAATACCTCTGGCTACACGGCGCTTGCGTTTCTTTGAGCCTTTTTGCGGCTTAACATCATGGAGTCTCATAAGCTAAAAATGTCATTTGTCATTTGTCGTTTGTCATTTGTCTGGTGTCGTTTGTCGTTTGTTGAGAACAAAGGACTAGTGACTATGGACAAATGACTAGTTAGATGTAGAGATTTTGAATAGGAATACCGCGATCTTCGGCGACTTCAGCAAGGGTACGCAGTGTAGATAAGGCATTAACTGCGGCTCTAGCATTATTGAGCGGATTGTTTGAGCCTAGTTGCTTGGCTAGGACGTTACGAACTCCGGCTAATTCCAACACAGTTCGCACAGCACCACCAGCAATTACCCCAGTACCAGGTGCGGCTGGACGCATCAGCACTTTTGCACCACCACCGACACCATCAATAGGATGGGGGATAGAGTTTGATTTGGTGATTGGGATATCAATGAGGTGTTTTTTGCCGTCGGCTACGCCTTTTTTAACGGCACCTATTACATCTGAAGCTTTGCCTACTCCAACTCCAACCTGACCGCGTTCGTTACCAACGACAACGATCGCTCGGAAGCTGAGTTTTTTACCACCTTTGACCACTTTACTCACGCGGCGGATTTGGATAACCCGCTCTTGCCAAGTGGTTTCTTCTTTTTTGGCACGCTTTGTTCTACTTTTACGCTCTGTTGCCATAATTTATGCCTCTTTTGTCATTAGTCATTAGTGATTAGTCATTAGTCATTAGCTCTTATACAAGGGAAGCCATTAGCTCTTATACAAGGGACAAAGGACAAATGACAAAGGACTAATTTAGAAATCTAAACCAGCTTCGCGTGCTGCATCAGCGAGCGCTTTGACACGACCATGATATAAGTTACCACCGCGATCGAAGACTACTTTGGTGATACCTTTTTCTAGCGATCGCACTGCAATCAACTTACCAACTTGTACCGATGCATCGCGGTTTGCACATGACGCTAAACTAGATTTCAACTCTGGTTCTAGAGTCGATGCGGCCACGATGGTTTGATGTTGAGTATCATCAATTACCTGGGCATAAATATGCTCATTAGAACGAAATACCGATAAACGCGGACGTTCTGGGGAGCCAACAACTTTGCCACGAACGCGTCGATGACGACGGTTTTTTGATTCTCTACGAGTAAGTTTCATTTCTACTTCTTACCACCCTTACCAGTCTTACCAGCTTTCCGTCTGACTACTTCACCGGCATAGCGGATGCCTTTACCTTTGTAAGGTTCTGGTGGACGAACAGCACGAATTTTGGCGGCTGTGTTACCGACGATTTCTTTGTCATAGCCACTAACAATGACGTTAGTGGTACCTTCTACGGCAAACTGAATTCCATCTGGTGGTTCAATTTGCACCTGATGGCTATAACCCATATTCAAAACTAGGTTACGCCCTTGAATTTGTGCCCTATAACCAACGCCTTGAATTTCCAAACGGCGCTGAAAACCTTGGGAAACTCCCTCGACCATGTTGGCAACTAAAGTACGGCTCAAGCCGTGCAATTGCTTCGATGTCCGAGTTTCATCCCGACGATTTACGTGTAATATTTCCCCCTCTTGAGAGAGTGAGACGTTATCTCTGAGAGTGCGAGAAAGCTCTCCTTTCGGGCCTTTCACCACAATATTCGTACCATCGATCGCCACTTGAACTTTGGCGGGAATAGTAATTGGACGTTTACCAATACGTGACATGACTTTTTGTCCTTTGTTATTTGTCCTTTGTCCTTTGTCCTTTGTCTTTCACTAATGACAAATGACCAATGACTAATGACCAATGACTACCAAACGTAACAAAGTACTTCGCCACCCAAGTTTTGACGCCGCGCTTCGCGGTCAGTCATAATGCCACTGGATGTAGAAATAATGGCAATGCCAATGCCGCCTAGTACCCTTGGTAATTCTTTTCGATTTGAATAAACACGCAAGCCAGGCTTACTGACCCGCTTTAAGGCGGTGATCAAAGGCTGACGGTTTTTTCCCTTGTATTTCAGAGAAATCACCAGATTGCGTTTTACTCCTTCTTCTGCTTCTTCGATTTCAGCAATAAAGCCTTCCTCCCGTAGCACTTTGGCAATGCTCCGGGTCAATTTTGTCGCTGGCACTTGTGTAGTTTGATGCCGCGCCAGGTTGGCATTGCGGATGCGCGTCAGCATATCTGCAATTGTGTCGTTAGCCGCCATCGTTCCCTCTATAGATGAACTTATTGATCGCGAAAGGGCATTCCTAATTCTTTAAGTAAGGCGCGTCCCTCTTCGTCATTTGTTGCTGTGGTGATGATGGAAATATCCAGACCACGCACTTGATCGATGCTGTCGTATTCGACTTCTGGAAAAATTAGCTGTTCTCTCACACCCAAAGTATAGTTACCGCGTCCGTCAAAGCTTTTAGGGCTAACGCCCCGAAAATCTCTAATTCTGGGTAGCGACAGGCTAACTAGTCTGTCGAAAAAGGCATACATCCGTTCTGCTCTGAGGGTAACCATGATCCCCACAGGCATCCCTTGACGAATCTTAAAGCCAGCGATCGCCTTTTTCGCCCTTGTCACCACCGGTTTTTGACCAGCGATCGTTGAAATTTCGTTTATGGATGCTTCCAGCGACTTCGCATTTTGAGCTGCTTCACCCAAACCTCGGTTAATCGTAACCTTTACTAATTTCGGTACTTGATGAACGTTGGTATATTGAAACTGATTAATCAGTTTGGGGACGATTGTCTCTTGATATAAGGTTTTGAGTCTTGTTGTCGCCATAGTTTTTTGTCCTGATATCCCTGGGCTTGGTCAGGGAACTTTTATTGTCCTTTGTTATTTGTCTTTTGTCTTTTGTTATTTGTCTTTTTACTAATAACTAATGACTAAATGACCAATGACTAATGACTATTTATCTAAAATTTCGCCAGTTTTCTTGAGTTTTCTCACCTTTTTGCCTTCTGAGGTAAAGGTGTAACCAACACGACTGGCAACGTTTTGCTTGGTGGAATAAAGCATTACGTTGGAGCTATGAATCGGGAATTCTTGGGTAATAATTCGCCCCGATTCCCCTTCTTGCTGGGGTTTGACGTGCTTGGTCTTGATGTTGACATCTTTGACGATAACTTTACTCAGTTGGGGAAGTGCTTGGATAATTTCACCAACTTTTCCTTTGTCTTTACCAGCAATCACTTGTACGGTGTCACCAGTTTTGACGTGCATTTTGTGGAATACTTTGGGAGTACCCTGTTTGGTTGCCATTAAAGCACCTCCGGAGCCAGAGAAACAATTTTGGTGAAGTTTTTATCGCGCAGTTCCCGTGCAACTGGGCCAAAAACCCGTGTGCCTCTGGGATTACCGTCTTTGTTGATGATTACAGCAGCGTTATCATCAAAGCGAATACTCATGCCGCTATCGCGATTTACAGCTTTTCGAGTCCGAACAATTACTGCTTCCACCACATCAGACTTTTTAACAGCCATATTGGGTGTAGCATCTTTGACAACTGCAATAATTTTATCGCCAATAAAACCATAACGACGGTTGCCTCCGCCTAAGATGCGGATGCACATCAGTTTGCGGGCGCCGCTATTATCTGCGACATTCAGGTAAGTCTGGGGTTGAATCACAATTATTCTCCCTTGTAATGTTGTTAGTTTTTAACAACGATGAGGTTTAAGTAGGCTTGACGTTCAGGACTTCTGTGATTTTCCAGCGCTTGGTTTTACTCAGGGGTCTAGTTTCCTGAATGCGAACGCGATCGCCTACTTTACACTGATTTTCTTCGTCGTGAACTTTATATCGTTGGGTGTTAACCACAATCTTGCCGTACTTGGGGTGAGGAGCGCGGTTTTCTATGGCGACTACCACAGTTTTTTGCATTTTATCGCTCACTACCAAGCCAACTCGTTCTTTAACTGCCATAATCTCCTACTTTTTTTCTTTAGCCGATTGATTTGCTGCCCGTTTGCGTTCTGTTTCTAGCGTCAGCAATTGGGCTAAACGGTGGCGCAATTGTCGGAACTGATGGGGCTTTTCTAATTGTCTGGTGGCTTTTTGCAAGCGCAACTGAAATAGTTGTCTTTTGGTCGCGACAATTTCATCAGAAAGCTTCTCGTCGCTTAATTCTCTAGCTTCTGAAATCTTGGGAAGAGGCATAAGCTACTCCTGCTCCTGTGGTTGAGAGCGCACAATAAACTTAGTTTTGATGGGCAGTTTAAATGAAGCCAAACGCATCGCTTCACGAGCGATTTCTTCAGAAACTCCACCGATTTCAAACAAAATTCGTCCTGGTTTGACTACAGCTACCCAAAACTCTGGATTACCTTTACCGGAACCCATTCGGGTTTCAGCAGGACGCATGGTTACAGGTTTATCAGGAAAAATCCGAATCCAGATTTGTCCACCCCGACGAATATAACGAGTCATTGCCCGACGGGAAGCCTCGATTTGACGCGAGGTAATCCAAGCAGGTTCTTGCGCTTGGAGTGCAAAATCACCGAAGTTGAGGGTGCTACCACGGGTGGCTAGTCCCTCCATCCGTCCGCGCTGTTGTTTGCGGAATTTAGTTCTTCTAGGGCTTAACATGGTTTGTCATTTGTCATTTGTCATTTGTCATTTGTCATCTGTCATTTACTAATGACTAATGACTAATGACGATTTATCCTTCATTTGAGCGGTCTTCAAATTGCTGGCGACGACGTTGTTGTTGACGGCGACGAGGTTCTCGTTCGCGATCGCGGGGTTCGCGTTCGCGTTCGCGATTTGCTGGTGGTAACGGAGTTTCTTCCTGTCCTGGAATAATTTCTCCTTTAAACACCCATACTTTGATACCCAAAATGCCGTAAACAGTTTTTGCCGTGCAATAAGAGTAGTCAATGTCAGCCCGTAAGGTATGTAAAGGTACTCTACCTTCACGAGTCCACTCTGTCCGGGCAATTTCCGCACCGTTGAGGCGACCGCTAACTTGGATTTTAATACCTTGGACACCAGCGCGTTGGGCACGTTGAATCGATTGCCGCACTACTCGCCGAAAGGAAACCCGACGTTCCAATTGTTGAGCAATGTATTCGGCAATTAGGTAGGCATCAGCATCAACTCGTTGAACTTCAACTACGTTGATCCGAATTTGACGATTACTACCCAACAATCCTTGGAGTCCGGTACGCAAAGATTCGATACCTTGTCCACCACGACCCACTACTACCCCAGGTCTAGCTGTGCGTACTTCTAAGTCGATTTGGTCGGCTTTGCGCTCAATCCGCACTTCGGAAATTCCGGCGTTGTTTTGAGCCTGTCTACCCAGCTTTTGTTCTATGTATTGACGGAGTTTGTGGTCTTCTTGGAGAAGTTCTGGATAGCGATCGGGAACAGCAAACCAACGGGATTGATGTTCATGTGTAATACCCAGGCGAAAACCAACTGGATGAATCTTTTGTCCCACAAATGCTTCCTCTAAAATTTCTTACTTTACGCAATTTATTGGGTAAACGTGCTTATTTTTCTGGAGCAGCTGCAACAGCTACGGTAATATGACACGTCGGCTTGCGAATTTGGTAAGCTCGACCTTGCGCTCTTGGTTGGAAGCGCTTCAATGGCGGGCCTTGATCGGCATAAGCCTGAGTAATTACAAGTTGAGTCCGATCTAACCCAGCGTTGTGTTCGGCATTGGCAGCAGCGCTTCTGAGAACCTTCAATATGGGTTCAGTAGCGCGATAGGGCATGAATTCCAGGATGATTAACGCTTCTCGGTAAGATCGCCCGCGGATTTGATCGAGTACCCGACGCACTTTGTAAGCCGAGATGCGGATAAAACGAGCGATCGCTTTTACTTCAGTAGTATTAGTAGCCATAATTTTCTCCAATTTTGTCATTTGTCATTTGTCATTTGTCATTTGTCTTTAGCTAATGACTAATGAGTAATAACTAATGACTACCTACCCGCTTTTTTGTCGCTTTTTCCATGACCCCTGTAGGTGCGTGTCGGGGCAAATTCACCCAACTTATGACCTACCATCTGTTCATTTACAAAAACGGGAACGTGTTGGCGTCCGTTGTGAACAGCTATGGTATGGCCTACCATTAGAGGCAAAATTGTCGAAGCTCGTGACCAAGTTTTAATAACTTCTTTTCTGTTGTTGTCGTTGAGCTTTTCAATTTTTTTTAGGAGATGATCCGCAACAAAAGGACCTTTTTTTAGAGAACGACCCATAGTTCAATTTTGGATTTAGGATTTAGGAATTAGGATTTAGAATTTCGGATTTTGGATAATTAGGTATCTAATCAGGTTTCACAAATTTTCAATGTTCACGAGTAGACCTCAATCTAAAATCCAAAATCTAAAATCTAAAATTCTATGATTCACGACCACCACGACCGCGTTTAGAAGACTTACGACGACGACGCACAATCAACTTGCTGCTAAGTTTCTTGCGATTGCGTGTCTTCGCACCCAATGTGGGTTTACCCCAAGGTGTAACAGGCCCCGATCTACCGATAGGCGCTCTACCTTCACCACCACCATGTGGGTGATCCACTGGGTTCATGACGCTACCTCTAACCTTAGGACGGCGACCTTTCCAGCGATTTCGTCCGGCTTTACCTGCACTCAGGTTTCTCGCATCGGTGTTGCCTACTTGTCCAATGGTGGCGTAGGATTCGCGTCGAATCAACCGGACTTCTCCTGAAGGCAACTTGAGAGTTACATAATTACCTTCTTTTGCCACAACTTGAGCGCTAGCACCAGCAGCACGCACAATTTGACCACCTTTACCAGGGGTCAGTTCTACGTTGTGAACACTAGTACCCAAGGGAATCTTCGAGAGCGGTAAAGCATTTCCATCTTCAAAGGGAGCTTCCGGCCCAGAAATAATTATTGTTCCAACTTTCAATCCATTGGGGTGAAGGATGTACCGTTTTTCACCGTCTTGGTAATACAAAAGGGCAATTCTGGCGTTACGGTTAGGATCGTATTCAATTGCTGCGACTTTTGCCGGAATATTATGTTTATCCCTTTTAAAATCGATAATCCGATAAAGCTGTTTGTGTCCGCCACCCCGACGACGACTAGTAATCCGTCCGTGATTATTCCGACCTTTGGCGCGATGCTTCGAGGTTGTTAAGGATTTTTCTGGCTCGGTTCTGGTAATTTCCGCAAAGTCAGAGATTGTAACTTGGCGAGTGCTGGGGGTATAAGGGCGATAAGAACGAGTACCCATAATCTATTTTGGATTTTGGATTTTGGATTTACTTAATTTTGGATTTTGAACTTTGGATTTTGAATTTAATGAGTGTTTAACTAATTGCCACCATTTTCGGTACTTATTCAGTCAACTCCTCAATCTAAAATCTAAAATCTAAAATCTAAAATTTCTAGACTTCTGGGAATAGAACTTGTCTAATCTTGTCTTCATCCCCAGGTGCGACGGTGACGATCGCTCGCTTATATTGGGGTTTATAGCCAATAAATTTCCCAACGCGCCGCTTTTTGCGCGGTGGTAGAGTGGTGTTGACTTTTACAACCTTGACCTGAAACAAATCTTCGATCGCAGCCTTGATTTCTGGCTTAGATGCCTTTGGAATTACTTCAAAGGTGTACTTGTTTTGCTCCATCAAGATAGTCGCTTTCTCGGTGACGATTGGGCGACGTACTAAGTCGGCAAGGTCGCGGGGGTCAAAGCTAGGCACTGTAGACCTCCTGAATTTTTTCTAGGGCTGATGCCGTAACTACTATTTTGTCAGCGTGCAGTAAATCAAAAACATTTAGCTGGTCGGCTGCAATTAGTTTTAAATTTTCAATGTTGCGGCCTGATAAATAAACGTTATCTGTAGCCGCAATTTCAGACAAAATTAACAGTGCCTTGCTTTCTGGTACTACTCCCCAACGGGCAAGTGCTGCTACTAATTCTTTAGTCTTCGGGCGAGATAGCTCGGTGCTAAATTCTTCTACTACGATCAAGTCGTCAATCCGGCTGACAAATGCTGTCCGCAATGCTAAACGTCGCTCTTTGCGGTTCAACTTCAGGTTGAAATCTCTGGGCTTTGGCCCAAAGATCACACCACCACCACGCCACAATGGCGAACGAATAGAACCTGCACGAGCGCGACCTGTACCTTTTTGCCGCCAAGGTTTACGACCGCCACCTCTGACTTCTGAACGAGTTTTTGTGCTGGCATTTCCTTGACGAGCATTGGTCAATTGCCGTACTAAGGCGCGGTGTACAATATGAGACGCTGTTTCTTCTTTGGCAGTGCGCAACTCGAAGGTCGTCTCGCCGACCTGTTCTCCTTGCCAATTTTTAACTACGCTTTCAACCATTTTTGTTATTTGTCCTTTGTCATTTGTCAAAAGTCATTTGTCTTTTGTCCTTAGCCAATGACTACTGACTAATGACTACTGACTAATGACTTTTGACTATCCCACTATTTTTGCCGGTACAACACTTACTAGAGCGCCTGCTTTACCAGGAATGGCTCCTTTAATTAGCAATAAGTTGCGTTCTGGATCGACTCGCACTATGGTCAGTTTGCGGATTGTAATACGTTTTCCACCTAAACGACCTGCCATCCGCTTACCTGGATAGACACGACCGGGTGTTGTACCAGCACCTATTGAACCAGGTGCTCTGTGATTTTTGGAACCGTGTGACATGGGTCCACGAGCAAAGTTGTTGCGCTTCTGGTTTCCCGCAAAGCCACGACCAATGCTTGTGCCGACGACATCGACAATTTGACCTGCGCTAAAAATATCTGCTTTAATCTGTTGACCTAAAGCATAATCACTAGAGCTATCGGTGTGATATTCATTTAAGTGACGCAATGCTGGGGCAGATGATTTAGCCAAATGGCCCAGTAGTGGTCTATTTAGTGCCTTGGGTTTGACTTCGCCATAACCAACTTGAATGGCAAAGTAACCATCGGTTTCTTTGGTTTTAACTTGTGTAACGGTGCATGGCCCTGCTTGAATGACAGTTACAGGAATAGACACTCCTGCTTCGTCAAATATTTGGGTCATGCCCAGCTTGGTGCCGAGAATACCTACAGACACAGTAACTGGTTCTCCTTCTACTTGCTGACCTTGGAATTGGACTCTAGAGGACACGCTTTGTACGCATCAGTTTAGGCTGGTTTAGCCTGGGAAATTTAGAATGGTTTCAATAAACCGTTCCAAATGCTTTCGGACACAACAAACTGTGTCCGTACTGCTTGGTGAATCTGTTTAGCTTCACTCACTAGATCGCTAGAACAGCCACAAGTCTCTTCCCGTTTGGAAGGAGTAACTTCTGGAATCAATGCAAGGCGCTACAGCTTTCAGCTGTGTGCAGCAATGCTTTCGTCCAAGCAATTGCTTTGGCACTTTCTGGAGGCAGCGCTGTCGGCAGGTTTCCCGATTTGTACACGCCTTATATGGCGGCTTCTTAGAGATTGGCTACTGCCGTGTTGCAGTTGGACTTAAGCGGTTATTACCGCCCAGTATCCGTTAACTGAGACTGACGTAATGCCATGAAACCAACATTGCTGCTCAGTTTTTACTTCCTTAAACACCTTAAACTATTGTTTAAGCTTTTGCCTGCTTTTTTGGAGGCACAGGAGTAAATCTACGTTGGAGCTTAGGATTAACTTTAGTTATTCTTTCATAAGCTCTAATGTTGACCTGAAAGCTTTCTTAGTTTACCAGTCTACGATCGCTCTGAGCTAGATTATCCAATTTGGATTCAGTCATCAGTTTTTGATGCTAGCACTACCTCAGAATGACAGTAAAAAGTTGACCTAATTTGCGTTTTTGGTCACAATCTAATAATATAAATTATTTATTTATGTTTGTCCAGTAATTTATAGAGTTATTTTTAGGGAGTGGGGAAGAAGCAAGGGAGCAGGGAATAGGGTACAGGTTACAGGGAATAGGGTACAGGGCAATACTGCTCACTTTATGCATTTTTAACTCGGAATTGGGTTTTGGGAAAAGGTTAAAGGGTAAAGGTTAAAGGTTTTTTCTTTCCCCTTTAACCTTCCCCTTTTCCCCAAAATCCGACAAGTATTGGGATACAGGGTACAGATTATCACCTATCACCTATCACCTGTCACCTCTCCCCTAATCCCAATGCCCAATACCCCAAAAAAATGCTTTTAATCTATCGGTTCAGGGTAAATAATAGAGATATCTAAGTGGGATAATACGAAAATCTATGGCACTAATTACCACTGGCAACGGTTTAATCCGCGATCTGGAAAAGTTTGGCGCTTTGGGAGTGTATGTACCTCTAGAAGGGGGTTATGAAGGTCGATATCAGCGCCGACTACGGGCAGCTGGCTATACTACCCTCCACATTACTGCTAAAGGACTGGGTGATTTAGCTGCGTATCTCACAAGAATTCATGGAGTCAGACCTCCTCATCTTGGAAAAAAAAGCACTGGTAGCGGTGCCGCAGTGGGTCATGTGTACTATTTACCCCCAATTCTCAATTCTCATCTAGAACAGCTACCACCAAAGTCTAAGGGGCTGGTCTTGTGGATTATTGAAGGGCATATTCTTTCAAATCAAGAACTTGAGTATTTGACGAATTTGCCTCAACTAGAACCACGAGTGAGAATAATCATTGAGAGGGGTGGCGATCGCTCTTTCCGTTGGACTTCTCTAGAAAAAACTCTGTTAGCTAGTTAGTCCTTTGTCATTAGTCATTAGTCATTTGCTCATAACTAATGACTAATGACTCAATTCAATCAGCATTTCAATGATGCTGAATCGAAAACCACAAGATGCAAACAACCGCCGTGAAGCCTCGTTAGCAATTGTTGTATCTAGACGAATTTGCTTGACGCCCATCTGATGAAAGCGTTCAATACTTAGCATGACCATCTGCCGCGCAATTCCTTTTTGGCGATATTCCGGCTCTACCCAGATATCATGAATAAAAGCAAATTCCTGTAATCGGTAAATTGGTATTTCTCGCTCAACTGTTGCCACTAGAAACCCGACAATTTGCCCTTCATTTTCGGATACGAGAAATATACTGCGTCCATCGCTATTTGCCAAACGCGTCAACCATTGCTCATAACGCTGTTCTGGATGCGGTAGAAAACCATATTTGGCGGAATCCCAAGACTCATGCAAAGCACAAATTTTGGCAACCATTGGTAAAACTGCGGGTACGTCAGTTATTGTAGCGGAGCGGATCAGCATAAGCTTTCAAGCACAAAAAGCACAAACAAGAAAGAATGCCTTGCAGTGGGATATTAGTTTTTATTCACTTACTCAGCCAAGAGTATCGTTTTGTTGACCCTGAGCATCATAAATTTTGGAAAACTTTGTTTTTAGCATTGGGAAAAGCTGGCTTGGTTAGAACAGGGGCGATGTCTAAGTGGATATCTGAAATGGTTATAAGCTTTAGAGACTATAGCAAACGGCTGTCTATTTATAACCACTCCAGAAAGAAACAGCAATCGCGATCGCCAATAAAATCGGTATTGCGCTATGTGCAACTTAAATGCTCATTAGCTAATAAGTTTTTTCGTCACTCCACGCAATCGGATTAACACTGGCTTTGCCCAATTTCCACCAAGCAAATCGTGCAGCAGAATATAAAAACAGGGGATGATAAATAATGTCAGCATTGTTGCGATCGCCATCCCAAAGAAAACTACAATCCCTAAAGGCTGCAAAAATTCAGAACCTTCACCAATGCCCAATGCCAAAGGAAACAGTCCCAAGATAGTGGTGACTGTGGTCATGATAATTGGGCGCAAGCGTTGAGGAGCAGCTTTCATAATCGCAATTTGGCGACTACAACCAACTTCTTCCCGAATTTGATTCGCCAGTTCCACCATCAGAATCCCTGCATTCACCACAATTCCCACCAGCAGGACGACACCAACAATTACAGTTGCGCCAATTGCAGTTTGGGTAATGTAAAGTCCAAAAATTCCCCCAGCTAACGCTAGTGGTACGGTGAACATAATTACCAATGGGTCAATTAGCGAATTGTATTGTACCGCCATAACTACAAAGATTAAGAACGTTGCCAACGCCCCCAAAGTTTTTAAAGCATCCTGAAGTTGCTGATTCGTTTCTTGGGCAGAACTAGGCACAATGGAAACACCATCAGGTAAGTCTACATCTTTAAGTACCTCGTTGACTTCTGCGATCGCTTCACCAAGACTAGCTCCCTCGCTAAGATTTCCGGCGACAATAAAAGCTTGGCGCTGATTAATCCGTTGCACCTCACCAGGCGCTTGACCTTCTTGAATGTTTGCCACATCTGAAAGCCGGATTAGTTGATTGTTTTCTGTAAATAGTGGTAATTGTTCTAGCTGGGAAGGACGCTGAATCGCTTCCTTATTTAGCTGCACCCGCACATCAACTAAACGATTACCGCGTTGAATTTGCGTGGGAACTGAACCTTCAATTGCTGTTTGAACTGTTGCACCAATTTGTCCGGCGCTCAACCCTAAAGCTGAAACCCGTTCCCAGTCGGGGCGAATTTGGATTTCCGGTTGTCGGGGGTCGGCATCTGGTCGGAATGTCGCTAATTTTGCTCTTTCTTGTAATGCTTGCAGCACTTGGGCCCCGGCTTGCGTTAAGTTTTCTTCATTCTCACCTTGCAGAATCACGTCAACTTCTGACCCTTGCACTGGAGAATTACTCAAGATTAAACCCCGCACCTGACCAGGATTGAGGCGCAGCAGAATTCCTGCTAAGTTGAGTTTGTTAAATTCCTGAGTTACTTTTTTGACGAAGGCTTCAACATCTGTACCTGGTTTTAGATTGATGGTACTGCTAGCACGTAAAGGATTTTCTGTAGTACTGCTGCCAAATAAATTACCACCCACAGTTGTGAAAGCAGATTCGGTTTCTGGTTGTTTGAGCAAAATGTCATCGACAATTTGCATAACTTTTTCAGAAGTTGCTAAAGGTGTACCGGGAGGAAACTGCGCTCTCAAGGTAGCTTGTCCGGTACTGATGCGCGGTAAAATTTCTTGGGGAATTTGACCAAACATGAAGAAGCTACTGCCGCCTAAAATTACCAAAGCAGCAGTTACTACGAAAAGGCGATAGCGTAAGACCTTGGTTAAGAAGTTACTGTATCCCCGCGTCGCATCTTCAAATCGGTGATTAAACTGTCTAAGCAGCCAAAATTCACTAATCCGACTAGACCAGCGGATTCCCAAAAGTCGAGAAGATAGCATCGGCACTACTGTAATCGCAACCACAAGAGATGCTGCGACTGCGAAGCTAATTGTCAGAATCAGTTCATTAAATAGCAGTGCAATAAAGCCGCCAATTAAGAGGAATGGCACTACAGAAACTAAGTTGGCACCCGTAGCCGCAACTAAAGCAGATTCTACTTCTTGAGAAGCAGTAGTTGCACTGTCAATAAAGAATTTGGAATTTCTTCCCTTCTCCTCTGCCCCTCTGCCCCTCTGTCCCTCTGCCTCCATCTCTCTCTGGTTAGGAGTCATCCCCGCTTTTTCGGAAATGTTCTCCAAGATCACAACCGATGTATCAATTGCTTGACCGACTCCTAATGTCAGACCTGCCAAACTGAATACATTCAAGGTTAAACCAAAGATTTTCATTAAAGCGATCGCTGCTAGAGTACACAGCGGAATCGTCAAACTGATAATAAATGTTTGCCTGAACGATCCCAAAAATAACAATACTGCTGCTGCTGCTAGCAATGCCCCAGAAATCCCCGAAAAGATCACATCATTTAAAGAATTGCGGATGAAGACAGATTCATCTGTGGTGGGACTCAAAGTCATGTCTGCTGGAATTAAACCTGATTGTCGTAATTGTTCAATTCGCCGTTTAACAGCATCTACAACTGCGATCGTGTTGGCTTCAGGCTGCTTTTGGACTGAAAATTTCACCGCAGGCTGACGATTCAGATAAACAAATACTCGCTGTTCTTCTGTATCGTCAATTACCTCAGCAAAATCTCGTAAATAAACGCGGCGGGAGGGTGTAGGGGTAGTGGTAGAAGTGGTAGTGGTATTACTGCTATTACTGGTATTAGCCCTAGCAGGAGAAGAAACTTCTAAGGAAAGGTTTTCAATTTCCTTGGCATTTTGGAAACGTCCGACAGTCCGAGTTAATGGCTCGGAATTTTGCCCCAGAATCCGACCACCAGAAGTATCTTGGTTACGGGCTGTTAATTCATCTAAGACATCATTTAACCCGACACCCAAAGCTTGCAATCGGTTTAAGTCAACAAGCACTCGTACTTCTTCTTCTGCACCGCCGGATACGTCAACAGAAGCGACTCCTGGTACTACACTGAGTTCACGCGTTAACTCTTCATCAGCAAATACGCGTAAATCTTTCCCTTGTAACGAGGCAGATGTCAGCGCCAATTCATAAACCGGCAATTGAGAAGGATCGACTTTGAATAAGCGCGGCTCCTCTATCGTATCTGGTAATTGTCCTCGATTTCGGTTAAAAGCAGCAGTTGCATCGTTTAAAGCTTGGTCAATATCGCCCCCTGGTTGGAAGTATAAATCGAGGCTGACTTGTCCTTCACGAGTGCGGGAAAAAACTTGCACTACATTCTCAGTTGCCCTTAAAGCTTCTTCTAAGGGTCTGGTGATTTCATCTACTGCTACTTCTGGTGAAATACCAGGAGCTTCTAGCCGCACCCCAATTCGGGGATAGGTAATTGATGGTAGGAGATCGACTTGGATCGTTGTGAGAAAAAATACCCCAATGACAATTACTGCCACGGTGAGCATGAGTGTGCTAATGTGTTGGCGGATAGCGATCGCACTCAGGCTAAATCCGCTATTGCCACTATTATTATTTGCCTGTTGCATGATACTAAGTGATAAGTGCTAAGTGCTGACTACTGAGTACTTTTTTCTTGGGTATGGTGGTTATTGCTCACCCTACTATTGCTTTTCTGAAAGAATTGAAAGACTTACAGTGTCACCTTCTTTTAACGGCTTACCACTACGAACAACGTAGCGCTCTCCTGCTTGCAAACCGGATAAAATTTCCACTCTGCCATCAGCCCTTTTTCCTAAAGTAACTGCACGCGTCGCTACTTTCGTCTTACCATCTGTGTCTTTCACCACAAATAGCGTGCCCGACGAGTTTTCTTGCTCTTTCTGTGCTGCCTTTGCTGCCCCTGCTTGTTTTTGAATCGCTGTTTGCGGTACTACTACTCGCTGTTGAGTCTGGTTTTGAAAGTTGACTCGCGCCAGTAGTCCGCTACCAATCTTACCTTGAGTGTTGGGAATAACTACTTCTACAGGTATTAAGCGAGCTGTAGCATCGGCAGCAGGCGAAATGCGGGTAACTCTGCCAATTAATGTTTCTTTGGGGAAGGCATCTAAACGGACTTGTACAGATTGTCCAACTTGAATTTGTGCCAGTTCTAATTCCGAAACTTGGACGACAACTTTGACACGGTTAAAGTCGCCAATTTTCAAGACTTCGTTACCTGCTTGCAGCAGGTTGCCTGGTTCTGTCACCTTTTCTGTGACTACGCCAGCGATGGGAGATACCAGCCGAGTATAAGACCTGCGCTCTTTGGTTTGGGCAACCAATGCCTGTTGAGCAAGTACTCTACCTTGGGCGGCAGCGACGGCTTGCTGTTCTGTGCGAACTTGTTCTTGGGCTGCCCGGAGTGCCTGGGCGGCTGTTTTTGCCTGGGTACGTGCTTGCTGGGCAGTTTGTTCAGCGATCGCTCCAGCCTTGAACAACCTCTGCTGCCGCTCTGAGTCTGCTTGAGCTTGTACTACTTCTAGGCGCGCCCGTTCAACGTCTGCACGAGCGTTGCTTACCTGATTGGTTGCCCTGGCTACTTCTGATTTCAGGGCTGCTAGCTCTGCTTCTGCTTGCTTTAATTCGGTCGAAAGTATGGCATCATCTAACCGCCCGACGTTTTGCCCAAGCTTGACTGCATCGCCGACATCAAGGTTCAAAGCCAACAACCGAGCTTCTACTTGCGATCGCAGTGATACAATTCGGAAGGGTGTTGTATTACCTGTGTATTCTGGTTGTGTTTGTAGCGTATCAGTTCGAGCGATCGCTGCATCTACAGCCGTTGCACCACCACGTTGTCCGCTACCAGGACTCTGAGATTGTGCGTCAGCCGCTTCTTCCTTGGGTAGCGCTCCACAATTCGCACTCAGCAGTCCTATGCCCAGCAGACAGGGAATCAATAATTTGGATGCAAAAGGGGAAGACACCTTTGTGTCAAAACTATTTTTTACATCTGCAACAGCCACATCAGTCTTCATAACTGAATTTAACTGGGTATTAATTACCTGGTTAGCGGCTGCCAAAGGTGATTTCGCCTGCTTGTGCGGCTTATGTCTGTCCAAAATCATTTATTTTTCTTGTATTTGGTGAGCTTTTTGGGTTAAACAGCCGTGCATTACCAAGTAATTTTGAGACATTATCAATAGTGAAAAGCGGCGAGAGTCAATTGGCTATCTTCTTGCAGAATTTTGTATCAAAAATTACTTTTTATTGAAAAAAATTTCTCACCACTTTAACTGATTAAATTGAGTCGCCCGCTTTTTAGCTGACGATGCAATTCTTAACTCAGTATAAATATTTTTAAATTTCTTGCAATCTGCCCTTAGTAGAAGACTTGTATTTACTGAAGATACGGGACTTTCACACCCCTACTTTTAATCTGGGCAGTATTAAGTAACTAGACTTAGGCTGACATAACTAGATTGAATGTAGCAAGTTCGTGGGTGCGGTTTACTTAGTCTCACTCGTTTTTAGACTAGCCAGCATCTAGCTATTAACCACTTATATAACTTTTTATAACAGTTTTTCAAACTTTTACCCAGAAAGTTGGTTGCTATGTCATCATGGCAAGTGAAATGAGAATTAATTCGGCGACAGTGTTTGTTTTTAGTATTGACAGGCTTTTTCCTTTTGGTATTACAGACTTCTCTCCGAAATCTAAATCTCTACAAACTTATGATTTTGGAGACATTTGATGTCAATTTACGTTGGTAACCTCTCCTATGATGTTACACAAGATGCGCTGAGTGCTGTATTTGCAGAATATGGTGCTGTAAAGCGCGTTCAATTACCCACTGACCGTGAAACAGGTCGTTTACGCGGCTTTGCTTTCGTGGAAATGAGTTCAGAAGATGAAGAAGCGAAAGCTATTGAAGCTCTTGATGGTGCTGAATGGCTTGGTCGCGACCTCAAAGTAAATAAAGCCAAGCCCAAGGAAGACAGAAGTGGTGGTTCCTTTGGGAACCGTGGTGGCGGCGGCTACAACCGTAGCAACAACCGCTACTAAGCTTAATTGAATTTAGAAAAGGCTCAGGCAGGAATGCTTGAGCCTTTTTTATGCAAAACTTGGACTCTAAATAATTTCAAGCAATTACTTATCATACTGCACTGATGATTCTCTAACCAAAGTGCCTTGATGAAAGATCATTTTCCATCGATCGTTGTTTAATTTCCAGATGGAACTTCGCAACGAATGAACAGGTTGTTTGCCAGATATATGTCTGACTATACGATAAGTTACTAAAACAACCCCTGTTGCTAAAACTAATGTTTTGAATTCTGTTATCAATCTTTGAGTCAGAGGTTGGATGGATTCATTCTGCAAGCTCTTGATAATTTGCTGTTTATTAAAAACACGCCCTGAGCTTCCGAATTCAATGAACTCATCAGCAAGTAAATCCATGATATCTTTCGCTGATTTTCGGACATCGGGTTGAAGCAAACGCTCCTCCAACTCACGAAAAAGCGATTCTTCTAAATAGTCTGCTTTCATATATGTTTTGAAGACTAAATTGGATAGTGGTAGATATGATTAGGCGATCGCTTTGAACTTTGATTTTTATACGAGCGCGTCCTCATGAGCAAGTTAATAAAAACCCCGCTGATTGGTAGGGATTTCAGCGGGGTTAAATAATACAATTATTTTTCAGATAAACCAACACTAAACTTTATTACAGAGCTACTAGAAACTTTTACGACTAATAGTAACTATTTATGCGTGAGTTTTATGAGTTAGGTTTTTAGCATGACGCTTGTGATGTGTCTTGTGATGTGTCTTGTGATGAACTTTAGCACTTTTTACGCTAGCAACACGGACTTCTTTAGCTTGAGCTTGAGCCGCAAATACGGTTACAGGAGCAGCAAATACCAGAGCCAAAAGTAAAGCTTTAGCGAATTTATTCACTTGAAAATCCTCATCAGGTAATGAACAATCTCACTATCCAATAGAGGTATGTCATAAGTTTGTAATTGATATGAATCTTTCATGTCTATTTTTACATCCGTAGATATAAGACTTAAGTGCAATACTGTGCTAAGAATAGTTGCTAGCACTTCTATATAAGTGTAATATTTGTTACATAAACCAAATAACTGTAATTTTGATTAAGAAATGCTGATAGCCATCAATTCTTCTGCTATGTCAAAGTTAGCTGTGACATTTTGCACGTCATCCAAACCTTCTAGAGTATCAATTAACTTGAAAAGCGATCGCGCCCGATCGGGATCGGTAACTTCTACACTATTACTAGGAATCCAGCGCAATTCGGCATCAGTTACCTTAAAGCCTTGATTTTTGAGTGTCTGACTAAGAATTTCTAAATTTCCAATATCAGTAAACACCTCAACCATCTCATCTTCAGTCATCTCATAAGACTGGGCACCGCCTTCGAGGGATGCTTCTAAAAGCTGTTCTTCGTCAACTACACCCTGCACCACACAAACGCCTTTTTGTTCAAACATCCAGCTAACGCAACCTGTTTCACCAAGATTGCCACCATTTTTACTAAAAGCTACACGCAAGTCAGCAGCAGTGCGATTGCGATTATCTGTGAGGGCTTCGATTAAAATCGCTACACCACCAGGGCCATAACCTTCGTAGCGAATCGCTTCAAAAGTAGCGCTATCGCCGCCAAAAGTGCCTGCACCTTTAGCGATCGCTCGTTCAATATTATCATTGGGAATACTTGCAGCCTTAGCCTTGTCAACTGCTGTTCGGAGTTGAAAATTCAGCGCCGGATCTGGCACGCCGCTTCTAGCCGCAACGATAATCGCCCTGGATAACTGAGTGAAGGTTTTTCCCTTTTTTGCATCTACTAACGCTTTCTGGCGCTTAATATTTGCCCATTTACTATGTCCTGCCATAATTTGCGACGATCGTAACTCTATTCAAGATTAGGATATACCTAGCTTTTATCTCAATGCAAAGGTGCATTTGGTAAAAGTTTGCTAAGATGCAGCGCTGAGATTTGATTTTCAAGTGGGATGAAAAATGTGTAAGTAAGTCGGTGAAATAAAATCAAACTGTGTCAAGAAAAGTAAATAAGGCTTAAACTCTTTCTCCCCCTGCTCCCTGCCCCCTGCTCCCTGCCTTAGCCCAACAATAATTATTTACGCCGACCTACTTAGTTCAATTACTTCGCATCTCGTTTAGATCGCAAAAGGTTCCAGTTCTGTGTTATGCCACTCTTGTTCAACCCGTTCAGTAATCAACGGTCTGATGATAAACTTGGGCGGGCTACCATCCAGAACATCAATCCGCACACATGAATAAGGCAGTCGGTTCTGGAAATTGTAGTTATGACGGCCGACAAATAACGTTGAATCCGCAACTTTCCGAGTGGGTTTACCTGGAATTTCAGCAAAAATTTCCATCAATTCAGTCCCTTCTCGCCGTTGATAGCGGGGACGATGACCGCTCCCACCAGAGATAATACAGTTAATGTGAGAATCAGCAAATCCGGTGTCAGTTGTGCAAAGATGCTCTAAACAGTGAGCGTGACCGTTTAAAATCAAATCGACTATGGGACGTTCTTTAATTAGAGTACCAAGAGTTTCTGCTACTTGTTCAAACACCCAGCGCAAACGGTGGCGAACCGCCAAGGTTTGTGCTTGATTCCACTTGGTAGCTTCTGTGACGTAGGGAGGATGGTGGAAAAAAATTACACGTCCGCGCACCTCTGAGTTATTCCAAGATTCGATTAGTCTGCTTCGCAACCATTCAAGTTGTTCAAAATCGATCGCAGGCATTTGATGAGATGCTAATTGTTTTTCAATATCGATTTTGATTTCGTTGATTTGGTCTAATTTAGCGCTAAGTTCATCGAGTTGTTCCGCTTCGGTGGGTTTATCTGGGTTGAGGCGATCGCATATTTTCAAAATCTTCAATTCTTCTCGATCTATTTCCTGGCGACGTTTTTGTAATTCCCGACGGTAAATTTCCCCCTCTTGAGTCGCAGGTAAAGGTGATGGTGTATTAAAGGTATTAGAATCCAGTGCAAAAAAGTCAATCCCGCCGTAACGAAAGGTGTAATAGCGATTGGGTAAACGGGTAAACTGTCCAGGCTGATAACGCAAACAGCGCCCTGTGTCGGTCTTTGCGGTGTAGTGCCGATCTAAATGGTGTTCTAATTCTTGTGGAGACATCGCCTGGGTGTAGTCCATAAATGCTCGTGCATAAGCATTACCTTGATACGATCCATGCCAGCCAATCTCGATGTCTTTGTAGCGGAACAGGCGACGCAGTGACGATGTTGTGCCAGTAAATAAACGATACATCAACGGCACATCGTAGTAATCGTGATTACCAAGGACTGGCAAGAACGGCAGATTAAACACCATGCGGTCATAAGGAATGCTTTTCGGGTTGTCACCATCGACAAGAAATTCCCGGTAAGGCTCAATAAAGTTTGTTGAATAATATTCTTGGGAACCCACCACATAAATGACATCGCCAGTGTGCAACACAAAGCTGCAATCATCGCGGTGAGTCAGCATCAGTTCGGCAACTTTTCGTTGGGGATGGTGTCGAGAATGAGATTTAGTGCCGGAATCACCGATAACCATAAAGGAAAATTCTGGATTATCCTGCTTGCGATCGTCAATAACTAGACTGGTTTGGTCAATTCCCCGTTGCACAAAACTTGGATGCATCCACCGCACCCGTTCCTTCATCTTTTGAATTTTTACAGGAATCGGTGGATCGGAAATCAATTTCATGGCTGATAACTCTTGAATGCCTAACGCACACGCCGATTGTAACGAAATATTTAATTGTCATTAGTCATTAGTCATTAGTCATTTGTTATTTGTGAATAACCAATGCCCTTAATGAGTGCTGAGTTAGGAGTTAGGAGTTAGGAGTTAGGAGTTAGGAGTTAGGAGTTAGGAGTTAGGAGTTTTGTTTATCTCCTTGTCCCCTTATTCCCTAACTCTCTCACTCCCTCATCTCCCTGCTCCTCTGCTCCCCTGCCCCTCTGCCTCTTTTCAATGCCCCATGCCCCAATCCCAATCTTTAAGGTAAATTTTCTCGCAGTAAGGCTCGAAAGCCTGCTTGTTGAAAATGCTCATCGGCAGTTAGTGCTTCAATGATGCCGCTATATTGCATAACAATAAAAGATACGCAATCGACAAATCCCCATTCTTTCTCTGTCTGTTCGCGATATAGCTGAAAAGCACGTTCGTAGAGTTCTTGGGAAAGGGGGACAATTTCTACTTTGGAGTCTGCTACTAGAGAATTTAATAATATGATTGCCGCCTGACGATAAGGTTGTTGGGATAAAGCATTGCCAATTTCCAACATTACTGCCTGTGTTGTCACCAAACGAGTTTCTGCTGCTTGTAACATTTTAGCCAGATGTAAGGCTCGGTCATGCAAGCGATCGCTCGGTGCAGATAAGGCAATGGCAAATGATGTATCAAGAAAGACTTCAGAATGCATGAAAAGTTTATTTACTGTACAAATATTTATCTATATTGGCAGACCAATCAGGCGGCCCTTCGAGGTTGAGCGATCGCGCCGTTTGCAGAAATGATACCGTTTCCTGTTCGCTTGGCGGTAAAATTTCAATACTGATTCGCACGCGGGTATTAATTGGCAGTGCGATCGGTTCAGCTGGATAGAACACTTTGCCATTAAACACAGCTGTGATTTTTTCTACCATTTTCCTTAGAAAGTTCTTCTAGTCTATCCTAAGCTGGTTGTAGTGATACGGGTAGAGTAGATGACCCCATAAGTAGTGAAGATACGTATACTTCTTTTACAAATTATCTCGATTTTTCAAAAATTGCCTAAACTACCAACTGAATTACACCCTACTGTCCATTTGTCAACCAAGAAGAGTCAGATTTTGCTACTTTCTCAATAATTTCTGGCTTTAAACCAACTGCTACTTCTGATTTTAGGCTGGTAGAGCTACCACTGGCACCGGTAGGTAACAAACTATATCTGCAATGTTAGTGGTAAGTTCCTAGTGGCGTAGGCGCAGGTCGTCGTAGACATTTGATTTTCCTTATATTTTCAGTTATTCTAACGCTGTGTGCAATTTTATTTCAAACCTAATCAACTCAAAAGCGGAATAAATCGACCAATAGCTGCAAACAAAATATTTAAGAAAGTCACAAAAATATTACCCCAGACGCGATCGATCGCCGTCAAGACGAAAGACTGATTGTTGTAGAGACGGCGATTTATCGTGTCTAAAATTATAGGGAAATGCGGAGATTGATTCCAGCACTCCTAAATTGTCTAGAGTGAATCATTAGTATCGCCAAATGATTTCATCTGTAACTCAACTGCGTTGACATAACCTCGATCGTTCAAAACTTCCGCTGGTAACTTATTAGCCCTAATAGCAGCCTGAACCACATCTTTCCCAGTCAAGTATCCGGTTTGGTATTTGAATAACAAAGTGCCATAACTAGGAATACCCTGCTCTTTTAAATAACCTTGATAAGCGAGAAAGGCAAGATTAAATGGTTGCAGATATTTAGTATTTGTAGGATTTTTACCTAAAGTATTAGAGTTAATATCTGTATTTATTTGTCCAACACCATTATTAGTATTAACTGTTTGAGCGCCAGCAATTCCAGGCATAAAAGCCATAAAAGCAATGATAAGTGCAGAAGTGAGCAAATTTGTGAATTTCATGATTTTATCCTCTGAGAAATTAGTGTTTTCAAGTAATAGATTCTTCTTGTTTAGCAATTTTAAACTCTGATAATTAGCTCATCATATTTGTTTATTTGTTACTCACACACTTGAGTAAGATAAGACTTTAAAAGCTTAGTAAATAAGTTTTTAAAATAATTACTACAAGGTAAGAATGAAGTATGTAAACAAAACTGTAATCGATCAAATGATCTAAGCTAAACCTCAAAATCACAGAAGTAATTTAGCTCATTCAAAACTACCAAAACCCATTATGTGATAGGCAATAAAAGCAGTATCAAAAGGTTTGAGATAATTGACATTATTAGAATAACTAGGGGAAGTTTCAGAGTTGACGGCTGTGTTTATTGATAGATTATTGTGATTCTTGGCTTGATGAAGGCAAGTGATTTTAGGGATATAGTTAATTCCAGCAATAATATGTGCAAATTTTAGTGAATTGGTGAATTTCATAGAGTTATTCTCAATTAGAACAAAATGCAATTATAATCCGTATTCTCTAGTAATAGAGTCAACTGTTTTATTAATCTCAAAATTTTAGGTTCGGTTCATTTAATCGGCTGATTTTTTAATTACTCAAACGAGTTAGTCCAATTCACCAAAATCGGATAAATTGAACATTCGGAGTAGTTTAGTCAAACTTCAAAAATGCAAAGATATGCTAAAAAAATCTTTAGCTGACAAGCATTACTAAAAGGTGCGTTAGCGTCGCTTACCGCAGGCATCGCTTACATATTTAAAGATTTTTTGCTTGAGGCTATCAACCGAAATTTAACTTTCTTTTGACTAATAAACTTTCCATACCAATATGTTATGAAATCGTGAGGATGGAAACAAATGCTTTTAATTTTCAAATTGATAAATAAAAGTGATTACAATTAATATCTAGAGGGAAATCCTGTAATTCATTGGCTCTTCATGACTTCTGAACTATTTTGGCAGCGTCTCGGTTCCAGAAATTCACTACAAATAAGCTGATAGTGTCAAAATGTTATATGTATAGTTTATTTACAAAGTCATTTATGCCGAAAGCAATTTGGAATGGAGCTACTTTAGCCGAGAGTGATAATACTGTAGTTGTGGAGGGCAACCATTATTTCCCTGTTGACACCATTAACAAACAGTACTTTACTGAAAGCAACACTCACACTACTTGTCCTTGGAAAGGTGTTGCCAGTTACTACAGTATCGAAGTTGATGGGCAAGTCAACAAAGATGCTGCCTGGTATTATCCCAGCGCTAAGGAGAAGGCTAAGAATATTGAAGGTTATGTGGCCTTCTGGAAGGGTGTAAAGGTTGAGGCTTAATAAAGGTTCCTGGAAGTATTTAGTTGCAGGTAATTGATATTACGTTTGACTAATTGCCCATAAAATCATTAGCCCGCACAGGCGGGCTAAGTATTTAAACTATTTTATTTACGAATTTATTTTAATAACTAATTATACCTTCGCCTTGCGAAATACTACTTGCTTTCTCTTCACTAGCCAAGCTAGACTACCAGCAAATATAGTACCAGCGATCGCACTTGGTTGGGGTACTAGTTTCAATATAATAGCACCAGGTTTCAATATCGAAGTACCAGAGTTGATAGTTATGTTGCCTGTTAAATTCACATTGTCGCCGCTGATGGTGCTATTGGTAAACGTTAGATTACTAGAATTGTAAGCGTTGATATTACCTGCGATCGCTAGCCCATCGCATAAGTGTTTGCACAAATAGACAAGCGTTGGTAACGAAACAAGTTGTGTCGTTACCAACGGATAAGCTTCGTAACGAAACAAGTTATGTTAGTAACGAACGCATAACTTATCGTTACCAACGGATAAGCATTCGTAACAAAATAAGTTGTATTGGTAACGAAGAGACAAGCTTGGTAAAGATAACAACTTTATTTATAACGGCAGCTTCTATGTTTTTGCTTATAGTCGCCAAGGCACCAAAAGTTAAAACAAATAGTGCATTAGCCTTTGGCATAACGCACCTAAGAAAATATCTAAAACCTAATTATGAATTAACAATTTTTAATTAGAAACTGCCTGTTCTGCAACCGAATGAATTATTTCCTCCAGGGTTTGCAATAACTCTTGCTCGTTATAAGGTTTAGAAAAGTAAGCTCGCGCCCCTAATTGCATAGCTAGTTTCCGATGTTTATTGCTGCTACGAGAAGTCAACATCGCAACGGGAATATTTTTTGTATCAACGTCTGAATTTACCTTGCCTAAAAAGCCATAACCATCAAGGCGAGGCATTTCAATATCGCAAATTACTGCCTCCACTTTTAATCCACTATGGAGTTTTTCTAAAGCATCTTGACCATCTTTAGCTTGCTCTACTTGATACCCTCCTTTTTCAAGAGTCAAAGCTAAAAAGCGGCGTACATTAATCGAATCATCTACGATTAAAATTGTACCTTTCTGCTTAATAGATGCTGCTGATATTTTCTCTTCATCAAATATCAGGAATGGTGTTTTTAATCTTGCTGATGGTAATTGAGTGCCTCTCGGAGTCCGTTGATTTGTAGCAATCCAATACAGCAACTCATTAACATTAACTAGTGGTACTACTCGACCATCACCGAGAATTGTACAGTTGCTAAAGCCTTCAGGTAAAGGTATATTTCCTTCAACTTGGCGAATCGCAACTTCTTGTTCGCCCCAGCAACGATCTATTTGGATTGCGACTGGCTGATTATTACCTTTGACTACTAACACACTATTAGTACTAATGGCTGCCGGAATTTCCAACTCTGCGCTATCGTAGCGTAGGCAATTAAACTCTAAATAACGATTTAAGCGAATCAGTGGCAGCATGGTTCCTTGCCAATTTAAAACTTCGCTACCAGCCATTTCAAAAACTCGCTCGTCTTGAAGTAAAGATATTTCTGAAATGACATCTGTGGGAAATGCTAATAGAATTTTGTTGATTTCTACCAGCAAAACTCGTGCAACGGAAAGTGTAAACGGTACTGATAAAGTGAAGGTAGTACCAACTCCTGGTTCGGTATCAACTTTCACATCTCCTCGAATTAGTTTGAGGTTATTGCGAACCACATCCATACCGACACCGCGGCCAGATAATGCTGTGACTTGCTCGGAGGTAGTAAAACCTGGTTCAAAAATTAGTGATAATAGTTCTTCATCACTAGCATTAGCGAGTAAAGAAGCATCCAATCCCATAGTTAGGGCGCGGGTGCGAATTTTCTCTAGAGAAATGCCCCAACCATCATCACGGATGGTGATGATGGTGCGATTACTGCGATGAGTAGCTGTAATTTCAATTAATCCTTGTTCTGGTTTTCCTAAAAGGCGACGCGTGGCAGAGTCTTCGATACCATGATCGAAAGCGTTTCTTAATAAGTGCATTAAAGGTTCGTTTAAAGCTTCTAAAATGCTGCGTTCAATTAAAGTGTTGCCACCTTCGATTTTTAACTGAACATTTTTGCCATACTCGACATTTAAATCGCGTATAGCTCTCGGAAAACGTTCGATTAAATCAGACAGCGGTCGCATTCGGATGTGATTTAGCTTGGTTTGTAACTGTTTTGATGTTTTGTTTAGTTTCCGAGCAATATGGTCTGTATCATCTACACTGAGTTGCACATCTGTTGTGACTTCCTGTACTTGAACAATGGTTTCCATAACTTCCTGCGATCGCAGGTTTAATTCGTTATAGCGATCCATTTCTAAGGCATCAAATTCGGTGTTTGGATTTTGTAGTTGCTGGGCATTTTCAGCTTGTAGATGCGTCCCATTAAACATGGTAGCTTGAGTGGAAATCTTATCAGAGACTATACGTAATTCCTGGTTTTCGCGGTCGAGAATTTGAACTCGCTGGTTGAGGTTGCGAACGAGTTTGCGTAATCTTTCTAGTTGTGAGTTTAAGCCATTTCGCTGAACAATCAGTTCGCCAAATAAATCATTAATTTGCTCTAACTGTTTGCTAGGAACTCGGACGCTATTTTCATGAATTTCTCGTTCTTTAGCAACGGCAACTGCTTCTCCTTTACCTTCGCTCAATTTGCCATCTGGAGGATTCTCTTCTTTAGCAAAGATTGTATTATGCTCGGTGACATTGACAGCATTTACATCCTCAGCAAATTCTGCATCTACAAATGTAAAATTGGCTGCGACACCTGCGGTGGGCTGCGCCAACTCTTCATCTTTCACCCAAGTTTCTGGAGTTATCTCTGCTTGCCAAACCGCTGTTGACGCTACATCTGTAGGGAGAAGTTGTGGTGTCACTTCTGCTGGTAATAGCGGTAGGGATTGCGAACTTACCAAGTCAATGGCTGTAGGTAAGTTATCTAGCTGATTTGTCAGCACCAAAGCTTGCGATCGCCGCCATGCTTGCAATGCTAACTGGGCAATTTCGGGAATGCGTTCTCTACTAACAGTTTCCAAATGCTGCGTTACCGACTCACAAAGCTTGCTAAAAGCTTGCAACTGAAGCATTTCTCCCAAACCGCCTAATTCAGCTGCCAGAATCGCAATATTTTCATGCAATCCGGCTTGTTCGCTATCTGCCAATATAGATTCTAGACGTTGCAAACACTCTTCTACTTCTGTGGCAAATAGCAAAGGAATAACGTCTTGCCCGTCCTCTGGGGATAGCATAGTTGAGGCATCTTCTGGGGTGGGGTCGCCCAAGCGATCGTGCAACTCATCGAAGATGGGATAACAAAAAGTTGCTAACCACTGATCTTCGACAACATTCCCTTCTGCAAGCAATTCGACAATTTGACGTAGCCAGTCGACTCCAGATAGCAATAAACTTTGCAACTGAGTATCGATTTCTAAAGAATTTTTTTTGGTTTTTAAAACTTTAAAAGAATCTTCCAGACGGTGAGATAAATCACTTAGTGATTTAAATCCCATCATTCCCGCACCACCTTTAATAGAATGAGTGGCCCGGAGTGCAGCATTGATTTTATCCAAATCGATGCGGTTACTAGTATCGATTTCCAGCAATACCCCTTCTAAGGTATTTAAGTAATCCGTTGCTTCTTCCAGAAACTGCATCTGGATTTCTAATTCTTTGTCTTGTAGCATGGTTTTTGTCCTTAGTCATTGGTCATTGGTCATTGGTCATTGGTCATTAGTTATTAGTCATTGGTCATCAGTTATTAGTTTTAGTAAAAGGACAAAGGACAACGGACAAATAACAAAAGTCATTAGTCATTGGTCATTGGTAAAAAGACAAAGGACAAATGACAAATGACAAATGACAAATGACCAATGACAAACATTAATTAACTTTGAAAGCCTCGACAGTCTCTTGCAACTGCTGGGAAATATCCACAGTTTGTTGCAGAGATTCAGAAACTTGGCGAGAAGAATCGCTGCTACGTCGTGATATAGCAGCGATATCTTTCATCAATTGGCTAACACTTTGGGATGTTTCAACCTGAGATGCAGTCGCGGTAGAAATCGACTGCACTAAGGAGTCAATTTGAGAAGATACATCCAAAATTTCACTCAGACTTTGTTTAGCTTCCTCCACAATGCGAGTACCTTCTACCACTTGGGTAGTGCCTATTTCCATTGCTTGCACTACTTCACTGGTTTCTCGTTGGATATTTTCAACAATTTGTTCAATTTCTTGGGTTGCGGCGGCACTCCTAACTGCTAGTTCGCCGACTTCTTCAGCCACTACGGCAAAACCTTGACCTTCTTCACCTGCACGTGCTGCTTCGATGCCGGCGTTAATGGCAAGCAAGTTGGTTTGAATCGCAATTTGGTTAATCAAAGAAACCACGCGAGAAATTTGTTGCGAAGACTCTCCCAAACGTTTCACTTTCTTAGCAGTTTCACCCACAGTTTCCCGCAAAGAGAGGATATTTTGTACTGTCAAATCCATCGCGTGTCCGCTATTGGTGGCGGTGTGAGCAGCATGGTTAGCAATGAAGGCAGCTTTTTCGGCACTTTCGGCTACGGCTTTCATGGATTGGGTCATTTGGTCAACAGCATCAAGGGTGCGGTTGATTTCGGCAGCTTGGGTTAGTGCTTCTTCTGCTAAGTGGCGGATGGCTCCTTCGTTAGAGCCAATGGCACTATTTACATGGATGGCAGCTTGTTTAACTTGGGTAACAATATCCCGGAGGCTTTCTACAATGGAGTTGAAGAAGTCGGCAACAGTACCAATTTCCCCAGCAGTTACGTCTGCACGCACTGTCAAATCGCCTCTGGCTGCACCTTCTACGTCGTTGAGTAGTTGTAAAAGTTGTTGTTGCAGTGTTTCGTCTGACCCACTTATAGTTACATTTCTGACTTTTTCGATCTCTTCTAATAACTTGGCTTGTTCTAAGGCATAGCCGACTTGAGTTGCTATCTGTTGAAACAAGTCAATTTCCGGCTGTTGCCAAACACGAGGAGTTTCGCAATGATGAGCAATTAATAAGCCTAAAAGTTTTTCTTGGGCAAGAATCGGTACAATTAAATGACTTTTGACAGCAAATTTTTCCAACAGTTGCATGTAACTGTCGGCATTTTTCAGGCTTTGGTCTTGATGAATATCGGCAACTGCTTGCACTTGTTCATTGCGATCGCTTTCTAGATAATGTTCCTTAAAATAAGGGTCGTCAATTTGCACTCCCAGCATTTTGGGCCAATTATCAGTTCCCGATTCCGCAACGACAACGCCAGTCAAAGTACCTGGATTCAAACTATAAATGATTACCCGGTCTGTTTTGAGGATTTGCTGAACTTCTTTGACTGCTGCGTGATAAATATCTTCAGTTTTAAGAACTTTCCGAATCCGTAAGGTAATATCTGCTAGTAATTTTGTCCCTTCAACGTCTAGTTCCTGCTGCTGTTCTTTTAAGACCTGTAATTGTTCGGCCATCAGGTTGATATTTGCACTCAATACCCCTAATTCGTCTTCTCTTTCAATTTCCAGACGGGTATTAAATTTACCTTGACCTAGTTTTGCTAATGCCGCAGTTGCATTGAGAATTGGTAGTGTAGTCAGTTTAGCTAACCGAGATGCGATCGCACCCACAATTAATGCTGTCACTGCTGTACCGATGGCTATAGTCCACAACAATTGTCTTTGCGGCTCAAATACAGTTGCGGTATCTGTAGCTAAAAGTACCTGCCAGTTTAAATCAGGTAAGCCATCTAAGGTACTAGCCGGTACATAGCTGACTAGTTCTTGTTTTTTCTGAGTTTTCGGAACTTCTATAAAACTATTTACCTTTTTGGCTGCTAACAGTTTAGGTAAATTAGAATACTCTGCCTTGGCCTCTTTCCCCAATAATTCCTTTTGGGGACTCAAGAAAACTGTTCCCGAAGCATCAAGCAAATAGTATTGTTGTCCGTTGGCTGCGTAGTTTTTGGTAACTTCCTCTAAAGATTTTACGGGCATACGTGCTTGTACCACGCCAATAGTTTGGCCCGTTCTTGTCTCTTTCACAGGTGCAGCTAGATAAATACTCACGACACCTGTATTTTTTGCTGCTTCCGGTTGGCTGATGACAGGAGTATCTTTTTGTAAAGCGTCTTGAAAATAGGTGCGGTCTTTTTGATTTTCCAGGGGTTCGCCTGTAGACTGGACAATCAAGTTACCTTGGCGATCGAAAACAGCAATACTATCATAAGCTTTGTAGGCTTCGACAACCCGATCTAAAACTGCTTGCTTTTCTTGAGTACTAATACTAGCTTGAGAATTTGTCAAAAATAGTAAGTTTGATATTATCTGAATATCACCGTAGCGTCCCAGCATAAAGCGGTTAACTTTATCACTCAAGCCAGTGGCTTCGGCTTGTTGAGATTGGGTAATTTGCTTAGTAATAGATTTGTTAGCCAAACCAAAAGCGATCGCACCGATGCCCAAAACTGGTATTGTACCGATTGCGATCGCCAAAATAGTCGCTTTCTTAACCAATCCCAGCCTGGTAAAATAGGAAATCCCCTGATTCCAAGAAGAATTATTAGCACTTTCAGTAGTCAGCTTAGTTGGTAGCTTTACTACAGTTCCAATGGCTTTTTGAGATGAAATCAGCGATGCTCGATTTTGAGCGCTGTTACCTTGATTCGTGTTAGTTTTATTAAACATAAAAGTAGTTCTCCTAAGTATGTGAATAAGAACACTAAAAATCTTTTTTAGAAAGAATTCAGAACTCAGGAGTCAGAAGTCAGAATTTATCATAGTTTGGTATGAATAGTAAAATTATTTCCTCCTTATTCAACTATTCTGACCGGAGCTAACGGAAACGTCTCCGGCTCCGCTCCTGAATTCTGACTCTTGAATTCTTTTTTAGTAGTAAAATCTAATCACTGCGGAGAATAGAAGATTGCACAATCGCCTGTGCATCTAATACCAGTAATATTTCTTCCTGTTGCACAACGCACCCACATAAATAAGGAACTAAACTGGATGTCACTTGTCCGATAGGAGAATGAATATCATCAACTATGAACTTGGTTGTACCTTTTATTTCTTGTACAACTAATCCCAACACTAATGATTCCACTTGGATAACGATCGCATTGTATTGTCGCAGTCGATAATCTAGGGATTCTAAATTGAGCATTCTTGGTAAATCAACTACCCAAATTATCCGACTCCGCCAATTCATTAATCCTAATATGCAGGATGGCATATTCGGTATTGACGTAATAGATTCAACAGGGACAAGAATTGCTTCTTGTGTATGCTTCATTGATAAAACAGCAGTAGTTTGTTGATTTAGCTGAAACTTCAGATAACTATCTGCTAAATTATTCGGGATTGGTTTTGAAGAAAGAGTAATGTTTGTACTGGTCATTGATTCAAATTACCATTGATTTAATAGTACGTAGGAGATGTTCGCGGGTGTAAGGTTTAGTTATATAGGCATCTGCACCTTGTCTCATCGCCCACAAACGATCAATTTCTTGATTTTTGGAACTACAAACCACAATCGGCACTTTTGCAGTAATTGGATTTCTTCTCAGAGAACGACACAATTCAAATCCACTCATTTCTGGCATTACTACATCAGTAACAATCGCATCTGGTTTTTCTAACACAGCTTTTTCTAAACCCTCTTTTGCACCACTTGCTTTAATTACGTTGTAACCACTCTCTTTGAGATAATGGCTCATTAATTCCAATTCGCTGGGAGAATCTTCTACAATCAAAATTGTGCCAAGCAAAGTCAGGCTCACTATCAAATCTCCTAAAACAATAAATTAAACATATTTTGTTATTTTTATTTGCCTTATTTCAATCAACCAAGATGCTTAAAAACCATTTTTAGCAATTCTGATTGTGTAAAAGGCTTGGTTAAATATCCTGAGGATCTGACCATTTTAGCTTTTGCCCTGTCGATAAATCCTGTTCTACCAGTCACCATAACGATCGGTGTATTTTTAAAAGCTGAATGTTTACGTAATAAAGAACATAGCTCATAACCATCCAAACTTGGCATTTCAACATCTAGCAAAATTAGATCGGGCTTACTCCGTAGAATTTGCATTAAAGCTTTTACCGGATCGTTGATTGTTACAACTGTAAATGTGTTTTCATCTAAAAAGTGTTTAATAGAATTCAAAACAGTTTGGCTATCATCAATGCAGGCAATTGTATATAGTTTTTTGCCAACATTGGACTGAGGATTTTTATTAGTTTCCGGAAGCTCAAAATTGATTGGAATTGGCAAGTTTTGCCCAATCTTTATTTGCAACTGTGGCTGAACTTGAGACGATTGTGTTGTAGAAAAAACTTGAGAACTCCCACCAGCCGGAATTGATGACTGAATATTTTGCCGATTTCGTAACTGTTTTTGACAGTGTTCAACAAGCAACCTTAAATCCAGGTGACAGAACTTTGGTAGTTCATCCAAAGAGCTTTCTGGACTAAATTCATAGCTACCTTCTTTTAAACACAGAAATGATTCCATTACTTCTTTTGCTAATTCGTCTATCAGGTTTCCTGCTTGCACAGAGGTAATATAGTCCTGATTTACTAACCAACAAATAGCTTGGTAATCTGCATTTGGTATTGATTGATATTCATCCTTTGTCTCAAACATCAGCCGCATCTGTACGCGAGTGGCGCTGTTGAGAGCAGGAATTTGCTGACTCAAGCGCCGTAAGTGACTGTCAAGGCGCTCAAATAGTTTATCTGAATAGGAGGCATAAGTAAGTTTACCGTCCTCTAGATAGATTGACCAAGAAACTATCCCGGTAAATACGCTTAAGCAACCCGTAGCACGCCGACTTGTTAATTGTGCCAACAGAGATAGCGGATGTAGTTTCTGGAACAACCTGTAGCTACCTATAGGAGTTGTGCTCATTTTGCTTTTACTTCAGCTAAAATTCGATACGTGTAAGCTAAATTCGTGTAAAGTTATTCCACAATCAAAATCAAGTAAAAAGCATTAAACTTTTGGATTTTAAAGTACATCAGTTTACATCTAGGTTTGTGGTGAAACTCAACGATAGTAGCGTTATTTTCAGATGAGCAAATCTTAGTAAATTCGTAAATTGTGATTAATCTACTTAGTGTTACTGAGATTTATCAACATCTTTCGAGAAATAAGACATAAAAATGTCAAGACTAGATGAAGCCACTTTCCATTGAGTAACCCCAATCTGACCACAGGAATAATACTGATTTTATTAATGGCGCTCTCTTTGAGCTTCTGTATTTACACTTAGTTAAAATTTATTTTTTAAACAAGTAAGGACTGAATGAAGCCACTTTGCATCGAGTAACTTCAAATTGACCACAGTAACAACACTTATTTATTGAAAGCAATAAATGTATTTTTTGTTATTTGTATTTAAGAAATTAGATGAAACAGAATGCAAAACTTATTTTTTGCAGAGTGTTTTATCGCCGAGAATAGGTATTGAAAGTTCTCAGAATGGTACGTTATGTCCCTAACACATCCTACCTACGAAAATTGTAGGTTATTAAATCCATTAGGACTTATGCACTTTGACACATTTACTATCATTTGGAGAATAGAGTTATTAAGTTAAAAGTCTTTCCCTGTCTTGTTCACAGGCGCATTTTACCACAAACAAATTTTCAAATACCCTCTTGTATTTGAAGCTATGCTGGCGAAACATATTTTTTTATTTAAGCGATATTTAAATAGGCTGGTAACTATTCTTGAACTTTTAACTCAAGTGTAAGTACCAGCCTAGATAAGGCAATTTAATTTATCAAAAGTGCGGATGAAAGGACTTGAACCTTCACTCCTTTCGGAACTAGAACCTAAATCTAGCGCGTCTGCCAATTCCGCCACATCCGCATCAGTTTACTATCATACCATAAGAAATTATTTTTGGGAATAAGGAATGGGGAAGAAGCAGAGGAGGCAGGGGTAGATTAAGAAGAAATTCTTATCGGGGCAATGGAAAGAATAAAAAATTACATCTTTCCCCTCTGCTCTCTGCTTTCTACCCCTCTGCCTCTTCTCCATGCCCCATGCCCAATTACATAACTGCAACGCGAGGCAGACGATGCTTGAATCCACAGAGAATTTCCCAAGAAATAGTGTTTAATTGTTTTGCCCAGTCGTCCGCTGAAATTTGTTCTTTTCCCTGTTCTCCTAATAAGGTGACTACTTCTCCTTCTTGGATATTGGGTATGGCACTTACATCCAGCATTAACTGATCCATTGTAATTGTCCCAATTTGCGGCACGCGCTGACCGCGAATTAACACCTGCATTTTGTTGGAAAGACTGCGAGGAACGCCGTCAGCATAGCCAATTCCCACAACAGCGAGGCGAAGTTCGCGCGGGGCAATAAATTTATGACCATAGCTAACAGCTGTTCCTGCGGCAATTGTTTTAACTTGGGTGACTCTTGCTTTGAGTTGCAAAACAGGCTTGAGATCGATCGCATTTTGTAAATGCGGTGCTGGATAAAGTCCGTAAACGGCTAAACCTACACGCACCATGTCGTAGTGTAATGCTGGATTTGTAAGTGCGGCAGCTGAGTTTGCCAAGTGCAGGCAAGGTACTTCTATTCCCATTGCTTTGATTTGAGCGATCGCATCCTCAAATCGTTTATGCTGTTCTTCCATTGCCGTGGTATCGGGATCGTCTGCTGTCGCTAAATGAGAATAAATACTGGCAATAGATAGATGTGGTAATCGCTGCACTAATTGCACAAATTCGCCTGCTTGCCGCCAATCAGTCCCCAACCTAGACATTCCCGTATCTAATTTAATGTGTACGGGCACTGGAGAACCATGATTCATCGATTCTAAGGTATCAGAAAATACTAAAGCTTGTTTAGGGCTACAGAGTGTGGGCTGAAGTTTCCATTGGGCGATCGCATGAATCTGCTCGAGTGTATGAGTTGCCCCTAAAATCAAAATGGGCGCTTGAATCCCGCCTTCTCGCAATTGAATAGCT
Organism: Nostoc sp. DSM 114159; assembly: GCF_053470285.1. Lineage (NCBI taxonomy): Bacteria > Bacillati > Cyanobacteriota > Cyanophyceae > Nostocales > Nostocaceae > Nostoc > Nostoc sp. DSM 114159. The sequence continues at coordinate 7,135,879 of NZ_JBPFEH010000001.1, forward strand.
TCTGGAACTGTAGCTACTCCCAGGCAACTAGCTCCCGATTGGATGGCAATTTGAGCGACTGTTACCGCTCCATGTCCATAGGCATCAGCTTTTACTACTGCCATTAACTGGGTACGCGGCGATAAAAACTGCACCAGTTGCTTGACATTGGACGACAACGCCTCTAAATCAATTTCTACCCAAGCTCGTTGCGAAAACCACGCGTAGGTATCGCACTGCTGATTAGGAACTATACCAGGGATTTGTTTGCGACTTAACATTTGTACTGACTCCTATCCCGCCACGGCTAAACTTGCAAATTATCTATCTATACACGCTTTTAAAAGCGAGATCAGATTAAATAGGAAGTTTAACCTTCAGATTGGAATTGATACAAGATGTTACTGTGCTAAAGTAAAAGTTATGAGTTATAAGTTATGAGTTAAAAGTAAATCTTACAGCTCAATCTTTCACTCCGTTCTTCTCAACGAGACGCTGCGCGATTGCGTCAGTCTAAGTAATAATTTTAATTAAGTAATAAATTTGACTTTCCAACTCCTCACTCCTCACTCTTAACTCTTTACTCATAACTTAATTTTCAAATTCTCCCGAAAGTATAATTTCTTATCATCTCCCTAGCAGGGTGTATTTGTGTTAATATATTGTAAAACTCATACCCTCAGCGCAAATAATGGGGAAGGTTTTAGTCTTAAACGCCTCTTACGAACCTCTCAATATAACGAGTTGGCGTCGTGCTGTAGTTCTTTTAATCAAGGGCAAAGCAGAACGCGTGGAACACAACGGTAAATTTCTGTACACGGATTTCCCGTTGCCGACCGTGATCCGGTTGCGTCATTATGTACGCGTTCCTTATAAAGAAATCCCTCTAACTCGCCGAAATATATTGCACCGTGATGGTCATGCCTGTCAATACTGTGGTTACACAGGGGATGAATTGACACTAGACCATGTAATACCGCGATCGCGCGGCGGAGGCGATACTTGGGAGAATATTGTTACCGCTTGTGTCCGTTGCAATGTCAAAAAAGGCAGTCGGACTCCCCACGAAGCTCACATGCCTTTGCGTCATCCCCCGCGCCAACCTTATAGCAGTCTCTATTTCGAGGTCAGCAAACATCTTAAGAGTGGACTGCATACAGAGTGGCAAAAGTATGTTATAGGTCTTTGAGCAAAAAACACAGGAGCAAAGGAGAAAGGAGAAATACCCTCTTTCTTTGGGAGATAGCCAATAACTTTAGTTTTGGAGTTTTAAAAAATTGGTGGCTATAGGCTTGCAACAAAGGTAATTGCATCAACTATCAAGCTTTTAAGTTTGTTGTATGTATATAGAGTTTCCCCTTTCCTCTTTACTTCCCTATGTATTCTGCCCTTTTCCATTGGATTTTACTCGAAATTTTCAGAATTTTCAAAAGGGATACAAAACAGACGTTGTTCATCAAAAATAATTGTTAATTGCTCAATAGTCACAATAATGAGAATATTAAGCATAAGAATATTTCAAATCTCAAGGACTAATTCTAAAGTGTAAGATAGAAAGTATACCCTAAGTTAGATAAAAATCTCCCTGATTGAATTTACGAAAGAGAACAAAACTCCTCAAACATATTTGTGCTGCCAGATACAGCCCAATATCGTCAACTTCCTTGCTGTATCCCCTTTAGTGGAAGTTAGTTGATTGTTGAGCACTGTTACTGACAAGAAATATACTTAGATGTATAGTGCAATGTCTTGAGATTTTTGCGAAGATCGTAATTAATGTGGCTAAATTCAGGGAATTGCTGCTCGTAGTATTTCTGAATTAAAGGAGCCTCACACTTTAAAAAAAGTTCCCTATGTACTTTAATTCTCCCGTTACTCAGTTTGAGAGTTTGTCGTTGACCACAGAGCCAAACCCAGAGGAACCTGAAATCGAGAAAGCGCCAGTGGAAGTTGCATTTAAAAGTCCGTCATTACCGCCATCGGTAGGTGATGGAGCTATATATCTCAGTAACCGTGGTAACTCTCTAGCACAACAAAAGTCAGAAGAACTGCAAAGAACCCTTTTGGCACACCGACACGATCGCCAACTGGTAATTCTGCAAGATTTTCCTGACCCTGATGCCCTTTCCTGTGCCTGGGCTTATCAGTTAATTGCCCAGCAATATGATATCAAATGTGAAATAATTTATGCTGGCGCATTGAGCCATCAAGAAAATATTGCCTTGGTAAGGCTGACTAATTTACCTATCCAACGCTGGACAACCCAAACCTTGAAAACAAAAGATTTGTCATCTTATCAAGGTTTTGTATTAATTGACAACCAGGGAACAACTTCACAACTACTGTCAACAGTGCAGCAAGCTGGAATCCCTCTAGTGGTACTCGTCGATCATCACAGCATCCAAGGCGATCTGCAATCAGAGTTTGAGGATATCCGTCCTTATGTAAGAGCGACGGCAACAATTTTTACTCAATACCTCCAAACAGGATTATTGGCATTAGATAGCAGCATAAATCAACACGTCAAATGTGCTACTGCCTTGATGCATGGCTTGCGATCGGATACAGATCGGCTCATGCAAGCGCAAGAAGAAGACTTTATGGCAGCAGCGTATTTAAGCCGATTTTATGACGCCCAACTGCTGAATGCCATTTTACAGGCCAACCGTTCTAAGCGGGTAATGGATGTGATCGAGCGATCGCTGAAAAACCGTATCGTCCAAAATAACTTTTCCATTGCTGGTGTTGGCTACTTACGCTACGAAGACCGCGATGCCATCCCCCAAGCGGCTGATTTTCTCGTTACCGAAGAAAACGTCCATACCGCCGTAGTTTACGGCATTGTTCACGATGAAGACGAAGAACTGGAAATAGTCATCGGCTCCCTGAGAACCAGTAAACTCACGCTTGACCCCGATGAATTCATTAAAGAAGCCTTTGGACAAGATAGTGCAGGGCGCTTTTTCGGCGGTGGAAGAACAAGCGCAGGTGGGTTTGAAATCCCAATGGGCTTCTTATCTGGCAGCAACGAAAATTCCGCTTATGCGAAAATGAAATGGGAAGTATTCGACGCTCAAATTAAGCAAAAACTCTTGAGGTTAGTTAATCCTAGAGATAATCCGATTCAGTCGGAGTAGAGACATATCAAGGAGACGCAAAGAACTCCTAAGTAATGCAGCAGTCAAAGCGTTTATTCAGATAGTATACCTTCCCGATTTTTGATAAAAGTCGGGAATTTGAGTTTTATCAAGAATGCTGAACTAAATCAAAGTTAACTTGCGCCTACCTATTTATTTGTGAAGAAGGAGCGCCATGAAGTCTATAAAACTCCAAATCTTACAAACTCTGTATGAGCAAGATTTTTATGCTTGGATAGAGCAGACAGCAGAACTTTTGCGATTGCACCACTGGGACGCGCTAGATTTAGAACACTTAATTGAGGAAGTGGTGGACTTGGGTAAGAGTCAACAACGGGCGTTGCAAAGTGCGTTGCGGTTGGTGTTGTCGCATTTGCTGAAGTGGAAGTATCAACCAGAACGTCGTAGTCACAGTTGGCAAGTTACCATTACCCGTGAGCGATTGAATATAGATGAATTGCTGCAAGAAAGTCCCAGCTTGCGGCGTTTTTTAAATGATGCCGAGTGGATAAATACTACTTATCAAAGAGCGCGGCGAGAGGCGATGGTAGAAACGGGTTTATCAGAAGAAAACTTTGCGATCGCTTGTCCCTTTTCTGTTGATGAGATTTTAGACTTAGACTTTTATCCTAACGCTGACGAATAACCGTAGGGTTATTTACACTACAACTTATTGCCATCGAGCCAAAAACAATGAAAGTACATCTTTCCCCTCTTCTCAAAAAAACTGAATACAAAACAATCGATGGTAAAGAATTACGAATACCAAAAGATGAAATGTGCTGTACCAACCAACAATTTTTGAAACAGAGATTTGAGCAGTGTGAATGGTGCCAAAATATTTAGCCTAAATTAATTCAGCTATTTTGGTCGGAAGTCTTTGTATATTTAAGTTAGAGAATGACAACCTTGATTTACCTAGATATATGAGTACCCTAAAGCAAGTAGAACTCGCTATTAGTCAACTTTCACCAGAGGATCTCGCCGCTTTTCGTGCCTGGTTTGCGGAATTCGATGCAGCATCCTGGGATAAACAGATTGAAGAAGATGTCGCTGCTGGTCGGTTAGATATATTGGCAAAGAAAGCACTCAAACATCTCCGAGAAGGGCGTTGTACCGATCTGTGAAACATCGAGCAACCCCTGATTTTTGGTATTACTATCGCCAGTTACCAATTGATATCTAAGAACTTGCCGATCGATGTTATGAGTTTCTTCAGGAAGATCCCAAATATCCATCATTACATTTCAAAAAAGTCGGTCAGTTTTGGTCAGTGCGTATTGGTATATATTATCGGGCGCTTGCTGTAAAAGAAGATGAAAATTTTGTATGGTTTTTGATTGGATCGCATCCAGAGTATGACAGATTGCTAAGTGGTGAATAGCGTTCTAACATTGCCTAAGAGCAGCCTAACCGATCGCTCATAATACAAAATATGGAACTATACTTAATTCGTCATGGCATCGCCGAAGACAAGGGATTAGGCATCAAAGATGAGGAGCGCAGCCTAACCAAAGAAGGAAGGCAAAAAACTGAGAAAGTTGCCCAGAAACTTGTTAAATTAGGTTTAAACTTTGATTTAATTCTCACCAGTCCCTTGGTGCGGGCGCGCCAAACGGCTGAAATCCTGATAGCAGAAAAACTAAGCTCCCAGTTAGAAGAATCTAGCCACCTCGCTCACGATGGTCAAATTTCTGGTTGGCTAAAAGAGTGGTTAGAGCCAAGAAATTATTCCCAAAATACCCAACTGGCGCTGGTTGGACACGAACCTGATTTGACCAATTGGGCAGAAATTCTCCTGTGGGGAGAAGTCAAAGAAAGCTTAGTCTTGAAAAAAGCAGGTATGATTGGGATAAAACTACCAGAAACAGGTTCTCCTCTGGGTCGTAGTCAGATGTTTTGGTTGACACCACCCAAGTACCTGCTATAACAGTTTTTCAACATTTTCGATTGTTGTTAGAACGTCTACTGTTATGGCAGCAATAAATTTCTGGTAAGTTACCTTCAGCAATTTCAAAAAGCAAATGGTGTTGCCATGATGGTGTGCGAATACAAGCCTGGTCTAGAAGGCATTCCCGCCGCTCAATCAAGTATCAGCTATGTTGATGGGCAAAAGGGAATACTAGAATATCGTGGCATTAGGATTGAGGAATTAGCAGAAAAAAGTACATTCTTAGAAACTGCTTATCTCTTGATCTGGGGTAAACTGCCAAGCAAAGAAGAACTGGAAACATTTGAGCATGAAGTTCGTTACCATCGGCGGATAAAATACCGCATTCGGGACATGATGAAATGCTTTCCAGAAAGCGGCCACCCAATGGATGCCTTACAAGCCTCTGCTGCTGCTTTAGGCTTATTTTATTCGCTCCGCGATTTACATAATCCTATCTACATTCGAGATTCGGTGGTGCGCCTGATAGCAACTATTCCGACGATGGTGGCGGCCTTCCAACTGATGCGAAAAGGCAACGATCCGGTACGTCCCCGTGATGACTTAGACTACTCCGCCAACTTTCTATACATGCTCGATGAGAAAGAACCCGATCCTCTGATGGCGCGGATTTTTGATATCTGCTTGATACTTCAAGTTGAGCATACAATGAATGCTTCTACCTTCAGTGCCAGGGTGACAGCTTCCACCTTGACCGATCCTTATGCTGTGGTTGCTAGTGCCGTCGGAACTTTGGGCGGGCCTCTGCATGGTGGAGCCAATGAAGAAGTAATTCAGATGTTAGAAAAAATTGGCTCTGTGGAAAATGTCCGTCCCTACATAGAGCATTGTCTGGAAACTAAATCTAAGATTATGGGCTTTGGACATCGTGTTTATAAGGTGAAAGACCCACGAGCCATAATTTTACAAGGACTAGCAGAGCAATTGTTTGAAAAGTTTGGCCATGACAAGTTTTATGACATTGCTCAAGAAATGGAACGAGTAGTAGAGGAAAAACTCGGTAGCAAGGGAATTTATCCCAATATTGACTTTTATTCTGGTTTGGTGTATAGGAAGATGGGGATTCCTACAGACTTATTTACGCCAATATTTGCGATCGCTCGCGTTGCCGGTTGGCTAGCCCATTGGAAAGAACAACTAGCAGAAAACCGGATTTTCCGTCCTACCCAGGTTTACAACGGTCTGCACGAAGTTACTTATACTCCCATTGAGCAACGGTAACTGGGCATGGGGTATGGGGCGTTAGGAGTGCTGAGTAATGAGTTAGGAGTTAGGAGTTATTCTCCCTCTGCTTCCTGCTTCCCACTTCGGCTACGCTCAGTGACCACCTGCTCCCCTGCTCCTCGGTCACTGAGCGTAGTCGTTCGCGCAGCGTCTCGTAGAGAAGTGCTGCTCCTCTGCTCCCCTGCCCCTATCCTTTCAAGGGCAGGCTTTTAGGCTTTCGATAAATAGTTGAGAATGTTCTCAATTATTGAACGTAGTTTTAAGTTCTCAGACAATGGTTTTGGTTTTAAAATTCCAAAAATTTGTCTAATCAAAAAAACCTGCCCCAGAAAGCTGCCCCTATCCCCGTCTCCTCACAATAGTCAATCTCAATGCCAACCATAAGTAGAATTCTCATCTCGCTTCAGGGTGGTCAAACCATCCAACGATATACTAGGCATGGGAATTGGCAACAAATCTTCAATCGGGCGTCATCACAGCAAAAATTAAAAATGGGTGAATTTACAGGTATTAATTTAACTAATAGTTGTAACTCACCATGACTCTATGTCTTAAAGAGCACCAAACATGAATTCAGGAATTGACCTCCAAGGAACTTTTATTGAATCCCTCCGGGATTTAGGTATACCAGCAGGAACAGCCAAAGCGATTTGGATGCCGCTGCCAATGATACTGATGCTGATTGGGGCAACAGTAGGAGTATTAGTTGCTACTTGGCTAGAACGGAAAATTTCTGCCTCAGCACAGCAGCGAATTGGGCCAGAATACCAAGGGCCTTTTGGGTTGCTGGTACCTGTAGCGGATGGTCTGAAGCTGGTATTTAAAGAAGATATAGTACCAGCAAAGTCTGACCCCTGGCTGTTTACCCTCGGCCCCATTCTTGTTGTAATTCCGGTGTTTCTGTCGTTCCTGATTGTGCCCTTTGGACAGAATATCGTAATTAGCAATGTGGGGATGGGTGTATTCTTGTGGATTGCCTTGTCAAGCATTCAACCCATTGGCTTGCTGATGGCTGGCTATGCATCTAATAACAAATACTCCCTCTTAGGGGGCTTGCGGGCAGCAGCGCAATCTATTAGTTATGAAATTCCTTTGGCCTTAGCGGTGTTAGCGATCGCTATGATGTCTAATAGCCTCGACACCGTTGATATTGTCAATCAACAATCTGGCTACGGCATTCTGGGCTGGAACATTTGGCGACAACCAATTGGTTTTCTGATCTTTTGGATAGCCGCCCTCGCTGAATGCGAACGATTACCCTTTGACTTACCCGAAGCGGAAGAAGAAATCGTCGCAGGCTATCAAACTGAATACTCAGGTATGAAATTTGGTCTGTTCTACCTGGGTTCATACGTTAACTTAATCCTTTCTTCCTTACTAGTAGCAATTCTCTACCTGGGCGGTTGGGACTTTCCCCTTCCCCTCAACCTGATCGCTGGTTGGCTGGGAGTCAGTGAATTAAATCCCGTGTTCCAGATAGTCACTGCGGCTTTGGGTATCACCATGACTGTGTTCAAAGCCTATTTACTAGTGTTTGTCGCCATCCTGTTGCGCTGGACAGTGCCACGGGTACGGATTGACCAACTGTTAGATTTAGGATGGAAGTTTTTGTTGCCAGTTGGTTTGGTTAATCTCTTATTAACCGCCGCCCTGAAACTAGCCTTTCCCTTCGCTTTTGGTGGTTAGTCATTAGTCATTAGTCATTTGTACTAATGACTAATGACCAAGGACGAAGGACAAGGGACAAATAACGCTGATAGCTTAAAAAGAGAGAGTGAAGCACAATGCTAAAGTTCCTAAAACAAGTTGGCGATTACGCCAAAGAAACAGTACAAGCTGCGCGTTACATTGGTCAGGGTCTTTCTGTCACCTTCGACCACATGCGGCGGCGTCCAATTACTGTACAGTACCCTTACGAGAAACTAATTCCTGGCGAACGGTTTCGCGGTAGGATTCACTTTGAATTTGATAAGTGCATTGCTTGCGAAGTTTGCGTTCGCGTTTGTCCAATTAACTTACCTGTAGTAGATTGGGAATTCGATAAAGCTAGCAAAAAGAAAAAACTCAACCACTACAGCATTGACTTTGGAGTTTGTATCTTTTGCGGTAATTGTGTGGAATTTTGCCCCACTAACTGTCTATCGATGACAGAAGAATATGAGCTTTCCACTTACGATCGCCATGAATTGAACTATGACAGTGTAGCGCTAGGTCGTCTGCCGTATAAAGTAACAGACGATCCAATGGTGACACCACTGCGCGAACTAGTTTACCTACCCAAAGGCGTCCTCGAACCACATGGGCTGCCCGCAGATGCGCCGCGTGCAGGTGCGCGTCCAGAAGACTTGGTAGAACAAACAGAAAAATAAATGTCATTTGTCCATTGTCATTTGTCCTTTGTCCTACCCTACGGGAAGCCGCCAAAGGGCGTCTATGTTATTTGACAAATGACCAATGACCAATGACCAATGACCAATGACCAACGATCAATGACAATTGACTAAGGACAAAAAACAGTGAATCTAGCAGAAGGAGTACAGTTAGTATCACTTGGCATACTAGGCGTGATGATGATTGGGGCAGCCATTGGTGTGGTGCTGTTCTCCAATATCGTTTATTCTGCCTTTTTGCTGGGGGGTGTGTTTATCAGCATAGCGGGAATCTACCTGTTGCTAAATGCTGATTTTGTTGCAGCTGCACAAATACTAATTTACGTTGGAGCGGTTAACGTGCTGATTTTGTTTGCCATTATGTTGGTGAACAAGCGGCAGAATTTTGTAGCATTTCCCAACTCTTGGGTGCGGAAAGCACTTACGGGTGTAGTTAGTGTAGGATTGTTTGGTCTTTTAAGTACGATGGTGCTGGCTACTCCCTGGGCTTACTCAGCTGCTCCTGTGGCGGGTGGCAAAAGTTCTATAGTTTTAATTGGAGAACATTTCTTCACTGACTTTTTACTGCCTTTTGAACTAGCTTCCATTTTGCTGCTGATAGCAATGGTAGGAGCAATTATTTTGGCACGCCGCGAGTATTTGCCAGACCTGTTGACGCCATCCAAACTGGGGCAAACTGTTTTGACTTTGCAAGAACGCCCCAGAGAACTAGTATCAACAACCAGCGAAACAAAAGAGTAATATTTGCAACCTGAGTCGCAGATAAACAGCCAGATTTTTTCAGGAGGGATACTCAGATTCATGCAACTCCAGTACTTTTTATTACTAGCAGCAGCTTTATTCTGCATTGGCATCTACGGTTTAATTACTAGCCGCAACGCTGTACGGGTGCTGATGTCAATTGAATTACTGCTTAATGCTGTTAATCTGAATTTAATGGCATTTTCCAACTTCCTCGACTCAACATTAATTAAGGGTCAGGTTTTCACAGTATTTGTGATTACTGTGGCCGCAGCCGAGGCGGCGGTGGGTTTAGCGATCGTGCTGGCCATTTATCGCAACCGCGATACCGTCGATATGGAGCAGTTTAATCTCCTGAAGTGGTAATTGTGCGTGCAACTCAAGCAGATAATCATTGCTTATAAAGCGCGGGATGCCCGGAGTAAACAATGGGCAGAAATCTGTGCGAAACAACTAGAAAGTCGCGATTGCCAAGTGTTGATGGGGCCTAGCGGGCCGAAAGACAACCCTTATCCAGTCTTTTTGGCTTCGGCGGGTCAACCAATCGATCTCGCTTTGGTACTCGGTGGCGATGGTACTGTTTTAACTGGTGCCAGACATTTAGCCCCAGCTGGTATCCCAATTCTGGGAGTGAATGTAGGAGGCCATCTGGGGTTTTTAACTGAGTCAGTGGAAGAGTTTCAGGATACAGAGAAAGTTTGGGATCGGCTGTTTGAGGATCGTTATGCTATCCAACGACGGATGATGTTACAAGCTGCGGTATATGAGGGTCATGGATCTAATTTAGAACCAGTGAGCGAACGTTACCTGGCTTTGAATGAATTCTGTGTCAAACCAGCCTCCGCCGACCGAATGATCACCTCAATTCTGGAAATGGAAATCGACGGTGAGGTAGTCGATCAATACGTCGGCGATGGGTTGATTATTTCCACTCCTACAGGTTCCACAGGTTATACCGTTTCTGCGAATGGGCCAATTATGCATGATGGTATGGAAGCCCTTACCATCACTCCTATTTGTGCAATGAGCCTTTCTAGTCGTCCCCTGGTTTTACCCCCTGGTTCTGTGGTGAGCATTTGGCCTTTGGGGGATTACGATTTGAGTACTAAGCTGTGGACAGATGGGGTTTTAGGGACTTCAATTTGGCCCGGACACCGCGTTGATGTGCGGATGGCAGATTGTCGGGCTAAATTTATTATTTTGCGCGAGAACAATTCCTACTATCAGACGCTACGGGAGAAGTTGCTGTGGGCAGGTACAAGGGTTCACTACAGCAATAATCACCGTAATTAAGTATTTGAGAGTGCATTTACTGTAGATTGCGATCGCATAACGAGTGTAGGCGATCGCAACCCAAATTACCCAAGCCCCTAGATTCATCCGGGGGCTTTCTGCTATTATTGTGAATTTATTTGCTGATACTGTTTATTGGCTGACAATTTAGAGTGATGTAAAAAAAGTCAAGTAGTTTTGTAGGTTGGGTGCAGCGATAGCGTAACCCAACATAAAATTTGGTGGTAATGTTGGGTTGCGTTTCACTCCACCCAACCTACAAAAATATATTTTTTAAAAAACTCTAGGTTTCAACATAGATGAAGTTTAAGTAATAATCACTGAATAATTACTTAGGGTTTGCTGAAAAAGTCGTGAAGAAACTTGAGAAGAATTGAGTAGGTAATCCTATTTCTTCTGTAAATATAGCTGCGTATTCTGATTCAAATTCTGACCAAGGTATCGCATAACGAGTGTAGGCGATCGCAACCAAAATTACCCAAGCCCCTGGATTCCTCTAGGGGCTTTCTAGTTAGAGGGAAAACTTATACATAAATATATTGGCTCTTTAAAGTTTAGTGTAAAATTTCGCCTCATCTCAATTCAGTCCTAGTTCTTCCTTCAATGCTTCCGGGATATTAACTGCTGTCTCTAATCCCCGCACACCTTCCCACTGCTGCTTTTTACCCCAGATCATCTCTTCTAAATTGGCGTCGCTGAGGTCTGCACCACCCAGAATGGCATAACTGAGGTTGCTATGGCTGAGATCCGCGCCGTTGAGGATAGCACCACTGAGGTTACTGCCACTAAGGTTAGCATTGTTAAGGTTGGCATAGCTGAAGTCTGTGCCAAACAGGATGGCGTCGGTGAGGTCAGCACCACTGAGGTCAGCGTCGTTGAGAATCACGCCGCTAAGGTCAGCTTCGTTGAGAATCACCCGACTCAGGTCTACACCGCTGAGGTCGGCACCTAAGAACATTGCACCGTTAAGTCTAGCATTGTTAAGTTTGGCACCATTAAGTTTGGCATAGCTGAGGTCTGCGGCAACCAGGATAGCGTTGCTGAGGTTGGTACTGAAAAGAATTGTGTCACTGAGGTTAGTACCGTTGAGGATGGCGTGACTCAAATCAGCACCACTGAGGTCGGCGCGGCAAAGGTCGGCATGGCTAAGGCTGACGCTATTAAGGTTGGCTTCACTCAGATTTGCACCGAAAAGAATGGCGTTACTTAGGTCAGCATGGCTGAGGTTAGTGCTGCTAAGGTCGGCGCGGTTGAGGTCGGCGCGGTTAAGGTCGGCGCGGCTAAGGTTGGTATTGCTAAGGTCGGCGCGGTTGAGGTCGGCGCGGCTAAGGTTGGCACAGCTAAGGTTAGCACCGCTAAGGTTGGTACTACTGAGGTCGGCACAGCTAAGGTTAGCACCAGTGAGGTTGGCACCGCTGAGGTTGGCATCGCCGAGGTTGGCACCGCTAAGGTTGGCACCGCTGAAGTTTACGCCAGTTAAGTTGGCATCGCCAAGATAAGCAAGGCTTAGGTCGGCACCGCTAAAGTCTGCCCCGGTAAGGTTGGCATCGCCGAGGTAAGCACCCCTAAAGTTGCCGCCTTTGAGGAATTGTCCAACTATACTGCTAAAGTTGCCAATTTCTAGGGCATCGCTATAATTGATAATCCGCAGCAGTTGGGATGTGAAAAAATTGTCTGTGTCCGGTTGGGCAGATGGGTAAAAGTTGATTTTTTGTTTGAGTTCATTTTGCCCTTGGGCGTAATGGTGTAACTCTAGTAATAAAATCAGTACGTTCAGCCCTGTATATATGTCTACCTGTCTCAATCCGATCGCAATATTTTGTGCCGCTAGCTTTAACTTTGTTTGCTGAGGCAGGTTATCATCTGGTGTGCCATCGATAAATTCTCCCTGACACCAACGACGATAAAAATCTTCTAGCCGCCCAAAAAGTAATTCTGGACGAATTTTTTGACCAGTCACAACCAATTCCATTAGTTGCTTGACTATCTCAGGTTTCAGGGCAGCATTGCCCAATAAATCATAAATCTCTTCATGCATCTGGCGATCGCATACTTTAAAGCAAAACCCAGTAGATAAAGTGCCCAATGTGCGATCGTCTATCTGAGAAGTCAAACCGTTCTTTGGTACTGTCCATTTTTCTAAGCTTTTTTGCAGTCTTGCAGAGTATAAATATTCTTGCAAATTATCTTGAGCTAATCTAACGCTTTTGTCTGGTTCTTTAATATTTTTTCCTAGAGGTAAAACTGCTTCAGTTTCTAGGGATGTGGCCTTTGGCATCTCTTGTAACCTTGTACCCCTCACATAATTTCTCAGCAGCTGCCAAACTTGAGATAAATATGTTGACATTTTTGTTTCCGTTGTTACATTTAAATAACTGTTTTTGATAATCCTGAATTAAAAACTTTTCTATGCCAGTTGGTTTTGCATTCCCAATAATCAATAGTATAAATAAATACTGTAGTAAAAAAATCATGAGTTGACGATATTTAGGGCAGGCTACTTCTGATGAATTTGCCAACGGCGTTTTTGGATGGCGGCTTCTTGCTTACCTGTAGTAGCCTTAAGCTTCTTCTCATAATGTAAATAAAGTGTTAACTTCAAAATTATTTACCAGCTCAACTAATTCTATGATTTAGCTAATTTGTGATACTTTTTATCCAAGAAATTTCTGAGTGTGATGTAAAAATCATACTTATTGTTTGTAGGAGATGCAATTGTTAGAAAAAATCCTACACTAAAACAGCACAACAAAGCTGAAAAATGGCAATTAAAATTTCAGATGAAAGTTTATTGCCTAATATAAAGCAGCTAAGATAAGCGCCATACGGCAGGCTATATGGCTTTGCAAAAGTTAAAAATTAACGAGAGATAGTTATCAGGTAATGAATGCGATGAACAAATTAACCTTTTATATGATTTTGTTACATAGTTTGTTTTTAGGGATAGCGACAGCTAGCGCTAAGTCACCGTTTGTTAACAATGTTGATACAGCCAAGCATATTGTTGGAGAAAATGTGGTAGCAGTCAGCAGTGAAGATAAATCCAATAGTCAGTTATCGACAGAAACTTCTTCAACGAAAATCTCAAACTTATCATTAAATAATATTAATATTCCTCAGAAACAGAGGCTACCGTCAAATCAAGTTTGGGTAGTTAATCAAAATAAACCCGCACAGCCTCAACCGTTTATTTGGATAGTAAAAAACCTGAAACAAGCAGGTCAGCAACCATTTTTACAAGTCGCAAACCTCTCAGAGAAAGCAAATGCCAAGCCTAGTACTACCGCGAAACCAGCAGCAAAGGATGATTTAGAGCCATTTAACGAAGTAATTAAAAACACCCAAAAATCAGGGGGATTGTTCACCCTTTATCGTAATAAAGAAAAGAACAAGATTTATCTAGAAATTAAGCCAGAACAACTTAATAAAAATTACCTAGCTACGGCAACCCTGGAATCGGGTATTGGCGAACGGGGTATTTACAGTGGTATGCCTCTGCAAGATTTTTTATTTTATTTCAAACGGGTAGATGATAAATTACACTTTGTCATCCGCAATGTGAATTTTCGCACTCGTGAGGGAGATCCCCAAGTGCGATCGCTGACGCGATCGTTTAGTGATTCTGTTCTCTACACCATTCCCATTAAAAGCATTCATCCAGAACGCAAAACTATTCTCATTGACTTAGAAGATTTGTTACTCACAGACTTAGCTGGATTATCTGTAGGTTTAGGAGTTCCCAAAAGCACAAGCCAGTCCTATTTTGGTACTGCTAAAGCCTTTCCTCAAAACTTAGAAGTCGAATCAATTTTGAATTACTCTGATAGTGCTGAACCCAACAGTGAAGCGGCAAACTTTGGGTCGCTAGCTGACAACCGTGGCTTTACCCTGCGCGTTCACTACAGCCTTTCCCAACTACCCGATCTAGATTATCGACCGCGCCTTGCTGACGATCGCGTTGGCTATTTCATCACCGCCTATCAAGATTTATCCAAAGATGACGATCGCGGCGATTCTTTTGTCCGCTATATCAATCGCTGGCATTTAGAAAAACAAGACCCGAAAGCAGCCATTTCTCGTCCCAAAAAACCGATTGTCTTCTGGATTGATAACGCTGTACCCTTAGAATACCGCGATGCCATGAAAGAAGGCATTCTCATGTGGAACAAAGCCTTTCTCAAAGCTGGATTCAAGGATGCAATTGAAGTCCGCCAAATGCCAGATGATGCTACCTGGGACCCGGCAGATATTCGTTACAACACAATTCGCTGGATTAATACAGTTGATGGCTACTTTGCAATGGGGCCATCTCGCGTTAACCCATTGACAGGGGAAATTTTGGATGCAGATATTCTCGTAGATGCTAGCTTTATCCGGGCACTCAAGGGTGAATATCGCAAAATCGTCCAACCCAGCCAAACAGAAAATCGCACGACTTTATCAGCTTTGATGCAAAATCGCCTACTTTGCGCCAATGGTTTAGATGGGAAAAACAATGGTGTCCCCCAGAAGATGCAAGGACAAGAGGGGTTGTTGAATCGTCTATCGAAAATGGCAGGTCAGTACGATTTATGCTACGGCATGGAAGCTGCTAACCAGTTTGCCTTTGGTTCACTGGCAATGTCTCTGCTGCCTGATACTATGGCGACTCCAGACAAGGTGAAAGAATATATTAATCAATATTTGCGTTTAATCATCGCTCACGAAGTTGGACATACTCTGGGTTTACGTCATAACTTCCGTGGTAGTACACTGTTACCACCACAGGAGATGAATAATACCGAAATTACCAAAAATAAAGGCCTGACAACTTCTGTCATGGACTATATTCCTCCAAATATTGCCCCTCAAGGTACAAAACAAGGAGATTATTTTCCGAGTATGGTGGGGCCTTATGATGAATGGGCAATTAAGTACGGCTATACAACAATTCAGACATCAACTCCTATAGCAGAAAAGCCAATTTTGGAGGAAATTGCTGCACAATCTTATAAGCCAGAGTTGAGTTATTCCACAGATGAAGATGTATATGACCTTGACCCCACAGCTGATGCTTGGGATAACAGCAGTAATGTGCTGCTTTATTCTCAGTGGCAGTTGAATAATTCGCGGGTGATGTGGGAACGTCTGGATAAGCGTTTCCCAAAGGCTGGTGATAGTTACAGCGATGTCAGCGAACGTTTTAGTACAGTATTGGGTAACTATTTTCAGCAAATATATTACACTACAAAATATATTGGAGGACAATCTTTCTATCGCATTCACCCCAGCGAGATACCTGCCGAGAAAGTCTCTGGAGTTACCCAACACCGTTTACCATTTGTACCAGTACCCGTTGAAGAACAACGCCAAGCTTTAGAAACGCTACAAAAATATGTATTCGCAGAAGATGCTCTGAGTTTTTCACCAGAATTACTGAATAAATTAGCACCTTCTCGTTGGCGACATTGGGGTAGTTCTCCACAAGTTGGTCGTTTGGATTTTCCCATTCATGACTTGGTGCTACTGATGCAGGGTTCTGTGTTGCGAGATTTACTCTCAAGCGATCGCCTTTCTCGTCTCAAGGATATTGAACTCAAAACTACCGAAGGAAAAGCACTGACTCTACCAGAACTATTTGACACTTTACAATCAGATATTTGGACGGAAGTCATCAAACCAAAAGGTAAACCGATGAAAATTACTAGTTTGCGGCGAGGCTTGCAGCGTCAGTATTTGGACATTTTGACTAGTATGGTCTTGCGAAAAGAAAATGTTCCAGAAGATGCTCGTACTTTGGCATGGTATAAACTAAAACAGCTTGATGAGAAGCTAAAGGGCGTTAATTCTGAGGATGAATACACCAAAGCGCACTTATTAGAAACGCGCGATCGCATTGAGAAAGTCTTGAATGCACCGTTGCAAACAAATTAAAAAAGTTAGGAGTGAGGAGTTAATAGTAAAATTCCTCACTTTTCTTTTTTTCCCCTAATTTTGGCAAAATATATTTAGAATGCTCTACGGACAGAAAAAATAGTTTATGTCAGCTAGAGATAAATTTCACAATGTTGTAAAATCGGCATTACAAAAGGACGGATGGCGAATTACTCATGACCCTTTACTAATTCGCATAGAAAATATTACCGATATGTACATCGATTTGGGAGCAGAGAGAATTATTGCAGCCGAAAGAGAGGGACAAATAATAGCAGTTGAAGTTAAAAGTTTCATTGGTACTTCAACTATTTCTGAATTTCATACTGCGGTGGGACAGTTTATTAATTATCGATATGCATTAGAAGAAATAGATTCAGAGCGAGTTTTATATTTAGCAGTGCCCTTAAACACTTATAACGATTTTTTAAATAAACCATTTATTAAAAGTATTATCCAGCGCAGTCAAATCAATCTGATAGTTTATGATGTGGAAACGGAGGAAATTATCCGATGGCAGATTTAGATAAATATCGAGAGTGTATTCGGCAATTACTTATAGAATATGCTCAACGCGCCTCCTGTAATAATGAAATTGAAGCTCAAACAATTTTTGACGTAGAACAAGACCATTACCAACTGATATATATTGGTTGGCAAAATAGACGTAGGGTTTTTGGCCCTGTAATGCATTTTGATATCAAAAACGGCAAAATATGGATTCAGTGGAATGGTACAGAAGAGGATGTAGGTGAGCAACTTACAGCAATGGGAGTACCAAAACACGATATTGTTGTTGGGTTTCACCCGCCTTACATCCGGCAGTATACAGATTATGCTGTGAGTTAAAAGATTGTTGCTAAACTACTTGTAAAAATCTCATGCACTCTACGTGTGTTGCACCCTCGATCGACTGTACGCAATACACATCTGGATTGCTCAATTTTTTCCATTCAGGATAACCAATGCGATGTATAAAAACTCAAAATGAGGCAGCAGATGAGAATTTTTTTCCTGCTACCTCTGCATTATCTTAACTACTCAATGCTTTTAAAAATCGTTGCAAACTCTTAAACACGCTGGGCTTTCTCGCAGGTGTCGCATCTGTTGTTTGCGGTTGTCCTTTTAAAACAATGAGATCCAAATCATCACCTGATGGTTTTGTGGTTAATTCGGCAATTCTTTGATATTCGCCGCCCGTTTCCAGCCAAACTTCCCACTGTCCTGGGTAGCAGCGATATAGGGCACTTCGATCGTCTATGGGGCGCACGTAATAGGCGGATTCAATGGTACTGATAAAGCGATCGCGGATTTTTCTCGCTGTATAACCAATGCCCACGGTTCCAGAATCTTCTAAGCGAGGATTTAACAAAACTAAAGGGCGATCGCCTATTACTTCACACAGCTTTTCCAACTGCGGCACTTCTACCGATGTGGGGGCGATGAATAAGAAAATTTCATCCTCTGGCTGAATTTTTGTCTGCAAAGAAGCAGCCCTACCCGTACCAATATCCAAAATTTGAAATGGCGCATCTACCCAATCACGTCGGGCTAGGGCCGCAGCCCCAGCGTCAGCAAAGAAAATCTTCAAACGGGAATCATAATCTGTAAACGCCGGTAGAAATTGTTCTGCTATCGGCATAAACTTCAGTTCCGGGAACAGGAACTCAACTTGTAAGCGAGTACAGCCATCTGCAAGGGCAGCTTGAACGGCTGTACGAGATTGGGCGATCGCATCTTCAAGACTATTTGGAAGTTCACTCATAATTTGCATGGTTCTGTAGTGTCTATTCCCATTGTTTCAGTATTGGCTCTTAATTAGGACTTACACAGATGAGATTGCCCAATCCCCTTAAAACGTAGGACTGTTTCACTTGAGTATTCCCCTAATAATATAAATCCTCAAATATCTCCATTAAACTCAGTCGCCAGCAGGAGGATACTTAGCTCAATATTTTTTATACTCACAAATAAACCTTATAAACAACTTAGGAACAGCGTATGCCTCTTCATAAACTTGAACGCTTTGACCCAAATTATCGAGATACTTTTGGCGGAGACGATCTCAAAGCGTTGGATCTTTATACTGAAGGTGGGGACAGAGTTGGCTCAGTTGCTGACGTTTTAGTTGATGATGATGGTCATTTCCGCTATTTAATTATTGATGTCAGCTTAGATTTTGTTAACAAGAAAATCTTACTACCAACTGGTCTTTGCCGGATCAGTTATCTAGAAAGGCGCGTCTATGTTGATGGGTTAAGCAGACAGCAAATAGAAGGTTTACCCGATCATACAGAAGATGCGATCGTTAATAATGATTACGAAGAAAAGGTACGTAGTGTATTTCGTTCTCCAACTAGCGGTGTGACTTCCGATCGCGATACATACAATTACCAAGAAAATCCCAATTTATATGGATTGAATGAGCAATCTCATCAAACTTTTAAACTCTATGAAGAACGATTAATTGCCAATAAACAGCGCATCAAAACCGGAGAAGTCACGGTTGGTAAGCATATTGAAACAGAAACTGTAAGCGTTACAGTACCCGTTCAAAAAGAACGAGTTTTGATTGAGCGAATTACGCCAACAGAAGCAGGAAAGGTTGTAAATCCCAATGAACTTAAGTTTCAAGAAGGAGAAGTAGCACGCATAGAAGTGTACGAAGAAACGCCTGAGATACAGAAAGAAGCGTTTGTGCGTGAAGAAGTCCGGGTGAAAAAAATAGTAGAACAGGACATTGTGGAAGCACAAGACACTATTCGTCGAGAAGAATTAGATGTTGATACTGCGGGTAATTTAGATGTGCAATAATTTGGTGTTACTGCATATAAAGCTATTTAATTAGCTGGTTGATAAATTTGTTTGATAGATTTATCTAAAAATTATCATACAGGCAAAGTTAATTTGATCTCTGCCTGTATTTTTTATTCAATAACAAGATTTTCAAGTTTCTAAAAAGTAAGTAATCTTAACATTCAAAAAATTATATCTTGAGAAACCATCTATAGATCCAAGGATACAAGATACAAAATACAAAACTTTGCATTAAAAATCTTAATATATCTGGTGAATCCCGCGTACTAAAGCTAGACATATCTTTACAACAGTCAAGTGAGATGCTCCTAATTTCATGTCTCTAGTTAGCCATATCGCCCAAAATTATCTATAACTTTCGATTATTTAACTCTGGAAATAATTCATTCGGCAGAAGGATGTACAAAAATAAATCAATGTCTACTTTAGTTATTAAGAGATTGACAAAAAATATTTGAGGTTAAAAATAATGGTTCTTTACAAATTAGAAGATTTTGAGCCTAGCTATCAAGAAAGTTTTGATGGTCATGACATTAAAGGGCAGGGTGTCTATACACAGGGAACTGATGAAAAAGTTGGTACTGTTAGCGATATTTTAGTTGATGAAGAAGGTCATTTTCGCTATCTAGTTGTTGACTTAGGCTTCTGGATTTTTGGTAAAAAAGTATTACTACCAATCGGCCGCGCTCGTATCGACTATAATACCGATCGCGTTTACACTATTGGTTTGACTAGAGAGCAAGCTGAAGATTTGCCTGAGTTCGATGAACGTCAAACCCTTGATTACGACTATGAAGAACGGGTGCGTGGGGTATATCGCCAACCCACAGACTACAACAACCTTGCTGTAGAAGCTGCAACACCATTAGACCCTTCAGCAGGATTAGATCCTTTAGGAACGCCTGTAGCACCATTGGGTACAACTCCCACTTACGCCCGTGATAGCTACACTTACGAAAATGAGCCTGCTTTATACGGTTTAAACGAGCAAGATCATCAAACTCTGAGATTGTATGAAGAACGGTTGATTGCCAGCAAACGACGCCAAAAAACTGGAGAAGTAACGATTGGCAAGCATGTTGAAACTGATACCGCACGGGTTGCAGTGCCAGTAGAAAGAGAACGAGTCGTGATTGAACGTGTAACTCCAGCAGATGCGGGTACGCCTGTTTCTGGGCGCGAAGCAGACTTCCGTGAAGGCGAAGTTGCTCGCATAGAAATCCATGAAGAAACTCCTGATATTCGCAAAGAAGCATTTCTGCGTGAAGAAGTCAGAGTTAGAAAAGTGGTCGATCAAGACACAGTTGAAACTCAAGAAACTGTGCGTCGTGAAGAGTTAGATGTGAATTCTGGTAATCTTCCCATTGAAGAACGCTAACTATACATAGTCATTAGTTACTAGCTAATGACTAATAATTAATTCTATACAGTACAGGTGAAGCAGTTGAATTAGCTTTACCTGTCCTTACGCTGATACCACTTACAATACTTTTCGGATAAACCCAACAATCTCTCTTTTGGTCTGGGGAAAGGGGTAAAGGTAAATTAAAATCGTTACCCTTTCCCCTTTCTCGCTGAAGCGAAAAGTATCGATCTCACTAAGGATTTTTGATTGCAAATATTACTCTGGATATGAGTTGGATAAATCCATTGAGTGCAAATACCTTCTAAATGGTATCCAGATGATTAATACATTTAATTTAGCTAAGTAGAAAGCAGTTAGTAAACTTTCCAGATGAATAGCCAAACTATGGCAAAAAACACATTACAGGCAAAGGGTAATTCTCGCACTATCTCCTCGCTGGTAGATTTAAGAAAGAAGGTGAACAATTTTGCTGTATTTGATAATCAAGGTCAGCTAGTAGGAGTAGTTCATGATTTAATTGTGGATGCTAATCGTCGGCTAAACCTCGTAATATCGAACCAGGCTAATCAAAAAACTGCTGAATCTAGCCAGCAGTTAGCTGATAAACATCCTTCTTTATTTCAGTTGCAGAGCCAGAGAATCAAAAAAATAGACAAGCCGACTCAATCTGTTTTCATAGACTTAAACAAATCAGAAATTGAATATATGCCTGAATATTTAGAATCAGAAACACCAGGCGATTTTAACTCAACTGAGCAAGTAGCTAACAATCAAACTACAAATAGCTCAGTTGAGTCATTAAATAATTTAGAACAGATTCCTGAAGAACAGATTATTCGTCTACTAGAAGAACGGCTAGTTGTTGAAAGCAGTAAGCGTAAAGTTGGTGAGGTAATTGTTCGCAAAGTAATTGAAACTCGGATGGTACAAGTTCCTGTCCGGCGTGAAAAGCTGATTGTGGAACAAATTAGCCCAGAACACAAACAACTTGCAGAAATTGATTTAGGACAAGGAGAAATTTCTGGGCTTGATTTGACCGAAGTAGAAAGACTTGAAGTTACACATGACAGCGGTTTAACGGTAAGCGGCGAGTTTAGCTCACCTAAAATTGCTAATTTATTATTGAATGCGATCGCACTAGAGCGAAATCACGGCTGCAAGCAGGTGCGTGTTACCATTGCTGTTGAAGATGAGTTGCACCAGAAAAAATACCAGGAGTGGTTTGACCGCTGTTCTAAAGGTCAATCACTAAAGCCATAACAACAAGTTTTTAACAAGTTTCTAGCAGATAAAGATAGTAGGGTGGGCATTGCACACCCTATTTTTTTGCTGATTTAAGAAAAGAAAGCTAAATTTCTACTGCCTAATTGTCTAGAGTGAATGTCTCTAATGCAACTTAATTTACAATACTAAGTAGTTGGCGTTCTTTTGGCTACTTGCAATGAAATTTCGACTGAAGAGACTTTCACCCAAGAAACGACAGCGTTCGATCCCACCGATTAAGATTCAAGTTCAAGATGGAAAATTTGAAATTATAGGTATGGGTGCATGGCATTCCTACTGGCGCGATCCTTATCATCTGCTGTTGACGATTCCTTGGATTGGCTTTCTGCTGCTGATTTGTACTTTCTATATAACGATTAATGCTCTATTTGCCCTAGCTTACTCGATCGGAGGAGATTGTATTGCCAACGCCCAACCTGGCTCTTTTTTAGATTTATTTTTCTTTAGCGTCCAAACCCTAGCATCTATTGGCTATGGGGCAATGTATCCGAAAACAACTTACGCCAACATTATTGTCACGATTGAAGCAATGATCGGTTTGGTGGGAATTGCTGTGATGACAGGACTAGCGTTTGCTCGGTTCTCTCGACCTACAGCCCGTGTACTTTTTAGCCGTGTTGCTGTCATTACACCTCATAATGCGATGCCGACTCTGATATTTCGCAGCGCTAATAAGCGTCGCAATACGATTCTGGAAGCGCAGATGCGAGTCTACTTGATGCGCGACGAAATAACCCTAGAAGGACAGTTCATACGTCGGTTCCACGATCTTAAACTGGTGAGGAACCAAACACCTAGCTTCACGTTAAGCTGGTCAGTGATGCATGTCATTGATGAGTTTAGTCCTTTGTATGGGATGACACCAGAATCGTTAACCCAGACAAATACTATGCTGATTGTCTCTTTGAGTGGCATTGATGAAACGGTTGTCCAGGTTGTTCATGCCCGTCATAGCTATAGTGCGAATGAGATTTTGTGGAACAATCAATTTGTCGATATCATTTACCACACACCCGATGGAAATCGCTACATTGATTACAACCGCTTCCACGATGTTTTACCTTTAGAGTGAAGGGGTGAAATTTCTGAAAGTTACTCGAAAGTTTGATTGAGTGGTGGTTGTAAGGATTTAACGACCACTCGACCATTTTCAATTACAGTGCAACTTTTAACCGCACTCTTACTGTGGTTAACTGGCACATCCTGGCACTGCTTTTGGTGGGCGATATTTTGCTCTTGTTGTTGGTTGAGGACGACAACACAACAGGGGCAGGAAGTAAAGGACATATAACTTAATTTTGATCTCTATATCTATTATCGCGCTACTGATGCTGTTTGAGTGAAAAATTTGCTACTCATGTATTTTGATCGTTCAAAGCTCCGTCAAATTTCTCGTAAGTACTTGCTTTATTGTGCTTATAGCCTGTTTGATATATCTAAACCAATTCAACAGGAAAGCGGTTATAGATCCCGCCCCGCTTTCCTCCCTGCCCAAAGTTGTTTGCCAGGGTTAGATAGTGGGTTTTTCTAATGAAAAAATTTTTGAGATATCTGGGTTTAGGTTTTCTATCTACGTTCTTGACTGCTACTCCCGGATTGGGGGCTGAACGCATTAGCTTTTATTATCCTCCCTTCGGCGAATTTTATTTATCGGTGGACTCGCTGGAAACCTTTGCTAAAGAGGGCAAAATCGATCAGGATTTGTCCTTTTATGCTAGCCGTGCGACTCCTGAACAACTCGCCCAACTGCGGGATTTACTCCAGCAACGCTTTAATCTCACTCCTACACTAGTATCTCAAGTTACCTACTCACCGATAGGAGAACAGTTGGTGCAACAACTGGGAAAATTACTGCTCACTGAGTCTCGAAAGAATGGCTTCTATGCCATACGTGCCTCTTTAATTTTGTCTGCTGCCGATCGACAAGAGGGGTTAACGGTTGTGAATTTACTGCGGAAATTTCCTAGCGATACTATCCGGGTGAATTTCACAGAGGGATTAAGGATAGTCGATGACTTGTCGCAATTGATTAAAAAAAAGGATGAAGTTTTTGCCTCTCTGCAAAAAGAAGCGATCGCTCAAGCAGCCACTTCCAAAATTGATTTCTCCCAAAAACCAGATTTGCGATCGCCAGGAAAATTCACCTGGCAGAAAAAAAGCCTAGAGTTAAATGACATTTCTCGCTCGCGCCGTCTACCCGTAGATATCTATCTGCCGTCAGCAGGTTCACAAAAAGCTGGAGAATTATTCTCTCCTCCCTTCCCTTTGATTGTAATTTCTCATGGACTGGCTTCAGATCGCTCTACCTTTGTCTATCTAGCTGAACATCTAGCATCCTATGGTTTTGCTGTGGCTGTACTGGAACACCCTGGTAGTAATGCCGAACGCTTTCAACAATATTTTGCGGGTTTGGCAGGGCCGCCAGATGCAGCAGAATTTGTCAACCGACCTTTGGATATCAAATATCTACTCAATGAACTCCAGCGTCTAGATAAATCCGATCCCACCCTCCAGGGAAAACTCAATTTTCAGCAAGTTGGGGCGATCGGTCAATCCTTTGGTGGTTATACTGTTTTGACTTTAGCAGGAGCCGAGATTAACTTTAGCCAACTGAGGCAAGATTGTAATCCCGATAATTCATCCTTTAATTTATCACTGTTTTTGCAGTGTCAAGCAAACGATTTACCTCCAAAGAATTACGAACTCAAAGACGATCGCATCAAGGCCATCATTGCGATTAATCCCATTGACAGCTCAGTTTTAGGTCAGGGGCAAATCAGTCAAATTAAAATTCCCGTCATGCTGGTAGCAGGTAGTCAAGATGTTTTCGCACCACCCGTATCTGAACAAATTCGCCCCTTTACCTGGCTTTCTGACTCCAATAAGTACCTGGCTTTGATTGAAAATGCCACCCACTTTTCAGCGATCGCCGAACCGACTTCTCAAAACAATGTCTTACCTGTACCACCTGCTTTACTGGGCCCCGATCGTGCGGCTGTTTTTTCCTATCTCAACGCCCTTAGCGTCGCTTTTTTAGAAACCCATCTCCTTAACCGCCCTGAATACCGTTCCTATTTGCAGCCTTCCTATGCCACATTTATCAGCAAAGAGCCGCTTAATCTTAGTATTTTACAGTCGTTGTCGGTAGCTCAGTTCGATCGAGTTTGGAGTGGGCCAACTCCCCAGTCCAGCAAACCATCAAATCCTCAACCTACTTCCACCCCTTATCAACCTTTGAGGCAATGAAACAGCCCTGCCCTTCAAAAGGGGGACTTTGATTCTAGTTCCCCCTTTTTTCAGGGGGGTTAGGGGGGATCTAAAACCGTGCAAGAGGTCTAATGCATAAATCCTGAGTGATTCTTAATGGCGTGGAATACAAGAAAAAGCCTACAAATCTGTTAGCAACCTTGCTTTTCTCAAAATAAATGTCATTACGGTTTCTTTTTTGGAAATGATATCAGCTGTAACTTCCATCCCCGGTTGAATGGGATAGGATTTATCGCCCTTTTTTAAATAAGGTCTCTCTGCCTCAATTGTCACCTCATAGTAAGGCGCAATTGGATTGCCGTTAACTTGAGATGTAATAGCGTCGGCGGTTATAGCTCTAACAGCTCCTTTGAGGATGCCGTAATCTGGGTACGGATAGGCAGAAAACCGCATTTGTACTTCCCCTTGCGAACATTTCGTTACTTGTACGACTTTACACACCTGTACTTTGCTAATATCAGAAGCGGCAACACGGGCTTTGATGACCAGAGGTGCTTTACTAGGAGCAATTTGAGCGATCGCATCCCCAGCACGAACAACTTGCCCAGGATTCCTTAATTCTAGTTTTAGGATAGTACCTGCCTCTGAAGCCTGAATTACAGTTTTTTGCAGTTCTGTTGAGAGTTGTTTTAGCTCTTCTTGAGCGCTGCTGATTTGATTTTGAATTTCTACTTGACGCCCAATCAGTTCTTGTCTTTCTTTGTTCAATGCCGCAAGCATAGACTCACCCTTTGCCCGTTCTTGGGCAATGCGTTCTTGGGCGATCTCCACATTTGCGCTAGTGGGATTGAGTCCAGTTTTAATCCCTTCTAATCTGGCAAGTGCAGCTTTGAAAGCTTGTTCTTTTTCCTTAATCTGTAGAGTTGCGATCGCTCCAGTCTTTGCTAACTGCTGATATCGCTTCAGTTCTTCCCTTGCTAACTCTACAGAGGCTTCTACTTCATCCACTTCTGCCTTACTGGTAATTCGCTTGTCTCCATAATCCCGTTGATTACGACTAAGATCGGCTTGCGCAGAGATAATCGCTTGTCCCATAGAATTGGATTCAGCTGTGATTTGATTCTGTAGCGCTCTTAGTTGTGCATCGATTTGCGTTCTTTGTAAATGATTCTGCCGGATATTGCCGGCAATTTGGCTTTTTTTACTTTGTAATTGGGTGTCGTAGAGCAGTGCAATCTCATCTCCCCTTTTCACAACTTGATTTTCTTTGACCCTAATGCTTCTAACCGTGCCTTCTGCTGCTGCTTGCACTAACCGTATTTCTCCCGTGGGACGGACAGTACCATCTGCTCTCACGACTATGTTGTATTGAATGACACTTGCAAGTCCGAAGGCAGCGCCAACACTTCCAATTAAAAATATCCCTCCCAGCCTTGTCCAACTGCTAATTGGAGGAAGATATTCGTCGCTTTCAACTGGGCGGAGAAAGTCCGGTTGGGGGTCAATAAGCATATATGTTAAAAAATATTTTAGTTGTGCAAAGAATTTAGCAGGTGGCTAGCTAGTCTAAGAAGGTGATAGTTATGAACTTCGTACAGTACCAAGTATGAAAATGCAAAGCGACATTACATCTATATATATAGATATTTATTGAACAAGCATTTTCAACTTAGGAGCCTTTTTTCTCACTCTGAGAGGTTGTTTGAAAAGTATTATTGCTAACATCTAAGTACCATAAATCTAACGTCTCTATCCCCCTTTTTTAGAAGAAAAGGGAGGATTTCAAAGCCTCTCGACCTTTTGGGAGAGGTTTGTAAAGAGTTTTCTAATATACTTTGCAACTTTTCAAACATCCTCTGAAAGCTTAGTCTTCTTATCCCCTTCCCTTGGGAGAAGAGGAGCCGCTTGTCTTAGAGGTTTCTCCATCAGCAATAGCTAAAAACCGATCCATAGCCTAAGTCTATATAACAATTAGTGGCTTTTAGTAAAAAGACCAAATCTTTATAATTTTCTTCTAAAATTTTACCTTTTCTTTATTTACTTGCAAAAATTTCTATAATAGAGAGAAAAATTTTTCTTTTATCTTCTGATTAATAAGTAGTTAAGCTAGTTTAAAAGCATTGTTATTACAATCTTTTATGCTATTTTCAATAGACTCTGTATAAGCAAAGTACAAAAAAAAGAATACTTGCGTGATAATACGTGATACAAAAAATTAAGTAAAATTTTTAAGTTTTCTAAATTTGCTTTTTGACGATTTTGTATAACAAAATACTATTTAACTGATTTGATACTCTTTCTTTAAGGTTTTGTGCCTCAATAATAGTATTAATACGTTAACTCTCCTGTTTATTTTAGTCTAAAATTAGACATTATTTTTCAGAAAATCTTTATACGTATATATATTTTTGCCATACAATTAAATCCAGAATATTTATCTATTTAAAGAGAATAAAATTCATAGTTTTTTTAGAAAACAGTGAAAATAGTATAATTATTAGCCAAGTAGTATGTTTGTTAAGAACTTGTAATACATATTTCTTTAGGAAATAGTTGTTTGATTACACTAGTTTCACCCATATAATTTCCTTAACAACACAAAAACATTCATAAATGCGCTGTTTGCATTGATAAATGTAGTGTGATGTTATCTAAAACTCAACAACCAAGTGAGAACTAAAACTATGGAAAGCACATTGTTTACTGCATTAACCACCAACGAAGAAGCCAATCTGTCTGGTGGTTTCTTTTTTAACGTGCCCAATAAGAATGTAGTAATAACAAATCAATATGCTAGTGCTAAAGCATATGGTTTTAAAGCAACTGCAATTGCTAGCAACTACAACAGCGTTTATATCGACAATTAGGGCAATAGGCAATTTGTATGAAGTTCAGTAGAAGGGAAATAATAAGCGTAAAGACACGATTAACGTGTCTCTACTCAGGATAAAAGTTCACGTTTCAAGTAATTTACACTGTTGACGCAGGTTAAATTAATTTTGCGCGTGGCTTAATTGCTAATCGACTTAATCCTAGTAGCCATTAGCTGTTTCTCTATGGCAGTCATCCTAACATACGTTTATTCCAACCCATCTACTTTTCTTTAAAAAAGTTAACAACGTGTTATTGATAATTGCTAGTGTTAATTATCAATAACACTTTACATAGGCTTTTCGCTCACAATATCCATAACCTTTGATCGATACTTAAAAACAGGTAAGGATAGTAAAAACTAATACAGTTTGTATCAGCTTTTATTTAACAAAGTGAATTTAATATAACTAACATGAGTTGCTGGTTACAGCCCTCTGAGCATCAAAATACAATATTCTGTCTAAGTATTAAAACTATAGTGCGACTAAACTATAGGTTAAATTTTTAACCATGCAGGGATAAGACCCTGCTATTTTTTTGGTTTTGTCACGATATAAATACTGGAGTGGGAAATGAAATACCAAGTTGTTGCACAACATAGTGAAGAAGATTGTGGAGCTGCTTGTCTTGCTTCCATTGCCAAACATTATCGACGTAACTTTACAATAAATCGCATCCGGGAAGCGGTAGGCACTGGGCAATTAGGAACAACATTGTTAGGACTGAGGCGGGGAGCCGAAGCGCTTGGTTTTAATGCACGCTCAGTCAGAGCATCAAATGAAATATTAGACAAGATGAGCCAAGCGCCACTGCCAGCAATCATTCACTGGAGAGGCTACCACTGGGTTGTTTTGTATGGTCAAAAAGGTAAGAAATATATAGTTGCCGACCCAGCCGTTAATATCCGTTATGTCTCTAGAAAAGAGTTAATGGAAGCTTGGTCAGATAAAGTGATGCTTTTACTGGAGCCAGATTCGGTTCGCTTTTATGCTCAACCTGATGATAAAACTGACGGCTTTGGGCGCTTTGTACGGCGTGTATTGCCTTATGGAAACATACTATTCGAGGCTTTTCTCTGCGCTTTAATTATTGGTCTGCTTTCATTAGCTTCTCCCATTCTGCTTCAAATTCTGACGGATGATGTACTAGTTCGGGGTGACACCCAGCTTCTTGTTGCTGTAATTATTGCCGTTGTGGTGATGAATGTTGTGTCAAGTAGTTTAAAACTAGTTCAGTATAACCTAATTGCCCATTTTGCCCAACGGCTGGAGTTAGGATTAATTTTAGAATTTGCTAGGACAATTCTGCGGTTGCCTTTGACTTACTATGAATCGCGTCGCAGTGGCGAGATTGTCAGCAGATTGCAAGATATTCAACAAATTAATCAATTAATTTCTCAAGCAATTATTAGTCTGCCAAGCCAATTATTGATTGCAGCAGTTTCTTTAAGTTTCATGCTGTTCTATAGCTGGAAACTTACCTTAGTTGGTGTGATTATTGCGATTGTAATGAGTTTGTCTACGATTGTTTTTCTGCCTACACTTCAACAAAAAATCAGAAGTGTCTTAGTTTTAGATGCAGAAAACCAAGGTGTTCTCGTTGAAAGCTTTAAAGGCGCTTTGACACTCAAAACTACTACCGCCGCTCCCCAGTTTTGGGAAGAATTTCAAAACCGATTTGGTCGTTTAGCAAATCAAACATTCCGCACAGTTCAGATTGGAATTATTAACGGCATCTTCTCTAGTTTAGTTTCTAGTATTGGCAGCATTAGTTTGATTGGTTTCGGCAGCATCCTAGTTATTAACAAGGAACTCAGCATCGGTCAACTGCTGGCATTTAACGGAATGAATGGTAATTTTTTAGCATTCATTGGTACTGTACTCAACTTTATAGATGAATTTACTCGTGCAAAAACTGCTACGCAGCGCTTAACAGAAGTTATCGATTCCACACCTGAAAATCAAGGCGATACTAAAAAACCTTTTACGAAGATTCCTAACAAGGCTGATATTATTTGCACAAATCTCAACTTTCACTATCCTGGGAGACTAGAGTTACTGCAAGATTTCTCCCTAACTATTCCTGGCGGTAAAGTTATTGCTCTAATTGGTACATCTGGCTGCGGTAAAAGTTCTCTTGCTAAACTGATTGCAGGTTTATACTTGCCTAATTCTGGTAACATTCGCATTGGTATTTATAATCTACAAGACCTAGCCCTTGATTGTTTGCGGCAACAAGTAGTCCTTGTTCCGCAAGAAGCTCATTTTTGGAGTCGCTCTATTATTGATAATTTTCGGTTAGGTTCTCCTCACGTCACTTTTGAGCAAATTGTCGATGCTTGCCAAATTGCTGAGGCAGACGATTTTATCAGTAAACTACCTGAAAAATATCAAACTGTATTAGGTGAATTTGGGTCAAATATTTCTGGTGGACAACGGCAAAGATTGGCTATAGCTAGAGCCATTATCAACGATCCACCAGTTTTGATTTTAGATGAATCAACAGCTGGACTCGATCCAGTTAGTGAAGCTCAAGTTTTGAATCAGCTATTGTTGCATCGCCAAGGCAAAACTACGATTTTGATTAGCCACCGTCCGAGAGTAATTGTCCGTGCTGATTGGATTGTGCTATTAAATCAAGGCAAATTACAAATCCAGGGAACTGTGGAAGATTTGCGTGCCCAACCAGGAAACCATTTAGACTTTTTAACTCCTTAATTAAACTGATGGGCTTTTTAGCATTTTTCAGGTATTTAGACCACAACTTAGACGGGGAATAGAGAGTGGTGTCAATACTGCATAGATTTTGCCTAAAAAATAGAAATGTGTAGCGACTGTTTTAAAAGTCAAGCTACACCTACGCACCTGTGTACTCGATCGCGGCGCGATAAAGTTTGAAGTACCTCGAAACGACTTTTAAGTACCTCAAAACGACTTTGGAGTACCTCGAAACGACTTTGGAGTACCTCAAAACGACTTTTAAGTACCTCAAAACGACTTTTAAGTACCTCAAAACGACTTTTAAGTACCTCGAAACGACTTTTAAGTACCTCAAAACGACTTTTAAGTACCTCAAAACGACTTTTAAGTACCTCGAAACGACTTTGGAGTACCTCAAAACGACTTTTAAGTACCTCAAAACGACTTTGGAGTACCTCAAAACGACTTCGAGGTATCTGTTTTACAAATATTCTTAACCGAGCAGTCTTGATATCCATCCTTGCTGCGAGTAAGTCGATTTAAGCGTGGGGTAATAATTACTAATTACGTAAATTTACGGAGTACGACTTTAGGCAGAATCATCAATTAGGAATCATGTTGACTTACAGTTAGATCCCCGACTTATTAGAGAAATCGGGGATCTTATTATTAATGAATGATTGAAGTTGGTTATAGACAAAGCAAGTCTCAAGCATTACTTTGATGAACTCAAAGCTAAACCTAAATAAATTACTATTTCTTCTAAAGTTTTGGCTGATAATTTTAGACAACAATCTAGCCATTTTTGATTATTTTCCATCAATAAAGGTCATCAACCTTTATTTTTAATATAGGACTAGTATTTGATTTCTGAAAAAGCTCCGTACATTTGAAGAGTGGCAAAATCAAAGGTAGTGTGTCGGAGAAACCACTCAAACATCCATTTGAGATGAGAGAACGAAGGAATCAAAGCACAGAAACGCCTTACCCAAGTTTTAGCTTGTAACCAAATATCTTCAATTGGATTTTGTGATGGGCAATTAGGGGCTTTAGCGTTCACAATGAATTTTCCAGTGTTCTTGAGACAAACCAAGGTTTATCTCGCCTAAAAAGTTTTGAACCAGATGTGAACGATGGTAAGAAGCACCATCCCAAAAAAGAAGTAATCTTTGGTTGGGCGACTGATCTAATAAATAACGTAGATAATCAATCGTATTTTCTGAGTTACCTGCGTTATATGCTTTGAGCAGTAAGCCTCCCTTCAAATAGTCAACTGCCCCGTAGTATGTCTGTTTATCTCGTACATTAACAACTCTCACTGTTATCTCTTGGTCAGTTCTTCCCCAAACATATCCGCTTAAATCTCCCCACATTAAATGACATTCATCAAGCAGTAATACTTTTAACTTTCCTGTCTCGATTTCCTCCCGATGCCTTGCCAACAGTGTTTCAATCTCTTTTTTTTTTGCAGCAACAGCATCCTCGTCAGCTTTTGGATTCAAAGAAGTAGTTTTCTTCCAACTAATTCCTGCCGCATCAAATAAATCGTAATAGCTCCGTTTTGATTCATAAGTTAGATCGTATTCAAAAGCCAATTTATATTCGAGTTCGCCAAGTTCCCAACACTCCTTTGTTTGCAACCAACTTAAGATTTCTTCTCGTTGTTGAGCAGTTAAGTAGCCTTTTCTTCCCTTGTGGTTCAAGTGCAGCCCCGAAATTCCATATTCCTCGTAGGCTTGTTTCCAGCTTGTTATCGAACCAAGTGACACATCTAAAATTATTTGAATTTCTTCATACTTGTAACCTTGATAAACCAGTTTAACTGCCAAAGCTTTCCTTACCTCACGCGCATCTGGGCGATCATCTATAAATTCTTGTAGTTCTGCGATCGCGGCTTGTAGATGCTGGTTTATCATTGTTCTTTATTAGACAGATGCACATCTCAGTATTATCGCTTGGTTTTTTTCAGAAATCAAATATGATTCCTATAAAACAGTAAATATACTGATGTAATTTTGTGAGTTAAAAACTCTAACCATTGCAACCATTAATCAAAATGCTATATGTCTTTTTTGTTTCTAAACCATGAATTAAATATCACAATTTCCTAAAACAAGGCTATTTGTCAGGAAAATGAGATATTGGTACTGAGGGATTCATAAAAACTTATTTAATAAAATCTTTTGTATATATATACTTGTCGTTAAGAAGTATTAAGAAATTCTTATTAAAGAATATTGCAATAGCTTGATTTAATTGCTAACGTGTGTATGACAGCGATGCTGATGAACGCTCGGATCTAGGAGAAATAAAATCTATGAGCTATATCTATTCAGCCAAGTGTGTTAGGCTTTGACGGGTTCAAAACGAGAAATTTCTGCCTCATATAGACAACTATGAGGGATTGCAGATTAACCAAGAAATGTCTCGTTGCTAAAGGCTTAGTTTCAGTTTGATTTCAATTGCGATTGATTATTTGTCTTACTTTGTGCCGACAAGTAAGTAGCTCTTGCTTGTGTGTATCGGCAATAACGAGGAGTTTGGTAAGACTTAAATTTTGGAGAATAAAACTAATGGAGATTCAAGGTAAAGTTGCCCTAATTACAGGGGCTTCGCGTGGAATTGGACGAGCGATCGCCATCGAATTAGCGCAACAAGGCATCAAGCGGATGATATTGGTAGCACGCGATCGCCGCAAGTTACTAGAGGTAGCCAACGAAATCGAGGCGATGGGTACGGAAGCTGCGATCGTGGCTTTAGATTTAACGCAGACAATAGAAGTGAATATCGCTGTTGCCCAACTGTGGCGCAATTATGGACAGATTCACCTGCTGGTTAATTGTGCGGGAGTCGCATACCAAAGTTCATTTCTGCAATCTAAAATGCCCCAAGTTCAAGAAGAAATTTCTGTGAACTTGTTAGGAATGTACAACCTCACTAGTTTGATTGCTCGACGCATGGCCAGCCAAAGACAAGGGACAATTGTCAATGTATCGAGTCTGATGGGGAAAGTAGCTGCACCAACGATGGCGACATACTCAGCAACCAAGTTTGCCATCTTAGGATTTACCCAAGCCTTGCGCCAAGAATTAGCCGAATATAATATCCGCGTCATTGCATTACTGCCTTCCCTGACAGACACAGACATGGTGCGCGACTTAAAATTATTTCGCTGGGCGATCCCCATGACTCCCCAGCAAGTGGCTAAAGCACTCGTCACCGGAATGCAGAATGATTCATCAGAAATTTTAGTTGGATGGCAAAGTCATTTAGCCGTGTTGTGTCAACGCCTCGCCCCTTGGTTGTTAGAGCTAATTTTACGAATAGCAACACCGCCAGCACCAAGCAGACAACGGCTGATTGAAAAACTTATCCCTTCGCGTAGCGTTTCGTAGAGAAGGAGAGACACCGAGAGCGATCGCTGACTCAACACTCCTGAATAAACTTCTTTGAAATCTTCAGTTGTTTGGCTTTACCCTTGTGCAAAAAAGTAAGGCTCGCAGTGCCAAGAAAAGCTAATAAGCTGAAAGTAGAAGTAGATTCAGGAACAGACTTGGAATTCTCAATTTTGATAACTTGTCCAAGTCCTGGGCTATCGCCTCGGTTTGTCACGTAAATAGCATCATCAGCACCAATAGTCAAAGCAGTAGGAGACTCTAATCCATTGCCACTCAGAATAGTTGTGCGAGTTCCATCAGGAGCTATTTTAATTACAGAACCATCTAGATTACCTTTCCAGAGTGATTGATTGGCATATTGCAAAGCATATAAATTACCTTGACTATCAAAATCTAAGTCAGTAAGTTGGGTAAAGCCATCGGCATAAACTGTTGGTTTATTATCAGCACCAACTCGATAGATTTTTGCTTTACCTTCGGGAAAAGGAAAACCAGTTAATTGACTAATATAATAAGCGCCATCTGGGCCTTTAGCGATATTTGTGGGTACTGCTTGGATTTCAAATGGCGATGACGATGCGCCAGTGGGAAAAACTGGATTAGTTAATGTCTGGCGGGGAATTGTGGCGATCGCTTTTAAATTACTTCCATCAGTCCCGACGCTGAGTAATTCATTAGCACCAGTATCAACTGCAACAATCTTATTTCCATCTAAAAGAAGAGAGAAGGGATTGCTAATTAGATCGCCTCCATCAGGATTATTTGCAAGTTCATAATTAGCTAAATCAGCCACACTAGTCCAGGAATTTGTATTGAAATTAGCAGTGATGATTTTTCCTAAGTCAGTGTTACCTAATCCGGCTCGAAATGTGGGATCGGAAGCATACCCAACTGCAATATAAGGTTTGCCACTGGCATCAAATTTTATATCATGAGGCCCAGCAGTATCAGTACCATCTGGTAATGCCAAAGAAGGAAGTCCTGTAAGTATACGCTTTTGTGTACCATTTCCAATCTTTGTCACTGCACCAGTTGTGCCATAACATAAAGATTGACCTGCGGCACTCGGTGAAGGAACACAAGCTCCATTTCCGCCTGTTCCTGCTTCTGTGACATAAAGGCTGCCGTCAGGGCCAAAAGTTAGACCCCGTGGACTATTAAGATCGTCGGCAATTACTGAAAATGATGCCGCTTCTGCTGCTTTCATTCCCGAAAAAGCAGCAATACAAACACTCAAAAATGTAATTCCAAATTGTTTTAGTTTCATGAGACTCCTCCTAAAATTACATTTGCGTAAAGCATAAAATGGAAATTTTTAACTTGATAAATAATAATATTTAATGTTTATAGTTTCTGGGGATTTTATAGCTTATTTAAAAGAGGGAAACAGATGCAAACCCAGAAAGCCAGATGAAATCTGAATTCCTGAATTTTGAGTTGTATCATACCATTTCCAAAAATCTTTGCAACATCATGAATTGGCTATAGGGGCGTACAGATGTACGCTTATAGCAACAAAATTAAATAGGATTACTGGATATGTTCTAACGCTTTTTATACAAGTGTGAGAATCGAACTGTTGAATTATAGTGCGGGACTACAAGACGATCGCAGTTTGCATCAATAGATAAAGTTGCAGTTCAGAAATTGCTGGGCGATCGCATAATTAGACATACCTTGTTTCGGAGCAATCAGAAATGCTTTCTTCCCCCACAACCCTGACTCCTTTGCCCGAAATCATTGATGGCTTACCGAATATTTCTGGTTGGGAAACAGAGGTTCTCTCTGTAGTTAACCAAGATCGACCAGTATTTTTACCAACCACGAATATTCGTTTAGAAGACGTAAATGCTGTGTTTGCGATCGCTTTGCACATGCACCAGCCAACTATACCTGCTGGAAATGGTGGTACACTCATCAGCAATCTGCAATATATGTTTGAACATCCCCATGAAGGGGATAACCACAATGCCAATCCTTTTGCCTATTGTTACAGCCGGATGGGAGACTTCATCCCGGAACTTGTAAGTCAAGGTTGCAATCCGCGTGTGATGTTGGATTACTCTGGTAATCTGCTGTGGGGACTGCGGCAAATGGGACGCGGTGATGTTCTCGATAACCTTAAACGGATTACTTGCGATCGCACCTACCAACCTTATGTAGAATGGCTGGGTACAATGTGGAGCCATGCAGTTATTCCTTCCACACCCATAGCAGATATTAAATTGCAGATCGTTGCATGGCAACATCACTTTGCGGCAATTTTTGGTTGGGAAGCATTAGCGCGAGTCAAAGGATTTTCGCCCCCAGAAATGCACCTACCAAATCACCCCGATGCTCTCTTTGAATTTGTGAAAGCGCTGAAAGAATGTGGATATCGCTGGCTACTTGTTCAAGAACATTCTGTAGAAACTCTTACTGGTCAATCTCTCACTCATAAACATTTACCACATCGTCTAATTGCCCGGAATTCTCAAAGCGAAACAATTAGCATCACAGCTTTAATTAAAACCCAAGGTTCCGATACTAAATTAGTTGCTCAGATGCAGCCTTATTATGAAGCAAAAACATTATCCAAACAACAAATTGGGGATGTATTTGTGCCACCAATAGTTAGCCAAATTGGCGATGGTGAAAATGGCGGCGTGATGATGAATGAATTTCCGAGCGCTTTTAAACAAGCTTGGTGGGATATGGTAAATAATGGGGGAGGAAAATCAGGTGTTGTTGGTGTGTGTGGTACAGAATATTTAGAATTAATCGAAGCAGCAGGATGCACACCTGAAGATTATCCAACTTGTCAGCCAGTGGGACAACATCAAATTTGGCAGCGAGTTTCACCAGAGAATATCCAACCGGAAGCTGTAGAGAATGCCATTCAAGAATTAAAGCAAACAAACTCTAATTTTCATCTAGATGGAGCCTCGTGGACAAATCATATCAGTTGGGTAAAAGGATATGAAAATGTGTTGTCTCCCATGTATCAATTAAGCAGTTTATTTCATCAAAAGATCGATCCATTACTGCAAACTGACTCAGCAGAACCGATTGCTAGACAATCTCAATACCGTAACGTTCTTCTACATAACCTTTTGCTGCAAACAAGTTGTTTTCGTTATTGGGGACAAGGTGCTTGGACTGATTACGCGCGGGAAATTTATCAACGTGGCGAAAGCTTACTGCAAAAGACATTTTAATTAATTGGTGTTTAGGGACTTCCAAGAAATAAATTATCCAATCTTGTGGGGTGGGCAACATGAGCGCCCACCCCACAATAAGTAATTGAGTATTTTTTTATTTGGAAGTCCCTTAACCGTAACGCACTGCATTTCTTGGTGCGTTACGCCTGTTTTAACGCACCCGACAAATTAATGCTTGTTGAATCTACCAAAATAAATACGCGATATACCGAAATAAGAAAGTAATCAAGCATTTTGAGAAAGCAATATGCCTTTTTGCTTGCTGAATTACCGAAATGAGAAAGCAATACGCCTTTTTGCTTGCTGAATTTACCGAAATGAGAAAGCATTTAAGCATTTTGAGAAAGCAATATGCCTTTTTGCTTGCTGAATTTACCGAAATGAGAAAGCATTTAAGCATTTTGAGAAAGCAATCAAGCATTTAGAGAAAGCATTTAAGCATTTTCCTTAATGAATTTAGTCAAAAGATGAAGTTAAAGTGAACTTACTGAAAATATTCCTTATAATTTCGATGCCAAAGTAAATATTGGGTTTTATCCTTGAACACAACCAGACCTCTTGCAAAAGTATTTTTGCAAGAGGGGGGAAAGGGAAAAGGTTAAAGGGAAAGGGTTTTTCTTACCCCTTACCCTGATAAAAGAATAATTTCAACACAAATAAATGCTGATTTAAAAATCAGTATTTTAACAATTATTGATTGGAAAATGTTCACATTTAGTTTATTTTTTTAAAAGCATATTGCTACAACAGAGGTAACAATATTTCAAATTTTGTACCTATACCAGCTTGTGAATGAAAATTCAATTTACCACCATGTCTCACGGTGATAATTCGATAACTTACTGCTAAACCAGTATTTTTACCATTCTTTGTTTCCACAGAAAAAGACTCTATAATTTGCTGTTGTAATTCTTCAGACATTCCAGAGCCATTGTCAGCAATGCGAATTAAAACCCAGCGAGAATCTGGTGCATTTGGGTTGCTTGCTTCTTGTGATATAACTTCTGTGGTAATCTCAATTCGGGGTTTTTGAACAGTTTTTGTCTCTTCTAAATGTAACTGCTGTCGCACTGCTTCATTAAGTAAAGTATCCACAACTTCGCTTAAAATATTCATCAAAACCTGGTTTAACTGTCCCATGAAACAATACACTGGGGGTAATTGACCATAGTATTTGACGATTTCAATTTCTCCTTGAAGACGGCTGTTAATTAATAAAATGATACTATCTATAGAGGCGTGTAAATCCACTGGTTTGGGATAAAGCTCATCAATATGACAGAAGTTTTGCAAGCTAGTAACGAGTTTTTTTAATCTTTCCGCTCCCGTGCGAATACTAGCAAGCGATCGCGACAAATCTTGTTCTAAAAACTCAAATTCAATTTCTTCTTTAGTCTGATTAATTGCCTGAGAAACTGATGGTAACTCTTGCTCGTAAGCCGCTATCAGCTTGAGTAAATCTTGACTGTAGTTTGAAACATAAGTTATGTTACCCCAAATAAAACCCACTGGGTCTAAAATTTCGTGGGCTACACCGTCAACTAAACGCCCCAAATTTGCCATCTTATCATTTTGAATCATTTGGGCTTGACTGCGTTCATACCGAATCAGATTGTCGATTCCCCGAATTTGCCAAGAAATAATATTCAATTCTTGAACATCTAACAATCTATAATCACCAGATTCAGTTTGTACTACAATTGGTTCTGCTAATAATTCTGGCGATCGCTTTAAGCTAAGTTGCATCGTAGTTAAAATCGATGTTGTATCCGCAACCAGCAAAATCGGTGTCCGCGCATAGCTGTAGAGAACAGCTAATGGTTGCTGAACAAATAACTCTTGTCCGAATGGACGAATTAAAAATTCCAGTAGTCGTCGCCGCGAAATCATCCCAATAAACTGTCCCTGTTCTACCAAAATTACTCCTGGTAGTAGGGGGTATTTGTCCAAAAAACTAGCCACTTCCATCCCGGTGTGGCTAATTTCCACCGAGAAATTATACATTGGTAGTTCTTGGAGGGTTGAATCTAAACCAAGATCGCGATCGCTACCCTCAGACAAAAATGGCGGTGAAATTTGGCAACTGAATTCTTCTGGCACTAGACACCCTGATTTTTTCAAAGACAGGTAAAGAATAAGTTAATATTTTACATTCTGCCACCCTCAAAATCTGGTTTTAGTTTAGGTATGTAATAAAACCAAGGGTCTATCAAGCTGAAAATATTTCTCAGGCGACTGAAAGTAATTGGCGTGCAATTTATAATCTGGGTGGAGAATATTGAGAAAGCGATGTCTACGATGGTCACTGACTTGTACTGAGTTTCGACTGCGCTCAACTACCGCGCAGCCGAAGTCGCTTGTCGTACCACTTCGTGGAAGCAAGCTAGCAAGAGCGTCTCCAAGAGTTGTGCGGGCTACGCCTACGCAAGCTAAACTAAAAATAACCTTTACCAAGAGTGCAAAGGTAGCGTTATGACCTCTGTAACCGATCCACCCAATGCCTTAGCTCCTTTCCCTTTCCCGGATCATACTCAACTTCCTGAGTCCAATGGTACTTTTGTGAAAAATTGGCAAGAGCATCCCCAAAGCCTCCTACTAACTGACTCTATTACACCCCTCCTCAAGCAATTAAATCCTGAAGGTGAATACTGTATAGGGCAAGACTTAGGGATTTACTGGCGGTTGACCGATCCCCTTGAAAAAGGCGCGGAAGCACCAGATTGGTTTTATGTCCCGAATGTACCATTTTTGCTCAATGGACAAACCCGACGTTCTTATGTGATGTGGCGAGAGTTTATTGCCCCGTTGATAGTCTTAGAATTTGTCTCTGGGGACGGAAGTGAAGAACGAGATAAAACTCCTTTGAAGGGTAAATTTTGGATTTATGAGCAAGTCATTCGTCCTGCCTTCTACGGCATTTATGAAGCGAGTAAAGCCAGCCTAGAAGTTTATCATCTAATTGAAGGACAGTATCAGATTTTACCAGCAAATGAACGAGGACATTATCCTATAGTTGCTTTGGGTGTTGAATTAGGCTTATGGCAGGGAAAATATCAGAATGTGGAATTACCCTGGTTGCGTTGGTGGGATTTACAAGGGAATTTGTTGTTGAGTGGCGATGAAAGAGCCGAACAAGAATCCCAAAGAGCAGAACAAGAATCCCAAAGAGCCGAACAAGAATCCCAAAGAGCCAATCGCCTAGCTGCCCAATTGCGATCGCTCGGCGTTGAACCAGAAATCTAATACCGTACTACAAACTACGAATTACGTTAGCGACGCAGAAGCCTCATTACGAATTACGAATTACGTAGCTTGCTTCTCGCCTTTGGCGAGTATTACGAATTACGAATTAAAAAAGGGCTGGTGTAAAAGAGTCATCTGTGGCTTAATTTGTTTAGACACAAATTTTACTGCTAGCAGGGTAATCACGATGACAAATAGACCTCCTTCCGAACCGGAGTCATCCCCAAAAACGGCCCTTGGCTTTGATGAATTTATAGCCATTTTGGTTGCCTTCACCACTATCGGAGCGATTCTTTTTTGGTCATTGTCCCGCAGAGATTCTAGCTGGAACTTAAACGGATTGCTGTTGCCTTCCTCCACTCTATCTCCTAGCGTTCAACCAAATCAAGTATTGCCCTCTCCTACTGGCAAGGTAGAACCTTATACAGTCCCCAACAACGTTTTGCCCTATTCTTCACCTGAAGCTGTTGTTGAACCCAAGACACCTTCATTCCCAACTAACAGCGCAACTCCTTACCGCGCAACGTTACCATCTATTCTGGTAATCCCAACTCAATCCCCACAACCACAAAGACCTATATCTCCTGCAACAGAACTTGAGTCATCACTCAAATCATCAGCGTTGCCTTTAGTAACTCCGGCAAAACCAAAATCAATCATTCCGCCGCCAATTGCATTTAACGATGTGCCTAATGACTTTTGGGATAGGCGTTTTATAGACGTTCTTTCTGCCCGTGGGATTCTCAAAGGGTTTCCTGATTATTCTTTTAGACCAAATCAGCCTGTAAACCGCGCTGAATTTGCTGCCATACTAGAAAAAGCTTTTGACCAAGAACCATCTAAGACTGCGATCGCATTTCAAGATGTACCAACAAAATTCTGGGCAACTTCAGCAATTGACCAAGCTATCAGTGCGGGTTTTCTCAAGGGCTACCCGAAAAAAACCTTTAAACCCCAACAAAATATTTCACGAGTGCAAGTTTTAGTTGCCCTTGTTAGTGGGTTGAATTTGAAAGCACCCACTTCCCCAAATCAGATTATCAGTTTCTATAAAGATGCTAAAGATATTCCACCTTATGCTATCGGCAAAATTGCTGCCGCTACAACTAATGGTCTGGTAGTTAACTACCCAAATCCCCAAGTCCTCGATCCCAACAAAGTAGCTAGTCGGGCGGAAGTGGCGGCGATGATTCATCAAGCTTTAGTCAAACGGGGCAAACTAGCGGCAATTACATCTCCGAATATAGTGCATAGGGCTAGCCCACCGCAGGCATCGCCCAATATATCTCCAGAACTTCCACAGACTCCAAAACCAAACCCAAAAGTTAAATTACCCAGCGGAGGTTCGCCTCAACAATAATTACTAATTCGTAATTAAACCAAGGATCGCAGGAAGCGACTTCTACGGGTACTAGCATTATGGGTGTAGTCTTAATATTACAAATTGTTAAAGATTTCGTCAGGAACTTTGAGAAAAGACTGGACACCGACTTCCGGCGTCCAGTCTTTGGGGATTTGGAATTAGAGTGTACTTCTACAAAGAGCAAGGCTGGGCGTAGCGTCTCATAGAGAAGCGTTGAAGTAGGCAGCTATGCTGGAGGTTTTATTAAGAAGGGGATTCAAACCCTCCTTAATAAGCAACCCCAAATTTTCTTGTTTTGTGAGGGTTCTTAAACCCAAGACCCATTTGGTCACGGCAGGAAACAGTGTTTCGACTCCCAACTCTTGGAGAGGCTGCGCCCGAAGCGTAGCTATGCCGCAGGCTTTATGACTACCAAGAGGGCAAGTCGCTCAACAATCGGGCAGTTTTCCTCCAGCAAGAACTGCCTTCCTTGATGATTAGATATTAAGCTTCTGGAATTTGTTTGCCGACAACTTGTGATTTAAGAGTGGTGATTTCACTCGTTAACTCTTTCCTGGTTGAGGCTTTGAGTAAATAACGGTAAACAAACCAGGCAGAGTAACCAATACCGATCAGCTCAAAAGTAGGTGCTACCAAAGGGATATCATTCAAAGCATCTAATATTGCCAAGAGTACTTTAACGGCAACAATTGATCCTACAATCAAACCAACTGTTACCAGGGGTTGCTTATATTGATTAAAGAAGCTTCCCAGATAATCTGGTAATGTTGCTAAAAAGGTAGAAATTTGCTCCCCGTATTTTAGCCATTCGTCTTGAGACTGTGCCGGAGGCTGGAGTTTGGTGATGGTTCCCGTTTGGCTGTTGATCTCTGCCACTGTAGTTTCTTTAGATGGGGTTTCGGTAAATTCTTGTTCTGGCATTTTCACTCCTATTAATTTGACAGTTGAGTTTTTCTAATCTGGATAATTACAACCAAAAGATTGTTGATTAGGTAATGTACTTGTGAATCAGTACAATTTGGTGAAAGGCACAAAAAGATTTTAGTGTCCTATAACCATAGTTGCCCATACTATCTACTGCATCAACTACAAGATAGACAGTCAGTAGGAGGATAAAACTCAGAAGGCAGCAGGATGTATTATAATCAACTTCCTGAGTTCTATTTTTGGAATCAACTGGAATCCTCAGGTTGTGATTATCCCATTCCGTGTCATTTGCTCATAATCGTACTAAATCTAAGTACAAATTATGCAAAAATCACTCCACTTCTCATTTATATAAGCCTAGAAGCCGATTTTATCCGATATTAAAGCTATCTTAAGCCGCGTTCGTCAATTCACGCATTCGTATTGATATTAATACGTAATAAAAATTTTTGCGCGTTCATATAGACTAGACTTTTAACCTGTTTTATGGTATGTGTGCCAAGAATGTGGGGGCAGGGGGCAGAGGAGCAGAGGGAGAATAACTCCTAACTCATTCTCATTACTCATTACTCAGCACTCCTAACGCCCCATGCCCAATCCCCAATGCCCAATGCCCAATC
This sequence comes from Nostoc sp. DSM 114159, assembly GCF_053470285.1. NCBI lineage: Bacteria > Bacillati > Cyanobacteriota > Cyanophyceae > Nostocales > Nostocaceae > Nostoc > Nostoc sp. DSM 114159. The sequence continues at coordinate 7,179,505 of NZ_JBPFEH010000001.1, forward strand.
CCCAATGCCCAACAAGTATAAAACCTTTTGTTTTTTTCCTGATTGTATTAATTTTATAAGGAAGCAGTAAGGTAGAGTAGTGGCTTAAGCGATCGCAAGAACTCATTGCTTGCTATCAACTGCATATTGTGGAAAGTAGTGTAGTAGTAAGGAGAAGACGCTCTCAGGTGGGTCTTTGGTGGAGGAAATTATATCGTCGATCCTAAAAAAAGTCAGTTATTTTAAACTAGTAATTATACTTAGATAAATAGTTGGAAAAGTTACTTATATAATTTAAGGTGGTACTAATTATCTAGCAAGCAATGATTTGCTCTTGCGATAAAAGAAGATAATGTAGATGTTAATGACTAATTAAGGTATTTTGACAATCTAAACTAATTTGATTATTTTTGCGGGAAGGCAAGGAGGTTTGAGAAATGCCGACTCAAAAGCCAACCCCTATCTACAGCAGTTCAGAAAGCAAAAAAGTGTCAGCCGAAGAGCCATCGACAGACGAACTCCCAACTATAGAATTTCCTTCACGAGGGAAACTCAAAGCTAGTTCTTGGCGTATCCATCAAAAAATTGGTTATGGGTACTTTGTAGCTATTGGAATTGGCTTTTTTGGCTCACTGACTGGGTTAGTGATTGCTAATTACTACCGAGGAAGGGAAGTTAGACAATTCAATCAAGCTTATGAACAAGGACAACTACTGAGTAATTATAAAGATGCAGTAGTAGGGGCGCAATTACATAGTTATAACCTAGTTGCTGTATTAGAAAATTCACAACAACTGCAAAGCAAAAAAGCTGATTTTCTGGAAAATGTTGAAAAAGCCAAGCAACTAGAGTCAAAAATTGGCGGATTTATCGATAGTAAACCTAAAAGACTAGCAGCAACAAGTTCAACTTTACAGACATTATTGCTGGATTATAAGACTAATTTAAAAGCCTACGTTGACCAAATCGAGGTCGTCTTACAGAAAATTGACTCCCCAAAAGTGCAGCCTCAGAAAATTTCTTCGGCCCGATGGCAGTTATTAACAATAATGCGTGGTGAAACAGCCATGCGCCTAGACCAGCTTTCTCAAAGCTTGACTAACATCCTGCAAACTGCCCAAGATCAAGAGCAAGAAAGACAAAATGCCGTTGAGCAGGCGAGAATAGTTGAGCGATTGATCGTGATCGTGAGTATGCTGGTTTCGGTAGCGATCGCAGCGATTGTAGCTTGGCGTACTAGTCGAGCGATCGCTGAACCAGTTATCACTGTAACCCAAGTAGCTGAACAAGTTGCAAGGAAACATAATTTTGATTTGCGAGCGCCTGTTACCACTGAAGATGAAATTGGGCTACTTGCCAAATCTCTAAATCGTCTGATTGAGCGCGTATCTGAGCGAACAAAAGAACTACAACAAGCTAAAGAATTAGCCGAAGCTGCTAGCAAAGCAAAAAGCATATTTTTGGCCAATGTCAGCCACGAATTACGCACACCGTTAAATGCTGTCATTGGCTTAAGCCAACTACTAGAAGACGACGCTACCGATCTTGGTTTATCGCCAGACTTTATCACCGACTTAGAAACAATTAACGCTGCTGGTAAGCATCTACTGCACTTGATTAACGAAATCCTCGACTTGTCAAAAATTGAAGCGGGGAAAATGACCCTGTATCCTGAGACATTCGAGATTGCCACGCTGATTCATAACGTTGTTCTCACAGTCAAACCAGCTATAGAAAAAAATGCCAATATTTTAGAAGTCAATTTTGATGAGCAACTTGGCACAATGTACGCCGATCAAACTAGGATGCGGCAGGTATTGTTAAACTTACTCAGCAACGCCAGTAAATTTACTACAAACGGCAAGGTAACGCTGACAGTCAACATAGAAAAGGATGAATTTCGACCGGAAGCTCCTTTGGGCAGCATTATTTTCACCGTTACCGACACAGGTATCGGTATGTCTAACCGTCAACAGCAGCAGTTATTTCAACCTTTTACCCAAGGTGATACTTCAACGACGAAAAAGTATGGAGGTACAGGACTGGGTTTGGCAATTAGCCGCCACTTTTGTCAGATGATGGGTGGTGAAATTATTGTCAAAAGTCAGCCAGGAATTGGTTCTACTTTCACTATTCGTCTGCCAATGACTGTGCAGGATTGAATGGGGCATTGGGGATTGGGCATTGGACATTGGGGATTGGGCATGGAAAAGAGACAAGGTAGACAAGGAAGAGGGGGAAGACTTGGGAGAGATTTGTTCAATAATTCCCCCTTGTCTCCCTTGTCCCCCTGCTCCCTGCTCCCTGCTCCCTTGCTCCCTGCTCCCTGCTCCCTTGCTCCCTGCTCCCTGCTCCCTGCTCCCTGCTCCCCTGCTCCCTGCTCCCGTTTCCCCTGAATTAAGTAATGATACTCACCCTCCCTGTATCCAAGTCGTAACGTCCTCCGACAATTTTCAATTTGCCTGACTCCACCTGCTCAGTTAAAAGCTTTGAGCGCTTCAATCGTTCAATTTGATATTGCACGTTTGCCACCACAGCATTTTCAACTGCATCGCCCGACTGATCTTTGACCTTTTCCACTGCTGGCTTAATTGCCTTCACAAAAGTACTAATATCACCGAGTAACGATTCGTTTTGGACAGCTGCGGTTACTGCGCCACAACGCTCATGACCCATCACCATCAGCAGTGGAGAACCTAATAAGACAACTGCATATTCAATACTGCCGATCGCTTCATGTGTGGCAATATTTCCGGCAATCCGAACATCAAAAATGTCTCCAATGCCTTGATCGAAAACAATTTCTGCGGGTACTCGTGAATCCGCACAACTAAGAATAGTTGCAAATGGATGTTGAGCTTGAGCAACTTCGTGCAGCCGCAGCTCAGATTGATCGGGGTATTGGGGATGATGAGCGACAAAGCGCTGATTTCCGTCAATCAGCTTTTGCAATGCTGCATCGGGACTGAGAGATTCAGGGGAAGTTGAGGGAATTTCGGCAGCTTTAGCCTGTTCTACCCGCCAAAGTAAATCGCTGGCAGATAGCATCATCCCACACGCCCCGGTCATTCCTAACTTCAAAAAGTCACGACGTTCTATGAAATGCTTCATTGAATTTATCACTCTCTTAAGTAAGTCGGCGGGAAAAAATCAAATTATATGAAGAAAAATTAACTAGCCTACAACCCTCTTTCCTCCTGCCTCCAGCAAGAACTGCCTTCTGCTTTATCCCAACTACAAATATTTACGCCAACCTACTTACATCGACGCAACACATCTGACAGAGCGAATCTCCATTACATCGGAAACGTAACAAGTACCTCCGAACTTATTAAGGACTGGTTTGATATTTTCGACAACACGCTTGAGTTGTTCTGGCATACAAAACGCGAGGATGTAAACATTATCAAGCATGGTCATGTCTAAATCTTCTGTCGTTCCTCGTAATCCTTTACCAACAACATTTCGGATTACGGCATGGTTATGTACACCCGACTTGTCTAAATTATCTAAAATTTTGGCAAGCTCAAAGGAGTTAGCGATAATTTCTATCTTTTTAACTACGTGCATATTATTACCTCCAAAATAGGTTAATTCCGTAGAGATATAACGGAATTCCCACAATAATATTGAACGGGAATGTTACTGCTAAAGCGGTTGAAACATACAGGCTGGGATTTGCTTCGGGAACAGTCATCCGCATAGCCGCAGGGACAGCGATGTAAGAAGCACTGGCACACAATACAGCGAACAACAGCGAATCTCCGCGAGGCATACCGATAAATTTGGCGATCGCTAATCCAATTCCTGCATTGAGTATTGGAATTAGTATGGCAAATAAAATCAGGAAAACTCCGGTTTTTTGCAAGTCTTTAATTCTTCTGGCAGCTACTAGTCCCATATCTAGTAAAAAGAAGGTAAGAATGCCATAAAACAATCCTTGAGTAAAGGGTTCTAATACGTGCCAACCACGTTCTCCTGTCAAGACGCCGATTAAGAGGCTACCGACTAGTAGAAAAACTGAACTATTAAGAAATGCTTCTTGCAAAACTTCCGACCAAGCAAATTCTCGCTTTTCATCGGCGGTGAATATACTTACCAAGATCAGACCTACAATGATCGCCGGAGATTCCATCAGGGCCAGAGCTGCTACCATATAACCATCATACTGAATACCAAGCTCAGTGAGAAAAGCGCCAGCAGTGATGAAAGTGACGGCACTGATAGAACCATAGGTTGCTGCGATCGCCGCAGCATCGTAAGTATCCAGTTTCCACTTCAGGATAAAAAAGGTGTAAATTGGAACAACACAAGCCATCAACATTGCTGCCAGGAGTGTTAAAATTACTTCCTGATTCAGTCCGCTTTTGATTAGTTCTACTCCTCCTTTAAAACCAATAGCAAACAGCAAATACAACGAAAGCAGTTTGGGTACTGGTGGGGGAATTTCCAAATCAGACTTGACAAAAATAGCAGTCATGCCTAAAAAGAAAAACAGAATTGGCGGATTCAAAATGTTGGATACAACTAAGCTAAAATCCATATCCACCCCTCTTTATACTTGTGAAACCTACAATTCAAGAAATTTTTCATCTTTAAAAATTTAACGGTTCAATGATGATGTATCTGGTATTGTTACCTAATGTAAATTGGGTACTCAAAGAGTGAATAGTCTTATTGGTGACTATACTTTCAGTTAGGTATTACAGTGTTTTTCAAGCAAATAAACCACGGTCTAGGAAACATTGTCATGTCCCCACAAAAACGTATTGGGGCAATTTATTAATTTAATTGCCCCTACTGTTGACAACAGAACAAGTTAGAGCTTGCTCACGATGTTTTGATGTTTGATTCCCCGTGGCTGATTTTACGACACAACGCACCGGAATAACTAGTGGCTAAGTTTTCTACGTAGAAAAATTAACGTATTGTTATGGCAATTATGAATTGCCCCGACAATGTTGTGGTCGATGTTTCGCGGATTTTTGGCATAAATCCGATAAAGATGATACCTGACAATCTTTGTTGACCAAGTTTCGTTAGGATGTTGTAATCTGGGCAATAGCGACTTTCTATTGATGTGACCCCAGGCGTAGGCGTAGCCCGCACTTCGGCTGCGCTCAGTGACCGTCGGAGACATCGCTTTTTCACATCTATGACAACAACCATCGACTTTCTCAGTCACCTTAACCCCAGCCAACGTCAAGCCGTCGAACATTACTGTGGCCCGTTGCTAGTTGTTGCTGGCGCAGGTTCCGGTAAAACACGAGCGCTGACTTATCGCATTGCAAATCTAATTCTGAAACACCGCGTCGATCCAGAAAATATCCTGGCGGTTACTTTTACGAATAAAGCCGCGCGGGAAATGAAAGAACGGATTCAACGCTTGTTTGCCGAACAACTGGCGATGAAACAACACGGTCAGCGATTGGATTTGTTGACAGAATACCAACAAACGCTACTGCGATCGCAAGTTTACAAAGATACGATTAAAGACTTATGGTGTGGCACTTTCCACAGTCTCTTTTCTCGCATTCTCCGCTTTGATATTGAAAAATACGTAGACGAAAAAGGACGCAAGTGGAATCGCAATTTTTCTATCTTTGATGAATCAGATGTAATAAGTCTAATCAAAGAAATCGTTAACAAAGAACTAAATTTAGACGATAAGAAGTTTGATGCTCGCTCTGTCCGCTACGCTATTAGTAACGCCAAAAACCAAGGCTTTTCACCCCAAGAATTTGAAAACGAGCAACCCAATTATCGCGGCCGGGTGATTGCTGATGTTTATAATCGCTATCAAAATAAATTAGCAGAAAATAACGCTTTGGATTTTGACGATCTAATTCTCGTACCTACTAGATTATTTCAACAAAATGAACAAGTATTAGGTTATTGGCATCGTAAGTTTCGCCATATTCTCGTAGATGAATATCAAGATACTAACCGAACTCAATATCAACTTATTCATTTATTGGTAACTAATGGTGAAACCAAAAAAAGTGAATGGAAATGGGAAAATCGCTCAGTTTTTGTAGTTGGTGATGCAGACCAATCTATTTACAGTTTTCGCATGGCAGATTTCACCATTTTGCTGGAATTCCAAAATAACTTTGGTGATGGTTTAGCAGATGATGATACCCGCACAATGGTAAAACTTGAGGAAAATTATCGCTCTTGTGAAAATATTCTGCAAGCAGCTAACGAACTGATTGAAAATAACACCCAACGAATTGATAAAATTCTCAAACCGACGCGGGGACCGGGCGAGCAAATTTATTCTCATAAAGCGGATAATGAACTAGAAGAAGCTGACTTTGTAATTCATCAAATTCGCACTTTAGAACAGAAAAATCCTGAATTAAATTGGGGTAGTTTTGCCATACTTTATCGGACAAATGCCCAATCTCGTCCTTTTGAAGAATTGCTAGTTAAATTTCAAATTCCTTACACAGTTGTAGGGGGAATGAGATTTTACGATCGCAAAGAAATTAAAGATGTAGTTGCTTATTTAAGAGCGATCGCTAACCCAGCTGATACAGTCAGTTTATTACGAGTCATCAATACTCCCCGGCGGGGAATTGGCAAAACCACTATTGACGCTTTGGTAAACGCCTCTCAACAACTAGGGACAACTTTGTGGGAAATACTTAGCGATGAAACATCAGTTAATACACTAGCTGGACGGGCAACAAAAGCTGTAAATAACTTTGCCGCAATGATTAGCCGTTGGCAAGGACAAGTCGCTACGCTTCCGGTGACAGAGGTTTTGCAAGGAATATTAGAAGACTCTGGTTATGTTCAAGACTTGATGAATCAAGGCACAGATGAAGCCACAGATCGGGTACAAAACGTTCAGGAACTTTACAACGCCGCACTGCAATTTCAAGAAGAAAACGAAGAAATTTCCCTGCGAGATTTTTTAAGTAGTGCTGCCCTCAGTTCGGATTTGGATAACTTAAAAGAAGGGCAGACAGCCGTTTCTTTGATGACTTTGCACGCTTCCAAAGGTTTGGAGTTTCCCGTAGTGTTTTTAGTAGGATTAGAACAAGGGCTATTTCCCGGCTACCGTTCGCTGTCCGATCCGGCATCTTTGGAAGAAGAACGCCGCCTGTGTTATGTGGGGATTACTCGCGCCCAAGAAAGGTTATATTTGTCACACGCGCGGGAACGGCGTTTGTATGGTTCGCGCGAACCTGCGGTGCGATCGCAATTTCTCGACGAATTACCAGAAGAATTATTAACTACTCAACGTCTAAGTCGTCAAAGTTATACCAAAAGTGCCTCTATTTCTAATGGAAAGCAAGACACGAAGCAGAATTGGCAAGTAGGCGATCGGGTATTACATAAAATCTTTGGTCTTGGTGAAATCACTCATGTTTTTCCAAGGGGTAATAATCTTTCTGTAGCGATTAAGTTTGCTAGTATTGTTTCACCAAAAATTATTGACCCCAGAGTAGCGCAGTTGCAACGAGTAGAGTAAGAGGTTTCTAAACGACCAAATAGACTGACTATACTTTGATGGTGTGTTGCTACAGAACAAGCTGTGTCAACTACAGAAGAAGCATTTATAACTCCAGAACATGCTGTACTAACTAAAACTTGTTCATTTGTAGCTCCAGAACGTGCCGGACTAACTAAAACTTGTTCATTAATAAGTTAGGAAGAAGTTTTATTAACTAAAGCTCCTATTTTACTTATCATTTTTGGACTTTTGATAACTAATCATTAATTTTCTTCAATCCAAATTTAGTTTTATTTATATATAACGAGTTATTTGTAACTAAAACACCAACATTTATAAATTGAGCTTAAGTTGTATTAACTCTAGCTTCTTCTAAACTTATCAAAGGATGAGTTTTTGTAGCTTAATTGTTTTTCATATTTCAATTTCTTCAAAATGTTCAACAGTAGGAAATGGCTCATAAAAATGATGCAGAAGTTTTTTCCACTCTTGATACTCAGCAGAACTTCTAAATCCTACAGTATGAGATTCTAAAGTTTCCCACCTGACAAGTAATAAGTATTTACCTTGAACTTCTATACATTTATGCAATTCATGAGATAAATATCCGTCCATTAAGGAAATAACTTTAGAAGCTTTTTTGAAAGCAGCTTCAAAATCTGATTCCAAACCAGGTTTAACATGAAGCATAACTGCCTCAAGAATCATAAAGTTTTTCGGTTATAATTAAAATAATATTATATAATATCAATTTACTATTCCCGAAGTACATAGCCCACACCACGCACCGTATGAATCAAGCGTTTTTCATTATTTTCCTCTAGTTTTAAACGCAAGTAGCGGATGTATACTTCGATGATATTGGAATTACCCATAAAGTCGTAACCCCAAACTTTTTGTAGAATTTGGTCTTTAGTAAATACCTGACGGGGATGTGAGAGTATATATTCCAATAAGTCGAACTCTTTAGCGGTTAACTCAATTGCCCGCTTACCCCGGTAAACTTGGCGAGTCCGGTGATTTAAACTCAAGTCTTCAAACTGAAAAATATCTTGATCTGTTTCTTGAGTGCGGCGTAGATGAGCGCGGATTCTAGCTAGCAGTTCCTCTATACTAAATGGTTTGACTACATAATCATCAGCTCCTGCATCCAAACCTGCCACGCGATCGTTAACTTCATCTTTTGCTGTCAGTAAAATTACTGGTATTGAGATACCAGTTGCCCTCAACCTACGACAGATTTCCAAGCCTGACAGCCCTGGAAGCATCCAATCAAGAATGACTAAATCTGGCGATAACTCCCGTGCTAACGTTAAACCAGCAATGCCATCATGTGCCACGCTTATATTGTAACCTTCGCTACTTAGTTCTAGTTCGACAAATCGCGCTAGTTTAACTTCATCTTCAACCAAGAGGATATTTGCTGTCATATTTGTGATTTTAAAGTGTACAGAGTGACAATCAAAGTGTTTACTTTAACCTGACTTTGACTAGCTATGTAAGTAGAGTGATGGTAAACACACTCCCTTCTCCTAATTTTGATTGCACAGATACACTACCCCCCATACCCTCTACAAGTGTTTTAACAATGGATAAACCCAAACCACAACCGCCAGTCGCATGAGAGCGGGATTCACCTACGCGGTAAAATCGCTCGAAAATCCGTGTTTGGTGTTGTAATGGAATACCATAACCTTTATCACAAACTTGAATAATCGCTTTGTCATGAAACTGATTTAACTTTAAAATTATTGGCGTGCTAGCTTCAGAATACTTAATAGCGTTATCAATCAAATTGAGCAATATTTGTTTAAAACGGCTGTAGTCTATTTTAACTTCGATGGGATAAGTTGTTGACTCGATTGTAATTAAGCGATCGCTATATTTTTGCGCCATCACTACGACTTCTTCAACTAAGTCATTCAAGACATAAGATTTCATCTGAAAATTCAAATAACCACTATCTGCTCGTGCTAAATCAAGTAAATCTTGTAGCAAGCGAATGGTACGCTCAGCTTCTGAGGCAGCAGTTTCTAAAGCTTCTTGTTGAATTTCGGTTAAGTTATTCTGCCGTCGCAAAACGCTTTGTAAGTAACCATGTACAATCGTTAATGGTGTGCGTAACTCATGAGAAACATTACTTACAAATTCTCGTTCTTGCTCCCAAGATTGTGAAAGACGCGATAACAACATGGTTAAAGTTTGAGCTAATTCTTTGACTTCGCTGGGTGCATTATCAACATATAGTTGTGCTTGTCCTAAATCTTCTATAGAAATGACAGAAGTCATTTGACTTAGCTGGCGCAGTGGTTGCAGAGAGCGCTTAATATAAAATGCACTTATAGTTATTATTACAATAATTGCCAAAATACAGCTAATATTCAAACTTTGCAGCATTGCCATAAACATTGTCTGTTCGCGAGTAATATCATGCACTACAAATAGCTTACCCAGATACTTACCCTGCACTTGCAAAAGACCACTACTGATAACAAAGTACCTTTGATTAACTTTGTAAATTTGTGGTTTAATCTGTATATTACTAAGAGACATTAACTCAGTCACCGTAGAGTTAGATAACAAATCCAAAGTAGCTGATTTTATCAAAATTTTATTATCAGGACTTTTTAACCATAAAAATAGGTTAGTACTTGCTAAGTTATTAATAGCTTTTTGCAATCCAGTTTCTGGTTGCATCATTTCACTGTAAAGTTGCACATCACGCGGCAACCGCTCAGTGATTTCTTCTATATTATGTTTACGACTATCAATCAAAATTTGCTGCATTTTCCAACTAGTCCATGCAGCAAAACTACCTAATATTAAAGTTGAAAATGTAGCAAGACCAATAGTTAGCCGTAATTGTAATGAAAAAGGATCAAGATTTATCCAAACCTTTGTGGGTTGCTTCACTTTTAGTTTTGTCTAGAGTATTGATAATATTGTTATTCATTATTGATTTTTAGGTAGAGATTGTGGCTGAACTATACAAGGTTTAACATCACATTTTTGCTCATAAAGCATATTGATATAGCGTTCTTGCCAAGTGAGGGGAACTTCTAACAATGCTCGTGTTCCTGTTATCCCCTGCCCGATAAATAGTAATAGAGCAAGGGAACTAATAGTAATGTGAACCTTGCGCCAGCGATTGGTCTTATCTTTATAAATTTCTGGCAAAATAGAGAGTGAAATAATCATCAGCAGAGCAGAGGTTAGCCCATAATAATAGTGGGAGATATACCATTGGTCAGTTTTGCGGTAGATACCATCTTGACATCCAAGCACCACTAATGCCATTCCTGTGAGAGTTGCAAATATGGCACGCCAGTTTTTCTGTTTTGCCTGATAGAGGAAATACAGAGAAGCGATCGCAGCTACAAACAATAATCCGAGAAAGACTACCTTAAATGGTGCTTTCATCCACAGTTGATTATCTAAAATATTACCAAAAATATCGTAGGCAAACGCTATTAAAACAATACCTACAACTGCTCCCGTTAGCCAGCGCCCCAACTGGGTATGCTCTTGTCCTACAGTGGCGGGAATTTTACTCTTACCTATGGCTAAAGTTTGCAATCGGCGTTGACGGACTTGTAAAGCGCGGTTGATAATGACGCCAATTAAGGGAAATACTACTAATACAGCGATCGCTGGATGTAACAACAAGATAGCATCTCTAAATTCCATATCTGACCTCTCATCAAAAGTTACAAATTAGTTTTTATCAAACAGAATTCATGAGTCAGGAGCAAAGCCAAAGACGCCCCTGAATTCTTCTTAAATTATTTATGTCTACCTATTTATCAGGGCTATTTCGTTCTAAACACAAACCGCCCAGAACTAAAGTTTTGCGGCTCATAGCCCAAGCCCACACTTGGTGGATTAAAAGCCTTTATTAGTCGTCTTTAGACGAATGAGTGCTATTAGCCTCAGAATAAATTCTAAGGCGGGCTAGATGAGAAGGAAATAGCCCTACCTACTTGTAACTAAGGATTACTTGACCTCATCAGCCTCAAACTTTGTTACTTTACCTTTTTTAACCGCAACTATTACATCAAAGGTAGAACAGTATGAAAAGGTGACATTATTGGCTTTATTGTAAAGATTAACCACCATACCTGCACCACCGGGTTGAACACCTAGCGGTTCAAGATCGCCAAAAAAGAAACGACGTAGTTCATCACCACCACCAAACTGACCTTTATGTTTGATGACCAAATCAATCTTTTGTTGAGTAGTCAAACCTGTAACATCTTTCTTTTCTGCGGCTGATGCTTGCATCAGTGAAGGGCTGACAATTTTAAGTGGAACATCCCAAACTGTTAACATACCAACAAGAGCAACACTTGTAAGCAGAGAAGAAGCAATTTTCATTTGTTTTTCCTTGTGTTGAAGTTTCCCGATGAACTAAAGCATCTCATCTGCTACTGAAGTTCAAGTGAAACCAATCTAGTAATTGTCTGAATTTATCCCTTAGAAAAACTTAGTTTAGACTCAGCAGATTCTCAGGAAAGCGTGATGTTTTCAATCTCAGCCTGCTTTAAGTGTTTTCTCAGATTCATCTCACCTTAAATTACCCAAGTTAGCAGAGTATAGTAAAGAGTATTTTTTGCAGCAGTATTATTATGAGTAGACCGAAAAGATGGCATTCTTTTATTTATAAAATTCCCGGTCAAACCTATCTCTGGCTAGCAATTTTGATTTTTGGAGCTTCGAGTGCAGTTACCCGCAAGTTGACACAAATTGGCGCTCAACATTTCATGGATGGTCGAAATCCGATTTCTTTATGTAATGTTTTATTCGTAGGGAATTTATGTGCCTTGATAGTTATGTTACCTATTTATCGGCGACAGTGGAACAAAAAAGCTTTGCAACAACTGTCAAAGAAAGATTGGTTGGCGCTGATAGCAGTAGCTATTTTATCAGGAGCGCTTGTCCCTGGCTTAATTTTTCAGGCATTAGCATTAACAGGGGTGAACAATATTATTTTGATTGGACGCTTGGAACCACCTCTGGCTATGGCTTTATCAGTCTGGTTACTGAGGGAACGGGTAAATCGTTGGGAAGTTGTAGGAGCGATCGCTGCATTTGTCGGTGTTAGCCTAACTATTCTTCTACAACCCTCACACATGACTGCGATCGATATGGGTGTTTTAAAATTAGGTATTGGGGAATTATTGGCGGCGATCGCAGCTGTAGCTTCAGTAGTTTCAACGATTATTGTTAAAGAATGGCTTTCCGATATCCCAGTGGGAATCTTTAGTATCTTTCGTACTGCTCTAGGAACTGTAATATTTTTCTTTACTGCTTTAATTCTCTATGGCAGCGACCACTTTATGGATGTATTTTCACCTTTCCTGTGGCAATGGATGCTTGTTTATGCTGCTGTGATTGTGGTTTTAGGTCAATCATTTTGGCTCAAAGGCTTGAGAGCTTCTACCGTGTCAACGGCTTCTTTAGCTGGTTCTTTTACTCCAATTGTGGGAATTTTCGCAGCTTATTTGGTATTGGGTGAAGTCCCGACCTTTGCTCAATATATCGGTGGTAGCTTGATTTTAGCTGGAATATTCCTGGCCCAAGTTGGTATTCGTTTTCAGATTTCTCGTAAAGTTGCAACTCAAGTAGAACAAGGTATGGGATTTAAAGGGATCTGAAAAGTGCAAAGTCAAAAGTTATTTCTCCCTCATTTCCCTTAAAATATTGGCGATCGCACAAGTAAGTTCTGGCTGAGTCATATAACTAAGCTGATTTTAATTGAATAATCCCTTTATCAAAAACGCGATTATTAGTAGCGATCGCACTTACTTCTATTCTATCTTTATACACTTCATAAATTGATTTATTTTATGGCCATTTTTTAGTTAAAAATTGGTATGAATATTCAAACACTGAATTATTCCTTTTTTCGCAACATGTTTATAAACTATTACAAAGTAATCAAGATTTATTGCCTGAATCATTAAAGTTTATTCTTCTTAGTATGATTTCTCAAGACTGGCTTACATCATATAGGGAGGTTGCCGCAGTTGAAAATGCTCTAAAGAGAATATCAGCTAGAGTGAAAAGAGAAAATTATATAAAATCTTGAATAGAAGATTTATTATCTAATTATCAACAATTAAATCAAACTTTTTAGATTTTTTCTGCGATTTAATGAGCTATACAAATAATTTGTATTGTCAGCTAATTAAAAGCAGACTTGACATAATCAACCGCAATAGGCGTAATTTTTTCCACAAGATTATTAATCACGCCTCGTTCATATTCAGTCCAAATTCTGGGATGACCAAAAATGCATGGTTGTAAAATTCCCCAGAGTTGTCCATCCTGGCGGATATGGGCATGAATAAGGGCGCGATGTCCAAAATACTTCTGTTCAAATTCCCGATTTAAAACCTGAGAATCAGCAGTTTCTACATCTTCGACAAAGATTGAAGGTTTAGCACGTAGTGCAGCAGCAAACATCGGATCATCATCTACTAAAGTTGGGGGTTGTGCTGCCCATTCTTCATTATAAACAGTAGGTATATCTGGAGTGCGAACCCAACAAAAGGCAACTCTACCAAGGTCATTTTGGGGATTGTGCAGGTATAGAAAACATCTGTCGGACTGTAAAAAATCGCCTACGGCTGGCAACAGTGCAGAAAAAAAAGCATCTGGTGCTTGGTACGATTCTAAAATATTTTTGAGTGCAGAAGGAAGTTCTGGCTGAGTCATATAATTAAGCTGATTTTAATTGAATAATCCCTTTATCAAAAACGCGATTATTAGTAGCGATCGCACTTATTTCTATTCTATCTTTATATACTTCATAAGAAGCAAAACTTAAATCACTGGTAGAATACCCTGTCCACTCAGAACGCCCTACAGGACGATTGCCAGCACCCGCACCACAAATTAAGTAAGTTGTACCATCAATAGCACGAGTGCGTTCATAATTATGCTCGTGACCATTGATGTAAAGTTGAACGCCGTATTTTTGAAATAGAGGAGTAAAAGTTTTAATAAAATCTGGATTATTCCCATATTGACCCGATGAATAAATCGGATGATGACCAAACACGACTTTCCAAGGAGCATTACTAAGACTTAATTCTTTTTCTAACCAACTTAGCTGGTTTTTCCAATCAGCATTACTGTTAGTATCTAAAGCAAAAAATTGTACTTGATTACGTTTAAACGTATAGTAACGTCCCTTCATATTAAAGCCAGCATACTTGACTTGTGGATCGCCATTATCAGTACGAATATCGTGATTGCCTAAACAAGCCTGAAATTTAACACCTTGTTTCAGTAAAGGTTGATAAGGACGCTCAAAAACTGCATTAATTTTCTCAATTTCGCCGTTATTGTAAATGTTGTCTCCAGCTAAAATGACTAAATCATAAGGATTTTTCTGATGATACGCATTCATTGCTCTAGCCACAGCATACTGTCCTTTAGCCCCAGTTCCCGTATCTGCTACAGACACAAAACGTAATAACAAGTCTTTTTTGGCTGGGTTGGCGGCTATAGCTGTTGTTGAATCGCTAATATCAGCACTTGGATGATTTTGATGAGCAAACATCCAGGCTAAAAATCCTGTACCAATGGCGCTGAAGCTACTTAAAAATAAAAATTGACGGCGTTTCAGTTTCATAAGTCACCAAATTTAATAAATAGTCAGTTTAGCGGAAAACTTTGAGCAATGAAGTGATACATTAATGCAAAAGAAGGCAGCACCAGTAATAATGTACGTTGTTTGTCTTTGATTCGCTGCTTTTGGTGAAAGTTCCATGTCACAAGACAATCAGTCAAAACCGACGGATGAGCAGATAACTCAACCTCCCCAAAAACCTTACCAGAGAGTTCAGCCATTTTGGAAGGCTAAAATTATCCAACTTCTCCAAGGAACGATTGGGGTTCTAGAAGTAACGGTGGAAAAACTGGAGAAAGCACCCCCACCTGGTAGTGAGGAAAAACCAGGTTTTTTTCAGCAGCTTCAGTTGTGGTGGGGTGGACTATTAAGGACAATCCGCTTGTTTTTACCATCAAATTTGTCAACAAAGTTATCAGATACAGCTTTGACAGGAATTGTAACTGGAATTGCTGTAATTCTCGTTTGGACAACTACGACTATTTTTACTGGGAAACCTACGGAAATAGCAACTGTTCCCCCAGTTGAAGAGGTTCCGATACCAACACCAACGATAACTACTCCACCGGAATCAGTCGTACCAGAACCACAGCCAACAGAGGAAATTACGCCGCCAGAAGTACAAATTACGCCACCAGAAGCACAAATTACACCAACACCGGAACCAGAATCAGAACCAGAACCAGAACCAATTCCTACGCCAACGCCAATCCCAACACCAACACCAACACCAACACCCATCATAGAATTGACACCTGAACAAGCTTTGATTGCAGCTATTGAAAATCAGGTAGCTGAAATTAGCGATCGCGTTGCCTCTGGTCTGATAAAGTCAATTCAAGCCAACTTCCGTACCAGTAACTTGACTGTCAAAATTAGTAATGATTGGTACACTCTCAATGAATCTCAGCAAGACAAACTAGCTGCGGAGATATTACAACGCTCTCAAGAACTTGATTTTACTCATTTAGAAATTATCGATTCCCAAAATACGCTAATAGCTCGTAACCCGGTTGTTGGGACTGAGATAGTAATTTTTAAACGGCAAATAGCAAGTTAAAATAATTCGTAATTCGTAATACTTCGGCTACGCTCAGTACAAGTTCGTAATTCGTAATACTCGCCAAAGGCGAAAAGCAAGCTACGTAATTCGTAATGACGCTCTTGCATCGCTAAGGTAATTCGTAATTTGGAGTTTAACTTTAAGTATTTATGTTAGACAATATTTCGCTATTGCTGAAAGCTTGTGACAATTTAAATATCAGCTATGAAATTCTTCATCCTTCGGAAAATTTAGTCAAAATCAAATTGAATAGTAAACAGCATTATTTTTGTAACTATAGCACTCCCTTACTTAATCAAGCAGTAGCACACCTGCTCAAAGACAAAGAATATACTTATCATGTTTTAAATAAAAAAGTTAAACTTCCTCGAACGGTGGGTTTTCTTTCCCCTTTTTGTGACACCAAATATAAGATTTACTTAAAGTTTCCAACTATTCAAGATATCGTATTGGAAGTAAAAGAAAACTTTGAAATGCCAGTGATTATTAAAAGAAATTCTGGTGCGAGCGGACATAATGTCTTTTTATGTGAAAATATAAATGAAATTGAAACTGCTTTAAAAGAAATTTTTAGTATTAATAATAAGTATGATTACGTCGCTCTTGCTCAAGAATTTATTCAGATCAAATCTGAATATAGAGCCGTTTTCTTAAATAAAGAGTTGGTTTTGCTCTATGAAAAAGATATATCTGATGCGAAATTTGTCGGTAATCTCAGTCCTTTACACTGGGATGGTGCGAAAGCCAAGTACATCAACGATCCACAAATACTATCAGAAATTGCTAATTTTGCTCTACCAGTTTTTGAAGAATTAGACCTTAATTATGGTGGTTTTGATATTGTATTAGATCGAAACAATCAATATTGGTTAATTGAAATTAACTCTCACCCCAATTTTGGCATTTTTACTAGAGACAATGGAGAGGAGCAGGTGTTGAAAATTTTTGAAAAAATGCTCGTTAGCCTAGCCTCAAATTGAAGAAATAAAAAAGAGGGGTAAAGGTTAAAGGGTAAAGGGTAAAGGTATGAATTAGGTTGCTCACAATTCCACTCGCTTTTTACCCTTCCCCCTTCCCCTTCTTCATGTCTCTTGCTTAACTCTTAACTCACTACTCTTACTGCCTGAGTTGGTATCCATACAGTAAAAATTGAGCCGATACTTACAGTTGATTCTACTTCAATTCGACCTCGATGAAGTTCTACGAGTTGTTTAGTTAAAGCTAATCCAAGCCCAGTGCCTTCGTAGCGGCGGCGATAGGGTGTATCGAGTTGCTGAAATTTCTCAAACAGTAATGGTAATTGTTCTTCAGGAATGCCAATTCCGGTATCTTCTACTTGAAAAATAGCGGTATTATCTTCCACCCAAAGACGTAAAGTAACACTGCCACTTTCAGGGGTGAATTTAATCGCGTTAGTTAACAGATTCCAGAGGATTTGTTCTACTCGTTTGGCATCGCCGATAAAGCGATCGCACCTGGGATCGATTTGCAAATCAAGTATGAGATTAATTTGTTCGCTTGCTGCTTTTTTTTGCAGCGATTTTACAGCATTTTCGGCAACATTTACTAAAGAAAATTCCGAAATATTTAAAGCTGTCTTACCAGCCTCGATTTGCGATAAATCGAGGATGTCATTAATCATTTCTAATAAATGTTCTCCACTGTCGTGGATGGTTTGCAGATAACCCCGTTGTCGTTGGCTCAATTCACCCAAAGGCCAACGTAATAACGTCGAAGACATCCCAATCACATAAGTTAAAGGCGTGAGCAATTCATGACTGATAGTAGCGAGAAACTCACTTCTAATCCGGCTAGCAGCTTCGGCCGCGAGTAAAGCATCACGCAGGGCCATTGTCCGCTCAATAACTCGTTGTTCGAGATTTTGTTTTTCTTGGGTGAGAGTTTGCATTAACTCAGCTTGGTGAATCGCGATCGCTAATTGTTCTGCGATCGCAACCAGCAAGCTTTTTTCGCTATCATTCCATTGGTGTGGGCGATCGCACTGATGAGCAATCAGCAATCCCCATAGTTTGTCCTCAAACATAATCGGTGCAGCGAACTTAGCCCTAACTTGGCATTCCCTTAAAAAATTCAACAAACATTCTTCTAGAGCATAAGTTTTTTCAACATCATCCACAGCTAAGGTAAAACCTTGCTGATACTTCTCCCAACACTGAGAGGTTCGGATAAAGCAATTTTTTTCCGTGTAATTCAACACCGATGTAATAGCATCTGTAGCACGAGCTTCATAGACAATATAACCTCCATACTTTTGGCAGTCTCTTAGTAGAGGTTGATTATTTGTTGATATAAAAGGCGAGTGTCGATTGTGGTTTTCGTGTAGAGAAAAATAGATTTCGGCAGGTTCTCTAACCGATGGTTCCATGTCTGTTGTCAGTGCCGTTTCATTGAAGGGAATAGTATCAGACTGGTATGGTTGAGTATTTACTTGAGAAGCTGCAAATTTATAAATTACTAATCTGTCTAATTCCAAAAACTCACGCACCTGTGTAATTGCCGTTGCCATAATGACCGACAAATCCAGGCTTTTGCGGATCTGTGTTGTTACCTGATTTAACAACCGCTCTTGGGAAATCTGTTTTTTTAAAGCATCTTCCACTGGCTGACAGATATAAACTGCTGGCCCAATTGGGCTGGGAGATGCTATTATTTCTTGGTTTGGCTGAGTGAGGAGATATTCTAATAACAACAGCGTGAATTGACTTTGGAGCTTGGCATCATTGGGTTTAATGATTTGCTGATAACGTTCGAGATTTTGGTGAGTATAAGAATCGCACTCAAACAAGTTTCTCAACTCGTAGACAAAAGAAGCGATCGCCTCCAAATTAAACGTCAACTGAGCATTGATTTCTGTTAGCGGTAGCAGGGCGTTTAGCCCGTGCTGAGTGCCCAGTTCTGAATGAATTTCTTGCTCCCCTGCTCCCCTGCCCCCACTTCGGCTACGCTCAGTGACCACCTGCTCCCCTGCCCCCCTGCTCCCCTGGTTACTGAGTTTAGCCTGAGCGGCGTCGAAGGGCGTAGTCGAAGTATGCTCCCCTGCCTCCCTGCTCCCTTGCCCCTCCTCAAATGTTCCTACCAAGAGCGCACTAAACTGCTCAGAAACCACTAATGTAAACCTTTGCCTTTGCCACTCCACAGGGATGTAAATCCGCGCCAACGCAGCTTCAGTCAGTATCAAAACGGCACTTCCCACCGTTTGAGCCATCTGTTCTAACAACTCCCCAAGCTGATTAAATACAACAATAGGCAAGGTTCGAGAAAAGCTCAAATCAGGAGAACTAAGCATTTTCAGTCATTTTGGTAAGAGAGGGCACAATCCAGGGAAAAAAGTTTGTTTTGATTATGTACTAACCAATAACTTAAAACGGTAACACAGGATTATGCATCGTATAAGTAGCACATCGGGTGGATGGAATCAGTCAGAAGGTATAATTTTTTTAGAACAAACTCCCGCGCCTTTTGTCTTGATTACGGCTGCTGATACTGACATTCAAACCTTGGCAGCTGCGGTGACAAAGTTACCCCCAAGCTTTCCGGCATTAAGAGTCGCCAACCTGTTGCAGTTGCAGCAACAATTAAGCATAGATACTTATGGCGAGCAAGTTTTAGAACATGCCCAAGTAATTATTTTGCGCCTGTTAGGAGGACGCTCTTACTGGGGTTATGGCTTAGAAGTAGTGCAAGAAATTGTGCAACGAAATGGTAGAACCCTCATTGTAATGCCAGGGGATGACGCTTTCGATCCCGATTTAATTTCCCAGTCTACCGTGCTCTTGGCTATTGTTAACCAGGTATGGCAGTATTTTAGCGAAGGCGGCGTGGAAAATTTCGTTAATGCTCTGCAATTTATCTCCGATAGTTGCTTATTAACTGCATATAATCCTGCACTACCTCAGCCGATTCCGCGCGTCGGATTGTATGAATGGGGAGCAGGGGAGCAGGGGAGCAGAGGAGAGTTAGAACTTCATTCATCCACCTTTGAACTGGATGAATCCACCTCAGATACTCGTTCATCCACCTTTGAACTGGATGAATCCACCTCAGATACTCGTTCATCCACCTTTGAACCGGATGAATCCACCTCGTCCCCTTGTCCCCTTGTCCCCAATCCCCAATCCCCAATCCACAAAATCGGCATCCTTTTCTACCGCGCTCATTATTTAGCGGGGAATACTAAAGTAATTGATGCTTTATGCGAAGCATTGGCACAGAAAAATTTACAACCAGTACCAGTATTTGTTTCCTCATTGCGCGAACCAGATGTGCAAGTTGAGTTGAGTGAATTTTTCCAACCCAAAGAAGCCGAATCAATCGCTGTGCTGCTAAATACCACCAGTTTTTCTCTAGCACGCTTGGAAAGTGAAACACCCCAAACTGAACTTTGGCAAAAATTAGATGTGCCTGTGTTGCAGGTAATCCTCAGTGGCGGATCGATTGAGCAGTGGGAGTCACAATTTCAAGGGCTTTCTCCCCGCGATATTGGGATGAATGTGGCGCTACCAGAAGTAGATGGACGGATTATTACTCGTGCTGTGTCTTTTAAAGCATTGCAAACTCGTAATCCCCATTTAGAAACAGATGTGGTAATTTATGAACCAGTGAGCGATCGCATCGAGTTCGTTGCTAAACTAGCAGCAAATTGGGCGCGTCTACGTTCCAAACCACCCCAAGAACGGCGAATTGCCTTAATTCTGGCAAACTACCCCAACCGCAATGGCCGCCTCGCCAATGGTGTGGGACTCGACACCCCAGCAAGTTGTGTAGAAATCCTGCAAGCTTTACGTCAAGCTGGGTATGAAGTAGAAAATCCACCTGCTCAAGGAGACGAGTTGATTCAACGGCTGACAGATGGTGTAACCAACGATCCAGAAGGTAGAGAATCGCTTCCGGTACACCAAAGTGTTTCTTGGGAAGAATACCAAGAATATTTCGCTTCATTACCGCCAGTAGTTCAGCAAGGTATTAGTGAACGGTGGGGAGTGGGGGAAGAAGCAAGGGAGCAGGGAGCAGGGAGCAGAGGAGAAAATTTTTCACCTCCGCCCCCTGCACTCCGCCCCCCTGCCTCTTTCCCCGTTCCCGGAATTCAACTCGGCAACATCTTCGTAGGAATTCAGCCAGCAAGAGGTTATGATAATGACCCCAGCTTGAATTATCATGCACCGGATTTAGAACCAACCCATGCTTATTTAGCTTTCTACTATTGGGTTAGAGAAACTTTTGGTGCTGATGCTGTAGTTCATGTGGGAAAACACGGAAATCTAGAATGGCTACCGGGTAAAAGTGTGGCTTTATCGAGTAATTGTTATCCAGAAGTAGCCTTCGGCGCACTTCCCCACCTGTACCCGTTTATTGTCAACGATCCTGGTGAAGGTTCCCAAGCCAAACGTCGCGCCCAAGCAGTGATTATAGATCACCTCACGCCGCCAATGACTCGCGCAGAACTCTACGGTTCTTTGCAACAGTTAGAAAATTTAATTGATGAGTATTATGAAGCCGATAGTTTAGATCCTTCGCGTTTGCCAGTGATTCGCGATCGCATCCACGAACTGGTAATCAAAGAAAATTTACACCAGGATTTGGGGATTCAAAACGAAGAAATTTTGAATTTTGAATTTTTAATTTTGAATTCCATAGGTGGTTATCTTTGTGAATTGAAAGAAGCCCAAATCCGCGATGGCTTGCACATTTTTGGGCAATGTCCCCAAGGACGACAATTGAGGGATTTAATAGTAGCGATCGCTCGCATCCCCAATCGCCATTCTTCAGGTATTACCCGTGCGATCGCTCAAGATTGGGATCTAGACTTCGATCCCCTCACAGCAGATTTGTCAATGCCTAGTGGTGAATACTCAATAGTCAATAGCACAAAATGCCGCACCCTCGGTGATATTGTCGAAGTCCTAGAAGAACACGCCGCCCTTCTAGTAGAACAACTAATAAATCAGGATTCAGAATTGAGAATTCAGGAATCTTGTAGAGACGCGATTCATCGCGTCTGTGCTGGCGGGGGAGACGCGATGAATGGTGTCTCTACCTGGATACGCGATCGCCTCCTCCCAGCTTTACAACAAACCCACGAAGAAATTACCCATTTATTACACGGACTCGATGGCGGATATGTCCCCAGCGCTGCATCTGGCGCACCCACACGCGGCCGCCCGGAAGTTCTCCCAACAGGAAGAAACTTTTATTCTGTCGATATTCGCGCCATTCCCACAGAGACAGCTTGGGATATCGGCAGAAAAGCTGCTGAAACTCTCGTAGAATATTACACTCAAGAACATGGCGAGTATCCCAAAACACTAGGCTTATCATTGTGGGGCACAGCCACTATGAGAACAGGCGGTGATGATATAGCCGAAGCCTTAGCTTTACTTGGAGTCCAACCAGTATGGGATGGTGCAGCACGGCGAGTAGTAGATTTTGAAATTTTACCCTTAACGATTTTGGGGCGTCCCCGTGTAGATGTCACCTTGCGAATTTCGGGATTCTTCCGCGATGCGTTTCCCAACTTAATTGACTTATTCGCTCAAGCAGTATCAGCAGTAGCAGATTTAGATGAACCGCCAGAACAAAATCCTCTAGCAGATGCAGTTCGCCAAGAGACTCAATTGTGGACAAGCCAAGGATTAACTTTAGAAGCAGCCGTGGTGCGATCGCGCTATCGCATCTTTGGTTCTCGCCCAGGTGCTTACGGCGCTGGACTCCAAGGTTTAATCGAATCGCAAAACTGGACAGATGACGAAGATTTAGCCCGCGCCTACATTACCTGGAGTTCTTACGCCTATTCTTCAGAAAACTTGGCAGGGGAGCAGGGGAGCAGGGGAGCAGCACTTCGGCTACGCTCAGTGACTGAGGAGCAGGGGAGCAGAGGAGGAGAAATTCTTCCTAACTCCTCACTCCTAACTCCTAACTCCCAGTCTTCAATTTCCACTCCTAACTCCCAGTCCCCAATTTCCACTCCTAACTCCCAGTCCCCAATTTCCACACCTAACTCCTCACTCCTAACTCCTAACTCCCCACTCCCTTCTCCCGAAGCCTTCGAGCAACGCTTGTCTCAAATGCAAATTGTCCTGCACAATCAAGACAACCGCGAACACGATTTACTCGATTCTGATGATTATTACCAATTTCAGGGTGGCTTAACGGCGGCGGTGCGTTCTCTACAGGGAAAAAATCCTCAAACTTATTTTGGAGATAATTCTATACCCACCCAACCACGCGTTCGCCAACTGAAAGCAGAAATTGCACGAGTG
Organism: Nostoc sp. DSM 114159; assembly: GCF_053470285.1. Lineage (NCBI taxonomy): Bacteria > Bacillati > Cyanobacteriota > Cyanophyceae > Nostocales > Nostocaceae > Nostoc > Nostoc sp. DSM 114159. Next base: position 7,202,925 of record NZ_JBPFEH010000001.1, read on the forward strand.
TATCGTTCTCGCGTAGTTAATCCCAAGTGGATTGCAGGAGTCATGCGCCACGGATACAAGGGAGCCTTTGAAATGGCGGCGACGGTAGATTATCTATTTGCCTACGATGCAACCGCTAAATGTGTCGAAGATTACATGTATCAAGGCATAGTGGAAGCTTATTTACTCGATCCAGTTGTTGTAGAATTTATTCAGCAAAAGAACCCTTACGCACTGCGTGATATTGCTGAAAAATTATTAGAAGCACACAAGCGCAATTTATGGGAGGATGTAAATATAGGAACATTAGAAGCTTTGAGAAACCTAGTACATCAAGCTGAAGCAGTTATCGAAGAAAAATCAATGGTGTAGGAAACAAATATGGAGAATCTTGCGTATTTGCACCTAGCTTTCGCCTACGAAGACAGCACACCCAGTGAATTGGTCTGGCTCAGTTCTTTGTTTAAGGACGCAGCTGCACCAGACTGGAAAAGGCTTTCAGGTAGGGCTTGGAAGTATATGTTGCCCCTTGCTCTGTCTTTATCTATTCTTGGCGCTGTTAGCAGCGTCATGGCACTAGAAAAAGGCGATCGAGGCCCTTCTGTGAGAAATTTACAACAAAAATTGAGAACAGCAGGTTTTTACCAATCTTCTGTTACCCAAGTATATGACGCATCCACACAAGAAGCTGTGCGGCGCTTCCAAAAGGCCGCTGGTTTACCAGTGGACGGCATTGTTGGAGCAAGCACCCTGCAAAAATTAGAAAATTGGCAAGCGAAAAAGCCTACAAATAGGGCTACACAAGCTCAAAGAACCACTGCTGTAAGCGCACAAGCCAAAAAGCCCAGTACTACTAATTCAGCCACCAGTAAACGCCGAAATCCCAACTACCTGACTAAGGGGGATGAAGGTGAAGATGTCAAAGCTTTGCAAGAAAAGTTAAGAATCGCAGGCTTTTATTACGGAAACGCCACAGGCATATTTGGCCCAATTACCGAAGAAGCTGTCAAGCGGTTCCAAGATTCTTACAAATTAAGCGTTGATGGGGTTGTTGGTCCAGCAACATTAAGTAAATTGCCGGGAGTTGGCATCGGTGATGGAGAAGAGGCTCCCTCAAAGGTAGTCAATCGAGACAAACTTCGTGTAGGCGATCGCGGTGAGCCAGTTAGAATTCTTCAAGAACAATTGATCCAGGCAGGATATTTAGAGGGAGAGCCAAATGGCTACTATGGCCCTTACACTGCTGATGCTGTAAAGAGATTTCAGGCGGCTAATTTCTTAGCAGCAAGTGGTGTTGCTGGCCCAACTACGCGAGCTAAGTTATATAGCTCAGTTAATACTACTAGCAAAAGCGAATTTAATACCTTAGAAATTCAAACCCGACTACGGGAGCGAGGTTTTTATAAAGGCAAGCTCAATGGTGTGATGGCAGATGACACCAAAAAAGCGATTAAACAAGCCCAAGAATTCTACGGGATTAGTCTTAAGGATCTTAAGAGCGGACGCTTTTAACATCCGCTTTGGTGTCGTTAGTATCAGTTCCCAACTGGTTGCTTGCCTCCAGTAACAGCAAATTACGAACTGCTCAGATTCCATTTATTTGGTTAATTTGAGTAGTTTCGTCTTATTTATTCACCCAAGTGCTAAAGCGGCATCAGCGCCCGTTGGCACTTGGGACACACTGCATGGATGGTCATTTGACAATCTAAGAGGTGAAAACCTTCTTTTTGAGCGGTTTTTGACCCAATTTTTAAAATTGAATCATTTTTAAACTCAATAGTTGAGTTGCACCGAACACAAATTAAGTGATGGTGATGGTGGGGATAGGGCTGGTTGATCTCATAATGCTTATGTCCCTCGCCCAATTCTAATTCCCTTAAAATTCCCATCCTTGCCATCAACTTCAAAGTCCGATAAATAGTTGACAGACTGATCCCTTCACCATCAGTTTCGAGCCGATGATAAAGATCCTCCGCACTCAGATGTTCGCCTTGCGGAAGTTCTTGAAAAATGTGTAAAATTGTTTCGCGCTGGGGAGTTAAACGCCAGCCTCGTTCGTTCAGTTCTGCCTTGAGTGAAGTAGTTGTGTAGACAGTCATACTAATAGTTCTCAACAAAGCTTGTTAGTTGAGAATATAACAAATCTTGGGAGCAATTTGCAACAATCATTGCCTATTGAGAATTCTTACTAAATATTTAAGAACAATTCATCAAATCTTGAGCAAAATTCAAGTAATCAGCTGTAGTGCATTTAATTTGCATACAGCTAATATTGAGGATACTTGTAACGATTGCATCCCTTGACTTTGAATTTCGCATAAGTTAAATTTGAATTCTTAGTTGCTCCCCACCTTCAAGATATTTGAGCAAAGATTGGGGACAACTTTTATACAGTTTAATGCTAATTATTTGCTGTAAGCCGATAAAAGGCTTTTAACCTGGGAATAAAATCACACTTTTGTTCCTAGTCATTTGTCAAGTGTAATTTTCTAATGACAAATGACTAATACTTCTCTACGAGAGGCTGCGCCAACGGCTTCGCGGTAGTTGAGCGCAGTCGAAACTCAGTACAAGTGACAAATGACTAACTCAGAGATTCCAAATAGTCGCGGATGAGGTTGCGGCGCTTGGGTTGACGTAGCTTTTGCAAAGCCTTAGATTCAATTTGGCGGACTCGTTCGCGCGATAAGTCAAGAGCGCGGCCAATTTCTGCTAAAGAATAAGGATGACCATCCGCCAAACCAAACCGCATCAGAATTACATCGCGCTCCCGACTAGTCAAATCTGACAGCAGATGATGCAAATCTCTTTGTAAAGATTCTCGCATTAACATCTCTTCTGGAGTTACACTGTCAGTTTCGAGTAATTCGCCTAATTCAGTGTCTTTATCTTTTCCTACCTTGGTTTCCAAAGAAACGGAGCGAGGAACCCGCAATAAAACTTCTCGGACTTGGGTTGGTGTCATCTCTAACTCAGTTGCTAAATCCTCTAGAGTCGGGGTGCGACCTTTTTCTTGAGCAATTTTGCGTTGAGCTTTTTTAATTTTGTTTAACTTTTCGGTGATGTGAACCGGTAGGCGAATCGTGCGACTAGAAGTAGCGATCGCCCGTGTAATACCCTGACGAATCCACCAGTAAGCATAGGTACTGAAGCGATAACCCTTAGTTGGGTCAAATTTTTCTACAGCCCGCTCCAAACCTAATGTACCTTCTTGGACTAAATCTAACAATTCCAAACCACGATTTTGATACTTCTTAGCAACAGACACAACTAAGCGAAGATTCGCCTTAATCATGTGTTCTTTTGCTTGCAGTCCTTGGGACTGGACTTGCTCCAACTCTTCTACAGTCAACTTAGCGATTTCAGCCCAGCGACGTTTCCCATTTGCCAAAATCGGTCTGAGATCGGATAAAATTATGTCAGCAGTGGCAGCCCATCTTTCCAAAGACGGGCGATGTCCTAGTTCCGAAGTTAGACGTTCTTGAACTTCAACTAACCTTAGATAGGGTGTAATCACTTCATCCCCTTGCTTTGCGGCGTTAGCAAGTACTATCCGCATCCGCAAGTAGCGTTGGACTTTTTGAGCTTCTGAAACCTCTTCATCGCGCCCCAACAAACGAACCCGACCAATTTCTTGAAGATATAGACGTACTAGGTCTGTACTCCGACGGTTGGTGTTAGCAGCAAGGTTAGCATTGTCAACAGAAGCCAGTTCTAGCTCCTGTAGGTCATCTACCGATAACTCACTGTCATCAACCGTGAGATCCGAGTCCAAAGCCTGGCTAGACTTTTTGGTGTTGTAGGGGGCGTCTGCATAAAAAGATGTTGCTGGCATAAAGATCGTCTCAATGGCTCCAGGTAACAATAGATTTCGGTCAGCTTAGATTACGGTCAGCTATTCAACTGTTGCTATTGTTCCCGCGATTAACGATGAACTAACATGGTTGAACGTTCCCTGACAATTTTTTTTAGAAATTAACTGTAAGGGTTTTATTGGATACAGAATTACTGAACTTAATCGACTGCTAAACTTTTGATTAAACCAATAGCTATTTAAATCCACAGCTAGGTTTGCAATATTTGAACTACTTAGTTAATATTTCAACCTTGATGGTTTTTTAATAGTAACTTTTGTAACACAGTATAAACATCCTTCAGTGAATGTCATCTTTATAATTGGCATAGTCACATTTACATGGGTGCAAAAGTAATATCCTGACGATTTAGCAATTTTTTCTCAGGATTATTCAGGTATAAGTAGAACTAATAGATGTCGGGGAAGTGATTAGCATTAACGGCGAAAATTCTCTCGACACGGAGATAGAAGATGCGGATAAGTTATCAAACACCCTCTCCGTGTTCCTGCGTCGTCTTGTATGTGAGTCTTAAAGTGCCAATTTCAAGTTGACAGACTACTAGTACGCCTTGGCAACGCCGGCGGGGAAAGGGAAAGGGGGAAAGGGGAAAGGTTTTTTATCCCTTACCATGAATTCCCTTTAACCTTTACCCAACCTCCACCTAACATTTTTAGGTTGGCAGACTACTAGTAGTTGTACTCTGGTTTGATATCTCGCAACATCAGTTCATCAAGTGCTTGTCTGGGTGTGATTTCGCCTTGAAGTAACCGATAAACTTGCTCGGTAATTGGGACTGCGATGTTTTGTTGGTTGGCTCGTTGCATCAAAACTCGGCAAGTGTTTACTCCTTCAGCAGTTCCTTGTAAATTTGCGAGAGTTTCTGTAAGTGACTTACCACCAGCTAACTGATAGCCGACTTGGTAATTGCGACTCAAGGGACTATTGCACGTTGCTAACAAATCTCCTAGACCCGATAAACCATAAAATGTTTCCGTCTTAGCGCCCCAGTTGTTGCCGATACGAACCATTTCTGTCAGTCCACGGGTAACTAAAGCAGCTTTGGCATTAGTTCCCAGTTGTAAACCATCGCATACACCAGCGGCGATCGCAATCACATTTTTCAGTGTTCCCCCCAGTTCTACCCCCAAGGGATCGGGATTGGTATATACCCGAAAACGATGAGAAGAAAATACTAACTGCACTACTTCCGCAGCCGTGGGGATGTTACTGGCTACCACCGTGGCTGCTGGTAATTCCATTTGAATTTCTTTTGATAAATTAGGCCCAGACAAAACAACCACTGCATGGTTAGGGAATATTGTTTGCCAAATTTGTGAAGGCGTGCAGGTAGTTTGGGGATCTAAGCCTTTCGTCGCCGTCACAAAAATTGTCTCTGGAGAAAGGGGGAAAGACTCAACTTGGGAAGCAACATCTCTCACACCAATCATTGAGATAGCGGACAGGATTATTTGAGCATCTTTTAAAACTGCTTGAAGAGTTTGGGAACCTTGACGCGACCACACGCGCACCTGATGACCATTCGCTGTGGCGAGATTTGCCAGAGATGCACCCCAAGCACCCGCACCCAGAATTGCAACGGAAAGTTTTGTGTTGGAGTACATCTGCTCACTCATAACTCCTAATTCCTAACTCCTAACTTTTGAGCGTGGGTAGCGTTCCATTAATTCCCTAACTTGTTCAGCATGATAGGAGCTTCTTGTCAATGGCGAAGAAACGACTTGTAAAAATCCGATTTCTTCGCCGAATGCTTTCCAATCAGCAAATTGTTCTGGATTGACAAATTCGTTTACCTGCAAGTGTTTTTGGCTGGGTTGAAGATATTGCCCAATGGTCAAAATATCGCAATCGACAGTTCGCAAGTCTTGCATAACTTGGCGAATTTCGGCATCAGTTTCACCAAGTCCAACCATGATGCCAGATTTAGTGTATGTGCTAGGAGAAAGTTGGCGAGTGCGCTGCAATAATTCTAATGTGCGATCGTAGTTTCCTTGGGGACGCACCCGGCGATATAGGCGTGGAACAGTTTCAGTATTGTGGTTTAATACCTCTGGCGCAGCTTGTAGAATTAACTCCAGAGCATTCCAATTACCGCATAAGTCAGGAATTAGCACCTCAATTGTGGTGTTGGGTGAAACAGAGTTAACTGCATCAATACACGCTATAAACTGAGATGCACCACCATCAAGCAAGTCATCTCGGTTTACAGAAGTGATGACTACATGATTAAGGTTCAGGCGGCGAACAGCTTGGGCCAGTCGTGTAGGTTCTGTGGGGTCTAGTGGTTTGGGTTTTTTCTCAAAATCAATATCGCAGTAGGGACAAGCGCGTGTACAAGCGGGCCCCATAATCAAAAACGTGGCAGTCCCAGCGTTGAAGCATTCACCAATATTCGGACAGGACGCTTCCTCACAAACTGTATTGAGGGCTAAATCCCGCAAAATTTCTTTAACGTTACCGATGCGCTCACGTCCAGGTGCTTTCACCCGCAACCAGTCTGGTTTTACAGTCACAATCCGTTTTTACCACTAGAGTTATACAAATTTAATCCTAGCAAGCAAAGTCTTTGATGAAGCGATCGGATGTATATAGATGTAATTCTGCTATTTAGTGCAGGTTGTGATATTCTTAATTTATAATGCCATTTTTATGGCGGGATGTGGCGCAGCTTGGTAGCGCACTTCGTTCGGGACGAAGGGGCCGCTGGTTCGAATCCAGTCATCCCGATTTATTTATAGAGCGACAAATTATTTGTCGAATGCTCCTCTATTAACTTAAATATAGCTGACTTTCTTTGAGTTTAAACAGTATCGCCTGAAGTCGTGTACTAAAAGGTTTCAATCCCTAATAGGGATTTTAGTTGATTGCGATTCTATACATTCTATCACTGCTTCAGGTTCATTACGTTTCAATCCCTAATAGGGATTTTAGTTGATTGCGATTTTCCTGGAGCTATTTTCCTGGAGCTAGTAGTTTATGGTTTCAATCCCTAATAGGGATTTTAGTTGATTGCGATCCACGCTTGTTACAGCGTTTTTTTCTTATGCCCAGTTTCAATCCCTAATAGGGATTTTAGTTGATTGCGATGCATCTTGAGAATTCTCAAAAGCGATTCCAGTACTGTTTCAATCCCTAATAGGGATTTTAGTTGATTGCGATTTGAAGGGTAATTTTACAATCAGTCGGGCATTCGAGCGTTTCAATCCCTAATAGGGATTTTAGTTGATTGCGATTTTAATTGAGGCAGAGGCAGGACAACTAAATATTGTTGTTTCAATCCCTAATAGGGATTTTAGTTGATTGCGATACTGGTCGCTGCTAATGCTTTAACTCAGCTTAATAGTTTCAATCCCTAATAGGGATTTTAGTTGATTGCGATAAACCACCAATACTTATGAACTCCTGTCAGTTTTGTTTCAATCCCTAATAGGGATTTTAGTTGATTGCGATTTATTTGAGTAGTTGTACTTGGGTTAGAAATTACTGTTTCAATCCCTAATAGGGATTTTAGTTGATTGCGATGCCAATAATAATCGCCAGCTTCTTGGCACGGGTTGTTTCAATCCCTAATAGGGATTTTAGTTGATTGCGATTTAATTGTCCGTGGTGTCCACGCATTATTTACAAGTTTCAATCCCTAATAGGGATTTTAGTTGATTGCGATGCTCTCATTCCTTGAATCCAAAGCCTGAGCAGAGTGTTTCAATCCCTAATAGGGATTTTAGTTGATTGCGATCTGCGATCGCCCCTCTCCTCCATCCTCTAAGAATTGTTTCAATCCCTAATAGGGATTTTAGTTGATTGCGATACAGGTGCCTTCAATCTTGATTTCTCCAACTTTGTTTCAATCCCTAATAGGGATTTTAGTTGATTGCGATCCAAGCCTTAAGATTTTTTCGATTATGAAAGTTTCAGTTTCAATCCCTAATAGGGATTTTAGTTGATTGCGATGCAATTTGAGTCATAAAGATTGGAGTTGTCATAATCGAAAGTTTCAGTTTCAATCCCTAATAGGGATTTTAGTTGATTGCGATAGATTGCTCAATAGTTATTCCTCAAGCTTGGAAAGGTTTCAATCCCTAATAGGGATTTTAGTTGATTGCGATATCCCCTTTTTTGTTCAAGAGCGATCGCTCTCTGTTTCAATCCCTAATAGGGATTTTAGTTGATTGCGATGTGATTGTATGCACTGATAGAGAATTGGCTGCAAGTTTCAATCCCTAATAGGGATTTTAGTTGATTGCGATATTTAAAGGAGTTTCAGCCAGAGCTTGTTTTTATTGTTTCAATCCCTAATAGGGATTTTAGTTGATTGCGATGAGCATTCCCCCAGTAATTGTTGATCCGGGACTGAAGAGTTTCAATCCCTAATAGGGATTTTAGTTGATTGCGATTTTATAAAGAATTGTATAATTTTTAGCTTTGCAGTTTCAATCCCTAATAGGGATTTTAGTTGATTGCGATTTAAGTTGCTCTACTTGAAGTTGCATTTGTTCGTGTTTCAATCCCTAATAGGGATTTTAGTTGATTGCGATTATCGTTTTTACATTTTCAAACTTATCATGTTCTTGTTTCAATCCCTAATAGGGATTTTAGTTGATTGCGATGCAGGCGTCTGAAAGCCCTGTGTTATTTGGTTTTCAAGGTTCAACAGCGCGAATGCGAAAATCATAACATAAGGACTGGGAATTGTCCTAACTGTAAATAGCTAAAAGTCAGTTTATACGAAGTGCGCGGATGGTTTCAAGATGCTAAAGCTCTCAAATTCTTGCAGATACGGCAATCTAGGCATTTTTGTACTAACCCCCTTTACCAACACCTACTCATTCGCGCACTTAGCAAAAAAACTAGTCTAATTACTTAAAAGTTTTCCTTAACAGCTAACATCTGTAAAATCTTTTCTACACGATCCAACTCTCCAACGATTCGCCGAATTGGATGAGGCCAAACCTTGACAAGGGTAGGAGTTGCAGAAACCTGATTTAGTTCTGCTTGTTCTGGATGACTTAAAACATCAATCACCTTCAGGGTATAAGGGTGTCCAAGCGATCGCTCTAACAATTCGTGTAAATTTTGCAGAATGCGTTCAGTAGAATTGCTATGTCCGGCAACAAATAAGCGGAGAACATAGCCTTGGGTAATAGCTTCTTTTTTTTGTACTATTACTGGTTGGTTATATTTTGGCACAGGTTCAGAAAGGTCTAGACGGACAATTAAATCGTGATCCTCCCAAAGCTGTCCAAATGACGAACGATAGGTTGTTAACACCATGCGATCGCACAATCCCTCTTGCCAAGGAGCTGCTTGCCATACTAATTCTCCCGTGCCAAAAACAGCATTCAGCAAAGCTTGATGTCTAATTACAGCCGGATAAGCTTCAGCAAAAGTTCGTACTTGTTGAGTACGCGGATCTAACCAATTGTCAATAGTTGCAGTATAACAAGGCACTAAAAAGTGTGGTGGCTCTGGTAAATCTAGAATTTCTTGCAAAGCCGAGCACAAATGCAAATGCCATCGACCTTGCTTGCTAGGGTCGATGCAGTAAATTAAATCTCCTCCAGGTGTAAATAGCGCAATGCCTTTAAACAGCTGGGGTGTAGATAGTTTATTTGTCGTCAAATTATTCACAGAGGTTAGGCAACTAAAAGTAAAAATTCTCTCTTTTACCTTTTACCTTAGCTATAACCTCAACCAGGATCGCAAAGATATTTGAGATTGAGGAGTAAAGAAGGGAATAGGGTAAAGGTTACAGGGCACAGATTATTCCCTATAACCTGTCACCTGTCACCTCTACCCTAATTCCAATGCCCCAATTATTAAACTCGACCTCGGAGAAACTGCGCCATTTCGTTAGGAGTTGGTGACATTTCCAAAGCAGTTTCTTCAGTGATGCGTCCGTCTTGATAGAGATTCAGCAATGACTGATTCATCGTAATCATGCCGTCAAAGCCAGCTTGTTTCATCAGCTCGCCAATTTCATCATACTTACCGTCTTTGATCCATTCTTTAATTGCCTCAGTATTGATCAGCACATCATGGAAAGCAGCTCGCTTACCGTCAGTAGTGCGACACAAACCTTGAGCAATTACTGCCACTAAAGACTCAGAAATCGCCACCCGCATTGCATCCTGTTCATCACCAGAATAGAGGTTGAGAATCCGCTCAATGGTTTTGACCGCACTATTGGTATGCAAGGTTCCCATGACTAAGTGACCAGTCTGAGCGGCTTTTAGGGCGGTGTTAACTGTTTCCTTGTCCCGCATTTCCCCTACCAGAATCAAATCTGGGTCTTCCCGCAAAGCTGCTTTCAATGCGTTATCAAATTTCCGGGTATGCATTCCCACTTCCCGCTGTTTGACTAAGGACTTGCGGCTTTGATGGACAAATTCTATCGGGTCTTCAATGGTGATGATATGCTTGGCCATCTCCTTATTGATGTAGTCAATCATCGCTGCCATTGTGGTGGACTTACCAGAACCAGTGGGCCCTGTTACCAAAATCAAACCTTTATGGTGATGACAAATATCTCGAAAAACTGGAGGTAATCTCAACTGTTCCATAGTTAAGATTTTTAGCGGAATCAACCGCAACACCATTGCAGGCCCTTTGAGAGAGCCAAAAACATTAATCCGCACGCGAGCAAATTCGTATTGAGTTGCTCCGTCAAATTCTAAGGATTCTTCAAAGCGCTGAATTTCTCCCTCAGTCATCACCTCCCGCAACCAACTCATAAAAGTTTCTTTATCTGTTTCTGGATGATCTCCTGATTGAATTTCTCCTCGGCTGCGGAAGCGGGGTGGTTCACCCACACCCAAGTGCAAGTCAGAATATCCCTGATCGTAAGCTTCTCTGATTAACTTTTCTAAAGTTAGTTCTGGACTGCTGTTTTGAGGGCGAACTGAACTAGGTATTGGCGGTGGACTACCCGGACGATGACCTGCAACAGGCGGATTAGTAGTGCCCCTATCCATTGACATATCGAGTGTTTGTGTCATCTGTCGCTGCGTACTAAAGGTTGGGGTTGGCGGTGGAGGCGGCGGCATTGGTGGCAAATTACGTCCGGCAGCAGAGTTAGAATTTAATGGAGACTGTGCTTCTGTCATATATCTTCACATTTGGTAGTTAAAAAGTTGAATTAACGAGAAGTAAAGTCACTTGCTTTGATGACTTTTGGAGAATGCTTGTCTGCAAGCCTTAGCGGTGATAGAAGGCGATTGAAACTCTAAAACCACGGTCAGTCTATTTCATCCACCCAATTGGTATCTTTTATTTCCTAATATTTCAATACTCAGAATATTTAGATAGATTATTTAACCTATCTAAACTGGTTTAACACACGCAAGTACTTAAAAGACCTCAGTAAAAACACAGAGGTCATAATGTAATTTTTAATGCTTTTGTTTTAAAATAAATATTCTCATGACTTAGATGAGAAATTTATCCCAGGCATAGGCACAAATTGCTAGCAATTAACAGTACAAATACTAGCAGTTCATTTATTCAGCCCGTCTAGGAATTATGAGAAAGACTACTAGTTTTTATAAGAAATGTTAAGTTGAATAGGAGCGATCTCTTGGGGATCGAAGTTTAAAGCTCATACCTTTTAGGTTCTATACCTGAAGGTAGATGCAGTCAACAAGTTTTTCTCATAGATAGAAAATTGACTTTATATCCATAATTGCAAAAAATTAACTGTAAACTTTAGTAACTAAATGCTCATTTTCCCAATTAGTTTTTATATACTGAATTTCACTGAGACAATTCAGTTTACTCGCAAAAAAGTGAGATATTACTGAAATTAAAATCTGTTGTGTATTTTGGGAGGAAAAGTCATGGTTTCTGCTCAAAGCTCTAATCAAGGAAAGACCTACTCCTTGTTGATGATTAAAAGCTTTTTAATATGGACTTTTACATTAGCAGTATGTTTGTTGGTTGTGGGTTTTCCACTAGTTGTCTTAATGGCTACGGTCGGATGTCTGTTGTCGATTATCTTGCAATCTGTGATGCCTGTTAGTGCGGTTTTGCTTGTAGCAGGTGCTCTAATAATGTTTAATGTCATGGCAGTTGTATTGGCTGCGGGTGTGCTAACTGTTAAGGGAGTTCATCCTAGTGAAGTTAAATGGTTAAGCTGGCTGCATGGAGAGGCAGACCAAATGCAGGCTACTGTTTACGCTGCTTGCCCTCTAACTTGTGAAATTAAATAGTTATTACAGGTTAATTAGACAAACAGTGCGTCTGCCCGGTTAAGCCGGGTTTTTTCATGGTTTTTATAACTTGAAATTTTAAATAGTCATTACAGCTTAATTAAACAAACAATGCATTTGCCCAGTTAAGCTGGTTTTTTTATATCTTGTGTGATTTATCCATTAATATTTATGGTTTATGTGAGGATTGACCGCCGACTATTGACCATAGACCATTGACTATAGACCATTGACTATAGATGGTAAATTACAGATAACTAATGACTAATCAAAAACGCGTTTGCATTATCTTAGGTACTCGCCCGGAAGCAATTAAACTTGCTCCAGTGATTCAGGTTTTCCAAAAGTCTTCAGAATTTCAGTTGCAAGTAATTCTAACTGGACAACATCGGGAGATGGTTGAGCAGGTTATGCAACTGTTTAATATCAAGTCGGATTATAACTTGGAAATTATGCAGGTTCAGCAATCTCTAAATGATATTACCTGTCGTAGTTTACAAGGATTAGAAGCATTATTTAAAGCAAAAAAGCCAGATTTAGTAATTGTGCAGGGAGACACCACCACTGCTTTTGCCGCAGCTTTGGCAGCTTTTTATCAAAAAATTCCTATTGGTCATGTAGAAGCAGGGTTAAGAACTGATGATATCTTCAATCCTTACCCAGAAGAAGCTAATCGGCGGTTGATTTCTCAAATTACTCAGTTGCACTTTGCGCCGACTCCTTGGGCTGTGGAAAATTTGCATCGTTCTGGTGTTTTGGGTGAAATCCACATGACAGGTAACACTGTAATTGATGCATTGTTAAATGTCGCTGCAACCCAAGTAGTTTGCGATGTTCCAGGCTTAAACTGGGAATCATATCGGGTTTTGTTAGCAACAGTTCATCGTCGGGAGAATTGGGGAGAACCTCTGTTAGCGATCGCTCAGGGCTTTTTACAAATTTTAGACAAGTTTCCTGATACAGCTTTACTGCTACCATTGCACCGCAATCCGACAGTGCGAGTCCCGTTGCAGGAACTTTTAGGGAATCATCCCCGAATTTTCTTGACAGATCCTCTAGATTATGGAGATTTGGTGGGAGCAATTGGGCGATCGCATCTTTTGCTTACTGACTCTGGTGGCTTGCAAGAAGAAGCTCCCAGCTTGGGAAAACCAGTACTAGTTTTGAGAGACACTACCGAAAGACCAGAGGCTGTGGTAGCTGGTACAGCTAAACTTGTTGGCACTACGACTGAGAACATTGTTGCAGCTGCTGCTGAGTTACTCAGTGACTCAGATGCTTATGAAGCGATGGCAAACGCAATCAATCCCTTTGGGGATGGTCATGCAGCAGAGCGCATTTTGCAGATTGTCCAAAATTACATTCATGGGTAAGCAAGTTCGTAGTAAGGACTTTAGTCCTTATTTCCTAAGCACTAAAGTGCTTACTACAAACCCTCAAAACTAGTTTGACAATATTTAACCAAACCACGAGATTTTCCAAGGGTGGCTTCTGGTTAAACACCCAGAGCCGATCGAGTTTCGGGACCTACAACACCATCTATAAGTAGACCTTTGCTTTGCTGAAAGCTTCGGACTCGGCTAACAGTTTCTTGACCGTAAATTCCATCAATTCTAAGATTACCTAAAGCTGTTTGCACGTCTCTGACGAGCTGACCTTTTGAACCAGGAGTAAGAATCACCGAACCGCCAACACCACCGGGTCTAGTCACAGGAAGATTGTTCGGTCTATCACCAATCCATCGGGCAAAAACGTATCTACCTGTAGAAAGTCTGGCAAAACCATTTTCATATCGTTCAATTGCTGGAAGTGTTGCGCCATTTGGTACACAGTCCACATACGAGTAGTTGCTGCTTGGGCCGGTACGGACACGCAAACAACTGCCGTTAGTCTTTACATAGGCAGCCGAACTTATTTGAATTTGGGTTACAACAGCGAATAATACACCGACACCAGCAAAAGTTAACCAAGCCGAAGATTTAAGCAGTTTTTTCCAATTGAATTGAGGTTGAGGAAGATGATACTTAGTGTTTCCAGATGCCTCTTCTTGAGCTATAAACATCTGGGAATAAGCAAGATATTCCATAATGCACTCCTTAATATGAAAAATGAGTACTCGCAGAGAATTACTTAGTCGTTCTCTGTATTTATCCTTAGTATATTTTATATCACTGTATTTTAAAAGTTTTTTACTGATAGCGAAATTAATAAAAAATAAAATTAGTCAAAAGATTGCTGCAAAAATGCGATGTCTACAACGGTTTAGCTCGTCGTAGACATCGCATTTTGAAAATAAATAAAATTTAGTTAAAGCTTTTTTACTTAATGACTTATCCCTGGTTATATCTAAATATGACAAACGTATTGTTCGATTCCAACTAAACTAGCAACCATAAAAGTTAACTCATCTAAGTCTATTGGCTTGCATTGGTATATATCATAACCTGCTAATAATGCACGTTTATGGTCATCCTCGAAAGTAGATGCTGTCAGAGCGATCGCTGGAATCTTTCTACCTCGCTTTGCTTCCAAATTTCTGACCTTCAAGAGTAGCGAGTAGCCATCTTCATCGGGTAAGCAAATGTCACTAATTAGGATGTCTGGTTTAAAAGATGACATTCTTTTGAGAGCCTCGTCTGCTGAAGCAGCTGCAATCACCTCTGCTCCTTCTAATTCAAAAAGGAAGGTAAGTAATATTCTTGTATCAGCATCATCATCAACAACGAGCAATCGCAGACCTTGAAAAGATATCGATTGATTAGACATTCTTCTTACCGCCCCATAGCTCAAAGACTTGAAGTAGCGATTGCATCAAGTACTACTTATTTGACGCTATTTGATGCATACTTTACTAAATCTTAAAGGAAGCAATTAGCAAACGTCTGTCCGGTGTCGGACATAGTAACTTAAAATAATTCATTAGCGATCGCGTCTTAGCTGATTCCCTAGCAACCGAGCAAATTCTTTTTGGATAACTCGATAACACTCGCAGCAAGTTGCTTCCAAATCCTCTCGGTTTATAATGCTAATTTGACCGCGTTGATAGCGAATCATTCCGGCTCGGCTCAGGGTGCTAGCCGCTACTGTCACACCAGAGCGCCTTACACCCAGCATCTGGGCGATAAATTCTTGCGTCAACGGAAATTCTTCTGATTCCAAACGGTCAGATACTGTGAGCAGCCAACGAGCCAGCCGTTCTTCTAGGGTATGAAGACGGTTGCAGGCACATGATTGTGTAAGTTCGGTATATATAGCTCGTACATAGCGCAGCAGCAACTTTTGAATAGCTCCGCCCCGATTGAACTCGGTTCTAAGTACATCTGCATCCATCTGCATTGCAGCGCCGGCAACTTGGACAAACGCTTTTGTGGTTGTTGTCTTGCCTCCTAAAATTACTGGGATACCTACCATGCCTTCATTGCTCACTATCCCAATTTCCACCGTCGAACCATCTTCCATAATAGTGACGATAGAAACCACTGCCTGTTGGGGAAAATAGACCTGTGTGACGGGTTCTCCTGGTTCGTAAAGAACTTGCCGAGTGGGAAGCGGAACTAACTTTAGGTGCGAAATAAGACGCTCATAATCACTGGTTGGCAAAGCCGCAAGTAACCTATTTACTTGCGGCTTAATTATGTTGTCGCTCACTGAACATTAAAAGAGAAATTTGCTCAAAATACTTTAAATCAAGTTGCTTTTGCCAGTCTGTTCGGTTTCGCACACATAACTCAAAAAAATTTTTTGGCTCGGTTACTGGGCATGAAGCCCAGTAACCGAGCCAATTCATTTTGGATGACTCGATAACACTCGCAGGAAGTTGCTTCTAAATCCTCTCGGTTCAGGATGCTAATTTGACCGCGTTGGTAGGCAATCATTCCGGCTCGGCTGAGAGTGCTAGCTGCTACTGTCACGCCAGAACGACGTACACCTAACATCTGGGAGATAAATTCTTGCGTGAGGGGAAAATCTTCTGATTCGAGACGGTCAGAGACTGTAAGCAGCCAGCGAGCCAGCCGTTCTTCCAGTGTATGGAGACGGTTGCAGGCAGCACCTTGCGCCAGTTCAGAGTATACAGCTTGTACATAGCGCAGCAGCACGTTTTGAATAGCTCTGCCCCGATTGAACTCAGCTTTCAATACATCTGCATTGATTTGCATAGCAGCGCCCGAAATTTGCACAAAGGCTGTTGTGGTTGTGGTGTTGTCTCCTAAAATTACCGGGATACCCACCATGCCTTCATTACTTACTATCCCAACTTCCGCCGTTGAGCCATCTTTCATAGTGGTGACTATAGAAACTACTGCCTTATCAGGAAAATAGACCTGTGTGATTGGTTCGGCTGCTTCGTAAAGGATCTGCTGAACTTGGAGCGGAACTAGCTTTAGATAGGGGAAAAGACGCTGATAATCACTGTCTGACAAAGCTGCCAGCAGCTTATTTGGTCGTTGCTGAAAGAGATTTTGTTTTAATGGCATTAGAAGTCACTCTCCTTAAGGTAGGTGACTTTAGAAAAACCAACTCAGAGCATAAGGAAAGGACTTCTTGCAGAAGTGGGGGAAAGGAGAAGGGGGAAGGGGGAAATGGATGGAATTTTACCCTTCCCTTTACCCTTTAACCTTTCCCCGAAATCTTGGAAAAGGAACTTTTGCAAGATGTCTAAAGGATTAAGGTTCTGATCCTAATGTTAAAAGGTGTATTCTCTAAAGGAACACGGTGAACAATCTGGAAAATCTTAAAATAACACAGTTCTTGGAGTCTGTGCGGTTTCGTACATAGAAGCTCAAAAAAATTATTTTTTCCGTTTATTGGGCAATAAGCCCAATAAACGGACATATTCATCTTCTATAATCTGATAACATTCGCAGGAGGTTTTTTGTAAAGCCTCTCGATTCAAGATGTTAATATGACCACGGTAGTAGGTGATGATTCCGGCATTGCTGAGGATATTAGCTGCTTCAGTGACACCAACGCGACGTACACCTAGCATCTGTGCGATAAATTCCTGGGTGAGCGGAAATTCTTCTGATTCCAGACGATCAGAAACTGTTAGCAGCCAGCGAGCCAGCCGCCTCTCTAGTTTATGAAGACGGTTGCAGGCAGATCCTTGTGCTATTTGAGTGTATACACCTTGTACGTAGCGCAGTAACAGGCTTTGAAGGGCTGTACCCCGATTAAACTCACTTGTGAGTATATCCGCATCCATCTTCATCGCACTGTCTGGAATCTGCACTAATGCTGTTGTGGTTGGGATGTTGTCTCCTAAAATTACCGGGATACCCACCATGCCTTCATTACTCACTAAACCAGCTTCTACAGTTGAGCCATCTTCCATAGTGGTGATTATAGAAATCACTGCTTTATTAGGAAAATATACCTGTGCGATCGGTTCGCCTGGTTCGTAAAGTATTTGCCGATTTGAGAGCGGAACAAGTTTTAGATGAGAAGCAAGACGTTCGTAATCACTGGCTGGCAAAGCTGCCAGCAGCTTATTTGCTGGTTGCTCAAGAATATTTGTGTCTAATGACATTGTGATTCTCCAGAATGTAGCCAATACGGTTCGGATAAGCATTTTTTACTTTCCTTGTGGTTTGGGGAAAGGATGTATTAAAAACCTTTCCCCTTTCACCTTTAACCGAACCGTATTGTGAATGTAGCCGTCCTTAGAAAAGACAACTCACGGCATAAGGAGAAAATTAAAAGTCTAGCCTTAATGTCAAAAGGTGTATTCCCTAAAAAAGTTCTAGTAAGGAACTAAGGTTTTTATACTTGTATCTATAATATAACAAAATGAGTTGTTTATAATAACAACAAATCCGAATACATTAACTTGATTGCATTTGCGATCGCATAATTAAACGAAATTATGTTCGCTAATCATATTGCTATAGATATGAACATGATTGGAAGCGATCGCAGTAAAAAATTCCTGATTATACAAGTCATTAAAACCTAAATCTTTTTCATTGCTACAAATGTTTTTAGTCCCAACTAGCCTTGGTATATTTTTATTATCTTAAAAAGAAGATACTTAGAAATAAGCAGATTAATATGAATATTTATTAAGACTTCATCCTAGAAGAATCTTAAGATTTTTGACATACTACTGCAAGTCTACCGATTTATTGTACTATATACTCAGCCTAAAACAGTCTATTTCATAAATACTCAATAAAAGCAAGTATTTTCTACTACATATTTAAAATTTTGATTACCCAAAACTAACTTACTTATCTGGTTAATCTATGCAATAATAAACAGCTATATGCCTTAAATACAGTTTATCTATCGATTTATAGTAGTATAGACTCTATATTCTCTGAAAAACTTATATTGGCTTAGTGCCAAATCCAGTATTGTTTGAAGCTAATTTACTTAAAAAATAATAATGCCCTTGACAAAATGTAAAATCTCTAACAAAAATATCACTGTTCAATCGAGTGAATAACAACGCGAAATATGAAGTATAACCAACTTGGTAAAAGTGACTTAAAAGTTTCCGAAATTTGTCTGGGCACTATGACTTATGGAAAGCAAAACACCATTGAAGAAGCCCACGAGCAGCTAGATTATGCTATTGCCCAAGGAGTCAACTTTATTGATGCGGCTGAGATGTACCCTGTCCCACCAAGTGGCGAAACTTATGGATTAACTGAAATTTACATTGGGGAATGGTTAAAGCGTCAACAAAGAGATCGAGTTATTATAGCTACTAAAATTGCTGGTCCTGGTCGAGGTTTTAAATGGGTACGTGGAGGAGCCAAAGCAATCGATCGTGATAATATCAAACAAGCTGTAGATGATAGTCTAAAAAGATTACAGACAGACTATATCGATTTGTATCAGATCCACTGGCCAGATCGCTACGTGCCACGATTTGGACAAACAGTCTTCGATCCGACTCAGGTGGGAGAAACGGTTCCCATTGCTGAACAGCTAGCAGTTTTTGACGATGTAATTAAGGCTGGTAAAATTCGCTATATCGGTTTGAGTAACGAAACCCCTTGGGGAGTTGCCCAATTTAGTAATGCTGCTAAACAATTAGGATTGCCCAAAGTTGTTTCGATTCAAAATGCTTACAACTTGCTAAATCGAGTATTTGATGGAGCCTTAGCAGAAGCAGTTTATTACGAAGAAATTGGGTTACTAGCTTATAGTCCTTTAGCATTTGGTTTCTTAACTGGCAAATATCTAAACGGCAAACCAGAGAAAACAAGAATCACTTTGTTTGAAAATTTCGGTCAGCGCTATCTGAAACCGAAAGTCAGTCAAGCCGTATCAGCTTATGTAGAAATTGCCAAGCGCCATCAATTAAGTCCAGCGCATCTGGCCTTAGCATTTGTGCGGAGTCGTTGGTTTGTGCCTAGCACAATTATTGGTGCTACGACACTGGAACAACTTAAAGAGAATTTAGAAAGTGTGAATGTAGTTCTCAACAAAGATATTTTGGAAGAGTTGGATATAGTTCATGCTCAGTCGCCAAACCCAGCACCATAAACAATTCAAAATTCAAAACTTGTACTGAGCTTGTCGAAGTATTCAAAATTCAAAATTCAAACATTTTAGATAGTTCGCCTCGTTACCAGGCTCCAGCCTGGTAAAGCCTTCCTAGAGCCTCTGGCTCTCACAGAGTAGAAGTAAAGATGCGCCATGTACTCTCTCTCAATTCTTAGATTCAAAACTAGATATTTAGTCGGTAAAATATGACTTTTACAGCAACATTAGTTGACCAAAATACTATTCGTCGTCGGGGTACTGGTTTAAGAGCTTACAATCCCGAAAAAGTATTTAAAGGATACACACTTTTCACACCTTTGACAGGTCAAGGTGAAGTCTACCTTCTCAACTTGGAAGGAGAAGTAGTACACCAGTGGAATCTGCCTTATCCACCAGGGTTATACGGTTATCTTTTGCCCAATGGCAACCTTTTTTATAATGGTAAAACTCCACCAGAAGAACCCCTACGTTTTGCTTTATGGGCTGCATTCAAAAGTGGCGTTGTTTTAGAAGCAGATCCCAAGGGAAATATTATCTGGGAATATAAGCATCCAGATCATCATCATGATGGACGCAGACTAGCTAATGGCAACACAATTCTACTCGCCATTGAAAAGATACCTGAGTCTTTGGTTCCTCGGATCAAAGGTGGCGTACCAGGTACAGAACCAGATGGTGATATTTATGCAGATGTACTTTATGAGGTGACTCCAGCAGGTGAAATCGTTTGGACTTGGCACGCCCACGAACACCTCGATCCAGATATATTTACGATTACACCCCAAGATCATCGACATGAATGGACTCATGGGAATACTGTAGGTGAACTCGCCGATGGCAGCATTATAGTGAGCTTTCGTAATATCTCCACAGTTGTGATTATCGATCGCAAAACCGGAGAAATCATCTGGACGCTAGGCGATGACGTGCTAGCACAGCAGCACTTCCCGAACGAATTAGCTAACGGTAATATCTTGATTTTCGACAATGGCGCACATCGCCGTAACATCGCTCTCAATTTTTCCCGTGTGATTGAGGTGAACCGTCAAACCAAAGAAATAGTTTGGGAGTATACCGACAACCCGCCCCAAAATTTCTTTAGTGCATACATATCAGGAGCGCAACGTTTAGCCAATGGCAATACCTTAATTACAGAAGGTGCTTATGGTCGAATATTCGAGGTGACAGTTGCAGGAGAAATTGTTTGGGAATACATCAATCCCTACTTTGCATCTCGGAATATTCCAGGTGAGAAGTCGCCGGTAACTCGTGGAGAGCAAAATACAGTCTTCCGCGCCTTCCGTTATGCACCTGAAGAAGTGCCCTGGCTGTAGGGGGAGGCAGGGGGGCAGGGGGCAGGGGGGCAGGGGAGCAGGGGGGCAGGGAGATGAGGGAGTGAAGGAGTGAGGGGACAAGGGGACAAGGAGATAAACAAAACTCCTAACTCCTAACTCCTAACTCTTGTACAGACGCGATTAATCGCGTCTCTACTCTTAACTCAGCACGGGCTAAACGCCCCGCTATGGCTAACAGCACTCAGCACTCCTAACGCCCAATGCCCATTTAAAATTTGAGATTTTGGATGAAAATTCAATTCTCAATGGCGATTAACAAGTTCTAATTTACCAAGGTACTTAAACATGGCCCAAATCAAAGTATACAGTGCAGTTGTTTGTCCTTATGCTCACCGTACCCGCTTGGTACTCCAAGAGAAGGGCATTGACTTCGATTTGATTGAGATTGATTTGCAGAATAAACCGGAAGGGTTTACCCAAGTTTCCCCTTATGGAAAAGTGCCTGCACTAACTCACGGCGATAACCGAGTTTGGGAGTCAGCGGTAATTAACGAATATCTTGATGAGGTATTTCCCAATCCGCCATTGTTACCCAGCAACCCCATTGATAGGGCACAAGCTCGCATCTGGATCGATTTTGCTAATACCAGATTCGTTCCCGCTTTTTCTACCCTGCTGCGGAGTTCAGATCCCGAAAAACAAGAAGAAGCGAAACAGGAACTATCTAAACATCTAGAATTCATTGAAAACGAAGGTTTAGCAAAGCTTTCTAAAGAAGGCCCTTACTGGTTTGGTGAATCTATTAGTTTGGTCGATTTCACTTACTTCCCTTGGTTTGAGCGTTGGGCTGCACTGAAGCAGTATCGCGGCTTTGGAGTGCCAGAGCAATTTACCCGTCTACGCCAATGGAAACGTGCTTTAAAAGAGCGTGAATCTGTGAAAGCGATCGCTCACTCTAAAGAATTCTACATCGAGCGATATGCTAAATTCGCTGCACCTACTCTCGCTGCTGTTTAAAGGTAATTTATAATACCAATTGGATTAATGATTGCAACACATCCTTGGGTAAAGTAAAGACGCGATGAATCGCGTCTCTACAAGTGGTCTATTTGTCGCATTCTTTTTTCTAATTGGTATAACTATGTTTCAACTGGGAATTCAAACCCCACTTGAAACATAGAATTAAACTCTTGAAAATTACGAATTACAAATTACGACTTTACCGAAGTGAGCCGCACTTTTGAGGTAATGATAAGCCTCTCGTGCTTCATTGAAGGGGAAAACTCGATCGATAACTGGTTTAATTTGATGCTGTTGCATCGCCTGATTCATCGCCTCAAACATTTCCCGACTGCCGACATAAATTCCCTGAACTGTTAAACTCTTAAAAAGTATTGGCATGGGGTCAATTTCACTTCCTCTTCCTGACAATACGCCAATCAAACTAATACGTCCTCCAATGCGGACTGCTTGTAAGGATTTTGGTAGAGTACCTGCACCGCCTACCTCAACTACATGGTCTACACCTGTGCGATTGGTTAATTGATAAACTTGCTTTTCCCAATCTGGTGTTGTTTTGTAGTTGATTGTCTCGTCAGCACCAAGCTGTTTCGCTCGTGCCAACTTCTCATCACTGCTAGAAGTAATAATCACTCTAGCGCCATGTATCTTGGCAAACTGGAGAGCAAAAATTGAAACTCCTCCAGTACCGAGTAATAAAACACTATCACCTGCACCAATATTACCTTTTGTCACTAGGCCGTGCCAAGCTGTGACTGCTGCACAGGGTAAAGTTGCGCCTTCAATATAGGATAAGTGGTCAGGTAATATTACTAAACCATCTTGGTGTAATAAGACATATTCAGCCAGCATTCCATCAATACCACCTCCCAAATCGGATTTCATTTTCTCTTTGGTTAAAGAGCCATAAATCCAGTCTTGAAAGAAAATACCAGCGACGCGATCGCCTATTTTCACCCGTGTCACACCTTCTCCCACCGCCACTACTTCTCCCGCACCGTCAGACATGGGAATTAACGGATATTTCTGTCCAGAACCGTAAGCTCCTTCAATCACCAGCAGATCGCGGTAATTTAAGGATGTTGCTTTGACTTGAATCAGAACTTGTCCAGCTGCGGGTTTTGCTTGGGGGCGATCGACTAATGCCAAAACATCAATCCCGGCGTTGCTTTGAATTTCGTAAGCTTTCATATGTCCTTACCCTAGCTACAACTTTGGTATTGTAGCTAGAGTAAAAAAGAATCTAGAGACGTAGCAAGTGCTACGCAATACTGCTCGCTTAACCCCTTCTCCCATATTGGGAGAAAGGGAACTGGAGGCTACAGAGAATCTATGAACTGCTGTACTTTTTCTAAAAGTGGCTGATATTCAATTTGCTCTGCTAACTCTTGGGCATTTTGATAGCACGATCGCGCCATTTTTTTGCGTTTTGTGGTGGCGTAAACACTTCCCATATTCAGCAAAGTTGAAATTTCTCCAAGATTATCGCCCAGTTCTTGATAAATCCCAATAGCTTGTTTGTAGAACTTCATTGCTTGGCGATGCTCTGCCAGGGTGCTGTAGGTAAAACCAATGTTATGAAGGGTTGTTGCTTCACCTGCGCGATCGCTAATTGCTCGACGTGTCAAAAGAACTTGATAGTAGAGTAATAGCGCTTGTTTCGGTTTTCCTAAATCATGATAGACAGAAGCAATATTGTTCAAGGTGGTTGCTTCTTGAAGCAGATTTTTTACGGCTCGTTGAATTGGCAGTGCTGCTTGAAAAAATTCTAGTGCTTGCTCAAACTTGCCTAAGACATTGTAGGCAAATCCAATACCATTGAGCGTTGTTGCTTCACCAGAAAAGTCACCTAACAATCGCCGCATCCTCAAAATTTGGTGTTGTAGCAATAGTGCGCGTTTCGGTTCTCCTAAGCGGGTATAAATTAGTGCGACATCATTAAGAGTAGAAACTTCACTTTGAGTATCTTGCGATCGCCTAAAGATTGGCAGTGCTTTGTCAAAATATTCCAATGCTTGCGAAAAGCGTCCAAGACGGCTGTAGGTAGAACCCAGATTGCTAAGTGCAGTTGCTTCTGCTGGTGTGTTGCCAATTTCAATAGCAACCGAAAGCGCCTGATGAAAACGCTCTAATGCTCTTTGAGGTTGCCAGCAACTGAGGTGAGCTAAACCGAGATCGTTTAATGTATAACCTTCTCTGGCTCGGTCTGGAATTGCTCTAGCCAAGTGTAAATTTTTGGTTGCAAGATCGAGAGACTCTTGAAATTTCCCCCGTTGGTAGTAGCGGTTTGCTTCATCACGACGTTGTTCCCATTCTTTGACTTGATTTAAAGGTTGCGTCATCTGACCTCAGTTGCATTCTGCGATAAGTAGGTAGAACATCTCTTGGGAATGAACCCCTCTTAGGTTTCCCAAATTTTAACCTCAATCTTCTATCTTTAGATATAAGACTTAAATAGATAAGTATGCTATTTTTTCATACTTACAGGAATATTTATGAAGCAATTAATACAAATGCTGTCGGGGCGCATAGAAGTGCATTGGTGTAAACTTAAGCCAAAACCCTTTTAAAATCTCGTTTTCAGCCTTTGGCTGGAAATGCTACTCCTAGCGGTGCCGCGAGTTGGGAGGCAAAGCCTCAATGAAGATTATTCCCAGTCTGAGACTGGGAAGGAGATAATCAGCTAAAAGCTTTTTTAGACTCTTGCCAAATTAAATTAAACAGTGGCAACATTTCTGGGTAGAAGACTGATATTTTTAAGATTGCAAAATGTAAAGGGGATCGTCCAAATCTTGAGGAATATCGAGTCTTAGTAGTAGTCTTGCGGTTTCTATCTCAGGCATGGTATCAGAGTAGGAAGATAAACGCTACTTTAAACAAGCGTGTTTTTTTCCAAACATTAATATAATGCTCTTACTATGAGCATCTACCAATCTCTGAAAAAATCTTATACACCAGATCGTCGGCGTGAAAATGACTGGCGGTTATTTTTGCGTTTGGTGCCTTATGCCCGTCGTAACGGACGGCTATTAGCGCTGTCGATGTGCCTACTCGTACCGCTCGCACTAGCTAATGCCTTACAACCTTTCTTGATTGGGCAAGTAATCTCCCTGATTCGTCATGAACCCAGCACTTACGAATTTTTTCGGAATCGTCCCTTCTCGCAAGGGCTGAATATCCTAGAGGGATTATTGGTAATTGCGATCGGCATCCAATTGCTGTTGACAGGTTTTCAAGGTTATATAGTCCAAAAGCTAGGGCAACAAATCACCGCCGCAATTCGCCAAGACTTATTTCAGCATGTAACATCTCTAGCAGTGCGCTTTTTTGACCGCACACCCGTAGGTAAATTAATTACCAGAATCACCAGCGATGTGGAAGTGTTAGGCGATGTCTTTTCGACTGGAGCAGTTGGCATCATATGCGATTTGTTTTTAATGCTGGTGACTTTGGGTTTAATGTTTTCCATCCAGTGGCAACTTTCTTGCTTGCTAATATTGATGCTGTTACCAACTAGCTGGGTAATTGTTTACATTCAAAAACAGTACCGCAAAGCCAATTACAAAGGGCGAGAAGAACTTTCGATCATGAATTCACAGCTACAAGAAAATGTGCTTGGGATTAACGTCGTGCAGTTGTTCCGTAGAGAAAAATTTAATGCCGAATTGTTTCGTGCGACAAACAGCAACTACATTCAGCAAATGGATAAAACCATCTTTTATGATTCATTTGTTTCAGCAACCTTAGAATGGATTGGACTGATTGCGATCGCAAGTGTTTTGTGCGTGGGTGGGTGGTTGCTGTTGGGAAAAAACTTGACTTTTGGGACTTTATCGACATTTGTATTGTATGCCCAGCGATTATTTGACCCTTTAAGGGCTTTTGCGGAAAAATTTACAGTAATTCAAGCTGGTTTCACTGCCATTGAACGCGTAGGCGATATATTAGATGAACCGATAGAAATTCGCGATCGCGCCAATGTCCGCTTCTCAATATTTGATGCGAAATTTGGCTACATAGATGAGATCGTAGCTAATCTAGAATCCCCAGACCTCACTTCCCCCCCAGAACTGGGAGAGATTCGCTTCGATCGTGTCTGGTTTGCTTATAAAAATGATGATTACGTAATTAAAGACTTAGATTTTACCATTCATCCTGGTGAAAAAGTGGCATTAGTCGGCCCTACAGGTGCGGGTAAAACTTCGATTATCCGTCTTTTGTGCCGCCTTTACGAACCCACCCAAGGACGCATTCTCATAGATGGGGTAGATATTCGGGAAGTACCCCAAGCAGAACTGCGGCGTTACATGGCAGTAATTTTACAAGAAGGCTTTTTGTTTGCTGGCGATGTTAAAAGCAACATCTCTTTAGGAGATGGCTACACCATTGAGCAGATTCAACAAGCAGCCGAAGAAACCAACATTGCCCAGTTTATAGAAGAATTACCCCAAGGTTATGATACTCAACTTCGAGAACGGGGCACAAATATTTCTAGTGGTCAAAAGCAACTTTTAGCCTTTGCGCGGGCTGCCATTCGCAATCCCCAAATTTTGGTACTAGATGAGGCTACCGCTAGTTTGGATGTTGGTACAGAAGCTTCAGTTCAAGAGGCATTAAACCAGCTTTTGCATAGACGTACTGCCATTATTATCGCTCACCGCTTGTCTACGATTCGCAACGTAGACCGGATTTTTGTTCTCAAGCGTGGCGAATTAATCGAACAGGGAAGTCACGAGCAACTACTGCAACAAGGAGGGCTTTATGCCACTTTACATAACTTACAAATGTTGGGAAGTTAGGATATTTTATAATCCCAAAGTGGAAAAGAGCGATCGCTACGTTCGCCGCAGGCATTGCCTAAAATGATACTGTTATTGAAAGTGCGATCGCACAAAACAATACCAATTTGAAAAAAGAATGCGACAAATAGATCATTTGTAGAGACGCGATTCATCGCGTCTGATTCATCGCGTCTGATTCATCGCGTCTGATTCATCGCGTCTGATTCATCGCGTCTTCAACCAAGGATATGTTGCAATCATTAATTGAATTGGTATAAATAGGTCGTTGCTATTACTAAATTTTATTAAGAATCCATTTCGGTTAAGTGTAAAAAGCTCAGAGAAAAAGGAAAGAAAAAACCTTTAACCCTTACCCTTTTCCCTTTTCCCAAAACCCGATTCCGAATTAAAAATGCCTAACCGAGAAGTATTCATACCCATCTGACCTACCACTCTTGGCGCATCGACCCGCAAACTCATCTGTTCACAACGCACAGTTAAACAAGGTTGACCTAAACCTATTCCAAAAAAAGGACTTTCGGCGGGGATTTCTAACTTAGAACCAATCAAACCCAACACAGACTCAACTTCAGCAGGGAATATCAGTAAATCACTATCCTTGGTGCTGAAAGCAGAGGCACTTAACCACTGTCTCCATACCAAGCTTTGTTGATTATAGTTAAGACTACACAGCTTCCGATTTTCCTGATGTACAGTAACATACTTTCCTTGTTCCCAGGTAAACTTAGCTAATTCCTTTGGTAGCCCCCAAATTTCTCGACCGCCAGCCACCGAATCAGCATTATCTACATAAATGTGGGAAACCCAAGCGCCGATTTTCTTTTGGTAATTAATCAAAGCTGGGACAACAATTAACTCACTATACTCCAGTACTGAGCCTGACCCGTAATTAGATAAATACACGCTACCAAGGGTTTTACCAGGCCATACAGAAATAATTTCTAACTCTAAGGGAATTAAAGGGCGCACTTGGTCAATATTTACCAAATGCAGAGTTTGGATGGCATAACCTTGGAGTATCCAAGGTGCTTGTGGATATGGCATAAGAGATTAACCCAACTTTATATAATTCCTAACCTCTAACTCCTTAAAAAAAATCCCCACCCAGGCATTTGCCTGAATGGGTAATATGAGGTCGAACAAAACAATCTTCTCAAAAGAAAGTAGAGGAATTATTTGCTCTCTGTAAAATCAGCGTCAATCACATCGTCGCCGTTACTAGAACTAGAGGAACTGCTACTATCTTGAGGTTCGCCACCAGATGTAGCACCGGCACCAGCGCCAGCACTGGCACTAGCACCAGCTTGTTGATAGATGTTGCTACCAACAGCGAATAACGCTTGTTGCAATTCTGGGGTGAGCTTTTTGATTTGCTCATCGTCTTCTTTAGCAACTGCTTCGCGCAATTCTTTCACCAAACCTTCGACTTTAGTCTTGTCAGCATCGGGAACTTTATCGCCCAATTCTTGTAACTGCTTTTCAGCTTGGTATGCTAAGGAGTCGGCTTGGTTCTTGCGTTCAATCTTCTCACGCCGTTCTTTGTCAGATGAAGCATTTTGTTCAGCTTCTCTTACCATGCGGTCAACGTCATTTTTATCCAGGGTGGAAGCGCCAGTTATGCTGATGGACTGTTCTTTACCAGTACCTTTGTCCTTAGCGGTGACGTTAAGGATACCGTTAGCGTCAATATCGAACACCACTTCAATTTGAGGAACGCCACGTGGTGCAGGAGGAATACCATCAAGGCGGAAGGTTCCCAAACTCTTGTTATCGTTAGAGAATTCGCGTTCACCTTGGAGGACGTGAATTTCTACGTTGGTTTGTCCATCCACAGCAGTGGAGAAGACTTCCGATTTCTTGGTGGGAATTGTGGTGTTGCGGGGGATAATTTTGGTCATCACGCCACCCAATGTTTCCACACCCAAAGATAGGGGTGTCACGTCTAACAACAAGATGCCAGTTACATCACCAGCCAGTACTCCGGCTTGAATGGCTGCACCAACTGCTACAACTTCATCAGGGTTCACGCTTTGATTGGGGTCTTTACCCAATACCTGCTTCACAATCTGTTGGACTGCGGGAATCCGCGTAGAACCACCAACTAACACCACTTCATCAATATCGCCTTTGTTTAACTTGGCATCCCGAAGGGCGTTTTCCACAGGAATACGGCAACGGTCGATTAAGTCAGAACAAAGTTCTTCAAACTGAGCGCGAGTCAGGGTTGTATCCAGATGCTTGGGCCCATCCTGGGTAGCGGTGATAAATGGTAGGTTAATTTCTGCTTGGCTGACACTAGAAAGCTCAATTTTCGCTTTTTCTGCGGCTTCCGTTAGACGTTGTAAAGCTTGCTTGTCTTTCCGCAGGTCAATACCTTCGGCTTTCTTGAACTTCTCAGCTAAGAAATCAACTATTTTTTTGTCAAAGTCGTCACCACCAAGGTGGGTATCACCAGATGTAGCTAGTACTTCAAAAACTCCGTCTCCTACTTCCAGCACGGATACGTCGAAAGTACCACCACCAAGGTCAAATACTAGGATGGTTTCGTTACTCTTCTTGTCAAATCCATAAGCCAGAGAAGCAGCGGTAGGCTCGTTGATAATCCGCAGAACTTCAATCCCGGCAATTTTCCCTGCGTCTTTTGTTGCTTGCCGTTGCGAGTCATTGAAGTATGCAGGAACAGTGATGACAGCTTGGGTTACAGTTTCACCCAGGTATTTGCTGGCATCTTCAACCAGTTTGCGGAGAACTTGTGCAGAAATTTCTTCTGGAGCAAATTGCTTACCAGCGCCTGGAGAGTCTAGCTTGACATTGCCGCCGCTACTCAGGACTTTATAAGAAACTTCAGTAGTCTCCTTTGTAACTTCGTCAAAGCGGCGTCCAATAAAGCGCTTGACAGAGTAAAACGTGTTTTCGGGGTTCATTACCGCTTGACGTTTGGCGATTTGACCAACCAAGCGATCGCCATTTTTCGCAAACGCAACTACTGATGGCGTTGTCCGAAAACCTTCAGCATTAGCAATTACTGTGGGTTTACCACCTTCCATCACTGCTACGCAGGAGTTCGTTGTTCCTAAGTCAATTCCAACTACTTTTGCCATTTTAGGTGCTGGCTCCGTATAACTACAAATGAATGAATGAGAATATAAAGCACTAAATTTTGAACCAACAGGGTCAAGAAATCAGCCAGTTCAGCATGAATACCTTTAATTTGGCTTTCCTGGGGTTAAAACTCCAGACTATGCTGATATATATACTGAAGCTTAGTGGTAGCCAGTCCATGAAGGGTGGTTTCCCGAACCTTGCTTGGGACGGTTAAACTAACTAAATTTTGTTTTTAGTTGGTTCATGGATTAATTTGTCTTCACTCTGTCTAATGTAGAAGAATTAATACTTTCAGTAATTAGGGTGAACCGTAACGTCCGAGTGGTGTTTGCCGTCTTTTGAGGCAATAAACTATAGAAGCAGTAAGGGTTGGGGATTGGGTATGGGGCATTGAAAAGAGGCAGAGGGGCAGGGGAGCAGGGGAGCATACTTCGACTGCGCTCAGTAACCGGGGGAGCAGGTGATCGCTGAGCGTAGCCGAAGTGGGAGCAGGGGAGAAATAATAACTCCTAACTCAGCACTCAGCACTCATCACTCATCACTCATCACTCAGCACTCAGCACTAATCACTCAGTAGTTACTCAATCTCAGAAAAAAGAGTTTCCCAGTCAATCACAGGTGGTCTTTGTCCTTGGTTGACTATTTCAAAAATTTTCCTAGAGCTATTTGGCTGAAAAAGGCATTCTACACAAGCGTTTGCAACGTCAATCCGGCTGGCATCACCCGAAAGCGTATCACCAGTGCCTATGACCACACCGTATTTACCCCCAGTTTTTGCCTTCAGGAGGGTGTTGAGGTCGTATGAGGTATAGGGGCCGTCAATAAGGCGTCCTGGGCGGATAATGGTGTAGGGTAATCCTGAATTAATAATGGACTCTTCGCCTTTTTGTTTGGCATCCAACACGCCAAAACTATTAAGAATACTAAAAGGAAACTGATTTTTACGGAGAATTCCACAAGAAGAGATGAAAACGAATCGCTTCAAATTCTGGGGTGCTGCTGTTACTAGATTGCTGACACCTTGAGCATCAATCTTTGTCGGACTATTCTTTGCTTTTGCTTCACTAGATTTGGGATTAAAGAAAATAATTCCCCATTCAATCAAGTTCGGGGTTTCGTCAAACTCCCATCGCGCAGAGGGAAAGGCAGTGGTTCCGGTACAATTTATGATGTGGGTAACACCTGGCATTGCTGCTGGCAGTGTAGCTGGCTGACGGATGTCACCAACGGCAATTTCCACTTTTTGGTTAAACATCTCTTCAGCTTTTGCAGCATTGCGTGTCAGAACGCGAACTTTTAAACCCTTTTCGAGTAACTTGCCTACTACTAATTGCCCGACTCCACCTGTAGCACCAGCAACTAGTACCAAATCTTTAGCTGAATCAAAAGAAGTCATAAAGTGCCCTTGAGATAGTCTATTGTTAATCTACTAAAAAAAATGCGATGTCTACGATGAGCTACGCCTAACCACATCGCCAAAATAGAACGAGATTGAAGATTTTGCTAATGGTTATTGACTCTGTCGCTTTCAGGTTGATAAGTGGGAATTTTAGGAAAAGGGCAAATTCCCTAGAACTGAATTAGCACAGTAGTCAGCACTTGAGGTTTTGAGCAAGCAATGAAAATTAGTCAAAAATTAATTTTAGGTATTCTAGGAATGGCTATTCTCTCAGGAATAATTGGTGCGATTAGTGCTAATCAACAATTGAATATAGCTAAATATCTTGCTCAACAAGAGGCCGAAGAAGTTGCTGGACTACTGGGATATTTCGTCAGCCATGAGCTTGAAAACCACAAAATGCGATCGCAAGATCGGATGCTAGCCCAACTGCAAGAGCATGTTCAATCGCTACACAAGCAACGTCAGCGCGATTTGGAGATTGTAGACCGCAATAAAATCATTCTGGCAGATGTAGTTACGGAAGATATCGGTACGCGATTAGACCACGATCGCAATAATGAAGTTGGTAAAACTATTCATGATGGTGTACCCAGAACTTATATTGAGTCCAGTCCTGAATACCCAAATGGAATTCAATTGATTGCCGTTCCTTTTAAAACTAGCAATGGTGAAACAATGGGTGCAGTAATTTTGGAATATACACCACTTTATAAAGCAGCACTAGTAACAGCCTATAAAAATATTGTTGTCACGTCGTTTATTAGTTTGGGATGTGGCATCTCTGCACTAGTAGTAGGTTATCTGCTCTCCAGAAGCATCTCAAAACCGATTAAGCAACTTCAGGAAGCTGTGATGAATCTGGCTAAAGGTAAGCTGGATACCAGAGTTAATATTCGCTCCCAGGATGAGATTGGCGAGTTAGCTACCTCGTTCAACAAAATGGCAGACGATCTCCAATATTCTAGAGATGAGTTGGTCAATGCTAACGAACAATTACGAGACGAAATTAGGGAGCGCTTACAGACAGAAGCAGAACTTCAGCAAGTTCTCAAAGACCTGAAAAAAACCCAAATTCAATTAATTCAATCGGAAAAAATGTCGAGTCTGGGTCAACTAGTGGCGGGAGTTGCCCATGAAATCAACAATCCAGTTAATTTTATCTACGGCAACTTGCAACACACTGATGATTACACTCAACAGTTGCTGCTGTTAATTAAGCTTTATCAAAATCACTATCCTAACCCAGAGCCAGAAATCAAAAATGCTAACGAAGAAGCAGATATTGAGTACCTAACAGAAGATTTGCCTAAAATGTTAACCTCAATGAAGATGGGGGCTAAACGCATTCGGGAAATTGTTCTCAGTCTCCGAATTTTCTCTCGTTTGGATGAAGCTGAGTTCAAAACGGCCGATCTGCATGAAGGAATCGACAGTACTCTGTTAATTTTACAACACCGACTCAAGGCACAAAATAATCGCCCTGAAATTCAAGTGGTTAAAGAATATGGTGAAATACCTCAAATCCAGTGTTTTGCAGGGCAAATGAATCAGGTATTTATGAACATCTTAACAAATGCAATTGATGCCTTAGAAGATTGTTTCCCAAAAGAACTTTGTCCAAATCCCTTGATTTGCATTTCGTCTGAACAGGTAAATGAAAATGTAATTATTCGGATTGCTGATAATGGAGTAGGAATTCCAGAAGAAATCCAGTCGCGTTTATTTGATCCTTTTTTTACAACGAAACCAGTTGGGAGGGGGACTGGTATGGGTTTATCAATAAGTTACCAGATAATTACTGACAAGCATGGTGGATCTTTGCAATGTATTTCATCACCGGGACAAGGTGCAGAGTTTGTAATTACAATCCCAATTCGAGTAGGGAAACCAGCACAATCATCAATTTGCGATCGCCACACCTATCGGTAAAAGTCAGTGCCAATGTTTTTCAGCCTCTAAGTGCGTAAGCATAGCCCGTCATAGACATCGCAGTTAGAGGGTAATTGCCCCTGAATTGTTCGGTTCTACCACTGCCATCAGTATACAAATAGCTATAACCTCTTAGATAGTAGTGAAATGTCTAACCTAGACGCTGTTAGTCGCTCTTGAATTAAGGGGTGAAAGCCTGTGTACCAATGGATATTGCCAAGCCTGAGCGAAATCTTGGCCCAAAATCAATCAAGTGTGGCAGAATGTTCACCTGCTAAAGCAGAGCAGCAGTGGCGTATCAGCCTCGCAGCGACAGAACATTTGCTATTAAATACTTTAGCAGACCCTTCAGTTGACACAACCCAAGGATTAGTTTTAGCTGCACCAGCACCCTTGTTTAGTCAACCAAAATTAACTCAAAGTTTACAAACAGTAACTTTTACAGCAAAACCATTTAACCCTTTGGCGCTGATGCCATTTCAGATGCCAGGTGCAATTGCGTCTGTCAATGAAGAAATTGCTCTCAATGAATCGGTACTTCCTTTACTACCTGCCGATCCGCTCGCAGCAGAACAGTTTTGCTTGGTTTTTACAGATAAATTTAGATTAGTACTAGTTTTAACAACCCACAAAAACGGTAAAAAAACCTTTTCATTTTCTTTTGAGCCAGAGATAGTGCAGCAGGCTTGGCGATCGCTAGGGGCACGGGTAATGCTGGCTAATCCAGAATTTTTCGGGCGCTTGGACGCATTAGTAGAACAGTATTCTCCGGTAGCACCAGACTACCGCATGATGATTCACTTTAGTCAGTTATTGCTTCAGGAATTAACAGAACCAGAAGAGACTAAAGACTGTTTACTAGGGACTGGGGAAGAAGCAGGGGAGCAGGTGGTCACTGAGCGTAGCCGAAGTGGGAGCAGAGGAGCAGAGGAGCAGGGGAGAAGAGTTTTCTCCAATCCTCAATGTTCACTTACTCTGAGCAAAGCCGAAGCGATGCCGAATGTCCAATCCTCAAATCCTGATGTAGAATTGCTCCAAGCTTTTGCTCACGAAGTCCGCACACCTTTAACAACTATTCGCACCATGACTCGTCTGCTGTTGAAGCGGCGAGATTTAGATGCTAGCGCGATCAATCGCTTAAAAATTATCGATCACGAGTGTACCGAGCAAATTGACCGTATGGAATTGCTGTTTAAGGCCGCAGAACTAGAAACTACTGCCTCAGCAAAATCGTCAAAAACTCAACTCACACCGATGTCTTTAGATCAAGTGTTGCAGCAGAGCATTCCCCGTTGGGAACAAGCAGCACATCGGCGGAATTTAACTTTGAATGTTGTTTTACCCCAACAACTACCAACAGTAGTGAGCAATCCCACCATGCTGGATCGGGTTCTCACTGGTTTGATGGAAAATTTTACTCGCAACTTACCTGCTGGCAGCCATATTCAAGTACAAGTTATCCCCGCAGGAGATCAACTGAAGTTACAGTTATCGCCACAATTGAGGTGCAAAGATTCAAATAAAGCCACCATACCTGCAACGCCACCAATTCGCAAAGCTTTAGGTCAACTGCTGATGTTTCAACCAGAAACAGGTACGATTAGTTTGAATATCGCTGCAACCAAGCATTTGTTTCAGGCGATCGGTGGCAAACTAATTGTGCGCCAGCGTCCACATTATGGGGAAGTGATGACGATTTTCTTGCCTTTAGAAGTTAACAATAAACAGAAATCGATAGTCACGAATTAGAGATATAGCCATCCTAAATGAGATTGTGAAAATTTTGTCATTTGTCCTTGGTCATTTGTCATTTGTGACTATAACGGATAAATGACTAATACAACTCTTGGAGAGGCTGCGCCAACGGCTTCGCGGTAGTTGAGCGCAGTCGAAACTCAGTACAAGTGACAAATGACTAATGACTAATGACATGAAACAAAGTACTTTTCCACACATCTAACAAATATTTCCACACCCATTGCCAAGGCGGTTTCGTCAAAATCAAACCGGGGATGATGATGGGGATATGCTAAGTCTTTCGTAGGATTAGCAGAACCCAGAAAGAAATAACAACCAGGAACCTCTTCTAAGAAAAATGACATATCTTCAGCAGCCATAGTTTGACATTCTGGCACAATACCCACAGGAGTTTCTACCACTTCTTCTGCTACAGAGCGGACTAGTTCTGCTACTTTAATATCATTAATTACTGGTGGATAAAGTGACCAATATTCTAAATCATAATTTGCACCATGACTTTGACAAATTCCAGCAATAATCTGCTCGACACGCTGGTTAAAAAAGCCTTTCAAACTAGGATTAAAATACCTGACAGTAGCACTCATTCTTGCTGTATCAGCAATTACATTACGTTTGGTTCCAGCGTGAAGTTCTCCCACTGTCACTACTGCTGAATCAATGGGATTAACATTCCGAGCGACAATGGTTTGTAAAGCATTGACAATTTGGGCAGCAACAACAACGGAGTCAACAGTTTGATGGGGTAGTGCGCCGTGTCCACCTTTACCCAAAATTGTGCAGTTAAAGCACTCTACAGCTGCCATCAATGCGCCAGCGCGCACACCCACTGTTCCTAAAGGCAAATTATTCCACAAGTGCAAACCAATAATTGCTTCAACATCAGGGTTTTTCAAAACTCCAGCTTCAATCATTGGCTTTGCGCCTCCTGGTGATTCTTCCGCTGGCTGAAAGATAATTTTCACAACGCCAGAGAAATCTTGGCGATGCTGTTGGAGATAATAAGCTGTACCTAAAGCGATCGCTGTATGTCCATCATGTCCACAAGCGTGCATCACTCCATCATGCTGCGATTTGTACGGCACTTCGTTGAGTTCTTGGATTGGCAAAGCATCCATATCCGCGCGAATCGCTAAAACTTGGGGAGTCGGAAGTCGGCTTGCCGTGAGCGTAGCCGAATGGGAGTCAGAAAGTTTGTTGCCTTTGATGGTAGCAACAATGCCAGTGTGGGCAATGCCAGTTTGATGCTCAATTCCCCATTCTTGCAGCTTTTGTGATACAAACTCAGCAGTCAGTTTTTCTTGAAAACCCAACTCTGGTTGTTGATGTAATCGCCGCCGCCACTCTACTAATTGCGGTTGCAATGAGCGGATAGAAAGTCGGATGCGAGATAGATCGACAGAAGAAGGATTGGGAAAAGTGGAAACCATTATGAAGACAAACTAGTTTAAGTACAGCTAACTTAGATTATTTTCTCAGTTTAACGTGAGTCTCTAACAAAGGCGAAGTTGCGGGAAGGGCGAAATAAACAAGTTAAATCCTCTTCCCTTCTGCCTCACTTCGGCTACGCTCAGTGACCACCTGCCTTTTGCCTCCTGCCTTATTTTTTAGGAGTTGGATGAATATAAAGTAACTACTAGCCACAATTCCCTATTTTCAAGATAAATATAAGATTAGCTAGCCAGTAGCTCGAACTTATAAACAGGATATAGGACTCTTATTTGATTGATGAATTGACTTCTTAAGGTAGACATCGGCAAATATTAATTACCTCTTTCCTTCCCAAGGAGGTCGCTTTTTCAAAAATCAAATCTGATTCTTATATAGGGCTACTTCAAAAAAATCAAATTTCATTAGTTTAACTGTAAACTATCTCCATTACAAGTAAATGTTTTAGTTGTAATCCCATTTTGCTCAAAGTTTACTTCATAAAATTTCTTCGCTTCAAATTTCTTTAATTTCCGTTCCTTATCTCCTGAGATCAAAATAGAAAGATCGTCAGCAATATAATCAAAATGAGCCTCTATGGTGTTCTTTTCGCGGTAACTTTCTCCTTCCCATTCATACTTTTTATTGTTGCTGTCTATAGCCTCAGCATGTATAAATATAGTTCCACTCCGGGCAAAATAACTAGGGCTTATAGTTCCTCCTGGAGAAATTACATTCCAACCCCTAGTTTCCTCTATATCATTTAAAGCGGTGAAATTAACGGCTATATTAATAAATTTATCACAATTATTTTTCAATCGAATTTGCTTACTTTTGGTTTCATTTTTTTCCATATTTAAAACTTCAGCCTTATGTTGATAAAATCTTTCTTCAGCCTTTTCTTGTTTTTTGGATAGTAGCTCCTGCATCAATTTATCTTGGTCGGCTTTTACCTGATACTGTGTTTTTTGCTGTTCAAATTTTATCTTTTCTCTTTCTGTATATTGAGTAAGATGAACTCCACTCAGAGTAAATACTGAAGTTATAATAACTCCCCCAAGAGTAAATACTGAAGTTATCATTGTTGCTATTCCTGTTGGTTCTTTCCAAAAATTTTTGTTATTACTTGTATTTTTACTAGAATTTTCTTTACTATCTGGCTTAGGTGAAAAATTTAAATTAGTTGCGTCAAGGTTGCTAACTCCAAATATGGAAATATCAGTAACTTTGAGTTTTTGTTTTCCTAAACAAATAATGCTGTTATTGTATAAAGAAAATTCTTTGTCGGGATACAATAGTACTCCGTCTACAAGGGGAAGATTTTGCAGTCCTCGCAAATTCCTAATAAAAATGCGATTTTCCTGTTGATTAAAAAAAATTTCGACGTGGAGAGATGATACAGTATTATCTTGAAGAACTACATCGCATTTCAGAGGATCGCGACCGATGCGGATAGTGTCAGGATTTTTGGTTGGCTGTTGTTCAGAAAATTGCCAAGTTTGTTGTTTGCCTGCATCGTCATGTTGAAGAGTAAATTTCCATTGTGGCATGAGTGTTGTCATTGCTTTAACCCTGTAAATCTTCACAGCTAACTACAACTCTCAACTTTCTGATTTCGGATGTAGCTGCGTAAAAATCAGCAATTTTTTTTAATCCATATTTATATCAATTTTTTTAACCATATCAATAGAATATATCTCCGAAAAAGAATATAGAGACATAGCACTGCTAAGTCTCTACAAGGATTTCAGGTAACGCATATTTAATTTCACCAGATGTCTAATCAATAGGCTTAGGTTAAGGTTTACTAATATTTAAAGGCGGAAGTCAAAGGTCAAAGAGTATCTAATTGATGGCTGTTAATTTTCTCTCTAGGTCAAATAAAAATCCGTGAATATACTCCTCAGTCCATTCGGCACCATAGAAGCGTTTAAACATTCCTCGCGCTGGGTCTTTTTCAGCTCGATATCGGAGGTATCGCAGTTGAGCTTGCTCAATGGCTACTAAACTTTGGGAATCTGTTATGGGTTCTGCCTGCTCTACAAAATCGAGATAAGCTTTCAAATAGTCTTTGAAAGCAGCAAACACCTGAGTTTCTACTACACCCGTTTCTTGAGGACGAGTCCACAGAAAAGCGGGAGAGAAAAAAGGCTGTGCTTCTTCGGGAAAATCTCCTCCCCAAGACAAATGTTGCTGGTGGGTGTGGAAAATCGGCAGAATTGGTTCAGTATACTTCGCTTGATATGCTCGATCGTCCCGAAATAGCGGCTGCATATCCAAAGCAATTAGATGTCCTCCTGGCAATGTCACCAAATCTGCCCCAAAAAAGGGCAAATCGTAGTTGAGGCGGGGAAAAATCACAAAATTCAGCACTTGCAGCGAATTGCCACCCTGCACGTGAGCTGCCCGAATTTGCCGCAATTTTGAAGTTTGAAAGGCATAACTAGTGGTGACAACCTCTTCTTGATTCTTTCCCTTGCCCACAACAGCACTCTTGGACTCAAATCCAGTGGGGATAGGATAGGGCTGTAAATCCAAACGCGATCGCATATAAGCGATCGCATAATCAAGAAATGGCTGATAGAGTGTCACGTTGCTTCGCTCCGAATTCAAAACTTGTACTGAGCTTGTCGAAGTATTCAAAATTAATAATTAAATAACTTCTGCCTCCTGCCTCCTGCCCTCATCTTTTGCCGACACCGACTGCTAAGGGAACAGCATCTTCAAATAAGAATTCATGGAGAAAGCGTTCTGCCCATTCATGACCAAAGTAACTGCTAAACAAACCAGATGCTGGATCGCGGTCTGCACTATATTGGTCATAGTCTTTTTGGGCTTTGACAATCCGTTGGATATCTTCTCTTTCTTGGAGCGGTTTGGCATCTGCTAACATTTGCCAATACAAGTTTAAATAATCCTGAAAAGCTTCAAAGACTCGTGTTGCCACTGTTTCCGGGTCGGTTTTGGCAAACAATAGATATTTAGAAAAATACTGGTTGGCATCGTAAAACTTCATTTCTAAGTTTTGTGCCAAATCCGGGTATCGATCGTGGAGAGATTTTAGCGGAAATATATATTTTTTTTGATAATCTTCATCCTGAAATAAAGGCTGGAAATCAAGCACAATCAGATTTTTGACTTTTCCAAAAGATAAAAAATCAATCCCTAACAGAGGTAAATCGTAATGGTGACTGGGATAAATTACGCTGTTAAAAATTTGAGCGCTTTCTCCAGCATCAATGTAGGTATAGCGAATTTTCCGCAACTCTTGAGATTGGTAACACCAACTGCGAATAGTTGCTGGGTTTCTGCCGCGATCGCTAACTTTGAATTCCAAACCAGGGGGAATGACCCTACTTTGTAAATCAAACCGCTGAAATAGCTCTTTTTCTAAAAATTCCAGGAAAGGCTTATACATGGAGCATGATTTGTTAACCCTTGCATGAAAATAAGTTATGGCGATCGTGCACGTCTCATTTATGAGAAACAAAGCAACATTCCTTAATGGGACATTTGTCATTGGTCATTTGTCATTTGTCATTGGTCATTAGTTATTAATCAATTCTTCTCTCTCATCTCCCTCATCTCCTCCTGCTCCCTGCTCCCCTGCTCCCTGCTCCCTGCTCCCTGCTCCCCTACTCCCCTACTCCCCTGCTCCCCTGCTCCCCTGCTTTCTACCTAGCATGATTGCGACCGATCATTTGCTCCAAGACTTCTTGGGAAACACAGCGACGCTCGGAACAATAAGTCATTAAGTTGATTCCGTTCATCATTCGTACTGTACTGACTCTGACACGAAAATCATCCGTAACAAACCAACAACGTTCCTGACCTTGATTGTTGTCATAGTCAGTATCAATCGTCAGCACTCCATCATCAGCAAACCGATATCGGCTCACAACTGGAATACTCTCAACATAGCCTTGGTTGCGAATCAGTTTTCCAGAACGCTTCGTTTCGTCGGGAACATCAACCAAAATCGCAGCATTATCAGTATTCAGTAGTCTGGTATCTAAGTTAGCCTGCCATGCAAAGCTAGCACCGCTTGTTGCTTTACTAGGATCTATCCCTTGGGCTTTACAAACTTCTTGGACTTTTGGATCGTCCTTTTCCATGACTTTTATAATCAAATTCGACTCCCCCGACTCATCGGCCGCCGAGTCAAAATGATGAACAGCGCGTTCCGTGAACCACGTACCCTCACTTTTACGGAAGAAGTCGATCATTGTCAAAGGCGGTATTATATGCATCTGTTTTGAAACCTCGTTCGATCAAATTTTGGCGTTATTAATACTAAGTGATGAGATGAAGTCTCGGTTTAGCTAAAGTGTAGAATAACTCCAAAAGTGATATTTTAATCAGCTGATGACAAATAGTGAAATTCAACTTATTACAAGCGTTCGCCCCAGTCCAACTCCAGAAATCTTAACAGCCCTGAAAGCCGGAACCCCTGTGGATTCGATAGATTTGTATCAATTTAATCTAAAGGAAGTCGATTTCCGACAAGCTAACTTGAGTAAAGCCAAGCTATTAGGAGCCGACCTCAGTGAGGTGGTATTAAGTAATCTCGATTTGAGTGGGGCAGATTTGCGAGGCGCTAATCTGCAAGGAGCCGATTTGAGTGGGGCTAATTTGCAGGGAGCCTATTTAAACCGTGCTGACCTCCAACAAGCAAATCTCAGTGGTGCAAATTTGGAGGGAGCCAAACTCCAAGTAGCGCGTTATGATTCCCAAACGAAATGGCCCGAAGAATACAACTACAAAGCTTCGGGAGCGGTAGGGCCGGGTGCTAATCTCAATGGTGCTTTTCTGAATACAGCTTCTTTACGAAATGCAGATTTACAAGGTGCTAATCTGCGTGGAGCCTATCTGAGTGGCGCTGACTTGACAGGAGCCAATTTGCAAGGTGCTTCTTTGAGTGGTGCCGATCTGACAAAAGCTTATTTGACAGGGGCTTGCTTACGAAATGCTCGATTGATAGGAGCCGATTTGCGGGATACAGACCTGCGAGCAACCGATCTCAGTGATGCAGAGATGGAGCATCTTCAAAGTATTGCTGGGGCAGATTTTACTCTTGCTCAAGGACTCACACAAGCAACTAAAGCCATGCTTTCCAGTCGTCCACATTCAGAACTCGATGTTTGGAATGCCTATACCCGCAAAACAACTCGTGAAAGTTTGAGTGCTTGACCAATACAGTGCTGAGTAACGTTAGCGGTAGCGGGGCGTTTAGCCCGTGCTGAGTTGTGAGTAGGAATTAGGGACTTCCAATTAAGAAATATTCCATCGTTTTGAGGGCAGGGGAGACAGGGGAGCATACTTCGACTGTGCTCAGTAACCGGGGGAGCAGCACTTCGACTCATTTCGGCTACGCTCAATGACCAACGCTCAGTGACCGAGGAGCAGAGGAGCAGAGGAGAAATAATAACTCCTAACTCAGCACTCAGAACTCATCACTTTTAACTCAGCACTTTTCATAATAATTGCCAGTTCTTTTTCAGGAGTGCTAAAAATGTCGCGTATCCTTCGGAAAAACCAGGCGGATCGGGTAGAACATATTGGGGAAATTCTTTATACGATCGCCAAGGTTCCGAAGCATTATGCCGCAAATGTAAGGCACATTCTGAGGAACCTGGTAATCGCCAAATCATTTGACCAGCTTGTGTATCAGTCACAAATGCCTCCTCTTCTAGAAAAAGTTGATCTTTTCTTCCAGAGTTTGGCAGATTCACCGGATATTTTGGTCAAATTTAAGGTAAAATAAAATATTTACTATTTATCTAACAAGTTTTCTCACAATATTGCATTGCAGACAAACCCACACCGCTATTGTGGCAACAGGTCTTCTAAAGCAGCGCCGACAACTCGGTGATCCTCATCCTGTCTGAGTTGGTTCAAGGCTGCTTTGGCTTCCGGTCGATCAAATCGCTTGAGAGCATAGCTAACTCGCACGCGCATCCGCCAAGATTCATCATTCACCAACGCTAGTATTTGGGATAATGCCGCAGCATGTTGACTAGAATTAGCTAGTAAGCCAAGTCCATCAACAGAAGATTCCCGAACAGTGAAATCTTCATCTTTTAAACCCTGAACGCATATATCAAATAGTTCTTCTGGGCAATCCATTTCCGCGATCGCAGCCAAAATGCTCCGTCTAACTAGCCAGTGGTCATCCTGATAATATGCCAAAACTAGATGAGAAACTGCGACTCTGCCAAATAGCGACAACGAATTTGCCGCCTCAGCCCGCACGTTGGGAGTATCATCAAATTTCATAATTTGCATCAAAGCTGCAAAAGATTCCGCTGATTGTTGATTACCCAAACCCCTAGCCACAAAAGAACGCACTAAAAATTCTGAGTCATGAAGTTTACTGGTGAGCAGAGGAACTGCAACTTCTGATTCATAATCATTGAGGGCAGCGATCGCCTTCAAACGATAGTGAAAATCTGGGTTCTTTAGTTCTGCTTGGATTTTATGGATTTCCATAAGTGCATTTGGTACAGCTATTCTTTACTTTATTTTACAGATGTCACCAAATGGCGATCGCATTCTAAGAAGATTGAATTAAGGGCATAGGGCACAAGAGGCAGAGGGGCAGAGGGGCAGAGGGGATGGGGAGTGTGGGGGGAAAGAGAATTTATGCTTCCCCATCTTCTTCTCT
Source organism: Nostoc sp. DSM 114159 (assembly GCF_053470285.1). Classification (NCBI taxonomy): domain Bacteria; kingdom Bacillati; phylum Cyanobacteriota; class Cyanophyceae; order Nostocales; family Nostocaceae; genus Nostoc; species Nostoc sp. DSM 114159. Next base: position 7,245,880 of record NZ_JBPFEH010000001.1, read on the forward strand.
TCCCACACCTCCCTCTCCTCCTGCTTCCCCTGCTCCCCTGCTCCCCTGCTCCCCTGCTCCCCCGCTCCCCCACCCAATTCCCCTAAATCAATGACTCAATTAAGCGAAACCGTTAAAGAATTAATCGCTAAAGCTAGAATTGTCAGCTTTGCTGAGTGGGAACAGTCCCATCCACAAGCAGCGATCGCTATATTTCAAGCTGCGAATGATGCTTTTCGCTACCTGAACGATGAAGATTTATTGCAGATTCAAACCTTGTCACCCGATAATTCTGAGTTGATTCCTGTTGCTCAATTATTACGCGATCGCGCCGCCGAAATCGTTGATGAATCTAGAGAACAAGTGTTGGCAACTTATCCCGAAATTATCCAGCCTGGAGGCGGTCTTTATCCACCTGAACGCGCCCAAGCTTGCTGGCGAGATTTTTGGCATTTTCTTCGTTGCATTACTTATGGCATAGTAGGTGGCCACACTGAATATACAAGTCCCACAGGACTGCATTATATGAATTTGCTCTATCAGGAATTACAAGTTCCATTGGATGCAATGATTTTAGGCTTAAAAAGCATCAAAGCTGCTAGTTTGAAACGCTGCCAAGGCGATCGGCAGCAAATTCTTGCTCCCTATTTTGACCATTTAATCAGCCAATTGGCTACTTTCCAAATTCGATAAGTTAAGTGTAAGTAGGCATGAATAATCAAAGGTTTGTAGTCAGGGCTAAAGCTCTGACTAACAGACAATGTTACTTAATTTTATCTTGCGTAAGATAGTTGAATTTATTCATGCCCACTGATTGAGATAAACTTAAGTGAATCAGCACAATTAATACTTTGGCTCAAGGGAATAGCGCCATACCATCACTTGCATCCCAATTGCGAATCCAATACTAAAAAAAAGCTGAATTTTCTCTAAAGTATAATTTAACTTAACAAATTTTAATAAATATGGTTTCAGCATCGTATCACAATGTGTAAAGGCAAACGATGCAAAAACTTAAAATCATCACGACTAATAAGGATTTAAAGTCTCTATGTCCCCTACTTTGTCACTATGATGTAAAGTTTTTTAACATCTGCTGAATATCCTTCTCATAAAATTTAGTTGTTAACTGGGAGATAGTTTGAATGGCTTTTGGACCAGCATCACGATTAGGGGTCGCTCTATTTGAAGACACCGATCCCATTGATCTGTGGCCAAATCGCTCTAATGAGGATGTTGAAACCGTAATTAGAACTGTCTATAAACAAGTTCTAGGCAACGCTTATGTAATGGAGAGTGAGCGGCTTTCTGTTGCTGAATCCCAACTCAAACGGGGTGAAATTAGCGTTCGCGGGTTTGTGCGTCAAGTCGGAAAGTCGGAACTTTACCGTTCGCGGTTTTTTGATAACACCCCTCGTTATCGGGCGATTGAATTAAATTTCAGACATTTCCTTGGTCGTGCGCCATTGAATCTAGAAGAAACGCGTACACACAGCACTATTCTAGATACAAAGGGTTTTGAGGGTGAGATTGATTCTTATCTAGACAGCGACGAATACCAAGCAATTTTTGGGGAAAACATTGTGCCTTATATTCGGGGCTACAAAACCGAAGCTATTCAAGGTTTGGTTCAGTTTACCCACTTATTTCAACTGGTACGTGGTTCCTCTAGCAGTAGCCTGAAAGGTGACTTAGCTGGCAAACAACCAAAATTAAACAGTTTGCTAATTCAAAGCACACCTACTCCTGTGGTTTCACCAGCCAGCAAGGGCGCTACATTCCGCAACCCAACATCTACTCCTCGCACTCGTCAGGGTGTGGGATCTGGTGATGATGGTAAGGTATACCGGATTGAAGTTACTGGCTACAAAGCAAATGTGGTAAATAATATTTCCAAATTTCGCCGCAGTAACCAAGTCTTTTTCGTACCATACAATAAGCTTTCACAAGAGTATCAGCGGATTCACCAGCAGGGTGGCACGATCGCCAGTATTACCCCTGTCAACTAAAGAATAGAAATTGGGGATTTAAAGATTAGGGATTGGGAAATAATTTTGCTGTATTCAGTCTCTAATCTTTCAATCCCCAGTGCCCCTCGTTCTAGGATTTACGCAAAACTAAACGCGTTCAAGGGCAATACCTGCGGAAAGCCGCTTCTGAGCGAGACACTCCGCAAAGCTACCTTCCACCTAGAAGTATGCGTCTACATAAAATTGCCCTTACCTGAAAAGAATGATTTTCGGCTATTTTTTGCGTAAATCCCGATCGCTCAAAAGTTAGCCAAAGCGATCGCTAATCTGGAGTTTGACCAATTCCGCCGTCGGTTGTGATATACGAAGACATTTAACACACTTTCACAAACTAAAGTTTTACAAAAGCTAGTCAGTAGCAAAAATAACTGACAACTGATGAGAAATTCTATCTCTACAAGGGGTAGAATGCTCGGAAATTTAATTTAATTAGCGTTTTTCAGGAGATACTTCAATGTCACTTTGGGCAATTGATTCACCTACTGTTGAGTTGCGTCCGAACACCAGCGAAAGTGAATTACAAACACTGATTCGGGCAGTTTACAAACAGGTTTTGGGTAATGCTCACTTGTTAGAAAGTGAGCGACTAGCCACTGCTGAATCGCAATTGCGCGATCGCAAAATCAGCGTTCGCGAATTCGTCAACATAGTTGCAAAATCAGAACTTTATCAATCCCTGTTTTTCAACTCTTCTTCTCAGTACCGGTTCATTGAACTGAACTTCAAACATTTACTAGGACGCCCTCCTGCCGATCGAGCAGAAATTTCCGAACACGTCCGTATCTACAACGAACAGGGCTATGATGCTGAGATCGACTCCTATATCGATAGCAACGAATATCAGCAGAATTTTGGCGACAATATTGTTCCTTATGTTCGCAGCACAAGCTCCCAAATCGGAATTAAAAATGTTACCTTTAACCGCACCTTTAGCTTAGTCAGAGGATTCGCTAGCAGTGATAGCGATCGCAAAGCCAAACTAATCGGCGATATCGGTTCTAATTTACCCACAGCTATCAAGGCTCCCATAGCTGGTTTTAGTGTCAGCAGCACCGACAAACGCTTCTTGATTAAAGCTGTTAAAGGTGCAGGTAATCTCCGTACTCGTCTGGGCAACCTGGAATACGTAGTTAACTACAACCAACTGTCTGGACAAGTGCAAAACATTCATCGCACAGGCGGCAAAATTATCAGTATCACTGAAGTTGCTTAGATTTGTCTAAGTAGACTGGGGACAAGGGGACAAGGAGACTGGGGGACAAGGGGACAAAAGAAAACTCCTAACTCTTGGAAAGACTTGGGTTAATCGCGTCTCTACTCCTAACTCTTGTACAGACGCGATTAATCGCGTCTCTCCCCACTCCGCACTCCCAAATTCAGTTGTGGTCAAGGAGGTTAACATTATAGACTAAGAGAATAACTTTCTTTTTTGCCAAGATATCTCTTGGATTTTAAGCTACTTTTTAAAATCACTTTTCTAATGGAAATTACTGACTTTTTTGAACTTTCAATTGGACGATGGCGATCGCAGCGTAGCGCTCATCATTTAGCATTTGCCCACTTTGAAGAAGTATTGTCCAACATTGAAATTGAGTCTCTATCCATCGACGACCCAGCAGTGGTAGCAATCTGTCAATTGTATGACACTGAACCCGCCAATATCACTCACCCTTTTCGGATGACTTGGGAAGGTGAGTCAGACTGGGACGATAAACCAATCTCTGGCAGTACTGTACTAGTACCAATTCCCGATATCGAAAATTCTTCTAGAGGAAAACTACTGCGGGACAAAGGTTACGCTGAAACAATTCCAGCAGTAGCTAAATATCATTTGAGTGACGATGGTATTTTTACTCTGCTCACAGAGTATGAACTCGCTGCTGCTGAGGAGCGAATTTGGTTTGCTAACCCAAATCTCCGATTTCGGGTAGCGACGATTAAAACCAGTGATGGTAAAGGCGTGACTACAGCTTCCTTTTCTTCAGAGATTCGCTCTTTGTCTTCAACCAAATAGCAAATATCAGGTTAAAACATAAAAGGATACAATCTCCTAATTTATTTACGGGGATTTTATGCCGTGAATTTTGAATACTTCGGCTACGCGGTAGTTGAGCGCAGTCGAAACTCAGTACAAGTTTTGAATTTGGAGCGAAGCGACGTGACGATAGCGCCCAGCGAATCTAGCACTAACGCTAGCGATTTGCTCACCTTAGCCTGTTGGATGGCAGGAGATTTTAGCAACTACAAGCAATCTTTTGCAAATCCGCAACTTTACGCCCACATTCACATTTATTTTCGTCCTTTACCGATTGAATTTTTTTCTGGTATCGGTTTCTATTCTGAACAAGCTTATGACCACGATTTATGGACACCCTATCGTCAAGGAGTACATCGACTAGTCGATTTGGGCGATCGCATTTATATCGAAAATTACAGCTTGAAAGACCAGATGCTTTATGCAGGTGCAGCTCGTGAATTAGATATCCTCAAAACCATCACCCCAGAAAGTATCGAACGGCGTTATCACTGTTCAATGGTTTTCCAACGAGAAGGTGAAATGTTTCGAGGTAGTGTGGAACCAGGCAATCAATGTCTGATTCAACGCAATGGATGTCAGACATATCTTGTCAGCGAAGTAGAAATAACCGAGCGTACTTGGATAAGTCTAGATAAAGGTATGGATATTGAAACCCATAAGCAAATATGGGGATCTACTGCTGGGCCATTACAATTTGAAAAACGGGAGAGTTTTGCTGATGAATTACGTGCGGTGAGCGCCTGAAATGTTGATTCAGCTTGAATCTGTTAAAACCAAAATGTTGCCTCCACTGGCTGAAAAAAAAATGCGCTGCTGGATTCGCAGCCGCCATTTGATTTGTTCGGGTAATTTTTTTATCTTCGAGACATTAGAATATACAACGATTGAGAGATTCTCTGAGTGCGTTGCTTCTTTAGGAGGAACAGTAATATGCGTTGACCCGGTTAACAAAATTTGGATGGGCGATCATCGCCAAGTAATTTTATATCAGGCAAAAGCTAGTTTACATACACCTCATCATAATTTGAAACAATACTGGATCAAATACGGTGGTTTCTACACTAGATTTGATGAGCGTGCTTGAGAGTTACTATCCTGTAGAAATTATTCTGACAGGCGTTTATACTCTAATTCAAAATTAAGTTTTGAATTTTAAATACTCCCCAAGGGGGTTGACGGCTAATTATTAATGTCTAATTGCTAATTTCTCATCGTGATTAGCTGTTAGTTATTAATAGTTAGCCGTCCAAGTTTGTTAGAAAATGTAACTAAAAAAATCCCCAAAAGTTGATAAGTTAATATCAATAACCAGTAGACTTATTGCAGAAGTAGGGAAAAGGGTAAGGGATAAAGGGTAAAGGTATGGAATTTTATCTTACTCTTTAACCTTTAACTTTTCCCCAACATCAAGGCAAAAGTTACTTTTGCAAGATGTCTAGTAATTAGTAAATCTTAATTATGAACTGTTATGCCTTTGCATTTTAGTATTCCCACGCTGCTGCAGAAATTTTATTTTACTTGACAAATTAGTTCCTTTTACCCACAATAACCCAACTATGCAGACCTTCTTAGACGAAGCAACCAGACGACGCCAATATCAAGCATTTCCCCAAACAGAACCTATAGAACTGTGGAATACTGCTTCAGTTGATGACATTGAAATTGTAATTCGAGCAGTTTATCGGCAAGTGTTGGGTAATGCTTACATCATGGAAAGTGAGCGGCTCGTAGTTCCAGAATCCCAACTCAAGCAAGGCATAATTGATGTGCGTGAGTTTGTGCGTCAAGTTGCCAAATCAGAATTATATCGCTCTAGATTTTTTGATAACGTTTACCGCTACCGAGCAATTGAACTTAACTTCAAACACCTACTCGGCCGCGCTCCCGATGACTACTCTGAAACTAAATATCACAGCAACATTTTAGATGAGAAAGGTTTTGAAGCGGACATTGATTCTTATCTTGATAGCGACGAGTATCTAGAGGCCTTTGGCGAGAACATAGTGCCATATTACCGGGGTTATAAAACTCAAACGGGCAAAAAGATATTGGAATTTACCAATATGTTACAATTGCTTCGGAGCAATTCTAGCAGTGACAAGAATCTAGCATCGAATAATGAACCTCAACTGGTGCGATCGCTAATTACCAACGCTCCTTACGGTAGACAGAAACTCACGGATATTAGTGCATTGCTGGCTGAAATATTCAAGCCCAAGCCAGAAACTGCTGCTCCAGTTAATACCTTTATTACAGCTTCCACAGCAGCCGAGGAAAGCTTGCGGCAAAAGATTAAAGAGCAAGAAAGCCAGATTGCAACTTTGCAACAACAATTAGCAGACTTAAGACCATTTGCCAGCATCGGCACAACAAAATTTAGTAGTAGTTGGCAGTCTTCTAGTTTGCCCACTAGCACAGGAGAATATACATCTTTGCAACAGCAAGCTGACGCCCAAGAAAAACAGATTGCAGCTTTGCAAGAGCAAATTGCTGATGCTCGACGATCTGCGACAATTGGGGAAGCTCGGTTGAATAAATGGCGCAGTCGCGTTTTTAATGGCTAATTTCTTTAATATTTCTCTAATGTTTAGTTTTATCGGGTGGGTTAGGCAAGTTTAACTCACCCGTTTTTTACTGTAGACATAATATAAAATCCAGACCTCGTTGGTGAATTCAAAATCAAACAAGCTAAAAGTCATTAGTCATTAGTCATTAGTCATTAGTCATTAGTCCTTTGTCATTTGTGTTTACCAAGGACAAAGGACAATTGACAAAGGACAACCTCACCAGTTGATGTGCTTTTCTTTTTGCGTAAAATCTTAAAGATTTCCTGATATTTTCCGAGTAAGCTTGAAACAACAAATAATCAGAAAGTGTCTGAATTATTGTTCTAATAGACTTACAACTTATGAAAAAAGCTATAATTTATCGATATCGTACTTATGGACTAGTTGGGTTAATATCCTTAAGCGCTGTATTAACTACATCTACATCTGCCTTAACACAATTGGCAGGCGATTCCCCAATTGGGCAAACTCCTATCCCTACTGCTAACTTAATCTGGCCAACTAAAGGGTTTATTTCTCAAGGCTTCCGCAAATATCAACACGAAGGCATTGATATTGCAGGGGAATCTGGAACTCCTGTTGTTGCTGCGGCATCCGGTACAGTTGTTAAAGCAGGTTGGGATAATTGGGGATTAGGAAATGCCATAACTATTAAACATCTCGATGGCAGCACTACTGTTTACGGCCACAATCGCCGTTTGTTGGTGAGCAAGGGTCAACAGGTTATTCAAGGTCAAATGATTGCTGAGATGGGATCTACAGGCAATAGTACAGCACCTCATCTGCACTTTGAAGTTCATCCAAATGGTCGAATAGCAGTTGACCCCCTTCGTTTGTTGACATCCGTAACTGCAAGTGTTGGCTTTGGTTCTAAAGTTCAGCCAGTGGATAACCAGAACCATCCAGTTTCGCCACCCCCAGTAGCAAATCAAGTTTCACCCTTACAGCAGCCAATTCCTATAGATTTTGCACCTGTAAGCACTGATACGAAATGTAATGGAATTAGTCTTATTGAAGGTGAAACTGCAAGCTATCGTGTAAAAGTCTGTAAAGAAAATGGTCAATTATTTTATATTGGGCAATTGAAGCAATCCCCAAGCAAGCCTATAAAGATATTAGCTTTAAATATTGGTAAAGACAGATATCGAGCAGATAATGGTAGTTTTTATTATTTAGTCACTCCACAAAGAGTTGAAGTTTGGCGAAATGGTAGTCAGATTCGTTCTGACAGTTTTTATAATTTAACGAAATCGCCTTGATATTCTTTCTACCTTAGTTAAATATCACTCTTTGCTATACCAGATTGTTAAAAACCTAACTACTACGCAGACTTTATTAGGACTTACGCACTGAAGCCTGAAACCCCGATCCCCCCTAACCCCCCTTAAAAAGGGCGGGAAGTCTAAAGCCCCCTTTTTAACGTAAGTTCGACAAACCTCTCCCTCCCAGCCTTCCTCTCCTTAAAGGAGAAGGAGGAGAACGAGTAAGGAGGGTTTTTGCTCCCCTCTCCTTGTAGGAGAGGGGCTGGGGGAGAGGTCAAAATAGCACTCGTCGAACTCACGTCTTTTTAAGGGGGTTGGGGGATCTGAGTGCGTAACTCCTATTTATTTCGCTTAAACTCAGGTTTTGAACCGCTTTGATATCCCCTGCCTACCACAGGTTCAGACAGGGGATATTACAGCAATCAATTGAAGAAGAATGCAGAATTCAGAATTCTGACTCTTGAATTCTGTTCAATAAAACTTTCAGTTTAAATACACTTGCTAAAAGTTAAGTGTTAATTGAAGCAAGTGGTTGAGAGCCATTTGGCACAGAGCCATTATTTAGGATAGGCTGACGAGTTTTCAGATCAAATTTGAAGCCATGTGGCAAAATATGAAGCTTTGCTCCACAAATCGCCAAAGACTCATCCTTCAAAATTTCGCCCATATTGTTATATGTAGCTTCTGATTCATCAACAATCGTAACCGCACCTTCACCAATTACTTCAACTTGGTTATCTACCACTACCATAGCGGTATTTTCATCAATCCCAAATCCCAAGACAGCAGGCTGTAGTATCAAAGCTGATATTAAACGTCCCAAGCGTCCTCGTTGGGAAAAATGCTGGTCAATTACTACCCCTGGTAAAAATCCCATACCTGGGCCCATTTCGACAGTTTCAATCCGAGGATGTGTTTCTGAGTCGCCTTCCACAATCATTACGTCTGGCATTACAGCAGCTCCGGCGCTTGTGCCTGCAATAACTGCGCCTTCAGAAAAGCGTTGGTGAATAGCCGTATCGATTTCGGTATCTTTGAGAATGCTGGTAATACGAGCTTGGTCTCCCCCTGTAAAAAACACCCCAGTTGCTTTACTAATAGCTTCCAATGCGGTAGATGAAGCTGCATCTTCACGGGTTTCTGTATCAATAATGCGAACAGTTTCGGCTCCCAGGCGCTCAAACACTCTGATGTAATTTTCTCCCACTTCTCTTGGTAGTTCTGTGGCTGCTGTCAGAATTACAATATATGCCTTTGTGCCTCCAGCGCGTCTTACAAAGTCCCGCAAAATTACGGAATCACCCTCTTTATCTTCGGCTCCCCCAATAATTACTAACTGCTTTTTGATATTACTTTCAACCATGATGCCCCCTGGGATTTGAGTTAATAAATTTCACTAAAACATGACAATTCAATGTATCAAATCATCCCTTTGATAGATTACTTGATAAAAGTAGGGTTAACATTTGCGTAGACGCATACCCATACGGGGATCTTGCTATGCAAAGCGTCTATCTGCGACACGCTGTTCGCGTTCGTACAGAAGCGGCTTGTCGTTAGACATCGCAATTAGACCAAAGTACTCTTCTGAAAAATTATTAATTTTCCAGTTGCTAAATAAAATCTACAACATCAACTGCCTCTAGAAGTATTTTCTAGAGGCATTTTTGGCTATATTGCTAATGGTCGATTGGAGATTTATCGGGCGATGTAAGTAATTGGTATTGACCCTAGCTGGATGCAAATAGATGTCTGATGGCAAGTCCTAATGAACTTGACTTTTGTAAAGCAAGTTAGTTAAGAAAAAACGTGCTTGTTCGAGTGGGAGATGCCTGGGTTTGCCTTGGTAGACAATTTGATATTCATTCATGTCTGGGCCATCTCCATGTCCAGAGATCAGCTTTTGGTGAAAAGCTTCGTCAGCCAGTTCTCGAATTTCATCTCTTAGAGCAGCTTGTGTGCTATTCATACTTTGCTGTCTTTTTATACTGTCTTTTTAATGCCCTACATCTATTTATACAATTTTTAGATGAGTGTTGTACCTTTCAAAGGTTATATCTTCAATTATTCATGAGGATGAATTGACTGTTCTTGGTTCCTGACAGAAGATTGAAGATTTAATTATGCCTTAAGATAGTTAAAAATGCTTAGTAATAAAGTTAACGTGGGTTCTGATTAGCTCAGTGGCAAAGCCATTACTCTCCAAAATTAACCTGAGTCAATTTACAATCAATAAGTCTGAGTAACTACAACTCAGCATTAAAAATTCAGGGTGTTTAGCCGAAGGTTCGTAATCAATGGTTCTACAAAAAAGCAGTGAATTAGTCCGCATTAATGCTAGAAGAACGGATGTATTCGATATTTTCAACTTCAAGCATTACCTTGGCCCCAACCCTTATTTAAATGTAGGGGCGCTAGCATTTGATTTTGCTCTAATTGACTCTAGAGAGCCTTTACCCATTGAAGATTATATTGCCAGCATTGGCGATCGCTATCCAAATCTTCGCGATCAGACCTACGAATCTTATGCCCATCTCTTTGCCCAAGTTGTCTCCGAAGCCGGAAAATTGGACATGGATTTACACCTTGACCGCTGGAGTGTGAAGCCATATCCAAATCTCACGCGGATTAGCATCCAATCACTACATGAACGCACAACTAGAGAGGTAATTTACTTTGTTTGGGATTGGTTTGAAGCCATTACCCAAGACGAAGACTTTGCCTTTGATGAGCAGCTAGTAAGACTGCAAGATAGATTTCGCGCATCTGTCTACGGAGGCCCCACGGTTTACGCCCTATTGCGAACAGCTTATGAAAAAGGTATTCCCGCCTTTTATTTGTGGGAAGAAGGATTGATGCAATACGGTTTAGGAAAAAAACACGTCCGGGGGGTAGCAACAACATTTAACTGTGATAGCCATCTAGATTCCGAGTTTACTACCCGCAAAGATGATTGTAAGGCATTTTTGAAAACCTTGGGTTTCCCTGTGCCTGAAGGTAGCATTGTCTTTACCGAGAAAGAAGCCTTGGCAGCAGCAAGAGAAATTGGCTACCCAGTGGCAGTTAAGCCAGTGGTAGGTCACAAAGGAATTGGCGTTACGGCTGATGTGCAAGACTCAAAAGAACTGATATCTGCTTATAATCGGTCACTGGCAGCGATTCCCGAAAATCAGCAAACCCGAATAATTGTTGAGAAAAGCATCTCAGGATCGGATTTTCGGATGTTGTGTGTCAATGGTCGATTCGTCGCCGCCACAGAACGCCGTCCCGCATCAGTTGTGGGTGATGGGTATTTAACGCTTGCAGAGTTAATTCGCGAAGAGAACCGCAAACCTGCACGTTTAGACACGCCAACCTCGCCGATGAGTAAAATTCAGATCGATGAAGCGATGGAACTCTACCTAGAGGAACAGCGTTTATCATTAGACAGCGTGATTGAGAAAGGACGCACTGTTTACCTGCGTAAAGTTGCCAATCTTTCAGCTGGAGGTATGAGCATTGATGCAACCTCAACAGTTCATGCTGACAATATTATCTTGGCGCAAGATATTGCCCAACATTTCCAACTGACTTGTCTGGGAATTGATGTGATTACCAAAAGTCTTGCAGAATCTTGGAAATCCAGTAACTTTGCTATCTTGGAAATCAATGCTGCACCAGGCGTTTTAATGCATCTTAAACCTTCTGTTGGTGAAAGTGTTGATGTACCTTCTCATATTTTAGAAACCTTTTTTGAGTCGGGTACGGATGCCAGGATACCAATTATGACCTTTAACAAAATCTCAGTTGAAGAACTGCAAGCAACGATTGACCATATCCTTTTGCAAAATCCCAACTGGACAATAGGTGCTGTTTGTCGTGATGCCGTTTTTGTGAATCGCTCGAAAAAAGTATTAAGCAAAGATTACAACAGTAATGTTCAAACTTTGCTACGTCATCCCAAACTTGATTTGCTAATTGCCGAGTATTCTGAAGAAATCCTCGAAGAACAGGGCATATTTTACCAAAATAGTAATATCGTAGTTTTGGATAATCCCACCGAAACTGAGATGATTTTGGCGCGAGATGTTTTCGATGGTTCGACTGTGGTGATTAAAAAAGGCAACGATATTTCTATTCGTCGCAAAGGGTTGATTGAAGATTATACTTTGGGTGAAGATGAACCATTTACACGGGTTTATTTGAAGGAAACTGGAGCAATTTTGTAAGTGAAGTAAATAGCGAATGGGGCAGGGGAGCAGGGGAGCAGGGGAGCAGGGGAGCAGGGGAGCAGGGGAGTAGAGGAGAAAGTTGCAGTAAGTTTTTACCCTCTGCCCCTTTGCTTCTTCCCATGCCCAATTTACAGTTCAACCTTCCAATGCTGGCGAGATTAAAGCTGTTTACGGACGCGATCGCTTCTATTATGGATGGAACAAACAAGTCAAATCCTCTTCTCTTCTGCCTCCTCCCTTCTGCCTCCTCCCTTGTTTCTTAGAAGAATGCTTGGAGTCAGCTAAACTAAAGAAGAAATTGCTTAAGAAGTTTTAATAATTCTGCTGTTATGAGTACTGATTCACCTGTTAATTCTCCCGAAAAACCTGAATCTACATTCGGGAAGCGTCTGAGAAACTTCTTAATTGTAATGGGAGCGATCGCTCTTAGCGTTTCTCTGGTCTTAGGATTGCGAACTGAAACAACCTCGGCAACTCTAGCTAAGTTAAGCGAGACTTCCACACCTTTAGAAGTAGCAATCAGCAATGGCAAACCATCTTTAGTCGAGTTTTATGCTGATTGGTGTACTGTCTGCCAAAAAATGGCACCAGATATCACTCAACTAGAAACAGAGTATGCTGACAAGATGAATTTTGTCATGCTGAATGTAGATAATACTAAGTGGCTGCCGGAAATGCTGAGATATCGGGTGGATGGAATTCCCCATTTTGTATTTTTGAGTCAGCAAGGAGAAACCATAGCCCAAGCCATCGGCGATCAACCCCGGACGATTATGGCTAGTAATTTAGAAGCTTTGGTTACTGGTTCTTCTCTGCCTTATGCTCAAGCTAGCGGCAAAGTTTCCAAATTTTCAGCTCCAGTAGCACCAACGGCGAATCAAGACGATCCCCGCAGTCATGGGAGCCAGGTGGTAAATTAAAATAATTCGTAATACTTCGGCTACGCCCTTCTCTACGAGAGGCTGCGCCAACGACTACGCTCAGGACAAGCTCAGTACAAGTTCGTAATTCGTAGTTAAAGACTGTTATGTAATGGGATATTTTATGTAAGAGATTGCCGCTTGAGACGCTTTTGAGCATACATTAATTTGTCAGACCTGGCGATTAGTTGTTCTAGTGACATATTGCTCTCTGGTGAGTAACGCTCTATGCCGATACTCATCGAAAGTTTATAGCTACGGTTTTGCTGTTGATTAAAGTTAGCGATATTTGTTTGTAGACGCGCTTGGATAGTATCAGCGTCCTTAAAGTAGCTTGAGATGAAAACAATGAACTCATCCCCACCCAAACGGGCAACAATATCTGAGTTCCGAAAACTTTGCTTAAGTAATCGACCAGCATCAATAATCAAGGCATCTCCCATGTCATGACCAAGGGTGTCGTTAACCTGTTTTAGTCCATCTAAATCAATGAAGATAACCCAGCAAAACACTTTCATGCGGTGAGCAATTTTCAACTGCTGTGCAGCCATCAGCAAGAATGCACGTCGGTTATGCAAACCTGTTAGTTCATCTGTCAGCGATAACTGTCTTCCTTCGATCTCTGCTTGTTTGCGGTAGCGAACTTCCTGAATGAGTTCTATTTGAGCGATCGCTTGACGACTTAGACGGCGCAGTGCATCTAACTGCTGATAACTTAAGTGATGAGGAATGGTATCTAGAACACACAACGTCCCAATTGGAAAACCATCAGGCGTAATTAAAGGAACACCAGCATAAAAACGAATTTTGGGATTACCTTTGACTAAGGGATTGTTATTAAAGCGATCGTCTTTAAGGGCGTTAGGAACCACTAATATTTCCTCTGGTTGTAGAATGGCATAGGAACAAAAAGACCCATCTCTGGCTATTTCGCTGCTTTCTAGTCCAAGCTTAGATTTAAACCATTGGCGATCGCAATCAACTAAGCTAATTAAAGCAATTGGAGTCTTACAAATGTAGGCAGCGATCGCAGTTAGGTCATCAAATGCTTGTTCGGGTAGGGTATCTAGAATATTGTAGTCTGCCAGCGCTTTGAGCCTTTGTGCTTCATTGTCAGGTAGAGGAACAGGTTGGGTTTTCACAGATGAGTGTCTACGCCTTAGCCAGGAAAGTCTAAGACATTGTAAATTTTGAAACAACCGCAGTACTACCTCTCCAGCTACAAAGCTGGGTAACATAAATATCTCTGCAACAAAAATCAACATTCGGTTGAATATACAGAAATATTTTATTACATGATGTTCTTCATGCCTTTGGTTTGCTCTGTTGTTCATGTCACCCTAACTTTCCCTGTGCAAATTCCTTAAGTATCTAGATACTTACAAGGTCTTTTGCCCAAAGAAATCTTAAAAAATATCAATATTCGCAAAAAATTATCAAAACTTATTATGTTGTTAAAGTTCTTTATCATGAATTAATGTTTTTGATACCATTAATTTGTTTATATCTACGTGAGTTCCGAGGATTAGAAACGGATTAGGAGAACTTCTTCTCATAATTTGCTTAAGCGATGTCTACGATGGGCTACGCCTACGCTTAACTTTGCAGCACAGTTTTGCTCATCTCTGCACGCTTACGCAAATATGATACGTATTTTAGAAGAAGTGGTAGACCGTCCCTCCTTACCAAGGGCAGCTACGGTGTATACACAAGTCTGAAATAGCTGAGAAATACACGGTTTTACCCCACCCTAACCCTCCTTTCTGGGGCAGGTTTTTTTGATTAGACAAATTTTTGGGATTTTAAAACCAAAACCATTGTCTGAGAACTTAAAACTACGTTCAATAATTGAGAACATTCTCAACTATTTATCGAAAGCCTAAAAGCCTGCCCTTGAAAGCCCTAACCCTCCCCGTATGTATTGGTGAGGGAACAAGATTTCTTATTTCCCCCCTTGATAAGGGGGGATTAAGGGGGGTAATTCGACTTATGTATACACCGTAGCCGATATATTGGGGAGGGAACTAGATTCCTGTTTCCCCCCAATACATCGGGGGGATTAAGGGGGTCAGAAGGATTTGTATATACACGGTAGACCAAGGCAGGGGATTAAAACGATCTTAAATTGTCACGAATGATTTAGGACTGCTATATAAGCAACAGATACCTCGAAGTCGTTTTGAGGTACTCCAAAGTCGTTTCGAGGTACTCCAAAGTCGTTTTGAGGTACTCCAAAGTCGTTTCGAGGTACTCCAAAGTCGTTTCGAGGTACTCCAAAGTCGTTTCGAGGTACTCCAAAGTCGTTTCAAGGTACTCCAAAGTCGTTTCGAGGTACTTCAAAGTCGTTTTGAGGTACTCCAAAGTCGTTTTGAGGTACTCCAAAGTCGTTTCGAGGTACTCCAAAGTCGTTTTGAGGTACTCCAAACTTTATCGCACCGCGATCGAGTACACAGGTGCGTAGGCGTAGCCCACACTTCGACTTGGCTCAGTGACCATCGTAGGCATCGCTTTCATAAATTTTCACAAACCAATCAATTGCTTGACTTTTAAGGCAGTCGCTACATTAATAGATTTTATTACAAGAAAGTAGGTCGGCAGAATAAAACCAAACTATATTAACAAAAATGAACGAGGCTAAAATCCTCTTCCCTCCTGCCAACTGAGCCTCCAGCAAGACTGGCTTATCCCAATGACAAATATTTACGCCTACCTACTTAATCACCCGAACTTGATATAATTAGCTGGACACGATCTAAGATGCTAAATCTCGAACGCGGTGGAATAATTTTCTCTACCTAGATTAATTTCCCGCATTACATTAAGCTCAAACTACTCTTTATACGACTCTAAAATTCCACTGCGAATCATTAGTTGTGGCCAAAACAACACAAAAAATGCCATCCACGTTCCTATTGGGATGGAAACGAGAACTGTTAGCCAGATAGTTTTAAATAGTAACCAGCTACCACCAATCAGTGTTACACCTGTGAGAACTATAGACCAGGGTTGACACCACCAAGGTTTGTAGTTCCAAGGATTTATGGGCTTTTGTTCAGACATTAGTTTTATTTAGTCAAACTCCAAATATTCTTTTAATAATTATGAATTGTTTTGCCAGATTAAGTTTTATCGTACTCTATTTTGCCATAGTCAAGTTTGATAATTCGGTCTGCTAAATGAAAATAGCGATCGTCATGGCTAATTACCAGTACTGTTTTGCCCCGCGATCGCAGTTCTGGGAGAAGTTGAGTGTAGAATATTTCTTTGAATACTGGATCTTGATCGGCTGCCCACTCATCAAACAGATAAATTGGTCGATCTTCCAAGTAGGCTGTGAGTAAAGCTAGCCGTTTTCGTTGTCCTTGAGAAAGAGCAGTGGTAGAAAGTTGTCCATTCTCAACTTTCACCTTATGGTCTAGTTGCAGTTTTTGTAAATATTTTCTGGCTTGAGCATCCAAGTAAGAATTTTTTAATCCTAAAAGTTCTTCAAATAAATAAAAGTCGGAAAACACCACGGAAAAATGCTGGCGATACCATTCTCGATTCTCTTCGCTAATTAACTCATCATCAAACCAGATTTCGCCGTTTTCTGGGATATAAAGCCCAGTAATTAATTTAGCTAATGTAGATTTACCGCTACCATTACCGCCAACAATAAAGACTAATTCTTGAGGATAAAGTGTTAGATCGACGGGGCCAAAAATAAAGCTATTGTCTTCTTGCTCTGTGTAGTAAGTGTGGGTGACACCTTGAATTTTTAACCTCTGCCAGTCAGATTTCAGAGCAGGTGGAACAGTGGATATTTCAGTTCGACTAGCTAGAGATAAACCCAGCGATTCGATTTTTTGTAAAGCAATGCTAGCTTTGCTTAATAGAGGAAGTTTACTAATGATGTTATCCATTGGTAACACCAAGTAAGTGAAGGTCAAAATGTAGCCAGAGAGAGTTTCGGGATTAATAGTAAGCAGATTAGGCAAGACAAACAATACAAAACCGAGAGCGAAAAAAAATATGAGTTGGCCCCAGCTTGAAGTTATGGCAAAAAGGCTTAGACCGTTAACGTTGTGATTGCGAAAATCGTTAGCAGTTGATTGTAATTTTTCTTCTAAAAAGTCTTCACGTCGCTTGTAATTTAGTTTAAGTTCCTTGACTCCTTCGGTAATGGTGCGAAAATCTTTAAACAACCGATCTTCATCTTCACGAGCTAAAGTAAGTAATTTCCCGCCTCTGTTGAGTAGCCATTGACAACTAGCGATCGCAACTACTGAAATCCCACAAACCATTAACAATACTAACCAAGAAAGCCAGGTTATATATGTTATACAACCCAGGACGATCGCTAAATTAATAAAGATAAAAGGCATCTGATAAACAGCATTAGCAACCGCCTGAATATCTTCTGTTAAAGTAGCCAATAATCGAGGATTCCCTAAGCGTTCCAGATGACTCAACTCGGAAGCGAGAATCTGACGACTTAAACGCATCCGTAATTGCAAGACTGCATTCTGAGAAAGGCGAATCAGCATCACTTGAGAAACGATACTGGTAATTAGTGCAACTATAGCCAGCCCCGCAAAACCCCAGATTATCGATGTGAGGCGGGAAGCATTACCGCTACTTGCAGCATGGCTAATTAAGGCAATCAAGCCAGCACTACTACCGCCACTCAAAAATCCGGTAGCGATCGCGATCGCCACCATCCCCCACGAAGAACGCAAAAGAAAGTAAATCAAATTCATGACAGATGCCTATACCCAGTTGGACACAACAAAAAATGAAAATCTCTCTTTTTATGTCCCATGCGCGATTTCCATAATAGTTGTTTGCCAACCAATCAAATTTGCATTGCGAGGGTAGATTTTATATTTTACCAGTTAAATACCCTTTCAAATATGACGATGAATCAGGCAGAAGGCAACATTGGACGATTTATAATCTTTAGGACTTTGTTTTGAGCAAAAATACATTTATAATTCCTTCTGCCTTCTGCCTTTCTTTGGTAAGCTAGTTGGAATTACAGCTAATTATGTCAAGAAACTGTCAAATTACCTGCTCAGTTTTTCAGGGTGAAATTTGCAATGACTGTGAATTTAAAGTCTTTAGAGAATCAAATTAATGTAGCCGGCAATTCTCAAACCGCTTCTGTCACTCAAGGAACCCGCTACGTTCCTTCGCACCATCGACGCATTCTGTGTATTTTTCCTAAGTACAGCCGTTCCTTTGGTACTTTTCATCATGCTTACCCACTGATGGGTAGTGTCCGGGCTTTTATGCCACCCCAAGGTATTTTAATTGTGGCTGCCTACTTACCTAAAGAATGGGAAGTGCGGTTTATTGATGAGAATGTCAAATCAGCAACTAGGGCTGATTATCAATGGGCTGATGTGGTGATTGTCAGTGGAATGCATATCCAAAAACCACAGATTAATCAAATTAACGAACTTGCCCATCGAGCCGGGAAAATTACCGTTGTCGGCGGCCCTTCCGTATCTGGGTGTCCAGAATATTATCCTGAGTTTGATATTTTACACTTGGGCGAATTGGGAGATGCTAGCGATCGCATGATCGAATATCTAGACCAAAACTCTCAACGTCCCCAACAACAAATTCGCTTTGAAACCAAGGAACGTTTACCCTTAACAGAGTTTCCCACCCCAGCTTATCATTTGCTGAATATCAATGATTACTTCTTGGCAAATGTGCAGTTTTCCAGTGGTTGCCCTTATCGCTGCGAGTTTTGCGATATTCCCGAACTCTATGGCAACAATCCCCGGATGAAAACGCCAGAGCAAGTAGTCGCGGAGTTAGATGCAATGCGACAATCTGGCAATTTAGGAGCAGTATATTTTGTTGATGATAACTTTGTTGGCGATCGCCGCGCCGCCATGAAGTTACTTCCTCATCTGATTGACTGGCAAAAACGCAATGGCTATCCCATCCAATTTGCCTGTGAAGCAACCCTTAACCTCGCTCAAAGTCCCAAACTGCTGGAAATGATGCGCGAAGCTTATTTCTGTACAATCTTTTGCGGGATCGAAACACCAGAACCAAATGCCCTCCATGCGATTTCCAAAGACCAAAATCTGAGTATGCCAATCTTAAAAGCGATTCAGGTTTTAAATAGTTATGGTATGGAAGTAGTTTCGGGAATCATTATTGGGTTAGATACAGATACACCAGAAACAGCAGACCGAATTCTCGAATTTATTCGGGCATCGCAAATTCCCATGTTGACAATTAACCTGCTTCATGCGTTACCGAGAACTCCATTATGGCGGAGATTAGAAGCAGAAGGGCGACTTGTCTATGATGAAAACCGGGAATCAAATGTTGAATTTTTGATGCCCTACGAGCAAGTTGTTGAGATGTGGCGGCGCTGCATTACAACTGCTTATGAGCCAGAATTTTTATATCAGCGATTTGCCTACAATATGGAACACACCTATCCAAATCGCATCGAAGTTCCTAACAGCCCCTCTCGAACTTCTGCGGCTAATATTCGCAAGGGTTTAACTTATTTAACTAATATTTTGGTGCGGATAGGCTTATTTAGTAACTATCGTCAGACTTTCTGGAAAATGGCCAAGCCAGCACTAAAAGCAGGTAATATTGAAAACTTAGTTCACGTTGGACTTGTTGGACACCATTTGATTAAGTTTGCCCAAGATTGTGCCAAAAATGAAGAATCGGCTTCGTTTTATTCCCAGAAAATCGTTACGAAAGTTCGTAGCTAAGGTAACTATTAAAATAAGTCTTGAGAGCCTGAAAGTCTGTTAGAGGTATATACAGAACTGTAAAAAAGTAACCTTGAAGATACACTCGCGATACTTCCTGGGAAAGACGCGATCGCACTGCTACCTACCTAAGATTGTAAGGGTTGAAAGCCCACAGTCTATGCAATTATTTGGTAGCAATAAAACCATAGCAAGCGAGTGTGGAGCAGTTACATAGGAATTTTTAATGGTTATGAACAGTTCAGTGACCCGACCCTTGGCTGTCGTGACAGGTGCCTCTAACGGCATCGGTTATGAACTCGCAAAACAGTTTGCTCAAAACGGCTTCGATCTTCTAGTTACAGCCACCGGATCGAGCATTGACGAAGCGGCTATTGCCTTCGAGGAACTGGGTGCTAAAGTTGAGACGGTGCAGGCCGATCTCGCTAACTATGACGGAGTTGAGACACTCTACAACCAGATTAAGGCAACTGGGCGACCAGTGGATGCGATCGCCATCAACGCAGGTGTTGGTGTCGGTGGTGATTTCGCCCGTGAAACCGATTTAAAGGACGAACTCAATCTGATCGATCTAAATGTCGTGTCCTCTGTACATCTTGCCAAACGGGTGGTAAAGGATATGGTTGAGCTTGGCAAGGGTCGAATCCTTTTCACGTCGTCGATTGCCGCTTTGATGCCCGGCCCGTTCGAGACAGTCTACGCCGCCTCCAAAGCTTTTGTGCATTCCTTTTCAGAAGGGTTACGCAACGAATTGAAGGACACGGGCGTTACCGTCACCGCCCTGATGCCGGGGCCCACCGATACCAACTTCTTCCACCGCGCGGGTATGGACGACACAAAAGTGGGCACGGATCAAAAGGACGATCCGGCTGAGGTGGCCAAGCAGGGTTTTGAAGCTTTGATGGCAGGCAAAGATGACATCATCGCTGGTTCGCTGAAAACGAAGCTTCAGGGAACTGTGAGCAAGGTCTTACCTGATACCGTCAATGCTGAACTGCACCGCAAACTCAGTGAGCCAGGATCGGGCAACAACTAATTTGTACCCAATCAAGACTCATTTTAAGCAGGGTGCGATCGCCTGGGCTAACGGACTTGCAAAAAATAAATTATCCCAAATTATTTGCACATCTGTAGGGGCGTACAACTGTCATTGGTGTCAACTTCAGCTAAAAGCCTTTTCAAATCTCGTTTCCAGCCTAGAGGCTGGAAATGTTGCTCTTGGCGGCTCTGCCGCCAGCAAGGGAGGCGGAGCCTCTAGGACGGCATTCCCAGTCGGAGACTGGGAACAAGAGAAATCTTGTTCCCTCCCCTTTACAAGGAGAGGGTTAGGGTGGGGTAACGAGGATAGTCATGGTAAGTGAGTGGTTTTCAAGGGTTTCACGCTAAGTTGACACCAAGGCACAGATGTGCATCACTACTTATTTTGACCGTCAAAGTCGTAACGGAGGATTTATGCAAATTCATCATCTCAATTGTGGCTGCATGTGCCCGATTGGCGGGGCCCTCTTCGATGGCTTCAGTCGCGGCCCGAAAGCTCACCTCGTCTGCCACTGTCTGCTGATCGAGACAGAACAGGGACTTGTTCTAATTGATACTGGCTTCGGACTGCGCGATATCAACTCGCCTTACTCCCGCCTCAGCCCGTTTTTCATTCATTTCAATGGCATCCAGTTTGATAAAAAATACACAGCAATCGATCAAATTGAAAAGTTGGGATTTTCCGCGCGAGATGTGCGTCATATTGTGCTTACCCACCTCGATTTCGATCATGCCGGTGGTCTGGAAGATTTCCCGGAAGCAACCGTACATGTAATGCAAACTGAGATGGAAACCGCCCAGGATCGGCGCGGATTCATTGCCAAAAGGCGCTTTCGTCCACAACAGTGGGATGAGGTTAAGCACTGGAAGTACTATTCGGCGGGAGGCGAACCTTGGTTCGGCTTTGAAGCAGTACGTAACCTCGACGGACTACCGCCAGAAATTCTCCTCATTCCCCTTGTTGGTCACACGCGGGGTCATGCTGGTATCGCCATTGATACACCAGAGGGTTGGCTTCTCCACGCAGGTGATGCCTATTTTTATCGGCACGAGATGGACTCAGCCAAAAAAAGCTGCACTCCAGGTTTACGCGCCTACCAATGGATGATGGAAGTGGATCGCAAAGCTCGATTGCTCAATCAAGACCGGCTACGCGCATTATCAAGCGATCGCAATCAAGATATACGCCTGTTTTGTAGTCATGATGCTGTCGAGTTCAAAGCATTTGCTGACCAATCTAGTACAACACGGCAAAAATAAACCAGTCATTCCAAATCAACAAAAGCTTGGTTATAGCGATTCCCAGTTAAGTGAGGTACAGATAATATTTTGAAACGCAGAGGGACGCAAAGTAAAGCGCAGAGGTACGCAGAGATTTTTCGCTCAAGAGAGAGAAATAAGAAATTTAATGAATGATTTAGAACTGCGATCGCATCAGCTGCCCTTTAGGTTTTATCCTAAAAAAGTGTTAGCTAAAACCTGCAAAGGGAAATCTACCTGTGAAAAAAACTTTGTTTCTCAGTCCTCCTTCCTTCGATGGGTTTGATGGTGGTGCAGGTTCCCGATACCAAGCCAAGCGCGAAATTACTTCTTTCTGGTATCCGACATGGTTGGCGCAACCCGCAGCCCTTGTGCCTGGTAGCAAGCTTATTGATGCACCCCCACACGGTCAAACAGTAGAAGATGTCATCGAAATTGCTCAAGATTACGAGCTAATTATCATGCACACCAGCACGCCTTCGCTGGCTAATGATGTCAAGTGTGCCAAGACAATCAAAGCTCAAAACCCTGATGTCAAGATTGGCTTGATTGGAGCGCACGTCGCAGTATTACCAGAACAGACGTTGCTTGAAAACCCAATCATTGACTTTGTTTGTCGTCACGAATTTGACTATACTTGCAAAGAAATAGCTGAAGGTAAATCTTGGGAAGAAATCACAGGTTTAAGCTATCGCGATCGCCAGGGTAATATCCATCATAATCAAGATCGTCCGTTGATTCACGATTGGGATTCGATGCCCAGTGTATTGCCGATTTATCACCGCGATCTAGATATTACCAAATACTTTATTGGCTACTTATTGCATCCATACATTTCCTTTTACACTGGGCGGGGCTGTCCGGCAAAATGCACCTTTTGCCTTTGGCCGCAAACAATTGGCGGACACTTATACCGCACAAAAAGCCCCGAAGCTGTTGGGCGCGAAATGGAAGAAGCGAAAGCGATCTTCGGTGATAAAGTGCGGGAATATATGTTTGATGATGACACATTTACTATAGACAAACAGCGAGCGATCGCCATTAGCGAACATCTGCGGCGACTCAAACTAACTTGGAGTTGCAACGCTCGTGCCAATCTAGATTATGACACTCTGAAAAAACTACGCGATAATGGTTTACGCCTACTTTTAGTCGGGTTTGAATCTGGAAATCAGCAAATTTTAGATGGAATAAAAAAAGGAATCAAGCTGGAAGTAGCGCGGAAGTTTATGGAAAATTGTCATAAACTTGGCATTACTGTACACGGTACATTTATTATTGGCTTACCCGACGAAACCCCACAAACAATTGAAGAAACGGTGCGGTTTGCTTGCGATATTAGTCCGCATACAATTCAGGTTTCGATCGCAGCTCCATATCCTGGAACAGAACTTTATCGCCAAGCACAAGAAAATAATTGGTTTAGCAACAATTCCTTAGTTGCTAGTTCAGGAATTCAAATGTCTACACTGCAATATCCAAATCTCTCCAGTGCTGAAATTGAGGATGCAGTTGAAAGAATGTATCGGAAATTTTACTTCCGTCCCAGAGCGATTATTCCAATTGTTAGCGAAATGCTCGCCGATCCCCAAATGTTAGTGCGTCGCTTGCGCGAAGGGCGGGAATTTTTCTCATATTTAAAAGACCGTCGCACCCAAGCAACAGCAAAAGCAGAATCAGTAGTTGTTGGTTAGTTATTGGTTATTTTTATGGAGGAATTGACGATAACCCAGCCAAATAAGTAAACGCACAAAAATAATTTACTGCGATCGCGATCGCACCGTGTAATTAATTCTGTCTGAACTACTTATCAACAAGTTAAAAATTCTTCAGCCATGAAAATAGGAAGCAAAGAACACAAAGAGCTTTTTTGTCGTAGCTTTCTTGAAAGTCACTTGGAGTATGAACCAGAAAGCCTCCCTTGGCCGAATCTGGATAATGTTGCTCTCGAAAGCTTGCGAAGCATTCCTTTTTGGAGAGAAGCACTCAATACCGAACAAGAAGCAGGAGTGATGGTAAACGCTTTTGCAGCCACAATTAGCGACCCTGTATTAAAAGAAGCGATCGCTCTCCAAGGGATGGAAGAAGTTCGCCACGGTAAACTAATTAAATTCCTGATCGAGCGCTACGATCTTCAAATTTCCCCGCCTCCTGAACCTGTACTTCCTAGTAATATTAAAACCGCCTTCCTTGACTTTGGTTTTGGTGAATGTCTTGACTCTTTTTTAGCCTTTGGCTTGTTTGGGCTTGCTCGTCGTCATATCAACTACATTCCAGAATCATTATTTGATATCTTCGATGCAGTTCTTAATGAAGAAGCTCGTCATATCATGTTTTTTGTGAATTGGGTTACATACCAGCAAATTCAGGAGGGTAAAAGTAATTGGTCGCGGGGAATTAATGCTCTTGTACATTACAGCAGAGCATTACAAGATAAGATTAAAGCCTTTAGTGGTTCTAACGAAGAACAACAAGAGGGTTTCACAGCTACCGGTGCTAGCAACTTTATAGATAATTTAACCCCAGAGTTATTGTTATCTACTTGCTTGCAAGAAAATACTCGACGGCTTGGTGTCTTTAATCGAGAATTACTTCAACCGCAACTGATACCAAACCTAGCGAAAACTGCCTTAGCAACTTTTAGGCTTATACCTCGGCGTCAGTCTAATTCAATAGCTCAATTATCGGAACCTTAAAAATCCAAAACTTATGCAAGCACAGCGATTCGCCATCATCAATGGTGATGACTTTGGTTTCTCTGAAGGAGTTAATCAAGCAATTATCAAAGCACATAAAGAAGGAGTGCTAACTAGTACCAGCCTGATGGTGAGTGCTGATGCTGCAAAAGAGGCTGTGACTTTGGCAAAAGCAAATCCAAACCTGGCTGTTGGACTACATCTTGTGTTGGTATGTGGTCGTTCTGTCTTACCGCCAGAGCAAATTCCTCATTTAGTTGACAAACAGGGTAACTTTTCCAACAGTCCATTTTTCGCCGGTTTGCGCTATCAATTTGTCAAAGAAACCCATCAAGAACTGCGCCAAGAAATTCGCGCCCAATTAGAAAAATACCGTTCTACTAATTTACCTCTTTCTCATGTCGATGGACATTTGCATTTGCACATACATCCAGTAGTCTTGCGTATTTTAGTTGATTTGGCAGCAGAATTTGATATTAAAGTAATTCGTCTTCCCAGTGAAGAACTGAGAATGAACTTAAGAGTGAATCGCAGTCATCTACTGACAAAACTAGTTTGGTCAGGAGTATTTGGCAGACTACGCCGCTATGGTGAGAAATTGCTAGAGTCCCAAGGTATTAACTTTACCCAAAGAGTTTACGGTTTATTGCAAACTGGAGGCATTACAGAAGAATATTTACTTGGATTGATACCTCAGATTCAGGCAAACTTGGTTGAGATTTACTCTCACCCAGCAATCGCCAATGGAGAACTAAGTACAGGAGAAGCAGAACTGGCTGCATTGTTAAGTCGTCAGGTACGCGAAGCGCTCCTGAGTAACGGCTTTGAACTTACTAACCATCATTTTCTATCCCAACGTATCACCTAAATTTGATTTTCCATAATTCAAAGTAATAACTTTGTCATCCAGATTTCATTTAACATACATACAAAAATCCTAAACTTATCGGCAGTGAATCTAGAAAATGCTAATACTAATTGCCTGGTAATGAATGGCTATGTTTGCATCTACCTTCTTAACAAATCTTCATGCGATCGCTAGTTATTTTCTCCTAATTTTGTGCATAGCGTCTGTTTTGTTTTATTGCTATGCAATTTATGCAGCAATAACTTTTTTTGCTGCTCCCCAAGCAGTTAATCGAGAGTTTCATCCACCTGTTAGTATCCTCAAACCTATTTGTGGACTTGATAGTAATGCTTATGAAAACCTCGCTTCATTTTGCCAGCAGGACTATCCCAAATATCAAATTATCTTTGCAGTACGAAACTCTCAAGACCCTTGCATAGAGATTGTAGAGAAAATTATCCGCAATTTTTCAGATTTGGATATTTTGCTGATTGTAAGCGATCGCATCATTGGTACAAACCTGAAAATTAGCAACTTAGCCAATGCCGCAGCTCAAGCGAAATATGAAATTCTAGTCCTTGCTGATAGTGATATTCGAGTTGGAGGTGACTATTTGCAAAGAGTTATCCAGCCGTTGCAAGATAAAAACGTGGGTGTAGTTACCTGTATGTATCGAACCGTAACTCAAGGATGGATATCGATATTAGAAGCTATTAGTACTACTACTGAATTTCACGCCGGGGTTTTAGTCAGCAATATTAAAGAAAATGGTATAAAATTTGCCTTTGGTTCTACCATTGTCATCCCGAAAAAAGTACTAGAAGCTATCGGTGGATTTGAAGCGATCGCTGATTATCTGGCAGATGATTTTCAATTAGGCTATCTACCTGTCCAAGCAGGTTATAAAGTTGTCCTTTCCGACTACATAGTTGAACACGTACAGATAAGCAACAACTTAGTTGATGCCATCAGACGACAGATTCGTTGGGCGCGTGGTAAACGAGTTTCTCGTCCTTGGGGTTATCTAGGACTAATTTTTACCTATGGTGTTGTCACCAGCTTGTTGCTACTGATTACCACTAATGGTTCAATATTAGGATGGCTAGGATTATCTATCTGTTGGATAACAAGATTGGTAATGGCTTGGGTTGTTGGTACTATCAGTTTGAAAGATCCAATAGTCAAAAAGTTTTTGTGGCTCGTTCTTGGGTGCGACTTATTAAGCTTTGTTATTTGGTGTTTTGGCTTTATTGGCAACACTATAGAGTGGCGGGGGCAACAACTGAAGCTAACTAAAGATGGAAAGCTATTAGTACCAGAAGACAAAAACGATCGATTATCAATCAAGGTTTTGATTGATAAGGGCGCATAGCAGTGCTAACTTTCTTATGGGGAGCATCCCGTTTTGGCAGAAAGTTTCACAATCTTGCTTCGATTATTGTTTTCCAAGAGTGACAAAACAGGGTTATGCCAAGGAACTTGATAATTCGAGAACGCTGTTTCAATTGGGGACAGCGGACTTATTTGATGGGCATTTTAAATGTAACGCCCGATAGCTTTAGTGATGGGGGTGAGTTTAACACTACCTCTACCGCTTTAGTACAGGCGCAAGCACTGGTGGCTGCTGGTGCTGACATCATTGATGTGGGCGGTCAATCAACTCGACCAGGGGCAAAGCAAATAACTCTGGTGGAGGAACTCCATCGGGTACTATCGGTACTACAGGTGCTAAGACCAAAAATTTCAGCCCCAATTTCTGTAGATACAACCCGTGCTGCTGTAGCCAAGGCATCTGTAGAAGCTGGGGCGGATATTATTAATGATATTTCTGGCGGCACTTTTGACTCAGAAATGTTGGCAACAGTCGCAAACTTAGGTGTGCCGATGATTTTAATGCACATCCGGGGAACACCACAGACAATGCAACAACAGACTGATTATCAAGATTTGCTTGGTGAGATTTATAGTTTTTTGGCTCGGCAAATTGAGGCAGCAACTACTGCGGGCATCGATCTGGGTAAAATTATTATCGATCCTGGTATTGGTTTTGCTAAAAACTATGAGCAAAATTTAGAAATTTTTTGCGGTTTGCGATCGCTCGCACCACTAAACTGTCCTATCTTGATAGGAGCATCTCGTAAAAATTTCATTGGTCGCATTTTAAATCAACCAGATCCCAAAGCACGAGTTTGGGGAACGGCAGCAGCTTGTTGTGCTGCTATTTTTAATGGGGCTGATATCCTCCGAGTTCATGATGTTCAAGAAATGCGCGATGTTTCATTAGTCGCCGATGCCCTATCAAGACAAGCCACACAAGGTAATTGCTAGGTATTACTGTTCTTCGTATTTTTTGCCGTTACCTTCTGGATTTTCTGGGTGGGCTATCAACTCCTGAAACATTTCACTTGAGTTAGCTGGGTCTACAAAGACAATTTTGGCATTACTGCTCTCACCAAGTTTTTGGCTAGCATCTACGTAATCTTGAGCCACAAGATACCGCAAAATATCCCTACTGTCGGGATTGGAACGGAGAGCTTGAGAAATGATTTGCACTGAAGCCATAGTTCCTTCTGCTTTTTTAATCGCAGCTTCCTTTTCCCCTTCTGCTTCGGTAATCAGTGCCCGTTTTTTGATGACAGCGGCTTGTTCCTCTTCCCTAGACTTTCGCACACTTTCAGGTAGAGTAATTCTCTGAATATCTAACCGGAGAATATCAACTCCCCAATCTGCCGTTATACTATTCAACTGGTCTAAGATAGCTGAGTCCATCTCCGCTCTAGAGACGTTGGTCTGCTCTAGGGTATTCTGAGCAATGATTTCTCGCAGAGTAGTTGTGGTGATCTGTGTCAGTGCCCCTTGCAGATCCTCAATCGCGTAAAAGCTTTTCTCGATATCTCGAATCCGCCAGTATACAATAGCGTCCACTTCTACGTAAATATTATCTTGGGTGATCACATTCTGAGGTTTGATGTCTAAAAACTGCTCTCGTGTAGTATCTTCCATTACAATCTGATCGACCAAGGGAACAATAAAGTTCAGCCCCGGCTTAAGTTTTCGATGATACCGCCCTAAGCGTTCGACTAAGGCTTCATTTCCTTGATTAATCAGTTTTGCAGAACCTAATGCATAACCTATAAGGGCTAAAACTATAGCAATAATTGGCTCCATGTATGCTCCTATTCAGCTTTGGGGAGAATTTAATATCAAAGATATGCTACTAGCTTGTCATATCTTTGAGTTTAATGTTTTGAGTCTGTAATTTTATCAACACCAGCAGTGAGGTGGAATCGCTGCAAGTTTTGTACATATTCTGTAAGTGAGACTGTTTTGCAGAATGCGTAGAAGCTCTGCTTCTTGTCGTCAGACATCGCTATTAAAGCACCTCGATCAAATGCTGGCAAGGACTAATTGATGTAATCAACATTACTTGCACTGGCATTTTCAGACAGTCGGGATTTTTGTCCAGTATATTTACTTAAAAAATCAAACCTCTCAGGTAAAATTTGGCAAGATTTAAAAACCCCACTATAATCGGATAAAAATTAGCTTGGGCTATTAAAAACATCAAAATATTATGGGTAGATTGTTAATCAAACTTATAGGTTTAATTCTACTTTTCACAGGATTATACTTTTTTGGTCAAAACATCATATTTGTTAGCGGTTACTATTCATATTTTTACCGTAGCTTGCCGGCTACAGCTTCAGTTTTAGCAACTATGATAGGTGTATTTGCATTAATCTTTTTTCAAAGAGAAACTGGTAACTTAGGATGGATTTTTCTAGGCATTGGTATAGTACTAGTTTTCTTAAGCGGTGGAGTTATTTTACAGCCAACTAGCTTATGGAATTTCATAGTTGCTTTTACAGCATTAGCCGCTGGATATAAATTACTAAATGAGGGCAGAATCAACTTTTAAAATCTGTAAATATAGTCAGATTGACTCATCTACCTTAGTAGCTAAGATTACATTATTCGCTAGTTCATAGTAAAGCCAGAAAAATTTAGTATTATAATTTTCCTATCTTCTCCATTGCTTCTGAGAGTGCATTAGCAATACGGTTCGGATAAGCATTTTGAACTCAAAATAGGGTTTGGGGAAAGGGAAATGGG
This sequence comes from Nostoc sp. DSM 114159, assembly GCF_053470285.1. Taxonomy (NCBI): domain Bacteria; kingdom Bacillati; phylum Cyanobacteriota; class Cyanophyceae; order Nostocales; family Nostocaceae; genus Nostoc; species Nostoc sp. DSM 114159. The sequence continues at coordinate 7,275,575 of NZ_JBPFEH010000001.1, forward strand.
TTTGCGGTTAAAGGTTTTTTATTCCCCTTTCCCCTTTACCCTTTCCCCTTTCACCGAACCGTATTGAGTGCATTAGGGCACTTAGATTAACTTTTAGTTAAGTAACGATTTTACGAGATAGAAGTACACATAACCCGCGTCAACCGGACAAATAGCCTCTTAATTGTGACTTTAGCTCAGAGGGGTTTTACTAAGGTTGAGGGTAATATTAGAATGGAAACTATTAATGATGAGGAAAAGGGAAGAATGACCCAGGTGGTTCTAGGAGAGAACGAAGGAATAGACTCAGCTTTGCGTCGGTTTAAACGCCAGGTTTCCAAAGCTGGGATATTAGCTGATGTAAAATATCATCGGCACTTTGAAACACCAATAGAAAAACGCAAACGTAAGGCAGTGGCAGCTAGACGCACAAGACGTTTTAAATAAACCTATTTGGTGCGATCCCGGCGTTGCTTGAGGTTATGACCGAAGACAAGCAATAGCGCTTGCGCCATTATTCATACAAATATTAAGCAAAGTCTGCCGCACCGCTAATTAGGGTGTAAATGAGTTACTTTTCCTATACGTAGAATGCGTTAGAGACTTTATCTTGGTTAGATGGAGCAAGCTAAAATCGCTGCCCATCAACCAAAATAAGCGCCTTTAAACATCGGTTAGCTTTCTTTAATCGGCTGATAGGATAGTATTCATCCAGCCTTAAGACTCAGAATTATTAATGGTACGGCTATTACAAACATTCATCGCCTTTTCTACTCCCTGCTTGAGACTTAGTTCAATACACTCAACTACGAACTGAAGTACAAGAGACATCTGCTGATTTTCGGCAGCGGAAAATCGCCCTAGCACATGAGAGATAGCACCAGAATCATCGTTATTAGCTGCATCTTTGGGTTTACCAATACCGATTCGCAAACGAGGAAAGTTTTGGGTATTAAGATGTGCGATCGCACTTTTCATGCCGTTATGTCCCCCAGCCGAACCAGATAAGCGCAAACGAGTTTTTCCCAAAGGCAAATCCATATCGTCATAAATCACCAACACTGACTCAGGCGGCAATTTATACCAACTTGTCACCGCTTGTATTGCTTGTCCTGAGCGATTCATATAAGTTAACGGTTTCAACAAACGAATTTTACCTCCACCTGGGGCCATACCCTCGCCATACTCACCTTGAAACTTGCGGTTTTCTGTTAAGGAAATGCGCCAAGAACGGGAGAGAGTTTCTAAAGCTGCAAAACCGATATTATGGCGTGTTTGGTCATACTTAGCTTCTGGATTCCCTAACCCGACGATTAGTTGTGGAATTACCAAAGCTGGTTGCGTAACAGCTTCTGTCATTTTGCCTACAGTCAATTGATATTCATCACTCTTCTAGTACAACCTCTAAGCTAGTAATGAAGGGTTTGTAGTAAGCACTTTAGTGCTTAGAAAATAAGGACTAAAGTCCTTACTACGAACTTAGACAGACTAGCTAGGTTGGGAAGAACTAGCGGTATCCTGCTCAGATTTAGCAGGGTGGATTTGCTTAGATTCCAATTCAGCAGTCGTCTGTACAACTTCTTCTAACTGTTCTGCTTCTTTTTGAAACTCGTTTTGAAACTCCTTAGAAGCTTCTTGGAAACTACGAATTGTTTTGCCTACACTCCGACCGATCTCTGGTAGCTTTTTTGGGCCAAAGATTAACAGCGCCACTACCATAATTACAGCCATTTCCGGCAGACCGATACCAAATATATTCATTTTTTGTCTCCTGTAAACTCTAAAACCACTACAAAAACTCACATATATAGTTAGTCTAGTCGGAAATCGCAACTCACAAAAAAACCCGGAAGAACCGGGTGTAACTTAACTTGTTATCCAAACTCGCTTGCTGTGTATGTGTTAGCGTCCTAAACTGCGCCAATCGACAAATACATCCTGAACCAACAGTGTTTTATTGTAAAGTTGCAGAATAATCAGCAGAAACACGAAAAATAGCCCTATAAAAACAGCCATTACAGGGGTAGTACCCCAACCTGGAGCCACTTTCCCATACTCAGAGTTCAGTGGTTTCAGGATATCTCCCAACCTAGTCCTTTGTGCCATAGTTCACCTAAGATTACTTGCCAAAGCTTTTTTTAATCTTCTGTAATATTCTATAAGAATAGCACTCATCATCTATCTTTCAATTATGGAACCCGCAATAGTTCTTAGCATTTCTGTGGCTGCCGTGGTGATTGCCATCACCGGAATTTCGATTTATACCTCCTTTGGCCCTCCTAGCAAGCAATTGAACGATCCCTTCGATGACCACGAAGATTAAAAGAGTCGTATCATGTCCGCAGCGTAAATTTTTGATGCAATATCTACGACGGGCTACGCCTACGTAGACAAGCATTAAACCTCTTGGCAAAAGTGCTTTTTGCACTCTTGGGGAAAAGGGTAAAGGTTAAAGGGGAAAGGGACAATACGAACCTTTTCCCCTTCCCCTTATCCCCCTACGGTGTATACACAAGTCAAAAAAAGTTTGATTTTCCATTGTTTTCTCGTTTATCTCGTTCCCATGCTCTGCATGGGAATGCTCCTCGTTGAGGCTCTGCCTCTAATCTAGCATTGAGTCAGAGACTCAATGAATGCATTCCCAGTCTCCGACTGGGAACGAGGAAATGTTGTGCCCTCCCCTTTATAAGCGATGCCCTGAGCTTGTCGAAGGGGGGAGGGTTAGGGCTTTCAAGGGCAGGCTTTTAGGCTTTCGATAAATAGTTGAGAATGTTCTCAATTATTGAACGTAGTTTTAAGTTCTCAGACAATGGTTTTGGTTTTAAAATCCCAAAAATTTGTCTAATCAAAAAAACCTGCCCCAGAAAGGAGGGTTAGGGTGGGGTAAAACCAAGATTTATCAACTACTTGAGACTTGTGTATACACGGTAGCCTTATCCCCAGAGGGGACCCCACCTTCCCCTTTTCCCGACAAATGCCAAGAAGTCTATTGGTGTTCCTTATCGGAGTTTCCTCGATGAGCGACTAGCGTGTGGAATGAAATGACTATGGTAATCATAATTAATTACCCAGACATAATATTTGAAGTGCGTTACAGCTTAAGCCGTAACGCACATTACTTTGGATGTTTTTGAATTGGAAATCCCTAATGGCTTGCCACTACTTCTCCTTCCAGGCGAACTAGTCGGTCTGCCAAAAGTTTTTCAAGGTCTTCTAGTGCCTTGGTGAAACCTTTAATACCTTCGTCTAGTTTGTCGGTTGCCATACGGTCAGCGGCGTGCATCTTGTCATAGCTAGCTTTGTCAATGGATATCTTTTCGATTTCCAAGCTTGCTGCCTTCGCAGGGTCAAGTTTACGTGGCAGTTCTCCAACAGTTGCTTGCAATTCACCCAAAAGTGAAGGTGAAATGGTCAGCAAGTCACTACCTGCAAGTTCAGTAATTTCACCAACGTTACGGAAACTAGCTCCCATAACTTCGGTTTTATAGCCAAATTTCTTGTAGTAGTTGTAGATTTTGGTGACAGACAAAACTCCTGGATCTTCGGCTGCTGGGTAGCTATCGCGTCCGGTATCTTTTTTGTACCAGTCAAGAATCCGGCCAACGAAGGGAGAAATTAGGGTAACGCCAGCTTCAGCACAGGCGATCGCTTGGTGAAGACCAAATAACAAGGTAAGGTTACAGTGAATACCTTCTTTTTCGAGAATTTCCGCAGCGCGAATGCCTTCCCAAGTGCTGGCAATTTTAATTAAAACGCGATCGCGGCCAATTCCAGCAGCTTTATACTGAGCAATTAATTCCCGTGCCTTAGTTACAGTAGCTTCGGTATCGTAAGACAAACGAGCATCCACTTCCGTAGATACGCGACCGGGAATGATTTGCAAAATCTTTAATCCAAAGGCAACTGCCAAACGGTCAAAAGCCAGAGAAACTATCTGTGCTTGGGTGGCTCCGGCTCCAGCATCTTTCTGGGCTTGGAGTAAAGTTTGATCGACAATTTCCTGATATTCTGGCATTTGTGCCGCAGCAGTAATCAGCGAAGGATTGGTGGTAGCATCTTGGGGCTTAAACTTTTCAATTGCCTGGATATCCCCTGTATCTGCGACTACAACAGTCACTTGTCGCAATTGTTCCAGTAAATTCTTAGACATAAAATACTCCGTGATGAATGTTACAGGATTTACTTATTCCCCAGTTCTTTACACTCTTTACTCTTCCTTCAATTCTGATTCTGGCAATTTTTCTTAATCATTGCCCAATTTTGCTTACTATCTTGAGCCACAGCCCTATTCTAAGTGCCTTATGCCGAAATTGGCTGTCCAATGGAATGCACTTTGATTAAACTAGTTGTTCCTGATTTACCAATTGGAACACCAGAGGTAATTACTACTTTATCGCCCTTATTCGCTAGACCCATGTCTACAACTGTGTTCACCACATTGGTAAACATCTCTTCGGCATTGTGGACTGGTGGGATCAGCAAAGCTTCCACACCCCAAGAAATTGCTAGCTGGCGGTAAGCGGTGATGTCGGAGGTGAGGGCAATAATGGGAGAAGTCGGCCGATATTTAGAAACCATTCTCGCCGTACTTCCTGATGTAGTGTTACAAAGAATTGCCCGTGAGCCAGTTTCATAGGCGATACGACAGACGGATTCTGCCACAGATTCGGTAACGCTCAGACTGCCTGCTTCATGACACCAAGCATTTTTGCTACCCTCATCTAGAGCTTGTTCTGTCCGCACGGCGATGTTGTGCATCATCTCGACGGCAGCGATGGGATATTGTCCGACAGCTGTTTCACCAGAAAGCATTACTGCGTCTGTTCCATCCAAGATCGAGTTAGCAACATCGGTTGCTTCGGCGCGGGTGGGATCGGGAGCGCTAATCATCGACTCTAGCATTTGGGTGGCTGTAATCACTGGCTTGCCAGCACGATTGCAACGGCGAATAATATCTTTTTGAATTAGGGGTACTTCGTGAATTGGCACTTCCACCCCTAAATCGCCACGGGCGATCATAATTGCGTCGGCAACGTTCAGAATAGAGTCAAAGTTTTCTACTGCCTCTGCTCTTTCGATTTTGGCAATTAAGCGAATCGAAGCGCCAGCGGCTTCAATCATGCGCTTGGCGGGTTCTAAGTCTTGTGGCGATCGCACAAAGGATACCGCCACCCAGTCTACACCCAACTGAATCCCAAAACGCAGATCCAGCAAGTCTTTTTCGGTAATCGAACTGACAGGTAAAGGAGTTTGGGGTAGGTTTACTCCCTTGTGCGTAGAAATTAGCCCGCCAATTTTAACTTGTGCGCGAATGCGATCGGCATCGCGATCGCTAACAATCAATTTGACGCGACCATCATTAATCAAAATCGGTTCGCCAGGTCGCACCATTGCAAATAAAGTCGGCAATGGTAAGGGTAGTTCGTCAACACTCTCACCCTTTTCTTGCAAAACAAAAGTAACTTCAGTACCAGCTTCTAAATTTAACCCTTCCGGTGGTAAAGTTCCCAAGCGAATTTTCGGGCCACATAAGTCTTGCATAATGGCGATCGGCTTTTGCAACTCAGTACTAATCTGCCTGAGATAGTGAGCCGTTTGGGCGTGGAATTCATAAGCTCCGTGGGAAAAATTCAGCCGTGCCACATTCATTCCAGCTTTTACCAAGGATTGCAGCTTTTCAGGTGCAGATGTAGCCGGGCCAACAGTACAAATGATTTTGGTTCGACGCATAGGGATTGGGGGTTGAGGAGTAACCTGCAAATTTGGATGCATTGAGCGAAGCGATCGCACAAAACATCCAAATTCACACGTGCTTCATATCACTGGTTTGCTAAAGAAAAATACTAGATTCCGCTTTGTTTTCGGAGTATTTACCATTTGACCCAAATCCCAAAAGTCCCTAGTCAAGAGTCAGCAGTCAAAAGCTAATGACCAATGACCAATGACCAATGACTAATGACTAATGACTAATGACTAATCAAACCACAGCCGCAGTCGGGGCGAGTTTTTCTTTCTGTGACATAGACAACATCAGGTCAATCACACGATTTGAGTAGCCCCACTCGTTGTCATACCAGGCAATTACCTTGAAGAAGTTGGAATTCAACTCAATCCCAGCACCTGCGTCAAAGATGCTGGAATGAGTATCACCTTGAAAATCTGTGGAAACTACTTCTTCATCTGTGTAGCCCAAAATACCCTTTAGTGAACCTGCGGCAGCCTCCTTCATCGCAGCACGAATTTCCTGATAACTGGTGGTTTTGGCTGTTTTGAAAGTTAAATCTACTACAGAGACATCGGGAGTCGGAACTCGTAATGCCATCCCAGTTAACCTGCCCTTCAATTCTGGTAAAACCAATGCTACGGCTTTCGCTGCGCCTGTGGAAGAGGGAATAATATTTTGGGATGCACCGCGACCACCCCGCCAGTCTTTCTTGCTGGGGCCGTCTACAGTTGGCTGAGTCGCTGTCATAGCATGGACTGTGGTCATCAACCCTTCAGTCAACCCAAAGTTATCATTAATGACCTTAGCTATGGGAGCAAGACAGTTTGTAGTGCAGCTAGCATTGGAGACAATGATATCCTTGCTAGGGTCAAACAGTTGATGATTGACACCCATTAACAGGGTAGTAACTCTATCTGGATCTTTGGTGGGAGCGGAAATTACCACTCGCTTTGCACCTGCCTTCAGGTGGTTTGCAGCTCCTTCATAATCAGTGAAGAGTCCGGTAGCTTCCACTACATAATCTGCACCTAATTTTCCCCAAGGTAACTCTGCTGGATTCCTCACCGACACACAAGGAATAAAATGTCCGTCAATCAGGATGCCGTCTTCCTTGGCTTCAACCTTGTGCTTTAATTGACCGTGGGTTGAGTCGTACTTTAATAGGTAAGCGAGATTATCTGGTGGTACTAGGTCGTTAATGCCCACAAACTCAATGTTGGGATTATCGATGCCAGCGCGAAGTACAAGTCGCCCGATTCGACCGAAGCCGTTGATACCAACTTTCAATTTAGTCAAGATTAAAACTCCCGTTGTGGAAAGTTGAACAAAAGGAGAAAGTTAAAAGTCAAAATAGATTGCCTTTTACTCTTTACTCTTTGATCCTGACAGTCTCAGTCAGCTAAGGCATATTTACTTGGCATATTTTAAGGATTGGGCATGGGGCATTAGGAGTGCTGAGTGCTGAGTGCTGAGTTAGGAGTTAAGAGTTAGGAGTTTTGTTTATCTCCTTGTCCCCTTGTCCCCTTGTCCCCTCATCTCCCTGCCCCCCTGCCCCCCAATTCAAGTGGGTTGGACAAATCGCTTAATTTCACCACAGGCAATATAAGATTTGCCATCTGGTGCGGTTTTGACTTCATCAACGACGTAAAGCATTCCTTCTTCGCGCACCGATCGCGGAAAGCGCATGTTCCAATCCGGTTCATATCCGTCGGAAACCACCCTAGCACGTAGTTTGCTGCCATCTTTGACACACTGAACTAAAATGCTGTCCCCTACACTGTCAGTTGTGGGCAGATCGGCAGCACTGGCAGGGCCTTTGGAAGCTTTACCTGTGTTAGCTCGATTGGATTGTCTAGGGGCAACGAAGATATCTGTTTCACCGGGTTGAGCAAAACGGGTAATCTTACCACGTACCCGATAGAAAGTGCGATCGCTTGAGAGTTCCAATCCTTCAACGACATAGCGCGCTCCTTCGGCACGAATAGCACGGGGAAACTGGATGTTCTTGGTTGGATCGTAGCCTTCAGACATGACCTTGACCCGCAGTTTACCCCCTTCACGAACGCAGTGCAATTCAATACCTGAACCGACTTCATTCACAATGGGCATAGCGTACACTTCATCGCCAGTAGTCACACCGCGGCCTACCAAATCGCTGCGATTGCGCGTCATCGTTTGGTAAGTCTGATCTCGCATCTCTTTCCGTCCGGCATTGCCCAAAGCTTTTTGAGCAATCCGACCAGCGAAATATTCGAGCTGATCGATTTCTTCAGCAATTTCAAAATTCTCATTCAACCCTTTATCTTGCAAATCTTTCACAAGCGCCCGCAGGGTTTGTTCAGCTTCCTGATGCTTGCCATGTTCAGCGAGATTAAGGGCAGTCTCTTTGGCCTTAGCAATGGTAAGGCGACTCAGTTCCAGAATGATATGGCTTGTAGCAGCAAAAGCTGCTTCCTCAACAGTGCCAACTTTGGCAACGACATCGACCGTACCTGAAACGCTTTGAATGCGGTCATTTTGCACAACATCAGCGCTGTAATGCAGTTTCATCACAGGTAAATCACCAACTTGAGCGCTTGATATCCCCAGACTCAAACCGAGAAGTTTGTCCTCATCCTCGTAAAGCTCTCCTAAGGTGATGACAGCTTGACTGGCGTCATTCTGGCTAACTTGAGCCAGACTTAAGGTATCAACCAAGCTGACACCATCAGCCAATTCAAGTGTCACCTTGAGGTTTTGTCCCACTACTGCTCTTAAACTATCTAGCTCAATACTAAATACTTCAGTTGCTTCGTCGATGCTCTGAATGAAGTAGAAGTTGCCTGTGGCTGCCCTTGCCATACCAATCAGCAGGTCTTCGTTGAAACCCTGAGCAAAACCTAACGTCGTTGTGATAATGCCTTCCTCAGCTTTTTGCCCTGCTGTCGCCGTCAGAATCTTGGGGTCTTGAATGCCCATATTGGCGTGACCATCGGTAAGCAGGAGAACACGGTTGATTTTTTGGGGATCTAGTCGCGTCTTCACGTGTTCGCAGCCTTTGAGCCATCCCCCCGATAAGTTGGTAATACCGCCTGCTCTCACCTTGCGGATGGAATTTTTCAGTGCGGCTTTGTTAGTCACAGCTTGGGGTGGCACAACACTATCCACTTCATCGTCGTAAACAACTACTGAGAGAATGTCATCTGGCTCAAGTCGCTCTACCACAGACTCAGCGGCTTTGAGTGCGTGATGCAAGGGAGCGCCTGCCATAGAGCCGGAACGGTCAATTACAAGCGAAAGGTTAAGGTTACGTCGAGGAGATTTAGCTATGTCAGCACGAAAACGTAGCAGAATATTTGTCTTTAATGAAGATCCTGCGGCGAGGATAGACTGGTCAAATTCGTAACTTGTCTTAATCATTTTTTATATTCCTCAAAATTGTATTTTTCAGCTATAAGCCTTGTGATACATAGATAGTAAGCGCTTTATTTAGTTTACCCAGAAATAATTTTATTCAGTATAAAAAGTGTATTTAATGTAATATTTTATAGTATTAGTATCTTAGACAAAGCTCGTTGTCGACATTCTCGGCTCTTTGGTAGTGAAAGGCGATCGCACTGGTCACTATTGCGGGAAACTGTAAGCAGATATATTAGGAGAAGAGAACCTAATGAGTTGGACTAAAGTTCTTGCAGTCGAAGCACTTTCCCCTGGTGCGCGAGAAGTGGTGAAAGTTGGCAACCGAAAAATTTTGCTTTTGAATCACGAAAGTCAGCTTTATGCTGTAGATAACAACTGCCCTCACTTAAAATTACCGTTGAAAAGTGGGAAAATCACTGAAAGTGGGGCAATAGTTTGTACCTTCCATCGCAGTGCCTTTGACCTGCGGACTGGTGAAGTACAAGGATGGTGTGCCTGGCCACCTGGTGTAGGTAAGGTACTCTCGTTGGTTTCACAACCAAAAACACTGCCAGTATTTCCGATTCGTGTTGAAGAAGGCAGTATCTGGGTTGATGTCCAAGAGGAATAGCACCCTCTGCTGAATTGATACCGTTTCTTCGTGAAGCTGCATATTTTTACCCCCAGCTACGCCGTCTCCCAAAGCATGAGAGGATTAACAAGAGGGTCTTTCATGTGCATCTTGATACAGAATTGGTATTATCCAAACAGTGCTAAGTAAAAAAACGATAAAAACCCCAGCCGATAAGTTTAGCTGGGGTTTTTATCAAAATTTACCTATTCCAGAGAGATAGGAATCATTGAATAAGAAAATAGAACATCTTCTCAAGCAGTTGGAACACTTTTGTGATGTTATGTTGGGTTAGTTGTTGCCATTGCCAGCTTCTATAGAAGCTGTAGCACTTTGAGATTGGCCTAAATTCACTTTAAAGACTTTGCTTTGTTCTTGCTCCAGTTTGGGTAAATTCAAAATTAAAATCCCATCTTTCAAGTCTGCTTTAACTTTTTGATTCTGAACTTTGGTTGGCAGAGGAATTACTCTCGCGAACTTGCCATACCGGAATTCCGAATGAACTTTAGCGTTAGATTGGGAATGTTTTTCGTAACGATGCTCACCAGCTATCGAAACTGCATCTTGAGTAACTTGAATATCCAAGTCTTTAGCTTCCACGCCTGGAATCTCAACTCTTAATAGCAACTCTGAACCATTATCATGTAATTCAACCGCAGGAACCCACGCTGTTCTCGGTGATGCAGAAATCTCGGAGTTATCGCGCTCGGCTGCTGTCAGCTCAGAGAATAGTTGATCCATTTGACGACGCAGAATTTCCATTTCACGGAATGGTTCCCAACGAATGAGTGCCATATTTTAATCTCTCCTTAACTTTCTAATTCAATCTTGGGTAATCAAACAAAGTTTTAGAGGTATTTTTTAGAGAGGAGCTTTATTTGCTTTGTTTCTTCTCTCTAGTAAGTAATTTAATAAAAGAAGAATCTCAAAATAGTTGGGTAAACCGTACAGCCATAGGTTGAATTTACCGTATCAAATAAAAAAAGGATGAAAAGCTTGAAAATATTGAATGTCAAGGAAGTAGGCAATCGTAAATTACCAAATACAAGGTATCACTGGGGCTGAAGGAGACAGTGCGGTGGACGGGAACGCCTGCATAAAGCAACTGTTGTCCGCTTGAGTCGTTTTTCATCCCACCCCTAAAGGACGTAGCATCTTGAAAACTTTTTGGATTTTCAAGATGCTACTGGTGGGCTTTCAAACTTCCCACTATTTCTTGTAATGTAAATTTAATTAAATTCGCTTGTAGTCAGAAGTTCTAGCCCGATCTCAGGGTGAGATTGACAAAGACGCTGGACGTAGCTTGCCGTATGAAGACTTGCTAACGCTTTTGGCGTCTCCCCAATGGGAAGGGCTACGATGTGGACACAAGTAGAAAAAAGCTTGATTTCGGATTGTTCTTAGATTTATCTCGTTCTCATACAGAGCATGGCAATGGCTGATTGGGGCTGCTGTCTCCAGTCAGAGATTGAGTCAGAGACTCAATGAATGCATTCCCAGTCGGAGACTGGGAACGAGTCAAGCCTCATCAACCTAAATTTTTAGGACTTGTATGTACACCGTAGCTTTGGCTGTTTGGGATTCTTCGGATTTAATTAAGTAATCAAGCAGACATGATATGAACAGTTATCCTGCTTGATATGCAACTTTTATATACACCCAGCGCTGAAGTATAGTTGTAAGCGAGGATGATTTTATTTACAATCCGGTGACAGAGTTTTGCTTTATGATTTCATGTTCAGTTTTATTCCAGAAATTCTTCCTGATTTAAAATTAACTTAGTAACTGATATGGATGCTCAAAAAATAAAAATTTTATTAGTTGATGACAACTTAGAAAATTTACATTTTTTATCACACATCCTTCAACACCAAGGTTATCAGGTAGAAAGTGTGATTTCTGGGCAATTGGCAATCAAGACGGCACTCGTTTTTCCCCCGGATTTGCTTTTGCTAAATGTTCTCATTATAGAGAGGGATGATTATCAAGTATGTCAATATCTGAAAGCTAACGATAAAACTCAAGATATTCCGATAATTCTTTTCGGAATTATCGATGATTTATTTGAAAAAATAAACATTTTAAATTTAGGCAATGTTGACTATATTACTCAACCATTCCAAACTAAAGAAGTTTTATTACGCGTCCAAAATCAACTCAATGTCCAAAGACTGAAAAAACAGTTAAAAGAAACAAATGCCCAACTGCAACAGGAAATTCAAGAGCGTCAACGACTTACAGTTGAGTTAAATATTCGCAACAGACAAATAGAAGATATTTTTAAAGAAATTCCCGTTAGCATTAGCAAAGCCTTTTGTAGAGAAGTTTATCAAAGCGAACGCCTGGTAGTCGAAGCCGCCCTGAAGAAGAGTGAAAGTCAGTATCGGCTTTTAGTGGAGACATCCCAGGACATGATCTGGTCGGTGGACATTGATGGACTAATTACCTTTGTCAATCCAGCAGTCAAGCAGATTTATGGCTACGAACCGCAAGAAATGATCGGGCGTGCCTTAATTGATTTCATTTCTCCTACACAAGTTGTTCAAGATAAAGTAGCCTTTGAGCGTGTTCTTCAGGGAAAGTCTATCTTTCAGCATGAAACTACCTGTGTAGCTAAAGATGGTACTTTACTTTATCTAATGTTGAATGCGATCGCATTACGCAACGAAGACGGTCAAGTTATAGGCATGACGGGCACTGCTAGTAATATTACGCAGCGTCGAGGTGTAGAAAAATTACTTCGAGAAAGCGCGATTAAGCTCCGCAATCATAATCTCGTGCTCACACAATTGGCACAAAATCAAATACTTTATCAGGGTGATTTGAAAGCAGCCTTGGGTAAAATCACAGAAACAGCTGTCAAAAATATTGGTGTAGAAAGAGCTAGTGTCTGGCTGTATGACGCAACAGATATAAAAATCCAGTGTTTCGATCTATTTGAGGGCAGTCGCAATCAACATAGCGAAGGACTTTTCTTATCAGTGGCAGACTATCCAATTTATTTTACAGCTTTGCAGCAAAACCAATCAATCGCCGCAGATGATGCTCATACCGATCCCAGAATTAAAGAATTTTCTGCCTCTTACTCAAGATTAAACATCACCTCTATCCTCGATACACCTATTAGGCTGGAGGGAAAGACCGTAGGAGTTTTATGTTTGGAGGCAGTGAAAGTTACTCATCATTGGACGCTAGAAGACCAAAATTTCGCTCGCTCTCTGGGTAATTTAGTATCCTTGGTATTGGAGGCAAAAGAACGCCAACGCGCAGAAGCAGCACGACGGGCTTCTGAAGAAAAGTTAGCATCAGCCTTTCGGTCATCTCCCGATCCAATTGCCTTAATTACTGTTCAGGGCAAACGCTACATCGAAGTAAACGACAGCTTTTGTCGGTTTTTTGGTTATTCTCGCTCTCAAGCGATCGATCGCACCGATGAAGAATTGCATATTTGGGTGAATCCAGAAGAATATAATTTTCTCATCCACATTCTGCAACAAGCAAAAGCCATCCGCAACTATGAAATTGATGTCTGCACTTCAACAGGAGAAATTAAAACAACACTGTTGAGTGCAGAAATGATCGAGATTGATGGGCAATGGTACGTACTGGGAACCACTAAAGATATTACTGAACGCAAACAGGCAGAAAATGAAAGCCGTTTGTTGCTGTTGACAACCCAAGCTATCACTCGCGCTAGCGATGTCAACAGCGCCTTAGCAGTGGTCTTGCGCTTAATTTGTCACACCATTGGCTGGGATTTTGGTGAAGCCTGGATACCTAATGAAGATGCGACTGTTTTAAAACACAGTTTAAGCTGGTACGGAGAACAGAGCAGCTTAAAAGAATTCTGCCAGCAAAGCCAAACTTTGAAATTTCCTCTGGGAGTGGGATTACCAGGGAGAGTTTGGCAGAGTCAAAAACCAGAATGGATAGAAGATGTTTCTAAAGTTACACAACCAGTTTTCTTGCGATCGCCACAAGCCGCAAAGGTGGGATTAAAAGCTGGTTTTGGTGTTCCCATACTGGCTGGGAACCAAGTATTAGCTGTTTTAGTATTTTTTAAACGTAGCTCAGTATTGGTAGATCGACGTTTGCTCTTGCTAGTCAGTGCTGTGGCGGCTCAATTGGGTGGGTTGATTGAGCGCAAAACCTTAGAACAAGAATTAGCGCTCAGAGAAGCTCGTCTCAATGCCTTTTTTAGCAGCGCTCCCGTCGGTATGAATATTGTAGATAACCAGCTGCGATTTGTCCAAATTAACCAACTGTTGGCGGAGATTAATGGATTACCCCAGCAAGCTCATATTGGCAAGACCATCCATGAAGTTTTACCCGACATCGCTCCTTTAGTAGAACCAATTTATCAACAAGTTCTGATAACTGGTCAACCGATTATTAATCAAGAATTAAGCAGCACATCAATCAAACAACTAGATATTACCCGCCACTTCTTAGCTTCTTATTTTCCGATTGTTGGTGAAGGCGATCGCCCCTCTGGTGTTGGCACAGTTTTAGTAGAAATTAGCGAATTACATGCAGCTTTACGCGAACGCAAACAAGTCGAACAAGAACTGCGTTTAGTCAACGAACGCCTACAATATCTGCTCACCTCTAGCCCTGTAGTCATTTATAGCAGCAAAACCTCAGAGAATTTTAGCATTACTTTTATCAGTGAAAACGTTAAAGAAATGGTGGGCTATGAAGCGCAAGAATTTATCGATAACTCCAGTTTTTGGCTCGATCGCGTCCATCCACAAGATATTAAACCGATCTCAGAAAAATTTTCCCATTTTATTAAGCAGGAGTACATTTCTTACGAATACCGTTGGTTACACGCTGACGGAACTTATCACTGGTTCTACGAAGAGATGAGGTTAATTCGTGACGAAGCGAATTCCCCGATCGAATGGGTTGGTTATTGGGCAGACATTAACGATCGCAAATTGGCAGAACTAGCTTTGCAATCAGGTCAGCAACGATATCAACTTCTGGCAGAAGCTTCACCAGCTTGTATCTTTCATACTGATGTGGATGGCAATGTTTTATATTTTAATCAACGCTGGAGTGAAATTACTGGATATAGTTTAGAAGAATCTCTGGGAACACATTGGGCAAATGCCGTACATCCAGACGATCGCGAGCAGCTATTGTTGGCATGGAATCAAGCAACAGCTGCTAAGTCAACCTATAAATACGAACATCGTTTTTTGCATGATGATAGTACAGTTGTCTGGGTAATTTGTCATGCTTTGCCAGAATTTAGAGATGATGGAGAAATTAAAGGCTACATCGGTACAATTACTGATATTACCGAGAGAAAATTGGCAGAAGAAGCCTTGCGTGAGAGTGCAGAGCGAGAAAGAGCGATCGCGCAAGTGATTCAAAGAATGCGCCAAACACTGGATTTAGAGACGATATTTGCAGCGACAACCGAAGAATTGCGCCAAGTACTAAACTGCGATCGGGTTGTTGTTTATCGTTTCAATCCCAACTGGAATGGCGAATTTGTTTCGGAATCGGTGGGTAACGGTTGGATTTCTCTCATAGAAGAACACAACAACGATCCTCATCTCACAGAAGGTGTTTTACAAGATGGGCGTTGTCTGGCGAAAATTTTGGATAGCGCCGATAATCAAGTGGAATATCCCGATCTGCAAGTAACCCCAGGTGCGAGTTTCATCTGTGTTTCAGACATTTACAACGCTGATTTTCATTCTGCTTATATCAACCTCTTAGAGCGCTTTCAGGCTAAAGCCTACATTATTGTTCCGATTTTACACGGTAGTCAGCTTTGGGGGTTGCTGGCGAGTTATCAAAATTCCGATCCCCGCCAATGGAAACCAGGAGAAATCAATATCGTAGTTCAAATTGGCAATCAGTTGGGTGTTGCTTTACAGCAGGCACAATTGCTAGCGCAAACTCAAAGGCAATCACAAGCATTGCAAGAAGCTGTGATCGTTGCTGATGCTGCTAATCGTGCTAAAAGCGAATTCCTGGCCAACATGAGTCACGAACTGCGTACTCCACTTAACGCCATCCTCGGTTTTACCCAAGTCATGAGCCACGATCGCGATTTATCAACTGAACATCAGCAAAATCTAGCAATCATCAATCGTGCTGGCGAACATCTCCTGAATTTAATCAACGACATTTTGGAAATGTCTAAAATCGAAGCTGGCAGAATAACCTTAAATCTCAACAGCTTTGACTTAATTCGCCTCTTGGAAAACCTTGAAGAGATGTTGCGCTTCCGCGCCACCTCCAAAGGATTGGAATTGGTCTTTGAATATACATCTCACCTTCCCCAATACATCCAAGTTGACGAAAGTAAACTACGTCAAGTCTTACTTAACCTCCTGGGAAATGCAATCAAATTTACCGATACTGGCAGGGTAACACTGCGGGTAGGGATTAGGGAGCAGGGGAGCAGCACTTCGACTACGCTCAGTGACCGAGGAGCAGAGGAGCAGGAGAGAAATCAATTCAAAATTCAAGTTGCGCTAGAAGCGCACCAAAAGTGCGACTCAAAATTCAAAATTAAAGAACTTCTGCCTCCTGCCTCCTGCCCTTCGGGTTCGCCAGTTCCCCCTCTCGACAGAAGCCAAGATGGGGACTGGACTCACCTCCTGCCTTCTCTTTCCCAATGCCCAATGACGGCAGTTGCTCCACTTGGGGAAAGACCGCACTGCCTCCCCAATGCCCAATTCCTAACCTTCGAGGTACAAGATACTGGCCGCGGTATTGCCCCACAAGAAATTGACTTGCTCTTTGAAGCTTTTGGGCAAACTGAAACCGGAAGAAAATCGCAACAGGGAACAGGACTAGGTTTAGCAATTAGCCGCAAATATGTGCAACTAATGGGAGGAGATATTAGCGTCACTAGCACTATTGGCGAGGGAAGTAAATTTACTTTTGATATTCAAATTGGTTTAGCCATAGCCAGCGAAATCCAGATTGAACAAACTAAACCCCAAGTTATTAGTTTAGCGCCTGCTCAAAGTGAATACCGTATTTTAGTGGTTGATGATTCCACAGACAGCCGTTTAGTGTTAAAGAAAATTTTGACATCTATCGGTTTTGCAGTCCAAGAAGCAATAAATGGCATTGAAGCGATCGCACTTTGGCAGACATGGCAACCACATCTAATCTTAATGGATATGCGGATGCCAATTATGGACGGCTACGAAGCCACAAACCTAATTAAAACTAAAGAAGAAACCTCAAACCAAAATACCGAATCCCAAATTCCAAATTGGAAGACAATTATTATTGCCTTAACTGCTAATGCTTTTGAGGAACAACGAGAGGCAATAATCAAAGCGGGTTGCGATGATTATATTAACAAGCCTTTCCGCGAGGAAGAATTACTAGAAAAGTTGAGCGAATATTTGGGAGTTCAATATATTTATCAACAAGAAAGCTATCAGCTAACAAACTTAAAGCAACAAAGACCAAAATCAATATTGACGCTCACGGATTTAGTGAATCTATTATCTGAAATGTCCCCTGAATGGGTGAAACAGTTATATACTGCCGCAGCTCAATGTAGTGATGACCTGATTTTAGAATTAATTGAGCAAATCCCTTCAGAAAATGCTGTACTGCAAAATTTTATCAAAAATTTAGCTCATGATTTTCAGTTTGAGAAAATTATGGAATTGACGAGTATTGCAGGAGTGTTATCCAATTAATACAAATTGATTTACTAGTAAGTTCGTAATCAGGCTTTAGTCAATACTGCTCGCTTTGTGCATTTTTAACTCGGAATTGGGTTTGGGGAAAAGGTTAAAGGGTAAAGGTTAAAGGTTTTTTCTTTTCCCTTTCCTCTTTCCCCAGTCCTTACAAACGCATTTCTGGGTTGGCAGACTACTAGATAAAGAGAGTTATAGCAGATTTAAGTCGATCTAACAATAACATTTTATTGAGAAATAATATCAAAATTGTGACAGTATCCTTTATTCCGTTTAAAAAATGGCTAAAAGGCTACACAATCATGTAATCTATATAATTATCAAGAAAGATTATCAATTCGATGACTAAAATACTGTGAAATATTGATATTATCTATTGAAAAAACAACTAGCCAAGCAGAGCGTAATATTTTCAAATTACGGCAGGATCATGATAAAAGCGACTACAGTCTCACCTAGAGGATTGAAACAGCCACAAACATCAGTTTTATTTGGTCTGGTTTTAGGGCTATGTATGCTGCTAATTTGCTTGGTGTACAGTGTGACGCTAGGTGCAACAGAAATACCTTTAGACAAAATTTTGACATCTTTTATAGCTTCTGATGGTGACTACGATCGCTTAGTTATTCAGACCGTGAGATTACCGCGATCGCTAATTGCTATTGTTGTAGGTTCAGCCCTTGCTGTATCGGGAGCATTGATGCAGGGTTTGACACGAAACCCCTTAGCAGACCCAGGTATTTTAGGTATTGAGTCAGGAGCCGCCCTGTTTATCGTGGTGTCAACTTTTGTTTTTGGCAGTTCTTCCCCAAGTATTTACGCTCTTGTGGCCTTTTTGGGTGCGGGATTAACAGCAGTGTTAGTTTACATTCTTGGTTCTCTAGGACGGGGAGGAGCCACCCCACTGAATTTGACGGTAGCGGGAGCGGCGTTAACTGCTCTGATTTCTTCCTTCACCACTGGTATCCTCATTGTCAGTCAACAAACACTCGAACAAGTGAGATTTTGGTTAGCTGGTTCATTATCTGGTCAAGATTTTAATTTATTCTTACTACTACTGCCTTTCATCAGTATGGGATTAGTATTAGCTTTTACCCTCGGCAGACAAATTACCACTATGAGTCTAGGTGAAGATGTCGCTAAAGGCTTGGGCCAACAGACAGCTTGGATCAAAATATTTACCGCTATCACCGTAGTTTTACTAGCAGGAAGTTCCGTTGCCCTTGCAGGGCCAATCGGCTTCATTGGTTTAGTCGTTCCCCATATAGTGAGATTTTACATTAAAGCCGATTATCGTTGGATATTACCTTATTGTGCAGTTTTGGGTGCTATTTTACTGTTGGTTGCAGATATTGCTGCCCGTATATTGTTTAAACCACAGGAGTTACCTGTAGGTGTAATGACAGCAATAGTTGGCGCTCCTTTTTTTGTCTACCTAGCTAAGTCAAAGGTGAAAAAATGAGTTTTGATTGGCTAGTCATTCGTTCCCAAGCGATATCTTTCCGCACCGACCGACGTGTACCAGTCATACTGTTATGTTTGGCAGTAGCGATTGTAGTGGCGATGGTGATGAATATAGGGCGGGGTGAATATCCAATCTCGCCTTTGGATATCGTGAAAACTATATTGGGTTTAGATACAGGAAACCCAGACCATGTATTCGTGATTCAGAATCTGCGTTTACCCCGCACCCTTGTAGCTTTTATGGTGGGAGTGGCGCTGGCAATTTCTGGCACTATCTTCCAAGGATTGACACGCAATCCATTGGCTGACCCAGGTATTATCGGCATCAATGCTGGGGCGAGTTTGGCGGCAGTTACAGTAATTATACTATATCCATCAGCACCGATTTATACCTTACCTCTATCAGCCTTTGCTGGTGCATTGCTGATGGCGATTTTAATTTACTCGCTGGCTTGGAATAACGGTAGTTCTCCGATTTTACTAATTTTAATGGGTGTTGGCTTGTCTGCGATCGCTAGTGCCATAACCAGCTTGATGATTACCTTTGGAGAAATTTATGATGTTAGCAATGCTTTGGTTTGGTTAGCTGGGAGCGTCTACGGCCGGACTTGGGAGCAAGTCTTTTCTTTGTTACCTTGGTTAATTATTTTTGTGCCAATGGCTTTGACACTAGCAAGGCATTTGAACGCTCTTAATTTAGGAGATGATGTTGCCAAAAGTTTAGGTAGTC
This sequence comes from Nostoc sp. DSM 114159, assembly GCF_053470285.1. NCBI lineage: Bacteria > Bacillati > Cyanobacteriota > Cyanophyceae > Nostocales > Nostocaceae > Nostoc > Nostoc sp. DSM 114159. The sequence goes on from NZ_JBPFEH010000001.1 coordinate 7,295,170, forward strand.
AAGTGGAATGGCAACGTGGTTTACTCGTACTGGTAGGTGTAGCCTTAGCAGGTGCAGGAGTCGCCACCGCCGGAAATATTGGTTTTATTGGTTTAATCGCACCCCATTTAGGACGACAGTTGGTAGGTGCAACCCATGAAGGCTTGATTCCTACTTCCGCACTTTTGGGGGGAGTGATTGTTGTGATGGCAGACTTGCTAGGAAGAACACTATTTGCACCTATCGAACTTCCTTGTGGGATTGTAACTGCTGCTATTGGCGCTCCTTATTTTCTTTATTTATTAATTCGTAATCGCAAAAAATAAAGCTGGTAAATATCACCTATGAAAGGACTCTCAACTAAAAGTCTGTCTTTAGCTTATGATGGGGCGCTGATTATCCGTGACCTAAATTTGGCAATCCCGGCTGGACAAATTAGTGCTTTAGTTGGTGCTAATGGTTGTGGGAAATCAACTTTGTTACGAGGTCTGGCAAGATTGCTTCAACCCCGTAGCGGTACAGTCTATCTTGATGGAACGTCTATTTTCAATCTTTCTACCAAACAAGTAGCACAGCAGTTGGGTATTTTGCCCCAAGGACCAGTAGCACCGGAAGGGTTAACAGTGCAAGATTTAGTAGCACAAGGACGTTATCCTTATCAAAATTGGTTACAGCAGTGGTCGACAAAAGATGAAAAAATCGTGCAGCAGGCACTTTTAATTACAGATTTGTTGAAATTAGCTGATAGAGCATTAGATACTTTGTCTGGCGGACAACGACAAAGAGCTTGGATTGCAATGGCGTTGGCGCAAGATACAGAGATTTTACTTTTAGATGAACCGACTACTTTTTTAGATTTAGCGCACCAGATAGAAATTTTGGATTTGTTGTATGAGTTAAACCAAAATCAGAGACGGACAATTGTGATGGTACTGCATGATTTAAATCAAGCGTGTCGTTATGCTGATTACTTAGTTGCAGTCAAAGATGGTCGAATTTTTGCTGCTGGGGAACCAAAGCGAGTGATGACTCAAGAAATGGTTCAAGAGGTTTTTGGGTTGGAGTGTCGGATTATTCCTGATCCAGTGGTAGAGACGCCAATGTGTGTACCAATAGGACGAAAGGGAAAAATAAATAATAAAGAAATTTACTTAAATTCCTAATTCGATTTCTACTAGAGATATCGCTCTCATCAATCACATAAGTACAAATTATAAACAGTCGTGACAATCACATCAAAATCTTCTAAAGTATCTAAAAATCGAACAAACTCAGCCCAACCTTTACAACGTTTGCTCAACTATGGTAGTCAATATCGTCAACAAGTTTGGCAGGCAACATCATGTTCTATCATCAATACAATTTTAGATTTAGCACCACCGTGGTTAGTTGGTATTGCAGTAGATATTCTCGTGGAAAAGCAAAATTCTGTATTTGCCAAGTTGGGTGTAAAAGATGTATTTTGGCAATTTTTATTGCTTTCATTTATCACTATTATTGTCTGGATACTAGAATCAATTTCTGAGTATGCGTATAATAAACTTTGGCGTAATTTAGCCCAAAACATTCAGCATAATTTACGCTTGGATGCTTACAATCATGTACAAGAATTAGATTCAGCTTACTTTGAAGAAAGTAGCACTGGTGGTTTAATGTCAATTCTGAATGATGACATCAACCAACTAGAAGATTTTTTAAATTTTGGAGCCAATCAAATTATTAGTATAATCGCCTCAATTATTATTTTAATTGGTGGTAGTTTTTTAATTTTACCTGTCTCTATAACTTTGGTAGCAATGTTGCCAATACCATTTATTATTTGGGGTTCCTTTACATATCAAAAGCTTCTGGAAACTCGTTATGCTGAAGTGCGAGAAAGGGTAAGCTTTCTAAACTCACGGCTAGCAAATAATATCAGTGGTATTACCACAATTAAAAGTTTTACTGCTCAAAATTATGAAAGCGCTAGACTGGCAGGAGAAAGCGAAGCATATAGAAAAAGTAATGCCAAAGCAATTAAACTTTCTGCTGCATTTGTGCCCTTAATTAGAATGCTAGTTTTAGCAGGGTTTACAGCTTTATTATTTTGGGGAGGAATGGCAACGTATGCTGGTAAGATATCTATTGGTAATTACAGTGTTTTACTCGTTTTAGTACAGAGATTGTTGTGGCCCTTCGTAGAATTAGGAGAAATATTTGACAAATATCAAAGGTCAATGGCTTCTACCAAGCGGGTCATGGATTTATTAGATACTCCTATCAACATTACGGCGGGAGAGAAATCTTTACCTATTGAGCAAGTGCGTGGTGAAATAGACTTTAAAGAAGTTACTTTTGCTTATCACAATAGAGAGCCAGTAATTAAAAAACTATCTTTACATATACCCGCAGGTAAAACGATCGCTATTGTTGGTTCTACAGGTTCTGGTAAAAGCACTTTAGTTAAATTATTATTGCGATTGTATGATATTTCTTCTGGAGCGATCGCTATTGATGGTATTAATATCCAAAAATTAAATCTGGATGATTTGCGTCGCAGTATTGGTTTGGTCAGCCAAGACGTATTTTTATTTCATGGTACTATTGCTGAAAATATTGCCTATGGTACTTTCGATGCTACCGACGAACAAATAATTGCAGCTGCGAAAATTACCGAAGCTGATGATTTTATTATCCGCCTACCCCAAGGTTATGAGACAATAGTTGGAGAACGGGGTCAAAAATTATCTGGTGGACAACGCCAAAGAATTGCGATCGCTAGGGCTGTTCTAAAGAATCCACCAATTTTGATTTTAGATGAAGCTACCTCAGCAGTAGATAATGAAACTGAAGCTGCTATTCAGCGTTCTTTGGAACGGATTATTGTAAATCGAACGACGATAGCCATAGCCCATCGTCTTTCCACTATCCGCAACGCTGATTGTATTTATGTGATGGAATATGGAGAATTAGTGGAATCGGGAACACACGAACAATTGTTAGAGAAAAATGGGATTTATGCTGGTTTATGGAACGTGCAGTCAAGGATGAAATAAAAAGTAGGGTGTCAAAGTGATATTTATCCCGATCGCAAAAACATATACAGCAGTTCCTGCTATTGTGAGGTACGTATTTAGTGCTGAAAGGGTCTAAAACCAGGGAGTGTGGATGCACAGAGACTGTACTTCATAACAGCAGGAAGTGCTGTATTATCAAAGCTATGATTTTACAGGCGGAATTTGCGCGAAAATCGCAGACTGTAAAAGCTCAGGAAGCTGTTCCCATGCTAAAACTCCTTTACGGCTCTTGATATACAGTTGCATAAATTCTAATAATGCTGCTGGGCTATCTTCTGGGGTAAGATTAAGAAAAAGATATGTGGCTTTGTTATGGCTTGATACAGATACAACACAGCCTTTACTACAAGCCCATAAACATCCAACAGGCTGAATTTTAATTTCATCAGACGGAAATTGTTCGACACATAAAGTGTTTAGTCGATCAATTAAAATAGCACCATCAAAAGGCGGATTTTCTGGTCGTTCTTCAGATGAACGGTGGCAAGACTTGCAGACTAATAGCGTGTGTTTGGTCATTTGGATTCAGGGGTGTTGACGAGATATTTAAAGAGATCATCAATTACTGCATCAGTTCCAAGCATATTTGTCGCAGCCCATGACATAAAATCAACATAATAAACATGATTCTCTTGAACAGCTTTAAGGGTTTTCCAAAGTGGCTCTCGTTGTTTATCTTCAAGAAATTAGACTTCTTGCAGAAGTCGGTAAAAGGGGAAAGGGAAAGGGGGAAAGGTATGTTATTTTCGCTTTCCCCTTTTACCTTTTCCCTTTTCCCACCTCTTGCAAAAAACACTTTTGCAAGAGGTCTATTGATTGCCACCCCTTGAATAAGTTGTCACAAATAAAATATCGCCATCTGCTTTTTCTAATTCCTCTAGGGAAATAGGAAATGCTCCATAAGGTGAATCCATATGTTTTTCATAGGGCATATGTGCATAATTATTTGCCCACCCTAAAAATGCCTGTAACGACGTTCCTAAATCTTGTCCTGGAATAATGTCTTGTGGCCAGGCGGCTGTTTGTAAATTGCCACAATCACATATACAGGTATGGCGTTGATACTCAACTATTTCTATGGGACGTTCTACTAGTTGCGCTACCGCTTTGTCAAGTAGAACGATACAGACTTGCTGCTGATGGTATGAAGGCTTTAATTGGTTTCTTGAGCGTGATTGCTGTAGAACTTTTGCAATTGACTTACCTACATCGTACCCAGCCTTTAGCACCAGCCATTGAAATTCTCAATCCCCTTCAATTTTGCGTTTTGAAAGCTAAATCTCCCAGATAACCCAAGGTGTTAACAGTTAGTTGGGCTGTTGAAGCGTTGGCGTTCGCGAAGCGTCTCGTAGAGAAGCCCGCACTTCGAGTGAGCTTCAGTGACCACCGTAGGCATCGCTCGTTTAGGGGGTTACTTGGAACATCGACATAAAAGGCCTATTGATATCCAGGTACTGTAGCGAGGTTGGTTAAAATTACACGACCTCTGTGAGGGGTGGAAGCTTGCTAGAGAGACTTAACGGGAAAAGTCAGAGCCAAAATCTCTCCGCTTCCTCGATCGACTCCCAAATGCAACTTCCGCCACGTCCGTCGTTTACCTACCCCATGTGTGCGAACTTTCCATTATCCTTCACCATACACATGGGTTGTCTTTCAACACAGAACTCAGCACTTTTAACTCAGCATTCTTCATTATTAATTGATATCTATTTTAACTCCTTCAATAATACTAACATCCGATTGTGTTGGATAAATTTTAGTAAGTTTGAAACCTGCTGATTTAAATAAATCTTCAAACTCAGCTTCAGTACGATCGCGTCCACCAGGGCACATCACCAACATATTTACGTCCATAAACTTACCTGTAGAAAACTCATTGCCAGCAGGAATTATGAAGTCTATTACTAATAGTCGTCCTTGTTCTTTCATGGCATTATGACAGCGCCTAAGAATATCTTTTGCACGCTTATCATCCCAATTATGAAGAACATTCTTGAGCAAGTAGGCATCTCCTCCTGCTGGGACAGAATCAAAGAAATTTCCCCCTATTAATTGACAGCGATCATTCACAACTGTTGTCTCGAGCAAATTATTAGCTCTGTCAATCACATCTGGATGGTCAAACAACACTCCTTTTATTGTGGGATAAGCTTGGAGGATAGCAGTGAGTAAACTACCATTACCACCACCAATATCAATTAGCTTGTCAATTGACGAAAAATCATAAGCTTCTATTAATGGGGCATATTCGTCTTTTGACGAAGACATAGCCCGATCAAATATTTCTCCTCGGCTAAGATTTTGCTCGTTGTACTTAAACAAATCCATACCGTACAAATCTTCAAAGGCACTTTTCCCTGTCTGTACGCTATACATCAAATTTCCCCAGGATTTATAGTAGTGTTCTTCACCTCGCAAAATAGCTGTAGCACGAATTGAGTCAGGAACGTTGCTTTGCAAGCAATCTGCCAACGGTGTTAGCTCAAAGCATCGAGTTTGTGTCTCAGCAAAAATTCCGATACTGGCGAGTGCCCGTAAAACTCGATATAGAGAATCACTATGTGTATTTGTTGCAGCAGCTAAAGTATCGCAATGTTGAGAACCATCCTTAAGCAAATCAGCAATACCAAATTTAGCGGCGACATAGACACACTGTGAAACCCAGTAAGCATGTACCCATTCCATTGGGCTGATTTGAAGGTCTGTATTATTTGGATTCATTTTTTTGGCCTTTATAATGAATATATATGGATGTGTGAGAACTACAATTTAAAATCAATACAATTGAATCTTTATAAATAGTCTAATAAGGATTATCTTTTAGATGATTTATCGTCATTTTTTTGAATTCAATAAATGTTAACAAAAGGGCAACAATCATAAGTAAAAAATCTGTTAGAACTATTCCATAATATACACCATTTACACCTAGTAATTTTGATAGAATTACCACTAATGGAATAAATAAAACTATATTGTTTAAAATAATTATTATAGAAACAGTTTTACCCTTTCCTATAGACTGAAATAAAACTGAACCAAAGGGAACAAAAGCTATTGTTGGTATTAATAAACTCAAAACGCGAAAATTGAGTAAATCATTGTTTGTGAAAGTCGAATTTGGCAATAGCCAACTTAGAAATGTTTCTGGTGATAATTGCATTGGTAACCAAAATAATACAGCCAAAGCAGTCGCACAAATACTAAAAGTAAAATAAGCTTTTTTTATTCTATCGTAATTTCTAGCTCCATAATTTATGCCAATCATTGGTTGTAATGCTTGAACAAATCCATTTAAAGGAATGAATGCTAATAAAGTTAATCTTATAGTTGCTCCATAGAAAGCAATATCACTATTTGTTCCATAATAAGAGATAGATTTAAAAACAACAAAATTTTGAACTAATTCCATAACATTAGCGAGTAGTGCTGACATTCCCACTGATAAAATTCCCGGAAGTAAATTTATTGCTAGAGCAAGCTTTCTAGGATTAACTGGAATAGAACTTTTACCAGATAAGAAATATATAAAGTTTATTATGCAAAATACTATCATAGCAATAACGGTAGCAAGAGAAATTCCTCGGATACCCCAATGAAAAACTACAACAAATATAGGATTTAAAATTATATTAATAATGACATAAATACCTGCAAAAATCATAGCTAATCTAACTTTACCTTCTGACTTAATAAGTTGGTTGGAAGCTACTGCTAAAATATAAAATACTGAGCCTAGTATATAAGTTTTAAAATATTCAGAACCGGCAAAAGCTACTTGACCACTTCCTCCCATTAGTTTAATTAATTCTTCACTAAAACTGTAGCCAATTATAGTAATAAAAAAGGATATAAAAATACCCATTATAATTAAATTGCCAAATATTTTGGACTGAGTTTTTATATCTCCCGCACCAATAGCTCGGCTCAGTACAGAAGCTGAACCTGTTCCAACTAAGTAAGCAAAACCATCAATGATAGCAGTAAGTGGTAGAGCTAAAGATATGCCAGCAATTGCTGTTTCTCCGATAAACTGCCCAGCAAATAGAGCATCAATAAAAGCATTCATATTAATCAGCAGCATTACTATAATGCCAGGAGCTGATAACTTTAACATCAGTTTTAAGATGTTACCTTGAAGTATCTCATTTTTTATTTTAGATTGATTTTTTGAAGTCATTTTTAATTGATTTACTTATTACCGTGACCCAAGCATTACCATCTTCAAGCCACTAGCAGGAGGATAGTTAACGCCCCTAGCTTTAGGTTTCTCTACTCTTTTATGTGCTAACGCTAATTGATAGCGTGAGAGAATTGTTGCTAATACCAGTCTCATTTCAAAAAGTGCTAGTAGCTCACCTGGACAGCGACGAGCGCCACCACCAAATGGTAGAAACTCATAAGGAGAATATTCTTTTTCTAGAAAGCGCTCTGGTCTGAATTGCTTTGGTTGTGGATATAAATCTTCTCGTTGATGAGTCAAGTATATACATCCTCTTACTACGGTTCCTGGGTCTAATTTGTAGTCCATGACTTCAATTGGTGATTCTACAAGTCGTGGAAATGTCACAACCTGAGTTGGATAAATTCGTAGGGATTCATTACAAACAGCATTTAAGTAAGGTAATGCGATAATCTTCGCAGGTTCTAGGGATTCACCAAGAGTGTCAAGTTCTTCTAATAAGCGATCGCGAATACCAGGTACACTATGAATCCAGTACAAAGACCAACTTATAGCAGTAGCTGACGCATCTTGACCACCAAATAGCAATGATGGAAACAAATCTCGTATATATTCATAGGTCATTGGTTGACCCATTTCATCGCAAGCCAAGACCAGTTCTGATAATACATCGGTACGCAAAAGATTTACTTGTTGGTGGCGCTCTTCAATTTCGATGTAGAGTAGTTTGTCAAATTGCCGTTGTAAGTGAAGCCAGTATCCCCAAGGACTCCAGCGACCCAAATCCCTTTTGAGAAAAGGGTAGGACAGAGATATATCTAACCAGCGAGACCGAGCGTAACTTATTAAATTAGAAAACAGTTGTCGAAATTGTTCGTAACGCTCTCCTTGATGTAATCCAAATAATGATGGCAAAACTACTTCTAAGGTAATCTTTTGCATAGTGGGGTAAGCAAAAAAAGATTTACCTAAAGTCAGTTGATTCATTACTTTTTCTGTTACTCTACAAATATGCTGTCCATATTCTTGTGTCTGGGTTTCGCGCATAGGTGACATCAACAACTTACGGCGATTTCTGTGACGCAACCCATCTAGTGCAAGCAACCCATACTTGCCGACAATTGATTCTCCACCTTGATTCAACTTACCAGAAGCTGTAATCTCTTTTGCATTAGTAAAAATCTGCTTCATCCCTTCTGGGTTGCTGATTATTACTAGAGGTATTGAATCAGCCATAATAGTGAAAATGTCGCCATAGCGATCGCCCATAGCATCCATGAAGGCAAGAGGATCGGTTTCAAATTGATTGAGTAATCGGGGAGAAGTTTTTGGTCCATCAGGTAGTTTCATTGGTATTTTTCTGACAAATGTTAAATAATTGATAGTTCTTAAACTAAACCGACTACGGATGGTTGCGATTGTCTTTGATTTTGACGCAGACTACGTATGACTATCTTCACACCGCTAGCTGGATAACAAATCAGACCTCCATATTTGGGACGTTCTGGGCGCTGACTAACTAGCTCTAATTCATAATTTGCCAGAATAGTTGCTAATATAAGTTTCATTTCAAATAAAGCAAAAGTCCCGCCAATACAAATACGAGAACCACCACCAAATGGGAGAAATTCGTAGGGAGAAAATTGTTTTTCTAAAAAGCGCTCTGGCTGAAATTCTTTGGGATTGGGATATAAATCTTCTCGCTGATGTGTAGAATAAATATTAGCAATAAGTATTGTACCGGGATTCAACTCGTAACCCATCATCTCAACGGTCGATTCTACCAACCTGGGAAATGCAAACAACTGAGTTGGATAAATTCGTAAAGCTTCGTTGCAAACAGCATTTAGGTAGGGTAATGTGACAATGTTCATAGGGTCTGGGTTTTCACCAAGACTATCAATTTCTTCCAGCAGGCGCGATCGTATAGCAGGTAAACGGTGAATCCAGTACAAAGACCAAGCGATCGCAGTTCCGGAAGCGTCTTGAGCTGCAAATATAGGCGATAATAGAAGGTCGCGCACTTCTTGATTACTTAATGGTTCACCTGTTTCATCAGCAGCAAATATCAGATCGGTAAGCATATCAGTGCGTAAATAATCTGCTTGCTGGCGGCGTTCCTGCACTTCCGTATATAGCAATTGAAAAATTCCCCGTCGGAGATGAAGCATATATCCTTCTGGACTCCACCGACCTAAATCCCGGTTTCCTAAAGGTAGTTTGGTAATAAATTTAAAAAGTTTAGATCGCTCGGATTTGAACATAGAAACAAATAAATGCTTGAGTTTGTCATAGCGTTTACCTTCAGGTAATCCCAGTACAACCTCTATACCTATCGACAGCGTAATTTCTTCTATGCTTGAGTAAGCGATAAAAGGTTTGTCAATCGCTTGTCGAGCCATAATTTTTTGTGTAAGTTCGCAGATACGTCGTCCACAGGCTTGCATTCGCGTTCCATGAAAAGCCTGCATGAGGAGCTTACGTCGATTTTTGTGAATTAAACCATCAAGTTGCAGTATTCCTTGAGTTCCTGTGAACAGGGCAAAATCTTGGTTCAAGGTACCAGATGCGGTAATTTCTCTAGTATTGGTGAAAAGTTGCTTGATAGCTAAAGGATTACTAACATAAATCATCGGCGTAGAACCAAGCATTCTAGTCACCATATCCCCATAAAGTTGGGAATTAGCATCCATATAGCCAAAGGGGTTAGCCTCGAATTGCAGAGCTAGCAACCAAGCAGGAGTTTTTGGCCCTGGAGGTAGTTTCATCAGTCTTTTTTACTCCCATTATTTTATACAGCATTATCAATACAAACTCTCAGATATCTTGCTAATTCCTGAATATAAGGTTCTACAAAAATTGAGAAATGGTCGCCAGGAATTTCAATCATTTGTATAGGTTGCTTTGAAAATTTCTTCCAACCTAGAAATGGATCGTCGGTATTCCATTCGGGGTTTTCAAAATCATGAATTATTTCCTGATTTGCTCGGAATAAAGTCAGTTTTCCAGGATAAATCTGCGGGATATAACCTCGCATAGCTTGAACATGAGATTTAAACAGTTTGTAATGGTGAAGGAAATCGTTAATCTCCGGCTCGCTAAAAATGAAATTTGCTTTTTGATTAATAAAATTAAGTTGCTGATTTAATGGCAAATCTCGAAGTTCTTCAAAAGGTACTAAAAAGTCTATATTATTATCGGTTTTTATTGATTCAGCGATACGGAGTAAAAATTTTGCATCGTCATCGTCTGTAGATTCAATGGGTGTTTCTGATAGTATGGCATCGATGACAACTAATAAACTTACTGTTTGACCCTTATTTTGTAATTGTTGCGCTATTTCAAAAGCAAGTACACCGCCATAACAATGACCACCTAAAAGATAAGGGCCATTTGGTTGTATTTTGCGAATTTCTTGGAGGTAGCGAGTTGCTGTCTCTTCTACTGAAATAATTTCTGGTTTGTCTTGTTCTAAGGTATCTTCCAAAGCGTAAAATTGATAATCTTCACCAAGTCTTCTGGATAAATTAAAATAGTGACTAATACCTCCACCAGCACCATGCATACAGAAAAAAGGTATCTTAGAACCAGAAGAGTTAATTGCTACTAAAGGAGAATTAGAACTCTGACGGGCTGGCTGACTGACAATGCTTGCTAGTTTTTCAATTGTTGGGTTTTCAAAAAGAGTAGACAGGGGAAGATTATGCTCAAATCTGTCATGAATTTGAGCCATTAAGCGTACAGCTAAAAACGAGTGACCACCCAACTCGAAGAAGTTATCTGTTACCCCAATAGGATTAGTATTTAGGAGATTTTCCCAAAGTTTTACTAATGATAATTCTGTAAAATTCCGAGGAGCAACAAATGATTGGATAGTAGTTGGTCGGATAACTTCATCAATTGGCAGAGAATGCTTGTCTACTTTGCCATTAGGTGTAAGTGGAAGCTTATCCAGTACAACGAAAGCAGACGGTAGCATATAATTAGGCAAATGATGCTGCAAATAGGGCAACAGTTGTGTAGCTATATCCTGTTTATTTGTGACGACATAGGCAATCAAACGCTGATTTTCTTGAGCATCATTGCTGGTAATTACAACAGATTCTTGTACATCTGGATGTTGTGCGATCGCAGATGTAATTTCATCCAATTCTACTCGAAAACCTCTAATTTTTACTTGTTCATCCTGACGACCAAAATACTCTAAACTCCCATCGTTTAGATGACGCACAAAATCGCCTGTTTTGTAAAGGTTGGTTCCAGGAATAAAGGGGTTATCAATAAACTTTTCTTGAGTTAATTCCGGACGATGTAAATAACCATTCGCCAATCCATCACCACCAATATAAAGCTCTCCAATCACTCCTATAGGTGTTAATTGTAAAACCCGATTCAACACATAAGTTTGAGTATTGTCAATAGCACGACCGATAGGGACACTGCTTGCTTGGTCTTCTAATAAACTAGTATCATAGTAAGTAGCGTTGGCGGAAACTTCCGAGGAGCCATAAAGGTTAATTAGTTTTGCAAATGGGATTAATTCTCGGAAACTTTTAGCTAAGTTAATAGATAGTGTTTCCCCGCTAGTTATCCAAAGTTTGAGCTGCGATAATTTCTTGAGCAGATGACTGTAATTGTTAATCAGTAAGCGCAGTAGTGAGGGTACAAGTATAATACGGCTTACTTGATGAACGGCCAGAGTTTCTATAAATAGTTGCGGGTCTAGTATAGTTGCATTACTGATAATTACTGTAGGAATTCCTTGAAGTAAAGGAGCAAAAATTTCCCATACAGAATCTACAAAACTAATAGCTGTTTTTTGACAACAAACTTCTCCTTGGGTAAAAGGATAGGTTTTCCATAGCCAATGTAAGCCATTAACTGTACCGCGATGAGTGCCAAGAACGCCTTTAGGTGTTCCTGTTGAGCCAGAAGTATAGATAATATAGGCAAGCTTATCAGATGCAGAGATGCTAATGGGATTTTCTGAACTTTCTCGACTAATTTCATCTTTTTGGATATCTAAACAAACGGTTTTAGCCGAAGATAATGATAGTTTTTCTAATATTTCTTGCTTGGTAATTAACAGCGATGCTTGGGAATCAGAAAGCATGAAATTCAGGCGTTCCACTGGATAACTTGGATCGAGGGGAATGTATGCACCACCAGTTTTAAGAATAGCTAAAATTCCTGTCACTATCTCTATGGAGCGTTCCACACATAGAGCTACCAGCGTTTCTTTTGTTACACCCTGTTTCTGTAAATAATGTGCAAGTTGATTAACTCTGTGGTTAAGTTGACGATAAGTCAGTTTCTCAGACTGGCTAATTAACGCTAAAGAATCAGGTGTTAATTCTACTTGTTGCTCAAATAATTGATTCAAAGATGCATCTTGAGGATAATCAGCAATATTTTGATTAAATTTAAATAATAGTTGTTCTTGCTCAGAAGCAGTTAGTAGTGACAACTCACTGATGCGCTGCTCTGGATTATCAACAATATTCCCTAATAATGTTTGGAAGTTGTTGATAAATTGAGTAATCATTGTTGAATCAAAAATATCTGTATTGTACTCCAAAGACCCTGTTAACCCTTCTTGAGATTCAGATATCGACAAGAAAATATCTAGTTGAGCTGTTCCACTATCAAATTCCAAAGTACGTAAGGTTAATCCAGACACTTCCTGCACAGACGTTGGAGTATTTTGCAGGACAAACATGATTTCATAAAGTGGATTTCGGCTTAAGTGGCGTTCGGGTTGCAATTTTTCCACAAGCATCTCAAAAGGCAAATCTTGATGTGCATAAGCATCGAGAGTCACCTCACGGACTCGATGTAGAAATTTGCGGAAACTGGGATTACCACTGAGGTTATTACGTAACACCAAAGTATTAACAAATAAACCCAGCATCCCTTCTAATTCTGCGCGGTTGCGGTTGGCAATTGGAGAACCAATTAAGATATCTTCTTGGTCTGTGTAGCGATATAATAATATGTTAAATGCTGCCAGCAAACTCATAAATAAAGTTGCGTCTTCTCGCTGGCTTAATTGTCTGAGTACATCGGTCAGGGCTTTTGAGAATGTAAAGTACTGCTTGGCACCACTGAAAGTAGTAACTTTCGGTCGCGGACGGGATGTAGGTAATTGTAGTACAGGTAACTCACCTTTGAGTTGTTGCTTCCAATAATTTAGTTGGGTTGCGAGAAATTCACCTTGGATGCGATCGCGTTGCCAAATTGCAAAATCTGCATACTGAATGGGGAGTTCGGGTAAGGGAGAAGGTTGATTTGTCAAGAAAGCAGCGTATAGCATTGACAGCTCGCGCAGGAACACACTACAAGACCATCCATCTGTAATAATGTGGTGCATGGTCACAAGCAAAATGTGTTCTTCTTCACTCAAGCGAAGTAAAGTTGCTCTGACTAAAAGTCCTTTAGCTAAATTAAAAGGTTTTTTCGCTGACTCTGCTACAAGTTGTTTAACCTCAGATTCCCAATCTTTACCAGACAAATGCTCAAGATTAATAATAGATAAATCCCAAGTTAATTGGGGTGCAATCTCCTGTACTGGCTCTCCATTTACAACGGTAAAAGTTGTTCGCCAAACTTCATGACGCTTGAGAATTTCATTCAGACTTTGCTGAAGTACTTTAATATTCAGCTGTCCTTTGATATGAAAAGCGATGGGAATATTGTAGAAAGAACTCCCGTGATAAAGCTGGTCGATAAACCACAGTCTTTGTTGGGAAAAAGATAAGGGAATATTTTTAAATACTTGACGTTTGGGGATAATATCAGCTTGAATATTTCCTCTCTTCCATTTTTCTAAAAGGGCTTTTTTTGCTGGTGATAAATTAAAGTCTTGTTTATCCATTGCCAAGAAATTATTAATATTTATTACTTTTAGTTTTTTAGCTAAATTTTGACTTGCCGCTTAATAAAAATTTTCATTCCCAAACTCTTGATTCAGATAACTATACTGTTATCAAAAGCTTATTAAGTGACAAGTCCTATCATCAAAAAAATTAATTTTGACTTAGCCACTAATCTCTGCAATTATACTATGGCGTCAGGGATGGTTTTCGACAAACGAAGCAATCTTCACCTGCTGGAGTAGGGTCTCCAAAATCTTTGCTATCATACTGATTAATTTCTATAAACCCCACATTTTCTAAAGCCGACTGAATTTCTGATGAGAAGTAATTTTTTTCCAGTAGAGTACTGTCCGAACGCTCCCAAATTCCATTTATCAATTCAAACGTGGTGGACTTGAGTTCCCGTATCCTTTCTTCTGGGTTGTATTTGCCTTTTTCAAGATAAACATATTTATCATTGACATCACATATATTGTAATCTTGTAGAAAACTATCACGCAATACACTGTCCCCAGTTACTATGGCGAACACAAAAATACCATTATTATGCATCGCTCCATATACGTTTCGGAAGACAGTTGTCAATTCTTCAAGGTTTAGAATGAAGCCGAGAGTGTTTCTTGAAAAAACTGCATCATAGGTGGGTAGCGACTCAAAATTACGTATATCACTAAGAATAAATTTACTTTCAGGTGCATTTATTTGGGCGTGGTGCAATAGTTTTTCAGAACAATCAAGTCCAGTTGTTTGATAACCTCTGATATGAAACTGTTGGACTAACTGTCCGTTAGCGCAACCAATGTCAAGAATATGTGTTCCTTTAGAGAGGTGTTTTAGCATTAATTGTTCTAAAACTAGTGCTATACTTTCCGCCTCGGAAGTGACACCTATAGCGTTATAGACCGAAGCAATAGGATTGTGATTTCCATCATTATTGGCTAAAGACATAAACTGTTTTTCCTATTTCTAGATAAAAATTTAAAATCAAGTATTTTGGGAAACTTATAACAAAAGAACTGCTACTTCTTCTTCGGATAATTCTTCAATCTTTGCCAATAGAAGTTGTTCAACTATTTCTGCTTGTTTGGCTGGTATCATTGCTTCAAATAAAATATCACGTAGTGGTAAGTCTACAGGGAATTTGGTTCGCAATCGAGAAACTAATTGAGTTGCAATTAGTGAGTCACCTCCTAACTCATAGAAGTTGTCGTAAATACCGATTTCTGCAATCCCAAGTACCTCTTGCCATATTTCTGTAATTTGTTTTTCCAACTCATTTGTCGGAGCAACATAGGAATTACTAAGGCTAGGTCTAGAGTAGTGTGAAGATAAATTTAATTGATTAGTTGATGTTGAACGTGCCAGAGAGTTGAGGCTAAATATATGATTCTTTCTTATATTAATATCTACTTTAGAAAGAATAATGTGAGTTCCTTCTCTTAAAGAAAATACTCGTTTAAATAGTTCTACAGTTTCTGTTTGGGTAATATCTAATTTTGACCCATATACTTGAGCAAGTGTTGTTTCTTCTTGGTTAGTATTCAGTTGTAATTTATCCCAATTTATAATATACCACGGAAAAGAATTATTCCTGTTGTGTCGATTAGTAAAGGTGTCAATGGATTGATTAGCTGCTGAATATAAGCCTAATCCAAATCCTCCTAAAATGGAAGATAAAGAAGAAAAAATAATACAAAAATCTAATTTTATATTTTGTAAGACTTGTTCTAATACTGTAATCTTACAAAGTTGGGAGTCTAAAAGTTTTTGTAATTCTATTTTACTAATTTCTGTAATTGAACCAAATATATTTTCGCGTTTTATTCTAGTTGAATAAATGACCCCATTGATTTGTCTAATATTTTCAGATGTAAGACTATGAGACATTTGCTCATAATTAGTTGTATCTGCACGCATTACCAAAACTTTTGCACCTAATTTCTCTAATACAAGCAATTGTTGAATTTTGCAACTCACTTCATCTTCTTGAGTGTGAGATTCCAGCCATTGCGAGAAATCGTCTTTTTCTGGGAAGCTAGAACCCTCGATAAATATGAGTTTTGCTTGAAAAGTTTTTGCTAAATATTCTGCAAGCACAACTTCAATACTTTCTAAACCGCCAGTAAACAGGTAAACACCTTGTTTTCTCAATGGTGTTTTTTCGTTAACTACTGACTCTAAGCGAACTGGCTCAAACGTTTGTACCCAACGGTAGCGATCGCGATAAGCAACTACTATGTCTGACGATACAGAGGTCAACTCATCCAAAAGTTGGTCAATAATATTACTCTCACAATCTTCTTGTCCTTTTTCTGCGTCTTTGCGATTAGTTAAAGCAATATCAATACATCGACAAGTAATATTAGGATACTCTTGAGGGATGACTTTGCATAAACCTAAGATGGCTGCTTTCTCTGGGTCTAATTTTTCATTCCCATTCACCTCTTGGATGTTGTTCGATACGACCAAAATTTGCAAGCGATCGCTAATTTTCAGTTTACTAAAGCTCTGCATTAAAAATAGTAAACTGTTTAATTCTAAATAATTCCATTTTTGACGGGTTTCAACATAGCTTACGCTCCAAAAATAAGCAACCTTTTCTGGAGTTTGACCTGATAATACTAATTCTTTTATTAAAGTATTGTAGTCTTCACTTATATATGGATTAATTGTATAAATATCCTCATTTAACTTACTAAAATATTCTCCTTTTTTAACAAAAATAATATTTTTAGTTTGATTTTTTAATACATCAATTACTTTTTCCGCCATTCCCAAATCATCCACAAAAAATAGCCATTTTTGTTGTGCAGATTTTATTGGATAAGAGGATGAATTATGCAGTAAAGAGCGCTTCCATGAAGGAATATAAAACCAGTCAGCAATATCTTGTTTATGATCTAATGTTATTGATTTTGTATTTACTAAAGTGGATGGGGATTTCGCATCAATCCAGTACCTTTGTCGTTCAAAAGGATAAGTAGGCAAAGGCAAACGATGACGCTGCTCATGGGTATAAAATCCCGACCAATCTATTTCGACACCAGAAAGCCACAAGCGACCTAATGTTTGCAACAACCAAGCAACATCCGATTGCTGTTCTTTAACATGGCGTAAGGAAGTCAATACCTGTTGCTTGGCATTTCCGTCCAAATGCTGTGTCGTTAATGTACTTAAAGTTCGCCCTGGTCCCACCTCCAGAAAAACACCTTCAAATTGCTGTATGAGTTGGGATATCCCATCTGAAAATCTGACAGTTTCTCGTAAATGTTGACACCAATAATTCGGATTTGTCGCTTGCTCTTGACTAATCCAACTGCCAGTTACATTAGAAATAAACCGGATGCGTGGTGGATTCAGTTTGACTGTTTTTATCACCTGAATAAATGCTGGCAATATTGGCTCCATCATCGCCGAATGAAATCCATGAGATGTATGCAACAGCCGACATTCAACTTCTTGAGAGGATAATTGTTTTTCTAGGGCTGCAACTGCTTGGTTTGTTCCGGAAACTACACAAGAAGATGGGCTGTTAATCGCTGCGATTTGTAGAGATGTTTGATACAACGTTTGTGCAGACAGCAGCAACTGCACATCTTTTTCTGGCAGCCTAATTGCCAGCATACTCCCAGAGGGCAACTGTTGCATCAACTGTCCTCTTTTTGCCACAATTTTTAAGGCATCTTCGAGAGAAAATACATCTGCAATGGTTGCGGCGACATATTCCCCAATACTATGACCAATCATTGCTTCTGGTCGCACACCCCAAGACATTAATAACTGAGTCAGGGCGTACTCTGTAACGAATAACGCGCTTTGGGTCAGGGCTGTTTGTTGTAGTTGCAAACTAGCTGCTTGAGTGTCTTCTTCTCTGGGATAAAGTAAGGAACGGATATCAATACCTAGATGCTCTTGCAAAATCACAGCGCAAGTATCTACATGTTTTTTAAACGTCGGTTCGACTTCATACAGTTCCCGACCCATGTTTGCATACTGTGACCCTTGTCCTGAAAACATCAAGATGACTGGCTGTTCTCTATGCTCTTGACATACAGTAAAAATCCGTTCCTGCGCCTGTGTCGCCAAGACACTTACAGCATCTTGAACACTCTCACACACCAAAATTCGGCGATGGTTAAAAGCTTTACGACCCACTTTTAAAGTGTGAGCAACATTAGCTAAATTTATATCTGGATATTGTTTTAAATACGTAACCAAATTTTCAGTCGCAGTATCTAAGGCTGTGCTAGTTTTGGCTGATAATAATATCAATTCCCAAGGTCTAGAGTCATCAAAATATTTAATGTCAGGGGCTTCTTCCAGAATCAGATGGGCATTAGTTCCACCAAAACCTAAGGAACTAACTCCTGCTCTCCGGGGAGTATTGTTAGCTTTCCACTCGGTAAGTTTAGTATTAACGTAGAAGGGGCTGTTAGCAAAATCAATCTCAGGATTGGGAGCTTCAAAATTTATACTAGGAGGTATTTGTTTATATTTTAATGCTAGGACAGTTTTGATCAGACTTGCAACACCAGATGCTGTGTCTAGATGTCCAATATTTGGTTTTACTGAACCTACAGCGCAGAAGCCATTTCTTCGCGTAAAAGCACGAAAAGCCTTAGTGAGCGCAGCAATTTCTACTGGGTCTCCAGCAGCTGTTCCAGTTCCATGAGTTTCAATATAGGAAATATCATCAGCATCTATTCCAGCATTTGCCAGAGCCTCTACAATAACTTCAGCCTGGCCATTTACACTAGGTGCTGTATAGCTAACTTTTAAAGAGCCATCATTGTTGATTGCTGAACCTTTAATAACTGCATGAATGTAATCTCTGTCTGCTATTGCATCTTTTAATCTTTTTAAAACGACTATTCCCAGTCCACTGCCGAAAATAGTACCCTGTGCTTTAGCATCAAAGGCTCGACAATGACCATCAGGAGACAAAATTCCGTCCTCTTCATATAAGTAACCTGACTTTTGTGGAACTATAATCGTAACCCCACCTGCTAAAGCAATATCACACTCTTCATCAAGTAAACTTTTGCAGGCTAAATGTACAGCGACTAATGAAGTAGAACAGTAAGTTTGGATACCTACACTTGGTCCTTTTAAATTTAATTTATACGATATATTGGTGGTCAAAAAATCTTTGTTCAGAGTATAGTTATTGGAAATATTTATTAAATTAACGTTTTCATATATATTGTGAAAAAAGTAACTATTTGTACTTACGCCAGCGTAAACCCCAATCAAACCTTCATAGGTTTCTGGATCGTATCCAGCATTTTCAAGAGCTTCCCAGGCACATTCTATGAATAGGCGATGTTGGGGGTCCATTAATTCAGCTTCTCTAGGGCTGCAACCAAAGAACTTAGCATCAAAATACTCAATGTCTTCTAATACAGGTGCTGCTTTCACATAATTGAATTCGTTTAAAACTTCCTCTTCAATATTTAAATCTACTAAGTCATGATTGGAAAAAAATGAAATAGACTCAACACCATTTTGAAGATTATGCCAAAAATCATCAATATTTTTTGCTCCAGGTAAACGGCCAGACATTCCTACTATTGCTATATCTATATTTGCTGTTTGTTCTTGTTGTATATTGGTATTCATAATTTCTCGATCTAGATAAACTAACTGAAGTTAACATATTTTAGTTACTTTTGATTTTCATCTGTCTTCTCTTCTGTCCTCGCATTAGTCTTTGTTCAAAAATATTTTCCTGAGATTCTTCAGGTGTAAAAATCTTTGCCATCGAACTGATGTTCGGATATTCATAAAGTTTTGCAACAGAAATATTTACCTTAAATATCTTATTTAACGTTGCAATAAGTTGAATACCTATCAGCGAATCACCACCAAGTTCAAAAAAATTATCATGGATTCCTATCCTTTCAATGCCAAGGATTTGTTGCCAAATTTCAAATAGCTGTTCCTCAATTTTATTTCGAGGAGCAACATAATCATTACTTAATTCCGGCCGGGGATATTTTGAGCTAGATAGATTGGCAGTTTCTAAAAATTCTAGGGATTGTATTTGTTTGGAAGAATTATAATGTCTGAGTTTATCCAAGAAGTCAGAGGTAGATATTACAACTTGAGATATTGTATTTCCCAAAGTACGTAGAAAAACCTCTACACCCTCATTAGGTAATATGCCTTGTTTAAGCTCTTCTATTCGTGATTCTTGGAGGTGTTGAGGAATTCCTGTGTTTATAGCCATTCCAACTTCTTGCCAAGCATCCCAGTTGATACTTGTAGTAAATTTGCCATGTTTTGAGGCATTACGGTGAGCAAAGGCATCAAGAAAAGCATTTGCTCCACAATAGTCTACTTGTCCAAAATCCCCTAAAATTGAGGTGCTTGATGATACTAGAATAAAGAAATCTAACTGAATATCTTTGACAAGTGAATCAATAACTACTGTACCTTTGACTTTCGGAGCCAGAATACTTTCTGCTTCTGCTTGAGTTTTTCGCTGAATGACACCGCCTCCAGGAATTCCAGCAGCATGGATGATACCGTTTAACTGACCAAATTGGTGTTCAGTTCGAGTAATGACACTTTGCATTTTTTCGATGTTGCTCACATCAGCACTCACCGCTAAAACTTCTGCACCTAAGTCTTCAATTTCTTGAACTTTGCGAATTTTGTAGCTAGTCCTATCAGTTTCATCGTGAGTAGCAAGCCATTGAGACCATTCGTCTTTTTTGGGTAAACCAGAACGTCCTATCAATACTAGTTTTGCTTGTACAGTTCGAGCCAAGTATTTTGCTAAAACAAGTCCAATACCTCCGAGTCCACCTGTAATTAAATAGACTCCTTTTTCTCTTAGTCGAGGCTTTTCGATTTTAGCTTTATCGAAGCGCACAGGTTCAAAAGATTGTACCCAACGGTTTAAACCTCGATAAGCAATGAGTTTTTCCGAATCAGGAACTATCAGTTCCGCCAGCAATTGCTCTACAAGTTTTTCTTCTTGCCAATTTCGTTGGTTTGCAAGTATAACATCAATACTACGACAGTTTATATTTGAATATTCTTGAGATATGACTTTAATTGGCCCAAGTAAAGTAGCTTTCTCCGGACAAAGCACTTCATTGCCATTTACTGACTGTAGGTCGTTAGAAATAACTGTAATTTGAAAATCATTACTAGTTTCTAGTTTTCCTAAAGCTTGAGCAAGATATAGCAGGCTGTAAAATCCTATTACTTGAGCTTTTTCAACTTTTTCAATTTCTAATTCTTCGTCAATACTAGGTGTAATATTCCATAAATGAGCAATCGTTTTTGGCAACTTATTTTGCTTATAAAGCTCCTGGAGTAAAATATCGTAGTCATAATTATTTTTCGGATTAATAGTATATTGATATTCACTTAGTATGCTAAAACTCTCAGCAACTTTTACAGTAATTACATCCTGGTTTTGTGTTTCTAATTGTTTAACCAATTTACTACCCAAGCCACACTCATCGATAAACACCAAAGTGCAAGCCTTCTCAGATGCTAATTCTTGATGTTCAAGTTGTAATGGTGGCAAAGAAGGCTTCCAAAAAGGGATATAGAACCAGTCGGCTATATCAGGTTTTTTACCCAGTGATACTGGAGTGTGACGCTCATCTTGTCCTTGCTTGTTAGGTTCAATCCAGTACCTTTGTCGTTCAAAAGGATAAGTAGGCAAAGGTAAACGATGACGCTGCTCATGGGTATAAAATCCCGA
Source organism: Nostoc sp. DSM 114159 (assembly GCF_053470285.1). Classification (NCBI taxonomy): domain Bacteria; kingdom Bacillati; phylum Cyanobacteriota; class Cyanophyceae; order Nostocales; family Nostocaceae; genus Nostoc; species Nostoc sp. DSM 114159. Next base: position 7,316,986 of record NZ_JBPFEH010000001.1, read on the forward strand.
CCAATCTATTTCGACACCAGAAAGCCACAAGCGACCTAATGTTTGCAACAACCAAGCAACATCCGATTGCTGTTCTTTAACATGGCGTAAGGAAGTCAATACCTGTTGCTTGGCATTTCCGTCCAAATGCTGTGTCGTTAATGTACTTAAAGTTCGCCCTGGTCCCACCTCCAGAAAAACACCTTCAAATTGCTGTATGAGTTGGGATATCCCATCTGAAAATCTGACAGTTTCTCGTAAATGTTGACACCAATAATTCGGATTTGTCGCTTGCTCTTGACTAATCCAACTGCCAGTTACATTAGAAATAAACCGGATGCGTGGTGGATTCAGTTTGACTGTTTTTATCACCTGAATAAATGCTGGCAATATTGGCTCCATCATCGCCGAATGAAATCCATGAGATGTATGCAACAGCCGACATTCAACTTCTTGAGAGGATAATTGTTTTTCTAGGGCTGCAACTGCTTGGTTTGTTCCGGAAACTACACAAGAAGATGGGCTGTTAATCGCTGCGATTTGTAGAGATGTTTGATACAACGTTTGTGCAGACAGCAGCAACTGCACATCTTTTTCTGGTAGCCTAATTGCCAGCATACTCCCAGATGGCAACTGTTGCATCAACTGTCCTCTTTTTGCCACAATTTTTAAGGCATCTTCGAGAGAAAATACATCTGCAATGGTTGCGGCGACATATTCCCCAATACTATGACCAATCATTGCTTCTGGTCGCACACCCCAAGACATTAATAACTGAGTCAGGGCGTACTCTGTAACGAATAACGCGCTTTGGGTCAGGGCTGTTTGTTGTAGTTGCAAACTAGCTGCTTGAGTGTCTTCTTCTCTGGGATAAAGTAAGGAACGGATATCAATACCTAGATGCTCTTGCAAAATCACAGCGCAAGTATCTACATGTTTTTTAAACGTCGGTTCGACTTCATACAGTTCCCGACCCATGTTTGCATACTGTGACCCTTGTCCTGAAAACATCAAGATGACTGGACAGCAACCTGGCTTGTAGTGGTAACTAAAAATACGTTGTGGGTATTGGCTGTTAAGCGATTTCACTGCATCATTTGGGTCTTGGCAAATCACGATACGGCGATAGTCAAAAGCTCGACGACCTACTTGTAGGGTGTGAGCGACATCTGGTAGGGGAATATCGAGGTTTTGCTCTAAATAATCACGCAATTGTGCTGTTGCAGTGTCTAAAGCTGTGCCGGTTTTGGCTGAGAGCAACAACAATTGCCACGGACGGGAGTGTAGAGACGCAACTTGGCGCGTCTCTACTGGAGCTTCTTCCAAAATAACATGGGCATTAGTCCCGCCAATACCAAAAGAACTCACACCTGCTCTGCGGGGTGTTCCGTTGGTTTTCCACTCGGATAATTTGGTATTGACGTAAAAGGGGCTATTAGCAAAGTCTATCTGTGGATTTGGCTCTTGAAAGTGCAAACTTGGAGGTATTTGTTTATGTTTTAATGCCAGAACTGTTTTAATTAAGCCTGTTACACCAGCTGCTGTATCCAAATGTCCAACATTGGTCTTGACTGAACCAATAGCACAAAAACCTTTTTTATTTGTGCTAGCACGAAAAGCTTGTGTAAGAGCTTTAATTTCAATCGGGTCTCCTAAGATAGTTCCTGTACCGTGCGTTTCTACATAAGAAACAGTCTCAGGTTCGACTCCGGCTAAAGCTAAAGCTTCTAAAATAACTTTCCTTTGACCATCAACACTAGGGGCTGTATATCCAACCTTTAAAGAGCCATCGTTATTAACAGCTGAACCTTTGATTACTGCATAAATAAAATCACCATCAGCAATAGCATCCTCTAATCTTTTCAAGACTACTACACCTAAACCACTGCCACCATTAGTTCCTTTCGCTTGAGCATCAAAAGCTCGACAATGACCATCAGGAGAATAAATTCCTCCTTGTTGATAGTGGTAACCAGTTTTTTGCGGCACTCCAACGCTAACACCCCCGGCCAAAGCCATATCACTTTCACCATTTAGTAAACTTTGGCAGGCTAGGTGAACAGCAACCAATGATGTAGAACAGGCTGTCTGAACATTGATACTTGGCCCTCTTAAGTTTAATTTGTAAGAAATTTGTGTTGGGAGAAAATCCTTATCATTCCCAATAGTAATACTGCCTTCTGATTCCATCAAATCCCGATGGGAATATAAGTTTGATAGCAGGTAGGAACTGGCAGCAAGACCAGCGAAAAGACCTATTTGACCGCTATAAGTTTCCGAATTATAGCCAGCATTTTCTAAAGCTTCCCAAACACTTTCCATAAAAAGACGGTGTTGTGGGTCTGTAAGTTCAGCTTCTCTGGGGGAAAAACCAAAAAATGAAGCATCAAATAACTCTATATCTTCTAATATACCGCTTGCCTTCACGTAATTGGGTTCGTTAAGCAATGATCGATCTACCCCAGCAGATATTAGTTCTTCATTCGTGAAAAAAGAAATTGACTCTACGCCATCCCGCAGGTTGTTCCAAAAGTTATCAATTTCATTTGATCCCGGAAAACGACCCGCCATACCAATAATAGCAATTTCGTCTTGAAGATTCTCATTTAAGCTATGAATAAAATTATTGGCTATATCCATAAGTCAAAACCTGATAATAAATATTTATTTTTTAATAGCAAGTTGTTCAATATGACAGTGAAATTTCAGCAGCAATCTGAATTTGGTCATTTAAAACAGCCTCAATATCTTCTTCAGTAGTTAATGGATTAGCAATTACTGCACGCATGGCAATTACAGGAATTTCTTTGTCCAAGCTAATAATTATTTTTGTTGTTCGTGAGATAAAAGTACGACCGATATGACGCTGCATCTTTTGTAAATATTCATTAAAATTATTGATAATCTTATTATCTGTTTCTGTTAACTGTGTTTTGGCAATCAGCCCTCTAAATTGCTCTGGAATATAGCGATAGATTAATAGATTAGTATCAGGTTCTGCCAACAATTCAAATTCAGGCATCGCCGAAATCCGAGCAGCCATGTATTGAGTTTTGCGGATTCCTTCATCAATTAAAAACTCATATCCCTTAAGCCCAATCAGTTTTAGACCAGCGTGTAAAAATAAAGCCATGCCCGGCCGAGAACCTTCTAAAGCACGTTTACCTAAATCAAACGATCCCTTACGCATGGTATAGCTAGCCTGTTTTTCGATTGAAGAAGCTAGATAGGGGTTGCGGAAAAAGACCATACCAATACCCATTGGCAAATATAGTTGTTTATGTCCATCAATAGTGACTGAATCAGCTTTTTCTATACCAGCAAGCTTATACCGATATTGTTCAGAAAAAATCAGCGGGCCACCCCAAGCAGCATCTACGTGAAAATGAGCATTGGCTTCTTGTGCAATCTCCGCAATATCTTTAAGGGAATCAACTCCACCTGAATCTGTTGTGCCAGCAACCCCTACAATTGCGATAATTAGTAAGTTTTGGTTACGACAGTCTATAACAGTTTGGCGCAGTGCTTGTAAGTTAACTCGATTATTACAGTCAGCAGGGATTCTCATCAAACTATGAGTACCAATGCCCATCAAATCCGCAGCTTTATCAAAAGAGTAGTGCATCAAGTCAGAGCCAATAATTACTGCTCCTTTGTAGCCATAGAAATCTAGAGCAGCTGCTAAACCTTCTTTTTCTACGCCGAGAAATCCATCTTTTGGCCCTAGTGAAGCATTTCGCGCGCACCAAAGTGCTGAGATATTCGCCACTGTTCCACCAGAAACTAAGATTCCTAGTGTACTGAGGTTGTTTTGAATATGTTGAGTGTAAAAACCATCAGAAAAATTATAAATCTGTCGATGCAACATAGCCAAAGCCTCACGTTCACAAAAGGTGAGGGCTTTAGCTGTCTCTATTTTGACGGCGTTTTGATTCATTGCCGTCATGAGTTTAGCCAAAGGGCGTACAAAACTAGGAAGTGCCGAGGTCATGTGACCAATAAATCGTGGCGAAGATGTATGTATTGAATGAGCAACAAGATTATTGCCTATGTACTTGAGATAGCCCTCAAAGTTAGTGGGCTGAAGTGGAATTTTACTATCAGAAAACTTTTCTAGTAGTGAGTCTAAATCAATATTGGTATTAGAGTCAATATTGCTTAAAAAATCTTGAGAAATATTATCAGTTATTTCATCTATTTGTTTTTCAATAGAGTTTACCTGATTGAATGAAGCAAACATTTGCATTACTTGCTCCTCTATCCCATCATGTAATACCTGTTCAGATTCAAAAAGGTAATTCTTGTTTAGCATTTCTTGGCTGCTCGATGTCATATTGTATTTGTTGCAATAAATTTTTATACTTCATTTTTGAAATAAGAAGGTTTTGCCTTCTTTTTTTTAAGTGTTATGAGCACTTTCTAAAATGTTCGATTTTATAAGGTATCCATCTTCTAGCGATCGCCCTTATTTCTTCAATGCCTTGTTGAGACTAAACATCTTTTTGCTTTGTTGCTTCTCGATACTCTTTTCTAACTTGTTTTCGCCGCTGTATTGAAGCCGTTCTGCTCTTTGGGTAATGAGCAGCTAGTAAAACAGGTGTTTCTTCGCTAGATTCCTGACTAAAATATTTAGCCAAGTGACTTATAGTCGGATATTCAAACATATCAACCAAGGTGAAATCTCCCTGAAATACTTTTTGCAACTTGCTATGAACCTGAATTAATAGCAATGAATGACCACCAAGTTCAAAGAAATTGTCATGAATTCCCACGTTCTCAACATTCAGTATTTCTTGCCATATACTAGCAATAGTTTTTTCTATTTCGGTTTCGGGTGGCTGATAAGCTGCTTCTAATTTAGGTCTTGTGGTACCAGGTGCAGGCAATGCTTGGCGATCGACCTTACCATTAGGTGTAAGTGGTAGTGCATCTAGCATCACGAACGCTGACGGCATCATGTAGTTCGGCAGCTTTGCCTCTAAATGCTGCCGTAATTGAGACACAACCTGAGTATTAGACATCTGCTGTAGTGGAGTATTAGTAAAATCACTCCAAGTTTGAGAGCTAGCTGTTTTTCCACTGCCAGGAGGAGCCATCATTATAGGCTTTATTTGTGATGCTACAGTGCGCTTTTTGAATACTACCTGGTATTGACCATCGACACTATCGTCTGACCAGCTAATATCGACGATATAAGGTAATTCTTCACTAACAGCCCATAATTCTTCGGGGTCTACGCCAGTTGTTGCTATTGCCTGAAGAGCTTGGCGTACCTCACCAACATTTGTTAAGTCTTTGGACTTTTTGAGTAATTCTAGAGCTTTTATATCTGGCAAGACACGAGCATTAGGCACATTAACAATTCCTAAAATATCCGGCTTAGTGTCTATAAGTAATTGGCGGACAGATGCAAGTGTCAGCTTTGCTTGCTGCCAATCTAACCATGAAATATCTACTGAAGGATTGTCATGTCCTACATGGATAATCACATCGTAGCGGAATTTAGTCAACTCATTATGAAAGTGCCCGCGTTCCAGATGAATTTCTACATGACTAATCTTGGGCAGATGCTGCTTTAAGGCGATAAAAAAGGCCGGATCGATAACTAACTGTTTCTCTGCAAATATTTGCTTTTGCACAAGTTGCTGTAAATTTTCTACAGAGAGAGAGGCTGGTGCTTTATGTAGTTGAACAGAGGTGTGAAAAGCTTCTAGTAAGCTAAAATTGCGAACATCTCCTATAAATATAAAGCCTCCAGGCTCTACTACATTTACAGCACCTTCCAACACCTTTAATAAGTAGTCAACACTTGGAAAATATTGGGCTACTGAGACTATAAAGACAGCATCGAAAGTATCTGTATTTATACCAGTGAAGTCATCTGCTCCTTTCTGGATAAAGCTCACTTCTGACAAATTTTGCCCTAAGTTGCTTAATTGTTGCTGGAGAATGTTTAGAGCATTTTGCGAAATATCAGTTGCACAGTATTGTGTGCAATAAGGAGCAAAACGTAAAAGCATTAGACCGCTACCACCACAACCAATTTCTAAGATGTGGGTTGGTTGCAAAGCTGAAATCCGCTCAACTGTTTGATCCATCCATTCACGTACTTCTCGATCGGGGAGATGCAAGCCTGTATAGCTACTTTCCCAGCCCTTGATATAAAAACCTGACTGTTGTTCTGAGTCTAACTCGTTGTAAAGGCTATCAAAAACTGCCTGCCACTGCGAGGCTTGTTGAGTGTTCAAATCAACTGCTGATGTCTGCTCTTTTACAACATCAGATGTATTAGCAACTACATAAGCCACTAACTGCTCGTAGTCTGACACATCTTTCCTAGAAATCACTGTTGCTTCCGTAACAGATGGATGTTCGTTGATGAGTGCTTCTATTTCCCCTAGCTCAATACGGAAGCCCCTAATTTTTACTTGGTTGTCAATACGATCGCTAAATTCAATTTGACCATCGCTGCGGTAGCGTACCCGATCGCCTGTTTTGTAAAGACGAGAACCTGGGCGATCGCTAAAAGGATTTGGTATAAACTTCTGATCTGTTAGTCCTGGTTGGTGCAGATAACCTCTGGCTACGCCAATTCCTCCAATGTGCAATTCGCCCCAAACACCGATGGGAACCGGTTGTAAATCAGTATTTAAGACATAAGTTTGCATATTAGCGATCGGTGTGCCAATCGGCACTTCCCCTTCTACAGTTGTCAGGTCGCAAACTGTAGCAACTACTGTGGTTTCTGTCGGCCCATAGCTATTAATCAAACGTATGCCTGATTCTACTTGCTGTTGCCAAATGTTAACTTTATCTGGTAAAGCTTTTTCGCCACCAATAATAACTAGGCGCAGTGATTCTGGTAGCTTTAATGCTGATGTTGCAAGTTCTGAAGTTATCTGATGCCAAAAAGCAGTAGGTATATCTAAAACCGATATACAATGCTGTTGGCATTTTTCTAAGAAAGTTTCGATCGAAACCAACATTTCATCAGTTCGCAATACCAAAGTCGCACCGTGTAGTAAACAAGGAAAAATTTCTTCACAAGCGGCATCAAAGCTGATGGAGGCAAATTGCAAGATCCGATCTTGTGCTTGTAGTTGGTATTGTGCGATCGCTGCTTGGACAAAGTTTACCAAAGACTGATGTTCAATAGTGACACCTTTAGGTGTGCCAGTAGAGCCTGATGTATAAATCACATAGACTAGATTTGCAGGGGTGGTTTGATTTACAGGGTTTTGTTTGATTGCTGACGATCCGGCTTGCCAATTAATATCGTCATCTAAGCAGATGACTTTTGCTGTATGTGGTGGTAGTTGTGCTAGTAGGTACTGTTGTGTAAGTAATACTGTAAGTGGAGCATCATTTAGCAGCAGTGCCAATCGCTGCTGTGGATAGGTTGGATCGATCGGTACGTAGGCTCCCCCAGCTTTGAGGATAGCTAATAGCCCAATTATCATCTCGATCGATCGCTCTACACAAATCCCGACTAATACTTCTGGTTTTACTCCTAAAGTTTGTAAATAATATGCTAGTTGATTGGCTCTGGCGTTGAGTTCGCAGTAGCTCAACTGTTGGTCTTCAAACACCACTGCGATCGCATCAGGTGTACGTTCTACTTGAGCCTCGAATAACTGATGGATGCATTGATCTTGAGAATATTCAACCTGAGTTTGATTCCACTCCACAAGTAACTGATGTCGCTCATCTTCTGTTAAGAGCGATAACTCACCAAGACGTTGCTGTGGATTGGTGGACATACCCTCTAGCAAAGTCTGTAAATGTCCTAGCATCCGGGTGATAGTGTCAGTGTCGAAGCGATCGCTGTCATCGCAAGTAATATTGAGCAACAACTCCTCACCTGGATTCACGCTTAGGGTTATCGGATAGTTAGTCTTTTCAAAGCTATGAAATTCCTCTATCTGCAAATTTATATCCCTCTGCCGTAAGGAAGGATCTACAGCATAGTTCTCAAAAACTAATATACTCTCGAACAGAGATACACCTTTGGAAACTTCGCTCCATTCTTGGACTTTCACTAATGGACAATACTCGTATTGCCGTGCTTCAACTAGTCGATCTTTGATTTTCTGAAGCCAAGGCAAAAGAAATTCTTTCGGTGATACTTGTACTCTAATCGGTAACATGTTGATAAACAGCCCTACCATAGACTCGGCTTGAGGTAAAGTAGGGGGACGACCAGAAGTTACTGCCCCAAAAACTACGTCTTCTTGACCACTGTAGCAGCTCAATAGCAAAGCCCAGGCTCCCTGTACTAGAGTGTTCAGCGTTAACTGGTGTTGCTTTGCTACAGACTGCAATGCTGCTGTTGTTACTACAGAAAGTTTAACTTCTCGCTCGTCATAGCCATCTGTTTGAGTCAGTAATTTTCTAGCTTTTTGATTCACCGATAGCTGTGTCGGAGTGGTAAAACCTTTAAGCATCTGTCGCCAGAAAGTCTCAGCTTCAGATAGGTTTTGTTGCTGTAGCCAGACAATGTAATCTCGATACGGGCGAATTGATTCTAAGTATAAATCTTGACCATTGCTGAAAGCTTTGTAACAAGCAAGGACTTCTTTAAAAACTAAGGCAACAGACCAGCCATCTAGCAACAGATGATGATGACTCCAGGTAAAATTATAGGAAATATCTGAAAGCTGAATCAGTGTTAAGCGCATCAATGGTGGCTGCTTAAGTTCAAAGCCACTAGAGCGATCGCTTTGTAAGAAAAGTTCTAACTTTTGTTGTTGTTCTTCTGGGGAGAGATCCTGCCAATTATACTCCTGCCACGGTAAAACCACCTGTCGATGCACAATTTGTACTGGTTCTTTTAAGCCTTCCCAAACAAAGCAGGTTCGGAGAATGGAATATCGTTCTACAATATGCTGCCATGCCCGATGAAAGGCTGTAACGTTGAGTTTTCCGTGGAGAGTCCAGCTAAATTGTTCAAAATAGATGCCAGATTTAGGATCTGCAAGACTATGGAACAGAATGCCCTGCTGCATAGGCGAGAGGGGATAAAAATCTTCAATGTTTTTGTTTTGCACACCCATGTTAGATATCCCCCATAGCTGCTGTAATGGCATCGAGATCGGTTTGATCCCATTGGCTTTGCTGAAAATCTGCGAAATCGGAAGGGGTAAAACCACCTGCATTGGGAGATAGGCAATGAGCAATCAGCGATCGCAGTTCCTCAATAAACTTCTGAGCAAGTACCTCAATCGTGGTTTGTCGATGCAACTGATTACTGTAATACCAATTCATTTCTAAATTTCCTTGATAAATACCACCGTTAATTTCCAGTAAATGAGTTCGTTTACTTTGCAAATTTTTAGTAGAACCACTTGATTCCTGTGCGAAGCTAAATAAAGACGATTCTGATAAAATTTGATCGAACTGTCCTAAATAGTTGAAAGCAACTTCAGCCTTTGATGAGGAAAATTTTTCCGCTATTTTTTTGTCCTGACAAAGATAGCGCAGTAATCCATAGCCAATACCTCGATTTGGAATTGCTCGTAGCTGCTCTTTTATTGACTTCAAGACTTTTCCTTGCTCGTTGGCATTTTCCAGCTTTAGGTGTACTGGGAAAATAGTTGTAAACCAACCGATAGTCCTCGATAAGTCCACATCCTCAAAGATTTCTTCTCGCCCATGCCCTTCCAAGTCAATTAGTAGAGAATTTTCTGCCGTCCAGTGATTAAACGTTAGTATAAGTGCTGTTAACAATACATCATTAATTTGTGTCTGGTAAGCTGCTGGCACTTGTTGCAGCAAACTTTGGGTTTCTTCTACAGACAGCGATACTGATACCATATAAGTGGTTTCTTCTATATTATTTCCATCAGGAAAATCTCTTGGTATAGACGAAACTGATTGATATTGTGTTCTCAGCCAAAAGTCTAGCTCTGAAAGTAGTGCTGAAGCTTGTGCATATTTTTGTAGATGGCTAGACCATTGTTTGTAAGAAGTTGTTTTGGGTGGCAACTTAATTACTTTGCCTTGACTAATTTGCTGGTAAGCTGTTTGAAAATCTTCAATTAAAATTCGCCAAGAGACACCATCAACAGCTAAGTGGTGAATAATCCAAAGCAAGCGGTTGGGTTGATTGTCGCCCAAGTTGAAAAGCGCAACCTGGAATAACGGCCCTTGTGACAGATTTAAGCTAGCTTGAAGTTTAGTTGCTGCTGCCTCTATTGCTGGCGATTGTCGATCTTTTGGCAGTGCTGAGAAATCAAAGTATGTCAGTGGTATTACATCATCAGGATTAACAATAAGTGCTTGAGTACTAAATTCCTCTTGTATAAATCGTAAACGTAGTACATCATGATGTATTTGTAGAAACTTTATAATTTTCTCTAAAACCACAGGGTCAATATTCTGTTTGCTTTCTAATAATACAGCTTGATTCCAATGGTGTGGTTCTGGTTGCTTTTGTTCAAAAAACCAGTGTTGAATAGGTATTAGCTCTAGCGCTCCAGTTAAAACTCCTTGTTCAGCTTGAATTTTCTGAGTTGCACCAATTACTGTCGCTAATTGGGCAATAGTTTGGTACTGAAACATCTGTTTAGGAGTTAGGTGCAGCCCTGTTTGGTTGGCTTTGGATATTACTTGAAGGCTAAGAATCGAATCCCCACCTAATCCAAAAAAGTTGTCGTTTATACTTATATTTTTCAGGCCTAATACTTCTGTCCAGATTCCAGCCAACTGCTTTTCAAGGGTTGTCTGCGGTGCTACTAGTTCTTTGTCTTCAGGTTTAGTTGTATCAGGTGTAGGTAGTGCCTTACGGTCAACCTTACCATTAGGTGTTAATGGTAGTGCTGATAATATGACAAAAGCTGCTGGCACCATATAACTTGGCAACTTTGACTCCAGAAAGCCACGCAATTCAGAAATCGTTAGCGTTTGCTCTATTTGTGGAACTATATAGGCAACTATTTGTTGAGAATCCGTCTGTGAAAAATTAACCACAACTACAGCTTCTTGGACTGCTGGGTGTTGAATAATAACTGCTTCAATTTCTAACAGTTCAATACGAAAACCACGGACTTTTACTTGATAGTCAACGCGACCAATATATTCGATCTCTCCATTAGGCAAATAGCGTGCTTGATCTCCAGTTTTATATAACCGTTCCCCTGGCAAGTTGGCGTAAGGATTGGGAATAAATTTCTCCGCAGTCAGTTTTGCATTGTTTAGATAACCACGGGCTAAACCTGCACCACCAATATACAACATTCCTGCTACACCTACAGGAACAGGTTGTAAATTTTGATCTAATAAATAAATCTGGGTGTTGTAAATCGGGCGACCGATAGGTGGAGTGTTGCTGGTATCCTTGTGTATGCAGGCAAAGGTTGAATAAGTTGTATCTTCTGAAGGTCCATATAGGTTAAATACTTTTTGTATATTATCTTGCTGATAAAGTTGTTGTACAAGTTTATTATGAAGTGGTTCACCTGCAACATTCACAATCTGCACTGAAGTTGGAATACTATCAGTTTTTAATAACTGTGAAATTACACTTGGGACAGTATTAATTAAGGTTACATCTAAGGCTACTGACGAAGTTGGTAACAAGAGTGCGTTCTCGATTAAAATCACTTTGCCACCACAACACAGAGGAACAAATATCTCGAATACCGAAAGATCGAAGCAAATTGAGGTTGATGCTAAAACTCCTTGCATAGCTTCCATCGCAAAGGTTTTGTTTGCCCAATCCAACATTGCAACTGTGCTTGCGTGTTGAATCATTACACCTTTTGGTCTGCCTGTTGAACCAGAGGTATAGATGACATAAGCTAGGTTCTGACTAGTTACAAGAGATAATAAATTTTCCTGAGTTTGTTGGGCAATTGTCTGCCAATCGGTATCTAAACAAACCACTTTAGCTTTGTGTTGCGGTATCGCCTCAAGAAGCGACTCTTGAGTTAAAAACACTGGGGCTTGAGTATCTTCTAGTATAAATGCAATGCGTTCTTGAGGATAGCTGGGGTCTAATGGTATATATGCACCACCTGCTTTCAGGATGGCTAATAGCCCAATTATCATCTCGAGCGATCGCTCTACGCAAATCCCAACTAATACTTCTGGTTTTACTCCTAAAGTTTGCAAATAGTGAGCTAGCTGATTTGCTCTGGCGTTGAGTTCGCAGTAGCTCAACTGTTGGTCTGCAAACACCACTGCGATCGCATCAGGTGTGCGTTCTACTTGAGCCTCGAATAACTGATGGATGCATTGATCTTGAGGATAATTAACCTGAGTGTCATTCCACTCCACTAGTAATTGACGTTTTTCTGCTTCTGTTAGCAGTGATAATTCTGAAAGCCGTAGTTTCGGGTTTGCAATAATCTCTTTAAGTAATATCTGGAAATGTCCAGCCATCCGCTTAATAGTACTTGACTCGAATAAATCTGTATTAAACTCGAGGTTAGCAAAAAGTTTTTGTGGTGTTTCTGTTATCTCTAGAGTCAAATCAAACTTGGCGCTACCATTATCAATTGTCAAGGGACTTATAGTCAAACCAGGCAACTCGAAAACTGACATTGGTGTATTCTGAAGCACAAACATTACTTGAAATACTGGCGTGTAGCTCAAGTTTCGTTGTGGTTGCAGTTCTTCTACTAGCTGCTCAAAAGGTAAATCTTGATGGGCGTAAGCTCCTAATAGCTTTGTCCGCACGCGAGTTAGTAGATCCTCAAAGGTAGGATTACCTGCCAAATTAGTTCGCAGCGCAATTGTATTAGCAAAAAAACCAATTAATCCTTCTAATTCTGGGCGATCGCGATTAGCAATAGGCGAGCCAACTACAATATCTTCACTACCTGTATAACGCCATAGTAATGTTTTAAAGGCTGCCAACAGAGTCATAAATAAGGTACTTCCATGCTGCTGGCTCAATTTATTTAAGGCTACATATAAATCATCAGATAACTCAAATGAATAGCTGGCACCCTGAAAGCTGCTAACAGCAGGTCGTGGGTAGTCAGTGGGTAACTCTAATAATTTTGGTGCGCCCTCTAACTGGTTTTTCCAATAAGATATTTGTGATTGTAGTAGTTCTCCTTGTAGCCGTTTTCGCTGCCAAGCTGCAAAGTCTACATACTGTATTGGCAGTTCTGAAAGCAAAGAAGGTTGCCCTTTCGAGAAGGCTTCGTAAAGTACTGCGACTTCTTGAGTCAGTACTCCCATTGACCATCCGTCAGAGATAATATGGTGCATTGTGAACACTAGAATGTGTTCTGTTTCTTTGGGACGCAGCAAAGTAGCTCGCAGTAATGGAGCTTGGCTCAAATTAAAGGGTTGCTGAATTTCTTGTATAACTAATCTTTTAACTTCAGCTTCTTGCTCAACCTCAGATAATTTCTCCAGATTGATGGTAGGTAAATTCAAGCTTAAATTAGGAATAATTACCTGAACAGGTTTTTCTTCTATCGTTGCGAAAGTAGTTCGCAAAACTTCGTGGCGTCGCACTATTTCATCCAGGGTTTGCAATAATGCAGCTTGATTCAGGAAACCTGTAAGACGCAAAGCTGCCGATATGTGATTAGCAAAGTTACCAGGTTGTAATTGCTCTATAAACCAAAGTCGTTGTTGACCAAAAGACATTGGAAAAGTCTGAAGCTGGCTAACCTTTTCTTGAAGTAATTTTGCCAACAACTCACGTTTTTTTTCTGGTGAAATATCATTAATCTTCTCGTGATTACTGGTCATTGCTCAGTTCCCTTTTCTGCTAACACCTTATTAAGCAGTAACTCAACTTCTTGGTCTGAAATTTGATCGAGCTTTGCCAACACCTGTTGCCCATTACTCCGCTCGATTCTTTGAATCATGTTGATACTATATCTTTCTCCCGAACTTCGGGTCTGTTCAACTATCAATGCTTGATCGATGATAGTGGGTGCTTCAAAAAAGCTATGCAGAGACAGGTTTACTTGAAACTCTTGACGCAATCGAGAGAGAAGTTGAGTAGCTAATAGGGAATGTCCTCCCAAATCAAAAAAACTATCATAAATACCTATTTGATTAATTCCCAGTATCTGTTGCCAGATTTGAGCAATAGTTCCTTCAATTTCATTATTAGGTGCAACATAATCATTACCTAGATTTGGGCGAGGATGGTTTGCTTGGGAAATACTAGCTGAAGCTAAGTTATCTTCCAGAAGTTTTAATCCTTCTTCCAGAAAATTGAGATAATGATTCTCCTTAATTACATCTGAGAAATTTTTTGTTGACACAACAACGTGAGGTAAGGCACTTCCCAAAATGCGATCAAAAGCATCAGCGCCTTCTTGGGGCATTATTGCTTCTTTTAATTCTTCTGCAACTACATCTTCAGCTAGATATTTGAGATTATCTGGTAAAATAATCTTCGTTGCCATACCTACTTCTTGCCAAGTATCCCAGTCGATGGATATTGTTAATCGTCCAGATTTAGAAACTTGATTATATGCATATACATCAAGAAATGCATTAGCCGCGCAATAATCTACCTGTCCAAATTCACCCAATATAGAACTTTGGGATGAACAAAGTACCAAGAAATCTAGATTAATATTCTGAAAAACTTGCTCTAGTAATATCGTTCCTCTGACTTTTGGTGCGAGTACCTTGCTTGCTATATCCGGGGTTTTAAGTTGGATGACACCGCCACCAGCAATACCCGCTGCGTGGATAACACCATTAATCACACCAAATTTTTCTGTTGACTGAGCAATCACAGCCTGCATTTGTTCGGAATTAGTCACATCCGCACTGGTTACCAAAACTTCTGCACCAAGAGCCTCTAATACTTGGACTTTACAAATTATCCGGCTAACCCGATCTTGTTGATCGTGAGTTGCCAACCATTCTTGCCAATGATCTTTTTCGGGAATACTCTTTCGTCCAACTAGAACTAATCTAGCCTGCACTTTCTTTGCTAGATGTTCTGCTAATACTAAACCAATACCGCCTAGTCCACCAGTAATTAAGTAAACCCCTCTCTCCTTTAACTTAGTTTTATCAGCTATGCTCTGTTCTAAATGCACAGGCTCGAAGGATTGAATCCAGCGATGATAACCACGGTAGGCAACTATCTCATCTGTTTGATCTGCTGCAAATTCGGCGATCAGATTGTCTAAAACATTTTGTCCTAGTGGGGTTTTTAAAGAATTGACTACTATATCAATATTACGGCAATATATGTTTGAATATTCCTTGGGAATTACCTTACATGGCCCCAATACGGTTGCTTTAGAAGGGCATAATTTCTCCTCGCCAGTTACATCATATAAATTACTGGTGACTACCATCAGCTTCAGAGAATTGCTAATATCTTGTTTTCCTAAGGCCTGTGCTAAAAAAAGTAGACTCCAGAAACCGAGATGCTGACAATCTTCAAAAAATTGATGTTGTGTTTGTTCGTCTAGCTCTTGAGAGTGTAGAGTATCGTTGGGAGTAACGCCCCAAAAATGGGCAATTCCCTGGGCAGTCCAATTCTGCTCTCGTAGTGTTTGAAGCAAGATATCATAATCATCTCTCTGTTGGGGATTAATTGTATATGTACAGTCACTAAGTTTCGCAAAATTATCTGCGACTTTGACGGTAATCACATCGTGACCTTGTTGTTTGAGTCTTTCTGCAATTTCTGATCCCACTCCATAGGTATCAACAAAAACTAGCCAACATAACTTTTGTTCTACCAGCTTTTGTTTTTGGAAAAGCTCAAGCGGTGTAGATTCTCTCCAACGAGGAATGTAGAACCAGTCAGCAATATCTGGCTTTTTATCTAAGGTTTTTGGCGACTTCATTGCCAGAAGTGCATTTCGATTTACCTCCAGCCAGTAACGCTTGCGCTCAAAAGGATAAGTAGGTAAGGGTAGACGATGACGCTTTTCATCTACGTAAAAACCAGACCAATCAATTTGAACTCCTACTACCCAAAGTCTACCTAAGGTATTGAGTAAAAATGCTACATCTGATTGTTGCTCTTGAGGATGTCGCATAGAGGTTAACGCTATCACTTCATCTGTTTGATGTTGTTTAGCCAAACTACTCAGTGTCCCTCCCGGGCCAATCTCCAACAGTATTTGCTCTGGCTGTTTGAGTAACTCTGTTACCCCTTGGCTAAAACGCACTGGCTGCCCTAAATGTCTAACCCAATAGTTAGGGTCTGTCGCTTCTGCTACGGTAATCCAAGTTCCGCTAACATTGGACACAAAAGGAATTTTCGGGGGATTGAGTTTTATTTTTTGTAACGACCAGGTGAAAGTCTCAATGATGGGTTCCATCATTTGAGAATGAAAGGCGTGGGAAGTATGCAAATTTCTACAGCTTACACCTATTTGTTGTAGCTTCTGTTGCAATTGGTCTATCGCTTCTGTCGAACCAGACACCACGCAGGAAGAAGGTGCATTGCTTGCAGCTAGAGAGATTTCCTTTTCTAGCAGTTGTTCTACCTCTTGTTCTGGAAGCTGAATCGAGAGCATAGCACCACCAGGCAATTGCTGCATTAGTTTTCCGCGAGTAACTACTATTGCCAAGGCATCTTCCAAAGAGAAAACTCCTGCTACAGTGGCAGCTACATACTCTCCTACACCGTGACCAATCATAGTCTCAGGACGCACACCCCAGGCCATCAATAACTTGGCTAGAGCATATTCAAGCACAAACAAAGCTGGTTGAATAATTGCTGTTTGCTGTAATTTTTGTGCTGCTTCTTGAGTTTTTTCTTCACAGGGGTAGAAAATTGTACGTAGGTCTACTTCTAAGTGAGGTATGAGCAGCTCGCAGCAGTAATCAACTTGCTCTCTAAATACGGTTTCACTATCGTATAATTCCCGACCCATGTTTACATACTGCGAACCTTGTCCAGAAAACATAAACACAATCGAGCGATTACAAGGTTCTTGGTAATGGGTGAAAGCCATTTGAGGGTCTTGCAGTGCTTTGATTGCATCTCCTTGGTCTTGGCAAACTACCATGCGGCGATGGTTCAAAGTCCAGCGACCCACTTGCAAAGTATGAGCAACATCAGCGAGATTGAAATCTGGATGCTTTTGGAGATAATTAGCCAGATTTTCTGTAGCAGTTTCCAGTGCTGTATTTGTTTTGGCTGAAAGTAATAATAACTGCCAAGACCGAGAAGGGCTAGAGGGTTTAATTATGGTCGCTTCTTCTAAAATTACATGGGCATTTGTCCCACCAAAACCAAAAGCACTAACTCCAGCACGACGAGGAGCGTCATTGCTTTTCCACTCAGACAATGTGTTGTTAACGTAAAAAGGACTGTTAGCAAAATCTATCTGGGGGTTAGGTTCTTCAAAGTTTAAGCTAGGTGGTATCTGTTTATGCTTGAGCGATAAAACGGTTTTGATTAAACTTGCAACACCAGCAGCTTCGTCCAAATGTCCAATATTGGTTTTCAAAGAACCGATCGCACAAAAGCCCTTTTTCTGAGTTTTGCTGCGGAAAGCTTGTGTTAAAGCAGCAATTTCAACGGGGTCGCCTAGAGCGGTTGCAGTCCCGTGAGCCTCTATATAGGTAATTGTTTCGGGTTCCACCTCAGCCATAATCTGAGCCGCTCTAATCACCTTTGCCTGACCGTCAACGCTGGGTGCAGTGTAGCTAACTTTGTTTGCTCCATCATTATTAATGGCGGAACCTTTGATGACTGCATGGATGCAGTCACCATCTGCGATCGCCTCCTCTAAACGCTTTAAAACTACAACACCTAAACCCCTTCCTCTCGGACATCCCTTGGCCTTGACATCAAAAGCACGGCAATGTCCATCAGGAGATGAAGTCCCATCTTGCTGATATACATAACCGACTGCTTCTGATATTGAGACTCCAGCCGCCAAAGCAACATCACACTCGCCACTAAGCAAACCTTGGCAGGCTAAATGTAAAGCAACTAATGAACTTGAGCAGGTAGTTTGAACTGCATAACTTGGTCCCTGCAAGTTTAATTTATAGGAAGCAAATGTAACGGAAGCTCCAGAAGTTCCTTTTTCTATTTGTTGTTCACCAAGAGATTCTACAATTTCATAATTTGAATAAATATTACGTAAATAACCGCCAAAACTAGTACCCACATAAACTCCAATCGGCTGACTGTAAGCTTCGGAACTATAACCAGCATTTTCAAGTGCTGTCCATGCATGTTCCAAAAACAAACGCAGTCCGGGGTCCATAATTTCAGCTTCTCTGGGATTTATACCGAAGAATGAAGCATCAAACAAATCTATACCTTCAACTACACCCTCCGCCCTGACATAATAAGGGTTTGTCAGATCGGCAGAATCTACACCTAAATCTTTTAGCTCTTGAGCGGTGAAATAATGAATTAACTCTACTCCGTCTCGAATATTTTGCCAAAATCGCTCAATATTTTGAGA
This sequence comes from Nostoc sp. DSM 114159, assembly GCF_053470285.1. Classification (NCBI taxonomy): domain Bacteria; kingdom Bacillati; phylum Cyanobacteriota; class Cyanophyceae; order Nostocales; family Nostocaceae; genus Nostoc; species Nostoc sp. DSM 114159. The sequence continues at coordinate 7,335,342 of NZ_JBPFEH010000001.1, forward strand.
TTTGGGAAAACAGCCACTCATCCCAATAATAGCTATTTCTAAGCCTGTTTTGTCACTTAAATAATCTACTGATTTAGACATAATTTTTATCCTTTTAATTAATTTTCTATTCGTTTTTAAATAAGTTGTTGTTTCTTTCGTAAGCGGCTTTGTTTTAATCTAGCTTTACCAGCTTCTAGATTTTCATTGATTTGATTACTTTCAGATGCAAATAATTCATCACTATTATCTTTTTGAGTTAAATACTGTGATAAAGAATTTATAGTCGGATATTTAAAAAGGTCAGTTATAGCTAAATCCGCTTTCAAAAGTTCTCGCACTTTGCTATAAACCTGAAGTACATTTAGCGAATGACCACCGAGTTCAAAAAAGTTATCTTTAATGCCAACTTTCTCCACCTTAAGTACTTTTTGCCAAATCTCAGCAACCGTCCGCTCGATCTCATTTCGCGGTGACACGTAAGCTGTTTCTAGTTCTGGGCGAAGATTATCTGGTTTAGGCAGAGCTTTACGGTCTACTTTACCGCTTGGTGCTAGCGATAGATTTTTCAGTACTACAAAGGCAGAAGGAATCATGTGGTCAGGTAATTTTCCCTTCAAGAAGCTACGGAGTTCGCTAATACTAGGAACTACTTCGGTCTTCGCAACCACATAGGCAACTAATTGCACGTTATCTGCTTGCTCCTGTTGAACCACAACTACATTTTCACGTACATTCGGGTGCTGACCTAAAAATGTCTCAATTTCTCCAAGTTCAACCCGGAAACCACGAATCTTCACTTGATGGTCAATACGTCCAAGGAATTCGATGTTCCCATCAGTCAGCCACCTTCCTAAATCTCCAGTCTTATAAATTAAATCCCTGCGATTACCAGGTAGGCTGTTTATGGTATCTGTAAACGGGTTAGGAACAAAGCTTAAACTGGTTTTTTCTTCGTTTTTCCAATACCCATCACCTACACCAATTCCCGATACACAGATTTCTCCAGGAACACCAATGGGTAATAGCTGCATTTCTTCATCCAGAATGTAGAGATTTAAGTTTGCTAATGGTTTACCAATTGGAACTGTTCGCTGATTTTCTGGCAAAGGCTTGTTAACGATAAACTGGGTGATATCATCAGCAGCTTCGGTAGGACCATAAGCATTAGCAATTCTGATATGGGGGTATATCTCAAGCCACTTATTTACCCATTTAACCGATACAGATTCACCTGATAATATCATCCATTTTAAATCTGGTAATATCCGTTCATGGTTTGGTAATTGGGAAGTATATTCAAGTAACCCTCCAAATAATGTTGGTACTAATTCAACAACAGTAATTTGTTCTGATTTAAGTACTGCAAATAATTGTTCGGGAATCGCAACAGTTTCGATATCTACAATTATAGTCTTTCCACCAATTAAAAGTGGTGCCAAAAATTGCCATACAGAAATATCTGTTGAAGAAGGAGCGCTTTGGAGAAAACAAAATTCCGACCTGAACTCCAACTCATCAAATTGAGCATAAATATGATTTATTGCACCATCATGTCTAATAATTGCCCCTTTAGATAATCCTGTAGAGCCTGAAGTATAAAGCATATAAGCTGGAGTCACAGCATCATTCAGATGTTCTAAATTGTCATGAGGTAGCCGTTCAAAATCACACTTGCTATATATTTTAAGCTCTGTTTTATTAGCCCCTAGTTTAGTTTTATTCAAGACATCATCTAAACAAATAATAGATGATAATTTTGAATCATCTTCTACCAATTCTGATAAGGAATTTAATAGCGAACAATCTGTTAATATAAATTTAACTTCGCTATTAGATAGCATATATTTAATTCGATTCGGTGGATAAGTACTATCAATCGGCACATATGCCCCACCTGCCTTATGGATAGCAAGAATAGCAATCAAAAAATTGATATCGCGGTTTTTAAAAATTCCTACAAAGTCTCCTTTAGAAACTCCTATATTCCGCAATAATCGAGCTATTTGATTAGCTTTTATATTTACTTCTTGATAGGTTAATTTAGTTAATTTGTGAACCACAGCTATTTTGTTTGGAGTTTGAGATACCTGTTCTTCAAATAATTGATTTATTGTCCGATCGACTGGGTATTTTTTAGTATTGTTGTTATATTGTTTCAATAACTGGTGTGTATCAGATTCTTTCAAAAAAAGAATATCTGATATTTTATCATTCACATTTTTGATAATACTTTCAAGACCATTAGCATAATACCTAATCATCAATTTTATATTTTCACTTTGAAAAAGATGTTCTTTATACTCAACATTAATAATAATATCTTCACCATTAACTGAAAAACAAACTGTTATATCATTATTAAGTTGATTTAAATCTTTTTTACTATGAATATTTTCTAATAAAACTACTATGTCAAAAATTGGACAACGATTAGGGCTTGTTGATAGCTCTAACAACTTAATTAACTCATTAAAATTATAGTTTTGATTGTTAAAAGCACCGATAATTGCATCTTTTACTTCAAAAATAAAATCTTTGAATGAAAGTTGATGTGTTACCTGAGTACGCAAGGGAATGACTTTGCTATTTACGCAACCTGTACAATTTTCTTCATATATAGGTATTCCAATAATAACATCATTATTTCGAGTATATTTTTGTAGTAATATATTCAATGCAGACACTAATATCAAGTACGTTGAAAAATAAGAACCTTTAGCTAGCTTAATGATTGCTTTAGATAAGTCATTTGATAAATCAAAGCTAAGAGATTTGTTTCTATCAGTAGGAAATGAAGGTCTTACATAGTCCAGCATTAGATTTGTTTCTGGTAGTTCCCCTGATAACTTATTTATCCAATAAATTTTTTGAGACAATAAGTCATTTGAGTGTGATTTTGTACTCATATTGTTTTCCTGATAACAAACTACTTACTGAATTATGAATACTATTATGCCAATTTAATTTGACATACAGTCATTAAAAGCTTCTTTGATAATTGAACAACCTTTTTCTAAGGTAGACATATCAATTACCAAAGGTGGCAAAATTTTAATTACAGTATCATTTCTACCTGCGCGTTCAACTATTAATCCTAGCTCAAAACAACGCGATGTTATACTTTTAGCAAAACTATTGCCGCCAAAATTTTTTAAATCGATACCCCAAATCATACCAATTCCACGTATTGCTATATTTTCACTAATTGGTGCTATTTCTTGATTAAGAAAATTTTTCAAAAAAAGTTCTTTGGCTTTGACATCCTGTTGGAGATTGCTACTTTCTCTATACTCTAGAGCCGCTGTTGCTCCTATAAATGCCAATTGATTACCCCGAAAAGTACCATTATGCTCACCCGGTTCCCATATATCCAATTCTGGTTTAATTAATAATAGTGACATTGGAAATCCGTACCCACTAATAGATTTAGAAAGTACTACCATATCAGGAATAATATCTGCTCTTTCAAAGGAAAAGAAAGAGCCTGTTCGACCACAGCCAACCTGAATATCATCGCAGATTAATAAAATATCATTCTCGTCACATAACCTTCTTAGTCTTTGCATCCACTCAATGGGAGCTACAACAACCCCACCTTCAGCTTGCACTGTTTCAAAGATTATTGCTGCTGGTTTTTCAAGTCCGGAGTTGACATCATTTAAAACAGAATTTATATATTCTATTGTGTCAAAACTTTCCATGAATCCATAAGGATAAGGCATGAAATTTACATTACTTGATGTACCAATTGCGCCTGCTCTAATTCCGATGTTGCCACTAATCGACAAGCTCCCTAAAGTCATTCCATGATATGCTCCCATGAAGGAGAATATACCTGTTCTTCGTTTTACTTTTCTCGCTAATTTTAAAGCAGCTTCAACTGCATTTGTTCCTGTTGGTCCACAAAATTGAATGCGATAATCTAGTTTTGTTGAACTTAGTATTACCTCATCAAACTTGGCTAAAAATTTCTCCTTAGCCGCAGTATACATATCCAAACCATGTGTTATTCCATCGGCATCTAAATATGAGATCACCTTTTCTTTGATATAGTCGTGATTATGTCCATAATTTAAAGCACCTGCTCCTGCTAAAAAATCAATATATTCTTCACCTGATTCAGAATAAATTATAGAACCTTTAGCTCTATGAAAGATGGTCCTAAAATTGCGGCAATAGCTTCTGACGTTTGATTCACGCTTTTCAAATATATTCATGACTTTTCTATTTGAATTACAAAATACATTAATTAATGTGGTATTGCTGAATTTGGGGTTTTCCTTCAAAAGACTCTTCGGGTCTATAGGAGCGATCGCTAAAAGCCAAAAACCCCTTCGTCTTCTCTAATTACAAATAAATCAAGATCAAAATGCTGGAAATTAAATTTGGTATTTTTTTGTTAACTTTGATTGTTTAAGTTTTATCTAGCCATTTAAGTGGTGGAAACAAAATCAAAATCCAATGACGACATTTCTGTTTCTAACATTGATAATTTAATATGGGGTTTTTGCTCAGTAAGTAACAATAACTCCTGAAGACGTACATGAGGATTCGTCACCACGCCTTCGAGCAATATTTTTAAATGCTCTAATATATTAATGATTGTTGCACCATCAAAGCGGCGAAAATCATAATTAATTCCAATCGTCAGTTCTGAACCAGGATACCCAACTATAGTTAGAGGATAGTTAGTTTTGTAATATTCAGTTTTCTCAGAGATGTTTAGACTCCCCCATTCTTCCAGAAATTTACCTGTTTTTTGGTTCTCGAACACCACTATGCTCTCAAACAAGGTTACGTTACCCCGAACTTTGCTGCACTTTTGAATATCTACCAATGGATAATATTCATATTCACGAATATCTATTAACTGATTTTGCAATTGCTGAAGCCAAGGTAATAAATACTCATGCATATTTACCTTGATGTTTACTGGTAAGGTATTAACCATTTCCCCTACCATTGACTCCGAACCCTCTAAATCTACTGGACGGCCAGAAGTAGTACAGCCATAGACTACATCATTTTTGCCACTGTAGTGATATAGAAGTATAGCCCAAGCTCCCTGAACGAGGGTACTCATAGTGAGGTGATGCTGTCTTGCTAATAAATATAGATTTTTTGTCGTTGCTTCCGATAGACTGATTTTTATATCCTCGTACCGTTGTTCTAAGTGAGATAAGTTGTTTGACTCTAAATTCCTTAAAGGAGTGGCCTCTTTGACTCCATGAAGATGCTGTCGCCAGAACTCCTCTGCTTTTGATGAATCCTGCTGTTTGAGCCATTTGATATAATCTTTAAAGCAACTGCCATCTGCTAAGGATGCATCCTTATCCTGACAATAAGCTTCATAAATTTCAATCACATCATTTAATACCAATGGATATGACCAACCATCAAGAACGATCAGGCTGCTACTCCAAACAAGATAGTAAGCGTGTTCTTGAATCTGGATGATGGCCACACGCATTAGAGGTGCTTGGGAAAAATCAAAACGCCGCAGGCGATCGCTGTTGAGAAAAGACTGTAAACGCTCTTGCTGTTCTAATGGATTGATTTCCTGCCAGTCTTGATATTCTACAGGTACTTCTACTTGGCGATGCACAACTTGTAGTGGTTTATCCAATTCTTCCCAATAGAAGCTAGTACGCAACATTGTGTGTCGGGTTGCTACTTGCTGCCAAGCATATTCAAAAGCCGCAAGGTTCAAATTGCCACTAAAGGTGTAGACAGACTGTGCATGGTATAGCTCCATTTCCGGAGCGTGCAAACTGTGAAAAAGCATACCATGCTGTATCGGAGATAGTGGATATATATCTTGGATATCTTCTTTCATCTTGTTTTATTTTTACTCCCTCGGTTGATTTTCTCTAAAAACCGATCGAGGTCTTGTTGAATCAAATCTGCTTCTGGAAAATCAGAAGGTGTATATCCTCTGTCTTCAGGGGATTGACAATGAGTCATGAGTACTTGCAATGCTTCTAAAAACTCTTGCGCTAATCGTTCGATAGTACTTCGTCGATGTATTTTTTCGCTGTACGCCCAATTCACTCTCAACTGGTTATCAATTACCAAAGCATTGATATTTAGCGTATAAGTCTCCTGGTTCCCCGAACTGCGCGTTTGTCCTTGGGATTTCTGAGAGATTCTAAATATTGATGAGTCCGAAAATGTTTGATCGAACTGACCTAAGTAATTGAAGACGACCTCAGCTTGGGGAAGCGATCGCAGTGCCTCTACTCTCGTAGTATCATGACTTAAGTAACGTAAGACACCATAGCCCATTCCCTTATTTGGAATGCCCCGCAGCTGCTCTTTTACCACTTTCAACGCCTCTACGGGATCAGACGTTTTTCCTAAATCTAATAGTACAGGAAAAATAGAAGTTAACCAACCCAATGTGCGTGAAAAATCTACATCATCGAAAATTTCTTCCCGCCCATGACCTTCCAGAGCCAACAACAGAGAACTATTGCCAGTCCATTGAGAAAAAGCCTGTACTAATGCCGCGAGCAAAATATCGTTAATTTGTGTATTGTAAGCTTTTGGTACTTCTTTTAGCAAGGCTTGAGTCTGTTCCACAGTCAGAAAAATTGAGATGTTCCGAACTTGCTCCACAGTATTGTCGCCGTCAGAAAAATCGACTGGTAAAGGAGCAACCTCCTGCCAAGATGGACTCAGCCAATAGTCCCATTCTTGCTGGAGGGTAGCTGATTGTGCATATTCCTGTAAGCATTGCGACCAATATTTAAACGAAGTTGTCTTTGCTGGCAGTTGCGCTTTTTTGCCTTGACTTAACTGTTGGTATACTGTTTCCAAATCCTCCAGTAAAATCCGCCAAGAAACGCCATCTACGGCTAAATGGTGAATGACTATCAGCAAATGGCTTGGTTGCTGCCCTAAGTCGAACAGAGCAACTCGGATCAATGGGCCTGTTGAGAGATTAAGACTCGCTTGTAATTTGGTAGCAGCTGTTTCGATAGCTAGTTCTTGTTCGCTTGCTGATAGGGCAGAGAAATCCAAGTGTATCCAGGGTACTTCTGCATCAGGACTGGCTATAACCTGCTGCCAGCTAGACTCTGTTTGTTCAAAGCGTAAGCGGAGAGCATCATGGTGTAACAGCAGTTGCTGTACGGATTTTTCTAATACAGCTAGGTCAAGAACTTGTTTAACTTCTAGTAAGACTGCTTGGTTCCAGTAGTGGGGTTCGAGTAGATTCTGTTCAAAAAACCAGTATTGTATTGGTGTCAGAGAAGCTAAACCTGTAATCAGTCCTTGTTCAGCTTGTTGTACCTTTTTCGCAACTGCCACACTTGCCAAACCAGCAACTGTTTGATGTTGAAATAACTGTTTAACTGCCAGTTTTAGACCAGCCTGGTTGGCCCTGGTGATAACTACGATGGCAAGGATGGAATCACCACCTAACTCAAAAAAGTTATCGAAAATACCCACTTTATCCACACCAAGCACTTCTGTCCAAATTTCAGCCAGCTTGGTTTCTAGAAAATTACGAGGTGCTACTAGCTCTTTGCCTAATTCAGGTCTTGCTGTATCTGGTACAGGTAGTGCCTTACGATCGATCTTGCCATTAGGTGTTAATGGTAACGCTTTTAGGCTGACAAAAGCAGATGGTACCATGTAGGGTGGCAACTTTGACTCTAAGAAGCTACGTAGTTCAGGAATTGCCAGTGTTTGCTCTTTTTGAGGAACTATATAGGCGACTAAACGTTTAGAATTTACCGATTCTTCGCTGACTACAACTACAGTTTCTTTTACTGCTGGGTATTGGTTGATCGCTACTTCAATTTCGCCGAGTTCAATGCGAAAACCGCGTATTTTTACTTGGTGATCGATACGTCCAAGGTACTCGATATTACCATCTGCTAAATAACGAGCTAGATCCCCGCTCTTGTATAGGCGTGCGCCCGGCTTGTTGCTGAAAGGATCGGAAACAAACTTAGCTAAAGTCAGATCAATATTATTGATATATCCTCGTCCGACTCCTTCACCACCAACATATAGTTCGCCGACCATACCCACAGGCAAAGGCTTGAGGTTTTCATCTAATATGTATACTTTGGCATTATGGATCGGCTTCCCAATCGGTACTAATTTTTCTAGCCATTGTTCTGGTTGAGCAACTCGATAAGCGGCACAGATGTCTGTACACTCGGTCGGGCCGTAAGTGTTGACAATTTGTGTTTTGCAGGGAATAGAGTCCAGCCATACCTTGAGCCTAGAGATTGAAATCGGTTCACCACCCAAAAATACATACTTCAACGTCTTCTTCATACACAAGCTTTTATCACCTTGATCTATCAATGGATAAAAGGCGCTCGGAGTGCAGTTGAGCCACGTCACTTGTTTGTTACAAACGGACTCAGCGATTTGTGCAGCGTCATAGCATCCAGATGATAAAAGGTGCAACTCACCTCCAACGAGAAGAGGGGCATAAATATTCTTCTGCGTCAAATCAAAACTCAAAGAAGATATCAGTAAAACACGGTCATTGCAGGTAAAATCGAATTCCGTCACAAACCAATTCATCAGGTTTGCAAAGCTTCGCTGATAGACTCCTGCACCCTTGGGTTTACCTGTTGAGCCAGAGGTGTAGATCGCATACATTAAATTGTCTGGTGTGACACCACTGACTTGATTTTCTGAGCTTTCTTGGGCAATGGTTTCGCAATCTGCGTCGAAACAAATCACATCCCCTTTGTACTCCGATAACCGCTCTGCTAGCCGTTTATGAGTCAACAAAACGAATATGTCGGCATTCTCTAGCATGAAGGCCAAACGTTCCGGTGGGTACATCGGATCTAAAGGTACATACGCACCACCCGCTTTGAGGATTGCTAATAGTCCGATGACCATATCGAGCGATATCGCTCTACACAAATCCCGACTAATACTTCTGGTTTTACTCCTAAAGTTTGTAAATAATGCGCTAGTTGATTTGCTTTGGTGTTTAATTCCCGATAGGTCAACTGTTGGTCTTCAAACACTACTGCTATAGAATCAGGTGTGCGTTCTACTTGCGCTTCAAATAACTGATGGATGCATAGCTGTTGAGGATATTCAACCTCAGTATCATTCCACTCTACAAGCAACTGATGCCGTTCAGATTCACTCAACAGTGGTAACTCCGACAAATGTTGCTGTGGATTAGCAACAACTCCTTCAAGCAAGGTTTGCAAATGACCCACCATTCGATGTATCGTATTTTCTTCAAATAAATCAGTATTGTATTCTAAGCTTCCAACTAGTCCCTCCTCTGTTTCTATCATTTGTAGGGTTAAATCAAACTTGGCACTATCACTATTGCTTTCTAAAAGAGTTAAAGTCAAACCAGGCAACTCTAACGCAGACATCGGTGCATTCTGAAGCACAAACATCACTTGAAATAATGGTGTATAGCTTAAGTCTCGCTGTGGTTGCAGTTGCTCAACTAACAACTCAAAAGGCAAATCCTGATGTGCATAAGCTCCTAATGCTACTTCCCGCACCCTTTTTAGTAGCTCTTCAAAGCTGGGATTTCCTGCCAGGTTAGTTCTCAATACCAAGGTATTGACAAAAAATCCAATTAACCCTTCTATTTCTGTTCGGTTGCGGTTAGCGATCGGTGAACCGATCGCAATATCTTCCTGATCCGTATAACGCCATAGCAGTGTTTGGAAACCTGCTAACAGGATCATAAATAAAGTACTTCCCTGCTGCTGACTTAATTTATTTAGGGATGCAGATAATTCTTTTGATAACTTAAATGAGTAGGTTGCACCCCGGAAAGTCTGAATTGCTGGTCTTGGGCGATCTGTAGGTAACTCTAATACTTTTGGTGCGTTCTCTAAGTGCTTAAGCCAATAAGATATCTGAGTTTCGAGTACTTCTCCTTGCAGCCATTCTCTTTGCCAAACCGCGAAGTCTACATACTGTATGGGTAGTGCAGGTAACGGTGAGGGTTGTCCATTACAGAAGGCTTGATAAAGCGTTGCTAATTCGCGCACCATAACACCTATCGACCAACCGTCAGAGACAATGTGGTGCATTGTCAGTAATAATATATGTTCTTGTTTACTAAGTCTCAACAGCTTTGCTCTCAGTAATAAGTCGCTGTTGAGATCGAAAGGTTTTTGTGCTTCTTGGGAAGCCTGTTGTCTGACTTCAGCTTCTTGTTGATTTAAAGGTAGCTCGCTAATATCAAATATTGGTAATATTAAGGGCACCGTTTCAGAAATGACAGATATTGCTTGCCCTTCTCTAGTTTGGAAATTGCTTCGCAACGCTTCATGGCGACTGATAATTTCGTTGAAACTTTGTTGCAATGCTCCTAGATTCAATTGTCCCCGTAAACGAACAGCAGCAGGGATGTTGTAGAAAGGACTGTTTGGCTCTAACTGGGACAAAAACCATAAGCGTTGTTGAGCAAAGGACAGGGGAGCCGGACTTATTTGGGAACGTCTTGGAATAACTTCTAATTGAAAGTCAGAGTGAATTTCACCTTGTAACCGCTTTTTGAGAAACTCTTGCTGCACGAGTGAAAGCTTTGACCGTCGTTTTGAAATTTCATCTTTTTTTTTGTCCATAATCTCCCCTGTCAAACTACAAAAACCAGCAATATTTTTTAATTTATAACTTTGACATTCACATACTCAGGGATAGGCTGTATTCGACTTAGATCGTTTTCTAAAATTAGCAAATCTCCATTTTTATCCATTTCCTGAAAACCTGAAAACTTATAAGAGATGTACATCATGCGATTCCGATTATTTGAAATAAACTCAGCCCGCAAACGAACATTATTGTTTTTAGCCAATTTCATAATATGATTTAGCATAATTGTGCCGACACCTCTAGACATAACACGACAAGACATCAGCAAAAGTTTTAGAGTCCACACAACTTCTTCACATTCCACAAGAGCTAACCCAATTTTTCCATAATTACCATATTTATCTTCTAAACTACTAATTAACATTTTATGCTTATCAGATTGACGAAACTGATTTAGATCGTCATAGGAGTATGTATAACCAGTTGTATTTAATTGATTTGTTCTTATTGTTAATTCTTCGGCTCTTTGTAAATCATCTTCTTGAGCAGAAGAGATAGTGAAAGTCATATTGAGTGTAGCTAAAAATTCTTCTTGAGTTCCAATAAATTGTTTCTCGAAACTATTTCGTTCTATATCATTAAGATACATTAGCCTCCTTAATTTTGAATCCTCTGTAATAAAACGAGGATTCATGACTGGCATATCGACAATATACCCTATTTCATCAGCATTAATACACAGGATTTTTGGGCAGGAAAATTTTACTTCTTCTAATTCAAATAATTGATCGTCAATAAAAGCGATCGCATCTATCCCAATATTAAGCAAATTAGCAATTTCTTTTAGAGAAGATGCTTTAGAGTTCCAGTTTATTTGTGGATATAAAAAATACTCTTTTAAACCAAATTCTTCTAGTTTGGCTATTGCTGTAGCAGGTTCATTCTTACTAGCTATAGATTGAAGTATACCACGACTATCTAAAATCTGAATAATCTCTACTATATTTTCTCGCAGATAAACTTTCTCATCTTCCAGCAAAACTCCTTGCCATAAAGTATTATCTAAATCCCAAACGACACATTTAATAACTTTTTTATCTTTCTCTTTACTATTTACATCTTGTTCTTTAATGCTAATCATATATTAAACCCTTTCTCTTCGGTTACTTATTACTTTGAGCCGTCAGCTATTAGCTATCAGCTATGAGTTCTTGGCTAATAGCTCGTAGCTAAATCAAAAGCTCAGTTTATTTCCGTGCGAAATATATTCTTTGTATTTAATTATTTTTCGATATTCATAACCACCAACATAAGAAAATATCTTATAATCCTCAAAAAAATATTTTTCAAAATTCTGTATATCAACTATATTATTTCCACACTGTTTTATCAAATAATCATTAGACCATTTACTACAAGCATCCCAATGTTTAGCAACATCTTCAATTAAAAAAGGCTGATATTGCTTCCAAAGCTCTAAAAATTCTTTTTCACTAGGATTTTTAATCCTCAAAATTGAGTTACTAGTTTTAACTTTCATAAACAATCTCCAAGAATCTACTTCTTTTTATTTTATGAATTTAATTATATTTATTTATAGAGTAATAATATTATTGAAAATTAGATTTTTTTAAGCCAACAGGAATATTTAAAAAAGATAATCCTGATAACCTGATTCGGCAATAGTAATTTCTTGAATTTGAGTACTACCTTCAATAATTTCCATAATTTTAGAGTCCCGTAAATACCTTTCAACTGGGTACTCATTACTACAACCATTGCCACCATGAATTTGCACGGCATCATTTGCTATTTTGGTAGCCACTGTCGATGCAAAGTACTTTGCAATAGAAGTTTCCATAATCGAGTTGGGGTCGTTAATGTCTTTGAGATAACCAGCTTGATAACATAACAGTCTTGCTGCTTTCACTTTAGTTATCATCTGAGTAATCATTTGGCGGATTAATTGATGTTCTTTGAGATAAACGCCAAACTGTTTTCGTTCATTTGTATACTTGATACAAGCTTCTAAACAAGCTTGAGCAATACCTACACAACCCGATGCTACGCTATATCTACCATAATCAAGTGCAGAAGATGCAATGTAGGAAAATCCAAATCCTAATTTACCTACTAGATTTTCTGAAGAAACGTGACAGTTATTAAACAGCAATTCTGCTGACATTGAAGCCCTAACACCTAAAATACCAGACATTGGTTTGACTGAAAGTCCTGGGCTATTTTTTTCAACTAAAAAAGCAGTGGGTTTAGCTTCACATTTGGCAAAAACCAAAAATACATCTGCTATTTGTCCATAGGTAATCCATTTCTTTTGCCCATTTAAGATATAAGCATCACCTGCAAGGGTTGCTGTTGTTTCTACACTTTTGGCATCGCTACCTACATGAGGTTCGCTTAGTGCAAAAGCAGCAATGATTTCTCCAGATGCAAATTTGGGCAGCCAATACTCTTTTTGAGACTTATTTCCCCATTTACACAAAGCATAAGCAACCATATTGTGAACTGTGAGCAAACTCCGCACAGAAGAACATCCCCGTCCAATTTCCTCGTTGAGAATACCATAAGTAATCATGTCCATTCCTTTACCACCATATTCCTGGGGTAATATGGCACCGAGAAAACCATGTTCGGTGATTTTCTTAATTAGTTCTGGTGGAGTAAATTCTTTTCTATCCCATTCCCCAGCACTAGGACATATTTCCTCATTAACAAAAGCTCTAAATTTAGCTTGATAATTTTTTTGTTGGGTAGATAGTTCTAGCTTCATAATATCATTTATGCCATAAAAATGGCAACGTATATTTGATTAATGCACAAGAATAGTAGTTTTACGTTCAATTAAATTGACGATAGAGTTGATTGTGCGAAAATTTTCAAATTCTAAATCATCGTTTTCAATGGTAATCTGAAACTCCTGCTCTACAAACAAAACAAGTTGCATGGCAAACATAGAATTGACAAACCCGAGCGCAAAAATATCTTCATCTGGTTGCAAATCATGATTACCGAAAAATTTTGCCAGAAAGCTTTTGATTTTAGCTTGAATTTCGTTCATTTGTCTTGATTATTCCTATTTAATGATATGCGTAAAATCCTTTACCACTTTTTTTACCATGTAATCCAGCATTTACCATTTTTTTGAGTAAGGGGCATGGTCTATACTTACTATCGTTAAAGCTTTCATATAAGACTTCGATAGAAAATAAAATGGTGTCTAAACCAATCAAATCTGCTGTTTCTAAAGGCCCCATTTTGTGACCGAAACAGCTTTTAAAGATTTTGTCTATATCTTCTGCTGTAGAAACTTGGTCTTGCAATAGAAAAACAGCTTCGTTAATAGTTAACATCAACACCCGGTTAGAAACAAAACCCGGTGAATCATTAACAATAATACATTCTTTACCCATCTGAGCTAGCATTTTTTTTGCTATCTCAATTGTCATATCAGAAGTATGATATCCACGAATCATCTCCACCATCGGCTTCATTGGTACAGGATTCATAAAGTGGATACCAACAACTTTATCAGCACGCTTAGTAACTGAAGCAATCTGGGTAATGGGAATTGCTGATGTGTTAGCGGCGAATACGCAATTTGTTGGACAGATAGAATCTAGTAAAGGATATACCTCTTTTTTAATATCCCACTTTTCTGTGACATTTTCGACTAGAAAATCTGAATTCTCTAACATTTTATAGTTTGTAGAAAACTCTATTTTGTCGAGGATACTATCTGGAGTTTCTGTTTTGTCACTTTTTTTGAAAAAACCCTGAAAGCGGATATTATTCCTGATTTCGTGTTTAGCTTTATCCAGGGTATTTTCCGAAATATCTACGAGTATTACTTGATGGCCTGTTTGAGCAAGGTTTTGTGCAACCCCTATTCCCATTACCCCTGCACCAACAACACCTACTGTTTGAATATTCATAACTTCAACTCATCTCCCTTTGGATATTATTGTATTTAAGGTAGTTTTTGGATTAAAAAAGAGAGGCAGGTAAAGGAATGGAATGACGATGCTCATGTACATAAAATTTCGCCCAATCTATTTGCACTCCTGTTAACCAAAGCCTACCCAATGTTTTAAGTAAGAATGCTAAGTCTGGTTTATTATCGTAAGAATATCTAAGAGAGGGTAAGATAATTTGACTAACTGCTAAATTATTTTCTATACATTGCAGTGCAAAGCTACCTAGAGTCTGTCCAGGGCCTACTTCCAACAAAATAGGATATTGTTGTTTCCACAACTCCTGCATACCCTGAGCAAACAACACAGGTTGACAAAGATGCTTAACCCAATAATCGGGATTTGTAGCTTCTGCTGCTGTTATCCAAGTTCCTGTAACGTTAGATATATAGGGAATTTTTGGTGCTTGCAGGTTAAATGTTTTTACCAACTCACGTAAGTCAGAGGTAGCACCCTCCATCATCTGAGAGTGAAAAGCATGAGACGTATCCAGACGGCGACAAGCTAAACCTTTTTGTGTTAACTGTTGTTCTAAAACTTCTATAGCATTGGTTTCACCTGCGATTACACCCATATATGGTCCATTGACCGCAGAGAGTGAGAGTTTATCATTAAGTAGGGGAGATATTTCTGTTTGCGAAAGTGGAACTGCAAGCATTGCTCCACCTGGCAACTTTTGAATTATTTGCGCTCTTGCAGCAATTAGCGTTAAACCCTCTTCTAAAGATAAAACCCCTGCTAAAGTCGCTGCTACATATTCACCAATGCTATAGCCAATCATTGCCGCCGGACGAATTCCCCAGGATATCAATAGTTCTGCTAAGGCATATTCAATTACAAAAATGGCTGGTTGAGCGAGGTGAGTTTGATTGAGTAAAGATTTAGCAGCTACCATCTTTGCGTCCGCTTGTGTCTGGGTGCGACCTAACATTTTTCGCAAGTCCAAACCTGGAGAATCTTCTCTCAAAGACTGCTGGTCTTGTTGAGAAGCTCTGTGTGGATAGATTACATCTTGCAAATCTTGACCAAGAAGGGGTTTGAGAAATTCACAACAGTAGTCAACTGATGCGCGAAATACCGGTTCGACTTGGTAAATTTCCCAAGCCATGTTGACGTAATGAGTACCAAGTCCAGGAAACATAAAGGCTATAGGACGTTCTTCTGTTTCTTGGATGTTGGTAAGCACTCGCCTTGAATCTTGAAGTGCAACTAGAGCATCTTCAATATCCTGACAAACAACCATCCGCCGATGCTTAAAAACCTCTTGTTCGCGTTGCAATGTATGAGCAATATCCGCAAGGTTAAAGTCACGATGCTGTCTCAAGTAATCTGCAAGGTTGACAGTAGCAGTTTTTAGTTCTGAGTCGGTCTTTGCAGAAATTACTAATAACTGCCAAGGACGAGAAGGACTAGTAAGCATTGTTTACAAACTCCAAAATAGCTACTTAATACCAATTCAATTAATGATTGCAACACATCTTTGGGTAAAGATGCGAGAAATTGCGTCTCTACAAATGGTCTAATTGTCGCATTCTTTTTTCCAATTGGTATAACATTAGTGAGAGTTATTTTTTGATATTTTCATCGATTTATCCTATAATGACTAAGTTTTGTAATCTAGTCTGAAAATTGCACATCAAGAATTTTGTTGGTATCTTCACTTATTTCATTTTCAGATAATTGTTCTAACTCTTCTATGAGAATTTCTTCAATCACCAAAGCTAATTCATCAATAGTAGGAGCTTCAAAAAGAGAACGAACAGGTAGTTCGATTTGAAAAGTTTTGCGAAGCTGAGAAATAAGTACAGTTCCCGTTAGAGAGTCTCCCCCTAAAGCAAAAAAGCTGTCATGAATACCTACTGGCTCTATACCCAGTAACTCTTGAAAAACTTCAACTAGTTTTTGCTCTACATCATTACTAGGAGCAATGTATGCATTTTTTAAGTTCGGTCTAGAGTGACGAGAAGATGAATTAACTGTTTGGGCAGTATTTTTTGGTTGTAAAGGCTTTAATTTAATCCATTGGTCAATTCTAGATTGTAAATTACCAGTTGAGACAACTATTTGATGATATTGACTCCACAAAAGAATCTGTTCAAGGGCATTAATACCTTCTAAAGGTTCGATGGTAAATTCAGTCAAACTTGTATTAGCAGGTATTTGCGAATTTTCTGCTGTAAATTGCCATGCATCCCAGTTAATACTCATCCAAGGAACAGGATTTTTCTGATTATGCTGGTAAGCAAAAGCGTCCATTAATAAACTGGCTGCTGAGTAGGTAACAGAGCCTAATCCTCCTAAAACTGAGGTTAATGAAGACATCAATAGACAAAAATCAAGCTTTTGAGACTGCAAAACCTTTTCTAATACTAAGAGTCTTTGTATTTCTTGCTGAAGTTGCTGTTGACACTCTCTTGGATCTATCTCTAAGATGGGGCTAAATAACTTATCTGCGGGTATTTGATTTGTGTGGAATACCCCATTTATTTGACTAAACTTGTTTTGTACTAAATTTACCACATCAGCGCTTTCGATTAAGACTTCTGCGCCCAAATTTTCTAGTTCTTGCACTTTTAAAATTTTGCGGCTGATGTTATTTTGATCGTTGTGAGTTTTCAGCCACTGTTCCCACTCCTGTCGGTTGGGAAAATCCTCAGCCTCTAAAAGCAGCAGTTTTGCCTGTACTGTCTTTGCTAAATGTTCGGCTACTACAAGTCCTATTTTTTCGAGTCCACCAGTAATTAAGTAGACTCCTTTTTCTTTGAACCTGGGTGTATCCTGGACATTCGCATCTAATTGGACAGACTCAAAAGTTTGTACCCAACGTTCCAAACCACGGTAAGCAATAACTGAGTCAGAAGAATTGGCTTTAAGTTCTGTCAGTAGTTGTTCTACAAATTTCTTTTCTTGCCAACTTTCTGATAAGGGAATAATAACATCAATGCTACGACATTTTATAT
Organism: Nostoc sp. DSM 114159; assembly: GCF_053470285.1. Classification (NCBI taxonomy): domain Bacteria; kingdom Bacillati; phylum Cyanobacteriota; class Cyanophyceae; order Nostocales; family Nostocaceae; genus Nostoc; species Nostoc sp. DSM 114159. Next base: position 7,352,824 of record NZ_JBPFEH010000001.1, read on the forward strand.
TTGAATATTCTTGTGGGATGACCTTAACTAGTCCAAGGAGTGTTGCTTTTTCTGGGCAAAGATTTTCAACTCCAGTTACAGGTTGCATATTGTTGGAAATAACTGCAAGCTGGAATTCATCAGTAAAATTCTGTTTTTCTAGCGACTGTGCCAAAAACAGCAAACTCTGGAATCCTTGTGTTTGGACTGTATCAAAATCTGCATATCCTGACTGGGTTATACTCCACAGATGAATAATTCTTTTTGGTATGAAGTCTTGGGCGCGAAGTTCTTTGAGTAGAGTATTGTAATCATCCTGTTGTTGAGGTGCTATTGTATATGCACGCTTGCCCAGATGTTTCTGGGAAGATTCGCTTTGGCTGCCAAATTGCTCCCCAACTCTGACGGTAATTACATCATGACCTTCAAGTTCGAGGCGCTTGACGATTTGAGCGCCTAACCCATACTCATCAACAAAGACTAACCAGCGTTCTGCTTGTTTCACCTGACCGTTTGACTGTGGTGGTAGCGAACGTTTCCATGAAGGGATGTAGAACCAGTCAGCAATGTTGGACTTTTTGCCAAATGAAACTTCTTGTTCGTGAAGTAATGCTGTAAAGGCTGCTGGTGCTTTGGGCGTTGCTGGGGCAGTAGCTTGAGCGACAATTATGTGGTCTGTAAAAGGTGCAAATTCTGAGAAAGCTTTTACCTGTACAAAACCATGAGATTTGAGTTCTGTTTGCCACTGCTCTTGAGATAAAAAGGGATTGCACATATTGCGATCGCTTTCTGGATTCTCTATCGGATTCATCAGTAGCGCGTCAATGAACTCAAATTCCAACCTGGGTTGAGTTGTTTCCCAAAATAAAAGTAAACCTCCAGGAGCAAGTAAAGAGCGAATGCGATCGAGAGTTTCTCCAATATTTCGAGTAACGTGCAGCACCTGGAAAGCTACAATTACATCAAAACTGTGATTTGAGTATCCTTGTTCTTGTAGCGATCGCTCAAGGTCTAACAATTGGTATTCAACAAATGGATAATCGCTAAATTTATTTTTGGCTGCATTCAGGAAAAAACCTCCCACATCAGTGAAAGTATAATTTGTTCTTTCCGGTGGAAGTATGGGTAATAGCTCTGCCGTCCCTGTACCCGTTCCAGCGCCAAGTTCCAGAATTCTCAAATTTACTTGATGGGGTAATGCTTTTAACACCTGTTCTAAACATACCCGCATGATTGAGTTGTAATATTTATTTTCAGGGGATTGTTGGACTGTAAATTCTCCTGACTTTAATAAGGTAGAAACATGAAACTCCAGTGGTTCTTTTTTCCCAGTCAGCAGAGATACCATATTTTCGCCATATAGTTGCAGCAAATCTATTTGTTGCGGCGTGTCTACCCATTTGGCTTTGACTTCTACTAATATTTCATTAACAAAGTGTGCTGATATTGGCAGGAAATTAGTAAATAGCTCTTGTTCTCGATTTAACTGACCTTGCTCTACCAATATTTCCAGCCATCGACTTAACAATTCTTTATAAGTAGGAATAATCTGACATTGGCCAAATAACTCGTCTAAAGAATACTTTTTATTGGGATTACTAAAAGCTCCTAAACGTGTTAAAGCAAGATTAATATAAGCAATACATAAACGGTCTAAACATTCTCTTTTCTCTTGAGAAATCTGCTCATCGAATTCCAACGCCCCTGCACTAGCTTGGAGTTGACCAGCTTCTACCAAAGATTTCCAAAGCTCTGATGCTGTTAACTTGGGTTGGAAATTTATTTGTGCAGGTAATAATTTTTGTGGTTCAATCCAATATCTTTGTCGCTCAAAGGGATATGTTGGCAAGGGAAGGCGATGTCGGCGCTCATGAGCATGAAATCCCGACCAATCTATCTTGATTCCCTCAAGCCACAGTTGTCCTAATGTATTGAGAATGAAAGCAATGTCAGATTGTCGCTCATAAGCATAGCGCAGCGAGGATAATATTACTTTGTTTTCGTCAGAAACATTATCTAAACATTGCATCGCCAAGCTGCTTAATGCTTGTCCTGGACCAACTTCTAAAAAAATTGGACTATGTTTTGTCCCCAACTGATTTACTCCATCAGCAAAGCGCACGGGTTGGCATAGATGCTGTGTCCAATAACTGGGATTTGTAGCTTGCTCTGCTGTAATCCAAGTTCCGGTAACGTTAGATATATAAGGAATTTGCGGTGGTTTGAGGCTGATAGTTTGCATTAGTTCGGTGAAAGAGTCAGCGATCGCCTCCATCATGTAAGAATGAAAGGCATGAGAAGTCTGCAATTGCCGACAGGCTAATCCCTTAGCACTCAACTTTCCTGCCAATTCCTCTACAGCCTGTGTAGTTCCCGCAAGTACACATTGAAATGAGCCATTGACTGCTGATAATGAAAGGTTTTCATTCAAGAAAGGTTGCACTTCTTGCTCTGTCAAGGGAACCGCCAGCATAGCTCCCCCTGGCAACTCTTGAATCATTTGCGCTCTTTTAGCAACAAGAGTAATCGCATCTTCTAGAGACAATACTCCGGCTATTGTTGCTGCGGTATATTCACCAATGCTATAACCAATCATCGCTACTGGACGAATGCCCCAGGATATCCATAATTGAGCTAAAGCATACTCAATGGCAAACAGTGCTGGTTGAGTGAGATCGGTTTGATTTAATTTTTGGGCGGCGGGATCTGGTGATTGGCGATCGCGACCAAGCATTTGGCGTAAATCTATACCCGATTTTTCTTTGGTTGTTTCGGTTGTTGAATGGGAAGTAGGATAAATAACTTCTTTGAGATTAAGACCTAAAAGGGGTTCAAACAACGAGCAACAGCGATCGAGGTGTTCGCGGAAAGTTGGTTCAAACTGGTATAATTCATCACCCATATTAACATAATGGGTTCCCAAACCAGTAAACATAAATACTACTGGGCGCTGATTCGTTTCCTGATTGCTAGTGAAAACTCGTTTGGGATTTTGGAGGGATGCGATCGCATCTTGAGTATCTTGACAAACAACCATCCGCCGATGACTCAAACCATGCCGACCAACTTGCAATGTATAAGCCACATCAGCAAGGTTGAGTTTTGGGTGCTGTTGCAGGTGATTAACCAAATTTGTAGTTGCTGTCTCCAAGGCAGAGCTAGTTTTAGCCGATAGACACAGTAAATATTTACTTTTGCCTTTTGAATTTTGACTTTTGACCTGTACTGGTGCTTCTTCTAAAACAACATGAGCATTAGTGCCGCCGATACCAAAAGAACTAACCCCAGCCCGGCGAGGAGTTCCCTTTGTTTGCCATTCATGAAGCTGAGTATTGATGTAAAAGGGGCTGTTAGCAAAATCAATCTCTGGATTGGGTTGTTCAAAGTGCAGGGTGGGCGGAATCATCTTGTGTTTGAGCGCCAAGACTGTTTTGATCAAGCCCGTTACACCAGATGCCGAACTCAGGTGGCTGACATTGGTCTTGACTGAACCAATGGCACAGAAGTTTTTTTTGTTAGTTCTGGCACTAAACACCTTGTTAAGCGCCCTAAATTCAATTGGATCGCCTAGAGGTGTACCAGTTCCGTGGGTTTCAATATAGGTGATTGTTTCAGAATCAAAGTTAGCGATCGCCTGAGCCTCAGCAATCACTTCTGCTTGGCCTGTTACACTAGGTGCAGTGTAACTCACCTTCTCGGAACCATCGTTATTGATAGCTGAACCTTTGATAACCCCATAAATGCAGTCCCCATCAGTTACAGCATCTGCCAATCTTTTCAGCACGACAATACCCGCTCCTTTACCGAAAGGGCTACCCTGTGCTTTAGCATCAAAAGCCCGACAGTGACCATCAGGAGAGGCCATACCACCTTCTTGGTAGAAATAACCTTGTTTTTGTGGAACTTGTATCGCAATACCACCAGCCAAGGCCATATCACACTGATAACTTAGCAATCCTCGACACGCCAAGTGAACTGCTACTAATGACGTAGAGCAGGCCGTACCGACGCTAATACTGGGACCTTTTAGGTTTAATTTATAAGAAACTCGTGTGGATATAAAGTCTTTATCATTAGCAATTGTAATTTGCGACTCCAGCGCTTTAATCAGTTCAGGGTGTGAGGCCAGATTGTTAAGTAAGTAGGTACTTAAGTTACCCCCTGCATAAACGCCAATTAGATTTTTGTCTGTTTTCGGGTCATAACCAGCATTTTCCAGCGCTTCCCAAGCACACTCCAAAAAAAGACGTTGTTGCGGATCTATGATTTCAGCTTCTCTAGGCGAGAAACCAAAGAATGAAGCGTCAAACATCTCAATGTCTTGTAACACAGCCCCTGCTTTGACGTACTGAGGGTCATTCAACGAAGCTGGATCTACGCCTGAAGCGACTAACTCGCGATCGCTAAAGAATGAAATTGATTCCACACCGTTACACAGATTCTGCCACAATTGATCGACATTTTTGGCTCCGGGAAAACGACCACTCATGCCAATTATGGCTACACCTTTCAACTGGTTACTCACGTATTCTCCTCCTTTGCTTCATTAGTTGCATTTCTTCTTCCATAACCTCCTGTTGCTTTTTAGCACGGTTATATGCTTGCCCAAAGGCAGGTTGCTGGGCCTCTTTCCGACTTAAATATTCTGCTAAGGCACTTATGGTCGGATATTCAAACAAGTCAGCCGTTGCGATATCACCATTAAATACTTGTTGCAGTTGGCTGCGAACTTGGACTATTAGGAGGGAATTGCCACCGATTTCAAAGAAGTTGTCTTGTATTCCTACCAAATCTTTCCCAAGAAGTTCTTTCCAGATGACAGCGAGCTTTTGCTCAATCTCATTTCTGGGAGCTACATAAGCACCACTGAGTGCAGGTTGTGATTGTGTCGGTTTAGAGAGATTATACTTTTGTGAGGCTTCTTGGAAAGGTTCTGAGTTAAAAGCATTATCCGGCTCAACTCGATTTAAGAAATCACGGGTTGATACTAGAACCTGGGTAAGTGTACTTCCTAAAATGCGGTCAAACGCCTCTACACCCTCTTTTGGTAATAACCCTTCCTTGAGAATAGCAGGTTTGTCCTGCATAACAGAGCCAACTGTGGAAAAAACAGTAGACGGAGAACCTAACCGGGCGGGAGAAGCTATAGTTTCTTGACTAACTTTTCCTTCCGAAGCAACCAGCGCTTTCAAAGCCTCCTGATTTTCCCAAGATACTATAATCTTGCCGATATGTTTGGCTTTAGCCATGTATTCAAAGGCGGGAGCTACTTCTGTAATTGGAAATATCTGATGCGGAAGGGAATTAAAATTGCCATCTTTAAAGTGTTGCACTACTTCGTGCCAGGTAGAAATAAAGTCAGGGAGATCGTTTCCCACTTCTGTAGCAAAGAACGATAAGCATTTCTCAAAAGGTCGTAGACCTAATTGGCTATTGTTGAGGATATCCCGCTTGCCGAGTTCGAGAAAGCGTCCATAGGGTGCTAGAAGTGAAAGGCTTTTAGTCATGAATTCTCCTGATAGGGAATTCAAAACTACGTCCACACCCTTGCCATCAGTATACTTCATCACTTCATCGGCAAAAGCCAAAGACCTGGAATCCATAACATATTCAATACCCAACGAATGCAGAAATGCTCGTTTTTCCGGGTTGCCTGCTGTGGCGAAGATTTTGGCTCCCACCCACTGGGCTATTTGCACGGCAGCCATTCCAACACCGCCAGCAGCAGCATGAATGAGAACACCCTCGCCCTGGCGAAGCCTAGCTAATTTTATCAAGGCATAGTAAGCCGTAATAAAGGCAACAGGAATTGTTGCTGCCTCTTCTAAACTAAGATGTTCTGGTTTGAGTGCTACCAAAGAAGCAGAAGTCGTTGTGAATTGGTTAAAGCAGGAATCGCCAAACGCCATAACTTCATCTCCTACCTCAAAACCCTTAACTCCTTCTCCCAGAGCGACTATCTTTCCAGAACATTCTCTACCGAACTTGACATCAACATTGGGTGGAACAGGAAGCAGCCCCAACGCTATAAGCACTTCTTTGAAGTTAAGACCAGTCGCGCAGACCTCGATTTCTACCTCACCCAGACTTGGTTTTTGGCGGGTACTAGGTCGGAAAGTCAGGCTATCTAAGATGCCAGGGGAAGCAATCTCCAAAGAGAAGTTTTCGCTTGCAGAAACAGAAGGAATTTTTTGAGGTTTACCATTAGACTGTTCAGCAGTAATTGTGCTAATATCTACTTTCCTCATGATAAATTCTTCAATCTCAACCAGTTCGTTTCCCTGGTCGTCCATGATGGTGATGTTAAATTTTAAAATTCCTTCTCTGAACTGATTATTTTCTGTATATCTGATGTAGCTGTATACTTTGCTTGGCAAAGGTTTTTTTATTTTCAGACTTTTATAGGAAAACGGTAAGTAAACACCTTCGTTTTCAATACTTAGAAAACCCGTGGCATTATCCAATAAAGCAGGATGTAACTTATATGAATTAATATCGGTGGCAAATACTTCGGGTAGTTCCAGAACAATCAACCCCCGATCTGTTCCTAATTTTGCCTGCTTCAAGTTATTCCATCTAGAACCAAACTCTATAAATCCTGTTTGAAGCTTATGCTCTCCTTCTGGAATGATTATTTCCTTTTGATTACATCTTGCCTCAAGTTCTCTGAGTTCTTGTTTTGCTGATGGTTCTAATTTTATACAGGCTATTTCGCCCTTGGCATGTTCGAGCCATTGCTTTGACCCTGAGTTTGATTGGCTTGTGACCGAAAATTCAAAGCCCTCTCCTTTCTTCTTTAAAAGTGTACGAACTTCTTTTTCTTCATCATCTTCTATTATCAAGGGAGTCAAGAAAAATACTTCCCGAATTTCAATCGTTCCGTTCTGAACATGGTTTTCAAAAGCGGCTAAAGCCATTTCCAAGTAAGCTGTTCCCGGAAGTGTCGCTTTACCCATAGCCCTATGTTGATCTAAAACCCAGTGTTTGATGACGCTAAATTTGCTGATGTATATCTCTTGGTCTTTCTCTTCAACTATACATTGATCGAATAAAGGGTGAGACACTTCTTTTAATTGAGATTGGGAAATATCCAGGGTTGGTCTTGATTGCTTCATGGCTTCTGCTGCCATCCCCTCTTTCTGCCAGGAATCCCAGTTAATCGATACGGTAAATGTGCCATCTCGGTCGCTTTTATGGTGAGCAAAAGCGTCAAGAAAAGCATTAGCAGCAGCATTATATACTTGCCCAAATTTATTTGTAATGGAAGTGATTGATGAAGACAGAACAAAGAAATCTAGTGGAACAGCCTTGAGAATTTTATTGAGAATTAGTATGCCTTTTATTTGAGATGCCAGCATACTTTCTGTAATTTCTGGCGTTTTTTGCAAAATCACGCCGCTAGCAGAAACCTCGGCTGCGTAGATTACACCATTGATCTGACCAAATCGCTCTTGGGCGAATGCGATCGCTTGTTGCATCTGCTCAAAATTGCTCACATCGGCGCTGACTACCAAAACTTCTGCACCTAGCTCTTTAAGTTTCTGGATTTCCCGAATCTTGAGGCTTGTGTTATCTTGCTCATCGTAAGTAGCTAGCCATTGTTCCCATTCCTCTGGTAAAGGAAAAGCTAAACCTCCTGTCAGGATCAGCTTGGCTTGTACAGTCTGTGCTAAATGTTGGGCTATGACAAAACCAATGTCTTCAAATCCACCTGTAATAAGATAAACGCCTCCTTCTTTTAACCTTGATATTCCTTGACCAGCTTTCTCCAATCGAATTGGCTCAAAAGTTTGCACCCAACGATGATTTCCACGGTAAGCAATAACCTTCTCAGAACTTAGAGCTTGTAACTCGCAGAGCAACTGCTCCAAAAGTTTCGGCTCAGTCTTAACTCCCAATCGGGGAATAACAACATCAATGCTACGACAGATAATGTTTGAGTATTCTTCCGCAATCACCCTAACGAGTCCGAGTAAAGTCGCCTTCTCTGGACACAGCAACTCTTCCCCCACAACTTCCTGCATATCGTTGGAGACAACCGTGATTTGACATTCATCAGTATGGTGTTTACTAAGTGCTTGGGCTAAAAACAGCAGACTGTAAAATCCTTTTTCCTGAATTTTGTCAACTTCCTCAAGTCTTAATTCTGCGTAACTGTGCGGTGTAATACTCCATAAATGAACAATCGTTTTTGGGCGTTTATTTTGTGCTAAAAGTTCATTGAACAAGGTATCATAATCATCACGTTGTTGAGGATTAAGGATATATACGCGATCGCTCGACTTTGTAAACGCTGACCCAATCTTCACCGTAATCACATCTTGACTCTCAAGTTCAAGTCGTTTTACTAGCTCAAAACCCAAACCGCACTCATCGATAAATACAAGAGTGCAAGCCAAAACTGACTTTTGACTTAGTTGAGGGGCAAGCAGCAGAGAGCGTTTCCAAGATGGGACATAAAACCAGTCGGCTATGTCCAGCTTTTTACCTAGTAGAGAGGTTGTAGGCAATTTCTTTTCACCCGTCTTGAGAGCGTTTACCTGTATTTTGGGTTCAATCCAGTAACGTTGACGCTCAAAAGGATAAGTAGGTAAAGGTATACGATGACGGCGCTCATGGATATAGAATCCCGACCAATCTACTTGTACTCCAGCAAGCCATAGCTGACCCAATGTATTTAACAATAATGCTACATCCGACTGACTTTCTTGTGCATAGCCCAAGGAAGTTAATACAATTTGCTGGGCTTCTTTATCAGAATGACGACGGGCGAATGCACTCAAAGTCTGCCCTGGGCCAACCTCTAGCAAAATGCGTTCTGGTTCTTTCAACAATTCTTGCATACTCTGAGCAAGGCGAACTGTTTGCCGCAGATGCCTCACCCAATAGTTTGGATCTGTCACCTCTGCTTCTGTAATCCAAGCTCCCGTAAGACTGGATACAAAAGGAATTTTGGGAGGATTCAGTTTGACTTTTTTAACTTCCTCTGTGAATGGCTCTAAGATGGCATCCATCATCACAGAATGAAAGGCATGGGAGGTATCCAGACGCATACACTCGACGCCTTGGGAAGCTAGCTGCTTCTGTAATGCCTCTACAGCATCTATGAAACCTGAAACTATGCAAAGAGATGATTCCTTAATCTCAGCTAGAGATAGTGTTTTGCCTAGCAGGGGTTGAACTTCTTTTTCTGAAAGTGGAATGGCAAGCATAGCACCTTCAGGCACTTGCTGCATGAGTTGTCCCCGCGCAGCTACTAAAGTCAAAGCATCTTCTAATGAAAGTACTCCTGCCAAACACGCAGCGACATATTCCCCAAGGCTTTCACCAATCAAAGCCTGGGGATGTATTCCCCACTCCATCCACAATTTTGCTAGGGCGTACTCGATGACAAAGAGCGCTGGTTGAGCAATTGCGGTCTGTTTCAGTTGTTGCGCGGCTTCTTTAGTCCTTTCTGTATTGGGGTAGAGTATATGTCGCAGGTCAAGCCCTAGATGTGGTTGGAGAAACTCTGAGCAGATATCTACCTGCTCTTGAAAAGTTGGCTCTGTCTGGTAGAGATCCAGCGCCATATTTACGTACTGTACTCCTTGCCCTGGAAACATAAACACAACGGGAGGATCTAGGCGATCTTGGTAGACCTGGAAAACCCGTTTCGGATCTTGTGTTTCCAAAATAGCGATCGCATCATCAATATCATGGCAGATTACCATCCGGCGATGGTTGAAAGCCCTGCGACCAACCTGAAGTGTGTAAGCAACGTTCGCTAGGTTAACATTTGAATGCTGCTTTAAGTATGCAATTAGATTCGCAGTGGCAATTTCAAGCGCAGAGATGGTTTTAGCCGAGAGTACCAACAATTGCCAGGGTCTGGATTCTTCCGAATATTTGATCGGTGGAGCTTCTTCAAGAATGACAAAGGCATTGGTTCCACCATAACCCGACGAATTGACTCCAGTCAGACGGGGTGTGCGATCTGCCTTCCATTCACAAATCTTAGTATTGACGTAGAAGGGGCTGTTATTAAAATCGATTTGGGGATTGGCTTGTTCAAAGTGCAGACTAGGTGGGAGCAGCTTGTGTTTAAGCGCTAACGTAGTCTTGATGAGACTTGTTACACCGGCTGCTGCATCTAGATGTCCGATATTGGTTTTCACTGAACCGATCGCACAGAAACCCTTCTTCTGAGTAGTAGTGTGAAAAGCTTTTTTGAGTGCAGTGATTTCAATGAGATCGCCCATAGCTGTTCCGGTTCCATGAGTTTCTATATACGTTATATCTTCGGCATCTACTCCAGCATTTCTCAGGGTTTCTACAATTACCTCCGCCTGACCTTCTACACTAGGGGCAGTGAAATTTACTTTCAAAGAGCCATCGTTATTGACTGCTGAACCCTTGATGACTGCATGAATGCAGTCTCCATCAGCAAGAGCATCCTCTAATCTCTTTAATACGACAATTCCAGCCCCACTGCCGAAAACAGTTCCCTGTGCTTTGGCATCAAAGGCTCGACAGTGCCCATCGGGAGACAACATCCCTCCTTGTTGATATAAATAGCCAGCTTTTTGTGGAACTTTAATTGAAACACCACCAGCTAAAGCCATATCACATTCTTCATTCAACAAACTTTGGCAGGCGAAGTGGACTGCAACCAATGATGTAGAACAGAAGGTTTGGAGAGTAATACTAGGCCCTCTAAGATTTAATTTGTAAGAGACACTTGTAGTTAGGAAAGCTTGACCACTGCCATGTAGAGGTTGTAAAGCTCCATTAACAGGATTTATAGTATCGCGGTTTGGATAAAGGTTTTCTAATAGATAGGTGTTCATATTTGCCCCGGCGTAAACCCCGATCAAACCCTTATAGGTTTCAGGATCGTAGCCAGCGTTTTCAATTGCTTCCCAAGCACACTCCAAGAAGAGGCGATATTGGGGATCTATAACTTCAGCTTCTTTAGGTTCAAAACCAAAAAATGACGCGTCAAACTCCTCTACGTTTTCCAGTATAGATGCGGCTCTAACATAATTAGGATTATTTAACAAGGCAGGATCGATATTTGAAGATACTAAATCACTCTCAGAAAAAAATGAAATTGATTCTACACCGTCCTGTAAATTTTGCCAAAACTCATCAATATTTTTTGCACCTGGAAAGTGACCTGCCATACCCACTACAGCTATATCTAAACCCGCTATATTAGAAAATGTTTCATGGATTTTCATTAGTACCTCTTTGATTAATTTTTTATAGAGCACCCTTCTGTTTCATTCTTTTTTCTCTTCGTCTTTGCCCCCGTCCGCTCCTTTCTTCCATAGGTTTGTCAGCCTGTTCCATATTTAAAGCTTTGCTCAAAGAACTGACTGTTGGACTTTCATAAAGACTGACTACAGGAATTTCTATATGTAATTCTTTACTTAATTGCGAAATAACTTGAACACCTACTAGAGAGTCGCCACCGAGTTCAAAAAAGTTGTCGTGGATACCTACTAAGTCAATACCAAGTAGTTTTTGCCAAACATCTGCAATTGTTTGCTCAGTTTTATTTCTAGGAGCAAAATAAGCATTACTCAACTGAGGTCGTTGATGTACGGATTTAGACTGGTTAGCCTTGCCTAAAGATTCCAAAAGAGCTTGGGCATTAAAATTGCGATCGCGTTCAATAACAGTTGCCAAATCTTCAGTCGATACCACAATCCGAGGGACTGCACTGTTGAGAATGTGTTTAAAAACTTTTATCCCTTCTGAAGGCAATAAAGCATCTATTAATAGGGATTTAGCATCAGAAATATCTTGTTTGTTAGCTAATCGCTTCACTGCCTCTACTGACATCCCAACATCTTGCCAATCAGTCCAGTTAATAGAAACTGTGAATGTACGATCTCGATTGGTTTTATGATAAGCAAAAGCGTCAAGAAACTCATTGGCAGCGCAATAGCCAACTTCACTAAATTTCTTTCTATAAATAATTGAACTAAGAGATGAACAAAGAATTAAAAAATCTAACTTAACATCTTTCAAAACGCTATCTAATACTAGTGTACCCTTGACTTTAGGGTTCATAATATTTTCTGTCATCTCTCGCGTTCTTCGAGAAATCACACCCGCATAATCCGCAATTCCTGCACAATGAAGAACACCATTGATTTGGCCAAACTGTTTCTGGATTTTTGCGATCGCTTCTTGCATCTGTTCCAGGTTAGCCACATCAGCGTTCAGTACCAAAACTTCTGCACCTAGTTCTTCAAGTTCCTTTACTTTCAAAATTTTACTACTGATACGATCTTGGCGATCGTTAGTAGCTAGCCATTGTTCCCACTCTTGTCTAGCAGGAAAAGCTGAACGCCCGATCAAAACTAGTTTGGCTTGTACCGCCTTCGCTAGGTGTGACGCTAGAGCAAGTCCAATGCCTCCGAGTCCACCTGTGATTAAATACACTCCTCCTTGCCTTAATCGCGTTCCTCCCTCTGCTTCTTCCAATCGGACTGGTTCAAAGGTTTGCACCCAGCGATGAAAACCACGATAGGCAACAACTATATCGGAGGATTGTATTTGTAGCTCATTCACCAGCTGATTTACAAGTTTCTCTTGTTGCCAACTTACTTCTTTTGGAATCACAACATCAATGCTACGACAGTTGATATTTGGATATTCTTGAGGAATGATCTTAACAGTTCCTAATAGAGTCGCCTTTTCTGGGCATAGCGGTTCTTCTCCAGTCACTGAGTGTATATTGTTGGAAATGACCGTTATTTGCAGCTCATCTGTAATTCGCTGTTTTCCAAGTGCTTGAGCTAAAAACAGCAGACTATAAAAACCTTTTTCTTGGGCTTCATCAACTCCTGCGATTCCAGATTGAATCCGATCGACAGAAGTCACACTCCATAAATGAACAATCGTTTTTGGGATCTTATCTTGTGCTACTAGTTCATTGAGCAGGGCATCATAGTCTTTACGTTGTCTAGGATTAAGGCTATATGCACGCTCATTCAACTTAATAAACTTTGACCCCACCTTCACTATAATTACATCCTGACCATCAAGCTGAAGTCGTTTAACCAGTTCTTCTGCCAAACCGCACTCATCGAGAAACACAAGAGTGCAAGACTTCTGAGCGATCGATTCCTTCTGTTTTAACAGTACAGCAGGTATAGATTGTTTCCATAAAGGTAAGTAGAACCAATCGGCAATATCTGGCTTTTTGCCAAATGACACAGGTTTAGCACTGTTATGCTGTCTGTATTTATAGTCTTCAATCCAATAACTCTGCCGCTCAAAGGGATATGTTGGTAGTGGGAGACGATGACGGTGTTCGTGGGCGTAAAATCCTGACCAATTTACCTGTACTCCATATAACCAGAGTTTGCCGAGTGTGTTCAGTAAAAATCCTATATCTGACTGTTTTTCTTGAGGATGTCGTAATGAACAGAGTGCTAGAGAATCTGAATGCTTTTTAACAAAAGTACACAAGCTGCTTCCTGGCCCCACTTCTAGCATGATGCAATTTGCCTCTTGCTGCAACGCAGAGATGCCGGCTGCAAACTGCACTGTTTGGCGTAAATGTCTTGCCCAGTAATCGGGATCTGTGGCTTCTTCTGCTGTTATCCAGGTTCCTGTGACGTTAGAGATAAAAGGAATCTGCGGCGGATTTAGTTTGACTTTTTTAACTTCTTTGATGAATGGCTCAATCATAGGTTCCATCATCGCAGAATGAAAGGCGTGGGAAGTATGCAAACGCCGACACTCTACACCTAATGCTGTAAGTTGCTTATGAATCGTGTCTACAGCATTATGGGTTCCTGAAACTACGCACAAACGAGGAGCATTGCTGGCGGCTAAAGATAAATTTTCATTTAGTAAAGTTTTTATCTCTGCTTCTGTTTGTGAAACCGAAAGCATAGCACCTGCTGGAAGTTGCTGCATCAGTCGTCCACGGATAGCTACTATTGCCAAAGCATCTTCCAGGGAAAATACACCAGCAAGGCAAGCTGCTACATATTCCCCTATGCTATGACCAATCATTGTTTGGGGAGAAATGCCCCATGAGATCCACAATTTAGCGAGAGCATATTCTATAACAAATAATGCAGGCTGAGTAATATCAGTTTGTTGCAGTTTCTCTGCTGCGGCTTTTGACTCAGACTCGTTGGGATAAATCAGCGATACTCCTGCGGAGTCACTTCGTGAACGCAAATCCAACCCTAGATGGGGTTGCAGCAATTGACAGCACAAATCAATCTGTTGTTGAAAAATCGGTTCAGTTTGGTAAAGTTCTTTAGCCATGTCCACATATTGAGCGCCTTGTCCAGGAAACATGAAGACGATGGGACGATACTTCTGCGGAGTAACTTCTTTACGAGAGGCTGCGCCAACGTGAATGCCACTTTCAACTAAGCGAGTGAAAACTCTTTCTGGATCTTCTAACTGCAAAGCGCTGACTGCATCCTCGATATCTTCACACACCAGCACGCGACGATGATTGAACTCAGCACGCCCCACTTGCAATGTATAAGCTATATCTGCAAGATTAAGTTCTGGGTGCTGTTGCAGGTGATTAGCCAAATTTGCAGTTGCTGTCTCTAAAGCAGAGCTAGTTTTTGCAGAAACTACCAGCAATTGATACTTTCTCCCCTGCTCCCCTGCCCCTCGGTCACTGAGCGACTTGCCTTGAGCGAAGTCGAAAGGAGCCGTTCGCGCAGCGTCTCGTAGAGAAGGGCTGCTCCCCTGCTCTCCTCCAGGAGCTTCTTCTAAAATAATATGAGCATTAGTCCCACCTATACCCAAGGAACTCACACCAGCACGACGAGGAGTACTTCCTGTTTTCCATTCTGCTAGCTTTGCATTGATATAAAAGGGGCTGTTGGCAAAATCTATCTGGGGATTTGGCTGCTCAAAATTCAAGCTTGCTGGTATCTGCTTGTGTTTCAGGGCTAAAACTGTTTTAATCAGTCCGGCAATCCCAGATGCTGCATCTAGATGACCAATGTTTGTTTTCACTGAACCGACGGCACAAAAGCCTTTTTTGGTGGTACTGCGACAAAAAGCTTGAGAGAGGGCAGCAATTTCAATCGGATCGCCTAAAGCTGTACCAGTACCATGAGCTTCAATATAGTTGATTGTCTCAGGCTCAACTCCCGCCAGCATCATCGCTTCAGCAATCACCTCTGCTTGACCATTGACGCTAGGCGCAGTATAGCCAACTTTACCAGAACCATCGTTATTGATTGCTGAACCTTTAATTACAGCATGGATACAATCACCATCTGCTAGAGCATCGCTCAATCGTTTGAGGACAACAACTCCTACACCATTACCAATAGTCGTTCCCTGTGCTTTGGCATCAAAAGCACGACAATGACCATCAGGAGATAGTGTTCCTCCCGATTCATGCAAATAACCTGTTTTCTGGGGTACGTGAATAGAAACTCCACCAGCTAAAGCCATATCACACTGATAATTCAACAAACTTTGACAAGCAAGTGTTGTTGCAACTAATGAGGTGGAACAAGCTGTTTGGATCGTAATACTTGGGCCTGTGAGATTTAATTTGTAAGAAACACGAGTAGTCAGAAAATCTTTATCATTACCAATTAATGTTTGATAACATTGCGCTGATCCTATGGGATCGCGGTTTAAATCTAATGAATAATAGTTATTTAGGCTAGCACCAGCGTAAACTCCGATACGACTATCATATCTATTGGAATCATAGCCAGCATTTTCTAATGCTTCCCAAGCACACTCTAAAAAAATCCGGTTCTGGGGGTTAGTAACTTCTGCTTCTTTGGCATTAAAACTAAAAAATGCAGCGTCAAATAAATCGATATTTTCTAATATGGCACTAGACTTTACATAATTGCGATCGCTGAGTGTAACGGAATCGATACCGTCAGATACTATCTCTTCATTTGTGAAGATAGAAATTGATTCTACACCAGATTGCAAATTCTGCCAAAATTCGTCAATATTTTTAGCACCAGGAAAACGCCCTGCCATCCCAACAATGGCAATGCCTTCTACAGCATCATTATGTATAGTGCTAATCATAAATCTTTTTACCTTGCTTACTCAATTGTTGTTTTTGGCGATTTATAGCCTCAATTTGCTTATTCACGCGATCGCGTGTTCCTGTAAAAGAAAGCTGTCGCTGTTGACTTAAATATTGCGCCAGTGAGTAAATAGTCGGATTTTGAAACATTTCTACAACTGATATGTTTCGCTGCAAAATTGCCCGCAGTTTATAATTAACCTGAATCATCAATAGTGAATGCCCACCAAGGTCAAAGAAATTATCATGAATACCCACTCGATCGAGATGTAACACCTCTTGCCAAAGCTGTGCTATCTGCTGTTCCATTTCCGACTGGGGTACTTCATAAGTAGTCGTCAATGTTGGACGCAAGTCTTCTGGTACAGGTAAAGCACGACGGTTTACTTTTCCGTTAGGCAAAAGTGGTAAGGTGTCTAGGAAGATAAAAACACCAGGAACCATATATTCCGGTAACAGTTCTTTGAGATAACTTCGCAGTTCACTAGTTGTAAGTGTTTCGTCTGGTAAAAGAACAATATAAGCCACCAATTGTTGAACACGTGGTTTATCTTCTCGCGCCAAAACTACAATTTTCTGCACTGCTGGATGTTTGAGTAATGCATTCTCAATTTCACCCAACTCAATCCGAAATCCTCTAATCTTAACTTGACGATCGATTCGCCCCAAGTACTCTAAATTTCCATCAAGTAAATAACGAGCTAAATCTCCAGTTTTATATAGCCGTGATTCAAGTTTATTATTGAACGGATTAGATATAAACCGCTCTTTTGTTAACTCTGGTCGGTTTAAATAGCCTCTAGCTAAACCAGCACCACCAATATAAATTTCTCCTGGGACACCAATTGGTACTGGTTGTAACTTAGTATCAAGTAAATAAATTTGTGTATTGGCAATAGGACGACCGATAGTTACGTTGCTATCTCTATTTACTTGAGCAAATGTGGAATAGGTTGTATCTTCAGACGGACCGTAAAGATTAAAAACTTTCTGAATACGATCGTTTTGATAAATCTGTTCCACAAGTTGATTTTGCAGTGGTTCACCGGCAAGATTAACCGTTCTGACTGAAGGAAGTAAACCATCTACTTGCAGTAATTCTGCAATGATGCTTGGGACTGTATTAACCAAGCTTACCTCAGCAACCAATGAGGGTAAGTGTAAAGCATTTTCTACAAGAATTACTTTACCACCCCAACTGAGAGGAACAAACAGTTCAAATACTGATAAATCAAAGCAAATAGAGGTTGATGCTAAAACTCCAGCAAGATCGTCATCTGTAAAAACTTCTCTTGACCATGTTAATAAAGCAACACAACTTTCATGGGCGATCGCCACACCTTTTGGTACACCAGTAGAACCCGAAGTATAGATGACATAAGCTAGGTGATTGGATTTTACTTCACTAAACAGATTTTCTCTGCTCTGTTGGGTAAGTAATTGTGAATCTCTATCAATACAGACAATATGCACATTCGATTTGGCAAACAATTCAACTAGATGGCTTTGAGTCAGCAGCACCTTGGTCTGACTATCTTCTACCATGAAAGTTAAGCGTTCCTGGGGATAGGCTGGATCTAGTGGTACATAAGCCCCACCTGCTTTTAAAATAGCTAACAATGCAATCAGCATTTCTGGGCTGCGTTTCATGCAGACACCTACAATTACTTCTGGCTTCACCCCTAGTTTTTGTAAGTAATGTGCTAGTTGATTAGCTTGGTCGTTTAACTCCTGGTAGGTTAATTTTTGGTTTTCAAAAATAACAGCAATATTAGATGGCGTTTTCTTTACCTGTGCTTCAAACAGTTGATGAATACATTTATCTTGTGGGTAATCTGTCTCGGTATTATTCCACTCAACTAATAATTGCTGTACTTCAGATGGTGTAAGTAATTGCAAATCTGAAATTCGTTGTTCGGGATTGCTAACTATACTTTCCAATAAAGTCTGGAAATGTACTAGCATCCGAGCGATAGTATCTGCATTAAATAAATCTGTGTTGTACTCACAAGTTGCAACCAACCCTTGTTCGTCATCCTCCATAAATAATGTCAAATCAAACTTTGATGTCCCGTTGTAACCCTCCTGACAAGTAACAGAGACATCTGACAGTCTGGGATTTGATATTGGCACATTCTGAAGAACGAACATTACTTGAAATAGTGGATTGTAACTCAAGTCTCTATTTGGCTGTATTTCTTCTACTAATTTCTCAAAAGGTAAGTCTTGATGAATGTATGCCTCTAAAGCTGTTGACTTTATCCGCGCTAGTAACTCCTGAAAACTCAGGTCGCCAGAAAGGTCTGTACGTAGTACTAAAACATTGACAAAAAAACCTATTAATGATTTAGTTTCTGCTCTGTTACGATTAGCTATTGGCGAACCTACTACAATATCAGTCTGACCAGTGTAACGATACAGCAACGTTTTAAAGGCTGTAAGCAAGGTCATAAACAGAGTTACTCCCAAATGACGGCTCAAATTCTTTAGCTCTTTTGTCAGAGTTTGAGAAAGAACTAGTTTCCCTTGAGCGCCTTTGAATTTTTGAACTGGCGATGTCCGATCGGAAGAAGCAAAGCTTCTACGCGGACGGTCAGTTGGTAAATTTAATATAGGTAGCTGACCTTGCAACTTTTGTTTCCAATAAGTCAATAAAGATTGAATCCGATCGCAATCAAGCCATTGTCGTTGCCAATTGACATAATCTTGATACTGAATGGGTAATTCAGGAAGCGCCGGGAGTTTGCCTGTGGAGAATGCTTTATATAGTGCAGCTAGTTCTTCGATCAGAATACCGATAGACCAACCATCTGCAATTATATGATGTAGAGTGACAATTAAATGATAATTTTTATCACTTAATTGTAAAACTTTAGCACGCAAAAGCGATTGAGTAGCTAAATCAAATGCCTGCTGTGCAAATTCCGTAGCTAAACGTTGCGCTTCTTGAGGGCGTTCTCTTTCTAAAAATGAACGCAAATCCTCAATCGCCAAAGTTAAAGGTGGCGCTTGATTTATAACTTGGGCTGGTTGTCCATCAACTACTGTAAAGCTCGTCCGTAATACTTCGTGTCGTCTAATTATTTCGTTAAGACTATCTTGTAAAATTGCTAAATTAATGCAGCCTTTTAAGTTAATAACTATAGGAATGTTATATGCAGGACTATCGGGAGTTAGCTGATTAATAAACCATAATCCCTGCTGGCCAAAAGATAGAGGCTGAACGGATGTATTTTTATCTTGTTTGGTAAGGGATATTGACGGTAGTGCATCTGTTGTCAGTTGAGCGAGGATCTTTGTAGCTAGCGATCGCGTACTCATCCCTGCAAAGAAGTCTGCTACCGATACTTCTACCTCTAAATCAATCTCAACCCGGTTTTTCAATTCAAACACTTTTAAAGAATCAAGCCCCAGAACGCTTAATGGTTCATCAGGACTGATATCATCTGGTGCGATCGCCAGTACTCTCGCTTCTTGTTCAATCAGATAGATTTCTAAAAGCCGTTGACATTCCCTTGGAGAAAGCGCTAAAAGTTCGGAACGCTGTAATCGAGTTTCCTCTGTGACAATATTACTAATTTTAAGAATATTACTGACAACGATATTCAATTCACCATTTTGAAACTGAGCGCGAGTTGCACGACGTTGAATTTTACCGCTAGAAGTTTTGAGAATACTACCTGGTTTAATCAAAACCACAGCATAAACTTGTACTTCATGTTCTTCAGTAACAGCTTGGCGAATTGCAGATATAACTTCTGCTAAATTTGGCTTGGCGCGAAACTTCAATTCTTGGACGATTACCAGCCGTTCTTCGTTGTTATCCTCGACTGTAAATGCTGCGCTAGCACCAGAATTTAAAGATGGATGACTGCGTTCTGCGGTTAATTCTATATCCTGTGGGTAAAGATTTCGACCGCGAATAATAATTAAATCTTTGGCTCTACCTGTAATGAAAAGCTCGTTATTTTGTAAAAACCCTAAATCTCCCGTCCGCAGAAAAGGGCCTACACCTGTATCTGATAGATAAGCATGGAAAGTTTCTGCTGTCTCTTGATAACGATTCCAATAACCTTGGCCAACACTCGGCCCAGATACCCAGATTTCCCCAATTTCATCAGGTTTACAACTACTGAGGGTTTCAGGATTAGCGATCGCCACTTCCAGTTGTGGTATAACTCGACCACAACTGACGAAATGATAGACATCCTCATCCTTAACAGATGATTCAACTACCCGATTCAATTCTAATGCAGGTTTTTGGACTGTCTTGATAATCGGTGATGTTGTCTTCTGCACACCAGAAACCATCAGAGTTGTTTCAGCCATTCCGTAACAAGGGTAGAATGCCTCTTTACGGAAGCCACAATCAGCAAAAGCTGCTGCAAACCGCTCTAGAGTATCATCCCGAATCGGTTCCGCGCCGTTAAATGCCACACTCCAACTACTCAAGTCAAGAGTCTTTTTTTGTTCGGAAGTAATTTTTTGAGTACATAACTCATAAGCAAAATTCGGGCCACCACTGGTTGTCCCTTGGTAATGAGAAATAGCTTGTAACCAACGATAAGGACGTTGGAGAAAGGAAGTTGGAGGGATGATAATGCAAGGAAAACCTCCATACAAAGGTTGCAATATTCCCCCAATCAGACCCATATCATGGTACATCGGCAACCACGTCACGAACTTACTTTCTGGAGAATGCTCCATAAATTGGTGAGTTGTGTCAGCATTGTGCAGTAGGTTTCCATGACTAATCATTACACCCTTTGGTGTCCCTGTAGAACCAGAGGTGTATTGCAGAAAAGCTAAGGTATCTCGATCGATAGAGGGTTCTTGCCAAGCATCTTCTATTCCCAGAGCAAGATTATCAGTAGTTAGCCACTGTAAAGACTCTAAGCCAGTCTTTTCTGACATTAAAGACCGCACTGTAGGCAGGATTTCTGTTGTAGTGAGAGCGATCGCTGCTTGTGCATCTAGAGAAATAGCTTTTATTCTCGGTGTGTTGCGCTGATTTCGAGGGGGATATGCCGTTACAGCCACAACTCCGGCATATAAACAACCGAAAAAAGCAACCAAAAAATCTAGTCCGGCTGGATAAAGTAGTAAGGCGCGTTCTCCAGTCAAACCCAATGCTTGTAATTGAGCAGCTATTCGACGCGATCGCCTATCCAATTCTTGATAGGTTAGCGTTGTTTGTTCTGTTTCCCCATCCAGCAAGAAGGTAAAAGCATCTCTGTTTGGCTGGGTAGAGCTTCTTAAGCGCAGTAAATCAACAAATGTAGAACCACTGCCACAAGCTTCAAGGAACCGATGAGAATATTGATTCATTTTGATTTTCAACTAGATACAACCCTGATACACTGCTGCTCTTTTTCTCGCTCTGACTAGAGAAAAATAAAAAGGAAATCGTTAATTAATTCAGCCAATTACTTAAAATTGTTTAAATCCTAATTAATGATTAGTGATTTTCTGGGAGCAATATCTAGCTTATTGCGAGTAATTTTTATTTATCTTCAGATTACACTAACGAGAATGAGTAGCTTTAGCAATAGACTAAGTATAGAAAGTTAATATCAACAAAAATACATTATATAAGTTTTATTTATGCTCTACTATTTATATCTGTAGATAGATGATAAATCTAAAAACGTCACTGGTAGACTGAAAATTATGGGAAAATAAATATTTCATGACAAAATAAAAATGACCAATACCCGATCTTCAGGTTAAAATTCCACGAGCGATCGCCCGCAACCACCCGACGAAAACTAACTTGTCCTTCATTCCTAATTTTTAGTTCCCAATCCCATTTTCAAGGCAGAAAAGTAGTTTTAGCTGCCAATACAATCTCTGATTATATATCAAGCAAATAAGCAGCTTGAAAATTATTGTTTAGTATCCATAGCTAAATGAAAAAAACTATTAATTATCTTGTGTGTTGCATCGCTTCATAATATGATTCAAATAATTTCAATTTAAATGATAATATTTCTCAGAGATTGCCATTGTGTCTTTAGGTACAACCAAGTAGTGTGATTGAGTGTAAGCGGATAAATGAAGTTAGATAAATTGTTTCAAGGCCTGCTGCTGACAGGTACGGTTGTTCTTTGTATCAGCACTCCTTCTAAAGGCGAGGAAGTACGAGAAGATGTTCAAGGCAAATCTTTTACCCAAGTGATAGGGAAATCTACTTCACCCCAAACAGCACCTGGTAAAGCAAGTAAAAACATTCTCCAACTCAGCGAAATCAAACTTCCCGCAACTAGCGCTCAAATGCTAGTACAGACACCAACACCAACCAACCCCCCAAATTTAGAACAAAGAAGTGGGGATCGAGTTGTACCAATCATAGGAGTTAAAGCCAATCCTACAGACAAAGGTGTGGAGTTGATTTTAGAGACGACTCGTGGGGAAGAACTACAAGTTAAAAATCTCAGTACGGGTAATAATTTTATTGCAGATATACCTGGCGCACAGTTGCGTTTAGCATCGGGAGAAGCTTTTATATTTCGTTCAGAAAAACCACTTGCAGAAATTACTGAGATAACAGTTACAAATGTTGATGCCAATACTGTCCGAGTGACGGTGGTGGGTGAAAAAAGTTTACCCACAGTTGAGTTATTCGATGATAATACAGGGCTGGTGTTTGGTATAAATTCTGCGGCAATAGCAACTTTTCCACCGCAGCAACCCCAAACACCACAAGATCAACAAAAGCCAGCAAGCGAGACACCGCAGCAAGAACCAACAGCACAGCAGGATGAGCCAATTGAGTTGTTGGTGACGGGGGAGCAAGATACGTATAACGCATCAGAAACGTCAACTGCTACTAAAACCGACACGCCATTGCGCGATATTCCCCAATCGATTCAGGTGGTGCCGCGACAGGTGCTAGAAGATCGCAAGGTAAGAAGTTTAAAAGAGGCAGTGGAAACAGTCAGTGGCGTTGTTGATGCAGGAAGCAACTTCGGTGCGCCTTCAGGAGGCAGAATCATCAGAGGATTTGTGCAGCTCGGGAATTTCCGCAATGGCTATCGAGATACAGGTTACAATAATGATAGCTTTTCGCTGACAGGCATTGGGACGATCGAACAAGTAGAGGTTCTCAAAGGCCCCGCTTCAGTTCTATTTGGTGCTGTAGAACCGGGTGGAATCGTCAATGTTATTACCAAACAACCTTTGAGTGAACCCTACTACAGTCTCGGATTTGAAGCGGGGAATTTTGGCTATTATCAGCCCAGCATCGACTTCTCAGGGCCATTAAATGCCGATAAAACTGTACTCTATCGGTTTATTGCTAACTATCAAAATTCGGAGGGGTTTCAAGATTCCGTCAACACAAATATAACCACGATCGCACCCTCAATCAGTTTGAAATTGGGCGATCGAACAGACCTGAATCTATACTATGAATACACTAACTATAATGGATATCCGAATCAGTCTGGTAGTTGGTTTTTCAGTGATGGTAGCTTCCTGCCTCGGAATCTCTTTCTCGGCTATCCTGATTTAACCTTTATTGATGCCAAGACTCAAAAATTTGGCTACATCCTGAATCAAAAGTTGAGCAACAACTGGCAGATTCGTAACAATTTTTCAGTGGCTACTACTAAAACTAGAGACGCATTTGCTGGAGGATTAGATATAGTAGACGATAGTTCGCTAGTAGGTATTAACGCTGAAAGACGTGGATACTCAATAGATAATTATTTTGGACAGATCGACTTGCTGGGAAAGTTTAAGACGGGATCGATTTCGCACCAACTTTTAGTGGGTTTTGATTTTAATCGCAATGTTCAGACTTTTGAGGCTTTGATTTCCGATTCGCCTTTTCCCAATCTAGATATCTTCAACCCAGATTACAATATTTCAAATCCCACATATATTCCAAATTATAGTTTCGATTCATCTACCCAATCTTACGGTGCTTACCTTCAGGATCAAGTTAGTATTTTAGACAATCTAAAGCTATTAATTGGCGGGCGCTTAGATTGGGTTTCACAAAATCAGACAAATAGCGGAATTGATTCTCCCGAACAAAATGATAGTGCTTTCAGCCCCCGAGTTGGGTTGGTGTATCAGCCGAGTAAATCGGTTTCTCTCTACACCAGCTATAGTCAATCTTTTCTTCCTACCTCTGGATTCAATCCTGATAATAGAGCGTTTAAGCCGACCAAAGGAACCCAATATGAAGCAGGCATTAAAACTGATTTTCTAGACGGAAAGCTTTCAACAACATTGGCAGTCTATCAAATCACCAAGACGAATGTTACAATACCGGATCAAAATAACCGTGATTTCCAGATTCAAGTAGGCGAGCAAAGGAGTCGAGGGATTGAGTTAGATGTCGCGGGTGAGATTCTACCAGGGTGGAAAGTGATCGGTTCTTATGCCTATACTGATGCAGAAGTTACCGAGGATATTGATATTTCTGTAGGTAATAAATTGCTGGGTGTGCCAGAAAATCAAGCTAGCCTCTGGACAACTTATGAAATCCAGAAGGGCAATCTCAAAGGTTTGGGATTTGGTTTAGGGCTTTTTTATGTGGGTGAGCGGGCGGCACTTTCAGACAACTCGGTTGAATTACCCAATTACTTGCGTACTGATGCGGCGATTTTCTACCGTAGAGATCGCTTTAACGCTGCGATGAATATTCGTAATCTATTTGATACGGACTATTTCAGTTCTACCTACGGTTACACTTTAGGTCTTGAAAGAGGCGCACCCTTTACAATCATCGGCTCTATTCGTTGGGAGCTTTAACTCGCTGTTGTGTTGGTAATCGGTTGGACAACGTGTTGCAATTATTCTATTGATACTTATCCTCAATGTTTTTACGTCGCTTCATCTATCTACTATTATTAGGAGTTTTGATGTTTGTACTTATTTCGGCTTGTAGCAAGAATCTGAATTATAGTGCTACAAGCTTGAAACAGCCAACGCAAAACTGCCGAAAGGTAGAACATTTGATGGGAAAGACTTGTATCCCTCTGCATCCGCAACGAGTTGTCACACTATGGTCAAGTTTTTTGGCTGATATTTTAGCATTGGGGATTAAACCAATTGCAACGGGATATGATTCTAGTGAGCCTTTTCCAAAATATCTTCGAGACAAAGTAGATGGAGTTGATTTGATTGGAAGCGAAAATGAACCAAACCTCGAAAAGATTTTGCTCCTGAAACCCGACCTAATTTTGGCTCATCCTTATATTCTGAATGTTTATTACAAGCAGATATCTAAGATTTCGCCTACGGTCATAATAGGGCATCCCGATTTACTCACTCGTCGTTGGGATCGAGATTTGCTAGACCTTGGCAAGGTCTTGAATAAAGAAGAAGCTGTCAATCTATTAATGAAAGAATATTGGCAGCGCATTGAAAAACTTAAACAAGCTTTGGGTAATCGCCGTCACCAAATGCAGGTTTCAGTTGCTTCGATAAAACCATTCTCTGGAATTTGGTCTTATGGCGAAAAAAGTCCTGTTGGCAGAGTTCTTAATGATATTGGGCTAAAACGCCCATCCTCACAAAGGGGGGATTTTTTCTATATAGAAAATATTTCTGAAGAGCGTCTGTCTGATATTGATGGTGATGTTCTCTTCTTTTTATCCTGGGGAAGCAAAAGTGCTAAGGAGACTTTAGAAAAGCTCCAACAAAAACCTTTGTGGCGACAACTTAAAGCGGTTCAACGAAATCAAGTTTATTTCGTTGACGGGTTGTCCTGGCATGAAGGCGATATCTTTGCAATCAATACAATAATTGATGATTTTTTTAGATACCTGATCGACCGCCCCAGATTTTAGCACCTCACCAAATCGCATTGCTCCCCTTGTAGTCTTATTAAAGGATTAAAACTAAATTACCCATAACTACTAAACTGCTTCCTAATATCCATTTTCAAGTTTAATGGTTCTCCTAGAAAAATAGCCGAAAACAATAAATGTGATTTGAATGATAATTTCAGTAGACCGAAAAGTTTTGCGATCGTTAATTGTGACTTAAAGGAAAAGATTGCCGGAAATTAAAAGATAAGCTTGCCGAACCCTGATTCAGACTGGCTTTAAGCATTTTCAACTGAACGTCGAGCTTCCCAAAAAGCATCCACAACTTCCTTTTTCCATAAAACAGAGGGTTTAGCCATAAACTGACGAATATTTTTAAGTGTAGGATTAATACCCTGAGCATAAAGTTGTAGAACAATTTGTTGAACTTCCAAACAACCTGGTTGAATTACTTCCAAGCGACGCAATAAAGTTCCCGACCGTTGTATAAAAAAGTGGCTTAATACCGAAGCGATCGCGGGCAGTAAAAAACCTGCCTCGCTTCATCCCATAAAATAAATGCGAATTCACCCCGCAAATATTGCAAACATTCGATGCTAAATTTTTCATAAAGATGAAGTACAATTTCGCTGTCAGAATGGGTACTAAATCGATGACCCAAGTTTTTTAACTGATGCTTTCTAACTTACAACCAGCTGGTATCAGAGGTAATTGGCGATCGCTTTGGGGCATCTTTGGCATTAATAGCGATCGCTTCCTCAAAACTATTTTATCCCAGTTGCTGGTAGCCAACCCAGTCCAGAAGCTTTGCTTGTTGGTTGTCTATTTGGCGATCGCTGTTCCTTCGCTGAAAATCCAAACGGTATGAGTCATTAAATTTTGAATTTTAGATTTTCCTTCAATTCAAAGTCTAAAATTCAAAATGATTTTACCGTAAACGTCCCGATCGCAATGTACTAACAATTAACCACAAACCCAATAAACTAGCGACGGCAAACAGGGTGGTGCTTAAAAAAGATAGCTGTGTTGTCTGCGCTTTGGTAGAAATAATTGCTGCACCCATAATCAGTGAACCCACTAATATACTATAAGATAGTCGGTTCGCTGCATCGTCCATCGTGCGCCGCACACCATCTAATCCTCGCAGCGATAAATTCCACTGTAAGGTTTCTGATGTAACTCGGTCTAATAACAGTTCAATTTGGCGGGGTGATTGGAGAGAGAGACTTTTAATATCTAAGGCTGTTCGTAATAGCGATCGCACTGGATTATCGCCCAGTAATTGCCGACGAAACAAGTCTGTAATTAATGGTTTAACTTCATCAAAAAAATTCAGTTCTGGGTTGAATGTCCGCGCTACACCCTCTAAATTCGCTAGGGTTTTGGCATACAAACCCATATTACTTGGCAACCTAATTTTATTGTTGCGGGCAACCTGTAAAACTTCATAAATTATCTGACTGAAGTTTATTTGTGTGAGGCTGACATTGTGATATTTTCGCAACATGCGATCGTAATCATTTTCTAACCGCGACAAAATCACTGGTTGAGCAGAATCTGATAGCTGTAAAGTTAACTGAGCGCACCTTTGAGCATCTAAATCAACGATCGCTAACAACATCTCTGTTAATATCTGCTGTGTTCGGGGATCGAGTCTTCCCACCATGCCACAATCTAAGAGGGCAACACGACCATCTTTGAGATAAAACAAGTTTCCTGGATGGGGATCGGCGTGAAAAAAGCCATCAATATATAATTGCTGGAAAAATACTCGAAATAACAAAGTAGTTATTTCTTTACGCTTTTCGGCAGGATCTTTAACATTGGGGTCACTATTCAAATCCGCCTCCAAGAACGGTATCCCATCCAGCCATTCCATTACCAGTAACTTTGGTGTAGTCAATTCCCAGTTAATTTCCGCAACCACTATTTGTGTGGGATCGTACCAGCGACTCTGAGATAAGTTGCGCCGCAGTTGGTCTGTAAAACCCGCTTCCCGTGTAAAATCCAATTCGGCTTCTAAGGCTTTGGTAAATTCTTCGGCGATGGATTTGATTTCGTAGGTTTGCCCAAAATCAGTCCGCGCCACTAAATCGGCAATACCTTGAATTAAAGCAATATCTTGACCAATAGTAATATCAATTCCTGGACGTTGCACTTTGAGAGCGACTTCTCGACCGTCTGCTAGTGTAGCTCGATGTGTTTGAGCAATCGATCCTGCGGCTACGGGGATCGGGTTAACTGTGCTGAAGGTTTCTGCTAATGGACGTTTTAATTCTTTGCGGAGAATTATTTCTATCTCTGACCAAGGAACTGGTGGTACTTCATCTTGTAGAGTTGACAATTCCTCAATATAGGAAGCGCTCAGTAAGTCAGGGCGGGTAGACATTAACTGACCAAGTTTGACGTAAACTGGGCCCAAGTCTACCAGAATATTTTTTAAAACCGCAGGTGTCGGCAGCTGCGGTTCATCAGCTTTGCCACCAGTAAGTAACCTTCGCATATAGTCCCAGCCATTGCGAAGGAAGACTTCCAGGATTTCTCGTTGACGGGGAACAGTTTGGGTGAGGAACATTTTTATAAAAAACTCAAAGAGGCAGAGGAGTTAAAGAGGTAGGCAGCAGGGAATGACAATACAACGGAAATCGGCTCTAGTTTTGGTGCTTGTTAAAATTTTGCTAGCTGCCGCACATTCTTGAAATCTTTTTATGGATGATTGTACGGCTTGGTGGAGCTTCTGTTCGTTCAGCATCCGTTTGACGTAACTAGAGCAAGAATCCCCACCGTGTAATAAGCGATGGGAACAAGAAAATCCTTTGGACGGAGAAATGTATTTTTGATAGGCAGTAATAGAATCGATTGCTATTGTCTTGGCCAGAGGCTCAAAGCTAATAATGTCCATAACTGTCAGATAAAATAACGGACAGTCAAGTTATAATGGGAAAACAGACTTTTTCGCCTCTGCCAAGGGTTCTAACTTTTATAGCAGGTCGGTAAATCGGGAATCGCTTTGGATAATTTTAAGGATCTGCTTGATTTCCTGGGTACGTTCTTTTTTGACAACGAGGGTGACATTGCGATCGCGCACAATCACCACATCCTCTAAACCAATAGTAACAACTACATCTTCTGGATTTGAGGCGTAAATAATCGCCCCTTGCGTATCTAAACCTACGTGAGTAGCAAGTTCTACATTGGGAGTCTCTTCCGTTTTCAGTAAGCGTTCGATCGCATTCCAATCTCCTAAATCATCCCAACCAAAATCAACTGGCAAAACGTATGCTAGAGTTGTCTTTTCCATTAACGCATAGTCTATACTCTTCTTAGGCAACTGGGGATAGATATCAGGGCCATGTTGTTCTAAAGGTTCGATAATTTCTGGAGCATGGGTATGTAGTTCCTTGAGAACAACCCCTGCCCGAAAAACGAACATTCCACTATTCCAGCTAAAACGTCCCGTAGATAAAAAAGTCTCTGCCGTTTCTCGGTCGGGCTTTTCAGTAAAGCGGTTCACGTGATAAGCTGGCAACTCATTAAAGCTACCTATTTTTTCACCTTGTTCAATGTAGCCGTAGCCGGTTGATGGAAAAGTAGGCTTGATCCCCAGTGTAACGATCGCTGCTGTGCTTGTTGCCAGTTGCGTAGCTGCATTTAATGTGCGTGCAAACGCCTCTTGGTCAGCAATCCAGTGGTCAGCAGGGAAAAAGCCAATCACAGCGTCTTCACCATAGCGCTGTTTGATTTCTAAACTTGTCCAAGCAACGGCTGCGGCGGTGTCTCTGCCTTCCGACTCAATCAGTAAGTTTTCAACTGGTAAATCGGGTAGTTGTTGGCGTACCCCGTCAGCTATCTGACTAGAAGTGATAACCCACAGGGAATCCCACCCCGTTCGGGTTCGCCAGTCGCTCATGGGGGAAACCCCCATCGCCCTTGGCGTCTCCCCTTGGGAGAAGACCGCGCTGGACTCACCGCCACCGAGTTTAATCAATCGATCGGCGGTTGCTTGTAATAGACTTCTAGAGCTACCATCAAGACTTAAAAATTGCTTGGGTCGGTCTTTGCGGCTTAGGGGCCAAAAACGTTCACCTTTGCCACCAGCTAGGATTACGGGGAACAATAAAGTATTCATGTTGTCATACACGCCTACCGAAGAACATTACAAGTTTACAGTGAGCTTTTCCACTGGCAATATTTGTAGCTTGGATTAACATACTTTTAGGGAGTGGTTGAGTGGGGAGATAATTGTGATAAAACAAGTCGAATGGTCGGAAAATCCGGTTACGTCTCAGCAAGTAGTAGAGTTTGAAAGTGACGTGCGATCGTCGCAAATTCAACGGACAGAAAATCAAGTAACACCAGCACCAGTAGCCGACTCAGAGGAAGAGCAGGTCGAACTAAACCAGCCAGCGAATCCGAACCGTAGCGTCATCGAATCTGTGGGCGCGTTTCCGAATCAGCTTTCTGAGAGACTGGGCTTAACCATGCCTCGATGGCTGTTATGGTTTATGACGGTTGTCATTGGCATCATTTTATCTGGGCTGCTGGTGTCAACGTTAGCGCTGTGGACTCCTTTATGGAGCAATCTAGATCGAACAGATGACGATTTAGGAACTGCTGCTAAAGACGAAGTAAAAATCCCATTACCAGGGGAGTTATGGGGTCAACTCTCCCAGTACAAGCTTTCACGTCCGATGAATATTTTAATCATGGGGATTGAACCAGTCAGCGGTACCGTTGATGGCTCACCAGAAAGCTTTGCCGGGAAAAGCGACTCCATGCTGCTGGTACGACTTAACCCTAGTGAAAAATCTGTAAGAGTGCTTTCCATTCCCAGAGATACAATGATCGCCATCCCCGAAAAGGGAGAAAAGGGATTAACTAAGGTATCTGATGCCAATGCCAAAGGCGGCCCAGTCTTAGCAGCACGGGTAGTTAGCCGTACCTTAAATAATGCCCCAATCGATCGTTACATCCGCATTTCTACTAGCGGCTTACGGCAGTTAGTCGATCAGTTAGGCGGAGTAGAAGTCTTTGTTCCTCAATCAATGGAATATAAAGACTCCAGCAGTCGGCTATCGATTAATTTAGTCAGTGGCTGGCAAACCCTGAATGGCGAACAAGCAGAACAGTTTGCCCGATTCCGCGAACCAGGTTTAGGAGATTTGCCGAGAGTCCAGCGTCAGCAAGCACTTGTGGCAGCCTTGTTGCAACGCTTAAATAGTCCCACCATCTTACCCAGGTTGCCTCAATTAACTCGCCTAATGCGAAAATATTTTGATACCAACCTGAAGATGGAAGAAATGATGGCGTTGGTCAATTTCGGACTTAACCTAGATCGGGATAATTTCCAAATGACTGTGTTGCCTGGTACCTTTAGCCGTTTTAGCAAAGACCCCGATAGCTATTGGCTGAATATGACTGGGCAACAGAGCCTGTTGAATGATTATGTTGGGGTAAATATACCTGGTCTAAAGCCAGATATGCGTCAGGTTCCTAACCTCAAAATTGCTATTCAAAATGCTTCAAATCAACCTCAGCTAACTGAAAAAGTTATTGCTTATCTTAAACAGAAAGGCTTTAATAATATTTACAAAGTGCCTGATTGGCCGGATACCCAACGTCAAACTCAGATTATTGTCCAAAAAGGCAACCGACGAGTTGGGGTTGATTTGCAAAAAATCTTAGGCTTGGGTCAAGTCGAGGTAGCGGCAATTGGTGATTTAGAATCCGATCTGACAATCCGCATTGGCAAAGATTGGAAATAGCTAAGAGTCATTGGTCATTGGTCATTGTTAACTAACAAAGGACAAAGCGCAAAGTCTGATCGGAGGTTTCCTCCGCTCAGAACTTTGTAAGAGAGGACAAAGGACTAATGACAAAGGACAAATAATAAAGTTATGAAAAAGATTTTACTGCGCTTTTTGGGTTTGATTGTGATTTTGCTACTAGCATTTGGGTGGATAATACTTAATCCTAAGCCGGCTTTTGCTCAGATAAACACAATCAATTACAACAATATAAATTTAGAAAATCGTGACTTTTCTCATGCTGATTTGGCAGGGGTAACTTTTGTCGCAGCAGAAATGCGGGGGACAAATTTTCAAGGAGCGAATTTAACCAACGCAATTCTGACTAAAGGAGTTTTATTAAAGGCAAATTTGGAAGATGCGAACTTGAGCGGCGCTTTAGTCGATCGCGCCACTATGGATGGTGCTAACCTGAAAAATGCCATATTTACTGAAGCAACTTTGACCCGTAGCCGCTTTTATGATGCTGATGTCACTGGCGCTGATTTTACCGATGCTTTAATTGACCGCTATCAAGTGTCGCTGCTGTGTGAAAGAGCCGATGGTGTAAATCCAGTTACGGGTATGTCAACGCGAGATAGTTTGGGTTGTAAGTAAAGAATCTTTGCGTTGAGCTTCAAAACAGAGACATTTTTGCGAAAAAGATGATTAAAAGTTTTCTGGCTTCAAATTAATAGCTGTTTATACTAATTCTGCCACTTGCTCAACATCAACTCTGCGATCGCATCCCAAAAAACGATCCTAAACTCTAAAGAAAATAAATTATTATATTGATTCAGGTGGTGCTGTATTAGTCTGTTATGATGCCTTCGGGGAACGGAGGAAACCTCTACTTATCCTGGTTCCCCTATTTTAAATTGACTGAGATTGTTAAAAATCAGTAGCCTCTAATTATCAATGGGAATTTCAATTAAAAACTCTGTTCCTTCTCCTGGTTTAGAGGAACATTTCATCTGACCATGATGTTTTTCTACTACTATTTGATGGCTAATAGACAATCCTAAACCCGTACCTTTACCTGGTGCTTTGGTAGTGAAGAAAGGATCGAATATATGCGATCGCACCTCTTCTGGAATCCCAAGACCATTATCAGCGATTCTTATTACAACCTGGTTATTAATAGCTTGCGTATTAATCCAGATAGTCAAGGGTATTCTCGGACACGTTTGTAATAATTTCAAATACCTTTGCTGTATAGTGTTAAACTTTTCCTCTAATGCATCAATACTGTTACTCAAAAGATTCATAAACACTTGGTTTAATTGTGCGGGATAGCATTCGAGCAAAGGTAAACTATCATATTGTTTAACAATCTCAATTGCTGGACGTTCATTATTATTTTTGAGGCGATGCCCTAAAATTAACAAAGTACTATCCAACCCTTCATGAATATCTACTGGCTTCAATTCAGCCTCATCTGTACGAGAGAAGTTTCGCAGTGATAGCACAATATCACAAATCCGCTCTGTTCCTACTTTCATAGACTCAAGGGTTTTCGGTAAATCTTCGATGATAAAGTCTAAATCACTCTTGTTGATTTGCTCTTGGATAGTTGGCAATATTGAAGAGTGTTGACGGTAAAGATTCACTACCTTGAGCAGTTCTTGAGTATATTCATTTAAATGAATAAGATTGCCAAAAATAAAACTGATAGGATTGTTGATTTCATGGGCAACTCCAGCAAGTAGTTGTCCTAATCCTGCCATTTTTTCACCCTGAATTAACCTAGTCTGAGTTTGTTTTAATTCTTGCAGAGTCTGAGTAAGTTCTAAAGTTTGACGTTTAGTTTGTTCGAGTAATTCTGCTTGCTGAATCGCAATTCCTAATTGCACCCCAACTTGAGCCAGTAAATTAATTTCCTCTTCTTTCCAATAACGTGGTTGCGAATTTTGATAAGCAACTAATAATCCCCATAATTTTTCACCTTCCCGAATCGGTACAAAGGTTTCGTTACGCGGAAGTTCGTTATCGTCGTCTGTATCCTCAAAAGTTTCTATAATCGTTGGTTGGGTTTGTGCAACTGGTTTCCAACCATCTTTAAAGGAATCTGCTACAAATTTACCGCTCCAATCCGGGTTGAAACGGTAGATTGCAATTCGCTCGACTTCGAGTAACTCTCGCACAGCGTGAGTAGTAGTTCTAAAAATAGTTTTAATATCGAGTGACTGGCGGATTTTATCAATAGTTGCAGCCAGTAGTTCTTGGCGTTCCATTGATTTTTCGCGTTCAGTGGCTTCTGCTAACTGGATAACTTGCATTTGAACTTGTTTTAAATAAGAATCCTGTTTTAATGCAACTCCTAATTGCTCGGCTATTTGACTGGTAAATTCAATTTCAGAGGGTTGCCAGTAGCGAGGAGCAGTGCATTGGTGAATACACAGCAATCCCCAAAGTTCACCTTTTTTTAATAGAGGTGCGACCATATTTGCCCGTACTTGAAATTTTTCTAAGATTTGGACGTAGCAACCGGGGAACTTTCCTTGATAAATATCAGCGATCGCATTTACTCGACCTTGAGCATAAAGAGGTGCAAAGTTTTCTCCAAAACAATAGTCATAAACTTTTTCTGCCATTACCGAGTTACACTCAGGCACAAAATCTTCAGAAATAAATTCTCCTTCCCAATCTTTTTGCGGGTCAAAACGAAAAACTGCCACTCGGTCTGCTTGCAGCATTTGCCGAACCTCAGTGACAGTAGTTTGGAAGATTGTATCTAAATCTAGAGACTCCCTAATCCGAGTAATTACACTAGTTAATGTTTTTTGTTGCTCTGCTTGGTACTGAGCGTATGCCAGCAACTTATGGTGTCGCACTGCTACACCGATTTGTGTGCCGATTTTGGTCAGTGATTCGACTTCATGAGATTGCCACTCTCTGGGTGAAGCATTTTGATAGGCAGCGATGATTCCCCAAAGTTGATCTCCTTGGAGAATCGGGGCAGTAGCAAAGGCTTTTGCTTGGAATTGCTCCAACAGAGCCACATGGCAGTTTGTTAATCCACCTTGGTAAATATCATTAACTATAAAAGTCTGGTTGTGAACGTAACGCCCGCCTTGCGTCTGTTGTAAATAACTATCAGCGATCGCAGGCAGAAGACCAACTAAAGGAGTCCAACCTTCAGTAAATGATTCAGCAACAAAGTTACCACTCCAATCGGGATTGAAGCTAAAGATGGCAACTCGGTCAGCTTGCAACAGTTTACGTATTTCTTGAGTTGTGGTTTTAAAGATAGTTTCAATATCAAGGGGTGAGCGAATTTCATCGACAATTTTAGCTATTACTTGGTCGCGCTGAACTGCTTGAGCCAATTTTGCAGCTTGCAATTTGACTTCATGAAGATGCTTTGCTTGTTGAATCGCAACAATAAGATGGTCAGCAATTTGACGAATAAACTCAATTTCCGATTCTTTCCATTCACGAGTCTCACTGCACTGATGAACGCAAAGCAATCCCCACAGTTCCTGCTTCCGCGATAGAGGAACAACGAGGTTGGCCTGCACCTGAAATTTGCTCAAAATTTCCAGATGACAATCACTCAGTCCCGCATTGTAAATATCTGCTACTGCTTGCACTCTACCTTGTTGATAACTAGAAGCAAATTGTTCTCCAAAGCAGTGGTCATAAACTTTTATTGCCATTGCTGAGTTCCAGCCAGTTGCAACATCTTCAGAAACAAATTCTCCCTGCCAGTTTTGTTCGCGGTCGAACTGGAAGACTGCTACTCGGTCAGCATTTAGTAACTGACGCACTTGTGTAACAGTCGTTTGAAAAATTTTTTCTAAGTCAAGAGATTCCCGAATTCGGACAATTACACTCGCCAGAGCTTTTTGTTGCTCTAGTTGCTCTTGAAGTTGAGCGCTTGATAAAAGAAGTTGATTTTCTGTGAAATTTGAATTGGGTTCCATTGCTCTGGATTATCTCGTTTTTTATACAAGGGTTCCTCAGACCAAACTTCATGGGGTTAACAAGTGTCAAAAATATGACAAACTGCAAAGTTTTACAGTCTTCAACTGGCCGCGTCCAGGATTCACCAATTTCAGATGGATAGCAACTTGTTGGGGTAGGGACAAATGGGCGCTTTGGGACTGAGTACTGGGTACTAGGAAATAAAATATGAGTAAGATTTGTTTGGGATTCAAATCTCGCCCGATATCCAGTCCCTAGTCTCCAATCCCCAATCCCTAGTTCAACTATTTCCCAGAAGATGGTTATTGTTATAGTTCCCCTTTCTCGATCTATCCTTGTAATGGATTAAAAAATAATTTTGGCTTGTACACAAAAGAGGAGATGACTAAGTACACAATTGTGTAAATTCGTCGCCAATTGAGGGTTTAATTTAAAACACAGAGGAGCGCAAAGCTTATTTGAGTATATTCACTACAAACTTAAAGCTTGGCTGTCACTAAGTTATTGTTATCGGGGTAAATCAGAAAATCGGTCTGACCCTTTTGAAATCGCAATCTAACTAACTTGTAATTCGCTGTATTATCGCAATTCAGGAATTTAATTTTGAGCGTAGCCGAGCATTTACCGTAGACATCGCTTTGCCTTTGCTGTTGGCATAGGCATTTAAAATTACTAATTTGTCAAAATTTACCTGACAGACTGCGGAATTTCAGGTTAAATGTTTTAAAGTATGCACTCTGCAAGAGTTGTCGGGTATTATTCGTGACACAACAAGATCAAAAACCCTCTCGTTCTTTCGCTGGAATTGCTGGCATTGTTGCCGCAGCCACATTAATTAGTAAAGTCTTCGGTTTAGTGCGGCAGCAGGCGATCGCTGCCGCGTTTGGTGTTGGTGCTGCTGCCACCGCCTATAGTTATGCCTATATTATCCCTGGCTTTCTATTAATCTTACTTGGTGGCGTAAATGGGCCATTACACAGTGCGATCGTCAGCGTTTTAGCCAAGCGTCGGCGAGAAGAAGCGGCTCCTTTAGTGGAAACCGTGACAACGCTGGTAGCTGGATTGCTGTTGCTGTTGACAGTGGCTCAAGTTCTGTTTGCGGATGCGATCGTTGATTTAGTCGGTCATGGTTTGCAAGAAACAACCAGAGCGATCGCAATTCAACAACTCCGCATTATGGCCCCAATGGCTTTATTTGCCGGTTTAATTGGCATTGGCTTTGGTACTCTCAATACAGCCAATCAATATTGGTTACTCTCTATTAGTCCTTTATTATCTAGTATTACCGTTGTTGGCGGTATTGCAATCTTGGCGATGCAACTGGGCAAGGACATTATTAAACCGGAGTACGCTTTAATCGGGGGAATGGTTTTAGCTTGGGGAACCTTGGCAGGAGCAATTCTCCAGTGGATAGTGCAGCTAATTGTTCAATGGCGGTTAGGATTAGGGACATTACGCTTGCGGTTTGATTTTAAATCCCCAGGCGTTCAAGAAGTAATTAAAATCATGACTCCGGCAACAGTTTCCTCTGGAATGATGCCAATTAATGTTGCCACTGACCTTTATTTTGCTAGTCCTATCCCT
Organism: Nostoc sp. DSM 114159; assembly: GCF_053470285.1. NCBI lineage: Bacteria > Bacillati > Cyanobacteriota > Cyanophyceae > Nostocales > Nostocaceae > Nostoc > Nostoc sp. DSM 114159. The sequence goes on from NZ_JBPFEH010000001.1 coordinate 7,389,927, forward strand.
GGCGCGGCGGCGGGATTTAACTATGCCAATCTATTAGTCCAAACTCCGTTAGGGATTATTTCTAATATCATTTTGCTGCCTTTATTACCGATATTTGCTAAACTATCTAGCCCCGAAAATTGGCAGGATTTAAAATTACGGATTCGCCAAGGACTGCTACTCACTGCTTTTACCATGCTACCGTTAGGGGCGTTGATGGTGGCGCTATCTGTACCTATTGTACAGGTGGTATATGAGCGCGGTGCTTTCAAGCCAGAAGCCACACAGCTAGTTTCGTCCTTGTTAGTCGCTTACGGAATTGGGATGTTTGTCTATTTGGGGCGTGATGTTTTGGTGCGGGTATTTTATGCTTTGGGCGATGGACAGACACCTTTTCGCATCAGTATTTTTAACATCTTGCTCAACATTATATTAGATTGGTTTTTCGTTAAACCTTTTGGCGCTCCCGGTTTGGTATTAGCAACGGTGGGTGTAAATTGTAGCTCAATGTTAATGCTGTTATGGTTGCTCGATCGCAAACTCAATGGTTTACCTTGGCGCGAGTGGAGTTTGCCGATTCTGGGTTTGGCTGGTGGTAGCGTAGTTGCTGGGGTCGCAAGTTATGGGACTTTGTTTGCTTGTGGGCAAGTGTTAGGTAAAACGGGTTTACTGATTCTGGTGTTGCAATTGTGTATATCTGGTTTCGTGGGAATTGCGGTGTTTGCGGCGATCGCTTCCTGGCTGAAAATACCAGAGGTAAATATTTTTATCTCTCGTCTACGTCAGCGGTTTTTAAAGAAATAACTGTTATCTAAATAGAATTCAGGAGTCAGGAATCAGAAGTCAGTATGAATTGGAGTCCGAAAAACCGGATAGCGCAGCGTAAAGACAAGACAGTGGCGAGTCTGAATCTTCCACTTTCTTGTTCTGAATTCTGACTCCTGAATTCTGACTTCTGAATTCTTCAATCAAATATTTCAGTTGTTATACCCAGGTGGGTGAGAAATAATTCAGCCACTTGGGTGAACCAGATGCGTGAGGTTACATTTTGTAAAAAAAGAGATTCTAGTACTAGAGAAGATTGATTTTACTTAACTCTAGTGAGAATAATTCTATGAAACTTACAAAATTAGCTGCCTCTGCATTTGCTGTTGCTTCCATTGTCCTCTCAGCCGGCATTGCATCTGCTCAAACAGCAGTTACTAACGGTACTAACGGTAATTACATCGGTGCTGGTGTTGCGGTTGGTGCAACCAGTGGCGGACAAGGAAACGATGAAGCACAAATTGGTGGTAATATTCAAGGACGATACGCCGTACCCAATGCGCCTGTTTCACTGCGGGGTTCTGTGTTGTATGGTGGTGATGCTGCTGCAATTATGCCCATAGTCACTTATGATGCGCCCATCGCCAAAAATACTAACGTTTACTTCGGTGGTGGTTATTCCTTTGTAACTGACGAAGGTCAAAAAACTCCATTGGGCAATCGGAATTCACCTGTAGTTACCCTTGGTGTTGAATCAGAAGTTAGCAAAAATGTCATTGCCTACGGCGATACTAAATGGGGTATTGACGCCTACAGAAATAGTGATGCTGATGCTGTCAGCTTCCAAGCCGGATTAGGCTATCGCTTTTAGTAATTACAAGCTAGAAAACAGCCTATTCACAACCTAAAGCAATGCTGTTTACCAGCCGTAATCGTAATTCATTCTTTCATACCTGAGTATTCTATTCAGGTATGAATAGTTTTTATTGATGATTTTGATAAAAAATGATATTGGCTAGTATTGATAGTTTCTTTTAAAGTGAAATGAGTAATTGAGAATACACGTATAAGATATTACTCATGAAAAAGATTAATCCTACTCCAGAAATAGTTGGTGAAACAACTGACGTAGAATCTTGGCTGATGCGAGCGGGGCTAAGATTTTCCGATTTAGGTAACGATGCTGCAAGTATTGCAATCCGTAGGCAATGGCGAGAATACCAAGCCGCAGTTCACAAATGCTGTGTAACCCTACATCAACCACCATCACACGTTCAACTAAGCGGCGACTATGCCAGCTTGAGAATACCTAGTGGCAATACGGTTCGGATAAGCATTGTAAACTCACCAATTGCATTTGGGGAAAAGGTTAATGGGTAAGGGTTAAAGGTTTTTTCTTTCCCTTTCCCCTTTCCCCTTATCCCCAGAGGGGGCCCCACCTTCCCCTTTAACCGAACCGTATTGTACCTGGTGGCACATCAACCAATTGTGCGATCGCCTGTCGAATCGTCCCTAGTCCCTTAAACTAATAATCCTGTTGCACGCCGTTTACTACTGGCTTAACTTGCGAAAATGGATCGGTGCCGCCACCCCAGTTAAAATCACTAATTCGGATGCTGAAGCCGCCTAACTCCAGCACCGGATTGTAACGTAAGGTAATGCCATAGGTGCGACGGCTATATTCCAAAATGTAATCGGTGCTAGTTTCTTTACCAGTATCCAAGTTAACAGATGTTTGGAAGCCTAAGCGAAAAGGGCCGTAGATTTGCTGTGATATTCCCGCGGTCAATACTTTGTTATCAACGGAGCGGTCAAACAAAAAGGGTGATAATCCGCTATTTAAGCCTTGAGAGTAACTGACATTAAAGGCGGTATAGTCGAAAAAAGGTCGGGAGAAATGACCAATTTGCCCTTGTAAGCCAATTGTACCAGTTAGAGTACTTTGGTTATCACCATTGGTGTAATAACTGCTAGTACCTGTGAGGCTAGCGATCGCTAGCAAGTAAGGAACTACAGGGGTAGCGGTGTATCGTAACCCCTCACTGGCAGTGGGTGGTAATGGTTTTCCCTGCCACAGCAACAGCCCTTTACTAAGGGTAGCACTGGCTTGTAAACGACCCAGTGAAATGCGATCGTTTTCCCGCACTGGTTCTAGCAAGTCTGGGCGATCGGTGTTGGCATCAATATACTGGGCACTTGCCTGATAGTTGAGGTTGATGCCACTTTTTCCTAAAGGAATTACCGGAGAGCTAATAATGCCGCCAAAACTGCTCTGGACAGTTTGAAAACCTAAAGTACCGTTGTAGAGACGATCGCGGTAGTTATATTGCACATTCAATGTATGGGGAAGAGAAGTGCCTAATGTCTGGCGCAATCCTAAATTGATTCGCAAATTGTCTTCCACGTCATTCAAGTTAAAACTAGTTAACTCCCCAGTTCCCTGAATTATCGTCCGTGGACTCAAAACAGAATTTATCTTGGTCTTCACACCAAACAGTGAGCCTAAGTCACCCACGCCTTCTTGCACACCTCTCTGTAATAATAACTGGGGCGTTATTGTCCAGCGTGTTTGCTCTGTATCAATTAGTGGAAAGCCACGCTCAATATACAAACCACCCCGATCTTTTCCATCGTAGCCGGGGGAGACTATTGCAGGTGAAGCGTCCCGCTCTCGGCGGTCAATAGTACGCTCATTCAACGGAATTGGTAAGGAGACTGTTTGATCGAATACCAAACGCTGTCGCTGTGTCCTGATGCGGTCTACCAAAGGCGATTCTCGTGTCAAAGTTACTTTATCTGCGCGTAATTCCAATTCCGGCGGCGAAAAAGGATCGTTGGTGATGCGGACATTGCTTGCTTGCCAGCCTTGCGGATAAAAATCAATTTGTTCAGCTTCAAACCTGAGCCGATTGACTACACCCCCTGTTTTCGAGCGCGGGATGTTGCTAGCATCTGACTGACCACCAAATGTCACATTAATTCCTCCAGGGCTACTCACACCGGAAAGGGGTTGATTGGCTCGAATGCGATCGCTAGGCGGAAGTCTTGAAACTCCACCAGCACTTATAGCTGTGGGTGAAAAAGCAAAATCTGTTTGTGCTGAGGGTACGTAAATTTCTCCTCTACCATTTTCCAGTTCCCCGCGATCTTGAACGAAGTTATAGGTAAAGCGTTGTCCGCGCAGTATCTGATCGCCCCGTGTTAAGATGACGTTGCCTTCACCGGCAGCTATCAAGTTGTCCAAATTAACTTGCAGGCGATCGGCATCCACCACTGCCCCATCAAATCGCACAATTACATTACCTACAGCTGTAATAATTCGCTGTTTCTCGTCATACTCTTGCCGATCTGAAGTGACTTCTACAGTTCTTGGCCCGGCTGGCGGTGTAGTAGCTGGCGCAGTTGTACCAGATGGTTGAGCTTGTGGCTGAGTGGTATTTACTTGTGGTGTAGGCGTTGGTACTTGGCTTTGTTGCTGGACTTGAGACTTAAATTCTACAGTGATGGGCGCTGAGAGTTGGTTTGTGGGCTTACGAGATTTAAATGTTATAAAATTTTGTACTGATTGAGACTTCGGTGCTAGATCGGCAGCAGATAAAGAGATATTGTCTTTTTTTAGAGACTGTTGTGTAGTAATATCGCCTTGCTGTTTTTGTTGGGTTAACTTCTCAGCTAAAATTTCTGCTTTGGATTTGTCTAACTTGTTACTGTTGGTGACAGTTGGGGCGATTTGAAGAGAGCGTGGAGATTGGGCGACAAGGGGACTTGGAGAAACTTTATAGCTAAAGCTAGAAGAGTCCAAAAAGGTTGGTTTTTGTCCGCCACTAGAGTTTGGATTTAGCGAACGCTGACTGAGTTTTTGAGAAGGCTCATCTTTTGCATTTTGGTCTGAAGCCTCCGCTTCGACTTTTCTTTGCATCTCCCGTTTGCGCAGTGCCGACATCAGAAGTTCCGAGTGGCGGGGTTCGACGCTCGGACTTGTCTTTGTGTCTTTTTTAACTTGGCGATTAGAGGTTGTAACCTCTTGCGTGGGATAACCAACAACCAGTGGCTGCCCCAAAAGCCCAGCAGTTGCAGAACCGGGGAGTGGGGAACCTTCTGGTGGAAAGGTTTCTGGTGAATGAGGTACAGAAGCAGTTTCAGCAACTACCAAGCGCTCTTGAGTTGAGTCGATCGGAGTTGACAATAAAAGATCGCTCTTAGTGTTACCCGAAATTGCCAACTGAGCCAAATTCTTGGGCTGCTTGGATTTGTCTGTGTTTTCGTGTGTTCCAGTATCTACACCTGAAAGAAACTTTTTATGACTAGCAGATGAGGCGGGATTTACAGGTTGTAAAGATTCAAAGATAGGAGGCGGATTAGGTGGCAGAACTGGATGAAGCATAACTGAGCAAAATCGGGCTAACAAACAGCCAAATGACAAAGGGAAGGATAAACATACATTTTGCCTTCCGACTGTCGCCTTCTGCTACCTACAGCAAGCTACTTGGAGAAAGAAACTTACTAAATTTTCGCTTAGTAAGTTTCCGTGGCGTTTAGTATTTTCCGCCTTCCAAAGTCGCGGATGATTTATCGCCCTTTTACTCTAAGTCCCGGCGGCCGGGGTTACGAGCTGGATCGTTCGATAAAAATCCGAAGATGAAGATAGTTACGAAGAAGGCAACAACTATATAAACAGCGATTTTTAAAGTCAGCATAGAAATATCTCCAACGGGTAAAACAAAGAAAGCTGTTCTTTCAGTATCTGCAATGCAGAAAAGATAGCTACTTTATATTACCCAAATCTCGTCCCTTTTTTAGAGGACTCTGGGGACTCAAGACTAGGAATGTCTATCCTACGGTTATTGATAATGTACAAGATGTCAGTTGTCTGACTTGTAGATGCCCTTAAGAAAGATAACTCAGAGGCGTTTACCCTTGTGACGTTGACTGATGGCAAAGGTTTCCCAAAAAAGGCAACAGCTTACAGGGGATAGTTACTATTCCCCATGCCCTTCAGGAGTGCTGAGTTAGGAGTGCTGAGTTAGGAGTGCTGAGTTAAGAGTGCTGAGTTAAGAGTTATTATTTATCCCCTGCCCCCTGCTCCCCTGCTCCTCTGCCCCTCTGCTCCCCTGCTCCCCTGGTTACTGAGCGTAGTCGAAGTATGCTCCCCTGCTCCCCTGCCCCCTGCCCCTCTGCCTCTTATACCCCATGCCCTATTTCTCAACTTGAAGCTTTGCTATATCTTTGCCAATTCGGTTTTTGATTACTCGTGCAGGTGTGCCGACAGCAACGGAAAAAGCAGGAATATCTCTATTAACAACTGCTCCTGCACCAATAACACTGCCTTTACCGATAGTAACGCCATCTAATACTGTTACTCCGTGTCCTAGCCAACAATCATCCTCAATCACAATTCCCTTGCGAGTAACACCTTGGTATTTAATCAGCTCCATCGGATCGGCAAAATTATGATTATTAGCATATATCCCTGAATGGGCAGCAATCATGCAGTGTTTACCAATTTTAATGTCTCCTGGCCCCTCAATACACACGCTAGGAGCAATGAATGTGTCTTCATCAATATGGATACACGTATCTTCTAAAGACCCGATATCAACGTTACGTTCAATCGCGACTCTATTTCCTAGATGAATTCTATTATTTTTATGTCCTCTCGCATCCATCCGCACACCTTTGAAAATATAGACTCCTGTGCCGATCTCAATACAAGAAGTACCGTTAAATTCAACACCATTTTGAATATATACCGGGCTGTCTATCTGGGCAAAAATACTACGATATCCTAAATTACGCAACTTTGGGCCGAGAAGAAGTGTTGGAATATCTCCTAACACTGTAGTTACTAAAAGTTCTTGCACGCGCTGCAATTTGGAAAAATATTGCTCGTTCTGCATGGCTACATATCTCGTGAATCAATTATTGTTGACAGTGTTTAAAGTTGTTTTGGCTGTATTCTAATCTTCTGCCAATACCAATAGACTCTGTGTATATTAATACATGAGCTAAGGTAGCAATATCACCAAAATTTTCCAAGATTTTTCGATGGTTTTACAACATTTGAAAAACCATAGTTTGGCTTTGACTATACGAGCAAATCTTGAGGTTAGGTGTGTAGAATTACTCAAGTGATATACACAATTGTATTAAGTTGCTAGCAGATTTTGTACTATATGCACGTAAAAGTTTGCCTGACATTTCACAAAATCAATTAACAAAACAATTTCAGTGCATTGCTGTGTCAAAACTTAGATTCTAAATTGTTTAATGGAAAATTTGCTGGTTTAGATAGGCTACTGTTTTGGTTTTCTGGCAAATTTGAAAAGCTTGCTACTGCTAACAGCACTCCTAAAGCAAATAGGGATAGTGTTGTTTGTCTTGAGGTTATTTACTCTCAAGCGGTTTTAGTCTTTTGAAACAATTCGGTTTCACAAGCTATTTTGCAACAAAAAATACATTTAACTAGACTATATTCAAAGTTTAAATAAAATTTCTGCCTAGCATAACAATGTAATTATTGTTGGATTTTTTGGGTATTTTTGCCCAAATAAAATCCAATTAGGGTGGATTATCTCCTACATCAGCCATCACATTGAAGTTAACCATCGGTGCAAACAAGTAAGCGCTTCCCCGACTGCTATGACGGCTTTCTTGCAACGAATTTCTAGAGTATGCTGCTCCAATCATGTTGCACACAGATGATTTACAGACTAGCCAATTCACGTTTTTAATGACATGAATGGTTTTTAAGAACAATTGTTTTTAACGATAACACATTTTATTTTTAGTGGAACACTCTCATGAAATAAGTTTATTTCCAGGTTTATTGTTGATGAGAATGAAGGAAAGAAGTTAATTTTTTTACTATAGCGATGCCTGCGGTGGTAACAGACTTGTACTAAGTTTCGACTGCGCGGTAATCAAGCGACTTGTACTGAGCGTAGTCGAAGTAAGTCGAGATTCAACTACCGCGCAGCCGAAGTAGCTTGTCGTACTAATTTGTGGAAGCAAGCTACGCAAAGCGTCTTGTAGAGAAGTGCGAGTAAAGCTGACGCTACTTGCGAATATTTTTATACATTTAGATAAAATTCATTGAAGAGGGAGATTTAAAAAATTCTGTCAGCGGTTATTGCCATTTTTGCCTATATTTATCTTGTTACTGATAAAAGTAATTTGATCGTTGAGCGGTCAACTTAGATTGATATCTACTATACTTGTGACACCCTCTTTGTGAAAAAGCCAAATTAGCTCAAAATATTTATTTTGTCCACATACTTACTATCTAAAATATTGTAAATCACCCATTCGGGTGAGCCAAAAGGGTGATGTGTGCTTGGTAGTACTCGTTATAAATTTTATTTAAAGAAAGCTAAAAGTAGCTTAGTTTCGAGGATAAATCTACAAAAAAAACATCTAAGTTCCCAAATTGAGGTATCAGTTTTAACTCACACACTTGGTTTAAATTATGGCTTTAATTAAAGAAATTGTACAAGAAGCTCTAACTATCGGCTTTTTGAGTGTTATAGCCGAAGATCAACTGCGATCGCAGCTTCAAGGTAATTATGACTCAGAAGACCTAGATGCCTGGATCATTTTACAGCGAGCGATTGCAGCAGGTGATGTAAAACTTGAGTCGCGCCGAAAAAAAGCTTCCCCATCTCCTAAAGCCAAGGACACTTCATCAAGTATCAAACTTGCTTATCAAATGGCAGCAGAACTTGCTTATGCAGCAGCTGTAGCTTTGACAATGACAAAAAATACTAAAGATCAGCCTTCATTAGGTGCGTAAAATAACACATTTATAAGTTATTTTGCTGATTTAGTGAAATATTTCATACCAAGTAGTTAGAATAGGTGTAGCCCGCCCCAGGCATCGCTTTTCTTGATTAACTGCTTGGTAGGGGTTTCATCCGATTATTTATGGGGTTTCCCTTCTGTCTTCTAGCTTGAGAGTGCTAAGTAAAAATCACAATCTTGAGAAGATTTTCATCCAAGGCTTTTGAAACTCCTTTCATCGGGATTGCCTTCTTTGACAGCGCGGTTTTATGAAAAAATAATTAAAAAATTTAACGGTAGTAATGCATAGTAATGATAAAATCAGGCAGTGTCGTTCAATACAGAAGCTATGCACTGTCCTAAATGCAACTCGAAGAACATAGTCAAAAATGGACACACACACTACGGAAAACAACGTTTCAAATGCCATAATTGTGGACGACAATTTGTTGAAAGTCCAACAAGACAACCGATTGATAACTCCACACGTACCTTAATTGATAAACTCTTACTTGAACGGGTTTCATTGGCAGCGATCGCCCGCGTTACTGGAGTTTCAACACGTTGGCTTCAATACTACGTAAACCAGAAATACTACCAAGTTCCGAAAATTGTTGAAGTTACTAAAAAAAACCAGGTAGGCTAATTCTCCAAATAGATGAGATGTGGTCATACGTAGGGTCGAAAGAAAATAAACAGTGGATTTGGCTTGCTATGGACGCGACAACACGAGAGATTGTTGGGGTGTATATTGGCGATCGCTCTAGACAATCGGCTCAAAGATTATGGCAATCTCTACCGCCAGTTTATCGTCAATGTGCAATTTGTTACACTGATTTTTGGGAATCCTATGAAGGGGTTTTACCTAGTACTAGACATAAACCAGTAGGCAAAGATAGTGGAAAGACAAGCTATATTGAAAGATTTAACAACACTCTACGGCAACGAGTTGGACGGCTAGTTCGTAAAACATTGTCGTTCTCTAAAATGCTGGATAACCATATTGGTGCAATTTGGTATTTTGTCCATCACTACAATGCCCAGCTACGAAGGTAAATCATTACTATGCATTACTACCAATTTAACTTCACTGGACACAGCTATGGGGAATTTTTACCTTCAGCCAAGACTCTCGATCGATCCCCGGAAGCAATACTAAAATAAATATAAATTATTTATTCAAAAGTAAATTTTTTTAAGTGATACATACCAGTAAATGATTAAATCTTAATATACCAAGTATATGGCTCAGAGTAAGGCAGAGAATTAGAAACACCTTGGTGTAAACTTTAGCAACGAGGTTAAAAATAATTCTCAATGCTTAACAAAGTCATCGCTTTTTCACAAACTACAGTATAAAGAATTGGCAACATTGGTAAAGAGAGTAAACAATAACCATAGCTAAACTTGGAGTTTTGCCAACCTATGCAGCCAATTCGCACATTTAACGTATCCCCTTCACTACCGCCGCGACTCGAACCACTGCGGCGGCTAGCATATAACTTGCACTGGGATTGGAACGTTGATACTAAAGATTTATTCCGTCGCTTAGACTCTGACCTGTGGGAGTCTAGCCATCACAACCCAGTGTTAATGCTGGGTACTATCTCTCAATCGCGGCTTCTGGAAGTTGTCGAAGATGAAGGCTTTTTAGCGCAAATGGATCGAGCTGACCGTCAGTTAGACGATTATTTGCAAGAGCGCACTTGGTATCAGAAACAACGGGAACAGAAACCAAAAGAATGCTACGCCTATTTTTCGGCGGAATTTGGACTTGTAGATTGTTTGCCCGTCTATTCTGGAGGCTTGGGCGTTCTGGCAGGGGATCACCTCAAATCTGCCAGTGACTTAGGGCTACCGCTTGTAGGTGTAGGTTTGCTGTATCAGCAAGGCTACTTTGCCCAGTATCTCAATGCTGATGGCTGGCAGCAAGAACGCTATCTGCTCAACGATTTCTATAATATGCCCTTGCATCTAGAGCGCAATGCCGATGGTTCTGAACTGCGGATTGCGGTAGATTATCCAGGACGCAAGGTGTATGCCAGAGTTTGGCGCGTACAGGTGGGAACGGTTCCGTTGTATTTGATGGACACCAACATTGAACCCAACAACACTTACGACCATGACATCACAGATCAGCTGTATGGTGGCGACATCGATATGCGTATCCACCAGGAAATTATGCTGGGGATCGGTGGTGTGCAAATGCTCAAAGCTTTAGGGCTGAAAGTCACCGCTTACCACATGAATGAAGGCCACGCCGCCTTCTCTGCCCTCGAACGCATCCGCTTGCTGATTCAGGAAGAGGGACTGAATTATGCCCAAGCTAAACAGGTGGTGGCTTCGAGTAATATCTTTACTACCCACACGCCAGTACCAGCTGGGATTGACTTGTTTGCTCCCGAAAAAATGTTGTACTACCTGGGGTATTATGCAGAGATATTTGGCTTGCCCAAAGAGCAATTTTTAGGACTGGGGCGCGAGAATACAGGCGATTTATCCGGGCCTTTCAGTATGGCGGTGCTGGCGCTGAAAATGGCAACATTTTCTAACGGTGTCGCCCAACTCCACGGTGTGGTGTCGCGGCAAATGTTCCAAGCCTTGTGGCAGAAAGTGCCAGTGGAGGAAGTGCCGATCGCCGCAATTACTAACGGTGTCCATGCTCGGAGTTGTGTGGCGAAATCGACTCAAGAATTGTACGATCGCTATCTCGGCCCAAATTGGTCATCAGCACCACCAGATAGCCCATTGTGGGAACGGATGGACGCTATTCCCGATGAGGAATTGTGGCGCAATCACGAGCGCTGCCGCTTAGATATGATTTTGTATGTGCGCGAGCATTTGGTCAAGCATTTGCGCGATCGCGGCGCTTCCGCCTCCGAAATTTCCCAAGCCCAAGAAGTTTTAGATCCTTACGCGTTGACTATTGGCTTTGCTCGTCGTTTTGCCACCTACAAACGCGCTACCCTGTGGATGCGCGATTTGGATCGCGTTAAGCGGCTTTTACTAGCTAATAAAGACCGGAAAGTGCAATTCGTGATTGCTGGGAAGGCACATCCCAAAGATATCCCCGGTAAAGAACTGATCCGCGAGATCAATCACTTTATCCGCGAACAGCATTTAGAAAAACAGGTAGTGTTTGTTCCCAATTACGACATTTATATCTCGCGGTTAATGGTTGCGGGTTGCGATATCTGGTTAAACACACCGCGTCGTCCACGGGAAGCCTCTGGTACTAGTGGTATGAAAGCCGCAATGAATGGATTGCCGAATTTAAGTGTGCTAGATGGCTGGTGGGATGAAGCTGATTACGTCCGCACAGGCTGGGCGATTGGACATGGAGAAAATTATGACGATCCAAACTACCAAGATGAAGTAGAAGCAAATGCTCTCTACGAATTGTTAGAGAAGGAAGTTGTGCCGTTATTTTATGAACATCGGGATACAGATGGTTTGCCCCGTCCGTGGGTTGCCAAAATGAAGGATGCAATTCGCCTGAATTGTCCCTTCTTTAATACAGCGCGGATGGTAGGAGAATATGCCCAAAGGGCTTATTTCCCAGCTAGCGATCGCTATCATACCCTGACTGTTGATAACTATGCTCCAGCGAAAGAACTAGCCGCTTGGAAAGAAAAACTCAGCGAACACTGGTTCAACATCAGAATCAAAGATGTTGACGTATCGGCAGCTTCAGACATTGAAGTTAACCAAACCGTTGCTGTCAAAGCCAAGGTTGACTTAGCAACTTTGAGCAATAATGATGTGCAGGTGGAATTATATCAAGGTGCGATCGATGCCAATGGTGAAATTGTCAACGCTGTGCCAGTAGTGATGGATTACCAAGGCGAAGATGGACAGCAATTGAGTATTTACACTGGTAATATCATCTATACCGCTTCTGGTTTACAAGGTTTGTCTTTGCGTGTATTGCCGAAAAATAAAAATCTGGCTAATGCTTATGAACCAAGGTTGATTGCTTGGGCAGAATAAGAGTGCTGATTAATTTTTGAATATTCAAGATTAGGCGTTGCTGATTTAATAGCAACGCCTTTCGTGTGCAATGCACTCACGCTTCAAAAATAATTATTGCTAGAATGATGAAAAATTTTAACAATTCAAAATTCAAGACATAAAGACTAATATAGCATTTCCTAGTCTACTGAGGTACAAATCTCTGCGTACCTCTGCGCTTTACTTTGCGTCCCTCTGCGTTTCAAAATATTATCTGTACTTCACTTAACTGGAAATCGCTATAGTACACAAACAAAATATTTTTACGTAAATTTATCAGTACATAATGTGAAGAATACACAAAGATACATTTTGAAGCAAAAATATCTAAGTAAATACAGTAATATATAGTCAATCTGAGATTTTGGGATTATTTAGATGTTCTCTATTCTCAAGATAGACATATACATAAAATGGCTCGCAAGGAGGTTATAAAAATATTTTTACTGAGTGAAAGTTAAGTATTTTCTCTTCTAGTAGAACTTAAACGCTGGCAATAAACCAAATACCAAGTATAAATTTTCAGCATTCAATTGTAAGATTTTTTAATTATTCTTGTTCATTGATTTTTACTGAACAAAAATAATTAATTTAGCCTGAAATAACCGACGATCCTGATACACACTCATTAGTTTGTACAGCGCTTAAGGCTTAGATATTTTTCAGATAGATTGAGATAGTGTTACATAAAAGCCATTCTTTGGATGAATCTTTGATGAACACTAGTGTTAATTAAAGATGATGTATAAGTATGGCAAAAACTTAAAATCCCGGTTAATTTTTGTACCCAAAAATAGCAATAAAGTCCATGTTGATAACGGAAGTTACTGAAAAGCTAGATTTAGGTAGATAAAAGTTATGGCAAATATCATTGGAACCAACGGTAATGATAACCTACTGGGTACTTATGACGCAGACACAATTAAAGGTCTTGCAGGGAACGATACCATCACAGGTAACCAGGGTAACAACACTCTAACTGGTGGCGGTGGCAATGATAAATTTATTTATGACTACATCACCGATGATATTGATATCATCACCGATTTTGGTGGCGTAGGTAAAGAAACACACCCAACAGCAGCAGTCATTGCTGAAGTGGACACTCTCAATTTTCAGGGCGATAGTCGCTTAACTGCCCAAAATATGATCCTGACCCAGAATGGCAACAATCTGGAAATCACCTTTGCGAATGCAACCCACTATGAAGACGACGCTACTCCCAAAGTCATTCTGCAAAACTTTGCCTTGGAAAATCTGGATAACCTCAGCAAATCCACTGGAGCGAGTGTAAACTTGGGCAATATCCTGTTTTATGGGCAAACTACCATCACAGACAGCTTTGATGTTTTCAATGCCAACTCTACCCAAAGTACTATCTTCAATAAGAATACAGTCACCTTCCTTAACGACCTGAACAATAATGTTAACGGCTTTGACAACTCAGATGATGTCATAAATGGTCAGGGGGGTGATGACAAAATCGATGGCAAAAGTGGCAATGACTTACTCAGAGGTGGTGCTGGGAATGACACGCTCATTGGTGGTGCTGGGAATGACACGCTCGCTGGGAACACAGGCAATAACTCCACCGCTGATCGTACTGGCGATGATGATTTAAATCTTAACAATTTAAAAGGCAACGATCTGCTCATTGGTGGCGATGGAAATGATTCTCTCTTTGACTCTGGTGACTACAGGTTGGTTCGAGGAGGCTCAATTTTATTTGGCAATCCTACCTCTGGCAATAACACCCTCAATGGTGGCGCTGGTGACGACACCTTGGATGCTGGTTATTCAACAGGGAATAACACTCTCAACGGTGATATTGGTGATGATTATTTGGATGCTATTTATTCAACAGGTAATAATCTGCTTTCTGGTGGCGCTGGTAAGGATTATCTCTCCGTTTCTGGCTTCTACGACTACGAATTTGGAAACTTTGGGAGAATTTATGGCACAGGGAATAACACTCTCAACGGTGGTGCTGGGGACGATACCTTGGATGCTAATTATACAACAGGTAATAACATTCTCAACGGTGATGCTGGTAACGATACCTTGGATGTTAGTTATACAACAGGTAATAACATTCTCAATGGTGGTATTGGTGATGATTACTTGAATATTAACAACTCAAAAGGCAATAATTTGCTCTTTGGGGGCGATGGCAACGATACCTTCTCTGGGGGCACTAGTGGCAATGATTCGTACAATCTGGGCGTTACTGGCAAAGATACGATCGATGGGGGTAAAGGTGATGATTTGTTATCTTTCGATTACGACTCTTCCCACGAATCTTCCGATGACACCTATGTTAGCGAAAGAATCACAACGAATTACAATGCTACTACTAACATTGGATCGATTACAGCAGGGACGAATCTGGTTAGCTACAAAAATATCGAACGATTAGATATCACAGGTACAGCCTACGATGACAACATTGTGGGGAGCAATGGTAACGATACCCTTTCTGGGGGCTATGGTGGCAATGATACGATCGATGGGGGTAAGGGTGACGATGTGTTGGTCGCCGATTATACCTATGCTAACCAAGGAATCACAACGAATTTCAATGCTACTACTAACAGTGGGTCAATTACAACAGGCACAAATCAAGTTAGCTACAAGAATATCGAACGATTATATATTGTAGGTACAGCCTACGATGACAACATTGTGGGGAACAGTGGGAACGATACCCTTTCCGTAGACTTTAGGGGTAATAGTACTGGCAATGATACGATCGATGGGGGTAAGGGTGACGATGTCTTGGTCGCCGATTATACCTATGCTAACCAAGGAATCACAACGAATTTCAATGCTACTACTAACACTGGGTCAATTACAACAGGCACAAATCAGGTTAGCTACAAGAATATCGAACGATTAGATATCACAGGTACAGCCTACGATGACAATATTGTGGGGAACAGTGGGAACGATACCCTCTCTGGGGATAATGCTGGCAAAGATACGATCGATGGGGGTAAGGGTGACGATTTGTTGTCTGTAAATTATACCGGTACTTTCAAAGCAATGACTTCGACTTTCAATGCTACTACTAACACTGGATCAATTACGACAGGCACAAATCGGGTTAGCTACAAGAATATCGAACAATTAAATATCTTAGGTACAGATGTCAATGACAACATTGTGGGGAGTAATGGCAACGATACGCTCTGTGGGGGATACTTTGGTGGCAATGATACCCTAACAGGTGGGAACGGTACTGATACCTTTACTATCTATAATTACGACAAGGGTGTTGATACTATTTATGACTTCAACGCTACTAATGAATTGATTCAGCTATCGGCTTATGGGTTTGGAAGTCGGTCAATAGGTTCACTTTCAGCAAGTCAGTTTACAATCGGAACATCTGCAACCACTAGTGAAGAACGATTTATTTACAACAGCGCTACAGGTGCATTGTTCTTTGACCAAGATGGTAGTGCATCTGGGTTTACTCAGGTACAATTTGCACAACTATCTGCTGGATTGTCACTAAGCAACAACAATTTTGTGTTTTTTAATCCTAATTAGCGCTCTGCCATTACCAAGCGATACGGTTTGCGGAATGCTATTTTTAACATGAGTTCGACAAGCCCTTTTTTGACCTCTCCCCCAACCCCTCTCCGTATCGGCTACAGTCTATACACAAGTCTGAACTGGCTCAAAAATCTGGGTTTTACCCCAATACGCTTGGGTTAAGCAAATTTATCTGTTCAGGCAGGCTGTTCTTGAGCAGGGGAGGCAGGGGAAGCAGGGGGAGAGAAAAAAGCTTAACTGAACTGTATTGGGTTTTACCCCACCCTAACCACTGCCCGAATTCAATAAACGACTGCCCGAATTCAATAAACGACTGCCCGAATTCAATAAACGACTGCCCGAATTCAATAAACGACTGCCCGAATTCAATAAACGACCGCCCGAATTCAATAAACGACTGCCCGAATTCAATAAACGACTGCCCGAATTCAATAAACGACCGCCCGAATTCAATAAACGACTGGATTTAAGAAGAAATTCGATTTGTGTGTACACGGTAGCTCCGTATCGGAGAGGGGAGCCAAAATCCTAATTTCTCGTTGCTCCTCCCTTTCCCCGTGGGAGAGGGAGGTTGTCCGAGAGAGGTTCATCGAACTCACGTTATTTTTAGCATCAGCAAGGACTCTAAAGCAGCAAAGGCTTCGCCTTTGCTCAAATTCTTTGAGGGATGATAATGTAGCCAGTGGTGCGATCGCCTAATACTAAATTACGTTTTTCTCCCCAATACCACCAGTATGCAGCAACATAGGCGCAAATTAAGCTATCTAGTTTATCTTCGGTTGCTTTGAGGGCTGCGCCTGTGGTGGGGATTTCAAGAAGGAACAAACCGCAGAGGCGCAGAGGAGGAGAGAAGGAAGGGAGAATATCAAAAAGATATTTTTGGAGTTTAATTAGTTCTAGACGGCGCTCATTGAGTCGTCCTTTTTTGTATTTGAGGATGCGTTCTAAGTTGAATAGATTAACGATTGCTGGGTGGGGGAAGACTTCTATTTGATATCTGCTGAGTTTTTGCGGTTCTATGGTGGGGGCGTGGGCAAAACCGCGCGATTCTAATTCTAAGCCAAAATTGATGGTGCGCTCTGCAAAGGGTAGGTTTTGATTTGCTGGGTAGCATCCCGCATGATATTTGCCAAAGTACTTGTGGCTGAGTTTGTCGGGGAGACGACTCCCGGTAGCATTGGGTATGAGGGTAGGTGCATCTACGGCGATAATGGCTGGCTCATCTGGTTGGACGCTGCGATCGATCCAGGTGAGGATGTCTGCAATGGCATCTTTGCGGTCTAGATCGAGTAGTTGCAGTTGTCCATCTATCCATTCTAAACAGCATAGTCCACTTGGTTGAGATTTCCAGCCCAAATCAATGCCAATAAATTTCATGGTAATAACACGAATTTGCGATTATTTTCACATTTTCGGGGAAGCATTTATCTAAATTTACTTGCTAAAAGTTGTGATAAATAATCTTATAATCTTAAGCAGCTTGTCTTAATTTATTTTATCTGGCAATAATTTAATCAAGATTATTCCAATGAAAGTTTTATTTTTACATCCCAATTTTCCCTCGCAATTTCGCAACCTAGCGATAGTTTTGGGTAAAGATCCTAATTGCCAGGTTGTCTTTGGGACAAATCGTCGGGAAGGAGAAATACCTGGCGTTCTTAAAGCTATTTATACTCCTTCTCGTGAAGCAGCGCCTCAAACTCACCACTACGTTCGCAACCTGGAAAATGCTGTTCTCACTGCTCAAGCTGTCTATCGGGTGGCAGAAAAATTAAAATCCGAGGGTTTCTTTCCAGATATAGTTTATGGTCATTCTGGTTGGGGACCAACTTTATTTATGAAAGATGTTTTCCCCAAAGCCGAATTATTGTGTTATTTCGAGTGGTTTTATCACGCTCACGGTTCCGATGCAGATTTCGATCCCAACGATCCGCTGAATGCTGATGATGAATGCCGCATCAGGGTGAAAAACGCGCCGATTTTAAATGATTTATATAGCTGCGATCGCGGTCTTTCTCCAACTAATTGGCAGCGTCAGCAGTTTCCCAAAGAATATCATAGCAAACTCACTGTAATTCATGATGGTGTTGATACCAATTATTTTGTTCCCAAACCAGGTGCAAAGTTAGTTTTACCAAGAATAAATCTGGATCTTTCTCATGTGGAAGAGTTGGTAACTTATGTAGGACGGGGAATGGAACCTTATAGAGGTTTTCCGCAGTTTATGGAAACAGTAGCGCTAATTCAGCAGCGACGACCTAAGTGCCACGTGGTAGTTGTGGGAGAAGACCGGGTTGCTTATGGAAAGAATCTCCCCGATGGTCAGACTTATAAACAATTAATGTTAGAAAAATTAAAATCATCTTTGGATTTATCGAGGCTGCACTTTACAGATAGACTTCCTTATAATGAGTACCTTCAGGTTTTGCAAGCTTCTTCTGCCCATGTTTATTTAACCCGTCCTTTTGTTTTATCCTGGTCAATGTTAGAAGTAATGGCAGCAGGATGTTTGCTAATAGCTTCTAATACTTTACCAGTTTTAGAGGTTGTACAGGATGGGGTGAATGGACTGCTGGTAGATTTCTTTTCTCCCCAGAATATTGCTAATCGGGTTGAAGAGGCGCTGAATAATCCTCAAGAAATGCAAGCAATTCGTGCGAATGCGCGAGAGACAATTATCAAGCGTTATGATTTGGCCAAACTGTTACCACAGCATTTGCAATGGATGTTTGCTGGCAAAACTTCTGATAGTTTGAAAAAGCGTCCAAGTTCTAAAGGATTTGGTAAATATTAGTCATTGGTCAAAAGATAAAAGCGATATGTACAATGCGAATTATTTTTACCATTGCCCATTTTTTCAAACCTAGCGGTGAGGGTCTTCATGCTTCCCAAGGCAAAGACCCGCAACCTCGCTTGCGGGCGTTAACTAATAGCCTTACGGCTTTACACCAATTATTTGGTAAATCTCAAAGTATTATTAACATTGCTCAACGAATAGCTTTTCCTGCGAACCAGCCGCAATCTCACGAACTAGATATTGTTATTTGTACAACCCAAGATAATCATCTTTTAAACCAGCTTCCCTTACCATCTCATTTATATAAGCATCATTCTACTAATGTAGAACCTATGCTTTTGGGTTTTGAGTGCCAAGCTGTTCTGCAAAGTTGTCTCAATCAGTATGATTATTACTGCTTCTTGGAAGATGACTTAATTATCCACGATCCTTGGTTTTTTATAAAATTAAATTGGTTTACTCAACAAGCAGGTAATTTAAATTTGCTCCAGCCAAATCGTTATGAAATCTCTCCTTACGGTTTGGTTCACAAAGCTTACATAGATGGGGATTTGGCTTTGCGGGTAACTGCTCCTTTTCAAAATGTGCAGGAGCAACCAGAACTTAAGGGGACAATTATGAATGCACCAATTACCTTTCGCCGTGCCCTTAATCCTCACGCAGGCTGCTACTTTTTAAATGCAAATCAAATGGCTTACTGGGCTAATCAAACCTATTTTCTCGACCGAGATATTAGTTTTGTCGGGCCTTTAGAAAGTGCTGCCACCTTGGGAATTATGAAGACATTTCGGATTTATAAAACCTCACCGGAGCAAGCAAGTTTTTTGGATATTCAGCACTTTGGAACTGGATTTCTAGGGTTAATTGGCGGACAGGTGAGTTTAGCACAGAGGTAAATCGAATTTAAGAGTTTGGTTTTTGCGAGCAAAATTAATGCGATCGCTATTGATAAAACATCATAAAAACACATTAGCGATCGCTTAACAATCAACTAATCTTAAATTGTGACTAATGGTTTTTCAACAGGTGTAGGCAATACGGTTCGGTTAAAGGGGAAAGGGTAAAGGGGAAAGGTGAATAAAAAACCTTTAACCCTTAACCTTTTCCCTTTTCCCCAAACCCTATTTTGAGTTCAAAATGCTTATCCGAACCGTATTGCAGGTGTAGGCGTAGTCAGGGGATCGAATCCTAATTGCTCAGTAATGCGCTCTCTGGCTAAAAGGCGGTATTCCCAAAAATGCTCGCCAGCAGCACATAAACCCAAATACATATTCACAAATTGCGGCTTGGTACGGAGAATAGCCCAAAGTTGTTGCCAAAATTGACCGCGAATTTCTTGCCGTTGCCAACCTTGTCGCCAAAGTAAGTTTGCAAGTAGTCGCAGTCCTTTGCCAGGGGGAAAATACATTGTCTGCTGTAGTTGGGGATTAGGTGTAATCTTCAGGCATTGTTCAAAACAACGTCGGAGATAGTTTTTGGGTTCGTACATTCTCCAAATTGCCTCTAAATATTCTTTAGCAACTTCAGCCATTGGCCGGGTAGGAACAAAATTCATTAAGGAATTCTGATCCCCCACCTCCGTACCTCCAAATCCTTCTAATAATCGCTCTTCTCGTTTTAGTCTTTCCCAGAGGGCAGTATTGGGAATAGCTTGCAGTATACCGAGCATCGGTTGAGGAATGCTGGTTTCTTCAATAAAAGCTTGAATTCGCTCCCCAGCGCCAGCCTTTTCTCCATCAAAACCAATGATAAATCCTGCATAGATTAACAATCCGGCTTCATTGATGGTACGACAGGCTTCTAACAGGGGATTGCGGGTATTTTGAAACTTGCGAGTGACTTGCAAGCTGTCTTGGTCTGGTGTTTCAATACCCAAAAAGACTGAGTAGAAACCAGCTTTAGCCATTAATTCTAATAGCTCAGAATCTTCTGCTAGGTTGACGGAAGCTTCAGTCAGGAAGGTGAAGGGATAATTACGTTCCTGCATCCACGGAATTAACTCTTGTAAAAGACGTTTTACATTGCGTTTATTGCCGATGAAATTATCATCCACAACGAACAGAGATCCGCGCCAGCCTAAGTCATAAAGGGTTTGGAGTTCTGCTAAAGTTTGACTGGGTTCTTTAGTGCGTGGTTTGCGACCGTATAGATTGATGATGTCACAGAATTCGCATTCAAAAGGACAACCGCGAGAAAACTGGATTGCCATCATTAAGTAATCATCTCGTTTGAGTAAATCAAAGCGAGGGATAGGGCTTTGGGTTACATCTGGTTTTTCAAGAGCGCGAAAGGTTCCTTGTTCTTCACCTTTAGCGATCGCATCTAAAAACTGTGGAACTGTAATCTCTCCTTCATCTAAAATCAAATAGTTAGCTCCTGCTTTTTGGGCAGGTTCTGGCACTGAAGTCGGATAAGGCCCACCTACAGCAACTTTTTTCCCCAGCTGTGCTGCTTTGTGAATTTGCACGAGAAAATCTTCTTTCTGTGCAAGCATGGCAGAAAGAATCACGATGTCGCACCATTGCCAATCAGCATCTGTTTCTTGGTTAACATTGCGATCGTAAAACCGAACTTCCCAGTCTGTTGGTAGCATAGCAGCAACAGTCAGAATCCCTAGCGGTGGAATAAATGCTTTAAGTCCCGCTATTTTCATAAATTCGTCGTAAGACCAAAACGTTTTCGGAAAGCGGGGGTAAAGTAAGAGTACTTTCATTGCTGTAGTCCTCTAATTAAATTTTGGTTGAAAAATTTTTTCTTTTGACAAATCCGAGTTTTGGATGGTCATTGCAGAGATGATGCTACGATCCCACTACCTTTATTCTTGCTCTATCTGTTTTTAGATAGACATTTGCATCAGCAAAGATAATTTTTTAGTCAGTTAGCAGGATGACCGCCGTTGTCATAAAATATAATGGCGGATTTGTGCAACGAAAAACTGCCAGACCAATCGTCTGCTAGTAAATCCAGAAATAATTGAGCATTTTTATATGTCAGAGTAGTAAAGCTTTCATCAGTAGACTCTCCTGAGTGAAAAAATTAACTCATAATGTTGAGATTACTGCTACTTTCTCTAAAAAGAATTTAAATTTTGTCTATTTTTGTAAATCAAAAGTACATAAACTGCTTTGATGAGGAGAAAAAGTTTTTATTACGGCGTTTTGCAGTTTAGTATTTCTATTGCCGTGTTATGTAAACGCAACCTTTTGCAATGCGATTGCATCGACTAACAATGCCATTGTATGAACTAACAATGCGATTGCATCGACTAACAATGCCATTGTATGAACTAACAATGTGATTGCATTGACTGACAATGCCATTGTATGAACTAACAATGCGATTGCATTGACCAACAATGCGATTGCATCGGCTTTTTATTTACAACAGACTACAGTCAAGCTTTACAATACCTACTCTATAAGCTGTCAAAAGTACACTAATGGACTAACAGTTTGTCTCGTTCTCATGCTCTGCATGGGAATGCTCCTCGTTGAGGCTCTGCCTCCAATTTAGCATTGAGTCAGAGACTCAATGAATGCATTCCCAGTCGAAGACTGGGAACGAGGAAAATCTTATCAAGCTAGGTTTTTAGGAGTTGTGTATACACGGTAGGTTTTCTAAAG
Organism: Nostoc sp. DSM 114159; assembly: GCF_053470285.1. Taxonomy (NCBI): domain Bacteria; kingdom Bacillati; phylum Cyanobacteriota; class Cyanophyceae; order Nostocales; family Nostocaceae; genus Nostoc; species Nostoc sp. DSM 114159. The sequence continues at coordinate 7,412,436 of NZ_JBPFEH010000001.1, forward strand.
GGGGGAGTATGTCAAAATACATACTCTATAAGCTGTCAAAAGTACACTAGTGGACTAACAGTTAAAAAATATACGTACCCTGCGGGACGCTTTGCGTTTGCATAAGCGTCCCGCAGGGTACGTAGGGGCGCAAGGTCTTGCGCCCCACAAATCTAGAAATAATTTGGGATAATTTATTTTTTGCAAGTCCCTAAGTTGTCGTTCTTCTTTGTGAAGAGTTTCTATAACAATCGGAGTTGAGTTAAAATCTCTTATTCCACAACGGCGAGTTGACCTGGAAAATGTCAAAATTAAATCAGTTTTGCGTAGGCGCAAGCAACTTGTCGCCAGACATCGCCACTTGACATAGCGCGGATTTGAGATAACTAAGTTGAAATTTATGGGCAAGCAACGTGTTCTTTCTGGAGTTCAACCAACCGGCAATTACCATCTAGGTAACTATTTGGGAGCCATTCGCAACTGGGTAGAAGGTCAGAGCGAATACGAAAATTACCTTTTTGTGGCTGATTTACACGCGATTACAGTGCCACACGACCCAAAACAGTTGGCAGCTGATACCTACACTCTTGCTGCTCTTTATCTAGCTTGTGGTCTTGATTTAAATCACTCCACTATCTTTGTACAATCCCACGTTTCGGCCCACAGTGAACTCACTTGGTTGCTCAACTGCATTACGCCTCTGAACTGGCTGCAAGATATGATCCAGTTCAAAGAAAAGGCTGTTAAACAAGGAGAAAATGTGAGTGCAGGCTTACTGGATTACCCTGTGCTGATGTCAGCTGATATTTTGCTTTACCAAGCCGATAAAGTGCCAGTGGGTGAAGACCAAAAGCAACATTTGGAATTGACACGGGATATTGCAGCTCGCTTAAATCACCAATTTGGTAAACCAGAACAACCAGTTTTGAAGTTACCAGACCCTTTGATTCGCAAAGAAGGGGCAAGGGTGATGAGTTTAGCGGACGGTACGCGCAAAATGTCGAAGTCCGATCCTTCAGAGTTAAGCCGAATCAGTTTGCTAGATTCACCAGAGCAGATTCAATACAAAATTAAGCGTTGTAAAACCGATCCGATTCGGGGGCTGACTTTTGACGATCCAGCGCGTCCAGAGTGTAATAATTTGTTAACGCTCTATACATTGCTGTCAGGGAAGAAAAAGGAAGATGTGGCAGTTGAGTGTCAGGATATGGGCTGGGGACAGTTCAAGCCATTGTTGACAGATACAATTATTGAGTCTCTCAAACCAATCCAAGAAAAATATCACTCGATAACGGCGGATAAAAGCTATTTGGAGTCTGTGTTGCGGGATGGAGGGGAAAAAGCTAGAGCGATCGCAAATCAAACTTTATCACAGGTAAAAGCTGCTTTAGGCTACTCTCTTCCTCTATAAGTTTTCGCTTTTCGGTGTGATTGGCTATACCATTTAAGAAATTGAAAGTCTTAATGTTATGCATCACACCCACAGCCCCACAGGTTTAAATGACTTTCGCAGAGCTGTACAAGCAGGTGAATTTCTAGTTACCGCCGAGGTAGCACCGCCGAAGGGGGGAGATCCAACGCACATGATTCAAATGGCGGCGACTCTTAAGGGGAGAGTTCATGCCGTCAATGTTACTGATGGTAGCCGCGCCGTGTTAAGGATGTCTTCGTTAATGGCGTCGGTGATTTTATCACAGAATGGCATAGAGCCGATTTGTCAAATTGCTTGCCGCGATCGCAATCGCATCGGTTTACAAGCTGATTTGATGGGCGCTCATGCTTTAGGCATAAATAACATTTTAGCTTTGACTGGCGACCCTGTAAAAGCAGGCGATCATGCAGATGCCAAAGCAGTGTTTGACTTGGAAGCTGTGCGATTGCTGCAACTGATTCGGAAGATGAATCAAGGCGTTGATTGCAATGAAAAACCCTTGACTGATGGAGCCTTAGATTTATTTGTTGGTGCAGCAGTAGATCCGCAATGTAAAAGTTGGTCGGGTTTACAAAGTCGATTTGAACGTAAAATCGAAGCTGGAGCGCAGTTTTTTCAAAGTCAGTTGATTACTGATTTTGATCTGCTAGAAAAGTTTATGGATACCATTGCTGCTGGTTATAAAAAACCAATTTTGGCAGGAATATTTCTGTTGAAATCAGCCAAAAATGCTCAGTTTATTAATAGATGTGTTCCGGGTGTAAATATTCCCCAACATATTATTGATAGATTGGCAAAAGCCAAAGACCCTTTTGAGGAAGGGATGAAAATTGCTGCCGAACAAGTGCAGATAGCGCGGCAATTATGTCAGGGTGTACACATGATGGCGGTGAAGCGTGAAGATGCGATCGCGCCAATTTTAGATTTGGCTGGGATTGCTCCAGTGAATCAATTGGTATCTATGTAAATTAGAGAATGAATCTTTTATGAAAGCAGATGGTTATTCCTATCTGCTTTTTTTGTGTTGAAACAGACGCATTTACACTATTTTTGATAGACTTTCAATATCCTATGTTCCCTTGACTAAATCTAGGTGCAAACTGACAAAATATTTTATAGCTTATTTCAAGCTTTTCCTAGCATATTTTTTGCCATAATTGGCGACACGACTGCCAATATCAACGCATATCAATTTGTTTCAGTCGAGCTAAAAGAAACTGCTTTTAGGATTGATGGGGTATTCATCCCCACAAGTGAAACTACGAACCAACCACTTTACTTTGTTGAAGTTCAGTTTCAATTAGACGCAAATTTTTATAGACGCTTCTTTGCCGAAATCTTTCTTTACTTGCGTCAAAACGAATCAGTCAATTTTTGGCGTGCAGTTGTTATCTATCCGCAACGAAATTTAGATCCAAACGATCGGCTACCATATCAGCTGCTGCTAGACAGTTCACAAGTACAACGCATTTATCTAGATGAATTAAATTCGACAGATAACTCACTTCAAGTTGCGATCGTTAAATTAATTATCGAAAGAGAAGAGACAGCTGTTGACAAAGGTAGAGAATTGATCTTACAAGCGAGGCAACAACTGGCAGATGAATCTACCAGCAAGCAAATTGTAGAATTGATAGAGACTATTCTGTTGTACAAATTTACCCGGTTAAGCCGAGAGGAGTTAGCAGAAATGTTGGGTATAGACGACGAATTCAAAAAAACGCGGATGTATCAATCAATCAAGGCAGATGGCTTAGAAGAAGGTCGCCAAGAAGGTCGCCAAGAAGGTCGCCAGGAAGGTCGCCAGGAAGGTCGCCAGGAAGGTCGCCAGGAAGGTCGCCAGGAAGCTAAGTTAGAAGCTATTCCCCGATTGCTGGCATTGGGATTGAGTGTAGAGCAAGTGGCGGTGGCTCTCGATTTAACGGTGGCGCAAGTAGAGCAAGCAGCCCAGGATTAGTCTATCGAATAGTGGGCGGTGCTTGCGTCTAATTTAATCAGCAAGTGCGACGCCGATAGCGTACTCCTTTCCTGCGGAACGCTACGCGAACAAAGAAGCAAGCTACGCTTTTAGTGTCTCGTAGAGAGCGTCATAGCCTGTTTTAAACATCGCCTCTTTTGGTTTTAGCTAAACTAAACTAGAAGCGATGTCTACGACGGGCTTACGCCTACGAACTCAAAACCTGGGTTACATCTTACCGTGTTGCAGCACTTGTTGTAGATGTTGGCGAATCTCTTGTGCGTGTTCAATATCAGATTGCCGCAATTTTTGGAACAACTCTACACAAGGTTGAGAACCTACTTGTTCTGCATCTTTGATGTATGTATCGTAAGCTTTAACAGCTTCAGCCTTGTTGTGCAAAACGGTGATAAAATCATACTCCAAGTCGCTAATCGCTGTTTGAGATTGTCCGTTACCTGTATTTGTAGCCATTGCTTGAACCTCTTTTAGAATTTCTAATTAACGTTATATTCACCCTTAAAGAGCGATTCATCTTCCAAAAAGAGTATATTTCAATACGTCGGAAGTACCTTGCAAAAGTAGGTTATACCCTTTTAGATTTCAGAGCCATCCAAGTTCCTGATATAGTCTCAAACAAAAGAGTGGAGAGTAGGAAAATACTTTTTCACCACTCTCCACTAGTAATCCACCAAGTGAACTTGGCGGGATAAAGGAGAAGGGGGAAGGGGTAAAGGGTTTAAATCCCAAACCCAGTACCCTTTCTCCTTTCCCCAGTCCTCACTTAGCATTTTTGGGTTGACAGACTACTAGAGACACGATGAATCGCGTCTCTCCCACTCCCCATTTTCATAACAATTTATCCAAGGGGTTGATTCTCATCACATTGACGTGAATACTGTAATTCCAATTCGTTTTGGCGTTCTCTACCTCCCCTATACACAACCGGACAAAACTTAGTATTAGCACTCATACAATCCATGTGTGGTGTTTTAGCGCATACCACGAGTAGTCCACCCAAAACAAATAACAAACCACAAATTGCAAGCGTATTAACCCAAGAAATTTCCAGCGCTCCGTGAACTACTACCTCTCGCAGTAGAGATACAATTGTTACCTCAACTGCCACTCCTACAGAGATACTATGTTCTTGCAAATAGACCATTAATAGTCGAAATAACTCGACTAAAATCAACACAAATAGTATTTTTGCAGTCACATGTTTATAGTCTAGTGGCTGCATGAGGGCGATAGCTATCCCCCACAATTGGATTAGCATGACGGCGAACAAACCCAAACACAAAACAATCACAATTAAGTCTTGAAAGGCTTCCATGTTGCGAACAATTGATTGCCGATCGAGCCAGCGATCGCTAAATAAAAATCGACTTTTCTGGCGCTTTTGCATGTACATTTTTCCAATCGGGACTAGTTCAGACAACACCAGCGAGTCAACCCAATAGTTTTATGTTATGCAATATTAAGTTTTTGTGCCTCAGCGAGGTTGGTAATTTATCAGTCATTGGTCATTGGTCATTGGTTTTAGACAAAGGACAAATAACTAATGACTAATGACTAATGACAATTTACTATTCATTTTAAATTTTGTGCTTGTTGTAACAATTGCTCCGCATTTTTCGCCCACTGGGGATTTTTTTGAGCATTGTATAAATCTCTAGCAAATTGCAATACTTGTACTGCATCGCCATATTGCTGTAACTGGATAAAAACTAACCCAGCACCATAATAAGCATTGGGATAGTTAGAGTTAGCTTCAGCCGATTTTCTAAACGCCTCTAATGCTTCTTGTAATTTACTTTGCTGAAAAAAAATTGAGCCGAGATTGTAGTAAGCTTCTGGATACTTGGGATTAATCTTCAATGCCTGATAAAATGCACTTCTGGCTGGGTCGAGTTTACCTTGTTGGAGATAACACATCCCTATATGGTAAGGAGGCTCTGGTGCATTTTTGCTATATTCTACAGCTTTTTTAAAAGATGCGATCGCTTGCTTACAATCTCGTTGCTGTTCTCGTACTAACCCCAAGTTATAGTGGGCAAATCCGAGTTTGGGATCGAGTTCTAAGGCGCGTTGCAAGTAATCATTAGCTAACTTTAAATTATTGCCTTCTAACAACGCTCCACCTAAATTAGCAAAAGCTGGAGCAAATTTCGGATCGGCTTGCGTCGCCCGATAAAATGCATCCGCAGAGGGTTGTAATTGTCCCGTTTGTCGATATGCTAACCCCAGATTATAGTGCGCTGGTGCCAATGCCGGATCTAATTTAGCTGCTTGTTTAAAAGCTGCGATCGCATCTTGTACCTTTCCCGCCTGAATTGCTTGTAAGCCTTGGTTTAACCAGTCTACGGCAGTTTTAGGATTAGATTGTGCCAACTTTGAGGCGACAGGAGGAGATAAAGCAAGAGAGGGAGAGGAAATACTCATAATCAGCATCAAACTTACTAACCCTGCTATGCGATATTTAAAGAATGATAATTTCATTGATTTTCTGACTCGCGACACTTTCAGTTAAATTTACTTCATAAAAAGTTTTTTACAAAAGTTTTTGATTTGGGAGAAAAATTTGTGATACTTAACTTTTCTTAAGCTAAATCTTACGACAGGCTACAATTTTTTTAACTTTCGATTAAAGGGAGGATAATAACGAATTAAAGAAGGGGTAATTTTGACTCCAGAGAACCATTTTTTTATCCCTTAATATATACAGAATCATGCGGTTATAAAAGACTTACCGCAAGGGAGGTTTTATGAACGAAAAAGTAAAATCGGGTTCGCGGAACGTTGCAATTGTCGGGCCTTATTTAAGTGGAAAAACCACTTTACTAGAAAGCTTGTTATTTGTCACAGGGGCAATTTCCCGCAAAGGCAGTGTTAAGGACAGCAATACAGTGGGAGATAGTGCTGCCGAGTCGCGCGATCGCCACATGAGTGTAGAAGTCAGCGCCGCTAGCACTGAGTATAACGATATTCGCTTCACCTTTATTGACTGCCCGGGAAGCGTAGAATTTGCCCAAGAAACTTACAATGCTTTAATTGGAGTCGATGCAGCAATTGTAGTTTGCGAACCCATCCGCGAACGAGTCCTCACCCTCGCTCCACTATTTAAATTCCTAGACGATTGGGAAATTCCCCACCTCGTCTTCGTCAACAAAATGGATCGGGCAAATATTCACGTCCTAGAAACGTTGCACGCCCTGAAAGCAGTATCTAGCCGTCCCCTGGTAGCGCATCAATATCCCATCATGAATGGGGAACAACTCACCGGTTTTATTGATATGGTGAGCGAACAGGCATATAAATATCATCCAGGCGCACCAGCTGACCCCATCCCCTTTCCTGAAAGTTTAAAAGAAGAAGAACATATCGCACGGGCAGAAATGCTCGAAGCTTTAGCAAATTTTGATGACCATTTACTTGAAGAACTTTTAGAAGACATTGAGCCACCTCAAGAGGAAATCCTTAAAGATTTAAAAATGGAATTGGGTGCAGATTTGGTAGTGCCCGTTTTCTTTGGTGTGGCAGAACAAGATTATGGTGTTAGACCTCTATTAGAAGCCTTGTTACGAGAAGCCCCCGAACCAGAAACCACAGCAGAACGTCGTTTAAAAAACATCAAAGGTGATACAGCTTTAGCGCAGGTATTAAAAACTTACTACACTCCCCAAGGTGGCAAACTCTCTCTGGTGCGTGTTTGGCGTGGCAAATTAACTGATGGCATCGTCCTCAATGGCATTCGCACTGGGGGAATTTACCGTCTCATGGGACAACAACAGCAGTCAGTTAACCAAGTTAGTGCTGGTGAAATTGTTGCATTGAGCCGTTTAGAAGGAATCAAGACAGGGGATACAATCTCTATAGAACAACAGTCGGCAATCAAATTACCCAAAGCTGTAGAGTTGGAACCAGTGTATGCTCTCGCCATTACACCAGAAAAGCGCAACGATGAAGTTAAACTCAGCAGTGCCATCACCAAGTTATTAGAAGAAGACTGCTCACTTGCTTGGGAACAACACGGCGATACCCACGAAGTTATTCTTTGGGGTCAAGGCGAGATTCATTTACAAGTCGCCCTAGACAGACTGCGCCGCAAATATAATTTGCCAATGACAACCCACTTACCACAAGTGCCTTACAAAGAAACCATCCGCAAAACAGTGGCTTCAGTTCATGGACGCTACAAACACCAAAGCGGTGGTCACGGACAGTTTGGTGATGTTTTTCTCGAAATCAAGCCCTTACCACGCGGTACAGGTTTTAACTTTAATGAAACCATTGTCGGCGGCGTGGTTCCCAAACAGTATATTCCCGGCGTAGAAATGGGCGTGCGGGAATTTCTGACACACGGGCCTTTGGGCTTCCCAATAGTTGATTTAGCGGTAACTCTGACTAATGGTTCCTATCACAACGTTGATAGTTCCGAACAAGCCTTTAAGCAAGCTGCCCGATTGGCAATGCAAACGGGGATACCCCAAGCAGAACCTACCTTGTTAGAACCAATTCTGCGGGTAGATGTTACCACACCAAGCGAATTTACCTCCAAAGTGCTGCAACTGTTGAGTGGTAGACGAGGGCAGATTTTAGGCTATGAGGGGAGAAACGATTGGCAAGGCTGGGATAACGTCTCTGCATACTTGCCACAAGCAGAGATGCAAAATTTTATTGTAGAGTTGCGATCGCTCACCTTGGGCGTTGGTTCCTTCCACTGGGAATATGACCATCTCCAGGAAGTCCCAGAAAAGCTTGCCGAACGTGTCATTCACAGCAATGGCAATGGTAGTAACGGCAACGGCAAGTAATACCAATTTGAAAAAATAATGCGACAAATAGACCATTTGTAGAGACGCGATTCATCGCGTCTTTACCCAAGGATGTGTTGCAATCATTAATTGAATTGGTATAATTTTCAATTTTGAATTAATTGTAGAGTAGCGTAGGCTTTGCCCAATCTAGGCATCGCTCCAAAGCTAAGATTCCTGACTTCTGAGAAAAGTCGGGAATCTTTTTCAATCTGTAAAAAGATTCGTAAATCTTTAACTTGTGTGAAATGGTATTAGTTTCATAAAAGCATTTGGGAATTATGTGATTAAGTACATTCGTCTTAACTATACAGAAAAAACTCATGGGCTTTATAGTCTCTCTTGTAACTAGCCTAATTGCAATTCTCATCTATCTCAATACAAACAAGATATCTGATGAAAGGTCGCGTTTAGCAATACGTGGAATTATGATATTGATTGGCAGCATTGCAGTACTAAATTCTTTTTCTAGACTTTTGGTGATTGTCCCACCTGGTAATGTCGGTGTCGTCAATTTCTTTGGTGAGGTTTCTGAAACTACTCTTAATCCTGGTGTCCACTTGCTTAACCCCTTTAGCAAGGTGCTGAATTTTTCTACTCGCCTTAAGGATATAAAGGAAAATGTAGATGCAACATCCCAAGAAGGTTTGAGCCTAAATCTTGATGTCAGTCTTCAGTACAAGCTCGATCCGCAAAAGGCAGCTACAGTATATAAAACAATTGGAACTGATGAAACCCAACTAGTAATTTCCAGATTCCGCTCTACTGTCCGCGCCATCACAGCAAACTACCCAGCCAATGCTATTTACTCTACCAAACGCCAAGAAATCGCCCAAAAAATTGACCAACAACTCACCCAAGAGATACCAGCTTTGGGTTTCATCGTTGAGGAAGCTCTTTTAAGAAACATCAAAATGCCTGATACTCTACAAGCTGCAATTCAAAACAAACTCAAGACAGAGCAAGAAAATCAGCAGATGAAATTTGTTTTAGAGAAAGAGCGTCAAGAGGCAGAACGAAAGCTGATTGAAGCGCGAGGTATAGCCGATTCCCAAAAAATTCTCTCAAATGGACTTAGTAACCAAGTACTACAATTACGAGCGATTGAAGCCACAGAAAAGCTAGCTCAATCTAATAATTCTAAGCTGGTAATTATTGGTTCTGAAAAAGGCGCAGTGCCTATTATGATCCAGCCAGAAACAGGAACCTCAAAGCCCTAAAATTTTCTTATCAGGTCAATGTTTTGCTAAATAATTTTTGCTTAACTTACATCCACTTGGGAACATTCCCCTTTTTTGCAACCTTAGTCATGCAAAATAGCAACTTTTATCAAGAACTAGGCTATGAATTATTTATCTTTATTATTTTAGCAATTGGTGGATTTTTTTTGTATTTTATTATTCGAAAATCCATTATATTTTCAGAACATACTTCATCTAAATTAGTATTTAAAATTCAACCTAAGTTATCGCAGAGTATAGGGATAATTATGGTTGGAATTACATTAATTTTCTTATTAGCTACTTTGATGCTTGCACCCATTACTAAACTACACTGTAGCCGTTTATTCCAAAACGCATCGTTTTTCAATCAAGAAAAATATACATTCCAATGCGAATTACTGGAAATTGGCTTGTTCGATAATCAAGTGAGAACAGAAGTATTTTCGGAACTTAACTCAGTTAAAATTGAAGCTATTGATAATGAAAATAGCCATCGAGAAATCACTAAAACTTATCAATTATTACTATCTACTGATTTAGGCAATATTCCTTTTAAAAATTTAAGCTCTTATACAAAAAACTATAAACTTGACAAATTGTACTCAATAGCTGAGTCTATAAAATATTTTATAGAAAATCCTTCAGAAAAGACTTTATCAGTTTTACAGGATGACAGTGATGGAGTCTCCGCAGGTTTTCAAATTACAATATTCTTCGCGTTATTAGCGTTATTAATCATAGCATTGGGAAAAGTTACAATTTGTAACTTTGATAAAGAAACTAATACTATGACGATAAACCGATATCAATGGTTCGGGAAATTAGGAAAGGAAGTTATTCAGCATTCATTAAATGAGATTAAAGATGTAAAACTAGAACGCATAGAAGGAGAAGAAAGTGGCTGGCTTTATCGAGTTATTTTTGTATTAAACTCAGATGAAATAATACCTCTAACTCAGGTTTATAGTTCTGTTTATCAAGAGAAGCAACAATTAGTTGATTGTATTAAAACTTTTCTTCAAGATAAATCAGGTAATGATAAATAATGGTAACACTTCAATTACGACAATTAAGTATTCCACCGGGACATAGAGTAATACTCCACGATGTTAGCTGGCAAGAATTTGAGGCAATTTTAGAAGAACTTGGCGACCATCGAGCCACTCGATTGGCTTACAGCCAGGGAACTTTGGAGATGAGAATGCCATTACCCAAGCATGAAAAAGCCAAAGTTATCATTGGGGATTTGGTGAAAATTCTGTTGGAAGAGTTAGAAATTGACTGTGAAACATTTGGCTCAACCACTTTCAAACGTGAAGATATGGCTTTTGTTGTAGAGCCTGATGATTCTTTCTACATTCAAAATCATGCTCAAATGATTGGTAAAGAGCGAATAGACTTGAGGGTTGACCCGCCACCTGACCTTGCAATTGAAGTTGATGTGACTTCCAAAACTCAACTGGATGCCTACGAAGCATTAGGAGTTCCTGAACTGTGGCGATATGAAAATGGCAAGCTACAAATTAATATTCTTCAGGATGGCAAATACATTGAGTCTGAAATTAGTTCTAATTTTCCCAACTTGCCCATTGTTAAAGAAATTCCCCAGTTTGTCGAACAGAGCCGAACTTTAGGTAGAAGTCCAACGCTTAAAGCATTTCGTCAATGGGTAAGAAAGCAAATCAACCCAACTTAATATAACCCTTATTCTTTTTACAACAAATGAGCGTTGTAATACTTAATAGTATTTTTATATGCCAATACAGTTCAGTTAAGCATCTCTTTCTTCTCTCTGCGTACTCTGCGCCTTGGCGGTTCGTTAAAAAATTGACTTTGGTAACAGACTTTTAGCCTTAACTGAACCGTATTGTTTTATATGCAACAGAAAACTTTGCGGTTCTAGAAAAAAAGGAGCCTAAGTTAGGCTCCTTAATAAAAAAGTGGTAATAGAATTGTGACTACTTGATAGTTACCTTACCACCAGCTTCTTCGATGCGCTTCTTAGCATCTTCAGCAGCATCCTTAGCAACACCTTCTTTAACTGCCTTGGGCGCAGCTTCCACCAAGTCTTTAGCTTCTTTCAGACCCAAACCGGTCAATTCGCGGACAATCTTCAACACGGCAATTTTCTTATCAGCTGGGACTGATTCGAGAACCACTTCAAACTCAGTTTGCTCTTCTACGGCTTCAGGAGCCGCAGCAGCAGCAGCACCAGGGCCTGCGAACGATACACCAACAGGTGCAGCAGCACTTACACCAAAAGCTTCTTCAATTTGCTTGACTAACTCAGAAGCTTCCAGCAAAGAAAGACCTTTTAGTTGTTCTAAAATTTGATCGGTTGCAGCAGACATTGATATAACTCCTGTAATTTTGATTATTTATTTGTCATCGGTCATTGGTCTTTGACTATAGACTTTTGACTTTTGACTGATGAACCACAAAGTCTATTCAGCAGCAGTTTCAGTGCTACTATCTTGGACAGCAGCAGTTTCGGTACTACCACCACTTTGCTCTTGGTCGGCCACAGCCTGCAAAGCACGAGCCAGCGAACCAGGAACTTCGTTGATACCCACAGCAATCTTGGTAGCCAAAGCGTTGATAGCCCCAGCAATTTGGGCGATGAGTTGTTCCTTAGATGGCAAGTCTCCTAGTACCTTGACATCAGGTTCTTTGAGTAGGCGACCTTCCAGTACACCACCGCGAAGTTCTGTCTTCTTGGTGACTTTTTGGAATTCTTGGTATGCCTTAATTGCCGATGAAAAATCATCTTTTACCAGCAAAAAGGCGGAAGAACCATTGAGCAATTCTGACAAAGGCTGCCATTTTTCATCGTCTTTGATAGCAATGCCCATTAAGGTGTTCTTTGTCACCTTACAAACAGTGCCACTGGGACGTAACCGCCGCCGTAAGTCTGTGATTTCTGAAACTGTTAGCCCCTGATAATCAATTACCAGTGCCAGAGTTGACTCACTCAAAGTTTCTTTGAGGTCAGCTACTATTTCTTGTTTATTTTCTAGTGTTCTACCCATTCCAATCTCACCTCCTTAAAACAATCGGGGAAGTGCCCTAGTTGTGTGTTTTTTCTCAACCTGAACCCAAACAACAAACCCCAGCTAATATAGCCGGGGTTGGTAGTAAGACTCTTGACGCCATAGTTATCACACCTTTGTGGGTGGTAATTCTGACAATTAGAGTTTTAACCTCGGCAGGATATTAAGTTATTAGCACCTGCTGTCTCCGGCTTTGCTTATTTAATTTTGTCATTTGTCATTTGTCCTTTGTCCTTTGCCCTTTACAAATGACAAATGACTAAGGACTAATGACTAAAAATTAACTAGCTTCGCTCAGTTTCAAATCTCGTAGGGCGGTGACATCAATTTTAATTGATGGTCCCATTGTGGCTGACACATAAAATGTGCGCCAATAACGACCTTTAGCTCCTGAAGGACGATTGCGGTCAATCGTTTCCTGCAATGCCTTTAGGTTAACTAACAAATCTTCAGGCGAGAAGGTTGTCTTACCAAACATAACATGGACAATACCAGTTCGGTCAGCTCGGAATTCTAATTTACCTGCTTTGAATTCTGCGATCGCACTTGCTAAGTCAAATGTTACAGTTCCACCCTTGGGCGATGGCATCAAACCACGCGGTCCAAGCAACTTACCCAGCTTTGCCACCTGTGGCATCACATCGGGTGTGGCAATCAGCTTGTCAAAATCCAGTCTACCTTTCTGGATTTCGTCAATCAGTTCTTCTGAACCAACTAAATCAGCACCAGCACTGCTAGCTTCATTTACCTTTTCGCCTCTGGCTATCACCGCCACCCGAACGATTTGTCCTGTACCTTTGGGCAGTGCTACCGTTGTCCGCAACTGTTGGTCTGTATACTTGGGGTCAATTCCCAACCGGATATGCGCTTCCGCAGCTTCGGTAAATTTAGCTGTTGCTGTGTCTTTAAGAAGGGCTAAAGCCTCTAGGGGTTGATAGTCCTTATCTTCTACTTTTGCTTGCAGACCCTGCAAACGACGTGATATTTTTGCCATTTTTTTCTCCTGGGGTAATTCCGAAGCCTCGCCTCTCCCCCGATAATTTTTGGTTATTTGTCCTTTGTCATTTGTCCTTCGTCACTTACCAATGACTAATGACCAATGACTCATGACTAATCCGTAACTGTTACACCCATATTTTTAGCCGTTCCTGCTACAATCTTCATTGCCGCGTCTATGTCGTTGGCATTGAGGTCAGGGAGTTTGGTTTGGGCTATTTCTTGCAATTGTGCTTTGGTAATTGACCCAACTTTCTTTTTGTTGGGTTCATTTGAGCCTTTTTCAACTTTCGCCGCCTTCCGAATCAGTACTGATGCGGGTGGCGTTTTGAGTACGAATGTAAAACTCCGGTCTTCAAAAACCGAAATTTCTACAGGTATCACCATTCCAGCTTGGTCTGCTGTTTTGGCGTTGTACTCTTTACAAAACATCATGATGTTGACACCATGTTGACCCAAGGCGGGACCAACTGGCGGTGCTGGGTTGGCTTTTCCAGCGTTCAGGGCCAGTTTAATGATCGCCACTACTTTCTTCGCCATTTGTATTTAACTCTGTTTCTCTACCTGATTAAATTCCAATTCTACTGGTGTATCCCTGCCGAAAATTGAGAGCAAGGCTTTAAGTTTACTCCGTTCTGGAGAGACTTCAATTACCTCGCCTTCAAAGTCTTTAAATGGACCAGAAAGCACCATTATCTTATCACCAGTAGCCATGTCAATTTTGACAACAGCTTCTTGTTCGCTGGTTTGTTTGAATATACGTTCAACTTCTGAAGAACTCAGTGGTATGGGGTTGACATGACCGCGACCCTTGCTGCTACCACGTTTTTGTTCTGAACCGACAAAGTTAATTACATGAGAGGTGTTGCGTACCACCTGCCAAGTATCATCATCCATCATCATCCGCACCAGCACATAACCAGGGAAAACTTTTTCTTCTGTATGCTGGCGACTGCCATCTTTACGGATTTTCACCGCTGGCGTCTGCGGAATTTCTACCTGGATAATTTTGTCAGCTACATCAAAAGTTTGAATGCGTTGCTCTAAGTTAGTCTTTACACGCTTTTCACAGCCTGAAGCTACTTGTACTGCATACCAGCGTGCTTCTTTTGATGCTGCTTCTGCTGCTTCTGCTGTTTCTTCTGACTGCAACGTTGAGTTGCGTGGTTCATCTGTTGCAAAACTCATTAGAACACCTGTTTTGCTGCCCAATGAAACAATCCATCGACCAAGTATATCAAAGATGCGGAGAGTGCCACCATTAACAATACAGCGGCGGATTCGCTCACTATCTGTTTCCGACTGGGCCAAACTACTTTTTCAAGTTCTTCTTTGGTTCCCTGGATGAAGTTGCCAAAGCTAAACCCATTTGTGGTTTCTGGCAATTCTGCTTCACTTTTTTTGGCCACGACCGTTTATCCCCCGTTTCTTATACTAGATCCTGTTTAATTGTCATCTAGGTTTGCAGTTTCGACTCTATTTTACTTACTGGAAGCAAAACAACTGCAAATACAATAAGTTTACCCGAAATTATTAGCGCTAACTGCTATATTAGCAGATGCGTAATTATTTCGGGCTTTGTTTTTTTGCTCTTGAGCGCGCCCTGGAGGACTTGAACCCCCGACATCAGGTTTTGGAGACCTGCGTTCTACCAACTGAACTAAGAGCGCACAAGCTGTTTTTGATTCAGTGATTGCGCTGAACTAAATTTCAGTTTAACGCAATATGCGATTTATATCATACCTTAATTTTGCCCTTAAAACAAGTCAGCGGCAGATGCCGCTTGCAGCTTGAGATTTCTCCCATACTTTTCAAGGACGAATCACAAAGGGCGGTCAAACCGTTGCTTGATTCGGGTTGCTTTACCTACGCGATCGCGGAGATAATACAGTTTAGCACGTCGGACTTTACCGCGACGTAACACTTTAATGCTGTCAATTCGGGGAGAATGCAACAGAAATACCCGCTCAACGCCCACGCCTTGAAAAACCTTACGAACTGTAATAGTTTCGTTGATGCCGCCATTGCGCTTGGCAATCACAACTCCCTCGTAGGGTTGCACGCGGTATTTTTCGCCTTCCTTGATTTTTACTCCCACTTTTACAGTGTCACCCACATAAATGTCGGGCACATTCGATTTTATCTGTTCCGCTTCAATGGAGCGGATAATCTCTTGAGCGTTCATAGTCTTTCTGTCTGCTTAAAAAAACTCACGATCATCAATGATAAATCGATAATCCTATTTCAGTCTACTTGTTAGGATTGATAATTGTACTGATACAACAGCTTAAAGATCGAAGCTATATTGCAGAATGCCGTACTACAAAGGAAAAATTTATGAGATTTAGTATCGTCATCAGTACCTATAATCGCTTGAATTTGCTGAAAAGAGCAATTAATTCGGCTCGTAACCAAACAATCGAGTGCGAAGTGGTTGTTGCTGACGATTGTTCTGATGATGACACCCAAACCTATCTCAAAAGCTTAGGGGATAAGGTTGTTTACCATCGTAACGAAGTAAACCTTGGTCATGCAGCAACGGTAAATGCTGGAGTTGCCAAAGCTAGCGGCGACTGGATTAAGTTTTTAGATGATGATGACTATTTAGCGCCTAACTGCATAGAAGAGATGGCAAAGGCGATCGCCCTTCGTCCCGATGCTGTAATCTGCTCTTGTGTGGCGGCTCAGGTGGATGGCAATGAAGTTGAACTCTCTCGCACCCCCCAAGTTGGCCCCGGTTTAGCTTTTTATATCCCCCAAGCCGATATTCACTACGGGATGCTTTTAGAGCTTGTACCCTTTGGCACACCTGTACAAGTAGCTTGTCGACGTGATGCTTTCCTACAAAGTGGCGGTTGGGACTCCACACTCGATGCTAACTGTGATGACATCGATTCCTGGATTCGGATTGCTCAGTTTGGCGATGCTATTTTCTTCAACCAGTGTCTTGCTTACCGCACTATCTGGCCGGGTGCGTATAATCAGAAGTTTTCTTTGTCTCGGCGGTTGGCGACAAATATTTTAATGAAGGAAAAAATTTACGCCTTGGTAAATGAGCAACATCGCTCAAAGATTCCTGTCTTTCAGGATATAAAAAATTACCTAAGACTCCATTGGATTTTAGTTGCACTGAAGCAAAAAAATCTCAAGAGTTTTCTTTCAATGATAGATCCATCTATACTTTCTCCTCGGTCTTGGAAGTTTTTGCTAACTGCTATTTCATCACGCCGCTCTCAGGGAAACAATTCTCAGGTTCGTAAACTTGTATTGATTGAGTTTTACTATGATGTCTGGCAAAATGCCCAGAATAAAAGCGCCAGTCTTCAGAATTTAGAATTAGATTCTATGCCACTGGTGGACTTGCCCATGAGCGCCCAGTCGAACTCTCAGTACTAGATGAGGACGTTACTAGCTTGAGTTGCTTCAATCTGGATGGAGTACTTGAAACTCAAAAATAAAAAGACTTTTATTCTCTGTTTTGACTGCTGTGTGAAATGGGATTTATATATCTGCTGTGATGTACTAGAGTTCGATACCAGGGTATTGAGAAATAGAAAATAAGGCTGTAGCGACTTGAAATAACATATTCAAAATTTTGAAGTTTTACCCCGATTTATCGAGCCGTTACTGAATAAGTCTTTAAGCTAAGTAACTGGTTAGAAGCGCTCTTCATCAGTAGAAAGTGGTCAATTTTACGCACTACTGACTACTTTTTAGTTGTCGCTGAAGACTTCAAAAATTATGTTGATTTCTATTCAGTTACTTATCCTTATTTTTTATACACATTTCACAGCTTATGCGAATCATACATATTTTGAACCACGTTCAAGAAATAGGTAACGGTATTGTGAATGTGGCTGTGGATATGGCTTGTCTACAGGCAAAATCTGGTTATGAGGTAGCGGTTGTTTCTGCTGGTGGAGAATACGAGGCTTTACTAGAGCTTTGTGGTGTCAAACATTACCACTTAGACCAAAGCAGAAAATTGCTAAATACGATTACAGCAGCTATACGTTACCGAGCGATCGCAGCTGAATTTCAGCCGGATATTGTTCATGCTCACATGATGACGGGGGTAATATTAGCACGCATTTTTAAGGGACGCAAATATGCTTTAGTTTCTACAGTCCACAATGAATTTCAGCGTGCTAGCTTGCTGATGGGTTTAGCTGACAGAGTAATTGCTGTCAGTCAGGCTGTATGTGATTCTATGATTAGGCGTGGTATTCCAGAACATAAGTTGCGGGTGGTATGTAACGGAACTTTAGGCAGTCCTCGCACCCGACAAATCCAAGATTATCAACCTTTACCATTACAGCATCCAGCGATCGCCACTGTCGCCGGGATGTATCAACGCAAGGGAATTGCTGAGTTAATTGCTGCCTTTGAACAAATTGCCTCAGATTTTCCCCAAGCCCATCTTTATTTGGTAGGAAATGGCCCTGATAAACAGCTATTTGAAGCACAGGCACAAGCAACTTCTGTAAAAGAGCGCATTCATTTTGAAGGCTTCCAACCAGAACCTCAACGCTATCTGATATCTTGTGACATATTTGTGCTGGCTTCTCACCGCGATCCGTGCCCTTTGGTGCTTTCGGAAGCTAGAGAAACTGGAACTGCGATCGTTGGCACTCAGGTAGACGGGATTCCTGAAGCTTTAGACAACGGGCGAGCAGGTCTTTTAGTGCCAGCAAAAGATAGTCATGCTTTAGCTGGGGTTTTAGTGCAATTACTGAGTAATGCCGAGATGCTGCAAGAATGGAAACAGCGGGCAAAGAAAAACTTAGACAGGTTAAGTGTTGCCCGCGTTCATCAGGAAACAATGACAGTGTATCGTGAGTTAATTACAGAATGAGGGCAGGGGCACAAGAGGCAGAGGTGCGGAGGGGCAGAGGTGCAAAGGTGCAGGGGGAAAAATTTACTACAACTTCTCCCCTGCTCCCCTGCTCCCTTGCTCCCTTGCTTCTTCCCTACTCTCTTTAACAGAGCGATATCGCTTTAATCTTAAAGCTACGCCTAAAGCGCCAAAAGCCAGTACGCCCAAAACGTTAGTTGATTCAGGAACAGCGGTGTAATAAGCAGCGACTCTGATCGGGCCATCTTTATCTTCTTGCTCTGCTGGAATTGGTGGAATGATTCCAGCACCTGGCGCTAGATTTGGCAGGGTAGCGAATGGATTGTAAAACAAGCTTCCGTTTGGGATGACGCCACCACTAAAAGTGACAGTACTACCAGCAATGGTAATGTCTTTAAAAATATCCTTGAGATCGGGATTAACAGAGTTACCAATCTTCCCATCTCCATTAACATCTCCCCATTCTACTTTTTCATTATCAAATGGTGGAGTAGAATTCGGATTACTATAAGACAAGGTTTTTAAATCAAAGACCAAGCTATTTATATCTTTCCCGGTGGCATTTAGAAAATTATTAGCTACATCTGGAACACCATATTCTATTACTTGCCCTGGTAGATAGTCTGTAAGGGTTCTTGGTTTTTTTATATCGAGTATGGCTTGATTTTTAGTCGTCACAATGGGTTCTACAAAAATGACGGCTCTTGCTGGTGTCCAAGACAAAAAACTAATTCCTGCTGTTCCTAGAACAGACAAGGCTATTTTTGTGGCAATTCTAGTCATATTTGTGTCCTTTTGATATTGATTCACAGAATGCTACACCGCATGGTTTAAATCAAACAGCAAAAACTCATCTTTCAACCGCTACCTATCAGCTAGATAAATAGTGGTTAATGTGTGCTTGCTTCCTGAGTTGATATTTACTCATAGGTTGATTTATAAAGCAATTCTTGTAATGCTTTATCATGAGAACTAGTAATTTCACGCAATCTTTATAAAAAATCCAAATTATAACTTATACATTGACAGATTAGACAATATGTGAATTATCAGTAATTATCCTCACTCTTAATGAACTATAGGAATCCGCTTTGATTCGGAGAAATTATTTGCGTAGGGAGGGAATAGGGAACAGGGAACAGGGAATAGGGAAGAAGGAATAAATGTGTACTGAGTTTTTTCACGCAATCAAATACGCGCTACATAGCAGGTTTGAGATGAAATGCAAGCTTTAATCTTGTTGATGAGCAAATTTATAACCACCCCAGAGAGAAAGAGCGATCGCGATCGCCAACAAAATCGGTATGCTGTACCAAGGAAACTGAGACAAGGGTAAATGGGCAGCTGCACGCAGTCCAATGCTGGCGTAGGTTAACGGTAACAGGTAAACTACGATTTTAAGGGCTGCTGGTAATGTACCAGGGTCAAAGAAGGTTGCCCCTAAGAATGACATGGGGATAATTATAAAGTTGTTGTAGAGTCCAACTGATTCGAGCGATCGCACACTCAACCCTACAATCACCCCTAATCCAGCAAATACGGCACAATTGAGCACCACTAGCAGTAAAAACAGTGGGTTGACAAAATTCCAGTTTCCACTTAAGAGCAACGCTACCAAAATCACGGAACCGGAAGTCATCAAACCCCGCACGACTCCCGCCAGCATTTTACCGATGTACAGCGCTAAGGGATTTATGGGAGTTAACAACAATTCCTCAAAGGTTTTGGTAAATAATCTGTCTCCACAAATTGAAAATGTCGTTCCTGCAAAGCTAACTGTCATCGACGACAGCGCCACCATCCCCGGTAATATAAATTCCAAATAGTTGTTATAGTTACCACTAATTCCCGAACCGGGTTTGATGGAACTACCTAAACCCAAGCCAAAAGCTAAAATATATATCAGTGGCGATATTAAACCTGATGCCGCAACTGGTAAAATTCTCACGCGTAAATCTAACCAATCTCCCCAAAAAATAGTCAGACTATCAGCCAGAAAGATTTGAAGTTGCGAATTGAACCTCTTGCCCGAAGGTAGCGCTCTTTGAGATGTCACTTGCTTTCAATTAGTTATTAAAATTTCATTAAATCTTAATTTACATTGTTTTACACATCAATTACTAGTAGTCTGCGAACCCAAAAATGCTAAGGAGGACTGGGGAAAGGGGAAAGGGAAAAGGGAAAGGGATTTAAACCCTTTCCCCCTTCCCCCTTAACCTTTACCCTACTTGCGTTCCCTTGGCGTACTACTAGGGTAAACAAAAATATCTCATCCGAAAAATTGAATAATTAACAACAAAAGTTAGATAGTTTAAGCATTCTGACTAGATTAATTGTGAAAGTAAATAGCTATATCTGATAACAATTAAAAGTATTAAAATTTTGTGCCAATATCTAGATAAACTAGTATTTTTCTCATTTAACAAGAATATCGCAGAGAAAATCGCAGGCAATTACAGTCAAGAATAGGCATACTGAAAGAGGGAGAAAAAACTTTAGACTACTCCCTCCCAAATTGGCGTGAAGGTGATTAAGCAACAATGAGACGTAAATCTACTGGTAGATCGGCTACTACTTCTAAACCCTCTATTTTCCAATCCCCTCTATTTAACTTCACCACCATCGCAATTATGGGAGGGGTGTTGATTTTGGGAATTGGGATTGGTATTGCTTTTAGTTCTACAACCACATTGGCACCAGCAAATGTAGCTTCCCGTGAATTTATAGACACCAAAGCACCGAACCCGGAAATTTGCGTGCAGTACGGAGCCAGCGCGATGGTGATGGACGCTAGACTGTTTGTCACTCTCAACCCCTTTAATGTTTATGTTTCCCAGCCGAGTATGCGTCCTGGATGCGTGCTGCGACAAAATAACTGGGCGCTTTTAGAACAACGTAAGCTGGTGACATCCGAGCAGGTAAATGAGTGCAAAAATCGCCTGAACACTTTTGGTTTCACAGGTAACTTGGACAGTGATAAACCTGATATTAGATGTATATATCAGAATGAAGCTGCTCAAAACTTCTTCACCGCTCAACCGGGAGCAGTTGGAACACCTCAAGAAACGGATAGATTTTAGATTTGGGCATGGGGAATGGGGCATTGGAGAAGAGATAAGGGAGACAAGGAAGAGGGGGAAGACAAGGAGAGAAGTTTGAGCGTCGGCTTCCGGCGTTGGCGTAGCCCGCCGTAGGCATCAGAACTTCGGAGAGAGATTGATTCAATAATTCCCCCTTGTCTCCCTTGTCCTCCTTGTCTCCCTATTCCCCAATCCCCCGCGATCGCATCTTCCTTCATCAGATCATTCGTACTCGTCACGGATAATTGTCAAACCTAAAGCTTTGTAGGCACTCAGCATATTATTAGATACTGTCGGTGCTGTTACTAGGTAAGTCAGGGCATGAATGGACTCTACTAGATAAGGAGCAGCTGTATCTAGTTTTTCTGCTGTGACTAATCCTACTACCTCAGCCGATCCAGCAATCATCGCTCGTTTGACGTGGGCTTCGTCTAGGTTAGGTACACTAATCCCAACTTCTGGATGCAAACTGCAAACCCCCAACATGCACAAATCTGCACGAATCATCCGTAATGTCTCAATCGTGACAGTACCGACGTTTACCAAGGCTTTTTTGTAGAGTTGTCCGCCTAACATCACAACTTCTATATGGGGATGTTCTGCTAGAGCAACGGCGATTGGCGGACTATTTGTAATCACTGTTGCGTGCAAATCTAGGGGCAAATGACGGGTTACTTGGAGAGTTGTCGTACCTCCATCTAAAATCACCACCTGTCCTGTACTAACTAATTTTGCTGCTGTGCGAGCGATCGCTTCCTTTTCTTTTGGCGCTTGCTTTTGGCGATCGGCATAACTAGCGGTGGCTGGAGATTTCAGGAGCGCTCCCCCATGAACGCGTTGCAATAGTCCGGTTTGTGCTAGTTCTCGCAAATCCCGGCGAATCGTATCCTCAGAAACTTTCAGAACAGCACTAAGTTCTGTCGAAAGTACCTTTTTATCACGACGCAGAATTTCTAAGATGAATTGTCGTCGTTCAGCAGTTAGCATAATTAATTTTCCTGAATTTGCGTTTTTGAACTTGAAATTGCACGTTTGTGAGTTTATACTTATTGATATGCAAGTCTCTGTACGGTAATCCGTAACTTCAATTGAATTCAAGCACATTCATGCACAATTGCATGTATTGATTTTGGCATTTGATCGAATCACACGGTTCCACAAAGGTTCCGAGTGGTTAACTTGAGTTTGGATAATTGTTGCTCAATGAGGGTTTTAACAATTTTTTTGTAGTGCGATCGCGCATTTCCTCTGTTCAAATTGTTTTTTATTCAATCAATAAACCACGACTATTATGAATTCCCAATTTCCAATCGATCTCGGTGCTTACAAACCTTTAGCGCTCAATCCCGCAAATTCCAGCCTCACCACTGAACAACGAGATACTCTCAAAGCGAATATTCAACTTTGCCGAGATGCGATCGTTTTTTTTACGGCGACTGGCGCTGCTAGCGGAGTCGGCGGTCATACTGGTGGGCCATACGATACAGTGCCAGAGGTAATGATTCTCGATGCCTTTTTCCGGGGAGCATCGGAGCAATTTGTACCGATTTTCTTTGATGAAGCAGGACATCGAGTTGCCACTCAATATCTGATGGCAACGTTGCATGGTGACTTACCTGCCGAGCAACTTTTACGTTATCGGCAAGCACATTCCAATTTACCGGGACACCCGGAACTAAAACTAACTCCTGGTGTGAAATTTAGTTCTGGTCGCCTGGGCCATATTTGGCCTTACATCAATGGTGTGGCAATGGCGAATCCAGGAAAGGCTGTTTTTTGTCTCGGTTCTGATGGTTCGCAGCAAGAAGGCAATGATGCCGAAGCTGCTCGTTTGGCTGTTGCTCAACATCTCAACGTCAAGCTGCTCATTGATGACAACGATGTAACGATCGCTGGACATCCTTCTAAATATTTACCTGGTTTTAGTGTTGCCAAAACCTTACAAGGGCACGGGTTAAAAGTACTTCAAGGAGACGGGGAAGACTTAGACGATTTATACCGTCGCATTTGCGAAGCTGTGAATACTCCCGGAGCGATCGCTATTATCAATAAACGCCCGATGTGTCCTGGTATCGAAGGTTTAGAAGGCTCCATTCATGGTCATGATGTCATTTCTGTAGATTTAGCACTTAAGTATCTAGAATCTCGCGGACAAACTGCGGCTGTCGAATACCTTAAAAGTATTGAGAAACCCAAACAAACATATACGTTTCTGGGTTCTGGCGATAAATGGGGCGCTAACCGTAGTGTGTTTGGTGAAGCCGTAGTGGGTGTCCTCAGTCGCATGAGTGAAGCGGAGCGTAAAGAAAAAATCAAGGTCATCGATAGTGACTTAGAAGGCTCCTGCGGTTTGAAGAAAATTCATGAAACATACCCAGAAATATTTATTTCCTCCGGCATCATGGAACGGAGCAACTTCTCTGCTGCGGCTGGATTCGGGATGGACGAGGGCAAGCAAGGTATTTTTGCGACCTTCAGCGCCTTCTTAGAAATGTGTATCTCTGAAATCACGATGGCACGGCTGAACTATTCCAATGTTCTGTGTCATTTTTCCCATGCGGGTATAGATGACATGGCAGATAACAGCTGCCACTTTGGTATAAATAATATGTTTGCCGACAATGGCTTGGATGATGGCTACCCAACACAATTGTACTTCCCGGCAGATAATAATCAAATGACAGCTTGTGTAGAAGCTGTATTCCATGAGCCGGGACTGCGGTTTATTTTCTCCACCCGTTCCAAAGTGCCCAATATTCAGGACAGCAACGGCAATGACTTATTTGGAAGTGGCTACAAGTTTGTTCCTGGTAAAGATGAAGTTATAAGAGAAGGGACGCAAGGCTACATTATCAGCTTTGGTGATGCTCTCTACCGTGCCGTTGATGCTGTAGAGCGTCTGAAGCAAGATGGGTTAGACGTTGGTTTAATTAACAAACCAACTTTAAACACCATTGATGAAGAAATAATTACCAAAGTTGGTAATGCTCCTTTTGTGCTTGTAGTAGAACCCTTTAACCGTCGCACTGGCTTAGGCAGTCGTTTTGGTTCCTGGCTACTAGAGCGGGGTTTGACTCCCAAATATGCCCATCTTGGAACTTATAAAGAAGGTTGCGGCGGTTTGTGGGAACAGTACCCATATCAAGGTATCGATCCAGTAGGCATCATCAACAAAGTAAAGGAGTTAGTTGGAAAAAGGTAATTCATTAGACCTCTTGCAAAAGTAATTTTTGCAAGAGGCGGGAAAAGGGGAAAGGTTAAAGGGACTCATGTTTTTTATTATTCCTTTCCCCTTTCCCCCTTACCCTTTTCCCTACAAATGCCAAGAAGTCTATTTATTAGGGCATAGCCGAATGGCACTAAGAAAAGCTCTAAGCTATGTGGAATAAGGACTACAGCTTTAAAAGCTATTTAAAAGTGTTGAGATGGCTTAGGCAATTGTCTTTGATGAAGTTTCATAGAAGCGATCGCCGATAAAGTTGATCGCAAAGAGCGATCGCTGTACATAAACGGGGATGAGATGTAAGGATTATGTAAATTTTGTGCTAGGTAGATAAAGCTTACTCGTTCATGAAATACTTTCACAAGAGACGAGTAAGCAAATATAACTACTACTGTGACACTACGCGTACAAATCCTCAAGGATAAATTTAATCAAAGATAGATGAGTATAAGTGTTGAGGAGTTGTTGCAGCGATATGCTGCTGGGGAGAGAGATTTTGCTGGAGTCAGTCTGAGGAAAATTGTATTGGTTAATGCTAATTTGAGAGGAATCAACCTGTCCAATGCTGACTTGAGTTTTGCTAATTTGATTGCTATCAAGTTGACTGATGCCAATCTGAGCCAAGCCGATTTCACCGGAGCCAATCTTACTGGAGCCAGATTGGACAGAAGTAATTTGCAAGGGGTTTCCTTTGAATGTGATGCTGTAGGGGCTATTTTCGACCAAGCTGATTTGCGAAGAGCTGGAATGTACAGAGCCCGTTTGAATGGGGCTAGATTCGATAAAGCAAATCTTGAAGGAGCCATTTTGGGGTGTACTGATTTGCTCGGTACCAGTTTCCGAAATGCTAACCTGCGCTCTGTTGACTTGGAAGAAGCTGTTGGTGCTGCCGATTTTACTGATGCCAATCTCTTGGGAGCTAGTACTTATGATTTTGAGTTCAGATTGGGACGTTCTATTTTCTGTAGAACAGTCATGCAGGATGGTAGCATCCGTAATGATGGATGCTTGGGAATTGCCGATGACATTTAATTCTGTTGATGCCAGTAAAGGAGCTTAAATTCATAAAGGAACTATCATCAAAAAACTTGCTCTTCAAATTCAGATACCCCTGATTGGGAGTTAGTCGATACCGAAGTTTATAAGCAAGAAGATTCTCTTTACGAGGCTATCGTTGTTACGTACTATAAACCCCTAGAAAACGTCTAATGAAGCGCACTGTTAGCATCCCAGTTGATCTGCCATCTACAAGATTTCTGCCTTTGATGAATCAGTGTGCAGAAATTTTTAATGCACATATTGACTGGGCATTAGCCAACAGTAGCTACAACAAAAACAAGGCACACAAAGAACTGTATCATTTATTAAGAGTACAGTTTCCTAGTGTGCCTTCGGCGTTATTGCAAACGGTTCGGGATAACGCTTTAGAAGCAGTTAAGGCTACCAAATTCAAAAGCATTCCCCGAAAAAAGCCAACATCAGGACTAAGGTACGATCAGCGCACAATCACGCTAAGGGGTCGTCAGTTGACACTTAGCTGCATCGGTAAGCGAATTAGTTTAATGCTAGATGTTCCCGACTATTTCAAAGAAGTTTTTGAAACCTGGGAATTTTGTGGAGCATCTGTTACTTATGCCAAAAAGCAAGCGCAATTCTGGGTACGCTTAATTTTTGAAACAGAAGATCCGCCACAAATACAAGGAAAAATTCAAGGAATTGATCGAGGGTTATACCATCAAGCTGTAACCTCCGATAGACAATTCTTTAGTTCATCTAAAATTAGAGCGCTACAAAGACGTTACTTATTCAATCGTCGTAAACTCCAGCAAAAAGGCACTCGCAGTTCTAAGCGTCGTTTAAAAGCGATGTCTGGACGCGAGAAGCGGTTCATGTCGGACACGAATCATTGTCTAAGTAAAAAGCTAGCCAACCAACCTCTTGTTGCAGTTTTTGTGCTTGAAGACTTGTCAAGTATTCGCACCCAGCGACGCGGCAAGAAAATGAATAAATGGTTGGGGAGTTGGGCATTCTATCAGCAAGACCAGTTTTTGTCCTACAAAGCAAAAGCGTTAGGGAAACGAGTAGTACATCAAAATCCTCGCTACACCTCCCAAAAATGCAATATTTGTAAGCAGATCAAAAGAACAAATCGGCATAAGTCTAGGTTCCAATGTCAAAACTGTGGACATCGGACTCACGCGGATTTAAATGCTGCCAAGAATGTTCGGGATGACTATATTCTCTCTTCTACCCAGTTAAGGACGGAAGAGCAGGTGTCAGTCAATGCACCGTATGTTTCAGCCGAGTCTCTCGGTTAGTTACAAGCCCCATCCCCTCGTGGGTGGGGCAATTGACTTAGTTTTGGGTAAAGGTTGACCAAACTCAATGATCGGGGGATCGGGAGCATTGGGGATTATTGGAACTGGAAATTCCGATATTCCCGAAGGAGGAATGTTATTTAAATTACTGGGTTGATTTGGGAAAGAAGGAGGGGGAAGACTCAAAGCAGGTTGTTGAGAGGGAGAGGATGTATTTTGATTTAAAGCAGGTACGGTGACAAAAGGCTGCCCTGAGTTAGTAGTAATTGTTGAGGGCAGTTCATTGGATGGAGGCGGAACTGTGAGTGAGGGGGATTGTTGATTAGTAGCGGTTACGGGTTGTTTACTAGGCGGCTTTTGGAGTGTTTGAGGTTGTTTCTTGGCTGAAGCTGCGGATTTTCCTGGTTTTACGGCTGTAGTTTTACCGGGAATAGCCGAACGTAATACCCAGCGAGTGGAGTTTTTTCGAGAAACGGGTTGCAGTTGTACCTGTTTGGGATTAAAAACAGTCCCTGCCGCTAAATCTAAGACAATACGTGTATCGTTTGCGTTTAGCTGAGAAATGCGAATGCTTTTGATTGCTCCAGAATAATTTTGTTGTGTGGTAACTTTGCCCAACTTAGTATTCGGTAAATCTACAACCAGACGAGAGGGTTGGGCTAGGTAGAAATAACGAGGGGTTGTGCCTGCTGAGAGATTGATTTCGAGTTGCTGTGTCTTGGGAGAAAAACGCCAATTATTTAGCTTTGCCCCTGGTGTACCAGCATTAGTAAAAGTTTCGAGGGCGATCGCTGCATAAAAACTTAATATACTGATGCTAAATAACTGCTTGCCCCATTGGTAAAATTGCTTAGTCTTTAGTCTCCGATTCATTCTGTTATTTGCTCCATAAAACCCATACAATGCACTTACATTGCTGTTTACTTCGCGCTTCCAATCCCTTAGACGCGATGAATCTCGTAGACGCGATGAATCGCGTCTCTAACAATCCTCCAATTCAATTAGCTTTTTGAGGCACAGCAGTAAATTTCAGAGTTTGTGGAATACCATTTACGGTTAATTGACCTGTCATATTACCTTTATCCACAAGTTGCATTTGAATTGTGACTGAGTTTAGAGGATCGTTTTGGGGGTGAAGAATATTACAAAGGATTGATTTACCAACTTTCCCAGATAAATTTAATTGTTGATTTTTGAAGATGCCTGCCAGAGAGTGCTTTTCGTCAGTGTTGGCGTTAGCGTTTGCCGGTAATACAGAGGCATTTAAGTAAATACCTGACTGCTCAATGTTTAACGTCAGAGTATCCGATTTTTCACAGTTAGGCAAATTCTCCGCTAGGGTTAGACGATAGCGACCGTTAACTGGCAAAGGAGCCTTGAGTTTGTTTTCTCCGTAAACAGTGACAGTTTTAAACAACAGTAGCACTGAAATTATTGCTACTCCGTAAAAACTTAAAGATTTGAAGTTGAAATGATTCATGTTGTCAACTCCTCAATGTTGGCTCTTGACTGCTAACATCAGGAAGCATGGAAGCCAGATGAGCGGTGACTTGACTGTAACGGCGGGTAATCAGCAGGGAGGAGCAACATTGAATGGCTAGTTGATCTGTATATCTTCCCAAGGTTTGACGCTCGATACCCCAAGTGCGGCTAGTGCCTGCAATTGTTAGGTCTACATTTTTTGAGGCTTCGACTACAGCTTGGATTGGATCTGGAGCTTGAACAATTTTGATTTCGATGCGATCGCGTACACTAGTCGGTAATTGCTCCATCATTGTATTTAACTCATCACTCAATTCATCCTTGAGGTGATTTTCGGGTACAACCTGTAAAACTTGTAATATACAAGTTTCACGGTTAATGAGCAGTCTCAGAGCGATTATTAGCGCTAAATCATCATGAATATTGGCTGAATAAGGCACCAACAAGCTTTCTAATTGCTCACTTCCCCTATCCACAAACACTGCAACATCAACTGGCGCAGTAGTGAGCATTTGGCCAACTCTTCCACCTAAGCGGTTGCTACTAAAAGCTGGGCGATGCCATCCTACAAGAATTAAATCAACTTGTTTGAGTGCGGCAATCTGTGCAGTTTCTCGTGCAACATTACTAGATATGCGAATGATGGGATGCACATGAGCGCGTGTTTCTACTGGTTCGAGCGTATTAATCAATTCTTCTAGCTGCTGACGGCGCTGGGCAATTAATCGGTCTGCTTCTACTGGCGTACTTTCAAAGGCATAATCTTCTTCAAATTCAATCAGACTCAGAGGGTTAACAATAGCGGGATATTGGGAGTTGATGGCGATATTTGCTGCCAACTGTAGCAAGCCTTTTTGAGTACTTGGATTCGCTACAGGCACCAAAATTCGGTAGGGACGAATATAAGTTTCGGCATCAGTAGCGCTGGTAGCTGTTTGTGCTTCTAACTCTGGTTCCACCACATCTAGCCTGATCAGCTTTTTCGGATATGTCCATTCCAGCAGTGGCGAGGTCATGAAGGTAGTTACCAATGCCATAATTACCAGCATGGTAAATATTAAGGGGGAAATTACCCCTAACTCTAAACCAATGTTTAGCACTATCAGTTCGGTTAAACCGCGCGTATTCATTAACCAACCGAGTGCCGAGGCTTCTCGTTTACTAATGCCACTGACACGCGCTGCTACATAAGTACCAACATATTTGCCTGCGATCGCGACAGCTAAAACCAACGCACACAAAAGCCACAATTCGGGACGGTTGAGCAAACCAATCTGCGTTTTTAAACCACTGTAGGCAAAAAATACTGGTAGCAAGAAAATTAGGACAAAATCTTCCGTTTTTATTGCCAATTCTCGCACTAAATCTTCATTTTTGGGCATGGCTGCTCCCAGCAAAAATGCACCAAAAATTAAGTGAATCCCAATTAGTTCGGTGATTAGTGCCGACGCAACCACACCCATATAAATCCCAGCTAGCAGCAATTGGCTGAGTCGTCCCGCACGGAGGTAGTGTTTAGCAAGGCGTTGCAGGAACCAACGACCGGCTGTCAACATCAAGCCGATGTAAACTATACTGGCGATAATTGTGGGTACAGCACCACCAAAGTCACCAGTTCGCGCAACTGCGATCGCTACTGCCAACAAACACCAAGCTGTGACATCATCCACTGCTGCACAAGTTAACGCCAACGTTCCTAAACGCGTTCCTTGTAAATTGTTTTCAGTAATGATTCGCGCCAACACTGGAAAGGCAGTAATCGACATCGCCGCCCCCAAAAATAAAGCAAAGGCGGTGAATGATACACTTGCATCGGAAACTAGGGGATAAAGTATCACCGCTAGTAATGTTCCTAAAGAAAACGGCACCAAAATGCTGACATGAGAAGTTAAAACTGCTACTTCTAATTGCCCTCTGAGGTATTTGGGATTGAGTTCTAGCCCAATCAGAAACATGAAAAATATTAGTCCCACCTGAGACAAAACATTCAGAAAAGGAAAAGTTTCTGGTGGAAACAAAGTAACTGCTAGATGGGGAGCAACTAAACCCAATAAAGATGGGCCAAGCATAATCCCGGCGACAATCTCACCAATTACTAGTGGTTGCTTAATGGAACGGAATGCTAACCCTACGAGTCGTGAAAGCCCAATAACAATCAGCACCTCAACCAGAACGAGAATAACTATGTGCATGGTTTCCTCAAAATTAACTATCTGGTTTTCCTAAGATAATTCTTTAAAAGACTGCAAAATGTCAAGCTTGTTAGATACAACCAAGAGTAATTTGTGCTTCCTTGTTATATTAATTATTGTTACGATCAGTTGCAGATATTATGGTTAAGCAAGTTCGTAGTAAGGACTTTAGTCATTAATTTTCTCAGCACTAAAGCGCTTACTAAAAACACTCAAAGCTAGCTTGTAAAGTACTAGATACTTAATTAATCTAATATTTAAATTTGCTTAAGTAGAAGATTTTTCATAGCTTGTACCGTGCAATAAAAAGGCAATCAGTGGTGATGCCATTAGAGTAGTAATGACCGCCATAATAACCATTATAGTGAATAAAGTTGGGGTAATTATACCTTGTTCTAGACCAATATTGAGGATGATTAACTCCATCAAACCACGAGCATTCATCAGAGCGCCGATAGTTGCAGATTCGCGCCAATTTTCCCCCGCTAACTTTGCAGCCAACATACAAGCAACACCTTTACCAAGAATTGCGATCGTAATAATTAATAGCGTCACTCCCCATAAAGTAGGTGTGTTTACCAATCCAATTTGAGTATTTAATCCAGAAAAAACAAAAAAGATCGGTAATAAAAAAGAAGTAGTTAAAAACTCCGTATATTGGCGAATTTGTTGGGCGAATTCTCCGCGTGGTGTCACTGCTCCCAACACAAAAGCCCCAAATATTGCATAGATACCTGTAACATCGGTAAACCATGCACAAAACATCAAAATTATCAACATTAAAGTCAGGGTTTGTCTGTTCACGCCTTCGCGTTTTGTCATGCGTGTGAACGCTTTCAGTAGAGGTTGACCGAGAAAAATCGCAAATAGCACATAGCAAATGCCACCACCAATTGCTAATATGGCAATGCTTAGAGAATTTTTCACGCTAGCAAGCACAATCGCCAACAAACACCAAGCAACTGCATCATCTACCGATGCTGCACCTAAAGCCAAAGTACCGAAGCGAGTTTGTGTCAGACCACGTTCGTAAAGAATACGAGCTAACATTGGAAAAGCCGTAATTGTCATCGATGCACCCAGATACAAAGCAGCTGACCAAGGCATGACTTTTGGTTGAAAGAAATCGCCATTGTGATAAAACCAAAAAGATGCGATCGCTCCTAAAATAAAAGGAGTGATAATCCCAGCCGCAGATAGCAAACTTGCACTTTTAATGTGATGTTTTAAGAGTTTGGTATTAAAGTCTAAACCAATCAAAAACATATAAATTACCAACCCAATCTGGCTAATAGCATATAAAATTGACATTGATGGATTGGGTATTTTGAGTCCGACAGCAGTGATGATGGGAAGTTTAGGAAATAGCCATTGCTGAAAATCTGGTGCAATCAATCCTAGAAGTGATGGCCCTAGCATTACACCTGCAATCATTTCGCAAACAACATCTGTTTGACCAAGATAGCGGCGTCCTAAAATCGTGACAATGCGACAAGTGGTTAAAATAACTGTGAGTTGCAGAAATAGCTGAATAACCAGATCAAAATTTGACATTGCACTTCCTTAATTTATGTCTCTGCATTGAAGAATCTCCTTAGAGTCTAAAGTTTGTCCTGTTTTACTCATATATGACTACTACATCAGCACAAATGCCAATTTTGTAAACATAAGATAGCTGTTTGTAATTTGATGAGATACAACAAGCAATGCGTTGCTTTGGTTTCCAAAGTTATCTTGTTTTTAGAACGTACACAACTGTACGTCAATACAAGATATTGCATCCAAACTAAAACCGCCATATATGATTTTTTATGATTTGTTAATTTGCGATTTATATCCCAATACAATTCAGTTAAGAAAAATTGTAGGTTGGGTGAAGCAAAGCGCAACCCAACAAAGTCCTGCAAATGTTGGGTTTCGTTTATCAACCCAACCTACGTAGTTTAAGGTTTTTGGGGCTAACCCAAGCGTATTGATTTATATCCCAATACAGTCCAGTGAAGAAAAATTGTAGGTTGGGTGAAGCAAAGCGCAACCCAACAAAGCTATGAAAATGTTGGGTTGAGGAACGAAACCCAACCTACACAACTTAAGATTTTTAGCGCTAACCCAAGCGTATTGATTTATAGCCTTTTTTATCTATTTGAGACACAATCGACTGTAGGGACGTACATTTGTGTGTCTCTACCCTACGGTTGAATTGCCTGAAAATTGCTAGAATTTTTGATTAAATTAGTTTCGATTTTGGTAGTAATGCATAGTAATGATTTACCTTCGTAGCTGGGCATTGTAGTGATGGACAAAATACCAAATTGCACCAATATGGTTATCCAGCATTTTAGAGAACGACAATGTTTTACGAACTAGCCGTCCAACTCGTTGCCGTAGAGTGTTGTTAAATCTTTCAATATAGCTTGTCTTTCCACTATCTTTGCCTACTGGTTTATGTCTAGTACTAGGTAAAACCCCTTCATAGGATTCCCAAAAATCAGTGTAACAAATTGCACATTGACGATAAACTGGCGGTAGAGATTGCCATAATCTTTGAGCCGATTGTCTAGAGCGATCGCCAATATACACCCCAACAATCTCTCGTGTTGTCGCGTCCATAGCAAGCCAAATCCACTGTTTATTTTCTTTCGACCCTACGTATGACCACATCTCATCTATTTGGAGAATTAGCCTACCTGGTTTTTTTTAGTAACTTCAACAATTTTCGGAACTTGGTAGTATTTCTGGTTTACGTAGTATTGAAGCCAACGTGTTGAAACTCCAGTAACGCGGGCGATCGCTGCCAATGAAACCCGTTCAAGTAAGAGTTTATCAATTAAGGTACGTGTGGAGTTATCAATCGGTTGTCTTGTTGGACTTTCAACAAATTGTCGTCCACAATTATGGCATTTGAAACGTTGTTTTCCGTAGTGTGTGTGTCCATTTTTGACTATGTTCTTCGAGTTGCATTTAGGACAGTGCATAGCTTCTGTATTGAACGACACTGCCTGATTTTATCATTACTATGCATTACTACCTCGATTTTAAATTTTACAACCACTCCCCGCCCCGAAAACGCCAACGAAGAAAGATAATTCGCATCAGACTTTGAGAACTAATAAAAACTGCTAGCCACACGATGCTATAGTGCAATAAAAAAGCTCCTGGTGAAAGTTCTTCTTTTGGTAAAGGTATTGGCAAGAAGCCAAATAGCTTAACTCCACAAAATATAAATATTAATTCCCATATACCAGCTAAAAGTTGATAAGCTGCGGGCCAATCTCTATCCCAACGGGATTTTTGGAGATAGTCATAAAGTACATCCCAACCTAAGCCAAAGATGGCGACATAACCAAGTATCCAAAAATAAACCGAGTTAGCACCAGGGCCAATCCAACCCATTGCAAATGGCAAAGATACGAGTAAGCCGACAGTTGCCAGTAATAATAATCGAGTTTGCCAGCGACCAAATAAAGTTGGTGTCATGGGAGTGCTGAGTTAGGAGTTAGGAGTTAGGAGTTAGGAGTTATGAATAATATAGAGAAATTAAAGTTTTTATAGATAGATTTTGACTCGCTTCATTAAAAAATTAGAAAGATTGTGGTGCTTTTTGCGAGGATGGCAAATACGAGAGTATCGCCTAGCCCCAAAGCACCAACATATCATTATTAGGATGGTTTTAGGTGATAATCAAATTGAGAATGGTAAGCTGCATTGGCAAAGTCCATTGTTCGCGTAGCGTCTCGTAGAGAAGGTATGGCATCCCAATTGATTACATCTTCTAACAAAGCTTGATAACCTAGTGTATTAGGATGAAGTCCATCTTCACTCAAGCGTTTGAGTCGCCAACTTTCACCGCGTTCCATCCATTGTTCAAAAATATCCAAATAGGGAATCTGCCGTTTGCTGCAAGCAATTCGAGTTGCTTCTTTGTAGCGGTACTGGTCAGCATGATTGTAGTAAAAACAATCTAAAAATGGCATTTTGGCTTCATCTACTGGCACCATGCCCACAAATAACACAGGACAAAGTTGCTGTGCTAAATCTAGCAGAGACGCAATTTCCTTTTCAAACAATGTAAAATCTGTGTAACTTCGACCATCGGGACGCGCCAACCGGGCTGAGTCATTCACGCCTACTGATAAAATAATCAAATCAGGAACGCGATTTCGCAGTTCACCGCGGTGGCGAAATTCAACTTCCAATCTTTGGGCAACTTGTTGCGTGCGATCGCCTCTTACCCCTAAATTATAAAGAATGTGACCGGCACTATCCGGCAACATCCACCATCGCCGTAGTTGCTCAATCCAGCCTCCTTTTTCCGGGTCGCCGAATCCATAAATTAAGCTGTCCCCCAGTGCGACAATCTTCATAGGCTGAAAGTGATTTGGTGGTAAAGACCGCTGCATTGAGGAAGAAGCGAGAAATGTGTGCATTTAACGACTATATTTTATATCTTTACAAGATTCTATACATTTCTATACCATAGATGGCTATCTTTAGTTTCCAAGCATCTATGGAGTTTTTACTTGTTGATACAGGTGATTTCTGCATCTGATGACAACACCCTGAAAGTCTGGAATCCGGCAACAGGAGAACTCATTGCTACTTTTACAGGCAATATCCCATCAATTGCTGTGCAGTAGCACCCGATCGCACGACAATTGTGGCAGGAGATACTTCAGGTACAGTGCATTTTTTGCATCTTGAGAACATGATAGAGGGATGAGGGGAGAAATAATGTTATCTGCCAAAGATTTCATTGACGCTAATATTCACATCGGGGAAGGTTTGAATTGATAAAGTTTGACCGTTAGCGAACTTTTGCATAAACTCATATCCTGCGGCTGTTGGTTGTTGATAAACTTCCACAATTTCCTCGTTAATATCTACTAACCAAACTTCAATGCTGTTTGCTTCTGCATATAAAGGAATTTTCTCTTCCCGGTCATACATTACAGTCGAATCAGCCACTTCAATTAGTAAAAAAATATCCTGGGGTTGGGGGTGTGCTGTGGCGTAGAAATCATCACGGGGTTTAAGTAATGCCACATCTGGCTGAGGTTCTGAGTTATTGTTCAACGCGATTGGATTTTGAGCAGCAAGTATAACGCGTTTACCCAACAGTTGCACCAACAAATTAACAAGTCGATTTACACAAGCAGCGTGTTTTGTTCCAATCGGCGACATCTCAATAATCTCTCCCCGAATCAGTTCCACTCGGTCATCTTCTGTGAGAATCCCCGACTCAACCATCTGATGATATTGCTCAACTGTGAATTTCCGTCTTAGCAATTGTACAGTCACGATCGCCTCCACTGTTGCCTTATCTTTTAATTATTCCTCAGAATTATGAACTCACCACCCAAACCACCCACTGCAATCAATTCCAGAGGACATCCAACGGAATTTAAGGAAATTATTCAAGAAAAAAGCCAAAGACGCTCCGCCAAGGCGTTAGAATGGGCTACGCTTAGTTGCGCTAACAGAAGTAAAACAAGCTTTGTGCGTTCAAACTAGTACATCACGGCGTAAATAGAGCAACCATTTAAAATTCCTAAAGAGCCTATTCCACAATACTTTTGACTTTTGACTTTTGACTTGCGGTACTAGCTTGTGTACTTCATCAACTTTAAATCTGCTGTAAGTCCTCATCTACAGATGGATAAGTAGTGTAGATAAATCAATCGCTAAAAGTAAACACTCACTTACCAATTGGTTTGTCAAAAAAGTTGACGCAAGTAGTTGTTGTGTAATACAGTGTGCTACAATAGTAATGAGTTAAATTAAAAAGACTTCCTCGCTAGTACAGTGGAAATAAAATTACCA
Source organism: Nostoc sp. DSM 114159 (assembly GCF_053470285.1). Lineage (NCBI taxonomy): Bacteria > Bacillati > Cyanobacteriota > Cyanophyceae > Nostocales > Nostocaceae > Nostoc > Nostoc sp. DSM 114159. The sequence continues at coordinate 7,448,860 of NZ_JBPFEH010000001.1, forward strand.
TTTGCACGCAATTAGTTAAGATTACGAGAAAAAATTTTCAAAACTTCCTACCTAACACAAAATAACTGAATTAACGCTGCATAACCGATAAATATGGATTTTGACTATTTTAGAAGCAATGAAGGCACTCCTACAAATAATACTCGGCAAAGCTTACTTGCTTGCGGTTGGCGACCGCTTAATCGAGAGTTAGACTGGGGATTTTTATGGGAACTGTTGTACAGTGACTCCCGCGAATTAAGTCAAAAAAGTTTGAATTTGGCGAGTAATATTGCTGATGTTTTAGGACGAAATAATTATGCTTGGTGGGCTAATTTATTAAGTGTTGTATCTGATAATACCCGCTACGAAGTTGAAAAGTTTTGGAATTACATCACGCCAGATCCGCAATCACCAGATCATCGCTACAAAGATGTTTTGAGTACGGAAACACCTATTGTCCAATTTGTCAGTCGTAGTAGTATTCCTATTGATTATGTTCTGAATCGACTGCAAGAAATTACTGTACTGCGAGTTTTAGCTGTATTGGGTAATCCTGATATTATTACCCAGTATTACTCAGAAAGAGATTTTTACTTTCCGATAGATAAATTTGTTAGCTGGGAACGCTTAGACGTTATTAATACTGTTTACGCTTACTGGTCTAAGTATGACATTTGGTTGCAAATTGATGCCTACGATCGCGGGCGACGACAATATACTTTAATGGCGAAAAATCTCGCGCCACTAATTAACAAAGCAACTTATGATTTAGCAGTGATGTTGAGTGGATATCAGAGTCGTGTAGGCAAAGTTCATAGTCAATTTGCCATTCGGACATTTCCCGCAGATATCCAAAACTTTACTGATTCTGTACAGCAAGCGATTTTAAATCAAAACCAGTTAGCGGTTGTTGTACATGGACAACCAGGTACTGGTAAAACAGTCTGGACACAGGCAGTAGCAAAAGAAATTCTTGTACCTTTAGGGTATGTAATTTTTATTTTAGATCATGATGCGATCGCTAATTTTGTCCCACCGACTTACATAGAGCGTATTTGTATTCTTATTAACGAAGCTGATAATCTAGCGCAAAATCGTGCTTCGGAGGTAGCGCAATACAATAACAAAACCGAACACATTCTGAGTTTGCTAGATGGTACTTTGTATCAGAGTGTAATTGATGACTCTGGTATTCAGATGCAGCAACGGTTAGTTGTGTTGATGACTTGTAATACTACTGAAAGATTAGATCCAGCCATGTTACGTAAAGGTAGGGTGGATTTAATATATGAGTTTACACAACTATTTGTATAAAATCTACTTTCACCACAGTTTCACCTGTTTTTGCGATACAAGTTGATGCTCTTTGCGCCAAGCTTGGGGAGGTAAACCGTGATGTTGGCGAAACTGACGGGAGAAATGAGACACATCTTGATAGCCTAATGCTTTCGCTATCTTTTCAACTGTGTGATTATTATTTTGGAGTAAAAAACAAGCTTCCGCCATCCGGCGTTTGACAATCCAGCAGTTTACAGTCTCTCCACTTGTCTCTTTTACTCGGTTAGTTAAGTAAGCCGATGAGTAACCAACAGCAACAGCCACATCACATAAAGTAATTCCTTGATGATAATGGGCTTCGATAAAGTCGAAAACTTCTTTTAATTGCGGAATGTTGGGAAAAATTGACTTAGGAGGAATGTTGACTTCTTTATCAGAGGCTACGGCAACATCGGCAGCGATCGCTGTAGTACGATCTGCAAATACTGATTTTGCAGCTTTATGGAATTGAATATTGCACCAGTATTGCAGAGTAGCTTGCTTTTCCAAGCGAGTAGCGATCGCTCTGAGCAATTCATCTAGTGTCGAGGGTTTGGTAAGATAATCATCTGCTCCCAATTCCATAGCTTTGCGAACATCTGCTTTAGTACTACTACCAGTCAGAAAAATGAAAGGAATAATTGCTGTCAGAGGATCTTGGCGTAGGGTATTTAAAACGCTATAACCATCCATATCAGGCATCGTGATATCGCAAATAACTAAGTCGGGTATATCCTTTTGTGCTTGTTGGATACCAACACGACCGTTTTGAGCGCCTATCATATCAAAACCTTTAGCCTCAAGACCCTTTAAATAAAGATTGCGGGTAACGCTATCATCTTCAATGACGAGAATTTTCTTTGACGATTCGTACATAACTTTCTCTTCAATCAATTTTTGCAAAAGCTAATTCTAGACTCTTTGGTGAGTATCTAAATCGACTTGTTCCGAGAGTTATGCTTGTTAAGTTAGTTAATTAACAACTATTTCATTTCAACACTCATAACTCGGAACAGGTCAACTCTGATTTGATTAATGGCAGCACTACAGTAAACGTAGTGCCGACATCAACTTCACTTTCTACAGAAACTTGACCATGATGTAAATCCACAAGGGTTTTAAGAATCGATAGTCCTAGTCCAGTACCAGGTATATGATCGATATTACTACCACGGTAAAATGGCTCAAATATTCGTTGTCGATCTACTACTGAAATACCGATCCCCCTATCTTTTACTTGGAAAATTATTTTTTCATTTTGGCAAGATAGTTCTAAATTAATTGCCGGATTCGAGGGAGAATACTTAATGGCGTTATCAAGCAAGTTCTTCAAAATCGGCTCTAGCAATTTTTTATCTATATAAGCTGTTAGAGTTTTCTCTTGACTGACAAAATTGATTGTTTGTTGGCTAACAATCATCTGCATTTGTGCAACTAAATCCTGACAAAACTGAACTAACTCAAGCGGTTTTGGTTCAAAGTTTAATTTTGCTGATTCTGCTTTGGAGAAGAACAAAATATCATCCAACATCAGGCTCAATTGTTCGGTGGCTTTTTGAATGTGATCGAGTAATGGTTGGATTTTCTTCTGTGTACGTTTGTCTACTTCTTCTTTAAGTAAACTATTAGAAAATGAAACAATATTTAGTGGAGTTCGGAATTGATGGCAAACCATAGCAAGAAAACGCGCTCTAAGTTCGCTAAGTTGTTTGGCTTGTTCTAAAGCTTGATTAAGCCCTAATTCTGCATATTTGTAATCGGTAATATCGATACCTGCAATCAGTTCGACTGGTTTTCCTCCAAAATCTAGCCCTCCATCAAGCTTGGCAACTGCACAAGCTAGCCAGCGCTCCGTGCCGTTTTTTGTTAAGATATTCATCTCCTGGTATTCAAAGTTAGCGGCTTCATCCGGGTTACGTACTTGCCTGCGTTTTTTGCTCTTAATCAATTGCCGAAGATCGAAACCCGTTAGCAGTTCTTCTTTTGTATAGCCAGTGAGTTGTTCTACTGCCGGATTTACATAGCAAAGCCGCGTACCTTGAATCAAAAAAGTGCCGGCATCTGTCGTTTCGGCTAAAGTCCGAAATCTAGTTGCGTTCAGTCGTAATGCTTCTTCAGTCTGTTTTGATTCAGTAATATCCCAAATACTCCACACTCTCCCAATAATTTTACCCTCAAGTAATTGAGGTTTAGAATAGTGTGCAAAAACTCTTCCATCTTTTAACTCTAGAATGTCGTAGCTCTCGAAATCAGATTGGCTAGACACTTCCCAAATCAGCCGACTAAAGGCTTGTGGATCTTTAAGTTGGTTCTCAAAAAATGCTTTGCATCGAGGACATTTCTTAGATAATATTAGGGACTCGGGGATCTGCCACATCTCCACAAATTTCTCATTCAAGCTGAGAATATCTCCCTCAAAGTTAACTGCAACAATCCCAATGGCAGTAGACTCAAGAGTAGAACGAAGTAAAGAAAGAGATGTTTCTAGTTCTACTTCTTTGTCTTTGAGTTGAAAAAATTCTTGTTGCAAATTATCTTTAGCATCTCTTAATTCATCAGTCCACTTTTGCACGCTCAATTCTACTATTTCATCAGTTTTTTCACGAGCAAAGGCACAGCCAAATTCCATATCTTGGTGTTTTACATAGTTCATCGATATTTCTACCAGAAATATCCGACCTTTTTTTGTCCGATAGCGAGATTTAAAGGTAAGGGAACCCTGTGAGCTAATATCTGACCAATTGTGCAGAGCAAAATCTACATCTATATCATGCAGACTCATAGAAAGTAATTCCTCACGGGAATACTCAGTCATCAGACAAGTGGCATCGTTGACGTAAAGAAACTGCGCGTTTGCTCCTAAACAGAAGGCAGCATCTACAGCGTGATTTATTAGAAAGTGAGCAAACTTCATCTCTATTTCTGGTTGTAATGCCCATTGATTGTTCGATCTAGCTAATGTATATTCGCCAGAATTCATATTCTTACTTCCTCCTGGTAATCAATTAGCACTATGCCCATTAAGGAGTTAAAAGTCATAATTTCCTAAAATCTTTGGTATACTGTCCGTTCGGCTGTTAACAAATAAAATGAGTTAATCTATAAAAAATATTATTAACTAGCTTAACAAAACTTATTGTACCAGTAACCTCTGAATTATTAAACCAAATTTCCCTAAAAAAACTAAAGATTTTAGAAAATATTATTGATGGCAACAAATTGTTATAAAATCACAGAATTCAGATAATAAAATCTAGATTAGTCAATATATATTATTAGATAAGAGTTTTAAACTCTTAATCTATAAGTAGAAAAGATATTTTTTTAAATCTAAACTAGTCCTGCATCAGAATTAACTAATAGATATCTGGTAAATATCTGGTGAAATTAATTATGCTTAATTAATAACCCTTCTAGAGATGTAGCACTGCTACGCCTCTACAAGAGTTCACCAACCTAAAATTCCTGGGTTTCCACTGGGGAAAGGTTAAAGAATCAGAATTTTTCTCCTTTAAGCTTTTCCTTACCAAGAACTTTGGCGAACTACTCGTATAGAGTCGTTTGATTTTCAACATCAATGAATTTGCAGTAGTAGGTCTGGATTAAAAGAATAAACTTCAACCGCTTAACTTATTTTCTTAATTTATCTTAACTTACCTTCTCAGGAATTTAACTATAGAAGAATATGCTTAGTCATCTGTCGTAAGAAGTACATTTGTATTTACATAACCGTATAAATTACATACTATATTGTATATTTTTTGTCACAAATAAAGTCTGTAACCGCATATTAAGTATATAGTGCTGATTTATGTATCATCAAAAACAATTTTCAAAAAATATTTATGTCCCGAATGCTTTGTCATCTCTCAAATGAAATATAAAAAATTAAAAAATAATGTCTTTATCGTTACAAATAATTGACTCAAAGAGTTTTTGGTGGCAATATAAAGACCGCTAAATCGCCTCATGCTTAAATTCAGAGAAAAAGTTGTGTAAGTAATAAGGCAAAAGAATTGACACATACATCAAAAGATTTCCTATTGCAAATTTGATAATGTGCCGCTTCTGTGATGCCTACGCAGAATATCAGTATTTGAAGTGACTAAGTTGCAAATGTTACAATCACAAAACAAGCGAAAGAATTGACACATACATCAAAAGATTTTTCATTGCAAACTGGGTTTTTATTGTAGCGGACAGAAATTTCACTAGGTGTTGATTAATTAGATCGGTGTTATTAAAGCTACTTATATAAAGTTTTGTAAAGATTATGAGACGTAGTTAAATTAAGGTTAGTTGCTACTTTATACGCATTTATATAACTTAGTTTTTCTTTGCCAATCTATTTTAAGCACTATAGTCATCATCATAGAAGCGAAAAATTTGACACCCCCATCAAAAGATTTTTGATTGCACCACAGTCTTCATCTCCTTTATTCTTACCGTAAGAAGCACAGCCTCAATTGTTGTATGCTTTTGGTCAAAATTTTTTGGTACTGCGCTCACAAGCATCAATCAGCAGCAATCAACCATTTCTACTATCTTCCAAGCTAGGTCATAGCTGTAGTAAACAACAGAGTTGTTTGTATTAAATATTTCTAGTGCTGTGATTGTAAACTAAAAAGCCTTTGTGTAACTTTCTAAAATTACCTGAAACCAATGAGTCAAAACTATACTGGTTCAAATCCTCTCATCACCACTGAGCCATACAAGGAACTTCCAGCAAACAGATATGTCGAATCTGTGCCTGACTCCCGTCAGCTTGATGAATCGGAGAATAATGGGGGAATTCAGCCTTTTTTAAACGATGAAATTGCTCCAACACTCTCAGTTGCCGATGCGATCGCTAAAATGTTGGAAAATTTGGGAGTAAGCTACGCTTTTGGTGTCGCAGGTGGTGCAATGGCCAGCCTTTGGGGTGCGCTATCCAATAGTAGCATCGAGGTGTTGAACTTCCGCCATGAAGCCGGAGCCGCCTTTGCAGCCACCGAAGCTTACTTTGCGAATAATCGCCCGACTGTAGTTTTTACCACAGCCGGGCCGGGGATCACCAACTCCCTCACCGGATTATTTGCGGCTCGTGGTGAAGGTGCAAAGGTAATTTTGTTGTCGGCTTGCACCTCAGCACCGCAGCGTGGACGTTGGGCTATTCAAGAAACCAGCACTTACACATTGCCCAGTGGAGGAATTTTTACCCCAGGAGCGTTATTCAACTATGCAATCACGATTGAATCTGCGGCTCAACTACCGCAGATTTTTCGTAAACTTGCATTAGCGATGGCGCAACCAGGTGGATTTGTCGCCCATTTGAGCATTCCCACCGCTGTGCAGACAAGTTTAGTTGAGAATATATCCTTGCCTCAACTAGATATTACTCCGTTTGAGATGACTGCTTCCCAAGAAGCGATCGCTAAATCTGTAGAGTTATTATCATCTGGCCCCTTTGCTATCTGGGTTGGTTTCGGTGCGCGTGACGCAGCAGAAGAAATCCTTGAACTCGCAGAAAAAACCGGAGCAGCCGTTATGTGTTCGCCCCGTGGTAAAGGTATTTTCCCTGAAGATCATCCCCAGTTTGTGGGTGTTACAGGTTTAGGCGGTCATGCTTCCGTCTTAACTTATATGGAACAGCAACCTCCACTACGCACACTCGTATTAGGAACCCGTCTTGGCGAACCGACTTCTTTCTGGAGTTCGGCGCTAGTTCCAAAAGGAGGTTTTGTCCATGTTGATATTGATCCAGAAGTTCCAGGTGTAGCCTATCCCCACGTTGAAACTTTCGGAGTTCGCTCTGAGATCAAAGCTTTTGTGAAAGAGTTGTTGCAGCAATTGCCGGATGCTTCTGATTCTACAATGTTGCTACCTCGTCCAGAACACAAAGCAATTGAACCTGCTACAGAGGTAGATTATCCAGTGCGGCCAGAAGTCTTGATGGCAGCAATTCAAAAGATCGTTGTTGAAGATAGCGATGCCGTAGTCATGGCGGAGTGTGGTAACTCGTTTACTTGGTCAACTCATCTACTGCAATTTGCCGAAGCCAATCGTTACCGAGTCAGCACCGGAGTTGGCGCAATGGGTCACGCCGTCACCGGAGTATTGGGTGCAGCACTGGCAAGCAAAAGCAAGGCTGTAGGAATTGTCGGCGATGGAGCAATGCTGATGAATAACGAAATCAGCACAGCCGTGAAATACAAAATTCCGGCAATCTGGATTGTACTCAACGATGCGCGTTACAACATGTGCCATCAAGGGATGAAAATCTTGGGATTAAAGGGCGCAGATGCAACAATGCCACCAACAAACTTTGCGATGATTGCTCGTGGGATGGGAGCAGAAGCGATCGTTGTGGTCAGAGAGTCGGATATTGAAGCCGCATTACAACAAGCGATCGCATCAAATGTTCCTTTTCTCATTGATGTAGTGATTGACGCCGATCGCCCAGCACCTTCTGGCGGACGTAATAAGAGTTTGGCAGCACAAGGAATTAAATCAAGTGCCGCGAAAAATCCAGCCAAGCAGGTTTCATTTCCAATGGTTTGATTTTAAAATGCAATCTCATTCAATTGTTATAGACACTAAAACACTGCATCAAGCAGAACTTACAACGCAGTTTGGATTAGTTCATTCAGGAAAAGAAAAAGAATGAGTTTAGAAGCGACAAAAACTTTATTTGAGTCAGAAACTACACTCAAAAAACTGGAATCTTAAACTTCTTTTTTTAAACCTTAAGTCTTTTCCTTTACTTCATCTAATCTTAATGTTCCGAGAGTAGTTTTGTGTCTATATATTTACATTTTGTAATGCTTATTACTTTCTCTAAACAATTCCAACCAATACCAAGAGGACAAGATGCTGCTATTTGAAACTGTTAGAGAAATGGGTCACGAACAAGTTCTCTTTTGTCATGGTAAAAATCCAGAAATTAAGGCAATTATTGCTATCCATGACACCAGCTTGGGCCCAGCAATGGGAGCAACAAGACTCATGCCTTATATTAACGAAGAAGCTGCTTTAAAAGATGCACTTCGGCTGAGTCGGGGAATGACTTATAAAGCTGCTTGTGCGAATATTCCGGCTGGTGGAGGAAAAGCAGTAATTATTGCTAATCCTGAAAATAAGACAGACGATCTCTTGAGAGCTTATGGACGTTTTGTTGATAGTTTGAATGGGCGTTTTATTACCGGACAAGATGTCAATATTACTCCTGATAATGTGCGGACAATTAGTCAAGAAACAAAATATGTTGTTGGGGTATCAGAAAAATCTGGTGGGCCTGCTCCCATAACATCACTAGGAGTTTTTCTCGGAATTAAAGCCGCTGTAGAATCTCGTTGGCAGAGCAAAAGACTTGATGGGATGAAAGTTGCAGTTCAAGGCTTAGGAAATGTCGGTAAAAATCTCTGTCGTCACTTACATGAGCATGATGTCCAGCTTTTTGTTAGCGATGTAGATCCAGCAAAAGCGGAAGAAGTAAAACGGCTTTTTGGCGCAACTATTGTAGAACCATCGGAAATTTACTCGCTTGATGTAGATATATTTTCTCCTTGTGCTTTGGGAGGAATTCTTAATAGTCATACAATTCCTTTTCTGCAAGCTTCGATTATTGCTGGTGCAGCTAATAATCAATTGGATAATGAGCAATTACATAGTCAAATGCTTGCCAAGAAAGGGATACTTTACAGCCCTGATTATGTAATTAATGCGGGAGGATTAATTAATGTTTACAACGAAATGATTGGTTATGACGAAGAAAAAGCTTTCAAGCAAGTGCATAACATTTATGACACGCTATTAGCAATTTTTGAGATTGCTAAAGAGCAAGGAGTTACTACTAACGATGCTGCCAGACGATTAGCAGAAGACCGGATAAACAATAGTAAGCAGAGCAAAACTACAGCGATCGCAGCTTAATTATTATTATTTTAAGGAGTGAACAATGGAAAAAAATACCTTTGCTACATCAGCATATATTGCTACTTCTCCAGAAAGCGCTTTTGAGTATCTTTGTAGTTTAAAAAACTTGGATGAATGGACGCTTTATAGCCGGATGAAAGAGCAAATTGACGAAGATACTTGGCTCGGATCTGCATCTGGTTATCATAAAAATCTCTATTATCACGTTAAAAAATTAGAAAATCCACTTTTCTACGGCATTGAGTGGCACTGTGGATTAGAGTATCAGAAATATTTTCAGGTTTATCCTGTCTTGCTATTTCCCACCGACTACATAGAGCCGGGAACAGATGAAAAAGGTGTGTATTTTCACTGGTTGAGCTTTGTCGATCCCAAACGGCAGACTCAGATGATTATGCAGGGAATCCACACAGTACACACTTCTGAATGTCGTTCTCTCAAAGGTAATTTGGAACGTAAAGCTGGTCTGACCGCAGCAGCCAAAGGTCGCCACTTTATCGATACAGACACCATCTATGTTGATGCCCCAATTGAAATCGGCATTGAATACTTAAAAGACCTAAACAATATAGATGAGTGGGCACATTTATTACGCCCAAATGGCGAGATTGGTCTTGATTCAGGTGAATTCAAAGATGAATATGACCAGAAAGTAAAAGTTTCCGTGCGGGTTCATAGTCTAAGTAAATACTACTTGGTTGAACAAGAACATTTTTATCCAGACTATGAATATTATCAGCGCTCTGTAGCTTTACTCATCCCAACCGCCTACGCATTCGCTGACCCCGAAGCTTCTGGTTTCATCCTGCACCGAATCACATTCTGGAAAACAGATGGAACTGTCACCCACGGCAAACTTCAAATTGAAGACTTTGGCGCTGAGAGCATGAACATCAAACGTTTACTCGAAGCCAAAGCTGGCAATCTCAAATCATTTGACCGAGGAATGAGCTATCTACCAAAAACTCAAGAGGAGCTAGTCATTAGTCATTAGTCATTGTCATTGGTCAAATAACAAATGACGAATGACAAATGACAAAGAACAAAATATGAAACTAAACCCACTTACCATTACTATCCTCACCTTTTGTGTTGCCGCTTTTTCGGGAATCAAAGCTGCCTCAGCTGCATCCTTTTCAGTAATTGCTGACGGTCTATATAATGCCGGAGGACTAAGCTTTAGCCCTGATGGTAATCTCTATGTTACAGAAGCGGGAATCGGAGGAAGTGGCGCTTGTGTCCCACCGTCAAGCGGTCAAGGTGACTCTTTATGCTATGGCACAAGTGGGGCAGTTACCAAAATTGAGAATGGTAAGACTGAGCGGATACTTACAGGACTTCCTTCTATAGCATTACCAGATGGTACTGGAGCCGGTGGCCCTCGTGATATCCAATTCGATCCAAAAGGTAAACCTTATGTTCTGATTGGGTATGGGGCGAATCCAACCTTTCGCGATCGCAATTTAGGTGACACTGACCTCGGTAAAATCATTGCTCCCAACTTTAATACCAATTCCTGGACGAGTGTTGCAGATTTAGCTAACTATGAACTCGCTAATAATCCCGATGGTGGTGATGTCGGTAGCAATCCCTTGGGCTTTGTCATCGATGGCAATAAGTTAGTTGTAGCTGATGCAGGTGCAAACGACTTACTCAGTGTTAATACTTACGGTAGTAACTTGCAAGCTCTTACTACCTTTCCCCAAGACATATTAACCAATCCCATCTTTCCACCTTCTGATACCCCATCTAATGAACCTGCACAGGTGCCATCTCAAGGAGAAGTGGGGCGATCGCAGTTTCCAATTCAACCAGTACCCTCAAGTGTGGCAAAAGGGCCTGATGGTGCTTATTACATCAGCCAATTTACTGGTTTCCCTTTCCCCGAAGGAGGCGCAAAAATCTATCGAGTCGGTGCTGATGGTAAAGCAACAGTCTTCGCCGATGGTTTTACCCAACTTACAGACTTGCAATTCGATCCTGCGGGCAATTTGTATGCTTTGCAGTACGCCAATCAGTCAGCCTGGAAGGGTAATTTTGATGGTTCTGTAATCAAAATAGCTCCCGATGGCACACGCACAACTCTTCTGAGTGGCAATGGATTAGAGTCGCCTAGTGCCCTGACTATTGGTGCTGATGGTGCAGTATACGTCACCAACCGAGGCGATCGCCCAGGATTTGGACAAGTTCTCAGAATTGAGGATACCAAGTCTATTCCTGAACCTGATTCTGCTTTAGGTGTATTAGCGATCGCAGCCTTGGGCATTGCTTGGTTGCACAAGAAGAAAGAGCTACCAAACCTCCCATAAATAGAGTCGTGGCGCTCAAATAAAGAGTTTCAAACCAATCTTGCGTTCCTCAAAGACTGCAATTCGTTGTCTTTAAAACCATAAAAGTTTCCCCAAACAAATTATTTAACTCTCAATCTCCAAAGGTATGAAACTCAAGTCATTTGCTCTTACATCTGTTACATTTTGTTTTACTGCTATTTGTGGAACACTATCTGCACAAGCTGCAACGCTAACGACAGTTGTCGATGGAATCAGTAATGCACGGGGTGCTAGCTTTGGCCCTGACGGCAGTCTTTACGTAGCAGAGCCAGGTATCGGCGGTAACGGAAATTGTCAACCATCTCCGAGTACGTTGTTTCAGCCTATCTGTGCTGGTAATACTAGTTCACTGGTCAAAGTTTCACCAAACGGCACAAAACAGCGTTTATTTAATAACTTTCAGTCTTTAGCAGAGCAACCCACTGGCAATCAAGGCGCTGGTATTGAAGACATACAATTCGATTCTAAAGGGAATGCTTATCTGCTGACAGGGTTTGCCGGTTATCCAGGAAACCGCGATCTAGCAACACTTAACCTTGGTTCTAAATCCCCACTCCCACCACAGCAACTTGCAACTTTCCCGCCATCAACACCCGATAAAGTTTTGAATACGCCGCTTCTAGCACAACTGTATAAAGCTGACCTGACGACGGGATCTCTCAGCAGTATTTTTGACTTTGCCAAGAATGAAATCACCAAAAATCCAGACAAAGGGGATGTAGTTACCAATCCCTATGACCTGGCTGTTAATGGCGATAATGCTTATGTGGTTGATGGTGGCGGGAACACTGCTTACAAAATCAAGCTTGATGGAAGCAAGTCAGAGGCGATCGCAATTCCTAAAAATATTATTAGTAAGTCAGATTTGCCACCAGGATTACAATTACCTCCTGGGCTATTAGAGGAGCTTCCAGGAGGAAAAATCGCAATTCAATCAGTACCTACAGGTGGCGCAATTGGCCCCGATGGAGCTTTATACGTTGGCGAATATACGGGTTTTCCTTATCCACAAGGTAAATCACGGATTTTCCGCATTGGCGAAGATCAAAAACCAGAAGTTTTTCTCGATGGCTTTACGCACATCACCGACCTCACCTTCGATAAAAAAGGCGATTTGCTTGTCTTACAGTTCAGCGACAAGTCCCAGTTAGGGGGTGACATCACAAATCTGCCTGGATCTCTGATCCAAGTTGCTCCTGACGGCACTCGCACAACGCTTGTTGCAGCAGGTCAAGGGCTAGATTCGGCTGATGGAATTGATATTGGTCCTGATGGCAAGATTTATATTACCAATCGCGGTGTCGGCCCAGGACGAGGGGAGGTTGTTCGGGTGGATGGTGTCGCTGTCGAAAAAGTCCCCGAACCTGGTTCAGTAGTCGGCTTACTAGCACTTGCTAGTGTAGGCGCAACTGCTGCTTACGCCAAGCGCAAACGCCAACGCCAAGAAAAGTTGAGTGAATTGCTAACCGAAGCAGAGACTGTCTAATCCCTCTTTACCTGACACCAGCTAAAGCTTACAGAATAGGCTGCTGCCCAAAAGAGAAAGTTGCATTTCCAATAAGAGGCAGCAGCCCAAATTTCAAGGTTCCCAAACTAGGACGGGGAACAAAATTAGTCTAGGAAAGAGTATACCTTATACAACCAGGACTTAAAACTCATGGGATTAGTCAAAAATTTGTCAATTGGCATTCTCGGTACTGGATTGATGGTGTTGGCAACAGCAGCCCAAGCCAAAGCTGTAACATTAACTTACGACAGAAGTATCGGCAGTCCTGGCTTCGGCCCAGGGCAGCTTTTTGTTCCCCAAGGGATAACGGTAGATGATTCGGGGAATACCTACATAGCTAACGGACGCGGTGTTAACCCGGATGGTACTCCTAACTACAACCTCGGTGACAAAATTGAAAAATTTAGTCCAAGCGGTCAGTATATTGGAGCAATTGGCTCCGGCGGCACAGGGCCCGGACAGTTTGACGAGCCAACAACTGTAGACTTTAATCCCGTAACAGGGGATTTGTATGCAGGTGATGTTTACAACAACCGCATCAATCAATTCGATCCTCAGGGTAACTTTATTAGATCCTTTGCAAATGGAGAATTTACCCCTCGTGTAAACGATCGGATTTTCTTTGGGCCATCTGGTGTGACTTTTGACAAGACTGGCAACGTTTACGTAGGTGATTTTAACGGCGAAAGAATCCTTAAATTTACACCTGACGGAAAGCAAATTGGTGTCATTGGCGGCACTCTGGGCACTGCACTAGGAGAAACTCAAGGTGTAGCAGGTATAAGAATTTCCCCAGTCAGTGGAAATATCTTTCTAGCTGACCAGTATAACAACCGCGTTCAAGTACTCGATCCAAATGGTAAACCTTTGTACGCATTTGGTTCAGCAGGTAGCGGCCCTGGACAGCTTCTTCAACCAATTGGCATCGAAGTGGACGACCAAGAGAATGTTTATGTAGCTGATTCTATCAACAGCCGCGTTCAGGTATTTGATAAAAACGGTAAGTTCTTGACTTCCTACGGTGAAAATGCCCGCGATGCATCAGGTAATCCTGTACCGCCTCCAGCATTAACTGGCCCTCCTTTTGGCAACCCCCTCGACCTCACACCAGGCAGATTTAACTGGACGGGTGGCACAACCCTCAAAGATGGCAAGCTGTATGTGGGCGATTTCTTCCAAGGTCGCGTCCAAGTGCTAAACGTAGAAGGCAGAAGGCAAGTACCAGAACCTAGTTCAGCATTGGGTTTAGCATTGCTCGGACTTGGGGCTGCTACCGTCACATTGCGAAAACGCGGGCAACAAAAGCCAGTCTTCAGTTTAGAGAAGACGTTGCAAAAACAGTGCTGAATTCTCATGATTGAGTAGCAGTAAAGTGACCGAATTCGAGTTCAGAGGCTGAAGTGGATTAAACAAAATTTAAAACTTCTGTTTCGTGGGGTGCGTTATGCCCTTGGGTAACACACCTTACGAAAATTTCAGGTCATTAAATCTGGAATAAGGGAGATAAAAACTGTAAACACTAAATAAAGCCAAGATTATCAAGGTGCTTTTAGCACATTAACGGTTAATGCACATTCTGATTTATTCATACAACTATCATCCAGAACCAATTGGTATTGCACCTTTGATGACTGAACTAGCAGAAGGGCTGGTGAAGCGAGGGCATCAAGTGCGGGTAATCACAGGTATGCCTAACTATCCTCAGCGTCAGATTTACGATCGCTATCGCGGTAAGTTATACGTTACTGAAGAGAAAAATGGTGTCACTATTCAACGTAGTTACCTGCGGATTAAGTCTAAACCTAACCTGATAGATCGGCTACTGCTAGAGTTGAGCTTTATTTTTACAAGTTTGCCACAAGCTCTCAAGGGCGAACGACCTGATGTAATTCTTTTAACAGTGCCGCCGTTACTCGTTTGCTTACCTGCAACTTTAATAGCTTGGTTATACAACTGTCCAGTAGTGCTGAATGTACAAGATATCCTCCCAGAAGCTGCTGTGCGTGTTGGGCTAATTAAGAATAAGTTGATGATTCAAGCTCTGGAAGCTCTAGAAAAATTTGCCTACCGAACTGCACATACCATTAGCGTGATTGCCGATGGTTTTGTAGATAATTTAATACATAAAGGTGTACCTGCTAATAAAATTGCCTGTATTCCCAATTGGGTAAATCTAAATTTTATCCGCCCTTTACCGAAGGAGAATAACTCCTGGAGAGCTTCCCATCAACTTGATGATAAATTTGTAGTGCTTTATTCAGGTAATATTGCTCTGACGCAAGGTTTAGAGACAGTAATAGAAGCAGCATCTCGGTTGCGTCATATTAATGATATTGTCTTTGTCGTAGCCGGTGAATCCCAAGCTCTCGAAAGGTTACAAAAACATTGTTTTGCTTGTGGAGCAGATAACGTTTTGCTGCTACCATTGCAACCGCGAGAAAAACTACCGCAAATGTTAGCAGCTGCTGATGTTGGGTTGATTGTGCAAAAGAGCAATGTGATTTCTTTCAATATGCCTTCTAAAATACCACTGCTGTTAGCCAGTGGTCGCCCAATTGTCGGTTCAGTTCCCGCCACTGGTACTGCTGCCAAAGCTATCAAAGAAAGCGGCGGCGGCGTTATCGTTGAGCCTGAGTCAGCAGATGCTTTAGCTGCTGCGGTATTAGATTTATATAATCAGCCGGAACTAGCAGCAAAATTAGGGCGTGAAGGAAGAAAGTTTGCCGTAGAAAACTACTCCTTTGAGCAAGCGCTAGATCGGTATGAAGAGTTATTTGATGATGCGATCGCCAAAGAAGCAACAAATTTGGATATGTTGCCCGAATTGAGTTCTCAGGAATCACTTGTTGATCGAGAGCTTGTGGTACAGACCTTGCCCCTTGTGCGCGTGGTATCTCAAAAACTAATGACAAATGACTAATTCAGATCGGCTGAAAAAAACTGACCAAAAGTTGATTGCCTTATTGAGCGATCGCATATCATTATTAGCAGCATCAGAACAGCCTTCTCTAGATCAACAACTGGCTGATGTTGCTCCTTTACTTGCCCAAGCTAGTATTCCTGAGTCTGTTTGGGCAGGTTTGCTAAATAGTTGCCATGCTACTTTAATTCCTAAATATACAACAAATCATATCACTCCCCGAAAAATTACCATCATCGGTGGACGCGGCAGGATGGGAAAATTATTTAAAGAGCAGCTTTCGCTAGTAGGTAATAATGTTAGCGTCCTCGAATCTGAGGATTGGGAATATGCAGATAAACTATTAAATCAGGCAGAATTAGTTTTAGTCAGCGTTCCCATTGAACATACAGTTGATGTTATCAAGCGTGCAGCTAAATACCTCGCCCCAACTACCGCTTTGTGTGACATCACGAGCATAAAAACTCAGCCAACTCAAGCAATGCTCGAACACCATTCTGGCCCAGTCATGGGTTTACACCCAATGTTTGGCCCAAATATCAAATCGTTTTTTGGACAAAAAGTAGTAGTGTGTCCGGGTCGAAACGATGATTCATTCCAATGGTTTTTAGACTTGATTAAAAGCCAAGGTGGAGAGTTAATTGTTTGCACGCCTGAAGAACACGATCGCATGATGACGATCGTTCAAGCAACGCAACATTTCTGTAGATTTAGTCTTGGCATTTTCTTAGCACAAGTAAAAATCGATATACAGCAGAGTCTAACAATGTCAACTCCTAACTACCGTCAAGAAATTGACATTGTTAAACGTTTGTTTTCCCAAAACCCTCACTTATGTGTGGATATTATGCTCGCTACAGAAGAAAGGTGTGATGCAATTAGCTTTTTAGCTGATACTTATAGCCGTTTGGCGAAACTAGTAGCAAACAAAGACAGAGAGGCATTAATTCAAGAATTTGAAAAGGCTCAAAGTTTTTTTGAAGATAAAATCAACACTTTTATCCAGCCTTTAAATACAATGGCTATCCCACGAGATTTTCAATCACAAATACACACAAATATTAGCATTTAAATCAACAAAAATATGCTGATAGACATATTTCACGATACTGTTTGTCCTTGGTGCAGAATTGGGAAAAAACATCTGTTTGATGCACTGGCACAACAGCAAGAACAAGAAGTATATATCCGCTGGCATCCTTTTCTTTTGGACAATACTGTTCCTGCGGAGGGATACGAATTTCGCAGCTTTATGCAAAATAGAAAAGGGATGAAAGCGGCAGAAATACAACAGATATTTGATAGTACACAACGCGCAGGTGAAGCGGCTGGAGTTAAGTTAGATTTTGATAAAATCCGTTTGGCTGTCAATACTAAGCTTTCTCATCAACTGATTGCACTTGCACCCACAAACGTAAAAAACGATGTCGTCGAAGCTATTTATCAAGCTTATTTTGAAGACGGTTTGAACATTGGAGATATTGACGTTATTGTTGCCATCGGTACAGCGTATCAGATGAATGCTAGCAAATTAAAGTTGCAATTAAACGATCGCGCGGTGAGTGATGCAGTCATTGCTGAATCAACATTTGCTCGGTTAAATGGCATCAACAGCGTGCCGTTCTTCGTAATTAATGACAAAGTTAAGGTAAATGGTTCTCACTCGGTAGAGGTATTTCTGGAAACTTTGAATCGTGCTGCACTTTTAGATATACCTGCAAAAATATGATAGTTGACATCAAGCAAAAAAGTAGATTAATTCATCAACGTGTTTCGGTTACTTTTAACTACGAAGTTTACTTCACCCAAAATTTATTTGAGTTAAAAAATCCTACCTTAGCCCAAGTGATTGGTGCGGATGAGGAGACAAAGCCGAAGAAAATAGTTGCAGCGATCGACGCAGGAATATTAAAGTCTCAACCTGAATTGGTGAAGCAATTAGTCGCGTATACCAAGTTTTATGCAGAGGTACTAGCGATCGCAGCCGAACCGATGATAATTTCGGGGGGAGAAGCTGCTAAAAACGATCGCACTTTACTAGAGCAAATCCAGCAACAGATTGAAGCCGCCGGATTATGTCGCCACTCTTACATATTAGCGATCGGCGGCGGGGCGGTATTGGATTTAGTAGGATATGCAGCCGCAACTGCTCACCGGGGAATTCGTCTAATTAGGGTTCCAACAACGGTGTTAGCGCAAAATGATTCTGGGGTTGGCGTCAAAAACGGCATCAATGCCTTTGGTAAAAAGAACTTTCTCGGCACATTTGCGCCACCTTATGCAGTTATAAATGACTCTGCCTTTTTGACAACCCTAGACGATCGCGATTGGCGTTCTGGAATTGCAGAAGCAGTCAAAGTGGCGCTGATTAAGGATGCTAGCTTTTTTGATTTTATCCACTCTCACACCGCAGCTTTGAGGCGGCGAGATATGGATACTATGCAACAAGTTATTTATCGTTGCGCTCAGTTGCATTTAGAACATATCGCCAATGGCGGCGATCCTTTTGAGATGGGTTCGTCTCGTCCCCTGGATTTTGGACATTGGGCGGCTCACAAACTGGAGCATTTGACAAATTATCGCTTGCGTCATGGCGAAGCAGTTGCGATCGGTATTGCTTTGGATAGCACTTATTCTTATTTAGCAGGATTGCTGGATTGTTCGGAGTGGCAAAGGATATTAAATACTTTATCGGCGTTGGGCTTCACGTTGTATGTGCCCGAATTGGCTGATAAATTATCACAATTGGAAGATCCTAATTGTTTGTTTCGGGGTTTGACTGAATTCCGCGAACATTTGGGGGGAGAGTTGACTTTGACGCTGTTAAAAGGGATTGGAAAAAGGATTGAGGTTCATGAGGTGAATTTGTTGTTGTATAGGCAAGCAATATCTCTGTTGCGGGAAGTGAGGGGGGAATTTTAAACGCAGAGGGACGCTAAGGGAAGCGCAGAGGAACGCAGAGGTTTTATGAGACGATTTACTACTTTTGGGGGAGGCAGATTTTTTTAATAGGGTTGTTGGTAAATGTACTAGAAAAGCAGTATAAAAAGCGAATAAATTGACACCCAATCGAAAAATTATTCAATGTCTTATCTGCTTGATATCTAGTATTCTTAAATCAGAAGCAAAAAGTTTTTGATTACATTTTTTAAAAAGAATATGTTGGCTTAGATGGATAAAAGATTATCTAAGTCTGTTCTAGGTTTGAAAATAACTACTAATAATGATTAATGGTTGACTAACAAATGTTCTAGAGAAATTACTCATGGTTTTTAATTCACGTTCCTACAATACTCTTGGCGGTGTCAGTGTTTCTCGCTCCATCACTGAAGTTAAGATGGACACTGCCCTCGATGATATTCTGTTCCATTTAAATTCTCAGCGTGGAGGGTTACTAAGGAGTAGCTATGAATATCCAGGCAGATACAAAAGATGGGCAATCGGATTTGTCAATCCACCATTAGAGTTGACTACACAGGATAATGCTTTCACTTTGATAGCGTTGAATGAACGCGGTCAAGTACTTTTGCCATTCCTTTTAGAGCGTTTATCCCAGTCAGAACAACTTGAGAACGTCACCCAAGAAGATAACTGTATTGTAGGCTTTATTAAACCTTCCGAAAAATTATTTACTGAAGAAGAACGCAGTAAACAGCCTTCATCATTTACCGTTGTTAGGGAAATTCTATATACTTTCTCTAGTCAAGAAGATGAGCATTTAGGCTTGTATGGTGCGTTTGGTTATGACTTAGTTTTTCAGTTTGAACCAATTACCCAACATCTGGAACGTCCTACAGATCAGCGCGATTTGGTGCTTTATTTGCCAGATGAATTGATTGTTGTTGACTATTATCAGCAACGGGCATTTCGTCTACAATATGATTTTAAAACAGCGCACGGCAGCACAAAGAATCTTCCGAGAACTGGTGAGTCTGTAGATTATCGCGGCAAACATCTTTTACCAAATCAAACTGCTGACCATCAAGTAGGCGAATATGCGAAAAAAGTTGAGGTTGCACTCAATTATTTCCGCAGAGGCGATTTATTTGAAGTTGTTCCTAGTCAAAACTTTTTTGAGGGCTATGAAGACGAACCCAGCAAACTATTTAATACCTTAAAGGAAATAAATCCTAGTCCTTATGGGTTTATTTTTAATTTAGGTGGCGAATATCTGATTGGTGCATCTCCAGAAATGTTTGTGCGGGTTGAAGGTAGGCGCGTAGAAACTTGTCCAATTAGTGGCACTATTAGCCGAGGACAAGATGCTCTTGACGATGCAGTGCAAATTCGTCAGTTACTCAACTCCCACAAAGATGAAGCTGAGTTGACCATGTGTACTGATGTCGATCGCAATGACAAATCCCGAATCTGCGAACCTGGTTCAGTACGAGTCATTGGTCGTCGCCAGATTGAATTATACAGCCACCTGATACATACAGTAGATCATGTTGAAGGTACACTGCGATCGCAATTCGATGCTTTAGATGCCTTTCTTTCGCATACATGGGCAGTTACAGTCACCGGCGCACCCAAAAGGGCAGCAATCGATTTTATTGAACGGCACGAAAAGAGCGCCCGACGTTGGTATGGTGGAGCAGTCGGCTATTTAAATTTCAACGGGAATTTAAATACTGGCTTAATTCTGCGGACAATACGATTAAAAGATTGCATCGCGGAAGTGCGAGTTGGGGCTACTGTCCTTTATGATTCCATACCACAGTCAGAAGAACAAGAAACAATTACCAAAGCTGCTGCTTTATTTGAGACGATTCGCCGTGTAAAGCAAACGAGTCAGAAAATTGATGAGTCCGGTTCTCTAAAATTAAGTAAACAGATTTCAGGTGTAAAAGCTAGCAAACGCATCTTATTAATAGACTACGAAGACTCATTTGTTCATACTCTAGCCAATTACATTCGCCAAACTGGTGCAAGCGTCACCACATTGCGTCATGGTTTCTCAGAATCGCTATTCGATACACAACGCCCTGACTTAGTTGTATTATCTCCTGGCCCTGGTAGACCAAGTGATTTTGGAGTTTCCGAAACTGTCGGCGCCCTTCTGCATCGCCAAATTCCGATTTTCGGAGTTTGTCTAGGATTGCAAGGCATCGTTGAAGCTTTTGATGGCGAGTTGGGAGTTCTCAACTATCCTCAACATGGGAAATCTTCACGGATTTTCGTCACCGATGCCAATTCTGTCACCTTCAATAACTTACCGGAATCCTTTGCAGTGGGTAGATATCACTCATTGTTTGCCCTACCGCAACATTTGCCAAAAGAACTCAAAGTAACAGCAATTTCTGATGACGACGTAATTATGGGCATTGAACATCAGACACTTCCCATCGCCGCCGTTCAGTTTCATCCAGAATCAATCATGACTTTAGGTGGAGAAGTTGGCCTGAAAATAATTAAAAATGTGGTGCGTGCATATACGCAAGTCAAAGAGTCATTAGTCATTGGTCATTAGCCTCGTTCCCATGCTCTGCGTGGGAATGCCATCCTTGAGGCTCCGCCTCCCTCATACCGAGATTAAGAGTGTTTTTAATCGTATCAGGCAGGCAGAGCCTGCACAGAATTCATTCCCAGATGGAATCTGGGAACGAGAAACAAACGAGAATAACAACAATGCGAGAATAATTACTTATTTCCCTATCTCCACTCGCCCTAGCATTTTATGACTAACCAAGTTGCCCCTTCCCGCCATATTCTTGAAGAAATTGTGTCGCATAAAAGGCAAGAAGTTGCACAAATGCAGCAAGAATTGCCTTTAGCCACCTTGCGACAACAGTTAAATACAGCCCCGACTGTGCGAAATTTCTTGACTGCTTTACAAGATAATCCCAACCAACCTAGCTTAATTGCTGAAGTAAAAAAGGCATCACCTAGCCGTGGGGTTATCCGCGCAGATTTTGAGCCAGTTGCTATTGCTCAAGCTTATGAACGAGGTGGTGCAGCTTGTTTATCAGTCCTAACTGACGAAAAGTTCTTTCAGGGCGGTTTTGATAATCTGCGAAAAGTGCGTCAACAAGTTGCATTACCTTTACTGTGTAAGGAGTTCATCATTGACCGCTATCAAATTTATTTAGCACGGACAGCAGGCGCAGATGCAGTATTGTTGATTGCAGCTATTCTATCAGATCGAGAACTCCAAGACTTTTTGCGAGTAATTCACGATTTGGGCATGATTGCACTGGTAGAAGTCCATACCTTAGCTGAACTAGATCGAGTGCTAAAGCTTGATAACCTAAGTTTAGTAGGAATCAACAATCGCAATTTAGCAGACTTTACCCTTGATTTAGGAACCACACAGCAACTTTTAGCAGAGCGCCAACAACAATTACAAAGCTTAGATATCACCGTCGTCAGCGAATCTGGACTGTATACACCTGCTGATTTATCTCTTGTTGCTGAGGCTGGCGCGCGTGCAGTTTTGATTGGCGAGTCTTTAGTTAAACAAAGCAATGTAGAACAAGCTGTGCGTGAGATTTTGAGTGCTGAGTGCTGAGGTAAACCTAAAAAATGAAGCTTTAATACTCGACGACGGAGTTCAAAGACTCGTTAACGGAGATAAAAGCCTCGTTCACGAGTATAAAAGACTCGTTAACGGAGATAAAAGCCTCATTCACGAGTATAAAAGACTCGTTAACGGAGATAAAAGGCTCATTCACGAGTATAAAAGACTCGTTAACGGAGATAAAAGCCTCGTTCACGAGTATAAAAGACTCGTTAACGGAGATAAAAGCCTCATTCACGAGTATAAAAGACTCGTTAACGGAGATAAAAGCCTCATTCACGAGTATAAAAGACTCGTTAACAAAAAATTTAGCATGGCCATCGCTAATTGCTAAGTGTAAATTATTCTAAAACTATTAAACAATCATTAACTATTTTTCAGCATGACCTCTATCTCCGATTCTTTTCAAACTTTACGCGATCGCCAACAGTGTGCTTTAATCCCCTTTATCACAGCAGGCGATCCTGACTTAGAAACCACTGCCGAAGCCTTACGCATCTTAGATCGCAACGGTGCTGACTTTATCGAGTTGGGCATTCCCTACTCCGATCCTCTCGCAGATGGGCCTATGATTCAAGCAGCAGCAACCCGCGCTTTACAAAAAGGCACTAAATTAGAGCAAGTGCTAGAGATGTTACACGTAGTCATTCCTAGTCTAAAAGCGCCGATAATTTTATTTGCTTACTACAATCCCATTTTGTACCGGGGTATTAAGACGTTTTTGGCGCAAATTGCCGTTGCTGGGGTGCAGGGATTGGTAGTACCAGACTTACCCTTAGAAGAAGCAGAAGAATTAATCAAAACTGCTGCATCTTTCGGAATTGAGGTAATTTTACTCGTCGCTCCTACCAGTTCTCAAGATAGAATTGAAGCGATCGCTCGTCAATCTCAGGGTTTTATCTATCTCGTTAGTGTTACAGGAGTTACAGGTATCCGCGCTCAAATCCAAAACCGCGTAGAGCATTTAATTACCGAGTTGCAAAGCGTCACCAATAAACCTATCGGCGTTGGTTTTGGCATCTCCGCACCAGAACAAGCACATCAAGTCATGGAATGGGGTGCAGATGCAGTGATTGTTGGCAGCGCCTTTGTCAAACGGTTAGCTGAAGGTAGCCCAACAGAAGGATTGCAAGCCGTGGAAGAATTTTGTCGAGAACTTAAAGCAGCCATCACAGAAAGTCAGCACAAAAGTCCATCTCTTCAAGAGGTGCGATAAATCCACTTGCAGACTTAGGGAGTAGGGAATTATACAGCTTTGCAGTTGAGTTCAATAGAAACCTAACCCCCAACCCCTTCCCTACAAGGTAAGGGGAGTTAAGATTCAAAGCCTCTCTCCTCTTAGGAGAGAGGTTTGGAGAGAGGTCAAAACTAAACTGTACCCAAACAAGATATCAATTATTTCTCTTTTTGCCCTTGCCCCTCTGCTTCCATTAAGATAATGAAATCCCTGCTGAAATCCTTCAAAATATTAATTTATAGCATACTTATAGTTAGCACCTGTGCTATTACAGTCTTCGCCCACGATCGCCTTGAGAAGGGACAATACAAATACCATTGGCATTATAATTTTCCAGGACAATCCGCTCACCTAGCTGTCAGAAAGAACGTAACTCACTTAACACAAAGAGAGAAAACAGCTTTCATTAAGGCTATCAAAACCTTAAAAACTGTCATACCCCCAGGTAGCAAGGTCAGTATTTACGACCAATTTGTTGCCATACATTTAGGGGCAACACGCTTGATTCATAACCATACAGGACATACCGATGGTTCCGTCCAAGAACTTGCTCATGAAAATGCCGCATTTTTCCCTTGGCATCGAGAATATATCCGCAGATTTGAACAAGCACTGCAAGCAGTAGACCCAACTGTTACTCTGCCATACTGGGATTGGACAGACGCCAAAGCACTTGATGTAATTTTTAATGATGACTTTCTTGGCTCTAACGGTCAAGGAGTAACCATCAAAATTCCCAACCAGGGAAACTTTACAGGCGGCGCTGTGCCAGGGGCTTTCTCGGCTGCAAATGGCTGGGTGATGAATCCAGCATTAAATATTGACCCAGATACCGGAAAATCTTTAGGTACATCACTTGTCCGCTTTCTAAGACTACCTCCTGCCAGTGATTATCCAGTGCCCAAAAAAGATGTTGAGCGTGCCCTCCGTCTGAATAACTATTCTCTATTTCGCGCTGCTTTGGAAGGATTTATTTCTGTAGATGAGCAGGGTAAAGTCACCCCTGGAGGATTCATCCACAATTACATTCATGGCTTAGTCGGTGGGGTACAAATAGATGCGAGTACGACACCCATAAAATTTAAGGGTTTGGGGACTATGGGCAATATCCCAAGTTCGCCCTATGACCCAGTGTTTTGGTTGCATCATGCCAACGTAGACCGCCTCTGGGCTGAATGGCAAGAAAACGGTCATCAAGGTAGCGATTTTTATCCTCCCGATGGTCATAGTCAGCCTTACGGTCACAATCTTAAAGACCTAATGTGGCCTTGGGATGGTGGGATGTCTACCCCCAAAGCGACGGCGTTAGGAAATTTACTATCCCTATTACCAAATTTTAAATCTGACGATTTGGTGCGCCCTATAGACGTTTTGAATCACCAAAAACTGGGCTATACCTACGAAACCTGGGAATGGAAAACCCAAAGATGATTCCAAGTTATATCAATTTCAAAAAAGAATGCAACAAATAGATGGTTTGTAGAGACGCGATTCATCGCGTCTTCACCCAAAGATGTGTTGCAATCATAAATTGAATTGGTATTAGAACAGTAAAAAATACTTGAACATGAAAGGATTTTAACCAATGGTAAACATACTAAACATCAATACTGCAACTGCACAACCAGATTCTTTAGGCAGGTTTGGAAAATTCGGCGGTAAATATGTCCCGGAAACCTTAATGCCTGCATTAAGTGAATTGGAAGCGGCGTATCAACAATATCGCAGTGAGCCGAGTTTCCAAGCAGAACTGCAAAACTTAATGCGTGATTATGTCGGACGACCCAGCCCATTATATTTTGCCGAACGCTTGACAGCAAATTACGCTAGACCAGATGGCACGGGAGTGCAAATTTATTTAAAGCGCGAAGATTTAAATCATACAGGCGCTCACAAAATTAATAATGCTTTGGCTCAGGTGTTACTCGCTAAACGCATGGGTAAGCAACGGATTATTGCCGAGACAGGTGCAGGTCAACATGGCGTAGCAACTGCAACTGTGTGTGCGCGATTTGGTTTGAAATGTGTGATTTACATGGGCGTCCAGGATATGGAACGCCAAGCCCTCAACGTGTTCCGCATGAAATTAATGGGTGCAGAAGTTCGTCCAGTGGAGGCAGGTACAGGAACTCTCAAGGATGCAACTTCCGAAGCAATTCGAGATTGGGTGACGAATGTGGAAACAACCCATTACATCCTCGGTTCGGTTGCTGGGCCTCATCCCTACCCGATGATTGTCCGTGACTTCCACGCGGTAATTGGTGTAGAAACTCGCGCTCAATGCCAAGAAAAATGGGGAGGACTACCAGATATTCTACTGGCTTGCGTGGGTGGAGGTTCCAACGCGATCGGCTTATTCAATGAATTTGTCCATGAACCTTCAGTGCGCCTAATCGGAGTCGAGGCGGCGGGTGAAGGTGTAAACACAGAAAAACACGCTGCCACCTTGACAAAAGGAAAAATAGGTGTATTGCACGGTGCAATGAGCTATTTACTGCAAGATGATGATGGTCAAGTCATCGAAGCTCATTCAATTAGCGCCGGATTGGATTATCCCGGTGTTGGGCCTGAGCATAGTTATTTAAAGGATTATGGTCGGGCTGAATATTACAGTGTTACCGATAAACAAGCTTTAGATGCATTTCAGAGGCTTTCGCAATTAGAAGGAATTATTCCAGCCTTAGAAACTGCTCATGCGATCGCATATCTCGAGACCCTTTGTCCCCAGTTAACAGGCAATCTCCGCATCGTCATCAATTGTTCCGGCAGAGGTGACAAAGATGTGCAAACCGTCGCCAAAGTCCTAATTCCTTAATTTTCTCTTCTTTTTGTCATTTGTCATTTGTCATTTGTCATTTGTCATTTGTCATTTGTCCTTCGTAAATGACTAATGACCAATACAACTCTTGGAGGGGCTGTTCGCGTTCTCTCAGTACAAATGACCGATACCAATGCCCCATGCCCAATGCCCCATGCCCCATGCCCCATGCCCCATGCCCAATGCCCAATGCCCAATGCCCAATGCCCCATGCCCAATCAATATGATAGCTTTAACTCAAACTCCACCTGAAAACATCTCCATCCCTGCCGATCGCTACAACTGGCCGGCTTTATTACAACAGTTGTTAAATCGGCGATCGTTAACAGTTTCCCAAGCTGCGGATTTGATGCAAGGTTGGCTCACCGATGCCATTCCTGATGTTCTATCAGGAGCGATTTTAGCCGCAATTCAAGCTAAAGGCGTATCTGCCGAAGAATTAGTCGGCATGGCCACCGTCTTACAATCCCAAAGGCTAGGGACTGGGGACTGGGGATTAGGGACTGGGCAAGAGTTTTCCCAATCCCCATTACCCAGTACCCAATCCCCAATACCCAGTACCCAATCCCCAGTCCCCTTAATAGACACCTGTGGAACTGGTGGAGATGGTGCTTCAACCTTTAATATTTCCACTGCTGTTGCTTTTGTCGCCGCCGCTGCTGGGGTAAAGGTTGCCAAACATGGCAATCGTTCGGCATCCAGCAAAACTGGTTCCGCTGATGTGCTGGAAGCTTTGGGTATAAATCTTAACGCCACTCCGGAAAAAGTACAAGCGGCAGTTGGCGAAGTTGGAATCACCTTTTTGTTTGCTCCTGGCTGGCATCCTGCACTCAAAGCGATCGCAACTTTGCGAAAAACTTTGAAGGTGCGGACTGTTTTTAATTTACTCGGCCCGCTAGTAAATCCGATGCGACCGACGGGGCAAATTATTGGTGTAAACGACCCGCTTTTACTGGAAGAGATTGCTCAAGCCTTATCCCAACTGGGATGTCAGCAAGCGATCGCCCTCTACGGACGGGAACGTTTAGATGAAGCTGGTTTGGCAGATGTCACTGATTTGGCTGTACTCCAAGATCAAAAAGTCCGCTCTCTAACGCTCAATCCTCAAGAACTGGGTTTGAGTTTTGCACCGACTGCGGCGTTGTGCGGTGGAGATGTCCAAGAAAATGCCCAAATTTTGAAGGCAGTTTTGCAAGGTAAAGGCACTCAAGCGCAACAAGATGTAGTCGCTTTAAATACAGCCTTAGCTCTGCAAGTTGGTGAAGCTATTGATGGGGAAACTGATGTTTTAGCAGGTTGTGTTAAAGGTATTGCCCTTGCCAAGGAAATTCTCCAAAGCGGCGCAGCTTGGACAAAACTAGAACAACTTGCTGAATTTTTGCGCTAGACGAATCTCTCCTACAAATAGCTACGGTGTACACGCAAGTTTTCTAATGCCCTATACCTTGACCTGCAATGCCAATGCATCGACTCGTAATGCCAATGCATCGACTCGCAATGCCAATGCATCGACTCGCAATGCCAATGCATCGACTCGCAATGCCAATGCATCGACTCGCAATGCCAATGCATCGACCTGCAATGCCAATGCATCGACTCGCAATGTTAATGCATCGACCTGCAATGCCAATGCATCGACTCGCAATGTTAATACATCGACCTGCAATGCCAATGCATCGACTCGCAATATTAATACATCGACTTGCAATGCCAATGCATCGACTCGCAATGTTAATGCATCGACCTGTAAAAATTAGCCCACCCAAACTATACACAAGGAAAAACAGATGATTATCATACTTAAGAGCGGTACGCCTGTTGAGGAAATTACTCGCATTAGCCAAGAACTGAGCGACACTTGGGGAGTGACGGTAGAAAAAAGTGTTGGCACTCATAAAATTGTGCTGGGACTAATTGGCGATACAACTAGCATCGATAAATTACAGGTTCAGGAATTTAGCCCTTGGATTGAGCAAGTATTACGGGTGCAACAACCTTTCAAGCGGGTAAGTCGAGAATTCCGACATGGAGAAGCTAGTGAGGTTGTTGTTCCTACACCTAACGGTCGTGTCTATTTCGGCGAACATCATCCGATTGTAGTGATAGCCGGGCCTTGTTCTGTTGAAAATGAAGCAATGATTGTCGAAACAGCAAAGCGGGTGAAGGCAGCTGGGGCACAGTTTTTGCGTGGCGGAGCTTACAAACCCCGTACTTCACCTTATGCGTTTCAAGGTTATGGTGAAAGCGCTTTAGATTTGTTAGCAGCAGCGCGGGAAGCTACTGGCTTGGGTATCGTCACAGAACTGATGGATGCTGCCGATTTATCAGCAGTGGCGAGAACAGCTGACATCATCCAAATTGGGGCGCGAAATATGCACAACTTCTCGCTGCTGAAAAAGGTAGGTGCTCAAGATAAACCAGTGCTGCTGAAGCGGGGAATGTCTGCCACAATTGATGAGTGGCTGATGGCGGCAGAATATATTTTGGCATCTGGAAATCCCAATGTAATTCTTTGTGAGCGGGGAATTAGAACCTTTGATGGTAAATATGCCCGCAATACTTTAGATTTATCAGTGCTGCCGGTGTTGCGATCGCTTACCCACTTACCAATTACGATCGATCCCAGTCATGGTACTGGTAGGTCTGAATATGTGCCATCGATGGCAATGGCTGCGATCGCCGCTGGTACAGATGCCTTAATGATTGAAGTTCACCCCAATCCTGCAAAAGCTTTATCTGATGGCCCCCAATCTCTCACCCCTGAGAAATTTGACCGCTTGGTTCAAGAAATGTCAGTCTTGGGCAAACTAGTCGATCGCTGGCCTACACCTGTATTAGATCGCATTGGTGGGCGTTAAATTCAGAATTCAGGAGCAAAGCTGAAGATGCTTTGCCAAGGCGTCAGAATCAAGATGCTCTGGTGCGATCGCTGCGCAAACTCGCAATCAGTGAGATATCTCCCGCATTTCTCACAATAGACTTCTTGGCATTTGTAGGGAATTGGGTTTGGGGGAAAGGGAAAAGGAATAAAAAAACCTTTCCCCTTTGACCTTTCCCCTTTTCCCCACAATGCCAAGAAGTCTCTTGTTGTTCATTCGTTTTTTCGTACAAAATTCATTCTCAATTCTGACTCCTGAATTCTGTTTAGATAAAACTTATATCCATAAATTTGGCTGATTTTGGAAAGTTTTTATATAAATTTATTTTTTATTAACTAACCTAAATTAAATAAAGCATTACCCAAACTTAATCACAATCAAATATTTTTTCTTCAGCATTATCTGAAGTAACCAAATCATCCCCATGACACTTTCAAGACGTAAATTTTTTGCAGTAGCAGGTACTACTGCCGTCGGCACTTTGATGGTGTCTCCTTTGGAAGGTCTTCTTGCCAGAAAAGCCTTTGGTAAAAAACTTGGTAAAGGATATGGCCCACTTTTACCAGATTCTAATGGCTTGTTAGATTTACCAAGCGGATTTAAGTATCAAGTTATCTCTCGCACAGGAACCTTGATGAGCGATGGCAATCTAGAGCCTAGCAATCATGATGGTATGGCAGCCTTCCCTGGGCCCAAAAACACAACAATTCTGGTTCGCAATCACGAACTTAGCATCAATTCTGATACGCGAGTACAAGTACCAAATCCCTACGATCCCATTTGCAGAGGTGGCACTACGACTCTGGTTGTTGGAAGCGATCGCCAGTTGATTAAACAGTTCAGCTCTCTCGGCGGAACCATTCGTAACTGTGCTGGTGGTTTAACTCCTTGGGGTTCATGGATTAGCTGTGAAGAAGATACAACTATACCAAGTGCAACTAATGGAGTCACAAAGTTACACGGTTACAATTTTGAGGTTCCAGCCAGCGCCACCTCTTCTGTAGCTCCAGTGCCTCTAGTTGCAATGGGACGGTTTAATCATGAGGCTGTAGCTGTAGATCCCAAAACTGGATATGTCTATCAAACTGAAGATAGAGGAGATAGCCTCTTCTACCGTTTTATCCCAAAAGTTCCTGGTCGGTTAAAACAAGGAGGTATTCTTCAAGGTCTGAGGATTATAGGTAGACCAGGAGTCAACACCAAGACCGGTTTCGTAGTAGGACAGAAGTTAGCTGTAGATTGGGTGAATATTCCTGACCCCAACCCAACAACTACAGATAATGTCAGAGTGCAAGGTCGCAACTTAGGTGCAGCCCAGTTTAGCCGTGGGGAAGGCATCTATTATAAGAGCAACAAGGATAAGAAAGGCAAAAATGGCAAAAGAGAATTTTACTTCACTGCTACAGATGGTGGCCCTGTAGGCGGTGGCCAAGTCTGGCGCTATATTCCGGGTGAAGAGACAATTGAATTGTTTGTCGAGTCTCAATCTAAAGATGAACTCGATATGCCCGATAACATAGTCGTAGCGCCTTGTGGCGATCTTATCCTTTGTGAGGACGGAGACGGTGACAATTTCTTAATTGGTATTACTCCCAGTGGTGAAATCTGCAAATTTGCACGTAATGCCCTCCAAACAGGTGAGTTTGCTGGAGCTTGCTTTTCACCTGATGGTCGTACTTTGTTTGTTAACATTCAAAGCCCTGGTATTACTTTAGCTATCTGGGGACCTTGGAATAGTAATAGAGGTAATAGTTCGCTTTCGTAACGCAAGCGGGGTAAAGGGTAAGGGGTAAGGGGGAAAGGTTTTAAATCCCTTACCCTTTCCCCAGCTCTCACCTAACAATTTTGAGTTGGCAGACTACTAATATGAATGGCACTAAGAGGATGTTTTAAAAGTCAAAACCAGTCAAAAATTATGCCAGTCGTCTGACCATAATACGAATCATGGCAATATAGATAAATATCTCGGAAGTTTCAGGTAATCTTTCATAATCTTTGCTTAAACGCCGACACCAATTAAGCCACCCGAAAGTTCGCTCAACAACCCAGCGCTTTGGTAAATGAACAAAACCCTTTTTTTCCAAGGGTCTAAGAACAATTTCTACAATCCAGCGAAACATATCCATCACCCACCGCATAAATTCTTCTCCTCGGTATCCTCCATCCATCCAAATAGTGTTCAACCGTTTTACTTGATTGCCTGTATTGTGAACTCGGCTGAGGACTTTTTTCGCGCCTTCACGTTCTGGAAAACTAGCCGATGTTACCAAAACCCGTAAAACTAGACCCAGTAAATCTACACTCAAATGGCGTTTACGCCCATGAATTTTTTTACCTGCGTCGTAACCAACATCAATAGAGATCATCGTTGCTGTTTCTACTGACTGGCTATCAACTGCTGCTTCTGATGGGCTAGGTTCACGCCCCGCGTCTACTCTCACCCACTGGTAGAGTTGATCGTGAACTTTCAACCATGTACCATCTTTACCCCATCCCCAAAAATAACCATAAACCGTTGACCAGGCGGGAAAATCACCTGGTAGACCTCGCCACGTACACCCCTCACACAATACATAGAGAATCGCATTCACCACCGCAAATAAGGCTAATTTTCGGGGACGACCACCTGGCTTTGCTCCTGGGAATAGGTCTGCAATTAATTCCCACTGTTCCCATGTCAAATTGCTACGGTATGCTTTAGTCATTCGCTCACAAGGTGCTGTTTTCTACAAATCTCAGCATAAGCCTTGTGAGCTTTCTTACAACAGCCCCTCTCTTTTAAAACATCCTCTAAGGGACTTTCAAATAAAAAGTCTCTAACTGTACTTTTGCGGGGTGGTTAATTTATTAGTTGGAAGTTCTGAAAGCGAAATTTAGCTGATTTTTGCAAATGGTTAAACCCGAACAAGAAATTATTTCCTATAAAAAATCCATTGTTCGGGTCTTATTGAAAAGAGGATAAAATTTATAACTACCTCTTTTTTTGAAGTTCGTGCATACTTCTAACAACCTTTGTGACTAAATTTCTGGGCGTAAATCTGACGCTTTCAGTTAATATCTTATTTCTCATTCCAGGAACAACAACAGTTTTGTTTTTCATTAAGCCCCGATAACCAATTCTAGCGACAGTTTCCGTATCCATCATTCTATTAACACTAGCAATCTTTGAATCTTCCATTGCAGCATTTTGTTGGAAATTTGATGCTGTCGGCCCGGGACAAAGAACAGTCACGCTGACACCCGTACCTTCTAATTCATTAGCGATCGCTTCTGAAAATGATAATACATAGGCTTTAGTAGCAAAATAAACTGCCATTAGAGGTCCTGGTTGAAAAGCAGCCGCTGAGGCCACATTTAATATTTTTCCATAATTTTGCTCCACCATATCTTTGAGGAACAATTTAGTTAAATGAGTCAGGCTGACCATATTTACCTGTAGCATTTTCAGTTCAATGCTGAGGTCTGTTTCGTTAAATGCTCCATAAGTACCAAAGCCAGCATTGTTAACTAGCACATCAATCTTGATAGATGCTTGCTGTAGTTCTGTGAAAATTTCTTCTGGAGATGTGGGAATAGATAAATCCTTTACAAAAATTTTGACAAAAATACCAAATTTTTCGGTAAATTCATCTATAATTTTAGTAAGTTTTTGTTCATTTTTATCTACTAACACAAGATTATAACTATGACGAGCAAAAATCTGAGTTAATTGATAGCCTATCCCACTAGCCGCTCCTGTAATCAAAGCAGTTCTTTTTTGCCGACTTTCAGATGTTTTATTCATGCTAGAAAAATGGCGAATGTGAATGAATTAATTTAAGTTTTATAAATTTAGCTACAGCAATATATAATATTTGCTGTAGCTATTTCTATGCAGGCAATAAATGATGCTATCCACCTGAAAAAAGTATGCTTCAATCAAGGATATTAAACGCAAATATAAAAAACTGTATCTATATAAACAAGAGCAAGAAGATTTAATAGGATATTTGAAAAGTATTTTTGGTAACATCTAAGTCTCAGAAACCTAACCTCCCTAGCCCCCCTTCCCTACAAGGGAATGGGGGTTTCAAAGCCTCTCTCCGCTTGCCTAACGGCAGGCTGACGCCAACGGGGAGAGGAATGGAAGTGGGGTTTATAGGACTTTTCAAACAACCTCTAATAACCTCATCAATGCCACAACCTAATTCCGTTACTATAACTGACGTGCAAGCAGCACAAAAGCGAATTTTAGGGATTGCCCACCGCACACCTGTAATAACATCTAGAATCGTTAACGATCGCACCAAGAGTCAAGTATTCTTTAAGTGCGAAAACTTTCAACGCACAGGGGCATTTAAATTTAGAGGTGCGTACAATGCCTTAGCCCAACTATCGGTAGCACAAAAACAAACAGGCGTTATCACCTATTCATCGGGAAATCATGCCCAAGCGATCGCTTTAGCTGGGCAATTACTCAATATTCCCACCACTATTGTCATGCCTGATGATGCACCTGTTGTCAAACAAACTGCTACTCGTGGTTATGGTGCAGAGATAATTTTGTACAATCGCCAAGAAACAAACCGAGAAGAATTAGCTCAAAATTTAGCAAGCGATCGCTCTTTGACACTCATTCCCCCTTACGATCATCCCCATGTCGTTGCTGGACAGGGGACAACTGCTTTAGAACTGATCCAAGAAGTTGGTGAATTGGACTTACTATTAGTTTGTTGTGGCGGTGGTGGATTGCTTTCAGGATGTGCGATCGCAGCCAAAACACTTTTACCCAATTGTAAAGTCATCGGGGTAGAACCAGCCCTTGCCGATGATGCTACCCGCTCTTTTCACACCAAAACCTTACAAACAGTCAAAAATCCTGATACCATCGCCGATGGTGCGCGGACTCCTAGCCTTGGTCAAATTACTTTCCCCTTGGTGCTGCATTACGTCGATGATATGGTGACGGTATCGGAAGAAGCGATTCTTCGCACCATGTTTTTCTTATGGGAACGTCTGAAAATTGTCGTTGAACCCACCGGAGTACTCGCCGCCGCCGCTTTACTCGAAGGTGTAGTGAAAGCACCAGAGACGAGAGTTGGTGTCATCATTAGCGGTGGAAATGTAGATTTGGCGCAAGTTGGTAAATTGTTTTTTGTGGGATTGGATTGAAAAGTTAAATTCCCAAGTGACAAACTGCGATGTTTAAGGCGGTCACTGAGCCACTGGTGAGCAAAGTTGAAGTGCAGGCTGCGCCTACGCACCTTTGATGATGCGGTTGATGTTGGCTCGCCTTCGGTTAGTGTTTGCATAATCGCCCTACAAGCTCTATTCTGTCAGAGCGTCAAGTTTAGCCAGTATTCTTAAGCCTTCTTCTGGGTTGCCAGTCGCAGCCATTGCTTTAAATCTTGTATGGGCATCAAATTCTGCTAGAGCTATGGTAGAAAGTTCTTCAATCAATTTATTGACACTAATGCCTTTGGCTTGAGCAAGTTCTTTCAATCTATTATGCTTATCGTCTGGTAAACGAATAGTTAAAGTTGCCATTTTTGTTTAACTCCTAATAAGTTCTTCAGGTTTTAATATTGATAAGTTAGGAAATAACAATTCAGCATTTTGAAAATCTTTGGTATTGTGAGTAGCAATCATTTGAGCATTTCCAGCAACCGCTAATTCAATTAAGTGATTGTCAGCTTCGTCTTTTAAATTAGGTCGCCATAAATAATAGATATAAACCCATTGACTTACGCTGATGAATGATGCAAGTAAAGCAAAAATTTCTTCAGTAGTTAAAGGGCATTTGGCGATAATTTCTGAGCGATGAATGACTGACTCATACTCCAAAAACAAAGCATTTCCCATCAAAGGCTGATATTCTCCTTTTAAACAGCGTCGGATTAGTTCTCTACTAGAACCTTTAGAGCTAATCAGCGCACTAATAAAAACGCTGGTATCAACTACAATTTTAATCGCCATGTAAATATGATAGCATATACGCTATCATAAACGTTCTAATCAAAAGACTTAAAAGCGATCGGTAGAGATAAATATCCTCAATATAGGGCGATATTTGAGGACAAGCAGCTTTGCTTCTACGCACTTCTGGCGACTAACTACGTCAAATAAGCGATGTCTACGACGGGTGGTTCCTGAGCGCAGCCGTACCACTTCGTGGAAGCAAGCTAGCAAGAGCGTCTCCGATAGGAGAAGGGCTACGCCTACGCACTCTGAGCAACTGTGTCCAATGAGCGATCGCATTGCTGATGATAGGTTTGATGTGGGCGATCGCTCTTGTTTTTGACAATAACCTTAAGTTGAAATTAACTTGCTAAAGTAGCCTGGTGTAAGTAGGTGAAAGTCGCAAACTGGAACTAAGTGATGGAATAGACCCTAATTTGAAATCACAAACTCAATGGGTAAAATCTTTTATACAGAGGTTCATAAAATTTTTTCAAGGCAACAAAGAACTGTTATTAGCTTCAATAGCTATTCCTTTATTTGGCTCTTGGATAACATATCAGCAATTTGAAATAGAACAAAGAAACAATCGACATACTTTCGTTTATTTAAAATACATCTGTATACAGGGAAAATGTTTTTTCCTGCGTGGTCTATTTCATTAACAAAGTGCTACAAATGACATTTATAATCCAAAAATTGTGTTGATAATGAAGTGGCGATCGCTTATTTAGCAAAAAAATCTGCCTAAAAAACCAATAAAATTAGGGCTTTTACGAATAATATTTACATATGTTAACATTGTTTCGTTTAAGTACGGATATTCAGTATGGTTCCCATAAAGACCGTTCTCAAAAATTCAGAGACCGTCACTCGGTTGTTTTCTCATCTCGAATTTGATGGAAACCAACTCAATCATCAACCAGGTAGTGTATTGGGGAGTACTGCATTGATTGCAGGAACCACCGTTGGGGCTGGGATTCTGGCTCTACCAGCCGTTACCTTACCATCTGGGATTGTACCATCCACATCTGGACTCATTGCAGTTTGGCTCTACGCTCTAGTTTCGGGGTTATTGGTTGCAGAAGTTACCTTAAACACGATGCGAACAGAAGGGCTTTCAAGTATAGGTTTTTTGGGAATTGTTGAGAAGATTCTTGGTAAGGTGGGAGCGCGAATTGCTGGCGGCGCGTATTTATTTATGCACTATGCTCTCTTGGTGGCATACATCACCCAAGGAGGAGAAATTTTAGGAGCGGCGGCAGCAAAAATCTGGGGTATGCAGATATTGCCGACATGGATAGGCACAATGGCTTTCACGCTCTTATTTGGTGGCATTATGTATCTTGGGCGAGAAAAGTTTATTGAGAAATTAAACAGCGCCTTTGTCGCAATTGTCATTGTTTCCTTCTTAGGACTATTATTTCTGGGAGGAAGGCATATTCAGAGTACCCAGCTATTATTTCAGAACTGGAGTGCCCTTGGTAGTGCCATTTCAGTAATGTCTGTGGCGTTGTTTTTCCAAAACGTTGTGCCGCTAGTTGTAACGCAACTCGAAGGAGATGCCTGCAAAATTCGTCAGTCCATCTTTATTGGTTCTGTAATTCCTCTAATTATGTTCTTGGCGTGGAATGCCGTAATTTTAGGAAGCGTCAGTCCTGATATGCTACATAACACATCTGATGGTAGAACTGTTTTTGACCCACTGCAAATTCTTCGAGCAGGTGGCGCTGGGCAATGGTTAGGAGTGCTAGTATCCATTTTTTCAGAGTTTGCGATCGTCACTTC
The DNA here is from genome assembly GCF_053470285.1 of Nostoc sp. DSM 114159. Classification (NCBI taxonomy): domain Bacteria; kingdom Bacillati; phylum Cyanobacteriota; class Cyanophyceae; order Nostocales; family Nostocaceae; genus Nostoc; species Nostoc sp. DSM 114159. Next base: position 7,486,006 of record NZ_JBPFEH010000001.1, read on the forward strand.
ATTTATTGGATTTGTGTACGGGTTGCTGGATTTGTTCAAAGATATTTTCCTACCTGCACAGTGGCAACTTTCTAGCCGCTTACCCCTCTATTCCCTGGTTCTTTTCCCGCCGATGACTCTCGGAACGCTTAACCCCAGCATCTTTTTTACTGCCCTAGATTACACTGGAACATTTAGTATTTCAGTTCTCGGTGGAATTATTCCGGCGTTAATGAGTTGGAAGCAACGTGAAAACTCAGATAGCACAAATCAACTACTCGTTCCTGGCGGCAAGGTAACACTCATTGCGATCGTTGGAGTAGCATTAGCTATGATCGGAAGACAAATTCTGTCAATTTACACCAAATAAAACCATCGACAAAAATTATGTACTACAGGCAACGATAATTGTAGTATAAATATATTAACCACAATCAAACTGCAACATGAGAATGAAATGACTAATGACCAATGACTAATGACCAATACCAATGACTACTTAATTAAATGAGTGATTCTCGCCTCGTTAAAATCAGCAAATATCTCAGCAAATATCTGCGACATACACCGGATGCCATTGGGATTAAACTTGCTCCTGGTGGTTGGGTTGCTGTTGATGACTTACTTACTGCTTGTGCTAAAAATAAGTTTCCGATTACCCGCCAGGAATTACACATGGTAGTTGAATTCAACGAGAAGCAACGCTTTTCTTTTGATTCTACAGGTAATCTGATTCGTGCCAACCAAGGACATAGTGTAAAAGTCGATTTACAATTAGAAGCTGTTATTCCCCCAGATGAGCTTTATCACGGCACAGGACACAAATCTGTAGAGTCAATTCTGCAAACAGGACTTTGCAAAATGTCGCGGCATCATGTCCATTTATCAAAGGATATAGAAACAGCACAAACCGTTGGTGCAAGGCATGGAAAACCAGTGGTTTTTGCTGTAAATACTGCGGCAATGCATCAGGCAGGTTACATCTTCTATTGTTCTGCTAATGGTGTTTGGTTAGTCGATAGTGTACCACCTGAATATCTACAAAAAATTTGAATTTTAATAAATAGAATTCTTAAATCGGGAATATTTACTTTATAAATGTCTATCATCTGAGTTAAAAAATTGATCTTCAAATCCACATTTCAGGAAGATAAGCGGTGATAAAAACCGCTAATAATCCGCCAATAATTGACTTTACACCCATAGGATTTAAGTCATAGTGACAATTAAATCTTCTTGCCGTAATGCCGCCAATGGTAATGTCAATTTAACCTATATTTGCAAAATTATATAATGCGTACGTCGTAATAATTACTAACTACATATTGGGATTGCCAACGCACCGCACTCCGATTAACTGAAAAGGCGTAGGATAGATAAAATTAAAATTTCCAATGCAATACAACTTTTTTATAACTTTGTCGTCATTGAAGATGATAAGGAGACAAGGGGATAGACCTTGAATAAATCTTTCCCCTCTGCTTTATTCTCTAGCGATCGATACTTAAAATAGCTCATTCAATTTATGAACTCAGATCGATGTACCCATAGCGCTTGCACTCCTAATACTGTATTCTCTGAGAGATTGGCGTCTGCGGAAAAAGGGATTAGCAGTAGTTCCATTCCGGTTTACACCTGAAAAAGTAACTTTGTAGATTTGTCTATAAAATTACAAACTCTCAACAGTAAAAATACTATCAATTTCTTTGCCTACTTACCCAATGTAGGTTAAAAATCTCACCGAATAAGCATTTTAGACCTATCCAAACTCCAAGATGTCTTCTAAGCAAATCTTGTTTATCAGTAACGGCCACGGAGAGGACAACCACACCTCTCATGTTATTCAGACCCTGCGCCAATTAAATCCTTCTATTAAGATGGCGGCAATGCCGATTGTGGGGGAAGGAAAAGCTTACCGCAGCTTGGACATTCCTATTATTGGGCCCACACAAATAATGCCCTCTGGCGGATTCTTTTACATGAAGCGCCTGTATTTGCTCAAAGATTTTCAATCGGGATTGATTGGGTTAACGTGGCAACAATTACAAGTGGTGTTGCAGTATGCTCCCAACTGCGATTTAATTATGTCTACTGGAGATTTTATCTCCCAGACATTTGCTTACTTAACAAAGCGTCCCTTCGTTTCGTTTATCTCTTGTCTTTCTGCCCTCTATGAAGGGCGATTGCGTATCAATCCACTGCTGTGGCACGACCTTAATTCTTCTCGATGTCTGACAGTTTTCACCAGAGATTCCTATACGGCTTTCGATCTCCAACGGCAAGGTATAGCTAAGGCTCAGTTTGGTGGGATTCCGGCTTTAGATCGCCTTGTTCCCACTGGCAAAGACTTGTACCTGAAACCAGACGTTCCGGCGATCGCACTTTTACCAGGATCGCGGATGCCGGAAGCCGCGCGAAATTTCTGTTTGCAGTTGCAACTGGCGATCGAAATTGCCAAGGTGATGCCTTCAGGATTGCAGTTTCGCGCCGCCTTAGTACCAAATTTGATGGAACAATTAGGCGAGATTGCTCAAAGTCAAGGTTGGCAACTGAATCAAGGCATCCTCACCTATTCTCCTCCAGGAAGTTCTGCTGAGGAATCACCCCTTGTAGAAGTGAGATGTTACTCAGATGCCTTCAGTGATATCGTATATTACTCTACTCTGGTTATAGGGATGGCAGGGTTGGCAGTGGATTTAGCAGTAGCGATCGGCAAACCGATTATCCAGATTCCCGGAGAAGGCCCTCAATTTACCTATCAATTTGCAGAAGCGCAAACGCGGCTGTTGGGCATTTCTGCCCAAACCATCGGCACGAAGCCAGCAACCCCTGAGATTCTCAAGCAAGCAGCGAAACGAGTAGTTGAAACTTTACAAGATTCAGACTACCTCGCTAAGTGCAAAGAAAATGGCCCTGAGCGATTTGGCCCACCCGGCGCATCTGAGAGAATTGCCCGCTTTCTACTAAACTCTCTAGGAGAAACTGAGTAGAAATTGCGTCAGAATTCAGGAGTCCACACGGTTCGGTAACATGATGTGATAGGCTAACGCCGTAATGCACCTCAATTCTGACTCCTGTACAGACGCGATTAATCGCGTCTGTACTCCTAACTCCTAACTCCTGAATTCTTACTTACCTATGAAAGTCCGCTCTAGTTACTGGCAACTGTTGCCTTATCTCTGGCCCCAATGGCCGCTGTTAATTCGGGGATTGGCTTGTATTCTAGGATTTGTGTTATTCACCCTAGCAGTGCCCTATTTAGCAGGTCAGGTCGCTTTTTATCTTGGCCAGGGAAATGTTAACCAGATTGCTTACTGGCTCGGACTAGCCACTTTGGTATTTTTGATTCGAGGGCTTTGTCAATACGGGCAGAATGTCTTTATGATTGCTGCTGCCCTGAACATGGTTTTAAACTTGCGTAAGCGGGTTTATGCTCACCTGCACAAACTTGGATTAGATTACTTTGAAACCACACAAACGGGAGACTTAACTTATCGCCTAACTGAAGATATCGATCGCGTCGGCGAAATTGTGGACAAGTTATCCCATCAGTTTCTTTCCAACTTGTTGCAGTTAATTGCGATTCCCATTTATATGCTCTACCTGAATTGGCCGCTCACTCTTGCGGGTTTGATTTTGGCTCCTTTAATGGCTTGGTTGATCGGGCAATTCGGTCAGCGATTACTCGTGCTATCTCGCCAGAGCCAAAATCAGGTTTCCAATTTGTCGGCGATGCTAACTGAGGTATTTAGCGGGATTCGCGTCGTTCAAGCTTTTGCAGCCCAAGAATATGAAGTGAAGCGATTCAATAAAGAAGCAGAAATCAATCGCCAAGCTAAGTATCGCGCTCTACAACTCAAATCGATTCAGTTTCCCGTTGTCGGTTTTTTGGAAGCAGTTAGTATTATGCTGCTGTTTTTATTGGGAGGATGGCAGATTTCTCAGAATCAGCTAACTGCTCAAGGGTTTATCAGTTTCTTAGCTGCTGTGGCTTTACTAATTCAGCCAATCGACTTGTTGATTAGCAATTACAACGAGTACAAACAGACTGAAGCTTCTGTTGAACGGATCTTTGAACTGATGGCGAAGGAACCTAGTATCAGCGAAAAACCGAATGCTCAGGAAATGCCACGAGTTATGGGCAAAGTTGAGTATCGTCATGTCGATTTCGCCTACAATCCCGACCAGCCAGTTCTTAAGGATCTTTGCCTGAATGCTTCTCCTGGTGATGTCATTGCCTTAGTTGGTTCTTCTGGAGCAGGCAAATCGACCTTAATTAACCTTTTACTTCGCTTTTATGACCCTCAAGCAGGTCAAATTCTGGTTGATAATATTGATATCCGTGATGTCACACTCACCAGTTTGCGCCATCAAATTGGCATTGTTCCCCAAGATATTACCCTTTTTTCAGGGACGATCGCAGAAAATATCGGTTACGGTCAAGAAGAATTAGATTTAGCAGCGATTCAGTCAGCAGCCAAGATTGCCAACGCTCACTCCTTTATCACCCAGTTTTCTCAGGGTTATCATACCTGGTTAGGAGAGCGTGGAGTTAACCTATCAGGAGGACAACGGCAAAGATTAGCGATCGCCAGAGCAGTTGCCAACGATCCTCGAATTCTCATCCTGGATGAGGCCACCTCTGCCCTAGATTCTGAATCAGAAGCGCTAGTTCAAGAAGCACTAGAGCGAGTCATGCAAAATCGTACCGTGTTTATTATCGCCCATCGCTTGAGCAGCGTTCGTCGGGCTGACTGCATTCTCGTAATCGAACAAGGACAGGTGGTTGAAGCTGGTACTCACACCTCTCTCCTGTCTCAGGAAGGACGGTATGCCCGTTTTTACGCCCAACAGTTATACTCTACAGATGATTAGTAGTCTGTCAGTAAATAATTGACGAATAAATTCCTTGTAGAGACGGCGATTTATCGCGTCTCTCTAACTAGATTTATCGCGTCTCTCTAACTATATGTATCGCGTCTCTCTAACTATATGTATCGCGTCTCTCTAACTATATTTAGAATATTTAGAAAATTCTTCTTCAAATCAACACCCCAGCAATGCAAGCAGTGATAAAACCCGCTAACAATCCGCCAATCATTGACCTGACACCCATACGAGCTAAGTCATGCTGGCGATTGGGTGCTATCCCCGCAATGCCGCCAATGGTAATGCCAATTGAACCGATATTTGCAAAATTACATAATGCGTAAGTTGTAATAATTACTGCTCGTTGAGAGATTTTTCCACTTTCAATTAATGCCTTCAAATCCAAAAAAGCAATAAACTCATTCAAAATTGTTTTTGTACCCAATAAAGCCCCAACTTGCCGACAATCCGCCCAAGGTATGCCCATCAGCCAAGCTACGGGAGCCATAAAATAAGATAAAATCAGCTGTAATGAAAGTTGCTGTAAACCGACAAATCCCCCTAACCATCCCAGTAGGGCATTCAAGGCAGCCAATAATCCTAAAAAGGCGATAATCATCACCCCAACATTAACTGCTAGCTTCACGCCGTCAATTGCTCCGGTGGTAGCAGCATCAATTACATTTACATAATTGGTTTCTATATATGCTTTTGCTTTACCAACCGTCTCTGATACTTCTGTTTCAGGGTAAAGTAATTTTGATACCACCAACGAAGTGGGAGCAGTCATAAAGAAAGCAGCAATCAAGTGTTCTGCTGGGATGCCAAAGGAAAGATACGCCCCTAATACTCCAGCCGCAATTGTGGCAAAACCACCCGTCATCACGGCATGGAGTTCTGATTGCGTCATCTTCGCTATGTAAGGTTTAACCATCAGCGCCGCCTCTGTTGGCCCCAAAAAGATGTTACCTGCACAAGATAAAGATTCAGAACCCGATGTTTTCATCGTCTTCATCATTACCCACGCCACCACATTTACGACTCGCTGTAAAATGCCGTAGTAATACAAGACGCTAATAAAAGAAGAGAAAAAGATAATTGTCGGCAGCACTTGGAAAGCAAAGAAATGATCCTTAAAATTTTCTCCAAAGACAAATTTTGCACCAACATCAGAAAATGCTAAAAATTGACCGACAATATCTCCCAGAGATTTAAATACATTTAAACCCCAAGGAGTTTTAAGAATCACTAGCGCAAACACAAATTCTAATCCCAAACCCCAGGCCACTATTCGCCAACGCACCGCCCGACGATTAACAGAGAAGGCGTAGGATATAGCGATAAAAACTAAAATTCCCAACGCAGAGATGGCGCGTTCCATGATTACTCCTGAAAAGGTGTTGTTAAGGCTCTTAGTCACAGAGCATACACAAAATCTGCCTTCTTTTGGGGTTTTGTAGTCAATTACTAAAGTTTTGCTGCTGTAAATAAGAATTTAGCGATGTCTACGACGGGCTACGCCTACGCATATTCATATCTTTTTACAAAACAGTCTTCCCAAACCTTAAGCACATTTGTATTAATAGGAACAACCAATGTAATCAGGAAAAATTAATCTTCTAGGAAAAGAAAACTATGGTGGCACTAACCGGTTATCAAATAAATGAACTAATTTATTCGGGATCTAAAACCCTAGTGCATCGCGGCATTAGAGAATCAGATAAAAAACCAGTAGTGATTAAACTGTTGCGGCGTGAGTATCCCACATTTTATGAACTCGTGCGGTTCCGCAATCAGTACACCATTGCCAAAAACCTAGATATTGATGGGATTATCAAAACCTATAGTTTGGAGAACTATCAAAACAGCTATGCCTTAGTTATGGAAGATTTGGGCGAGATTTCTCTCCAAGAAGAGATGGCGAGGTGGGGAGATGGGGGAATGGGGAGAACTGCTGATGGATTGCAGACATTTTTTCACATTGCTTTGCAAATTGTCTCCATTCTTGATGGACTTTATCACAACCGAGTGATTCACAAAGACATCAAACCCGCCAACATTTTGATTAACCCTACTACCAAAGATATAAGGCTGATCGATTTTAGTATTGCCTCCTTACTTTCTAGAGAAACGCAAACCCTCACTAATCCAAATATTCTAGAAGGGACGTTAGCATACATCTCTCCCGAACAAACCGGACGAATGAACCGGGGAATTGACTACCGCAGCGACTTTTATTCCTTGGGTGTCACTTTTTTTGAACTCCTCACCGGACAGTTACCTTTCAAATCTGATGAACCAATGGAGTTGGTGTATTGTCATTTGGCAAAGCTTCCTCCACAGGTGCATAGCCTGAATCCTGAGATTCCCCCAATTCTGTCGGAGATTATCGGCAAACTGATGGCGAAAAATGCCGAAGACCGCTATCAAAGTACATTAGGGTTGAAGTATGACTTAGAAATTTGCTGGCGTCAGTGGCGAGAAACTGGCAGGATTGATGTCTTTGAGTTAGGAGTGCGAGATATTTGCGATCGCTTCATCATCCCAGAAAAACTCTATGGACGGCAAACAGAAGTAGAAAGCTTACTCGCAGCATTTGATAGAGTCGCACAGGGAAACACTGAAATGATTTTAGTAGCAGGTTTCTCTGGTATTGGGAAAACTGCCGTTGTTAACGAAGTCCATAAACCAATTGTGCGACAACGGGGTTATTTTATCAAAGGAAAATACGATCAATTTCAACGCAATATTCCTTTAAAAGCTTTCGTCCAAGCATTTCGAGATTTGATGGGGCAATTACTGAGTGAAACCGATGCCCAACTCGAACAATGGAAAGCTAAAATTTTGACAGCTTTGGGTGAGAATGCTCAAGTAATTATCGAAGTTATTCCCGAACTAGAAAAAATTATTGGACAACAAGCACCAGTACCCGAACTTTCAGGTAATGCTGGACAAAATCGCTTCAATTTACTGTTTAAAAAATTTCTCCAGGTTTTCACAACCAAAGAACATCCATTAGTAATATTTTTGGATGATTTACAATGGGCAGATTCAGCATCTCTAAAGTTTATGCAATTACTAATTAGTGAAACCGAAATTCGCTATATGTTAGTTATTGGTGCTTATCGAGACAATGAAGTATATCCAGCACATCCCTTGATGTTAACCTTAGGAGAAATTCATAAAAATGGTGCGAATATTCATACTATTACTTTAGCCTCTCTCAATCATACAGATTTAAATCATATAATTACTGATACTCTAAAATCTAACTTAGAGGTTGCTCTACCTCTCACAGACTTAGTATATCAAAAAACCCAAGGCAACCCCTTATTTACCAATCAGTTTCTCAAGTTTCTGCACGAAGAGAAGTTAATTAACTATAACTTTGATATCGGTCATTGGCAATGCGATCTTGCTCGGGTTAGAGGATTAGCATTTACTGAGGATGTGGTAGAGTTTATGGTGCTTCAGTTACAGAAGTTACCAGAAGCAACTCAAAAAGTTTTGCAGCTTGCAGCTTCTATTGATAATCAGTTTGACCTAGCAACTCTCGCAATTGTCTATGAAAAATCTTTAGCAGAGACAGCAGCAGACTTATGGAAAGCTTTGCAAGAAGGTTTGGTCATACCCACAACTGAAGTTTACAAGTTTTATCAACAGGAATCAGAAGAATCTATAATTACTTCTGATTCTTCAATGCTCGATTCTACTTCCTGCTCCTACAAGTTTTTGCACGACCGCGTTCAACAAGCTGCTTATTCTCTAATTCCTGAAAATCAAAAGCAGACAGTACACCTCAAAATTGGGCGATTAATGTTGAGGAATATCTCGCTTGAAGAACGCGAAGAACATTTGTTTAAATTAGTCAATCAGTTAAACTTAGGAGTTGAATTAATTACTCAACCAGAGGAACGAGAAGAACTGGCAAAATTAAACCTAACTGCAAGTCATAAAGCCAAAATTTCGACTGCTTATGAAGCTGCTGTAGAATACACAAATTTTGGAATTAAGTTACTCACAGAAGATTGTTGGCAACATCAGTATGAGTTGGCTTTAACACTGTACTCAACCTCTGCCGAAGTCGCCCATCTTAACGGTGATTTTGAACAGACAGAACAATCTATACAAGTAATATTACAACATGGCAAAACACCGATCGATCGAGTCAAAGCCTACGAAGTCAGAATCTTATCTCAGGTAGCACAAAACAGAATGTGGGAAGCTATAAAAACGGGACTCCATATTCTCAAAATATTGGGAATAGAACTGCCAGAACAGCCAACAGCAGAAGATATTAACCGTGGACTACAGGAGACACAATTAGCTTTAGAGGGAAAAACTATTGAAAGCTTACTAGAGTTAAAATTAATGACTGAGCCAGATAAGTTAGCAGCCATGAATATTTTGACAAATATTGCTGCTGCTGCTTATCTAGTTATCCCAGAACTCTATCCTTTAATATTATTTGAACAGGTTAATTTATCCCTAAATTATGGAAATACTGCTAATTCGCTTTATGGATATTCATCTTATGGGCTGATTCTTGTCGGGATTGTAGGAGATATTGATTCAGGTTATCAATTCGGTCAACTCAGTCTAAAACTATTAGATAAATTAAATGCTAAAGAATTCATTGCTAAAACATATATGATTGTTTATGGCTGTTTGAATCATTGGAAGAAGCATCTTAATGAACTTTTACTTCCTATACAATCAGCTTATTATAGCGGAGTAGAAATAGGAGATTTAGAATTTGCAGGTTACTGTGTATGTAATTATTCCTTGAGTTCATATTTTGCTGGTAAAGAATTATCTTCTCTAGCACAGGAAATAGGAAATTATAGTCAAGGACTCGCACAAATTCGTCAAGAACCATCTTTACATAAAAATGAACTCTATCGGCAAGTAGTGCTTAACTTACTTTCAAAAAATCAAAACCCTTGCCGCTTAATCGGTGATGCTTACAATGAAGAAACCATGTTGCCGCTTCATCTCCAAAGCAACGATCAAACTATGATTTGTTCGTTGTATTTTAATAAATTGCTTCTCTGTTATTTATTTGCTGAGTATACTCAGGCTATTGAAAATGCTGATTTAGTACAGAATTATTTAGAAAGTCTTCTTGGAAGTATTATTTTTGCTATATTTCATTTCTATGATTCTCTGAGCCAATTAGCCGTATATTCTGATGCTTCTGAAGATAAGCAAGCATTCATCCTTAAAAGGGTTACAGCTAATCAGGAAAAAATGCAGAACTGGGCGCATCATGCGCCGATGAATCATTTACATAAGTTTCATTTAGTGGAGGCTGAACGCTATCGTATTCTCGGCGAATATATTCAAGCAATGGAAATGTACGATCGCGCCATTCAAGGAGCCAAAGAAAATGAATATATCCAAGAAGAAGCTCTAGCTAACGAACTCGCTGCCGAATTTTATTTAACATGGGGTAAAGAGCAAATTGCCCAAACCTATTTGACAAATGCTTACTACTGCTATGTTCGTTGGGGCGCTAAAGCCAAAGTCTATGATTTAGAAAAACGTTATCCTCAATTACTCGCCCAGATTCTCCAATGGGAAAAAATTCGTTTCAATCCTACGGAACCAGCATCCAGTTTTTATAACATGTCCCTGTCTACTTTGGCTGCTGATACGACAATTTCATCTAGCAGTGCCAGCATTTCCGAAGCTTTAGATTTAGCAAGTGTTCTCAAAGCCTCTCAAGCACTATCTAGCGAAATTCATTTAGAGAAGTTGCTCTCTACATTAATGCAAGTGGTAATGGAGAATACTGGAGCAAAAAAATCTGCTTTAATTTTACTGAAAGATAATATTTGGGCGATCGAAGCGATGTCTACGACGGGCTACGCCTACGCAACATTCCAGAAAGTGCCAATTATTTTGCAATCTGTTCCTATTGAGTTTAGCGAAGATATCCCTCTAACTGCAATTAACTATGTCAAACGCACCTTAGAAACATTGGTAATTGATGATGCAACTGCGAACAATTCCTTCACCTCTGACTCCTACATTATCAGACAACAACCCAAGAGTTTACTGTGTACCCCCATTCTCCATCAAGGGAAGTTAATTGGCATCCTTTACTTAGAAAATAATCTCATTGCTGGAGTATTTACCCATGATAGACTCCAAGTAATCAACCTATTGTGTTCGCAAGCTGCCATATCTTTAGAAAATGCTTCTTTTTATCAGCGATCGCAAGAGAATGCTCAACAATTAGAACACTCACTTACAGATTTAAAACAAATGCAACTACAACTGGTGCAAAGTGAGAAAATGTCAGCATTAGGTAATTTAGTTGCAGGTGTAGCCCACGAAATCAACAATCCTGTAGGCTTTATTGCAGGTAATATTCAACCTGCTGTTGATTTGGTTGAAGATTTGTTTAACCTCATCGAGCTTTATCAAGAAAAGTTTCCAAATCCGGGTGTAGAAATTGAAGAAAAAATTGCCGAAATTGACCTAGAATATATTCGAGAAGATTTGCCAAAAATGATTTCTTCGATGAAATTAGGTATCGATAGAATTCGGAGTATTAGCAATAGTTTGCGAACCTTTTCTAGAGCAGATACAGAAAACAAAGTTGCTTTTAATATTCACGATGGGATCGACAGTGCAATTTTAATTCTGAAACATCGCTTAAAAGCATCGGAACTACATCCAGATATTAAAGTAGTGAAAAAATACGGTGATATATCTTTAGTCAAATGTTTTCCTGGACAACTTAATCAAGTATTTATGAATTTATTGGCAAATGCCATTGATGCTTTGGAGGAGTCCAATATTGGACATGATTTTCACGAAATTAATAATAAAATTGAGATTAAAACTTGTTTGAGTGAAGACAAAGAGCGAGTTTTAATTTACATTCAAGATAATGGGATGGGAATGTCTGATGAAGTCAAACAAAAGATTTTTGACCATTTATTTACAACTAAATCTGTCGGTAAAGGTACAGGATTAGGATTAGCGATCGCCCGACAAATAATTGTAGAAAAACATGGCGGTACTCTGGAGGTTAATTCCGTACAGGGAGAGGGTACAGAATTTGTGATTCAAATTCCGATTTAAAATTACCCCTCTTGGCGTGGGTAGCCAACAACAACATAACGACCAAGATAACTGGTGATAGAAATATTAGACCTCTTGCAAAAATATATTTTTGCAAGAGAGGGAAGAGGGAAAAGGTTTTGAATTTCTTTACTCTTTTACCCTTTTCCCCTTCCCCTTTACCCCGACTTTTGCAAGAAGTCTATTTTGGAGTTTCCTGAGCATTTTTAATTTCTTGCTGGCTGTTAGACTGTAGCGCTTCACGGGTTAACAAAAACTGTTCGCCCAAATCTGTAACATGAAAATATTTAGTTAAATCGATTGAGTTTTTACCATAATTACTTGCTTTAACCACATCACTGATATAACCAGAGTTCGTTTTAATTAATTTAAAATCTCGTAACCGCCTTAACTCATCACCTACATTGTTTGATACATAAAAGTCATAACTCGTTTTTGCTTTAGAATGCTTATAAAGCTGATCGATTTTCTCATAATCCTTCTGGGCAAGCAAAAAACCAAACATAAAAGCTTGTGTTTGTTCTAAATTTTTCTGCTGTTTTCCTAGTTGTTCTAGCTGTTGTGCTTGAAGTTCATCAATTTGTTTTTTCTGTTCATTAACCTCTTGTTTTAATTCCTTGAACTTAGCTGTAAACCCACCATCTTTAGAAATGCCAAAATCCTCTAGTCGATTGAGCAAACCAGAGTTGAACAACAAAACAATGGCAATGAGTATAAGATCGGGAGCTTCTATCTTTCTTGGTTGTTTTCCTTGTTCGATAAATATTGGGCTAACTAGGCTGAATATCAGATAACATACTGCTGCTACTGAAACAATTTCAATCCACCAATTTTTACGATTTTTATCTTCTTTTTTGCTAGAATCGCTTCCTGGTGGTTGCTGGTTTATTTTATTCATAAGTAGTCAACTTTGATTTAATTAGGTTTTACTCAGGACTATAAGATATTCGTCACAGAAGTCTATGCTGAGATGAGAATCCTCAAGTAGTGCCCTTCCAATGAGCGAACGACGATCCATCCCCAGTACTACAACTTCACGCTCTATACTGTTCCAGAAAAGAGTTACCAAATACACATTAACTGCAACATTATAATTATCAGCAAGATTTGCGTCGAGATGATATTGGGTTGATTCCCCAGATGCCATACCTGCGGTGAGAGATTCATCTTGAATTAAGGGGGTGATAAGGGGCTAACTCCCACCAATCTCCAATGAATTGGGAAGCCTACACTTACTTGTCAGGGAAGTGTAGGTAGTTCACCATATTTAACCTTGATTAAGTAATTGTATTTTGACTTGAATTTCAAGTTACAAAATAGAAAATGGTGTTGGGTACTGGAATTTTATGAATTTACCATTGCGGACATTGGGAGTTGCACCAAATGCGTGGACAGTGAATAATGCGATCGCAGATATCACTCGTCCTCAAAAGACCCCACAAACCGTTATCTTATCAACAGAAACTAAAACCCTGCGCCTAGACTTGGCAAAAACTGCTATCCTCGTCATTGATATGCAAAACGACTTCTGTCACCCTGATGGCTGGTTAGCACATATCGGTGTAGACGTAACTCCAGCGCGCCAGCCTATTGAACCTTTGAACAACTTACTTCCAGAACTGCGTGAGGTTGGCGTTCCAGTCATTTGGATAAATTGGGGTAATCGTCCCGACTTGCTCAATATTAGTGCTAGTTCGCGCCATGTCTATAATCCTACAGGGGAAGGTGTGGGATTGGGCGATCCACTACCAAGCAATGGTGCTAGAGTACTTATGGCAGGTAGTTGGGCTGCGGCAGTAGTAGACGAGTTAGAACAGATTCCCGAAGATATTCGTGTGGATAAATACCGCATGAGTGGGTTTTGGGATACACCTTTAGATAGTATCTTGCGGAATTTGGGAAGGACAACATTATTTTTTGCTGGTGTTAATGCCGATCAATGTGTGCTGACTACCTTATGTGATGCCAACTTCTTAGGATATGACTGCGTATTGGTTAAAGATTGCACCGCCACAACTTCTCCTGAATATTGTTGGCTGGCGACGTTGTACAATGTCAAACAATGCTTCGGTTTTGTCACTGACTCGCAAGAAATTTTAACAGCGCTGCAAAAGAGTGAGGAGTGAGGAGTTAGGAGTTAGGAGTTAGGAGTAATTAGCGGGTTTGTGATTTAGAGATACAACTAATGACTCAATATTCAGTACTCAGATTTTAGAAATTTTCATACCCATCGATAACTTCAGAGGGGATAAATAAATGTACGCTACTCGTTGTGTAATTCCGGTGATCAAATCTAGCAAAGATTACCAAGTATATCGCATCAGTCCCGACGCCTCTAATCGATTAGCAATTATTTTCGATTCGACAAATGCTAATACTTCTTTGACTTGCTGCATAGAAATTTTTGATGTTGGTGGGCAAACACCCCCAAATCGCCATCAGTGGGCGGTGGAAATGTTTTTTGTTCTCAAAGGAGAAGCGATCGCTATATGTGACGGCAAGAGTGCCACAATCAAAGCTGGAGATAGTTTATTAGTCCCTCCCACTGGTACTCATTTGATTAAAAATACTGGTTCTACTCGCTTGTACACGTTGACTGTGATGATTCCCAATGAAGACTTTTCGGAATTGATTCGCAGTGGAATTCCGGCGGAGTTAGATGAAGAAGATATGGCAGTAATAGGGAGGTTTGATGCTTTGATGCCCTGTTAAAGATATTTGAAACCTCTGTTCTATTTCTCTCTCCTACAAAGCTACGGTGTACGCACAAGTCAAATTACCCCCCTTAATCCCCCCTTATAAAGCAATACAGTTCAGTTAAGAAAAATTGTAGGTTGGGTTAAGCAAAGCGCAACCCAACAAAGTCCCGCAAATGTTGGGTTTCGTTCCTCAACCCAACCTACATAGTTTAAGGTTTCTGGGGTTAACTGAACCGTATTGCCTTATAAAGCAGGGGGTAAAACTGACGCGAAAAACCAAGTAATGCTATTTCAAACTTGTGTATACACCGTAGCCTTTGCCTTTCCTGCTCAAGAATAGCCTGCCTTAACAGATAAATTTCCACAAAGCCAAGCGTATTGCACTATCTAGTCCTTAATAACTGCACGAAAGTATTACTCACCGTATTGTCTTTAGTATCGGCGGCGTATTGAATCAATTCTTCTCGCAGTTTTTTGGCTGCATCTATCTCAAGCAAGGTTGCTAGCAAGAAATAAACGCCACGAAATCGGGGATCGCCCATTCTATCAACTAATAGTCCTTCGGCGGCATCAGTTTCGCCGAGAAAGTTTTGCACTAAGAAGAAATCCATGATTTTATCGTGGCGGAAATACCATTCTTTCTGGGCTTCGCCTTTTTCATCTTGCCACTGACGGCTGACTACCATTTTGTATTTCTCGTCTGACAAAGACATGGCGACTTGGTGAAATTCATCGGCGGGTAAAGCTTGTTTGTCTGCGAGTCGCATTTCGTAGACGGCGGCGGAGAATTTCTTTAAGGGAAATTCTTGATTCCATTCTTTGAGGTATTCTGCCGCCATTAAATTGTATTGCTGTTGTTGCAGGTGAAACAAGTTAGGGTGTTTGCCTTGTGATAACATCAGCGCTACCACTGTTAGATCCATTGGATTGGATAGAATTCGGCGGATAGCATCTAACTCTTCTTTGGCTTGTTGTTGTTGGAAGACTTCTGTTAAATAATTGGTGCAGGCTTTGGCGTAATCAGCACCTTGAATTTTGGCATCTTGGGGTAGTCGCAGCTGACGGGATATCAAAAACTCTTGAATTTGTTGTTGCTCAAGGGGCTGCAATTTATATATCTTGGCTGTTGAGGGGGGTGTCCACTCTAGGGGCTGGGTAGTCATTATAATGTTGCCCCGGAAATAGCTTTCGACAAACTGGCAGATTTTAGCCCGTGTTTCGGCGGTGACTTCGTTGAGTCCGTCGATGCAGATATCTATCGCGCCACTGTAAATCAGGTTTTTCAGGAAGCCAGCATCTTGGGCTTGGCCGTGTAGCTTGTCTTGGATGGCTTCAATTACGCCTTTATGACATTTCTGGGCGGGGAGATAAACGACGATGCGCTGGGAGTTATTTAAGAGATGACGGAGAAACATCGACTTGCCTAAGCCGGAATCTCCTTCTAAGATAATTTGTCCTTGAATGCTGGGGAGGGCTGCGGTTATGGGGAGGATGTCTCCTGAAATGGGGACTTTGACTTTTGATTCTGGGAAGTATGACTGGTCGTGAAAGTTATGTAACCCGGCATCAGCTAAGAGCGAAGGTTTGAAGGGTTCAAATAATTTGCGGCGGAAGGGGGGAAACCAGGTGAGGAGAAAGCCGACGTAGCCAACGCCTAAGATTCGGCGTACCCAAGGGTTCCAGAAGAAGATGGCTTGGACTTGGGGAAATTTCGGGTAGGCAAAGATGAGGGCAAGCCAAAAGGCAGCATGAATCAGGATGGTGTTTTTGGCTTTGAAAAACCACTGCCAATATTCCAGATGATTAATTACTGACTGCACCGCATTCGCATCAGTGGGACTAGCTTTTTCAAGGTTGCTGTAATGGCTTTGCAGTAAATTAATATCTTGCCATTTCCAAGAAACATTTTTGTTGGCGGCGACTTCGGAAATTTGCTTGGCTAAGTCCTTGCGTAAGCGTTCTAGTCCTTGGCTGTTATTCCAAGTTTGCAGAAATACGTTGAGGATTTTGATGCCTTCATCGTGTGAGAGTTTGTCAGGAGTTGCTTGAGGAGAGCCGAGCCATTTCAATAGAGTTTTTACTTCCTCAGTGCCACCGCCCAGGAAATAAGTTAGAAAACGCCAATTTAAGTATTCTGAATTACCAGGCTCATAAACATTATTCAGAATTACAACAACCTCCTTTAACTCCAGTTTTCTGATATTCGCTAATGCCACTGCCGCACTGCCACGAACATCTGAAGCAACCTTTTCATCCTTGAGGAATTTGAGGATTTCCGGGATGTATTGAGCCGCCGCCTGCCCGAAGTTGCTCAATGCCACTGCCGCACTGCGACGAACTCCTGAGTCAACCTTTTCATCCTTGAGGATGTTGGTGATGTCAGGGATGTATTGAGCCGCCGCCTGCCCGAAGTTGCTCAATGCCACTGCCGCACTGCGACGAACATTTGAGTCAACCTTTTTATCCTTGAGGATTTTGAGGATTTCCGGGATGTATTGAGCCGCCGCTTGCCCGAAGTTGCTCAATGCCTCTGCCGCACTGCCACGAACATTTAAGTCAACCTTTTCATCCTTGAGGAATTTGAGGATTTCCGGGATGTATTGAGCCGCCGCTTGCCCGAAGTTGCTCAATGCCACTGCCGCACTGCCACGAACATTTAAGTCAACCTTTTCATCCTTGAGGATTTTGAGGATTTCCGGGATGTATTGTGCCGCCGCCTGCCCGAAGTTGCCCAATGCCACTGCCGCACTGCGACGAACTCCTGAGTCAACCTTTTCATCCTTGAGGATGTTGGCGATTTCCGGGATGTATTGTGCCGCCGCCTGCTTGAAGTTGCTCAATGCCTCTGCCGCCCTGCCACGAACATATGAGTCAACCTTTTCATCCTTGAGGATGTTGGCGATTTCCGGGATGTATTGTGCCGCCGCCTGCTTGAAGTTGCTCAATGCCTCTGCCGCCCTGCCACGAACATATGAGTCAACCTTTTCATCTTTGAGGATGTTGGCGATTTCAGGGATGTATTGTGCCGCCGCCTGCTTGAAGTTGCTCAATGCCTCTGCCGCCCTGCCACGAACAGATGAGTCAACCTTTTCATCCTTGAGGATGTTGGCGATTTCAGGGATGTATTGTGCCGCCGCCTGCTTGAAGTTGCTCAATGCCTCTGCCGCCCTGCCACGAACATATGAGTCAACCTTTTCATCCTTGAGGATGTTGGCGATTTCAGGGATGTATTGTGCCGCCGCCTGCTTGAAGTTGCTCAATGCCTCTGCCGCCCTGCCACGAACATATGAGTCAACCTTTTCATCCTTGAGGATTTTGACAACTGTCTGTGCTATGTCCTCCGGTTTCTTAACCACGGTTTTCAAGTCTTTTAGCTCATAAGCAGCTAATTTGTTCAAAGCATATCCCTTCACTTTGTCGTAGCTGTCGTCAAGGGCTGCTACTATACCGTTAATCTGCCAATCTTGGGGTTTGGGTTTGGGGGTTTCTTTGGCGCTAACCCAAGGTAGACAAAAAAGGAAAGAAAGGATAAAAGCTAAAGCATAAAGGATAAAGCGAGAAGGCTTGCTGTGGTGGCGGGGAGTTGTGACCATGTTTGGAGCAAGGTGGCAAATTACACGCGGTTATAAGTATAATAACAACCTTGCAATCTGTAATTCCTGATTGAGAATGCAACTTGGTATCAACAAGTAGTAGGCAATCTGCATTCACGAGTATAAAAGACTCGTCCACGAGTATAAAAGACTCATTCACGAGTATAAAAGACTCATTCACGAGTATAAAAGACTCATTCACGAGTATAAAAGACTCGTCCACGAGTATAAAAGACTCGTCCACGAGTATTAAAGACTCGCCCACGAGGATCAAAGACTCATCCACGAGTATTAAAGACTCGCCCACAAGTATAAAAGACTCGCCGACGAGTATCAAAGACTCATTCATTTACATATTGGACTACAAGATTAAAATTGCGTTTAAACGCCAGATCCCCGACTTTTTTGAAAAGTCGGGGATCTTATCTTGTGCGTTGAACTACAGCTTATGAATTAGAAGCAGTTTTAGCAGATTTACTTTTAATAGCCTTAAAACGATCGCCTAACTGTTCGGCAAGACTTTTTAACCCTGGAGTTTTCTTTGCAGCAGTCTTGACGTAATCATAAACTGTCAAACTGCTGCCCATTGCTTCGCTGCCGACTGCCATTAAAGTATCATCTACTTGTTCTGTCAGTTGTCGCAATCCAATCAAAAGCTCAGTAAGTGTGATTGCTAATTGATAATCCCGCACAAATTCATCGACATCAAAGCTGGCTGGGAGAATATCTCGGTTAGACTGGGCCGCAGTCAGGCTGGTATTGACAAAAGCTAGGCTTTTATCGCCCATCTTAAATAACTTGCGTCGTTCTTCCACACTCAGGGTTACGAGAAAAGGCATTTTCGCTTGGATAGTCGCAAAGGCTGCTTTAATTTCTTGGATATCTGCTGGGGAAAGAGAGCCTGTAATATTTTGGTAAGCCATTGGTTATTTACTGTGGTAAATCTGTTTGTTATGATTCCCACTGGTAAATGCGATCGCACAGTCTTAAGGAATGGGGAGAAGGGAAAATAATACCAATTCAAAATTCAAAATTCAAAATTCAAAATTAAGAAAGCCAGACATCACAAAGGTATGTCCGTATGTATCTATCGCATTCTTTTTTCAAATTGGTATAACCTCTCTGGTTGTACCACAAGTGGAATTACCCCCCTTAATCCCCCCGATGCATTGGGGGGAAACAAGAAAAATTCAGTTCTCTCCCCTTTGCAAGGGGAGGGTTAGGGAGGGGTAAAACTTACGCTTCAAGTCAGTTTACCGAATAATTTCTTTAACAACGCCAACAAAGCGTTCCATGTCGGCTTGGGTAATGGCTCCCATTGTCGAGACTCTAAAAATAGATTTGGCTAAATTTCCCTGTCCAGAATAAATTATATAGTCATGTAATTTCAGTTGGTCGTGAAATTCTTCATAGCTGAAACCGTCTGGCAAGTAGTAGGCATTCAAGACAACGGATGAACTGCCAACAGGAAGTAGGGGTGTAATTCCGATTGAGGCTAACCCGTCTCTGACTAAGCTGGCAAGTTGGTTGTAATATTTGTGTCTGGTACGCCAACCTCCAGCTTCTGCCATTTCTTGCAAAGCTTCTGTTAGGGCATAAAATGTCTGTATTGATTGCGTAAAAGGTGTGCCGCCTCGGTCTTGTTGCTGGCAATAGGTTGCTAAATCTAAATATAAAGTGCGGGGGATGGTGTCTACTGATGGCAGTGCATCCCGTTGCAGGATGACAAAAGACGTTCCTGGGACACCATGCAGACATTTATTCGCTGTTGCAGCGCAAGCAGTGATTCCCCAATCGGTAAAATTTAATTCCTCAGCACCAAAGCTGCTGACTGCATCTACTAATAGTTTGATACCGCGTTCTTGGCAAATTGGCGCAAGTTCCGCCAAATTATTGAGCCGACCGGTAGTAGTTTCGTGATGGACAACAGCAAGGTGGGTGATGTCGGCGTTTTCATCTAGGAGTTTGATTAAAGCTTTGATATCGATTTCGGCATCCCAAGGATGGGAAAGTGTGATGTAATCAATGCCGTGGATTTTGGCGATTTTGGATAGTCGTTCGCCATATACACCGTTTTCAATGACTAGTAATTTTCCGTTTGTGGGTACTAAACTACTAATCATTGCTTCCATTGCGGCGGTACCAGAACCAGTCAGGAGAACTGCTGCCCAGCGATCGCTTCCAAGCCCATAAACTTGAAGTAGCTGTTCGCGGATTCTGGTTTGAAGTTGCGAAAATTCTACCTCACGGTGACACAAATCGGGACGCAACAGGGCATTTCTGACGCGATCGCTCAAATTGACGGGGCCAGGATTGAGTAAAATCATTTTGTCATTTGTCATTTGTCATTGGTCATTTGTCATTTGTCATTTGTCATTTGTCATTTGTAATTAGTTATTCTCCTTCTGCCCCCTGCCTCCTGCCTTCTGCCTCCTGCCTCATCCCATTACGAATTACCAATGTGTTTCATAAAGCGTTGTAAAATTGCTTCCGGGGTGAGGTTGGGTCTGGGTAGCTTTTCTAAAGTTCCGGGACGGATTTTTAAATGAGCGAATTTAGGTCTGGTGTTAGCATCTGCGGTAAATAAAGCATCTAAAAGGGCGGGGTCATCTCCGGCTAATGTCACGCCGTAACCGCACGCTTCGGCAATTTTGGCAAAGGAAATACCCGCCGAAACCGTGGCTTGTGCGCCTGTGGAATCGTGGACTTCATTATCTAACAGAATATGGGTCAAGTTCGCACCGCCATAAGTGCCGATGGTCGCAAAATTACCCATTCGCATTAACGCTGCCCCATCGCCATCAATTACTACTACCTTGAGGTCTGGCCGTGCTAAGGATAATCCCAATCCCATTGAGGAAGCGCAACCCATCGAGCCAACCATATAAAGATGATTGGCGCTGTCTTTACTAGCAAAGAGTTCGCGTCCCGTGTATCCGGTGGTGGCAATTATTACAGTGTTTTCTGGAGCGGTAAGTTCCACAATCCGAGCTAATGCTTCGTTGCGAGAAATGCGTTGTTCTTTGTTGTCCCGAAAAAAGCTTTGCTGAATATGAGCGCTATTACTATTTTCTCGTTCGGGGATAGAAGAACGGGTGAGTGCATGGGGTGCAATCGCTCCTTTACGCATGATTAAAGCATAAGGACAGCGTTCTTGTTGCATATAGGCTGTGGCTCTTTGCAGAACGGGTTCTATTTCTGCTGCATCTGTGGGAAAATATTCCCAAGGTATAGTCATTGTTTGCAGCAATTTCTCTGTGATTTGTCCCATTAATTGATGTTGCGGTTCATCTTGCAACAAGCGATCGCCTCTTAAAGTACAAATCAGCAGCAGCGGAATCCGAAAGATATAAGTGAGGGAGGTTAGCGGGTTAACTGCATTCCCCAAACCAGAGTTTTGCATCATCACTACAGCTGGTTTCCCAGCAATTGCGGCTCCAGCTGCGATCGCTACAGCATCTCCCTCATTGGCTGCGGAGATATATTTAAGTTGAACGTCATTGATGACGTAATTAATAAAAGGCGTGAGAAAAGAACAGGGTACGCCAGTGTACCACCCAAAGCCAAGATTACGCGCAGCTTCTACAAATTCTTCTGCCTGGATCATATTAAGAGATGGGGGGTGGAAAGTAGGGAGCAGGGGAGACAAGGGGACAAGGGGGACAAGGGGGACAAGGGGACAAGGTAATTAAAGTTAGAACTTGCAACAAGTCTTTTTTTCTGAAGTTATGATACCTACGGCAAGCTGCACTAACGCTGGAAGCAGGCGCTCAGACTTCTCTCCTTGTCCCCAATTCTCCTTGTCCCCTTGTCCCCTTGTCCTCTTAGCCATGCCCAATGCCCCACTCCTATTGTTTTAATTGAAAAGCAAGGTCAAGATCGTCCAAAGAATTAACATCTAACCAGTTACCGCGAATATAAAGTACCTTGATCGGTTTGCCTTGCTCGATTAAATAATTGCATAATTCTGGCAAACCCAGACTGTTAAATTCCGATCGCTTTTGCAATTCATTGAGTGCTTCACTAACCCATTGTCTACCTTGACTCCGCAAGCGCAGCATCCCAATCCACCGTCCGCTAGACTTTCCTAATTGCGTTTGGGTGGTTTTAGAAACGTTCAACAAGTTGACATCCTGTCCAAACAGAGAAAGATCGTCTGGAATTGAACAATAGGCGTAGTCAGGTGAACCGCTAACAGACTTGTTGTTGGCTACAGAATCAACCACAGCCACAATTTCTCCGGGACATTCTAATAAATCTCGCAGGATGTAGCTTCTAAATAGTAAATCGCCGTAAAGCACCAGCATTTCTTCGCCAAAGCTGGCTTTAGCTACGGCTAAGGATGCTAATTCTCCCGTTGTTTCATAATCTGGGTTGCGGATGACTTTAGTCCCCGGAACATTGATAGTTTCTGCTTTGTAACCGGCGACAACGGTAATATCATTGATGGCAAGTTTCTTGAATTTATCTACCAATAACCTGAGTAGAGGTTTACCTCCAAGGGGTAACATTACTTTTGGTTTATCTTGCGTCAATCCGGCTAATTCTTGGCCTCTGCTAGCAGCCAAAACGATCGCTTGGGTATGTTGTCGTCCGTTGTTAAAGTAGCGTTTTTCAGCTTCTTGGAGTTCATCCGCCCCTTGTAACCGAAAGATTTCTTTGACGGGAGCAATATCATCTTCAATGTTGATTAAAGTTTCGCTGGCTTTCACTTCACGGGCGATCGCTTGCATACTAGCAACAGCAGATCGAATCAGATGATTTGCCCAAATGACCAAATTAACTTCAGCTTTGCGAAAAACATCGGTAGGCGTGCTGTAATATTTAGTCGGTATAATCACTAACGGAGAACGACCCGCCCATTCTTTAGCAAAGGCTAGCACTTGATCGGGACGCGATGATTTACTGTGAATTAAGATGGCGTTTGCTCCGGCAGCGTGGTAAGCTTCAGCTCGGCGCAAAGCCTCCGAAAGATCCCAGCCGGCAATCAAAGCTTCAAGTCGGGCGACGATGCAAAAATCTGCATCTGTCTGACTATCCTTACCCGCCTTAATTTTGCCGCAGAATTCATCAATATCAGCTAAAGCTTGGCGACTCCCGTTGATGAAGCTATTGGTTTTGGGAAAAAGCTTATCTTCAATACAGACTCCAGCAATACCTCGCTGTTCTAACTTTTTCACCAAGCGGCGCATATTATTAAAGTTGCCATAACCAGTATCCCCGTCTAATAAAATCGGGATGCTGGTGACATCAGACATGAACTCTAGCATTTCTACAACTTGAGTCCAACTGGCTTCATTATTATCTCGAACGCCATACTGAGCCGAAAGGGCTAATCCACTCGCCCAAATTCCTTTAAATCCAGCCTCTTCCACAATCCGGGCGCTAATCCCATTATGAGCTTCCATAATGAAGTCGAGTTGAGGCGATTCTAGTAATAACCTTAATTGGGCACATTTATTTAATTTTGCAGAGGTATGATTGGGTGCAAATATTTGATGCATTTATTCTGCTTTTTTCAACCTATATAATATTGCGATTCTCAATTGCATGGAATACAGACCTAACCCCCAGCCCCTTCCCTACAAGGGAAGGGGGGTAAGATTCAAAGCCTCTCTCCTTTTAGGAGAGAGGTTTGGAGAGAGGTCAAACTGTAATGCATCCAAACCAAAACCGCTATAAATGAAGATATTTTCAGACATGTTCTGCGACTTCTATCTGAGGTAAAATATCGTTTTGGGCACGTTGAATATCCTGGGGAAAATCGATTTCGAGCCAAGGTAATCCAGTGATGTCTTCGTAGCCAAATGTTTCTGGAGTTTCTAAGAGCAGATCCCGAATTACTTCTTCATAAGGTTCATTATCCCGTCCATCTGCAACATATTGTTCTGTGCGAATCGCAAGACGGCCAACAACAGCACTTTCAAAACGAAAGAATCCCACTGACTCACCGGCAAAATCATAAGCTAAACCAGGAGCTATTTGTTTGCGAAACTCCACTAGATAATTATCTCTGACGCAAAGCTTCACGGGTTCATCTCCCGGTTCAAAATCCCGATCTAGTAAGAAACTGTTGGGGATATTTGTCTTTACCAGTCGTTCGATGATGCGGCGATCGCACAACACATCTGCATCCATTAATAATATGTCATCGCCAGCAACTAAATGCTGACGTACAGTCCAAAGGCTGATTACGCTGCCCTTGGTGTAGTCAGGATTATAAATTGTACTGACCCAACTTTCGGCTCCTAATGTTTTGATTTCATCCTGAATTCTTTCTGCTTGATAACCCACAGCAATCACTACTTCATCAATTTGGTAATGACGGAGATAGTTAAAATGGCGCTCTAGTAGAGATTTGCCGTTAAATTTCAGTAAGCATTTGGGTTGGATTTGCCCGTCTTTACCTAAGCGTCGTCCAACGCCAGCAGCTAAGATAATTGCCTTCATCGTCAAATCACCAACAGTAGCTTAGACACCAGGAAATCTGGAAGTTTTCCCAGTATTTTATAATGACTGTATTTTGCTCAATTCAACGTTTATTAACTAATTCTTAACATGGAAGAAACAGTAACTCTGTATCGCCCTACTGGGCCAAAAGAGCTAAAACTGGTTAAACAAAGCGACTACACCAAATGGCCGCCGAGATTACCTGAACAGCCAATTTTTTACCCCGTTACAAACGAGCAGTATGCCCAGGAAATTGCGACCAAATGGAATATTAGGGACAGTGGTGTAGGTTATGTTACACAATTTGAGGTTAAGAAAGTTTTTATGGATAAGTATGAAGTTCATCAAGTTGGGGCTTCATATCATACAGAATGGTGGATTCCAGCCGAAGAACTGGAAGAGTTAAACAGCAACATTGTGGGTAAAATCGAGGTAATTGGAGAATATAGGTAGAGGCCGGGTGCTAGTTATTTTAAGTGCGAAATACTTGACGAAAGCCAAAATAAGCGATCGCATCTTTCATATTGGAGACAAAACGTTTTAGCATACCCATACGGGTGTCGGTAACATACTCCAAAGTTAAGACAATGCGCCGTTCATTTTCACCCAAAGGAGTAACTCTGTGGTAAAGTTTGTCACCATTGAATAATACTAGAGTACCAGGGGTTATGGAGAGCGATCGCGTTTGAGTTTCCCGTTCTGGAATATCTTTGTAGAGTTGATATTCCAATTTACTAGATGAATTATCAACCAAACCAAGCAACACTGTATAGCGTTTCCCGTGATAGTAAGAAGTATCGTAATGATACTGGATATGATCTCCAGGCTCAGTGTAATAGTACAGCGCGTAAGTATGGGGATCGGAATCAGGACAGGGAAGGAGTTTTTCTGCCGTAATTTTATTCAGGAACTCGAAAAAGGCACTGAGTTGATAAAATTCTCCAAAAATCGGAGCAAGGCTATCTAAGCTATAGCGGCTGATACTACCCCCCTTTTTATGATTAGGAATATAGTTGCGGTTGATAGCAGGTTGCAAAGATGGCAACAGCGCCAAAAACTCCTCGATGATGCAGCTAGGGACAAAGTTTTCAACCACCAAAAATTCATTTTGAGCTTGAAACTCAGCTTGAAGTTTCTGGTAATCAACGGCTGCTATAGCTTTATCAATTTCAGTTTGAAGCTCCATTGATGTCCATTAATAATTATTTATTCTCTCACTGCTTCCTTATCTAGTTTGATTCCGGCTGCGGGAGTGTCCAAAATTGCCAAATTACCCATATAGCAAAGGTTGGCGCGCCAATTGTCGCTGCCATTAATAACGGCTCTAGTCCATTCAGTAAGGGAACTATGGGAAACAAATATAGCACGTCTTCAATGTCAAAGCCGGCGAAATTTGGTTGACGGCTGGCGTCTTTACCTAAACGTTGTTCCATTTGGTTTCGCAAATGAAAGATGCAAGCAACAGACACGCCAGATACTATCCCCATCACCAACGCCCACCAACCAAATTTTCCCTCCCTAAGACCATATCCCATACACACAAACAATAGAATATGGATGATAGCGTCACTAGCAAGGTCATATTGATGTCCCCATTTGCTACTTTTCCCACTCAAACGAGCTAATTCACCGTCTGTATGATCGAGAAAGTTAGATAAAGCAAATAGCCATCCCCCAATATTAACCCAAATGGTATCACCAACTGCGAGGGCGACTGTCGCCGCCAACCCTGTCAAAAGTCGCACTGTAGTAAGATGATTGGGATTTACCCAACTGTCTTTTAGAGGTTTAATTAGCCAGTAAGCAAGTTGAGCATCCCAAGGCTTTGCGATCATAGATAAACTTAAATTTGATCTAGTCTTGAAATATATATATAGCGGTTCTCATTTGGATGCAACATCCATTCGGGTAAGTAGGTGGGTGAGAAATAAAGATTTCCAACTTTTGAATACTTAATATCTGGAACATTTGTCATTAAAAACAGTCGTACAAAATTCAATTCTGAATTCTGACTCCTGAGTTCTGAATTCTTCTTATCTACATTAGGCATTCCCATGCTCTGCATGGGAACGAGAAAAAAGCACATTACACTGATTTAAAATTCACAATCCGAGCGAAACTCTCAGGTTCTAGACTTGCTCCTCCCACGAGGACACCATCAATTTCTGGTTGAGCCATAATCTCATCAATATTATTCGGCTTGACTGAGCCGCCATATTGAATTGATACATTCGGATTAGTCAACTGGCTACGAATTAAGCCAATTATTCGATTAGCTTCTTCGACTTCACAAGTGTCGCCAGTGCCAATCGCCCAAATCGGTTCGTAAGCAATCACCAAATTATCTTGATCGATATCTACCAAGCCTTTGTCGAGTTGGAGAGCAATCAGTGATTCAGTTTCTCCCGCATCTCGTTGTTGTTTACTTTCGCCAACACAGAGAATTGGAGTCAAACCAAACCTTTGAGCAGTTCGGAGGCGCAGATTAACGGTGGCGTCCGTTTCTCCAAAATATTGCCGTCGTTCGCTATGACCGACAATCACAAAGCGCACACCACTTTCTGCCAGCATTGGGCCAGAAATCTCACCCGTATAGGCTCCATATTCTTCCCAATGGATATTTTGTGCCCCCAGTTGGATGAGGCTACCGTGCAAAGTCTTGGACAAAACGTTTAAATCAGTGAAAGGAGGACACAATATCACTTCTCGCCCTTGGGGGGTTTCCTCTAAATGGGGCAGAAATCCTTGTAAAAACTCTTGGGTTTCTGCCTGGGTTTTGAACATTTTCCAGTTGCCGGCAATAACGATTTTCCGCACAGGTAATTTAGTCAAGATCCTAACGCGTTATATTAGATGCATTTTTCAGTTTATGACGTTTTGTTAGTTATTGGTCATTAGTCATTGGTCATTGGGCATTGGGCACTTGTACTGAGCGTAGTCGTTGGCGCAGCCTCTCGAAGAGAAGTATTGGGCATATTTATTCCCCTAGCCCCTTGTCTCCTTTGTCTGCATCGTCTCGCCAAACCCCTCATAAAAATAACTAGGATAGTAAATGAACTGTATCTAAAATTTAAAATTTAAAATTTAAAATTTAAAATCTAAAATCTAAAATCTAAAATTAATATGACTTCGACATTGCCCGTGCCTGAACCTCATCAAAGCGATTCCGCTAACACTGACGCAAATTCTCTCAGCTGGGAGGAAGAATTGGATAGTGCTATTTTCAGTTTTGAAGACATTCAGACGGAACTGAACTATAAACAAGCACAAACAGCATTGCGAAACTTGGTAGCCAATCTCGATCTTACTCCCCAGGAAAAAACCGGATTGGAAGCAGAAATTGCTGATTTGGAAATTATGCTAGGGAAGTTAGACCGCATGGTGGTGCAGATTGCGGCTTTTGGCATGGTGGGACGTGGTAAGTCTTCGCTACTAAATGCTTTGGTTGGGCAAACGGTATTTGAAACTGGGCCGCTGCACGGTGTCACCCGTACTGCACAAACAGTTAATTGGAGTATTAGCGAGGAGATGATTGGGGAAACTGAACGTGCTTTGCGTGTGACTCTTCCTGGTGTAGGTCAATCCCAGGTGGAATTAATTGATACTCCTGGGTTAGATGAAGTAGATGGTGCAACTCGTGCCGCCTTAGCTGAACAGATTGCAAAACAAGCAGATTTGATTCTGTTTGTGATCTCTGGCGATATGACAAAACTGGAATACATAGCCCTTTCTCAGTTGCGGGAAGCAGGTAAACCGATTGTTCTAGTGTTTAACAAAGTAGACCAGTATCCAGAAGCAGACCGGATGGCAATTTATCACAAAATCCGGGATGAAAGGGTGCGGGAATTACTCACACCTTTGGAAATAGTTATGGCTGCGGCATCGCCATTGGTGAAGACGGCGATTCGCCGCCCTGATGGTACGAGGGGCATACAGTTGCGTACAGGGAATGCCCAAGTCGAGGAACTGAAGCTGAAAATATTGGAAATTCTGCATCGTGAAGGTAAAGCCTTGGTTGCCCTTAATACCATGCTTTATGCCGACATTGTAAATGAGCAATTGGTTGAGCGAAAACTGATGATTCGGGAACAGAATGCCAATCAGTTGATTTGGAAAGCTGTGATGACTAAGGCATTAGCGATCGCACTCAATCCTGTAACTGTGGTAGATATTCTCAGTAGTGTGGTAATTGATATTGCTCTGATTTTGGGTTTATCTAAACTCTACGGCTTCTCCATGACCGAAGCTGGGGCTGTACAGTTGCTACAAAAAATCGCCCTGAGTATGGGCGGTATCGGTGCTAGTGAATTGTTAGCAAATTTAGGCTTGAGTGGATTAAAAACTTTACTTGGAATTTCTGCAACAGCTACGGGTGGTATTGCGCTAGGTCCTTATGTATCGGTGGCGATTACCCAAGGAGGAGTCGCTGGTGTTTCTTCTTACGGTATTGGACAAGTTACTAAAGTTTATTTAGCCAATGGCGCAACTTGGGGGCCTGATGGCCCGAAAGCAGTGATTAATCGGATTTTGACCAATTTGGATGAGACTTCAATTCTTAACCGGATTAAAGATGAATTACTCCAGAAAGTAAAACTCAAAAAGTGATGTATAAATTAGGTTTGGTCAGCCATATTTATCCTTGCACTTACTTATTTTAGAAGGCAAAAATTATACTTTCGGGTACTTTTAAAACATATTCTTAAAATCAGCCCTACATTATTGCTTAGTTATTATTACTTTGTCAAGCTTTCTGGAAACTAAATTTTAAATATCCCCTCTCGCACTCAGCATTCTCTAGGATACTTGCAACAAATAGGTCATACAATGACCCATCAAAAAGTAAACTACTAACATGGCAGCAGCAGCAAGAGCAACCAAGGTACCAGCTAACATTAGAGAAAATTCTTTACTCTCGTAGGCTTTTTCCATTAAGTGCAGCGACCACGCTACCAGGGCGACATCAAAAAGTAAAATAGGAAGCAACATATTTCTTAATATTTGTTAATACTTGTAAAATAATATTAACACCCTTTTTAGGAAGTGTGTCTAACCTTAGATAGATGTCATTAAATGAATAATGGTGGATCAACAGAATGTTCTGACTGGCACGTTGCGATCGCGCAAGTAACTTTTAATTTCTGCTACGCTTAATTGTCCGTAATGTAACAGTGACGCGAGTAATGCGGCTTCAGCCTTGCCTTGAGTGAGGGCAGTGTAGATATGTTCGCAATTACCTGCACCACCAGAAGCAATAACTGGAATTTCTACAGCATTGGCAATCGCCCGTGTAATCTCAATGTCATACCCGGCTTGGGTTCCATCAGCATCCATACTTGTAACTAGTAGTTCTCCGGCCCCCCGTTTTTCAACTTCCTGTGCCCACAATAGGGCATCTAAGCCTGTATTTTCTCTGCCACCCCGCACATACACATCCCAACCTGGATTCTCCGGGTTATTTCTGCGTCTGGCATCAATAGCAACAACTATGCACTGATTACCAAAGCGATCGCTTGCCCGATTAATCAAGTCTGGTTCCCGCACTGCCGCAGAATTAATACTAACCTTATCTGCGCCCGCCCGTAACAAAGCTTTAACATTTTCTAAGGATTGAATGCCACCACCTACAGTCAATGGAATAAAGACCTGTTCAGCAGTGCGGTAGACCACATCTAAAATTGTAGCTCGGTCTTCATGAGTAGCTGTAATATCCAGAAATACTAATTCATCAGCACCGGCTTCGTTGTAAACCTTGGCCAGCTCTACCGGATCGCCTGCATCTTGGAGATTAACAAAGTTAACTCCTTTTACAACCCGTCCCGCCTTCACATCTAAGCACGGTAAGATTCTTTTAGATAACATAATAACTTTTGTACTTCTGGGTAATTGGCCGGAATTTAAATTTTAAATTGGCGCGGGTATTCTCAAACGAAAATTTTCATGGGAACTGGGATTAGGGGAGAGGTAACAGGTGACAGGTTATAGGAAATAATCTGTTCCCTGTAACCTGTACCCTGTACCCCATTCCCTGTAACCTGTACCCTGTACCCCATTCCCTGTAACCTGTACCCTGTACCCCATTCCCTGTAAGAATTATGGCGATAATCTCCTCGAAAAAACAGCCTCCAGAACCTAACGGAGAACCAAAGCAGCATCGAAAGTCGGCGAAAGCACCATCCACAGAAAATATTTTGCAGCCTGAAGCTGCTCTTGATGAGCAAGAACAGCAAGAAGAAGGTATTCGACCACACCGCTTTGCTGATTACATTGGGCAAAAAGATTTAAAGGATGTGCTAGATATTGCCATTAAAGCAGCTAAGTCTCGTAGTGAGGTACTGGATCACTTGCTTCTGTATGGGCCGCCGGGATTGGGCAAAACCACAATGGCAATGATTTTAGCATCGGAAATGGGGGTAAATTACAAAATTACCAGTGCGCCAGCTTTAGAACGTCCACGAGATATTGTTGGGCTACTAGTGAACCTCAAGCCAGGGGATATCTTATTTGTGGATGAAATTCATCGCCTCTCGCGGATGACGGAGGAAATTCTCTACCCAGCAATGGAAGATTATCGCTTAGATATTACCATTGGTAAGGGTTCTAGCGCTCGGATCAGAAGCTTGCCGCTGTCAAAATTTACCTTAGTAGGGGCTACAACCCGTGTGGGTGCTTTAACTTCACCACTACGCGATCGCTTTGGTTTAATTCAAAAACTGCGATTTTACGAAGTTGACGAACTGACTCAAATTGTACTGCGAACTGCTCAATTACTCAAAACCCCTATTACAGAAGATGGTGCTACAGAAATTGCCCGTCGTTCACGCGGAACACCACGGATTGCTAATAGGTTACTGAAGCGAGTACGTGATTATGCGGAAGTAAAAGAATCTGGTGAGATTAATGAAAACATTGCATCTGAGGCATTGCAACTATTCCAAGTAGATCCTTGCGGTTTAGATTGGACAGACCGCCAAATGCTAAGTGTAATAATTGAACAATTTAATGGCGGGCCAGTGGGGTTAGAAACAATGGCAGCAGCCACGGGTGAAGATACTCAAACAATTGAAGAGGTATACGAACCTTACCTGATGCAAATTGGGTATTTAACTCGGACTCATCGCGGCAGAATGGCGACAAAGGCAGCATATAAGCATTTAGGATTCACGCCGCCTAATGAACAGTTGTCATTATTGTAATTATGGGAAATTGGGCAAAACAGTGCTGAGTTAGGAGTTAGGAGTTAGGAGTTAGGAGTTAAGAGTTATTCTCCCCTCTGCCCCACTCAGCACTCTTGAGGGGCATTGGGCATTGGGCATTGATCTCGTAAATGAGTGTTTGAACTCCATTCCTCTGCTCCATACTCAATGACAAATGACAAATGACAAATGACAAATGACAAATTCGGTAAACCTAGATGATTAAGTTGATTAGTATTTTTCTCAGTTTGTTACTTGTATTTGGCTGGGCTACTCCAGTCATGGCACAATCTCAACCGCCCATTACTCAAGAACAGTTAAAACAAGGTGATGAGTGGGCAAATCAAGCGTTTATAGCGACGAATCAAGGTGACTTTGCGACGGCTGAAACTTACTGGACAAAGATTATTGAGCAATTTCCGACAAATGCGGGGGCGTGGAGTAATCGAGGAAATTCGCGGGTGAGTCAGAATAAGTTACAAGAGGCGCTGGCAGATTATAACAAAGCAATAGAATTAGCACCAAATGTCACCGATCCTTACTTGAATCGGGGCGCGGCGTTGGAAGGGATGGGAAAATGGGATTTGGCGATCGCAGATTACAATCGCGTTCTAGAACTCGATCCTAACGATGCAATGGCGTATAACAATCGCGGTAATGCCACAGCAGGTTTGGGAAAATGGGATTTGGCGATCGCAGATTACAAAAAATCTAATGAGATAGCCCCAAATTTTGCCTTCGCCCGTGCTAACTATGCCCTGGCTCTGTATGAAATCGGTCAAAAAGAGCAAGCAATCCGTGAAATGCGAAATATCGCCCGGAAATACTCCAAATTTGCTGATGTGCGTGCCGCCCTCACAGCTGCATATTGGGTAAATGGAGAACAAGGTGAAGCCGAAAGCAACTGGGTAGCAGCTTATGGACTTGATAGCCGCTATAAAGATATCGACTGGGTAAAAAATATCCGCCGTTGGCCCCCTAGCCTAGTTACAGCTTTGGATAAGTTCTTGAAAATCAAGTAGAGGCATTAATCGTGACTCATTTTGGTATCATCTGTCCTGGTGCAGCAACTGGTCCCCTCAATACAATGCTTCCCTTGGGGCAGGAACTTCAACGGCGTGGGCATCGCGTCACCTTCTTTGGCTCACTCGATACTCAATCTAAGGTACTGGCAGCAGGAATAGAATTCCAAGCAATTGGTGAAAAAGATTTTATTCCTGGCTCAACAGCAGAAAACTTTGCCAAATTAGGTCAACTGCGTGGATTGGCTGCATTTCGATACACTATCGATCTGCTGAAGCGGGTTTCATCTGTGACACTCCAAGAGGCTCCAGCAGCAATTAAAGCAGCAGGCGTAGAAGCTTTGCTAGTAAACCAAAGTTCAGTAGAGGGAGGGACAATTGCCGAGTTTCTCAAAATTCCTTTCATTACTGTGTGCAGTGCTGTGGTGCTGAATCGAGAACCTAGCGTTCCTCCTTTTTTCACAACTTGGAAGTATAGTCCAGCTCTGTGGGCACGCTTACGCAACGAAATAGGTTACACGTTACTTAATAGCGTTGTCAAACCACTTGAAGATTTGATTAATGAATATCGTCGAGAGTGGAAATTACCCCTGTACTCTAGTCTTAAAGATAGTTACTCTCCACTAGCTCAAATAAGTAATGCACCTGCTGAGTTTGAATTTCCCAGAGAAGAATTAGCTCCTTGGTTCCATTTCACGGGAAGCTATCATACTTCAGCCAGTCGAGCACCTGTTTCTTTCCCTTATGAAAAATTGACGGGGAAACCGTTAATTTACGCTTCGATGGGAACATTGCAAAATCGTCTGATTTGGGTTTTTCAGACTATTGCTTCAGCTTGTGAAGATTTGGATGCTCAGTTAGTGATTTCTCTGGGAGGTTCTGCTAAACCAGAATCATTACCAAACTTGGCAGGAAATCCTTTAGTAGTTGAGTATGCACCTCAATTAGAAGTGCTGGAAAAAGCTACCCTCATGATTACTCATGCGGGAATGAATACAACAATGGAATGTCTCAAAAAAGGAGTGCCAATGGTGGCGATTCCAGTTGCTAATGACCAGCCAGGAGTAGCAGCACGTATCGCTTGGACAGGGGCAGGTGAGCTTGTTACCCTCAAAAAATTGAATGTTCCCAGATTGAAAAATGCTATTAAGCGGGTGTTGACAGAAGAATCTTATAAACAGAACGCCCTCAGATTACAAGCAGCTACTCTCCGTGCTGGGGGGGTAAGTCGAGCGGCTGAGATTATTGAGCAGGCTGTTTCTACAGGTAAGCCTGTTTTGGCTTAAACAAATTAATTGTGAACAAATGAAATAATATGAATTGGGACAATAACTCAATCGTAATCTATTCCAATTTTCCCTTTCATGTTGAAGATTGGGCACACCCTTCTGTGAAAAATGGTATTGGAGGCAGTCAAGAAGCAGTCATTTACTTAAGTCAAGAACTAGTTAAATTGGGTTATCAAGTCACAGTGTTTAATAGATGCGGTGACATGGAGGGGGAATATAATGGTGTAGTTTATCGGTCTGTTGATAAATTTAATCCTCAAGATAACTTTAATTTTTTAATCTTTCATCGCGCTTGGACGCAACCGATGATGATGAAACTAAAGTCAAAAAAAAATGCTGTTTGGATGCACGATAACCCTAAATTATTTCCTCCAGTAGAAGATTTTCAGCAATCTGAATTTTTAGCAAGTTTTGACAAGCTGTTTATGCTGTCAAATTTCCATAAATCTATGCTACCAAAATGGATTCCTGAAGAAAAAATCTTTCTAACAACTAATGGTATTAATCTAGAAGATTTTAATTTAACAGGAATTTCTAGAAATCCCAAAAGATTGATTTCCATTAGTGACTATACAAGAGGCATTGAAAATTTACTGACTCAATGGGATAAGATTATCCAAGAAGTACCTGATGTTGAATTGCATATTTTCTATGGGTGGCAAGTAATTGATGCGCTGATTAATTCACCTAACATTACTAAATTTCCACAATTACCAGATAAAAAGAAGCAAATTTTGCAACTTTTTGCTCAAAAAAATGTCTATGAGCATGGCAGAATTGGGCACAAGCAGTTAGTTGAAGAATTATTTAAATCTGGAATCTGGGTTTATCCTTGTCATAGTGCTGTTGAGACTTTCTGTATTAGTGCTTGGAAAGCTCAAGCAGCTGGTTGTGTTCCTGTAGTAACAACTTGCGCCAGTTTAAATGAGACTGTTAAATCTGGTGTCAGAATTAAGGGGCCTGCTGGGGATGAACAGACAAATAATGCTTTTATTGAAGCTGTAATTAACTTGTTGAAAAATCCTAGCAAACAAGAAAGTTTGAGAAAGGAAGCATTATCTCTTAAAGATTCCTTTGGTTGGGATAAAGTTGCCAAACAGTGGCATGAAGAATTTTTCTCAGTTTAAATAAAATTTAGGATTGTGCGTAGGCGTAGCCCGTCCTAGACATGGCCTGCACCCTATCCCATTCCATTCTCCCACTCTTCACGCTGAACTAGAGCTAGTCTGAAGCATGGGCTGATTTTGCTGGTGTTTCCCCTTCACCACCATCTTCACACCAC
Source organism: Nostoc sp. DSM 114159 (assembly GCF_053470285.1). Taxonomy (NCBI): domain Bacteria; kingdom Bacillati; phylum Cyanobacteriota; class Cyanophyceae; order Nostocales; family Nostocaceae; genus Nostoc; species Nostoc sp. DSM 114159. The sequence continues at coordinate 7,521,477 of NZ_JBPFEH010000001.1, forward strand.
CTGCTGGGCTAAACAACAAACCTTTACGCACTGCTTTCACAGGTTGGCTATCAGCTAGTTCCATTTGCCAGCTAGACAGCACAGTTGCCAACACCAGTTTCATTTCAAACAAGGCAAATGCCATACCAATACAGCGACGGTTCCCGCCACCAAAGGGTAAATACTCATAAGGAGAAAATTGCCGTTCTAAAAAACGCTCTGGCTTAAATTGCTTCGACTCAGGATATAAATCTTCTCGATGATGGGTCAAATAAATAGAGGGATTGAGCAAAGTACCAGGCTCAAAGTTGTATTCCCCAATTTGTAGCGGTGATTTGACCACTCGATTTAGTGCCGATACCGCTACTGGGTAAAGACGTAGGGTTTCAGAACAGACAGCATTCAAATAAGGCAATCGGAAAATAGCATTTGGATGTGGTTGTTCGCCCAACTTATCTAATTCTTGCAGCAGTTTTTCCCGCACCTGCGGCTGATAATGAATCCAGTACAGCGCCCATGATAAGGAAGTTGCTGTAGTTTCGTGACCCGCCACTAATAGAGTCATCAGTTCATCACGTAATTCCAAGTCTGTCATCGGCTCTCCCGCTTCATCACGAGCAGCCATCATTAAAGATAGAATATCAGTCCGAGATGAATCGGGTTGTGCTTTGCGTTCTCGAATCTGGGCGTAGATGAGTTCATCAATTTGCTGCCGTAAACGCAAGTATTTCCCCCAAGGACTCCACGCTCCTAAATCCCGTCGCATTGCTGGGAAAAGAAGCAGAATTGTTCTTAAGATAGGGAATTTAGGATTTAGGATTGCAATCAGCAGTTCATTGAGTTTCTCGTAACGTGGCCCATCTTCTAGACCAAATACAGCCTTTAAAATCACTTGAAAAGAGATTGCTTGCATTGATGGCAGAACTGCAAAGATTTCTCCAACCTGCCACTGATTAATCACTTGCTCAGTGATGTCGCGGATTAATTCACCATAAGCTAGCATTCGTTCCCCATGTAAGGGTGGTGTCAATAGCTTTCGTTGTCGCTGATGAGGCTTTCCTTCTAGCGCCAGTAGTGATTGGCGTCCTAATAAAGGCGATCTAATCCCTGCTGGCTCACCAGAGTCCAAGTGTTTTGGATCTGTAGTAAAAATCTGCTGAATTGCCTGGGGATTGCTAATGAAAACTTGAGGAGCAACATTTTGTCCGAGCTGAAGGGTAAAGATATCACCATAGCGTTTAGCACAGTCTTCTATGTATTCTAAGGGATTAGTAAGCCATTGATACGTCTGTACCCAAGGGTGAGTTTGAGGGCCGTTAGGCAGTTTAAGTGCAGACATTTTTATTAATCTCCCAATGATTAAAGCAAGATTGTTATCAGCCAGTCATTCATGCACCCCTAGCTTGATTAATCTTAGACCACAGATCAAGCAAATGAACTTACCAATTCTTGAATCTGCCTTGGAGTCAATTCCTGCACATTACGCAAAACTACTGCTGCTCCTGCTGCTATTAGTGTCTCAGTGTAAGCATCACTACGCGCTGTTGTTTCCTGGACGTGGGGTGGTAAAACCCCTACACCAAGCCAAGTGCGAGCAGAATCTAAATTTCGCGCTTTCTCGACGGTATACATATCTGCTACCGTATCTCCCACATAGACTACAGCTAATTTTTGGTCAATTCCATTTTCTAACTCATGAACTGTGGCGAAAAGTCCAGTGGGGTCTGGTTTCCCTGGTGCATCTTCCATCGCAATCAACACCGGAGATTGCAAACCCAGGCGTTTTTCTAATACATAGTTGGCGGAAGCACGAGTCGCACCGCTAAAAAATCCCCAAGCAATCCCGGCTTGGGTAAGTTGTTCTAAATAGCTGGGTTGTAATAATAAAGGTTCATTACAGATATAACCAGTAAAATTATTTGGATTTGAGCCTCGGTAACGCGATTGAAAAAAAGCAACGATCGCACTGTAATCTAGTTGCAGTTGCTCGCGCGTTTGTCCTTGGGTTTCAAAGTAGCGGTAAATTAATTCCTGCGATGCTTCCCAATCGTTATTCCACACGCCTTCAGACTTCAGTTGGTCAATATCGAGTGGGGTTGGACGATATGCTTGGGTGGTAAAATGTTCTACGGTATCTGCGATCGCCCGGCGATAGGAACCGCTAACATCGCGTACAACGCCATCAATATCGAAAATAGCGATCGCTTTTGCAGAAGTTGGTTGAGTCATGGGGTAAGGAAGCAAAAGAGTTTTACATCATCATAATCCGCTCATGACTCAGGTAAAAAATCGGGGTCAAGGGCTTGCTCTGGCGTAAAGAAAGATTTTTCTGGGAAAATAGCAATGTCTAATCCAGTTTCAATGACAGCCAGCCGTCTAGCAGTTTGATAGCTTTCATCAAAAATCTGATCGAAGTAAGGCTTCAAACTCGGACTTTCCTTGAGTGCGTTTTGAACTCGCCTGCGCTGTTCTAAAATTGTGTACTGCCAACTTTTTGAGCGTCTTTCAGTTTGAAGCTGGTATTTCAGCAGATGCATCAGCAACACTTCCAGATTGCTCTCCAATGCCCGCTTTTCACTTCTGCCCATCGTTTCAATTTCTTCAATTAAATTCTCTAAATCTAGTTCTGTGAGCCGACCTTGTTTGAGCAGTTCTGCTGTGGTTTGAATCCACAGGTAAAAGTCTTGCCCGTACAAATCTGAACCAGATGTTATTTGAGATTGGGGCAGGTGAGCAGTCACGTCGCTTCGCTCCGAATTCAAAGGTCAAAATTAACAGTAAAATATTTTAGATCGGGTTGAAATTATGACTCAGGTAAAAAATCGGGATTGAGGGCTTGCTCTGGTGTAAAGGGAGATTCTTCGGGGAAGATAGCCAAATGCAATTCAGTTTCATCGGCAGCCAAGAGTCTAGCATCGTCATAACACAGCCCAAAAACCTCATCAAAATATGGTTTGAGGCTAGGACTTTCTTCTAGAGCTTGTCTGAGGCGTTTGCGATGCTCCCGAATTGTTGCTCGCCAACTACCAGAGCGCTTCTCGGTTTGATATTTATACTTCAATAGATGCATTAGCACCACTTCCAAGTTGCTTCTGAGTGCTTTCTTTTCACTCCTGCCCATTGTTTCAATTTCATCAATCAAATTCTCTAAATCCAGTTCTGTGAGCCGACCTTGCTTGAGCAGTTCTGCCGTGGTTTGAATCCACAGGTAAAAGTCTTGCTCATACAAATCTGAACCAGATGTTATTTGAGATTGGGGCAGTTGAGCAGTCATAAGCATCTTTATTTGGCGCCGACTAAACCTTATGCTAGCCCATTCTCAATCAGTGTTTGGTCATTTGATAGGGTATTGCGTTAAAATAAGCGATCGCTATCCTAAATGCCCGGAAATTCCCGGAGGTGTGATTGACCAAGTTTATTTTGAAAATTCTGTGGTTAGACGAGAACGTTGCTCTCGCAGTCGACCAAGTTGTAGGCAAAGGCACCAGTCCCTTGACTAAGTACTTTTTTTGGCCCAGAAATGATGCCTGGGAAGAGTTAAAAAAGGAATTAGAGTCCAAACATTGGATTACTGACGTGGATCGTGTTGAGTTGCTTAACAAAGCAACAGAAGTGATTAACTACTGGCAAGAGGAAGGCAGAAACCGTCCAATGGCAGAAGCTCAATTGAAATTTCCAGAAGTTGCCTTTACAGGTAGCGCTTGATATTACAAAATTAGCTATTGTCCTGTTCTACAAGCTGCCACAGTTTGATAGTCTTGTCCCGGCTGCCGCTTGCAATTAATTGTGTAACTTTGCTTACAGCAACAGCAGATACTGAGTCTACATGACCAGAGAGAGTAACAATCTCTTCTGCTGTGCTTACCCTCCAAAGTTTAACTGTTTTGTCGCAACTTGCACTTAGGAGTGTTTCGCCATCGGCAGTAAAAGCCACAGCCACCACAGACCAAGAATGGCCTACAAGCGTGCAAATTAGCTGACCAGTGTTTACCTCCCACAATTTAATAGTGTTATCATCACTACCGGTCGCCAAAATTTGACCATCAGGACTAAAAGCGACTGTCAAAACCGCCCATGCATGACCCGAAAGGGTGCCTAATAAGCTAGGGAAATCAGGCAAGGGGGCAGGCTTGCCCCCTGCTCCCCTGCCTCTTGTTGGTATCTGCCACAAGCGAATTGTTCTGTCATAACTAGCGCTGGCTAAAAGCTGTCCTTGGGGACTAAATGCCACTGAATTTACCTTTAATTGATGTCCGGCTATAGTGCAAATTTCTCTGCCAGTATTGACATCCCAGAGTTTGATTGTCTTATCCCAGCTACCACTAGCGAGAATCTGCCCATCTGGACTGAAAGCAACTGATTTTACAGCGTGTGCGTGTCCCCAGAGGGTGCAGATTTCTTTTAATGTCTCAACCTGCCACAATTTGATAGTTTTATCGTCGCTAGCAGTTGCCAGAATTTGACCATCTGGACTGAAGGCAACTGATTTTACAGCTTGGGAATGTCCTGATAAGCTAGCTAGGACTTTTTTAGTATTTAAATCCCACAATTTGATGTTTTTGTCATCACTAGCACTGGCTAAAGTTTGACCGTCAGGACTAATGGCAAGGGCATTCACACTACTTAATGTTCCAGAATGCTCAGTTAGGGTATGCAAGCATCGCCAAGGAGGATTTTGGATTTTGGATTTTGGATTTTGGACTTCGACTTCGCTCAGTCGAACGATTTTACATTCCATACCCATTGCTTGCATAACTGCATCAGCTGATTGAAAGCGACGGTTCACCGCATTTTGCAGTAGTTTGTCGAGAATTTGCGCCAAGGGTAGACTTTTTGAGTCTTGTCGCCAGACATCGCTTACCTTAGTAGTAAGATATTGTTGCCAAACCCAGCAATTATTTGCAATATCAAATAAATCAAAGGGAGAAATCTGGGTAAGTAAGTAAATACAAGTTACACCCAAGCTATATAAATCACTAGCAAAAACGGCTTTTCCCTTTGTCTGCTCTGGTGCAGCGTATTCTGGACTACCGATACTGGTTTCAGATGTTAAACCATCGATTTCTGTGACGATTTTCGCAGTGGAAAAATCGACTATGACGAAATCTGCCTTGTTGGTAATTGGGGATCTACGGATGATATTTTGAGGTTTAATATCGCGGTGGATGATGTGGCGATCGCTAATAAACTGAAAAACTGGCAACAAATCTTCTAAAAGTTGCCAAATCTGAGTTTCATTAAAAGCGCCTTCTTCTTCAACCACCTCAGCTAAATTAGTGCCCGCAATAAACTCCTGCACTAAATAGAAATGCCCATCTTGCTGAAAATAATTTAATAATGCAGGAATTTGCGGATGCTTCCCTAATTTTTCTAGCTGTTGTGCCTTTTGCTCAAAAGTAATAGAAGTCTCGTATGCTTGCGATAATTCTTGAACGACGCAAGGAATTGGAGGAAACTCACCCTCATCTACAGCGAGGAAGGTTTTACAGAATCCTCCTTTACCAATCCGTTTCATTAAACGATAGCGCTCTTGTAAAAGCAAAATTACTCCGCTAGAGTTACAGCCAGCCAGACCAAATAGAATTCGCGGCGACAGAAACTTAGTCCACCTCTGCGGACTAAGGAAGAATTGAGGGTTTGAAACCCACGAGGATGGGTTTTGTCTGTATAAATGCGGTTTCTAACCGCCCTTTTAACGTTAAGTTAACTTATCCCCCGGAAAATTCACAACTATAGGTGGATAACCGTTTTCTGTAGTTGGTTGTCCATTGTTAACTACTGGTTGTGGATGCAAAGGTGTTGGTGTCAATTCACCTTTAGCAGTTTGATTCCATAAAATCATGGATAGTAGCCCATCCACTAAACCATTATTGCTACCGTTACTGCCAACTAAGACATCTGGTATCAAGCGGACATTGCGATCGCCGATAATTTGCATTAGTTGCATGGCTGTATAACCTTGTGGCCCCAATGCTTCCACACCAGCGCGGTAGGTTTCAGCTTTGGCGTTACCTGTGGCTCGGATACCTTCGGCCTCAGCAATTGCCCGGAGTTTTGTCCCCTCGGCTTCACCAGTCGCCTGCTTGATTTGGGCTTGGGCTTTCAGGTCAGCTATATGTACGCTTTGCTCTGATTTAACCATTTCTTGCTGAATATTAGCCAGTGCCGTTTCCCGAACAAGCTGCTGGCGTTGGGTTTGCGCCATCTGCTGGACTTCATAAGTCTTACGTTCTTCTTCGGCAATTTTCCGGTCTGTCTGTGTCTGCATTAACGACGCTGGTGGCTGAATATCACCAATCAGGGTGTCGATCGCTTGTACGTCATAAGCCCGCAATGCTGTTTTAATATACTCAGCAGCCTCAGATTGTCGTTCGCTCCGAGCTGTGAGAAAGTCTAGTACAGTATAGTCTTGGGCTGAGTTGCGGAAATAATTACCGATGGTTGGTTCTAATACATGATCTACCAGATTTTGCATTGCACCAACGCGAGAAATTACCTTGGGAGCATCTAAAGCACCCACATGAATAATTTGTGCTACTTCCAAATCAAAGGCAAACCCATCTCGCGATCGCACTGTTAAAGAAGCCAGTTTAGCATCATAACTGTGGCGTTCAGTCCGACCTGACCAGTTTAAAACAATGTTGGTCGTTGGCACGAGTTCAATCTTCATAATCCGGGAATTAATCGGGTGCTTACCAGGATATAGCGGTTCGACCCACACACCCTTATGTCCCTGATTCACCAAGTTCCCGTGGGTGAAAGCTGCACCACTGACATCTTGATGTGCTTTACCCACGAAAGAAATTACTACACCTACATACCCAATGGGAATTTCCGTCATCGGCACTTGCTCAACCTGGACAAACCAAGGGTTCAAGTTCCAAGAACCAGAAAGCAATATCTGTTCTTGTAAACCTCGCCGTCCACCGCCATTAATAAATTTCTGACCATTTTGGAAGTTGTCGTGCCCCTCAATTATGGTGCCTGCAAGTTCACCAGCGGAAATTGGTAAACCATCTAAGGTAGTGACAATACCAACTTTGTCCGACGCCAGATTGTACACCCGCAACTGTTCTGGAGCCATGCCATGAGTGCTGGCATTTGCTGCCATGATGACTTTAAACAGGGCGGTATTAATCCGGTACGTACCTGCGGTGAGAAAACCCATCTGCCGCCCTTTTTCACCGCCTTCGGTGAGGAATTTTCGAGCATCTTGGAAGTTGTCGCAACTGACAATTTTCCCCAAAATCCGCTCTGGTGGGTTGGGTTGACCATCTGCTGCCACAATCAAAGCGATTTCGCCTTGAGGAACGACAACTACATGCTCTTTTTTTACAGAATACTGCCAAGGCCAATAGCCCCAATGCCAACCAGGAGCTAAAGTATCGGCCTGCAAGCCAGCTTCGCCGTTGAGGGCAATCAAACTGCCGGCGGGGAGTCCGCGCCCGGAAAGGGTAAATTTTCTAACTACAATACCGACTTCACGTTCGCCAATTACTACAAGTCCGCCAAAGAATAAGGGTACAAATATAACTAAACCGCCAACAAGTAGAATGGGAACCACTACAACAGGATTAATTCCAGCAGCTTGATATTGAGTCCTGCTAATTTGTAACTGAGCAATATTTGGTTTGGTCTGATTTAGCTGGACTGATGCAGTAGTTGTTTTTACAGGCGTGGCATTGGCAGAGTGAATACTTCCAGCGATTGTTAGAGATGTTGGCGCAGCGTTCGTCAAAGACGTTGGCGAAGCCATCGCTAAGGTTGCTACCATCGATGCTGCAAAACGAGCTACCTTATTTTGTTTACGAGTACCAAGTAAAGATGAAAGGCTTTTCATAATCTGTGCCCATCTGGGCAACTAATTAGCTAAGTTAACACTTCACTAAGGCTTGGCTCGATTTCTTAAACTTGACGTAATTTTTTTAAAATTTAATAAACAAGGAGTCAGAATTCAGGATTTAGAATACTCCATCCATTTACGGAGATTTAGCATTTATACAGCATGAATACTGATTTCTGACTCCTGAGTTCTTTTTAAGAAATATTTTGTAGGTTGGGCAAATGTCCAACCTACAAAGTTGAAATAGAAAGTAAAATTAGATCGAACCGCCAGCAGCTTGAAACCGAGCGCGGGCGCGTTTGAAGGCTTGAGTTGCCTGAATTTGGGCTTGGCGATCGTCTGCGGAAACTTGACTTAGACGTGTTTCTGCTTGGTTGTAAGCAGTACGAGCTTCATCAAGGTTAATTTTGTCGCCACGTTCAGCGCCGTTAACCAGAATTGTCACTTCATTCTCTTCGACTTCGGCAAAGCCACCCAAAAGAGCGATCGCTTCCCAATTCTGATTTTTCGCGCCGCGAACTCGCATGACACCAGTATCCAGAGCGGTCAAAAGTGGCGCGTGTCCAGTGAGGATACCTAGTTGACCAGTGGTGCTAGGCAAAACTACTTCTTCAGCTGGAGCATCCCAGACTGTTTTATCTGGGGAAATTACACGAACGGTTAATGTCATTTGTCTTTTGTCCTTTGTCCTTTGTCTTTTGTCCTTTGTCCTTTGTCTTGTGTCCTACCCTGCGGGAAGCCCTTCGGGTTCAGCAGTCGCTCATGGGGGAAACCCCCAAGACCGCGCTACTTCACCGCTGGCGCGTCTATGTCAGTTGTAATTGCCATTAGTCATTAGCCTTGAACTAATAACTAATGACTAATGACCAATGACCAGTGACCAATGACCAATGACCAATGACTAATGACTAACCTTTGATTTTTGCAGCTTTGGCGATCGCTTCGTTAATATCGCCAACTAAGTAGAAAGCCTGTTCTGGCAGATCGTCCAACTCACCAGACAGAATCTTTTGGAACCCTTTAATGGTATCTTCCAACTTCACGTACTTACCAGGAGAACCGGTGAATACTTCTGCCACAAAGAACGGCTGAGACAAGAAACGCTCAACTTTCCGGGCGCGCGCTACGATGAGACGGTCTTCTTCAGACAATTCATCTAGACCAAGAATGGCGATAATGTCTTGGAGTTCTTTATAACGTTGCAGAGTTGATTGCACCGCCCGCGCCGTATTGTAGTGTTCATCACCGACAATATTGGGCTGGAGCATGGTGGAAGTCGAACCAAGGGGGTCAACCGCAGGATAAATTCCCTTAGCTGCCAAACCGCGAGACAGTACTGTTGTACCATCCAAGTGAGCGAAGGTGGTAGCAGGTGCGGGGTCGGTGAGGTCATCCGCTGGTACGTACACTGCTTGAATGGAGGTAATCGAACCCTCGGTAGTCGAGGTAATCCGCTCTTGCAGTTCACCTACGTCGGTTCCCAATGTGGGCTGATATCCCACCGCTGAAGGCATCCGACCGAGTAACGCCGATACTTCCGAACCTGCTTGTACAAACCGGAAAATGTTGTCAATAAACAATAGCACATCCTGCTTGTTCACATCGCGGAAGTATTCTGCTACTGTCAATCCTGAAAGACCAACCCGCATTCTAGCTCCGGGTGGTTCGTTCATTTGACCGTAAACTAGAGCAATTTTTGATTCGTTGAGGTTGTCTTTGTTGATAACCCCAGATTCAATCATTTCGTTGTATAGGTCATTACCTTCACGGGTGCGTTCGCCCACGCCAGCAAAAACGGATACTCCACCATGCTGAGTAGCGATGTTGTTGATCAACTCCATCATGATCACGGTTTTACCAACACCAGCACCGCCGAATAGACCAATCTTACCGCCGCGTCGATAGGGAGTCAGAAGGTCAACAACTTTAATCCCAGTCTCGAACACGGAAGGCTTTGTTTCCAGGTCGGTGAATTTGGGAGCAGAGCGGTGGATGGGTAAACTTGCCTCAGCATTTACAGGGCCCCTGTTATCCACAGGTTCGCCAAGGACGTTGAAAATCCGACCCAAAGTGGCTTTACCAACTGGCACGTTAATGGGAGCGCCTGTATCGGTGACTTCAAAACCGCGCACTAAGCCTTCGGTGGAACTCATCGCAACAGTCCGCACTTGGTTGTCGCCCAGCAGTTGCTGTACTTCAACGGTGAGATTGATTTCCTGTCCACCTTCGTTGGTGCCAACGATTTTCAAAGCGTTGTAGATTTGTGGCAATTTCCCGCCGGGAAATTTAACGTCTACAACTGGGCCAATGATTTGGGTAATGTAGCCAATGTTTGTTTTTTCTGCGGTTGTGACCATGCTGCGCCTAATGATTGAAGCTATTTTTCAGATAAGGTCGGAGAAGACATAAGAATAAGCAATGTCACCTTTCACTCTAGCATCGGACGGGGACATAACTCTCTTAGTAATTCCTTAAAAAGGAGTTTGGCAGTTGGGGTTGTAGTCCTCATCCTGACCAGATTGACAGAATACGCTCAAGTTTATCTTAATTTCATTTTTCAAATGCGATCGCCCTAGTTGTAACGCGCTGTATCAAAAAATACTATTACTCTAAATTATTTAAATATTTCCACTTATAGGTAAAAAGCTAGATATTTGATATCTAACTTCTGCCTTGAAATAATGCATATTTTTATTACATCATGTGATTTGTGTGGGTACAGTCCATCAAAGACATCACCAACGCAGCATTTACTAAAAGTTAGTTAGTAATAGATATATAAAGCTATCTATAAAATACATTTCCAAAACTTCTGAATATCCATAAGATGAAGATAGATATAAAAAACAGCTTTTAGCCAAGCCGCGATGCCAAAGTTAGGCGTACCTGCGGCTTCATCCTCACACCTCCACCGAGCAACAGCTTATGAATTTATCGTCAGCACGACAATATTTTTACCAGGAGATTCAGCAGTCTGACGAGCAAATTGATCTAGCAAAGGCAGCATTGTACATTGCACAAGAAGAATATCCCAAGCTAGACCCAGAGGAATATCTCAACGCCCTTGATACAATGGCATGGGAGCTTCAAGAACGTCTGCCTGATTCAAGATATCCTTTGCGGATAGTTCAAACTATTAATCAGTATCTCTACGAAGATTTAAAATTTTCTGGTAATAAAATTGACTATTACGATCCGCGCAACAGCTTTTTCAATGATGTAATCGATCGCCGATTGGGGATTCCCATTACCTTAGCGCTGGTTTACCTGGAAGTTGCTCGACGGATTGATTTTCCAATGGTCGGTATAGGTATGCCAGGACATTTCCTGATCCGCCCAGATATTCCTGATATAGAGATTTTTGTGGATGCCTTCAATGGCGGTGAAATAATATTTCCCCAAGATTGCGAGGAACGCCTATCTCAACTTTATCAGCAACCTGTGACGCTACAACCAGAATTTTTAGCTGTAGTTAGTAATCGGCAATTTTTGGCCCGGATGTTGACAAATTTAAAATTTATTTACCTCAAACAGCAAGAGTTAGAAAAAACACTGGCAGCAGTCGAACGAATTTTGTTGTTGTTTCCTGGTTTAACTTTAGAATTGCGCGATCGCGGTTTGATCTACTATCAACTCGGTTACTACCCTCAAGCCATAGACGACTTACAAAATTATTTAGCAAAAGTTCCCGATGCCGAGGATGCATCTGTGATTCGGCGGCTACTTACCGAATTGAGTAAAGACAAGTAGGGAATGGGGAGTGGGGACTGGAGACTGGGAAAATTTTAGTAAGCCAATGACAAATGACTAATACTTCGGCTCCCTTCGACTACGCTCAGGGCAAGTCGCTCAGTACAAGTGACTAATGACTAATGACTAATTTTGTTCTTCTGCAACTCGTTTGAGGCGGCGCAGCTGGGCTTGCATATCTTCTTTTGTCCAAGACGCAGCAAAAGTGTTAAAACCCCAACTAATTAAAGGGTTAGGGATATCGTACTCAAAGCGGTTGAGTAGGCGCGTTCCCTTTTCTGTTGGCTGACATTCCCAGCGATCGCGCCCTTGAAAAAACCCCTGAAATTCCCAGACTATCAAACCCGGTTGTCGTTCTACAACTACGCTATTCAGGGTGGGTTTTAGTAGAGGAATTTGAATAATAAAACGACTTTTACTGCCGATATCCGTACTCCAAGCTTCGCCCACAGGTTCGCAACGGAGAACGGGGTTGAGCCAACGGTGCATGAGAGCTAAATCGCTAATACAGCGCTCCACCACTGTAGCTGTAGCATTAATTTGAATCGATTGTTCCAAAACTTGGGACATTCCACATCTTTAGTGCTGTTGCTGCAATTAGAGTAACGCAAAATTCAGCAAAGTGGGAGCAGGGGAGTGAGGGAGTGAGGAGACAAGGGGACAAGGGGACAAGGAGATAAACAAAACTCCTAACTCCTAACTCCTAACTCAGCACTCAGCACTGCCAATGCCCGCATATTAAATCAAATATGAGTAAATATGTATGTTTTTACTGGTAAATTGATAGGCAAAACACTGACTCAGTGTTTGCGGCGAATACTTAAGCATAATTCCCGAAAACCATGAACACAACTTGGCAAGAAATAACCCAGGTGATGTCTACGACGGGCTACGCCTATGGAGTTGGTTTATCCACAAGGGTACAGCAATTTTTGGCACAATCATCGCCCAGCCTGCAACCAATACAACCAGCAGTGAATCAAGGAATCGCTGATGTGCAAGGTATTGTTCAACAGTTGATTCTATTTACGCCTCGTCTTTTAGGGGCGGTAGCAATTTTATTGGTAGGTTTGCTAATTGCCTTCGGTGTAGCGGCACTGACACAAGGAATTCTCAAGCGCACAAACATAGATAATCGCATTGCTGCTGGCGTAACGGGTCGTCAAGATGTTCCCCAAGTGGAGAAATTAATCTCCGGCTTAGTCTTTTGGAGCATTATCTTGTTGACGGCGGTAGCTGTTTTACAGGCATTAGATTTAGAGGTAGCCTCTCGACCCCTGAATAGTTTTCTCGATCAACTTATTGGCTTTTTGCCAAAGTTGGTTGGTGCAGGAATCCTTTTGATAACTGCTTGGTTTTTAGCGACGATTGTGAAGATTATCACTGTGCGTTCATTACAGGCATTTAATCTGGATGAGCGTTTGAATCCAGAACCAGAAGACAGCGCACCCAGCCTCAATCAGCTATCTCTGAGTGAGACAATTGGCAATGCTCTGTATTGGTTTATATTTTTACTGTTTCTTGCCCCAGTTTTAGATACTCTCGGACTCAGGCAGGCTCTACAACCAGTACAAGCTCTAATTACACAAGTTCTGCTAATTCTGCCGAACATTTTAGCGGCGATCTTGATTGCTGTAGTTGGCTGGTTCATCGCTAATATAGTACGGCGGATTGTGACGAACTTGCTGGCGACAACTGGTCTTGACCATTTAGGTAGTCGGTTGGGATTATCTACAAGTGCGGGGGTACAACCTCTATCGAGTATTATCGGCACAATTGTCTATGTTTTGATTCTGATTCCTGTAGCGATCGCAGCGCTGAATGCCTTGCGAATTGATGCGATATCAATACCAGCGATCGCTATGCTGCAACAGATTCTCAACGCCTTACCTGCCATCTTTACAGCCGCAGCAATTTTGATTGTTGCTTATTTCATTGGGCGGTTTATCGCGGACTTGGTTACAAGTATCCTCACCAATTTAGGGTTTAATAACATTTTCACTATTTTGGGTCTGACTACAGCCAGCAGACGAATCGTCATCTCCACAGAATCAGCAACCCCACCGATTCCAACCCGCACTCCATCAGAAGTTGTAGGCATTGTTGCTTTAGTGGGGATCGTGCTGTTTGCGACAGTGGCGGCGGTGAATATCTTGAATATTCCAGCCCTGACAGCATTAGTGTCTGGGATTGTGATTATATTCGGGCGGATTTTGGCCGGATTGGTGATCTTTGCCATTGGCTTATTCTTGGCAAATTTGGCTTTTAACATCATTACCAGTTCAGGCGATCGCCAAGCCCAGATTTTGGGACAAGTGGCGCGGATTGCAATTATTGCCTTAGTCTCGGCAATGGCACTGCAACAGATTGGAGTTGCCAGTGATATTGTGAATTTAGCCTTTGGACTTTTACTAGGTGCGATCGCAGTTGCTATTGCCCTAGCTTTTGGTCTTGGAGGGCGCGATATTGCAAGAGAGCAAGTTCAAGAATGGCTAAACTCTTTCAAAGGTAGAAACTAAAAATTGATCGAGGCGCAATTTCATCTGTAAATCTGGAATGCAGCCGTAAGCATCAATAGTGCAAAAAATCTATCGGCAATTTTGCTTAAGAGGTTGAAAGTTACAGCTTAGAAACTCGGAGTTTGAGTAGAGAATTTGATGTTTTAAGTTCTAAAGCTCAAGTTCCGAGTTTTAAAGCTCAACGATCGGAATCGGCGATCGCTTTCAAGTTTAAAAAAAGAATGCAACAAATAGACCATTTGTAGAGACGCGATTCATCGCGTCTTCTTCACCCAAGGATGTGTTGCAATCATTAATTGAATTGGTATGAGATATCGTGCTGGCGTTCGGGTGGGAGACTTACCTCGCTCTGATGCAAATGTGATGAAGCTTTTTGAAAAAATTCCTGGCACATCAAAGCTAGGAGGTAAAGAATATACAATTCGTCAATTTCTTAGAGATAAGCATGGTAGCCACATCAAGCCACGTTCTCAAGGTGGCTCGAATGCTGCTGATAATATCCTTTGGGAAGTAGGTGTTGATAATTTTCGCCGAGGTGCTAAAGTCATGACCGTTGGCGAACAGTTTTATATTCGAGTTTATAATGCAGTAGATTCTATTATCAGCAATTCTGGGACGATCGCGAAACTTGGGATTACTGCAACGGGAACAGCTATTCTCACTCAGGTTGTAGTCACGGCGATTTCTTACTCTTTGGATCTTTATCGAGGTGACATCACTGTTGAAGAGTATAAAAATCTAATTTTTGAAGCAGCAAAAGCAGCAGGTATTGCAACACCAATTGTTTTTTTGGTTTTGGTGGCTGTGTTAGCTTTATTTCCCGAATTTACAGTTATTTTGTCAGCACCAGTGGTTGTTGCAGGCTTCAATGCTTTATTTGGTATTAGTATTGCCACACCTATTATTCAATCGCTAGTTCGTCATCTTGAAGCTGGAGGTTTTGGCATAGAAACTACATCGGTAGAGTAATAATAAATTTTGTCCCCTCACCAGGTATTGACAAGCATTTGACTTGTCCGTTGTGTTTGTCAACAATAATTTGGTAGCTGATCGCTAATCCCAGTCCGGTTCCTTTGCCTACAGCCTTGGTTGTGAAAGATTGCTCAAAAATTCGAGATTGCACCTCAGTCAGCATACCAGGGCCGTTATCTTGGATACAAATTGTAACGGCTTTTTGTTGGGTATCAACCGATGTGGTAATGGTGATGATGTTCGGGCAAGCAGCAATATCTCGATCGCAATTGTTTTGATGGAGTTCATCAAATGCATCAATGGCATTGGCGATGATATTCATGAACACCTGATTCAGTTGTCCTGGATAGCAACTGATTGGAGGTAACTCACCGTATTGTGTGACAACCTGGATTTTAGTGCGATCGCCATTGCCTTTGAGTCGATGTTTCAACAGCATTAAGGTGCTATCAATTCCTTCGTGAATCTGAAACTCCACCTGAGATGAAATATCTGCGCGAGTAAAAGTTCTCAAAGAGAGACTGATATCTTTCAGACGGGTAATTCCTTGGTGCATTGATGCCAGTAGTTTTGGCAGATCCTCTGTCAGATACTCCAAGTCAATTTCTGCAAGAAGCTCTTGAATTTCCGAGTCTGACTGCGTTAGCTTCTGCTGTTGCAGGCTGACCAGGCGAAGGAGATTATTTACATGTTCCTCAATATAAGATAAATTTCCGCCAACAAAACCAACCGGATTATTAATTTCATGACCAATACCTGCAACCAACTGCCCCAAAGTAGACATTTTCTCACTCTGGATCATTTGTAGTTGGGTTTGCTGTAACTGTTGTAGAGATTGAGTTAATTCTCTGGTGCGTTCTTGCACGCGTTCTTCTAGTGTGCGGGTGAGATGGGAAATTTTCAGGTGTAATTTTAAACGGGCAATGACTTCTTCGTATTGGAAGGGTTTGGTAATGTAGTCAACTGCACCTATTTCCAGTCCGGCCACCTTATCTGTAGAATCGGATAGGGCAGTCATGAAAATCACCGGAATCTTCTGGGTGATCGGATTGGTTTTCAGTCTGCGACAAGTTTCAAATCCATCAATACCTGCCATCATCACATCCAAAAGAATCAGATCGGGATGAGCGTATTCTGTTTGTTCGATGGCTGACTCTCCATCTGTTGCCATCAGGGCTTTCCAGCCACACTTCTGAATCGCTTCCGATAGCACTTTGAGATTGTTTGGATTGTCATCCACTAATAAAATATGTATGGGTTTCGAGATCGGAACAGCGATCATGGATGTAACTCCGTTGTGACAAATGATTTGAGTAACTTACGGATTTTTCCGGTTTGGAAATTGGCAGTGAGTTTGCTTAACTCTGCTGCGAAGGGAGCTAGTTGACTGTTTTCTTCAATTAGTTCTCTTAACATTCCCTCAATCGCCGAGATATCTCCCATCATTGCCAGATGATAGAGTTGTTGCAAAACATCTTGGGATGGTAGAACCCATTCACTACTAGTTATCTGCTCATCTTTGGAAGGCGAAGATTCGGCATATATCCATTCCACTCCCAAGAGCGATCGCAATCTATTGAGTAGTTCGTCAATCTGGAGGGGTTTGGGTAGAAATGCTGTTGCCCCTGCCTCTAAACTCCGCTGACGATTTGACTCAAAAACGCTGGCACTAGAAACGATGATCGGAATAGAACGGGTTTGTGGATTGGCTTGGAGGTGAACCATTAGCTCAAAACCATCCATATTGGGCATGGCTAAATCGAGTAGAATCACATCTGGATTGTGTTCAATTGCTATTTGTAGCCCATGTTTGCCATCGGTGGCTTCTAGGGTTCGACAGCCAATTTCTTGCAGCAGATTGGTCAACATAGAACAGTGGTTGCGATCGTCATCGACAATCAGAATTTGAGGCGCACTACCCTGAATCCCGGTAATTTTCTGGGGAGTTGGAATGTAATCCGTCTTAGACATCGCTCCTCCAAGCCAGTCATGAGCGAGTGGTACTGATACTGTCAAATCCAGCCAAAACAGACTTCCTTCACCCAGGTGACTCTGCACCTGAATTTGGCTTTCCATCAATGCCGCAATTCTTTGGCTAATGGCCAATCCCAAGCCAGTACCTTCAGATCGTTGCCCTGCTTCACCCACTTGCTCAAAGGGCAAAAAGATTTTCTCCAGTTGATCTGGTGACATCCCAATACCCGTATCTTCTATCTGAAAACGAATTTTCTGATGTGTCATTTGTCCTTTGTCCTTTGTCATTTGTTTAGACTCGTGACCAATGACCAATGACGAATCACTAATGACTTCCACTTTGAACGTTACACTACCGTTGTCTGTAAATTTGATCGCGTTGCCCAGTAAGTTAATTAACACTTGCCGCAGCCGCTTTTCATCAACTTCAACGGCCAGTGGTAGGCGATCGCTAATTAAGACATTAAATCCAATCCCTTTCTGTTCAGCCCGGATACCACAAATCTCTGTTACACCATGTAAGAAACTAGGCAGATGCACGCTAGTGACAACCAAATCCAATTTCCTCGCTTCTATCTTCGAGAGATCGAGAATGTCATCGATCAGCATCAAAAGATGCGAACCGCATTGGTAGATAATGCTGACTCCTTCTAGGTTTTTAGCTGTCATGTTTGGCGATCCTTCTAGTACCTGGGCAAAACCAAGGATGCCATTGAGAGGTGTACGTAGTTCGTGGCTCATGTTGGCGAGAAACTCACTCTTGGCCTGATTGGCAGCATCGGCAGCTTGCTTTGCCTCCACTAATTCATGAGTGCGTTCTTCGACTTTTGTCTCTAGGGTTTTGGAATAATCCAATAGTTGACTGTTGGCAATTTCTAGTTGGCGATTTGTTTCTTCTAACTTTCGTTGTTTATAGGCATTAGTTGTTGCAATCACACTACCGATAAACGCGGCTAAGGTGGGTGTTACCGGAATTAAAACGCCAGACAAAAACATCCCATAGCCACCCCCTATACAGGCTCCACTGATGCCTACAGTTGCCCAAAGAATTTTGCCGCCGGGAATCCGCAGTTTGCTACTGGATAACAACCAACTGCCTGTAGAACCAATGACAGACGACAAAACAATCCAGAGTGATAAAGAAATGCCAGAAACACCGTGCAGACTGGCATTTCCTGTTTTTGCTCCTCGTACTAGTTGATGAGCAATATTGGCATGAACAACCACACCTGGAGTCGGTTTTTGAGCAGAGATCCAGGAAGAGAAGGGTGTACTGAAGAAATCATTGGTACTGGAGGCAATCGATCCAATAAATACCATGCGATCGCGCATCAAATCTGCCGGAATTTTACCTGCTAACACATCGCGCATCGCAACTGTCCGAAATGCGGCATCTGTTCCATGCCAATTGAGCAGAATTTGATAACCTCCTAAATCGGCATCGGTATAACCTGCTTCTTGATTTTGCAGTGGTAAGTAAATTTCTTTACCCAACTGAAACTTTTGTTTTTTGGGGTCAATGCTTTCTAAACTAATTTTTTCAGCTTCGAGGTACTTTAGGGCTACAAGGGTTGCTAGTCCGGCTTTAATAGTGTTTTTCTCTTTGGCATCTTCAGCTGTCAAGAGGGCACGACGTACAAAGCGATCGCCATCTAACACTAAATCTGCTAATCCTACCCGATCCTGTTTTTTCAATTCCGGCGGGGGATTGACGCGTTCGCCAGTAATTTTCTCAACTCCGATTAAATTGGGAGTGTTGCGAAAGACTCGAACAAGTTGCTCGTGTCCGCTTCCTTCCGGTAAATCTCGATAGAGATCCAAGCCAATGGCTCTCGGCTGCTGCGCCCGGATTTTTTCTAGTAATCGTGCCAGCGCCCAGTCTGGAACTGGCCATTTACGCACCGATTGGATATCGCGCTCATCGATTGTAACAATCACAATCTCATCTGCGAGCGCCTGTGAAGATCGCTGACGAACCCATTCGTCACGAATTTCCCATTCCGGTAAATTGAAAAGTCCCAAAGATTGCCCAACTATAACCGTCAAGGCAACGCTAGGAGTAATAATCAAAACGCTGCGAGTACGTTGGATAAAAGCCTGGAATCTGCGCCACATATTTGTGTCATGCAATGGGGATTGGGGAAGGTAGGGTTCCCTCTGGGGATAAGAGGTAATGGGGACTGGGTGGAAGTAATACCAATTTGAAAAAAGAATCGGACAAATAAACCCTTTGTAGAGACGCGATTCATCGCGTCTTTACCCAAGGATGTGTCACTATCCCATACCCAATGCCCAAATTGGTATTAGTTAGTAGATGCTAATAAGTTCGCTGTTACAATCTCCTTCAAACTCACTGAGGATAGAAGTTCTTCCCATTGTTTGCGGAGAGTTGCATTGTTAGGTTGAGTGGTGTATACCGATGCAAGTGTTGCCACACAGTCATACCAAACACCGTTTTTACCCAAAATAGTAGCCCGCTTCAAAGCATCTTGCTCTTGGATTGCTGTTGCCAACTCAGCGCTGGGCTGGATACGCTGAATCCAACCATCGACGTAGGGCGTACTCGGACTGAGTTGACCATCTACTTTCAGTGCTAGAAACCATTGATAGTTTTTACCAACGGCTAAAGCGGGTGCATTAGCTGGTAATTCGATCGCGATTACCCCAGTTTTTCCTGCAACTGAAATGTTCATCTGATGTTGCATATTGCCAGCTTCATCTTTGAGGCTGAACACTGCTTCTTCGGCATTGGAAGCTGGTAGATACACCAAGATTGTGGGACGTTCAGATACCGTTGTGCCATAGAAATTTTGAGGCAAGAGGGCGATTAGCGCTGCTGGTTGCGTTGTACTTGTAATCGATGGATTCAAGTAGTAAGTACCAACGCGAGAAGCACCCGCACTTGCTTGTTGGGGAGCGCCTTTGCCAGGGGCAGGTGTAAAAAGGTTGCCGCGAGAAGCTCCTCCAGTTGCCTGTCTGGGCGTACCTTTGCCAGGGGCAGGTGTAAAGAGGTTGCCGCGAGAAGCTCCTCCAGTTGCTTGTCTGGGCGCACCTTTGCCGGCAGCAGGGGTAAATATACTACCGCGAGAAGCTCCTCCCGTTGATTGTCTGGGAGAGCTACTGTTGGGGGGTGGGGTAAATGTAACAGCAAGGGCAGTAGTCCATGTACTGCTAGCGATCAGAGCGATGACGCTCAATGTACTAGCTATATACCGACGTTTCATGATTTTTTCCTTATGTCATTGAAATGTGATACAAACAAAATACGTTTCTTTCGACTATGTTCAGAAGCTCAGATAATAAGTCTAAGTAAGAGTAAAATCAGGGAACTTCTACTAGCAGTATAGGCGAGCTTCAGATGAAGTGCTGTAAAAAATAGCCTAAATTATTTGCAATTGACTCCGTTGTATTACTTAGCTAAATCCAGTTGCCGATCAAAACAAAGCCAGACCAAAAGAACGGTTCGTGGAAATCAGTTTGGTGAATTAGGCTAATTTGTGCTTGTCTTAGTGCTTCAGCTTTAGTAATTTTGGGTTGTCGGAGTTGGTCATAGAAGCGAGTCATGAGCATCGCGGCTGCCCGATCTTTGACGGGCCATAGGGTAGCGATAGTTGAGCGAGCGCCGGATTTGACAGCCAAGCCCGCTAGTCCCAGGACGGCGCGATCGTCGCCTGCGGCAGTATCGCAGGCACTTAGTACCAGCAACTCAATGGCTTTTGAGGGATCGCTACCACGATTTTTCAGGAGTTCAGATAATTCTTTAACATTGACTTGTCCATCCCAAGTAAGCAAGAAGGTGTCTTCGAGGCGGGAACTAAACTGTCCGTGGGTTGCTAAGTGGACAATACCTGCACTACTGGATTTCACCTGTTTAGCAAGGGCAAGACTTGTGAATTTCTGGTTCAGCAACACAGAGGACGACACGGACTTGGAGATTTGTTTCACTTCTGATTCTACGGCGGGCAAAGCACTAAAACCAGCGCGAGATTGGCTAATGCCACCGACGATCGCACTGATGTGGTTTTGCGATCGCGTCGCCATTAGTTGCAATCCTGGTGAGAGTGCCACAGCATACTTCTCAATCAGATATTGCTTACCATCAAAAAGAGCTGCTATGGGAATGTTCCGCAATCGACCATCCAAAACAAACACCAATGTCTTGGTATCAATAAATGCTTGCTCTGCTGACTCTGGACGAATCAACCAACCATAAATTTGTTGAGATAATCGATCTCGGTCTTTAGAATCCGAGACAGGGTTAAGCGCAACCAAAAAATTGTCTAGAGTCTGCTCAATTTCAGCTTGCGATTTATGAGTGACATAGGAACGGAGTGGTTGCCCTGCTTTGGAGAGAATTACTGTTAAACGATCTGGCAGGATGATTGGATAAATGACGGTTGCAGTGGGATCAACCCGATCGATCTGTTGAGTTTTATCTAAACAGGCTTCCCGAAAAAAGTTATCGAGTTCCGCAATTTGGAGGGATTCAATCAATTCACGAGCTTGGATTAGTTCTGCTTGACTCGGTTCATTCTCTAGAAGTAAATCAACCAGTTCTCGGTAGACAGGCTCCACACTGGTGCGAAAAGAGAACTGGACATCAGGGTTGATAGCCACCAAATCTCCCCGCAGTGCCTTTAAAGCGTTGACTGCTTCTGTATAGGCACTAATCGCTTTTGAGCGATCGCCTTGTTGTTTATACAACTGTCCCACCTGCCAAGCAGATTGAGCAATGATATCGTTAGCTTGGAGTTGGCGAGCAATGTTGAGGGATTTCTGAGTTAACTCCTGTGCTTCAGATAACTGCTGTGTACGCTGATAGAGTTTTCCCCACTGATTTAGTGCATGAGCTTCGGCTTGAGTATCCTGGATTTGCTGTGCAGATTTCACTGTGACTGCCATCAGTTGCGCCAAATCTTTCAGCGGTAGGATTTGGTCAGAATTTGACTGGTGGTTGAGAGTGGCAACAAAATTGATCGCTGCGTAGAGTGAGGTGTGACTGGGGTTCAGTTCCCGAAGTTCTTGGAGTAGTTGAGGTGCGAGTGGGTTAGCAAACTCCAGTTTGTCGTAATTGAGGAAAAGTTTGAACTGAGCTAAACGCGCTTGTAATCGATCGCTTGGGTTAGTTGTTAAGAGTTGGGCCTGTTCAAAGTAATTTAATGCTGATTCTGGATCTTCCAAGTCAACGGCAGTTTGGCCGAGGCTTATCAGGATAGAACTTAACTGGGGTTGGGCTGAAATTTGGCGAGCGATCGCTAAACTTTGCTCTAAAATCTGTTGACTTTTTCCAGAGTCGCCAATTATTTGCAGAGCTAAACCAAGCGATCGCAGTCCACTGACTTTGATTTCTGAATCTGGCATTGCTCCCAGCTTTTGAGTCAGTACCTCTAACTGTTGTTTAGAACGGCGGTAAAATCCTAAAGTTTGTAAAGCTTGTGCCTGGTTGATTTGACTACCCAGACTTCCCATTGTGTCGCCTGCTTGCTCATAAAATTTTTGAGCTTTTTGCCAACTTTCGAGGGCGGTTTCGGCTTTGCCAGTATGCAATTGCAAATTTGCTTGCGTATTGAGTGCTTGTGCCCAGAGAATTGCATCAGCAGAGGGAATAGAGGTTTGCAATATTTTCAAACTTTGCTCAATAGACTGTTGGGCTGCTTGCCATTGATTAAGCTCCTGTTGTGTCAGTGAGAGGTAACTTAAACTTAGAGCTTCATTCAAGCGATCGCCTTGGGTATGATACTGTTGTGCTGCCGTTTGCCAAATCGTTACTGCTTCTGCAAAGCGTCCTGAATGGTAAAGGTTTCGTCCTTGTTCTAGCCAATTGGTCGGTTGAGAAGTCGATGCTGACACATTCAGAGTAGAAGTTGTTGGTACTGGCAAAGACGCTCTAGTAGGTGTAATGGTTATTGCCAAACACAAGCTCAAAATACTCAGACTGATATATAGCCAACGAAGTTGTTTAACTTGGAAACCCATAAGTAATTATCACTACCATAGTTTATTGGTCTGTATACTATATCACTTTGAAATTTAATCAACTTGGTTATAAGATTCCTGAGCAAATTAACTCTTGGGAACTGCATCACAAGTTAAGTGGGGCTGTATATTTACGGTAGATTGGGTTGCAATTAATTCGATTTTGCCGTTAGCATTGCGCTGCCAAGAAGTGGCTTCAACGAGGACTTTTGGGGATACAGGTATCTGCGTAGTTACCCGATCTGTATCTGTTTTTCGGTAAGCAGACAAATCTCGCAAATCGTCCCAAGTGCGTAGGCTAGCTACTTGCTGATTGGGATTTTGCGGCACACCACCCCGACCCGTTGCAACAAATTTACTGCTTTCATTAGCAGAACAACCTGTAGCAATTTGCTGCGATGAATTGGTTACATTTGCTGGTAGTTCGACTAAGCCGGAATTTGGATCGACACCAATATTATTAACTTGAACAGTGCCACTCACTCCAAATTGGGAACTGGCGGTGATGTCGCTTTCTGGGGTGAGTTGGGGACGGAATTTCAGCCCAAAGATGCCTTGGGTGGTGATTTGAATATTTCCACCGCTTCCGAGTACCGCATTGGCAACGATATCGCTATCTTCGTCAGGAAGGGCAATAATAGCTCCAGCAGTAATATCAATGTTACCTCCGGTAGAAGTACCAGTGGCATTAGTTGTAATATTACTGCCATGACGTAACAGCAAAACATCATTTGCTTGGAGGTGAATGTTACCTTGACTACCTCCTTTGACTTCCGATCGCAGACTGGCTTTATTGTCGAGGAAAATATTATTGGCTGTAATATTCAAATTACCTGCATCTCCGCCTCCTATATTGCTCACGGTCACTTCCGCACTATTACGTATTTTGACTGTATCAGATGTAATTTTTATCGTTCCGGCGTTAAAATTAGTTGTTGAAGATGCTGCGATCGCACTGGGCAGAATTTGACCGTTAGTTAAAGGTTGAGACATCCCCTGGATATCAATGTTTTTAACCTGTAAGTTAATATTCCCCGCATTTGCCTGACCCTGGCTAGAAGAGGTGATTTGTCCTCCATTAAAGAGCCGTAGGTTGTCAGCAGTTAAGGCGATATTTCCACCTGAACCTACTGAATTATCACTCACGGAAACAGTAATGCCACCAGGTAATTTGCTGATAACATCAATTACTGGATCGCTAACTGCTACCTCTTGCGCGTGAATGGTGATATTTCCCGCTTTCCCTTTTCCTGATAAAGTACTGCGGATAGACCCGCCATTAAAGAGATGCAAACGTCCAACATCGATTGAGATATTTCCCGCGTCTCCTTCTGTTTGACCAATTCTCGTACCCACTCCAGACAGTAGTAGAGAGGGTGTGTATCCTGAGATATCAAGGCTCTCAGTTGCTCGGATTGAGATATTTCCAGCCTTGCCTGTGGGAGGAGAGATACCGTTAAAGGGTATCAAAGATGTACTGACGATTCCACCATCTTGCAGCCGCATTCGATTTGTTTCGATGGAAATATTTCCACTCTGATTGTTCTTGCCACCAAAGAGAGTGGTGGTAATCGAGGTGGGGATTTGAATAAATGGATTAGAACCTACCACCTCTACATCTGAAGCCCGAACAGTTACATCTCCCGATCGAGAATTGTTGCCATTAGAAGAGGACTGAAGCCAAGCTCCATTTGCTAACTTTAAGCGTCCTGTCTCTACTGTTACATCTCCAGCTCGTCCAGTTGCTGGAGGCCCAAAAAAGATACCTAAAGAAGTTCCAATGCCAGGATTAATTTGTCCTGGGAGAGAAACACCCAGCAGATCAACAAAGTCTGTGGTGTTGACAGTAATTCCCTTACCTTGCCCAGCAAAGGTAGTGGAACTAATATTCGACCCATCCTGCACCGTCAACCCACGTCCACGGATGTTGATTGCACCCCCGTTAATTCCACTTGCATCAACCAATGAAGCTTGTTGTAACGTAATTGTGCCCCAATTTGTCATAGCCACAGGACTCGTCAGTTGCCATTGAGCTTGATTTTCTATTTGAATCCCAGCATTTTGCAAAGCCCACAGTTCGATATGCCCATTTGGTGCCGTCAGTTTTGCCCCTGTCATGTCGATTTGACTACCAACTAATGCTAGTGTTTGCCCGGTTTTAACTCGCAAGTCTGCCCCTTGAACTTGTATCGCTCCAGCATTTGCCCCAAGTTGCAAACCCACAGGTACACTTATAGTCAGCAAAGGAGTACCCGAAGCATTTACAGCACTAAATTCCGTCCCATCGGCAAACTTAATACTATTCGCCGTCGTCCCCACAAAGGAGCCACCAATATTCAAGCGGGCATTTGCCCCAAACACAATCCCCGCAGGATTCATCAAAAACAAACTTACCGGGTTACTACTATTAAGCGTGCTAATTAACCCATCAATATTGGAAACATTTCCACCTGTAACCCGACTGAATATAGTTGTAATATTTGGTGTGTTAATTAAATCAAATCTAGCTGAACCACCTGTAGGTACAGAGAAATTACTGAAGCTATGAAATAAATTATTACCTTTTTCAATTCCGTTAATAATATTAAAATTATTACCACTTGGATTGACAATGGTGTTAGTTGTGCCATCGGATGTCACTTGAGCGATCGCACTGTTACACCCCAGGAAGATTACCCCCAATGGTAGCAGTATCTTACAAATTCGATTACTGACACCGAACCTAGTAGAAATTAATTTCATCACGGAATTTCCAATTGTACCTAATTAACTAGGGTTCCCAAAATGGTGTCATCATATATAAAATTTAGTCACTTTTGGAATTGAGCGGCGATCGCGTTTCACCAATTTAATTTGGCACAGCCATACAAGTGAGCGACGGCTGTATATTGCCAACAGAAGGAGCGGCAATTAATTCAATTTTGCCGTCAGCGCGGCGATGCCAAGTTATAGCTTGAACTAGAATATGTGGAGATGGGGGTATTTGAGCGGTGACATTGCTACTTTTGCGGTAAGCAGATAAATCTCGTATATCATCCCAGGTTCGTAGGCGTAGCCCGTCGTAGACATCACTTGCCATCTGATTAGGATTTTGTGGCACACCACCCCGTCCCGTTGCCACAAAGCGACTGCCTTCACTGTCCGCACAGCCTGTAGCAATTTGCTGGGATGGATCGGTCACATTTACTGGTAGTTCGACTAAACCCGAATTTGGATCGATACCAATAGTATTAACTTGAACCGTGCCACTTACCCCAAATTGGGAACTGGCAGTAATGTCACTATCAGGAGTGAGTTGGTTGCGGAACTTCAGCCCAAAGATGCCTTGAGTGGTGATTTGGATGTTACCACCTCTGCCTTGTACTGCATTGGCAATAATGTCGCTGTTTTTTAAGCCGATGATGATGGGTGCATTAATGTTTATATTACCTCCATCACCATTACCGCCTGCTGTTGCTGCGATCGCGCTCTTATCACGCAGTAGCAATAAGTTCCCAACTTGTAAAGCGATATTACCTCCATTACCTGATTCTGTTTGTGCCTGAATACTTCCTTGACGGTCTAATCGGATGGTATTGGCTGCGATCTTGAGACTGCCACCATTGCCGCTACCTTGACTAGTGACACCGACTGTCCCGCCATCTGTCAGCGTTAGGCTCGGCGTGTTAATGCTCACATTACCTGCATTTGCCGTGAGTTTATCCGGTAGATGGAATCTCTGCCGGAGTAGTAGAGGTAGTAGAATGCTAGATGAGTTGATACTGCTGTTATTGCTTCGACTGCGACCGCTAATCTCGATCGATTCCGTGGCGTTAATGCTTATATCTCCCCCATTACCGGCAAAAAATGTAGTTGTCCCAATTGCTCCCCCATCCAGAATTTGCAATTTGGCGGTATCTAGGGTCAAAGTTTTGGCGTTTCCGGTCGCAAAAGTGATTGAGCTAATGTTGCTATATATTCCATCGGGGCCTTCTCCCATGACAGTGGTGTGATTGGTGCGAATCGTCACTTTACCACTGGAGCCACTGCCAAATGTAGCTGAAATCAGCGATCCACCATTTGACACCAGTAAACTATTGGCATTGACGGAGATATCGCCAGCGTTCCCAGAACCATAGCCAGAAGTAGAAAGGCTACTAACCTTTGGATTGATTGGTGACAAGCCAGACAGTTTAATCGCTGTTGCATCAACGTGGATATTGCCACTGGAAGCCACTCCAACTGAAATGCTATTCAACCCCCCTCCCTGCTGGAGGGTAAACTGGGGAGTAATTACACTGATGTTCCCACTAGCTGCGATACCCACAACTTCAGTACGCACCCCACTGCGAATTGTGCTATCAGCTGTTGTGCCAATCAAATCAATCGCCTCTGTAGCCTGAAGGCGAATGTCGCCGCCGGGTATATTGCCTAAATTTCGCGCCAGCACCAGAGAGCCATCGGTGAATTGAATGTGTCGCCCCCGAATTTGAACGGAACCTGCATTCACCCCGCTTATATCTAATAGCGATCGCCCTGTAAGCTGAATATCACCAAACTTTTGCCCATCTTCATATCCCAAAGTATATCCCTGTGCAGTTGGGAGCAAACTAACCAATCCTGAACCACTCACACTGCCTAATTCTACTTGCCCTTGCTTGGCGGTCAGAGTTGCCCCATTCAGATTCAGATTACCACCTACCAAAGCTAGGGTTTTTCCCGGCTGTACCCGCAATTCTGTCGCACTCGGATTTTGAGTCACAAGAGGCAGCCCACCGATATTAGTCAAGCGGTGTCCTGTACCTTGAACAGTGATTGATGCGGGATTATTACCCATTTGCAGTCCAATAGGAACATTGATACTTAATAAGGGGTTAGCTTGGGGATTAATAGCGTTAAATTCAGCACCATCACTAAATTTAATGCTCTGGGCAGTTGTCCCAATAAAGGAGCCGCCAAGATTAAGTTGGGCATTTGCACCGAAAATTATCCCACTGGGATTAAGCAAAAATAAATTAGCGCTACCATTGGCTTTAATTAAACCATCAATATTGGAAACACTCCCACCAGTGACGCGACTGAAGATATTTTGCACATCTGCGGCGTTGTTGAAGATTGCTGTGTTACCTGTGGGTATAGAGAAATTACTGAAACTGTGAAATAAATTCTTACCTTTTTGTATACCGTTAAGAATATTAAAATTATTACCACTTTGGTTGACAACGGTATTGGTAGTACCATCGGATGTCACCTGAGCGATCGCCCTTAGCATCATCCCTGGAGTTAATAACCCACTTGTCAATATAAATACAAAGGGTACGGCTTTCATTATTAAAGACTTCTTTTACTGATTTAAAATTAGAGTTCCCTAAATGATATGATTGATAACATCATTAACTTCTCGGAATCGCAGCACAGGTTAATGCTGGTTGCACCTGAGTAGCAGGTTTATCTGCAAATATCTCGATTTTGCCATCAGCATTACGTCCCCAACCTGTAGCCTGGACAAGAACTGCATCTTTTGTGGGTATTTGGGCTATCACTTCGCTTCTTTTGCGGTATACAGAGAGATCGCGAACATCATTCCAGGTTCGTAGGCCTAGCCCGTCGTAGACATCACTCGTCACCTGATTAGGATTTTGTGGCACACCACCTCGTCCAGTTGCCACAAAGCGGCTGCCTTCACTGTCCGCACAGCCTGTAGCAATTTGCTGGGATGGATCGGTCACATTTACTGGTAGTTCGACTAAACCCGAATTTGGATCGATACCGATAGTATTAACTTGAACCGTGCCACTTACCCCAAATTGAGAACTGGCAGTAATGTCACTATCAGGAGTGAGTTGGTTGCGGAACTTCAGCCCAAAGATGCCTTGAGTGGTGACTTGGATGTTACCACCTCTGCCTTGTACTGCATTGGCAATAATGTCGCTGTTTTTCAAGCCGATGATGATGGGTGCATTAATGTTTATATTACCTCCATTCCCTGAACCGCCTGCTGTTGAGGTTATCTGGCTATTGTCTTGCAGAAGCAACAGGTTTTTAGCGGACAATTTAATATTGCCACCATTACCGGATTCTGTTTGTGCTTGAATAAACCCTTGATTCTTTAATTTGATGCTGGCTGCACTGATATTAATATTGCCACTATTTCCACTACCTTGACTGGTGACACTAACTGTCCCGCCATTCGTCAGCGTTAAGTTCGGTGTGGTAATGCTCAAAGTACCGGCATTCGCTGTTAATATATCTGGTAGACCAAATCGTTTCCGCAATGACGGATCGGGTCGGATGGTGGAGGCGTTAATGCTGCTATTAGTTGCCCGACCTTCACCACTGATGACGATCGCTTCAGTAGCATTGATCCTCAAATCTCCCCCATTACCTGCAAAAAATGAGGTAGTGGCAACTGCCCCCCCATCCAAAATTTGCAATTTCGCAGTATTCAGGGTCAACATTTTGGCACTTCCGGTTGCAAATGTAGTTGAGCTAATGTTGCTGTAAAGTCCAGAAGGACTTTCTCCCATCACCGTGGTATTGTTGTTGCGAATCGTCACTTTACCGCTAGAACCACTGCCAAAGGTAGCCGAAGATAGTGAGGCACCGCTTGATACTAGTAGACTATTACCATTGACGAAAACATCACCAGCATTTCCAGTGCTTAGTGTAGTAGTGTTTAGCGTGGTGACGTTAGCAGGATTATTGGGTGAAAAGCCAGACAGTTCAATGGCGGTTGCATCAATGTAAATATTGCCACTGGGAGCTGCTCCAAGAGTTGTGCTATTCAACCCCGCTCCCGACTTGATAGTGAAGTTGGGAGTAATAACGCTGATATTCCCGCTAGCTCCCATACCCAAAGCATCACTACGCACTCCGCTCTGAATTGTGCCATCGGCTGTTTTGGCAATTAGATTAATGGACTCTGTAGCCTGAAGGCGAATGTCACCACCGGGGAGATTGCCAAAATTTTGCGCCAGTACCAGAGAGCCATCGGTGAATTGAATTTGCCTACCCTGAATTTGAACGGAACCTGCATTCACGCCGCTGATATCTAATAGCGATCGCTGTGCCAGTTGAATATCGCCAAAGCTTTGTACATTCCCATATCCCAGTGTATAGCCCTGTGCGGTTGGTATCAGGTTTACCAATGCTGTACCGCTTACACTACCCAATTCAACTCGTCCTCTTTCAGCGATTAGGTTTGCCCCATTTAGATGTATGTCGCCACCCACAAAGGCTAGGGTGTTTCCCGGCTGTACCCGCAGTTTTGTAGAACTGGGAATCTGAGTCGGGGGAAGCAGAGTTAGTCCACTGATATTCCTTAAAGTGTGTCCTGTACCTTGAATGTTGATGGGTGCGGGATTGTTACCCAGTTGCAACCCAATGGGAACATTGATGCTCAACAAGGGGGCAGATTCAGAATTAATTGCGCTAAACTCAGTACCATCGGCAAATTTAATACCGCTGGCAGTGGTACCAATAAACGAACCCCCAATGTTTAGTTGGGCATTAGCTCCAAAGATGATCCCACTAGGGTTGATCAAGAACAGACTAACGGGGTTGTGGCTGTTAATCGTCTGAATTAAGCCATCAATGTTAGAGATATTACCGCCAGTAACACGGCTGAAGATGGTAGAAATGTTGGGCGTGTTTACTAAATCAAAAGTAGCCGAACCGCCAGTGGGAACCGAAAACTGCTGAAAACTGTGAAATAAGTTACTGTTGGCGGCACTACCATTAGTAATGGTGAAGTTATTACCGCTTTGGGAAACAGTAGTATTAAGGGTGCCATCAGGAGTTAGCTGGGCACTCACAGAGGTACACCAAAGGAGCATCCCACCTGTCAGCATTATATCGATCAAACCCCAGCAAACAGAGAGTGCTTTCATCGCTCACTTTCTATTAATAATATATAGAGTTCCCTAAACGGCATTGTGTTTGAACAACATCAACAGTTTTAGTTGTCATCTTGGTGTGGCTTTCTAAAAACGAAATTTGCCGCAGGCATTGCAATGGCTGGAACTTCAGTTTGTGCACCACAGGTTAAATATGGTTGTACATGGGTTGGTTGAGCCGCAATTAACTCAATTTTGCCCTGGGTGTTCCGATGCCAGGAAGTAGCTTGGACAAGAACCTTTGAAGATTCAGGCATTTGTGCTGTGACTTCCCCAGTTTTGCGATATTCAGAGATATTGCGGACATCAGACCAAGTGCTTAGGCGTAGCCCGTCGTAGACATCGCTCGTCACATCTTGATTGGGATTTTGCGGCACACCACCCCGTCCCGTTGCCACAAATCGACTGCCTTGGTTTGCAGAACAACCACTGGCTATTTGTTGCGATGGATCGGTTACATTGGTTGGTAGTTGAACTAACCCAGAGTTTGGATCGACACCAATATTATTGATTTGAACGGTACCGCTAACCCCAAATTGAGAACTAGCGGTAATGTCATTTTCGGGAGTGAGTTGGGGACGGAACTTGAGTCCGATAATCCCTTGAGTTGCGATTTGAATATTGCCACCCTTTCCTTTCACAGCATTGGCAATAATGTCACTATTTTCTAAACCCACAATGTTGGGAGCATTAATCGTAATATTGCCACCATTACCACTGCTACCTGCTTCTGCACTGATAAAGCTGCCATGACGCATCAGTAGTAGATCCCGCAGTTGTAAATTAGTGTTACCGCCACCGCCTGCTTTTGTGGATGCTGAAATACTGGCTCCATTGTCGAGTCGTAAAGTGTTCGCCTGAATGTTTAAAGTACCAGCTTTACCGGAGCCAAGGTTTTGGACAAAAACTGTTGCACCATTACTGATATTAAGAAGTGGGGTGTTAATCGTGCTGTTACCTGAAGTAGCGCTGGAAACTCCAAAAACAGGACGAACAGCAGTACCAATATAGCTGGGATTTGCTGCATCTTTGACACCATTCACATCAATCGATTCAGCCGCATTGATAGTCAGTGAACCCGCATTTCCTAAAACGATGCTAGAAGCTGACACTCTGCCGCCAGCTTGAACCGACAGCTTGCGGGTATCGATTTTCAAATCCCCTGCATTACCAAACCCGAATGTGGCAGTAGACAACAGACTAAAATAAAAACCCTTTGGCGCTCCCTCATTTGTCACCTGAATTGTATCTGCCTTGACGATGAGATCGCCGCCATTTCCTGAAGCGTAGGGTCTTGCTGCTATATTGCCGCCAGCTAAAATAGACAGGTTTTGAGTGGAGATGTTAACATTTCCACCTTTTCCAGCCCCATAGGAAGCAGCTAATATCTGGCTGACTGCTCGAAAAGGAGAAGGATCGCCAAATGCAAAACCATTCACCCGCATTTCATCAGTATTTATTGCAATATTGCCACCCGGTGCTGTGCTAAAGGTACGGTTTAAGATATACCCACCCCCGTTAATATTCAATTGTGGGGTGGTAATGATAATATTCCCTGCTGCACCTGGGGATATAGTTTCATTAATTAAACTGCTGGAACTTTTAAAATCAGGAGACTTGCCGATAATCTGGAGGGACTCTGTGGCATTGATTGCAATATCACCAGCAGTTTGATTGCTGCGATTTTGCACTAATATCAGCGAACCATCTCGGATGCTGACCTGTTTACCCTGAATTTGGATGGCTCCTCCCCTTTGCCCACTGAGGTCGCGTGTAGATGCTAAAGCTCGTTGAGTTATCTGAATATCGCCAAAACTCGCAGCATTAGGATAACTCAGTGCAAATCCTTCGGGGATGGAATTGAGGGCAACGCTTCCGTTAGTGATGCTACCCAATTCTATTTGCCCTCCTGGTGCGGAGAGCAATCCTCCATCTAAGGCAACATTCCCACCCAGCAATGCCAGCGTCTTTCCAGATTGCAACTGTAATCCTCTGGTACCGAGGTTTAATCCAGAAACCTGAAGTGAGTCGCCTAATTGGGCATTGTGTCCCGATCCTTGGACGGTAATGGCTCCTGGATTACTACCAAATTGTAAGCCAACTGGCGCATTGATCGTCAATAAAGGGGCTGGTGTAGTGTTGGTAGCACTAAACTCCACCCCGTCAGAGAACTTAATGCTGGTTGCAGTTGTACCAACAAACGATCCACCAATATTCAGTTGGGCATTGGCCCCAAACAAAATACCCGCAGGATTGAGCAGGAATAAATTGGCGCTACCGTTGGCACGGATTAATCCATCGATATTAGACGCACTACCACCTGTGACACGACTGAAGATATTTTGCACATCTGCGGCATTATTGAAGAAAGCCGAGCCGTTGGTAGGAATTGAGAATTGGCTGAAGCTGTGGAAGAGGTTGTTGCCAACTCGATTCCCGTTGTTGATGGTGAAGTTATTGCCACTTTGAGAGACAGTGGTGTTGAAGGTGCCATCAAGAGTTACTTGAGCGATCGCAAAGCCGCACCGAAGTGGCATTACTATTAATGGTACTATTCCACTACATAGAACTAACCAAAGAGGGGTCGTACTCATCACCAAGCCTTTATTGATACTTTGTATTTTAAAATACCCAAAAAAGCTCTACAAAGTACAATTAAAAACTTGATTAGCAGTCAGTTTTAAATCTGGAAAAGTAGGGGATATAATATGTTCCGAATTCCTAAATTGCGCTACTTGATATTCTTCATCAACGAGATGATAAATAGAAATGGTCGGCTGTTTAGGATTACCGATAAATTTTCTGGCTCCGAAAGCTGCATAATCAACAATCCAATATTCGGGAATCTTCATGACTTCATAATTCCCTAATTTGGTGTAATAATCGTCTTCCCAGTTTGTACTCACTACCTCGATAATTAAAGGAATTGATTGGCTTTGAGTCACGGTAGATTCTTTTTCCCACAATTCCTCGTTATGTAAATTAGCATCGTTGATTAAAACTACATCCGGTAAGTAACCAGATGATTTCCTTGGTGGTTTTACTAATGCTGTTTTGGGAATAAAATATGGTAATTGCAAGCGTTTATATTCAACGGTAATTTCTCCTGCTAAAAATCCCGTAACTTTCTCATGTTTTCCGCTTAGCTGAGACATTTCAACAATTATCCCATCGTGTAACTCATAACGCTTTCCAGCATTTTCTGGCAGCCATTCGATAAATTCTTCAAAGGTAAATAGTTGAGTTAAAGCTTGAGCCATATCAAAACCTCCGCTTTGACTTTAGCATTTTCAACATCGAGGCTGATTATTAGTTTGGCATTGCAGTGCAGGTTAAAGATGGTTGTACATGGGTTGGTTGAGCCGCAATTAATTCAATTTTGCCCTGGGCGTTGCGATACCAGACCAAGCCTTTATTTATACCTTGTATTTTAGGTTGCCCAAAACAGTATAGTTTTGAAACGCTCGCTTCAAAACGGGGAATAACGCAGTGAAAAGTACAAGCCATTTTCTTGGAGCGATCGCCTTTCCCCGTCCACTGAAATCAAAGGAATGCCCCAATCTATGCGGGCCAAGAAGTCATCACCCTGTTTCCATAACAGCCCCAACCCAGTACTAACAAGCGTACTCGGTGATGGATTTTCGCCTTTGGTATTCCAGCCTTTACCTACATCAATGAAGGGTGTCAGTTGCAGCACTCCGCCAATTTTGGCAGCGCGGACAATTGGGACTCGAAATTCCGCCGAAAATAACAAGCCATTATCTGTGAGTAACGCATCTTGGCGATAGCCCCGTACACTTAGCTGTCCACCTAGACCAAATTGCTCTAAAGGCACTAAGGAATCTGTTGCCAATTGGAAATCGCCCCTAGCTAAAAATAGAGTATCTGGTGCTAATTGCCGTACCCACTGCGCCTGTCCTCGCCAGGCGAAAAAGCGGCTATCTGGTTCATTCTCACTGATATTAGCATCGAACCAATCTACACCAAAACTCAATTGCGATCGCGCCGCAAAAACATACTGGTTGCTTCGCTGAGTATATTCTTGAAAAAAGCGCAGGGCAGAAATATTGGTTTTTCCGTTCGGATCTGCACCTGGGGAAAGTCGAAACGGCCCAATGTTATCAATACCCAACTCAGTTTGACTTTCCTGGCGCGAGAACGATAGCCCGACTGCCAACTCTTGGGTTGGTTTTTGGATCAGTGGTTGCCGATAGCCCAATTCGTAAGAGCGGGTATTTGACTGAATATCAAGGACACTAAATGGTTCTTCAATCACGTGGTTCCACCCTTGGCTAAAACCGAAGGATACAGTGCCATTACGGGCATTAATCGGCAGCGTGTAATTGACATTGATGGTATTACTGCCATCGGTATTGGCGTATCCCACACTCAGGGTATCGCCTAAGCCCAATAAATTGGCTTCTTGCAGATCCACTCCCCGACGAAAACTGCCCACACTTGGCGATCGCCCATTATCCAGGCTTGCTGCCAGTTTAAAAGTTTCTGCTTCTTTAACCTCCACTTGCAACACATTGGTTCCCGGTTGCACGCCTGTCTGCAACTCGGCTGACAGGTTTTGAATCCGCGGATCGAGACGGAGTAGTTGCAGCTTTTCTATTAAGTGCGGTACATTTAAGGGTTTTCCCGCACCAAGTTTGATGCGATCGCGAATGTATTGAGTGTGTAATCGCCTATTACCGACAATCTTAATTTCTTGCAAACTACCCTCAATCACCTGAATTTTGATTGTCCCAGCTTCTATTGTCTGCGGTGCAATCAATGCCCCTGTGGTGACATAGCCGTTATCAGTGTAGAGTTTGGTGATGGCATCTTTAACTTGCAACAACTCTGAAAATGTCAGTTCCCGTCCCACAAAGGGATTTGTGACAGCGGCAAATTGTTCTGCTTTGAAAACTGTACTGCCCAAAACTTCAATGCGATCGACCCGAAATTTGGTATTAGGGTCATTCTGCTCCAGAATCGGCTGATTCGGTAGTTTTAGGGATGGAAGCAATTGATTTTCGTCTGGTGGCTTGGGTAGCACATCTGACGGTAACGGAGTCTCAGGAAAATTATCTAACCGACCTGGGGGTAACGTCTGAGGTTCAGGAGTTTGGGCGATTGCATCCTGATAGTTACACAATATTGCGGCGATCGCAAAGCTGAGTGTTATAAATCCAGCAAAAATCCTCAGTTCGCCCACGAACTTGCTTACCTTTGGCTGATTTATAACCAAGGTTTTTTTAATCATTATTTGTAATTAAATAAATTAGGGATTAAATTCTTAATACTTTGGAAAGTATAAGTAAATAAGTGGTAAGTACTATATCTAACTTAAAAATTTTCCGAAAAGATCAGTAATATTACTAATTGTCAAAAAATAGTTCAGGAGGAGAGCCAGATACAATAAGGGTATTTTGCGCGAAAAAATGGATAAATTACTGCTTAAAAACAGCCACAAAATTTGAAATTTGGTGGTTTACAAAACACTTGCAGACTCACTACCGCTATAAGTAAGCAAGTTAGTAAGAACATCTTGATGCTGAATTCTACCTTTTATTCAATTAATTTGATATTTTTAATTATGCAAGTGTATCAAAATAATTGCACGATGTCCAAAGCAAAAGTCAGAGCGAAGATTTCCTCGGCTCTGAACTTTGTAAGAGAGTATTCTTATTTAAATTCCCTAACTTTACTTATAGGGATTCACTGTTAGCTGATAACTGTTAAGCATCATATTTCACTGACAAATTAAAATGTACTTATCCTGTTTCACTTTTTTGCAGTTTGATTCATGAGCTTTCAGAGGCTTTTTCATCTTTAGGATAAAGAGAGCGAATTAACTCCCGAATTACATCAGTTGCTGGTCTGCCAGTGGTTGAACAGTATTGTTCAAGCTTCTGTGCCTCGCCTGATGTGAGATTGATTGTAAGTCGTTTAACAGCCCATTTTTTATTCATGTACTAGACAAGGTATGTTTTTGAAACTACTTCTCTAATATCAATCATCTAAACTGCTCTTACAATGGTATAAGTAATGACATTTAGTTCAAGTAATCATGAAGTTAAATAGGATATTTTTCCCAGCAATAGCGAAAATATGAAGTATGTTCTAGATTATAAAGTTAAGCTAATTTCTAAGCAGTAATTATAAATAGGATGTAAAAATAATATTAAATAGATGAATACAAAATAAGTATTCTCACAGAACGTTGAAACGCAGAGGGACACAGAGTATAGCGCAAAGGAGCGCAAAGTAAGTTTTGAGTCTATTCGCTACGAAATCAGGGTTAGCTGTGCTTAGTTGGTTTTAATTGTTAACATTGATTCTGACTTTTGTTAGCGGATAGCTAAGGTTTAGCCCATTCTGACTTCTGAATTCTTCTTCAATAAGTCATGTGTTAATAATGTATCGGCAGCAGATTTAATTACATCAAATGACATTCCCGACTTTTCTGCAATATCTAATAGAGTATGCTGACCGTCAGATAAATTTAAAACCCACAGGATTGCCATTTCATTTAGCCCGCTATCTTTGTTACCACCAACTGCTCGATATATTCCTCTTTTACCTAACTGTGGCTCACATTTAGGATTTTTGTTGTAGTAGATTTCGTTATTGTTGAGGATATGCAACATCGAATGACATTGAAAGAATGACTCGGCTAGATATTGGGGTTGAACGAAATTTAAATCGTCTGCTGAGGTATGGTATTCAGGAAAACTACCATGAGGCGATCGCATGAAGCAACCTACAGCTAAATTAAATCCAGGCGAGCAATATTGTCGCTCATCATAACCATAGGGGAAGAAATCTATAATTTTGTGATCTTGTTTGGAATTTTTGAGTACATAAGCAGCAACTTTATCGATTTCAGTGTTACCTCTACGGCTTTTTTTGTAAGTAAAGTTGCCTGCATCTCCTAAACAAGTTAATACCAAACCATGTTTAATGTTATTGACTTGAGCTTCATTGAGAGCCAACCATGTAATTGAGCCAATGGTTCCGGGAATCCAGAGAAATCTATAGGAATATCTTGGTGTAGTTTGACTTAAATATCTAGCCAGAAAAGTAGCGATCGCAATTCCCGAAAGATTATCATTACACAGTGAAGGATGACAGGCATGGCAAGAAATCAAGACTTCATCAGTACTGTCTCCAGGAATATAATACTCACCATAAGTCAAATAACCTGGTTGCAAAGAAGAATCAATACATACTTCATATTCTTCATCTTTTAGTTGCAAATACTGATTGTGAGTCAGGCAAAAACCCCAACTTTCCTTGTAATATGAAGTTCGGTAAGGAATCCAATTAGGATAATCAACAAGTGTAAATAGATGTGATTTAAGTTCTTGAAGAGATATTTTTTGATATATAGGAATACTATAGTTAACAACGTGTAAATTTGAATTAGTCAAATCTACAATCTTTTCACCTTGAGAGTTTTTAATATAGGCATCTTTAATATTCCACTCATTCGGAACTGTCCAATCAAATACCTCTGTTCCGGTTGGCACTTCATGAACTGACAAAGGAATATACTGCTGGAGAATTTTTAAAGTTTCTCTAAAACCATTACCTGTAATACTACGGCAAATGGGATATAAATCAGAAATTAGTTGGTAAATTTCTAGACTGATATCCTTTAAGTTCAAAGAATTTTTTAGCTCGACTAAATTAATATTCTGAATATCTGCAACCATAAATAGAATCCTTACTAACTTGTGTATCTAATCTTTTATCCTGAAATCAAGGGGTATCTTTCATGTCTACACATAGTATCAATTGAGTTAGGGTTTAAATTTTCAACTCAAACTGTCTTTAATTTTGAATACTTCTCCTGGCGGAGAGGCTACGCCAACGACAAGCTCAGTACAAGTTTTGAATTTTTAATTTTTAATGATGTTTTGTATACCAATTTACAGTCAATTCCAAGCCCTTATTTAGAGGAATTGAAGGTTGCCAACCGAGTTTATCGTATGTATAAGCCGTATCAGCTACTCTTATTCTTTCCATCGGGCGCTCAGGTAAAGCACCAAATAGAGGCTGGATTTGAGGGTTAACCAGATTAACAAGCTGGGACACAACTGCATGAATGGGTACTAGTTCTCCCGAACCTAAGTCGAATGTACAACCCTCTATACTAGGAACTTGTGTTGCAGCCAGAAGTCCTGCAATCACGTCATCGATATAAATCCAATCAACTTGACGCTTTCCACTACTAAGTTTTGGAGCTTGCCCTTGCAACAAGGAAAGAATAACAGAAGGAATGATTTTATACACATTTTGTCCTGGCCCATAGGTCATAAAGGGTCTAACAAGAACTACAGGTGTCTGATAGAGTCGATGGAACATCCGACCATAAGTACTGCTAGCAAATTTCGCAATAGCGTAAGGAGAAGAAGGAACTACTTCAGGACGATCTTGTTCTGGTTCTTCTAAAGAAGCTATTAACACAATGCGACTACAACCAATTTCGGCAGCTACCGTCAATAAGTTAATAGTACTAGTCAGTAAACTGTGAAAGGTAGGCAATATAAACTCTAGATTCGGAACTGCTGTTACAAGACCGGATAAATGGAAGATGAGGTCAGGTTTAATGCTGTGGAAAAGATTGTGAACAAACTTAATGTCTTCCATGTCACCGTGCCACCATCGCAAGCAGCTGATATCAGAAGTATGAAAACTGCGAGAAACAGCATGTACTTCTGTACCATCGTGGCATAAATGACGGACTAAATGAGATCCTAGAAATCCGCTAGCACCTGTAATTAGTATTGTTTGTCCAGACAATTTTTCAACAGAGTTTACCATTTATTGCTTACACACTGGAGTTGGGAAAACAAAAGTTATTCTACAAGAGATTGTTTGTTGTAGACAACAACAATGTGTCAGTAATCGGGTAGAAGTCAGTGCCTCGTAAGAAGTCGCCTAAAGAAGTTCCTGTACAAGCTGAATCAATATTTGGCGCACCCTTTTGAGCTATGACATCATCAAAATGCACAGTTCTAAAGTCAATACTAAAACGGGTATAGCCTGATGTGTTGGGAATAGTGGAGTGCATCTGCGCTCCTGAAAAGAGAATCATGCCACCGACTTGTGTAATTAACTCCAATTGCGGCTCCATTTCTAAAGTTTCTTCCGCATGGGGTTGCTTGCGCGTATCTGTTTGAATGTGCTGTGCCGCATTTTTGCGACTTTCTTTAATCCATTGAGCGTAGTTATAATCTCTTGAGGTATTCTTAACTGGTTGACTCCAGTAGCGCGGATGGAATGCCATCGCATTCTCTGGGGTAATATCGTAGACAGGAATCCACCAGTTGATCTGGCACTGAGGAGCAGAATACCAGGTGTCACGATGAGGATGGAAAGCGTAAGCAAGGCCAGCAGTCAGATAGCGATCGCTGGTTGCTGTTCTCAGGCGAGGTACATCGAAATAGGTTTTGTTCAAGTCACATCCACTTTCTTTCAAGATGCCTTGAATAAGTTGTTTAGATTCAGGGTGATGGATAAAAGCTGGCTTGAGTTGTGCTAAAATATCAACGTATTTCTCTACAGGCAAGCTATGTTGTGCTTCTCTGGGATCTAAAGGGGCAAATGCTTCTTCAACCATGCCACGAGCAAAATCACATAGAGCGATCGCACTGGCGCAAGGAGAAAAGACAAACATTTGTCCATTATAAAGATGCTTGCGTCTGATTTCATCACTAAAAATCGAATCAAAATAAATTGTACTCACTTCGCCCTCATTTGCTGTAACAAAGTTTGAACACAGTGTTAAGTATGAAAATCAAAATTTAATTTTTCAAATTTTGATTTTCTGTGTCTGTGCCCTCGTGCGTTCCTAATCCTATATTTACTCAGCAACTATATATTTTTAAATTGCTCTTAAAAGTCTTACATTACCGTAGGCGTTACAATTTCTTTCGATTCAAATAAACTCCAAGCCCGATCTTTATCCGAAATTTCAGTCACAGATAGAGG
The DNA here is from genome assembly GCF_053470285.1 of Nostoc sp. DSM 114159. Classification (NCBI taxonomy): domain Bacteria; kingdom Bacillati; phylum Cyanobacteriota; class Cyanophyceae; order Nostocales; family Nostocaceae; genus Nostoc; species Nostoc sp. DSM 114159. The sequence goes on from NZ_JBPFEH010000001.1 coordinate 7,562,351, forward strand.
CCATTCAATACCAAAAGCTGGGTCATCATAGCGATACCCGCCAGCATATTCTGGTGCATAAAAGTCACCCATTTGATACATCACCTCCGTCTCATCGCTGAGAGTTTGAAAACCGTGAGCACACCTATCTGGGATATAGAGAGCAAGACGATTTTCAGCAGTTAACTCTATACCAATATGAGATAAATAGCTAGGAGAATCTGGACGCAAATCGATAATTACATCATAAATAGCCCCCCTGATACAACGCACCAATTTTGTTTCCTGAGAAGGAGGCATTTGATAATGCATACCCCGCAATGTTCCTTTTTTATAGTTAAAAGATAAATTGCATTGGGCAATAGTAGGTTTTAAGCCACGATCTTGAAATTCCTGAGTACAGAAACTCCGAGCAAAAAAGCCCCGAATATCTTGGTGCAGTTCTAAATCAACAATAAATGCTTCTTTTATTTTAGTTTCAGTAAAGATCATAAATATTACAAATTATGAAAAGAAATTAAAATTATTTATAATTTTTTAGAAAAACATTTTTCTACAGTAAAATGCTTCAGCATATTTACTCGGTGAATTTGATTCAATCCCACGAATTCTGAGAATTGCACGAAAAGTCTCTTCTGTAAACCACTGCTTATTATTCTGGGTAGCAAACGCATCCAAAATATATTGAATTTTTCGACAGCAGAGTGTTTCATTTAAATGAACAAAGAAATTAGGAATACCCAAATCCCCATCATATTTGGGTATTTCATATTCTAAAATTAAATGATTTCTAAAGGTATTCCAAGTCAAGTCAGAAATTAAGCGGTGATCTTGGTGGCGATCGTCTCGATGATGAGTAAAGATTATATCTGGTGAAAATTCTTGCTTCAACTGTTCAAAACATTCCTTTACCTCTATTCCTGCAAAAGGCAGAAAGCCATCTCGAAAATTTTTAATGATAATTTTCTTGATTGGGATTTCTTTTAAGAATAGATTAGCGCTTGCAGTTGCTTCTTCTGCTCTTTGTTCATTAGAACTAAAGACAACCCAATAGATAACAACATCTTGATAACTCTCTATCAGCTTTAAGATTGTGCCTCCACAACCAATCTCGATATCATCACAATGAGAACCGAGACAAAGAATTTTGTACTCAGATTCTTCTGTCTTATTCAACCTAAGTTGGATCATATATGGTCAACTTGTACTTGTTGATCTCCCCAAACTTCCCAAGGTCTTCTACCTTGAGCATACATATCATCCAACTGTTGTTTCTCTTTAAACGTATCCATTACTCCGAAAAAGCCAGTGTATTTATATGCAAAAAGTTCTTCTTTAGCAATCAATCTTTGAAAAGGCTCAAGGACAAGTTCTTCACCATAATTTATGTAGTTAAAAATCTCTTTTTTAAAGATAAAATATCCTCCATTAATCCAAATATCACATTGCTTTACATCTTGGATATTTTTTACCAAACCATCTTCTTGCATATCAACTAAGTGGAAAGTTTGGCTTGGTCTGACACACAAAAAACTACCAATTTTATCACGCTGATAAAAATTATTGATATACGTTGGTAAATGTAAGTCTGTCAAACCATCACTGTAGTTAGCTAAAAATACTTCTTCTCCTTCTAGATACTTTTCTACTGCTTTGAATCTTTGACCAATGTTGGCAGTTAACCCTGTATCTACAAATGTGATATTCCAATCTTGAATATCTCGATTAAACAACTCAATTTTGCTTCCATTGGAAAGGCTAAAGTTATTAGAAAGCCATTCATTGTAATTCAAAAAATAGCTTTTAATTAGGTCAGACTTGTAACCAAGACATAAAATAAAATCCTTGTGCCCATAGTGAGCATAATATTTCATGACATGCCATAATATTGGCCGATAACCAATATTCACCATTGGCTTAGGAATACTTTCTGAATATTCTCTCATTCTGGCTCCTAAACCACCGCAAAATAAAACTACTTTCATGTCACTTACCCCTTTTTGACGAGCAAAAATATTAAATACTTAAGAGTAGACATTAACTTCAGGAATTGGTACAACAAATTGACCTCCCCAATCCCGAATGTAAGCCATTTGTGTCATAATTTCATTTTTCAGATTCCAGGGCAAAATTAGTATATAGTCAGGCTTGGTTTCGGCAATTTTGTCTGGATGAAAAATCGGAATATGAGTGCCTGGTAAAAATTGACCCTGTTTACAAGGATTGCGGTCTACTGTATAGTCAAGGAAATCTGTACGGATACCGCAATAGTTTAAGAGAGTATTTCCCTTACCTGGAGCACCGTAACCAACAATCGATTTTCCCTTTCGCTTAACTTCGATCAAAAAATCTAATAAGTTGCGTTTAGTTTCTTTAACTTGTTCTCCAAAGGAAAAATAGTATTCTAATTGCGTAAAGCCAGCCGCTTCTTCTCGATTTTTCAGTTCTGATACTTGGTCGCTAATAGGTTTAGAAGAGTCTTCATTGTGGCGGGCATAAATTCTCAAAGAACCACCATGAGTAGTTAATTCTTCTACATCAAAAATTGTCAAACCGTGAGCAGCAAAAATCTTGTCTACGGTAAGAAAGGAAAAATAAGAGAAATGCTCGTGGTAAATAGTATCAAACTGATTTTCCTCGATTAAACGCATCAGGTGGGGAAACTCCATAGTAATTACACCATGCGGTTTGAGGATAATTTTCATCCCTTTGACAAAATCATTGAGATATGGTGTATGAGCAAGGACATTATTTCCGAGTAATAAATCTGCTTGTTTGCCCTTAGCGACCTGTTCTTGCGCTGTCTCCTGACCAAAAAATTTGACAACTGTAGGAATACCTTTTTGAATTGCTACCTCAGCAACATTTGCTGCTGGTTCTATTCCCAGCGCCGGGATGTTTTTGGCAACAAAGTATTGCAGTAAGTAGCCATCATTGCTAGCAATTTCTATGACCTGACTTTCCTGGTTTAATTGGAAACGTTCTACTACTAAATCAACGTATTGTTTGGCGTGTTGTAACCAGCTATCAGAGTAGGAAGAGAAGTAAGCGTAGTCACTAAAAATATTTTCTGGACTAATGTATTCTTGGAGTTGAACTAAAAAACACTTCTCACAAACATAGACATGCAGAGGATAAAATGGCTCTACTTCATTGAGTTGTTTGAGACTACGATAACTTTCGCAGGGAGGAGACATACCTAAATCTACGAAGGTATGGTGTAAGCCTGTCTCACAGAATAGACAGTTACCAGTTATTAATTGATTATTTGTTGGCTGAAGTAAATTCATAACTTATTATATGAAATTTTTAAACAGTCTGCCAAAAGAAATCTCGATCTATTTGCTGAGTGCGAATGAGGTATTCTAATTGTTTCAGGCGAGTAAAGCCTCTAGACTCAAATGTTCCTCTATCCATATCAATTTGCTGGAAGACATTATATAGTTGTTGGGCACCGCGATGGGCATCCCATTCACATTTGAATCCTGGTAAATTTTCGTTAATTTTATTAAATAAAACCCGGTAGCTGCGGTTATCAGGATCGTGTTTACCAAAGCTCAATTGACAATCTGTAAAGACATCTGCAACTATTTGAGCAATTTGTTTGACTTGATAGTTGCTATTTGTATCGCCGACATTGAAAATTTGGTTGTGAATTAGATCGCGCGGAGCTTCTAAGGTACAGGTAATTGCTTTGCAGATATCCAATAAATGCACTAGAGGACGCCAAGGTGTACCGTCGCTATTCATCTTGATTTCTTTAATTGTCCATGCCCAACCGGCTAGATTGTTTAAGACAATATCAAAGCGCATTCTGGGAGAAGCGCCATAGGCTGTAGCATTTCGGAGAAAGGTGGGAGAAAAGCCATCATCAGCAAGGAGTTTCACATCCTGTTCGACAAGTGCTTTGCATTTGGCATAAGCTGTTTGGGGATTGATGGCGGACTCTTCGCTAACGTAGTCTTCAGTGGCAAAACCATAGACACTGCATGATGAAGTATAGACAAAGCGTTGGATTTGGGCTGCTTTCGCCAGTTTCGCTATATGTACTGAGCCTTTGTGGTTGATATCGTAGGTGATATCAGGGGCTAACTGACCTAAAGGATCGTTAGAGAGTTCTGCCATGTGAACTATTGCTTCTACGCCTTGTAGGTCTTCTATTGTAATGTGGCGGATGTCTTTGTTGAGGGTTTTGGCAGTTACCTTGGTGCCGTTATATAGCCAACCTACTTTATAAAAGCCAGTATCTAAACCAATAACTTCATGACCTTGTTGGATCAAGAGGGGAGCTAATAATGAGCCGATATAACCTTCAGTTCCAGTTACAAGTATTTTCATATCCTATAGTGCGATCGCAGTTTGTGGGGGTTTTAATTCAGTAGGAATATTGTCTATAGGTGCTAATAGCAACTTAGCAATGATTGCTTCGCGTAGGGGAGCGGCTTCATCTTGAGTCAACAAAGCGAATAACTTTGCTACTGCTTGTGGGGAGCGATCTATTTTGAGGGACTCTTGCAGTATAGACAAAGCTCCGGCGATATTGCCCACCTGGAGAGGAATTGCTGCTCGTGTCAGACAATAGTTGAAATTTTGACTGCGAGCTTGGGCGGTAATCTTGGCGCGCTGCTCAATGGGAAAATAGGTATCAGAAATTTCAATCGCATGGCGGATAGCTTTTGGCATCTTTCCAGAAAGCCAATTTGCAGATGTCAATTTTTGGGTATGTTCGCGATAACGTGCCAAAATGCCTGGTTCGTACCACCAATCGTAATTAGCAGCATAGCGTTTAAATATTTCCCAGTCAGAAATTTCAGTTAAGTTCGGGTAATGCCCTCCTAACTGTTCGTAAGCGGTTCGACGAATGACTATTGCAGGTATGGTTACTAGACCACAGACACCAATCTGGGACAGCCAATTTGTCATGATGCCTCTGTGTTCTCCATACACCGAAACTACTTCTCCAGTGTTGATCGTTGCTCCTTTTTCGTTCATATATTCAAAACCGGTACAACCAACCCCAACTGTATCTGGGCAAGTTGCCAGACTTTGCTGGAGGCGTTCATAAAAACCTGGAAGTACACAGTCATCATCATGGAGAACATGCACCCACTGACCGCGACTCAGGGCAATCCCGGTGTTATAATTTCTCGCTCCACCAATATTTTCTTGATTGCGGTAGTAGCGGATTACTCCTCCCCCAATACTGTTTACTAGATCGAACAACGGTGTTGTACTGGCATTATCCATTACCAGAATTTCCATCTGCTCTGCCCCAGGCCATTGCACTAAGACGCTAGCCAGACATTCCAGGAGATAATCGGTGCGGTTATATACCGGAATCACTACAGTCCAAAATGGTCGAGGTTTGTCTGGGTCTGTTACAGGTGGAATTGCTGGAAACTGATAGTCGCCAACAGTAACCTCACTTTGAGGAATCGGGGGAGTAACGAGGATTTCTGGAGTGATGGCAGCATCAAAGTAAGCAGATACGGCTTTGGCATAGTGAGGATTGAGTAAAGTTAATGCCTGACGATACACAGAAATCGCCTCTGCTGTCTTGTTTTGAGCTTGGTAAACCTGACTCAAACGAATGTAGATGTTCCAGTTTAAGGGATTGAGTTTTAGGGCTTGGCGATATGAGGCGATCGCTTCTGACCATTCAGCTTCTTCTTGCAGGATGTTGCCTAAGCTATAATATGTCTCTGGCGAATTTGGGTCAAGAGCGATCGCTTGACGATAATAATTAATTGCTTTCTTAAAATCCCCTGCAATTGTGCAAGAATGTGCAAATTTCTGATTTAAATCCGCGTAGTCCGCTTGTTGAGCTTTTGATAGTTTACCTTGCGCGTTCAGAGCGTTGCCTAAGTTAACTTTTGCTTCGGCAAAGTTGGGCTGGAGTTCTAAGGCTTTTTGATAACAAGTAACTGCTTCATCAAACTTACCTTGTTGTTCTAAAGTATAACCCAAGTTATTATGTCTTGCTACTAGCTTTGACTCTAAGGCTATTACATCAGGCAGAGAAGCAAAATCGAAATACAAGAAAAACTTTTGGTAAGGAATATTTTGAAAATTTTTATTTTCTTGCTTAAATTTTGGAGATAGTAAAATTAATTCTTTATCTCTATTTCTTTTCTCCATATCGTTCAGTTTTTCTAAAAGCTCACCATCTAATTCTCTGCCGCCATTTCTCGAAAATGCGTTCTTCTTTAACCAATGTGTGTGCCAGAAAATAAAGCCTAAATAATAAGGTGTGATGCCTTGAAATTTAATTGCTTCACAGAATGGAATTTTGGCATTTTTATCGAAAATATTTTGTGGTGAAACTGTCCAATATGCCACATCTCCATCACCAGAAGCAACACATTTTAAATTTGTGTAGTAGTTGGGATCGTTTGGACGTTGATATAAATTTATCCCTGAAAAAAATAAGGCTGTATTTTGCAGAGGATTTTGCTTCAAATAATTATAAATAATTTTTAATTTATCAGGAATACCTATGCAATCGCCGTCGATATAAACGCAAATTTTATACTGCGTCTGACTAAGACCAAAATTAGAATAAAAAACGAAAGAATGAATGTTGTTTACATCCAATTCAACTTGTTCTTTTGTACTAAACGAATAGACGTGAGGTAAGTAATGAAAAGCCCGTATTTTCTGAGGGTATTTTTGTGTAAATGCCTCTATTATTTGAGGAGTTTTGTCTGTACACTGATGAAACACAATTACCAATTCATCAACATAATCAATCCAAGATTCGATCGTTGGTGCCAAAAATTCCTCTTCATTACGAACTCGCATCAGACCGCTGATCCCATCTTGTCGATTTTGTGGCTCAAAAGATGAAGTATTTATAGTAGGATGCTCAACTTGACTAATTGACATAGTTTTTTAGTCCAAAACTCGAAAATTTTTGCTTTTTCCTAAACAAGTCTTTATAAAGGAAGTGATATCAATCTTGAGGCAATTTCTTCACGCAGAGGAGCTGCTTGTTCTTGTGTTAACCACCGGAATAACTTTGCCACTGCTTCCGGGCTACGATCTATTTTTAAAGCTTCTTCTAACCCTTGCCAAACTCCAGCCAGATTCCCAGCCTGTAGGGGAATTATCAGCGATTCTAGACAATAAAGAAAATAATGACTCCGGGATTGGGCGGTAATTTGTGCCGAGTATTCAATAGGAAAATAACTCTTTGAAATTTCAATTGCACGGCGGATGGATATCATCTGTTTCCCAGAGAGTAACAGTTGGCTGGTGACATTGTTAGCATGTTCGCGGTAACGAGCTAAAATTTCTGGTTCACACCACCAATCGTAAACAGAGGCAATGCGTTTATAAACTTCCCAATCGCTTGTATAAGTCAGTTCAGGATGATATACGCCCAATTGTTCGTGTGCTTCTCGACGAATCACTACAGCAGGCATATTCAATGAGTTACTAACTCCAATAATTTGCAACCAATTTTGGGCAATTCCTCGCTGTCCATAGATTTGTTGGCTGAAAATTACTTCCCCTTTTTCGTTAATATTTTCATAACCTGTAAAAGCGGCTCCTATAGAATCTGAAGACCCTTCTAGACTTTCTTGTAGCCGAGAATAAAAACCTGGGAGAATATAATCATCGTCGTGCAGTAAATGAACCCAATGACCGCGAGTTAGAGCAACTCCGGCATTCCAATTTCCTGGCAAACCGAGATTTTGCGGATTGCGATAGTAGTTGATTATTCCTTGTCCGATACTATTCACCAGTTCAAATACTGGCGTTGTACTAGCATCGTCCATGACGATGATTTCCATCTGCTCTTCTCCTTGCCATTGGGTCAATACACTCACAAGGCATTCGAGTAGATAATCTATGCGGTTATATACAGTTACCACCACACTCCAGAAAGGACGCTTATTTGTATTTGCTACGGTTGGAATAGTCGGAAAGCTGTATTCTCCTACAATTACCTCTCTTTGGGGAATTGAGGGCGTGACTGGTGCTTGTTGAGGAATTTCAGCATCCTCACTAGATACTAACGCTTTGGCATAGTGAGGATTAATTAGCTTTAATCCTTGTCGATAGGCAGAAACAGCTTTTTGGAATTGGTTGAGTTGTTGATAAATTTTGCCTAAATTGAGGTATAATTCTCCATCGTTGGGATTAAGTTCTAAAAGTTTTTGGTAGGATGCGATCGCCTCTGCTAATTCTCCTTGTTCTTGCAGCGCCAAAGCCAAGTTATAATGGGCTTCTAACAAATTTGGTTGTAGTGCGATCGCTTGCTTGTGACAAGTAACAGCATTTTTCAGATCCCCTGCTTTTTTCCGGGCAACACCCAATTGATTATTTAATTGTGCATAGTAGATTTCTCGATCGCTGGAGAGCTTACCTTGAGCGTGTAACGCATTGCCCAAATTAGTCTCTGCTTCGATAAAGTCTGGCTTTAACTCTAAAGCTTTTTGATAATAATTAATTGCTTCTTCAAATAATCCTTGTTGTTGCAGAGTATAACCCAAGTTGTTGTAAATTGGTAATGAATTAGGTAATAAAACTAAAGCTTGCCGATAAGCTTTCTCTGCTTCGGAAAACTGTTCTTGAACTAAATGCAAATTACCTAAACTGAACCAAGTTTTCACAGAATTTGGTTGAATTTGTGAAGCCGCACTTAGCCACTGTTCAGCAGTTTTGAGTTGCCCCATCTGCTGCGCTAACATCCCTAATCCATATAAAGCTTCATGGTTATCGGGTTGTTTTTCCAGAACTTGACTATACAGCAGTTCTGCCTCCAATAAACTATTGTCTCGTTGCTGTTGAACAGCTAGTTCCAGGATTTCAGCTACTTCTGTTTGATTTAGCAATTCAGCTTCATCCTTGTCACCTGACTGATGCTTTTGCACCGCAATTTGAATAAGAGATTTAACTTTAGATTCTGAAATATTTGTAGTATTCATAACCCTGTAGTATCTATAACTATATTTGAATTTGATATTATATTGTTATAGATTACTATAATTTCAGAACATAAGTGATAACTATTAATAAAATATTTTCCCTATTTTTGCCTGTTAATCAAGCAAGGCTATTTAATTAAAATAAGGGAGAGATTTTGTCAACAGTATGGACGAGAAATAAGCTTGAAGCTAGCGATCGAACATTACCAAGTCAAGTAATTTCAGTGCGTACACCATAGGGTTTGCTGTTGGCAAAACCTCTCCCAGAAAAGGTATCGACATTTTCTTGTACAATCAGATTTTTTTTACTCACCCGATTGTTTTGACTGAGATGCTTGTCAATCAAAGTCTGTTAGGAAATGAAACGAGCAATTAGCCTTAAGCAAATTATATTATCGAGCTGAGATCGCTTGCACTCACGTTTGAAAATAGTATGCTTTGTTGAGGATTATTACCGATAGACAAAATATTACCGATAGACAAAGTATTACCGATAGACAAAGTATTTAAGGTGAGAAGAGCGCCATCGCTGGTATCTGTAATGTTACCTCGACTTCCCCAGCCATCTAATACAAGCTTGTCAACACCAACCTGGAAATCTTGAATTACATCAAAGTCTTTTTTCGACAAGGTATCGGTACGTTTGAAGGTAAATGTGTCATTACCTTCGCCACCAATTAAGACATCATTACCACTACCACCATAGAGTGTATCATTGCCTTTACCGCCATAGAGTGTATCATCGCCTTCGCCACCATCTAGCGAATCATTACCTTGGCCGGCGTCGAGGTTATCATTACCTCTTTTTCCAGATAGCTTATCATCCCCTAAGCTAGCATAAAGTTTATCTGCCCCGTTGGTTCCCGTCAGATTATCCTTCCGAATCGTGCCGTAGATAACATCTTTACCCAGGTTGCCGATTAAAGTATCTCCTGCCAATTCAACAGAAGTAGTATTAATTTTGACTATAGTTAAGTTGGTATTGCGATTAAAATTCCGTTCATAACTACCAACAGCACTACCATTGAGGAAATCAGTACCATTGTCGCCATCAATATCATCATCTTTATCACGACTGTCAATTGTGACATTGCGACTACGACCAAATGTTAGATCCCCGATTTGATCGGACGAGACTAATTTACCCTGGATGCCAAAATAATCTAAAACTTTGGCTTTATTGGGATTTGTGGTATCTAATACTAAAAAAGTTGTTGTCGACTGACCCTTGTTATATTCAACGTCAGGATTTTCAATTTCTTTAGCTGCCAATTTTAAATCTGCTGAAAAATCAAAAGAGAAGCTTTCATTACGACCAACCGCAAAACTAGCAAGTACCTTTGCTTCGCTGTTGGAAGTACCTTCAAATTGACCACTTAATCCAACTACAGCAGCCTTAGTGAAAAGTGATGAAAAAGTTGGATCGAAACTTGCTTGAGCCTCAGCAATTGCAGCAGTTATACCACCTTTAACTAAGGTATCTGCCTGAGTAGCAGTTAAAATGCTTGCAGCACTTTCACTATAGTTAGAAAAAGTAGCATCACCTTCAGCGGTAACAAAATTAGGACTAGGATCGGGCTTGGGATCGGGTCTATTGTTGAGATTAGTTCTACCATTGAAAGAAAGTAACTTTGGAACTGTCAGTGTTAGACTTATTCTTGATGCCATAAAAAACCTGTGTTTATTTTGTTAGTTAACAAATTTGCACGTAAATATTTTGGGAGTAGTTCTCTCCGATATTTACGAGCTAAATCTCTTGATATCCCTAATGAACCTGTTAGCTTTTATCCAGGATTTGCTTCGCTTTTAACAGCACTTTGAAATAGGTTAATTGACTATTCCAAGCGGAACGTGGAAGTAGTGGAATTTTCTCTAATTCTTGAGATGATGATGACTCAAGGTCAGTTTTTTCCGCTGAAATTGTGTTAATTTCGGAATTTTCTGCCATAATTTATTATCTCACGATAGAGTAATAAAGATCGGGTTCTTTTTGCCAACTTTCCGACCACTGAATGCTATCAGCAGTAAAGTGTAATCGGTCGTTTGCTGGCAATAAAGTATCTGTAGGCTCGACAATTAGCTCAAATTCGCCATTATCAAATGGCAATCCTTGCGCCTTTACTTTGGGAAGTACACGCTCTCTCATACCTTGTTTGGCATGAACAAGAGCGCGATGATGACAGTAAGGATTATTACCTCTCTTATTAAAGAAAACATGGGCAGTCCAACTGCAACCCCCACGACAAAGTTCAGCGTATTCGCAGGTTTTACAGAAACCCCACAGGTGTTTTGTACCTTCAGGTGTTCCTGCTCCTAGATTGAAGCGTAGTTCTTCTGCACCTTCGATAATATCATGCAAGGTCTGTTCTCGAATGTTACCACCTGTATAGGCAGTAGTCGGCAGTGAGGGACAACCCTTTATCGCTCCGTCAGCTTCAATTCCCAAAGTGGAGAGTCCTGCACCACAACCTTGCCAAAATGAGAAGTCATCCTCCTTTCCCCGTCCCCGCAACAGTCGTTCATAAGGGCCGTAGTAACCAATGTTATTTCCCGCTTGAAGTTGCACGCCTTCTTGGTAAGCACGACGCGCCACGCGCGCAAGCATAGGGTAGATATCTAACAGTTCGTAGGGTTGGAGGAGGATATCTGCGTTATCGGCGGCATTTCCCATTGGTACAGTTAATTGAATTTGCCAAGCACGAGCACCGGCATCACGAATGCACTCATAAATGCACGGAAACTCTGGCGCTGAGAGGCGGTTAATTTGGGTGTTGCAACCAAAAGAAATACCGACTTCTCGCAGATGACTCATGGTCTTAAATGCATATTTCCAAGAGCCTTTCTTTCCCCGCAGACGGTCATGAGTTGCTTCCAAGCCATCAATAGAAACAGAGACGGTACGAATTCCCGCTTCCTTCATTTTTTGGGCGGTTTCTAAGGAAATGCCATAACCGCCTGTAGTCATACCACATAACATTCCCGCCTCGTTGATAGCTTTGGCAATTTCCAGCCAGTCTGGACGCAGAAATGCTTCACCACCAATGAGAGTAACTTCTTTAATGCCAACTTCTGCCATCTGCTTGACGAGATCCAAAGCTTCTTCTGGGGAAAGTTCTTTGGCGCGCTCATGTCCTGCACGGGAACCACAGTGACTACAAGCTAGATTGCACTTTAAGGTAATTTCCCAAACTGCGTAGCTTTTGCGGTGATGTGTCATAGGTTAACTCTCAATCTCAACCCTCAAAATAACCCTCTTTTGTCAGAGTGGGAAACTCCAATTACTAAAACCCTTTTGCCGCTTCACTTTCCGCTATTTAATTAATAAATAGTTACTGTTAGAAAATAAACTCTCAAAGCTGGATTAATTCAAAGTCTCAGAATTTGGGTTCGATTATTGTTTTCCGAGAGTGGCAAAAGAGGGATAAACTAACGCATTCTATTTCTTCATCGTTTTATCGGGTTATTGTACTTCTGTTTGATTAAAAACTACTCCATATAACGGTTGTATAGGTGGAGTTATTGGCTTTGGATTTGGTTTAGGAATCCATTTACATTTTTTAAGTGGTGGTTTTCCACATTCTTCGGGAGGCGAGACTATAACACCATACAATGGTTGAGCGACTGAGTTTGAAAGCCCGCCAAAGGCTCCTACTAATTCCTCTTCACTGAGGTCGTCAAACTGTCCTAGTTCTTTTAATTCCAAGATTTTAATTGAGGCTGTTTCAAATTCTTCTTGAGAAAAATTATAGCCACCTTCTTCCATGACTTTTATCACTTCCTCAATCTTATCACTCATCAATTGAGTGTAAAAAGCCTCGTCTTTAACTAGTCTGATTATGAACTCTTTAACTTTCTCGAAAATTGTTAATGACATAAATTTTACCCCCTTAATTTGAAAGTTGAAGTTTAGATTGATGGTAATTGACGATCGCGTGAAATAACCCGTTTAGCTAGAAACTTTTAGTGAGTCCACTTGTGTAACTTTTTGTTGCTGGTTTTGGTAAATCTCTCCTAATTTGATGTTGGCTTCCTGGTGTTGGGGATTGAACTCCAAAGCTTTTTGATAGCAAGCGATCGCTTCTTCTAGCTCCCCTTGTTCTTGCAGTACTACCCCCAAGTTATAATGAGCATCTACCAAATCAGGCTGTATTGCGATCGCACTTCGATAGTAAGCAATAGCAGTTTGCCATTCACCTCCTTCTTGCTGGGCAAAGCCCATCTGATAATTCAATTCTGCGTAATAGGCTTGTTTTTCTGGTGAAAGCTTCCCTTGAGCAAACAGCGCATTCGCTAAATTGATTTCTGCTTCTATGCAGTTGGGCTGAAATTCCAGAGCTTTTTGATATGATGCGATCGCATCCTCCCACTTCTCTTGTTGTTGCAAGGTGTAGCCCAAATTGTTGTATATTGTCCCTGCATCTGGTCGCAAAGCAATCGCTTTTCTGTAAGCGGCTTCAGCTTCTGGTAATTGTCCTTGGCCTTGCAGCAAATTGCCTAAACTAAACCAAATTTTCACGGAGTTAGGTTGAACTTGCGAAGCTGCACTCAAATGTTTCTGAGCTTCTTGCAACTCACCTTTGTGCTGTACCAGCATCCCTAAATTGTATAATGCTTCTGAATAGTCTGGTTGTTTTTCTATTACCTGACGATATAGCTGTTCGGCTGTATCTAGGCGATTAGCTCGATGCTCCTGAAGTGCAAGTTGAAACAGTTCAGCAACATCTTTAGCGTTAAATTGTCTTGGTTTATTAACCAGTTGCAAAATAAAATCTTCTAGCGCTCTGACGGGCTTTAAATCGCCATATAATTTATGTTTATTTTCTGCAACTTGCTGGGAAATATATTGCCGATATTTAGCATCTTTCCCCAGACGGATGGCGATTTGGACGTATTCTGATTTATTTGAAGCGATCGTCTCTTCGATACCCATCATCTGTAAAATTGCTAGAGAATGCCGCGATCGCATCAGTTCTCCTGGTAAAGTGACAACCGGAATATTATGAGCAATAGATTCGAGGGTGGAGTTACATCCAGACCAACCAATACTATCTAAGAAGACATCTGCTAAAGCTGTAGTACCAGCAAACTTCCTGTCATTGAGGAAAGACAAAAACAAACAGTGATTTTGATAATCTAATCCTAATTCTGCAAAAGCATGATTTAAGCGCTGGCGAAACTTTTCTGTAATTTCTTCACTTTTGCTTTTAATAAATACAAATTTAGAATTACCTAATTCTTTAGCAATAGAAGGGAAAACATCATCATGATTGGGCAAATATTTATATAATGACTGACAACACCAGAAGAAAATATCATCCTCTTTTAAACCTATATCTGGTTTCTTAATTTCTTCGGGTGGAATTGCTAAAGGCAGATAATGAATAGATAGATTGGGTAATCTAACTAATTTTTCTGTATAATGTTCTTGAGCATTTTCGGGTTCCATTAAGTCACTGCTCAAGTAATAGTCGATTGTCGGGAGTCCACTAGTCTCAGGGTGTCCCCAAGATGTCATTTGAATTGGCGCTAATCTCAGACAACCCAGTTTGATCGCCATTGGGTCCATCCCAAATTCTGGGAAAATCAGGATATGTAATCGATCTTTTGTAATCACCTCACACCATTGTTCAGTTGAGCGTACACCTTGAACAAATTTATCAAAAGTCTTGGTGGCACTCATTGTTGAGTAATCTTTTTTGTCTCCAGTATAATAACCAAATAATTCAAACTCACTTCGATCTATATTTTCTACCCAACCTTTAATCGGAATTTTCCAATTAGAATGACTAGATAAAAACCCAGAGACAATACCAATCCGAACCTTTTGATTTTTATCTAAATTTGGCAGAACCAGCGGCTGACAATCTTGGGGATAGCGACTCGACATAATCTGGAAAATCATTTCTCCATAAGTTCGCTGTAAATCTCGGTCATTTAAACCTTGATATGTCAAATAAAAAGGTTGAAATGCTCCCACAGCTTCAGATGCTTTTGCCCGTTCTTCCTGATTAGTTAATTCATAATGTTTAGCTAAATCTTGCAAATACTGTTGATACTGATTTCGTCTGAATGCAATTTCATCAACATTAGAATAGATAACTGGTAGTTGGCTCATACAAGCACCAAATTTAGCCATATTATAGTTTGGGTTCACTTTTACGGCTTGCTCAAATGCCTGGATTGCTGCTTCTATTTGATTATCGTCTCTCAATGCTGTTCCTAAGTTGGAATATATATAATCAACATCAGGTCGAATTTTAATCGCTTTTTGATAGGATTCTATGGCAGCATCAAATTTATTTTGTGCCCTGAAAATATTTCCTAAGTTGTTATAGGTGATTGCAAAATCAGGTTGAATACTTAAAGTTTTTTCGTAAACTTCTATTGCTTCTGCAAATTTCCCTTTTTCTTGGAAAAGATACCCTAAGTTGTGATAGGCGTAATGATAGTCTGGTTTAATTTTTAGTGCTTGTTGGTAAGAATCGATGGCATCATTGAATCGCCCTTGTTTTTGGAGTACTTCTCCTAAATTAGTATAAGATGATACCAAATCTGGCTGCAATGCAATAGCTTGGCGATAATATAATTCTGCTGTCTTGAAATCGCCTGCCTTTTGCTTACCTAAAGCAAACTGCTCGTTCAACTCTGCGTAGTGGGCTTGTTCTTCTGGTGACAGCTTACCTTGAATGTGAAGAATATTTTTGATATTAATTTGTACTTCTATGCTGTCAGGGAGAATTAAGAGTGCTTTTTCATAACAGGCGATCGCTTCTTCCAGTTTACCCTGTTGTTGCAGACTGAACCCCAAACTGTTATATATTGCCCCTGCTTCAGGTTGTAATTGCAAAGCTGCTTGAAAAAATTGTTCTGCATTCTGATATTGTTCCTGTTGCTGCGCCAGCAGACCTAATCCATAGAATGCCTCTGACTGTTGGGAATCTACATCTATAATTTGACGATAAATCTCTTCAGCTTGGGTGAAGCGCTTACTTTGATAATATTGACTTGCGAGTTGGAGAGCATCAGGAATTGTGGTCACGTCGCTTTGCTCCAAATTTAAAATTAACAATCCCCATAAATAAATTTAGGAGCTTATATCCTTTTATTTATGGGCTATAAATACAATCTTTTTTATTTAAAATGTTTTTTGTTCCAATATCTGCAAGGAACTCAGGCTTTTGAAACTTATAACTGATATCGATTGATATCATATCTGCTTGGTTACTTCTTAAACTTAATTAACAGGAATTTTCCTCTTCTCTACCTTTCGGGGGTCTTAGAGAAGCTTAAGGCTACGATAAAATCTTTGCTCTTATGACTATTAGCCCAGAGTTTTAATTCAGGGCGGGTAAATAACACAGAATGCAATTGGGTTGAGGATTAAATGTTCTAAGTTGTAAAACTTTATTGCAGAAACATTTTTTTAAGACCAAAGGGTGTATTTTTGGTAAAAGCCGAAGGCTCAAATGAGCAAAGAGCCTTCGGCATTTATCAATATACTAAGCTTTTGAGCCTAACTCTACTTGCAGAAGTTAATACTTTTTGTAAGTAGAGTTTAATTATTACTACTTGTTACTACTAGTTGCTAGTTTGAGCAAAGCTTGATGACGAAGCAGTAGCACTATTAGGAGTAACGGTGGCGTTAGTAAAGGTTACGGCTACATTGTTGAGGCCGCCGGTTGCTGAAGCATCTGCATCAGCTTGTGCAACGCTGTTGAATTTTACAGGGGGCTTGGGCTTAATTATGATGATAACTGGCTTCTTATAAGAAGTACCACCAATAATTTCTTCAGTGGTATTTTCCAAGTAGTTCAGATCAGAAATAATCATTTGAGTTCTCCTAAAATTTGTAACTGTTGTTGGGAATATTTGGTCTAGCCAACTTGTTTCATTTGGCTATACATCTAATATACTTTATTCCTCAAAAAAGTCAATGCTTTTTTGAGGAATTTTTCATTAAAAAAACTAATATATTTATGTTGGAAAATAATCATGTCTAGTCTTATTTGAAGTTAAAAAAAACTGCATGACAAATTTAAGCAGAAATAAAAATAATTACTGCCTAGCAAGAGTTATAGCAATTAAATTTAATTTTGAAATAACGCAAATACAGCACTTTGTATATATATTCACAAAACACTAAAAAGGAGAAACTATTAAGTTTTGAAGTAGATAAAATCTGTATCTGCAATATTTTTGAAGCCTCAACGAATCTCCCATAACTTAGGTAGATACTTAGCAACAAAAACATTTGAAAATTATTAAATTATTTAGTCTTGGTGTATAACATATCTATTAATTCCTCTTGTGAACTGTCTGAGTCTATTTGAGTAACTATTTTCATCGTGGTGATTTGTTGCTTTAACCAATCAGAAAAGGATTCCGTAATGATTTTTTGGCGCAACTGTTCATCTAATTGGGGTTGAATAATTTCTTCCACCCAAATTAAATACACTCCCTTGGGAGTCGTTATCGGTTTGAGAGCTTCTGGTGGTGCAGCAGCAAAGACAGCGGCTGCAATCTCTGGACGAAAATCTTTGCGGTATCGGAGTCCTTTGTATCCATAAGCACGACGAGCTTCTGGTTCTGAGATATATAGACGAGCAATATCTGGAAAACTGATTTCGCCTTCTTCTAGGGCATAAAAAAGCTCTAAAGCCAAGTCTCGATCCTCGAAGACCACTTCGTAGGTAACGGCGGCGATATAATCTAGCTGATGTTCGTAAAAGTGCTTTTCCAGTTGATCGGAAAATAGATGATTCGCTAACTTCCGCGAAAGGATGTTGTTGTAGGCTAATTCTTCAAACTGATCCACAGAGAGGTGGTGTTTTTCTAGCCATGACCAGGTGTCTTTAGCTTTGACAAGCTTCTTGGCGAACCTTAAGTTATCTCCTTCTTGCTGTAGTTCTTCTGGCGTGACTGTAATTCCTGCCGCTTGAGCTGCTTCGGCAATAATACTTTGCGATGCGATCGCTTCTACAACAGCAGGTATCTGACAGGAGAGTTTAAGATTGTGAATGATATCTGAGGTAGAAATGGTCAGATTGTCGGGCATAACACTATATCTCCAATAATTCAGGGGATTGGGCATCCCTTCTCTGCGAGACGCTAAATGAACGGCTTACCTCGCAACGCTTGGTACAAGTTGCTCAGAGCAAGTGAGCACGCGGCATTAATTATTCCTCCAATCTCCCTTGTCCTATTTCCTGATTTGGGTGCGATATCTTTCACTACATCTCCAAACCGCCCTTTTTCAGTTTTTTAAACGGATCTAGAACAAAGTCAATAACTCGGCGTTGACGAATGATCACTTCAGCATTTGCTGTCTGTCCCGCACCTAATGGAATACGTTTGTTGCCATTTTGGACATACTGCTGGTCTAAGGTGATTTCTAATTCATAGGTTTCGATGTTGCCTTGGGGTGTTTGGCTAACTTTCGAGTCAGGCGAGATCCAAGTAACTTTCCCTGGTACAATGCCATACTCTTGGAAAGGATAGGCATCAAACTTAACTTTTACTGGCATTCCTACCTTCAAGAAACCGCTATCCTGATTAGGCATATTGGCTCTGAGTACGAAGTCTGTTGTTGCGGGTGCAATTTGGGCAATCCTTTGACCGACTTGTACCACCGCTCCTGGTTTAGTGGTGGGTAATTCAAAAATCACCCCATTAATCGGCGATCGCACCATGCGCTGCTGAATTTGTACTTTTATAGATGTAAGCTGACTTTTAGTCTGAGCGATTTCTGATTGCGTTGCTGTTATTTGTCCCTGTAAATCTTTTAGCTGCTCCTGATTTTTCATTACAGCTAGTTGTCCGGCTTGCGTGGTACTTTTATAACTACTTTGTTCTTCTTGCAGTCGGAGTTTTGCTTGTTTGATATCAGACTCCAACGTTTTGATGGTTACTTGATAATTATTTAGCTCTTGGGCTAAACGTAATTGAGCTTGTTTAATATCTGATTGAGACTTTTTATAAAGTCGTTTGCTTTCTTCCTCTTGTTTTTTTATTTCATCAACTTGGGTTGGAGAAACTGCGCCATCTTGAACGAGTGTGCTAAAGCGTTCAGTTTGCTTAGAATTTATACTCAAAAGTTTTTTAGCCGATTCTTGATCGTCGCGACTGCTGGAAATTTGCTGCTCTGCTTGTTTAACGGATGATTCTTTTTCTAACTTTTGGAGGTTATAGCTACTCAGTTTGGCATCCAGGTTTTGCTGTACCTGGTTAACTTGAGCCAATTTTTCTAATTCTTGGGATTTATTTTGTTGTTCTAAAAGATTCGTTGACATTAAGAGTTGATTTTTCAGCATTTCCAGTTGGGATTGCCGATTTTGTAGCCCTTGCAATTTGCTCTGGACTTGTTGCAGTTCTGTTTGTAGCAACTCAGAATCCAGTTTCAGTAAAACCTGACCGGCTTTAACCGTATCTCCTTCTTTGAAGTTAACTTCTTTAACACTTCCACCAGCTTGAGCGTCTATTTTTTGAGTTGCGCCTTTAGGTTCTATACGCCCTCTGGCGCTACCAGTTTCATCGACTTTTGAAAGAGTTGCCCAAGGCAAGAATAGACCAGCAAAGCCGATGAGCGTATATAACAAACCACGAGTCCAAATTCGAGGTAAGGCATCGAGTAGTTTTTCTGTACCGTAGTACAAATCTTGACTTTCATTTTCTGCCTCTGTTTGCTCGTCAAATACCAATTCCTCTTGCTGTTTGTAAGCTTGATATTGATCTTGCTCATCTGGGGGGAGTGGGGACGATCTGTTGGGATGTGGCATGGTTTTATTTCCAATAACAGTAGATGGGGAGTGCGGAAGAAATCAATTCAAAACTTGTACTGAGCTTGTCGTTGGCGTAGCCTCTTTGCTAGGAGAAGTATTCAAAATTGTTTACGCACAGTCTCGTCGAGAAGAAAAAGACTGCCCAATGCCCATCAACTAACTTGAGACATCTGTTGTTGATTCAGGTAGTAATAATGACCTTTTTTAGCGATTAATTCGTCGTGGGTACCGCTTTCTACCAAAATACCTTGATCTAAAACCAGGATTAAGTCCGCGTTGCGGACTGTAGAGAGGCGGTGGGCAATAATTACACTTGTGCGTCCTTTAAGAATTGTTTTGAGGTTGTTTTGAATAATTCGTTCTGATTCTGAGTCTAGGTGACTAGTGGCTTCATCAAACAGTAATAACCGGGGATTTCCGAGCAAAGCACGAGCAATAGCTAGGCGTTGTCGCTGTCCACCAGAAAGCATTCCGCCGCTTTCACCAATTTCGGATTCGTAACCCATCGGTAATTTTTGAATAAATTCATCGGCTCCAGCATATTTTGCTGCTTGGCTAATTTCTTCTGAAGAAGCATTTGGATTAGCGATCGCAATGTTTTCGCGAACAGTCCCACCAAAAAGAAAAGTATCTTGGTCTACAACGCCGATTTGGGAACGCAGCGATCGCATAGATACACTGGTGATATCGTGACCATCAATGAGTATTTTGCCATCTGTCGGTGGGTATAAACCTAAAATTAATTTACTGAGAGTTGTTTTTCCAGAACCACTGCGCCCTACGACTGCAACCATCTGTTCTGGTTGAATTTCAAAGTTGAGATTTTCTAATACATTAGTATCGCTTTCTGAGTGATAACGAAAAGTAACATTCTGAAAACAAATGTTACCGCGAAGTTTACCCAACGATTTACGGGGTTTAATTGCTAAGTCTTCTTCTGGTTCCGCCTCCAATACATCATTAATCCGTTCGGTAGAAATCACGATTTCCTGTAATTCATTCCACAGCAAAGCTAGCCTTTGGAAAGGACTCAAGACGTTACCCACCAACATATTGAAAGCAACTAGTTGTCCAATAGTTAGTTCGTTATTAATTACCTGGG
Organism: Nostoc sp. DSM 114159; assembly: GCF_053470285.1. NCBI lineage: Bacteria > Bacillati > Cyanobacteriota > Cyanophyceae > Nostocales > Nostocaceae > Nostoc > Nostoc sp. DSM 114159. Next base: position 7,583,143 of record NZ_JBPFEH010000001.1, read on the forward strand.
TTGCTCCGTACCACAACAATGAAGTATTTACAAAGGTGTGGATGATACCACTGATAATTTGCAAGCGATTGTCAATTATTTGAGCATTAAAGTCTTTTTTGATTAAATCATTTAGCAGTTCCTCCCAACGCCAACGCACTGTCTGTTCAATTGCTAATGAGCGGACAGTACGAATTCCGCTCAGGGATTCTATGAGATAGCTTTGTTCTTTGGTAGCTGCATTAAAAATATCTCTGGAGATGCGGCGCAAAATACTTGTGCTGGCCAGCGCCAAGATAAAAAATGGCGGTACAGTACACAGCACGAATAATGCCATCCGCCAGCTATAGGAGAACATCAAAGCCAGATAAACCACTAATGTCAGCATATCCAAGACAATGGAGAGTGTCTGACCAGTAAGGAAGTGCTGAATTTTCTGGTTTTCTTGGATGCGCGAGATTATATCCCCAACGAAACGCGACTCGAAATAAGCAAGGGGCAAACGGAAGGTATGTTTGATGAAGCCTACGAGTAAGGCGATACTAATGCGGTTAGCAGTGTGAAATAACAGATATTGCCGTACACCGTTGACAGCAACACCAAACAACCCAAAAACAATCATTCCCAAACCAATGGCGTTTAAGGTTGGAACACTGCGTTGCACAAGTACTCTGTCGAGCAACAACTGGGTAAATACTGGCGTTACTAACCCAAATAATTGAATGACTATCGAAGCTATGAAAATTTCTAGTAATGTTCGATAGTGAGGTTTGACTAGCTCAAAAAATTTCCAGAAGCTTCTACTTTCGTCTTTAGCACTTTTTAGTAGAGCTGTCGGTTGTAGTAACAATGCATAACCAGTCCAACCTGCTTGAAATTCAGCTTTTGTCAAACTGCGTTGACCAAGAGCCGGGTCACATACAATCACCCGCTTAGGAGTGATTTCATAGACAACAATAAAGTGTTTACCTTCCCAGTGAGCAATTGCAGGTAAAGGCTGTTCTGCTAATTTATCAAGAGTAGCTTTCACTGGACGGGTGGCAAAACCCAGGTATTCTGCTGTTGCTGCCATCGCTTTTAGGGATGCACCGTTGCGAGTGACATTGGTCATATCCCGTAGGCGATTGATACTAAAATGTTTGCCCCAATAGTTACCAATCATCACCAAGCAAGCAGAGCCACAATCAGCTGCACTTTGTTGGGCATAGAAGGGATAGCTTTTGGTAATCCGCTTCCACCAATGCCCCATTTGTACTTTCGGACTGGGAAAGTAAAAACGTGATTTTTTTGTTGGCTGTTGTTGTGACGGCTTCTCTCTTTGGGGAAAAGGAATAATTTTAGATTTTGGAGATTGGGAAGTTTTTTCTCTAGTACCTAATCTTCTGCGACGCACTGAGCCGGTCGTTGTGTCTTCAGTCTCTAATTCCGTTTCGCTGACACTCATACCAAAAGCCCACTCCCCCAACTCCGGGAAGTATTCTAGTGCTGTTTGCATTTGGTCGTTTTTCAGAATGTAAGCAATCGTTGGTTGCGTTGTTTGCCAATCTCCTTGTTTTGGTTGAGCAAAGATTGTACCTGGTGTCAAAGAATCGCCTTCAGAATGCCGCAGTTGACCTTTGTATAATAACCACAACTGTGAATCTTCAGATATTTGTGGATTTAGTGAGCCAGTGTCTAACTGATGTCGCTCAAACAAAGATAAGGCTTTGAGCATTCCTGAAACTTGTGATGTATGGCGTGGGAATTGCGATACTTGGCGACATAACAACAACAAATCCCAAAGTTCTGCACGCGCAAATAGGCGATCGCGAATGTTAGGATACTTGTCTATCAACCTTTGCAATGCTTCTTGCCTGAAATAGCCAAGTTTTAGGCTTGTCGAAGCTCTAACTACATAAGGACTAAAGTTAGCTTCGGGAAACAAGGTCAATTCACCAAAAACAGACCATGCACCAAAGGTAGTAATTAAATTCTCAGAGCTATCTAATAGTCGGACTTTACCTGTAAGAATAATATATATACCAGGATTCGCCTGTGCAGATTCCCAGAATTGCTTTGCTGATGGTGGCTCCACAATTTCCATTTCTGCCAAGAAGTTCTCTAATTCTTTTTCTGAGAGTTTTGTATCCAAAGTGTACAAAATTCTTTCACCCACATTTTGCTCAGAAAGCACTGGTGGCATTTTTTCATCTCCAAAAAAAAATTTACTTATCAGTCGGAATCCAATTCAAAACTTCATTAAAAATATTATTTAATCCCGTATTTTCACCGAGGAAACTCTCAGCTTTATTAAAGTAGAGTTGAGAAAGAAACAGTATGCTAGTAAAGCATCTATCTTTTACATACAAGGTATTTTTATTGAGCAGGCAATCTACAAGTTGTTGCAGCGAGTTATTGATGTGGCAATAACTAGTGTAAAGGCTAGGATATCGAGCTAGAGCTTTGTTTAACGACATTTAGCTTCAAAAGCAACTAACTGCATTGACAGCCTCCGCACAAATATGGATTGCTCATTTTTGCAATCAGCAGTGGTTGTCAGCGCTCGTTAACAGGAATTATTTTCGCAATCTAATTTGCTGTATGTAGCAATAGCTATGCAAAGTATTTCATTCCTCAATCACAAACTGAAGTTTTTTCTAGTTCAGGACAATGTTATGGCTGAAAGTTATTTCATGCTCTTGAACAACACCTGAATCGGAAGAATTTTTAAAAGAATGTTTTCAGACATTCCTAACTTTTTAACAGCCTTGTCTTGACTTAAATGGTGTGACATAATTGTAGTTAGAAATTGCATTGAGTCCTAAATTATGTGAAAACGTAATTCATTAGCAGTTGTGTGAACAAAGCCTGACAGCAAAAAAACCACAACTACAAATCTGACTAACGTTGTAGTGTTAATCAGAAATTTAGACAATGTGCAATTAGCTCCCAGCATATTCCCTAGTACTTTGGCGAGTCTAGGGGATAGTCTCCGGGATAGCTTTATCCCGATCGTGCAACCTGCAACAAAAGAAGATTTTGAGTAGGCTACAGGAAACAGAAGACGATAAAACTATAAAGCTATAAAAGCACATCGTAATTTTGTTTAAGTAGTATTTTACCAATTAAGCAAAATTACACTTAAACAAATATTACTTAAGTTTGCTTGGAGATTCCAGAATGGATCTTTTTCCAGCACTGCTTAGTATCTTTTAGGGAGCATCTAGCAAGCTATTTAACGTTTGTATTATACCTCCTATAGTGTAACAAATGCAAGTAACCAAAAGAGACTTGCGAACATCATCATATTTACATACAAACATGATATTTACATAATTAGCTTACACTCTTTCTGTTCTTAAATTTAGATATTTTAGTAGTTTCTTAATGTAAATTTTCTGACAAGTCACCTAATAGATGATATTTAACAAAAAAAATATATTTAACAACCATTTATACATTAAATCTTTAAATAGCGAGGTGGCATAACATGATGCTAGCCATAACGGCGACTATTGTTTGCTTAAAGATAATATTTAAGTTGTTTAAATTAGCTGTGAGGTAAAACACATTAATGTTGTGATCGGGCGCACACACTAGTTAACTAAGGCAATCTTAGCATTTTTTCCATCAAAGGGATAGCAGCAATACATATTACAGCTTGATAGAAGTTGAGAAATAACCATCATGTTTAAATGAGCCTATAGTTCAAAAAATGACAATAAATCGCAAATTTGTCTTTTAAAACCTAAGATTGCGATTCGATCGAGTCAAGTAATAATAAATGGATAAATTCAATGGTGGTTATAGAGCCAGTGCCCTGACAAAGTGTAACACCATCGATTTGGTAAAATATAGATAAATCATCCATAGCGGTTCTTAATCAGATCGGGTACATCCTCAAAGTTAAAAAAAAATATATCCAGTCCAGTTATACCTCAGTTGCAGAGGAACCGCTATAAAAGCAACCAATATCACTTTAGTTGCGATCGCCAATCCTGTTGCTGTATATTTATCCATTGGAAAATCTACTTGATGAGAAAATTATCCCTGTGCGATCTAGGGATCTTTATATTACTCTCAACAGAGAATATTTAAATGCTTGTTTCTCCGTGCTTGGTTCCAAACGCAAAGATTTATTTAAATGGTGATTAGCTTAAAAGACCATAGGACTTACGCACAAGTTACGAAATAACGAACCGCAGAGGCACAGAAAACATTGAAAAATCAGAGTTTGAGAGATATTTTCCGTAAGTCCTAAACCGCTAGGGAATTCAGTTTCTAAGTTGTGGCGCGATCGCTGAATTTTCCGCTTGGCTTGCTCTATGAAAGGAGTTTGTGTCATACTTACATAAACTACTAATTACTAAATCTCGGTCGATTTTAAGTAGTATTTTCGAGGCATTGGGAAGCATTAGAAGTAATACAGTTAGGGCAATGAGGATTGGGGGTGAGGGAAGACTGGCGTCGTGCGAAAAATTGATATTCCTACAAACTTGAGATGCTTCCATATTGAAAAACATCTCTGATTTAGTAGTACAGTGAATTACGAAGGAGTACTTATGTCACAGTTGGAGCAAGCAGTGCCAAACACCTTTGTAGCCCAAGGTCTAGAAACTCTCCCCAATATTTTCGATCGAGTTGAGGCTCTGGCCAAAGATTTTGCCACCCGCGCAGGGGCACACGATAGAGATGCTTCCTTTCCCTTCGAGAATTTTACAGCTTTGCATGAGGCAGGATTACTCAACCTCACCATTCCACGTGAATTCGGTGGTCAGGATTTGGGTTTGGCAACTATCTGTCGGGTGATTGAAGGGATAGCACGTGGCGATGCTTCGACCGCATTAGTACTGACAATGCACTATCTTCAACATGCTCATGCAGCCCATAGCCGTCGCTGGCATCCAGAAGTGTATAAGCGGCTGTGTCGTGAATCAATCGAAGGCATTGCCCTGCTGAATGCTGCCCGTGTTGAACCAGAGCTAGGAACGCCAGCCAGAGGCGGATTGCCAGCGACAATTGCCGAACGAACAACAGAAGGCTGGCGTTTAACAGGACATAAGCAATACACCACAGGCAGTCCTATCCTCAGCTATTTTGTTGTTTGGGCACGGACAACTGAAGATGAACCACAAGTTGGGAATTTTCTGGTTCCGCGCGATCTGCCAGGTTTGCGAATTGTCGAAACCTGGGATCACTTGGGAATGAGAGCTACGGGCAGCCATGACCTCATTTTAGAGAATGTATTAATTCCCTCAGAGTATGCTCTAAATATCAACCCAATATCTGCTGCGCCATCTTTCGATCCGCTAATTTCCACTTGGGGCAGTTTGACAGTGAGTGCTTTATATCTCGGTGTTGCTAGTAGTGCGCGAGACTGGCTTGTTAAATATCTTTGGGAGCGATCGCCTTCTAATCTCCAAGAGCCACTGGCAACTCTGCCACGCTTCCAAGCTGCCGTGGGTGAGATAGAAGCACTACTGTTTGCTAACAATAGATTGATTTATAGTTTGGCTCAAGATATTGACAACGGTAAGTATGAGCCTAACGTAGGATTACAGGCACAAGCTGTTAAATACCTCACCACAACTAACTCGATTCGTGCTGTAGAAATTGCCTTGGAACTAACTGGCAATCCTGGTTTATTAAAAAGAAATCCTTTAGAGCGTCACTACCGTGACGTTTTGTGCAGCCGTATACATACGCCGCAAAATGATGTTATTTGTCAATCTTTAGGAAAGTCGGTGCTGAAAGTTAAGTGATTGGGGAGCAGAGGAGCAGAGGAGCAGGTGGTCACTGAGCGACTTGCCTTGAGCGAAGTCGAAAGGAGCCGAAGTGGGAGTAGGGAGACAAGAGAGACAAGGGAGACAAGGAGGACAAAGAGGAATTATTCAACAAGTTTCTTCCTTGTCTACCCCCTCTTTCTTGCCTCCCTTGTCTCTTCTCCATACCCAATGCCCAATATTTAGTATCCTGCTTGTTTATCTACAACATTCCGCAAGGGCTGACCGTTTTGGTAGCGTTGAAGATTGTCGATAAATAGTTGTGCTATGCGCTCTCTGAGGCGTGGCGACAAGGCTGAACAATGGGGTGTGATAAAGGCATTCGGTAGCGACCATAAGGGACTTTCTGGCGGCAGAGGTTCGGTTGCAACAGTGTCTAATCCAGCACCCGCAATCCAGCCCTCACGTAGTGCGGTAAGTAATGCGGCTTCATCTACGATCGCACCACGAGCAATGTTAATTAGGTAAGCAGACTGACGCATAGAGCGCAATGCAGCTTCATCGATCGAGCCTTTAGTTTCTGGGGTTAATGGTGTCGCAATAACTACATAGTCTGCGGCTGGGAGGAGCGATCGCCACTCATCAGCGCCTACAACTTTATCAAAATTCGGTAGGGGTTCGGGATGGCGGCGACTACCCCAAACTGTGACTCCAAAGGCTTTAGCACGGGATGCGATCGCTTGACCGATATTTCCTGTGCCGAGAATTAATAAAGTCGCGTCTGCTAACTCTTCGAGAAACACTCCTCTTACCCAAGTGTGTTCATTCTGCAAAGTTTGCAATTTCCGCAGATTCTTGGCGTGATAGAGCATAAATGCCAGTACAAATTCCGAAATTGGAATTGCATGAACTCCTGCGCCATTGGTGAGGATGATGTCCTTTTGCAAAAAAGTTGGCGTGAGAATGTGATTCACGCCAGCACTCGGTGACTGTTGCCAACGCAGCGCGGGTGCTGCTGTCAATACTTTGTCAAGAGTAGAGGTTTTCAGGTAAAATCCATTGACATAAATCTCTGCATCACTGGCATCACCATCGAGATTACCTTCACTATCCACCTCTACTACATCGATATTAGATGGTAGGTGTGGCTCTATATCTGCAATCAGATGATCGGGTAAAATTAATTTCACCATTAGCTACTCCCTAATTCAATATTGGATTTGGATTTTGGATTGTGCAACCAATCGGCAGCACCTCTGCATTTTTAATTTTTAATTTTTAATTGTTTAGTATCCTGCTTCTTTATCTACTACATTTCTTAATGGCTGACCAGCTTGGTAACGCTTTAGATTGTCGATAAATAGCGCTATTGAACGCTGTTTACTCTTGGGTGAATGACCGGAAGTATGAGGGGTGATAAAGATGTTAGGAAGTGACCACAAAGGACTTTCTGGTGGTAACGGTTCTGAGTTAACTGTGTCTAATGCTGCACCTGCAATCCAACCTTCTGTGAGCGCTTTTATTAATGCTGATTCATCGACTACGCCGCCGCGAGCAATATTAATTAGGTAGGCATGATTTGGGAGCGACCGCAATACAGATTCATCAATCAATTCTTTGGTTTCGGGAGTTAGAGGTGTTGCAATAACTACATAATCCACCTCTGGCAGGAGCGATCGCCATTCATCAGCACCTACTACTTTATCAAAATTTGCTAGTTCCTGGGGATGACGGCGACTGCCAATAATTCTTAAGCCGAAGGGTTTAGCACGGGCGGCGATTTCTTGACCAATACCACCAGCGCCAATAATTAGCAAGGTTGCATCTGTTAATTCTTGGATAGCAAAGCCTCTTTTCCAGTGACGTTCAGCCTGTAGAGCATATAATTCTGGCAGGTGCTTGGCATGAGCCAGTATGTAAGTAATGACAAATTCTGCGATCGGAATTCCATGTACTCCAGCCCCATTAGTGAGGATAATATCTCTTTGCAAATAAGTTGGTGTCAGGATGTGATTCACCCCTGCATTTGGTGCGTGATGCCAACGCAATGCTGGTGCTGATTCTAGTATTTTATGCAGTATAGGACTTCTCGATAAAAACCAACTGAAATAAACTTCAGCATCGCTAGCATCCCCATCTAGATTTCCTTCAACATCTACTCGTACAATCTGTGTATTGGGTGGTAGATGTGGCTCAATGTCAGCAACCAAATCGAGCGGCAAAATGAGCTTCATTGTAGATTACCTCTTCTTTATTTACAAGGCTATATCTGGAAATTGCCTATGCTTGACAAAAAACCGAGTATCATTTTTTAGGATAAATTATAATGAGATTTATTAATATCTCAAAGCTGATTATTTAATTTGCAAACACATAAATTCTATATCAAAATATTTGTTATTATATTTATACGCTCTTATCTCGGTTCCATATACTTGAAAGCCCAGCGATAAATAAAGTGGTTTGGCTAAAAAATTGCTTTTAACAATATCAAGTAATAATATTTCTACTTCGTTAATAGCTTTCGCTCTTTCAATTAATTTATTCAATAATAGTTTACCTATACCTTTCCTTCGATATTCTTGTTTAACATACATGCTACTAATATGTGCTTTATGCCGGAGTTTTATTCTGGATTCTTGGTTAAATGCGACTATTCCAATTAAATGTTTATCCTCAAAACATCCCAAAATGAAATTGTTGTTATCTACTGGAATTCTATCCCGAAATTGTTCTATCGTCTTAATTACTTCTTCTTGATATGTTGTGCCAAATGAATCTGGATTTTGCTCTAAAGCTTCTAATCTGATCTGTCTATAATCTTCTGCATCATCCTTTGTTAATTTTTTGACGATCATTAAATTAAATATCAATAATAAATATTTGTGTATTATTGATTTTCAATAAAGCGATATAGATTATATTTTAGTTTATCTAGCTCGTAAATATAGAAAAAATTACCCAGACCAGCACACAGGAGAGTTGGGAGGTATTTTGAGTGTTCATAAATAATTTTTTATTGCTATAGGTAAGTTTTAATCTCGAAGTAGCCTATTTACCGCAGCTACCTCAAGTTGAATATTGATTGACTACTAAAAGCTTAAATTTCAACTACTCAGCTGTAATAACTGGTTGTTTACTTGAGTATTTTCATTGCTCATTACTCGTTCTAAAACAGCTTCTCTGATATTGATAAACACTTCGCTACTTCGATCTCGCGGGCGTGAAAGTTTTACAGGTAAATCCATAGAAATCTTTCCTTGATCGATCACTATCACTCGGTCTGCCAACGCCACAGCCTCTTCCACATCGTGAGTAACCAAAAACGCAGTAAATCTTCGCTCTTGCCACAAGTTTTCAATCAAATGCTGCATTTCTTGGCGAGTTAGAGCATCCAATGCTCCCAAAGGTTCATCTAGTAACAACAAACGGGGCTGACTGGCTAACGCTCTGGCCAATGATACCCGTTGCCGTTGTCCACCAGACAAAACATAAGGCCACTCATCAGCTCTATCTTTGAGTCCGACTTTATTGAGTACCCACAAAGCTTTTTCACGCCAATTCCCTTCTAAGCCCAATCCTACGTTCTGAATAACGCGCTTCCACGGCAGCAAGCGGGGATCTTGAAACATCACTGTTACAGAGCGGCTGAGTCTATGTAGTGGTTCTCCATCAAGTAGTATTCCACCTGAAGTTGCTCTATCTAATCCTGACACAAGACGCAATAAGGTACTCTTACCACAACCACTTCGTCCGACAATAGCGACAAACTCACCTGCTTCAACTTCTAAATTCAGCGAGTTTAAAACAGTTTTCTTGCCAAAAGATTTCGTCAAATCCAAAATACTTAGTTGTGTACCCTGTACATTTGAACTCACTTGCAAAACCTCCTTTTGAGAACAATTGGAATTTAATTATTTGATGAAATGTTGAAGAAAGGAAATTACATTTAAAATCAAGATTTTTCAATCTGTGATTTTGGTGAATTTAGCATTTATGACTTTTGATAACTGGGGTTCCAAGACAAGAATTTTCTTTCTAAACCTCTTGCAACAGCATCTGCTAATTTCCCTAGTAGTGCATAGATTACAATACTCAAAACCACAACATCGGTTTGCATAAATTCACGGGCATTCATTGCCATATAACCAAGACCGGAATCTGCTGCGATCGTTTCTGCTACAATTAGTGTCAGCCACATAATCCCCAACGAAAAACGAACACCAACGAGAATCGAAGACAAAGCTCCTGGAAAAATAATTTGCCACAGAAGTTGTGGTGTTTTTAATCCATAGACTTTTCCCATTTCAATCAGTCCAGGGTCAACACTACGGATACCATGAAATGTATTGAGATATATTGGAAAAAATACCCCCATAGATACTAGAAATAATCTAGCTTGATCGCCAATACCAAACCAGAGAATCACTAGCGGAATTAATGCCAAATTAGGGATAGTCCGGAGCATTTGTAAGGAACTATCCAATAACTTTTCTGCGGTACGGGAAAAGCCATTGAGCAATCCTAAACTGAACCCAATACTGCCACCAACTATAAAACCAGATATCGCCCGCCCAGCACTAATTCCTATATGTTGGAACAGTTCTCCAGTTGAGCCAAGTTTAATTGCTGTAGCGATTACACCACTAGGGGCTGGTAAAATCCTGGTTGAAAGTAAGCCAGTTCTAGAAGCAAGTTCCCAAAGAATTAATATGGTAACAGGCACAATCCAAGGAACTATTTTCTCAACTTGCGGGTTGTCTAACACCTCGCTCAGGGATATCTTGTTTTTGCTTTTGGTGCTTTTAAAGGTAATAGTCATGGAATTTGGGATTTTAGATTGTTCCAAAGGATGAATCTAGAAGCATCACCAACGTAATTTGTAATTTGCTCTTTAATTACGAATTACGAATTACAAATTAGTCATGAAGCACTTGTGAGTTGTTTCGCAAATTGTTCATTGGCGAAATCGTCGCCAACAGAACTCAAGACTGGTGGTGTTAAAGGTGCAGGTTCACTTTGCAAAGGTAGACGGGGAAATAATAATTCAGCGGTGCGATACGCTTCTTCTAAATGGGGATATCCAGAGAAAACGAATGTTTCTATTCCCAAATTGCGATATTCCAGCATCCTAGCGGCAACGGTGTCAGGATCTCCGACTAAGGCCGTACCAGCACCACCCCGCACCAATCCAATTCCTGTCCAGAGGTTGGGGCTAATTTCTAAGGCTTCTCGACTACCACTATGTAGTTGACTCATGCGCCGCTGTCCTTCAGAATCAGATTGAGCTAAGTCTTTCTGAGCTTTAGCGATCGCATCCTCATCCACATACTTAATTAGCTCATTGGCTGCATCCCAAGCAGCTGACTCGGTTTCTCGCACAATTACATGCAAGCGAATCCCAAAACGAACTGTTCTGCCTTGTTCAGCCGCCAATTTCTTAACTTCGGCAATCTTTTGGGCCACTTGTTGTGGAGGTTCGCCCCAAGTCAGGTAAACATCTATATGTTTAGCAGCAACCCGCTTGGCGGCAGCAGATGAGCCACCAAACCACAAAGGTGGATAGGGTTTTTGAACTGGTGGAAATAAGAGTTTACCACCTTTGATATCCAGGTAGTTTCCTTTAAAATCGACTGTTTCCCCACTGACGATACCCCGCCAAACTCTGAGAAATTCATCGGTTAAATCATAGCGATCGTCATGACTAAGATGCAAGCCATCCCCAGCCAGCTGCACCGGATCTCCACCTGTCACTACATTAATTAACAATCTTCCTTTAGAAATTCGGTCAAATGTTGCTGCCATCCGTGCAGCAGCACCTGGGGAAGTAATTCCTGGACGAATTGCCACCAGAAACTTCATCTGCTTGGTGACAGATATAAAAGCGGCGGCGGTTATCCAAGCGTCCTCACAAGAACTCCCTGTAGGTAACAATGCGCCTGTGTAGCCTAAACTATCCACAGCTTGGGCAATTTGCTGCAAATAATCAGGTGTGGCAACACGAGAGCCAATATCTGTGCCTAAATAGCGTCCGTCATGAGATCCAGTAGGAATAAACCAGAGAATTTGCATTTGTGTCAGACAGGGTACAAGGGTTTTCCTACGATAGATCGATCGAATTACCGTAGTTTATAGTCAGCATTTTACAGGAAATTATTTAAAACACCAGTGATAGATTAACGATTCATAAAGAATAACTGCCCACAAGATTGACGTTTTTACGCACAATTCCAATAATCATGACACTTTTTTTGCAACAATAGCTGTCGTGAAGAATACAAGTTTTGTGTCAATTACCCACATTTATTGCGACTTGAAAGTGTTCATTTCTGGTTTCATCGACAGAAATCTTGCTAATTTGCACTTCCTAAGTCTGTGTTTGGATAAAGGTTACGAGCTTTGCGTTCTTGGGTTGGCTTTCAGCAAACAGCAATTCGGTTCGAGCGCAATTCCCGCTTTACTGCGGAAGTTAAATACACTTTTAGCAAATCCTTAGCCCTTGCTATCAATGGTCTATACGCCACGGCGTAAATAGAGCAACCATTTCAAATCCCTAAAAAGCTTATTCCCTGACACTTTGGACTTTTGACTTCCGCCTTGCCGTAGTAGTGTCCTTTTCAATAGTGCCACTGTAGTTATAGGACTAGTATTTAATTGCGTGAAAAAACTTAGCACAACTTCAAGAGGCTTCTTTCCTGCTCCCTGTTCTCCGTTCCTAGCGCTGCACTGAGCCGGTCGAAGGGTTACCTCCCTACACAAATAATTTTAGAAATCAAACCGGATTCCTATATCAACTTACTTAGGCTTAGTAAAGTGGCGGCCATCTTCATGGCTAAGAATTTTGATATATTTTCGCCTGATGAAAAAGTACTAGGTCTTGCATTGTACCAAGCTCTATGCAAAGATAATGCTACGAATGTACGGTAAGTCGATAGAACTATCGTACTTAGCTAACGATTGATGCTGTCAAAATATAGCTGATTAGAAAATAGTGTTTTCAATTAATGTTAATTGGCAAATAATCGAATCTAGATCAAGCTTGAGTCAATGTCAATAGCCATTGATGAACTTTATACAGCATAACTCAAAAAAAGGATTTTAGGATGTATTAGAAGGATCATTTCATATAGCGTGTGGTTGAGTTTCCCTTAAAAGTAGAGAAGTTCTTGCTAAGGCAGTCATTGTCTGATTCTAGATGTTTTTAGGATTATTTGAAACGTCAGAATTCTTAGTTTGCTGTGAATTTTGGATTGGACATTTAACTACTTAGTACTGGTTTCGATACTTATCAGAACTTTGCACTTTTTTTAACGGCTAAAGCCTGGATGAATCTATGTTCTAATCGTTTTGTAAAAACATTAGAGCAATGATTTGTCTTGTCTTTTATGTCAAATTAAGGGCGAATTTATTCATCTTTAAGGTTGAGGAGTTAAAGAGTCATGTCGAAATTTCGCTGGAATTATAGATCCATAGTGTTGCTGCTTTCGGTGCTAGATATTATAGCTATACTGGTTTTTCATCCAGCTAAAAGTCAGGCGGAATTACCTAAATCTGATGTATCTACTATTGAAGTAGAAAATAACAAAGCTCCAGAAGCAGTTGTCAATCAAACAGTAGACACTTCAATTGCACCAGTCACTCGTAAAAAAGCTCCAAACGAGCTTCAAGATCGAGTGACACCTGTCTCACAATTGTTGCAAGTTGCACCGCCAACTAAGCAAAAAGCTCCAAATAATGCAGCAGGGCAAGTTACATCTGTCTCGCAACTATCAGATATTAAGCCGACAGATTGGGCATTTCAAGCATTACAGTCTCTAGTTGAGCGCTACGGTGTAATTGCAGGATATACAGATGGTACATTTAAAGGCGATCGCTCCCTAACGCGCTATGAATTTGCTGCTGGGTTGAATGCAGCTTTAGATCGCCTCAATGAACTAATAGCGACTTCAACGACAGATTTAGTCAAACGGGAAGACTTGGATACCATCAAAAAACTACAAGAACAATTTTCTCCAGAACTCGCTCAACTTCGGGGACGCGTAGATAGCCTGGAAGCACGAAATGCGAAGTTAGAATCAACTCAGTTTACAACCACAACCAAACTTATAGGTCGAGCTCAGATTGTTGCTGGCGAACTTCTGGCGGGTAATAATGTCGTCACTAAGAGACCAGCACCTAACAATCTCACACTTCAAGGCTCAACGACTTTACGGTTAAACACCAGTTTTAATGGTAAAGATTCACTAGGTATAACAATAGGAGGTGGAAATATTGAATCACTTGGACAAACAAGAGCTGGATTATTGGGAACTTATGAGGGGAGAACTGCTGATAATTCCAGTATTACTTTTGCACGCAACACTCTTATTCTCAGTGGTGTTCGCTATCGGTTTTTACCTTTTCCAAATACCCAAGTCAACATTTATCCTTTGTCTGATGGAGCTAGTGAGATAGGTCTTTCTGGTCCGGTTAACCCATATTTTGAATCGTCTTCTGCGACTGGTGCTAATGGGATTTCGCGATTTTCACGGCGGTCTTTGGTCTATAACTATGGAGATAGCGGCCCTGGAATTGCCATACTCCAGGGATTAGGCAAACAGGTTCAATTCGGGATAGCGTATAGCGCACCAAACGGCGGTAATCCCACACTTAATAACGGTTTATTTACAGGCAGATATTTAGCTTTAGCACAGTTAATATACTACTCCGGTAATCGGAATTTTCGGGTAGCGGCAACTTACGTTAATACCTATAGCCCACCAAATACCATAGGTTTTAGCGGCACAAATTTCGGCCCAGCAGTCGGGAGTAACCTGGTAAACAGCACCGTGCCTGGAGTAGCAACTCTAGGCAACCTTTATGGCTTACAGGCGTTCTATCAAATTAATTCCAAGTTGGCAATCAATGGGTGGGTAAGTTATGGGGTACACACCTATTTGGGGCGCGGAAATGCTGAAGCTATGGATTGGGCGGTAGGACTGGCATTCCCGGATCTTTTTAGTGAAGGTGCTTTAGGGGGTATTTTAGTTGGTATGGAGCCAAAACTCATCAGTCTTAGTAATAATATAAATTTGGGAAAAGGTCTAGGACAAGCGGACAGAGATACTTCTCTGCACGTTGAGGCATTCTACCAATATAAAATCGGAGATAATATTGAGGTTACGCCAGGTTTGATCTGGATTACTGCACCTGATTCGGATGCCAGCAATCCTGATAGTTTATTTGCTTGGGTTCGTACTGTCTTTAGGTTTTAACCGAATGGCACTCCCCGGACTGAATAAAAACAGGACTTACATTCGTTTAATCAAAAGTCCGGGGATTCTTGAGTCTTAAGAGAGCGAATGTTAGTGCCGCAAGACAAAGACAATTCAATTTCGCGTCTTTTCTATCTAGATAAAACCGTTTAAAAAAATTTATTAAACTATGGCAAACTTATCGAATTTAAGTATTTTATGAACTTAAATTCGACCACTACACAAAAGACGTTATAAAGCAAGTTCTTGAGAAAGATAACTCCGTTGATTTTACATAAATTTACGTTTGAAGTTGTTTGGTAAAATACTTGCTTTTTGTCGAAAACTGTGAAAGACTTTATTATGTCCAAACTACGGTTTATCGATCAAGATAATGTATTAAGCAATATCAGAGCTAGTAAGAACCTGTATTAAGCGATCGCGATTTCTAGATTTTTAAATATTTATTTTGCAGCATGGATGGGGTGAAGACTCGAAGCTTAAGAGTTTATTGATGGAGGGAAATGGTAGATGCTAAAGACGTTAACAAACGATTTTGAACTCGACTTAGAAGCAGATGTACTTGTGATTGGAGGCGGGCCAGCTGGAACTTGGGCGGCATGGAGTGCTGCATCAAGTGGAGCTAAAGTTGTCCTGGTGGATAAAGGGTATTGCGGCACAACTGGATGCGCTGCTGCATCTGGGAATGGTGTGTGGTACGTGCCACCCGATCCCGAAGCAAGAGAAACAGCAAAAGCGAGCCGGGAATCGTTAGGTGGGTTTTTATCCGATCGCAACTGGATGGATCGGGTACTGAATCAGACTTATGAAAACGTCAATCAGTTAGCAGAGTGGGGTTATCCCTTCCCTACCGATGATGAAGGCAAACCCTACCGGCGATCGCTGCAAGGGCCGGAGTATATGCGGCTGATGCGGCGGCAAATTCAACGCGCCAGAGTAAAGATTTTAGACAACAGCCCCGCCTTAGAATTACTGGTTGATGACGATGGTGCTGTTGCTGGTGCAACAGGTGTAAACCGTCAAACTGGTGAGAAATGGATAGTGCGATCGCAGTCCACAATTATCGCCACAGGTGGCTGTGCATTCTTGAGTAAAGCGTTAGGATGCAACGTCCTGACGGGGGATGGTTATCTGATGGCGGCAGAAGCAGGAGCCGAGATGTCGGGTATGGAATTTTCTAATGCTTATGGCATCTCTCCCGCCTTTTCTTCAGTTACCAAAACCCTGTTTTATAATTGGGCAACTTTCACCTACGAAGACGGTAGTGTAATTCCAGGGGCAAGTTCTCATAGACGTTCAGTAATAGCCCAGACATTACTGCAACAGCCAGTTTACGCCATCATAGACAAAGCGGCGGAATCGATGCGGCCATCTATGCGTTTAGCACAGCCCAACTTCTTTTTACCCTTTGACCGTGCAGGTATCGATCCCTTTACCCAACGTTTCCCTGTGACTCTGCGCCTAGAGGGAACTGTGCGCGGTACGGGAGGAATTCGGATTGTAGATGAGAGTTGTGCCAGTTCTGTACGGGGACTCTATGCGGCTGGAGATGCCGCTACGCGCGAACTGATTTGTGGCGGATTTACTGGCGGTGGTAGTCATAACGCGGCTTGGGCAATATCTTCTGGCTATTGGTCGGGGAAATCGGCTGCTGAATATAGCCGCAGTTTGGGAGAACATAAAACTCAACGACAAGTTAAGGGAGTTGGAGAAGTAGGATTACAAAGTGGGAGCGTAGCTTGCCGCCGAAGGCATCGCTCCTTAGCAACTGATGAAATTATTCAAGCAGTCCAAGCTGAAGTATTCCCTTACGAAAAGAACTATTTCCGTACAGAACAAGGCTTAACCGAGTCTTTGAGTAAGCTAAATCATCTTTGGCAAGAACTTCGCAGTAGCCAGGTAACATCAGATAAAGAGCTAATCCGGGCGCGAGAAGCTACGGCAATGGTAGCTACAGCGCGGTGGATGTACAGCAGTGCCATTGAACGGAAAGAAACTCGTGGGATGCACAAACATCAAGATTATCCCGAACTTGATGCTAACCAGCAACATCACCTGATTAGTGGCGGATTAGATCGAGTTTGGGTGAAAACTCAGCCACTACTCAATACAGAACATATTTCCCAATCTAAAATCGTTCGACTGAGCGAAGTCGAAGTCCAAAATCCAAAATCTAAAATAGGGGTGGCAGTGTGATTGAGTTGGTCAGCGAGTCGCGGTGCATAGAATGTAATATCTGCGTGAATATTTGTCCAACTAACGTGTTTGACAGAGTACCGAATGCGCCGCCAACCATTGCCCGACAGAGTGACTGCCAAACCTGTTATATGTGCGAATTGTACTGTCCAGTTGATGCTCTTTATGTCGCACCAGAAAGTGATGTAACGACTTCAGTCAATGAGGCAGAATTGGCAGAAGTTGGGCTACTGGGTAGTTATCGGGAAAACATCGGTTGGGGACATAAACGTACTTCAACAGCAAAAGCCGATCAAACATTCCAAATTTTGAAGCAGATGAAATAGTGCGGCGGAGAAAATAGTCATGCTGTCGTTAACATTAGGAACAAGTTCTATCAGTAAAAATAAATTTTCTTCAAAATTATCAACTTCAGTGGCTTGTTTCCTACTGCTACTAACTACAGCGTGTAGCCAAGGCGAAACTAAATCTGCTCAATCTATTGAGGCTGTTAATGTCAATAATGCTGTTGCATCTAATAACATTTCTACCCTACGAATAGGTTATGTAGGTAATTCAGAACCTACAGGATCGCTGGGTTGGGCAAAGAAAAAAGGAATATTAGAACGGGAGTTGAAAAAAGCGGGATTTAAAAATATTACTTTTGCAAGGTTTCCTAACGGGCCGAATCTAAATGAGGCGCTTGTCGCTGGACAATTAGATGTTGGTTCTTTAGGGGATACACCAGCGATAGTTTTGAAAGCTAGGGGTCAGGAAACGCGACTGTTAAGGATTAGCCAATTTAATACAACTGCCTGGTTAGTAGCGAAAAAGAATGGCCCGCGATCGCTTGCTGAACTGAAAGGTCAAAAAATAGCTACCCAAAAAGGCTCTTATATGCATAGATACCTACTGGGTCTATTAGCTGAAGCTAAAATTGCCAAAGATGTAAAAATTGTCCATTTGATGACTACTGAGGCAAAAGCAGCTTTGGAACGTGGTGATGTAGCAGCTTATGCAACTTCCAGCGATCTTGGGCCTTTTCTGAAATCGCAAGGGTTTCCAGTGATTGATTCTTCGGCAAATCATCAGGGTTTGTCAGGAACATCATTAGTTGTGGCGACCGAAAGCTTTCTAGCAAAACAGCCTGATTTCCCACAGAAATTTAATGCAATTCTGACAGAAGCAGCCAAAGATTTAAAAGCTAATTCTGAAGAATATTATCAGTATCACGCTCAAACTACTAAATATCCCATTAACATCATTAAAGTATCATTCCCACTCAAACAGGTATCAGAAGAACCATTACCAGCCGAGGGTGTGAAACTTTTAGAGGGAACAAAGAAATTTTTAGTATCGCAGGGTTTAGCAAAGTCAGACTTTAAATTAACAGATTGGGTTGCTAAAGAACAGCCTCGTTAATTTTATCTGTTTTAGCTTTTTACACAATAATACTCCTCAGTTTTGAGGGAAGTCTTATGACTATTGCTGTTGCAGCTAATATATACAAGTTTGTGGAGAAGGACATAATTAGCTTTGCTGATTATCGAGATTTTATCTTTACTAATCTCGCCACATTATATGTAAAGAAAAATCCCAACTTCTTCAAAAAAATGCTGGTAAGAAGAAAGTAGATAACCTTCTTAATCAGTACTATCTACCCAATCCAATTGAAAAATCAGGTAGAACCTATGACTATTGCATTAGAACGTCCCAAAAAAACTAGATCCGCTCAAATTCGGGAAAAACTGGGTTATCCGATTATTGACACTGATGTGCATACCCAAGAGTTTCCCCCAGCATTCTTGGACTATTTAGAGCAAGTTGCTGGAACTGCGATCGCAGAACGTTTTCAAGAACACTTACCCGGTGCATCTCGCTCTAAATGGTTCAAGCAATCTTGGGATGAACGCCGCACTTACCGCACCGCCCGCCCTCCTTTCTGGACTCGTCCCACTAACGATCCCTTAAATTTAGCTACCGTTAGTTTGCCAAAGTTGCTGCACGAACGCTTACAAGAAGCTGGTACAGACTTTGCTGTTGTGTACCCCAACTTGGCAACGATGGCACCACACATCGGTCATGAGGAGATGCGGCGGGCTGTTTGTCGGGCAGCTAATACTTACCACGCTGATATTTTCCGTCCTTATAGCGATCGCTTAACACCAATTGCCGCTATCCCCATGCATACGCCGGAAGAGGCGATCGCAGAATTGGAATATGCGGTGAAAGTACTGGGACTCAAAGCAATTCAAATCCCCGGACATATCCGCCGTCCGATTCCCGCCTTCGAGAAGTATGGCGAAGAAGTAGCCAACGAAGCTATTTGGATTGATACCTTTGGCTTGGATAGTAAATATGATTACGATCCCTTCTGGGCGAAGTGCGTAGAACTAAAAGTTGTTCCTACCACCCACTCTTCCGGTATGGGCTGGATCAATCGACGTTCCATTAGCAATTACCAATACAACCATATTGGTCACTTTGCATCGGCTGGAGAAGCACTGTGTAAATCTCTGTTCTTTGGTGGTGTAACTCACCGCTTCCCCACACTCAAGTTTGCCTTTTTAGAAGGAGGTGCAGCTTGGGGTGCTAGTTTGTACACTGATTTAATTTGGCACTGGGATACTCGCAATAAAGACCATTTGGTGGAAAATAACAATCCCGCCAATATCGATCGCGAAGAACTGTTAGAACTATATACCCGTTACGGTGGCGAATTAGTACATGGTCGTTTGGATCAACTAGGTAGTGGTTTAGGTTTCCACGCTGATTTATTATCTCCCCTAGAACCAGGTGATTTGGATGAATTCGCCGTTGCAGGAGTTACCAAGCCAGAGGATATCCGCGATCGCTTCTTGAATCACTTTTACTTCGGGACAGAATCGGATGATACCCGTGTAGCTCAAGCTTTTAACCGGAAAGCTAATCCTTATGGCGATCGCGTCAAAGCCTTCTTAGGTTCCGATTCTGGTCATTGGGATGTACCTGATATTACTGCGATCGCTGCTAATACCTATTCAATGGTAGAACGCAAGATTATCAGCGAAGAAGATTTGCAATATTTCCTGTCAATTCATCCCTTGGAGTTGTACACCAGCCTGAATCGTGACTTCTTCAAAGGTACGGCTGTTGAGAAAACCGCAGATGAATTTTTGGCTAGCAAGGTTTAAAAATCATTGTTCGTAGTAAGCACTTTAGTGCTGAAGAAAGCGCTGAAGCGCTTACCTGAGTTTTCACGTCATGTGGAAAAGTCAACGGAAAACCTAACCCCCCAGCCCCCTTCCCTACAAGGGAAGGGGGAGAAATCAAAGCCTCTCTCCTTGTAGGGGAGAGGTTGGGAGAGGGGTTTTCCATATCCCGTGAAAAGTCAGAAGCGCTTACTACATACCCAAATACCAATCTTTTGAATAATTTAGGGTAAACTATCATGACGATCGCTCTAGACCGCCCACAAAAAACTAGGTCTGCTCAGATTCGGGAAAAACTTGGTTATCCAATCATTGACACTGATGTACATACCCAAGAATTTGAACCAGCAGTCTTGGATTATTTAGAACAAGTTGGTGGAACTGCACTTGTCGAACGTTTCCAAGAAAATTTACCAGGATCTTCCCGTTTTAAGTGGTACAAGCAAAGTTGGGAAGAACGTTTTGCTTATCGCACTAATCGCCCTAACTGGTGGGGTCGTCCGACCAAAAATACTTTGAATTTGGCTACTATTAGCTTGCCCAAGTTGCTGCACGAACGCTTGCAAGAAGCAGGTACAGACTTTGCCGTTGTGTATCCCAATTTGGCAACAATGGCCCCGAATATCGGCAACGAAGAAATGCGGCGGGCTGTTTGTCGGGCAATTAACACTTACCATGCTGATATTTTCCGCCCTTATAGCGATCGCTTAACACCCATCGCCGCCATTCCCCTGCACACTCCCGAAGAAGGAATTGAAGAGTTAGAATATGCGGTGAATGTTCTGGGACTCAAAGCAATTCAAATTCCCGGTTATGTTCGTCGTCCAATTCCTGCCTTTGAAAAATACGGCAAAGAAGTCGCTAACGAAGTAGTTTGGATTGATAACTTTGGCTTAGATAGCCAGTATGATTACGATCCATTCTGGGCTAAGTGCCAAGAATTGAAAGTTGTACCCACAACTCACGCTTCTAGCCAAGGTTGGACAACTCAGCGTTCTGTCACCAACGCCCAATATAATCACATCAATCACTTTGCCTTTGCAGCAGAAGCATTATGCAAATCGCTGTTCTTTGGTGGAGTTACTCGCCGCTTCCCACAATTAAAGTTCGCTTTCTTAGAAGGTGGTTCAGCTTGGGGTGCTAGTTTATATGCTGATATTATTTGGCACTGGGAAACCCGCAACAAACAACATCTGTTGTCAAATAACAATCCTGCGATTATCGACAAGGAAGCATTAGTAGAGTTGTATACTCGCTACGGTGGCGAACTAGTAGATGGACGCTTAGATAAAATTGGTGATGGTTTAGGATTCCACCATCAACTATTAGCGCCAGAAGATCCAGGGGAACTCGACGAATTTGAACTAGCGGGAATAGAGAAGCCAGAAGATGTGCGCGATCGCTTCTTGAATCATTTCTACTTCGGTACAGAATCAGATGATACCCGTGTAGCTCAAGCTTTTAATCGTGCCGCTAATCCCTTTGGCGATCGCGTTAAAGCCTTCTTGGGTTCAGATTCCGGCCACTGGGATGTACCTGATATCACCGCCGTTACTGCCAACGCTTACTCAATGGCAGAACGCGAAATCATTACCGAAGAAGACCTCCGCTACTTCCTCTCAATCCATCCCTTAGAGTTGTACACCAGTCTCAATCAAGACTTCTTTAAGGGTACAGGTGTTGAGAAAGCCGCCAACGAATATCTAGCGGCTAAAAAATAACTGTCATTAGTCATTAGTCATTAGTCATTAGTCATTTGCAAAAGACAAAGGACTAATGACAAAGGACAATTACAACGTTCCATGTTCCATTTCCTCTGTTCACTTGTAGCGTGGGCAAGGCCCACTCTACATTTCTCTAAATTCTGCATTGAGAAAGGATATTTTGTCTCACATTCATAGAGCAACGAATTAAAAACTGTTTGTAGTAATTGTGTTTGCCTTAATTACGAATTACGAATTACGAATTACAAAAGGTGATTTAATTATGGTGCTAGATATTACAAAACCAAAGGATTACATTGACCTAGCAACTTCTCTATCTAAGGAACTTGCTCAATCCGCAGTTGAACGGGATGCTAAAGCTGGAGTTCCAGAAGAGGAAATTAATAAACTGCGTGAAAGTGGTTTGTTGCCACTGATTGTACCCAAGCAATATGGTGGCATTGGTGCAACTTGGATTGATGCTTTAAAAATTGTCAGAAAACTGTCAAAAGCAGATGGTTCAATTGGTCAATTATATGGTAATCATCTCAATTTAACGGCTTTGGGTCACGTTTCCGGCACACCAGCCCAAAAGGAAAAATATTATAGAGAAACTGCTAAAAATAACTTATTTTGGGCAAATGCTATCAATACAAAAGATACTAGGCTGAAGATTAACCCAGAAGGCGAGAATTTTCGGGTTAATGGTGTTAAAAGCTTTGGTACAGGTATTTCTGTTGCAGATTATCGGGTATTCTCTGCTTTGGAAGATGGCGTAGAATTGCCTTTCATATTTATAATTCCCAAAGACAGGGAAGGGTTAGTTTCTAATCAAGATTGGGATAATATTGGGCAACGCCGCACTGATAGCAGTAGTTATACATTTAACAATGTCTTAGTAGAGAAAGATGAGATTTTGGGGCCGCCAAATCCCCATGATAGTGCCTTCTCAACTTTTCTTGGGATTATTGCCCAGCTAACAAAAACCAACGTTTATCTAGGAATTACTAAAGGAGCTTTTGCTGCTGCTCGTGAATATACTAAAACTACTACTCAACCGTGGATTACATCAGGAGTAGATAGTGCTACTCAAGACCCATATATTCTGCATCATTACGGAGACTTTTGGGTTGAAATTCAAGCTGTGATCGCTCTAGCTGACCAAGCCGCCGAGAAGGTGCAAGCAGCGTGGGATAAAGATGTAGAACTGACTCATCAAGAGAGAGGAGAAGTTGCGATCGCAGTTTCCGCAGCCAAGGCATTAGCGACTCGTGTAGGTATAGATATTACCAACCGCATCTTTGAAGTTACCGGAACTCGCGCCACAGCAACCAAATATGGATTTGACCGTTACTGGCGGGATTTACGAACCTTTACTCTACACGATCCTGTGGATTACAAATTGAAAGCGATCGGCGATTGGATACTCAACGATCGGCTACCCGTCGTTACCCAATATTCTTAAGTGTCATTTGTTCTGTTATCTCCCACATTCGCCAAAGACGCGATGAATCGCGTCTCTACAATCCAAAATCGTTCGACTGAGCTTGTCCTGAGCGTAGCCGAAGTCTAAAATCCAAAATCCTAAATTGATATGACTCAACTAAAAACACTTCCTACCTACGACCCAAGTTTATTTGAGGGAGCTGCTGAGGGCTACGCTCAATATAGAACCAAATACCCACCTATTGTATTCGACAAACTAACCGAAATATTTAATCTCAATGGTCAAGGACGACTCCTTGATTTAGGTACTGGCCCAGGGTTAATTTCAATTCCTCTGCGAACCAAATTTGAAGAAGTTGTGGCGATCGATCCCGATCCTGACATGATTGCAGAAGCTAAACGGCAAGCAGCAGCAGTCGGAGCAAATAATATCACTTGGTTACAACAAGGAGCAGAATTCATCGACGCTAGTTTAGGAAAATTTAAGTTAACCACTATCGGTAGAGCCTTCCACTGGATGGAACGCGAATTAGTGCTTGAGAGCCTTTATGAATTGCTAACTGATGATGGTGGACTAGCACTGCTTCAGACTGGTGATAACCCTTGGGAAAGCAATCTACCTTGGAAACAAGCTGCTGTTGGAGTCGTAAAGAAATGGTTAGGCAATGAGCGGCGGACTGGACAACGAGGACAAGGCACTAGAAAGCCAGTCGATCCTCCTCATGAAGTCGTAATTAGCAATTCGGCTTTTGCTCGTCAAGAAAACTATGAAGTGCTATTTGAAAAATCTTGGACTGTCGATAGCTATCTTGGCTATTTATACACTACAGCCTTCTCTTTGAAAATTTTCTATGGCGATAACGCCCCAGCATTTGAAAAGGATCTTAGAGAAGCGCTACTAGCAGTTGAGCCGTCTGGACATTTTACAGAAGAACTCAAAGCTACAATTTTAATCGCTTGGAAGCACTAGCAAAATTGAACGCGAATAAGACAGAGTTTCACTCACAAGTTTCAATCTTCCACTAGCATCCCCTTGGAGTGGGTACTACTCACTCCACTTCCTAAATTTTGCCCTTTCAACTCTTAAATTCTCAGTTCCTCGAGTCGTTATAGGGTGGGTAATACCCACTCTCTTTTTTATTTTAGACATTCCAAAAAATATTTTTATTTATTAAAAAATGTTTTTTATAACACGTAAACATGATAAAAATGGTTTTTATAAAAGTAGTCAGAGTATCTATAACCAAATACATTCGTCTAAGCCCAATCCCGTTGTAGAGACGCGATTTATCGCGTTTTGGATTTATCGCATTTTGAAAAACCAATTGTCTACTTTTTAAATCTGAATCACCCATAAAATTCAGTCTAACAAAATAAAAACTAAAAATATCCTCTTACCTCAAGAAATTACATTGAATCATGTTTATCAGCTACAGAAAGTCATGGTTGCCTGCGAATATAGCTCGTTATTTTTTGCTAGCATTTACGACTTTCTTGTTAGTTACAGGCTGTAGCTCTCCAAGCACTCAAAGCAATACTCCCCAAGTTGAGCCAACTACTGCAAGCTCAAAAAAACTAGAGGTGATTAATATTGGTCATCAGAGTGGTACACCTGGTCTGAACCTACTTAAAGCTCAAGGCTATTTGGAAAAGCGCTTTGCTTCTGATGGTATTGCTATCAAGTGGATAGAATTTCGAGGTGGCCCGCCAATGATGGAAGCAATGGCCGCAAACAGTGTTGATATTGGCAACGTTGGAAATCTGCCACCAATTTTTGCTCAAGCTGGTGATAATCCCATTGTCTATGTTGCTGCAACTGGTTCTAATGCAGGTGCTCAAGCAGTTATTGTCCGTAAGGATTCACCAATCAAAACTCTTGCGGAACTCAAAGGTAAGAAAGTTGCGATCCAAAAAGGAACTGCTCTGCAATATTTGCTTTTGAAAGCTATAGCAAGTGCTGGATTAACTCTCAATGATATTCAACCTGTTTACCTAACTATTCCAGAAAGTCAGGTTGCTTTTGAAAGTGCTAGAGTTGATGTTTTACCTACTAGCGATCCGTTTTATGCTCGGAAAGAGCGAGCAAATGAAATACGAGTTCTAGCCAAAGGTTCTGATGTCGCTCCCCAAAGGGCCTACTATATCGCTACACGCAATTTTGCTGAAAATCACCCCGACTTAGTGAAGATAATTTTGGAAGAACAAAGAAAAGTAGAAGAATGGGCTAAAGCTAACCCCAATGAAGTTGCTAATTTGTTAGCAGCGCAAACTAGACAAGAACCAGGAGTCTGGAAATGGGCTTTAGAAAGGCGACCTATCTTTGGGGTGTTTGATATAACTGATGAATTTGTTGCTGAACAACAGCAGGTAGTTGAACTTTTTTACAGTCAAAAGCTGATTCCTAAAACTTTTAAAGTCAAAGATGCAGTATGGAAACCTAAGAGTTGATTTATTACAAAATAAGTGATAATTCAGAATGCAATCAGTCCGAATTTTAGACCCACCACTGAATTATTTTTCGATGTAGTTGAGAAGGATTGTCCAGGCTGCTATAGCTATTTACAATCAACAGTGTCGTGCGAAATTTTTATTGACTTATAATAGCTTTGCATAATTTAAGGGTAATAATGATAATAGCTTGACGTAAATTAATACCATTATTTTATAGTTGAAAAATATTGAATTAGTCTAATTTTAAACTATATTAATAAACAAGAGTTTTTTGGTTATTTAGACCGCAATTAATCATAATTTTTCTGACCACCAATCGAGGAATAAATAAAACAACCCATGCCAGCTTTAAAAGGAAAGTTTGAATTCAGAAAAAACCAGAGAACAACGCGTCGTTCGTTGTTGTTTGCTTTGGGCTACTGCTTAATGCTATCGACAGTCTTATCGAGTTGTGGTGAAGCCAAAAATAACACTCAGCAGTCATCAGCTTCCCCTGAGTCTGTAGCTGCATCTAGCACTACACAGAAGTCAACTGAGAAGCAAGTAGTACGGATTGTACGTTCAAAACAACTTTCTGCTTTAGCAGTTTTAGAAAAACAGGGTTCCTTAGAAAAGCGATTAGAGCCTCTGGGTTTTAAAGTACAGTGGCCTGAGTTTGCGGCTGGGCCACAACAGCTAGAAGCATTGAATGCCAATGGACTGGATATCGCATCTACAGCCGAATCGCCTCCTGTATTTTCACAAGCAGCCGGAGCGCCTCTTGTTTATCTAGCTACTACACGCCCCAGTGGTAAAGCCATTTCACTTTTAGTTCCTGTAAACTCTCCAGTTAAAAGTGTTGCCGATTTGAAGGGTAAAAAAGTAGCTTTCCAGAAAGCTTCTATCGGTCACTACTTATTAGTTAAAGCCTTAGAAGATGCCGGACTAAAACTGAGCGATGTCCAATCAGTTTTTTTACCGCCGCCAGACGCAAATGTGGCATTTAGTCAGAACAAGGTGGATGCTTGGTATATTTGGGAGCCATTTGCTACTCGAAATGTACAAAATAAAATAGCTCGTGTTTTAGCAGATGGTGGTAAGTTGCGAGATACTGGCAACTTTTATTCAACTTCACGCCAATTTTATCAGGCTCATCCTGATGTTATCAAAGTGTTTCTAGAGGAACTAGAAAAGGCAGAAATCTGGACTAAGGATCATCCCAAAGAAGTAGCACAACTGCTTGCTCCTGTAACTCAACTAGATCCACCAACTCTAGAAATAATGCATAAAAAATATGACTATGGGTTGCTACCAATCACTGATAAAACTATTACTAAGCAACAGGAAGTTGCAGATAAGTGGTATAGCTTAGGGCTTATCCCCAAGAAGGTAAATGTTAGAGACGGTTTTTTGACACCTGAAGAGTACGCCAAAATTACTCCTTCAGAGGTTCTAGCGAATAAGTAGTTATCCCCAAGAAGAAACTAAAATTCAGGAGAATATTATGTCTACCTCGACTTTGACAAAGGTTAAAATTAGGTCTATTGATGCTCCTTTGGGAGCGATAGTTACCGATCTTGATGCCAGTCAAGCGATCGCACCTGAAGTCATATTACAACTTAAAGCAGCTCTGCGCGATCGCCACATCTTGATCTTCAAAGACCAAAAGCTCTCTGATGAACAACTTTTGAACTTTTCTTTATACTTTGGCGCACTCTTTGTACCATCTGATGAAACTCCAGTATTGGCTTCTAAACCAGGAGAAACTCCGGTGGTGATTCCGATTTCCAATGTCGATGGTGGCTATACCGGTACTGGAGAACTCACTTTCCATTCCGATCACAAATGGACTCCTACCCCATCTAGTGGTTCGCTTCTTTATGCGTTGGAAATACCAACTCATGGTGGAGATACTTATTGGTTAAATACCAATTTAGCTTATGAGGCATTAGATGAAGCCACCAAAGAACGGATTGCAGATTTACAGTTAATTACCTACAACCCATTTTTGCGAGATCGGAATGCACCCCGGTCTTTGTATCGTTTAGACAAAACTATTCCTTTAATCAGTCCGATCTTTCCCCATCCTTTAGTTAGAACCCATCCAGAGAGTGGGAAAAAGCATCTTTATTTAGATGCTGCTACAGAAGTGGAAATTGTCGGGTTAGAGCCGGAAGAAGGATCTAAACTGATTGAACAATTGAGGCAACATCTAAATCAACCCAAGTTCTACTACCAACACAAATGGTCTGTAGGCGATATTGTCTATTGGGATAATCAAGCTACCTTACATTACCGTCAAGCATTCGATCCGAATGAGCGACGAGTATTAAAGCGGGTTAGCCTTGCAGGTAGTCGTCCCTTTTAGGATTTATAGCTCAGAAGATTAAGCTGATGGACGTTTAAATATACCTTTTATTGGTCAAAAGTCAAGAATAACTTTTGACCAATAAAACTTGTCTAAATATCATACTCTATGCTTGTAAATCAAAAATAGTAAAAAATATTTTTTGTTTAAAAACAAGTGTTCATGAATACTTTATTTTTAGACCAAACTTGATAAACTCTAGACTGAAAATGAGAGTTGTTAGCACTCATTAAAAGCGCTAATCCGAAAATTATTAAATTTAACTAGAAAAATATTATGGGGCTTTTAAAATCTTTGCAAAGGCTAAATTTGTCTAGCAATAAACCTCTGCACTCAAAAGTCAAAAATACTAAAATAGTATGTGAATCTAGCCTAAATACTAAATTTATAGAAGCTAAATATCAAATTGAGACTAAACATATATCTTTATTAATTGCTGCTTGCATCACTATACCAATGAGCATAGTTGGTTGTAATCAAGAAACTCAAAATACTCAAAACCAACTATCGCCAATTAATACACTATCTCAAAGTAAAACAGTCTCTAATACTCCACAAAAACAAGAGCTACGAGTTGTTTATTCTAAGCTTGGTTCTCTTGCAGTGATGAGAAAGCAAGGAACTCTAGAAAAAAGTTTGGCAGCAAAGAATTTTACTGTCAAGTGGCTAGAGTTTGCTGCTGGCCCACAAGCTTTAGAAGCGTTAAATGCTGGTTCCCTTGACATCGCAGCCACAGCTGAGTCACCGCCTATATTTGCTCAAGCCGCAGGTACACCTCTTGTATATATTGCAACAACTCGATTTAATGGTAGAGGAGTTTCTTTTTTAGTACCAAAAAACTCTCCGATTAAAAGTGTTGCTGACTTTAAAGGCAAAAAAGTTTCTTTTCAAAAAGCCTCTATCGCTCACTATGTCTTACTAAAAGCGTTACAAAAAGAGGGACTCAAACTGAGTGATGTAAAATCTCTTTTTCTCCCACCTCCAGATGCAAATGTGGCTTTTAGTCAGGGAGGAATTGATGTTTGGGTAATTTGGGAACCTTACATTACCAGAAATGTTCAAAAAAATCTTGGCCGTGTATTAATAGATGGGCAAGGACTTCAGGATATTGGTAGCTTTTATACTACCTCACGTAAATTTGCTAAAGAGCATCCTGATATTCTCAAAGTTTTTTTAGAAGAGTTTATCAAAGCTGAAGATTGGTCACAAAAAAATATTGATAAGTTAGCAGAACTTGAAACGGGTGACGTTGGTATTGATGTACCTACTCTCAAAACAATTCATAGTAAAGCAGTATATGGTCTACTACCAATAACCGATGAAGTTGTTAAAAAACAACAACAAATAGCTGATTTATGGTATGCACAAGGACTTTTACCAAAAAAAGTTAATGTCAAAGATGGAGTACTTTCTCCAGAAGAATATGCAGCATTCACACCTGATTCAATTAAATCTAATAAGTACAGCAGATTGCAAGTGAATGAAGTACAAAAATACCCCCCCTAACCCTCCCCTTGGAAAGGGGAGGGAACTAGATTGAGAATTTTCCCCCTTTACAAGGGGGGATTAAGCAGGGTGGTTTCATACGAAAAAAGAAAAATACATAAGTCTTGATTTCTCATATATAACCATAGATTTTGACCCCTCTCCAAACCTCTCCCCGAAGCGGAGAGAGGCTTTGAAACCTATTTTTAGTTTTTCTCTCGTTGTATGAAACCACCCTGCTTTACAAGGGGGGATTAAGGGGGGTAAAAGATGTACTTCATTTAGATGCAAACTGCTGTAAATCATTGTAATTAACTTTAAAAAATTGAATATTTTCATTTACTGACTGATGGTTTTATACCAGTATCTATCGAAAAGTGAGGAGCAAAAATGTTTAATAATTTTGTGAAAACTAAGACAACAGTCATCAATAAATTTGCCTTATTTATAATATCTGGTTTTGTAGTATCTACTACTTTAATCAGTTGTACGTCAACTGTATCTAACACAAATATAGGAAGCGCTCCGAAAGCAGAGCCAGCAGGAGCTAAGACTATAACTTTTAAAACAAAGGTACTGCGAATAGGGTATCAAAGCTCTGGTGATTTAGTTAGAGTCAGAGGAGTTTTAGAAAAACGTTTGGAGCCTTTGGGCTTAAAAGTCGAGTGGTCACAATTTGCTCAAGGGCCACAACTTATGGAAGCGATGAATGTGGGCAAAATTGACATTGGCTCGGTTGGAGAAACGCCTCCGATCTTTGCCCAAGCTGCGGGTGCAAGAATCATTTATTTGGCTGGGAGAAGACTTGGGCCTAATTCAGGTAAAGGTAGTGCGATCGCAGTTCCGAAAAACTCTCCAATTAAAAAATTAGCTGATATTAAAGGTCAAAAAGTAGTCTTTCAAAAAGGTTCTGCTTCTCACTATTTTATCATTCAAGCCTTAAAAGAAGTAGGTTTAAAATATAGTGATATTCAAGTCTTAAGTATGCCCAATGTGGAAGCCCGTGGCGCATTTATTCAAGGCACTATTCCAGTTTGGGTAACTGGCGATCCTCATTTAGCTTTGGTAGAAAAACTCCACGGTGCGCGTGTCCTTAGAGATGCAACCAATATCGGGACTCCAGGCGGATATTATGTAGGAACACGAGAATTTGCTAAGGAAAATCCCGAATTAGTTCGGATCATTTTAGAAGAAATTGAGAAAAATGGTGAATGGGCAGAAGCGAATCGTAAAGAAGTAGCGAAACTTATAGCACCTGTACTCAAAATTGATTTACCTATTCAAGAAGTAATTTCTAGCCGTGCTAATTATCGCTTAAAAGGAATTACTCCAGAACTAATGCAAGCTCAACAAAATGTTGCTGATTTGTTCTATAACGAAAAAATCTTACCCAAAAAAATTGATGTTAAAGAAGCATTGCTCACGCCTCAAGAATATGCAGCTATTACTCCACCAACACTGATAAGTGAAAAGTAGAGAATAATCAAATATGAAGTTTGTTTTTTTAACAAACTAGAATACCAATTTACTAAATCCAAAAGAGATTTGTTGAATTAGCAGAATCTCAATTTTTGCTCGTGGATTGGTATTCTAGGAGGTTTAAATAATAACTTCCTATAATCTTACTTCCTGAAAGAAAGTAAGACTGACAACGTAAAAGCTAAAACTTGCGAGGAAAATTATAACTGATGAACAAGTCATTTCAACCACAACGCCGTACAGTCTTAAAGCGTGTTGTTCAATATTCTGCATTGGGACTGTTTACTTTATTATCTCCCTTGGCTGGTAGCCTTATACAAAGCACTCAAGCGGTGCCTGCCAAAGTAATTAACTTGGCTTATCAAAGTTCTGGTGATATTGTCAAGTCTAAAAAAGCTGTTGAGCCACGTTTCAAAGCATTGGGTATAACTGTGAATTGGGTTGGGCCATTTGCAGCAGGGCCGCAATTGATAAAAGCACTGAATGAAGGTAAAGTGGATATCGGTAATGTGGGAGAGACACCTCCAATATTTGACCAAGCCGCACGCCCAGGCCTCATCCCTGAAGTTGTCTATCTTACTGGACGCACGCCCAGCGATGGTACAAACCAAGGTATTGTGGTGAAAGCTAATTCTCCTATTAAGAAAGTAGCCGATCTTAAAGGGAAGAAAATTGCTTTTCAAGTAGGTTCCAATGCACAGTATTTACTAACAAAAGCGTTGAAAGAGGTAGGGTTAAAAATTAGCGATATTCAAATCGTTGCTTTGACTCCACCTGAAGCCCGCGATGCCTTTCTTCAAAACAAGGCTGACGCGTGGGTGGGTAGCGATCCCCTTTTAGCTGCTGTGGAAAATACTACTCCGATTCGGAATCTGAGAAATGCAAAAGGAATTAATACTCTCGGCGGGTTTTATATTGGCAGGCGTGCATTTGTTACCCAAAATCCGCAATTGGTGCGAGTGTTTTTAGAGGAAGCACAGAAGGTAGGAGAAGCGGCTGAAAAAAACCCAAGCGATTATGCCAAAATTTTAGTTGATGAACAGAAATTAGATCCAGCAGTTGCACTAAAGGTGGCAAGCCGTCGTACTTATAAATTGAGAAGACTGACACCTGCGATCGTTGCCGAACAACAGGGCGTTGCTGATTTTTATTTTGCAGAAAAAGTCATCTCGCGTAAGATTGATATCAAACAAGGGATTCTTTCCGATCTACAATATAAAGCGAGCATACCTGATAATATCAAGTAATGGTAAACAGGTAGAGACAGGTTTATTCAGCTATTACACATTTGTCATTTGTGGTTATTGAGCTATTAACTTGGCTAGCTATTACACTGTAGCGGAAGTTTGCCTAACTTGAACAAGGGGCTTAACAAGTTGCTCAACTAACTTGTTAAGCCTATTGTTTGGTTAAGTAAAAACCAAGGAAGGAACAAGCGATCGCAAATATTCTTACAGATATGATTTCAAACTGACAATTAGTTTTAATTGTATCAAGTAATGGCGAACAGATAGAGGCAGGTTTATTCAGCGATTAAGTTAGCGATCGCATCTACTAACTCGCTTGGCTCTACTGGTTTGGCAATATGCTTGTTAAATCCGGCTCTTAGTACCTGTTGAGCGTTGATTTCTCCAGCATAGGCGGTAAGTGCGATCGCGCGAATTTTTCCTCCCTGCTCTGGTGGCAATGTTCTCAACTGTCGCATGAACATACATCCATCTACTTCTGGCATCCCAATATCGCTTAAAAGTATATCTGGCAAGGATTGGGCTAAAGTAGCTAGGGCTTCATTTGCTGATGTTACTGCTGTAACATTTGCCCCATACTGCTCTAGTAAGAAGACAATAAATTCTCGCGTATCTGTATCATCATCCACTACTAAAATTTTCACACCATTCAAATTTGAGGATGGCTCAGAATTGCTACTATCTTGTTTAATTTCTAATTGATTTTGGATTAACGGTAATCTGACAGTAAAAGTTGCCCCCCGATCTTCACCTCCACTTTCTACTTGGACTGTGCCGCCATGCAATTCGACTAAATGACGGACGATCGCTAATCCTAACCCCAATCCACCAAATTTTCTGGTGGTGCTGCTATTCTCTTGACGAAAATATTCAAACACGTAAGGTAGAAAATTGGGGTCGATGCCTTTCCCTGTGTCGCTGACTTGAATGATTGCTGAGTTGGAATTTGACTTAGAATATGATGATAGTCGAATATCAACCCGTCCGCCTTCTGGTGTAAATTTAACCGCATTTGAGAGCAAGTTCCAAACGATTTGCTGCAATCGGCTGGAGTCTCCCAAAACTTGTCCCAAATTTGGTTCTAGGCTGATGTGCATCTCAATTGATTTAGCTTCTGCTGATAGCCGCACTGTCTCCATTGCTGCCGAAATCACAGATGTCAGATCGACTGGGTAGATATTCAAGCTGATTTTACCTTGTAAAATCCGGGAGATATCCAGTAAGTCTTCAATCAGTTGAGCCTGTAATTTCGCATTTCGCTCAATAGTCTTCAGCGCTTGAGGAATTGTCTTTTCATCAAGTTTTTTGGTTTGGAGTAGCTTTGACCAACCTAAAATTGGGTTGAGTGGCGATCGCAATTCATGAGAAAGTACTGCCAGAAACTCATCTTTTATCCGGTTGGCATTTTCTGCTGCTTTCCGAGCGGTTTGTTCTGCCTCGTATAGACGGGCACGTTCCATCGCTTGTGCGCACTGCTGTGCGAGTGCCAGCATAAAGGCTCGATCGTCTTGATTAAATTTCTGAATTTCGGTAAAAGCTAGAGACATTCCCCCAATAGCTTGTCCCTCGATCAGCAATGGAATCGAAATCCAAGCGTTGTAGTTGGACTGAGCATATTCCTTGGTAAGATTTGAGTAACGAGCAATCCTCGCTTCGGTTGGCTCTTCCCAAATAGGCTGCTTAGTTCTTACTGCTTCTGCCAGTGGCGCGGGTGCATTAATCGAGAATCGACGCCATGAATCTACTATTTCTTGTTGCCCGCCAACAGTTCGGATAAGTTCTAATTCAGCGCCGTTTTGAGTCAGTAGTGCCACAAAAACAGAACTAGCTCCCAAAGCTGCTATACCTTGCTCTACAATTACTTCAACAACTTGTGTCGCAGTTAAAGATTCAGAAAGGGCAGCAGTAATTGCTTGCAGACGGGTAGTGCGAGATGCTGCGCGTAAAGCCGCCTGTTGAGATTGCTGGGCTTCTCTGTAGAGTCGGGCATTATCAACTGCGATCGCTGCCCGGCTAGCTAACTCCTCAGCTAACATCAGGCTTTTGTTATCGTAGAAACGACCTGAAGAAGATACCAAAGTTATAGCTCCCAGCACTCGTCCTCGAAGGATTAGTGGTACGCTCATCCCAGATGTTGGATTTAGTTCTTGCAAGACTTTGAAGTGACTGGCGTTGTAGGTTAACCCTTGGAGCTGTTCCTCAGAAATAAAATGAGTAATTTGTGATTTGCCTGTCCGTATTACCTTCGCAACACCTGCTGTTTGTGCCAAATCAGGCGGATAATTTTGTAACTGTTCTACCAATTCTTGTTTCTCTGGATTGGTATGGGCTGTTGCAAGCCGGCGAACTAATTGATTGTCACCAATAATATCAACTAAGCACCAATCAGCGATTTCCGGCACTGCTAAACGCGCCAAACCTGCTAGAGTTGTTTGATAGTCCAATGATGCAGCCAAAATTCCACTAGCTTCAGCTAAGAAACGCTGCTCCTCTTCCACTTGTTTGCGCTTAGTGATATCTCGCGAAGACCCTTGCATCTCTAAAATTTCTTGAGTTTGGCGATCGCGAATAGCTCGAATAGTTGCTTCCAACCAGATATAATGCCCGTCTTTGTGACGAGCGCGGTGAGTAACGGTATAAATATCTGGTAAATCGGCATTGACCGGGTAATTCCTGGCAATCTCTGCCAAATCTTCTGGGTGAACTAACTCCTGGCTGGGATGACCGACTAGTTCCTCTGGTTGATACCCCAATACTGTATGGCAAGCTGGTGAAACATACAGAAGAATTCCATCTACTGTGTGGCGAGAAATAATATCAGTTGAATTCTCAGCCAGCAGCCGAAAACACGCCTCACTCTCGCGCAGTTTTGCCTCTGCCTGCTTGCGTAGATTAACGTTACGGAAATAAAGTGATAACCCTGTGGCTGAAGGATAGGCGCGAACTGCAAACCATGCATCAAAGGGTGGGTAATAATCTTCAAGCTCAAGCGGCATTCCTAGAGCAACTGCGCTTTGATAAAGTTGACCAAAGCTAGTATTAGCCAGTTCTGGAAACTCTGACCACAAATTTTTTCCGAGCAGATCCTCGCAGGAACGCCCCAGAGTTCTGCTTCCCTCATGATTGAGATAGGTAAAGCGCCATTCATTGTCAAAGGCAAGAAAGCCGTCAGTGATGCTCTCTAAAATCTTGGTAACTTGCTCCTTAGCAGTTTCAGCCTCAACACGAGCCGCTTGCTCTCGCTCAAACAGCTGTTCCCGCTCGGCTTCTGCTTGCTTGCGCTCCGTGATTTCTTGACAGATTGCACCCACCCAAGTAATATCACTTGGTAGTTTAATCGGATAATAATTTACCGACCAGTGCCGCTGCTTTCCAGGTGCGGCGGGTGTCTCTCCACTGGCCTCTTGGGTAATAGATTCTCCCGTCTCGATCGCATGGTGTAAAGCTTCCATCACCCCAGGATCTACCCCAGGTAGCACTTGAGCGACGGTCTTACCTATATGCGCTTCTTGAGGAAAACCGTTAATCTCAGCTAAAGCGTCATTCAAGCGAACGTATCTCAATTCCTCATCCCATAGACCAATACCTACAGGGGCGTTATTAAAGAGGGTATCAAGCAGAACGTTAGCTTCAACCAAACGAGTCTGTTCTGTTTTCAGTAGCGCTAACAGTTGCTCGCGTTCTGCCTCAGCTTGCTTGCGTTCGCTGATATCCACGCACATTCCTACCCATTCCTGGATTTCGCCTGATTCGTCAAGTATAGGCACACCGCGTATAACCATGTCACGGTATTCGCCGTCATGCCGTAAAACGCGATACTCGGCAACTGCAACGCTGCGCCCAAAAAAGGCTTGTCTCCAAATAGCAGCTACAGATGTCCGGTCATCTGGGTGTAGTGCCTCAAACCAACCCCATCCTTTGTATTGTTCGGGACTTTGACCTGTGAACGCCTCCCAAGTCGGAATCTCGTCAACAACGTTGCCCCAAGGCCCAGCGCTCCAAACGATGGATGCGCTTGCTTCTGCCAGTGAGCGGTAGCGTGCTTCACTATGACGCAGATTTTCTTCTACTTGCTGCTGTTCATCCAAATCTTGTCGCAAATCTGTAACCTCTCAAGCTTTCAGGTTATCAATTAAATCTTTAAGTAAGTCGGCACAATAAAACCATACTATATGAAGAAAAATTAACTAGGCTAAAACTCTCTTTCCTCCTGCCCAATTTCAACGATAAATTTTTCCACCCACCTACTTAACAATGGTAGAATTTTCCTCTCCAATCGAGACACCTGGAATTTCAAAAATCTGACAATATTTTTCCTCCCTTTCTCGCAGTAGTGACGAGCTTCGCTGCTGCAAACGACTGCTCGAATTCAATAAACGACTGCCCGAATTCAATAAACGACTGCCCGAATTCAATAAACGACTGCCCGAATTCAATAAACGACCGCCCGAATTCAATAAACGGCTGCCCGAATTCAATAAACGGCTGCCCGAATTCAATAAACGGCTGCCCGAATTCAATAAACGACCGCCCGAATTCGACGAACATACCTTTGACATTTGAGCTTGTGCCTTGTTACCAGTTTTACTTGTGATAGTTTGAGGCACTGCCGAGTCTACCAAACCAACTGTCAATCCTTGGCTGTTCGATTAGATATAGCAGATGCTATAACTTTGACTCCATCTGTCTACAGCTATAGACCTTAGACTTCTTGCATAAGTCGGGAAAAGGGAAAGGGGGAAGGGGAAAAGGTTCTGTATTATCCCCTTCGCCTTTAACCAAAACCTTTTCCCCAAGAGTGCAAAAAGCACAAATGCCAAGAGGTCTCTTGTAAGTTGGTGATTATGTATTACATCAATTATTATGCAAGCTATTTAAGCTAGTAATAGAATTGTTTCAATTCAGGGGATAAGAATATGAAGGTTTGGCTTGCTTGCTTTTTGGTGCTGTTTGCCTTAGCAGAACTGTTTGACTGGTTGCAAGAATTTAATCTGCCATTACCTATCTATATTTTGGGTGGCGCTTTTTTAGCTGTTGCTTCTAATTATGATAAAATTGTTGGCTCCTATTTTCCAGATTCCAGCATTGAAGCATCACTTGAACAACCTCAGTTAGATTCACTAACTCCATCTACTAATCCGATTTCTTTCCCAATTAGCAATCCTGTTGAAGATGTTCAAACATCTCAAACAGATGATTAGGGCTTGTCTGATTCTATGGTTGACGCTGGGCGTAAGCTTGCTTTAAAAGTAGGAATACGTCAAAGTCTCTAACTAACAAGTAAATTGTTACATTAATAGGAGCTTTAGGTTAATTAGCTTTTAACCTAGATTCCCAAAATTGACTTCTGCACTTACAACATCTACCCAATTCAGGCTACCGCCTCAACGCCGTGATTAGTGGACTATTAGAAAAACTCCGCGTACCTTTTGTCAAAGTTCAGGATTCTCGTGAAACTTCTAAGAGCAAAAGTTGGCTGCAAATTATTTTTGTTACCAGTATAGGAGTTACCGCCTTTATCTGGGGAGTTCGGGAACTCAAATGGTTACAGCCTTGGGAGTTAAGAGTTTACGATTGGATGTTGCGATCGCGTCCATCAGAAGCACCCGATCGGCGGATTTTACTAGTAAAAATTACTGATAAAGATATCAAACGCGAGAAATGGCCTCTATCAGATCGGACAATCAATCAGTTATTAAAGAAAATAGAGTCTTATCAACCGCGAATTGTTGGTTTATATCTTTTCCGACCAGAAGACAAGAATTTAGCGGCTAATTTCCAAAATCAAGATAACATTGTCACTACCTGTTTGTTCAGCAGTTTGGGTAGAGATGAAATTCCCCCGCCGCCAAATGTCCATATAGATAATGTTGGGTTTAGCGATGTGGTCGCTGACAATGAAAACGACCAAAGTCTCCGCCGTACTTTATTATTTGCCAACTCTACAGACAAGAAATGTACAACATCATTTGCATTTGGTGCATTAATTGCAATTAATTATCTAGAAAAACAAGGTATTGCATACGATTTCACTAAAAAAGGAGATTTTATCTTAGGTAAAACCTTGTTTGTGCGTTTACAACCTAATTCTGGTGGCTACCAACATTTGGATACACAGGGCTATCAAATATTATTAAATTACCGTCACCCCAATAGCCTCGCCGACCAAGTAAGCCTCACAGATGTTCTTAGCGATCGAGTCAACCCCAGTTTATTCAAAGACCGTCTGGTAATTATTGGCACTACAGCAGCTAATATCCCTCCAAGTGGCTTTTATACGCCCTACAGCGCGTTACCAGATCAACCAGCTAGAATGCCTGCTCTGTTTATTCATGCACAAATAGCAAGTCAACTCATCAGTACAGTGTTGGATGGGCGACCCTTGATTTGGTATTGGCCCGACTGGGTAGAACTTATTTGGGTGTGGGGCTGGTCGCTATTAGGTGGTGTTTTAGTATTGCGGTGGCAAAATCCGCTGCTTTTGCTAGTGGTGGTAGGGATAACTCTATTTGGCTTAGTAGTAATCTGCGTTGCTTTGTTTTTGCAAGCTGGATGGGTGCCATTAATCCCTCCTGCTCTTGCTTTGGCGATTAGTAGTATCTGTGCGATCGCTTATACTAGCTACCAAAATCAACAGCAAACTCAGGTGATTGTTCTGCAAGTTGAAAAACAACAAGAAGCGATCGCCCAATTAAATATACTCTTAGAAGATAAAACAGCAATTCCCGACTCGTCTGTTGACTTTCTTCCTCCAGTTGATTCACCCGAAATAAAATCAGGTGATTTGCTTTTGAGTGGACGCTACAAAATCTCTCAAACTCTTGGTGCAGGTGGATTTGGTCGGACTTATTTAGCACAGGATACTCAACGACCCGGTAATCCTACTTGTGTAGTTAAAAAGTTAATGCCAGCCCGTCAAGATACACGATTTTTGCAAGTCGCCCGCAGATTGTTTCATAGTGAAGCTGAAATTTTAGAAATTTTGGGTAAACATCATCAGATTCCTGAACTACTTGCTTATTTTGAAGATAATCAAGAATTTTATTTAATTCAACAATATATTGAGGGACATACCCTAAGTGAAGAATTACCACCCGTACAAAATGTGCAAAACGAATCATTTGTGATGGAAATGCTTAAACAAGTTTTAGAAGTTCTAGAATTTGTTCATCAACATCGAGTGATTCATCGGGATCTCAAACCGACTAATATTATTAGATGCGCTCAAAATAATCGACTGGTATTGATTGACTTTGGTGCTGTGAAATTGATGCAACCGCCGAGTAGCGAGCAAACAGAATTAGCCACAGTAGCCATTGGGACGCGGGGTTATGCACCTCCAGAACAATTTGCCGGTCATCCCCGCTTATGTAGTGACATTTATGCTTTAGGAATGATTGCTATTCAAGCTATAACTGGGATACCACCGCAAGAACTCCACCCAGATCCAGAAACGGGGAATGTGATGTGGCGACAAACCGTGCAAGTAAGTGAAGAATTAGCGGCAATTTTAGATAAAATGGTTTGCTATCATTTTAGCGATCGCTATCAATCAGCCACCGCAGTTTTACAAGATTTAAAACGTTTTTCAACTAAGTGAACTGGTTGGGGATTAGGGACTGGGATATATACAGCAGATTTCAACGAAAATGAGATACATACTCCTGAATTATGAATTCTGAATTTTGCTGTATCAATTCACTTCTAGCGCTCCTAAAGTTTTTAAAGTTACTACCTGTCTCAACGTTTGTTGAAAATCTGGACTCACCGCAACTGCCCAAACACTGTTTGAGTCTACCTTGTTCCCGCGCTCTCTTATCTAGGCGAAGCCAGAATGGTATGGGATTGCTTCTGACTGTTTGAGCCTGCCTTGTTCCTGCGCTCTCTTATCTGCTTATCCCATTCCCCATGCCTAAAAACTTCATCCCCTTGTGGATAGGGTTTTTCATTTTGGAGCTTTCTAACTAGTCTGTCAAGTTTATCCTCAAGCCGATCGGCAGAGCCAAGGATTATTCGTAGTTGATTTAGGATCGGTCTTACAATTAGATGAATTTGACTATCGTGGATGTAGTCTTTTGCTTGAGCTTGCATCGAAGCATAAATCAACAGATATTGCGGTGATTCTGTTACAATTTCCTCGCAGACTTGCTCAATCAAGCACTTTGTCACATATTCCATCACCACAAGTTGCTGTGTGAATCCTCCAGTATTGCTTTCTATCAAGCTACGCCAGCGTAAAGATTCGAGAACTGACATTAACTTAGGCTTAGGCAATATTGGTGTAAGAGCTGTTTGCAATTCTGTCGAGGAAAGCTTGCCCCGATTAATTGCCAGCCAGTACATCACTAGCTGCTCAGATGTGGAGAGTCTTTTGAATTGTTGTTCTAGAAGATTGCCAATGCCTTGAAATACAGTTGTGCCTTCAGAAAAGAAGCAGGCGATGTTACCTTCATGCAAGTCCCGAATGGAAGTGGCGGCAATTTTCAAAGCTAGGGGATTACCACCGTAACACTCAACCAGTTGGCGGGTTTCGTCCTCGGAGCCTGATAGCCCTTTGAGTTTCAGAATTGTTTGCCCGGTTGTGACTTCTAATCCTGATAAAACAAGGGTACGGACTGGCAAACCATCACCTTCCAAGGCAGCGACTTCAGGAGGTTTTTCCCGGCTGGTGAGCAGGACAGAGCTTTGATGCCCAGTTTCTCCTGATCGCCACAGCAGTTCGCCGTAGGGTTCGTAGCCCTGACGGTAACAGCCCGTCCCTTTACCTTGCTCCAATAATGTGTCGAAATTATCCAGAATCAGCAAGCATCGATATTTGCGGAGATAATCGATTAAACAAGTAATTTGCTCATAGGGGGAAGCAGGCAATGTGGTAACTTGTCGATCGGAAAGAATTTTGATGCATTCCATCACCTTGTCGTGAAAAAAAGGTGCGTGTCGGAGCGATCGCCAAATCACATATTCAAATTCTCCCTGCAATTGTTCTGCTAACTTTACGGAGAGCGCGGTTTTGCCCATACCACCCATACCTAATAGTGTGACAACACGAGCGCGATCTCTTACAATCCATTGGCTGAGGGTTTCTAATTCTGTAGTACGTCCATAGAACTGGGAAACGTCGATTGCTTCCCCCCAATTTGTATAGTTCGTAAAGGGTTGAAAATTCAAGGTTGAGGAGGTGTTTATGTCCTGTTGTCGCTGTACAGTTCGCTTCAGGACTCCTTGCAGGTTATTTTTGGTAACTTTTTCGCCCAAAGCTTGAGAGAGCGATCGCCATAATTCTGAGCCAACGTCTTTGATGTGACCAGGGTCATAAGTGACTGCTCGCGCCATTTCTAGATAAGTTTTCCCTTCCCAAGCGTAGCGAAATACAATCTCTTGCGCTCTCGTTAAGCGTCCTCGTTCCAATAATCGCTCGACTATTGCGATCGCTTCTTCAACCGTCATTTCTTTCCGTAGTAATACAGACTCACTACAATATTCACACTAGAAACTTGATTTTTGGTCAAAAGTTTACGTAAATCTACGAAAAAGAAAATAACCCGACCTTTTCCTGACCTTTTCCCGACCTTTTCCGACCGACAAACTTGATACTAGCCCTTTAGTATCTATGTAAGATCAGAGCGATCGAGAATGTAACCAAATTATTGAGGGCAAAGATATGGCTTATTATTTCGGCACAAGTGGAAATGATTATTATAACTACACTGGTTCAGAAAGTCTTTTTGCTTATGGGTATGATGGAAATGATACCATCTATGGCAATACTAACGACGATTACATCTATGGATATGGTGGCAATGACTACCTATATGGTTACACAGGTAACGATGTCTTATACGGAGACTCAGGTAGTGACAACTTATACGGCGGATCTGGTAGTGACACCTTATACGGTTCTAGCTCAACTGTCTACAACAGTTATGAATATGATACCTTAAATGGTGGCGATGGCTACGATAGGTTTGTTTTAGGTACATCCTACAGTGGAAACTATTATCAGGGAAGTGGCTACGCTACGATACAAGACTACAATCCTGCGAATGACTATATCCAACTGAAAGGAAGTGCAAGTTCTTTTTATCTTGGTACTGCTGATTATGAGGGAACTAGTGACCTTGATACACTCATATATCAGAATGATGGTGACTTATTAGCAGTAGTTCAAGATCGGACTGATATACAGTTAACCAGCTATTATTTTAGCTTTGTCTAGTCCTACTACAGTTGGGAAATAACTCACGCGATGTGCGACTTTTTTTATTCTTGTAGGATGGACATCTTGTCCATCCTTTCTGGGCAGGCAAGATGCCTACCCCACAATGGAATCAAGGTTTAACTAAATTAAGTTGCACAGGGCGTTAACTCTCTGTTTTCAGCATAAAAAAATCGCCCCCTGAATTCAGGAGGCGCATCACCAAGGTGGTGTAGAGACGCGAGATTCCGCGTCTCTTGTTTTAGCTAGCAACGTACTCTTTGACATTGGCGCGACGGCGACGCAGATGAGCCAAAGCTTGATGCTCTAACTGACGAACGCGTTCGCGGCTGAGATTCAATCTCTCACCCACTTTCGCCAATGACATTTCATTACCATCTTCTAAACCAAAGCGCAGGGCTACAACTTCTCGCTGTTGCGGGGTTAGTTCTGCTAGCAGATTGTTCAAGTCTTGGCGTAAGAATTCCTGGTTGGTGTAATACTCTGGTGATGGGCCATCATCTTCGAGCATTTCTTGCAACTCAGTATCTTGGTTCTCACCAACTCGCACATCTAAAGACACTGGTTGACGAGCCATATTCAGATACTCGCGAATCTGAGCAGGTTCTAGTTCTAGTGCTTTGGCAATTTCGGCTGGAGTTGGCGATCGCCCCAAGCTTTGAGCCAACTCGCGCTGCACTTTTTTGATTTTGTTCAGTTTCTCGGTAATGTGGATCGGTAAGCGAATAGTACGTCCTTGTTGAGCGATCGCCCGAGTAATTGCTTGGCGAATCCACCAGTAAGCGTAAGTCGAGAACTTATAACCCCTCATCGGATCAAATTTCTCCACACCCCGCTCTAACCCTAGTGTTCCTTCTTGGATTAAATCCAGAAACTCCATATTTCGCTTTTGATACTTTTTAGCAATAGCGACGACCAAGCGCAAATTCGCTTCGATCATTTTTTGCTTTGCCCGCTTACCTTGTGCCACTGTTTGCTGCACCTCGGTTTCCGATTGTTGAACGTAGTCAGCCCACTCTGACATATCCGGTTCGCGTTGCAACTTCTTCGCCAAAGCTTCCTTAGCGTCGATCAGCGCCATCATTTGTTGCACTTGCTTCCCAAAGACAATTTCTTGTTCGCGGGTTAGCAGTGGTACACGACCAATTTCTCGCAGATAGGTTCGCACCATATCAGCCGTGAAT
Organism: Nostoc sp. DSM 114159; assembly: GCF_053470285.1. NCBI lineage: Bacteria > Bacillati > Cyanobacteriota > Cyanophyceae > Nostocales > Nostocaceae > Nostoc > Nostoc sp. DSM 114159. Next base: position 7,627,002 of record NZ_JBPFEH010000001.1, read on the forward strand.
TTGGTGTTGAGGTTTTCCGTTTGGGTATTGACAGTAGGCATTGGTGCGATGTCCTCTACTTCGTAAAGATAATGTATGTTTTATTACTAAAATGGATGGGGAGAAGTAGTACATCTATCACGAAATATCGGGAGCTATCAAAAGCAATTAGTTAATTGATACAGCCGTTGTTAAGACGGTAAGCCCCCAATGATAGGTTCCCCTACCTTCCCTAAATTTTCAATTTTTTATAAGCACGCTGGTTATTTTTGAGAATTATTCTCTTAGACAGTTACTAACACCGAGCGGTAAATCCGAAGTCGGTATGAGTTCTACTTAACTTATAATACGACAAATCAGGCAAATAGTAAACTATCTTTAGATAAAACCTATTATTATAATTCAAAAGCAGTCGTTATAGAAAAAAATTTTAAATTTCCTTGAAATTATTGACTATATCTATAGTGACGCCAAAAACCCCTCTTCTGTTGCCAAAAACTAGCCGGATAACCGAACTTAATTTGCTGTGACAATGGAGGGATGTTACGAATTAGTCATTTGTCATTGGTCATTGGTCATTGGTCACTTGTACTGCGCCAACGACTTCGCTCAGTACAAGTGACAAAGGACAAAGGACAAAGGACAAAAGACAATCTAAAATCCCAGGTCAGCTTTGGCTAGTTCCGCAGCGGCGAATACTTCTGCGTCAGGTTTTTCTTCCCAAGCTGGCTCACCAATTTCGGCATAAAAAGTTGCGTCATAAGGACGGGTACGGACTACTACGGGCATCGGAACGGCGTGACCCAATATTAAAGCTTGTTGTTTCGAGTCTAGCTTTGCCAATACCGATCGCAGTCCGCTACCACCAGATACACCTGTAAAAATCGCCTCAATGTCTTTTTCATCATTCAGCAAAGCGGTAATGCGAGTCCCTATTTGCGACATCACTTCATTATCAATGCCTGATGGACGTTGATCGACTACCAAAAGTGTGACAAAATACTTCCGCAGCTCGCGGGCAATAGTCCCAAAGATAGTACTTTGGACGATAGCTGGGTCAAGGAAGCGGTGCGCCTCTTCAATGGTAATCATCAATGGCGTTGGGCGATCGCTAGGATTTTTGCTTTGCAGGAATTTATCTGCTTTCTTGACGTAATGCTCGTGAATACGGCGGGTGATCATATTCGTCACCAACATATAAGAGAGCATATTAGACTGGGAACCAAATTCTATCACAACATTCTTCCCAGATTCCAGGCATTGCACAATTTTACTAATGTAATTCTGCGGGCAAACTGCTCGCATATACTTCAAGCTGTCTAACCGTAAGAGTTTGCGCTGTAAAGAGTTAATTGAACCTGGGTGTCCCGGCTTTTCCTCACAGAACATCTTAATGTCTTCACCAGTCATATTTAACAGCTGGACAATCCAAGACTTGCCAAACTCATTAAACAAAATATTGGCATTATCCAAGGCTGCGTCAGAAAGTCCTAAATCTCGACCACATAATTTAATATCTTCAACTTCAATTTGCTCGTAACTCAAATAAAGTTCTTGGGCATCACGCACACCCCGACGCTTTGTCGATTCCGGGTCGAGGGTATAAACTTCTACCTTACTAGGAAAAAGTTGCTTTAAGCCTTTAACAGTATTGACATTTTTACCTTCTGCAACGGCTTCCCAGCCATACTCAGAGTGCATATCAAAAATCAAGTTAACTGCCGCATTTTTTCGGATAACGCCAGCTAAAAGTAGCCGAGTTAGAAAAGATTTACCAGTACCAGATTTACCAAAAACTCCATTACTCCGTTCCACGAAGCGATTCAAATCGATACAAACGGGCACATCCATATCCAAAGGTTTACCGATGGAAAAGTTGCGCCTTTGGGGGTCATCTTCCCAACCAAATACTCGGCGAAAATCGTCAACACTTGCATCGTAAACTTGGCTAAAGTGGCTAGGAATAGTTTTTACCGGCAACAATTCTATCGTCGTGCTGGTTTGTGGCACAAATGAAGCTAAACCAGTCACCGATGGGAGGAAAGGATTGGCCGATTTGCCATTTGTTGGGGAGAAAGATTCTTCAGTTTCGGGAGTAAACATCAACATCGGCGCGAGGTTGATAGTACCGTAAGTACCACTTCCAGCTAAAACATCTCGTAAAAAAGTGTCTTCCCAATTAGGGGGATTAGCAATAATTCGGGCATTAGCAGCTCCCAATGCTACATCTGTCAGCATACAAAAAAAACGCGATCGCATCCCTTGCACAACAAGAAATTTACCCACCCGCATATCTTCTACAGAAATGTCAGGATGCAATCGGACTTCTAAACCTTCAGTTAGAGAACCTTGAATGACCGAACCTAATGGTTGTGCCGAATTCATCTGATTAGTCATTTGTCACTTGTACTGAGCGTAGTCGAAGTATTTGTCATTTGTCATTGGTCATTGGTCACTTGTACTGAGTTTCGACTGCGCTCAACTACCGCGTAGTCGAAGTATTGGTCATTTGTTTTTCTTTTCCATCCCCTATGCCCCATGCCCAATTCCCTATGCCCTATTATCTAATCAATCTGAATCGAGGTTGGCGCACTTCCTGTTGATGGAGTGGTACTAATTAACGGTTTGCGGAATTGGGCATAAAGGCGATCGCGCCAGGTAAAGAATGGTTCATAATCTATATTCTCGGCAAAGATTGGCAATCCTTTACCTCTGATAGAAGCTGGTAAATCCAGATAGGGACCAGAGGGGAACTTGAGCAATATCGATAAGCCAGCCACCGCTAAGTCAGCTAAAGTCGGCTCATCTCCTGTTAAATAAGGACTATCTGCCAATAATAACGTTAAGGCTTCCAAGTCTTGTTTTAAAGATGCGATCGCTGACTGTATCACATCTGGGCTGTAACCTACGCCAAAACCCAACACTGTCAGTAAGTCACTAGGTACTCCTTGAACCAGACTTTTAAATATATCTGGTGTTGACGTGGGTAATAAAGACTTACGGAAATTTTGATCTTGACTTACGGCTGCAAATAGTGCTTTGCGACCTTTGATGCCTATGGACTCATCCGCCCATTCTTCTATTAATAAAGTTAAACCCCGTTGTTTAGGATCTTGCGGTATTATGGGGCGATCGGGATACTCTAAGTCTAAATACTTAGCTATTTCCGTAGAATCCGCAATATATTTATGACGATCCTTTAATACAGGCACTTGTCTTTGACCAGTCAGCCGGAACAGTTCCACTTGTCCAATCCCAGGCGTAACCTCTATTTTGCGGTAATCTAGTCCTTTAAAATCTAGAATTAGGCGCACTTTCTCTGAGTATTGAGAGAGTTCCCATTGGTATAATTCCAGCATGTGTTCTATCTCTTGTAACTGGTCAACTTATTAACTTTACAATTGTATCTTTAGTTTTAGTAATTTTTATTGGTATTAGTTGGTTAACTGTCTATTTAATTGACATTAAGGTTTAACCGATGCCTGATTTTTGGCAAAATAAAATTATCGATTCAAAAAAATATTGTTTTCTGATTGATTAAAATATCAAATAACTAAGTAATTTAATTCAGCATATATATGACTCGTATTTGATTGCGTGAAAAAAACTTAGTACACTTTTATTCCTTCTCCCCTGTTCTTTATCCCCTCCCAACGCAACTAATTTCTCCAAATCAAAGCGGATTCCTATATATAAATAGACATAACCCCTCATTCGTCGGTCTTCAACAGTTACTGCAATCTTCGTCAGCGTTAGCCTACGTTAAAAGATTTCGGAAAGTAATTTCTGTGCTTTTGCTGAATAATCAATGGTTGATTCTGAAATATAGTTTTCTTCTCTATGTAATTCAGGATTTATGAATCAACTATTGATTTACGTACAGGTATGTATATAAATTGTCTTTTAAGTATAATCTTTCTCGAAGCTCATCGTAACTCATAACTTGTAGAGGTGAGATTTTCACACTTTCTGAGAATTTACTTTACACCGAGTGGGATTTTTAAATTTTGGTGTGATGGAGAAAATTTGCTCAATTTACATGAAATATATGGTAGATATATTTCATCCCGATCGGCGTGAATCGGGGTTAAATATTTAACCTCACTAGCACAAACTCTTCTAGAGAAAAACCTTACTTCCCTCTTGAGTTAGATTTTGTGCATAGCAAAATGTTATAAATCTTTATGTAATGTGTGGACAAAAAAAACAAAATTTATGAAGACAAATTACAGCAAATTTCTGACCGCGTTGGCAGGCATAGCAGGATTTACTAGTTTCAGCGTCCTCATTACTTTACCATCTGATGCGAAAGAGGTACTAAATCCTAACCCCAGTATTTTCAACGAAGCTCCTTATAACCAAGGTCAACGGCTTCAAGCAAACACTCAATACGCACCGACTGAAGCCGTTTCCCAAATCGAAAAGGGCAATACCAAACGCAAACCAGTAGCACAGAAAAGTGGTGGAACGGTAAATCCCAGACCAAGTATTTTCAACGAGCCTCCCTATAACCGTGGTGGTGGTAGTGTTACACCTAGTGTTACACCTAGTGAACCTACACCCGTCACTCCAGGTACTCCACCCACTGAGACACCGACCACAACTCCACCAAAACCAGGGGCAAGTAGCAATCAAGGCAAAAACTTGTTAGCCTTGGCAGAGTCAAACGCTTCCTTTACCACGTTGACCAAGGCTTTAAAAGCAGCAGGATTAAGCGCAACTCTGCAAGGCAAAGATAACTTAACTATTTTTGCACCCACAGATGCAGCTTTTGCTAAGTTACCAGCAGATGCTTTGCAAGAATTATTAAAGCCAGATAACAAAGAAGTATTGCTCAAGATTTTAACTTACCATGTGGTTGCTGGTAAGGTATTGTCTACTGATTTAAAGTCTGGTGAAGTTAAAAGCCTCGAAGGTGGCGCAATCAACGTTAAAGTCGATCCTGCTACCGGTGTAACTGTTAATGATGCTAAAGTAACACAGGCAGATATCACAGGTAGTAACGGTGTAATCCACGCAATCGATCAGGTGATTTTACCTCCTGACTTGTAGTTGTAAGGTATCAGCACAACTGGTAACATTACTAGATTGGCATAAAATATTAATACGTTAAAATTCCGTTCAGATGTTAGTTTTGGACGGTTTTTTTGTTTGCTGTCAGCTTTTGATCTCGATCTTGCATTTCTAAAAGTTCAGGAATAGTAACAAACCTATAGCCCTGTTTCCGAAAGTTGGCAATAATTTCTGGTAAAGCTTGCACAGTTTTAGAGCGATTACCACCACCATCATGCATTAGCACAATTCCACCTGGCTTGGCCCTCCTAAACACATTATTAATTAATTTTGGTACAGCAGGACGTGAGTAGTCTACAGAGTCAGACGACCAGCGAATGATGGCATATTTGCTATTTCTAGCGTAACTAGCCACCCCATTGTGCATGATTCCCCCTGGTGGTCGAAATAAATTTGTTTTAATCCCTGTCACTTGATAAATCAAGTCTGCTGTGTGGTCAATTTCATAGGCAGCTGCTTGTGGATTTAAGAATTGATACCAATGATGCCAAGTGTGATTACCAATTACGTGACCCTCAGCAATTTCCCGCTTTACTAAGCCTGGATAATTCTTCACGTTTTGCCCAATCAGAAAAAATGTCCCCTTAATCTGATTTTTTTTGAGAATATCTAGTACTTGCCCGGTACTTTGAGGCCATGGCCCATCATCAAAGGTGAGCGCAATTACTTTCTGTTCGGGAGTCAATTTTGCCGCATCAACTATTGCTCCTTGAAAACGCTGTGGCACAGTATATGAAAAACCTTTTGTTTGTACTTGCTGCTGCCAACTTCTAAGCATCGTCGCTTTGAGTTCTTCAATCTGCTGCTCAATTCCAACTTTGCTTGGTTGATTGTTTGCATTTATATTCTCTGTACTTTGAGCATTAGAGGAGCTTGACTTAATAAGCATCATCGTGCTGACACTCACACTCCCACTCAAGACAAGCAACGTAACTAATATTTTTTGCAGACTAAAAAATGACTTATTGTCGTCCACTTCATAGCTCCTTCAAGGTCGAACCATCTTTTTTTCACGATACTTATGGCAGCTTTTTCTACTCTGTAAGCCCTGCCATACGAGCTACAGTTATGACTGGTCTATTTTTTAAAGTTAGCTCCAACCCTGACTCTGAAAAAATAGCTTACCCGATGGATAATCTAATATCTATAAGCAAAACTCTCACCATAAAGGTGAGAACTTTCTTACGTATTAATTTTTGTAATCTATGGGGTATGAGGGAATTTCGAGAACTGTAAAAGGCAAGTAAAATAATTTGTAATTAAGTTAAGTTTTGCAACGGAGATTCAGACAAGAGCCACAAAACTTGACATTTCTTAGTTGCAAGGGACTTAACCCCCTATAATTTATTAATCCTGCCTCATTAACTATGAATCTTAATGTAGGCTAAATATTGCATATTCCATTGACGAAGCCATTGCGAAATGATGACGAAGATGTGACCTTTCTTGAGTAATGATGGTAGAGAGCAAATCTGTTAAAAAATTTCTTCGCTCCCCAGCAGCGTCAGAGGATTGAACACTATTAATTGCTGAAAATTCTGCAAATAATGCTTTTAAAGTGAGTCCGAAAACTCCGCACGCTTGTTTCTGTCTCAAAAAAAAAGGGACTTCCGATAAATCATCCATTTGTGGGGCAAGATGCCTACCCCACAAGAGTTAACAGAATACTTTTTTTGGAAATCCCTTATCCTTAAAAGGTTACAGACTAGACATTACATCCCGTGCAACAGTTAAAGTCTGCTCGATGTCTTCTTCTGTGTGAGCAAAAGATGTAAACCCAGCTTCAAATTGAGAGGGTGCTAAGTAAACACCACGCTCTAACATTCCACGATGGAAGCGTCCGAATTTGGTTGTATCAGACTTTTTCGCATCTTCATAGTTATGAACTGGGCCAGCGGTAAAGAATAAGCCGAACATGGCGCTGATTTGACCGCCGCAAGCTGCATGACCAGTTTCTTTAGCAATTTGCAGCAAACCATCTGCTAGTTTTTTAGTAATTCGCTCAAGAGACTCGTAAGTACCTGGCTTTTGCAGCAATTCTAAAGTTTTAATACCAGCAGTCATCGCCAAGGGATTACCAGAAAGAGTCCCAGCTTGATATACGGGGCCGGCAGGCGCAACCATTGACATAATATCTCGGCGACCACCATAAGCCCCTACTGGCAAACCACCACCAATCACCTTACCCAAAGTTGTTAAATCGGGAGTGACGCCAAATTTTTCCTGAGCGCCACCGTAAGCAATGCGGAAGCCTGTCATCACTTCGTCAAATACCAACAACGCTCCATACTCGTGAGTTAGTTCCCGTAAACCTTCTAGGAAGCCAGCATCAGGTGCGATAAATCCAGCATTGCCGACAACTGGCTCAAGAATGACACCGGCAATCTCGTCGCGGTTTTCTTCAAATAAAGCTTTGACTGCTTCTAGGTCATTGAAAGGTGCAGTTAGAGTGCTGCTAGTTGCTGCTTTAGGAACTCCCGGTGAGTCTGGCAAGCCAAGTGTGGCAACACCAGAACCCGCTTTCACTAGAAACGTATCGGCGTGTCCGTGGTAGCAACCTTCAAATTTGATGATTTTGTCTCGGTTGGTGAAAGCCCGCATCAGCCGCAAAACTCCCATACAGGCTTCAGTTCCAGAATTAACAAATCTGACCATTTCGATGCTAGGAACGGCATCGATGACCATTTCTGCCAAAACATTTTCTAGGACTGAGGGAGCGCCGAAACTGGTGCCTTTTTCTAAAGCTTCATGCAACGCTGCAATGACTTCTGGATGAGCATGACCGCAAATAGCTGGGCCCCAAGTGCCTACATAGTCTATGTATTTATTGCCATCTACATCCCAAATATACGCGCCTTTGACACGATCGAAAACGATGGGTTGTCCGCCCACAGATTTAAAAGCACGAACTGGAGAACTGACTCCTCCGGGCATGAGATTTTGAGCAGCGGCGAAGACTTCTTGTGATTTTGTTGTTTTAATTGTGGTATTTACCAAAGTTCTCTCCTAACAGTGGGCAATAAAACGCTCTATCTTAGGATAGGGTTAAACACTGCTTAGAATTTCTATCCTATAAAATTAGCGGAACCAAAAAAATAACATTATGTTATGCAAGTCCAATGAAGACTTGACTTTAGATATTTAATTCAAAAAAAACATATCGGCTGTCCTATTTTGAATGGTATCGTGAATCCATAAATTATTCTCATGAGAGCAAACTAGCTGGTATGTCTTCTAACGATTCGCGATCGCTGCATTACACTATCCCGGTTGAGAAAATTCGCTACGATGAACGGGGTCTAGTGCCTGCAATTGTTCAAGACTATCTAGATGGTACTGTCCTGATGATGGCATGGATGAATCAGGAGTCGTTACAAAAGACTTTAGAAACTGAAGAAACTTGGTTTTGGAGCCGTTCTCGGCAAGAATTGTGGCACAAGGGGGCGACTTCTGGGCATATTCAAAAAGTGCAAAGTATCCGTTATGACTGCGATAGTGATGCGCTGCTTATCGGCGTAGAGCAATTAGGAGATGTTGCCTGTCATACTGGAGAGCGCAGTTGTTTCCACCAAATAGAAGGAAAAATTGCCTCACCTCCAGGTGATACATTGTCGCAATTGTTTCAAATAATATGCGATCGCCGCGATAATCCTACTGAAAGTTCTTACACTTGTAAACTATTCGCAGGTGGCGATAACAAAATTTTGAAAAAAATCGGTGAGGAAACTGCTGAGGTGGTAATGGCTTTTAAGGATGATGAAGCAGATGCGATCGCAGGTGAAGTCGCTGATTTGCTATATCATACTTTGGTTGCCTTAGCTCACCATCAAGTGGATTTAAAATCGGTGTATCGCAAGTTGCAAGAACGTCGGCAATAGAGTCAAAAAAATAATTCATCCTACCGTGGATTTGTGAAAAATCTTTGCTGAATAGTTTTTATTCCTTATCCACTCCAACGGTTATCAGTAATAATACTGCCGTCTGGCATAGTGGTGTTATGGAGAATAACACAGTCAAAGGTGCAATGAGCGGCATCAGCATTCAACAGGTTGGCATTAGTAAAGTCAGCGTTCTCCAAATAAACGTTAGTCAAATCGGCACCAGTCAGGTTAGCATCCCTCAAGATAGTGTCTTCCAGGCAAGACCTATACAAATCAGCACCACTGAGGTCAGCCCCCGTCAGATTAACGCCCTCAAAAAGAACAGTCAGGGAGGCATCTCTAAAGTCAGTCCCAGCGAAATTAGCACTTCCTCTTACGTAAACACTTTCCAACTTGGCTCTTCTCAAATCAGCCCCAGCGAAGTTAGCACCCACCAATTCCGCATTATCCAACCTGATTCTAAACAAGTTAGCACAACTCAAATTGGAACCGATGAGATTAGCACTACTCAAATTGGCAAAACTCAAGTTAGCTCCACTAAGATTGATACCACTCAAGTCAGCCCCACTCAAATCAACCCCAGTAAAATCTCTTTCCCCAGCAGCATATCGTTGCAACAACTCCTCAGCAGTTATTCTCATCTATACACCTTGGCATTAAGTAGTCGGACAGAATTAATTACACAATGTCATTGCGAGTCGAGCGAAGCGGAATGAAGCAATCCCAAAGGCTGAGATTGCTTCGCTTCGCTCGCAATGACTGTAAATATTTTTGTCTATCTATTTAATTAACACCTATTAAAGATAACTTACTAAACCTCTTCGACCCCCTCTAAGTTATTCGCAGGTGGTGATAACAAAATTTTGAAAAAGATTGCTGAGGAAACGGCTGAGGTGGTAATGGCTTTTAAGGATGATAAAGCAGATGCGATCGCCGATGAAGTTGCTGATTTGCTATATCATACTTTGGTTGCCTTAGCTCACCATCAAGTGGATTTAAAATCTGTATATCGTAAGCTGCAAGAACGTCGGCAATAGAGTCAAAAAACAGGTCATCTTACCGTGGGGAGTTATGTTACTCAGCCAAAATTCGATTGAGATACTGTAAAATTGCTACAGCGATCGCCACACTCAAGATGAAGCCTAGCCAGTAACTATTTGTAATAATTTGTGGTCGATCTAATGCCCATCCACCCAAGGGATGACCAATAAAAGAGCCAACAGCCCAGCACAAAGCGTTGATGGAAAAATAAACACCGCGTTGATTTTCTGGGGCTAACTCAGTCACTAAAGAGGCAGCAGATGGGGTGTAAGAGACAATCGCCATAGCAAATACTCCCAATGCCAATATTACCCAAACCAGATGATGAGATGGGGCTGTACCGCTTACCCAAATCAGTCCGAAACCAATTGCCCAGAGAATGGCGGAAACAGTCAGCGCGAGTGTGTGAGAGCAGCGTTTTAAGATGCTGGTGACGGGCAACTGACAAATAATAGCGAACAATAGATGCCAAGCAAATAATCCGCTAATTGTAGTTTGAGCAAATCCTTCGGTAGTACTTTCTCCAAAGACAAAGTTTTTGAAGTAAAGCGGCAAAGTGCTGTGGATTTGAGAAATATAGATTGTGAAGAATATATTAACTGCGATGTAGACTAGGAAACGCCAATCTCTTAATACTGCCATCCAAGCAGCAAAAAGTTCTGTCTTTTCAGGTTCCTCTATTTGCTGTTGTTCGGTTTCATTAATCCCTACATAGACAACTCCAAAAAATGCCATAAAAGAGATGGCATCAATCACAAATAGCCAGCGATAATTCCCAATTATCGCGATTAAAAACCCAGCCAGCACAATTCCGATCGCTAACCCCAGATTATCAGCTAGTCTGGCGATCGCAAAAGTTTCCCGTCGATTGTCAATTTGGCTAGCGTCAGCAACCACAGCTTCAGCCGATGGCCAATAGAAACCTATCCCTAAACCGCTAATCAAGCTACCGATTACCAAAGAAGTGAAATTATTGGTTGCAGCTAAAACTAAAGAAGCAATGGCTGAAATCGCCGTCGCTAGCAACAAAGTGCGGCGGCGTCCCCAATATTCAGAATCAGCCAAAGAACCACCCGCAATCCGCCCTACGATGCCGGAAATCGAGGCGCTACCCAAGGCTACCCCAACACTGGTTGCAGATAAACCAAGTTGATTGACAAAAAAGATGGGGGCGTAAAACAGGGTAAAGCCGGTACCAACTTCCGAGAGAAATCTCCCAATTGCGAAAATCCAAACCTGGGGATGTATCGAAGGCAACCACGATGATAACTGAGATTGAGAAGCTAATTTCATAATTTTAAATGTCATAATTTGATGACATTTTTGTAATTCTTATCATTGGTTACTATTTTCCTCATTCATTCCACAGGGTTTCCACAGGGATTTTAGCAGTTTTCCACAGGTGCTATACGAGCTAATAGGCTTCTTGCTGTCTTACTGGGGATTGTTGATTATAAGTAGCAAAGAAGTTTAAGGACTGAGTTTTTATGAAGTAAAGTAACAAAAAATTGCCTTAAATGCCTATTCTGTCGTTCGCATTTATTTTTTATACCATCGTTTTTAACATTTCGCAGCATTGACAAACCCACCCCCTTTTGGCGCACAATGATGCGGCTTGCTTTTATAATTCTGTTCAACCGCTGGCATCAAACTTGTAAAATATATTACTACTAGATGTAAGTGCAGATTGTCGGGATAACGAAAGAGCGTGTAAAGCCTTAAACCGCTTTACCGCAAGCAACTTGTCCCTCTTGATTATCCTCATAGGAGGAAAATCTCATGAAATCAACGGTTAGCATCTTTACAGAAATTCCTGAAACACTCCACGAATCCTTAAAAAATTACTTAGAAACCCATCCCGATTGGGATGAAAACAGAGTACTGACGGCGGCACTATCATTGTTTTTACTCCAAAATGGAGATAGCGATCGCCGTGCTGCTCGAGTTTATCTGGAAACTTTGTTCCATCACTCCACAGTAGAAATGCCCTGTACTGACTCACCAGCAACAGCTAATTTACTAGACACCCCATAGCTACTGGTATAAAGGGCGTTATTCCCCTATTTATTAATGAGGCACGGCATACCGTGCCCCATTCATGGGATTTTCAGCTGATAGCGATCGGCAATATTACAATAAAAAAGATCGGTAGATTCCGATCCATAAAAAAGTTCTAATAGTTTCTTTTATTGCCAAAAGTAGTTGGTAATAGAGTGGAATTTACCTTTGTTCTCAGTCTCCAACTGGAAATGTCTATTTTGAGGCTGCCGCTTCCCTGACTTACGGCAGCATTTCCAGACAGAGGCTAAACGGGTCTTTTAAGGGGACTTTAGCTTCATTTGACTACCAATGCACAGCTATGTACCCGATGAACTCCAATCTCAGCACCGTTATATATATCAAAACGGTTACATACCAAAAAATATTTTCCAGTGGACTCTCTCCCCTGTCTACTATTTGAAATAGATAAATAAATATCTCAAATAACTGTTTGGCGTGTATTTGAGGAATATCTACTTATTTTGATTGTCTAAATTTGTCTTTTACTAAAACTAAGAAAATTCCCTAATGGCTCTCCCAAGAGTCAACAGTCAAGAGTTAAAAAACTCTAGACTATAAACTCAAGACTTGCCTTCCAACTGCTGGGGGTGAACAGCAGATTCAAACTTATAGCCTACGCCACGTACAGTTTGAATTAATGCTGGCTGACTAGCATCAATTTCAATCTTCTTGCGAATTTGGCCGATATGAACATCTACAACCCGCTGGTCGCCGACATATTCATAATCCCACACTTCTTGGATTAGTTCTGCCCGCCGCCAAACTCGGCCTGGATGACTAGCTAAAAAATGCAACAAGTCAAATTCCAGAGCAGTTAAAGGTACTGGTTGGTTATTAAGTGCTACCTCCCGTCGCACTGGATCGATCATAAGTTTTTCAAATACCAAGCGTTTCTGCTCGGCTGTAGTTATCACTCGCTGACGCCTCAAAATAGCTCCGACTCTGACTTCTAGCTCTCCTAGTCCAAAAGGCTTGGTGAGATAGTCGTCAGCACCTTTAGCAAAGCCGCGAATTTTATCAGCTTCGTCAGCACGGCTAGTCAACATCAAAACAAAAACACCATTACGACTTTGCATCTCTTGGCAGAGGTTAAACCCTGTGACATCTGGTAGATTCACATCTAGAATCACCAAATCAGGGTTAAATTGCTCAAATAGAGTTAAGGCTGTCTTTCCATCTTCGGCAGCCTCCACCTGATAGTTCTGTTTAATCAAAAAGCGTTGGATTAAATTCCGAACCGCAGGGTCGTCGTCAACTACAAGAATCTTGGCAGGAGCCATGACCATTACTTTGCACAAAAATTCGTAAGATTAACAAGAGAGTTGCGTAAAAACGCAGTTGCCATTTTAGGACTAACTAAGAATCTACATGGCTACGGTATAACAATCCCGATTATTTGAAAATAAATACTCTAATCGGGATTGTGGGCAAGGAGAAGGCGAAACTTCTGTTAGCCAACAGTATATAAGCGCTCTGACTTGAACTGCAACCGTTCTTGATAGCAAGACACCTTCTCGATCCCAGTTAACTGGTAACTTAAAACGTTTCAATTTTAAATCGATATGTGGATATATACCACAAGCGATTATTCAGTATAATTAAAAAAAAACTCTTTTAGGGCACAGTAAGTTGCCAGATTTGAAACATTAAAGTTGATTTTTTCATAAAAACCATGAGTTTTAGGTACTCTCCGTTCAAATTCTAGATTAGAGCCAGAATTAGACAACGACATGAGGGTATACACGGAGTTATAGCGATATGTTAAAGTGACTATAGTTGAAATTACAAAGTCGATCAAACTAACCCGTGCTACTATCCTGGTAGGGCATATAAATAGGTCGAGACTTTAGTTTCGATCGAAATAAAACCTAAAATTGTTTTTTATTCGATAAAAGACTGCCGCTGATTGAGGCTGAAGTAACAAACTCCCATGAGCGATCAAAATCCCTACGAAAAACTTGGGGTATCAGAAGAGGCTAGCTTCGATGAAATTCAGGATGCTCGTAATCGCCTATTCGAGCAACATAATGGCGATGCCAAGCATTTAGAAGTGATTGAGGCGGCTTACGATGCGATTTTAATGGATCGCTTACGGATGCGCCAGGAAGGTAAAATCAAAGTCCCTGAGCGGATACGGTTTCCAGAGTTGCGAGTGCAATTGCCTCCTAAAGAAAGTCCAACCCCTCGCGAACAGTCACCCGCATGGCTGCAACGGATGCTGGATCAGCCAACGCCTGCGGATATACTCTTACCAGGAGCTTGGTTTCTCGGTTTGAGTTCTATTAGCCTGTTCTATCCAGAGGGAGGCGATCGGGTTTTGCAGTTAGCATTGGTGGTTGGTGTGGGCGCTAGTATTTACTTTCTTAATCGCAAGGAAGGTAAATTTGGCCGAGCAGTTTTGTTCACCCTGGTCAGTTTAATAATTGGCCTAATCGTTGGCGGACTAATTGCTAGCTGGCTCTTACCACAAATATCATTTATCAATCTGGAAACGAATCAGTTCTCTACTGTAGTGACGTTTATATTGTTGTGGTTAGTTAGTAGTTTTCTACGTTAAACCACTGCTCTAAGCAGGTTTCTATAAAGAAGACATGGTTTATGTATGTTCTTCTAAGATAAAAAGTCAGGAGTCAGAATACCTATTCTGACTCCTATTTTAATTTGCAACCTGAATGCTGATTAATTGAATTATATTGCAGGTACAGAGCCTTTTAGACAGGGTATTTAGCTTTTAGAACTAAATCTACAGCAGCGCTAAAATCCTGAACAATTAAGTCGGGGTGGTAAAGTTCTAATTGGGTGCGATCGCGAATTCCAGATTCCACAGCCATCACCTTAACTCCATAATTTTTCGCAGCGGTGATGTCGGCTTCCGTATCGCCTACCATCCAAGTATCAGCAGCCGGGGGCAGTTCTTTTAATGCCCTAGCCATTAACAAGGGCTTATCTTCAATATCACGAGTCTTTACGTAGTCGTTACTCAGACAATAACAACGATTTTCCGGGAAAAATTTGCCTAAATCATGTTTTTTGAAAGCATAATCTAGTTCTCTAACTCGGCGCATGGTCATAACTGCCAAATCAATTCCAGCTTGTTGAATTTTTAACAGTGCATCTACAGCACCAGGCGCGAGAGTGTCATAGTGAAAGTAAGGTTCTGTATGCACAGTTTGCCGTCGCAACTGGGCGAATTCTTGAGCTTGAGCTTCGTCTAACCCAGAATTTAAGGCGATTTGTTTTTCAGGAACACGCGATCGCTTTAACTGCCAAAATTCCGCTTTCGGAAGTTCTTGCACTACTTGATCTGGGCGACGGGTTTTATCTAAGCAGAATTGATAAACACGGTAGTACCGTTCGGAAACATCAATAATTGGGCCGTCGAAGTCAGTAATAAGTCTTAGCATCGGCGGTAAAAGTTAATTTTTATTAAGTTTATCTCAGATGTATGGCTATTTTTTGAGGGTATTAAGTCTAGCTAAAGGTTTTTTTGTAACCTTTTTTAAGAAAGTATCAACAATGACCTCATTGCAGCGTACCGCGTTTGATTTGTTCGCTTTCAATGGCTTCAAATAAGGCGCGAAAGTTACCTTCGCCAAAACCTTGAGCTTGGTAACGACGTTCAATAAACTCAAAGAAAAATGTCGGCTGTTCAAATATTGGCTGGGTAAAAATTTGTAGTAATAAAGGCGCGGTATTTCCTCCCTCTAAAGGAGTATATTCTTGCCAGTCTACTAGAATTTCTTGTTGGGCGATCGCTTCTAGTTCTAGAGGTGATAGCGTGATTCCTGGTCGCTGTTTTAGCTGCGAGTAATAAGTTTGGGGAACCGAGAGTAAAGATAAACCACTGGCACGAAATTTAGCGATCGCACTCACAAGATTAGTCGTCCGCAAGGCAATATGTTGAATTCCTGGCCCCCGATTGACATCTAGAAATTCCTGAATTTGAGAATTGCTGGTAGCTGGCTCATTAATTGGCAATTGGACGCTACCGTTGCGCGAAACCATCACCTGGCTGTGTAAAGCAGAGCGATTGGTTTTAATTTTAAATGCCTGCTGGGGTTGAAAATCTAGAATTTTTTCGTACCAAGCCACAGCACGATCCAATTCACCAACTGCCACGTTTAACACTATGTGATCTATGGCGGTAAAAGTGTTGTCATTAGTCATTTGTCCTTTCTCAAAAACCGATGACCTTTCTATCAATGTATGAGTCAGTCCACCCCAGGCGGCAATTTTGCCACACTTGAGGGATGCCGTACCTATCTGGCGTTCCTGAATGGGTTGTAGGATTGTCGCACCGTGTTTTTGAGCTAGGGCGATCGCGCCTTCAACATCTTCGACAGCAAAAGCGACATCTGCCACACCAGGTGGATATTGACGCAGAAATTCAGCTACTGGACTTGTAGGCAACAGGGGTGAAGATAGAAAAAAGCAGACATCACCACTTTTCACCACTTGTGTACAAGTGTGAAATGAACTGATGCGATCGGTTACTGCTTGAAAACCAAGATGGCGTACAAACCAATCCCGCCACATTTTGGCGTCTTCTACATAGAAATGAACGCGATCAATTTTCATAGATATTGAAAATCCAGCATAACAGTTTATATATCTGTAAATTTTGCCTTTTCTGCTAGATTTTCACGTCTTTCCTAAGCAAGAATTATGTAAGCGTACTCCCACTCTAAAAGAACAAATGACTATCAGGTTGAATGTTAATTTCCATTGGCACAGCTTGCGGTTCGGCAGAAAGGGCAAAGAAAATCGCATTGGCAGCAGTTTCAGGACTAAGCATTTTTTTTCGGTCTACTTTTAGGTTGACATTATCCCAAAAAGGAGAATCTACCCCACCAAAGTAGAATAACGTGAACTTGACACCAAAACGCTTGAGTTCCTCTGCTATGCACTTGCTAAAACCGACAACACCAAACTTAGAAGCCGAATAAGCCGCTGCCATCCCCATCGAATGCTTACCCAGAATTCCTACTACATTACAGATGTGACCAGACTTGCGCTTTTGCATCTCTTCAGCAGCCGCCTGAGTGGTGTAAAAGCTACCTTTTAAGTTGACATCTAACATCTTGTCTAAATCAGCGGGTTCCAGGCTGTTGTAGGGCTTGAGTATACCAGCACCAGCTGCATTCACTAAAATATCAATTTGACCAAACTCAGCGATGGTCTTTTCTATCAAAGTATCTACCTGTTGGGGGTCAGTAATATCGGTGGGAATAGTTAAAACTTGTCCTGGTAAATCAGCAGCCAGTGTGGTTAAACGTACCGCATCTCTGGCAGCCAGTACCAACCGGACTCCGGTAGGCGCAAGTTTTTGTGTTAAAGCTGAACCAATACCACCAGTAGCACCGACAATAACAACAACTTTATCCTGCATTGTATTATTTACATTTATTTACATGTTTTTACATAATACAGAATTACAGGCTCAGGTTGTGCGTAAACATTCAAAAAGTATCTATTCGGAGAGTAGCGGCATTAGTTCATATTCCTTATCATTCATTTTTAATGTAAATGTGGAAGATGATTCTAAATACTTGGTAAAATTGGAACCTAACTTTAATTTTTTAATAATTGCATTAGGAGATTCTCCGGTTATTTTACGTAACTCTGAGCCAAGCTTGGACACAGACAATTTAGTTTTGGGAGACTTTGTTTGTATATCTTGAATAATTTTTAAGAGTAATTTATCTAATGTTTTTTCATTAGGAATTTCCGCAGAATTTTCTTGAATAGATTGTACGGATGAATTATCTATAATAATAGGGGTAATTTCTTCAATTTCTGGTTGCTTATGATTAGATTTATTATTGATATTGGATCTTTCTTGAAATAAACTTGCAATAGTTGTTAAACTGTGTAATCGAGTATTGATTGATTCTTGTTCATTTTTAATTAAATCTTGAATTTGCTCAACCACTTTTTCCAAAGATGGAACTTCTGTTGCCATTGCTAAAGAATAATGAGTTACTTTGCCAGTATTGCGGTTTTCTATATATAAAGTTTGCCCTTGTCTACGTACCCAATAGACAATTAATCCTTGGTTTTGGAGTTCGTTGCAAAGGTGAATTAAAATTCCATCGTTAGAACAGACTAATATTTCTTTAACTGTTGGATAAGAGCGTACAATACAAGCCCCGAAAGCGATCATTTTTGCATCAGCACTATCCTTACCTTCTGGCACATGGACAAGTTGATAGCCACGGTTATATAGTTCAATATCTTGTTTTCCAATACTTGGATTTCTCCAGTTAGCAAATGCCATTTTAAATTGAAGAGGATAGTTGCAGACACTAGCTAAAAATAATTCTGAATTAACATCTAATTTTAAGTTCTCTGCATCCAAAAGTAGAAGTGATATTCCTGTTTCTAATTGATGTTTTATTTGAGCTATTTGTTGAATTTTTTGAATAAATTGGCTAAAAGCAACAGATTCTAACCAATCAGGCGATAATATCGTTTGCAGCAGTTGTTCAGCTAATGTCAAACTAAAAGAGCTAAGGCTTTTCTCTGTGATTTTTTCTTCGGGCAGGTTTTTTAATAAAGAAAGTTCCGTCGTTTCAGCCGTATATACTTTAGTATGTCCGTTGCTGTTAGCAAGCAAGTCAGTTTCTAAGGAACGAGAGAATGCAGGTTCTAGGAATTGTTTACCACAATTTTTGCAGAGGTAATTCTGCTTGTCATTCCGACGACCATTTTTACGATATGAAGTAGATTCGCACCGGGGACATTTCATTTTATGATTTAGGTGGTCTAGAGCAAATACTTGTCTTTAAATATATAGTATAAAAAAATACTGTCAATATGAGATTGCATTGCCTAACACCAGAAAAACTTAAAACAAGCGGAAATTCAATTTAACCCCTCATTTTTGCTTGCACTATGTATGAACCCTCTCAATAGCTAGAATTTAAAAAACACTTCAACCGATGCGAGCGAAAACATAGTCGCGGGTACGAGAATCCACCGGGTTAGTAAAGATTTTATTGGTAGTACCAAATTCAACCATTTGAGTAATCCGATTGTCATTACTATAAAAGAAAGCCGTAAAATCAGATAGGCGAGTAACTTGCTGCATATTGTGAGTAACAATCACAATTGTCAACTCAGAACGCAAGTTATGGATCAAATTCTCGATTTTCATACTACCCATAGGATCGAGACCTGAACAAGGCTCATCCATCAACAAAACTTTAGGTTTTACCGCTAAAGCACGGGCAATACATAATCTTTGCTGTTGACCACCAGAAAGCTCTAAAGCAGATTTGTGCAGCTTATTTTTCACTTCATCCCAAAGTTCGGCAGCTTTGATGGCAGATTCAACAATTCCATCTAATTCTACTTTCGGATGCCATCCAACTAACTTCACCCCATAAGCAACATTATCGTAAACGCTCATGGGAAAAAGATTTGGTTTGGGAAAAACCATACTAACTTGGCGACGTAAGCGATTGATGTTAACACGACGCTCATAAATACTCTGCCCAAAAAATTCTACTTTTCCTTCAACCTTTACTTCTGCTTCTAATTCACTCATGCGATTTAACGATTTAAGAAAAGTAGATTTCCCACAACCACTAGAACCAATAATTGCCGTGACTTGGTTTTGGTAAATATCCATTGACACGCCTTCAACTATCTTTTGAGTGTCGTAATAGAAGCTGAAGTTTTTGACTCTGATGGCTGGAATTAGTTTACTCATATTCCTAAAACGTGTGAAACAAAACCTGACTAGGTAAAGTAGTACAAATTAGCGCCGCTGTTTCACTATGTTACTCCCAAAAGGAGACATTCATGGAAATTACGTAGCCATGCAGTAGCTATACAGCAAATCAACTGTTAGAAAATACTTGTATTAAAGTAATGCTCCAAAATTTATCTTTTACAGACTTTTTATACCCACCTTTCATACCTTAACTATTGAAAAAGGATTAGGTCTGGTTCAATTTAAAATAGCTATGTAGAAATCAAAATATGAATATCATATACTTTTCATGGCTAGTGAGGAATTAATTTATTTATAAAGATAAATTAGTAACTTTTTTAAACGACACTTTATGAATATTCTCTAGTGCAAGATAGCTCGACAAAAATCAATAAGTCACGAATCAAGCATACCTTAACCGAAACGCCCTGAAATGTAGTCGCGGGTGCGAGGATCTAGTGGGTTGTTAAAGATTTGCTCTGTAGCACCAAATTCAACCATTTGACCAATCCGACTTTCATCGGTGCTAAAGAAAGCCGTAAAATCAGAAACGCGAGCGGCTTGTTGCATATTATGAGTAACGATCGCAATTGTCAATTCAGACTGTAAACTGTGGAGTAGTTCCTCAACTTTCATGGTGGCGATGGGGTCAAGAGCCGAGCAAGGCTCATCCATCAGCAGAACTTTCGGCTTGACTGCTAAAGCACGGGCAATACATAATCTTTGTTGCTGACCACCAGAAAGTCCTAAAGCTGATTTATCGAGCTTATCTTTGACTTCATCCCAAAGCGCAGCGCTGTGAAGTGCAGATTCGACAATTTCATCTAATTCTAATTTTGAATGCCTACCTGCTATTCTCATCCCGTAGGCAACATTTTCGTAAATGCTTATCCCAAAAGGATTTGGTTTTTGAAACACCATACCAATTTGGCGGCGTAATCGATTGATGTTGACACGACGATCGTAAATATTCTGACCAAAAAATTCTACATCTCCTTCAACTTTTACAGGCCCTTCTAATTCGCTAATGCGATTAAGAATTTTGATGAAGGTAGATTTACCACAACCACTAGGGCCAATAATTGCGGTTACTTGGTTTTGGTAAATATCTATTGACACCTTTTCAATAGCTTTTGTTGTCCCGTAGTAAAAGCTGATGTTTTTAACTTTGATAGCTGGAATTAGGTTACTCATGCTAATTCGTAATTCGTAATTCGTAATTCGTAATTAAAATATATCAAACAAGGCTTTTTACTGGCAGTTTGCCATTTTAATATCATACTTTGCCAGGATGCAAAATAATACAAAAAATTATTTATTTTACTTTAGTCTTCTTTGTCTAATAACTAAGCGAGAGAGAATACTGACAGATAAAATTAAGCTGAGTAGAACTATAGAAGTAGTCCATACCAATTGACTTTTTTGTGGGTCGGGATCGTTGTAGAGGTTAAAAATCAATACTGGTAAAGAAGCTGTAGGACTTAACAATCCTTCTGACCAATCTAAACTAAATAAAGCAGTAAAAATTAAGGGTGCTGTTTCACCAGCCGCACGAGCTACAGCTAATAAAATGCCTGTAGTGATTCCGGGGATTGCAGTAGTTACAACAATGCGAAAAGTAGTTTGGAAGCGAGTTCCACCTAAAGCAGCAGAAGCGAGGCGTTGAGATGTGGGAATCAGTTTTAAGGATTCTTCTGTTGTCAGTATAATTACAGGTAGCATAATCACAGCTAAAGCAAAACCACCTGCGATCGCACTAAATCCTTTAGTTACCAAAACTATCACACCATAAGCAAATACGCCGACAACAATTGAAGGTACGCCTGTAAGAATGCTGGTGACAAAGCGAACAATACTAGCAATTGGGTTAGTTTGACCAAATTCTGCTAAGAAAATTCCTGTTATTATCCCTGTGGGAATGCTGAAAATAGCACCAATTAACACCATGATTATGGTTCCCAAGATGGCATTGCCAAAGCCATTATCAATAACTGCTTTGACAAACATTTCTGATTTAAGTCCAGATATTCCCCGGATAAAAATTTCCCACAAAATTGATAATAAAGGAATGAGTACTAGACCTGTAAGACCAAAGGCGATCGCATTCATTGCATAGGTAAATATTACCCGCTTCCTTGGCAGAGGCCTGCACAATTCTGCCGCCAAAGATTCATTTTTTTCTGACTGAATATAACCACTCATAATTTTGACAAAGGTTGATTGATAAACTTGCTACACTGAATTATTTGTAGGAATTTAAAAATGAGATAGTGTCATTTATTTATCCTACCAACCCACTTAACCAAGATGACAGCGCCAATATTTACAGCTAAAGTCAACCCAAATAAAATCAATGCCAAATAGCTTAAAGCACCTATATGCAAACCCGGTTCAGCTTCAGCAAATTCATTAGCTAATACAGAGGGAATTGTATAAGCTGGATCGAGTAAAGAAGCGCTGATTTGAGCAGAGTTACCAATCACCATAGTAACGGCCATTGTTTCACCCAAAGCCCGTCCTAAAGCAAGCATTGCTGCACTTACTATTCCAGAAAATCCAGATGGTAGCAAAACTCGAAAAATTGTTTCCCAACGAGTGCCACCTAAAGCCATAGATGCAGAACGTAATTCTTTAGGGATAGCCATTAAGACATCACGACTAATTGCTGCCATTGTGGGTAAAATCATGATGGCGAGAATAATTCCAGCAGTTAACATATTAGTTCCAGAAGGATCTTCTGTATTAAACAGTGGTATCCATTTCAAAGTACTGGCTAACCACTTTTGTAGAGGTTCTAGAACTGGAATAAAGACAAAAATCGCCCACAAACCAATAATTACACTGGGAATTGCAGCAATTAATTCAACAACAAATGCTAGGGTGATTTGCAGCGATGAAGGTAAGAAATTTTCACTTGTAACTAAGGCTACTGCTATTCCCACAGGAACAGCGAATAAAATAGCGATCGCACTACTTACCAAAGTTCCATAAATATAGGGTAATGCACCAAAAATCTGATTACCTGTATCCCAATCTTGTCCCCATAAAAACCCCATTCCAAACTGCTTAATGGCTGGTAGAGCTTCGTGTAAAATTACCCAAGTCATCAACAATAGTACTGCAACGGTAATTACGGCAAAAAAGTATACTAGCCGTGTAAAACCTTGGTCAAACCAAAAATTTATACCGCTGGTAGTAGTTAGATTGAAATTTTCATCGCTGAGATTTGAATCATCTGATAATGCCATTACAACTCAATAAAATAGATTTTTTATTACTGGTAGAGCGAGTTATTAACTCAGTTTGTCATTAGTCATTAGTCATTTGTCCTTTGTTATTTGTAATTACAAAGGACAAATGACCAAGGACGAACATAACAAAAATTCTCACAATCTAATTTAGGATTGCTATATTCAAAGCACCCTTCCTTTTTTAAGCGGCGGAACTCTTGTGAATAAGTCCTAAAGATTACAAATTAAGGCTTGACAGAGCTATTCACTGTCTGAAGCACTCGATTTGCTACATCAGATGGAATTTTGGTGTAATTAAGATCATCGTTATATTGTTGACCGTCTTTCAATACCCAATTAATCCATTTCTTAATTGCATCAGCTTTAGCAGCATTAGCATACTGTTTGTAAACCATCATCCAAGTAAGACCGACAATGGGATAACCTTGTCCTGGATCTCCTACAAAAACGCGGTAATTGTCTGGGAAAGTGACAGTTGATAATGCTGCATTTGCAGATTCTAAAGAAGGAGCAACAAATTCTCCGTTCTTATTTTGTACCAATGCTGATTTCAGATTGTTTTTGACAGCGTAGCTATATTCAACATAACCAATAGAACCAGGAGTACGAGCTACTATAGCAGCTACGCCTGGATTCCCTTTGCCTTTGAGGACATTTGGCAGATTCCATTTTGGAGCAGTGTTAGTTCCAACTCTGCCTTTAAAATAACCGCTGATGGCACTCAAGTGATTTGTAAAAATGAAAGTTGTACCGCTACCATCGGCACGAACAGCAAATTTAATTGTTTGATTTGGTAGATTAGCGCCTGGATTATCAGCTTTAATTTTCGGGTCATTCCATTTGGTAATTTGACCTGAATAAATTGCTGGTAGTGTAGCGCGGGATAATTTGAGATCGTTAACGCCTGGAAGATTGTAAACAACAGAAACAGCACCGCCTGCTGTAGGTACTAAAATTGCACCATTCTTGACTTTAGCAATTTCATCATCTTTCATTGCAGCATCACTACCACCAAAGTCAACGGTTCCAGCGATGACTTGACGAATACCGCCACCACTACCAATTGCTTGGTAGTTAATTTTCAAGTCTGGATATTTCTTCTTCACTTCACGAGCATAGCGTTCGTAAAGCGGAGCCGGGAAAGTTGCTCCTGCACCATTAAGAGTTTCAGCTTGTGCGATATCGCACCAAAAAATGGACTAAGTGCAACAGAAGTTGTCACCAATGAAGTAGCAACGACACGATTCAATATGGCGGTCGAAAAAATCATATTACCTCTGATTAAAGGAATATTTTCTTGGTGTTATTCCAGTCTTAAACAGGCTACATTTTGTATGGTTAAAGCTTCTTTAACAATTGATAAGCAAGAAATTAAGATATATTTAAATATTAAGTTGAAAATTTTTTTCTTGTTGATTTTGCTTGACTAAATTATTTAGTTAAAAATTAATAAAATTTTAAAATTTAATTTAAATAATTCAAATTGAGTAAATTATTGCAATCTAAAAATTATCACTTCAGTATTTATCGGTGAGTGCCTGGAATTGCACATCTAAACAGACTCAGGATCTTGCCCCTGATAATATCGTTCTTCTTGAGAAGGATGTTTTCCGTGGCAAGCATAAACACTATAGCCGTCAGCAAATTGAAGAGCAGCTTCCCCTTCAGCATGAAGCATATTTTCTTTGTCAAAAGACAACTTGCAAGGGCGATCGCAGACTATACAAACCTTTTCAAATTGGAATATTAAACCACAATGTTGCATCAATTCTTGAAGTACATTCCATTTTTTCTTATCGTGTTGAAGATTAAGAACTGAGATACAAAAATCTAGCATACAACCCCAAATTGCCCATTCTGCTGGTCTAGTCAGGTTGTTTGTAAAGTACAAAATATCAGTAAATTCAAATTCAAGCTTGTCGAGATCGGCAATTAGTTGATGTTCAAGACATCTTGCTGTGTAAGGAAAGTATGAAACTAGTGGATGACTCTCAGTTGAGTAGTACGGAAATTCAGGATGTTGGACTTGATTCCGTAACCTAATAAAGAGATGCTCGTCAAGTTGTTGCCTTATTCCATGTAAAAGGTGATCTACTACTCTTTTAAGGAATTTGATGTGGATATCGCGCCCTAGATATGCCTTAAAGTTCTCAATAGTAAAAATATTTTCAATTGCGGTCATAGGACTGCTATAGAATAATATCTCAGGCTCAGGATAATCACTCACCGCATAAGCAGCTTTGATTATTGCTGCGACTTTTTCTTGCTCTATTGATTCAGTTGATATTTGTATCGATCGCCACTTATCTCTATAGATAGGAAGCATTGCTTCTTGTTCATCAGATAGTTCGGCGATAATGCGTTTTGGCATATCATTTGTGCGTCTTGGCATATTTAAGTGCAAGAATATTAGGTTTGCTTGAACAAAATATTTGTTACGCAGTCACCTTTAACCACCCAAAAATTTCACCCACAGTCAACTGTAACCCCTGACAAAATTTTGGCACTGGTAAAACAGACTCAATTTCCTCAAAAGGTAAAGGTTGTTGTCTTGCAGGATAAGCAGCAATGAATCGCTCATCAGGGTCAATTAACCAACCCATTTGAGTCCCGTGATTGAGAGCGTGTAAGATTTTTTTTGTAATTTTTGTATGGCTTTGTTCGGGGGAAAGAATTTCGATTATCCAGTCGGGTGCTGCGGAAAATGTATTGGAAATATCACCATTTTCGTCTACAGGAAGCCTTGCCCAAGAGAATACAGCGACATCGGGAACTATAGAACGTCCTGCAAAAGTGCAACGTAATTCTGGAAAAGCCCAACCCATTTTTTGGACTTTGATAACAGAATTGATTGTGGGACAGAGTTCTCCTTGAATAGTGCTATGTTTTCCTTGAGGCATAGGTTTTGGAATGATTTTACCGTCGATGTATTCGCAATACGGTTTAGTTTCTGGTAGTTTGAGAAACTCTTCTAGAGTCAATATTTTATTTGATGTTTGTACCATGATTCTCCTAACTCCAATTTATGATGATTTATTTACATATTTAGTATTTACCTTATTCTAAAATACTTTTTAAATTTACCAATCAGCCGCCATCTAAATTATTTTCTGTTTGCTTGCGGTTACAATACAGCACTAAAAGTATAAATAATCCTATTCCTGCCAGATATTTAATTGCATCAGGTACATTAGGATTAGGAGAGAAAAAGCCTTCGATCGCACCAGCAATAAGCAACATTGGTACAATCCCAAATACTAACTGCACCGCTTGATATCCATAAAATTTCAGTGCATCTCCACGGCGATATTTACCAGGAAATAAAATTGCTCTTGCTAATAAAAATCCCGCACCCCCAGCAAAAAAGATTGCAGGTAATTCCAAAGAACCATGCGGAAATACAAAGGCCCAAAAAGGATAAGCTAGATTATTTTGACCGACTAAAGTACTAACAGCACCAATTAATAAACCATTAAATATCATCAAATAGGCTGTGTATGCTCCACCTGTCATACCACCAGCGACAGCCCCAAAAGACACCGACAAATTATTGATTGCGATGCCGCTGGATGCCAGAGGTTCAACACCGACAATTGAACCCATCCATAATTTATGCTCATCTCGCACTTTGGTAATCAAACTTTCAGGTACAATCAAAGGCATAAAGCTGGGGTTTTGCCAGGAATACCACCAAGCCACAAGTGCGCCTAGTAAAAACAGCATCGTTGCCGCAGCAATATATACAAATGTTTTCTGGACTACAGATGGTAATCCCCAGCGATAAAATTCTAGGATTGCCTGCCATTCCTGCCGCCGCGAACCTTGGTAAATCTGCGTGTAAGCACGAGTTGTTAAAGATTGTAAACTTTGGATCGAGGTATTGCCGATTTGCTGAGTGCGGGCACGTGCCAAATCTGCTGCTACGGAACGATACAAACTCGCTAACTCTCTAATTTCTGCTGCCCGTAAGGATTTTAACCCTTTTTTTTCTATCTGCCTTAATAAAGCATCCAAACGCTGCCAATTAGGTTCTCGTCGCGCAATCCAACGTTGAATATTCATGAATTTTGGGAACACTGAGTTTAACTTAGCTTAAGATAGCCTCAAATTGATCTCCGTAATTTCAAGGGAAATTTAGCATTATGTCTGAAAACTTTGGATCTTCCGGCCAGATACAACCACTGAGTATCGGTAACGTTGTCAGTGCTGCGGTACGGTTGTATCGTTCTCATTTGAAGACTTATCTTAACCTAGCTGCGATCGCGCACTTGTGGGTTCTGGTTCCTGTGTATGGTTGGGCAAAATATGCAGCCATCTCTGGACTAATTTCACGCTTGGCTTTTGGAGAATTGATTTACCAGCCTGAAGGTGTTCAAACTGCCAGAAGCCATATTAATCCACGTCTTTGGTCATTTTTAAGAGTTGCTTTCCAAGTAGGTATATCTTTACTGATAATTTATATTGGATTAGCGATCGTAGGCGGTGTAGTAGCTAGCTTGATCGGAATAGCATTAGGAGGAATATTAGGTACTTCAGGCGTTATAGTCATAACCACATTGGTAATAATTGTAACGGCAGGCATTATATTGTTAGGACTAACCTGGTTCTACTCTCGTTGGATAGTAGCTGAAGTGCCCTTAGCAGTTGAGGAAAATATCAATGGTGGCGAAAGTGTTGCCAGAAGTTGGGAGCTAACTAAAGCCTCAGTCTTTCGCATTCAAGGCATTGTTTTAGTTGGTTTTATCGTTACAATGCCGTTGGTGTTTGTATTAAACTATATACCTAGCTTATTCCTAATTAAACTTGAGCCTGGTACTGCTATTTACTCGATTGTGTATATTATTTCTGTGATTGGCAGCTTGATCGGTGGAGTTTTAGTCATGCCATTCTGGCAAGCACTAAAAGCTGTTTTATACTTGGACTTGCGTAGTCGGCGTGAAGGTCTAGGTTTGCAATTACGAGAACCTCCCTCGCAAGATTTTCGTTAACTCAACATTTTAATCCAACTCTATTAATTTTGAATTAGTTAAAATATGCGCTTTTTTAATCGCATCACATTCCAGACTCCAGAAAGTGTAGAGTTGGAATTCACTCTAGCGGGAATCGGTAATCGAGTTTTGGCACTCCTGATTGACTATACAGTGTTGGGTGTAACTTTGCTTCTGTTTGTCCTTACTTGGAGTGTCTTCTCGACACAGTTGTTAAATTTTGTTGAATATTATTTTAAAAATTTAACAAGTTTAGATATTTGGTTGTTAGCAATTTTCTTCATTATCGCCTTTGCAATTTACATCGGCTATTTTGTATTTTTTGAAACCTTATGGTTTGGGGAAACTCCTGGTAAACGCTTTGCTAAAATTCGTGTAGTTCGAGATGATGGTAGATTGATCGGGTTACAACAAGCAACGCTACGTGCTTTACTGCGACCCTTTGATGAAACTTTGTTTATTGGTGCTTTTTTAATTATGTTGGGTAGCCGTGAAAAGCGCTTAGGTGATTTGGCTGCTGGCACAATTGTAATTCAAACCCAAGCACCAACTGCATCTGCAAGATTGACAATTTCGGAACAGGCAAAAGGACTTCATGAACAGTTAATCGAAATTGCTGATTTATCGCAATTGATGCCAGATGATTTTGCTGTGATTCGTGAGTATTTACAGCGACGCGGTGCAATGTCGTTAAAGGCAAGAACCTCATTATCTCTAAAGCTAGCCGAGCAAGTTAAAGCTATTATTAATTTAGAAAAATTGCCAGAAGCTGTTACGCCTGATGTATTTTTAGAAGCAATTTACCTCGGTTATCAACAACCTAAATTTTAAGCTAATTACTAATGAGTAGTCAGTAGTCAGTGAGTGAAAACTACTGACTACTAACTAATTACTTAAAAATCCAAAATTGGCCAGTCTGGTTCACGATAATAGCGTGTCATGTTGTCAAACTTTCGTAATTCAACACGATCGATCGAGAATTCTGGCAAATTCAACAGCCATTGTTCATTCAATTGAGAAAGTATAGTGCTGAAGTTTGTCCGGTCTAGGTCAGATGAAACCTCCCCAAAATAGGCTAATGTAACATGGGCTGTGAAGTGATAATGCTGCTCAATACCCAAGGCAATTAACTTGGGATTTTGATAAATTGTTCGGCGAAATTGAATAATTTCCTCGTAACAGCGTTCATCTTGGGGGACTAAACAAATGGCTATAGCTCTTGGCATCAGTATTAATCCCAGCATTTGCCATTTAATTGGATGACTTCTGTTTGTCATCAATTGTTGATATTTTTGAAATATTTCAGCTAAACAAGAGTGTAACTCCTCGTCAAATTTAGGATTTTTTTCGTAGGCATCAAGGTAAGCATTGTCCCAAATTAAATCCGCTAAAGTCAGGTGGAAGCTAGCAGGAGGTACAGGTACAATCAAATTACGGTTTACAGGCAACTGCAAAAGTTCCTGTTGATAAGTCTGTAATTTGGCATAGAAAGCAGAATTGTGTGATTCTTCTTCTGCCGGCGGGGTAATTAGCGTATAGCCAGGAAAGGATGCCGCTTGTCTCAACCCAGAATTTAGCTGAAATTTAGAAGATTCCTGAATATGCTGGGCTTGGGATCTGTAGGCTTCTGGCAGCGTTAGTCTTGCTAACCGATTTAAGTAAGTTTGATAGTTGTCGTCCAATCTTCATAGCCTCACGCTCTCACTTGATAGATTTTAGGGAAAATTATCTTAATTAACAGAATGATTTCAAAAGTATTTAATTTTTGAGAGGGGACAAGGAGGACAAGGGGACAAGGGGACAAGGGTGAATTATTGAACAAGTTTCTCCCTTTTCTCCCCCTCTTCCTTGTCTACCTTGTCTCTTCTCAATGCCCAATGCCCATCTACTACGAGGTTTATCTATGCCAATCTATGTTTACTGGGGTGAAGATGATTTTGCGATGGAAAAGGCGATCGCACTTTTGCGCGATCGCGTCCTCGATCCCCAATGGACAAGTTTTAATTACACTGCATTCTCCCCAGATCGGGCTGATGCTGCTATCGAGGGGTTAAATCAGGTGATGACGCCTACTTTTGGCGCTGGTGGGCGTTTGGTATGGCTGATAAACACTACTTTGTGTCAGCACTGTCCAGAGAATGTATTGGCAGAATTGGGGCGATCGCTAAGAGTCATTCCCGAAAACTCATTTTTATTGCTCACCAGCCGCAATAAGCCAGATGAACGCCTCAAATCCACGAAATTATTAAAACAGTTTGCTACCGAATTCCGAGAATTTCCTCTCATCCCACCTTGGAAAACAGAATTACTGGTGCAATCTGTTAATCAAGCAGCCCAGACTGTAGGGGTGAAACTGACTGCCAATACTTCCCATCTGTTAGCAGAAGCCGTAGGGAATGATACACGGCTTCTTTACAATGAGCTAGAGAAATTACGGCTATATGTCCAAGATAGCAATCAGCCTTTAGACACAGATACTGTTACAAAGTTAGTAAGAAATACTACCCAAAATAGCTTACAATTAGCAGCAGCAATTAGAACAGGAGATACAGCTAAAGCTTTGACAACACTAGCAGATTTGAGCAATGCTTCCGAGCCGGGATTACGGATAGTTGCGACACTGATTGGACAATTTCGCACCTGGCTGTGGGTGAAGATTATGATAGAAAGTGGGGAACGGAATCAACAAGCGATCGCTGTTGCCGCTGACATCGGTAATCCCAAACGAATTTACTTCTTACAGCAAGAAATTAAGCTGCTTTCTGTGCAACAGTTAATCTCTTGCTTACCCCTACTGCTGGAATTAGAGGTTAGCCTTAAGCAAGGAGCATCAGAAATGTCAACACTCCAGACAAAAGTAATCGAACTTTGTCAAGTATGCCGAGGAAATTGACAATCAAATATAAAAGCTTGATGTATTGAGCAGTTCCTGGAACTTCCAACTCTGAAAATAATTCAAAGTTCTTATAATATCCCTGATGTAGTTTCGTGTCATACACTATATGAAGAAAATTTCTGATTCATGTTCTCGAACTAGCCGAAAGCGAACCCTTTCGCGATCGTTATTTTTCGGTGCGATCGCGACTGTGAGTTTGATTTCTAACGGTTTTTTATTGAGTTCTAAAGCTGACGCTCAAACTCCAGCACCAATAGTTAACAATACTGAAATCGACAGTTACGCTCAAGCCGTGCTAGCAATGGAGCCAGCCCGTCAAAATGCTTTTGAAGAAATTAAAAAACTTATTGGCAATGGAGAAATTCCCCAGATTGTTTGCAATGATTCTAATAGCATAAATGGTCTTCCAAAGAAGGCTCAAGATATCGCAGTCAACTACTGTAACCACGCTCAAAAAATTGTCGAAGATAATGGTTTAAAATTTGAACAGTTCAACAAAATTACTATAGAACTACAAAATAATACTATCTTAAAAAGACAGGTTTACAATACCCTATTACGCCTGCAACAACCTGCTGAGTCTCGGTAAGTAGAAGGGGCTACTTCAATTAAAGCACTTAGTAAAAAAGTGGCTAATTACTATGGAAATCAGGACTCAATTATTCGGACATTATCGCAGTCCGATTTGATTCATGAAAATATAGATAAGGCAACGAACCTCTTTCTCTAGGAGACATAGGGGTGAATTTAATTCATATTCCCCAATGCCCCATTTCTAAGTTCGTCCTAATACTGTTCGGTTAAGGCAAGAGACGCGATGAATCGCCGTCTCTACAATAATTGATCTTTCGTAGTGGCATCTGTCAACGTTGCGGCTGGAATTCCCTGTTGTTCTCACATCCTCGTGGGGCATACTGATGTCGCTGACTAAACTCCAGGAGGTGGGGGCAGAACATGGCTTAAGAGCCGAGGTGGGCATTCTTCAGAAGTGGTAGTTTGACGGTAAACGTCGCTCCTTGTTCTTTGCCTGGGCTATCTGCGCGGACAGTACCGCCATGTAATTCTACTAAATGACGGACGATCGCTAATCCTAGTCCTAATCCACCATAGATTCTAGTACTAGAACTATCAGCTTGACGAAAGCGATCGAAAACGTAAGGAAGAAAATCAGGACTGATACCAATGCCTGTATCAATCACCTGAATTTGGGCATATTTATCCGTTGTCTGTTGCTCTTGTCCACTAACCACTGACAATTGCAACTCTACCCTTCCGCCAACGGGTGTAAATTTGATGGCATTGGATAGCAGATTCCAGATAATTTGTTGCAAGCGCTCGAAATCCCCGGAAACTAAATATTGAGAATTTTCACTCGGCTTGCTGTTATTTGAATGTTGATTAGTTTGGGATTGTGCTGCTAGAAATTCGAGATTTTCGCGATTAACTCCTAATTCCCAATCTGAATTTGGCGTTTCTTTTGAAGGAACGAGGGAAAATCTCAAATCGATTTCCTTGGATTGGGCGGCTAAACTAACAGTCTTTAGGCTCGACTCAATTATGGGAACTAAATTACAAGTACGGACATTGAGGCGTAACTGGCCTCTACTCATCCGCGATATATCCAGCAGGTCTTCAATTAACTGGGTTTGCGCTTTGGCGTTGCGCTCAATTGTCTCTGTTGCTCTAGCCATTTGGGTATCACTGAGCTTGCTTCGTTGCAGTAATTGCGCCCAGCCAAGGATGGCATTGAGGGGCGATCGCAATTCGTGGGATAATATCCCTAAAAACTCATCCTTCATCCGGTTGGCTTGTTGTAACTGCTCAGTTTGTTGTTGTAAAGAAGCAATTAAACTAGCCCGTTCCATTGCGATCGCTATTTGGTCGCATACTGCTTGCATCATCCCTTTTTGATTGTCGGTGAAGCTTAACCGAGTGCGGCTACCAAAAGAAAGAGTACCCAATAGCCGTCCTTGGGCTATTAATGGGTATGAATAATAAGCTGTAATTCCTAAAGAACGAATCAATTCTGTTTTCGGGTCAATTGATTCCTGCACATTCTCTAGAGCAATTGCACAACGCTCTTGAGCGAAAGTCCCACAAACCGCTTCACCAAATCCTAAAGACTCGATTTGGTTTGCCAGTTCTGGAGAAATGCCACTGTAAGACTGTAGCCGCATTAGCTGAGAGTTATCCTCAACCAAATAGTTAAAGTAAACATCTAAACCAATTTGGTCTCTTAGTTTTTGGTAGACGGTATCGATTAGTACTACTGGTTGCTGACTCGATAGTAAATCGTTGGCTGTGTCAAATAGTAGCTTTAACCTTTTGTAACCTAATGAGAGTGCTTTTTGTGCATCCTTGAGGTTGCTGATTTCTTGGAACACCAAGATACAGGTAGCTGGATGACCGTG
The DNA here is from genome assembly GCF_053470285.1 of Nostoc sp. DSM 114159. Lineage (NCBI taxonomy): Bacteria > Bacillati > Cyanobacteriota > Cyanophyceae > Nostocales > Nostocaceae > Nostoc > Nostoc sp. DSM 114159. The sequence goes on from NZ_JBPFEH010000001.1 coordinate 7,660,300, forward strand.
CATTGCTGGCAAGGTATCAGCAAATACTAGTAGAGAGCGCACACCAGTGGGAGTGTGCCAGTCCACCTCCAATCCATTCAAGCGTTCGCCACGGGCAACCCTTACTCCTGGCATCAGTTCATTGGGAATGCGATCGCCAGCGGCATCTGTATAGTAGTAAACTCTGTGATAATCTTCGGCGGGTATACCTTTGGGAAATTCGCCCCCAGCTAATTCGTCAGCAGAGCGATTGGCAAAAGTTACCCGCGCCGTTCCTGGTTCGATAAACAGCAACGGTCTTGGCATCATATTTAACACATCCTCTAGCCATTTTTGCTGATTTAAAAGTACTTCTTCTGCCTGTTTGCGCTCCGTAATATCTAAAAATGCACCAACGCTTCCTCTGGTTTTACCCTCTTCGTCAAACAGGGGTGCAACGTACTCTAACAGCTTGACGATTTTGCCATTTTCATGAACCACATCAAGTTCATAATCCAGAACTTCGACACCATGAGCAGCAGAGTACTGCATTGGGAGTTCTTCTGTTGACAGTTCCCTTCCCTCGCGGTACACTTTAAAGCTTGTCGGTTTTTCATCCAAGGGAGCGGTAAGGGAAGCATTTGTATTTGACGATATCCCCAACTGCTTGGCAAAAGCAGGGTTGACCTTAATATTTTGGCATTTTGGATCTTCGGCAATGCCTATTCCAATAGGAATTACCTCCAACAAAGTTTGTAATTCAGTAATGCGGCGCTGTAGATTCTTGTTTAGCTGTAATATTTGTTCCTCGGTCTGCTTTTGGTTGCTGATGTCACGAGTCACAGTTGCTAAAGCAATTGGCTGACCTGTTTTGTTATCTATAACAGTGAAGACGTTGTAATCAACTGGTATCGGTTGACCTGTTTGGAGATGCCGAAAGCAGAATTCTCCCTGCCAGCGCCCTTCTGATAGTACAGTCGGCAGTATATATTCTTGAAAATAGGCTTTGTCTTTGGGCATGAAGTAATCTAATACTGCTTTTTGCCTCACTTCATTAAGGGCAAACCCTACCAACTTTTGACCTGCATCATTTATGTAGAGTAATTGACCCTCAAGGGTGGCAATGCCGATAAAGTCAGAGCTATTTTCTACTAGCAATGCTAATTTTTGTTGTTCTGCTTCTGCTTGTTTGCGTTCGCTCAAATCAAGGATAAAGGCTACTGACTCTTCGCGGTTTTCTCCTAGCAGCACGTAACCAACTAAAATCGGGATACGGCTACCATCCTTGCGAATAAATTCTTTCTCGTAGGGCGTACAAGCAGCGTTGGTGTTTCCTTGGGCTTCAGCGATACCTCGCTCGTCTAAATATAAATACTCTGGTGGTGTGAGATTGCGCCAACTTAACTTACCAGTTAACAAATCCTCGCGCGCGTAACCAATCATCCTCAAGAATTCGTCGTTTGCCTGCTGGATACCGCCATACACATCGCTAAACAGAATACCGATGACATTAGCATCTACAAAACTCCCCAGTTTAGCTTCGTAGGTTCTCAGTGCTTCTTGGGCAAGGTCGCGTTGATTGCTGAGGCGTTCAATAACCCTGGCACTTTGCCAAATCAAAATAGTAAAAATTACAATCAAAACGATCGCAAACACCGATACTGCAAATGCTGGATCGTATTGTCCTGCCCGTTGACCTTCAACAATTACCCATCCCAATATAAAAGGTACTGCGATCGCGGCAACTAGTAAACGACGTGCAAGTAAGCCGCCGTAACTATCACTTGTAACTACCCTCATTAAGCCATGTTCTGCCCGCACCCACAGAATACCCATACTTAGTAAGAGGAACAACACCGCTGTGTGTAACGCCATTGATGTTGTATAAGGGGCGAGTCCATAAAGAACTTTCACTTGGTAGGCATAGCCCATTAGCGCTTGAAAGGAAATTAAAGTAGCAATCAGAGCAATAATTTGGGCATACCAATAACTGCGGTGGGTTTTTAGATGAATCAGAATCTGTAGGGCAACACTGACCAGGATAAAGTTCAGTCCTGTGTTCGCCCCCATTCGCCCCGGATGCAATGTCGCTATACTAGTTTGCGAATCACGGAACACCATCTCATCAATGCCCAGATTCCAGCCAAACAGATATTCACAGAGGGTGAGCGCCGCAATTATGGTGACAGCTATTGCACAGACTTGAGAGATGAGAAGAGTAAGTACGGGCAAGAAGGCTGTGGAACTATGCGGGTAATTTTGAATTCTTCTTTCCCCCCTGCTCCCCTGCCCCCCTGCTCCCCTGCTCCCCTGCTCCCCTGCTCCCCTGCTCCCCTGCTCCTCTTTTAAAAATAGCCACAGCGACACACCACACAACACAAAACAAAGCGCCGTGTTGACTTTCATCGTGGCAGGACTACCAGGAAAGCCGCGTTTGAGAACTTCAATTCCAAGACACCAGCCAACTAATACCAAGCTACCAACAAAAACAGCGATCGCACTTGCGACTCTTGCCACAAGTGCATTTGTAGAAATTTTAAATCTATCTTGCAGTCGCAAGCGGTTAATATTTAACATTGAGTGTTCTCTAACCGCATCTATCTAGCGTGGTAAATTTACGTATTTCTCACGAGCTAATCATTGAGGTTCTTTGTATTGTAGATTACACTTTAGCTGATTTTTCATCTACCTCTATGCATATTTTCGCTAGAGTAGGAAATAATGGTGGCTCAAAAACCACCTTTACAAGTATTTCAGAATTGCAGGCTATGTGGCTTACCGTCATCTTGAAAGCGTTGCTCTCCAACACCAACAAGCTCTACGATCGCTTCGCGTGTTGGAGGTGCCCACTTTCCAACTCTTGCTGCAATTTCCACTACTGTTTGGCTGGCCTGGGTAAATACACGGATGTTAGTTATTGAGTGGTTATTATCTTGATACTTGCTTGTCTGTCCATCATCTTCAAATAACTGATATTCGTTGTTACCAGGCCAAACTCGTAACCGAATCTGGTTGAGTGGCGATTCATCAACGTATTGGCTGACAGGTTGCATCGGGACGATCGCACCGCTACGGACATACAGTGGCATTGTTTCTAATGGTGCATGAGCAAGAATGTGAATCGGGCCTTCATAGCGATCGCCACTCCACCAATCATACCAAGTGCCAGCGGGTAAGTAGACAGCTCGATGCTCAACTCCAGGGCGGTAAATTGGTGCAGCCATCAGCGATGCACCTAGCAATACTTGATCGTAGAGGCTATAGGTTTTCGGATCGTTGGGGAAATGATACAATAACGGTCTTAAAATCGGTGCGCCCGTCATTGCCGCTTCCCAGAAAAGACTGTAAATATAGGGAAGTAGTTGGTAACGTAGATTAATGTATTCTCGACAGATATTTTCAACGCGATCGCCAAATACCCAAGGTTCATGACGAGCAGTAGACATTGCCGAGTGACCGCGCATCAATGGGTAAAGCATTCCTACCTGCATCCAACGAGCGAATAATTCAGCAGTGGCGTTACCAGCAAACCCGCCAATATCGCAACCCACAAACCCCACACCCGAAAGTCCCATATTACAAAGCATCGGCAGAGACATTTCTAAATGCTCCCACAACGATTGGTTATCTCCCATCCACACAGAAGACCAGCGTTGCACACCAGCATAACCCGATCGCGTTAACACAAAAGATCGCTGTGAACCTCGATGCCGTTGCAACCCTTCATAAGAAGCTTTAGCCATCATCAACCCATACAAATTATGTACTTCTGTATGAGTCGAAGAAGATGCAGGGATATCTCCCTTGTCCCCTTGTCCCCTTGTCCCCTTGTCCCCTTCTCCCCCCTGCGGCGCATCTAGAGGAAACCAAATCTTTTCCCCATCATCGCCGAAAGGGCGATCGTTTATGGCAGGTTCATTCATATCATTCCAAATTCCTGCCACACCAATATCAGTTAGGCTTTTGTGTAAATCAGCCCACCAGTTACTCACATCAGGACGTAAAAAATCAGGAAAAACAGCTTTTTCAGGCCAGACATAGCCGTGGAACAACGTACCATCAGCTTTACGCACAAAATAGTCGTTTTCTATGCCTTGGTCAAAAACATGATAATTACCTTCTGGTTCATACTTCACACCAGGATCGATAATTGTGACTGTTTTGAAACCATCCTTTGCTAAATCACTAATCAGTTTTGCCGCGTTGGCAAAGCGTTGAGGACTCCAAGTAAATACTCGATAGCCCCGCATATAGTCAATATCCAAGTGAATAACATCGCAGGGAATGCGGCGCTGACGAAATTCTCGCGCTAGTTCTCGCACAACGTTTTCTGATTCGTAACTCCAACGGCATTGATGATAACCTAGCGCCCATTTCGGCGGTAATGGCATTCTCCCAGTTAGCTGAGTGTAAGTCTCCAGGATTTGGGCTGGTTCAGGGCCGTAGATAATGTAATAATCCAATTCACCGCCACGAGTTTCCATCTTCCAAATACCTGGTTGTTCAGCACCGATATCGAACTGACTCCAAAAAGTGGTGTTGAAAAAGATGCCATAGCTTACCTGCGGACGCAAAGCCATAAAAAATGGAATTGCCTGGTACATTTCATCAGTGAGTGAATCATAATCTAAGGCATCCGTTGTCCAGTTAGTTTTCACTTCGCTGAGTTTATCCAGAAAGCCTGTACGTTCGCCAAAGCCATAGAAATGTTCATCGGCTGCAATTTCCTTCCACCCTGCAACTGCACCCATCCGCCAACCCATCCCCATATCCGCATCTTGGGCGAAGGGACGATTAGCTTTGTCAAAACAGGCGATGCGACATTTTTCTCGCTGAACGCACACACGAATCTGTGCTGTTTCAATTTCGATTGTTGCTTCAGTTTCCCGGACTGCAAAAGGTGTTATTGCCCATTCTGCATCATCTGGCGTCACTGCCCAAGAGCGGCGAGGCATAAATTCTCCAGTTGGTGCGAAACGCACGCGGATTAAATTTGGAGTAAGTACGCTAATAGTCAGATGTGAGTTGCCACAGTCAAAATTAACAATATTATTTTCCCAGGTTACAGCTTTTACATTGCTAACAGTTGTCCAAGCTTGGTTTGTGGTGGGTAATTTTCCGAAATATTGCGGCATATCAGTTATTTAGGAGGTAAACACTTGTCCGCATTCATGATTACAGAGATACTCACCCTCAAACTCTTTCTTTTGCTAGAAGTTGGTGAAAAATGAGCAGATATTTTTTACCAAAATTGTTTTTATAATGTGCAAATTTGTGCATTGGTCTTTCAAGACGCGATAAATCAAGACGCGATAAATCGCGTCTCTACATCGTGGTTAAAATTGGATAATTTAAACGAATTTTCTGGAATAAGCTAATGTAATAATGGAGATTATTTACTGTAGTACATAAGGAGGACGAACTATGACACAGTTGCTAGCAGTCCGGGTTACTTTGACCATCACAACTCAAAGAACGCAAGGCGCAGAGATTCTGTTCAGTCCTCTTTTCTACAGGAATGAAAACTAGAATTCACAGACATTCTGGTGTGGGGAGTTTTCCTGCATAGAAGTGTCTTCCTCTGTGGAACCTTGTGCAAAACAAGTAGCACACATCGAGGAAACATCAATGAATTTGGATTATTTAGGCTGGAGTGACTTTTTTGCTCGCAGCTTTGAACCCTATCGCTTACAAGGATTTAGCGTTGGTAGGGTTGCTATTGAATACAGAAATACTTACACCCTCTATAGCGAACAAGGGGAACTTTCAGCAGAAGTTTCAGGTAAATTGCGGCATCGTGCTTCTCAACCACAAGATTTTCCCGCCGTTGGAGATTGGGTTGCGATTAGTGTCAGAGAATCTGAAGGACGAGCCACTATCAACGAGATTTTACCCAGGAAAAGCAAATTTTCTCGCAAGACGGTGGGTAGTAAAACAGAAGAACAAATTGTTGCAGCAAATATTGATACAGTCTTCTTAGTCTCAGGATTGGATGGCGATTTTAACCCAAGAAGAGTTGAGCGTTATCTGATTCTGGCTTGGGAAAGTGGTGCAAATCCGGTAATTGTGTTAAATAAAGCAGATTTGTGCAATTCTCTGGAAGAGTATTTAACCCAAATAGAAGCAGTTGCTTTGGGTGTACCAATTGCAGTTTTAAGTGCCACCAATCATCAAGGATTGGATGCCTTAAAACCTTACTTGCAACCAGGACAGACAGTTGCTTTGTTGGGGTCTTCTGGTGTTGGTAAATCCACCATCACCAACCAACTGCAAGGCGCATCAGTCCAAGTTGTGCAACCAGTACGGCAAGGTGATGACCGAGGTAGACACACAACAACTAATCGTGAGTTGATTTTGCTCTCTACTGGCGGATTAATTATCGATACTCCAGGAATGCGAGAAATCCAAATTTGGGCAGGTGATGAAGGTTTGCAAGAAACTTTTGCAGACATCGAAACTTTGGCGCAAGAATGCCATTTCCGCAATTGTCAGCATCATAACGAACCGGGTTGTGTTGTGCAGCAGGCTTTGGCTGAGGGAGAACTTGATTATTCTAGGTTTCTTAGCTACCAAAAGTTACAAAAAGAACTCGACTACCTTAACCGCAAACAAGACCAAAGGGCGCAATTAGCTGAGAAAGAACGATGGAAGAAGATTCATAAATCTATGCGAAATCATCACAAGCGCTAGTTGCGCAGGTATCAGTATCGAATCGCACTAACAAAACGTGAGTTCGACAAGTATTATTTGACCTCTCCCCCAACCCCTCTCCGACACGGAGAGGGGAGCAAAAGCTGAATTTTTCATTGCTCCTGCCTTTGGGTTTCAAAGAAGGAGGCTGTCCGGGAGAGGTTCGTCGAACTCCTAAGAAACAAGGCAGTTCTTGCTGGAGGCAGAAGGCAGAGGGGAAGAGGATTTGACTTGTTTCTTTCGCCCTTCCCGCAGGTGCGCCTCCGTTGGAGACTCACGTTAAGTTAGTGCCAGTTTAACGACCGGTCAATTGCTCCAGCTTTTCGGGATACCGAGCGCCTTGCACCTCGATCTTGGAGGCGGCATCATCGATGTCACGCAGATCGTCGGGTGTGAGTTCGACTGAGACTGCCCCGATGTTTTCGTCCAAGCGATGCAGCTTTGTAGTGCCTGGAATCGGAACAATCCACGGCTTCTGGGCAAGGAGCCAGGCGATCGCAATTTGAGCAGGCGTCGCTTGCTTTTGTTCGGCGATGCTGCCGAGCAGATCGATCAGGGCTTGATTCGCCTTGAGAGCCTCCTTAGTGAAGCGAGGCAGGGTGCTGCGGAAGTCGGAACTGTCGAAGGTGGTGCTTTCGTCGATCTTGCCCGTGAGAAAGCCCTTGCCTAACGGGCTGTAGGGGACAAAGCCGATGCCAAGTTCTTCTAGGGTCGGTATCACTTCCGCTTCAGGCTTTCTCCACCACAGCGAGTACTCGCTCTGGAGAGCTGCGACGGGCTGAACGGCGTGGGCGCGACGAATTGTTTGCACTCCAGCTTCCGAGAGTCCAAAGTGCTTCACTTTACCCTCCTGAATCAGTTCTTTTACCGCTCCTGCCACATCTTCGATCGGCACGTCCGGGTCAACTCGGTGCTGATAGAGCAAGTCGATTGCTTCCACCTTGAGTCGCTTGAGCGAACCCTCCACGACTTCCTTAATATGCTCCGGTCGGCTATTCAGTCCGGGTGAACCCTTCATCCCACGGGGATCGGAATTCGGACTGATGTCAAATCCAAATTTGGTGGCGATAACCACTTGGTCGCGGAAGGGAGCTAGGGCTTCACCCACCAGTTCTTCGTTTAGGAATGGGCCGTAGACTTCGGCGGTGTCAAAGAATGTAATGCCGCGATCGACGGCAGCCCCCAGAAGGGCGGTCATCTCCTGTATGTCTTTGGGCGGACCATAAGAAAAACTCATTCCCATACAGCCCAGCCCGATCGCCGAGACTTCCAGATTACTATTTCCAAGTTGGCGCTTTTGCATTTTTTGCACTCCTGTCTTTGAATTAAAGGAATTAAAGAACATATTCTTCACGAGTCAATCGCCTTCTGCTGAAATTTGCGCTAATGCCTTGGTTATTCAGATTTCAGGGATGCCATATCAATCACAAAGCGATATTTCACATCAGACTTGAGCAGGCGATCGTAGGCTTGGTTGACCTTTTGGATAGGGATAACTTCGACATCTGCGGTGATGTTATGTTCGCCGCAAAAGTCGAGCATCTCTTGGGTTTCGGGAATGCCACCGATGTTTGAGCCAGAGAGATTGCGGCGGGCCATAATCAGGCTAAATGCTGAAACATCCAGGGGAATCGGGGAAGCGCCGACTAGGGTGAGATTGCCATCGAGGTGGAGCAAGTTGAGATAAGCGTTGATGTCATGCTTGGCGGAAACGGTGTCGAGGATGAAATCGAAGCTACCAGCGTGTTTCTGCATCTCTTCGGCATTGCGGGAGACGACCACTTCATCGGCACCCAGGCGGAGCGCGTCTTCCGTCTTGTCGGGTGAGGTGGTGAAGACGACAACGTGGGCACCAAACGCACGGGCAAACTTCACGCCCATGTGTCCCAGCCCCCCAAGACCGACCACGCCAACTTTCTTGCCCTCAGTGACGCCCCAGTGACGCATGGGTGAATAGGTTGTGATTCCAGCGCAAAGAAGCGGTGCAGCCCCGGCGAGATCGAGGTTGGAGGGAACGCGCAGCACGAAGCGTTCATCAACAACAATACTATCGGAGTAGCCGCCGTAGGTAACACCTCCAAGGTGCTTGTCTGGAGAGTTGAAGGTGAGGATCTGATTCGGGCAGAAATTCTCAAGTCCAGCTTTGCAATTAGGACAGGTACCATCCGAATCGACCAAGCAACCGACTGCCGCGAGGTCGCCGGGCTTATACTTGGTAACTGCCGAGCCGACTTGGGTAACACGACCGACAATCTCATGACCGGGGACAATCGGGTAGTTCGTGGGCATGAATTCGCTCCACTCGTTACGCACTGAATGGAGATCGGAGTGGCAGATGCCACAGAAGAGAATTTCGATCTGTACGTCACGATCGCTTGGATCGCGTCGCTCGATGGTGTCGGAAGCGAGCGGTGCAGTCGCACTGACTGCGGAGTAAGCTTTGGCGTTGTACATAAATTGATGCTCCAATTTAGAAGATATCTACTCGGTCTTGAATCTGTTTGTCGCTGACCTTTTCCATCCAGTCCATAGGCTTGTCGTCGAGTACCTCCTGAGTGGTGATATGAGTCATCACCGTTGGCGGTGAAGGTGGCGATAATACTTTGTTGTTGTACGTTTAGGGTTTGAGCGGGTTGGCGACGAACATCACTGCACCGTTTGGCCGCCGTCGATGACCATAGCGTGCCCAACGATGAAGGCAGCTGCGTCCGAGCACAGCCAGAGGACGGCCGCAGCGATCTCCTCAGGTTTGCCCATCCGCCCGATCGGCTCTTGGGCAATCACCTTCGCGCGCCCTTCGTGCGTGCCGCCAGTGAAGCGACCCATCATCGGGGTGTCGATGTAGCCAGGACAGACGGCGTTGACGCGGATATTCTGCGCGGCGTAGTCGAGGGCCGCCGCCTTGGTCAGTCCGATTACGCCATGTTTCGCGGCGGTGTATGCGGGGCTGCCCTTGATGCCGATGATTCCCGCGCCCGAAGATGTGTTGACGATCGCGCCGCCTCCCTGCTTGAGGATCGGTGGGATCTCATGCTTCATGCACAGGAAAACGCCGCGGAGGTTGATGTCGATAATCCGGTTCCACTCCTCCTCTTCGTACTCCGCAGTCGGAGCTGCCTTCCTCGGTTCGATGCCCGCGTTGTTGAAGGCGAAGTCCAGCCGCCCGAAAGCCTTAACGGTCTTGTCCAGAGCCGCCTTCACGTCCTCAGCCCGCGTCACGTCGCACTTGACGGCGATCGCTTGTCCCCCCAGTTCTTCGATCGTGCGTGCCGTTTCTTGATTGCCCTGTTCTGAAACATCAGCAACCACCACGTTAGCGCCCTCACGGGCAAACGCCAGCGCCGTAGCTCGACCGATGCCGTTCGCTGCTCCGGTCACAAACGCAACCTTTCCTCTGTAGCTTTCATTCTCGTTTGTTGTCATTTTTACTCCTTTGCGTGTTGCCCATTAGGAAAGTCTTTATTGGAATTTCCATAATCGATTGTTATATCGTGGAACCAAGGACGTAGATATCGACTCTTAGAAATCTCGGAGATAGAGGTCAATTGGGATACTGCTCATCGCTGACCTGCTCTAGCCAATCCACAGGCTTACCGTCGAGCGCTTCCTGAATGGCAATGTGCGTCATCGCTGTGGTTGCCGTAGCGCCATGCCAATGCTTTTCACCTGGCTCAAACCAGACCACATCCCCCGGTCGAATTTGCTCGATCGCTCCGCCCCAGCGTTGTACGAAACCGCAGCCAGCCGTGACGATCAGGGTTTGTCCTAACGGGTGAGTGTGCCATGCTGTCCTAGCACCTGGCTCAAACGTGACACTGGCTCCAGACGTGCGTGCTGGATCGTTTGCTTGGAACAGGGGGTCAATGCGGACAGTGCCGGTAAAATACTCAGCCGATCCTTTAGCGGATGGCTGTGAGCCACTTTTTTTGATGTCCATTTCTTAATTCCTTCATTTGATGCCATTTCGGTGGCTGTCCCAATCGTAGAAATTGAGCATTTATCGCTTCTCTATCAATAGGGATGGATTTTTTAAGAAGCAAGGTTAGCCTTGATGCCGTTTTGGTTGTCAGTAGGTGAGTCCCTTACCCAATTAAAACTGAGTTTTTTATTGAATAAAAATCCAGAGGCTTGCAAGAAGCCGGAATCGTTTTTGATTGCTTTAGCTTTATCTTAGGCATTTTGGAGGACAAGCAATAAAACGATCGTCTAAGATCGTTGTACAATCCTGCAAATTTAGAAATGAACGCTGCCAAAACGAGTGAAAAGTCCGATCGCGATTTAATGAACGACCCGCAGGCAAAGCGCGAGGCAAACAGAGCGCAAGCCAACAGAGACGAACTGACTGAACGGATTGCCCAGGCTATTCGTCATGATGGGACAATTGAGCCGCTCAAAGGTTTGCACTTCAACCGCTCCTCCTCACCTTCGGAATGCGTTCATAGTGTTTCTATCCCTGCCTTTTGTGCGATCGCTCAGGGCAGCAAAGAAGTTCTTTTGGGTAGCGATCGCTATCAGTACGATCCGATGCATTATCTGCTTGCTACGGTCGAACTGCCAATTATCAGCCAAATTCTGGAAGCGTCCAAGGCGCAACCGTACCTTAGTCTTCGCCTCGATCTCGACCCCACCCTCGTTAGCTCAGTGATGGTCGAGGCAGGGTATCCCTCATCACGCAGCCGTGTTGATGTGAAAGCAATTGATGTAAGTCCATTGAATGCAAATCTGTTGGACGCTGTGGTGCGGCTCGTCAGGCTTTTAGATTCCCCAGCTGAAGCTCATGTTCTCGCACCACTGATTAAGCGGGAAATCATTTACCGACTCCTGATGGGAGAGCAAGGTAATCGGCTCCGCCATATTGCAGTTCTCGGTGGCTACACCTACCACATCGCCAGAGCCGTCGAGCGACTTCGTAAAGACTTTAACGAACCGATCAAGATTGAAAGCATCGCCCGAGAGATGGGAATGAGTGTGTCGGGCTTTCACCATCACTTCAAGTCTGTCACTGCCATGAGTCCCTTGCAGTTCCAGAAGCAACTGCGGCTCCAGGAAGCTCGCCGTCTGATGCTGGGGGAAAACCTTGATGCTAGCAGTGCTGCCTACCGCGTGGGTTATGACGATGCTTCGCACTTCAACCGAGAGTACAAGCGGCTCTTTGGTGCGCCACCGATGCGCGATGTGGAGCGACTGCGAGAAACTGCTAGGGAGACTGCTAGTTCAATATGATGACAAAATTTTTGAATGCAAAAAAGCGATCGCTCGCCCCCTGCAATCAGCAGCTACGCATTTATGTAGAAGAGATATTTCAATAGGGATGATTACAAATTAAAAGATACAAATATTTCTGGCGATCGCTTGATATCTCTAATCTTAATCATTTTTAACCAAAAGCTGGCGAAGGTTTGTTAACAAAAATGACATATACATCCCTACTCCCAAGTGGAAACATCTCGCAGCAAATTAGGAATTTCTCCTTGAGATAAGGGAAACTCTAATAAAGTTTCTCTAATACCCAAATACCCTGATTCAGCAAACGATAAAAGCATTCGTGAAAGCGCTAGCCAAACCTCCGGTTCGTATTCCCAATCACGATAACGTGAAGCTTGACCAGCTATTGAACGTAATGCCCAAAAATAAGAGTTTCTTACTACCGAACCACCCTTTTTAAACTCTGGCAAATCTTCGTGGTGGATAAAAAGTATTTTGTTTTCAATTTTGGCTCTCATGTCAGCTATTTGTATTGAAGGACAATAAAAAATTCTTCTTCCGAATAATTATAACCTGGGTAAATTTTCGTATTTTTTTGTAAAATTAATAGTAATTATTACGTCCTTGATGATATTTTGTTTGCTACATAATATAAAACCCATTGTATAATTTTTCGATGATAAATTATGAAGAATAATTTAAAAACATATACAGCTATTGCTGTTTTTTGTGGAACATTTTCATGGGTAAGTTCAGCTGATGCTGATGGCTGGCCGACAAGCGTGGCTGGCACTTGGTCTGTAGTAGGAAATCAAAGTTCTGGCTCTCTTGTTATCATCCAACCTGCAAGCGCTCTCAACTGCAAACCCATCTCTGGAAGCATCTTTGGGAATGCGATTGAAGGCTTTTATTGCCCTAGTTCGGGACGTATTGCTTTTGTGCGTAAGTCTTCTAGTAACTTTCCTTATCAGTACTATCAAGGTAATCTCTCACAAACCGGTTCTACCCTGCGAATCGGAGGATCTTTTTCAGCTTTCTTGAGCAATGGTATTGGTGGTAGTCTTGGAGAATATAATTTCTCTGCCAGCAAATAGTAATGCAATTCAATGTAGAAAAGTTGTAACTGCAACCTTCTACATTGAATACCTAAAAATTGGCATTTAAACCCAGACGAAAAGTAAATCCAGGGCTATATATGCGATTAACTCGTTCATATTGCTCCCCCAGTAGATTTTCTAAGTAAACTGTTAGTCCTAAATTGCTAGTTAGAGGTATACGCCCGCTCAAATCTAAATTCACGAAAGACGGTGCAAAATCTGTAGGCTTGTCACTAGAGTTAACAAAGATGGATCTGCGAGCGCCACTATTGTAGGTAACATATAAGTTAGCTTGCCAACCGGAATTTTGATAACCTACACCAGTTTGCAGTACAGAGTAGGGAATTAAACCTAGTTGTAAACCTCTCTCTGCCCCTGTTTTTATTTGAGCATCTGTGTAAGTATAGTTGAGGAAAGTTGACCAGCCAGTGGCAATTTTTAATTGCAATGCAGCTTCTAAACCATTGGTATCTACTAATCCAATGTTTGCCCATTTTCCAGCGATGACTCCCAAGCGATCGCCTATACTACTACCAAAGTAAGTAAACTGTCCAATCAGATTTTGAGAAAAATTAACATCGACTCCCGCAGTCCAAGTTGAGCCAATTTCTGGTCTTAAATCAGGATTAGGTGCCCAACCATGAACTGTATCATAAACATACAACTGATCCAACCCAGGATTGCGTTGTCCCCCTGCCCAACTTCCACGCACTGCTACTATTGGCGTGACGGCATAACGTAACCCAACACTAGGATTGAGATAATTTCCAAATTGGCTATCAAAGCTTTGTCTTAGCCCTAAATCTATCAGAAAATTATCGCTAATATTCCAAGTATTGACAGCGAATAAAGCTGTATTGAACAAACTCCTATTTTCAGTTTCGTTATTGGCAATAGCAATAGGATTCGTACTCAAAACATCACCGGTTAAGTCGGTGTTTTTTAAATCTAATCCCCAACGCAATTTATTATTGGCAGTAATTTTCCACTCATGATCTACCCTGGCTGTCAGTTGTTGAGTATCTAAAGCTCCTGTACGGTAAAATGCTCCTGTAGGCCCATAAGTGCTGAAATAATCTTGGTTATAACCAATTGAGGTTGTTAGGTTAGAGCTTTCGCCATTACCTAGCCGAGTTTTCCAAGATAAGCCTATATTTAAACCATCGTGGTCTAATCTATCTCTTTGGAGAGGAAACCCAAAATAAATTAAGCCGCGACGACTGCTGAGTTTAGTAACATCTAAATTCAATGAATTTTTCTGATTTAAATCTAGCCCAATGCTACCAAAGTAGGTACTTGTTGCTGTGTCTGCATTTGATAAAAATCCCTTTTCATCACGATTGGCTGCACCTATAGGGACGCGGTAACGGTTATCTGTAAAGAATCTTTCAAAGCTAAAGTTGTACTTGACATTATTGGATGAACCACCATAAGTCACTTGTTGATTATTTAAACTCAATGAGCCAAATTCTGCACTAGCATTGAATTTTGGTTTGCCATAACCTTCCTTGGTGATAATATTCACAACTCCTCCAAAGGCTGAGGAACCAAATAAAGCGGAGGCTGTGCCGCTATATAATTCCACTCGTTCAATCGCCTCTACAGGAATACTATTTAAATCAGTTCCACCATGATAAGTGTTGATATTAGTGTTAATTTGTCTACCATTAATCAAAAATACAGATTGATTAATTGAGGCTCCCCGATAGTATGTACCTGTGTGAATATCTGCACCATGACCGACATCATTGATTGCAAAACCAGGCATTCTTTTCAAAATATCGGCTAAACTTGCAGCACCCTGCTTTTTAATTTCTTCTCGATCGATTACGTAAGTTGGAGTAGATTGGGGTAGGTTGTCTGGTTCTGCGATCGCTTCTATAGAAATGTCTGCATCATCGCTCGGAGTTTGCTCTGTTTCTGGCTGAGTTTCTGGATTAACTTCAATCGGTACAGATTGTTGAGATAATAATTCGGCATTAGTAGCAGGTAGTTTGATCTCACTCAAACTTGGAATATCTGAAATAACTTCGGTTGATTTATTAGTATTTCTCTGCTCAATTTCACTCTCAACCGCATAACTAGGAGACGCTATCAGTAAACTCGGTAAAGCAACTGTTAGCAACAAAAAATCCTTTTTCACGTTCTCTTTCACACCAAGTAAAAACAGTCACTACGTAGCATTGTTGCTGTAATAGTAAAATTGTGTCAAAAGACACGCTGTCATATTTCCCCAGTTCAGATGAGACTATTTGTTAATTCAGTATGTGTTAAACTCTAGACGCGATTTTATTTAAATAAAGTAGAAGGGGATTTGACCTAGATGATTTGGAGCCATGTAAAGAGCCGTACCTTGCGGGAAGCTGTGGCAACAGTGAGGGTTTAAAACCCTTACTTTTTAGCGTTAGCGCATCCTAACGCAAGCATCGCTTTCCTGAAGCAGATTGCGCGGCGTGTCGCAAACAGCGCAGTTTTCCTTCAGTCTGTTACCCTCTACGTTAATTTTTCCAACTTAAGGAATAGAGATTTTATTACTAATGATAGAGTAAATCATATTATTTTTAAGTTAAATTTAAATGTTATTGATTCTAAAGAATTCTTAGTAACTCTTAGATTTTAACTAATTATTCAAAAAAGTTGAAATCAATAATATTTGTCGAAAAACTAATATTCAAGATTTACTTATGTATGTAGCTTTATGGCCGGGGAATGTATATCCTTTAGGTGCAACTTGGGATGGTAAAGGAACAAACTTTGCTTTATTTTCGGAAAATGCAACAGGGGTAGAGCTTTGTTTATTTGATAACGATGACGAAGAAATTCGTATACCTTTGACAGAAAAAAACAATTTTGTTTGGCATGGTTACTTACCAGGAGTTGGCCCAGGTCAAAAGTATGGGTTTAGAGTACATGGGATGTGGGCACCAGAAGTAGGTCATCGATTTAATTCAAATAAACTATTAATTGATCCTTATGCTAAGGCAATTGACGGTGAATTTAGTAACGATCCAGCTGTCTTTGGCTACTCTCTAGACGCTGAGGAAAAAGACTTAGTTTTTTCCGAACTAGATGATGCCAAAATAATGCCCAAGTGTGTTGTGGTCGATCAATCTTTTGATTGGGAAGGCGATAAACTGCTTACTACGCCTTGGTATAGAACTGTTATTTATGAAACTCACGTTAAAGGTTTTACTAAACTACATCCAGATATTCCAGAAGAATTACGCGGTACTTATGCCGGTTTGGCCCATCCGGCTGCAATTCAACACTTACTGCAATTAGGCATTACAGCAGTTGAGTTGATGCCAGTACATCATTTTCTATCTCATCCGGGACATTTAGAAGATAAAGGATTAAGCAATTACTGGGGCTACGATTCCATCAATTATTTTGCCCCTTATTCTAGTTACAGTGCTAGTGGAACTGGAGGAGAACAAGTCACTGAATTTAAGCAAATGGTCAAGGCACTACATTTTGCCGGAATTGAAGTGATCTTAGATGTAGTCTACAACCACACTGGCGAAGGAAATCATTTCGGGCCAACGCTATCTTTGCGAGGTATTGATAATTCTGTATATTACCGTTTGGTAAAGGACGATCCTCGCTACTACATGGACTTTACAGGCTGCGGTAACTCTCTGAATGTGCGTCATGCTCAAGTTCTGAAGTTAATCATGGATAGCTTGCGCTATTGGGTAACAGAAATGCATGTAGATGGCTTCCGCTTTGATTTAGCCTCAGCGCTGGCGCGGGAATTATATGAAGTAGATAACCTATCAGCTTTCTTTGATATTATTCATCAAGACCCAATTTTGGCAGATGTGAAGCTGATTGCTGAACCTTGGGACTTAGGAGAAGGAGGCTATCAAGTCGGGAACTTTCCACTGCGTTGGTCTGAGTGGAATGGTAGATATCGGGATACAGTCAGAGATTTTTGGCGTGGTGTAGATGATAGTTTAGGACAATTTGCTTACTGTTTTACCGGTAGCCCTGACCTATATCAAACCAACGGGCGCAACCCAAATGCAAGTATTAATTTCATCACTGCTCATGATGGTTTCACGTTAAATGATTTGGTCAGCTATAACGAAAAGCATAATGAAGCAAACGGGGAAGATAATAGAGATGGTGAAAGCCATAATAGATCCTGGAATTGTGGAGTAGAAGGCGAAACCGACGATCCAGAAGTACTGCGTTTGCGCGAACGGCAACGACGAAACTTTTTAGCAACCCTAATGCTATCTCAAGGTGTCCCAATGCTATTAGAGGGGGATGAAATTGGCTGTAGTCAAAAGGGAAATAATAATGTTTACTGCCAAGACAATGAAATTTCTTGGCGACATTGGGATTTGCATAAAGCGAACTCGGATTTACTAGACTTTACACGCGAACTAATTAATTTTCGCCATCAGCATCCAGTATTCCGACGACGTAAGTGGTTTCAAGGCCGCCCCATTCACGGTTTAGGTATTAATGATATTGCTTGGTTTAATTCTGATGGCAGTGAAATGACTGAGCAGCAGTGGCTAGTTAGTTATGCCAAAGTAATGGAGATTTTTTTGAATGGGCAGGGAATTGCTACTCCAGGCGATCGTGGTGAGCGGATTATTGATGAAAGTTTTCTAGTATTTTTTAACGCTCACTATGAGTTAATTGAGTTTGCTTTACCCGATGACTTTAAAGAAAAGGTATGGGAGATAGTAATTGACACTAATGAACCTCGGTTTTTAGAACGGGGAAAATTAGTTTCCGGCTCTCAAAGTCTACCAGTTTCAGATCGCTCTCTGATGGTGTTACGCCTGATCGGTTAGCAGTATGAGGAGAAAAAAATACTCAACTTTATAGAAAGAAAAATATATTTTTCTTTCTATAAAGTTGCTAAAATGCCTCAATAATTTTTACTCGTAACTCTAATTAAAAAACGCAGAGCTTCATTTACTGCTTCCGAATTAGGAAACAGTTCTGCAACATCAGGCTCTAAAAAAACTGTCAATTTTTCAAGATTATTAAAATTATATTCACCTTTGATCGTATTAGTGTCTGCCAAACCCTGATTTGATTGAGGTTTATTCTGAATTGTGGTTGTTTGGAAAGATGCAGCATTTAATTTATTAGCTAGTGATTCCCAACTAGTAACTTTCAGATTAAAGTGAGCCTTTGCATCCCGTAATGTTTTAAACTGTTGCTTCAGAAGATCAACAGTATAAATATGCTTCTGAGATACCTGTTTCTCTACATCTATATCTGACTCAACCATATCAACTACTTCATTAATAAGTTGGTCATGATTTTCGGCAATTTGAGCAGCAGCGCCTAAAATTCGAGAAGTTGCTGTTATCTGTACATCAGTCTCTTGTTTAAGGCGATCGGCAATATTGCGAATTTGATCTCCCAGCCTCGCTTTACCTTGTTTTTGCGTGGTTGGTAGTGATTTTTTGCTCATAAGTATGTTTATTCAGCAAGTATGTCTTTAATTGCCAGCCAGATGCGTTTAAATTTTTGTACTAAACCCATAGGATTGTTAGTTGTTTCTTCTTCCACGGAATCAACTAGAGATTGAATCCGATCCATACGCTCTGCAACAACGTAAAGACTATTTACTGCTTCATCCTTACTTGCTAAAGAGTCACGCACTAGCACAACCATCTGGGCAATTTCTCGTTTTAATTTTTCATTCTCGGCTTTCCGGCGAGTTTCCCATCCCTTAATGCTAGCTTTGGAACGACGCTCATGCTTGAGTTCTGCTTTAGCCTCATTGTATAAGGTCAAATACATTTCTCGTTCTGAGTTTACTGACTCATATTTGGTAAGCAATTCAGTTGCTTTTGCTTTTTCTTCGTTGTAGATACAGAGCGTTTGTTGATGACTTTGTTGCTCATCAATATAGAAGCGATAATTTTGAGTGACTTGCTCTTTTAGTTCATTAGCTTCGAGTTGATAAGTTAGAATCTCTCGCTGATGAACATGAACTAGCTGGGATATTTTTGCTTTTTCTTCGTTGTAAAGGTAGAGCGTCTTTTGATGATTTTCCTGCTCATCAATATAAAAGCGATAGTTTTGAGTAACTTGCTCTTTTAGCTCATTAGCTTCAATTTGGTAAGTTTCAATCTTTTGCCGAACATGAACCAGTTGGGATGCAGCTTCCTGATTTTCTTTCGCACGTTGTTGTGCTTCATCGCGTTGGGCACGAACAGTCATCAATAGCTGTTGAAGTTCACGAGGAGGAGTTGGTTCCTTCTGCCGTGAGCGAGGATTATTAACATTGTTATCATAATTAGAATCTCTGCGATCGCCTCTTTTCATTGGCATAATTTAAGTTCCTATAGGACTAGTATTTGTTATACTGAAGTATAAATATTTAGTTTAGTCGAGATGAACTTATTGAAGTGTGATCTGGGTTCTACTAGTAATACGATCTGACTCTAGATTGAGATATGTTTTATTCTGTCTTAGGCGTTTAAATTTCCAGACGTGCGATTTTCAAGAGCTAGAGAGATTGCGCTTCATAAGTAAGCTAGGCTCCAAAAGATGAAGGAGAATAAACCTCAAACCTTCGTACCAAAGTTATCTCTGTTTTTTTGCAAGCACAACCCTGGTTAAAGTACGCTCTATAATCGTTAGCATTGAGACGAATGGCAATAATTTATGATTCAAGCCTTACGCAAAGTAGTTACATTCGATGAATTTGTTGCTAAATATCCTGACAACACAGGAAAACGTTATGAATTGCATGATGGAGTAATTGTAGAGATGCCGCAACCTACAGGCGACCATGAAGAGATCATTGTATTTTTAGTCCAGAAATTTATTCTAGAATATAGTCGCATTAGCCTACGCTACGGCATCCCAAAAACAGTATTAGTCAAACCACCTGAAAGTGAATCGGCTTACTCACCAGATGTACTGATATTAAATCTCCCTAATTTGGTAAACGAACCTCTGTGGAAAAAAGAATCTACTGTAAGTCAAGCGGAATCAATACCTTTAGTAGTTGAGGTAGTGAGTAGCAATTGGCGTGATGATTATTTAAAAAAAGCTGCTGATTATGAGGCTGTAGGTATACCCGAATACTGGATTGTAGACTATGCTGCTTTAGGCGGTAGGCGATTTATTGGCAATCCTAAACAACCAACTGTATCTCTCTACACTTTAATTGAGGGAGAATACCAAGTCAGTCAGTTTCAAGGTAGCGATCGCATTATCTCACCTCTTTTCCCTGAATTAAACTTAACCGCCGAACAGATTTTTCAAGCTGGTGGATATCCTGTATAGCCCTAATAGTGTTAGAAAAGAGCGATTTCCGTTGCAAAGGAAATTTGTTCTCGCAAACTCTTCAGTAAATCTAGAGTTTTTTCGTAAGCAACTTTTTTTCCTTGGTTTTCAAAGTACTCAGATGCTTTTTGTAAATCAGATATAGCTCCTAAATGATATCCTAAGCGATACTGAGCTACTCCCCGATTAACGTAAGCCTGGGCATTACTGGGGTTAAGTCTGATGACTTGAGAAAAATCACGCACTGCACCAAAGTCATCTCCGTTTCGTCCGCAAGCACAACCTCGGTTAAAGTAAGCTCTATAATCGTTAGCATTGAGGCGAATTGCTAGATTAAAGTCGAGCATCGCAGCTTGGATATCTTGCAAGACAAAATGCGCTAAACCTCGGTCATTATAGATATCTGCAAGCAGTAAGCTGCTGATTCGAGGAATTTGAGTTAGGGCTAAATTAAAGTCAAGAATTGCCTCCGAGTCTTTCCCATCCCCAGCACGGGCTAGCCCTCGGTTGTAATAGGCTCGAAAATCGGAGGGTTTAAGTGTAACGGCTCGGTTATGATCGACAATGGCAGCAGCATAATCTCCTTGTCTGTAGTGTGCTACTCCCCGGTTCAGATAAGCCTCAAAGTTATCCGGTGCAAAATTTATCGCTTGAGTACAATCTGCGATCGCTTGATGGTAATCTTGTAGTTGGAGATGAGCAAGACAGCGATCGCTATAAGCTACAGCCAAATCTTTCTTAAGTTCAATCGCCTGGTTGAAATTCTCTATTGCTTCCTGGTAATCACCGTGCCGCATCTTATCTACACCCAACTCTAAGAAATCACCCGCTGTAATTTGGGTAATTAAAATGGGTGAAGAATGTGCAGGTAAAGTCAAAAAAGTGAGAGGAAAAGCAACAATTATACTGAAAAATAATCGCCAGAAATTACTCATAATACCAAATGAGGATAGGTAGTATTATTTGATATTTTTGGAACAGTCTTTTTATAAAGACTATTAATCCAAAATCCTAAATTGGTATATCCATCCTGTTTGATAATTGCGGCAACTCTAAGATTAGCGGGACAGAAAGCCCCGCTAATTGCTAATTTTTGAAGTTAGATTTTAGTCTACTTCCAACCATTATCTGCTTGTGAAAGCACATAAGCCGCTACATCTTCAATTTGGTTAGACTTCAAACGTTTGCCGAAAGCGGGCATGGCATTTTTACCTTTTGTAACCTGGGAGATAATCGCCTCTGCTGAGTACAAACCATTCTTTTGCAAAGCCTCCTTCTTCAGGTTTTTGTCAGCTTGAACCAAATTCTTTCCTCCTGCGTGACATGAGGCACAATTGGCACTAAATACTTTAGCTCCACTAGCAGTATCTGCTGCCAATGCTGGATTACTGAAGGCAAATGTGAAGATTGCTATGCCTAACAGTATGACTGTAATCATTTTTTTCATTTCGTGTTCTCTCTGCAATAACGGCTTATTCGGTGCAATATCCTCCATAATTGTGAGTTGAGCGGCTGCCATAGTCAAATGACAAGCTGTCAAACTTCGCCCAAAAATTTTTTAACTTTTGCTTAATAAAAATTTTTAATTACGTCTGCAATTTCATTATGAAGAATTCTGTGTTGATTCCCCGCTCCATGATTAAGATATCCCTAATCACCTGCCACTTACAATAGTTTGCAGGAAGTGTTTTTAAAATTTCACCATGCGATACTAAAGATTATAAACCTGGAGTTATTTAAGTATATTTTATAATAATTAAATTTTTAACAACTTATATTTTACGTATTGATATAGTAATCCAGTTTTATTACTGAATTTACTTGCGTGGGCAGCGAACAGGGAATAGTAAAGAAGGCATAGATCGTACTGACTTTCTCAAATAGGAGTCCTAGATCGCTAAATTATAATTATGGAAATTTAGTAACCTCTACTGATTACCATAAAACTACTGCAAGAACCCAAATTTATTTTTCAGGCAGATGCCTAAGGGGATGTTTAAAAAGTCGTAAAATATGCCATAAATCCCGCTTCCATTCCTTTCCCCATTGGCGTCAGCCTGTCGTCAGACAAGCAAAGAGACGCTTTTAAACCCCCATTTACTTGTAGAGAATAGAGTAGGGAGGTTAAGTTTCTGAGGCTTAGAAGTTACCAAAAATACTTTTCAAACATCCTCTGAGATTAATGGGATAGATTCAAGTATCGTCGGTTAATTTAGCTCGATCGGGTTTCTCAATTTTTACTAATGAATTGTGATAATTCGAGTTAATCAGGGAAAAATAAACTTAGGTTATCCAATAGCAACTTTTATGCTAGAGAATCGAGTCGATATTCCCGGCTATCGAATTGGTGAGAGAATTTACACCAGCAGTCGCACTCTGGTTTACCGAGCTTTGCGAGAGAGCGATCGAACTGCTGTTGCGATCAAACTTCTTACAAGTTCTTATCCCAGTCTGATTGAGTTGGCTCAATTCAAGAATCAGTACACAATTACGAAAATCTTAAATGTTCCTGGGGTTGTTCGGATCTATAGCCTGGAAAATTGTCATAATCGACCCGCCCTGATCTTAGAAGACTTTGGCGGAATTTCTTTGAAGGAGTATGCTGCCTCTTGGAGACAGGGATTCAGAAATGTCGCAAATGAAGAAAATATCTCACGTTTTTATCCTGAGTTTTTGAGCGAGTTTTTACAGATTGCGATCGCACTTGCTGATATTCTGGCCGATCTTTACCATCACCAAGTTATCCACAAGGATATCAAACCCGCCAATATCCTGATAAATCCGACCACAAAGGAGGTCAAACTCATTGACTTTAGCATTGCTTCACTGCTACCAAGAGTTAACCAACTTTCAACCAGCCCGACTGTTTTAGAAGGAACCCTCGCCTATATCTCCCCCGAACAAACCGGGCGAATGAATCGGGGAATTGATTACCGCACTGACTTCTATTCTCTGGGAGTCACTTTCTATGAACTATTAACTGGGCGATTACCATTTCAATCCGATGATTTGATGGAATTGGTGCATTGTCACATAGCGAAACAACCACCACTTTTAGGGAATAGAGAAGGGATTCCCCAAATTCTCTGTGATATCGTTATGAAACTGATGGCGAAGAATGCTGAAGACCGCTATCAGAATGCATTAGGGCTAAAACACGATCTGCAAATTTGTTTGGAACAATTGCAGGAGAGTGGAAGTATTATCCCGTTTCAGCTAGGGCATAGGGACGTTTGCGATCGCTTTACAATTCCCGAAAAACTCTATGGCCGGGAAGCAGAAGTGGCAATGCTACTAGCAACCTTTGAACGGGTGCGCCAGGGAACTTCTGAAATCATCCTGGTGGCAGGTTCCTCTGGTATTGGGAAAACGGCAATTGTCAACGAAGTTCACAAACCGATCGCCCGTCAGCGCGGATACTTTATCAAAGGCAAATTCGATCAATTTAATCGTAATATTCCCTTTTTTGCTTTGGTGCAAGCATTCCGGGACTTAATAGCACAACTGCTGACAGAGAGTGATGCTCAAATTGACCAGTGGAAGACCCAAATTTTATCTACATTGGGTGAAAGTGGTCAAGTGATTATTGAGGTGATTCCAGAACTCGAACGAATCATTGGCAAGCAGCCCTCTGTCCCAGAATTATCGGGTACTGCTGTCCAAAGCCGCTTCAATTTGCTATTTCAGAAATTCATTCAAGTATTTACAACCCAAGAACATCCCCTGGTCATTTTCCTCGATGATTTACAGTGGGCAGATTTGGCTTCTTTAAAACTGATGCATCTGTTGATGAGTGAAGCCAATAACTCTTATTTGCTAGTGATTGGAGCATATCGAGATAATGAGGTTTCTTCTGCACATCCCTTGATGTTGACCATTGAGGAGATGCGTCAAGAGGCGATTACAATTAGCAGTATTGTCCTTTCTGCCCTTACCGAAGCCGACCTAAATCAACTGATTGCAGATACGCTGAAATATACAGCAGAACAAGCAATTGCGATCGCCAATTTGGTGTATCAAAAGACCAAAGGTAATCCATTTTTCACTAACCAGTTTCTCAAATCGCTGCATGAAGATGGACTGATCGCCTTTGCCAGCAAAACAGGCGATTGGCAGTGCAATCTTGCTCAAATCCGGGCGCTTTCTTTTACAGAAGATATTGTGGAGTTTGTAGTGCTGCAACTCCAAAAATTGCGATCGCAGACTCAGGATGTTCTCAAACTGGCTGCCTGTATTGGCAATCAGTTTGATTTAGAAACCCTATCGGTTGTCTATGAAAAATCTCCAGCCCAAACCGCAGCAGATTTGTGGCCAGCTCTCAAGGATGGATTAATTTTGCCCAATGCTGAAGGATATACATTCTTTCAGGATGAGTCTGTTGTTATAGATGATTTGACAAACGATCGCGGATCGATAACTATTACCTACAAATTTCTCCACGATCGCGTTCAACAAGCTGCTTATTCACTAATTCCGGCCAATCAAAAACCAGCAACTCACCTGAAGATTGGTCAATTGCTGTTAAGTAATACCCCGGAAACTGAGCAAGAATTGCTGATTTTTGAAATTGTTAACCAATTGAATCTTGGCAGAGAACTGATTGGATCTCAGTCCGATCGCGATCGACTGACACAACTTAACCTATTGGCAGGAAAAAAAGCTAAATCTGCTACATCATATCAGGTAGCAATTGAGTATTTAACTACCGGGATTCGTTTATTAAGATCCGACTGTTGGCACACTCAGTATGAATTAGCTCTAGCACTGCACGAATCAGCTGCCGAAGCAGCTTACCTTTGTGGTGCTCATGAACAGATGGAGCAATTGGCTCAAACAGTAATGCAGCAAGCCAAAACTCCACTAGATCAAATCAGCATTTACGAAACCAAAATCCAGGCGTATACAACTCAAAATAATGTACTGGGCGCGATCGCGATCGCTCGCCAGGGAATGAGTCTGTTCGGCGTGGTTTTTCCCGAAACATCCACCCCCGAAGATATTCAGCAAGACCTTCAGGAAACTGCTGCCTTAATTAACGGGCGTGATATTGCTTCCTTGGTTGATTTACCCCTGATGACGGCAAAAGACAAGCTGGCTGTTAACCGAATTGTGGCAAACGTTGCTCCAGCCGTTTACACTGCCGAACCAAATCTGTTTCCTTTAGTCATCCTGTCACAAGTCAAAGCATCAATTCAGTATGGCAATGCTCCATTTTCTCCCTTATGTTATGCCGCCTATGGCATTCTGTTAAACGGAATTCTCCAAGATATTGAAAAAGCCTATCTTTTTGGCAACCTGGCTTTGGCACTAGCTGACAAATTTAATATTAGCGACATTAAACCTAATGTGTTTTATGTTACGGGTGCTTTTATCACCTATTTGAAGTCTCCACTACAAAAATCCTTACAGCTGATACTGGAAGGTTACAAAATTGCTCTGGAAACTAGAAATGTATATTACGTTGCCTTCACTACGAAAGACATCTGTCAGTATTCTTATTTTTTGGGACGAGAACTGAAATCGTTAGAAGAAGACATCCAGGCTTACTGTCATGCTTTAGAAAATTTTAGGCAAGATATGATTCTCAACTACTGCCGTGTCTTCTGGCAAACAGTTTTGAATTTGCTCGGCAAGGCTGAAAATCCCTGTATTTTAACAGGTGAGGTACTTGATGAAGCAAAATTTTTGACTCAAATGCATAATGCCAATGACTTGATGGGGCCTCACTACTTCTGGCTGCACAAGTTAATTCTCTGTTATTTGTTTGAAAACATCTCGCAAGCAGTGGAGACAGCCACTCAAGCTAGAGTTTATCTAGTTGCAGGCACGGGCTATGCTACTGTGCCGATATTTTATTTTTATGATTCACTAACGGCTCTGGCAGAATATTCTACAGCTACGGCCGCTCGCCGAGAAATTTTACTGGAGCGGGTGACAGAAAACCAGGAAAAAATGAAGACATGGGCGCACCACGCACCCATGAATTATTTGCACAAATTTGAACTAGTAAAAGCCGAAGAATGCCGAGTGTTGGGACTGATGGCGCAGGCTGTGGATCTTTACGATCGCGCGATCGCAGGGGCAAAAGTCAATGGATACATTCAAGAAGTTGCCCTCGCCAATGAATTGGCTGCCCGATTTTACTTGGAATGGCACAAAGAAGCATTGGCGTACCACTTTGTAGAAGCAAGCTACGCGTACCGTTCCCCAGGAAAGTCCACGGAAGGTATCGCTCAAATTTACTTGATGAATGCCTATTACAGTTACCTAAAATGGGGAGCTGTAGCCAAAGTTAAACAGTTGGAGAGCCAATATCCTCAATTCTTGGCTTCGACGAGTTTTCAGGAGGAGGAAAATGCTTCTACAGACTTTAGCCTCACCACTACAATCGGATTCACACACACTAGTACTAGTGGGACTGAAGCCTTAGATTTAGTAACGGCGATCAAAGCCTCTCATGCACTGGCTGGAGAAATTGAGTTAGAAAAGCTGTTGACAACCTTGATGCAGGTTGTAAGCGAAAACGCCGGAGCTGAAAAATCAGTACTCTTGCTGCTTCAAGAGGATAATTGGGTGGTTGCAGCTCAGAGAAACAGCAAAGCGATCGTCGAAGAGGAGCGTATGCCTTTGTATGAAAGCCTTGGGGGAAATCTGCGCTCATTGCCTCTTTCAGCCAGTCAGGATATTCCTAAAACGGTGGTGAACTATGTATCGCGTACTTCCGAAACTTTAGTGCTAGATGATGCCCGCAAAGAAACCACTTTTGCCAACGATCCCTACATTATTCAATGGCAACCTAAAAGCTTGCTATGTACGCCTATTCACAATCGCGGCCAGATCGTTGGCATCCTATATCTAGAAAACAGTTTGACGACTGGAGCCTTTACCCAAAACCGTCTTGAGGTTTTGCGGCTGCTTACAGCACAAGCTGCTATCTCGCTGCAAAATGCCATGTTGTATAACAATCTCGCTGTAGCAAAAGCCCAACTAGAGGATTACAGCCATACCTTGGAGCAAAAGGTAGAGCAGAGAACTTTTGAGTTGAATGATAAAAATCAGCATCTCTCGGAAACTTTAGAACAACTGCAACACACCCAAAGCCAACTAATTCAAACTGAAAAAATGTCTTCATTGGGGCAAATGGTGGCAGGTATCGCCCATGAAATTAACAACCCGATTAACTTTATTTATGGCAACGTCACCTATACCAATGAATATTGTCAAAATTTGCTGCATTTAATCGATCTGTATCAACACTACTATCCTCAACCATTTGCTGAGATTCAAGAAGAACTAGAGGCCGTAGATTTAAGCTTCCTCAAATCTGACCTTCAAAAATTACTGCAATCAATGAAAATAGGAGCAGATCGCATCCGCCAGATTGTTCTTTCTCTCCGCAATTTCTCGCGCCTGGATGAGGCTGAAATGAAAACTGTCAATCTTCATGAAGGTATTGATAGCACCTTGTTAATTTTACAGCACCGTCTAGAAGAGAAAACATACCGCCCTGCAATTAATGTGATTAAGGAATATGCCCAACTGCCTGAAGTAAATTGCTACGCTAGTCAGATCAATCAAGTATTTATGAATATTCTTAGCAATGCTATTGATGCATTAGATTCATTATTCACAACTGAACATACACAAACAAAAATTCCCAGCATCGAAATTCGTACCAAAATGACTGAGGCTGATACAATAACCATTCAAATTGCAGATAATGGGTCTGGTATGTCTGAAAAGGTGAAACAGCATTTATTTGACCCATTTTTCACAACAAAGCCTATTGGCACAGGAACAGGCTTAGGATTATCGATTAGCTACTCTATTGTAGAAAAACATGGAGGAAGACTAAGTGTAATCTCGGAGCTAGGAAAAGGAGCAGAGTTTTCCGTCTATATACCGTTAAATTCAATAAAGTGAAAAGTTCTATGATTAACGTGAGTTCGACAAGCCCTTTTTTGACCTCTCCCCCAACCCCTCTTTGACACAAAAAGCAGAGCCAAAACTCTAATTTCGTTTGTCTCGTTCTCATGCTCTGCATGGGAATGCTCCTCGTTGAGGCTCTGCCTCCAGTCATAATATTGAGTCAGAGACTCAATGAATGCATTCCCAGTCGAAGACTGGGAACGAGGAAAGTCTTATCAAGCTAGGTTTTTAGGAGTTGTGTATACACGGTAGCTTTGACACGGAGAGGGGAGCCAAAAACCTAATTTCTTGTTGCTCCTCCCTTGACCCGTGGGAGAGGGAGGTTGTCCGGGAGAGGTTCATCGAACTCACGTTATATATTATTAGTTTTTATTAGGAAATAAGGTGCGTTTTCCCTGATAAAAATTTAACAGACCCTAACTGAGTAAGCGCATCTTCTGTAACACGACAAATTCGCCAATCATCTAATATAGAGGCTCCCATACTACGGTAAAATGCTTGGGCTGACTCGTTCCAATCTAAGACACTCCACTCTAATCGCCCACAATCACGTTCTACGGCTATCTGAGCCACTTTAGTCAACAGAGCCTTACCAATACCTTGCCTACGATATTCTGGTAAAACAAATAAATCTTCCAGATAAATTCCCGGCTTAGTCAGAAATGTTGAATAATTATGAAAAAACAGCGCAAAACCAACAGCTTGACCCGCAGATTCCGCTAATATTGCCTCTATATACCTTTGCGAACCAAATAAATGCTCTTGAAGTGCTAGAGCATTGCCAGTAACAGCGTGAGATAATTTTTCATATTTTGCAAGTCCCTCAATTAATTTAAACAATACGCTGCAATCGGCTGCTTGGGCAAAACGCACAATCAAATTGCTATCCGAAGTCATTCGTCTATAGTCCATAGTTTATAGTCTATAGTCTATAGGCAACTGGGGAATTTTTTTTGAGTATTAACTAAATAAGAGCCGAAAAACGCTATAAAACGCCCGATTTTTGCGAATTGCAAAGCTAATTAAGTTCCAGATTGCATCTCTATCTTGAGCAATGAAATTAAATCAACCAACCTTTTAAGCGTTTAGCTATGTGAGGACGGCGCAATTTCCGCATGGCTTTGCTTTGAATTTGACGCACTCGCTCGCGAGAAAGATTGAACATATTGCCAACTTCTTCTAAAGTACATGGTTCGCTGGTTGTCAAACCATAACGCAGAGAAATCACATCTTTCTCTCGTGGAGTTAACACATCACCCAAAACATCCCAAATCTCCTGACGCATCATGTTTTCATTCATTTTTGCTTCAGGAGACAAGTTATCTTCATCTTCTAACAAATCCATCAATTCCGTGTCTTCTTCTTTACCGACGCGGTGGTTGAGAGAAAGTGCTTGTCGTCGTAGCTGTTGTAGCTGACGTAGTTGTTGCACGCTAATCTCCAAATATTCTGCCATTTCACCTTCGGTAGGATTACGACAGAGTTTTTGTTTGAGTTCTCGTTGAGCTTTTTTTAGCTTGTTAAGCTTTTCAACAATATGAATCGGTAGCCGAATTGTCCGCGCATCGTTAGCTATTGCTCTGGTAATTGCTTGTCTAATCCACCAATAGGCGTAAGTAGAAAACTTATATCCTTTATCGGGATCGAATTTTTCTGTAGCGCGATTTAAACCCATTGCTCCTTCTTGAATTAAATCTAGAAAAGGCACTCCCCGATTTAAATATCGCTTGGCGATAGACACTACCAATCTCAAGTTCGAGCGAATCATTTTGCGTTTGGCGACTCTCCCTTGATACAAGCGATTTTCTAGTTGCTTTTCTGTCATCCCTAACTCGGAAGCCACTTCTAATTTGCTAGCTTCATGTTCCAGTTTTAACTCTAAAGCCGCTTGTATTTCTCTAAATTCCTCTATAAACCTGACTCGCCGCGCTAACTCGACTTCTTCATCAGCTTTTAAGAGTGGATAACGCGCCATTTCTTTAAAAAATGCGCCAACAGCATCATCATGTTCGGTTTTGTTGTATCCTGAAGGACGAGCCGCCGCCATGTCATCTCCATCGCGTTCGTCCGATTCCAGATTTTCTACTACAATTGGAGATTCTTCTGCCACTGCATTTAAACTATCGAGTGATGGTTCTTCGATATCAGCAGCATTCTCCAGTATTTCCATTTTTCCCAATTCAACAATATTCATATTTTCCTTTAGGGATTGTTGCTTTGTTTGGTACATAATTCATTTACACCTACTCGTTTGAGGCTTGGTAGTTTTCCCTAATGGACGATGCACCCGTAAAAAATAGCGAAATATAGGCTGATGCGAATTTGTCTACAGAAATAAAAATAGGCATCTACCTAGTATCTTATAGGTTACAGTTAGATACAACCTATAACGAAACTGACCTTAGCACCCAATAAAGCTTTTTTTTAGATTCCCAACAGATATATTCTTCATTTTTTTCTGAATTATCAAATATGTCAAACCCCCTCAAACTTTCTCAACCTTAACAAATATAAAAATTCCAGCTAATCATCCAAATTCCTTAAACTTTCATATATTTTTCTAAATATTTATAATATTTTCGGCGCTGGAGTCCACTGCTGTATAAAAGGAAGACCTATTAATGGCTTTGCGCATTCTTGATTTAATTTGCAGTTACCTACACGATCGAAATTACAAGATTAAGAGCTTAATTTTGATCCGATATTACTTTGTATAAAAGCATCTCATATACAGAAAGGGTTGAATATCTACCGATAGGCGGAAAAAGGCTACTCCATATTTAGTAGATAGAGTAACTGTTGCAGCAATAGCCGACATGCTTTTATTTGTATAGTGGGCACCAAATATTTATTGCATATATAGTTGATACGAATTTGTCTAGTAGATTACATAAGAGGCAAATTATCAAGTATTATGAAGGATAACAGTATTGAGAAATACCATTTAAATTTAAGAAAGCGAAAAACTAAAGTTTAGTTAGCTAGGTTGATTTTGACCAGCTATGTGAAGAAAATATTTAATTATAAAATCAGCAACTATGTATATTAATGACATAAATTTATCTCCTTTAGTGGTGAGTGAACCAAGTGAATCATATAAGCCAGGTGAAACTGTTAATCGGTGGGTTGAAGTATTGGTAAACTGTCCAGGAAGTACAGGACTATTTACTTATCGATTGCCAGCCCAGTTAGAAATAAAACCAGGGGATATTTTGAGCGTGCCATTTGGGGCGCAACAATTAGGAGCGATCGCGATTCGATTACTGGCACAACCCAATATCGATTTACCACTAGAAAAAATCCGGGAAGTAGAAGATATAGTCAGCGTTGGATTTTTCCCAAGTGCTTACTGGGAATTACTCAACCGAGTTGCTGCATATTACTATACGCCCCTGATTCAAGTAATCCGGGTTGCTCTGCCGCCAGGATTACTGGGGCGATATCGCAGCGTCGTATCCGCCTTGTAAGAGGCAGAGGGGCAGGGGGGCAGGGGGCAGGGGTCAGGGAGCAGGGAGCAGGGAGCAGGGGGCAGGGGGTAGGGGGGAGTAGTTATTTACTGGCATCTGCCGATGCTTTGGCTTTTTTGACTCCAACTGCGCGGCAAGTTTGGGAACTTTTGCAAGGGCAGCCGACGGGGGACTACAGTTTTATTTACCTGCAACAAAAAGTCAAATCTGCTTATCGGGGAATTCGGGAATTATTGCGATTTGGTTTAGTAGAAAGCTACTTAGAACCACCACGACTAACTCGACCCAAGTTGCAAAAAGCAGTTACGCTTACAGGTACAATTGACCAAGAGTTAACTACTCGCCAACGAGAGATTTTAGAAGTGCTGCGACGGCGTGGTGGTGAGTTATGGTTAAATGAGTTCTTACAGATTTGTAAAACAACTACTCCTACCCTGAAAGGGCTAGAAGAAAAAGGTTACATCGTCATCGAAGAACGGGAAGTATTGCGAACCGAACAAGGCCCAACTTTAGTAGGCGATGGTGCTAAATCTTTAACTACTGCTCAAGCTAGCGCCTTAGCGACAATCCAGACATTAAATGGATTTGCTCAAGTTTTATTGCATGGGGTGACAGGTTCGGGAAAAACCGAAGTATATTTGCAAGCGATCGCACCTCTCCTCAATCAAGGTAAATCTGCCCTGGTTTTAGTCCCAGAAATTGGACTTACACCCCAGCTAACCGATCGTTTTCGCGCTCGTTTTGGTAATAAAGTCAGCGTTTATCACAGCGCCCTTTCAGATGGTGAGCGTTACGACACTTGGCGACAAATGCTCGCAGGAGAACCCCAAGTTATCATTGGTACTCGTAGCGCTGTTTTCGCCCCTTTGCCCAACTTGGGTTTAATTATTTTAGATGAAGAACACGATAGCAGCTTTAAACAAGATTCCCCCATACCCACCTACCACGCCCGCACCGTTGCCCAGTGGCGAGCCGAATTAGAAAATTGCCCCTTGGTGTTGGGTTCCGCTACGCCTTCGTTGGAAACTTGGGTAAGCGTGAGCAGACAGGGGAGCAGAGGAGCAGGGGAGCAGAGGAGCAGGGGAGCAGGGGAAGAATTCCTAACTCCTCACTCCTCACTCCTGACTCCTGACTCCTCACTCCCAACTCCTAACTCCTCACTCAGCACTCAGCACTCAGCACTCAGCACTCATTTCAGCACTCATTACTTAAGTTTGCCTGAGCGCATCAACTCCCGCCCTTTACCGCCGGTGGAAATTGTCGATATGCGGCTAGAGTTGCAGCAGGGAAATCGTTCTATATTTAGTAGATCGCTGCAAGCAGCTTTAGAAGAGTTGCAAGAAAGAAAACAACAGGGAATTTTATTTATCCATCGCCGGGGACACAGTACTTTTGTCTCTTGCCGCAGTTGTGGATATGTGTTGGAATGTCCGCACTGTGATGTGTCGCTGGCGTATCACCACACCGAAGAAAAAGCGCCGGAATTATTGCGGTGTCATTATTGTAACTATGCGCGATCGCACCCCAAATTTTGCCCTGATTGTAGTTCCCCTTATCTGAAATTTTTCGGTAGCGGTACTCAACGAGTAACGCAGGAACTAGCAAGGCAGTTCCCAGAGTTGCGCTTGATTCGTTTTGATAGCGATACCACCCGTAATAAAGGCTCCCATCGTACTTTACTGACTCGGTTTGCCAACGGCGAAGCAGATTTATTAGTCGGTACGCAAATGCTTACTAAAGGTTTGGATTTACCACAGGTGACACTTGTGGGTGTTGTCGCCGCCGATGGATTACTAAATTTATCAGATTATCGCGCCAGCGAACGAGCGTTTCAAACCTTGACTCAAGTCGCTGGACGTGCTGGTAGAGGTGAAGATCCCGGTAGAGTGATTGTGCAGACTTATACTACAGAGCATCAGGTAATTGCAGCAGTGCGATCGCACGATTATCAATCTTTCTCTCAAGCTGAATTGGAACAACGCCAAGCACTTAATTATCCTCCATACGGGCGGTTAATTTTGTTGCGTTTAAGTAGTCTCGACCCGATTCAAGTGCAAAATACAGCGCAAGTTATTGCTACAGCTTTGAGTACAGAAGAAGAATTCGAGATATTGGGCCCTGCACCAGCGAGTATTTTACGAGTAGCTAATCGTTATCGCTGGCAGATATTAATTAAATTTGCCCCCGATGCCTTACCGCGATTACCAGATTGGGAAGAAGTGCGATCGCTTTGTCTTTCATCTGTAAGTTTAACTATTGATGTAGACCCGTTAAATATTATGTGATCGTTATACGTAGGCGTAGCCCGTCGTAGACATCGTAAATTACTAGCCCACCCAGTTGCGCACTGATAAATAAAGCTGATTTGCTTAGTAATTGAGTTAATCTCTGCATAATCCACCTTCAGATAGATGAGTGAATTAGAATATCATCTTATTACAAAGGTAAGTATACATATTGAAAATTTTTTTCTGATTTACTGTCAAAGTTATATCATGTTCGGCTAATTACTTAATAATCAAATATCTCCATGTTCATATTGGGTTTCACTATTGTTAAACACAACATAAATATGGATAAAATCTTGGGTTTTGTTTTTCAAAGGCCACTTGCTTGATTGTCGGAAAACCCCAGATTTCGCGGTAGCATCTTTAAGAGTTGCTGTGCTGGCGTACCCTTACAGAGAAGCAAGCTACGCCTAGCGTCTCCTTTTGGGAGAAAAGAAGACTTTACGCTGCACTATCGCCCTTGCTGGCTCCCCAAACTATAGATATTAAAAACATTAACTAGCCTGATATTAGTTTTGTATTAACAGCACAGATAGAAATGAACTCTGCCAGCAGCAATTCATATCGTATCTGGTTAAAGACTTATCATTAAGACGGCAGGGGTAGGGGGAAAAAGGGTTTGCTGATTTTTGCATAAATGCGGGAATTGTAACTAATTAGGCGGACATGATATCAAGGTTGGTTTACGGTAATAATTTTGAAGATTTATTGCTTTTTACGTAATCATACTTTGCCAAGTTGAGGCATTAGAAAGTTCCCTTATAATTCTCTGAAAAACAAGTTAAGTGTTGATGTATAAAAAGTATTTATTAAATACTTTTTATACATTCGGGAGAAATGAGTTCCCTAAGACTTGCGGTCATTACGTTCGTTTATAGCTAGTGAAGGATTGCCAAGAATAATCATTGCAGATACTTGGCCAATATTAATGGACTACTCACCTATCAACTACGAACACAACGGCAAGGCATACTATGATTTACAAGATCAAACCCAAAATATTGGTATTAGCAATTGTTCAAGGGATTGCTTTTCAACCAAATAATGCTCCTGTACCATCTGGGTATATTAAAGATATCGGTCAAGCCTACAATGATACTAGAGGTTTTGGTTGGGTGCGTGAAGATAGCTTAGGCAATAGTACACCCACTCCCCTTGATATCCAACTCAATACACGCGATCGCAACCAAAGTAGCATCGATCGGCGGCTAAATAGACTGATTCATCTGCAATATCCTCCTAACAGTTCGGGGCCAGGAGTCACAATACCTGCTGCTTGGGAATATGCCCTATCTAATGGTTCGTACAATGTGACTGTTAGCGTCGGTGATGCTATTAATAGTGTAAATAGTAAGCACCAAATCAATATAGAAGGGACGGCTGCTATTTCTGGCTTTGTACCAACGGCAACCAAAAAGTTTGCCGCAATTACCCGGATAGTTAATGTTGCCGATGGTAAGCTGACAATTGATGCTAAAGGTGGTAGGAATACCAAGCTCAATTATATTGCGATCGCACCAGGTAATCGTCCCTCGATCAGAACGACCAATCCCAATGATGGTCAAACAAACGTGTCGCCAGATATCTCGATTACAGCAGACCTAAATCTCCCTAACAGTGGGATTGCGGTTAATACTATTTCCGCCTCAACCATCAAGCTGATCGATAGCACTACTAATACACAAGTCAATGCCAATTACAACACTTCCGGTGGTGGAGATGTGATTGTGGTGTCTCCGATAAATCGTCTCAAGAACAATACCAAATATTTGTTACAAATCAGTGACGGGGTTAAAGATAGCAATGGTGCTGCATTCTTACCCTATAGCATCAGTTTCACAACAGGCTCCTTTGTGAAACCAGTAAGCAAGATTACTTTCGAGCAAATCTCACTAGCGAATGTACCTATCAAGCCTTACACCACAGTATTGATTGGGCCTGACAATAAACTCTATGCTGCTACCTTATTAGGTGAGATTTTGCGTTTCCCGATCAATGCTGATGGTACTGTGGGTACGCCACAAACGATTTCCTCATTGCAGACTGCAAATGGTGGTAATCGAACGATCGTTGGGATGCACTTCGATCCCTCATCAACAAATGCCAGCAACCTAATTCTCTGGGTAACAAATAACTACTACTGGAATGCAACTGTTGATGCGCCAGAGTGGAGTGGTAAAATTACTCGTTTAAGCGGCACCAATCTAGAGACAGTAAAAGACTATGTAGTTGATTTACCGCGATCGAGCCGGGATCATCTAACCAATAGCATTGAATTTAAGCCCAATGAGCCAAATGCGCTCTATGTGTTGCAGGGTAGTAATAGTAGTACTGGCGCACCAAACACTGCCTGGAGTAATCGTCCTGAGCAGTTGTTAACTGCTGCTGTATTACGAGTAGACCTGTCCAAAATTACCTCACCTCCTTTAAGCGTTAAGACGGAGGATGGAGGTACTTATAACCCTTTTAAACCGGGAGCGCCTGTAACTATCTTTGCTAGTGGTATACGTAATGCCTACGATCTGGTTTGGCATAGCAATGGTCAGTTGTATGTGCCAACGAATGGTTCGGCGGCTGGTGGCAATACGCCAAATACACCTATCCCCCTACCTCTTGCCTGCCACAACCGGATTGATAAGGCTACTAATGGGGCATATACTAGTCCATCTGTGCCTGCTCTTAACAGTCTAGGCACACAGCGAGACTTTTTGTTTCGGGTTGTTAAAAATGGTTATTACGGTCATCCCAATCCGAAGCGTTGTGAGTGGGTGTTGAATGGAGGAAATCCCACAGCTGGTACAGATCCAGTTCAGATCGATGAATATCCCGTTGGTACTCTACCTGACCGGAATTGGAAGGGTATTGCCTTCGATTTCGGAGAGCATATTTCACCTAATGGTATTATTGAATATCGTAGTCATGTTTTAGGTGGTCAGCTGCAAGGCAAACTGCTGGTGACACGCTTCAGTTCAGGGAAAGACATCATTGTGCTAACCCCAGGTGGCGCAAACTTGGATATTGTAAGTTCCCAAACGGGTATTACTGGTTTCACTGGTTTTAATCCAAGTCCATTGGATTTGATTGAGAATCCCACGAATGGAAATCTTTACGTGGCGCAACTCAGTCAAGAGACGGGCATGGGTAAAATTACACTTCTGCGTCCACTTAATTAATATCAGTATCGAGCGATCGCAATCAATTCATGCTTGTACCTAAGAAGGGTTTTTACTCAAACGCAAGCATTGATTTTTGCATTTACTCTCCAACAAGCATTTATCTCATCAGTTAATTTTTCTACTTTTATAGTTCACTCCCAATTACGGTTGCATTCTAACGCAACCGTAAATTTTTTATGTGCATTTATCCAAATCACCGATTACGCAGCCTCCATAATTTTATAAGCCGCCACTTGGGTTATTATGTTAATACTTATATTCCAAACAATTCGGCCACACTAATTTTCTGCGAAATTTTCGCAGAATTCAATTGAGCCAAAAAACAGCCCCAAAACATTAATTTGCGAATTTACAAAAGCCAGCAGCGGGATTTGAACTCGCGACCTTCCGATTACAAGTCGGATGCACTACCACTGTGCTATGCTGGCAAGTCTGACGTAGGCGTAGCCCACCGTAGGTATCGCTCTTACATTAGCAACCACGATTTATTATTGTACCATAATCCATTTATTTGTCTAGTTGTAAATTCTAAAAAATATCTGCTTCATCCTAAATTAGGCTAAAAGACCAGAAATTTTAGCAATATCGATGCTTTTGTCGGTTGAAATGGTTGTTCTGGCGTTGCCATTCTGAATCACCGATCGAGTTGATAAATTAATATTTATAGCAAATTTATAGCGAAAGCTAACTCAAATCCTGGGCTGAACCCAAAAATACCCGATCGGTTCTAAAACTGTATTTTCTTGGCACGGCTGAATAAAGGAACAGAAATATATAATTATTTTTTACAGATTACAAGCATGGCAGCATTGCTCGGACGAGATTTATTAAGTCTAGCGGACATCAGTTCCACGGAACTTCAAGAACTCCTGCAATTGGCAACTCAACTTAAATCACACCAGTTGAAGTTACAGTGTAATAAAGTTTTGGGGTTGTTGTTCTCCAAAGCTTCAACTCGCACGCGCGTAAGTTTTACTGTGGCGATGTACCAACTTGGTGGACAGGTAATCGATCTCAATCCTAATGTCACTCAAGTTAGTCGCGGGGAACCTTTACAGGATACAGCGCGGGTGTTAGATCGATATCTGGATATTTTGGCAATTCGTACTTTTGCGCAGCAAGATTTAGAAACTTTTGCTCACTATGCCAAGATTCCGGTGATTAATGCGCTTACTGATACAGAACATCCTTGTCAGGTATTAGCGGATTTATTGACGATTCAGGAAACCTTTAACACCCTTGCTGGGTTAACTTTAACCTACGTGGGCGATGGGAATAATATGGCTAATTCTCTGATGTTGGGCTGTGCTTTGGTGGGGATGAATGTCAGAATTGCCACTCCTAGCGGATATGAGCCAGATTCTCAGATTGTAGAACAAGCAAGAGCGATCGCTAATAACAAAACGGAAGTCCTGGTCACTCACGATCCAGAATTAGCAGCTAAGGGTTCTGCTGTACTTTACACTGATGTTTGGGCGAGTATGGGGCAAGAATCTGAAGCCGATAACCGGATGCCAATTTTCCAGCCTTACCAAATTTCGGAGCAACTATTAAGCCTTGCTGCTCCAGAGGCAATTGTTTTACACTGCTTACCAGCCCATCGTGGTGAAGAAATTACCGGATCTGTTATTGAAGGTTCTCAATCACGAGTTTGGGAACAAGCAGAAAATCGCCTGCACGCTCAAAAAGCTTTGCTTGCTAGTATTTTAGGAGCAGAGTAAAGAATAGGGCACAGGGTATAGGGTATAGTTTTCTTGCTTATAACCTGTACCCTCTAACCTGTAACCTGTAATATTATTATTTGTCAAAAGGCAAAAGAGAAAAAAATAATATTGCTTTTGCCTTTGATATTTTTACTTTTCTCTTGTTATGGGGAGTTTTTTGTAGTACTAATGTTCTAGAGACATTTATAATTACTTCCCGCAAATTTATGGAACGTCTAACAGAAGCTCAACAAGAACTTTACGAATGGTTAGCAGAATACATCAAAACGCACCAGCATTCGCCTTCAATTAGGCAAATGATGCAAGCGATGAACTTGAAGTCACCAGCACCAATTCAAAGTCGTTTAGAACATTTACGCACTAAAGGATATATTGAATGGACTGAAGGACAAGCGCGAACGATTCGGATTTTGCATCCTGTGAAGCAAGGTGTACCAATTTTGGGCACGATCGCTGCTGGTGGTTTAATAGAACCGTTTACTGATGCTGTAGATCATCTAGACTTTTCTAATATCTCATTACCTCCCCAAACCTATGCTTTGCGGGTAGCTGGCGATAGCATGATTGAAGATTTAATTGCTGATGGCGATGTGGTATTTCTGCGTCCAGTAGCAGAACCAAATCATTTAAAAAATGGCACCATCGTCGCCGCCAGAGTTGATGGCTTCGGTACAACTTTAAAGCGTTTTTATCGCCAAGGCGATCGCGTTACCCTAAAACCAGCAAATTCTAAGTACAATCCTATTGAAGTCATGGCTCAACAAGTGCAGGTACAAGGTTCTCTCATCGGTGTTTGGCGAGGTTACAACTGAGTAATAGGGAATGGGGAATAGGGAATAGGGAATGGGAAAGATAAGTACCAATGACCAATGACCAATGACCAATGACTAAATGAATATGTACCTGACGAAAAATTCAGTGCAGCAACTGCCCACTTTCCGGTTGAAATTACCGTTTGCAAGGGAAATTTTGGGCAGTTATTACACTCAGCAACCATTACCAGGATGCCCAAGAATGCCTGTGTCTCTGCAATTGCGCCAATATCAGCGAGAAGCGATCGCTAGCTGGTTTACTAACAATGGCAGAGGGACGCTGAAAATGGCTACTGGTAGTGGTAAAACGATTACCGCATTAGCGATCGCTTGTGAATTATATCAACAGATTAATTTACAAGTTTTATTGGTGGTGTGTCCCTATCGCCATCTCGTCACCCAATGGGCGCGAGAGTGTGAAAAATTTAATTTGCAACCCATTTTAGCTTTTGAGAATTTACGCACTTGGCAAAGTCAACTTTCTACCCAAATTTATAATCTGCGTTCTGGTTCTCAACGGTTTGTCACCGTAATTACTACGAACTCTACTTTAATTGGAGATGGTTTTCAGTCTCAACTCAAATATTTTCCCGCCAAAACTTTAATTATTGGGGATGAGGCGCATAATTTAGGCGCACCCAAATTAGAAGAAAGTTTGCCGCGTAGTGTTGGGTTGAGACTGGCTTTATCCGCCACACCGGAAAGATATTTTGATGATTTTGGTACGCAATCTTTATTTGATTATTTTGGCCCAGTTCTCCAGCCAGAGTTTACTTTGAAGGATGCGATCGCTCAAGGTGCTTTGGTACATTATTTGTATTATCCGGTGCTAGTAGAGTTAACTGAAGCAGAAAGTATTGCTTATTTAAAGCTAACTAAAAGAATTGGGCGATCGCTTCTTTATCGAGATAAAGAAAATGGCGAAGCGGGATTTGAAGATAATGAAGATTTAAAGCCGTTGTTGATGCAAAGAGCAAGATTAATTGGGGCAGCGGAAAATAAATTAAATGCTTTGCGGGATTTAATGATTACTCGCCGCGAAACTAGCCACACACTTTTTTATTGTAGTGATGGTTCCCAAGAGGCGGGACAACGTTCATCTCTACGCCAACTCAAAGCTGTTGCTAAAATTCTGGGAGTGGATTTAGGGTACAAAGTAAGCACCTATACGGCTCAAACAACTTTACAAGAAAGGGAAATATTACGTCATCAATTTGAAAGCGGAGAGTTACAAGGTTTGGTGGCAATTCGTTGTTTAGATGAAGGTGTCGATATTCCAGCAATTCAAACTGCGGTGATTTTATCAAGTTCTGGTAATCCCCGCCAATTTATTCAGCGACGGGGGCGAGTTTTACGTCCTCATCCAGGTAAAGAACGCACCACTATATTTGACATGATTGTTTTACCACCAGATTTAGATAGAGAAACTATAGAAGTTGAGCGCAATCTTTTAAAAAAGGAATTACGGCGCTTTGTGGAGTTTGCCGACTTAGCTGATAATGCTGGAGAAGCAAGAATGAAGTTACTTGATTTACAAAAGCGATATGGTTTATTAGATATTTGATGATGAATTATATAGTTGTATTTTTTTGTAAAAATTTTTAATTTTTGAGAAAACAAGCATTAAGTATGAAATAATAAAATTATGAATTAGATCATAATTGAGTGTAAATAGCTTTAAAAATTTTACTTACATTCCATTATGGTCTAGATTATTAATATTAATAATAACAGAATAGTATTCAATAATAAAGTCTTTTATCAAATAAAATTATAAATTTGAAAAAATAGTTTTGGCCAAATTAGAGATAACGCTAACAGTGGCTTTACGGAGGTAAAGACAGTACTAGAGAAAGTTAAAATATAGAAAATCTATATTTCCAAACCGAAGATGTCACAAGATGCGAATATCGATGATGTGCAAGAGCCAATAAACAGCGCTCCACCGGAGGTACGGCGAATTATTGAGCGGGTATGGAAGCTGGAAAAAGGCAGACTAGATAAGAAGATTAACAGCCATATAAATGATAATATTTTGGACATTATTAAGGAAGAGGTGCGATGAAGCTGACTTCAATCAAGCTCTGCAACTTTCGCTCCTTTTATGGTACGACACCAGAGATGCTTCTAGCTGGTGGAGATGTTCAAAACACAACGATTATTCATGGGAATAATGGCTCTGGAAAAACCAGTTTACTAAATGCCTTTACTTGGGTATTATATGAAAAATTTAGTGCAGCGTTTGCATCAATAGAACAGTTAGTAAATAAGCGTGCGATCGCAGAAACTCAAAAAGGCCAAGCTGTAGAATGTTGGGTAGAGATTGGCTGGGAACACGAAGGTAAACGCTATCGAGTGAAACGCGCTTGTCGGGGTTACAAAAACGAAGGTGATTTTGACGCTGGGAAAACTCAATTAACCATGTGGGTTGGTGCAGATGATGGCAAATGGAATATACCAATTCAGCAACCAGACGATATAATTAATCAAATTTTACCCGCTAGTTTACATCAATATTTTTTCTTTGACGGCGAACGAATTGAAGAAATTGTTCGTTCTGATAAAAAAGCTGAAATTGCTGAAGCTACAAAAATCTTTTTGGGTGTGGAAGTAATTAACCGTTCTATCAGACATTTGGGAGATGCTAAAAAAACTCTAGAAAATGAGTTAAAAGCTATTGGTGATTCCCAAACTAAACAGCTATTACGACAGCAAGAAAAGATAGAACGCGAACGCGAACGCATTAGCAAACGCCAAACGGAAATTAAAGAAGAGTTAGAATATCAACAAACCTTTAAAAAAGAGACAAGTAACCGTTTGCGAGAACTGAGCGCTGCTAAGGAATTGCAAGAAAGATGGCAGAATTTAGAATCGCAGAAAGCGACAAATCAAGAAGAATATAAAAAAACTAAAGAAGCACTGAAAAAAGTTATCTCTGCGCGGGGTTATACAGTTTTACTGTCAGAAACTACAGCACAGTTTCGAGGAATTATCAATGATTTGAAGCAGCGCGGCGAGTTAACATCAGGAATTTCGCGGGAATTTGTCAGTGATTTACTCAATTCTCAGCGCTGTATTTGTGGCGCAGAGTTACACGCGGGTAATCATTCTCATACTAATGTGAGTACTTGGTTAAATAAAGCAGGTTCCTCGGCGGTGGAAGAAACTGCAATTCGGATGAGCGCTCAAGTAGATGAAATTGATAAGCAAGCAATAGGTTTTTGGGAAGAAGTTGATAGAGAACAAACTAGAATTAATCAATTAAGGCAAAGTATATCTCAAATTGAAGGCGATTTAGACAATATTCAAGAACGATTGCGAAAAGATGCTAATGAAGAAATTAGCAGTTT
Source organism: Nostoc sp. DSM 114159 (assembly GCF_053470285.1). Taxonomy (NCBI): domain Bacteria; kingdom Bacillati; phylum Cyanobacteriota; class Cyanophyceae; order Nostocales; family Nostocaceae; genus Nostoc; species Nostoc sp. DSM 114159. The sequence continues at coordinate 7,703,268 of NZ_JBPFEH010000001.1, forward strand.
GCAAAAAAGATTAGATGAAATTGAAAGTAAAATTGATGAATTAAATCGAGAACAGGGTGCAAATCAGCAGCAAATTGCTCAACTTACAACTGAAATTGAAGGTTTAAACAAACAAATTGCCAAGCAAAAGCTGAATGAAGACAAGCAAACTTTAGCACAGCGACGAATTAACGCCGCTCAAGATGCAATTGAACGGTTAACGGAAGTTAGAAATCGTCAAGAACAACAATTTCGCCTGCAACTAGAAAAGCGAGTACAAGAAATATTTACGGAGATTTCTGTGACTCCCTACATTCCTAAAATTAGCGATAAATATGAACTTACATTAGTAGAAAATACTACAGGTGTAGAAGCACCAGTTGCAGCTTCTACTGGGGAAAATCAGATTCTCAGTTTATCTTTTATTGCCAGCATTATTGACAAAGTAAGGGAATGGAGTGAGAAACGAAAAATGATGATGATTCCCGATAGTAGCACTTTCCCAATTGTGATGGATTCACCCTTCGGTAGTTTGGATGAGAATTCGCGGCGACACATTGCCAAGACAATTCCCCAATTAGCGAATCAGTTGATAGTTTTAGTAACTAAAACTCAGTGGCGGGGTGAAGTTGAAGCAGAAATGACAAACAGAATTGGTAGAGAATATGTGCTGACGTATTATTCTTCTAAGCCGGATTGCGAACAAGATTATATTGAATTGGGTGGGGAAAGATATCCTTTGGTGAAACAAAGTCCGAATGAGTTTGAGTATACTGAAATTATCGCGGTTGAACGTAATCTTTAAAGGATAAAGTTATGGTTGCGAGTCCAGACAGAAATTATATGTCTCCCCAAGAATATCTGGAATGGGAAGAACGCCAAGAAATTAAATATGAATATATTGATGGTGAAGTTTTCGCCATGACTGGGGGTACTCTTCCCCATACAACTATTGCTTTAAACCTAGCTTCAGCGTTAAAAATTCATCTAAGGGGGAGTGGGTGTCTTCCCTTTATGGCGGATGCGAAAGTAGGTGTATCTGAGAAAGGGCCTTTTCATTATCCCGATGTTGTGGTGAGTTGCGATGAACGGGATAAACAAGCTATTCAATTTCTCCAATATCCTTGTTTAATTGTTGAAGTTCTTTCCCCAAGTACGGAAGCTTACGATAGAGGTACAAAATTTACGCGGTATCGTCGCATTCAGACTTTGCAAGAATACGTCCTCATCGATGCTGAAAAAATTGGTTTAGATTGCTTCCGGTTAAATGATAGAGGACTCTGGGAATTACATCCTTATGAAGCTGGGGATGAGGTTCATTTAACCAGTGTTGATTTTCACTTTCCGATATCCTTGGTGTATGAGGATGTTCAGTTTCCTATTTAAATTAGGATTATCCTCTATTCATGATTAGGGGTTTTATGAGTATTAAAACTGAAGCAACTATTGAAGATTTGTACCAATTACCAGACAATTGTAAGGCAGAAATTGTCAATGGAAAATTGGCGCTGATGTCTCCAACTGGATTTTTACCAGGACGTGCAGGTGGTGAAATTTATGCAAGTTTACGGGATTATGAACGTTTAACAAAAAGTGGTTACGCTTTGCCAGATAATGTCGGTTTTATTGTCAATCTCCCTAATCGTCGTTCTTTAAGTCCTGATGCGGCATTTTATACTGGCAAACCTACAGGCGGGAAGTTCCTTAATGGTGCGCCTGTGTTTGCTGCTGAGGTGAGAAGTGAAAATGATTATGGTGATAAGGCTGAGAAAGATATGGAAAGTAAACGCCGTGATTATTTTGCAGCTGGTACTTTGGTAGTTTGGGATGTGGATGTACTCAAAGAGGAAGTTATCAAAGTATATCGCGCTAGTAATCCTGAAGAACCCCAAATTTATCGCCGTGGTGAGGTAGCCGAAGCTGAACCCGCAGTGCCAGGATGGACTATGTTAGTGGATAATTTGTTTGTTTAATGTTTATTTAGCGATCGCCTACATACTATCATCAAATTATACCTTGCCAATTGCGTAAACGTAGCTATCGCCTACATACTATCATCAAATCATACCTTAGCAATTGCGAAACGTAGCGATCGCCCACATACTATCATCAAATCATACCTTGGCAATTGCATAACCGTAGGCATAGCTTTTCGCTGTCGGTTAAGATGGCAAAAATATAAATATTAATATCATGGCTGCAAATAGAATCAGGGTTGCTAAAGATAAGGCTGAGTTGATGAAATCTCTAGTAGCATCAAAAGACACAACTGGGCCTTTTCAAACTTATGTAGAAGTAATGGTGTTTGCAGCAGCTTTAGGCGTTAAATATAAAAAGCGCGTTCCTTTGGGAGAAACTACAAAAAGAGAACCATCTCCAATTCCACAAGAAAATTTTGCTTCATTAGGATATGACCTAATTATTAAATTATTAGGAATTACTGAAACTAAAGATATTAATATCCTCTCATCTAGAGAAGAACAAGATGAAGATAAACGCACTCAAATATTTGAAGAATATGCTAATGGAGGATTAGAAATTTTACAAAATGAGTTGCGAGGTTCTGTTGACTACTCAGAGCGACTCCTATTAGTTTTGATTTCTGAAAGAGGAACAAAAGAACTATTAGAAGAAGAATTTGACCTGAGTAAATTCTTAAATTGATTATTTATGCTTGGTTAATTAAGTTATTAAATATGAAAGATACAGCATATTATTGTCAACGTTTTGCTAAATTAAATGTGAGTAATAGCCGGAAACGTGGAAATGCTCAATATAAACCAATCTTACTTTTATCAGTAATTGATTTGATGGCACGGGGTATCATTACTACGAATGAAATTCCCGTTTCCGACGAATTAATTCAAACATTTGAGAGCTATTGGAATGTAATCGGTTCTTTATCTTATAAAGGTGGCTTACACTATCCTTTCTTCCATTTGCAAAATGAGGGCTTTTGGTACTTAAGATTTAAGCCTGAATTTAATGGTTTACAGCCAAAAACAATTAACAAACTAAAAGAGGCTGTTGAATACGCATATCTAGACAATGAATTATTTAACTTTTTGCAAGATGAATTTTCCCGGAAAGAATTAATTGACGCACTTGTGGCAGCTTTTTTTTCTGATAATGAAAATGATATAGAAGCTATTTTACAAATAAATCAAGCTTTTCAAGATGACCCAGTAGAGATAGAAAAATTAATTGAAACAGGAAATTTAGAGGGTAATCCCAGATGGAGGTGGAAACGAGCAGTTATTAGAAATGCTTTCTTCAGGACAGCAATTATACATATTTATGATTACAGATGTGCCTTTTGTGGACTCAAAGTAACTAAAAAAGTAAATCAAAATATTGTAGATGGCGCACACATCAAGCCATTTTCAAAGTTTTATGATAGCAAAATTAATAATGGAATTGCTCTTTGTAAAAACCATCATTGGGCATTTGATAGGGGTTGGTTTGCTGTAGATGAGCAATACAAAATCATAGTTAGTAATGATTTGGTAGAAATATCTCCCCATGCTAAACCTATGAAAGATTTTCATGGTGAAACAATACTTCTACCAAATACAGAGCAACACTTTCCAGAACTGGAAGCGTTGCAATGGCATCGCCAAAATATATTTCAAGCATAATTATAAAATAGGTGGAAGTCCTACCGCTTTCGGTTCAACAAGCTTGCCATCAAAACTTATAGTTTTATCTTCCACAGTCCTAGCATCTGCTAAAGCCTTACGAAGTTCTGCACGTTCCATCTGTTCCTGAATTCCACCCAGGATGTAAACCAATAACTTCGCCGCCAAATCTCGCCCAGCAACCTGCACGCGCTTTTTATTTGGGTCATATAAAACCCCATACCAAAGAGATTGGGGATATTCCATACCACTAAAGCCGCCTTGCTGGTCAAACTTCCGCAGCTTCTTAAAAATATCTGCTAGAGAAAAACCTTTTTTAAATACCAAAATTCCCAAAGCTTGTGCTAATGCAACTTGAGCAACCGGACGGAAAAGCATATTTCCTTCACCTCCATCCTTCTCAAAGCTGAACCGCCGTAAAGCTGGTGTATCTTCGTGTTCTAAAATTTTATAACTGGAAAGACTAGCCAAATTATCAAATAGCTTGCTAAATTCCTCAATCCCCTGCTCAAGTTCTTCATCCTCTGGACGCATCGGAATTAGACCTTTCTCCAAGGGTTTCCAGTGGGGGAACTTTTGAGCCAAATATCGCTCAGACATATCTTGCAGAGCTTGCAAAGTCGTCAAAACTGTAGAATTGGAAGCTACTGTTGCACTATTCCAATTAACACGAGGTTTGCGTTCTTGTTGCTGTTCTAATAGTGGATGTGTAACTGCAATTTTTCTAGCAACGATCGCAAAACCATCATCTTCATTCAACTGTGTTAGCTGCCCTTTAGTCAACGGTGCAGCCATCAGATTGACATGAACAAAAATCGATCTTACCCTCCGCCTCGCCTGGGTGCGAGTTTCCCCAGCCGCTACCGCACAGATGAACTCAATACCAATTTTTTCCTTGGGTAAATTTTGCAAGTAAGCAAGGTCTACTTGGTATTTTTCTATTAAATCATTGACTGTAATAAAACTGTCATCAGCACCTTTATCTTTTTTATAGCGCTGGAGTTTACGAGTTTTGATTAACTCCATCAACCCCTGAACGCCCATCAGTCGATGTTGTCCATCTAGTGCATAAATGGTGACATCATCCTCAGAAATATTTAGCAGACCTACTTTACCGTCTTTATCTAGAGGTATAAAATCAGTCGTAGACTTTGTGGCGCGTCCTTTACTATCCCACTCAGCAGCTTTGGGATTATCCACCCACGGTTGATTAATCACCACCAACACCGGCGGAAACTTATGATTGTCTCTAGCCGCTAAATACTGGACTAGCGGTGCTTGACGTGACCAATCAAGGGGACGCTGCTGAATTTCGTCAATACTATCTGCGTCAATCTCGACATTATCAGTTTCAGGATTATACTTTTTCTGAAACAGAGGTAAGCCAGAGGCGAAGTGAACCCGACCTGCGAACCATTCTAATGTAACAGAGCTAACATAAGCCTCAGTACCACCCATCTCGGTTTTTTGAACGAGAATCTGATCTTTTTTCCCTAAAAACTTCTCTAGGAGTAAAGCTAGTACCTGCTTTTCCTTGTTTTCTCGTTCCAGGTATTCTCTAGCGATGTCGGCAGTTGGGTCGGATGCACTGTCTTTCATGTTAAATTTTAAAAACAGAATAAGATTATGTCGTTTAATTATCCAAAAAATTGGATATTAGTAGTAAAGTTTTTAAAAACTTTTCTTCAACCCACGTAGGCGGTCACTGAGCTTGTCGAAGTGTGGGTTTTGTATTTCGACTCCGCTCAACACAAGTCTGTATAGCCGCGAATTCTATTCGCCGAGATATTACGCCAGGTTTCCAGAGAGAAGGATAAATGACTACAGCACAACAAGCAGAAAACACAGCGAAAAATGCGGTCTTGGGGTCTCCCCAAGAGGAGCAATTTTTCAAGACAGGTCAGCAAAAACGTACTGTAGCAGAGTTAGTGGACTACATCCAAGCTCTCACCATTGAAATTCAAGAATTGTATTGTTTAGATCAGATACCTTGGGTAGTAGGCTATTCCGGTGGTAAAGATAGTACTGCCACTTTACAGCTTATCTGGAATGCGATCGCAACACTACCAGTTGAAAAACGAAAAAAGACTATTCATGTTATTACAACTGACACATTAGTAGAAAATCCTGTAGTCTCTGTCTGGGTACGCAAATCTTTAGAAAGGATGAAGCTTGTTGCTCAAGAACAGAAAATGCCCATTGAACCCCATTTATTACACCCAGAAATCAAAGAGACATTCTGGGTAAGCTTGATTGGTAAAGGTTATCCAACACCACGAGGAAAATTTCGTTGGTGTACAGACCGTCTAAAAATTCATCCTTCTAACCACTTTATCCGTGATGTGATTAGAGTAAATGGGGAAGTTATTCTTGTTTTAGGTACGCGTAAGGCTGAAAGTATCAAGCGTGCTATCTCAATGGAAAAACATCAAGCAGGTAGCCTAAAAGACCGCCTCGTTTCTGATACAAGTTCACCGACATCTCTGCTTTACCATAGTGCAAGCTTGCCTAATTCTTTAATTTATAGCCCTATCGAAGATTGGCGTACTGATGAAGTTTGGATTTATCTAAATCAGTGGCAAAACCCTTGGGGGTATAGCAACAAAGACTTATTTACTATGTATAGAGGTGCTACAGCAGATAATGAATGTCCTTTAGTTGTTGATACTTCCACTGCTAGCTGTGGTGATTCTCGATTTGGCTGTTGGGTTTGCACAATTGTTAGTAAGGATAAATCAATGGAGGCAATGATTCAAAATGATGAAGAAAAAGAATGGATGCAGCCTCTATTGGATATTCGCAATGAATTAGATAATAGAGATGACCGCGATAAAAGAGACTTCCGTCGCATCTGGGGAGAAGTCCAACTTTTTGAACGTCATGTCGATGGTGAAACTTCTATTGAACCAATTCATGGCCCTTATACCAAATATTGGCGAGAACATTGGCTAAGACGATTATTAGAAGCGCAAACAAAAACCCGTCGTACAGCGCCAGAAAATATGCGCGATATCACCCTAATTACTCTAGAAGAAATGAGTGAAATTCGCCGTATTTGGCTAGAAGAAAAACACGAATTTGATGACAGCTTACCCCGGATTTATCAAGAAATGACTGGCGAAAAATTTCAAGACCCCCGTCCTGGCGCTGACTATAGCCTACTAGGTCGTGATGAATGGATAGTATTAGAAGAAATCTGTGAAGGTGACGCGATGCATTTAGAACTCATGGCGAAATTGTTAGACACAGAACGCCAGTATCGCAAAAAAACTCGTCGCGTGGGAATATACGATACTTTAGAAAAATGCTTTAATACGAGTTCCCGTTCTCCAGAAGACGCGATTAAAAATGCTCGTTTGAAACGCGAATTAAGCGAAGCAGTTAGTCAAGGTGATGTTGCAAAAGTCAAGCAGATGACTTTGGGCGATGTTGCAGCAATCAATGAAGTAGATGAAGGTAAAAGTGAAAGTGATGAACAGGTAACTTGGGCAAGTATGAAATTTAAAAAGGAAAACTCAGAAGAATAGAATAAAAAAAGACGTGAGTCAACCAAACTACTTCAAGAACGCTTGACAAAATTTGATTATCTTAAAACAAGCTAGGTTCTATGATTCAAGCCATACACAAATTAGTAACTTTTGAAGATTTTGCAGCTTGGCGGCCTGAAGGTGGGAGATACGAATTACATGATGGCGTGATTGTTGAAATGGCTCAACCAGTGGGAGATCATGAGGATGTTGTTGGTTTTTTGGCACTAAATATATCTATCGAAATTGGGCGACAAAAACTTCCTTACTTCATTCCAAAAACTGTATTAGTCAAGCCATCTGAAAGTGACTCAGCTTATTCCCCAGACATCTTAATAATCAATCGACCAAATTTAGTAAATGAGCCTTTATGGAAAAAAGAATCAACTGTATCTCAAGCTACATCTATTCCATTAGTTATTGAAGTTGTTAGTACTAATTGGCGAGATGATTACTACAAAAAGTTAGCCGATTATGAAGCTATAGGCATTCCTGAATATTGGATTATCGATTACGCGGCTATAGGTGCTAGAAAGTTTATTGGCAATCCTAAACTGCCTACTGTATCCATTTATCAATTAATTGATGGTGAGTACCAAGTTACTCAATTTAAAGGCGATACCCATATTGTCTCGCCTACTTTCCCAGAATTAAATTTAACCGCCGAACAGATTTTTCAAGCTGGGGGTGTGCAAATCTAGGCACGCTTACCAACACCTAGACAGATGCGATCGCATTTCTTAATAGTTAGTGATAGTATTATCTATATTTAATAGACAATATTTTTTCTCAATGCGTCAGACAAAATCATCTAATTAATTTTATCTGATTCCTTTCATCACAAACTTTCTGCTTCTGCGATCGCTGTCGAACTCATGTTAATCTTAAATACTAATGATATTTCTTGAACTCGTATTACAAAACTTTGGCCCCTACAGTGGTAAACAAGTAATCAATCTTAACCCAAAAAGCGATGAAGAAAACTTGCGTCCAATTATCTTATTAGGTGGTATGAATGGCGGCGGAAAAACTACTCTTATGGATGCCATTCGTCTCGCCCTTTATGGCCCCCGCGCCCAATGTTCTACCCGTGGTAATTTAAGTTATAGCGATTTTCTTAACCAATGTGTTAACAATAAAATAGATCCAGTTGCAGACACCCGAATTGAATTACTTTTTGAACATATTGAAAACGATAAACCAATAAAATACCGGGTTGTGCGTAGTTGGACAAAAAATCCTAAAGACGGGAAAGATACATTAGGTATTTTAGGTGACAGTGATACTTGGCCTGATGCTTTAGTTAATATCTGGGATGAGTATATTGAAAATCTCCTACCATTAGGTATTTCTAACTTATTTCTCTTTGATGGTGAACAGGTTAAAGAACTCGCAGAACAGGAAACACCACCACCAGTTGTAGTAGATGCTATTCGCGGACTTTTAGGGTTAGAGTTAGCAGACCGTTTAGCAGTTGATTTAGATATTTTAGTTAACCGTAAACTTAAAGAAGTTGGTAATAGTAAGGATTTAGCAAACCTAGAGGAAATTGAAACTAGGTTAACCCAACAGCAAGAAGATTATCAAACTACAGAAGAAAAAGTAGAAATTCTCAAAAATCAGGTAGAAGAGTTAGAACAAAAGCAGCAAGAAGCCTTTGATAAATTTATTTCTGAAGGCGGGAAGATTGCAGCAGAACGCAATCAATTAGAACTACAGCAAAATACAAAAACTGCGGAAATTGAACAAGTACGTCAATTAATGTGTGAATTGGCGGCTGATGTTTTACCTCTGGCATTAATTCCCAATTTGCTTAATCAGGCGCAAACACAGGGAGAAAAAGAATTTCGCCATCAACAGGTACAAATTTCTAAGGATTTGTTACTTGAACGAGATCGGCGCTTACTCACTTGGCTAAATCAAGTAGAAATTTCTCCGATACAAGTTGAAAAAATTCAATCATTTTTAAGCCAAGATGTAGATAGTTTATATGCAAAGACTCTCCAGACGGAAGCATCTTGGTTATTAGCTGATGATGAAACTTTAAGTCAACTAGATAATTTTATATATCACTTACAAAATTCTAAATTTGCTGCAAAAGAGAAATTAGCTATTCTCAAAAATAAAGAAGAGGAAATTCATACTTTAGAAAGACAAGTGCAAACAGCAGCAGCACCAGAAGATTATACAAAGCTGCGTCAAGCACTAGAAGCGGCACAAAATCAAGTTGTTGAAGCTAAAGCAAATTACGAAACAATCCGCCGTCGTTTAGCTGAATTAGAAACTATTATTGCCAAGTCCAAGAGAGAATTAAGTGATTACACTGTAGAAAATATTAAGCATAAAAATAGCGAACATATTATTACCTCAGCAGCGAAAGTTCAAAACACACTCAAGATTTTTCGGGAAAAATTAACTCTGCGAAAACTCAATAAATTAGAGGAAGAAGTTAAAAACTGCTTCCTTTATCTCCTCCATAAATCAGACTTAGTGCATCGAATAACTATTGATACTAAGACTTTTAGCCTTTTGCTTTATGATTTAAATGGTAAACCAGTCCCTAAACATCGTTTATCAGCAGGTGAAAAACAATTACTTGCGATCGCCTTCCTTTGGGGTTTAGCCAAAGTCTCTGGACACCGCCTACCTGTAGCAATCGATACGCCACTAGGTAGATTAGACTCCTCTCACCGCAGTAACTTAGTTGAACGTTACTTTCCATCCGCCAGCCATCAAGTAATTTTATTGTCTACCGATACTGAGATTGGCAAGAAAGAAGTAGAAACACTGCGAGAAAACGAAGCGATCGCCCGCGAATATCTCCTCAAATATGACTCCACTACCCGCCAAACAACTATCCAACCAGGATATTTTTGGTAGTAAATATTGTTAAAAAATTGAGCGATCGCAATTTTTTGAAGCCTATATCTTTACAATATACCTAATGAGCTTTGGAAAAAAGATCAATTATGAACTCACCACATTTAATAAAAATAGAGTATGATTTACGTGTTTTGTCATTAGAAGAATTAGAATGGCTATTAGAACGGATCGAAAAAGAAGTACAAGAAAGAAAGCAAATATCAAATAAATTTACTGATGTTAAATATATTAATGAACAACTAGCTGCAATGGTTAGTGATTTAGATATACAGGCAGAAGTTTCCTCTATAAATAATGAATTTAGTATTACAGAAATGGATGGTTTAGAAAAGCTGTGAGCATCGAGAGAGGACAAATTTATTTTGTCAATCTTAATCCAGTGCTGGGTCGAGAGCAGGCAGGAACAAGACCAGTTTTAGTTTTATCTATAGACGCTATAAATCAATTACCTTTGGTTGTAACTGTAGTTGTCGGTACGAAGGGAACAAATATTAAGCGTGATTATCCAACTAATATACGAGTCTCTGTAAGCGAAAGTGGATTGCTTATAGAAACAGTGTTTTTATGTTTTCAAATTCGTTCTTTAGATCCAAATCGCTTTCCTGCCGATCCATCTGGCAAGATTTCTGACTCCAAAATGCTTGAAGTTGAAACTGCGGTTCGCTACTGTTTGGGTTTATGAGCGAAAATTATCTCAATTTTTAGGAAGATTATGGAATCACCAATAGAACGTATTCGTCTCTCCCAAACAGCCAAAGACCAACTTACCAAACTTAAACGCAGCACCAAAATCGACCAATGGAATATTCTATGCCGTTGGGCGTTTTGTCGTTCCCTCGCAGAAGCAACCGCACCCTCTCCTGTCCCAATTCCCCAGGATAGCAACGTCGAAATGACTTGGCGCGTCTTTGGCGGCGAAATGTCCGATATTCTCCTCCTCGCACTCAAGCAACGCTGTCACAACGATGGTTATCCCACCGATAAAGAAACCCTCGCCACCCAATTCCGCTTACATTTGCATCGGGGTATTGGCTATTTAGCAGGCGATCTAAATATCAAGAAAATTGAAGATTTAATTGAACTGGCGGTTAAAAATTGAAAGGATATTAGTTGACTGTTAACTATTCACTGTTAACTGACAAATAATATTATGCCTGAAGCGCTAGAAATTGAGCGTCATAGAGCTGCGATCGCTCGCACTGACATCTCTCGCCCCGTGCGATTGGCAATAGAATGGGCAATCCTGAACCCAGACACCACTTTTTTTGACTACGGTTGCGGCTACGGTGGTGATGTTCAGCGAGTAAAAAGCTTAGGCTACACCAGCACAGGCTGGGACCCTTACTACTATCCTGATGTCCCACGCACCTTTGCCGATGTGGTCAACTTGGGTTATGTCCTCAACGTCATTGAAGACTCAGAAGAACGCCGTCAAAGCTTGATCCAAGCCTGGGAACTCACCGGGAAAGTTTTAATTGTCGCGGCTCAAATCCTAATCGACGCTCCCAGCAAAAACCAACTTGCTTACAATGATGGCATTGTGACGCGCCGCAATACTTTTCAGAAATATTACGAACAAGAAGAACTCAAAACTTATATTGATGAAGTTTTAAATGTAGATGCAGTACCGATCGCACTAGGCGTTTACTTTGTTTTTCGGGATGAAGCTGAAAAAGAAAGTTACAAAGCTATCCGCTTTTTTTCTACCACCTCTACACCGCGAGTCCGCATTCCCACCAAGCGGTTTGAAGACTATCAAGAACAGCTGCAACCCTTGATGGCTTTTTTTACCAAGCGCGGTAGACTACCTGTGAAAGGCGAATTAGAAAATGAACAAGAATTACTGAGCGAATTTGGTAACTTTCGCCGTGCCTTCGGTGTAGTTTTACAAGCTACCGATGAAGCTGAATGGGATGCGATCGCTTATCGTCGTTCTCTCGATATCCAAGTTTATCTCGCGCTGACCCACTTCGATCGACGCCCTGCATGGCAAAAGCTAGCCCCAGAAATGCGTCACGATATCAAAGCCTTTTTTAGTAGCTATGAGGAAGCGTGCCTTGTAGCCGATCAAAAGCTTTTCAGCTTGGGTAAACCTGGGGTGATTCAAACTGCTTGCGAAAAAAGCAAAATTGGTAAACATACGCGCGGTGCGCTTTACGTCCATATTTCGGCACTTGCAGCACTTGACCCAGTACTACGAATTTGTGAAGGTTGCGCTAGCCGTACCATTGGGCGTGTCGATGAAGCCACATTAATTAAATATCACACTGATAAGCCGCAAATATCCTATCTGTCTTACCCCCAATTCGACACCGATCCGCATCCGGCATTAAAAGCCAGCATTGGTATTGATTTAAAAACCCTCTCCATAACTCATCGAGACTATGAAACTAGGGCAAATCCGCCGATTTTGCATCGAAAGGAAACATTTGTGATCGGCAACTACCCACGTTACGAAGAATTTGCTAAACTCACCCAACAAGAACAGGAATTAGGATTGCTCAAGGACAAAAGCGACATCGGCACTCGTGAAGGTTGGAAAAAATGCCTAGCTGCCCACAGAGTCGAAATCAGAGGGCATCAGGTTTATTCGATTAAGGAAAATTAAGGAATAATTACTATGTTAGAGCATTGCTGATATGTATCTTAAATAAAGAAAATCTTAGCAGGTTTGTGTGCTTACACGAAATTAGACAGCAGCTATGGCAAGATAACTGCAATTCAATTAAATAAAAAGGAATCTTCAAGATTGTGCAAGTAAATAAATCGCTGCTACGAATTTTTGGCAGCCAGAAGATGGGAGCTTTGTTATTTCTTGGCTTCTCATCAGGGTTGCCGTTATATTTAACCAGTCAGACATTACAAGCCTGGTTGACCAAAGAAGGGATTAGCTTGGCAGCGATCGCCGCTTTTAGTTTAGTAAAGCTGCCCTATTCTTTAAAATTTCTCTGGTCGCCTTTACTAGATAGATTTGTACCGCCTTTTTTGGGGCGACGTAAAGGTTGGTTGGTAATTACACAAGTAGCATTACTGCTAGGTATAGCTGTAATGGGACTACAACACCCATCCCAAGGGCTACAACCTTTAATAATTGCTGCTGTGGCCGTTGCCTTTTTTAGCGCCAGCCAAGACATTTTAGTTGATGCTTACCGCACTGATGTAGTGGAAGTAGAAGAAAGAGGTGCTGGAGCATCTATTTACTTATTGGGTTATCGCATTGCCATTCTCGTAACCGGTTATGTCACTCTATTTTTGGCAGATAGGATGCCTTGGCAAGCTGTTTACTTGTTGATGTCGCTGTTGATGCTCGTGGGCTTAGTAAGTTCTATTTTTGCACCAGAACCAGTCCTACGCGATCGCCCACCTCAGACTTTATCCGCCGCCGTCAAATTACCTTTCATTGAATTTTTCCAGCGTCATGGCTGGCTACAAGCACTTTTAATCTTGGTATTCATTGTGATTTACAAGTTGGGGGATTCTTTGCTAAAGAATGTATCTACCCCATTTTTGTTAGATAAAGGTTTACATTTTACTCAAACCGACATTGCATTTCCTGGTGCGTTGGGAATTTTCGCCACCATTGTTGGCACCTTGGCAGCAGGAGCAATAATGACCAAAATTGGTGTTAATCGTTCGCTGTGGATATTCGCCATATTGCAAGCTGTCGGGAACTTGGCTTTCTTTGCGTTAGCAGTAGTAGGTAAAAACTTCTATCTAATGTTAGCTGCCGTTAATATAGAACAATTTTGTGCTGGTTTAGAAACTGCTGCTTTTGTAGCATTTTTGATGAGTCTTTGTAACCAAAGCTTTTCAGCTACACAGTACGCCTTACTTTCGAGTTTGCAGGCTTTTAGTAGAGATATTCTTACGGCTCCAGCAGGTACATGGGCACAAACCACCGGCTGGTCTACATTCTTTCTACTGACAGCAATAGCTGCTTTGCCGGGATTATTATTATTGCCATTCTTTGCCCCTTGGAATTCAAAGCCAGTGGTAGTATTATCCAGACCAGGACTTGACGACGAAGAAGAGGATATATGGGGAATCAAGTAGTTATTGCTGTCGGCACATTTATTCTCTTACTGACTGGTTTATTACTTGGCTATGTTCTCTCGCAGTTAGTTCTAGGATTTTTAGCATTTAACCTGTTAACTTTTTTTGGAACACTCAGCCTAATTTTAATTTTTGGTACGCTTTATTACGTTTTATTTTGGCAATTGCGAAGAGAACAATCCCGACCGTCAACTCCATCAACCATCAATCAAGGGATACCAACCCAGGTAGACGATGGTGGATCTGATAGCTATCTCAAAAACAGGCTAATTGCTAAATTATCTGGTGACACTGCAGCAGCCGAACGGTTAATTGCACAGGCAAAAGAGACTTATCCTGGGATGCCGGAGAATTGGTATTGCGAAAGAGTACTTGATGACTTGGAAAGCGATCGCCAGAGGGAGTAGGGGAGCAGCACTTCGACTACGCTCAGTGACCGGGGAGCAGAGGAGCAGGGGAGCAGGGGAGAAATCAATTCAAAATTCACGCATTCAAACATTTTAGAACTTCTGCCTCCTCTTTCCCAATGCCCAATTCCCATGCACAGAAAATTGCTAAAATAAATCAAGAATACTTCACAAATCTTCAGCTAGGTTCTCATAAAAGTTCCTAGCTTCTTGCAATTAAAATATGGCTATTTTTCGTCAATACATCGCTCCACTGCTTGTAGTACTAGTATTTGTTTTTGCTCTAGTGGCAGTCAGCGCCCGAATATTTTTACCGTCCGATATGGCAGCACCCGCACCAATTGAAGAGGTGGGAGTAAGTTCTCAACCTACTCCAACTGATTTACCTCCAGCAGCACATAACGCGAGCTAGCTAAGTCAATAAATATCAGTAAATATCAGTAGTGTCTGAGGAACTATTACCTGGATATATTATTCGCCGTGGCTCCCTTTTGGAGCGATCGCTGCTGCTCAAATTCATGCAGCGAACTTACCAGGATCTCTTTCCCAACGAGGATTTTTCCCACTTAGAGCAAACAGTTAAGCAATACTTTTCTAGCGATACGCCCTTGTGGTGGGTAGAAGACGAGGGGGAGCAGGGGAGCAATAAAGAATCTCTCTCCTCTGCCTCTCTGCCCCTCTGCCCCTCTGCCCCCCATCCCCCTATAGCCTGCCTCTGGGTTGGCAATGCCATAGATCAAGTACATGGGAACCGTCATGCTCACATCTTTATCCTCTACGTTGTGCCAGAACATCGGCGGCGGGGTATTGGTACAGCCTTGATGCGATATGTGGAAAATTGGGCTATTCAAAGAGGCGATCGCCAGATTGGACTGCAAGTATTTCAATCAAACAAACCCGCATTGAATCTTTACAATCAGTTAGGTTATCAAACCCAATCCCTATGGATGGTAAAATTCCTGAGTGCAGAAAAATAAACTCAAGGATAGCGATAATATACTGTAGCGTCTGAGTTATGGAGGTTCTCGTTTGGATAAAACTCAACGAGAAAGAAGGATAAATGTATAAAAACCCAACTAATATATATAAATATAAAGATAAAGCTTTAACTTCTTGGCGCGGGGGATTATGTGTCGATCCCTTTTCGGGATTGAAATCAAATTATGTATGACGAAGACGATCTAAGCCTACTCGATATTGAGGAGGAGCTAGAAAGCCCCTTAGATAAAATAGAGCCGCTAACTGCCGAATCAGCTGTGGCAAAGCCCGATCCAGAAGTGATGCTAGCCTTGCTGGAAAATCCCCAGCCCCAGCAAAGAATGTTAGCGGCACGCGCTTTTTGTGATATAGAAGATGCGCGTGCTACCCCCCATCTGATTCGCCTGTTAACAGATACCTGTCCCTTAGTCCGAGTAAGTGCAGCTTATGGCATCGGACGCAATCCCAGTTTAGAAGCAGTGAGTCCGTTAATTGCTCAACTAAACAGTGATTGGAATGGCTATGTACGTAAAGGTGTAGTTTGGGCTTTAGGAAACTGTCACGATCGCCGTTCTTTAGCACCTTTAGCAAATGCCCTCAGAACCGACATTTCCGCAGTGCGTTTGTGGGCTGCTAGTGCCTTAGCACAGATGGCAGAAGTGGGTTATGAAGCAGTGATAGGGGCAATACCACCATTAATTGAAGCCTTAGTCCAAGATCCCGTGGCAGCAGTGCGGAGTAATAGTGCTTGGGCAATTGGTCAACTGTGCCGCGAATTACCTTCTAATGTAGTTTATGCCACAGCGATCGATGCCCTAATTCAAGCCTTTGCCGAAGACGAAGATTTGGGAGTCCGAGAAGACGCTAAAGCCTCACTTTTAGGAGTGGGCGATCCCCGTGGCTTGCAGCTAATTGAAACCTTAGAACAAGAAGGGTGGTTTTGATTTGAGAATGGAGAATGGGGCATTTGTCATGGGGCATGGGGCAGAAGGGGCAGAGAGGAAAACTCTCCTCCCTTGCTAGAAAGCCCCCTGCCCTTACTGTCCTTCAGCTACAGGTTTGACCAAATTTAAGTCATAAGGGCGCTCAGTATCATCCTCACCCAAATATTCACCATTTTGAATTTCCAGAATAACTAGCGGAATATGCCCAGGATTATCTACTTTATGTAGTGTTGCAGCCGGGACATAAGTTGATTCGTTTCGATTCAGTAGTATTTCCTCATTTCCACAAGTCACCTTTGCCACGCCGGAAACTACAACCCAATGTTCATTGCGGTGATAATGAATTTGTGGTTTAATTCCGTGCCTGGGCTTGATTTCTACACGACTAATTCTATAGGTTTCTCCCTCCTCGATTACCTCTACCTCACCCCAATATCGTGTACCTGAATGTGGAGACAATTCGTTGATATTTGATTGAGTATTATTTTCATTGGGAGTCATAATTAATTTTTCAACCAGATAAGTATTAGTATTTATCAGTAATTTACCGTAAACGAGATAAACCTGGGTAGGGAGATGCAGTCACAACATCTCTATTGATGACAACTGCTCTAACTTTACTTTAGGCAACAGATTCTATCCGTGAATTTTTAAATGTTTGAAGGCGTGAATTGTTCACTTTCCCGTATACTGAATCCGATAAATTCGATTATTAGCTTCTTCTGTGAGTAGTAAACTGCCATCTGGCAACACGAGTAAACCGACAGGTCGTCCCCAAGTGGTTGGTACAGAAGGATTTAGCAAAAATCCTGTGAGAAAGTCTTCGTAGTAGCCAAGCGATCGCCCTTTAGCATCGAAGGGAACAAATACAATTTTATAACCAGTGCCGCGATCGCGATTCCAAGAACCACGAAAAGCAGCAAAAGCACCGTTCTGGTATTTTTTGGGAAACGTTTTACCATCATAAAACTGCAAACCCAATGCTGCGGAGTGCGCTTGGAACAGTACATCTGGCGTTTGAGTCCGGGCTACTAAATCAGGACGTTTACTTTTGTTATCCGTCTTTTGCCGCGGATCGAGGTTGTTTGGTGTTAGATAA
Organism: Nostoc sp. DSM 114159; assembly: GCF_053470285.1. Taxonomy (NCBI): domain Bacteria; kingdom Bacillati; phylum Cyanobacteriota; class Cyanophyceae; order Nostocales; family Nostocaceae; genus Nostoc; species Nostoc sp. DSM 114159. Next base: position 7,720,776 of record NZ_JBPFEH010000001.1, read on the forward strand.
GCATAGGGCCAGCCGTAAAATGCCCCCTGTTTAACGCGTGTCAGATAGTCTGGCACCAAATCATCACCAATTCCATCCCGTTCGTTAACAGTGGTATAAAGTTCCTTAGTTACAGGATGAAAGTCTAAACCAACAGGGTTACGCAAGCCGGAAGCGAAAGTTTGCTGCTGGGAACCATCTAAATTCATCACTTGTATCGAAGCCCGTGGTAAGGGTTCCTCATCCACATTGGTTCCCGATCCAACTGAAATATATAATTTATTGCGATCGGGCGAGACAACGACATTGCGCGTCCAATGGTTGTTATAACCTTGAGCGGGCAAATCGGCAATTTTTTCCCCTTTACCTGTAATTTTGTTTTGATCTTGAGTGTAGGGAAAACGCACCACAGCATCTGTATTACCCAGAAAAAAGGAATTACCTGCAAAAGCCATCCCAAAGGGTCTATTGAGTCCGTTGTCCCGACTAGCAAAGGTTTCTCGAACGTCAGCGACACCATCGCCGTTGCTGTCACGCAATAGACGAATGCGATTTTGCCCGGTTTCAGTCACTAAAACATCACCCTTAGGGGTTAAAGCTAGCCAGCGTGGGGCATCTAAACCTTCGGCAAAGACGTTGACTGTGAAGCCTGGTGGTACGCGCAGCACCGGATTTTCTGGAATGGGCACAACCTCAGGCCGCTTCGAGGCGCTTTCGGTTGCAAAGGGTGCTGGTAAATTCTTCAGATTGATTCGGATGGGTGTAGGTGAAAGTGCTTCAGTACGGACAATATTTTTTGGCTGTGTAGGATTCTGTGTCAGTTGGGCAGAAGGTATAGATTTTTGAGGTGTAGGATTATCTGAGTTAGCGCGAGTCTGGTTACAGGCTGCTGCCAAAATCATTAAAAAAACAGGCAGCAAAAAACGCGCAGGAACTTTCATGGTGGTAGACACTATACACAATGTTCTTACTCTAGACTTGAGGCTTAATAATTGTCGCCAGTCAAAAGTTTGATTTTTTTTAGTTAATCAACCTATTAACAATTCAAAAATAAAGTACTAGTACCGCAAGGCAAAAGTCAAAAGTCAAAAGTATTATGGAATAGTCTTTTTAGAGATTTTAAATGATTGCTCTATTTAAGTTGTGGCGTACTAGTGACTAAATTCTATTCCCAATGCTCAATGCCCTTCAGGAGTGCTGTTAGCGATAGCTCGGCATTTAGCCCGTGCTGTTAGCGGATAGCTAAGGTTTAGCCTGTGCTGAGTTGTGAATCTCACTTATTTACTCGTAACTCATAACTTGGAACTCGGAACTGTTTCGCCCAATGTTCAATATTTACACATACAAACATTTGTTAGTGAACAAAAAATTTTCAAATTCTGCTGCTGGTAAGGGACGACTAAATAGAAAACCTTGCATAGAGTTACATTTGTGTTGGCGTAAAAAACCTAGTTCTGCTTCTGTTTCTACACCTTCAGCTACTACACCTAGATTGAGATTATGAGCCATCTGAATTAATGCCTTAGCGATGGCTGACTTTTGCGAATCATTAGCAACATTATGGATAAAATAACGATCTATTTTTAATGTATTAATTGGTAAGTTTTTCAGATAAATCAAAGAAGAGTAACCCGTACCAAAATCATCGATCGCAATTTTTATACCCAAGGATTGCAATTTGCTCATAGTAGCGATCGCACTATTGACATCTTGCATAATCATACTTTCAGTGAGTTCTAGTTCTAGGTCATGTGGTTCTAGATTATTCACGGATATAAAATTAACTACATTATGAATAAAATCTGGCTGATTAAATTCAATTGCTGACAGATTTACAGCAACAATCAATGAATCAATTCCAGCATCACGCCAGCTTTTAATTTGTTGGCATACCCTTTTTAATACCCATTTCCCAATCGGAACAATTAAACCTGTAGACTCTGCTAAAGGAATAAATTCTGTTGGGTAAATCATTCCTAACTCTGGACTTTGCCAGCGCAATAAACTTTCAGCTCCTACTATTTTTCCAGATGTAATATCGACTATTGGTTGATAATAAATTTCAAATTCTTGAAAATTATGTTGTTTTATAGCTCGGTGTAAGCTAATTTCTAACAACTGCATTTTTGGAGACAAGTTATTAATGACAGTCTGAGAAGATAAATACCTTTTTAAAGTAGCGTATTTTTCCAACCTGTTCATAATGGCACTTAATAACTCAGCTCGAGTGAATGGCTTAGTTATATAGTCATCTGCACCCATATCCATACCTTGACGGAAGTCAGATTTAGCAGATTTGGCAGTGAGAAAAATGAAGGGAATGGTTGCCGTAGATGGTTCTTGACGTAATGCTGTTAGCACGCCATAACCGTCAATTTCTGGCATCATCATATCACAAAGAATTAAATCGGGAACTTCGGAGATAGCCAAACTTACCCCGATTCTGCCATTAGCCGCAGCAATAGTTTCAAAATCCTCAGCTTCTAGCAAATCTAAAATGTTTTCACGGACTGCTTCTTCATCTTCTATTATTAAGATTTTGGGCATAAATTACCTCATCTTTCTATTTTATTATTTCCCGACATTATCCAGCAATACTTGTTACAAAAAATGAACTTTATAATTAAGTAGTTTAAATTGGTAGATATCTCTACATTTTTTTAAAATTGCCATTTTTAATCTAGCATTTAGTATATTAACACCATTGCTAGCCTGATAAAATGATTTAAAAATATTTACTATGTCTTCTGGGAAAATACAAATTTGCCAATCTTGAATGTCAAACACGATTTGTCTATCTTGGCTAAGTAAATTCAACTTGAAAGTGCTATCATCAGAAAAAAATCTAATATAACTTGAAAAAAAGTTAGTCAAGATATGTGCCAAGAGTTTTTCATTGATGCAGCAGGTTACAAAATTATATTGACTGATGAAAAAAAATCAAGCGCCGATAGCCCAGATTCATCTGCATTTGTTCTGGCAATTGTCGGCTATATTCAAACAAATTGAACGATGTTGTTCTATACTCTAATTTTCCCACTTCTAACTGACCGATAATCAAGACATCATTCGACATTTCAGTCATGATTATGTGATATTTGGGCATATTCGTCTGGATGACCCTATTAGACTTACGGTAAAAGTCCAAATCTTCTTCATAAACTTCAATGAAGTGAGTGTATTTGCCTGTCGTAGCTTTACGTACTATAACGCGTGCTGGTAACCATTGGGACTTGAGCAATTGTCTCTTAATGAAAATCTGATATTCTACCTCAAAAGAACCAATACTAAACATTACCTCTAGTTTTCTCTGTTTCTTGTGCCAGTGTTTAATAGATACTTTCACGAGTAATATTATCTTGGTTATCCACAACTAGCAGTAGTTCCAACTGTTGCTGATGTATACGTGATAACACTGAGACTATTTTCACAAAATATGACACGTTCAATGTCATGACTAAGGTATGCATAACCTCAAGAGTATTGGTTGTTTTCAAGCTAGTTTCAGAAGCTACAAACAGTACCATATCATGCTTGGTGAAGTACCCTACTACTTGCGAAAATGAAAAAACAAGATACTTTTACCCCGTGCTACATCAGTGCGTAAGCGTAGCTCGTTGTAGAAATAGCATCTACTTTAATAGTGATGTTTTTAACACAAGCATCAGGAGCAAACAGTCAATTTTTAACTCTAAGCTTTGTAGGCTGATGAGCTGAGGTCAGGCTTGCATAGATTTTCACGATAGCTATCATCAAATAATAGTTATCTAAAACCGCTTATCTAAGTATTTTCCAATATTTTGACGCTAATCAACTAGTAATTTTTGGGATACAAACACTACAAAAAGTGTGTTAAGAATTACAAACTAGCTTGTATCCAGCTAGTTGGGCATTTGTCATTTGTCATTAATTATCCTCCCCTGCTCCTCTGCTCCCCGGTCACTGAGCGTTGGTCATTGAGTTTCGACTACGCTCAACTACCGCGTAGCCGAAATGAGTCGTACCACTTCGTGGAAGCAAGCTACGCGCAGCGTCTCGTAGAGAAGGGCTACTCCCCTGCTAGAAAGCCCCTCTACCTCTTCACAAAGGACGTAATTGCACCCGCCGTTCGCCATAACGTAATAGCCTTTCTATAGTTACGAGCCGATTTTCCCAAACTTTGACTTGATAGGAATTCGACTTAATTTCTTGGCTCATCAATACCCGAAATTGAGACTGGAACCGAGTTAGAGAGGCTTTCGCCACGAGTAACTTACTAGCAGAAGGGGAAGCGGCAAGCTGATTTAAAGCACTGCGTAAAACTTCTGCCTGGTTGTTAAAATCTGAAAGTTTCTGAGATGGTCTTGGTCGTTGGTCATTTTGGAAAACAACTTTCCATTCCCGTTGTAGCGCGGTGTAACGGATGGCGGCAGTTTGAAAAGGCTGATGGAGAGGAATCGGTTCACTTGTTGTAGATTGAATTCTACCTTGGGTGTTACTAAAGAGTTTTTGGAGATCGTTGCTAAAATTTTCTACTGCAAATAGTGCATAACCACTAACTGGCAAGTCCCTTACCAACTGGAGTTGATCGAATGCCCCGATGGTTGGCAAAGAAAGTAAGCGAATTCCCGGCACCAACAAGGTAGCTCCCAATTGTTTAGAGGCAATCCAGGGTTGCGCCAGTCGTTGAAACCGAGAAGTATCAAGAGCATAAGTCATGGGAACAATTAAATCTACATCCCCCTGTTTTGCCCAAGTTTCCCAATTTTGTTGAATTTTCTGAATCCGTTCTAGTTCTGGCAAAGGAAATACTGCAACCGACAAAATCAAATTCGGTTGCTTTTGTCGCAACTGCTGTGATAGTTGAGCGACAAAGCTATCAACTTGATCGGTGCGAAATTTTGTCCATTTTTGCCACAAATCTGTTTGGCTAGGAGAAATATTCACTGGATCTACACCAGTAAGTTTCTGAAATTGCGCTCTTGCAGCTTTCCCATAGCCATAAGTTCGACCTGCTGATGGATCTTGGAAAGGGTAGCGAATGTAGTCTAGCTGTAAACCATCCACCTTATATTTAGTGACAATTTCCTCATACAGCTTGAGCAAGTATTGCCGCACTTCGGGGTTGGCTGGATCGAAGAATGGCTTAGTCTGCCCAACGGGAATCATGTTGCCTAGATTATCGTAGTTTGCCCAATCGGGATGAGCCGCCAGAACTGGCCCTGGATAATTAGGATTAAGGTTGAGAATTTCATTATGGCGTTGATTGCCAGCAGCAAAAGTCCACACCCAAGCGTGTAATTCCATATCTCGCTCATGGGCTAGTTTCACTGCTTCTTCTAGTGGGTTCCACCCACGAATTAATGGGTTTTGCTCTTTTGCGATTTGGCTGGGATAAATTGGATAGCCAGCATTAACAGTTTCAAAAAAGACGGTATTAATCCCGGCTTGAGCGAGGCGATCAAAAATCTGTGCCAGTCCCGCCTTACTACCAGCGCGAACAATCGTCCCCCGATCTAACCAAACTGCGCGAATTTCTGGTTGAGCTAGTTTCCGATCGACAGGAAACTGTTGCCACAAAGTTGTTTTAGCGGCCAGCCATTGCTGACGAGCCAAAGCGTAGTTTTTTTGAGCAATCAATTGGGGTAAATTTTTGGCAATTAACCTTGCTTGTGCTAAGGCTTGGTCTTTACTTATGGCTAGCGCCCCCAGTTTGGTTGAGGCTAATTGTATTGGCTGTTCTTTGACAGACTGGGGGGTGTTCAAATGCCTAGAAAACTGTTTCCCCTCACTTTCAGATATTGTTTCGCCAACATTAGCCGCATCAGCTAACACCGCTAAATGAGCGCTTTCCACCCGACCAATCAGATTTTCTAGTTCTTGCTGGAGAGCGATCGCTTGCTTGCGATCGATCGGCTCATTGGAGTTGGGTGCAACATCCAAACGCACCGCTTGTTCTAATTGGTCAATAGCCTCCTGAGAACTTGGGGGTTTGACCATAGGCAGCGGTCTAGGTATAGGAGCAGTGGCAGTTTTAGGAGGAATGAATGAGGGAGATGAGGGAGATGAACTACCCCCTTGCCCCCCTGCCCCCCGGTCACTGAGCGTAGTCGTTCGCGGAGCGTCTCGCAGAGAAGTGCTGCCCCCCTGCCCCCCTGCCCCTCTGCTCTCCTGCACTAAGGGCGCAGCTGCAACAGTCGTAGAGCAGCTTTGGGAACCTCCTGCTATTTTTTTGTTACGATTTGATGGCGCTAGTGCTGTCAAATAGTGATTGATAGTAGTTTTTAACCAGGCATTATCCAACTCGGCTGCGGAGGCTGTATCTGTTCCCCAGCGCCAGCCCAAAAAGGTGGAACGCTCAGTTGTTACGACTGCGGCCGGACTATCTTTGGAATTCCAAACAGCAGGAGATTCAGCGCCCATATCATTAGGAATCACAACGCCGCCGCGCACTTTACCAAATAGTCCAGTTTGATTTGCCCATTCTGGTATCTTGGTTTTTGCAGCTTGAATCTGTTCTGTGTCACTAAGGCTGAATCCCCAATAACCTCCCAAGAGCGATCGCAATAATTGCCGCACTCCTGGCGATGACAAACTACCTAAAGGCCCACTAGCAATCAAACGCCCTCCCTTACTCATCCAGTCTTCTAGAGCGATCGCTTGAGTTGGTGTTAATGTTTCGACGTTTGGCAAAAATAATACGCGGCGCTCGCCCCAATCTGCCCCACTCCTAACATCATTTAGGGAAATTACACAATATTTCACCCCTATTGTCTCTAAGCGATCGCTTATCCCTCTCCATTGATTTGCATTTTCTTGTCCATAAACTACGCTTAATACGGGTTCTTCAGTCGCCGCCGTTACTGGCAAAATACTCAAAAAATTTAAAACTACAATTTCACAACTTAAAATAAATAATTTTCTAGCTTCTTTTATTTTTAAACTTATATCTTTTTGGTTTTCCTGATAATTCACCAGTGACTCCTCACTTCATTTTTAATTTAGTTATTAGTCATAATTCATTAGTACACAATATAGGATTTGAACTCGATCCTAGTAAGTTTACTGAGATTCTCACTTGGATTAAGTGAGCTAATCTTTTACTTTGCAAAAATAAAATAAAATTCCTATAAGCTTTTCAAAGAGTACTTAGTGAATTACCTTCATCAATCTAGCCTATCAAAAGTAGTTAAAAATGCCAAGATGGATACTCAACTTGCCAAGACGATATATAGAAATTGTTAGTTATTACATTGTGAATTTAATTTCATTAGTAACTAGTTGTTTAGAAAATTTTGCATTTTCCAATTTCCACGCGCTTTTGTGTAATTGCAGAGATTTTTCATTTCAACCTCAAATAATAAATATCACTTTCAATACTTGTCGGAGTTTAGGGGATAGAGGAAAAGGGAAATAAAAAACCCTATTCCAAAAATATTTACCATAGATAACCCCAAACTATTTTTTTGAAAAGAATAGGGATCGGGGGTGAAATTTTGATATGTACTTCATCCACCTGGGAACTGCTATAGACTAAAGAGCTAACAAAAACAGCTTAAATAATACAGGTCTTAATTAAATCTTCTACTCCTCCTACTGGTAAAATTTTTGTCTCAAGCTTGCAGGCTAATTCTTCAATACTCATATCATCTAAAAATACCAATTCACCATGTTTGAGCATTACATTTGGTAGTAAAATTCCGTCTCCCAAATCTTGCCCTTGTAAGTTCAACAGCAAATCATGACCCGTTAGTAATCCTGTGACAGTAATACTCTGTCCCCAATAATCACTACATAAAGCACGCATATTTACTTTTAATCCTTCAACAGAATTTAACCGTTTCAAGATAGGTTTAAAAGCGTTTTCTACTGCGTTGCCTACTACCCAAGTTAATTTTCTCTGAGGATAAACTTTTGACGGTAGTAATTCTGTTGCCGCGGCTGCAAATTGCTTGATAAACAACTGAATTGAACCAACACCATTATCGATTTGGGGATACTCTTCATATTCAGATTCGGTCGGTAATTCCTTACCTGCAATCAAAAACCACTCATCAGCTAACCAAGCAACGTTAGAGGAAAACTTTTGGCGAAATTGTTGCGAAAGTATTTGCACTTGAGAAATCACTTCTTTCGCTTTTTCTCTGGTTACGGGTGTAAGTTCGTCTTCTGGAGGCCGAAACCTTGTCAATCCAACTGGCACAACTGCCACCGACGCCACCGTAGGCACTTCACCAGTATGAAAGGATGCTAAGTCTTTTAGGGTTTGCTCCAAATGTTCGCCATCATTTATACCAGGACAAACAACTACTTGAGCATGAACTTGTAGCCGTCTTTTTTGAAACCACTTGAGTTGTTGTAAGATTTGTCCCGCACGAGGATTTTTCAAGAGTCTAATTCTAACTTCCGGCTCCGTGGCATGAACAGAAACATACAATGGAGATAAGCGCATTTGTTCAATTCGCTGCCATTCTCTTTCTGGCAAATTGGTCAGGGTAAGATAAGAGCCGTACAAAAAGCTTAAGCGGTAATCGTCGTCTTTAAAGTACAAGCTGGTGCGCTTACCTGGTGGTTGTTGGTCGATAAAGCAAAAAGGACAGCGGTTATTACACTGAATTAAGCCATCAAATAGGGCAGTTTCAAATTCTAGCCCCAAGTCTTGGTCATAATCTTTTTCGATTTCCAGGCTGTGAGTTTTACCAGTAGCGTCTAAAACTTCTAATTCTAAGACTTCATCAGCACACAAAAACTGATAATCAATTAAATCGCGGGGACGTGTACCATTGATTGCAACAATCGCATCCCCAACTTCAAAACCAATCTCTGCGGCTATTGAGTCTAGAAGAACCTTGGTAATTCGAGCAGGATGAATGGTAGTCATGGTGCATAGGGCATTGGGCATTGGGCATTATAGCGTTTCTGAGTTGAGTCTAATACAGACCTAACAAGAACAGCCCTTTCCCTACTAGCGTTAGGGAGTAAAATTCAAAGCCTCTCTCCTTGTAGGAGAGAGGAATGGAAGTGAGGTTAGATTGTATTACATACAAACAAGCAGTCGCTATAGTCATTTGCTTTGAACAAAGGACAAATGACTAATGACTAATGACTAATGAATATTATCCTTTCCAACCTGCTGCGATCGCTAGTAAGATCGCACTACCAAATGCTAATCTATACCATACGAAAATCAAAGTGTTTTTGGTTGCTAAGTATTTGATCAAAAATGCAATTGATAGGTAGGAAAAAATCAAGGTTGAAATAATTCCTACAATTAACAGTGCAACAATGTTATCTGGCAGCTGGTGAGCTTGAAACAACTTGAATATTTTCAAGCTTTTGTACAGCGTCGCAATGGTAAGAGTTGGAAACCCTAACAAAAATGAGAATTTTGCTGCTGTAGCGCGTTCTAATCCTAAAAATAAGGCAGTTGTCAACGTCGAACCAGAACGAGAAACGCCCGGAATCAAGGCGAGTGTTTGTCCCAATCCAACCAAAATACCATCCTGAATCTGCAATGACTCAAAACCGCGCTTACGAGTGCCAATTTTTTCTGCTAGAGCTAGTACAAGTGCCATAATAATTGACATAATGCCAATAATCAATGCACTTTCAGGTAAAATATCTTTCAAAAGAAAGCCGAAAATTAAAGCCGGCAGTGTTCCGACTACAATACCGACAAGAATCTTCCATTCTTCGCGTTGCCAGTCTTTGGCTTTTAGTGCTTCGATTCCACCTTTGGTAATACTATAAATCAGCGACCAAAAATACCCCACAATTGCGATAACGCTGCCAAATTGAATTGCGTCAACAAAATCTTTAGAACCTAGTTCTTTCCAACCAAATATCTTGGTAAAAATCAGAAGATGTGCAGTACTGCTGATTGGCAAAAACTCTGTAATCCCTTGAACAATACCTAAAATAAAAGCTTGAATAAACTCCATATACAATTAATACCTTTTTCGTGTGATAGAGATCGTGATGAACATTGTTTAGCTGATGATGTTGCTTTATATACTCTCTATTGCACCTAATCTTGTAGAAAACTCAATTTTACCGATCGAAAACATCATCGAAGACGCTGACTATGTTCTTACACCCACCTCAATAAGTCAACGCAATTTGAAAAATTCATCAAATTTTAATATTTAACAGACTCATAGCAGCTGACTTTTCACCTCTCGTAGTTCCTTGTAAATAAGGGACTACAGAAGAGTTCTGTACATAGTGGAACTTGAATGGATTCGCCTGACGCAGAATGTTTTGTTTGGTTTGCACCAGCGCTTGTGGAAATTCCAGTATAATTACAATGCCCCAGGGGGGGATTTGAAAATGTGATATCTTAAGTAAAATAAAGTTTAGTAACAAATATTAAAAACTTTGATTAATAATACATTGTCTTCCTACAGCGTTTCTACTCCTTCTATTGATACTGAGTTGGATTTAGCTGAGACCGCGCAAAATGGTATCAGACAATTGGAATCTACACTTTCCCTTTCTCCCTCTTTACCCTTATCTACTTCTACCCGACAAACTTGGTTAGTGTTTGCAGCAGCGGTGTTTTTGGTAACAGTGCCAGTATTTATAGAAGCGCCTATCGTGCGATCGCTACCAAGTCTGAGTTTAGCGCTGACAGGATTTTGGGTGTGGCTCAGTTTTGCCTTAATGTCACGTCCTGCAACTTACGTCTGGGGCGATTTGCTCTTGGGGTTTAGCTGGAGTTGGTTAGCAGGAGCGATTTACTGGGGTTGGTTACGTTGGGAACCTTTATGGCATCTGCCGGTGGAATTTATCGGTTTACCGTTTGCTTGCTGGTGTCTGGCGAAGAATTGGGGCAAGGTAGGTAACTGGTTTTATTTAGGTTCTTTACTCGGTACAGTTTTAACAGATGTATATTTTTATATAGTAGATTTGATGCTCTATTGGCGGCAAATCATGAGAGTAGATGCAGATGTAGTACCGCAAATCTTACAAAATGCTCTCATACAAGTACAAGCACCTTGGGGACAAACTTGGGCGATAATTCTCGCCGTAGTGCTATTAACGGTAGGAATTTCAGCTTTAGGTCGAAATCAAAGACACTGGTATGCCTTTAGTGGCGCAGTTTTAAGCACAATTTTGGTAGACAGCTTATTTTTGTTAGCTGCGATCGCAGCGTAAACAAGGCAAGTGACACTTATCTTCCAATAAGCGTGTGGGCTTCTCTGACTGAAACTTTTCCCAGCCCAATCTACGGCACATCAAAAATGATGCTGTAGATGATTAATTAGTTAAGAAATATTACATAAAAATCGCTCGGCATCAAGTCTTTTTTGGCAAGGTTTTCGATCTGAGAAATCGTGCAGTTTTGTGTCTGCTTTAGAGGTAGAATCAGCCACTCCGAAAAGATTTCGTCCAGCAGAGAATGCTGCTGGAATCGTCGATGTAAGGCTATTGCAGCCATGCAGGCACTCTTTCCACGATGAAAATTTGTGGCGAAAGTATAGTCAAACCCAGTAACGGTAAATATTGTGGATATTAATACGCTGTATATTAGTTTCTGATGACTGCTGTGTTGACTAAGCTATCAGCTTTTGTCCTTTGTCCTTTGTCAGTTGTCCTTTGTCCCTGACCAATGACCAATGACCAATGACTAATGACTAATAACTGTTGTTAGCTTAAAACTTTTATTTCTGTTTGATGGAAAGAGGTAGAAAAATCGTGAAAGGATTGGCGCGTTTATTAACAGTGTTTAGCTTGTTACTTAGTTGCTGGGGATGGTTGGGAACAACTCAGATAGCCCAAGCTGCTAATTTCAACAGCTTTGCTTTTCCCCAAGTCCCAGTTCTGGCAATTGAGCGGCAAAATAGCGCAGACAGGAAGCTAGCAACGGAATTTGGTAAAAAAATTGATTTAAATAATACCAACGTCCGAGCTTTTCAACAATATCCAGGCCTTTATCCCACCCTTGCGAAGCTGATCATCAAAAATGCTCCCTACCAGAGCGTAGATGATGTATTGAATATTGGAGGATTGAGCGATCGCCAAAAACAAACCCTGCAAGCTAACTTCGATCACTTCACCGTGACAGAACCAGAATCTGCCTTCATCGAGGGAGACGATCGGTTTAACAACGGCATCTACAGATAACTGTACATTGCAGTTAATGTAGCAAATAGCAGCCCACTCCTGATTCTAGGGAGTGGCAGATGATATGAGTTATGAGTTATGAGTTAGGAGTTATGAGTTATGAGTTATGAGTTATGAGTTAAAAATTCAAAACTCCTCACTTCTAACTCCTCACTTCTAACTCCTCACTCTTAACTTCTAACTCCTAACTTCTCCATTACCTTGTCTCAGATAGATATTCCTAGCCAATTTGATGTCTTAGTAGTCGGCGCTGGTGCCGCTGGATTATACACAGCCCTGTGTCTGCCAGAATCCTTGCGAGTCGGTTTGATTACCAAAGAAACCGTTGCATTATCCGCCAGTGATTGGGCACAAGGTGGCATTGCCGCAGCGATCGCCCCAGAAGATTCTCCCACGCTGCACATTGAAGATACGATCCAGGCGGGTGCAGGTTTATGCGATCGCACCGCTGTCGAATTTCTCGCCGAACATGCCCCTAGCTGTATTCAATCCTTAGTTAACTTGGGGGTAGCTTTTGACCGTCATGGTCAAGCCTTAGCTTTAACTTTGGAAGCCGCCCATTCTCGCCGCCGTGTTCTCCACGCTGCTGACACTACAGGCAGGGAAGTTACTACTACCCTCACCGCTCAAGTATTACGTCGCCAAAATATTCAAGTTATTCAGCAAGCTTTGGCTTTGAGTTTGTGGATTGAAACCAAAACTGGTTGCTGTCAGGGAATTAGCCTGTTTTATCAAGGTAAAATCACCTGGATAAGAGCTGGTGCTGTGGTATTAGCAACCGGTGGCGGCGGTCAGGTATTTGCCCAAACCACTAACCCGGCAGTGAGTACGGGTGATGGGGTAGCGATCGCAGCTAGGGCTGGAGCTATCCTCCGCGATTTAGAATTTGTCCAATTTCACCCGACTGCTCTCACTAAACCTGGTGCCGATCGTTTCTTGATCAGCGAAGCTGTACGCGGTGAAGGGGCACATCTCATCGATCGTGAAGGGCGACGTTTTGCCTTTGACTACCACCCTGCGGGTGAACTTGCGCCTAGAGATGTGGTCAGTAGAGCAATTTTCAGCCATTTACAACGTACTGCCCTTGATTTAGCTACTGCTCATGTGTGGTTGGATATGCGCCCCATCCCCGCTGACAAAATTCGTCAGCGCTTTCCCAATATCATCAAAGTTTGTCAGCATTGGGGAGTTGATGTCTTCCACGAACCTATTCCTGTAGCGCCAGCTGCCCATTACTGGATGGGTGGAATTGTTGCGGATCTGATGAATCGCACAAATATCCCTGGTTTATACGCAGTGGGTGAAACCGCTAGTACTGGTGTGCATGGAGCAAATCGCCTTGCCAGTAATTCCCTGTTGGAATGTATTGTGTTTGGGGCCCAGATGGCTAATATTAAGTTAGAAAATATTGGGCTGCTTTCAGAAATACCAGTGCTACCGTTACGGAAATTTAGTCCTGATGCTAGTGAGTGGCACATCCAACAAGTACAGCTAGAAGCACTCAGGGAGAAATTACCGCGTCTAGTGTGGGAAAGTGCTGGTATTTGTCGGGAGCAATCAAGGCTGGAAAGTGCGATCGCGACTATTAAATCTTGGCAGCAAGATTTCGCTGCTTTGCCTTTAACTCAATTCTTGCTTGCTTTACGTCCAACAGAACCCGCTAGTTTTGACCTCCCAGATGTTGAACGGCAATTAGCACTTTGGGCAGAAACCCGCAATTTAATAGATGTAGCTGATTTAATTCTCAAAAGTGCTGCTTTTAGAACCGAAAGCCGAGGCGGACACTTCCGTTTAGATTATCCTCAACCAGACTCAAATTGGCAAGTCCACACACTTATACAAACAAATCATTGGTGGAAATCTCCATTATTGTCTTGAATCAACTACCTTAAACAGCCTGACGGTTTTCGCAACCCTAAGTACAACATCTTGCAATCAGCCGCCAAGTAAAAGATGTGGCGTACAAGATGGTGGTTAACTGAATTGCGCTCTTTTACCACAATCTAAAATCTAAAATTCAAAATTGCCATCAGCGGGTGCCGCTACCATTGTGACTGTCGGGACCACCATAATTTGGTGGAATATATATGTCTTGTAAATTTTGAGAATTGACCTTGCGGGCGATTAGGGCGTTACTGCTAGTAGGACCAAAAGAATTAGCACTTGCAGTACTGAATATACCTGTGCAATCGGCAATTTTTGGGATCAGTAGATAAGCACCTATGCAGAATATCATAAACTTTGCGATTTGGAAGTTACTCTTCATATATTTCGGTAAATTTACTAGCTTTTTTATTTCAAAACGTATTTTTTGGTTACTACCGTATATTTACTGTATTTTTCAGAAAAAGTATTTTAACTTTATGAAATTATTGCTAGTACTGTACAAATCATTGTGGTATTCCCTTGTCGATTAACCTTAATCTGCCGATATTAAATAGTTTTCATACTTAAGTGGTATTTCAAATAGGCGATTTTTACATCAGTCTCAAGTTAGATATGTCAATGATTTACTGCAAGCTTTTTGAGTAATTCATTATTTATTAATAATATCTTAATACTTGTAAGTATAAACACTATGTTCCATAAATCATGAGTTCAAAAACACATGAAATAATACTTATCCTATTGTATAGTTTATAGATTTAATGAGTAAAGATATGTAAAGATAAAACAACATATTTTATAGAAATAAAAGGATTTTAAAATTTTACTTTGCGTAATAAGCGAATAAGCACTAGTATAAAAACTTTTGTAAAATAAATTACATATAATTTATTTTGAAAATTCTTTTTGATCGCTAATTATTTTTGGACATAAATTATCAGGTTTAGCGCTCAAGCCAAAAAGCCTTACCAGGTCTAAATTTGACGAAAAATTTACCTCGCAAGATATACGCTATATTTTTTCGAGACAGTGCCTTAGACGTGTCTCTGGTCTAAAGTCATAATTTGAATGTAAAAATTGTAACTATAGTCAAAAAAGCTGGAGGCTTGACTCTTAACTAATTAAGCAAACTCGTAGCGATTTTTACCCAGGCGCTTGGCACGGTACATTGCTGTATCAGCTTGTTTCATCAAAGTTTCGCTATCTTGACTGTTGTATGGATAAACACTAATGCCAATACTCGCAGAGACTCGGATTGTATAGCCATCCAAAACAATTGGCTTGGTAATACTGCTTAAAATTTTTTCAGCGACTTTAGCAGCTATTTGGACGTCAGGTATTGCTCGTAAAATCACAGTAAATTCATCGCCACCCAAACGAGAAACCGTATCACTAGCGCGTAAAGAGTTGCTGAGTCTTCCAGCAATAGTCATTAGCAAGCGATCGCCCCTCTCGTGTCCCAAAGTATCATTGACTTGTTTAAATCCATCTAGATCGATAAACAGCAGTCCCAGCAACAAGTTGTTGTGTTGTGCCCAATGTAAGGACTCGTAAAGTTGTTCGGCAAAAAATTTGCGATTAGATAAACCAGTGAGGGGGTCGTGATACGCTAAATAACGTAAGTGGTCTTCTTTGAGTTTTAATTCATTGTTAGAGCGGGATAGTTCAGCAGCAGTACGCTTGAGCTGTTCTTCCATCAACTTGCGCTGAGTAATATCTCGGATGACACCAACTAAAAAGAAATTGCCGGCTGAGTCTTTGTGAAGCGATCGCTTAGTGGCAATTTGATGAGTCTGGCCATCGGCATTTGTAAATTCTTCTTCATGTTCGTGGGGTTGTTGAGTCCGAAAAACAAGATCGTCTTGTTGTCGAAACACATCAGCTTCATGTTTTGGGAAAAAGTCATAGTCTGACTTTTCAATTAAAAACTTATTTGGATAACCGATAAATCGACAATACGCCTCATTTAAAACAATCCACTGATGTTGTTCATTTTTTACAAAAATTGGATCGGGGATCGTGTTGATAACGTGATGCAAAAATTCTTTGGAACGTTTCCACTCTTCCTGCATGTGAGCAATATGGCTAGTTATCCAAATAGCTGAAGTGCCAAAGCAAACCAGTGAGGGAATGAGTGGTATCCACCAACCGTATAAGAAAGCAAGGTATGCACTCACGGCCAATACAAAGCAACAAACTACGATCGAGAAGAGACTCCTAGTTGCGTGTCGTATCCGCCATACCATCACGGCTCCCAGATAAGACCAAACAAAAACCCACAAGTATTCCATCAAGTCAGGCCAGACTTTCAGTAATGGTCTTCCATCAACAGCAGCAGAAATTAACTCACTAATAAAATAAGCCTGCAATTGAATACCAGGTACAGGCTTTGCCGTACCCATAACACTGCTAGAGTAGGGAATAAATACAAAATCTGGGAGACTGGGCGCAGTCGAACCAATAAGTATAATCCGATCTTTGATTAAGTTTGCTTTTACTTTATCTGCCAGTACATCTCTCATCGATACCTGGCGAAAACTACAAAATTCTCCAGACGAACTTTGACATTTAGGTTTGGGAAAATTGCTCAAAATTTGGTAGCCTCTATCATCAGCTCCCACATAAGCACCATCATTAGCCTCAAAACGAGTAAATGCTGCCTTACCCAATTGCAAATACTCAGGGTTACTTTTTGCTTTAGTGGGAGTAATTCCCTTTGACTTTAAATACAATAAAGCCAACTTCAGGGCAAAACTTTCGTGTACTTCGCTTTTAACGTGCCAATACAACAAACTGCGACGTACTTTACCATCAAGATCGTACAGCACGTTATTGAAGCCCACTTGATCCCGATTCAGTCTCAGTGGAGGCGAAACACTAAAGTTTTTGTTGTTGTCATTTGCTAGCAGTTCAATACCAATCAAGTTGGGTGTTGACTGATAAACATTACGTAGTTCTTGATTACCAGGCTCTACTGGTAAATTTCTGTAGATATCTAAGCCAATCGCACGGGGTTTGTGGACATTTAATTTTTGCAACAACTGGGCAATCTTCGCATCTGGAATTGGCCATGAGCCTACTTCGTTTAAATAAGCTTCATCAATCACTACGATCGTAATCCGGTTTTCTGGCGGTTCATTTGGACGTAAGCGAAAAAATTGATCCAAAGCCGCCAACTCCAAAGATTGCAATAATCCAATGGAGTGCAAAAGCAGGACGCAGACTGCAACGCTGGCCGCAGTAATCAATTCTCTGTGTCCTCGACTAAGCGATTGTTTCAGTCCAAAGGTTAACTTCACAAAACGCTTGCCTAGCTGCTGATTCATTGCCATTACCTAATAGGCAGAAATATTCTCTATTTCTTATAGCTATTAACTATCGGACTAAGATAGCTCAAGTAAGAGCTAAATAGAATTTATAAAAATTTTTTCAACTATAAAAATCAATTAAAATATACATTTTTTAAAGTAAATGTACTTAGCCAATTTCCTTTAGCTTAAGTATTTGCAGAGCAAAGCCGCAATAAAATTAGTAATTGGGCATTAGACTTCATGCAGAAGTGGGAATTGGGTTTGGGGAAAAGGGGAAAGCGGCTCATAAAAACCCTTTTCCCAATAAAGATGAGTCCCTTTCCCCCAAGAGTGCAAAAGTAACTTTTGCAAGAGGTCTATTGGATAAGACCTATTATCTGTTACCAAAAACAAAAAAGCCAACTGGAAACAGATTTTACTGTATTCATCCAGCTGACTATGGGGTGTGAACTACTGAATATCAGTGTAGGTACTTTACTTAAAATACTTGAAGTTTTGAGGCCCTGTGTAACCAGAAACTTTCGCTAGTTCCTCTAAGTTTTGGACTCCGCTATAGCTTTTACCATTAACGATCCAAGTGGGGAAACCTTCAATTTTTGCAGCTTTACATACTTCTGGTTGAGCTTTGACTCCATCGGGAGCGCACTCTACCTTAATATCATTATTGATTATTTCCTCAGCTTCTTTACCAAAAAGCAGCTTTTGTTCGTGGCAGTGAGGACACCAGTAAGCAGTGTATTCCTTCGCGCCTACCTTCGCCAGATGGCGTGCTAAGGCTATTTCTGCCTCACCAGAAGTAGTGGTAACTTCCCAACCGAACGCTGGGTTAGGGTTTTCCTTGGGAGTAAAGGTAATTTTTGTGGGTTGTCCAGGAGTTCCAGGTGTAACATCTGATTGATTCACGCCAGCATAAACGCCTAAAGTAGCAATCAACGTTACCATCCCGACAATCAAGGCAGTAAAGAAAATTTGTCCAATATCCTCCCAAGTCCGACCGATAATCGTTAGTATCAAAAGACTCACAGAGAACAAAGCTGAACCGATACAGTAAGGACAAATAGCTTTGATTTGAGATGTCAGCACATACATTAAGTAGCCGCTAAAGACAGACATAGCGATCGCACCTACCAGCAGCAGCCACCACGTCCAATTTTCCAATTGTTTGCGGTTATTGTTTTCCCCGGAGTTGAATACCAAGGGAGCCAAAGCCAATATCACCATACTGGTGTATGCCAAAAACCCAAATAAAGCTAATGGCTGTCCAAAAACCGTTGCCCAAGGACTGGAAAGCACATCATTACAGCCTTTAGCACCAGCCTGTGCCACACAAGCGGCACTGCCTCCGCTTAACTTTTCTATGGTGAGATAACCTGTTGTCAGAGCACCACATCCAGCGATCGCGGCAATCAATGGACGTGACCATTTATGAATCCAAGGAGTAGAACGGCGGCGAATCATAAATATTGTGAAATGGGGATTACTAAAAGTTAGGAGTTAGGAGCGAGGAGTGAGGAGTTAATAATGAAGAGTTAGGAACAATTAATTTAAAACTCATAACTCTTGTACAGACGCGATTAATCGCGTCTCTACTCCTAACTCTCTTTCCCCACTCCCTAAGAATGTAATTTCACTTGTTCTGCTGATTTGCCTTCACCTTTGGAGTTCCAATTGCGACGGGCAGCTTCCACAAATTGGCTGACGCGAATTGGGTCAATTGGTTGCTCTATGCGTCCATGACGTTTTAGGGAACTGGAAACTATTACACCATCTGCTGCTTGCATTAATGTATCAATATTTTCCCAGTTGGCCCCACTGCCGATGAACACTGGTGTGCCATTTGCTGCACCACAAGCTAGTTCCAAATCTTCTAAATTAGGAGGACTACCTGTAGCCCAACCAGATAAAATCACTCCGTCTGCTAAACCCCTTTCAATGGTGTCTTTCACAGCGACTGTGAGATTTGGAGAACTCAAAGGACGGGCGTGTTTCACCAACACATCGGCCAGGATTTTAACATCACAGCCCAACTCCCGTCGATAGCGGAGTAGTTGATGGGCTTCTCCCTCAATTAATCCCTGGTCGGTTGCCATCACCCCTGTGAGGACGTTGACGCGAATAAATTGCGCCTGTACACAACTAGCGATCGCTATTGCACTTTTGGCGTCATTTCGCAAAACATTTAAGCCTATAGGCAAAGTTACCAAATTCTGTATCCGCTGCACCACAATGGTCATGGCACTCACAACCACCGGATCGACTTGGTTTTTGGTAAACGGCGCGTCGAAAAAATTCTCGACAATCAGACCGTCAACTCCTCCACTTGCTAAAGCTGCGGCTTCTTGTTCGGCACGGTCAATCACCGCTTTTAAACTACCTCCCCAACGGGGTGAGGTAGGCAGTGGTAGCAGGTGAACCACGCCAATAATTGGTGAGCGAGTTTTAAATATCTGATATAAGTCCACGTCTTTAATCCGCCTCGCACAGTCCAGAGTCCAGATTTTTTTGATTATTGAACGCCTGTTCAACACCACTCCCCTTCAGGTCGGGAACCTTTATATAAGGGTGGCTTTTCAACGGGGAAAACCCCGCACCTGACTGGCTCCTCTTGACCCTTGACTCTTGACTTTTCATTAACTAGTCAAATGTGTTTTATGATAGTCGGTTTATTGCCTCTTTCCTCAGATGGAAATTGGCGTGTAACCTCCCATAAGATATGTTAAGATAAAACCTGGCTACAAGAGGAGTTTGCCACTCACTAGACGCAAGGCAGCTTTCCGTGGTTTAGGCGTCTTGTCCGCGCCCAGTCGTAGGACTTGCCAATCGCCAGGGTAGCATTACTGCTTTATAGGCGTAGTCGCTTTCGTCGATTTCCCTGAGGGTAGCGACTTCTCACAACAAGCCCTTTGGGCGGCTTCCCGATGGGTAGGTTAACAAGGCACACGCTGTGGTAATGTAAAATACCAATAGGCGAATTGTTAAAAAAGATTACAAGTGTCAAATGTACCCAAAGACACTTCAATTTACCCTGGGGAACAGATTGATAAAAATATCATAACATGACCTCTATTTTTATTATTGATAGGGTCATAAGTCCACGGATAGTTGCTGACAGTGGGAATTTGCCACTGTACTGTTATTAGAAGGATAGCGATCGAAAAAAAGCGAAATGAGCATCAGAATGTTGATTACAAGAAAAAAATGAAGATATTTTCCAAATATGGGTGACAAGCCAACAATTGCCATTTCTCACCTGGGCTGCGAGAAAAATCGAATTGATACAGAACACATGCTGGGAATGCTTGTAGAAGCAGGCTACGGTGTAGATACAAATGAAGAGTTAGCAGATTACGTTATTGTTAATACTTGTAGTTTTATTGAAGCGGCCCGGCAAGAATCTGTCAGAACTTTAGTAGAACTGGCAGAGGCAAATAAAAAGATCGTAATTACTGGCTGTATGGCTCAACACTTCCAAGAACAACTTTTGGAAGAGTTGCCTGAAGCAGTAGCCGTTGTGGGTACAGGCGATTATCACAAAATTGTAAATGTAATTGAGCGTGTTGAACTTGGCGAGCGGGTCAAACAGGTTAGTATAGAGCCAACCTACATTGCCGACGAAACTACACCGCGCTATCGCACGACAACGGAGGGCGTTGCTTACCTCCGGGTTGCCGAAGGTTGTGATTATCGTTGTGCATTTTGTATAATTCCTCATCTTCGAGGAAACCAGCGATCGCGTACTATTGAATCTATCGTCGCCGAAGCGGAGCAATTAGTTAGTCAAGGGGTAAAGGAAATTATTTTAATTTCCCAAATCACTACTAATTACGGTTTGGATATTTACGGTCAGCCAAAATTAGCCGAATTACTTCGCGCTTTGGGGAAAGTAGATATACCGTGGATCAGAATGCACTACGCTTATCCCACGGGACTGACCCCAGAAGTGATAGCGGCTATCCAAGAAACACCCAACGTCCTGCCTTATCTGGATTTGCCCTTGCAGCATTCTCATCCAGAGATTCTCCGCGCCATGAACCGCCCTTGGCAAGGGCGCGTAAATGATGGGATTATAGATCGCATCAAAACGGCGCTACCAACAGCCGTACTACGGACAACATTTATTGTTGGTTTCCCAGGAGAAACAAGCGAGCATTTTGAGCATCTACTAGAGTTTGTTCAACGGCATGAATTCGATCATGTTGGTGTCTTCACCTTTTCCTCTGAGGAAGGAACTCCAGCTTATAAGTTGCCAAATCAGTTGTCCCAAGAGGTGATGGACGATCGCCGATACCAACTGATGGAACTCCAGCAACCGATTTCTCAAAAGAAAAATCAACAGGAAGTAGGCAAAATAGTCGATGTCCTGATTGAGCAAGAAAATCCTGAAAGTGGTGAATTAATAGGTCGTTCAGGTAGATTTTCCCCAGAGGTTGATGGTCTGGTGTATGTCAAAGGCCAGGCAAAGTTAGGAACCATCGTGCCAATAGCGATTCACCACGCTGATACATACGACCTCTATGGTCAAGTAGTCAATAACTAAATTGTCCTTTGTCTTTTGTCCTTTGTCTTTTGTTAAATGACCCTTACAGATTCACCCTTATCCCAAGATCGACACTGCATTAATGGCAGTTTTCATGAGGGTTTACCTGAAATTCGGGGACTCACTCGTGGCATAGCTTCTCCAAAAGTTGAGGCTTTGCTATCGCCCAAGGCTTACTAACTAGCCAATAACTTAATGACTAATGACTAATGACTAATGACTATTGTACAGACGCGATTAATCGCGTCTCTACTGACTAAATGACTAATCCAAAAATCCTTACATAAAATTTAGGACGAATTAATGACTCTTTCATTTCAAGAATTAGGCATTTCCCAAGAACGTGTCGAACAACTAGAAAAAATTGGTTTTACCGAACCAACCAACATTCAAGTGCAAGCAATTCCCCAATTGCTAGCCGGTCGTGATGTGGTAGGTCAATCTCAAACTGGAACAGGTAAAACAGCAGCATTTTCACTACCAATTTTAGAACGGCTAGATATTAATCAAAGAGCCGTGCAAGCCATAGTTTTAACACCAACTCGTGAATTAGCGATGCAAGTTCACGATGCGATCGCCCAATTCATCGGCAATGAAGGATTGCGGGTGTTAGCAATCTACGGTGGTCAATCAATTGACCGTCAAATGCTGCAACTCAAACGTGGCGTTCACATGGTCGTGGGTACTCCCGGACGGGTGATCGATTTGCTCGATCGCGGCTGTTTAAAGCTCGATCAAGTGAAGTGGTTTGTATTGGATGAAGCTGATGAAATGTTGAGCATGGGCTTTATCGACGATGTAATCAAAATCCTCTCGCAAGCGCCCGTAGAACGCCAAACAGCTTTATTCTCGGCAACAATGCCACCATCGATTCGGATGTTGGTGAACAAGTTCTTGCGATCGCCGGCGACTGTCACCGTTGAGCAACCAAAAGCCGCTCCCAACAAAATTAATCAGGTAGCTTACTTGATTCCTCGCCACTGGACAAAAGCCAAAGCTTTACAGCCGATTCTGGAAATGGAAGATCCAGAAACAGCTTTAATCTTTGTCCGCACCAGACGCACAGCCGCAGAACTCACCAGTCAGTTACAAGCAGCTGGTCACAGTGTTGATGAATACCACGGTGACTTGTCCCAACAAGCGCGGGAACGGTTATTAAGCAGATTCCGTAACCGTCAAGTTCGCTGGGTGGTAGCAACTGACATTGCAGCACGAGGATTAGATGTCGATCAACTATCCCATGTGATCAACTACGACTTACCCGATAGCGTAGAAACCTACGTTCACCGCATTGGTCGTACTGGTCGTGCTGGTAAAGAAGGAACAGCAATTTCTTTAGTACAACCATTTGAGCGGCGTAAACAGCAAACATTTGAACGTCATAATCGCCAAAGTTGGCAATTGCTGTCGATTCCTACACGCGCCCAAATTGAAGCGCGGCACATTCTGAAATTGCAAGAACAGGTACGAGAAGCTTTGATGGGTGAGCGTTTGGCTTCATTCTTGCCAATTGTTAGCGAACTAATTGAAGAATACGATGCTCAAGCGATCGCCGCAGCTGCACTGCAAATTGCTTACGATCAAACTCGTCCCGCTTGGTTGAGTTCAGACGTGGAAATTCCCCAAGAGGAAAGCTCAACTCCCAAACCAAGACTCAGTAAGCGTCGTGAATCTTCTAGCGATCGTCCCCGTGCTGCGTGGAAATCAGATAGCAGCAATGGTGAAGAAAGACATTCTTCTCCCAAGCCCAAACTACGGACAAGTGGACAGGATTCTTCTGCATCTCCTAGTAAAAAGATAAGTTCACCCACAGCTAGAGAATCAGCTTCTTAGTCAACAGTTCAAAGTTAATCAATTTTGGATTTTAGATTTGAGGTTTTTTCTTCAATCCAAAATCCAAATATAAAATTGGAGAGTTGAGAGTTAGGAGTCACGATTTTGACTTTGGCTCTTGACTTTTTGGCTTTTTGGGTAATTTTTTTTACCAGTTTGTAGGAAGATAAATTAAAGATGCATTCTTCGCGGTCTTATGTTCACTATTCCAGACTTAGAGCAACTACAAGCAGAGCATCCAGAATGGCAGATGGAGTTGGTAGACGGAAATATACTTCTTATGGGGCCATCAGATTATGAGTCAGAGGAAATAGGTGCTGAGTTAGTTAGATTACTGGGTAATTGGGTACGCCCACAGAAGCTAGGACGGGTAACTGGTTCAAGCGCTGGTTTTATTTTGCCTACATTAGAAACTGAAAACGGCAAAGAAGCTGATAACGAAAAACGAAATCTCCGCGCTCCTGATGTATCTTTTGTTCGTGCTGATAGACTGAAAAAAAGCAAGCGCGATTTTGTGGAACTAGTGCCTGACTTGATGGTAGAGATAAAATCTAAGTCAGACCGAATCAAACCATTGGTAGAAAAAATTCAGTTATTCCTACAACTTGGATGTACAGTTGGTATCCTGATCGATCCTGACAAATTGACACTCACAGTTTATCGACTCAACCAAGAACCAATAATTTTGCAAGACAACGACAAACTAACACTACCAGACTTATTACCAGGTTGGGAGCTAGTAGTGTCAGAAATTTGGCCTCCTGTGTTTGAGTAGAGACGTTGCAATGCAACGTCTCTACAGCCAAGGACGACTAACTTGTTCTAATTCTCCAATTTCATCGTCGTTCAATTTCCAGCCTAAAGCACCAGCATTCTGACGTACCTGTTCGGCTGTTTTCACCCCAGCAATGGGAATAACATTCCCCTGAGCAATTAACCAGTTGAGAGCAACTTGGGCAGGAGTGCGATCGTATTTTTCTCCGAAATTGCGTAGCAAAGATATAACTGGCGCAATTTTTTGCAGACCTTCTTTCTTAAATCGCGGGTCTATTTTTCTTGCACCAGTGGGGGTTTCAGTACTATCAATACTGTACTTGCCTGTAAGTAATCCCTGAGCTAAAGGACTATAAGCCAAAATAGTTACACCCAACTCACGCGCAGTTGCGATAATACCTTTGCTTTCAACTTGGCGACTGAGTAAAGAATAGCGTACTTGGTTCACAGCCAAAGGCACTCCACGAGCCGCCAATATTTGATGCGCGTCTCGCATTTGCTCTGCTGAGTAATTACTCACGCCAACTGTAGCAATTCTGCCTCGCTTCACTTCATCCGCTAAGGCATTCATCAAGGTTTCTTGACTTAAAAAGAAGGCAAAAGGCCAATGCACTTGATACAGGGCGATTCGCTCAAGTTGTAACCGTTTGAGGCTAGCTGTTAAAGCATCCGAGACGGATTGGGCTGTAAATCGCCACGGTAAGGGGCCAAATTTTGTAGCGATTTGCACAGGTTGTTGTGTCTGTTGGAGAAATTGTCCCAAAAATTTCTCTGATAGTCCCATTCCGTAGACTTCAGCAGTATCAAAGAAGGTAATACCAGCTTTTAAGGCTGCGGTAAAGGCTTCTTGTAACTGTTCTGGGCCGTAGGCACTGCCATAATTCCAAAATAGTTTATCACCCCAAGCCCAAGTGCCGATGCACAAGGGTGTAACAACTGGGCCATTTTGCCCCAATGTGATGTTTTCCACGGTTGCAAAATTTAGTTTATTTACATTTCTTTACTTTTATAGTGTATCGTCATAGACAAGATTAGGTGCGATCGCTACTGCTTGGTTGCAAATCTTGTGGTGTGTAGACGTAGCCCGTCGTAGACATCGCAGTTTGCATAAAGATTTACAAATTACACCTGACAATATATTTATTCTCATAATTAAGGGAGGCTCATAACCTCCCTTTAATAATAGTTGAGTGTATTTACTTGTATTTATGAATTAGATGATTTATCCTGCTTGGCTTTTTTGATTAATTCCATGTAGACATTAATCTCACTAATTTCTACATCATGCTCAACCCTGGTTACTTTCCATCTTTCCTTTTTTAGGTAAACTTCCTCTCCTACTCTGGGAGTAAATTGGAGATCATAAAACTTTTTGAGAAAATCTTTTTGATTTTCTTCCCATAATATTACTTTGACTACTTCTTTGCTCATTGCTTATGCCTTTTTGGTTACTAGATGAAGCTAAGTATTTTGAGGACATATACACGGCAAGTTTATCTTACTAATTCAATTGAATAGCGTAGTTAAAACCACATTTTAATATTGATATTTTTATGTGGCTTGCTTGGGTCCGATAAAGTTACAGCGCAATACCATAGTCTCAGAACTTCATTAATTGCCAGTTGTTGAAGCCTGTCCTGTAGAATAACCCTGAATAGTTGATGCAGTATCTTCGTAGCGCGATCGTCACCACTTCCCGGAACTAGCTAGAAATTAAACATAAAACATATAGCTTATCAGGACTGGCACAGGTTATAATCAAGGATTTGGCACGTAATTTATGATTCAATGTTATAAAACCTCAAAAATTGGGAAAGCTATGTAATAAGAGTGTTGCAGCAGTTCATGAAACTATTCTGATGTCAGGATACCCGTTTGTTAATAGCTGTTATTTTTTATGGTTGGGGAACACTTGCTTTTTTAGAGATGGGAGCTAATTTATGGATGTCTATGATGGAAAAGGTAACAGCCGTAAGTTAGGAGAAAAAGTTGGTGGAGGAGGTCAGGGAAATGTTTATTTAGTTGGTTCTGAACCAAATAAAGTTGTCAAGATATTTCATCCAGACAAGTTAAAAGAAAGAGGCACAGAATTTCGAGAAAAAATAGAATTACAAAAAAGTATGACAGAATTAGCCGAACACTCCAATATTGCTTGGCCTAGAATTTTAGTTTTTGATCAAAATGCTCACTATATTGGATATGCAATGAAGAGGGTTGAAGGCATACCTTTGACAAAATTAGCACATCCAATGTTATATGAAAAATCCTTTCCGAATTTAGACCGAATCAATATAGTAAAAATGCTTTTGATATTATTAGATATTGTAGAGGAATTACATAAACATCAGGTTTATATTGGTGATATAAATTTAGGAAATATTATTTGCGATCCGCAGACATTTCAGCCTTATTTAATCGATGCTGATAGCTATCAAGTTAGAAAAGATAATAAGATTTATCGCTGTCCTGTTGGAAGACCTGAAATGACTCCGGTAGAACATCATGGCAAGGATTTTCAATATATAACGAGAACAATTGAAAGCGATCTTTTTTCCCTGGCAATTCTTATGTTTCAGTGTTTGATGCTTGGCCGACATCCTTATGACAATATTGGTGGTGGAAATCCCGTAGAAAATTTAAAGAATGCTAGTTTTCCCTATGGAGAGGGAGGGGCAAGACCCTTTCAAGGGCAGGCTTTTAGGCTTTCGATAAATAGTTGAGAATGTTCTCAATTATTGAACGTAGTTTTAAGTTCTCAGACAATGGTTTTGGTTTTAAAATCCCAAAAATTTGTCTAATCAAAAAAACCTGCCCCAGAAAGGGGGCAAGACCTGGATATGAAGGAGCGATTCCAAAAGGGAACTGGTACAACATTTGGAGTCATTTGACATATAACGTCAAGAGTCTATTTATTCAAACACTAAAGAATGGTGTTAATCAGCCATCTGAACGTGCATCTATTGCAGACTGGAAAGATGCTTTAGAAAAATACTTTCATGCAATGCAAAGAGGATATAATGCCAAAGAAATGAAGCCTAAAGAGCCAAAACAGAGTCAAAGTTCCTAAATTTTACTATTAAAAATTGGAGATAATTCAATGCCTACTAATTATTATGACGATCTAATTGACAATCCAACTTCATGCTGCCCATGTATGTTAGTTCTAGACATTAGTGTGAGTATGCGTGGAGAACCAATCAACGAGTTAAATCAGGGAGTTAATCAGTTTATTCAAGCTGTTCTTGAAGATGATTTTGCATGTTATGCCGTTGATGTAGGTATAATTACTTTTGGCGGAACAGCACAAGAAATTGTCCCAATTCAATCTATCCAGAAAGTAGAAGTGCCTACCCTAACTCCTACTGGAAATACGCCTATGGGTGAAGCTATAAATAAAGCAATTCAGGTTCTAGAAAAACGCAAACAAGAATATAAAAAGTCTGGAGTTTCTTACTATCAGCCTTGGTTAGTACTAATGACTGATGGTGAACCAACTGATAACTATCAGGTTGCAGCAACGAAGCTGCGTAAGCTAGCTGAGACGAATAAAATGCTTGTAATTGCAGTTGGTATTGGTGAGCGTTGCAATCTTAGTAAACTTGCTGAATTTTGTTCATCTGACAACCCACCCAAACAACTTACAGGTCTAAAGTTTGAAGAATTTTTCAAATGGCTTTCTCAAAGTGTGGGGGAAGTAATTACCAAATCTACTCCAGGAGTGAGTTTTCACGCAACGCAATCAACTGATGACTGGGAAAGCTTTTAAGTATGCTATTTGAATTTATCAACAGATTGTTTCAGAATCTAAAGACTTGCTTGACTAGGTTATTTTCTCAGAGTTTTCAGAATGTTGATGAGGAGAATTTAGTTAATGGAGATGAGTTAATGGCAGTAGAGCAAAAGATACTATTTAGAGAAACAGAATATAATGACTTTATAAATAGATTTCCCGGAGTTCGTCAGCACATAATAACAAATACGACAGTAGATGGTGTTACTACCTACTACTTAGAAAGTATGAAGCGTTTGAAGGAAATTCAAAAAAAAGAGGGTAAGAGACCATTTATAAAGTAAATCTTTAGACAACAAGACGACGCAACATAACACGAGTCATAACGGCATATATAGCAGCTTCACTCATTTCGGGAAGACGCTCATAATCCTTACTGAGACGATGATATTGGTTAAACCATCCAAATGTTCTTTCTACTACCCAGCGTTTGGGTAAAACCTCAAATTCTTTTTTTGTACGCTGCATGACCTCAACATGAGCTTGAATCATAAGCCACACGGCTAGGGCAAACTTATCACCGTTATAGCCAGAATCAACCCACATGACCTCGACTTTTTCCAAAACTTCTGGATGTTCTTCTAGCAGTTCCATCAAAGCATAGGCTGCAAGCACTCTTTCTGGAGCGTTTGCTTCACTGACCACAACTTTGAGTAATAGTCCCAGACTATCAACTATAGTTTGGCGTTTACGTCCCTTGACTAGTTTACCGCCATCAAAGCCGTACACTTCCCCCTTTTTTCAGTCGTTTTTACCGACTGAGTGTCTGCTGCGATGCCTACGGCGAGCTTCGCTAACGCAGTTGGTTGTGCTGACTTACCCATTCGTTCCCGAACCTGGTTACGTAGTGTGTGGTTCAATTCTTGCCAAACTCCTTGTTTATGCCATTTCCGGTAGTAACTGTAAACCGTTGAGCTTGGAGGAAAGTCTCGCTCGTTGCATGTCCCATTGACAACCTGTTTTCAAGTGGTAGTAGATGGCGTTGCATACTTCGCGCATATCAGTTGTGCGCGGATGTCCACCGGACTTAGCTGGTGGAATTAAGGGAGCTAGAATAGCCCATTCTGAGTTACTTAGGTCGGTAGAATAAGCCTTTCGAGTCATTGAACGCTACGTAAATGCTCTGTCTCAAAAGTATCTTATCGTTATCATTTCATTTGATTACCCACCTTTAGATTTACTTTATAAATAGCCTCTAAGGAGGTCATACCAGATGAGTGTATAAAATATGCTAAAGATATAAAAAATACAGGTTCTGGCACTGGTAGAAAAAAATCTACCAAAAAAACGTCATCTCCAACTAAATCTTTATCGGCTGAAGCATCTATCTTGCCTGAGCAAGAAGATACTGAACTTATAAATTCTCCTGATTTAAGCACTGAACATTCAGATCCTCAAGGAGTCAGTGAGCAAACAGAGAAAACTATTACACAGGAATACGTTAAGCTTGAAAAAGCTACTTCAGAAACATCTGAACCTGCAAGCATTACGCAAGCATTAGCTAGTTCAGAAGAGTTTATAGATATTCAAGAGAATTTGACAACTTGGAAGAAATGGCGAAGGGTCTTTGATGCTGTTGTTGGAAGTTCGCATTTACGGGTCGATCCTCCTATCCCCTGCCAAGATTCAGCATTATCTGTATTGATTCCAAGACCTGCTATTTTTGTCGCAGATGGTGCTGGAAGCGCAAGATTGTCTCATTTTGGCTCCAGTGCTGTAGTTAGATACTTAAATCGTTTTACAGCATCTATAGAAGATATTAACCAAGAAATATTAGATAAAGATCGACAAGAAGACAGAGAGATTGAAAAAAAATATGCTTATCGTGTTATAAAATATGCCATTGAAATCCTTAAGGAGTTGTCAGAGGAGAGACAAGAATCATTTGATTTGTTTAGATGTACATTGTTAATAACAATAATTGGTATAAATAAATTATTCTGGCTGAAAGTTGGTGATGGTTTTATAGTCGTTGAAAAAGGAGAAAATCTGGAATTGCTTGGGTCTTTAGGTAAAGGTGATTTTGCAAATCAAACTACTTTTTTGACTGAACATCTGACCGATAAGGATATTCACTATGGCTTTATTGATGTTCAGAATGTTACAGGGATAGCTGCTTTTACAGATGGTGCTGGGGAAAAGCTTGTTAGTAACGATGGGTTAAAAATATCAGGAGCTTTGAGTAAATTTTTTCAGGGTATCCGTACTAGGGAGTTTACCCAAACTGATCTCAATCAATTTTTGAGTAATAAAGAGATTTGGCAAAGAACAACTGGTGATGATAAGGGTATTGCGATTTTGTCATCTTTGCTGTAACTCGAAACCCAAAAGTACTATCTATAATTATGCTTCAGGTTTTAGGGCGTTTTTAGGGAAAGTATAGAGGAGCTAGAGTCCCTTGCTACCAAGTCCCAACTCCGATGAAGTCATGAGCATCTTAATCTGTCACATTTTGGTGCGATATCGCTCTGAAAACCATAAAAGGACAATTGAGGATTCTTATTAAACTCTCCTCATTTTGCCAAAATATGACAACAGACATAGAATGCCCATTCTATGTATTTTGCTGTGCGGCAAGCTGAACATCTTCTATATCAACATTGAGGTGTTGAGCAATCTGCTCCATACTCATCCCTGTTTTTAGTAACAGAGGGACGGTAAGTTTCAACATTTCAGTTTTCCGTTCTTCTCGACCTTCTTTTCGACCTTCTTCTCGACCCTCGGCTTTCGCTTCTTGATAAACTCTTGTTTGCTCCAAAGTCAATCCCAGCATAGCTTTAACTTACTCATTCTATGTGGTTTACTGTGCAGCGATCTGGACAGCTTCTATATCAACATTGAGATGTTGAGCAATCTGTTCCACACTCATCCCTGTTTTTAGTAACAGAGGGACGGTAAGTTTCAACATTTCAGCTTCCCGTTCTTCTCGACCTTCTTCTCGACCTTCTTCTCGACCCTCTTCTCGACCCTCGGCTTTCGCTTCCTGATAAACCCTTGTTTGCTCCAAAGTCAATCCCAGCATAGCTTCAACTTCCTCTCTACTCAAGGTCGAAAACTTATAAACGGCGATTGTAGTGATGATGTCTAGTATTTCGTTTTGCGGCAGTGTGTCCGTTTCCTCTAATTTTACCCGCTCAATTAATTGCTTTGCTTGCTCTGCCATCACTTCATCCGATGCTAGAGTCAACTGCATCAAGTTGATACCTATTGGCTGCTGATTAGTCGCGCCTAACTCATCTAAATAGATTCGCTGCACTTGGTCGCTGTTGAGAAATATTCGATGAGTTCTTTGATCGCTTGGTTCCAAAGAGCGTGATGAAAAAATTACCACACAGAACCAGTCATCGTACTGAAAACGATTCCGGTTCAGGTACATCAGCGACTCGGTAAAGAACCGATGGTAAAGAGCTTCATCTCTTTGGAATTGAACCTCAGCAAAAAAGATAACTCTGGATGTTGCATCCTCTGGAGGTAAAAAAACACCATCGATGCGGAAAGCCGTTTCTTTGACTTCAAGTGATTCAAATCGATAGTTTTGTGCTTGAGGAGGAGGGACATCAATCAGTTCAAAGAGTAACCCAGGAAAGCGCTTAAAAATTTGATAGTAAATGGAGTCTCGTTTCACTATTTCATCCTAAAATTCTCTTATTATCCGTAGGCGTAGCCCGTCTTAGACATCGCACATTACGACCAAGCACTAAAAATCAATCCTAACTTGGCTGAAGCCTACGCTAATCGAGGTGTATAATCGCTTGCCAAATCGCAACTTCAACTTTTCGTTCGCTGATTTGGAGTGGGTAGGGTTTATCTTTATTTAAAGAGAGAGATTAAATCCTATAAAGTATACGAAAAAGTAGCTATGGCAAGCGGTGAAGTATTTGATACCAAAACAAAATCCCTATCTGTGCCAAGGGTAAACCTGCTGACTATGTTCCGGCTGGGTTTATTTCAAATGGGGTTGAGCATGATGTCCATTTTGACTCTGGGGGTACTCAACAGAGTCATGATTCAAGAAATAGCAATTCCGGCTACGCTAGTCTCAGTGGTTCTAGCACTGCCTTTATTTGTTGCTCCTTCCCGTGTCTGGTTCGGCCAGATTTCCGATGCCAAGCCGTTATGGGGAAACCACCGCACAGCTTATGTTTGGGTGGGCGCGGCAATATTTGCGATCGCAGCATTTTTAGCTGTACAAGTAATGTGGCAGATGAATCTTGCTGGAAATAGTGCAGGTGCTTGGGTATGGACAACCCAAACAATCGGCTGGACAGCACTTTTGGCTTTAGTTTTCGCTGTATACGGTCTAGGAATTTGTGCTAGCGGTACTGCCTTTGCTGCTTTGTTGGTGGATATATCTGAAGAAGATAACCGTTCTAAAGTAGTCGGTGTGGTTTGGTCGATGTTAATGGTGGGGATTATTGTTGGCGCAATTATTAGTGCTAGTTTGCTCAAGCAGTTAACGCCAGAAGCAACTGTAGAAACCTTGCAGCCAGTAATCAACCGATTGTTTACTATTGTCCCAGCAATTGTATTTGGTTTAGCGATCGCCGCCACATTCGGCGTAGAAAAAAAATACTCTCAATACTCAACCCGTTCCACACTGGTGAACCGAGAAGATAGCATTACTCTAGGCAACGCTTGGAAAATCTTGACAGCTAGCCCACAAACAGGTATATTCTTCACCTTTTTATTGGTGATGACTATCAGTTTGTTTATGCAAGACCCGATTTTGGAACCTTATGCGGGTCAAGTGTTTAAAATGCCCCTAGCGGAAAGTACCAAATTAAATATTTTTTATGGAACAGGTCTATTGATTGCTTACGGCGTTACGGGCTTTTATATTATCCCGCGTTTGGGTAAGCGCAGAACCGCACGTTTCGGCTGTATGTTAGTAGCATTCTGTGCAATATTGTTAGGTATCTCAGGATTCACAGCTAATGCAGCAGTTCTGAAACTAAGTTTGGTCTTGTTCGGTTTAGCCACAGGTTTCTTAACTACAGCCGCAATTAGCTTGATGTTGGATCTCACAGCAGCAGAAGCCGCAGGTACGTTTATTGGGGCATGGGGATTAGCGCAGTCCATCTCTAGAGGAATCGCCGTGGTAATTGGAGGTACAGTTTTGGATATTGGACGCAAGCTGTTACCTAGCGCAGAGTTAGCTTATGGATTGGTATTCGTTTTAGAAGCCGTGGGAATGGTGTTGTCGATTTGGTTTCTGAATCGGGTGAACATCACAGAATTTCAAACAAGTACAAAGCAAGCGATCGCTTCAGTTTTAGAAAGCGATTTAGACTAAACTGTATAGGGCATGGGGCATGGGGCATGGGGCATGGGGCATGGGGCATTGGGCATGGGACAAATGACCAATATTTCGGCTTCTCTACGAGACGCTATGCGTTAGCGGAGCTTTCCATCAGAGCGATACGCTCAGTACAAGTGACAAATGACAAATGACAAATGACAAATGACAATTAACCAATGAATGATTTTTGGACAACAATTCTTGATTTTGCCCAAACCACCACTACCAGAGTGGGCAAACAGCTAATGCAAGATTTTGGGCAAGTACAGGCTGACCAAAAAGCTGATGGTAGCCTGGTGACGCAAGCCGATAAATGGGCAGATCGGGAAATTCGGGATGCGATCGCTTCTAGTTTCCTTGGCTACGGCATTTTGAGCGAAGAGAGCGAACGCTCATTTCCCGATACTGAGTGGTGCTGGGTAATTGACCCTCTAGACGGTACAACCAACTTTACACGCGGTATTCCCATCTGGACAATATCTTTGGGTTTACTGTATCGAGGTACACCCATTTTTGGTTATATTTACGCACCAACCTTGAATCAAGCTTTTCATGGTTTCTGGGCAGGTTCATCTGGTTTAGCAACACCAACAGGAGCATTTCTCAACCACCATCCCATCCACATTAGTATAGATAGTCCTAGCAACAATCACTTTTTTAACCTTTGTTCCCGCAGCACCGCAGTTATCAAAAACGGCTTTCCCTGCAAAATTCGGATGTTGGGTGTAGCTAGCTATAACTTTTTGACAGTTGCTACTGGGGCTACTCTCGGTGGGATTGAGGCGACACCAAAAGTTTGGGACTTAGCGGGAGCTTGGGTAATTGTCCAAGCTGCTGGTGGAGTTTGGGCTTCGCTGAAGTCAGAGCCGTTTCCATTGTTACCGGGAGAAGATTATAGCGATCGCTCTTTTCCCACCCTTGTGGTTAGTCGTCCCGAATTAATTCCGGTATTTCAACCTTTTCTCGAAGCCGTAAAAATTTAATTTGCATTAATTTGCAGCTCGTTAAACTGGAAACAGCGATCTTGTTAACCAGCCTAGTGGAAAATAGCATAACCGATATTAAACTTAACAAAACCCTAGTTAAACAAAGAATTGAGTATAAATAAAGCTAGTAATAATCCCGATTTCAGCGCCAGACCAGTGTAGTTATTAATTCAAGTAGTGTTGTGGCTGTCATCACACTGGTTAATTTAGTATAAAAATTTTATGTTGTCTAATCTAGATTTAATTCGAGAGTTTGTAGAAAACTCTATTCAGAAAAAAGACGTTTTGTTGTCAAATCCTGTTTTGACAGCGCAAACAGTGTTTAAAATCAACCAACTGACAGCAAAATCTGAAGGCGTAATTGCCACTGCTCAACTATCTAACACCCGATCTGAATTCTCGATTTCTCCAAAATCAACCCAGTGGGAATTAATAAATCAGGCATTAGCAGAATATAGTTATATCCTGAAAGGAGAAGTAGATAGTCGGGGTTTCTATCAGTATCAATACTGCGAAGTTCCCAAAGGCTATCAGATGAATTGTACTAAATGTGTAATTCTATGGCGAGCCTGGTGGAAATATTGCAAGCATAGTTCAAGACTAGGGATTCCGTTAGAACTTCTGATTAGAACACGAGATTCATGGTACCCAATTAGAGATTTAATTATCAGTGACGGACTTCTTTATATCAAAACCTTGGGAAGTGAAATTGCACTTGGCTCAGACGATTTAGTTACTTGGTTAAGCAAAGTTGATGTAACCAAAATTAAAGAAATACCTTCTACAGAGACATAGGTGTGGGTATGGGGTTACGGATGTATGCCCCTATATTGGCAAACATTTGTCAAAGTGATATTGACAACATAATTAGGCAAAGGACGTGAAGAGAAATGAAAGGACTTTGGCTCGAAAATAAGCAGTTGCAATTACGCACAGATATTCCGGTTCCTGAGCCGCCACAGGGAGAAGCCTTAGTACGCGTCTTGCGTGCAGGTATCTGTAACACCGATCTGGAACTACTTAGAGGCTACTATCCCTACACTGGGATTTTAGGGCATGAATTTGTCGGCATTGTCGAACAAGGGCCAGAGCACTTAGTTAACCAACGCGTAGTTGGAGAAATCAATGCTGTATGTGGGCATTGTCGGTTTTGTCGTAGCGGACAACCAACTCATTGCGAAAATCGTACTGTTTTGGGTATTGTCAATCGCAACGGTGCCTTTAGTGAATATCTTTGTTTGCCGGTGGAAAACCTGCATTTAGTACCCGATAATGTGCCGACAGAAGTAGCAACATTTACTGAACCTATAGCAGCAGCTTTGGAAATTCAGCAGCAAGTGCCATTGCATCCAAACCATCGGGTGCTAGTAGTTGGGGATGGCAAACTAGGGCAATTAGTAGCTCAGACACTAGCTCTAACTGGCTGTGAACTCGTAGCTGTGGGGCGTCATCGAGAAAAACTGGCTAACTTAGAAGCACGGGGAATAAAAACGAGTCTAGCTGATAATGTTACAGATAGATATTTCGATATCTCAGTAGAATGCACAGGCAATCCAGAAGGATTTGCGATCGCCCGCCGCGCCCTTCGTCCCCGTGGTACGCTTGTACTCAAAAGTACTTATGCTGGCAACCTCAGCCTAGATGTTTCTTCCTTAGTAGTGGATGAAATCACCCTCATCGGCTCCCGTTGTGGCCCCTTTACTCCGGCTCTCCAGCTACTAGCCACAGGAAAAGTTGACGTACAACCCCTGATTCACGCCACCTATCCTCTTATTGAAGGGCTTGCAGCTTTTGAACGCGCTCAGAGTCGGGGTGTTTTAAAGATATTGTTAGAAATTGGGCAATAGTTAGGAGTTAGAAGTTAGGGGTTAGGAGTTAGGAGTTATTCTCTCTCATCGCCTTAATAGAGATAAGGATTTGTTTTCGGTTGATAGTCCAAACAATTGATTGCTTCTTCTGTATTGGCAATAGATGGGCGTACAGTACATTTAAGACGGTAATTGTCGGTAAAGAATTGGCAACCAGTACAGGGGATTTGATGCATTTGCTTGGCTGTAGCCACGCTATCTCGCGCCGCCGTCCACAGACTCAAAACAACGAGAACAGTTACAGTCCAAGCAACGACAAAACAAATCGGGACTAACAAAGGTTGAATCCCATGAATGAGAAAAGATATCAGTTCTAACACAGCATTTCCTGATATAAATTAGCAGCTAGAAGTATATTAACTCCTAACTCCTAATTCATAACTCTACTGAGAAGTATATTAAATACCAGCATGACCCAGCGCTAAACCTGTTACCAGCATTCCCAAAACAAGAAACGGTTGGGCGCTGGCTTGGTACTTAACATCGTTCTTCACAGGGTCGCGTAGAAAATACATATCCTGCAAGGTGATTTGCGGAATGATTAAGAGTACTAGTATTGCTGCATACAAATTTTCGTGGATGCTAACGAGATAAGCTGCAATCAATCCTTGAAATATATCAATTGTCGCTACACAAATCCATGCCGCAGTGGTGATGCCAAACATTACGGGTAGTGAATTTAATCCTAGCTGGCGATCGCCTTCTACACTCTTGAAGTCATTGACAATGGCAATACCCAATCCAGCCAAGCTGTAGAACATTGTCAAGATCACAATTGTGGAATTGAGTTCGCCAAATAAAGCGTGTCCTGTAGACCAAGGTAGAGTAATGTAGCTTGCACCCAAGGCGTAGCTACCTAACCAGCCGTTTTGCTTGAGTTTCAGGGGAGGCGCAGAATAAATATAAGCGATGAAAGAACCGATAATCGCGATCGCTGTAATTGTCGGGAATTCATGACCAGACCAGACATCGAGCGCAAATGCCAAACCATAGCCAGCAATCAGTAATACCCAAATCTGAATAATTACCTGGGGTAAGGGAATTGCTCCAGAGGGAATCGGGCGATAAGGTTCATTGATGGCATCGATTTCGCGATCGTAGTAATCATTAAGGATTTGGGTGTAACCTGTCATCAATGGTCCAGCCAATAACATACAGGCTGCTACCTTCAACACATTTTCCAGCGTCCAAGTATAGTTACCAGAAGAAGCCGCACCACAGACTACACCCCAAATTAGGGGAATCCAGGTGATGGGCTTCATTAGCTGTAAACGAATTTTCCAAATCGAAGTTTCCCCAGACGCTGCACCTTTCATCCCCAACATCTGCCTAGTTTTCGCACTGCGATCGGCAGATGTGAGTGCTTGCTCATTGAAATTATTTGCCACTGAGTCTATTGCTTCAGATGGGTTAGGGTCTGGGGGAATGGGAGTTGATTCTGACATAAGGTTTATTAATGAGTTAGAAGTTAGAAGTTATGAATTGCTAGTTAGGAGTTAGAAGTTATAAATTATTATTCTTATTTCTAACTCCTCATTCTTAACTCCTAACTTTGTTCCTAACTTAAAACGAAATTATCAAATAATTATTCTGAAACTTTGCTCCAGCAACGGGTCTGCCACTCAGGGCTGGGGGTAAGGGAATATTGCGTCGTTGATCTCCTGCTTCTAGAGTGACTTCTGGCCCATATTGGGTGAGCTTGACTTGCTTTTTGTCAAATCCTGGCAAGAATAAGCGTACTTGACGATTGTGGATGTCTATTTCAATAGGTTTGGGAGCCTGTAAAGCTTGTGCTTCAAAGTTGGGTAGAGCCTCTATCAGTGGTTGCCAATCACCCGTGGGCGAGTCGGGAACAACGCTCACAGGTAAGGGTATAAATTCCTCTGACAGATTGACGTTTGTCTTAGGAGACACAAGCAGAACACCACCGACAGTTAAACCAATTTGTTGAGCGCTACCCCATAAATAACGAGCATTTGCTACCTCAATCGGATCTCCTGTAGTCACTAAGAAAGCAGCGAGACGCTTGGGATCGGCCAGAGCGGCTCTCCCCTTTTCTAAGAAATTATTGACTTGGTTAGTGGGCCCTGCAAAGTTATCGGCTGTCCAGTTAATATTGAAAAAACTACTAATCAGCGGTTGAATCAAGGGCGATTCAGTAATCGTCTTCCCCAAATCGGAGTTGACAAATAATTGCCGAAATCGCCGGACATACCAACTCAGAGATTCTGGTAAACCCAACGTTCGCAGCGTTAAAGAGTCGCCCGTGCCATCGTAGACAATCGCATCATATTTGCCACTAGCATCATATTCGCGAATAGCGTTCAGCGCTAGGGCGTTGTCCATCCCCGGCAAGACTACCAGTTCTTGACCAAAAACGTCTTTGAAGATGGGCGTGCGGAGATATTGCGCCTCAAGTTTCTTCACTTCGTCCCAGTTGCGCTCAAGCAGTACAGATGCTTGAAACTGTACCGCCTGTAATTTGGGAGAAATTTCTTGAGGTTCGGCAGCAATGGGAGTACCCAACAGGATTGACAATGTTGGTTCTGCTTGTCCTGCTAGAAGTACGCGCTTGCCTTGACTTGCCAATAATTTGGCGGCGGCGATCGCAATTTTGGTACGAGCGGTGCCGCCTTTGCCCAAAAATGTCAATATTAGAGCCATTAGTTGATTCCTATTTTCACCGCCGATCTTTTCAACTCCAACTTAGCACTCAACATAGACTCTCAACCTGTGCTTTCAACTTCAGAGTCAAAGAAAAACCCGAATCTGAGTTTTTTACTACTACACAGGTTTGATTTCATCTTCAAAAAACCAAGTGGAAGTATTGTCTTCAAACAGCACCACTACACCGATTCCACGACCATCAGTAACTTTGTAGCCTTGGATGATACCCACTTGTCCGAGTTTTTTTACAACTGGGGCAGAAACGCGATCGCGCAAACGAAAGACTTTAACCTTTTGTCCGATTTCCATGCCTGATTACAATTCAGATAAACCAAGTCTCAGTGTAGCGGAATCCGTGACTCTGCTCTCACAAATTCAGGGGAGATGAGGGAGTGAGGGAGAGAATCGTAACTCCTAACTTCTGACCTAAGAATTTAAAATTAACAACAGATGCGATCGCAAGGATTAGTGGTAGTGGAACATTTGCGATCGTTAGAGGTTCATCCAGATAACTTGAGTTCAGCAATCAAGGTAGTAGTTATGTATCAAACAGATCCACCCCGTCCGCCACAAGAAACAATGCCTACGATGTATGATTTACCCAGTGAATTAGTGGGGGAATCAGGTTTGCCAGATGAATTTCACCGGATTCAGGCAGATTTGCTCAGTGAAACTTGTCAGCCTCTTGCTTATCCATCTGAGGAAATTTTACTTGTCAGCGACTTAAATCTTTACTACGATCCTCGCCATCCTTTGTGGTACAAGCGTCCTGATTGGTACATGGTTTTAGGATTACCTAGTGCTAGCCAACAGCAAGACCTGCGTTTAAGTTACGTTATTTGGCAAGAAGGAATCGATCCATTTTTAGTAGTTGAATTACTTTCACCTGGTACAGAACAAGAAGACTTAGGAAAAACACTTCGGGAAGTAAACCGACCCCCAACGAAGTGGGAAGTATATGAACAGATTTTACGGGTTCCCTACTACGTTATCTACGATCGCTATGAAAATAATTTACGTGCCTTTAAGCTCAATGGCACTCGTTACGAAGCAATATCTTTACCAGAGAACCGCTTATGGTTAGAAGAGTTAGAGCTAGGATTAGGTCTTTGGCAAGGTAGTTATCAGCGGACAACAGGTTTGTGGCTGCGTTGGTATAATTCTGCGGGTTGGATGCCGACTCGAAAAGAACAAGCTGAACAGGAACGCCAACGGGCTGAAAAGGAACGCCAACGGGCTGAACAGGAACGCCAACGGGCTGAACAGGAACATCAACGGGCTGAACAGGAACGCCAACGGGCTGAACAGGAACGCCAACGGGCTGAACAGGAACGCCAACGGGCTGAGCGATTAGCAG
Source organism: Nostoc sp. DSM 114159 (assembly GCF_053470285.1). NCBI lineage: Bacteria > Bacillati > Cyanobacteriota > Cyanophyceae > Nostocales > Nostocaceae > Nostoc > Nostoc sp. DSM 114159. The sequence continues at coordinate 7,761,169 of NZ_JBPFEH010000001.1, forward strand.
AGTATTTGCGATCGCAAGGAATCGATCCAGATACCTTGAGTTAAGCAAAAACTCGCATCTTTAACAAAGAATGAGCCTGACAAACAGACGTTATATTTGTGGTAAAAATACAATTGACTATATTTTATTTATTGTATAATCGCCAAGATAATTTGGATACAATTTTCTTGTGATGATATATTTTAAAAGCACTGAAGAGATTTCCAACAAATAAATTATCCAATATGAGGTGGGCATCCTGCCCACGGCTAGCTAAAGGTGGGTGAGACACGCATCTCACAAGAAGTTGTTGGATATTTTTTATGTGTCCCTGTAAAAGGAACTTTCATAAATATAATAGGCTTCAGTGAGAGTAATTAGGTGAGCGGATAGTGAATAGTAAGCGAGGAAGCAGAAATTGTTGCCGACAATGCGGGGAGTTGTACGTAAGGTAGGGAGATGGAGGCGCATCTTACCCATAGATGAACAGTTGTGGGTAAAGTTCGACTTACTAAGAACTCTAGTACGCCGGGATTTAGAGGCGCGTTACAAAGGTTCTGTTTTGGGTAACTTGTGGCCTTTACTAAATCAGTTATCACAATTACTGATTTATACTTATGTGTTTTCTACCGTACTGAAGGTGAAGCTGACTACACTCAAAGGTTTACCAGCAAATGATTTCACCTTTGGTTTGTGGTTATTTGCAGGGTTACTTCCTTGGATTGCTTTTACTGGTGGTTTAATGCAGTCTGCTAATTCGGTACTAGGACAACCGAATTTGGTCAAGAAGGTGGTATTTCCTTTAGCTTTATTACCCCTAGTGCCAATTTTGTCAACATTCATTGAGAGTTCCTTTGGTTTAATGGCATTGATTTTTTTTGTGGCGATCAATGCTCATACTTTACATACTAGCTTGGCGCTATTACCCTTGATCTGGTTAACACAGCTATTGCTAACAGCAGGGTTTGGCTATTTAACAGCCGGACTAACTGTATTTTTGCGAGATATCCCGCAGACTTTAGGAGTAATTTTAAATATTTGGTTTTATATAACACCGCTTGTCTATCCAGTATCAGCAATTCCAGAGGAATGGCGGAGTTTGATATTCTGGTTAAATCCAATGGCAGCGATCGCAGAAGTTTATCGCGACATTGTTTTAATTGGAGAGGTGAAGCATTGGGGTGAATGGGGAGTTGCTGGTGCGATCGCAACAATTATATTTTGTTGTGGTTTTACAGTGTACAAGCATTTGCGTCCAGCCTTTGCAGATGTTTTATAGGCAGCTTTCATTATTAAAGCGCTTTTAAAACACGCAAATGCTAATGTTACCTATATAGTGAATAGATAGCAACCTGATTCAATAAAAAGCCAAAATTTTAATGACGTAAATATTTTTTAATTGATAAAGTTGTAGCGTGTAAAATTCTTTAGTAGTTTAAGTATGCGGTATTATGGGTGAGGAGATTGCAATTTCCCTGAAGAATATCTCAAAGAGCTATAAGCGCTATGCTCGTCCGGTAGATAGACTCAAAGAAATTTTACTACCTGGTAAGAGCCACGCTCAAGAGTTTTGGGCATTAAATAATATTAACTTGGAAATTAATAAAGGAGAGACACTAGGAATTATTGGTCAAAATGGTTCTGGTAAAAGTACATTGCTACAAATTATTGCTGGAACCTTGACACCAACCATAGGAGAGGTATCCGTTCACGGCAGAGTTTCAGCTTTACTAGAACTAGGTAGCGGATTTAATCCTGAATTTACAGGCAGACAAAATGTATTTTTTAATGGACAGATTTTAGGATTAAACCGAGCAGAAATAGAAGCAAAGTTTGACAAAATTGCTTCCTTTGCTGAAATTGGCGATTTCATGGAACAACCAGTCAAAACATACTCTAGCGGTATGTTTGTTCGTTTAGCATTTTCAGTAGCAATTAACGTTAACCCAGAAATTTTAATTGTAGATGAATCTTTAGCAGTAGGTGATGGTATTTTTGTCCATCGTTGTATGGCAAAAATTATAGATTTTCAAGATTCCGGAGGAACAATCTTATTTGTCTCCCATGATGTAGGATCTGTATCACGTCTTTGCTCTAAAGCTATCTGGATTAATCAAGGAATTATTGTAGATACTGGACAACCTGCTGAAGTATGTAAACACTATCAAGCATGGGTGCATGAAGAAGTCAATAAAAGAACTAGCATAAATTTGGATTCAAATAAGAATGAGAATATTCGTGCTAATGAAGAAGAAATTGATTTGACTAAAATCACTATAAAAGAATCAAATCCTTTTACTAAAAAGCCATATATGGCTTTTTATGGATTTGAACGATTTGGTACAGGACGTGCAGAAATTGAGCATATTTCTGTGTTAGATAGTCAGGGTAAACCTATTGAGTTGGTTTATCCAGGAGATGTATTAAAAATTAGAATCACTACATTCAGACACGATAAAGTTAGAAAGCCAAATGTTGGCATAGCGCTACTGGATAGATTGAGAACTGTTTTATCAGGATGGAGTACAGAACTCTTAGATAAAAATTTTGCTAACTACTGGCTATCTAAATCAGAAATAGGAAGAGCAACAGTTGATTTTGAGTTTATTTGGCCTCACTTAGCTGGTGGTAATTATGCCTTAGATATAGCATTTGGAGATGGAACACACGAAAATTTAGAAATGCTGGACTGGATTCAGAATGCCATAGTTATACAAGCAGCAGTAAATGATTTGGTAGAAGGAGTCTTTCAAGTATCTGGCAGAAAGATCGGACTCTATGAGGAATCGCTATGTACACAATAGTTAAAAATTATTTTAAATCTAAGCTCGAAAGCTGGATTAAATTATATTTTGATATTTACCTCAAGCAATCTCTAACCCAAGGCTATTTTGATCAGCGCATCAAAGATGTAAGCTTAAAAGAATACTTGGTTTTTGGCGAACCTCAAAGACTAAAATTGTCAAATACATGCGTTGTAAATAATGCATTATTTAACTTATCTTCGGGAAATATAGTAATTGGAGAATATGTTTTTTTCGGGCACAATGTTAGTGTAATAACTGGAACTCACGACTATAAAAAGTTTGGGCTAGAGAGGATGAACAATTTTCCAACAGAAGGAAATGATATTGTAGTTGAAGAAGGGGCTTGGATCGCAAGTAATGCCACTATAATTGGCCCCTGCAAAATTGGCAAGAATTCTGTTGTAGCGGCAGGTGCTGTTGTTAAATGCGATGTTCCTAGTTATCATGTTGTAGCAGGGATTCCAGCAAAAATCGTCATACAGATAATCCCGTAAAAGGGAAATTTAGATATTACTTAAAAATATAAAAAATGATTGAATCTAACGATCCGGAAATCAAGATTGATGAATTAATACAAAAAATTGTTGAGCAGGTGGGAAAAAGCCAAGTTAACTCTCACTTAGCGAGTTTACAATCTAATCTAGACATATCGAAACTGAAGTTAAGTATTAGTTATATTGAAAGTTTTATTGAAAATGCAGAATCTCGCTCAATTGCCCGTACAAAGTGGCCAGATAAACTTAATCTTTTTCCTTTCAATTTAAGTGGTAAGTTGCAAAAAATTATTCTAAAAATCATGAACTTTCTCTTTAAAGATCAACGAGAAATCAATTTTAGTATAATTAATTCTCTAAAAGAGTCTGTAGCACTTAATCACCAGCTAGTGGAACACATTGCGACTTTAAAAACGCAAGTGGATAACAACATTCAAGGGCTAGATGAGCGCCTGATTGCTATGGATGATCGCTTTCCAGGATTGGATGAGCGCCTGGTTGCTATGAATAACAGCATCCAAGGGCTAGATGAGCGCCTGATTGCTATGGATAATCGTTTTCCAGGATTGGATGAGCGCCTGATTGCTATGGATAATCGTTTTCCAGGATTGGATGAGCGTTTAGTTACTCTGGATAACAGCATCCAACAACTAAATAGGCGCTTGATTGCTGTAGAGAATCGCTTTCAAGGGGTGGACGAGCGCTTAGTTACTCTGGATAACAGTATCCAAAGAATAGATGACAGCATAAATGCTATTCATACTTTAATTACCAACTGGCTAACTGGCATTCAAGAACGTTTGGATAATTTGAATAGTCTACTACAAGAAATAGATGAACATAAAAATATTGTAGATACTCGTATTGAAAAAATGGGTGAGCATTTAATTACAACAGATAACCGTTTAATTACAGCAAATACTCATCTTCAAGAAATAAATGAGCGTTATATCAAAAACGATAGTTACCTCAAAAATGACTTAATGCAGCAAAAACGTTTAATAACGGTATTTTTGGAAGAGGCAAGAAAGCGTTTACCAGAACCTTTTAGTCAAAAGCAATTGCAAACACTTCTCCATGAAGATATGCACTTTTTAGATGCTTTTTATGTTGCATTTGAAGAGCAATTTCGAGGTAGTAGAGAAGAAATTTTAGACAGATTAAAAATTTATTTGCCATTGATTGAGCAAGCAAATATAGGCACACCTGAATCTCCAATTTTAGATGTAGGTTGTGGACGTGGTGAATGGCTGGAGTTACTACAAAAGTCTGGATATACAGCCAAAGGTCTGGATATCAACAAAGTAATGGTAGAACAATCCCGCTCAAGGGGATTTGAGGTGATAGAAGCAGATTTAATGGTTTATGTGCAATCTTTACCAGATAGTAGCTTAGGAATGATCACTGGTTTTCATATTATTGAGCATCTAACTTTTACAAAGTTAATGAAATTTTTCAGTGAAGTAGTCAGGGTACTTAAGCCTGGTGGATTAGCCATTTTTGAAACACCTAACCCTCAAAATGTCTTAGTTGGTAGCTGTAATTTTTATTTTGATCCAACTCATCATAATCCCTTGCCAAGCTCTATGATTAAATTTATTCTTGAAACCCAAGGTCTACACCAAGTAAAAGTCATGGATCTTCACCCTTATCCAGAAAGTTATAAAGTCAGTGGTTCTGAGGTAGCTGAACGATTTAATGACTACTTCTATGGAGCACAAGATTATGCAGTTGTAGGATACAAATTATAGGCTCAAAAGTTGAATATATTAATGACCATATGAGCGAATTACAATCATCTCTAAAAATTGCTATAGATTTAACTCCTCTACGACCTGGTGGTGAAAATGGAGGTGCTAAAGTTTTAGTATTGACACTACTCACACAATTTCAAAAGTTAGCTCCTCATCACTATTTCTTGCTCCTTACAGCTCCTTGGAATCATTTAGAACTAGCCCAATACGAGACTAAAAGGATGGAGCGACTATTAGTTCCTAATTTAATTAATGCACCTAAAAAACAGAAATGGGGGATTTTATCTAGACTGGGAGAAAAAGTATTTAATAAAATTAACTTGAAATTCAATAAGTTTATAGGCTCTAGCTCTCTACTGAAAAAAAATAATATTGATTTATTATTTTGCCCTTTTTCTGCACCAACATATGCCGAAAAAGATATTCCGCTAGTAGCTATTGCTTATGATTTACAGCATTTAGACTATCAATTTTTTTTTACTGCTCAAGAACAGCAACATCGAACCAAATTTATAGTTGAGCTTCTTAATAAGTCTCAAAAAATCATTTGCATTTCAGATTTTACACGCCAATCATTTATCAAGCATTTTAAAACGCCCCCCGATCAACTTGCTGTTGTACCGATTTCTATTCATGAACGCCTAGTTGAATTAAATGAAAGCACTGTTATAGAGCATCTCAGCAGTATAGGTTTAGCAGGACGAAAATATGCATTTTATCCTGCTAACTATTGGCCACACAAAAACCATCGTATACTGTTAACAGCCTATGGAATATATAAAAAACAGTTTCCAAATTCATTTTTAGATTTAGTTTTTACAGGTGCATTAGAACATGAAGAAAATAACTTAAAGGAAGCAGTAGACCTTATGGGTTTGAGCGAAAATATCATATTTTTAGGATTTTTAAATCAAGAGATATTAACAGCTGTTTGGCAAGGTTGTCAATGTTTAATTTTCCCTTCATTATATGAAGGATTTGGGATTCCAACTTTAGAGGCAATGAAATTTGGTAAGCCAGTATTATCTAGTAATGCTGCTAGCTTACCAGAAGTTGGAGGAGATGCCGTTATCTATTTCGATCCTCGAAAACCAGATGAGATAGCATCATGTTTGGCAAAGATTAGCGGTAATCAATTATTAGTTGAACAACTGGTCAAAAAAGGGTTTCAAAGATTAGAGCTATTTGATGGTAAGGAAATGGCTTGCCAGTATTTAAGTATATTTGAAAAAGAGGCTTTAAATCAAAAGACATTAGTTCAAACCATGATTTCTGGCATTTATGATGATGGTTGGTCAGCACCTGAGTTTCATATTTCCATAGAGCCAGGTTTGTCAGGGCGAACTCTAGAGATTTTGTTTGAAACTCCTGAATTTTATCCAACCTCTAAAGCCACGATAAAATTACGCACTAAAAAGAGAAAAGCTTCTTACAATTGCCTTCGGGGCGAATCACAGAAAGTTATTTGGCCACTTTTGCCTACAGGTGAAGTGGTAACAGTGCAAATATCGCCTAGCTTTCAACCTAGTCAACTAAATCTGAACTCGGATCAACGTTGGCTTGGGTTAATGGTGCGCCATTGTCAAGTAAACTTAGTTGATGGGTAATCTAGTTCAATTTTAGCATTAGAGAGTGTGGTGTGAACTTAAAATTTAGCGTTATTACACCTTCTTTTGGTCAGGGTTGTTTTATAGAAAGAACTATACAGAGTGTGCTATCTCAACAATTGGCAGATGCAGAAATGGAGTATGTAATCTGTGATGGTGCTAGTACCGATGGGACTGTAGAAATCTTAAAAAATTATGATAAGTACATAAAGTGGGTTTCAGAACCTGATAAAGGACAAGCAGATGCCGTTAATAAAGGTATCGCTATGACCACAGGTGACATAATTGCTTGGATTAATTCTGATGATATTTACTATCCAGGAACTTTTAAAGCAATTAAAGAAATTTTTGAATCTTATCCCAATGTACAAGCTATATATGGTGATGCCGATCACATTGATGAACAAGACCGAGTTATTGAAGCTTATCCGACTGAGGATTGGAATTATCAACGTTTAATCGAAACTTGTTTTCTCTGCCAACCATCCGTATTTTTCCGCCGTAATTTAGTTAAAAAATATGGCAACTTGAATGATTCTCTCAAGTACTGTATGGACTATGAGTTGTGGCTTCGTTATGCGAAGAATACACCATTTTATTATATACCACGCAAGCTTTCTGGTTCTCGCTTATACAAGACTAATAAAACACTGGGTCAACGGATAGCTGTGCATTATGAAATAAATAATATGATGCATTCCAAATTTGGAAATGTACCAGATAAATGGATTTTTGCTTACGCACACGTAAAGATAGAAGAGACTTGGAAGTTAGACAGAACAAAACCTATTCAAAACATGATTTTTGTGAATGCAGTAATTTTTAATAGCCTGTGGTCATTTTATCATTGGAAAAAATCGATTTCAATCAATGCATCAGTCAAAATGATTTGGTGGTTAATTGCTGCCAATATATTTTTGATTAAAAATTTAGTTGTACTATTGAAAAGGTTATGAAAATCGGTTTTGATATTAGTCAAACTGGAAAATCCAAGGCAGGATGTGGATATTTTGCTGATAGTCTTATAAAACATCTAGTAAATTGCAACAACAATAATGAGTATTTGCTTTACTCAGCATTTGGAAATACTTTTTGGGACCCAGAGCATAGAATTAGCACGTGCCGCTTTAATAAAAGTAATTGTACTCATTTACTAGATAATTTTTCACATCATGAGTCTCTAGCTTTTTGGAGTAGTTCAGCAGCAATTGATGAAGAGAAATTAGGGAATCCAGATATTGTTCACGGGAATAACTTTTCATGTCCTCGTTTTAATTCTGCTCGGTTTGTTTATACTCTATACGATCTGAGTTTCCTCGATCATCCAGAATATACTTCTGAACAAAACCGATGGAATTGTTTTAATGGTGTTTTTAGTGCATCAATGCAAGCCGACTTAATTATTGCTATTTCTGAATATTCTAGACAACGATTTCTGGAAATATTTCCTCACTTTCCAATAGAAAGAACTCGTGTAGTCTATTTAGGAAGTCGTTTTCAGGATGGTGATGAAGAAAAATCGGTTACTGACCTCGAACCCGATCATTTTTGGCTTTCTGTAGGTACTTTAGAACCAAGGAAAAATTTACGCCGTACTTTGTTGGCGTATAAGAAATATATCGATATTTATAACGATCCTAAACCTTTGGTTTTAGCAGGAGGGCAAGGATGGTTAGAAGACGATCTTGAAAGTTTCATTGTTAGTATAGGCTTGACTAAGCATATTCGTAGACTAGGGTATGTGGATGATGATACACTAAACTGGCTATATAAAAATTGTTGGGCATTTGTTTATCCATCAATTTATGAAGGATTTGGATTGCCAGTTTTAGAGGCAATGAATCTTGGCGCAGCTGTTATAACTTCTAATACTACGAGTTTACCTGAAGTTGGCAAAGATGCAGTTTTATATGTAGATCCTACAAATGAAGCTGATATCGTGGCAGGATTTGCAAAACTTCAAGAGGACAAATTGCGTCAGGTGTTGAGGTTTAATAGTCCAAGACAAGCTAATAATTTTTCCTGGTCGAAAGCAGCAAAGCAAGTAACTCAAGCATATATAGATGTTTTAGAACTTCCTAAAAAAACTTCTGAAAAGGAGATTAAAAAACAATTTTTTATGAGCTAAAAATAGGAATTTGACTCTAGCGTAAAAACGCTTAAACTAAATTTATTGTTTATAAAAGCTCATTCTCATTAGATGATTTTTCACTATCGGCAGTAATACAACTTTGACAACTGTTGTGGTCTTACTTGAAATTACAAAAATATCATAAATAGAGTATTTACTGCTTAATTGTAAAATAAAGTTTGTGATTTGAACTAAATAGTTTGCCATCACATATACTGAATAACCTTTTAAATTTTATTTTTTTTAACAATAGGATTATAACTGTGACTAGAAAAGCTCTCATTACCGGCTTAACTGGACAAGATGGCTCTTATCTTGCTGAACTATTACTAAGCAAAGGCTATCAAGTCTTCGGCTTAGTCCGCCGCTCAAGTTCCAGTAATCTTGAGCGCGTCAATCATCTTTCTGGCGATATCCAAATTCTTTCTGGCGATCTTTTAGATCAGTCATCATTAATGGATGTGATTACGGAAGCTCAACCTGACGAAATTTATAATCTCGCCTCTCAAAGCTACGTTCCTCTCTCTTGGACACAACCTGCTCTTACTGCTGAATATACAGCTCTAGGTGTCTCCCGCCTTTTAGAATCTATTCGTCGCTGCAAACCAGATGCTAGATTCTATCAAGCATCTAGTAGTGAAGTTTTTGGTCAACCTGATGAATCGCCTCAAACTGAACGCACCGCCTTTCGTCCGCGCAACCCTTATGGTGTTGCTAAAGCATACGCTCACTGGATGACTGTCAACTATCGGCAGAAATACAACCTTTATAACTGTTGTGGTATTACTTATACTCACGAATCACCTCGACGTGGGACAGAATTTGTATTTCGCAAAATTACGCACGCAGCTGCTCAAATTAAATTAGGTTTAGCAAATGAACTAAAATTAGGCAACCTAGATGCCCGTCGTGATTGGTGCTACGCCAAAGATGCTGTTTATGCTATGTGGTTGATGTTGCAACAAGCACAACCTGATGACTATATCATCGCTAGTGGTGAAACTCACTCTGTCAGAGAACTCGTTGAGTGTGCTTTTAACAGCGTTGGTCTAAACTGGCAAGATTATGTCTCAGTTGACCCTGCTTTTTATCGCTCTGATGAACCTGTGCAGTTAGTTGGTTCGATTAATAAAATTAAGACAAAGTTAGATTGGCAGCCTCAGCATTCTTTTGAGCAATTGGTTGAGTTAATGGTTGATTACGATCTAAAAAAATTGAGCAACGGCGGAGCTTAAATATTCTGATGCTAAAAGTTGTAGTTGATGCCACTCCAGTGGATTCAAAACCCAGTGGTGTTGGTTTTTATATTGCTAATTTAATATGCGCTCTTGATGTATTACAAAAAGAGGAAAATTTTCAGTTAGGAGTAGTCTATCAACCAGGATTAAAAAATTGGCTTCGGGGTAACTTAATTTTTCCTGAATGCTTTAAAAATTCTTCTCAACAGTATCTCTTGCCTTTACCTGTAAGAATCTCAAATTTATTATTAGCTTTAGCTTTTAAACCTAGTTTATCTTACTTGGAAAAATATTTTGGTTTTCCAGATATATTACATGGGACAAATTACTCAGTTTATCCCTGTCAAAATAGTTTAAAGGTAATGAATATATACGATCTGACTTTTATTAAATATCCTAACTATACAGATTCAGTCGTAAAAACATATACAAAAAGAGTAAAGCGATGTTTACAGTGGACAGATTTAGTTTTAACTATTTCAGAAAGCTCTAAAAAAGATATTATTGAATATTTGCAAGTAGACCCAGAAAAAGTCTATGTTACACCTTTAGCTAGTCGCTACTATCCTAATTACTTATCTGAGGAAGTTGCCCAAATTCTAGAAAAACAAACTAATTATGATTTTTGCAAGCCATATCTACTTTTTGTCAGCACAATAGAGCCAAGAAAAAATATTAATAATATAATTACAGCCTTTAACTTTTTAAAAGAAAAATACAAAATTGAACATCAATTAATATTGATTGGTAGGAAAGGATGGAATTACGAACCGATATTTGCAGCTATTGAAAATTCGCCTTGGGCAAACCAAATTCATCATCTTAATTACCTATCTAATGAATTAGTTGCATTATTTTACTCTAAAGCTGATGTCTTCGTTTATCCATCTCATTACGAAGGGTTTGGTTTGCCCGTATTGGAAGCAATGACTTTAGGTGTTCCTGTGATTAGTTCTAATACTTCTTCAATTCCAGAAGTTACAGGAGATGCTGCTATATTAGTTGACCCTAATAACCCTATCGAACTAGGGGAAGCAATACTGAAAGTAATTAGTGATTCTCAGTTCCGCCAAGAATTAATTAATAAAGGGAAAGCCAGAGCAAAATTATTTTCCTGGGAAAGAACGGCAAAAGAAACATTAAACGCTTATAGAACCATTATTTAATGAAAATAGTAGATAATACCTCTGCCAAACAATTAATTATTAACTTATCTATTCTCTTATCTCAACCAACAGGTATAGGCAACTATGCTCAAAACCTTTTTCCTTATTTAAAATCTTTGCAACCCACTCTATTAGTAGCGCAAAAATATCCCGATTTTGACTGCTATCCAATCCCGTCAAATTTAACCCCAGACCACGGTACAAAAGGTCATTTAAACCGCCTTGTCTGGACGCAATTTCAACTACCACAAATATATAAAAACCTTAAATCGAGTCTTTTATTCTCTCCGCTCCCAGAAGCACCCCTTTATAGCAATTGTCGTTTTGTTGTCACATCTTTTGACATGATACCGTTGCGTTTTGCCAAACCATTCTCACCACTCACACCCTACCACCGCTACTACACTCCTCAAGTTCTTAAGCAAGCGCAACACATTATTTCTATCTCTCAGACTACGGCTAAAGACATCACCGATTTTTACGAAATTCCCGCCAGCAAAATTACTGTGATTCCTTTAGCGCACGATCGCACTCACTTCCTTCCTCTCAATCTACCTACCCGCAACTACTTTCTCTATATCGGCCGCCAAGACCCTTACAAAAACATCCAGCGACTCATCAGTGCTTTTGCGGCCTTACCTAACTGCAAAGACTATGAACTATGGTTAGTAGGGCCAATTGATTCGCGTTACACCCCGACTTTAAAAGTGCAAGTTGCAGAATTGGGTGTAACTAATCAGGTAAAGTTCCTTGACTATGTTCCTTACAGCGAATTGCCAAAAATAATTAATCAAGCGATCGCTTTGGTTTTTCCTAGTCTTTGGGAGGGTTTTGGTTTACCTGTTCTCGAAGCAATGGCTTGTGGTACTCCCGTCATTACCTCCAATCTCTCCTCTTTACCAGAAGTGGCTGGCGATGCGGCGATTCTAGTCAATCCCTACAACACCGGAGAAATTACAGAGGCGATGCAGGCGATCGCTACTAATTCAGAATTGCGATCGCGCCTTTCTAGACAAGGTATTACTCACTCTCAACAATTCAGTTGGGAAAAAACAGCAAAAGCAACTGTCGAAGTGTTATCCCGTTACATATAAAAGATAAACTAACGTCAGAATTTAAATGCAATGATTTGGGATTTTGTCAAGTTTTCAGATTATCTTGACTAATGACTTGTAATTAATCCTAAATCCTGATGAAAGCAGTATGAAAGCACTAATTCTTTCTGGCGGTAAAGGCACACGGTTACGTCCCCTCACCTACAGCGGGGCAAAACAACTTGTACCAGTTGCTAACAAACCTGTTTTATGGTACGGCATTGAAGAAATGGTCGCGGCTGGTATTACTGATATTGGCATCATTATCAGTCCAGAAACCGGGGCAGAAGTCCAAGGGAAAACCGGAAATGGAGAATGCTTTGGAGCAAACATCACCTACATCATACAAAACCAACCACTGGGACTTGCCCACGCCGTCCAAGTCGCTCGTCCCTTTTTAGAAGATTCTCCCTTTGTCATGTACTTAGGCGATAACTTGATTCAATTAGGTGAGTTACGTTACTTTCTGCAACAATTTAGCCAACAACAGCCCGATGCTTTGATTCTCTTACGTTCAGTTGCTAACCCTAGCGCCTTTGGTGTGGCTCAGGTAGATGAAACCGGACGGGTATTACAATTAATTGAAAAACCCAAAGTTCCTCCTTCAAATCTGGCATTAGTAGGAGTTTATTTCTTTTCTCACCTAATTTATGATGCGATCGCCAATATCCAACCTTCCACCAGAGGCGAGTTGGAAATCACTGATGCTATTCAATACCTGATTAATCAGCAAAAGCAGGTTGTAGCCCACAACCTTCAAGGCTGGTGGCTAGATACTGGTAAAAAAGATGATTTATTAGAAGCTAATAGATTAATTCTCGATACCTATCTGACAGCATCAGTTGTGGGCGAAATCGATGCCCAAAGTCAGATTATTGGACGAGTCAAAATCGGGGTAAAATCTAAAGTAATTAACTGCACAATTCGGGGGCCAGTAGTCATTGGTAGCAATTGTCATTTAGAAAACTGCTTTATTGGCCCTTATAGTAGCATCGCTAACAATGTCACACTCATTGATACTGATTTAGAACACAGCGTTATTTTAGAAGGTGCTAAAATTGCTGGAATTCATCAGCGCATTATTGATAGTGTGATTGGACAAAGGGCACAATTAAATCTTGCACCCCGTCGCCCTAAAGCCTTGCGATTTATGATTGGCGATGACTGTCAAATTGAACTAACGTGATTTACTTATTCAAAACAAAAAAACCACAGTCAAACAATTTTGGATTTTAGATTTGCGATTTTGGATTGACCCCTCGCCACTTGCGGTATAGGGCTTAGGGATTTTAGATTAACGATAGCGCCGGCGGCAAGCGAGTATGCCAGCGTATTTTAGATTTGTTCCGCCCACAAGGGACGGGGCTTGAACCGAAAAATCAAATCCAAAATCCAAAATCCAAAATCTAAAATCGGCAGAGTCAAAATCTTAATTCTAATACCTGTAAAATACAAGTATTAAATTACTTTCAAAATTAAAACTGTGGCATATTACAAGTAATATTAATGAGCATCGTACATACCAAAATTCCCGAAGTTATCCAACTCGAACCCCAAGTATTTGGAGACGATCGCGGTTTCTTTTTTGAAGCTTACAACCACCAAAGATTTGCTCAACAAATAGGGATTGTTACGAACTTCGTCCAAGATAACCACTCTTGCTCGAAACAAAACGTCCTCCGGGGATTGCACTATCAAATCCAACAACCTCAAGGTAAACTCATTCGGGTTGTTTCTGGCACTATTTTTGACGTAGCCGTAGACATTAGAAAAAGTTCGCCTACCTTCGGTAAGTGGGTAGGTTATGAACTCAGTGCTAAAAACAAACGCCTACTGTGGATACCACCAGGTTTTGCTCACGGCTTTCTGGCACTTTCAGAACTAGCCGAAGTTCTCTACAAAACTACAGATTATTATATGCCCCAAAGCGATCGCACAATTCTATGGAACGATCCAGATTTAGGGATAGATTGGCCCTTGAGTGGGCCACCAATTTTATCAGCTAAAGACCAAGCTGGTAAATCTTTCAGAACTGCTGAAGTATTTGATTAAATGGTCATTGGGCATAGGTCATTGGGCATTGGGCATTGGGCACTTGCACTGAGCGAAGCCGAAGTATTGGGCATTGGATTTTGTCAGATACCCCGCCTGTTGCTATACCCTAAGCTTACTTTTATAATGTGCGGAAAAACTCTGTCTTTCATCGAACTAATTCAAACCACGTTAAAGAGTGAGCGTGGCTTCTCTTGGACAAATGACAAATACTTCGGCTTCTCTACGAGACGCTATGCGTTAGCGGAGCTTTCGCTTTAGCGATACGCTCAGTACAAATGACAAATGACAAATGACAAATGACAAATGACAAATGACAAATGACAAATGACAAATGACAAATGACAAATGACAAAATCAATTTTGCTGATTGGTAGTAACGGTCAAGTTGGTAAGGAACTACAACAAATACTCTCATCATCCGGCAATATTATCTCAGTAGCACGCCCAACAGTAGACCTTACCCAACCCGATACCCTCCGCAAAGTTATCAGATCCAAGCAGCCGCAAATCATCATTAATGCTGCTGCTTATACTGCTGTAGATAAAGCCGAAAGCGAACCCGAACTTGCTACCGTTATTAATGCGACTGCACCCCTAATTATTGCCCAAGAGAGCCAAAAATTAGGAGCTTTTCTAATTCATATTTCAACTGATTATGTTTTTGATGGCAATGGCTGTAGCCCTTACCAGGAAACTGATGCGACTAATCCCTTGAGTGTCTATGGTAAAACCAAACTCGCCGGAGAAGAAGCTATTCAAGAAACTTGCGCCCATCATCTCATTCTCCGCACAGCTTGGGTTTATGGAACCTTTGGCAAAAGTAACTTTGTTAAAACCATGCTGCGACTAGGTGCAGAACGCCAAGAACTCCGTGTTGTCGCCGATCAAATTGGTAGCCCGACTTGGGCGCAAGATATAGCCACAGTTATAGGCCAGACGATTCCTCAGTTAACCCCAGAAATTAGTGGCATTTATCACTACACCAGTAGCGGTGTTGCTAGCTGGTATGATTTTGCTGTCGCTATTTTTGAAGAAGCACAACAACTAGGCTTACCTTTGAAAATTGAACGTGTTGTCCCCATTACAACCGCCGAATATCCCACACCAGCCCGTCGCCCCGCTTATTCCGTCCTTGCTTGTGGAAAAATTTCCGCAATTCTAAGGACTTATCCTTCCCATTGGCGACAAAGACTTCGGCAAATGCTTGCAGATTTGAAAATTGGGCATGGGGCATTGGGCATTGGGCAAAACAGTGTTGAGTAATGAGTAATGAGTAATTCTCCCCCTGCTCCCTGCTCCCCCGGTTACTGAGCGCAGTCGAAGTATGCTCCCTGCTCCCCCGGTTACTGAGCGCAGTCGAAGTATGCTCCCTGCTCCCTGCTCCCTGCTCCCTGCTCCCTGCTCCCTGCTCCCTGCTCCCCAATCCCCAATCCCCAGTCCCCAATCCCCAGTCCCCAGTCCCTATCCCCTCTTTAATACTCCCGTTTCATGTTGTATGGGCAAGACATCTAAAATATCAGTTTGGGAACAATATTTTAAATCTTCGTGACAGTCAAGACGCAACAATCGTTGGCCGTGACTAGCTTGGTGAAGTAATCCTAATAAGTTATCTTGCCATTGAGAGTAAAGAGCGATCGCACTAATTACTTCATCGTTACCAGCGAGTTCTTCAGGTGAGAGCTTGGTTTGTTGCAAAATACTATGAGCGATCGCACCCGCACAAACTGTATCCTCTAAAGAAAAACTACCTTCCCAACCGGAACCGACAATCCACACTGTCTCTGGTTCCTTATCTAAAAGAAATTGCACCACCGCCGCCCGGTTAATCAAGGCTGCTGCTAATACATTTGGGGAGTCTTGTACCCGTTGTAAAGCACGAGTGCCATTTGTAGTGCTGATAAACAAACGCCGCCCTTGTACTAATTCTGGTGTGCAGTCGAGGGGAGAGTTACCCAACTCAAAACCAGCTACTTTCGCACCGCCGCGTTCTCCAGCCCGCAGACGTTTTTCAGGGGGCCATTTTTCGCTAACTTCAATTAATTGATCTAAATCGCTGAATACTTGTACAGCTTCGCCTCCAGATGCCAAGACAGTCGCAATTGTGCTAGTGGCTCGCAAGACATCGACTGCGATCGCACATTCTGGCGCTTTATCCGTTGGAGTCAATTCAGGAGTGTGGTATACGAATAACTTCACGGGCTGGATACACCTGTTTTAATACTACTGCCGAAAATAACATTCTACCTAGTTGGTGTCACTAGCTATAGTCACAATTATTCGCAAATAATTTTTTAGCATCAAATATGCATGATGTAACCTATTCAATACAAAAATACTTAAAAAGCCCTTTTAGACTTTCAGATTTGCTGCACTATCCTGTAATCTAAAACAAGAACAGGTTTTCTCAAGCTGTATTTGGTATTTCAAGTTAGCACCACTACACATCCTGACTAAACTTGCCAAATAGAAACTAGAATTTTTCCCTCCACTTTGCTCATCCCAAATCGAAAATCGCTATGGCACCTTTACCCGACTACCGCCCTAAACAACTATCTTTAGGCCCGTTGGAAGCGGAAATTTTAAATATCATTTGGGAGCTTGGTTCAGCCACAGTCAAGGATGTACACGATCGCATCCTCGCCGATCCCAACCGCGAATTAGCGTATACTTCTGTCACCACCGTTTTACGCCGCCTTACTGATAAAGGTTGGCTGGCCTGCGACAAAAAGGAGCGGGCATTCTATTGGCGGCCAATGCTGAGTAAGCAACAATCAGAAGTGATCAAAGCTCACGAGCAGTTACAGCGATTTCTCGCAGTGGGGAACCCCGATGTTGTTGCTGCCTTTGCTGATAGCTTAGATGAAGCAGCTAGCGAACAAATAGCAGCGATCGCTAAACGTATTCAATCTGCACGCCAAGCCAGGGAGGAACAATGATGCATCTGATAATGATTTTGAATGCTTTGGCAGTTGCCTGGTGGTTAAGATCCGCTTGGAATCAACGCCAAGGTAACTGGAGTCTGCGGTGGCAGCGATCGCTATTTTTGTTTCTCTTCCCCCCCTTGCTAATTTTCATGACTGCGATCGCTGTGCTATTCATGGGGCCTCAAGGACAAATGGGCGGAATGTATACAGGCTCAGTTAGCTATTTACTAGCATTAATTTATTTGGCATTTTTTGCCATTTCATGCATTAAACTTGCTTTCCAAGGTTGGCAATCTGTAGAATCTGCCCGTAACTGCCCCTTAGTGAATGTTGGCGATAGACGAGCCAGACTGTTGCAAACGGGCGCGTTGTTTGCAGGTCAAATTGGTTTTTGGCAACCAGAATTAGTAGTCAGCCAAGGATTAGTGCAAACTCTCTCACCGGCTCATTTAGAAAGCGTCTTAGCCCATGAGCAAGGGCATCACTATTACAGGGATACATTCTGGTTTTTTTGGTTGGGTTGGGTGCGTTCTTGCACTGCATGGTTGCCGAATACAGAGTCTTTGTGGGAAGAATTGTTAGCTTTGCGCGAACTTCGTGCTGACGGTTATGCAGCATTGCAGGTAGACCCTCTGGTGTTAGCAGAATCACTTTTATTAGTGGTTAGTAGCGGCCCCGTCTTATCGGAAATTTGCTGTGCTGCATTAGGTTCCTCTGGTGCAGATCGCTTAGAACAAAGAGTAGAAGCTCTATTAGCACCACCAGAACCAACCCCAGAAGCTCAATTACAATCCTGGCATGGCTTTTTGTTGGCGTTTCTGCCTCTACTGACTGTGATATTTCATAGTTAAGTTGAATTTATAGCAGAGAACAGGCAATAGGCAATAGGCTTGCAAGTGTCTTGATGTCGGCGTTTTACGATCAGTTTATTTTCTAAACTATATTTCAACTGCTATAAAAAGCTACTACAGCCTAAAGCTGCAACGGTAGCGACATCGGTTGTGTCTGTAGCAACTTCCGTTTTAACGTTTCCGTGTTTTGCGCAAGCTGTAGCAACTTCCGCTTTGACGTTTCCGTGTTTTGCGCAAGCTGTAGCAACTTCCGCTTTGACGTTTCCGTGTTTTGCGCAAGCTGTAGCAACTTCTGCTTTGACGTTTCCGTGTTTTGCGCAAGCTGTAGCAACTTACGTCATGTCTGTAGCGATGTCGGTTGCCACATCACGATGAAAATTTTGAATATAGCGGTTCCCAATTGCATGGAATACAGACCTAACCCCCAGCCCCTTCCCTTCAAGGGAAGGGGAGTAAGATTCAAAGCCTCTCTCCTTTTAGGAGAGAGGTCAAAACTTTACTGCACCCAAGCGAGAACCACTATAGGGTTGTTATATTACTCTTCTTCTAGCAACTGTTCTATATATTTTTGCACCAAAGGCACTTGGAAAGCATTGCCTTCTTGAGTCAAAATCTCTTTTCGCGTTAGTTTGCGGACAACGCCTTTGTCTTGTGGTGTGGGAGTTTCCCCGTGGATTATCCGGCGCAGGAGAGAGCGATCGCTATCTGTTAAACTCCTCCATAATTCCCGAAAATACTGATCGCCTCGCTCCAGCACAACAGGTATAACTTTTTGAACATCCTGTGCGGTAGCTTTTGCTGTATCTGCTTCTCGCCTGTTTCTTCTGATATCGCGGTTTAGCAACTCCACCACCTCATAACACATCAACTGAACGAGATAAGGTTGACAACGAGTAAGTTGGATAATTTCATCTACAGATACACCAATGAATTGGGGTATCTTACCTAGACGCACTGGTAAATCCCAAACTAACCAACGCAGCCATAATTGCCATTGCTGTCCGTTGGATGGGGATTTAGCTTTAGTAAGCTGTTGTTCAAACTGCTGTTTCGCCCACTTGATTGCCTTGCCTTGTTGACGTGCTTCCCACAAATAGTAACCAGCCAATTGCAACTTGCAAGGATGACGATCGCCCCATTGCTGGGCATGATTCTGTTCGTCTACACTCAAAGCAGCACCATTTGTAGAGCGAGTTGGTAAGCGCGACAGTTCAATCGCCTCATCTGTAGTTAGTTCATTCAAAAAAATCGTGTGACCAATATTGAAAAAACTAGAGACAAACCGATGCTCGTTAGCATAAACATCCAGTTGTTTACGGGAAGCCACCACTAGCATCAAGGCATTGCTATCCATCAGCGATCGCAAATTGTCATAAAATCCATTATCGAATTTATCAGGATATTTCAAAAGGCTTTCAAAATCATCCAAACAGAGAACGGGTAGCTTTCCTTGCTGTTTCCATTGCTTAACCGCATCTGAAAAAGCTTGACGATTAAGCGGTTTACTCCTCCAACAATTTTGCAGACTGCGTTGTTGCCATCCCTGAACGTGACTCAGTAAACCTTCGGCTACAGCCTCATAGAAACCCGTTTCAGTTTGGCAATCTACACCCCGTAACGGTAGGTAAATTACCACATAATTACTGTTGTTTAATACTCGCTGCTGCCAAGTCAGAACAAAATAATGCAGCAACGAAGATTTACCAATGTGCTTGTCACCAACTATATTGATACTTGTAGGCTGATCGCCCTTCATCCGAGATGCGATCGCGTGTAATTCATCTTTACGACCGACAAACAGCCTGGGATCTTCAATCATCCCCGCAGCCACAAAAGGATTGGCAGGCAGCGCTCCTGAAGTCATGTAAAGCGTTATCCTAGTTTTAGCAATTTAAGTGCAATCACCTAAAAGAATAACACTAGCCCCATAATCTCTTTGCGATCGCAAAGACGCGATAAATCGCCGTCTCTACCAAAGACCGATTTGTAGAGACGGCGATTCATCGCGTCTCCTGCCTTAAACATGGTATTTGAGAAAAATATTTTGGCAAATGGGCCAATGTTTACTGCTACAAGTGCAGAACAAACCCTTGATGCGATCGCAGTCTTTGTTGAAACTCCAGCACTTGTTTAGGACAAGCACCAAAAGACCCATGATTCAGAAACGTCACAGCCGAGTCAAGCGACCACAAGTCTCTGAGGGATAATCTAGAATCCAAAATTTAAAATCTAAAATTGATAAACTCCCCAGGCTGGATTCGAACCAGCGACCAATCGATTAACAGTCGATCGCTCTACCACTGAGCTACTGAGGATCGTTCACGATTTATAATCTTAGGGCTAAAAATAGTATTTGGCAAGTACTTTCGCCAATATTTTTTTTAGATAGTTAATTTATAGAAATTTTGCAGCCAAAATCTATTCAAGAATTTAAGCAGAGACTCTTAGATACTAAATATCTACTATAATCCCATTCGTAATTCAGCCAGACGCTGCCGCGCCTTAGCATCAATGCCATTAGCTAAAAACCGACTCTTAGATTGTTTGCGCGTATGATACTTCTGTCGCATCCGGCAGACAGTAGCTTCCACTTCCCCACAGAGTTGTTGTGCTGACAACCATTCAGCCCCATACCCTTGTACCATCAACTGCTGTGCCCGATCTGATGTAGCAACAATCACACGAGAAATCAAAGATTGGGCTATTTGGTGGCGAAAAGAAGCGCAGAATTTTTCAATATAAGTATCTGCGGTTTGCCCAAAATCAGTGTAATAAACAGATAAAAGCTCAGTAATAATTTCTTTATTACTAGAGGTGTTTTGATATTGGGCATCAAAAACTATCTGAGTTGTGTAACCTTGAAACGCACTATAACCAGTCATTGCTTCCACAAGTTCGCCCCGTGCTGCCTCTAATCCAACGCTATCACGCGTTTTTTTAAGGCAAGGCCAAGCGCCTATTATATTGTAGCCGTCCACTAACAAAACGGCTTGGAGTAAGGAACGGGGCATGGTTTTTAATCACAATTTTCTAGAGTTAACAAAATTCATTCATAAGTTTTATAATAATTGATGCATAGTCTGTAACACTATGTTACACAGAATAAAAAATACGGCAGCCTCACAAAACTCAAACTTCAGATAGACGCACCAACTTAAAACGCGCCTTTATTTAAAAGGCGCGTTACAGTTCTTGTTAGTATTATTCAGGAGTGCTAAATGCAATTAATTGTACTCAGCACTCAGCACTCAGTACTCGGTACTCAGTACTTAATTAAGAGGCTTCGCTGTGTACCTCCATCAGACGTTGTTTGAGGCGTTGGGCTTCACCACTATCTACCAGAGAGCCTTTTTCTAGCAAGAAAGCGCCGTCACAGTAATTTAACTCGTCTAATCGATGTGTTACCCAAAGAGCTGTAATACCTCGACTTTTGACAAGGCGACGGACACCAGCAACTAAATCCAACTGGCTATCTGGATCTAGTAAAGCAGTGGGTTCATCTAATAATAAGACTTCACAGCGACGGGCGATCGCACCTGCGATCGCGACTCGCTGTTTTTGTCCCCCAGAAAGTGCATAAATAGGGCGTCGTTGCAACGTAAGCAAATTCACTGCCCCAAGCGCCTCCTCAACTCTTGCTCTGGTAGCAGCAGGTGGCAACTTTTCTTCCACCAATCCAAAAGCCACATCAGCACCAACAGTTGGCATCACCAGTTGATGATCTGGATTTTGGAAGACAAAGCCAACGGGTTGCAAAACCCGAATTTCGCCAGATTCAGGAGCTAACAACCCCGCTAGCAGTCTCAGTAAAGTAGATTTTCCGCTGCCATTTGTACCCAAGAGCATCCAAAACTCACCCTTGGGTACTTCTAAAGAGCAAGATTTGATAACTTTCTCTCCATTTGGCCAACTGAAATTTAAATCTTTGACCTCAATGCCCACTTGAGCCATTTGTCAACCTTGGTTACTCAGCAGCTACAGCGAAAAAGCCAGGTGGTCTGCCGCCACCAGGGGTTGTACCATCTTTCTGAACAATCTGCACCCCAGAAATTTCACTAGCGCGGACAGCAATTTTTTTCTCTGTCTTGCCCTCGCACTTGAGTTCTACAATGTCAGGGTTCCCAGAACGGATTGCTGCCAAAATTAGCTGATAGACAGCCTCAGCATCCTCTGCTGACTTACGTTGTACGGAGATCGGGAAAGCAGTGTTTCTGATGCTTAAATCGATGGTAAACATTTAGCAATAATCAAATTTAACTGTGGACTCATTTTAGCGTCAGCTGAGTGATTCTAGGGAAATGAGGATTGGGCATGGGGCATTGGGCGTTAAGAGTGCTGAGTGCTGAGTTAGGAGTTAGGAGTTTTGTTTAACCCCTTGTCCCCTTGTCCCCTTATCTCCCTCATCTCTCAGTTCTTCTGCTCCCCTGCCTCCCCTGCTCCCCTGCTCCCCTGCTCCTCTGCTCCTGATTCCCTATTCCCTACTCCTTATTTATCACCTCATCTAAATCAAAAAATAAATTTTATGAGAAAACCCCTAGAAAAATTAGCAATTTACACCTAATATAATTAAAGGTGTGTAAAAAATTGTAAACTAGGTTAACAACCCGGTAAATTTTCTGCTTGTAGAAGGCTTTATTTATAGCCGTCTATAATACAGATACAACCTGTACTTATAAAATTTGGAGATTTGCTCTAATGACCATCGCAGTTGGACGCGCCCCCAGTAGAGGGTGGTTTGACGTTCTCGACGACTGGCTCAAGCGCGATCGCTTCGTATTCGTAGGTTGGTCAGGGATACTATTATTCCCCTGCGCCTTCCTAGCACTAGGCGGTTGGCTGACCGGCACCACCTTCGTCACCTCTTGGTACACCCACGGATTAGCCTCTTCCTACCTAGAAGGCTGTAACTTCCTGACAGTGGCAGTATCAACCCCCGCCGACAGTATGGGACACTCCCTATTGCTGTTGTGGGGACCAGAAGCCCAAGGGGACCTCACCCGTTGGTTCCAACTGGGTGGCTTGTGGCCATTCGTTGCCCTACACGGAGCCTTCGGTTTGATTGGCTTCATGTTACGGCAATTTGAAATTGCTCGTCTAGTAGGTATCCGCCCTTACAACGCTCTCGCCTTCTCAGCTCCGATTGCGGTATTCGTCAGCGTATTCCTGATGTACCCCTTGGGACAATCAAGCTGGTTCTTTGCACCCAGCTTTGGCGTCGCGGCTATCTTCCGGTTCCTATTATTCCTGCAAGGGTTCCACAACTGGACACTCAACCCCTTCCACATGATGGGTGTTGCGGGTGTATTGGGTGGTGCGCTACTGTGCGCGATTCACGGTGCCACAGTCGAAAATACCTTGTTTGAAGATGGTGATGGTGCTAACACCTTCCGCGCCTTCAATCCCACCCAGTCGGAAGAAACCTACTCAATGGTGACAGCAAACCGTTTCTGGTCGCAGATTTTCGGGATTGCTTTCTCTAACAAGCGCTGGTTGCACTTCTTTATGTTGTTCGTGCCAGTCACAGGCTTGTGGATGAGTGCCGTCGGCATCGTCGGTTTAGCACTCAACCTGCGGGCTTATGATTTCGTCTCCCAAGAATTACGGGCGGCGGAAGACCCGGAGTTTGAAACCTTCTATACCAAAAACATTTTGCTCAACGAGGGTATCCGCGCTTGGATGGCTCCTCAAGATCAACCCCACGAACAATTTGTATTCCCTGAAGAAGTTCTACCTCGCGGTAACGCTCTCTAAGAATTCAAATTTGACCATGACTTGAATTAGGGTTGTGGTTGGCGAAAATTGACACACCCAGATAAAATAATCTCCCTGTAATCAGCCGATAAAGTGTCATTTTTCACTATCTGAAGTAATCTCCCATCTAAAAGGTGGGAGATTTTTTATATATTCGTTAATATCTCTAAATTTATGTGTTATGTTAGATGAAGGTTAAGAACCCAGAGTAAATCCTCTGCCCTTTTGAAACTAAGACCGCTTAGGCAACAAGGAGGTGATGCCCATGATAGAAAGTAGTAAATGCATGGGTCATCAGGTTGCAGTTAGCCGGCTGCGCGCCGGGGCTGTTCTCTAAAAGTTAGCCTTAGTTATCTTTGAGATACTAAGTTAGCTCAATTAGCTAGGCAAGCTCGGAGTTCCTTCCGGCAGTCTGGTTGCAACCTGAAGACCCGCTAGACCGCTCTGACTTAGATCATCCGATCTAAATCAGGGCGGATAGTTTTTTATAAATGATTTTTGTTTTATCAATGCTTACTTTTAAAAGAGAGATAGCGATGGCTGCCACGAACAAAGCCAACCTATCTAAGTTATCTTAAAAAGCATAATTATCTTGCGTTAAACCTTGGAGTTTGACCAAATATGAGAAATAGCGTCTATCTGCCAAGTCTGATTTAAATCTAGACATATACATTGTGGCTGAATTTATCCTCCCATGCTTTCTGTGTGGAGAATAAAAGGGGTTTGCCTTTGTCAGATACAAAATGTAATAAATAAATATATTAACTATAGAAGTAGCAGTTTCTTGATATGGCACAACTACTCACCGAAGCGGAAATTCAAGAACAGGCAAAGGTTCTGTCAGATTGGACTATTCAAGATTCCAAGTTGCAAATTACCCGCACATTCAAAGATTTTATTGAAGCAATTGAGTTTGTCAATAAGCTGGTTGAACCGGCTGAGTCAGCCGGACATCATCCAGATATAGAGATTTCCTATAATAAAGTGAAGATTACACTTACAACATATGATGCAGGCGGATTGACGCAGCCAGATTTTGATGTAGCACGGGTGATTTCCCAGATTGAGTAAGTGATTTCTTTGAAAATCTCTTGCACCAAATTATAGGAACTCACTACGATATAGGGTTTATATCCCCGAGCCAATGTCTTCTAACTGGCGTGAGATTTATACTAGGGTTAAGTGAAAGAAGCGATTTTTGATGGCAAACCTAAGTGTCTAAAGCCTCAGTAATTTAGCCTGTGTAGAGAGCGAATGACCCAAACTCTACTCCCAGCTTAGATATTTAGATAAGTATGTGTGACAGTTATTAAGGCGATCGCTCCAATATTGCCATCTAGATCGGATGTTTTATAATGTTATGATATAAAGATATGTTTTTGCATAAGTTAATCACATCAGTTTTTAACCCAAAGTTAATCGTTTATTAGCTTTGCAAAAACTAGAATTGTAGTAGAGACAACTATGCCTCATCCATAGGTTTCAATGAGATGTCGCATTTTCGAGACTTAGGTGTAAGGAAACCAATATCTAAACAAGGTGTGAGGAGTAAAGGAAAAATGTCTAATCTCTTATGGAAATCCTTAGTGGTTAGCCCAGCAGTTTTGGGAGCAACATTGTTAGTTTCGGCAACAGCAATGGCGGCCCCAAGCACAACCACTGAAGTATCACCAGCCAAACAACTAGGTGTAACTCAAGTTGCCCAACAGCCAGAAATACTGGCTCAAACAACCATAGATCAAGTTAATCGCTACAGCAACGAAGGCAACCAAGGTAATTCTCAGTCTCAAGTAACATCGGTTTCTCAATTTTCCGATGTACAACCTACTGACTGGGCATTCCAAGCATTGCAGTCCTTGGTTGAGCGCTATGGTTGTATTGCAGGTTATCCGAATTCGACATATCGCGGTAATCGTGCTTTGACCCGTTATGAATTTGCCGCTGGTTTGAATGCCTGTTTGGATCGGGTTAACGAATTGATTGCCACAGCAACAGCGGACTTGGTAACTAAACAAGATTTAGCTACCTTACAACGGTTACAAGAAGAATTTTCCGCAGAATTGGCAACCCTACGCGGTCGCGTAGATTCCTTAGAAGCGCGGACTGCTGAATTAGAAGCTAATCAGTTCTCCACAACCACAAAACTGGTTGGTGAAGCTGTTTTTGCCGTCAGTGATGCATTTGGTGGTAACACTGGGGACGCTAACAATACCGTCTTCCAAGATAGAGTACGTTTAGACTTGCAAACTAGCTTCACTGGTAGAGACGTTTTACACACACGCCTAGCAGCGGGTAATTCAAATCCCTTTGCACTAGTGGATAACGCTGGTGCTGCGATCGGTACTGCTGAAGGTACACAAACATATCAAGTTGGTATCGGCAATGGTAACAACAGTGTCAGAGTAGACCGCTTGACTTATGAAGCTCCCATAGGTCCAGCCCAAGTTTACCTCGCAGCTAGTGGCGGACGGCATAGCCAGTATGCTGCTGTCAACAATCCTTACTTTTTTGACAACACTGACGACGGTGGTAACGGCGCTTTATCTACCTTTGCTTCTGAAAGTCCCATCTATCGGATTGGTGGCGGTGCTGGTATAGCACTCAATGTACCCCTTGGTAAAGGTGGCGGTATCCTAGGAAATAGCTCAATCACTGCGGGTTACTTGGCATCCCAAGCTAATAATCCTGGTCTTAGTACAGGTTTGACCAACGGTGATTATGCAGCTCTTGGACAGTTGAACTTTAGTGTTGGCGATCGCTTGGCTTTAGCTGCTACCTACGTCCACGGATATAGTGCCAGTGGTGCTTTATTCGACTCTGGTACAGACGGAGTAACTGGAGCTTTTGATGTAGGTACTGGACAAGCTAACTTTTTAGGTAATGCAGCGGGTATAACCCGATCTAGCAGCAACTCCTACGGTGTGTCGGCTGCGTTTAGACCTAGCGACAAACTGTCCGTTAGTGGATTCGTCTCTTACCATGATGTTACAGGGGCAGGTGCAAATGATGATTATCAAGCTTGGAGCTATGGTTTAGGGGTAGCCTTACCTGATTTCGGTAAAAAAGGTAACGTTTTAGGTATTTTTGCTGGTGCAGAACCCTATTCCTTTAACCGCCCAGGTTTTGGTGGCAACAATGATGTACCCTACCACTTTGAAGGCTTCTACAAGTATCGTGTATCGGATAACATCTCTGTAACCCCTGGTGTAATCTGGTTGACCTCTCCTGGTCAAAACAGCGCTAACGATGATGCTATTATCGGTACGCTCAGAACTACTTTCACCTTCTAGAGTGTTGATTATCTGCTGACAAATTTGAACTCTATTTATCCCCGCCATTAGGCGGGGTTTTTTGTTTTCGGTAATAATAATGGATAAACCCCAGTAGTTAACCGGAGTATACTAGAAAAGTTAGGAGTTGTGAGTTAAAAGTTATGGCGGGTTTTATATGAATTTGACAGTTATCGTTTAGATGTAATACATGCTGTGCCCTTACGAGTGGTCTGTATTCCATACAATTGAGAATGCATAATATCTCAACACTGGCAATTTTAGATTTTGAATTTTGGATTTTAGATTTAAGGAAAAATCTAAAGTCCAAATTAAATGACTCCTAACTCCTAACTTCTAACTTCTAATTTTTACCCCTAACTTATTGCTGCTTGTGGAACTATCCTGTAAATCAGAATACGCAATTCTCGCCTTATTAGAGATGGCCGCTCATTACGAAAGCGGCGAACCGCTGCAAATTCGACAAATTGCAGCACAACAAAACATACCCGATCGCTATTTGGAACAGCTACTAGCAACCTTGAGGCGTGGCGGTATAGTTAAAAGTCAACGTGGGTCAAAAGGAGGCTATCTGTTAACGCGAGAACCCCGAAAAATCATCCTTTTTGAAATTTTGGAATGTTTAGAAGGCTTAGAGGCGCGGGCTGGTGAAGAAAACGTTAATTCCAAAAGCATAGACAGTTCAGTTATAGAAGAAATTTGGCAAGAAGCAAGTCGCGCGGCAAATTCCGTCTTCCAAAAATACACGCTCCACGATCTTTGTGAAAAACGAGATTCGCGGCGGCAATTAGATATCATGTACTACATTTAGTCAAGAGTCATTTGTCATTAGTCACTTGTACTGAGTTTCGACTGCGCTCAACTACCGCGAAGTCGTTGGCGTGGTCACTGAGCGTAGTCGAAGTGCAGCCTCTCTAAGAGTTGTATTTGTCATTTGTTGATGATTAATGACCAATAACAAATAATTAATAATTAAGGATTAATTTATGCGAATAGCTCGTAACATTACAGAACTTGTCGGTCGTACACCCCTAGTCCAGTTGAACCACATTCCTCAAACAGAAGGATGTGTTGCAGAAATTGTGGTGAAACTGGAAAGTATGAACCCATCGGCATCAGTTAAAGACCGGATTGGGGTAAGCATGATTAACGCTGCCCAAGAGGAGGGGCTAATTACTCCTGGGAAGACAGTATTGGTAGAACCTACTTCTGGAAACACTGGTATTGCCCTAGCAATGGCAGCAGCAGCAAAGGGTTATCGATTAATTTTGACAATGCCAGAGACGATGAGTGGAGAGCGTCGGGCAATGTTGCGAGCTTATGGAGCAGAACTCGAACTAACACCAGGAATGGAAGGCATGAGTGGGGCAATTCAACGAGCGCAGCAAATAGTTAATACTACACCAAATACCTATATGTTGCAGCAGTTCCGCAATCCAGCCAATGCAAAAGTGCATCGGGAAACTACGGCGCTTGAAATCTGGGAAGATACCGATGGACAAGTTGATATCATTGTGGCGGGAGTGGGTACAGGTGGTACGATCACTGGTGTAGCAGAAGTGATTAAAGCACGCAAGCCTAATTCCAAGGCGATCGCAGTTGAACCAGCCAATAGCCCAGTTTTATCTGGAGGACGACCAGGCCCTCACAAAATTCAGGGAATAGGTGCTGGGTTTATTCCCCAAGTACTCAAGATAAAATTAATTGATGAAGTTATTACCGTCACCGATGAAGATGCGATCGCTTATAGTCGGCGTTTGGCAAAAGAAGAAGGGCTACTATCTGGTATTTCCAGTGGGGCAGCTTTATGTGCAGCAATTCGCGTTGCCCAACGTCAAGAAAATCAGGGACGTTTAATTGTGATGATTCAGCCTAGCTTTGGTGAGAGGTATTTGAGTACACCGTTGTTCCAAGACCTGGAGGCAAGGTTAGCCACTAGCGTCAGTTAACGATACATTGAATTAATGGTCAATTCTAAGCACGTTTCTAACCATTACGAAACTCTCAAAGTTAGTCCAAGTGCTAGCCTTGCGGAGATTAAGCAAGCTTATCGCCGCTTGGTTAAGTTGTTTCATCCTGACAGTAATCAGGAAACAGCCGATCGCGAGCAAATTATCCGCATCAATGCAGCTTATGAGGTCTTAGGCGACAACCAAAATCGCCGCAATTATGACCAAGAACTGCAAGATGACTCCCAAAAATTAAATAGCGATCGCCAACAGCGTACAGCATCAGCCCAACAGCATTACCAGACCACACGAAAAACCGGACGTGATGTTGACGAGCAAGTTGAAGAATGGCTACGCCAAGTTTACCAACCAGTAAATCGCTTGCTTTGTACCATTCTTTATTCCTTAGAAGAACAAATGGATCAATTAGCTGCCGATCCCTTTGATGATGAGTTGTTAGATGAATTTCAGGAATACTTAAAAACCTGTCGAGATGACCTCAAGCAGGCACAAACTACTTTTCGCTCCCTGCCAAATCCCCCTAGTCTCGCAAGAACGGCGGCTCACCTTTACTACAGCCTCGATCAAGTAGCAGATGGACTCGATGAATTAGGTTATTTTCCTTTGAACTACGATGAGCGTTATTTACACACAGGTCATGAACTATTCCGCATAGCTTCGAGATTGCACTGTGAAGCACAAGCTTCTGTTACATAATCATTGGTCATTGGTCATTGGTCATTGGTACATACCCCGTCTCTTGTGATAACCTAAGCTTACTTTTATGGTGGGCGGAAAAACTTTATCTTTCATCGAATTAATTCAAACCACTTTAAAGAGTGGGCGTGGCTTCTCTTGGACAAATGACAAATACAACTCTTAGAGAGGCTGCACTTCGACTACGCTCAGTGACCACGCCAACGACTTCGCTCAGTACAAGTGACAAATGACAAATGACACATAACTTAGGAATTAGTTTATGCTGGAAGCAGAAAAAGATTAAGAAATTTTAAATTCTGCTTATAGTGTACTCATGCAATGCATTGTTAATCGCCGCGCCCAGTTTTCTGCAAGTCATCGTTATTGGTTGCCAGAACTGAGTGAAGCCGAGAATATTGAGAAATTTGGTGTTGGTACTAGATTTCCGGGACACGGACATAACTATGTCTTATTCATCTCTCTAGCGGGAGAATTGGATGAATATGGTATGGTGCTGAACTTGTCTGATGTAAAACACGTAATTAAACGGGAAGTTACCAGTCAATTGGACTTCTCTTATCTCAATGATGTGTGGGCAGAATTTCAACAAACTCTGCCTACCACTGAGAATATTGCACGGATTATCTGGCAACGGCTAGCACCGCACTTACCTCTAGTCCGCGTGCAGTTATTTGAACATCCTGAACTTTGGGCAGATTATATGGGAAACGCAATGGAAGCCTACCTCACCATCAGTACTCACTTTAGCGCCGCCCATCGGCTAGCTCATCCTAAACTCAGTAATGAAGAAAACACTGAAATTTATGGGAAATGCGCTCGTCCGAACGGCCACGGACACAATTATCATCTAGAAGTTACCGTGAAAGGGGAAATTGACCCACGCACTGGCATGATTGTTGATTTAGGTGCCCTGAATAAAGTGGTAGAAGATTATGTGGTGGAGCCATTCGATCACACCTTTTTAAACAAAGATATTCCCTACTTTGCCGAAGTTGTGCCGACTGCTGAAAATATCGCGCTTTACATTAGTAATTTACTGCGATCGCCTATTCAAGAATTGGGAGCTAAACTTTACAAAGTAAAACTGATTGAAAGTCCGAATAACTCCTGTGAAATCTACTGCACTGAGTCTGAATCAAATTCAGTCAACGCATCCGTGAATCAACCAGTATTAGCACAAGTTTAGCTAATTGCAAATTAGGCATAGGACATAGGGAATTTAGATCGTCCCCATGCCCATGCCCAGCTAAAAAAGTTTACTTACTAAGCAGTTAAAACCAGGTAGCAAAGGACTTGTCAATTCATCTTGACTAAATAAAGTAGCTGCTAACTTTAATACAGCCTGTTCGCGTCGATAAACCTCAACTTTCTTCTGTATAGAATCGCAAATCCAATATTCTTGAACTCCTTGCACCGAGTACAGTTTTAGCTTTGTTT
This sequence comes from Nostoc sp. DSM 114159, assembly GCF_053470285.1. NCBI lineage: Bacteria > Bacillati > Cyanobacteriota > Cyanophyceae > Nostocales > Nostocaceae > Nostoc > Nostoc sp. DSM 114159. The sequence goes on from NZ_JBPFEH010000001.1 coordinate 7,792,416, forward strand.
CTTTGTCGCGTTTCTCGTTTTTTTCGCCGGGTGATAAAACCTCTACAACTAACTCCGGTGCGCCCGTGAGATGTCCAGCTTCATCTAGTAAATTTTTTAAACGTTCATGACTTGCCCATACCACATCAGGGATCACATTGTCAGAATCTGAGAAAATAATTCCAGGTGCGATCGCAGCTTTACCCAGACCAGTTTCATCTGACCAAATCTTAAGAGCTGTAGCAATATTGACGCAGCTTGTCTGATGATCCCAATTAGGCGCTTTAGTCACAAATAGTTCTCCATCAATAATCTCATAGCGATTTCTGCGATCGCTAGCAAATAGCTCTAGGTCAGCAGTCGTCCAACGCACTGGAGTTGTTTGCATGAGAAACCCCCTAGCCTTTTCCTAAATCATATTTTAAAAATACCGACGGCGGGCAGAATGTCGCAAATAGCGATAAATGCCCCACGCTAAAACTCCAAAAAAGAGATTTAGTAAAAAGCGACTAAATATAAACCACAAAATATAAATGTCAAAAAGCTTCGACGGACTCAAAGGACTAATTTTCCTGACTAAGAGAAACAGCCCAAAAATAGCATTTCCACCCAGTACGAGGGCAAACAGCACTAAACTCCTCTGCCAGTAACGACGCTGGCGTATACGGTCTGAAATTAGGGTAATTACAGGTTTACCTTGCACTTTTCGCAGTAATTGTTCTAGTCGCCAAAACATCCACAACAGAAACGGAAATAAACCATAACTCAGGAAACGTAGGGGTAGTGAGTAACGCCAAGCACTAGATAGGACATTAATTAGAGCATGGCAGATTACAGAATTTAGCCAAGCCCTAAAAATAAACTTCTTGTCTCGATTTAACCGAGTATTGGAGGAAATATAAATTCCTAAAGCATATCCCCAAGGAGCAGAAAACATAGCGTGGACTGGTGTGCCAATAGTCCGGTCAAGAATTGATGCGGTATCGTAGAAAAGGTAAATCCAGTTTTCTTCGGCAGTAAATCCAAGGGCAACGGCGATGGTGAAGAGGAAAACCGTCGAGTGAAGTAATCGATATTTGCGTTGCAGATAGTAGGTTGGGATAAAAACCGCAGCTAACTTGCAGCCTTCTTCAATTGTGCCTACTTCCACAAGCTGCCGCAAGGCTATACCAGGAAGCCAACGTTTGAGCTGTTGCCAGTCTACAAAATAGTTCGCTACAGTTTCAAAAACCCATTCCAGGCTAAGGGCTAGGATACCAGATATTGCCCCAATGATAAAGAACATCAGTAACTTTAACAAAGGTGGGGCAAATGGCACTCGACAGTAGTAGTAGCCAAGCAGCAGCAAGGGTGGTATTACTGCCCACAACAGTAGAGATAAATCAACCACTCACCTGAGCAATTACTGTACGGTGACGGTGGGTATTGTTGGTAATAGTGGGAGTTTGGAAACCCGCCTCAACAATAGCTTGCTCAATGTCTAAAGCAAAATATTCATCTAAATATGGTTCAGTACTTTTGAGCAAAGTCAAAATGTAGGCTGGCATTTTCTTGTAAACTTCAGATTTGGGATTCATATCCATGATTGCCAAGTAGCCACCCGGACGCAACACTCGCCGCATTTCAGCTAAAATTTGTCGGGTTGCTGATTGGGGTAATTCGTGGCACATCAGGAAAATAGAAACTAAATCAAAAGAGGCATCAGGTAGCCCGGTAGATTCAGCTTGGGCATGAAGCCAGTTAATTTTAGCTTGGCGTTGTTGGGCACGGTAATTAGCTACGGCTAAGAAGTAGGGAGATAAGTCCAAGCCTGTAATTTTGGCATAGGGATAAATTTCTTGTATGGTAAATGTACTCAAACCGACACCACAGGCCAAATCTAGGATGTCTTGGGGTTGATTGGGGATTTGCACTTTGAGGATATCGTGGTAACTTTGGCGCAGTTTAGCATCTCCTTCTGCTCCAGCATCTGGCCAAATTCCGGCATGGACAGTATGAGCAGCAACTTCTAGCTCCCAAGCCGCTTTCCAACTGAGGTCTCCACCTTCGTAGGCATGGAATGGCCGCAAATAGTATTCTGGGTAGGAAAGCTGAGGATTTTCTACTTGAGCTAGATCAGCCTTCCAATCACGCGCCTGTAGTGTTTCGACTTCTTGCGTCCAAGGCACACCAATTCTCTGGGCACGTTTAATCATCATTTGTCTAGCTTGATGCTTGGCTAGGTTAGCTAAAGGCTGGATTGCCAGTATGCCATTTACCAAACGGGAAGCTAAACCAGGATTATTGTTTACAGCAGCGGTCATAAATCAGTTTGCATTTAACAGCCTTTTCTACTTATGACATACTTGCTGGACGGCAGTCTATAGCAATCCTATTTGATTTACAAACTACTCGTGGAGACAAGGAATAGGGAATGGGGAATAGGGAATAGATGTGGAAAGCAACTCATTTAGGACTGCTATAGAAATGAAATGAATCGAATTGTATAACGGCAGTCTGCCTCCTTTGGCTTGCTCTAAGCAACAAATATTATAGAAGGTTGATATTTGGAGAACAGCAAAGTTCTGAGAAAATGTGAATTATGCTGGTTTCCAATTTATATTTCTTTATCAGAGAATTTTATTCAAGACTGGTAAAATTTTGATACTTAGCAATATCTATCTCAACAGGGATGGCAAAAAGCTGAGTGCCTTTTCTAAAGAAAATTACAGTAAGTTAAGCTTATTGAGAGTCAAGTATGGCCAGAGCAAGAAGAAGAGCAAGTGGCTTTTTAAAAGATTTTCAAGAGTTTGCCCTTAAAGGCAATGTAGTTGACTTGGCGATCGCTGTCATCATTGGTGGTGCTTTTGGTAAGATTGTCACTTCTCTTGTTGAAGATGCGATCATGCCATTGATTAATCCCTTGGTTAGTTTTGCTGGCAAAGACTGGAGAACAATCGCCATTGGCCCGGGAATTAAGATTGGTCACTTTCTTGGCGCAATAGTTGACTTTGTAATCATTGCCTTAGTTTTATTTGTGGCAATTCGAGTCTTACAAAAATTTAAGAGACAAGAAGAAGTAATCGATGAACCCTTGCCAGATCCTAACCTTGTAGCCCAAGAAAGATTGACTGGCGCGTTGGATAGACTCAACCAAACCTTGGAAACTCGGAATAATCAAGTTTTGTAAATGGAGAGTAAGGGGATGAAGGAGCAGGGGAGCAGAGGAGAAATCAATTCAAAATTCAAAACTTGTACTGAGCGTCTTGCCCTGAGCGAAGTCGAAGGGAGCCGAAGTATTCAAAATTCAAACATTTTAGAACTTCTGCCTTCTGCCAACTGAGCCTCCTGCCTCCTCTTTCCCAATGCCCAATACCCTACTTTGCAGTAGGCTTGAGAGCTAATAACATCTCTAATTCACTGGTCGATTTATCAGGGCTAATAGCGGTAAAACCAACACCACGAATGGAATTCAAAATGGTGAGGGTATCGGCGTTAGATGATACAAAACTATTGATCAAGGGTACAGTTTTCGTTTTATCCATATCTAGGTAGAAATAGCCACCGTTGGGCTTTTGCAAAGAACCAGTCACGGCTTTGAAAGCGTCGCTAGTGTCGAGAGATGGATTTTTGCGATCGCTAACAACCTCAGCAATTGGGCCACCAAGAGCTACAAATACAGTATCTTGGTCTAGCCAACCATGTGCCAATAAAGCTCCTTGTCGGGGAATTTGCCATTCAGTTACGTCTTTACCACCAATATTTCTGTTGGCGACGTTGATTTGTTGAGTTTTGGCAAGGGTATCCAATTTTGTTAAGGTGGCTTCGGCAGTTTTGCGATCGCTAGTATCAAATACTAAAGCACCTCCAAAACCAACACTCGCCAATACTCCTTGATTTGATGGAATCGCACCAAAGGCAAATTCTCCATTCATCCAGCCAAAAATATCCTTATCTAGGTCTAGATTGGCAATTTTCAGTTGTCCTCGTGCTTGTTCTAAAGCTTGCTTCATTTCTGGATAATCTTTTGATTGCTCTACTAGCGCTTCCCAACCACGGCTGATACCATTTCCGCTAATCAAAGCAAAGGTATCGGCAGGAAATTGCCCGACTATATTCCCAGGACTTGATTGATACTGAAATTTATTTAATTGCGGATCTAAATTAGCGATCGCTTTTAACCGCACTCCCGCATCATCAACACCAACACCCGCTACCACAGATTTTATCTGCTTCAATTGCGTCAGGGTTTGTGGCGGTAACTGCTTTGTCTGCGGATTTCCAGCAGTTAATTGCTGTATCATCTCGGCATAGTCTGGGACATAAATTTGGGCGAGGCTGTTTTTAACATCCACTCCTTTAAGAATGCTGCTAGCACCTTCTTTACTGGCAAAAGAAGACTGCCCCTTAAACGTATCAATTGCTTTTTCTACAGCTTGCTTTTCAGGGGCTAATACCAACTGACTATCATTTAAAACTACGCTATACGTCGGTTTGCCATTTTGTGTAGTTTCGACAATTTTTTGACCTTGATAGTCAGATTCCTGTAATTTCACTCCTTTTTGTGACTTCAATTTGTTAGCAAAATTCAAGGCGCTGAGTTTGTCCTTGATTCCCACCACTATCAGGATATTTGATTCCTGCTGTAAATTTGTTGGTACATTAGGTGCCCCTGAGGGTACCTTTAACTGTGCTGGTTTGACGGGATTTGGTGGCAATACAGCAATCATCACACCACCAGCCCAAGGCTTTATGTCTTGTTCATAAGAAACGTTACTGTCACGGAATATTTGCTGATTGAAATCTTCCAGACTTTTTGCCACTAACTTTTGTGCTTCTGGAGTGCCAAACTGCTGTAATTTTGCCCAGGCTCCAGAGTCAGTAGTAATATAAGTTGCCATCAGTGCTGTTGAAGGTACTACTTTTGCACTGCCTAGAGCGTCTGATGTACCTACTGGTGAGCCTTTAAAGTACGTATAAGCCGCTATACTTCCGACGACAACGACGGCAGCACCAACAGCAGGAATGAGAAATTTTGATTTACTTTCAGGCATTTTGTTATCCTCTTTTGCTCAGATTGTCACCGAGATTTATACAAGTGTCACTGTAGAGTTTTCGGATTTATAATAATTTCCGCTAATCCATCGCTAGACTAACCCATGACAAAAGGATTCAGCAGCACGCTGATTGACAAGCTGCACATCTACCTCCTACTTGCAGACAATTATTGCTTTTGACATCCATTATTAATCGGATATTAATTATAAAGATTCTCAGTTAAACGTGACGTCTCAATCAGCAAACATCCAACTTCAAAGTGATTTTTCACTACAAATGGGTTTTTGCAAATTAAATACATAGCAATCCTATCTGATTTGTAAAAATTGCAAGGGTTAGATTCCCGACAACTCTTATGAAGTTGAGAATCTCAATTGTTTACGAATGATTTCAGATTGCGATAGCACTTGGATCTCATAGTCCATCTTCTATGCAGCAAACAAGCTAGCGATGTTTACGATGGGCTACGCCTACGCCGATTTGCTAAAGAGGTTAAGAAGATTTGGGAAGCGCAAAATCAATCTACAAGCGTTCCCTCTGAGCGACTTTTACAGGTACTCGCCAGTATGGGAGTTTTTACGGAGACAGAAATCGATTATTTTACTCTTACACAACTAGTACCCTGCATTTAGTTTCAACTCCAGTTGGTATTTACTGATAAAATTAGTAATCCTATAAATTAGCGGTCTAAAATTACTCTCAAAAATACTTCAATCAGATGAGGAGCGAATTTGCAAATGATATGCTGTTCATTTTAAACAAAGTAGCGTGTTCAGCAGCAAGCTATCCTAAGTTATAAAAATAATTAGGAGTATTTGTACTTAATGAAAATCTATAGAGGCACAAAAGACTCTAGACTCAATACCCAAAAAGTGCAGAACATCAGCAAAAGTAAATACAGCAGGGATATAGAAAAAATCCCAGGATCGGTAGCCGATCTTTGGAAGTTCGGGTGAGATTAATTTCAATCTCCCAATCCCAAGGTGAGAAGTCACCTTCATAATGCTCTGTTGAGGGAAATACATCAGATACCGCTATTTTACTTAACTACATCCAACCAAGCCAGACTTTTCAGGATTACAAGGTCAGTAAGCATCAATGTCGCAGTCTTATTTTGATACAGATAATAACGGACACAAACCTTTTGAGTTACCGGGAGCAAGACCACACTACAACCCCGATCGCCCCGGACAGGTAGAGCATATTTTTCTCGATCTCAGCTTGGATATTCCAAAGCTTTGCTATCAGGGCAGTTGTAGCATTCGCCTCTTGCCAATCCGTAATGGGATCGATCGTTTGACTTTGGATGCTGTCAATCTAAATATCGAGTCTGTGCAGGTGGACGAAGTGCCACAAAATTTTGACTATGACGGGGAACAGCTTTCTATTCAACTTTCTCAGGTAACCCAGATTGGTAAACGCTTGCTGATTGCGATCGCTTACTCAGTGGCAAAACCGCAACGCGGTATTTATTTTATTCAACCAGATAAGCACTACCCAAACAAGCCTACTCAAGTCTGGACTCAAGGTGAAGACGAAGACTCTCGCTTTTGGTTCCCCTGCTTTGACTATCCAGGACAACTGTCTACTTCGGAAATTCGCGTTCGCGTTCCCAACCCTCTCGTGGCGATTTCCAATGGCGAATTAATTGACACCACAGAAGATGGTGATTACAAAGTCTATCATTGGTTACAGCAACAAGTTCATCCTACCTACTTGATGACTTTAGCAGTAGGTGATTTTGCTGAAATTCGAGATGAGTGGAACGGTAAAGCTGTCACCTACTATGTAGAAAAAGGACGGGAGGAAGATGCTAAACGCAGCATGGAAAAAACTCCCCGAATGATCGAATTTTTGAGCCAAAAGTATGGTTATCCATATCCTTTTCCGAAATACGCCCAAGTTTGCGTTGATGACTTTATCTTTGGCGGCATGGAAAACACTTCCACAACACTGTTAACAGACAGATGTTTGCTGGATGAACGCGCCGCCTTAGATAACCGCAACACTGAAAGTTTAGTTGTCCACGAACTCGCGCACCAGTGGTTTGGTGATTTGGTGGTGATTAAGCATTGGTCTCATGCTTGGATTAAAGAAGGGATGGCTTCTTACTCTGAGGTGATGTGGACAGAACAAGAATATAGTTTAGAAGAAGCAGCTTACTATCGTTTATTGGAAGCTCGTCGTTACCTAAGCGAAGATAGCAGTCGTTATCGCCGTCCAATGGTAACGCACGTTTACCGAGAAGCTATTGAACTTTACGATCGCCACATCTACGAAAAAGGATCTTGTGTATATCACATGATTCGGGCCCAATTGGGAGATGAGTTGTTTTGGCAAGCAATTCAAACATTTGTCCGAGATAATGCCCACAAAACCGTAGAAACAGTAGACTTACTCAGGGCGATTGAAAAGGCAACCGGACGTAATCTTTTGTTCCTGTTTGACCAATACGTTTATCGTGGTGGTCATCCCGATTTTAAAGTAGCTTACTCTTGGGATGGAGATGCTCATTTAGCAAAAATTACAGTCACTCAAACCCAAGCTGATGAAGGTAAAAGTGGCAGTAAGGATTTGTTTGATTTAAAAATACCTATTGGTTTTGGCTATACGCAACAAGAAGAAGTGAGGAGTAAAGAGTTAGGAGTTAAAAATAATTCCAAACTCATAACTCCTAACTCACAACTCAAAATTTTTACTGTCCGGGTGAATGAACGCGAACAAAGCTTCTACTTTCCCCTAGAAAATAAGCCCCAATTTATTAGCTTTGATGTTGGAAATAATTACCTAAAAACAGTAGTTTTAGAATATCCAATCACAGAGTTAAAAGCACAGTTAGAATTCGATCCCGACCCGATTTCGCGTAGTTATGCAGCAGCAGCTTTGGCGAAAAAAGGCGGGTTAGAAGCGATCGTTGCACTGTCTGCATCGCTAAAAAATGATCCATTGTGGGGTGTGCGTGTGGAAGTGGCAAAACAACTAGCCCAAATCAATTTAGATCAAGCCTTTGATGGCTTAATTCCTGGGTTAAAAGATAAAAATGCTTATGTGCGACGGGCTGTAGTGGAAGCACTTACTCAATTCAAAACTGCTGAAAGCTATAAAGTTGTCAGAGGGCTGTTGCAAAAAGGCGATCCCAGCTACTACGTGGAAGCAGCAGCTTCTCGTGTAATCGGGGCGATCGGCTCATCAAACTTGGAAGAAAAACCCAAGGAAGACAAGGTATTAAAGCTGCTGAAATCCGTTTTAGAAGAAAAGGCAGGTTGGAATGAAGTCGTGCGAAGTGGTGCGATCGCCGGTTTAGCTGAATTCAAAACTTCGGAAGCAGCTTTAAATCTGCTGCTAGAATACACCAAACTCGGTGTGCCACAACCCTTACGTTTAGCTACAATTCGCGCTTTAGGAAAGATTTCTGTAGGTCAAAGTCCGGCTAATTTGGAACGGATTTTAGACAAATTAACAGAACTCGCTAAAGAAAGCTTCTTTTTAACACAAGTGTCGGTAGCAGCAGCATTAGGACAAATGGAAACACCTAAAGCCGTGGGGATTTTGCGATCGCTAGCCGAACAAACAGCTGACGGGCGTGTACGTCGCTCTGCTGAGGAAGAAATTTCCAAGGTGCAAAAGAACATTGGTTCAGAAAAAACCCTGCGTCAACTGCGTGAAGATTTCGACCAACTCAAACAACAAAATCAGGAATTGAGAAGCCGTTTAGAAAACTTGGAGGCCAAATCTAAATAGCATTACATAATAATTAAAAGTCGGTAATTGGTAATCGTGGCAAAACTATTACCAATTACCAAGGTTTTATTTGATGCTGTAATTTTATTTTCCACTTCAATCACAGGGATAAATAAACATACTACCAAGATCCCCAACTTATGTTAGAAGTCGGGGATCTTTATGTTGTAAACGGTTACTGAGTTTCAATTTGCATATATAGATACATATTTATATTTATATAAATTAAAGTTAAGAAAAGATAAAATCATCTAAAAGTTGGATAAGTAGTTGTAGTTATATAAAGTATAATTAAGAAAAAGATAAACAAATCTAGGCAGTAACAGACGCTAAAATCGCCTCGATCGCTACCCCAAAGGGTAGAGTTCTAGTTATTTTAGACAGAAGACTACCGCTATCCTGCAACTTACAACTAACTTGTAAGTCAGGAGAAAAAGAATAATTGTAAATTTTTCAGTTGAAGAGGCAAAAAAAGGCGTGGGTCAGTATCAACCTGCTCAACTAAAACTCTATAATCCAGATGCGATCGCTCGCTACTATAGTTACCGTCCCTGGTTAGCTTGGGGGCGACTGCTGAGAATTATCTCCTCTTTTGCAGGATTTATATTCGGTCTGAAGTGGGACGAGTGGCAAGATAAAGTTGAGCATAACAAGGGTAAACGAGCTATCCAGTTGCGACAACTGCTCACCCGCCTCGGTCCGACTTTTATTAAAGTTGGTCAAGCCCTCTCCACTAGACCTGACCTGATACGCAAAGATTTCTTAGAAGAACTGATCAAGTTACAAGACCAGTTACCACCTTTCGATAATGCGATCGCTTACCAGATTATCGAAACAGAACTAGGTCGTCCAATTCACGAAAGTTTTAGCGAACTGTCACCTAACCCAATAGCTGCTGCTAGCTTGGGTCAAGTATACCGAGGTCGTCTGGTTAGCGGCGAAGAAGTCGCCGTGAAGGTGCAACGCCCCAACTTACACCCGGTAATTACACGCGACTTATATCTAATGCGTTGGGCAGCAGGTTGGCTAGCTCCTTGGTTGCCTTTAAATCTCGGTCATGACCTAACTTTAATTGTGGATGAGTTTGGCACGAAATTATTTGAGGAAATTGACTATATTAATGAAGGCCGCAACGCCGAAAAATTTGCTAGCAACTTCCACAATGACCCACAAGTAAAAGTTCCAGGAATTTATTGGCGTTATACCAATACCCACGTTTTAACCTTGGAATGGATTAACGGCTTCAAGCTAACGGATACTCAACACATCCGCGAAGCAGGTTTAGACCCAGAAGCGATCATCCAAATTGGCGTGACATCAGGATTGCAACAGCTTTTAGAATATGGCTTCTTCCATGCTGACCCTCATCCTGGCAATTTATTTGCTGTACCCGATGGTCGTATGGCTTATATTGACTTCGGCATGATGGATCAGTTGGAAGAAAGCACCAAAGAAACGCTGGTCGATGCACTAGTGCATTTGGTGAATAAAGACTATACCGACTTAGCCGAAGACTTTGTAAAATTAGGGTTTCTGACTCCAGACACGAATATTTGCCCGATAGTGCCAGCATTGGAAGCGGTGCTAGGAAACGCTATTGGTAAAAATGTCAAGGATTTTAACTTCAAAACTATTACCGATGAATTTTCGGAACTGATGTACGAATATCCTTTCCGAGTTCCGGCAAAGTTTGCCTTGATTATTCGTTCCCTAGTTACTCAAGAAGGTATTGCCCTTAGCCTTAACCCCGATTTCAAAATTGTGGAAGTGGGTTATCCGTATATAGCGCGGCGGTTGCTAACAGGGGAATCGCCGGAATTAAGACGACGATTATTGAATGTGTTGTTCAAAGATGGTAAATTTCAGTGGCAGCGGTTAGAGAATTTGATTGCGATCGCTCGTACCGATAACAACTTTGATGTATTGCCCACAGCGCAGATGGGGTTCCAATACTTAATGTCGGCAGAAGGCAAGTTTCTCAGGAGACAGTTGGTGCTTGCTCTCACCGAAGATGACCGCTTGCACACCGAAGATGTCCAACGCCTGTGGAATCTGGTTAAAGATGACTTAAAACCGGATCGTTTATTAAATGTAGCGATCGGGATTTTAACAGAATTATCCAGAGAAGGTGCAGCCGCTATTCTGCCAAAAGCGACATTACTTGGGTCTTTTGCTGAGAACCAGTCAACAAATAAAAAGTAAAAAATCTTTAATATAAATTAGGAGTTTTCATGTATTATTTTCCTGAGCAACCGCCTTACTTTCTCTTAGTTGTTGGCTTTTTGATAGCATTAACATCTGGTTTGGCATTATCTGGCACTTTGAAAGTAATTGTGCAGAACTGGTCAAGCGAACGAGCAGAAAATACTCAGCCACGTTCCTCACTGAAACAATTACTTGTACCATTTATCGGCATAACAGGCGGTACTTGTCTATTTATGTCTTCAGGCTTAGAGATATTTGGCTTTCCCTCATCCTTGGCTTTAGGAGTCGGTCTACCAATTAGTCTATTTACTTGTTTGCTAGTTTGGTTGCAGTTAGGAAGTATGATGACCTTCATACAACGTGAAGGTATGCAATCTTTAGATTTAGATTCTTTTTCTTAGAAGCAGACCCACTGGCGGCGATCGCCACCCGCTATGAATGGAAGAAACAAGTCAAATCCTCTTCCCTTCTGCCTTCTGCCTTCTGCCTCCTGCCTTGTTTCTTGAAAGAGGGTTAAATAGTAAGAAGCCTCACAAATATCTAAATTACCGTAAATACTCACCGCCAACAATGATGCTCTATTAAAAATGAGATCGTTATTTAGTGGTGAATAATTATTTTTTGCTGAAATTTAATCATTCCAATATTTAATCGCGTTCAAATTACTTTTATTACTGATAAACGGGCAATAGATAAGCTATAAATTAAACAACATTTTAGTCTAATTTTACTTAATTACTTAGTCATTTTATCCTTGAAATTACGATAGTTAAGCTTAATATTGTTGACTTTTCGATTGAAAAAACTTGTAGTAGTCTTTTGCAGACGCATTAGCGGACTCTGACGCCTAAAGCTTTTGGGTCTTTGTTCTGGCGAGTTTAAATATCTATAATGCAAAAATATATCTCGATATGGAATATCGACATCTTCACCAGCGCAAAGTTGAGTAAAGTGTGGTGAAGTTATACTCATATAGTGCAGATATGTCAGCCGCCGTCCTTGGTCGTAAAGGATGTTATCTACCACATCAAATTGAGAACGCCAATGGTTGCCAGTTGCCTGTTCGCAGTCATGAAAAGCAAAGTTATAATAGGAAATTCCACTTTTCAATACCATGTAGTTAAATAAAGATTGGTCAGGACCTCCAAGAGCCATGACATCAGCTTCACTAACCTGTAATTTGTCGAGTAGGTTTGCTAACGTAGCTTTAGAAAAAATATCTTTTTTAGTGGCAAACCAACCGGCACAAAATATATGAGAATGCAATTTTTCTTGGTCAAAAACTTGCTGTATAAGTTCTGGTGGACCATCAAAAATATATTTCAATTCAGATTTATATTGAAAATCATTTGTTACCCAATCATATTTATCTAATTTTTCATATATATAGTCTATAGGCCCCATAAGGAGCGTATCTGCATCAAAATAAATAAATTTATCAAAGGAACCATCTAAACCACAAAGCTTACGATGCATCGGTAGACGATAAAGTTCTGGAAGCCCCCATTTTCGCCAAGTTTTTTGTGCCCTTGAGTGATTTTGCCAGACCTGGGTTGCAAAGTTATCCCAGTAGGCTATGGAATCAGAATTATCAAATAAAGTAACATTATCTCTAGATGCAATCTCTGCCTTTACTTGGTCTAACTGCTCATTATATGGAATTATACAAATAGGAATTTCTCTACCAGCATTAGCCTCTATACTGTTGAGCAACGCCACTAATTGGTCATAGACAACATCATTGGCTAGGATATAAATACCATCAATCATTGGATACTCCTAATATTAAGTACGCGCAGAAACAAAGGGAAATAAACGGCGAGTCAGTTTGGGAATAAAGGCAAATTTACCCTCATGCAGATAACGATAGTGTTCCCACAATTGCCAATAGGGACTACCAGTTTTCATCCGCGTACCAGCCCAGTGGAGATATTTGAGTCGTTGTCCTCGGTCATACAAGGCGTAATCTTGCTGTTGGAAATTTCGCGAACCGGCCCAACTACCAGGTCCTCCCCCAGGAATTTTAACGAGATTTCCACGTTTAGAAATTAGTTTGAGAACAAGATAATTTAGAATTGGTTGGTCTGTAACTCCTTGAGAAAAATCGAAATATTCACGATGCGCTGCACACTCGCGCAAAGCTTCATCCATTTGTTGTTCGGTAATAGCTCCTTTTCTCGAAGCCCAAAAACCGCTATTGAAAACATCTTGAAGTTGGGCATCGGAAAAAATTTGCTGCTCTTTCACAAATGGGGAAAAAATATTTCGCAGCTTTTCATTAGCATGATGGTAATCACAGCAGAAGAAATCGACTTCTGAAAGTTTGTCTAAATTGTCGGCAATTTTTTCAAAAACGACAATATCCGTATCAATATAAATAAATTCATCTAAAGGGCCAAACCACGCCACCAATTTACGCATTTTGTTGGGTAAGGCAAGGAAATCTCGGTCAAAAATTTCGCCGATGCGTTTGGTAAAGCTATCAATAAGTTCTAAATCTGGGAAAATTTGGACGTTGTGTAAGGTAGCAAGCTGTTCTGCGACCTTGTGATAATTTTCATTAAAAGGTATGAGATAAATGGTAACTTCTGGGTCATAGTAACGAATGCTATTGAGTAGAGCAATAGCATTATCGATAACGCGGTCATTGGCAACTATATAAATACCCCTACTCATAAATTATCCTTGTTTAATTAACTTCAATTTTTGCAAAGCTCTGGTAAGTAAATTTGGTGCTTGAGTGTCATTATAATTTTTAGGAGGACTGGTAAATACTGGACGCTTTTCTGGTTCGTGTAAGTAACGATAATAGAGAAATAACTCTCGATAGGGAAACTCAATATTTTCTCCCGCACAAACTGCTTGATTGATATTAGGAGGAATCCCAATGTAATGGAGATAAGTTAGTTGATTACCGCGATCGTAAAGAATATGTTCTCGTTCCTCGAAGTGTTTAGAACTAGCAGAGCATCCTGTTTTTTCATTATCTGGCAATTGGCGAGCAAAGTTATAAATAGAAAGATTAGACCTCATTACCATGTAGTTGATTAATGGTTGTTCGCCAGCACCACCATACAAAATTTCTGACTCGCCATTTTGTAAATGTGATATTAGCCAATCTCTTTTTTCTGAGTCAAATAGCCCTTGTTTTGCGCCATAAAAGCCTGAGCAAAATATTTCGGAATCAATGCGTTTTTGCTCAAAAACTTTTAGTAATTTGGGAGAATTAACATTATATATTTTACTAACATCTGTAAATTGAAAATCGTAGACTACAAAATCATAACTATCTAGCTTTTCAAACACTGCTGCAAGTGACTTCATTACCAAGGTGTCTGCATCTAAATAGATAAACTTCTCAAATGGGCCATCAAAAGCGCAGAAACGACGATGAGCGCCATAAAGACGGGATTTACTCCGATTCAATCGTTCTGGGGCTGCTGCGAGCATAAATTGATCCCAGCGCTCGATCGATTCTTGGTCATCGTAAAGAAATACATTTGGGCGTTTCGCTATTTCATCAGCAATTCGTTGTGTCCGGTCGTCAAAAGGATAGATACAAACAGGAGTTTCTGGGCCTAAGATAACATCAATACTGTTGAGCAAAGCCACCAGTTGATCGAAAACATAATCATTGCCAAGGGTACAAATACCATTCATAATTTATGAGTGTTGATCGACAAAGTTTGATAACCAGTTAAGCAGGTTTAATTTGTGTAAAATGATTTGACGTGCTTCTGCGATCGCATCTTTGGCAGCATACCAAGCATCAGGTGTAGATGTCACTTCTTGGATGTACGCAATGCCTTTTTCATCTAAACTTGGCAACCGCAAAAAACTACCCGGTGGCAATAATTTATCAGCAGCCGGGCCACCATAGTAAATTGGTAAACACCAAGCAAGTAAACTATCCCAAAGTTTCTCACTCACATACCAATTATTATCAGCATAGTTTTCAATGGCCAGATTGTAATAATATGGTGCCATGCCATACCATTTATTGCCAAGTTCTCCCGAACTGTTTGCCCATTCTGGTAAGTTACGCCCATACAAATCAAATTTCATGCCACTAGATTGCAAAGATTGTAAAAAATCTAAACGCTGGCGATGGTTGGCTGTACGGCTAATTCCCGAAGTAATCCAACTACATGGGGCAACTTTTGGAGGAGGTGGCATTTCATTTAAATCTTGAAATGAATTTGAGTGATACCAAATAGCAGGCATATAGTCAGGAATGGGAGCAAAATCATCGGGGCCAGAAACGTAGCCACAATACTTCTGGGCTTCTTGATAATTATGATTAGTTATTTTTAGAACCTCATCTAAAGGCGGTTCTCTGAGCAAATAAATAATCCGCTCTTTGTTAACACCACGCAGTAGAGATTCAACATTTACTACTGGTTTTTGCTGCTGTTTGCGAAAATTATCTAACCAAGATTTTTGTGGCGGCGATGCTTGGGGAAAATCAAATTGATATAGCAACATAAAATCCGGCTTTGGCGCCATTTTCAACATTTGCATATTCTTCCAAACACCAAAGTAGTGTGGAGTTTGTTGCCATAACCAATCTTTGTTTTTAGCCAGACCTGAATAGCTGCTAATCATGCCAACAGTTTTGATAGTCATAAATCGTATTTATTCGGTTATTTTGCAGTTAATTTTTGTACCGTTACCCTAAAATTGTTGGACGTTGCTCTTCTTCTACGTAGCTTAATATTTTGGTAATTCTATTCTCCCAAGAAAATTGTTGGGCAAAATTTATACTAGCTGCATAACCCTCTATTTTTCTGGGATAAGTTTCTAAAGTATGTTGAATAGATTGGGCAAGTTTATGCGGGTTATCTGGCGTACACCAACTGGCAATCAAAGGTGATGTTTTGAATTCCATTAAAGGTGGAATCTCAGTTGCAACGATAGGAGTGCCAGCAGCCATGTACTGAAAAAACTTAACTGGATTCGTGAAATCTGCTGATTTTCCAGCACAGTGAGGATGAACCAAAATATCAGCTGCTTGAAACAAGCTGACTAATCGTTCTCGTGGAAGTATCCAGCCTAATAATTTAACGTTTTCGACATTTTTATCTCTAGCTATTTGTTGATATGCTTGTACTTGTGCTTCTGTTCCTCCTGTGATGATAAACTGAATTTCTGGCAACTCTTTAGCAGAATCAATTAAGAGATCGACTCCTTTGAAAGGATACAAAGCACCTGAATAGACAACTAAATGCTTCCGTCCATTTCTAAGCAATTCTTGCCGCCACCTTTCGGCTGATTCGGGCTGTCTGATTGAAAATGATTGATTGAATCCGTTATGTAGCCAAACTACTTTTTCCGGTGGCATTCCATTTTCTATTAAGCTTTGTCGGATGGGTTCTGACTGAGTTATAGCTATTTTAAAATAGGGACTGTGGACAATTTCTTGCTCAAATTTTCGGTCTTGAAAGTAGTGACGTTCATAAATTGTCGGAACTTTATTTTTGACTGCGGCTTTGACAAAGTTCCAATCTCGCGTATGGACAACTTTTGTATAAGGTAGAATATGAACTGGTAAATAATATTTAGTTACTACTGTACTAGAGTTAGTAAATTTACCACCGATTCGATCGATAGGCCAAGGCATTGGCAATGCTGCAATTTTGAGTTTTTCTTGCACATCGTAAAATTCTATAAATTCTTTTCCGGGTCTTTTGGGTTGATAAGGATAAATTAACGATAGTAGATTAACAGAAGATTTTTTATCTGGATAAATTAAAACTGAGGAGTAGCCTAAGTTAGCTGCGGCGTTGGCACAAAGAACATCATGAATTTCGTGTGCTGTGTCCGGCTTTAAGGATAGCTCTCCTGTGTAAAAAATATATTGATTTTTCTTGGAAGAATTTATCATATTTTTGGGTATTATAGGTTTTTTAAGATTGGGGTATAAGTAGTTTTGTTCCTGACATTAACTAAAATTAAATTTGATTTTCAAAAAGTTTTAATACATCTAATAGGTAAATAGCAGATTGATAAGATTCTGTAATTAATAGATTTTGTTTTTGGGGTTCGGATTCTAATTTATCGGCTAGCAAGCGCAGAGAGCTAATGATAGGATAGAGACACTTGCGAAACTCATCCGAGATATGACTAAAATTTTGATACTGGTTATGTTCATCTTGATTTTGGTCTATATCTGACGATGACTGCCAGTTAATTTTCAGGTTAACTACATCGCTGAAGAGATCGATGGCGTTGAGAACTCTTAAGGCTGAGTTGTATGAATGGTCAATTAATTCCTGGCGTTCTTGAGAATTGTCTACTAGATCGTCAACTAATAGTCCGAGGAAACCAATCATTGAGTTAAGCCTTGTACGCAGTTCGTGAGAAATGCGATTAAAGCTGGGATTAGTTTTGGTGGAAATTTCAGCCCGATCGGCAAATTGCATTGAATATAAGCGTGAGTAGTAACCCCCTTTTTGTAAAAGTGCTTCATGGGTTCCCACTTCTACCACCTGTCCTCGATCTAATACGGCAATTTGATCGGCTTTTTGGACTGTGGAAAGGCGGTGAGCAATTACCAGGGTTGTCCGATTCGCGACTTAAGTCGTCGAGTGCAGCTTGTACTAAACGTTCGGAAACGGTATCTAAAGCGCTGGTGGCTTCATCTAAAATCAAAATTTCTGGATTTTGCAGCAGGGCCCGAGCGATCGCTAATCTTTGCCTTTGTCCACCAGATAACATGACGCCGCGATCGCCAATTTGGCTGTCTAATCCTTGAGGTAATTTATCAATAAATTCATAAGCATTTGCTCGTTTGGCTGCTGAGATAATTTCATCTTCACTAGCTTCAGGTCTTCCATAAGCAATGTTATTTCGCACCGAGTCATTAAAGAGAAATGTATCTTGACTGACGATTCCCATGTGTGTTCTGAGAGATTTGATATCAAAATCACGCAGGTCTGTGCCATCAATAGAGATACTGCCAGATGTCGGATCGTAAAATCTGGGTAAGAGGTCAGCTAAGGTTGACTTACCAGCACCAGAACCACCTACCAAAGCGAGAGTTGTAGCACGGGGTAAAAATAAATTTACATCTTTGAGTACTAACTTTTCATGACTAGGGTAGGCAAAGGAAAGTGAATTAAAACGTATTCCTTCTTTTAATTCTGTGTATATTACATTACCGTTTTTCATAAACGGCTTGCGATCGCGATTTAAAAACTCACTCACTATTTCTACGCTAGTAGCACTATTGGCAAAGCTACTACGAAGACTATTTAACTGAGAGACTAAAGGCAGCAGTCGCAGTAATACTAATAAATACGTCAGTAGTACTGTTGAAATGAAAGAAACCTGGTTGGCAAAAAAAGTCTTACTTAAGAATACAATTAGAAGTAAAGCTACTACTCCCATTACCTCACTTATCGGCCCGATCGCTTGTGAGTTTATCTGAGATTGAAAATCTGCTTTCTCGCGATCGCGGATTAATTTGGTAATCTTTTGATATTCTCTGTCTTCATTAGCAGTTGACTTTACCAAACGAATTCCATTCAATGTTTCTAAAACACTGATGGAATAAGATGTAGACATTTCTGATAGTTGTTGACCAAATTTTTTCGCTCTACTAATTGTGTATTGATTGATTAATGTTATAAAACCCAACAAAATTGTGGCTGCGATTGTAAGCTGCCAAGAAATTGCTAATAATAAGCAAACAAAAACCAAAATCGTAATTATTAAAATAATTAAATTGATAATACTCCCGATAGCGCTAGAAGTACGGGCAGTTTCCGAACCAAGGCGATTAATAATATCGCCTACTTTCGTTTTTGAATAATAGTCTATATCAATATCTAGCAATAACTCTAAGCTAGCTTCGCGAATATCGGCATTTAATCTCCGAGTGAAAACACTCGATGTTAAAATACTAAAATAACTAGATAAGTTTTTTAATAAAATTATAAATATAATTGTTCCAGCCATTCCCAAATTGCGATAATTTTCGGGAAGATTATCAAATGGGAACATCACAGCTTTCAGAATCGGAGGAAAACCAGTTAAATCTACTGGTTGTCCGACAATTCTCAAAATTACTGGCACAATCAAAGTTACACCGACACCATTAAATAAAGCACCAGAAAATCCCAACAGCATTGTTAGGATAATTAAACCTGGATAGGGTTTGGCGAATCTTAGTATTAGTTTTCTGGTAGACATTGGGTATTTTTATGCCAATTTAACTTAATTATTAATATTATTCACAACTGAGCAATTACTGACTTGAGCGTAGAAGCCATAGCCTCTATGCTATAGTGTTCCACACATCTTTCTCTTGCCTCGATCCCTTTCTGGTTTGCTGACTCTAAATTCTGAAAAATCAATTGAATTTGTTCAGCAATTTGCTCAGGACAACCAGGCTCGACTAAATAACCAGTATCACCTAAAAGTTGAGGAATATCTCCAACACGCGTTGATAATACAGGTTTAGCCATTGCCATCCCATCTGTCAACTTCAAGGGAAATTGAGCGCGAGTTTCTGGAGTATCTCGCTGGGGAACAACTACAATGTGAGCAGCTGCTACCAAGTCAGGCATAACGTCGGCTGGATACTTGGGTAATTTGATAATCCAACGTCCCCACTTTTGTTGAAGTTGTTTATCATAATCATCATAAGGACTACCACCTACAATTACTAGTCTCAAGTCTGATTGATTAAGTTTATCGAGCGCGATGAGAACATCTTCTAAACCTTTATAAGGTCTTGGCGCACCGGGAAACATTAAAATCCGATATTCAGATAAACCATAACGATCCCTACTGGATTCAGGATCGTATTGAGTGGGATCGAATAAGGAAATATCTTTACCATTCGGAACAAATGTACCACCAAAACGCTGCTGCAAAAATTTAGTATGCACTGTCACAGCGTCAGCGTGACTTACCAAACCTTCCATCCATTTCACATATAAAGTATGATGAGGATTTTTGAGTGCGCCTTGTGGTTTCAATAAGTCCCTAGCTAATTCTTTGGGTGTAGGATGATAATGCCAGTTATCACCGCCATGCCAACTGAGTTCCCAATCATCTATGTCTAAAATTAATGGCTTTCTAGTGAATATTTTCCTTAATAGTCCAACTCCAAAACTTGCTATTTGGGGTTTGATAGCATAAATTATATCGCCATTGATTTTTGGTAAAAATTTTTGGATTTCTCCAAAAAACTCTGGAAAGTCTTTGCCTGGTAAGTTATAAACGTTGAATTCTGATGGTAATTTTAAATAGAAGTTATTTCCAAATAAAAACCCCATAATTTCAACTTCGTATCCTAACTGATTGAGAGCTTTTCCTATCAAGTATGCACGCAGAATCGCTGCACTTGATAAATCTGAAACCAACAAGGATATTTTAGAAAATTTTCTCACTATTTTTATACTTTTTTATTTAATTTTTCCAGTATTTGTCAGATATTGCTAAATCTGCAAAGATTAATTTAATTTGTTTTGTAGGAATCGGAGCAACTAAAGAAATTAGTTGTCAATCCATCAAGATACAAAATTTTTCTGAGGAATTTTTAATATTTCATGATAAAGTTCCAACATCTCTGAGGCAACAGTATCCATTGTACGTACTGGCTGAATACCTTGACGTAATTTAGCTAGTAAATCGCCGTCTTTGGCTAAAGTTGCGATCGCTTCTGCCCATGCTTGGACATCTTTGGCTGGAACTAACCAACCATCAATGCCGTGACGGACTAACTCAGCAATCCCTCCTAAATTTGAGCCTAGTACGGGAACGCCCATAGCTTGGGCTTCTAAAGCAACTATGGGGCCAGTTTCTAACCACTGCGACGGTATTGCTAGTATATCGAAACCTGCTAATGCCTCTGGTACTGCTTCGCGTGAAAGTGGTTCCGCAATCCGAATTCGGCGATCGCGAGATGCGATCGCCATAACTTTTTCACGATTGGTAGCACCGTATTTTCCCGGATGAGTAGCATGAAGAATTAACTCTACGGGTACATCATTCGGTAGACTATGTACTGCTTCTACTAAAACTTGTACCCCTTTAGTTTCTTGCCAGCGACCCAAAAAGCCGATTTTTAATGTGGAGTTTTGTGGTTTGTTTGGTGTTACTTCACGTTTAAAAGTGTTAGCAACACCTTGCCGAGAGACAGTAAGTTTTTCGGGAGGAACGTTGTTTGCAACAAAAGCATTGTATTGCCAATTACTCGTTACAACAATGCGATCGGCTAGTTTTGCTAGTTGCATCAAATTGCGTCTATGTTGAGACACAAGAGTAGGAATACCAAAAGTTTTACCAAGCAGGCGTAGCTTGAAATTTTTAGAGGTAAGTAATTTTGTTTCTGCTGCGATGCCAACATCCAAGGGAACTTGACTAAAAGCCTTGAGCATCCAAGGTGGTGCTTGCTTTGCTACGCCCAAACATTGACTACAATTAACAGAGTCAATCACCCCATTGCAAGGTTCTTCACCCCAGCGCATCATCGTACCACGCAGACATATAGGCTCAGGTATGTGGACAGTGACTACAGTAGCCATCCCTAACTGGCGGGCGAGAGCAAGATGATGTAAGCCGCAGTCAAATCGCCATGAATGTTGATGGTAGACATCGGCTCGATTGTTTTCTAACCAATTAGCAAAATTTTTAAAGCCGCCGTGGGGTAGCTGCTTGTGTACCTCTATCTTGCTGGGGTTGGGAAAAACAGGATAACGATAAACACAGATGCCATTGTATTCGTAGGTATCTTCTTCTGTACCTTGTTTAGGAGCAGCAACAATACTTTCTAGTCCATGTACTTGTAAGCCATGCAGTAGTGAATCTAAGTATACTTCAGCACCGGCTGATGTATCAGGAAAATACCAGCTAGTTGTATGGATTAGCTTCATTTATGAACCTGCAAAGAAAAAATTGGAAAGCTCATCTTTTTTTACCATGATTGATTGCTATAGTTGTCGTTATTAACATCTATCTCTTATAAAGAATCCAAAGTGAATCTATAAGATTCCGTATTAATAATTAGTATGTACAAATAAAAAAAATTGATAGCTGATTTTGTGTTTTTGAGTAAAAAAGACAATTTAGGACAAAAAGAACAGAATAAATCTAACTTAGCTTTTACACTTCCTCCCAGAGAAATTTTACTGATATGGTCAGATCGTAATTTATAGTTACTTAGTGTATTTTAAGTATTATTACGGGTGTATACTATCATAGTATTCATGAGCTTTCTCAACCTTTTCTCACTGAGATATTTAAGATTGCTGATAAATTCCAAAGTATTTACTTCAAAGGGAGATATTAAGTAATGCAAGTAATCAGGCTTGAGGCACTCTCGGATAACTACATATTTTTGCTGGTGGATCGCCAGAAACAAATTGCTGCGGTTGTCGATCCCGCAGAGGCTGAACCAGTGCTAAAGCAACTTGCACAGTTAAAAGCTGAGTTGGTAGCGATTTTCAACACACACCACCACAATGACCATGTAGGTGGCAATCAGCAATTAATACAACACTTCCCGCAAGTAACAGTCTACGGTGGCGTCGAAGATCGCGGGCGAATTCCGGGACAGCAGGTATTTTTGCAACAAGGCGATCGCGTCCAGTTTGCAGATCGCACAGCTGAAGTTATTTTTGTTCCCGGACATACCCGCGCTCACATCGCTTACTACTTTCCCCCCGAAAAATCTGGTGAGACAGGCGATTTATTTTGCGGCGATACCTTATTTTCTGGCGGTTGCGGTCGCTTGTTTGAAGGAACACCAACCCAAATGGTAGACTCTTTAAGCAAACTGCGCTCTTTACCAGATGATACGCGTATCTGGTGTGCCCACGAATACACTTTAGGAAATTTGCAATTTGCCCTAACTGTGGATGGCGACAATGCCGACTTGCAAAAACGCTTCAATGAAGTGAAAACTTACCGTAGTCGAGGAGAAGCTACCATACCCTCGCTGCTGGGAATGGAGAAGCGAACCAATCCCTTTTTACGTTGGGATCAACCATCATTACAATCAACCGTTAAAGGTAGTGATGGAGTGCAAACCTTTGCGCGGATAAGGGAAATGAAAAATAACTTTTAGATATTGGGCATTGGGCATTGGGCATTGGGCATTGGGCATTGGGAATGGGCTAATAATCAATAGTTTTTCTTCCCCTGCCCCCTGCTCCCTGCCCCCTGCTCCCTGCCTTCTGCTCCCCTGCTCCCCTGCTCCTCTGCTCCCCAACCCCCATTCCTCCAACTTTCTAGCGCTAATAGTTGCGATCGCACCCTTCCTTTCGCTAGGATCTGTAAGCTTTAGGGTATGGGCAAAGCTACTTGGGACAATATACTCATTTCAGGAGTTCTAAGTTCTGAAAAAACACTCGTTATTTAGGACTGTTTACTCAGCACTGGCTCAAGGCCCTGCTACAGCTAACAGCACTGTTTTAGTGAGCTATGCTGCTCAAACCCACCCAAATTAATCATATTTTACCGGAAAAACGAAAAACGATGGCGAAACGCGTGCAGTTAGTTTTAAATCAGGATATCAGCAAGCTGGGAAAATCTGGCGACTTAGTGGAAGTAGCTCCTGGCTACGCTCGTAACTATCTGATTCCCCAGAAATTGGCAACCAATGCCACTCCTGGTATTCTCAAGCAAGTAGAACGCCGTCGCGAGCAAGAGCGTCAACGGCAATTAGAACTCAGACAACAAGCTCTTGAACAAAAAGAATCTTTAGAAAAAATTGGCAGCTTGACAATTGCTAAACAAGTTGGTGAAAACGAAGCAATTTTCGGTACTATCACCACCCAAGATGTTGTAGATGCAATTAAGGCAGCCACCGGTCAAGAAATCGATCGGCGTGGAATTACCATCCCCGATATTAACCACCTTGGTACTTATCAAGCCGAAATCAAGCTGCATTCGGAAGTAGCGGCGCAAGTCGATATTCAAGTAGTAGCTAGTTAATCTCAAAAGAGGGACAAAGGGATAAGGGGGATGAGAGGGCAGGGGAGGCAGAGGAGCAGGGGAGCAGGGGAGACATGGGAGACAAGGGAGGCAAGGGAGACAGGGGGACAAGGAGATAAACAAAACCTTAACTCTTAACTCTTAACTCCTAACTCTTGTACAGACGCGATTAATCGCGTCTCTAATCCTACACAGACGCGATTAATCGCGTCTCTAGCAAAATCTCAAAACTAAAATCGTTTATGGCTGAAGAATTGAGTTTTCAAGGCGATGTTAGCGATGCCTACGGTGGTCAACTACGCCTTCCACCACAAAATATTGAGGCGGAAGAAGCGATTTTGGGGGGTATTTTGCTAGATCCAGAAGCGATTAGTCGAGTTAGCGATCGCCTCCTTCCCGAAGCTTTTTACATTAGCGCCCATAAAGATATTTATCAAGCAGCTGTGAGGCTCCACACCCAAGGTAAACCCACAGATTTGCTCTCAGTCACAAGTTGGCTGACTGACCATGATTTGCTTACTCGCATAGGCGGCAGAAATAAACTTGCAACTCTGGTAGACCGTACAGTTTCAGCAGTTAACATCGATGCCCTCGCAGGGTTAGTCATGGAAAAATATCTGCGGCGACAGTTAATTAAAGCTGGCAATGAAATTGTACATCTTGGTTATGAAACAGAAACCGAGTTACCAACTGTTTTAGATCAGGCAGAACAGAAAGTATTCGGCGTTACTCAAGAACGTCCCCAATCGGGTTTAGTTCACATTTCTGATACTCTAATTAATAATTTCCAGGATATTGAAGATAGAAATCAAGGCATTGCTTTACCTGGGATTCCCTGCGGATTTTACGATTTAGATGCCATGACCAGTGGCTTTCAGCGCTCTGATTTGATTATTGTCGCGGGTCGCCCATCAATGGGGAAATGCTTGCATGAAAATGCGGAAATACTTTTGAGTGACGGGAGTATCTCAACTATTAAAGAAATATACCATCGTCGGCAAGCTGAGTTAATAACTTTAGGAAATGATTGGAAGTTTCATCTAACTCAAGCTTCAGCCTTTGTTAATGACGGCATTAAACCAGTTTTTAGTGTTACTACTCGCTTAGGACGATATATTGAAAGTACTATCACCCATCCTTATTTAACCCTCAATGGATGGCGACAACTTTCAGAATTAAGAGTAGGGGATAAAATTGCTGTAGCTCGTAAACTTAATGTATTTGGTACAGAAACTATCCGCGAGTGTGAAGTTAAATTATTGGCATATTTCATAGGTGATGGGTGCTTAACAGACTCAACACCAGAATTTACTAATATTAACTCTTGCATCCAAAATGATTTCACATACGCTGTTACCAGCTTTTCACCCAAGTTGAAAGTTAGGATAGAAATTAGGAGTGAACGCACCCCAATACTCTATGCAACTATGTCTCAAGGGCAAAAGAATCCTTTAACAACATGGTTGGAAAACATAGGGCTATGGGGCAAAAAAGCTGATGCCAAAATCATTCCGCAAGTTATTTTTAAATTGGAGCGATCGCAAGTTTCCTTATTCCTCAATCGTTTGTTTGCAACCGATGGATGGGCTACATTACTTACAAGCGGTCAATCGCAGTTAGGCTACTGTACTGTCAGCGAAAAATTAGCTAGACAAATACAACATTTGTTATTGCGATTTGGAATTATTGCCAGTCTAAAAAAACGCTCTGTGAAATATAAAGACACTCGCAGACCAGCTTGGCAATTAGATATTACTGATGCCCAGAGCATCAAAAATTTTATCTCAGAAATTGGTATTTTTGGCAAAGAAGAGGCATTAACTAAGGTCGCAGATGCAATAGCTAAAAAGAGATATCAAACAAATCGTGACCTCATTCCAATAGAAATTTGGGAACAGATAACAACAGCTAAAGGTAATGAACCTTGGACTCTTTTAGCTCAACGTGCCGGAATTCAAGGGTATTCAAATATCCATGTTGGTAAACGTGCTTTAACACGAGAAAGGCTTTGGATATTAGCAAGTACTTTAGAAAATTTGCCACTTCAACAGTTAGCAGCGAGTGATGTGTACTGGGATGAAATAGTTTCCATTGAATCGATGGGATGCAAACAAGTTTATGACTTAACAATCCCAGAAACACACAATTTTGTTGCTAATGATATCTGTGTACACAATACAGCATTTTGCTTAAACCTTGCTCATAATATCGCCGCTTCTTATAAATTACCAGTTGCTTTTTTCAGCTTGGAAATGTCTAAAGAGCAACTTACGCAACGTTTATTAGCTAGTGAAGCGCAAATTGAAAGTAGTTATCTGCGAACTGGTCGCCTGAGTCAAACACAGTGGGAACCTTTAAGCCGTGCTATTGGTATCCTTTCTGAGATGCCAATTTATATTGACGACACGCCGAATATTACAGTTACACAAATGCGTAGTCAATCAAGAAGACTGCAAGCAGAAGTTGGCACAGAATTAGGATTAATTGTAATAGATTACCTGCAATTGATGGAAGGAGCAGGTGATAATCGCGTACAAGAATTATCAAAAATTACGCGACAACTCAAAGGTTTAGCGCGGGAATTATCTGTACCAGTAATTGCTTTATCTCAGTTGAGTCGAGGGGTGGAAGCGCGTACTAACAAGCGTCCAATGTTATCTGATTTGAGAGAAAGTGGAAGTATTGAACAAGATGCGGATTTAGTAATCATGTTGTATCGCGATGAATATTACTCTCCAGATACTCCCGATCGCGGCATTGCAGAAGTAATTATAGCTAAACATCGCAACGGGCCTACAGGTACTGCGAAACTTTTGTTTAATCCACAATTTACCAAGTTTCAAAATTTAAAAATTTAGCTATTGAATTGGGGACTGGGAACTGGGGAGTAGAAGATTAAAAGTTAAATTCTTTACTTATCCCAATGCCCAATGCCCTACTTTCTACTTAACTCCCAGCAATTCCACTTCAAAAATCAGAGTTGCATTGGGTGGAATCACGCCACCAGCACCACGAGCGCCATAACCTAACTCAGAGGGGATGATTAACCGACGTTTACCGCCTACTTTCATAGTGCTAAGTCCTTCATCCCAACCTTTGATTACCTGTCCAGCACCAATTTTAAAGCTGAAGGGTTGGCCGCGATCGCGCGAACTATCAAACTGAGTACCATCTTCTAGAGTGCCGACATAGTGAACTTCAACCGTTTGTCCAGGTTTAGGAGTCGCCCCAGTCCCCTCTTTTAACTCCACATACTTTAATCCAGAGGGAGTGGTTACGGCATTAGCATCAGACATAGTATTACTCGCAATTAAGATATTGTTTTCAGTTACAGTTGTGGCAGCTGGCGGCGTTTGGGTTAACTCGGCAGCAATGGCAGTATTTTGTTTACTGCTTATTTGCCCCACAACCAAAAGCACAACACACACCAGCATGAACGCCACGCTGAGGAAAATTGGTTTCAAAATCAGTTCTCCTTACTTAGGTATCCTGGCTAAAAGATTACCAATAGGACACAATTAGTTTAAATCACAAAGGACATTCTAACGCCAAAGCTTATTTTCTAAATCGCGTAATTGACGCTCTAAACGGTCAATTCTACCCCTCAGCTCGTCCACTTCTGACTGGCGAGCCACCCCCAAATCCTGCATCATATTTCGCATTTGCCGTTGCATTTGGACATCGAAGTTTCCCTGCTCCGACTTTAACTGCTGGGCAATATCATCTATTACCGCCTTGGCTTGTTCGGGATTGAGCTTACCGTCTTTGACTAAATCATCGCTGACTTGCCGCAATTTTTCTGCGACTATAGACGTTGTGCCAAGACCGACCATCATTAGCTGTTGCAACCAGTTGTTGTTGTCCATACTCCCTTCCTCTTACTTATTAACCAACCGACCCTTGCTGCTGAGTGTAGGCAATCAAGCTTCTTAAAGCGTAGTTATTCTAGCCTACAGCTCTATTTTGGCAAATTGGCAAGCACAAAGATCAAAGGAGGTGATTATATAACTCCTCAAGTTTAAGATTGCTCAAATTTACCTATTTTTGCGATGTTAGAGGAGATTTACCTATAAATTACAATACTCACACTCATCGCAAAGAGTGAGTGTGAGTATTTCATGGGAAAATTTTATTTAGACAATGCTGAATATCTGAGATTGAAAGTTAAACTTGTGTACGCCATTTCTGAAAAGCGATCTCGTCATCCTCTGATTTACTCTGATAAACACTCCACCAATGAAAAAATAATCCTAACCCCCATCCTAATACTGGGAAAATAGCCCAAAAATAACTAGGACTAGTGATTAAATTTAAAAGAATGAGGAATAAATTCACCGCTAGGAAAGAAACAAAGTGTGTCCAAAAGGCTCTGCGTCGGAAAGTATTAAATGTGTGTCGCGAACGTTCCTCTTCTTGTTGAGCCAACCACTTTTGTTCTGTTGCTGCCAAAATATTAGAAGAAATACCTAACTCAGATGCCATTTCTAAAAGCTGTTCTCGTGAAAATTCACCTTCCTGTTTACGAGTGAGTGCTTTTTGCAGGATTTGTTCTACATCTTTGGAATCGTAAGTCATTTTAATTACCTTATAAGTTTGTGTGTAAATGCGCCTTTGATTTCACGAAATTATCGATTGGCTTCGTTCAATTCAATTAGCAAATGCATCCACATTTTGCACCCAATACTTAGTGATATTCACAACACTATTATTTTCTCACAATTGATTTAGGGCTACTGTATTTGTCAATACCTCTATAATTGCTTTGTGAAAGCAAGCTGTTATGGGATTAAGCCAAACTATTGTCATTATGGAGTAAAGTAGGCTGGTAGCTCGATTCCAGGTAAAGAGCCAACTACATGTTACTGCCTTAATGAGTAAAAATCGCTGAAATCACTCTTTTGAATTTCCGAAAATATTAAGTTTAATGGAGGATTTAAAATATCAGCAGAGGTGTACGCTACCTAGTAGTCTGTCCCATTAGTTACGAGGGGTGAATAAGTTCGTAGTAAGGACTTTAGTCCTAGATTTTTAAGCACGCTTTGTGCTTACTACAAACCCATAATATTTAATGGGACAGACCACTGTGGGAATGCGTCAATAGAGGATTCAATCAATGGGATATGTAATTGCTACTGCCAATATGAAAGGTGGTGTTGGTAAAACCACCCTCACCGTCAACTTAGCTACCTGTTTAGCTAAAAATCATGGCAAGCGGGTGCTGGTTCTTGATTTAGACAGCCAAATTAGTGCCACACTCAGTTTGATGTCGCCTTTAGATTTTGCCAAGCTTCGTAAACAAAGTAAGACATTTAGGTATCTGATAGACGAAGTTATCAATCCAGACCCCCAAGCAAAATTTAAAATTCAGGATATAATTCAATCCCAGGTTTGTAATCTTCCCGGACTAGATTTATTGCCGGGAGACATTGATTTATATGATGAATTTGTTGTTTCAGAAATGCTGCATCAGCAAGCAACTGCTTTGGGCGAACAGGACTTTGAAACGATTTGGAATCGCTTTGAAAGGGTCTTAATTAATAATATCTTAAAACCAGTACATCAAGAATATGATTTTATTCTTCTCGATTGTGCCCCTGGCTATAATCTCTTGACTCGTAGTGCTTTAGCTGCCAGTGATTTCTACATACTTCCTGCAAAACCAGAACCATTATCTGTAGTGGGTATTCAACTCTTAGAAAGACGGATTGCCCAATTAAAAGATAGTCACGGACATGAAACCAAGATAGATATAAAAATGTTGGGAATTGTATTTAGTATGTCCAGTGCTAACCTGCTCACTGGCAGATACTATAAACAAGTAATGCATCGCGTTGTCGAAGATTTTGGTGTCGAAAAAATTTGTAAGGTACAAATACCTGTTGATGTCAATGTTGCCAAGGCTGTTGATAGTTTTATGCCAGCTGTTTTAATTGCTCCCCAATCAGCAGGTTCAAAAGCTTTCTTGCAATTAACCCAGGAGTTGTTGCAAAAGCTATAGCTCTAGTTAATTATTGATGAACAACACGATTTCCGATTGATTAAATTAGAGATATCAATGTAAAGACGTAGCATTACTACGTCTTTACAAGGGTTTCAGGCAATGAATAATTTATTTTTGGAGATGTCTATGTCTATTAAGTAGGTCACAAATCTGAACCTTTCAATTTTTATAACAATCTAAAGAAAGAGAATTTATACTTACTCAGTGAGAAACAAGCTATATGGAATAAATCTCAAATAACCAATTTAAAATTCTCTATTCAAGAAAACTCTTTAGGCATGAGGTTAATCTAAAATCCAAAATCCCCAATTGAGTAACAAATAAGTTATCCTTTCTGAAAGTTCAGCAGTTATACGGAAGCTATAATTGGTGAGATTCAGCTATTGAGTGAAAAGGTCAGTAAATCTCACTAAGAAACAATGGTTAGTAACGATTCTGCACAGGCGGGGAACAATCAGCACTTGCTAATGCGCCTACCACGGACTCTAAGTTATCTCGAAACCTGGGGCTTTGGGTTAACTGGTCATGTTGGATGGATTGGTACTGCCCCTATTATTCATGCAGCGTTAGGGCCGAAAGCTATCTTAGTTTGGTTTTTTGGCACGATTATCTCCTTTTTGCTTAACTTGCAGGTACAAAGTCTAGGTAGGCATTGGTCAGATATTGCCGGAGGAACACCAAACTATACCACAAGACTATTAAAGAAGTTTCCTGGCTTAGGCCGTTACGTAGCATTAGGATACTTTTTTAGCTGGGCAGCAGCACCTGCACTGTATGCAATTATTCTCACCAACCTAATTAAAGTCAATTTTGAAACATTAGGTATTTCTTGTCCAGAAACTTTGTTAAAAGTTTTATTTACAGCGATTCCATTTATTTTAGCGTTCAGTGGCACCCGTGCTTTGGCGCTTCTACATTTATTTTTTGTATTCCCAGCGATTTTATTACTGTTATTGTTTTGTGTTCAAGGCGTATTATGGTTAGCCTTCTCATCTGCTAATTTTAATTTTCTCTCAACTAGCACGCATAGCCTGAGCTTTCAAGAATGGGCAAAATGGTTTTTTCTAGCTAGCTATTCAATTTATGCTTGTGAAACCACTTCTTCTTTTGTTGCTGATAGCCGCCACCCATATAAAACTTTAAAGTTTTTAACTGTAGCTGCTTGGTTAATTCCTCCGGTGTTTCTAGGTGGTTCTTGGGTATTAATGTGTACTGCTCCAAATTCAACAATAGGTGAGGATGCATTCTTAAATCTGGTAGCGGCTTCTAAGCCTTTTTGGGGTGAATCTGCGCCCTTTCTAGTAACACTTTTGATTACTATATCTTGCCTTCTAAGTTCTGCTACAGCAGTTTCTAACTCTCCTCGGATATTATACCAGCTTGCCTTAGACAGACAGCTTTCTCCTATATTTGCATTAGTTTCCCGTCAAGGTGTCCTTGTTCCTGCTATTTTAGTTACCTTTCTACTCAGTTTGCTGTGTCTAAATTTGGGAAATATATCTCAACTTGTCACAGTAGCAGGCACTTGTTATCTCATGTCTATTATGGGTCTACATCTGGGGTTATGGATGTGTCGTGGCAAACCACACGTGTTATGGCCTTGGTGGTCACTTGGTTTTTTCTTGGTCGAAGCGATAGTTCTAATAGTGGGAGGTTTAGCTTGGAACTGGAGAGATTTCTTAGTGGGATTATTATTACCCATTATTTTGACAATTGGAGATTTAGTTCTAAGGCGGTTAAGATTTGCGCCATTACACCCAAATTGGTGGACACAGCGTTACGATACTAAGCCTAGTAGAAATAATCCAGATTTTGTAGTATTACAAGTGATTGTTTTAGTATCATTGATTTGTATTACTGCCACAATCAGTTGGATTATTCGCGATTTTTTAGATAGATTTTCTAATCATCCTCAAAATTCATTTCTAGCGATTTTATTAGTGACGCTTTCTTTTACAGGGGTTGCGATCGCTTGTTGGACAACCTTACCACAAATCATTGCTATTGATGAAGCACGCAAACAAGCAAGAAACCTATTTATCACTACTCTCGATACTGTTCCAGATACTGTTTTAGTATTAGATGAAGAGGGGACAATTTCTCAGACAAATGCTGCTGCTGAAGAATTATTTCAAACAAGTATTCAGCAGTTACTTGGGCAAAACTTGAATCAACTTCTAATATGCTATCGTGGCAAACCAGAGCAATGGTCTACTAGAAGTGAGCAAAGCTTGAAAATTAACCAAGGTTTGCGAATTGTTGAATCAACGATTTCCCAGCCATTTAATTCTCTGCTACGTGAGTATATTGTTATTGTCCGTGACATCACTAAGCGGAAGCTAGCAGAAGAAGAATTAGTCCAGTATCGTTATCAACTTGAGCAGTTGGTGCTAGAACGCACCATTGAACTTATTAGGGTTAATCAACAACTTCAACAAGACATTGTTAAACGTCAAGAAGCACAAGAACAATTACTGCACAATAGTCTTCATGATGGGCTAACTGGATTACCTAATCAACGGTTATTTATGGAGCGGGTGCAGCAAGCAATAGAACAGTCTAAACAGCAAAGTAATTATTTATTTGCCGTACTCTTCTTAGACCTAGATCGCTTTAAAGTTGTTAATGACAGCCTTGGACATCTACTAGGAAATCAACTTTTGATTGCAATTTCTCATCGGCTCAAGTCAGTTCTACGAGGCGAAGACATAGTAGCTCGTTTCGGCGGAGATGAGTTCACAATCTTAATTGAGGAAATCGAGGATATCAATACAGCGATACAAGTCGCCGAGCGAATTAAAAAGGTGCTAGCTTTGCCATTTCAATTAAATGAGCATCGGGTATTTACTAATGTTAGTATTGGCATTGCTTTGAGCAGAGCAGATTATGAGCAAGCAGCGCAGATTTTACGCGATGCCGATGTGGCAATGTATTGTGCCAAATCGCTTGGTAAGGCACGTTATGAGGTTTTTGATCCAAAGATGCACGAGGGTGCAGCTTTACTCTTAGAGTTAGAAACTGCTCTGCGAAATGCGCTGCTCAAGCAAGAAGAATTTCGCCTTAATTACCAGCCAATTGTTTCACTGACAACTGGCAAAATTATTGGATTTGAGGCGCTAATACGTTGGTATCATCCAGAACGAGGACTTATTTCCCCTCAAGATTTTATTCCCTTGGCTGAGGAAACTGGAATGATTGTGAGTATCGGGCAATGGGTGCTTTATGAAGCCTGTCACCAAATGCACAAATGGCATAAACAATTTCCTACTTCACAATCTTTGACGATGAGCGTAAATTTTTCTGGTAAACAAATCACACAACCTGATGTGTTTAAACAAGTTAAACATATTTTGCAGCAAACTGGACTGGAGCCATGCTATTTAAAATTAGAAATTACTGAAAGCTTGTTGATGGATAATTTTGAATTAGCAACCACTGTGCTTTCTCAATTAACAGCACTGAATGTTGAAATGCACATGGATGATTTTGGAACTGGCTATTCATCCTTGAGTTATCTACATCGCCTACCAATCAAAACCATTAAGATTGACCGCTCTTTTGTCAGCAGTATAGGTAGTCGAGGAGAAAATTTAGAAATTATTCGAGCGATTGTGACATTAGCCCATAATTTAAATATGTCTGTAACAGCAGAAGGCATAGAAACTGTAGACCAATTAGCACAATTGAAGGCTTGAGAATGTGATTATGGGCAAGGGTATTTTTTCTTACCACCTATGGAACGGGCAGAAGTAGAAATACTCCTTGCTGCTAATTTGTGCGGAAAAAACTTTTTAAAAAGATGAAATCTTGAGAGCAAATTCTTTTTAGAAAACTATCTTCTCAAACTGGGCGTTCAATTTCACTTGACAATCTATTTTTAGTGTAGCGCTGATTGTCGTTGGAAATTCTCTATTTGATCGACTAACCCTTCTTCTAACAAAAGTTCGTTAACAAAAGTATCTATTTTGTGCCGATCGATATTTTGCATGACTATAATGTGTACCCAATTTTCATAAATCGCTAGCTGCCACTTTTTAATTAATTTTTGAGAAGGTTTTTGAAACACTACGGTGTTGGAAAATTTATTGAGCATACATGGATATTCTCTGATTTTAAGTTGTTGGAAAAGATATTGAGCATTATCTATACAAGTTTTTGCTTCTTTGGCTAATCCATCATAACCTCTTGTTTTCATTGCATACCAGAGAATCAGAGGTGTATGACCGTTCCTAGAACCTAGAATGGTTGTATCTGATGAACCAATATATTCAATTGCTGTTTCAACTTTTTCTACCCATTTTTTCTTGGTTAAAACTACACCGCAAGGCAAGGGCGAACCAATGAATTTAGCAGAAATAGCTATACTATCTATGGGTTTTTGAAAGTTAACTTGGGGAGCGCCATCTAAAAAGGGTAATATTAATCCTGAAAGGGCAGCATCACAATGAATGTAGTAATCTTTAATTTGATTGCGCTCTAAAATTTCGAGAACTTTGTCTAAGTTATCAATTGCGCCTTTGACAGTAGTCCCAATATTCAAATTTATGAGCGCTGGATAATTGCGATTTTCTTTAATAAGTTGTTCAAAATGCTCATAATTCATCTCTCCATTAATTTGTGAGTTAACAACATTGTGTTGAATGCGTAATAATTTTGCCGCTTTTGGTATGGAGTAATGAGAGTCTTGTGATGAGTAAAGAATGCCATTAGGATAGATTTCTCTTGCTAAGAACATTCCATAGAAATTACCTTCAGTTCCGCCAGCAGTAACATAACCCCAAAACTGATTTTCTGGAATTTTATAAAGTTGGGCAAAAAAAGATAATACTTCTTGCTCAAACTTACGAGAATGGAGACCAAAATCTGGTTCAATATATGGATCTCCAGCATTATTTAATAGAAAATTGAAAAATTTGCCGATCGCACTGTAATCACAACTTAAATTATATGGATAGCCTGCATGAAGCTGCGATCGCTGTTCTATTTGCACCAGAAAATCAGCCAATTCCTTAGCAACTTTATTTGACATATCTCTCTATCTCTTAAATTTTGATTGAGTTATTGGATGTTTTAAACGAAATTACACGTATTAATCCATACCTTTATGTTTTTTTAAGAATGACTCCATTTAGCTCTTTAATAGAAGATAATACAGTGAAAATACGTATAAATATTCAGTAATAATACCCAATTGGTTTTTGCCAAAGTACATTATACTTAGACTTCTGCATAATACGAAATAACCAGAATGCGTATTACATAAAATATTTTTTTAGTCGCTGACTGCAACCTGATTTAATCACATATTTAACTTTGTGCCAGTTGCGTAATTTCTAGGAATGACTAGGCTATACAACAAAGTCCGCTTATGCGGACTTCATCATGCTAAAAAGAGATTTCCAGAAATTAAATATCGGTTATACACAACCCTAATAGAGACTTAGCACTGCTCGTCTCTATATTCTTGCAGCTTCCAGTAAATGAGGTACAAAATGCAGGACTAATGCATCAAACATCAAGAGTTTCTACTTCCTTGTTTCTGTCTTTTGCCTCAAATCTTGTAGTTTTGTACTTCATCTTAAAGAAAATTGCTGTCAGTGCATTTAGCCATTTGTAGTTTGCTAGTGCCGTAGAATTTTTGCTTTTAAAACTCTCCAGCTAAGGCTGCAACACACCGTTCGCAAATTAAAGGGTGTTCTGCTGATTCTCCCACATGAATAGAGTAGTTCCAACAGCGATCGCATTTTTGCCCGTCTGCATTCGTTACCCCAATTCCCCAATCTTCCGTCTGCGCTGTGTATTTCAATCCTTGCAACCCTTGAGCAGAATCTAATAATTCCACTTGGGAAGTCAGTAATAAATACCGCAGTTCGTCAATCCCGTTACCCTTAATCGGGTTAAAGGCTTTGATAGCATCACCTAATTGTTTGTCAGGTATGTGAATCAAAGCTTTCGCCTCCAGAGAAGAACCAATGAGTTTTTCTATCCTGGCTTGTTCCAACACCTTATTAACATCGGTGCGGAGTTGTCGCAGTGTTTCCCAAAATTGTGCTAACTCTGGATTACGCCATTTTTCCTCAACCTGCACCCAACCGGCTTCAAACACCGATTTGTAAGGTGTTTTGTAAGGGAGATATTGCCAGATATCTTCGGCAGTGTGAGATAACACTGGTGCGATCGCTCGTGCTAAATTATCTAAAGCTATTTTCAGCACCGTTTGACAACTGCGACGGCGGAAAGCATCTTTTGCACTGATGTACAATCTATCTTTGGCCACATCTAAATAAAAGTTGGATAAATCCACCACGCAGAAATTCTGCACTGTTTGGAAAAAGCGGAAGAATTGGAAACTCTCAAAGGCTTGAGTGACTTCCTCAAATACTTCGGTGATGCGGTGCAGCATATAACGGTCAAGTTCTGGCAATTCCTCGAAGGGGACTGCATCTTTTTCTGGGTCAAAATCATCCAAACTACCCAACAAAAACCGCGCGGTATTGCGAATTTTCCCCCTGACATCATTCATTTGCTTAATGATGTTTTTGCCAATGCGGACATCGCCGGAGTAGTCAACCGACGATACCCACAATCGCAATACATCTGCACCGTAAGGCGGTTCTACTTTTTGATTTTTCCCGCCTTCAATGATTGTATTTGGATCGATCGTATTTCCTTCTGACTTACTCATCTTTCGGCCTTGTTCGTCCAAAGTGAAGCCGTGAGTTAGTACAGTTTTGTAAGGCGCAATGTCATTTACCGCTACGCTGGTAAGCAAGCTGGATTGAAACCAACCGCGATGTTGGTCAGAACCTTCTAAATATATATCAGCAGGATAGTGTAACTCTGGACGCTGTTGGACGACAGCCGCCCAAGATGAGCCAGAATCAAACCATACATCCATTGTGTCTGTACCCCGGCGGTAAGACTTGCCATTTTGGCGATAGGATTCGGGTAATAACTCCTCAACTGAAAGTTCCCACCAAGCATCGGAACCTTTTTCTGCGATGATTCCTTGGACGTGGTTGATAATTTCCTCATTCAGCAGTGGTTCTCCCGTGGCTTCATCGTAGAAAACGGGAATGGGTACACCCCAAACGCGTTGACGAGAGATACACCAATCAGAACGTTCCGCTACCATTGGTGTGATGCGATTTTTACCTTGGGCTGGAATCCATTCTACCGTGGCGATCGCCTCTAGCGCTTCTTCTCGAAATCCTTCCACAGAAGCAAACCATTGTTCAGTGGCGCGGAAAATTGTCGGCTTCTTCGTCCGCCAATCATAAGGGTACTTGTGGGGATATGGTTCTTCTTTCAACAAAGAACCAGCCGCAGCCATTGCATCAATTACCGCTTGATTCCCATCACCCAACACATTCAACCCCGCAAATTCTCCCGCTTCTTCGGTAAAATTGCCATTGTCATCTACTGGTGCAAGGATGGGCAAACCGTAGCGTTGACCAACAATGTAGTCTTCTTGACCATGACCGGGAGCAGTATGTACCAACCCAGTACCCGATTCAGTAGTGATGTAATCACCGCCGACGATAATCGGACTTTCGCGGTCATATAGAGGATGACGATAAGTAGTATGTTCTAAATTATTCCCCTTGAAGGTGGCTTTTACAGTTAACTCAACTCCCAAGGTTGAAGATAAACGTTCCACTAAATCAGCAGCAACGATGAGGTATTTGAAATTACTCTGCGCTTCTTTCTCTGGGTGGGAAACTTCCACCACTGCATAATTTAAATCTGCATTCACCGCCACAGCCAAATTCC
This sequence comes from Nostoc sp. DSM 114159, assembly GCF_053470285.1. NCBI lineage: Bacteria > Bacillati > Cyanobacteriota > Cyanophyceae > Nostocales > Nostocaceae > Nostoc > Nostoc sp. DSM 114159. The sequence goes on from NZ_JBPFEH010000001.1 coordinate 7,830,097, forward strand.
CCGGAATTGTCCAAGGTGTAGTCGTCCAGATAGCCACACCTAAATCTGACTGATATTGAGCCAACAGTGGTTTTACAGTTTCCGCCAAACTTATAACTGGAAAAGCTGCATAGATACTACGAGAAACGTGACCTTCAGGATATTCCAACTCAGCTTCAGCCAAAGCGGTATGAGAACTAGGACTCCAGTGAACCGGCTTTAAACCGCGATAGATATAGCCTTTTAAGAACATCTGACCAAACACGCCAATTTGAGCCGCTTCATAAGCCGGCTTGAGAGTTAGATAAGGGTGGTTCCAATCACCCCAAATACCGTAGCGTTGAAAATTTTGGCGCTGGTCGTTTACCGTAGTTAGAGCAAATTCTTTCGCTTTTTGCCGCAGTTGTAAAGATGTTAAGTTTTGCCGTTCTGCTGACTTCATATTCTGCAAAACTTTTAACTCAATCGGCAATCCGTGACAATCCCAACCAGGAACGTAGCGAACTTTACGCCCTCGTAACATTTGGTAGCGGTTAATAATATCTTTGAGAATTTTATTTAAGGCATGACCAATATGGAGTGAGCCATTAGCGTAGGGAGGCCCATCGTGCAGTATAAATAATTCGCCGGGGTTATTTTCAAAGAGGCGATCGTAAATCTTATTTTCTTCCCAAAATTTTTGGATTTCAGGCTCACGCTTGATGGCGTTTGCCCGCATATCAAAATTAGTCTTGGGTAGGTTTACAGTATCTTTGTAACTTCCTGATTCGGTCACAGTCTCATGCCTAGAATTAGGTGTGCAGGTTTTATTAATTATAGAAGATAGCCTGAAATCCAAAATTCACTATTTTATTTACCAAAAAGGCAGGAGTTAGGAAGCAGTATTTGAAATGGTATGTTGATTTACGCCATTCTCTACCAAGGTTGGTTTTCATGTTCCCTTGTCCGATCCTAATAAAAGTCAACCAGGCAACTAATCAGGAATTTTGGGGAGATTAAGAGTTAACCAACAGAAAGTAGTATACTTTTCTGGGTTCGCCCAAAGCTATCTAAAGATTTCGTCTAAAAACTAAGAATTTTGGGGTTGCTCTAATGCTAAATCCTGTAGTCACAGTCAGTATATTTCAAAAACAACCCGACCCTAAAGTATTTTCAGCAGGTCAAGTCATCTTTGAAGAAGGACAATCTGGTGATGAAATGTATGGAATTATCGAAGGAGAGGTAGATATATTAGTCAATGGCAAAATTGTAGAAACCATTGAAACAGGCGAAGTTTTTGGTGCAGGGGTACTTGTAGGAGTAAAAAGTAGAACTTACGCAGCTATTGCCAAGGTGGATACCAAGCTGGGTTTCCTTGATGAGCAAGGGTTTCTCTTTGCCGTTCAAGAAACACCTGTGTTTGCTCTACAGGTAATGAAAAGTTACTCAGAGCGTCTGAGTCGCTTACAACGTATGGTGTGAGGCAGAGGCAGGAGGATGCAGTAAGTAGCAAGGTCTTTTGCCAAGTAGCTTCTCTAACTTCTGCCTTTTTTATTGTCAAGATGCAAGATTTATCGGAGTTAGCAATGGCGCGTAAACGCTTGATTATCGAAATGGGGATGGGAATCGATCAACACGGACAAGAACCAACAGTAGCAGCATCTAGGGCAGTACGGAATGCGATCGCTCACAATGCCTTACCTGGTGTTTGGGAAGTCGCAGGTTTAAGTCACCCCAATCAAATGATTATAGAGGTTCAGGTGGCAGTGCCATACCCCGAACAAGTTAGAGAAGAAGAAGTACTCGCTGTATTACCATTTGGGCGAAAAACCCTCACCGTAGAATCTGGAGGGATGATCGTTCAAGGGCGGGCGATTCCCGAACTCAACGATAAAAATGACGAAATGTTGATTGCGATCGCTGCTGTTACAGTTCTAATCGAAGATGAGTAGCTGAGGCAATCCTTCTAGAAAGAGAAACTTATAGAAAAGTTATTAAATTATTTGATTGCCGAATTCATTTGTGCAAACGCGATTTTTAATCGTTAAGTATATTTGCTGGTTACTCGCTCAAAAAGCCTTATTTCTTTATAAAAAGACCTGTTTACTTGCTCAAAATACTTAAATGCTTTCTCAAAATGGCATTTGACTTACTCAAAATGCTTGAATGCTTTCTCATTTCGGTATTTTCAGCAAGCAAAATCACCTTTGACTTACTCAAAATGCTTAAATGCTTTCTCATTTCGGTATTTTCAGCAAGCAAAATCACCTTTGACTTACTCAAAATGCTTAAATGCTTTCTCATTTCGGTATTTTCAGCAAGCAAAATCACCTTTGACTTACTCAAAATGCTTGAATGCTTTCTCATTTGGGTGTTTTCCGCAAGCAAAATCACCTTTGACTTATTCAAACCCCTGTTTGTTTCATGACTTGGGGAGTCAAGTTGAGGCGGCGCTGGCTCGCTCACTTGAATACGAATAAAATATTGGAGCAGGATTTGCCGCTGATTGCAAGACAACAAGCAGAAATTGCTCTTATGGCTCATACACTCAAAACTGACTTTGAGCATTCCTACACTCGTCACTAAAATAGGTACTAGGAACAGTTCGTAGTAAGGACTTTAGTCCTTATTTTCTAAGCACTAAAGGATTACCAAGAAATAAATTATTCAATCTTGTGGGGTGGACATCTTGTCCGCCCTAACCATTGGGCGGGCGAGACGCCAGTGGTGTCAACTTCAGCCAGAAATAGCGTACTCGTTGGGTGTTGTGCGTCCGCCCACCGTTAAAACGGCGGTCTAATAACCCAAGTCCATTAAAATGGACTGTAATCTTCAGTCCTCTTTTAGAGGACTTTTGCTATGAGACAGAGATTTTAATCCCTGACTGGCGGACGTTCGGTTTCACGTTAAGTTGACACCAATGGCGAGACGCCCACTCCACAAGAAAAATTGAATGTTTTTTTCTTTGGAAGTCCCTAAAGTGCTTACTACAAACTTTTCATTACTATCTGAGATATTGTACTGATAGATGTGTGGTAAATTTGCTCACCCGAAACGATTTGCTTAAACCCTTTGTGTGGTTAAGTCGCGATCGAGTTAGTGGCTCTGCGCTAAAGTAAAAATATTGGGATAAAAATCTCTGGCAGTAAATTCAACTGAATCACTAATCTTTACTACTGCGGCGATCATGTCTCAAGAGCATAACGAATCACTCCAAATTCAGGAGATCACCAAACTCAAACCGAAACACTTTGCTGATTTAATCAGATCGGCACAATTGGTTTTTGACCCCACAGCCGGAGTTTCGGGAAAACATATAATAGTTGACTGGGAACAATTTGGAATTCCCCGTGATGTAGCGGACAATCTCAAATCACTTGGTCAGCATTATCAGTATGCATCTCCTCACATCCCGATTGAAGACATTTGGAGTAAATTAACTCCAGAAACTCGTATTTGGTTCGTTGAAAATAAAGATCGGTTGTGGCAGCTTGAAGAAGCTTTCCCAGCCCTTGACGAAGATTAAACGCCTGAATCATTGAAAGCAATACAAATTATTTCTAGGAGTAACAGCATTGCTTAATATGTCAATTTAGGCAATAAACCATAAGATGTAATTTAAGAACAACTTGATTGATGTTCTTAGAGATACATCATTGTCAAAAACAGGGTGTAGGGGGTAGGGGTAGGGAAGACGGCATTGGTAGAGACTTGTACTACACCCCACACCCTACAACCCACCCCAACGGGGCTTAGTCAGTACTTGTTTCTATTTTCTACTTTTATTAATTTTTTACTACACCCAACACCTTGTCCTGGCAAAGGCTTCATATTTTCTTAGTGCCATTGGTGTATAGTTCCAAAATTTTATATCGCTCATCAGCTTGGTAAACCGTATCGATCCATAAAGTATTGTAGATATCGTTAGTCTGCAATCCCTGGCTCTGGATTTTAAAAAAATGTTACGACTTTATCATTTATTACTAGGTTCTATTTTGCTGGTGTCAATACCGGTGGGAGCCAAATTTTTTTTACCGCAATTTTCTTCACCCAAAGTAGTAAAACCTCCTACCGTTGCCAAACTTCCCAACTCTAATCAAGGAAATATTTGGCAGAAAATTCTGGGAAGTGCTGCTGCTCCAACTAACTGGCAAGTTGCTCCCTGTGAAGGAAATGCACCTTTGTTGTGTGTCTCCTCCAAAGGAAAACGTTTGGGTACAGTTGAGATTAACATTTACCCACTAGCAAACAATGAGGATTTCCGAAAGAAACTCTTAGCAGCTGGTATCCCAACTGCTTCTCTAGTAGACTACCAAAGTCCCAAGTACCAAACCCAGTTATTACCAGTACTTAAGACTTGGGTTGTAGAGCATTATGCTGCGTTTGCCAAAGATCGACAGGGTAAGTATGGAAAACAGATTACTTTCTCAGCCTACCCACCGCAACCAGTAACCATTGGTAAGCTTCAGGGAATTCGCTATGGGTTCGTCGGACTTAAGCAGCAAGGTGAAGTACAAGAGCAACATATCGGTCATGTTGCCTTTGATGGCACTAAACTTTACGTAATTACTACTGCATTTGACACAGGTACGCAAACAGGTAAGTTTGATAAACTAGAAAACTTGGCTATTTTTCAACCTTACTTGTATGCGATCGCCGCAGATTTACATTTACCCCAATAGGAATTGGAGATTGGGAAATCTTCCCAGTCCCCACTTCCCATCAACCTAAATCTCAGCCACCGCGCGTTCAATCAAGCGATGTGCTAAAGTTTGCGTGCCAGTGTGCTCATAATAATTTGTTGCTACATCCAGGAATGCTGCAAGGTAGTCCAACTTGTCATCAGCAATATCGGTAAAACTTTGCAAGTTGTGGACAACCTTTTGCGGCGTTAAATTATTGGCGCTAACTAACCCACTCATCCAACCTTTAACTGAGTCAAAGCTTTCACCGATAAAGTTGAGTTTACTGCCGGCATTGTTCCCAGGAATCACATCTTTGATATTTTGGAAAGTCGAGTTTTGTTCTAACTCCTGTGGATTTGTTTGATTCAGCCCAGATATCGCTTTGCTGATAAAATCTGGGCCTAAAGGTATCAAACCATCAACGCAAACTAATGCCACCATGCGGATCAGCGACTCACCACTGTACTCTCCTAAAGAGGCGACAAAATCCCCAATACTGTCTCCGGGAATGCCGTTAATTTGACAGAAGGCTACTAACTCAGCCACTAATTTTAACGTCAAATCAATGGTTTGGGCTTTATCAGGTTTGGGAGTGACAGAGTTTAAAAAACCCAACAAAGGAATTTTTTCGCCGACTTTGTTAGCTAAAGCTGCTGCACCAAGGGCTTTATCTGTATTATCAACAGTTTGATATAACCACAAGGCTGTTTGGTATCCTTGAGATTTATCATTAAATAGATAAATCGCTCTTTCGCCAATTTGCTGAATTAAATCTTCGTCGTCTTCGCCAGTGACTTTCTTAATAGTGTTGACAAAGCCAACGGTATTTTGCCACTCTCCAGGAGCAACAAAATCGAGGGACTTCAACATAGAAACAGTCAAGCCGCCAGTTGGCAATTGATCGACTAACTCAACAATCGATTTGCTCACAAAAATCTCCTTTTTTAGGTTTTACGATCTGAATGTTAGTAGTGCAAATCATTTCAGTCTAGCTAGACCATTAAGATTAAACTTTTCTAGCCAATCTTCGCGATCGCTAGCTGTAAATGACGGATCGCGAGAAAGTGCTTTTACTTGGTACTTACCTACCAAAATTGCAGTTTGCGTTTTACCAACTTCTATTGCAGGATAACCGCCAATTTTTTTAGTGCTTTTCGAGAACTTTGCTGCTGCGCTCGGTGTGCTGGTGGTATCAGAAATAGACAGCAACGCTATATCTTTACCGCCTTTCTTCAACTTCGCTTCCGCAAAGCCTTTTTTCTCTTGGGTATAGACGCGTTGGTAGCCATCACCAGCTTTTGGGAAAAGTTTATTAAATTCGCTACCCTGAGTTGCGGTTTTAGCTACCGATTGACCGCTTTTTTGTTGAGTGCTTTCTTTTTGTGCCTGGTCAAAACGTCCCGGTGTTTTTGGACTACAGGCTGTTGTCAGTAGTACTACCGACAGCAACAAAGCGGCTACTACCCTACGCCCACGGTGTAAAATCATTCTTGGCTTCTCCTTGATATTTGAGCTTTAAGGCAATTATTTGCGCTGCTAGCAATTATTACCCGTTCTGAACCGTTATTGACTGTAAAATTTACTTTTTGATAATTATTTCCTAAGTTCTCACCGATAAAAGTCATTTTTGCACTTCAAAAAAGTTTTCATGTATTTGAACCATATCTGTTGTAGGGGCGCAACGCCTTGCGCCCTTATCGCGTTGTCTATTTAACGTGAGTTCGATGAACCTCTCCCCAACCCCTCTCCGACGCGGAGAGGGGCAGAAATATTCTTAGTTTCCAACGAAAAAATTAGGGTTTCAAAGCCTCTCTCCCTGTGGGGGAGAGGTTTGGAGAGGGGTTTTTAGAGCCGTCGAACTCACGTCTATTTACCTGAAAATAGCTGTAACGCAGCAATTAAACCAATGCAAAAACGCCCCCCCTTTCGGGAGAGCGTCTTTTATTTATAGAGAATCGTGAAGAGCGTATCTCAGATTATAATTAACCGTTGATCGCAGGAGCAGTCAGAGCAACAGGAGCAACTTCACCAGCAGCCAAATCCAGAGGGAAGTTGTGAGCATTACGCTCGTGCATAACTTCCATACCCAGGTTAGCGCGGTTGATCACATCAGCCCAAGTTGAAATCACACGACCTTCAGAATCAATTACTGATTGGTTGAAGTTGAAACCGTTCAAGTTGAACGCCATTGTGCTTACACCCAAGGCGGTGAACCAGATACCGATTACAGGCCATGCTGCTAAGAAGAAGTGCAGGGAACGGCTGTTGTTGAAAGAAGCGTATTGGAAGATTAACCGACCGAAGTAGCCGTGAGCCGCAACGATGTTGTAGGTTTCTTCTTCTTGACCGAACTTGTAACCGTAGTTTTGAGATTCGGTTTCGGTGGTTTCACGAACCAAGGAAGAAGTTACAAGAGAACCGTGCATTGCGCTGAACAAGCTTCCGCCGAATACACCAGCTACACCTAATTGGTGGAAGGGGTGCATCAAGATGTTGTGTTCTGCTTGGAACACGATCATGAAGTTGAAGGTTCCACTTATACCCAAGGGCATACCATCGCTAAATGATCCTTGTCCGATCGGGTATACCAAGAATACTGCACTTGCTGCTGCAACAGGTGCTGAGTAAGCGATCGCAATCCAAGGACGCATTCCTAAGCGGTAGGATAGTTCCCATTCACGACCCATGTAGCAGAATACGCCAATCAGGAAGTGGAAGATTACTAGTTGGTAAGGGCCGCCGTTATACAACCACTCATCTAAGGAAGCTGCTTCCCAAATGGGGTAGAAGTGCAAGCCGATGGCGTTGGAGGAAGGTACTACTGCACCGGAGATGATGTTGTTTCCGTAAATCAAGGAACCTGCTACTGGTTCGCGGATTCCATCGATGTCTACTGGAGGTGCGGCGATGAAGGCGATTATGAAGCACGCGGTGGCGGCTAGCAAGGTGGGGATCATGACTACGCCGAACCAACCGATGTAGATCCGATTGTTGGTGCTGGTGATCCATTCGCAGAATCGATCCCATACATTGGCGCTTGAGCGCTGTTGTAAGGTTGTTGTCATTGTTTTATAAGTGCGGTTAGTTATTTATGAATCAGGCAACTTTGTCTTTGCCTGTGAAACTACTTTACACTGCTTTACAAAATTTAATCAAGTTTTATTACTTCAGGAAACCTGATAACTCATATCAGGTTTGCTTATTTAAGCTCGTTTCTAGTGTTTGTGGGTGTTCCAAATACAGCGAACGCAGAATTTAGATATATTTACTCTGGTGTTAACGCCCAAAAGATAAAATAGAAAGGAACATTGTTGTTATCGACTCTGAAATCCAGAGTTGATATGGATTATTACCAAAATTAGGAGGGAAGGTGTGACATGACAATTACTCTAAATCACACCATAGTGCCTGCACATGACAAAGAAGCATCCGCGAGGTTCTTTGCAAAAATTTTTGGTTTAGAGGTTGAGCTTCCCGTTGGTCACTTTGCTGCTGTGCATATAAATGATGCGCTGACACTCGACTTCGCCGACACTGAAGCGTTTGAGCCGCATCATTATGCGTTCCATGTCAGTGATGAAGAATTTGATGCAATTTTTGCACGCGTCAAAGAAGCAGGTATTGAATACAGTAGCGACCCCATGCATCACAATAAAGGACAAATTAACCACAGAAAGGAAGGTCGTGGCTTTTATTTCTATGACTCCGATGGTCACAACTTAGAATTGTTAACCCGTGCATAGATTTTTGACATCAGGTCAATGCATTACTTTTTGACTAAAAAATATGCTGTGGCATAGTCCGGTAATTGGCTGATATTCTGCCCAAATTCTGTTTTATTCTTAAAAATACCTGCCAAAAAATCCAGCTGATAAAGATTGGGTAAAAATGCTCCACCTGTATCAGCGATGACTCCCATTTGCAGATGTTTGCGACCACCTTGAGTATGCTCAATCACAATTACCTTACCTAAACCGACATTCAAAACATCTCCAGCAAAAGTAACTCCCGGTTTGATAGAAATTTTGGCATCTATTTTGTATCCATAACCTTTAATAGCATCAACTTCTCTAAAATACCAATAACGCTTTTGTGCTGTTGCCTTTAATCCACGGATATAAGCCATTCCATTGTTTCTATCTACATTAAAAAATGCCTTATAACCATCTGTAAAATTAATCAGGATTGTTCCTTCCATAATTGCTTCTTCTAAGCCATTTCTGGTTAGATAAGCAAGAGTATTCACTTTTCCAAATTCTCTACCACCTGGTTCATAAATACCAGATAAAACATCTTGCTTTGTGTATCGAGTGTAGAACTTATCGTTATTAGAATTATCTTTTAAGCTATAAATTGGTATATTAAAAGTAGAGGTTTTCTTGCGGGAACCAGGGTGAGTAAATACAGCATATTTGGTGATTCGTAATTGTTTTTGCTGTTTAGCTTTGGGATTGTAGGCAGACCATTTAATAACTCGAAAATTGGTATTAATAAATTGAGAGTCTTGTAAACGAGTAGCCCGATTATTAGCAATATCCTCTTTCAAAATAGCAATCATAAAATCCAAAGTTTTAAGGACATCTGCTACAGTAACTCCTTGAGTAGTAAGGACTCCTGGACGCATAATATCTGGGTCTTCTGAAGCATAATCTTGAAAATATTTTCTAGTATTAACGAGAACGGTTAATAAATCTCCTTGATTGAATTTAACCTTACTATTTGGTAGTTTTCCTGGAGTAGCAATCTGACTACCATTAATATTAAATTTATATTTTTTGAACTCATCAACAACTGGATAGGGTGTAGATGCTGCTAATAAATTGTGCGGAGATGAAAAAGCGTTTTGCTTGTCTAGAATTCTATCAGATATATGTTGAGTTGCAAAAGTATTTTGAAACCTTGAGGTAATTGGATCGGTAACTTTATTTGAAGTAAAAGAAATATGTGGTTTAATTTGAACAAAATTTTCTTGTTGAGTAAAAACACGATTTTGTGGTACTAGGTCTTTAGTTTTTGACTGAGGATATAGATGGTTATTTGCTAAACTTAAAAATAAAGAACCAGCACAACCAATCATCAAACAAAATTTTGGACTCAACTGGATATTCATAAATTGGAAAATAAATTGCTACTAATTAATAATAATTATACTTATTTATTAATGCTAAATCTACTAAAACACGAGGCTTGCACTCATATAACTTTTATGTTTTTGTAGAGCTTTTATAACTAAAGAGTTTGAATCATCCTAGCTGCCATACGAGATTTTATGGCTTCTAAAATTTCTGGAGTTTGAGTTTTTTGCCAAGCCGGACGTGCTGTTAAACGATCGCACCAAGCACAAAGCTTAGGATACTCACTCAAAGAAACACCGCCCTTCATCAACCAGGGTACTATAGAGCCAGCTACAGATTCAGCAAGAGTTATACTATCACTGCCAAAGAAAGGGCGACTGTCGAGTAAATTCTCGAAAAAATTCAGTACTATTGAGATTTTCTGTTTCGACTGCTCAATTTTGTCTGGCTCTCCTCCAGGTAAGCCTAATATTACGGGGGACAATATGATTGTGGGTGGCATTAATTCATTTACCGTTGCTAATTGCACCATTCGCACAATTGCTAGATCCTTTGCATCGATAGGCAACATAGCAGGTGTGGGATATTTTGCCTCTAAGTAATCTAATATTGCCAAAGATTCCACTATCTCAAAACTATCATCCACTAAAACAGGAATATGGTGGAAAGGATTAAGAGTTAAAAACTCTGGCTTTAAATGTTCGCTATCTAAAATGTTGACTTCTACTAATTCAAAGTCTATTCCTTTTTCGATTAGAGTAATCCAAATACGGCGAGAATTTGGTGAAATTGGATGATGATAAAGCTTTAACATCGGAAACCTTGAGAATTTTTATTAAAGTTCAGATCAGCTCATTGGGAATAGCTGTGTTATCTCTCCACTACCTCACGGACTAACTGCGCCAATTTTTCGGCACTATCAGGAACTGCGATCGCATAAGCTTTTTCCCTCATCTTTGCTAACTCTTGCGGTGACTGCAATAAATTCAACACATTATTTTGCAATACTTCAGTCGTCAACTCAGATTGCTTTAACGTTAACGCTGCACCCGATGAAGTAAATACGTCTGCATTGTAGGATTGATGGTCTTCTGCGGCAAAGGGGTAAGGAATCAAAATCGCTGGCGTTCCACACACTGCTAATTCTGTTAAGCTACCTGCACCAGAACGACTAATCGCAAGAGTTGCTCGTTGCAACAATGCCGCCATATTGTTGTAAAAAGGTAAGGCTATATACTGTGGATGTTTGAGACTGTCTGCTTCGGGATCGCGATCGCCAGTTAAATGTACTACATAAACACCAGCATCAAACCAAGCTTTTGCAGATTCGCGCACCAAGTTATTGATTGCAACTGCACCCTGGCTACCGCCAAAAACAACAATTAAAGGCACACCATCAGGAATAGCTAAATCCAGTGGCGCATTAATTGCTCCATCAAGAAATTGCGATCTTACTGGAGTACCAACATAGACATTTTTGGCACGAGGCAAATACTTAGCAGCTACTTCAAATCCCAAGGCTACCGCACTACACCAAGGGCCAAAAAAGCGAGTTACTTTACCAGGTAAAGCGTTAGATTCGTGGAAAACCACGGGTAAACCAAGGGAACGCGCCGCAATTATGGCTGGCCCGGCAATGTAACCCCCTGTGGTAAACACTCCTTGAAAATTTCCTTGTTTGAGAATTCGTCTGACTTCTAGAATCGAAAGGGCAAGTTTACCCAAAATGCGAATCGAGGAAACTCCAAACCCTTGCTGAAACCCTTCAACTGCAATAGTATTCAAGGGATACTGTTTCGGGACAAGTTGAGTTTCTAGCCGATCGGGTACTCCCAGCCATTCTATTTGATAGTCTGGAAGTTTTTGCGCCAGGGCGATCGCTGGAAACAAATGTCCACCAGTCCCACTGGCAGCTATTAATAATCGTATCGGTGCGTTTGCCATCAAACCTCTACCGTTTAGCGTCTAGCTTAACTAAGATAAAACAATTTGCTTACTTTCTCTAATCAAATCAGTAAACTCTTACCCATGACTAACATTATTACCGCCTTAGTGAGACGACAACTCAAATTTCCAGCAAATATTTGGTTGGTTTCGCTCCTACTGACTATTGGTTTAACAACTGGTTGGCAACGTACTCAGGCAACGACACCACAGCAATTATCCCAAGCCACGACAGCCCAAAATGCACCAGCCACTCTGACAAACCTGTTGACACAAGTTGATACTGCTGCCAGCCGAGGCGATGTCAGAGGGGTGTTGCAATTCTACAGTCCCAATTTCACTCATGGCGATGGATTAAACCTCCAAACCCTAGAAAAGTCTTTGACTTCACTTTGGCAACGATATCCGAAATTGCAATACAGCACGAAACTGCTATCTTCAAAACCTGAAGCCAATGGGATTATTGCTGAAACAGAAACAAAGATAACTGGCTTACCCTCTGGTAACGGTAATAAGTTAGCTCTCAATGCCACGATTAAATCGCGTCAGCGCATTGAAGGCGGAAAAATAGTCCGCCAAGACATTTTGTCAGAACGCACCCTGCTTACTTCTGGTAGTAATCCGCCCCAAATTGATATTAAATTACCCCAGCAAGTGCAAGTCGGTCAGAAATATAATTTTGATGCGATCGTTCAACAGCCACTTGGTGATGATTTTTTACTAGGAACGGCCTTAGAAGAATCTATCCAACCAGATAAATTTCTTAATCCTACACCCGTCGATTTAGAATTACTGACATCTGGCGGATTGTTTAAAGTAGGACAAGCACCATCTACCCCAGGTAGCCAATGGGTTTCTGCCGTCATCCTACGAGGTAATGGGATGACGATGATAACTCAGCGCTTGCAAGTGGTGAAGAAGTAGAGACGCGATTAATCGCGTCTGTACAGGAGGTAGGAGGTAGGAGTTATAGACCGATTGATGATAAATTATGAACTATGAAACTTGTGCTAATTCATAATTCATAACTCTTAACTCCTAACTCCTAACTATCCTTGTTAACTCCTCACTCCTAACTATCCTAATGATTTCCCTACAAAATCAAATTATTTTGATTACTGGTGCAAGTAGTGGTATTGGTACTGCTTGTGCAAGAATCTTCGCTGGTGCAGGTGCAAAACTGATTTTAGCCGCACGACGGTTAGAACGTTTGCAGCAGCTAGCAGATACTCTGAGTAAAGATTTTAGTACTGAAATTCATTTACTACAACTAGATGTACGCGATCGCCATGCTGTTGAATCTGCCATTGCGACTCTACCCTCTGCCTGGTCTGACATCGATATTCTCATTAATAATGCTGGCTTGAGTCGTGGTTTAGACAAGTTGCACGAAGGTAGCTTTCAAGATTGGGAAGACATGATTGATACTAACGTTAAGGGTTTACTTTATGTCTCCCGCTATGTCGTTCCGGGAATGGTAAGTCGCGATCGCGGTCATGTGGTAAATTTAGGTTCCATCGCCGGACATCAAACCTATCCCGGTGGCAATGTCTACTGTGCTACCAAAGCTGCTGTCAGAGCCATTTCTGAAGGTTTAAAACAAGACCTGTTGGGTACGCGAGTCCGTGTAACTTCTGTCGATCCTGGTATGGTAGAAACGGAATTTAGCGAGGTACGCTTTCACGGAAATACTGAACGTGCTAACAAAGTCTACCAAGGAGTTACACCCCTAACAGCAGATGATGTGGCTGATGTGATATTTTTCTGTGTGACGCGATCGCCCCATGTCAATATTAATGAAGTTGTGCTAATGCCTGTTGACCAAGCTAGCGCTACCCTAGTTAATCGACGAACATAAAAGTCATCTCATCCCATTCTAAAAAAGCTTACCCCTGCCATTTACTCTACTCAAGAGACATTTGGTAGAAAAAATGTAGAGACGTAGTACTACGTCTCTACTAAGGTTCTGGATAACGCATATTTAATTTCACTAAATATTTAAAGTCTTACTGTTTATATTTCAGTTTACGTCTAGAGAGTTTGTTAAGGCTTTACCGACTCAGCTAGAGTGAAGAACTCTTAACCCAACCAACAAGCGTATTGGATTTTAATTAGAAATTAACCTATTTAGTAACTTTTCTTAACTGTGTTTTACGAAGTATTTAGTTATTGTATTTAAGGATACGCAATTATTTTTTACAAATAAGCGCTAATCTAATCAAACATGGCCAGAATATACTATACCTTCCTGGCAGGGGGACTTGTTATATAGTCCCTGCTGGGTTTATTTATTACAAGCTTTAAGTTTTTTCTAAATTTTCATGAGTTTGCGTTAGTGTAGCTCAACTCAAACATCGCCACACTATTTTCAAGGCAAGTATATTAGACCTCTCGCAAAAATATATTTTTGCACTCTTAGGGAAAAGGTTAAAGGGAAAGGATTTTGAGTTTTTTTACCCTTTACCCTTTACCCCTTCCCCCTTCCCCTTTTCCCCGACTTTTGCAAGAAGTATATTGGCTATTGGTCAGCCGTAACGATCGCGATCGCAAAGCCGTCATATCCTTTGCTACCCACAGTCTGGATTGCCGTGGCGTTGACGCGTGGCTCAGAAGCAAGCAGTTCGTTGAAGCCGCGCACCCCCTGAACGCTAGGATCGTTGCTACTGGAATCAATCACTGCTCCGTTACGCACAACATTATCAGCGATAATCAGGCTGCCGCGCCGGGAAAGCTTGAGCGCCCACGCGAAGTAATCGGGATTACTTGGCTTATCAGCGTCGATAAAGATTAAGTCAAATGGGCTGTGACCTTCAGCGGCAATCTGTGGCAGTGTAGAGAGCGCTTGTCCGAGGCGGAGGTCAACAACGTTAGACAGACCAGCGCGCTCGATATTGGCGCGGGCAATTTCGGCGTGCTTTGGGTCAGCTTCTAGTGTGATTAGGCGGCCATTGCTGGGTAACGCCCGCGCCAGCCAGATCGTACTGTAGCCGCCCAGTGTGCCAATCTCTAAGATGCTTCGCGCTCCTTGGATTTGCGCCAACAGTAGCAATAGTTTGCCTTGGGTTGGCGAAACGTTATGCGGCGGTAGTCCGGCAGCGGCACTAGTTTGGAGGGCTTTATCCAGCGCTGGGTCTGACGGTACAAGCAAATCGGTAAAGTAACGATCGACCGCAGTCCATTGCTCTTGAGTCATAGATTCTCAGTTTTTACGATTCAGTGTCACTTGCTTCATTAGAAAGGATTGTAATGATTTCATCCAAAGAGCGATCGCGATTAGACTCTTCTGGTGTTTCCTTACCCAAGGAGGTTTCTTTCACCAAACGGTAAACGTCAGCTGCTCCGAAAAAAATGCGCTCAGTTAAACCTAACTCTTTAAAGGTTTCTGCAATCTCTTCCATCTCTCCTATCCAACGATGCGCTTTCGGTGTCATCGTTGGAATGGAACGCGTCAAAATACTAGCAAGTTCTTGTTGACTATTAGATACTTCATCCCATAGTTCCTTATCTAAACCTAAACGATGGGCTGCAATTAGTAATTCTGTGCCAATTGCTGTAAGTCCCTTTGTCAATGCTGCGTAGGACATTTTCAACCCGGAAGCCTGACCAATTTCATCACCAATTACCCGTACATCCAAGCCGCGATCCCGCAGTTGTTGCAGTTGATTTGCCTGTTTTCCAGAAGTGTAAATGCGGGTGCGATTGGGAACTCGTGGTGGTGGGCCAATAATTGATGCATCTACAAATGTTCCCCCAACTGATTCAATGAGGTGGCCGATATTTATGACTTTTTGGGGTGCGATCGCATTACAATCAACGTAGAGAATGGGTTTACCAACACTGGCGATCGCCTCAGCTACTTGCTTCGCCGCTTGGGTAGCCGCTGCGGGGACTAGAACTGACAGCACCACATCAGATTCAATTACCAGTTGTGTGAGGGAACCTACATCTTGGATGTTGGCTGCGGCTGCTAATTGCCGAGTTCGTTCACTGCGATCGTCTAGGGCTGCAATAGTTTTCAATCCATGTTGATTAAGAACAGCTGCGATCGCCTGTCCCATATCACCCGGACTTAAAATACCAATAGTTTGGATAGGCATGGAAAGTTTTATATTTATTTTATGGCTGACAAGTTAATTCAGGTAATTGAGTAGTCATAAACTACGATTCATTGATGTATATGCCGTACTTTAATCAAACCACGGATAAGCTTAACAAGCAAGCTCTCTGCTGAGAGATAGGTAAGAGGTAGGAGCAAAACAGTCTTTATATATATAAGGATTTTGATAAATTGCCATTTCCTATTGCAATTTATCAAAATAAACTAGATTTATTTCAATTTATAATAGGGATTTTAAGGAATTGCAATACACTAATATAGTGTAAGAATCATACACTGAAAATCTGTGAGATATTCAAGCAAGAATGTTTACTTTACCAGTATCAATATCGTAACAAGCACCAACAATTTTTAGTTTACCTTCACGAAGCAATTTAGCTAAAATAGTTGAGCTTTCTTGCAATTTTTCAGTTTGATACAGAATGTTGGCTATAACTGCATCTTGCATATGATCGCCAGTTCTGAACTTTACCCTTTCTACAGATGGTTTGATACCCTCAATAATCAAACCAATTCTGCCCGGAAGTGGTTCGTTTTTGATTGCTTCTGCTACTGCACCGCATCTTTTATGACCCAAAACCATAATCAACTGCGAACCCAATACTGCTGTAGAATATTCCAGACTACCTATAACCGTGTCACTGACAACATTACCAGCAACTCGCACGACAAATAAATCTCCAAGTCCTCGATCGAAAACAATTTCCGCAGGTACTCTAGAATCTGCACAGCCCAATATGGCAGCAAAGGGATACTGAGCTTTTGCAACTAATCGTAGGTGTTCTAGTGATTGATCGGGATATTGGCGTTTTTGATGGATAAATCTTTGATTACCGTCAAGCAAGCGTTTGATGGCTTCATTTGGACTGATTGAATTAGGGTTAACTGGGTGAATATCAGCAACAGCAGTTTGCTCTATATTCCAAAAACTATCACCGAAAGTAGTAGCTGCAATACCTACAACACTGGCGAATTTCAAGAAATTACGTCGCCCGACAAATCCATTAATTCGACTCATCAATCTACCTGACAACAATAAAGCTGTTCTCAAGAAGATATCAGACTTAACTAAGATGTAAGAGTACTTGATTACACGGTTTAAGGGTCATTTAATATTCGCGTGATTTAGAGTGGTTAGAATCCAATCTGGGTTAGTGATGAAAGCAAATGAACAAGCGATACAAGAGAGTCATTAAAGCGGCTTTATCGCAATACGCTTGGGTTAAGCCAGAAAAATAAATTTGCGTAGGTTGGGTTGAGGAACGAAACTCAACATTTTCGCGCATTTTTTGGGTTTCACTTCGTTCAACCCAACCTACAATAGACTGTAAATATAGGGATATTATCTTTTAACTTATTAGTCAGCAGACTTCTTGGCATTTGTCGGGGTAAAGGGGCAGCAGAAAAAGGTAAAGAGATTCAAAATCCTTTCCCTTTAACCTTTTCCCTTTTCCCTCTCTTGCAAAAATATATTTTTGCAAGAGGTCTAGTATTCAGACGATACCTCTAGCTATTTAAGAGGATGTTTGAAAAGTATTGGAATTAAACTTTTCAAACATCCTCTTAAAGCGTAAGTGTAGCTGCTTTGGTGTTTGCTTCCTGATTCACTCAGGCACAAAGCTCTGTTCTAACGTTCATTTTCAAAAGTTTGTGGTTGACTGAAATTGGTTCTCTGACTAATGATGTATTTTTTCTAGTCAAATTTAAAGTACTTTTATCTAAACTCAGGTTAGGCATCTCTTGCCAACAGTGACGGCAGAACCAGTAGGTTTCTTGTAAACGAATGTGACGAAGCATTTGGTTAGAACAGCAAGGGCAGTTTGTCATAGTATTGTTGTTTTATTAAAAAAGTTAAACAAAAATAAGTAGTTTGCTCTTGGCTTAACTACCAACAGCTTTAATTTATAAACAGAAAATAAAGAACTAATAAAGAAATGACAGGAGTTTAAAAACTTTAGAAAATATTAACAATTACTTGATTAGCGTAGGATCGCAAGAAGCGCAGCATCACTCTCTAAGACAGTCTATTTATACAAGAACGATTACGCCCGTTTGCTTTGGCTTGATAAAGGGCTCGATCTGCTGCCTCAATCAAATCCAAAGGAGCCATATTGGGTGTCGGAATCACTGTAGCAATTCCGATACTCAAGGTGACATGGTGCTTCACAGGCGATGCCGCGTGGGGAATATTTAGCTGTTGGATAGCTTTATGAATTTCTTGGGCAACGTGAAAAGCCCCATTACTAGGAGTATTAGGCAAGATGACAACAAATTCTTCTCCACCATAACGAGCAGCTAAATCTCTAGAACGTTTAACACTTTGTTTGAAAGCTTGAGCAATAAAGCGCAAACAATCATCCCCGGTCGCATGACCATAAGTATCGTTATATTGTTTAAAATAATCAATGTCGCATAAAAGTAGTGAGACAAAACCTTGTTCTCGTAAAAGATACTGCCAGACAGAATTAAGCTTAATATCAAAACATCGGCGATTGGCGATTTGAGTTAATTCATCCACCATTACCATATTTTCAAGCTGCTGGTTGGCACGCTGCAATTGTTGATAAAGTTCTGATTGCTGAATAGCGATCGCTACCTGTGTTGCCAATTGCTGAAGCAGTTCGCTTGCCCAAGGTTGCCACTGACGCGGGGCGCTGCAATGATGAGCAACCAAAAGACCCCAAAGGCGATCGCCTTGTAAAATTGGTACAACTAGCTTGGCTCTGACTTGCAACTGTTCCAATAACTCTACATGACAAGGGGTAAATCCGGCGGTGTAGATGTCTGGAGTAACTCTGAGCGTACTTTCTTGATAAGACTGTCCCTGTATTTTGACAAAATAGCTATCTGTAATTTCCATATTCAAAATCGATTGCCAACCTGCTGCTATAGACTCCGTGACAATCACACCACTCCAATCACGGTTAAAGCGATAGATGATGACGCGATCGGTTTGCAGAAAATGTCTAACTTCAGCAACAGTTGTATTTAAAATTTCATCCAAGTCTAAAGACCTACGGATATGTTGAGCGATCGCATAAACCATGCGTTCCCGTTCTGTTTGCTGTTGCAGGGCAATTTGTGCCTGTTTGCGATCTGTGATATCTGTAAATGATGTCACCACCGCCGATGGTTTTGATTCATCGGATTCAAACAGTGGTTGAGAATTGATTGAAATCCAAGTCAAACTGCCATCAGGTTTATGAACTCCCATAATCACATTAAATTGAGGCTTTCCAGTGCGTAAGGTGACAATGGCGGGGTGAGTTTCGCCTGGAAAAGAAGTACCATCTTCATGAATCGCTCGCCACTGCAAAGCGATGGAAGTTCGCCCCATCATTTGATCGGCTGTTAACCCTAAAATTCTTTCGGCACTGTCATTACAGGTGGTGATGCGTCCATCGGATTGCTGTAGGACAATACCTTCTGCCATCGCTGTAATTACGGAACGATAGCGTTGTTCGCTTTCTCGCAGCGCTTCTTCCATACGCTTGCGTTCAGTAATATCAGTATGAGTTCCTAGCATCCGTAGAGGAAAACCATTCTTGGCGCGACTCGAAACTTGACCTCGATCTAAAATCCACTTGTAGGTTCCATCCTTGCACTTAATCCGATATTCACTGACATATTGTTGGGTTTCACTGGATAAATGCTTGCTAACCTCCTCGTAAACCCTCGCTTTATCATCGGAGTGAACGCGTTGTTCCCATTCACTGAGGGTATTTCCAATTTCATGCTCTGCAAACCCTAACATTTCTTTCCATCGTCGGGAAAAAAAGACTTCGTTAGTTTCAGCATTCAAATCCCAAACTCCGTCGCCATTTCCTTCCAAAGCATACTGCCATCTTTCTTCACTGATTTTGAGTGCGGCTTCGATTTGTTTACGAGGGGTGATGTCTTCAAAAATGTACAACCGCCCAAAATATCGATCCTGAGTATCCCGAATTTGACTGGAAAAGCGGCGAATCGTTCGCCCATCGACAAATAAAATTTCATCCTCAATCGTGCAACGATTTTCTTCAGACTGCAACGGTTTATAGGATTCGACAAATGCCGATGCATCGACAATTGAAGATATACAATCAGAAATAATCTGATTATTTTTTAAAGCACCCAAACGCATTTTGTCTTCTAGATGTTCGATGCCCCAAATTTTACAGAAGTGGTGATTGAAATAGAGAATTTCATCGGTACGATTGTCAACAACAAAAAATCCTAGCAAAGAAGTTTCAGTCATAGAACGCAGCAAAGCTTCCCGCCAGCGCAATTCTGATTCTGTACGCTGGTGTTCTTGTAGTGCAGCTTGTTGCTTGGTAATATTGTTTTCGTTGACGAGGATGATGGAGTTACCTGTTACCGGATCGCGGGTGCATCGTATATCGATCCCATGCCATTGAATTCCCTCAGTAGTAAACACCTGAGCCTCTATGCTGAACGCCTCACCGAAATTAATCGCTTTCATAGCTTGTTGTCCAACACTCTTGTCAACAAAGTGACTCAGGAAAATATTCTCAGCTGACGAGTTAGGGTACAAGGTATCCCGATAACAGCGAAGGGCTGCCGGATTTTGCATCAAGGGTACACCATCCATCGTGTAAAGCGAGATCATGACTCTGGTGTGACGTAGGGCTTCAATCGATCTGAGTGTTTCTCGATCGATCTGATTGATAATTTCTGTCGATCCTTCAACCAGCATCGCCATTCGCCCTTCTTCAATTTGAATTCCAGAAAAGATGCAGCGCAGAGAAACAGGTTTTCCTTCTGGGTAAAATGTCCAGTTTTCAGTGATGGTTTTCCCTTGCTGAAATTCTTGCAAATAGCTTTGCATTCGAGTGTGAGTAGACTGGGAAACATCACTGAAGTTGCGACTGAGCAATTCTTCTCGACTTTGAGCATTCCAAATATGCAGAGCGGATTGATTCGCCCACCACATCTGCAAGTTTTGAATATCATAAATCCAAACTGGAGTTTGTAATCGATCAAATGCAATCAAGTCTGCAACTGATATATTCTTTGGCAATGCTGTTCTTGTGATAATGGAACCTCTAAAATTCCGATCCAGAGTTCTTTTGATTGATTTCAACCTTGGCTGAACTGTCAAATTTTTCAGGTTTTGATTCAGTTGCAGCGTTAGTTTTTGGCAGGATGTAGCCTTTTGCCGATGGCGTTCTGCTTCCCCAAGAGCGATTCCTAGTTCTGCGGCTATCAGTTGGAAATACTCAATTTCTAAAGAACTCCATTGACGCGAGCCACTGCACTGGTGAGCAATTACTAAGCCCCATAAATGAGGATATGTACTAGAAACTCCATCAAGTGCTTGATTGTTTACTAAAATTGGTACTACTAAATTAGCTCGAATTTGCAAGTCTGTTAATAGTTTTTTGTAACAAGGGTCAAAGTTTGTAGTATGAATGTCTTCAATGACACTAACGCTTCCATCTCGATATCGCTCTACCCATATCGCATTGAAGCAACGATCGTAAATTAGTTGCCCTAGAATCGGTTTCCATCCATTACTTACAGACTCTTCTACGATGACTCCATCTCC
This sequence comes from Nostoc sp. DSM 114159, assembly GCF_053470285.1. Taxonomy (NCBI): domain Bacteria; kingdom Bacillati; phylum Cyanobacteriota; class Cyanophyceae; order Nostocales; family Nostocaceae; genus Nostoc; species Nostoc sp. DSM 114159. The sequence continues at coordinate 7,851,424 of NZ_JBPFEH010000001.1, forward strand.
ATCCGGCAAAAAACGATAGATAATGGCGCGATCGCTTTCTAATGTTGTTCTAACTTCGCTGACAATAATCTTGAGAATTTCACTCATTTCAAGTGACTGATGAATTTGATCGGCCAGCATCCTAATTCGATCGAGGATTTGCTTTAAATCAATTTCAGAACCCGATAGACGATTGAACAGCATAGGAATAATCTATGTATATGCACTTAGGTAGATGTAAAAATTATCTTTAGTATTTAATTCTATTCCAAATTACCTAAAACGTTAAGTTAAATTTAAGCTCTAGGAATTTTTTGTACTCCAAGTAATTGCAAATCCTGTTATAGATTGGATATTTTACTCATTCTTGTTTAATCTTTTAGTCAGGTAAAATCCCAACCCAGCAATTGAGCAACTTGAGACGGGAGGGTAACTGGATTAAAGGGTTTGAGAATTACACCTGCAACTTGATACTGTCGCAAAATTTGCGAATCCAACCATCGCGCTTTCGCACTGAGCAACACTACAGGAATAGCTTGAGTTTCTGGATGATTTCTTAGTTTATTCATAAACTCAAAACTAGCCAGATCGTGAATTGAGATATCTAATACAATCGCATCAGGAGTATGGTGTACTGCATTCTGCAATCCTTCTAATGGAGAATCTGCTGTCACCACATTCCAACCAGCTAAATCTTGGAGGCAAAATTTTACTATCTCACGGACATGCAGTTCATCATCAATGAGCAATATCGTTTTGCCGATTATATTTACCTCCTTTAGCATATTCATTTGATTTCATATACCTTTTTTGATTACAGATAAAAGGTTTTTATCTGTAACCAAAAAAATACATTACAAAAATAAAAAACTAATAAAGATATAGATTTCGTTACCAAACTTAATTATTAATCGTTCCACCCCAGAATCTCACTAACTTCGTTGCAAATAGAGGTGGGTTCAAAAGGTTTGGTGATGATTCCAGCAATTCCCATCTGGGCGAAACGGGCGCGATCGCTCCCTTGGACTTTCGCTGTTAACAAAATCACTGGTATAGCTTCGGTTCCTGAATTTGCCTGAAGTTTTTCGTAGACTGCAAAGCCATCCATGTCAGGCATAGAGACATCAAGTAGAATGGCATCAATAGGTTCCATCTGGGCAATTTTTAATCCTTCTGACCCAGATGCAGCTGTCAGGGTGTCCCATCCTCCCAAGTCTTCTAAACAAGCTTGCACTAATTCGCGGATTCGTTCTTCATCATCCACAATTAACAATTTTTTTGTCATTTGTCATTTGTCATTTGTCATTTGTCATTTGTCATTTGTCATTTGTTATTCTCCCCCTGCTCCCTGCCCCACTTCGACTACGCTCAGTGACCTCCTGCTCTCTGCTCCCTGCCCCCCTGCCCCCTGCCCCCTGCCCCCTGCCTAATTCCCCGGCAATGGTAGAGTGAAGAAAAACGTGCTGCCAACACCAAGAGTACTTTCAGCCCAGATTTGCCCACCGTGCCGATCAATAATACTACGACAGATTGCCAATCCCAAGCCTGTGCCGCCTTTGGTGCGAGAATCAGAGGCATCTACTTGCTGAAATCTTCCAAAGATTGCTTCTAACTTGTCTGCTGGAATACCTCGACCTCGATCCGTTATTTGGAATAGTACGCGGTCTGTTTGCTGTTGGACACTGAGGGTAATAGTAGAATCGACAGGCGAGAATTTAATCGCATTACCTAACAAATTAGTAAGTGTTTGCACAATAGCATCAGGAGCCGCCCAAACTTGAGCATTAGTCGGGTGGATATTAAAGGTGATATTTTGCTGATTGGCGATCGCTTGCAGTCCTGCTACTGCTTGTTGAATTAAGTCAGCCGCATTGCAGATGGTTTTTTCTAAGACAGCTCGATCTGATTCTAAGCGTTCCAAATCGAGAATATCGTTGACAAGACGCACTAAGCGATCGCTGTCGATGGCTGCAATCTCAATCATCCGCTTAAATTTATCTGGTTTTTTGTCGTAGATACCAGTTTGTAGTAAACCCAATGCGGCGCGAATTGCAGTTAAGGGGGTGCGGAGTTCGTGACTAACGATGCCAATAAACTCACTCTTGATCGAATTAATCTGCTCTAGTTCAGTGATATCTTCGGCAATTCCAGCAATCCGAACTACCTCGCCGAATTCATTTTTGATCGGAAATGCGCGATCGCGAATCCAACGGATTGAACCATCAGGGCGGATAATGCGATATTTTTTATCGTATTGCCCTGCTTTCATCTGTTCAATGAGTTCAATTTCGACGCGCTGGCGATCTTCTGGGTGAATTGCATCTAACCAATTTGAATAGTCGCGATACAAGTCCTCACAATTTTTTTGCCAGATGGTTTGGTATGCATTGCTCACATATAGAACTTGCTGATTTTGAATATCGGTCATCCAAAATACTGCTTGGATGTTTTCTGCCAGCTGACGAAATTTTTCTTCGCTGTGGCGTAAAGCATCTTCGATGCGTTTGCGTTCAGTGATATCTTGGTGAACCGCAACCAGAACGTCGCCGTAGTCGGGATGTCTGAATACCGAAGCGGTCACACTACACCAAAATGGCGTACCATCTTTTTTAAGATTCTGGACTTCGTAGGTGGCTTCAGTATTTTGTAAAACGGCAGACAAAGTGGCTTGATTTACATTTTGAGTAGTTACTGATTTGGTGACACAGTTCGCAATCGAAACGTGTTGACCGTTGAGTTCACCAGAGTCATAGCCAAACATCTGCTCAAATTTCGGATTGGCATAGATAATGATTGCATTATCAATTCTCACTAAGCAAATGCCTTCTCCCATATTTCGGGTGATTACAGCTTGAAGCTCCAGCATTTGCGCCTGTTCTAAAAGTGTGAGTTGGGTTTGTTGCTGCTCTATAACTGTTTTTCGCAGGCGATCGTTCGTCTCTGTCAGTTGGGCAGTACGTTCTTGCACCCGTTGCTCAAGTTCGGTATTCAGTTGTTGTAGGTCAATTTCTGCCTGTTTGCGCTCTGTTAGTTCTGTCTGTAACTGTTTGAACAAAGCTGCTTGCTGGATAGCAATGCTTACTTGCGCTCCTAGCTGCCGCAACAGAGTAATTTCTGAAGATTGCCACTCACGAGGAGCTCTACATTGATGAGCTGCTAATAATCCCCACAATTCATCTCCTACGGAAACAGGAACGACCAGATTTGCCCTCACTTGGAGACTTTCCAAAAATTCAACGTGACAGGGACTAATTCCAGCAGTATAAATATCAGTTTTCGCAGTGACTAAGCCTTGTTTAAAGGGTTCGACGTTCTCTTCACCAATGCAAGGGTCATAAATCTGGAGTGGTAAAAGAGCCATGCAGTCCGGTGCAACAGACTCAATCACAATCGTTCCTCCCCAACCTGGATAAAATTGGAAGATAGTGACGCGATCGCACTCCAGAAATTGCCGCACTTCATCAACAGTAGTTTGCAAGATATCTTGTAAATTGAGCGATCGCCGGATACGCTGGCTGATCTCCATCACTAAGCGCTGTTGCTCAAATTGCTGTTGCAGCGTTTCTTGTGCTTGTTTGCGCTCGTCAAGAGCCATCCGCAGTTGCTCGGCATTTTCTTGAGACAATTGTTGGTTGAGTTGTTGAATCTTCCGTCTGCTGTACTGAAGATTGCCTGTCACCAAGTTAATTATCAAGGCAACTAGGAGGAAAAGACCTAGCCGTAATATATCTCCTGGTTGATTAATCCTCAGTTGATATTGAGGGGGAATTAAGTAATAATCAATTGCCAGTGTGGAAAGGACAACTGTAACGATCCCTGGTCGAAAGCCACCATACCAAGTACTTACAATAATAGCTATATAGAAAAAAGCACCAATGGTTCGAGAAAGCAGCAGTTCTAGCCAGAGTGACAGCAGCAGGGCGATCGCAGCTGAACCAATAGCCACACCGTAAGCTAATAATTGCTGATAATTTCCGATCACGCTTTACTTCTCCCTGCCTGAGAGCGCCAACGAGTTCTTTGAATGCGGCTCAATACCCGTGTCACAAGTTCTGGCCCTAGTACTGGCTTGCTGATAAAATCATCGGCTCCGGCAGCAAAAGCTTGCTGAAGAAATTCTGCTTCCGTATGGGCTGTAACTACTAAAATCGGTAAATCTCCCCACTGGGCATCCTGACGCACGACTTTACACAACTCTAATCCGTTGACTATCGGCATTTCTAAATCTAGCACCACCAAATCAGGAGATGTTGCAATCAGCACCTTCCAAAATTGTTGTGATTGGGAGAGGGTGATTACTTCCAGTCCCCAAGGAGTTAACAACGCTGATAATCCAGCCAGCATTACAGGGTCATCGTCTACAATTAAAACTTTGGCTTCGGAAGTTTGAGGTTGAGGTAAGACACGAGCGATCGCTTGAAAAATCTCCTCGGTTGTCGCCGGTTTATGCAAAAATTGTCTAGCTCCTAAACGCGATACTTTCAGTCGTTCTGCTAGGCTATCTCGTCCGGTAAAAACAATAACTGGGATATTTGGCGATCGCTCTACTATCTCGCTCAATAATATTAATCCGTCTTCCTCTGCTGTTGTAAAACTCAAATCCAGTAAAACAGCATCAGGAGTTTTTAAGGAAAAAAGCGATCGGGCGGTTGCTAAGTTTGGTGCAACCTTCATCCTGATTCCCCATGAATCAGCTTGTGCTTGCAACTGCTTTGTCAGCATAGTATCATTATCGATTACTAACAGCCGATGAGTTTGCTTCATCGGGACGCTTGGAGCAGTGGAAGTGACAGCAGGCTTGGTTAACTCTTGCTGTAATGCTGTTACCAGTTGCGAGAAATTAGAGATTTGCTCTGGAGATAGCAAGGAATCTTCAAGCAGCAAATGCTCTATTTTCCGTGCAAGGCGAGAACCCTCTGGATAACCGAACGACCCCATTGAACCTGCTAGCTTATGAGCTTCACGCAATGCATTCTGCTGTAAATCTTTATTTAAATTTCCTGCCAAGAGTGCAGTTTTTGCTTGCTCCAGCACTGCAACCTGTCCAACAAAGGAATTACGAAATCGCTCCAGCACCCGATTTACAGAAGTCATATCTTTGGGGCCGGGTTTTTTCTTTCTATGTTGATTCTTTTCCCCAACAGACATGGGGCGATTAGGTGCAGGCTTGATGCGATAGCCCATACCATATACGGTTTCTAGAAATTCTTCTGCTATACCTGCTGTTTTCAGTTTCTTGCGCAAGTCTTTAATATGAGTCGTAACTGCATTTTCAGTCGGTGCATCCCCAAATCCCCAAAGCCGATCTAGAATCACTGCCCGACTAAAAATCCGGTCTGGGTTTTGCAAAAACAACTCCAGCAGTTTGTATTCTGTGGCTGTGAGGAGAATTTCCTGCTGATTAGAAGTTACTCTGCCGGCACTTGGATCTAAACAGAGATTTCCCCAGGTTAAAATAGATGATGAGATCGCCCCATTGCGTCGTAATAAAGAGCGAATTCTGGCTAGTAATGCTTCTGGATCGAAGGGTTTGATGACGTAATCATCTGCTCCGGCATCTAACCCCGCCACAATATCTGCATTAGAATTTTTCCCAGTTAACAACAGAATAGATTTACGGTAGCCTTGCTTTCGCAGTTGCCGACACAAGGTAATCCCATCCAGTTTTGGAATTAGCCAGTCCAGCAAAATCAACTCATATTCAGTCGATAATGCTAGTTCTAATCCAGCTTGTCCATTGCTTGCAATGTCGATAGTATAATGATTTGCACTCAACAACTCGAACAGTGCTGTACTCAGTAATACGTCATCCTCTACCAACAAAATTTTCATAAGTTGTATCAAAAAAAGATGCTTATGACACCTTCGCGATCGCAGGAGACACCCTCTGCGCGGTCAAACTTTTGTGTAATTTTAATATATTGTTACAAACAATACAACAAGTTAATTTAAATTTTGCAGTGTGAGATATTTGTTGACAAAAATTAATAAGTAAAGTAGTGTTTCTCCTTTATAAACTAAGACAACTACAGACTTAAACACTGTCACCCCCGACTTAAATCTGTGTCAGTGCATTCGTACTGTATATTTTCTGTTTGATTTCTAGCCAGTTGTGGTGATGAAGCGGTGACGCTTGTGCTGCATCCACCTTAAGGTGGTTGGGAGAGCGTGAACGTCAACAACTGGCCATTGGGTGGGATTTTGAGATGGGAATTAATCCCTTGTAGAATTTTCTCAATGTCCCTGTAACCCTGTTGATATATAAATTAAAACTACAACAGAAAAACTTTGGATGCCAAATTGCCAAAAGCACTCAACACAATAGACTTCTTACAAAAGTAACAAATGCCAAGATGTTGGGGAAAGGTTAGGGATTTCCAATTAAAAAATATTCCGTCGCTTAGAAGGCAGGGGGCAGGAGGTCACTGAGCGTTGGTCATTGAGTTTCGACTGCGCTCAACTACCGCGTAGCCGAAATGAGTCGAAGTGGGGCAGGGAGCAGGGGGAGAGCAAGTCGTATTGATAGGGGTGAAATGGGATAATTTATTTTCTGGAAGTCCCTTAGAAAATCATTGGAACGGCAGCATCTTAGATGAAATAGAAACGGCTTTAAACTTGGCTGCTAGTATGACATGGAAGGGTAAACATCCAATTGTTAAGTTAGTTACTCAAACTTACGCCACCGGAGTGAAACTCACAAAAAAAGCTATGTCGGAAATTGAGAAACAAATTGAGCGTTTGACTCATTCTCAAAACGAATTTTTTCCCAATCTGGGTAATTGGTTTATTGATATTAATTTTGCCAAAACGTAAGTTATAAATAGTAATTTACAGCTTTATAGTCTTAAATAAACATAACTTCACTTTGCGGCTTGCTCGTGCGAGTGTAGATTTTTTCATGCTTACAAAGGGGGGAAGAGAGCGGCAGCCGACGGCTGCCGCTCTCTTCCCCTTAATAAGGATTATCATTATTGAGTAACTGCCAAAAGATTAATTTTTGGGACAATTTATTCTTTGGAAGTCCCTTACCCCAATATAGCCAACTGACCGCGCTACCTGAAGTCCCTGCTGTAAAAATGAGATTGGGCGTAGGGTATTCTCACCAATTATTTTCTCTAATACATCTGAAGTCGTTTTCCCCCCTTGCCACTGATTGATAGCAGGTAATCTTGCGATCGGGGTCATCATGTCATACTTAGTCAGTAGCATATCCAAAAATTCTTGCTGCTGAACTCCCATAAGGCTTTTCAAAGTATTCAATAACAGCCCCAGCGCCTCATGATCATAGGTTAAACGCCCGTAATTAGATAGATAGCTAACGATCTCACTAACTGCCACAAATGAAGCACCTGAAAGATTGATCATGGGTATTACCTGTTTTAAACCTGCTAGCTCCAAAATTTGCTGACGCGATATCGCTCTGTAGCCAGTTCTGGTAAATCTTTGAGGAGAGTTATTAATTGTTTGCGATCTTCAGCTTCTAGGTTGACCATATTTGCTTTTTGGCATTGTGGACGAACGATACATATTTAGATGATATGGACAATCCCACCTTTTGACGTTGCTCCCATCCAGAATTATGACAATCGACTTGCTTTTTAAATTTGTATGTGATAATTTTCCCTTGTAGTTAATTCAACGGTTATTCGACCGACTTACCGTACTTGAGGCAGCTAACATCATAGTTAAGAAACTTCCCAATAAAAATATCTAACTACAAATGATTGCGAGACACCCCACAGAATTGGATAAGTTATTCCTTGGAATATTTCTAAATAAGCAGTAAAGACAAGAGTGCTGGAGTTGACATATAGACTCTCATTCTTATCTTTTCTTTAATAAAAGGAGTAATAAAACCGATATCGGCTGGTGTGGAGACATTCCTGGATTGTCAGCTATTGCTGCCGATCAGGAGCTTTGCATTGGGGCTGTCCAGCGTCCCAGACCGGAATCATTGGCGAGTGCGATCGTAGTCCGTGGTGATTCTCCTAACCGTAAGCCCGCTGACCTTGTAGGTAAAAAAGTTGCTGTAAATCAGGCTGGTGCAGGTAAGTACCTGTTATTAAAACCAGAAGACAGCAAACTGGATGCTAGAGCAAAAAATTCTACCGAAAAGGGTAGATGTTGCTGCAACTATTTGCCCCACCGCTAAGTAGGAGCACAGGGGCGGGGGGCAGGGAGCGGGAAGAATAATTTTCTTGTTCCCTAACTCAGTAAGGGAATTTTTCCAATTCCCAGTCCCCAATCTAAAATTCAAAATTCAAAATTGTATGACTAAAGTATTGATTCTCGATGCCAACAAACAACCGTTATATCCAGTACGCATCAGCCATGCTAGGCTGCTATTGTCACAAGGTAAAGCTACTGTATTTCAGCGATATCCTTTTACTATCATTCTGAAGGAGTCCCTTTCTCATCTAAAACTTGAGCAACTTGGCTTTAAGATTCATCCTGGTATTAAAATAAATCGTAATTGAATTCTTAATTACGATTTACAACTTAGTAATTAGTTAATCTTTACCGCCTCCTAAACAGAGGAATATAGATGACGAACCACACTATTTTAGAACCGTTACCAGAAGACCAATGGTTTATTGAGAGCCAAAAACTACGATCCTTTGTAGCAACAGTGCAAGAAATTAGCGCTAGCGCTGTTAACGATCGCACACAAACTCTCGCTAGATTAGAACCCTATTTTCAAGAACTCCTTGCCCAACAGCAATGGCTACCCCAAAAGTTTGCCCAAGTTAATCTCGAAAGCCGGATGGGTGGCGGTATTGGTCAATGGCTGCTTTATCGCGCTAAAGATCGTTCGCTGTCGGTATTCAGTTTGGTAATTCCCCCAGGTTCAACAACTCCTGTCCACGATCATTTAGCTTGGGGATTGATTGGTTTATACAAGGGCGATCAAGAAGAAACAGTCTATCGCCGTGTAGATAACAGTGATGTAGAAGGACACGCACAATTACAAGTAACTGAAGTGCGTAGCCTTCAACCAGGTGATATCTACCGCCTCTTACCACCAGATGGTGATATCCACGCTGTTAAAACCACATCCCAGAGCGCATCTGTATCCATCCATATTTTAGGTAATGATACTGGTTGTATTTTGCGTCACCAGTTCATCCCAGAATTTCACAGCGTCAAATCCTTTCGCTCTGGATATTCCAACGCTCCCTGTAAAGAAGAGGAGGAAAAAGAACATGGCCAATTATATTAGACCAAAACCCCCAGTTTTCGAGCGAGTTGAAGACGAACGCCTCCACCGCAAGCAACGTCTCGCCGCCGCCTTTCGCCTGTTTGGTAAGTTTGGCTTCAGTGAGGGAATCGCAGGCCATATTACGGCTCGCGATCCTGAGTTTACAGACCATTTTTGGGTCAATCCATTCGGGGCATACTTTGGTCATATCCGAGTTTCTGACCTGATTTTAGTTAACAAAGAAGGTGAAGTGGTTAAAGGCGATGCTGAGGTAAACCAAGCTGCTTTCGCCATCCATTCTCAGATTCATGAAGCTCGACCTGATGTCATCGCCGCGGCTCACGCTCATTCACTTTATGGTAAAGCCTGGTCTAGTTTGGGGCGTCTCCTTGACCCCTTGACTCAAGATTCTTGTGCTTTTTACGAAGACCATGCCCTGTTTGACGATTTTACAGGTGTTGTTTTAGAAACTTCTGAAGGTCAGCGATTAGCGCAAGCCTTGGGGCCAAAGAAAGCCATAATTTTACGTAACCATAGCATTTTAACTGTGGGACATACAGTCGATGAAGCTGCCTTTTGGTACATTAGCTTAGAGCGATCGTGCCAAGGCCAACTGTTGGCTGAAGCTGCGGGTAGACCCACTACTATCAAACACGAAACAGCCCGTTTAACACAAACTCAAGTGGGGTCACATGTAAGTGGGTGGTTCAGTTTCCAGCCGCTTTACGATCGCATTGTACGCGAAGAACCTGATTTACTAAATTAATGCTGTGTTTTTTGGCATTGGCATAATCGGCGGGGAAGTTTCCAGTTAACTTACTTCCCGCTATTTTGATGTCAATTAAAAATTTATTTATATACTCCGGTAAACCTATAAGTTTATAGTATTCATATATCTCAGAGAAATCATTTTGATGATTAACCAAATCTTTCGCCGCTTAATTCCCAAGTGGATATCGTTGGTAAAATTCAGGAATATCCCGTTTAACAACCAGCATAAATTATTCTTTTCTTCCCCTTTACCAACAGTGGGAGCTTTTGTTACAGGTCTTTGTCTGAGCTTGCTATTTGCTGCTTGTTCATCGACACCGACTGTTAATGTCCCTAATCCCAGTGCCACATCTGTTGCTAATTCTGCTTCTAGTAAAGTAGTCAGATTTGGCTATCAAAAATCTACCATTTTGCTAAGGACTAAGGGTGTTTTAGAAAAGCGTCTGGCGCCAGAAGGTATTACTGTAAAGTGGACTGAATTTCAAGCAGGCCCACAACTACTAGAAGCCATGAATGTGGGTAGTATTGACATTGGTCCTGTGGGAGAATCACCGCCAATATTTGCCCAAGCAGCGGGAACATCGCTAACTTACGTTATTGGTACTGCGGCTACTCCGGCTAGTTCTGCAATTCTTGTTCCTCAAAATTCGCAAATTCAAAAAGTTACTGACTTGAAGGGCAAAAGAGTTGCCTTTCAAAAAGGTTCTAGTGCCCATTTATTGTTAGTCCAAGCTTTAGAAAAAGCAGGATTGAAATATACAGACATTGAACCTAAATATTTGGCTCCGGCTGATGCTCGTGCTGCATTTGTGAAAGGGAGTGTGGATGCTTGGGTAATTTGGGACCCTTTCTATGCTGCGGCTCAAGAGGCAACTAAAGCCAGAGTTCTGATTGATGGCACAGGAATTAATAAACAGGGAGGATATTATTTGATGACTCGCAAATTTGTCACTGAAAATACCCAAACTGTCAAGGCAATAGTGGAGGAAATTAAAAATCTCGAAGAATGGTCTAAACAGAATCGAGAAGAGGTAGCAAAAACTCTCGCACCTGTGTTAGGAATTGATTTAGAAACGATGAAAAAAGCAACTAACAGACGGACTTTTGGGATTGTACCAATTGACGATAATTTGATAAATCTACAACAAGGTGTTGCAGATACATATTATAAATTGAAGTTAATTCCCAAACAGATAAATGTGAAGGATGCAATGTTGACAAAAGAAGAATATGCTGCTTTCTCACCAAAAACTTAAACTAGTACAATGAATCGGCTGTAGGGGCATAGAAATGTATGCACCTACAGATGAAATTGATATTAGTAGCAAATTTGAAAATGTAAATCTTGGAATTGATTATGACTAATCCTACAGAATTACTGCGATCGCGCTACGGTGAAATTCCCTTCAATCCCGAAATTGCATGGAATGATTCGCTAACAGCACTACTATCTCACCGTTCAATTCGGTCTTATCTAGCCGATCCTTTACCACCGGGAACTCTGGAATTGCTAATTGCAGCCGCCCAATCTGCATCTACTTCCTCGAATTTGCAAACTTGGAGTGTGGTAGCAGTCGAAGATCGACAGCGCAAAGAGGAGTTATCCAAGCTAGCGGGAAACCAAGCACATATTAAGCAGGTTCCTTTATTCTTGGTTTGGTTAGCAGATTTGGCGCGTTTAAGTCACGTTGCTGACAGTCGCGGCATATCTCATGATGCGCTGGAATATTTGGAAATGTTTGTAATGGCAACAATTGATGCAACGTTGGCAGCGCAAAATGCCGCAGTTGCAGCTGAGTCACTTGGTTTAGGAACAGTCTATATCGGTGGAATCAGGAACCACCCGCAAGAGGTAGCAGAGATATTGAATTTGCCCTCTTCTGTGTATGCTGTATTTGGGCTGTGTGTGGGCTATCCAAATCCTGAAATTGAAGCAGCGATTAAGCCAAGGTTGCCCCAGTCAGCTGTGCTGCATCGTGAAACGTATAAATTGGCAGAACAAGAAGAAGCGATCGCTCACTACAACGACATCATCAAAGAATTCTATACTGAACAAAAGATGAATGTTCCTGGCGATTGGTCAGAACACTCAGCCCAACGCATCGCCACTGTAGAATCATTGAGAGGACGCGATCGCTTGCGTGAAGCTCTCAATAACCTTGGCTTTCAATTGTTGTAAACAAGAATAATCAAGATTATGGATTTGCAACTCCGTGGCAAAGTCGCCTTAGTGACAGCTGCTAGTAAAGGTTTGGGCAAAGCTACAGCGAGGCAATTTGCCCGTGAGGGTGCAAAAGTTGCCATCTGCGCCCGCAGTGAGTTAATTGACAAAACTGCTGCCCAGATTGCAAGCGAAACAGGTACAGAAGTGCTACCTCTGCGTGCCGACGTTACCATTCAAGAAGATATTGAACGGATAATTAATGCCACAGTGGAAAAATTCGGCGGGTTGGATATCCTCGTTACCAACGCCGGAGGCCCACCTGCTGGCACTTTTGATGATATTGATTTGGCAACTTGGGAAACTTCGCTCGACTTGACTTTGCTGAGTGCGGTACGTCTGGTAAAGTATGCTTTACCTCACTTACGCCAATCTAGCGCACCAGCAATTCTGACCATCACCTCAACCTCAACTAAACAACCAGTCCAAAATCTGGTTTTATCTAATTCCATTCGATTAGCAGTGATTGGTTTAACGAAAACTCTCAGCCAAGAACTGGGTAGCGATAAAATTCGCGTCAACAGTATTCTTCCAGGCTGGACATATACAGAACGGGTAGAAGAATTAATCGATGCCCGCATCACTAAAAGTGGTGAAACGAAAGAAGCAGAAATTGCTAGAATCAATGAGACAGTCCCTTTGGGTCGTATGGGGACACCTGAAGAGTTTGCCAATGTTGCGGTATTTCTGAGTTCACCAGCAGCCTCATTTGTGAACGGAGTCATGCTGCAAGTAGATGGCGGAATTATTCAAAGCACATTTTGAGCGGCTCGATCCATCGAACAGAATTCAGGAGTCAGGAGTCAGGAGTCAGAATTCAAAATGAATTCTCTACGACTGGCGGCTAGCGAGTCATCGTACCCTTACGCAGTTTTCTCCTGCCCCCGTTCGACTACGCTCACGGCAAGCCTTCCTCTGCCCGGTTGTTGAGTTTCGACTACGCTCAACTGCCGCGTAGTCGAAACACTACCTTCCTCGAAAAACTAACTTTGACTACTTTCATCATTTCTTCAATTGTTCTAAATAGACAGCAACCACTCTCATAATGCTGTTACATCTTTGTTAAGAATAGTTACAACTTCTTAACACAAGGAAATATTGATTATGGAAGTCTCACTTGAAAAGAATGCACCACATCGGGTTGTGATCGTTGGTGGCGGCTTTGGTGGACTGTATACAGCAAAAGCTTTGAAGAAAGCAAATGTAGATGTTACTCTCATTGATAAACGTAACTTTCATCTATTTCAGCCGCTTTTATATCAAGTTGCCACAGGTACGCTATCACCTGCTGATATTTCTGCACCATTACGATCTGTATTCAGCAAAAGCAAGAATACAAAAGTGTTGTTGGGAGAGGTAAATGATATCGATCCAAAAGCGCAACAAGTTATTTTGGGTGATGAAGTAGTACCTTATGACACTTTGATTGTCGCCACAGGTGTTAACCATTCCTATTTTGGTAAAGATAATTGGAAAGAATTTGCTCCTGGCTTGAAAACTGTTGAAGATGCCATAGAAATGCGCCGCCAGATATTTTCGGCATTTGAAGCAGCAGAAAAACAAACCGATCCAGAAAAACGCCGTGCTTTGTTGACTTTTGTGATTGTCGGCGGTGGGCCTACCGGTGTAGAATTATCCGGCGCGATCGCAGAATTAGCATACCAAACTCTCACAGAAGATTTCCGCAGCATCAACACCTCAGAAGCGAGAATTTTACTATTGCAAGGTGGCGATCGCATCCTCCCACACATTTCACCAGAATTATCGAAAGTAGCAGCAGAATCTTTGCAAAAGTTGGGTGTGGCTGTCTATACCAACACCAGAGTGACAAATATTCAAGGTAACATCGTTACTTTCAGACAAGGCGATGAATTGACAGAAATTACCTCAAAAACTATCTTGTGGGCAGCAGGTGTTCAAGGTTCGCCTATGGGGAAAGCCCTAGCAAAAAGTACAGGTGTAGAGTGCGATCGCGACGGACGTGTGATTGTAGAACCAGACTTGTCTATCAAGGGTTATAACAACATTTTTGTGGTGGGAGATTTAGGCAACTTTTCCCATCAAAATGGTAAACCCTTACCTGGTGTTGCACCTGTAGCTAAACAACAAGGAGAGTATGTAGCTAAACTCATTAAACGTAGGTTGCAAGGTGAGACTTTGCCACAATTTCGTTACAATGACGTAGGTACTTTGGCGATGATTGGGCAAAATCTAGCTGTTGTAGATTTAGGCTTAGTCAAACTCAAAGGTTTCATTGCTTGGCTGTTTTGGCTAGTAGTTCACATCTACTTCTTAATTGAGTTTGACACTAAAGTAGTAGTAGCAATTCAGTGGGGATGGAATTATATCACTCGTAATCGTCGCTCTAGATTGATTACTGGTCGAGATGGTTTTGTAGAAGGAAAAACTCTTAACAAGAGGGTGCAACAGCCTTCTGGGACACTTCTGTAATATCATGTTCGGTAAAGACTTATTATTAAGACAGTAACGGTGCAGAGGAGAGGAGCTTTTGGGCTTTCTGCATAGATTCGGTGATTACAGCAGTTTTCATTATTTAGACCACAATTATGAGACCTAACCCCCAGCCCCTTCCCTACAAGGGAAGGGGAGAAAATCAAAACCTCTCTCCTATGAGGAGAGAGGTTTAGAGAGAGGTCTATTTGTGGTTCATTTACCTGAAAATCGCTGTAAAAGTAATTAGCCGGACTTGATATAACTTCCGGGATCGAATCCGATAGGACTTATTTGTTGTCGTAACTAGCGATCGCCACAATCGTAGATAAAGGAACTTCCGCAAAATACTGTTGCTGAAATTGTTCTTCTCGAACCGCAGCTAAAAATCGTGCAACTGCTTCGTCAGCTAGGTTTTCGGCACTATCGTTTGGATTCCAACTAATTTGTAAAGAACGGTCTTGTCGTTGAACTGTGAACCCTAAATATTTTAAGGCTTTGATGCCGACAAGTAAAGTTTGGTCGCTAATGCCAATTTTCTCTAAAAGTTGTCTGCGGGTAACTACTTGGTTTGTGCGACTGAGATATTTAGCAATTCCGACAAGAGTCAGCCAAATTTGATTGGGTGGTTGATGGTTAGGTTTAGACCAAGCGATCGCTAATTGTTGCTGATTCTCAAGCCCAGACGTAGAGCGGCTGATCGCCAAACATCGCCGCAACCACATACGTAAATCATCCCAATTCGTGGGACAATCTTCAATAATTAGCCCTGTTAGCGGTAGCGGGGCGTTTAGCCCATGTTGAGTTGCTGAGTGTTCCTGATTCCGTAAGTCTAAGATGAGTGGTAAGTGCTGAGTGTTGAGTGCTGAGTTAGCAGAAGAACGCACGGCAATCAATCTGATTTCATAACGTTTTTTGAAGGTGTTGTAGTCTAATTCTGCTATGCAATCACACCTTCCTATAGGCAATTCATCTTTGTAGTGTCCCCACCATAAGCCAGGAAAAGCACTTCTGCTAGAATCATCCCGAATATCAAACTCAGCTTTAATGTACTGTACCTTTTTCCCTTGCCAATCCTGCTGATTGCGATGCCAAGAATTTTCAAACCAGCAGTTTTGAATTAGCAATTTCGGAACAGGATTACCCATTCCACAAGGTTCTAACAGTTTCAGTTCCAAAAATAACTCTTTCCCCAAGTCGGCTACCGTTACTGTCAAGTCTGCTTGTACAGTTGGCGTTAAAGTTGTACTACCTAAAGATTGGCGCAACTGCTGATTAATCGCCGCTGTAAATAAAGGAATGTTCTCCACTAACAAACTCAAACCAGCGGCAAAGGGATGTCCCCCAAAGCGATGTAATAAATGTGCTTGCTCTTTCACCAGCTGGTATAAATCGACAGAATTAACCGAACGAGCGGAACCACGAGCTAATACGAGTGCTGAGTTCTGAGTGCTGAGTTCTGAGTTAGAAGATAAAGAAGTAATTTCTCCCCCTGCTTCCCCTGCTCCCCCTGCTCCCTGCTCCCTGCTCCCTGCTCCCCTGCTCCCCTGCTCCCCTGCTTCCCCTGCTCCTTCCGTACTCAACAAAATTGTCGGGCGTCCTGTTTCTTGTGCTATCTGTCCCGCAACTAAACCCAATACACCCGCAGGCCATTGGGCATCTTCTAAGACAATGACGCTGGTGGTTGATAAATCTAATTGAGTAAGTTTTTGCGCCACTTGTGTTTGCACATCTTTTTGTAAAGATTTGCGGCGGGCGTTGGCGAGTTCTGTAACTTCGGCGAGTTCGTTACAACGTTTGACATCCCGACTAGTTAATAATTCCACGCAAAAACTGGCATCGCCTTGGATGCGACTAACGGCGTTAATTCTTGGCCCCAAACCAAAAGAAATATCTGTGGGGCGATCGCCACTTTTCTGACACAATTCTAATAATCGCCCCACCCCTGGTCGCCGCCGCGCTGCTGCTGGCTGTTTAAAATCTTCTTGCAGTCGTTGAATTCCCATCTGTGCCAAGTAACGGCAATCTCCACTTAATTGCACTAAGTCGGCAATTAATCCAACTGCAACTAAATCTAATAAATCTTCTAAGGGATATTTAGCAACATTGGGCAAGCTTTGATATAGTGCTTCCACCAACTTATAAGCTACCGCCACCCCGGAAAGATTAAATAACTGATGTTCCTTTGGAAAATAGCGAGGATTGATAATCGCTGCAACAGGTGGGCGTTCGGCTGGTAAGGTGTGATGGTCTGTAACTATTACATCTATACCTAACTGTTTAGCATAGATAATTTCCTCAACATTTGTGCTACCTGTATCGCAAGTAACAATTAATTTGCAACCTTCTTTTACTAAATTATCAATCCCTTGATTATTAAGTCCGTGGGATTCTTTCAGGCGATTGGGAATGTAGTAAACTAACTGAGTATTTTGAGCGAAAAACTGTCCCAATCCATCCCAAAGTACCGATGTAGCGGTAATCCCATCGGCATCGAAGTCTCCCCAAATGGCAATTTTTTCTTTAGTATTATACGCTTGTTGCAACCGTGCGATCGCCAAATGCATTTCTTGCCCAAACTCAAAGGGACTTGCTGGTTGATAAACTTTATAGTTGATAAAAGCTGTTAATTGTTGACGATCTTTAATACCCCGTTGCCACAACAACTGCGCTGCATACAGTCCACTTGATGCAGGTGTATACTGTTTCACTGCTTGGATAAACCACTCTGGTAGTTGTTCAGTTGCTGTTATAGTCCACTGCTGTTGTTCTGGCATACAAACAAAGTTAGGATTTAGAAGTTAAAACTCTTAAAATACAATGATAATTTGTAAATCTGTGGAGTTGACTTTTAGAGGATGTCTGAGAAGTATCAAATATTTGTTGATCCCCCTAACCCCCTTACCCCTTAAAAAAGATAGGGAAGTAAGAGTCTTAAAGTCCCCCTTTTTAAGGGGGATTTAGGGGGATCTCCAAAGGTTAGTGTATATAAAAAACTTTTCAGACATTCTTTTAGCTCGACTTTATCCATTTTTTTCGCAACGCGAATCGCTTAAGCTGAAACTTTTGTAGGACGGTAGTTTTACTTTTTTAACTTCATCTATAATCTGTGACGTGAAAAAAGTATTTGCCAAAAAGCTAGGGTTTTCGCTGGATAAAGAAAGCGAGTTCTTAATTTTGGATAAAGTCGAGTTTAGAAGAGTGAAGAAAGCTCCTAGTAATTGCTCAGATAATCTGGTCATCAAACTTCAATTCAAGTACAACAATATCATCGAAACCGTAAAAAACTGAAGTTAAGCACGCATAATTTTATATAATTATTTCACTTTACTTACAATGATACAGCTTAGTTTTACCTATTTAATTGTTGTATGAGTTTAAATTTAGTTAAGTAAAATCTCATAATTTTTTTGTATATAAATAGCCGATGTCTCTAGTAGAATCTTTAGATAATTTTTATCTGTAATTTGTGAGCGAAATCACACTACTAACCTAAGCACCGAAATAAAATTCTATTTGTGTATAAAATATTACATATAAAATGATGGAATTACTTCAACTAATCTTAGTGCTAGGTACAGTAGTTGGTATTACAGACGGGAACACAATTTTAGTTAAAGATAATGCAGGACAAACAACTATAGTCAAGTTAGCGTGTATTAACGCACCAGAGGCAACTGACAAGCGCTATGGTTTAGCAGCAACACAAAAGTTAAAACAGCTATTACCACTTCAAACTCCTGTCGTAATTAGAAGTACAGAACAACTAAAAAATGGTCGTCCAGCCGGTGAAGTGTTTGTAGATAATCAGTCAGTAAATCTCCTTTTGGTAGAGTCAGGTAATGCCGTCGTTGACCAAGAATCTTTACAAAATTGCTATGAAACCAAAACCCAATTTTTAATTGCAGAAGCTAATGCTAAAAATAAGCATTTGGGTTTGTGGCAACAATCAAAATTGCAGTTAAAACTACATACTAAGTAAGCGCTGACATTATCAGTTATAATAACCTGGAGCAATTTTAGAAAAATCCAATTCATAATGAGCAACAAAACCCTAATGTAGAGAAGCAATTCATCGCGTCTTGAAAAACCAATAATCTACACCAATAACCCTTAACTGAAATAGTATTGAATTTTAGGTTACTGTATTTATTTTATTGTTTGAGATTTTCCATATTTAATTTTTGTCAATAAGTAATATCATCTCACCCTTGATTACTTGTAATACATGTTGCAAAAGTAAATTTTGCAACATATTGGCGGAAAGGTTAAAGGCTAAAGGGAAATTAATTCTATCCCTTTCCCCTTTAACCCTTCCCCTTTCCCCCATTTCTTGTTGCATTTTTAATATCACTAATCAACTCATCAATCCTTGATTGAGTAGTGTTCCAAGAACACATAAAACGTACTCCTCCCACACCAATAAATGTATAAAACTGCCAGTTCTTGGCTTTTAAGCTGTGAATTACTTCTTCAGGTAATTTTACAAATACGGCGTTGGCTTCTCTAGGAAACATTAAGTCAACACCTTCTATGTTTAATAGTTGATTTTCTAAATATTCAGCACATTGATTAGCATGTCTAGCATTTTTTAGCCAAGCACCAGTTTCTAATAAACCCAACCAAGGAGCCGAAATAAACCGCATTTTTGAAGCTAGCTGGCCTGCTTGCTTGCATCGATAATCAAAATCTTCTGCTAGCGCTTTATTGAAGAAAAGAATGGCCTCACCTAATGCCATTCCATTCTTGGTACCACAAAAACACAATACATCCACCCCAGTTTTCCAAGTAATTTCAGCAGGGCTTTTATTCATAGCGGCAACTGCATTGGCAAAACGAGCGCCATCCATGTGAAGTTTTAAGTTATATTTGTTTGCAACTTCTTTAATACTTAAAAGTTCTTCAATAGAATATAAAGTTCCTAATTCAGTTGATTGTGTAATACTAATAACTTTAGGTTTTGGATAATGAATGTCAGTACGTTTGGTGACAATTGACTCTATAGCCTGTGATGTTAATTTGCCATTCTTACCGTGAGCAAGTAGCAGTTTGGAGCCATTAGATGCAAATTCAGGTGCGCCACATTCATCTGTTTCTATGTGAGATGTCTCATGGCAAATGACGCTGTGATATGACTGGCAAAGAGCAGCTAAGGATAAAGAATTTGCGGCTGTCCCGTTAAAGGTAAAAAATACTTCACAATCAATTTCAAAGAGTTCCCGAAAATAATCTGTTGCTTTTTGAGTCCATTCATCATTTCCATAAGCTGGAACACTACCTTGATTTGCCCTAATCATATATTCTAATGCTTCAGGACAAATACCAGAGGAATTATCACTTGCAAACTGTTCTAATTGGCTACTCATAATTTTTACTTTGATTTTTAACAGTAGGTAGTTGTTACAATACTAGTAAATAATTTTGGGCTTTGCCAAATCCATTGACGAGTAATGCTATTAACCTTTTCAATTATTTAATAATTATGCTAATTAGAATAACTTTGGATAGCAGGAAGCTAGTTTTTTTAAGAGCCATAGTTAATAATTAATGAAAAACAAGGTTTTTGACTTATATAAAAAGTAGCAATTCTGAACCTTTTGATTTTCACAACTTAAATCTGACTTTTCTATTTTTTATCAACCTGAATCGTTATAAACTTAAGTGGGATATTAATAATGTATAAATGACTTTGCTGATGTCTACAGTACAGAAAACTGGAATCTTATTTTTACATCACTGAGATGTTTAATTACTACGGTGTCTTCGCCAGTTTGGCATTGAGGATATTTGGAGACGATAAACATCGCCAATAACTAAATATTATGCTAAAAAAATAAAGTTTGCTAATCAGAATGCTAATTATCTACTTATAATACACTATACAATGTCCTACCAATCACCATGAAATCATTATTGGGCATATTTGTCCTTTGTTAGTTCTCAGTAGTCATTTGTTTATTTTCTACTGACTAATGACCAACGATCGATGACCAATACTTCGGCTGCGCCCTTCGACTACGCTTAGGACAAGCTCAGTACAAGTAACTAAATAACTAATGACTGAACCATTGATTGAACTGAAAGGTGTTTCTAAGTCCTTTGGTAGCCATAAAGTTCTAGATAATGTAGACTTGACCATTTACCGGGGAGAAGCACTGGGTATTATTGGGCCATCAGGGACGGGAAAATCAACTATCTTACGAGTAATAGCGGGGTTACTTAGTCCTGATGAAGGAGAAATTTATGTGCAAGGAGTGCGGCGAGAGGGTTTGATTGAGGATGGTGGCCAGCAGGTTGGCATTGGTATGGTGTTTCAGCAGGCGGCCCTATTTGATTCGCTGACAGTGGAGGAAAATGTGGGATTTTTACTTTATCAAAATTCAAAGCTGCCGCGATCGCGCATCCGAAATTTGGTAAACGAAAAATTGGAGATGGTAGGTTTGCCAGAAATAGGCGACCTCTACCCAGCCGAACTTTCCGGGGGAATGCGCAAACGGGTAAGTTTTGCCCGTGCGATTATGTCTAACCCTGATAATCCCAATGAAGGGCCAGAAGTTCTACTATACGACGAACCAACTGCCGGACTCGATCCCATTGCCTCGACAGTCATCGAAGATTTAATCCGCCACTTGCAATGCTTACATGGAGTTTGTAGTACTTATGCTGTTGTTACCCACCAAGACAGCACTATCCGCCGTACATCTGATAGACTTATATTTCTCTATGAAGGTAAAGTGCAGTGGCAAGGTACAGTTAGTGAAATATACAACACCGAACATCCCTTGATCAGACAATTTATCAGTGGAAGTGTTCAAGGCCCGATTAAAGTCGCCGGCTAGAAACTTAAAAGTGAGGAGTGAGGAGTGAGGAGTGAGGAGTTAAATTTAACTACTAATTCCTAACTCCTAATTCCTAACTCCTAATTGGTTATTGGTTGTTGGTGGAGGCAAAAAAATGCGAGGTCTTATGACAAGTCGCTTCGCGTCTGGGCGAACATTTAGAGAAGGTTCTGTGGGGTTATTACTCCTGCTAGGACTAGGGGTATTTGGATTACTCTTTCTGTGGTTAAATAGATTCACTGCTGCTGGCCGTTCATACAAAATTATTGTAGAATTTGCCAACGCTGGCGGAATGCAAAAGGGAGCAGCAGTTCGCTACCGTGGCGTTAAGGTAGGAACTATTTCTCAGGTTCGACCAGGGGCAAATGCCATCGATGTAGTGATTGAAATTGCCCAAACTGACTTAATTATCCCCCGTAATGTAGTGGTGGAAGCTAATCAAAGCGGATTAATTAGCGAAAGTATTATTGACATCACACCAAGAACAACCTTACCTCCTGGGGTTGCGATCGCTAAACCCCTAGATAAAAATTGTGATACCAGCCTCATCGTCTGTAATGGCTCTCGGTTAAAAGGTCAGGTTGGCATCAGTGTTGATGCACTAATTCGCAGTTCAACTGAGCTAGCTGGTGCATACAACGATCCAAAATTTTATCGAAATGTCAATAGAGTTCTAGAGACTACCACAGGTGCAGCATCCAGTTTTACTGAGCTAAGTCAGGATTTACAAGGTTTGACCAAAAGCTTACAACTACAACTTGCTACCTTTTCCGCTACGGCTAATTCAGTGCAACGGGCGACAAACCAACTTAATGCATCTGCAAATCAAACAGTAAATAAATTTGGTGCAACTGCAACTCAAGCAAATCGATTGCTGAACAACCTGGATAATTTGGTGACAACAAATCGTTCGACGCTGGTTGGTGCGTTGAATAATATCACCGAAACCAGCAACCAATTGCGTGTTACAGTCAGTAGCTTATCACCATCAGTCAATCGATTGACTCAAGGACAATTACTCAACAATTTAGAAGCGCTTTCAGCAAATGCAGCCCAAGCCTCAGCTAATTTACGCGATGCTTCTAAAAGCTTAAACGATCCAAAGAATGCGGTGTTGCTGCAACAAACTTTAGATTCAGCACGAGTAACCTTTGAAAATACCCAAAAAATTACATCTGATTTAGATGAATTGACAGGCGATCCTAATTTCCGTAAAAATCTGCGGCAATTGGTAAATGGTTTAAGTGGTTTAGTATCTTCTACACAACAGATGCAGCAACAAGTGCAAGTTGCCACTACTCTAGATTCGGTAAAAGCTGCTGTCAGCAAACCAAACAATCTAATTCCTACCCCAGCACCAACCCAACAGGCGATTAATGACAAGTCGCTACCAATCTACAAAAATAATCCTTCAGCGGCTAATTTTGCAAGTACCGATACCGACCTTCAACCAACTCCTAGTCCGTCTATCCCGAACTCATCCCAAGAAAACCTTTTGAAGCAGCTGCGGGAGTACGGCAAGCAACGGGAGCAACTGGAGACACAGAAAGAGGCAATACAGCTTGACCCTTCGGCTACGCTCACTGCTGACCCTGAGCATAGCAGAAATGTTGAGAATTTTAAGTAAAATATTTTACTATCAGGTGAATGTATTGAAGCCAATCGACACCACTTGCTATAACGTTGAAAGGTGTCGATTATTTTCATAGTAGAGTTTTCAGCTTGCAAAACCTATTGCTTATTGATACAGCAGATTTAAAGTTAGTGAGCTACACAAGCTAAGTCTGTTACCCAGATATAAAGCGTATTTTACTCCAATATGCTTGGGTTAAAGGTTATTGGTGTAGATAATTGGTCTTTCAAGACGCGATAAATCGCGTCTCTACATCTGGATGATAAATCGCGTCTCTACATCTGGGTTTTGTTGCTCATTCTGGACTGTATTGTGTTTTACTCCTGAATTCTAAATTCTGAGTTCTGCTTCTTCCAAAACTCAAATAAGTTTGCTCCCATTAATGACAGCAGCCGTTTTTAAGAGCGAATTAACATTGGGTCATAAATTTGAGACTCTTGAACCCCATAATTGCCCAGAATAGACCTAGCTATATCTTGCTCGCGCTCTGTGCCACTAACGATAAGTATGTAATTGCCTTGCTCTATTTGCTCATTATAAAAGCGTGCCCACTCATCTGCTATTCCTAACCTCATAGCGTCAAAGCGTTCACTTAAATTAATGCCTGTTGGCACAACCAATTGAGAAAAGTCTTTGCAAATTAAGGAAATCTGGTTTACTGAAAAACCTGCGATACACATATCCTTAATTGCTGCTTCAGCATTATCTATGCTATTAAAGCAACTAACACTATACTTAGACATCATCCCACTTTTATTAGGAATTGCAGTAGTAGAAGTCGTTGTGGTCAGAGAATTTGTAGTTTCATATTCACTGTTGAGATGCTCGTAAATACCAAACTCTTCAATACCCCAACGTTGTAGTATTTCTTGTACTTTAGCAATTTCAAAAGATGTACAATCCACGATTATTAAATAGTGTCCCTCTTCTACTCGCTCGTTATATGCTCTAGCTTGCTCTGATGACATTCCCCAACCAACTAATGCACCAGCAAAAGTCCCAGTGGCAGCACCAATACTTGCACCAACAAGGGTTGTAACCAAAGCAGTTGCTGCCGCTCCAGCCAGCATTATTGGACCAATTCCAGGGATTGCTAAAGTCCCAAGACCCACTAATAAACCAGTTAACCCACCAACAGCGCCTCCTGAAAGCCCTCCTACTGTTGCACCTTCGTCAGCTTTATCACCAGTGTCCTCTTTAACTTTACGATCGGCAATCTCATGATTGCGATCTGAATTTTGTACAAGTATAGATACTTTCTCCATTGCCAAGCCAGAAGCTCTCAACTCATGTATTGCCTGCTCTGCATCTATCCGATGAGTAAATACGCCTACAGCACGTTGATATTGACTTAAAACCATAATTACTCCTTGGTCGCAGGGGAAAGATTAATCACTGACAAAGTTGATTCTTCAGTACTTGTTATCTTAAATACGAGTTGGTTCAACTCAAAACTATCCTTAGTAATAAAATAGTCATAAAATACATTCCTTGCTCATAAGGTAGGCAATAACATTCTCAACGGTGCAAGTCAAAAAATGAATACACCAAGACGGAAAGACCCTTAACTGATGCGGAATTATTATTAGTGAGTGACACGCTAATACGGTTCGGATAAGCATTTTTCACAATCGAGTGTGGTCTGGGGAAAGGATGTATTCAAAACCTTTCCCCTTTCCCCTTTAACCGAACCGTATTGAGTGACACGGGACAGCCTCAACTACATATGTATGTCCAACGCAGACATAATGACATTCCCCTGTGTTAATATCCCAAATTCTCAGAGCTTGCTCATGGGATGCAAACTAAGTCTTTGTAAATTTCGCTTTTGTCTTGACTGTGGTTTTCTCTATAAGGAGTCCGGGAATTTTGTGTGATATGATGGGCAACCTATTTAACAAAACCTTCCTAAAGGCTGAGTGTCCTCTATTTATAGTTTGTCCGTAGGCAGAAGAGATCGATATATACAAAAAGTAATATTTGTTTGTATAGCTAAAAGGCTTGTGTAGATTTCATCCTACCTAATTCAAGCCATATTTTTTTATGAGTTTGGTAAGCAGTAATTATGCGTTGGCAAATAGGTCGTCGGAGTACAAATGTTGAAGATCGGCGTGGGATGAAGATTTCCGCTCCTGTCGTGGGTGGGGGCGTAGGAGTAGCACTTATATCGCTATTGGTTTTACTATTGGGTGGCGATCCTAGTGCCCTTTGGCAAGAAGATTCCCCACCAAATGATAGCCCGATCGCTGAGTCACCTCAAACAACAGGATCTCAAACTCAAGATCGAATGCCGGATTTTGTATCTGTTGTACTGGCTGATACAGAAGATACATGGAGTGACTTGTTTCGGCAAGATGGAAAAAGTTATGTAGAACCAAAGTTAGTTCTTTACTCAGGAGCGGTAGAGTCTGCTTGTGGATTTGCACGTTCAGCAGTTGGGTCGTTTTATTGTCCGCGCGATCGAAAAGTGTATATTGACTTGAGTTTTTACCGCGATTTGAAGACCCGATATCAGGCACCTGGAGATTTTGCTCAAGCATACGTGATTGCTCATGAAATTGGGCATCATGTCCAAAATTTACTGGGGATTTCGCAGCAAGTTAGAGGTTTGCAGAACCAAGCGAGTCAGACACAAGCAAATCAGCTTTCTGTGCGATTAGAATTACAAGCAGACTGTTTTGCAGGCGTTTGGGCAAATCATGCTCAACGCTCACGGCAAATTCTGGAAACAGGTGATATTGAAGAAGCATTGAATGCAGCTAGCAGTATTGGAGATGACCGCTTGCAAAAACAAGCTAAAGGTTATGCTGTGCCAGAATCTTTTACACATGGTAGTTCAGCCCAAAGGGTTCGTTGGTTTAAACAAGGTATCCAAACGGGCGATCCTCAAAAATGTAATACTTTTGCCAGGACAAATTCTTAGGGACTTCCAATTACAAAAATATTCCATCGCTTTGAAGGCAGGGGAGCAGAGGAGCAGAGGGGCAGGGAGTGAGGGAGTGAGGGAGTGAGGAGACAAGGAGATAAACAAAACTCCTAACTCTTAACTCCTAACTCAGCACGGGCTAAACGCCCCGCTTCCGCTAACAGCACTCCTAACGCCCAATGCCCCATAACTAATTCCAATCCTGTTCGTCTTTCTTGCCACGGCTTTTGTAAATTCCACCCAAATCGTGAATTTGACGAGTTTTATCAAAAAGCTCGGCTTCGGTCAAACCCCACTGTTGCAAGACTTTATCTAGGTCTTTTTGAATGTCTCTCGCGCCTGGAAACCCTTGATAGCGCATTCGCAGCCTAGCCAATTCTGCTAAGTTATAGTCTGTTGCCTGTTGAGCGAGTAAAATATCAATAAGGGGGCGATCGCGGTTATAAAGTGGATGTTGTTGGTCTTTCCCGGCCGTTGCTTCAGTCATTGTCAGTCCTGAGTTACAAGTTAGGAGTTAGGAGTTAAAAGTTATAAGTCAAGAGTGATGAGTCTTGGTTTTTAAGTTTAGCCGAGAGCAGAGGAGCAAAAAAGGCAAAAGAAAATAATCTTCTGCACGCAAAAGGTAATTGTAAAATTGATAACTCCTTACTTAATCATAACTCTTAACTCTTAACTCATCACTCCCAACTCACATTAGACGGCAAGTACACCTGATGTCTTACGGCTCTCACCACTGCCACTTAACTTTAAATAAAGTTACATTAGTCCTTAAGAAAATACAAAAAACTTTAGATGAGGGTGAATTTTATCTCACCCAAAGTCCAAGCAGCGAGGAAGCAAGAACCCATTATGTTTGAACACTTCACTTCCGAAGCCATTAGAGTAATTATGCTAGCTCAGGAGGAAGCACGTCGCCTGGGACACAATTTTGTAGGAACTGAACAAATTCTCCTGGGTTTAATGGGAGAAGGAACTGGGGTTGCTGCTAAAGTGCTGGCCGAATTAGGCGTTACCCTCAAAGATGCACGTCGCGAGGTAGAAAAAATTATTGGTAGGGGTTCTGGCTTTGTACCACCAGAAATTCCTTTTACTCCTAAAGTAAAAAGCCTCTTCGAGCAATCGTTTAAAGAAGCTCATAGTTTGGGACAGAATTACATTAACACTGAACACTTACTCTTAGGATTAACCGAGGCGGGTGAAGGTGTTGCCGCCAAAGTACTGCAAAATCTAGGGGTTGACTTTAAAAGTGTCCGCAGTGCGATAGTTCGCCGTTTGGGTGATAATGCACCAGCTTTTGCTGGTAGTGGTAGTCAAAAGCGCACCCAACCGCTAACAATGGAAGAGTTTGGCAGAAATTTGACCAAATTAGCCCAAGAAGGCAAACTCGACCCTGTAGTTGGTCGCCAGAAAGAAATTGAGCGGGCGATCCAAATTCTCGGTCGCCGCACCAAGAATAACCCGGTGTTGATTGGAGAACCAGGAGTTGGTAAAACTGCGATCGCCGAAGGTCTAGCTCACCGGATTATCAACCAAGATGTTCCCGAAAGTTTGCAAGACAAGCAAGTTATCAGCCTCGATATGGGGTCATTGGTAGCTGGAACTCGCTTCCGTGGCGATTTTGAAGAACGCATCAAAAAAGTTGTGGAAGAAGTCCGCACTGTCGGCAATATCATCTTAGTGATTGACGAAATTCACACCTTGGTTGGCGCTGGTGGTACAGAAGGTGGCTTGGATGCAGCCAACATCCTCAAACCTGCCTTAGCACGAGGTGAACTCCAGTGCATCGGCGCAACTACCCTCGATGAGTATCGGAAGCATATTGAGCGCGATGCCGCCCTAGAGCGTCGTTTCCAACCGATTCAGGTTGGAGAACCATCGGTAGAGGAAACCGTACAAATTCTCTACGGCTTGCGCGGTGCTTACGAACAGCACCACAAAGTCACAATTTTGGATTCAGCACTTGTAGCCGCCGCAGAATTATCAGACCGCTATATTAGCGATCGCTTCTTGCCAGATAAGGCAATAGACTTGATTGATGAAGCTGGTTCTCGCGTTCGTTTGCGGAACTCCCAAAGTTCTCCCAATAAAGAACTCAAGCGCGAACTCGCTGGTGTCACCAAAGAAAAAGAAGCAGCAGTCAGAGTCCAAGATTTTGACAAAGCGACACAACTGCGCGACCAAGAGTTAAAACTCGCAGAACAACTGCAAGCAACGTATACATCAAACGAGCAACCTGTCAACTCAACTGTAGTTGACGAAGAAGACATCGCCCAAATCGTTGCCTCTTGGACTGGCGTACCAGTTAATAAACTCACTGAATCTGAGTCAGAGTTGCTTTTACATCTAGAAGACACTCTACATCAGCGGCTCATCGGACAAGAGCAAGCAGTCACAGCTGTAGCTCGCGGTATCCGTCGCGCCCGCGTTGGCTTGAAAAATCCCAATCGTCCGATTGCTAGCTTTATCTTCTCTGGGCCTACTGGAGTTGGTAAAACAGAATTAGCAAAAGCACTAGCTGCCTACTTCTTCGGCGCTGAAGACTCGATGATTCGGCTAGATATGTCCGAATACATGGAAAGCCACACCGTCGCCAAGCTCATTGGTTCGCCTCCCGGTTATGTCGGATACGACGAAGGCGGACAACTTACAGAAGCCGTGCGGCGGAAACCTTACACAGTGCTGCTATTCGACGAAATCGAAAAAGCACACCCAGATGTATTCAATATGCTGCTGCAACTCTTGGATGACGG
This sequence comes from Nostoc sp. DSM 114159, assembly GCF_053470285.1. NCBI lineage: Bacteria > Bacillati > Cyanobacteriota > Cyanophyceae > Nostocales > Nostocaceae > Nostoc > Nostoc sp. DSM 114159. The sequence continues at coordinate 7,880,193 of NZ_JBPFEH010000001.1, forward strand.
TCATCTTACCGATGCCAAAGGTCGGAAAGTGGACTTCAAGAATACGCTGATCATTTTGACTTCTAACATCGGTTCTAAGGTGATTGAAAAAGGCGGTAGTGGCTTAGGCTTTGACTTCGACACTCAAGCCGACGCTAGTTATAACCGGATTCGCACCTTGGTAAATGAAGAATTGAAAGCTTACTTCCGTCCTGAGTTCCTTAACCGTCTTGATGAGATTATCGTCTTCACCCAGCTTTCCAAAGATGAAGTTAAGCAAATCGCCGAAATTATGCTTCGCGATGTTGCTAGCCGCTTGACAGAAAAGGGAATTATCCTAGAAGTTAGCGATCGCTTCAAAGAGCTTGTGGTACAAGAAGGTTATAACCCCAGCTACGGTGCTAGGCCATTACGTCGGGCAATTATGCGCCTCTTAGAAGATTCTCTCGCCGAAGCAATGCTGTCTGGTGAAATTACAGATGGAGACACAGCCCTGATTGATGTTGATGATGACTCTCAAGTGAGAGTACGAAAATCAGAAAAACGAGAATTGCTCTTGGCAAATGTTGGCTAATTTTATACCCGATCGCTTTTTACTGTAATATTTGAGAAACAGTCCAGCCTCTTGCGTAGAGCAGAGGCATAAACAGGGTCATCTCAGACAAACATCAAGTGAAATGGTATTATTTCTCACCCCTAGTAGAAATGCTAGGGGTTTTTTTATGCGATTTATAAGGGACTTCCAACTAAAAAAACGTGAGTTCGACAGACCTCTCCCGGACAGCCTCTCTCGCCTAAAAGGAGAGGGAGGAGTAACGAGTAAGGAGGGTTTTTGCTCCCCTCTCCTAGTAGGAGAGGGGCTGGGGGAGAGGTCAAAATCGCACTCGTCGAACTCACGTTAAAAAAATATCCGATCTTGGTGTAGGCAGGGGGGCAGAGAGCAGGAGGTCACTGACGACTGAGCGACTTGCCTTGAGTTTCGACTGCGCGGTAATCGAGCGAAGTCGAGATTCAACTACCGCGAAGTCGAAAGGAGCCGAAGTCTAAAATCTAAAATCCAAAATGGTATTACGGTCTTTTTATAGTTTTCTCCGTTGATTTATGGCTCCTGACTCCTGCCCAAACAGTAAGTGGCTGCCCAACTTGCTTATACAGTAAGCTTTCCATAATTACACCATTATTGTTAGCGGTGAGAGTTTTATTCGGCTGACGCATAGACTCATAAAAGCCGTTGTACCAGCCTTCTTGAGACTTCAGATTGCCTTGAACGAAATCAAATAACTGACTAGTATAAGCAGTGTTATAAAGCACATGCCAGCCGATCGCAGCTTTGGCACTGAGGAATCGCAAATTGTTGTGCTGTTCTCTGGTATCCGCGATGGTTGCCCAAGGTTCTCCGTTGACAAATAGGCTGCTGTAAACAAAGTATGGCGCGCGATCTAAGTTGTCTTCGGTGACGGCGGTTAATTGTTTTGTGGCTTCATAACGCGCGGCTTGGGCAGCTAAAATCCGATCGGCATAAGCTTTAGGCAAAGCTTGAAACCCAGTTTCAATACCATCTAAGATATAGGGTTCGCTAAGAACGTAATTATTGGCTCCAGAGTTTTTATAGTCCCGTTTGTCGTAAGGAATTCCTTGTCCATAAAGATCGACAAAGGCAGTATTGGACTGATAATCTAAAGCTTTATTAACATTCAAACCCCAAAGCTTCAAACCATAAGCAGCATAATTCTCATAGCCCAAGCGACCTTCTTGATTGTATTGTTCTTTGCCTTTGATGACAGCAGTACCAAACATTTGACCGTTTGCGGTCAGACGCTTGACTTGCCAGTGTTTCCAAACTGCTGCTGTTTCTAGTCGCATTTCTGGATACTTTGCCTCGACAATCTTCAGCCAGATTGCCATTCTTCCTAAATCGATGGCTGACCAGCCAATTTCTTCCTGTTTATCTAGTTGACCATAATTAACAGGTACGAGAGTTTTCGCATTGTAAACTTTGTTGGGTAGTTCTCCTTTATATAAAGGCATTGACGCCAGTGTATTCAACATTTTGCTCATTTTGGCTTCAAATTCAGCCGCAGGCACGATGTTGAGTTCTCTAGCACTGACTAAAGCGGCGATCGCTGCTGTCTGATCCCACATACTTATGGAGGCAAAGCCATCAACAGAATTGATCAAGCCGGTTTCATCGTTCCAGTTGCGTTGGAAGTATGACCAAGCAATACGTGCCGTTGTCATTTCTTCTGGGGTCAGTTTTCCAACTCCAGGAGCAACGTATGGAATTATGGCTACTGTTAATTGATTCTTAGGAATGGGTTGACCTGGCAAAACTACGGATTGAGCATCAAGGCTGGCAACTGTTTCAGCATCTTTGACACCAAAGACAGGGGGTTGGGGTTTCTCTGGTTGTAAAGCAATTGGGGATGTTGATATTTCAGCTTTTTTTATAGAAGTATTGGAAAGTTGCTTAGACCAACCATTTAAAAGTGCGATCGCGATCGCAGCGGTAACGACTCCTCCTACAGTAGCTAGTATGGATAAGCTCTTAGGTGGTGGTTGAAAGTCAGAACTCATACTGATTAAAGCCTTATGTTGTAAGTTAAAGTTATTTGCGTAGTTTCACCAAATACATTCTTCCCAACTTTCAAATCTAACTAACACCCAGAAGTCCACCAGACTACTACAATAAAATAGTCACGCACCCGATCTCTGGAGTTCTAGCAGTGGGCTTATTTGATGATTTGAGTCGGTTTCTAGAAAACCGTTTAGAAGAATTCTTGCGTAACAATCCACATTTGGAGTTAGAGGCGCTGCTAGAACAGCTGCGTGAGCAAGAAGAAGACACATTAAGGCTAATCGCAGATTTAAAATTACAAGAGAAGCGATCGCAAGAAGAAATTCTCTCCACCGCGCAAGAAATTCAGCGTTGGCATATCCGCATTCAAAAAGCCAAAAACGCCAATAGAGAGGATTTGGCGGCTGCGGCTCTTGAGCGAGAAGCAGCTCTGTTGCGCGAAGGAAATCAGCGCTGGGGACACATGCAAGGGCTGAAAGAACGCATTAACCAATCTCAGGAATTACTGAAAAAAATTCAGCAACGGCGACAGGAAGTGCAAGCTAAAGCCGCCGAAGCACAAACAGCCCGTGCGAAAGCGCAAACTCAGCAGCGTTCGGAAACCATTGGCTGGTCGAATCAAACTAGCAATTTTTCTAGTAGTTTTGATGACTTAGAAGAAAAGTTCCGTAGCTGGGAAACTCAGGATGAGTTAGAGCAAATGAAGCGGAATATGAAGAAGTAGCGCGTATTGGCTAAAATACGCCGAAATAACAAATGAGTTCGCCGAAATAGCAAATGCGTACTCCGAAATAGCAAATGCGTTCGCCGAAATAGCAAATGAGTTCGCCGAAATAGCAAATGAGTTCGCCGAAATAGCAAATGAGTTCGCCGAAATAGCAAATGAGTTCGCCGAAATAGCAAATGAGTACTCCGAAATAGCAAATGAGTACTCCGAAATAGCAAATGCGTACTCCGAAATAGCAAATGAGTTCGCCGAAATAGCAAATGCGTACTCCGAAATAGCAAATGAGTTCGCAAAAGCAACAAATGCGTTCGCCGAAATAGCTTACTCACTTGGTTTTTCGCGTCAGTTTTATCAGCTAAATTTCTTGTTTAGTCCTCTTTTAGAGGACTTTAGCTATCAGCCCAGAACTTTAGTTCTGGGCGGGATATTTGCTCAGTGTGGGACTTTCACTTGAACAGAAATATTGGCTAGGCTTTGGTCTGCTACTTTGCATTAGCTTGGCAACATTTTACTAGAGGTTGTTTAGCGAAATTCTCTAAATCTATGGATTTAAGCAAATTCATCCACTCCACCGCTAGAGTTGGATCTTCAGGTTTGCTAAGACGTAATTCAGCCAAAGTAGTCAAAGCATCGTACCAAATACCATTCTCGGCATAAAGGTTTACCCGTTGCTGAGGAGTTACTTGCTTCAAGCTATCTACTAATTGAGGATTTGGATTGACTCGTTGCACCCATCCTTCCACATACTCTCGTTCTGGAGGTTGTTGGGGGTTGCAAATGATTTTTATCTTAAAAAACCAGTGATACATCTTGTCTACTTGCAATGGGGAAGTATTTGCATTTAAGGGAATGCTAACAATTCCTGGTACTTCTGGTATTGTTACCATTGTTCGGTAAAGAGTTTGACTTGATTTACCTGACTCATCTTTGACAACAAACTCAATGGAATCAATTAGAGATTTTTGATAGGGAACAAAAAACCAAAAACTTGGATATTCCTCATTCGTCAAACCCCAAACTTTAGTAACAGAAATAGCTTCTGTTTGCCCTTGATTTAATGTCTGTTTGTATATAGGTACAAGTGCAACTACAGACTGATTTCCAACACCACAACCGCGACTTGCAGCCCCGCCGCGATCGCCTGCTGCACCCCTGTCTGGAGGAGGCGGAGGAGGCGAAAATTTCTGAGGAGTGACCGCCGCAACTGGTGTCATCCAAATCATTGGAGAATAGCCGATAATTCCCCACAAAGTCATTCCCACTGCCGCGATTAATTGCATTTGCCAATAGCTTTTCATAAAACCTCCTAACACTTGCTTGCTGAACGGCGATTTTCATGCTTAGAGAATGTTTGAAAAGGGTTGTATAACATATTAAATTCTGACATTACCCCCCCAACCCCCCTTATAAAGGGAGGCTTTAAGAGATTATTTTCCCCCCCTTTCCAAGGGGGGTTAGGGGGGGTATTAGATACTTTGGGTAACAAATATAGCTTTCCAAACATCCTCTTACAATTGGCGTTATTATTAATTTTTAAATTTCATGTTTAAGTAAGTTGTAGCTATTAAACTATTTACTACTAAAGCCAACATAGCAGGAATTAGCGGAACCCAACAACTATATACAATTAAAAATATAAAACAGCTAACGTATAAACTAATAATGGCTATTCCTCCTGCCAAGCTTAAGTAAATGAATCGGTGCAGATAAGCAGTAAATAAACCGCCTAAAAAAGACCAACCCCAAACCCAAATTACCTCACCCCAAAGCGGCCAAGTCCACAACAGAGGTTGTCCGTCCAAAGCAGCCCTGAGCAGTTGACTGACCATCTGGGCTTGTAAAAATACTCCTGGTATTGCGTGTAATTTTCCTTGAGGAGTGACGTAGGGAGTTAACCAGTAATCACCAAAAGTTTCTGCTGTTGTGCCAATAATGACTATTTTGCCTTTGACTGCATTGGCATTTAGCTTACCCCTTAACACTTGTTGTAAGGTCATACTTGGTGCGTTGGCGAAGCCTACCGAAGGTATCGCTTCTGGTGAAGGAGAAGAACGATAATTTAAGAAAATTTGGTGTCCAAAAGCATCAACTCCTTGATAACCTCCGGTATGAGTTTCTATTGGTTTAAATGTCACCTTCCCTAATTGCCATGCGCCATCAGGGGTAAATTGCAACCGAATTCCTTTTGTATACAGGTAACGCAGCGCCAGTTGAACATTCAAGGCATAGGGCGCAGTACAAGGAGATGAGGGCGCAGGAGTTAACGCTAACAGCTGGCGACGCACAACATTATCTGAATCGATGGCAATATCGCTAAAACCGAGATTATGTGAAGAAACTTCTGGGGGTGGTTTTACACCTGGTTTTCCGGCTTGATAATCGCTGAGTTGACACACCCCGACAAAGCGATCGCTTTTTCGCATCCTTGTTGCCAATGCTGGATAATCCTTACCCACTGGATAATCTCGGTATATATCCAAACCAATAACTTGGGGTTGATATGCCTCTAATTTTTCTAACAGTTTGGCAAGTGATTTATCTGACAACGAACCTTGAGGTTTTTCTGGTTTTTGCGCCTGGACATCTTCTTCAGTTACAGTGACAATCAGTAGGCGTGAGTCTGGTTTTTCAGCAGGGCGCAAGCGTATCAGTTGGTCAAATGCACTTAACTCTAATGTTTGCAGCACGCCCAAATACCTTACCCCGATTAATATTCCAGTGACTACCATGCTCGTTAGTAATATTAATGAGAAGCCAAGCCGATTTGTGGTTCTTCTAACAGGCGTGGTTTGAGACAAAGATACCGGAAGATTGGGTGGATTTCTAAACAATTCCCGCCAATTCAACGGCGTCTCAGCCGGATTTTGAAAGATGACAGGTAACCATGTCGCACAGGGAAATTGGTTTTCTAGTCCCTGTAACCTTTCTCGTGCTTCCCTGACCGCTAAATACAACGAGCCTCCCCGCGCAAAGGCTTCTAAAAAATACTTTAAAAACTGTTGCGCTACGCGATCGGGTACAGGCTCTCGCATCACGATAATTTGGGGAATATGTAAATCTGCAAACTCCCATGCCAATCCTAAGCCATCACAGGAATTGAAAATCGCTAGTTTTAGACCTCGCTCTACTGCCTTTTTTAAGGCATACTTTAACTGGCTAATTGTGAGACTTTCAGTTTGATTGATGTAGATTTTTCCGGTTTGATTCGTTTCCTGAGTGAAACTATGTCCGGCGAAAAATAGAATCTGCCAATTCTGCTCCCATAGCTGGTCGGTCAAGTCAAGACATTGTGGTTCAACTAAAAAAGTGATATCTGTATTGGGTAACAAATTAAGCAGCGCTTGGTCTGCTTTGGTATCAATACCTTGACTGTTACCCAAAATCGCTAAGATTTTTACTTTGTCGGATGTAGTTGCTATGCGGTTAAGGTTGACTTGTTCGTAGGCAGGAGCGCTCAGGGCGATTTCCGCTTGGGGATAGCGTTCTAGCAAATCCCAAAGATGCCAGGGAAATTTCTGTAATCGCAGGTCTTTGGTTTGTAAAAGCATCCGAATATTATCCGCAAGCATGAGTTTTTCTAACAATTTCTCGCGGATGGAACGAAAGGAATCGGAAGCAAGCCAAGCATTAAAACTGACTTTAAATTCCTCACTCACCTGCTGACAGTATTCGAGGCTGGGGGCTTGGTTAAGTTCTTTAGCTAAACCAATCGGACGAGATGGCAGCCTTAAATTACGATAAATAGATTGCCAACGGTGATAATCGCGAAGAATTTCCGGGTTGGGGGGTAGCTCACCTGTGATTTCCACAGTCGGGCGGACATTTTCATCGCCAATCTGTAGAGTCACGGTAAACCCTTGTTCAAAGTTTCCCTCCCCTAACTTTAAGATGATTAACTTGTCCACAGCTAGTTCTCCCTAGATGTTGAGTATGTCCGTAGGGATATGGCAGTGCCCATTGGTGTCAACTTGAGCTTAAACGCTTGTTGCACATAGGCTTTACCCCACCCTAGCCCTCCCCTTGTAAAGGGGAGGGAACTGGATTTCCGGCTTCCCCCCTTTGCAAGGTTAGTTAGTGGGCGACAATTCACCAGCCCCTTTAAGAGGGAACTGGATTTCCGGCTTCCCCCCTTTACAAGCGATGCCCTGAGCTTGTCGAAGGGGGGGGATTGAGGGGGGTAATTCGACTTGTGTGTACACCGAAGCCCCAAGGCATGGAGGAGGGGCAGTTTTGGCTTTAGACAAAACCGAGGTGGGGTGACGCTGTGAGTAACCATAAGCGAATGAACTCAATATCACGTCTTGACAAAGGTTTCAGGTTAAATTGACACCTATGGGCACTATCGTGCCCTTACACCCTGCTATATATCTTGGTTGCTAAATGAATTGCCTACTGTGTGTAGTTAAATTCAGTGTAAGAGCAAATAATACAAGCTAAACATGAATATTTTTGAAGGTAAAACTTAAAACCGCAAAATCTCTCGGTCATAATCTTCAGGAGTGGGTTCTATTTCCCAAACCAATCCTTCTCCTAGTTCCAAAATTACTTCCAAATACAACATATCTACAGCAGTTGTTGCCGTATCTTGATTATTTTCAAAAGCTTGTAAATCTTCCGTTAGTAATCGGAGTTTAAATCCAGCCGGAATTTGACTATCAACAGTTGTACTTCGCAATTCAAAACGCCAAACATAATCCTCAGAAGCGCTTTTAGGGAAAATGCGTAACTCGTATGTTTGCTCTGCAACTATTATTTGCCGAGACAAGCCGAGAAGTGTTTCTGCACTCCGCATTCCGGCAGGTACCACAAGGAATTCTCTTTTTTCCCATCCCCACTGTTGAGCTAAATTGGCTACTCCTGTCTGTAACCATTGCGGAATCGATCGCTGTATGAGTAAACCCTGACGCAGTTCATACAACTTTTTTCGCCAACCGCTATGTGCCAAGAGCGCACCCCAGAGTGAAAATGGAACTGCTAAACGTGGGAATTTGACATTGCGATCGCCCAATCTTTCTAAAAGGTTTTCCGCCTGAATTTTGGTAATAGAATCTATTGGTGCAATCTCGGCACGTAAGGCTTCTGACCGATCGAGTTGCCGTGTAACCCACAATACATTAATATCTGGAATTAAATTTTCACTTTCCAAGCTGTAAGTGCGATCGCCAGCATCATAAACCCCTTTTGTTTTCAGAATTTGATGGGTTGTATAACCACAAATTTTTATCCAACCATCATCAGGATTAACTTGTACTGCTATGTAATAATCAGCAACCCACTCTGGTATATCTACCCATTCTTGGGGTACGCGTAACTCATCGTCATCTATTGCCAAAGTGGGAATTAATACCAGGCGATCGCGATCGAAAGTAATAGCTGTGCCATTGACTACTTCCCAAAAACTCGGCAATGTCGCACTGTTAGGATAAACCTTGGCGCCGGGAGCAATTTCCTCTTTGAACCAAGGCAAAAATGCTTGCAAGCATTTTTGATTTATCCACCCACGTTGACAAGCACCAGCTGTTGAGTATGGTTGTTCTTGCACTTCTGGAGATTGGGTAATTTCCAAGTATAAATGCTGTGAGTCAATGGTGAATGGGGCAGGTGGGTTCAACATAAATTATTTTAGAATGGCTTCATATAAAGACCATGTTAGGGAGAGGGGAGGCATTGTGGGGTAAAGGGAAAAGGGTAAAGGGTAAAGGTATAGAATTTTCCCTTACTCAGTAACCTTTAACATGCACCCCAACATCTTGGCATTTGTTACTTTTGCAAGATGTCTACTGAATCTGGGTATGGCTATATTGGACTTTCAGCCATTCCTCTAAACTTGTGTTTATGGCATCTACTACGTCGGATTTAGGGGAAATATGCAAGGTGTTTTGACTCCATTGTGTGAGAGTCAGGAGCAATGACTTTTTAATGCTGCTCAGGCGACGAGAAACAGTATATTGCTTCATTTCTAGCTGGGCAGCAATTTCTTGTTGAGTCAGTTGTTGAACGTAGTAAGCTTGTAGTACTTTTTGGGACTCAGCATCGAGTGCAGCGATCGCTTTGTGCAAAACTTGGTTTAACTGAGCTTGCTGCGATCGCATATTCACAGCTTCTTCCTGCTCAATAATTTCCGTTAGTAAAGATGTTTGCAAATCTACAGGCAGTATATCTAATAAATTACCTTCATCTTCTTTGAGGGGAGCGTCTGCGGAAACAAATTTAGGATAGAGTAAATTACGGGCAGCTTTAGCAGCAGATAATACCCAGGTTTCTATGGTTTGTTGATTGACGACGGCAGAGGGCGAACTCAATCGGCCCAAACGTTCTGCATTATAAAGATGACTAATAGCCTCCCAAGTCTGAGCATCTGGTTTGGCAAGCTGACGAATTTTTGTATTGTCACCTGTGTAGAGTTCCTTAAAGCATTCCCAGGCTAAAACATAACTCTCGATGCTTTCTTTGTTAAATCCGGCATTTTCTAATGACTGCACTAGTCGTTTGTGGCTGAGTTTGTGCAATAATGCCCAGTCTGAGCAAATGTCTGCTTCCCGTTGTAAGCGCACTGCATCTTTGATAATCGATTCAAAAGTTAATTGTGCGTAAGCTTTTAAATGCGAACTGTATTGAGGGTTGAAAGTTTTGAGGATTTTGTTAATATGAGCGATCGCCATCTGAAAACAATCGGCTACAGACGATTGCGTGGGAAAGTTGAGGGCGAATTTTCTAGCAGTCCAATAGCACACCTCTTGTAAATAAGCAGAAATATGTGCCTGTGCCACAGCACTAGATTGAGTCTGCCAAACTCTATACCAGTAAAGCGCCCAAAAGGTATCTGATTTCTCAGTTGACGACTCCTCCAGGCAAAATTTCATACTACGTCGCAGTTTGGCATCTGTTGCCCAACCACTAAATTGATCTAGATCGAATTGCACAAACGTAGAAAAGATTTCAATAATGCCCTGTCGGGGTTGCATGGAATACTTGCCGTTGTTTGAAACATAGCTGATTACAATTATACAGCCATAGGTACAAAAGCTAATTCCTTGCTGCGTAAGGATTTTACAGATTTTTCAAAAAATTTTTCATCCAAGTGCATAAAAACTAAAAGTCATCGTAGAGAGTGATATGCAGAGAAATTCATTTAAAAAGATGCTTTCTTTGGGGACTAGCGGAATCATTGAATAAGTTCGTTAAAGACAGAACAAAATTTCGATAGTTACAGCCGCAAATTTATTCCCCAAATATGCAACTTCTTAAAAGTTACCTAATTATCTCTGCATCATCTAATTAACAAAGAGAGAAAAACCATGTTAACTAATCAAAGCTGCCTAGAATCTTTTGGTTTAATTGAAGAACTTGACGAACAAGCTGCTGAAACAATTAGTGGCGGTTACGAAGTTTTTGAAGTTAAAAACAAAACGGGATACAATATTCCCTACACCGTCGATGGTACAACAACAGGCGATCCATCACCTGGCTCCGATCGTATATGGACTGCTTACAGTGGAGGAATCATTGAATTTGACTCTGACGGTCGAAGTGGCTACGAGCAATACAAAAAATACAATTTGGCCGATGGAGGAGTGTATGAGTTTCAAGACAACCTAAGTACTCCTGGCAATCCATATGATATCGAACTCTATCGGGTAGACTAATCTGCAATTCTCAAGTAGATTTACTGATTTGAATTTTCGAGGTTAGAGTTAAGGGACTGACAAATAATAAAATATCCCAATATTTCTTGTAGGATGGGCGTCTCGCCCGTCCTGCGAACTGGGCGCTCATGTTGCCATTGGTGTCAACTTAACATCAAACCGAACGTCCGCCAGGGATTAAAATCCCTGTCTGATAGCAAAAGTCCTCACTCAGAGGACTGAAGATTACAGTCCATTTTAATGGACTTGGGTTATTAGACCGCCGTTTTAACGGTGGGCGGACGCACAACTCAAAAATCTGGGCTAAAAAGCTGAATACAATATAACGTCGGGGCAAGTGCCCCGATTTTTCCATGCATAAGGATTTGCCAGATTTTTCAAAATAGTTCTGCTGCAAGTGCATAAAAACTCAAAGTATTCGTAAAGAGTAATATGCAAAGAGATTGAGCTAGTAAATACCACAAAAAAATGCTGTTTTTGGGTTAATTGCTAAATCATTGGATAATTTCGTCAAACACATACTGATTTGAATTTCTGAGGTTAGTTATTTATCAAGGAACACAAATTTATGACCTCAACTACAACTTATACTTACAATACCAATGGCGATGTAATATCTAACAATATAGATACCAACAGTGATGGAACAAAAATACCTTCGCCAAAAAAAGAGAAAGTTAAAAAACTCGGTTTTGGATTATCAACACTTGTAGCTCTGTCAGTGATTCCGATTTCAGTTGTAACCATGCCGTTAGTGCTAAACCAGCCAGCGCAAGCTCTATGTATTGCCTCTCCAGACTTCAATGGAATTTGGCATTCGGATGATGGAGGCACCTATTACGTTAGGCAAATTGGCAATGAAATTTGGTGGCTGGGAATGAGCGCTGATGACGGAAGAACCTGGACTAATGTATACAAGGGAACAAGAATTGGCGATACGGTTATCGGGCAATGGGCTGATGTCCCTAGAGGTGGAATCCGCTCTGGAGGAATTCTTAATTTGAGTGTTCCACCAGGCTGGAACGGAAGTGTCCCAGAATTTAGCAGAAACTATGTTACTGGGGGTTTTGGCGGCTCTAAGTGGTTCCAATCTTGCAATGACGTAATCCTCAACCCTATTTAGCCAATTTTCGATCGCAGTGCATAAAGACTAAAAGTAATCGTAGAGAGTGATATGCAGAGAAGTTCATTTAAAAAGATGCTTTCTTTGGAGACTAGCGGAATCATTGAATAAGTTTGTCAAAAACAGAACAAAATTTCGATGATTACAGCCGCAAATTCATCCCACAAATATGCAACTTTTTAAAAGCTACTTAATTATCTCTATACGATCTAATTAACAAGGTAGGCTAATCTCCAATTCTTAAGTGTATTTAGTAAATTACAATCAAGGATAAAAACCATGTCAAAAATCATTTCTACTAACGCTGCTGTTGTTGCTCAAGAACAACTTTTCACTAACCTAACACCAGAAGAAGCGTCTGTCATTGAAGGAGGATATAACCTCTATGTAAGTAGTATAGTTTGTCTGAAAGATGGTGCAGATACTTTTAGCCAAGATGACGTTTATGCTAACGTCACTGTTGACGAGATAACCAGTAAACTCAATGTAGGTGGTATGAGTGCAGGAGATGGTAAAAATCTCGGTTGGGAATTTACCTTCTTTGAAAATGCAGAAATCAGCTTTTTCGATAGTGATTGGCCGGACTCTGATGACGCTTTAGGCGGTTTTTCCGTCTCCGGCCCAACAAACGGTATACAAAGAACTACTATAAGTGGGGGCGGTTCTAGGTACAGAGTATCTTACTCAGTCAGTTGAAAAGGTTACAAACCGACCGGAGTAGTACCATTTTGGATTATTAGATTTTGGATTGTAAAAGAGTTAGTGAATAAGGGAACTCCAAGAAATAAATTATCCAATATTGTGGCGTGGGCAATATGAGCGCCCAATAAACAAAGGCGGGCGAGACGCCATTGGTGTCAACTTAACGTGAAACCGAACGTCCGCCAGGGATTAAAATCCCTGTCTCATAGCAAAAGTCCTCACTCAGAGGACTGAAGATTACAGTCCATTTTAATGGACTTGGGTTATTAGACCGCCGTTTTAACGGTGGGCGGACGCACAACACCCAACGAGTACGTTATTTCTGGCTTAAGTTGACACCACTGGCTTTTCGGCCCACCCCACAATAAATAATTGAATATTTTTTATTTGGAAGTCCCTAAACTTTTGGACAATCCATATATCGCAATCATTTTTCAAATTGGTAGAACTTTCCAAAAATAGCTTAGTACTTAGATATTTAGGTTTCACAAACTAAATATCATCTTTAGTCGGGGTTTTCTCCCCGACTTCTCTTTTTCCATTACCATTTGTTTTGACAATGAAATACCAAATAGTCCTTCAACACAGTGAAGAAGACTGTGGCGCAGCGAGTCTTGCCACAATTGCCAAACACTACGGACGCACATTTACCCTCAACCGCGTCCGAGAAGCCGTAGGCACTGGTTCTAGAGGAACATCCTTGCTAGGATTGAAACGGGGTGCAGAAGTACTAGGATTCAACGCCCGCCAAGTTAAAGCTAGTCCCCAACTAATCGACCAATTAGATCGAGCTCCCTTACCAGCAATTATCCACTGGAAAGGCTACCACTGGGTCGTATTATACGGGCAAAAAGGCAAAAAATACGTCATTGCCGACCCTGGTGTTGGTATCCGTTATCTTACCCGTCAAGAGTTAATGACGGGTTGGAATAATGGCGTAATGCTGCTGCTGACTCCAGACGACAGTCGTTTTTATCAACAAGAGTCAGATAAAATTGGCGGTTTGGGAAGATATCTGCAACGGGTTTGGCCTTATCGTTCTATTCTCGCTCAAGCGATCGCCATTAACATCGCTATTGGATTGCTTTCTTTGGCATCTCCCTTCATGATGCAACTGCTCACCGATGATGTCTTAGTACGAGGTGATACCCAACTACTAACGACTGTGGCCATTGGCGTTATCGGCATGAACTTAATTAGAAGCGCCATTAGTTTAGTTCAATCTCACCTGATCGGTCACTTCGGTCAAAGATTGCAATTAGGATTAATTCTAGAATACGGACGCAAACTCTTACATTTACCCCTATCATATTTTGAAGGACGACGCAGTGGGGAAGTTGTCAGCCGTATTGCCGATGTCAAAGCTATCAATAATTTAGTTTCCCAAATTGTCCTCGGATTACCTAGTCAATTCTTTATTGCGGTAATTTCCTTGGGTTTGATGCTTTTTTACAGTTGGGAACTAACTCTTGCTTCTATAGTTGCATTTATGGTTGTCACGGGTGTTAACCTGCTTTTCTTACCCGCGATGCGCCAGAAAACCCGAAATCTAATTGTTTCAGGTACAGAAAACCAAGGCTTTTTAGTAGAAACATTTCGCGGCATCCAAGTATTAAAAACTACCCAAGCCACTCCCCAAGCTTGGTCAGAATACCAAGGAAATTATGGTCGCCTTGCCAATTTGGGCTGGAGTACGATGAAATTGGGACTGTATAGCAGTACGGTTACTGGCATTCTTTCCACATTCATTAGTATTAGCATCCTTTGGATGGGTAGCTATTTAGTCATTAATCACACCTTAACAATCGGTCAATTAATGGCATATAACGGTATGAGTGGCAACTTTCTTGGCTTCTTAGGTGCTGCCATCGGTTTAGTAGAGCAGTTTATCACAGCCCAAATAGTCCTGCAACGGATGACAGAAGTGATTGACGCTACCCCAGAATCCGAAAATGATTTTAAAAAGCCTTGGGCAGAAATTCCTGGAAATGCAGATATTACTTGCACTGAACTTAACTTTCATCATTCAGGTAGAGTTGACCTCCTACAAGATTTTTCCTTAACTATTCCTGGTGGTAAAGTTATTGCTTTAATTGGCAAATCTGGCTGTGGTAAAAGTACCCTGGCAAAATTGCTGACTGGTTTATATAAAGTTGAGTCTGGGAATATTCGTTATGGTATTTATAATCAGCAAGATTTATCTTTAGAATGTTTACGTCAACAAGTGGTATTAGTTCCCCAAGAACCCCACTTTTGGAGTCGTTCGATTATTGATAACTTCCAGTTTAGCTATCCCCATATTAGTTTTGAAGATATTGTCAAAGCTTGTCAAATTGCAGGTGCAGATGAATTTATTAGCAAACTCCCTGATAAATATCAAACTGTTTTAGGAGAATTTGGGGCAAATCTTTCTGGTGGACAACGCCAAAGATTAGCTATAGCCAGAGCCATAGTTACTCAGCCACCAGTCTTAATTTTAGATGAATCCACAGGCGCACTCGACCCAGTAAGCGAAAGACAAGTATTAGATAGACTTTTATCCCATCGTCAAAATCAAACGACTATTTTAATTAGTCACCGTCCCAAGGTGATACAGAGAGCAGATTTAATTGTATTTTTAGAACAAGGGCGCTTAAAAATCCAAGGTACACCAGAAGAATTGCGCTCTTTACCTGGCGAACATTTAGATTTCTTAGATGATATTTTTACTTACCATAATGGGTTGGCGCTGATATCTTCCCCGGCTCATCATAACGGTAAAACTGCCACCATTAATTAAGATAATTCGTAATTTGTAAAACGTCATGGTTAGCAACACAAATTTTCTCCCCCCAATTCAAACAAACGAATTTCTCCCACCAATTACTCGTTGGACAACATGGGGTGGAATGTTTATTCTCTGCGTTCTTGGATTAGCTGTGCCACTTGCGGCAATTTGTAAGTATAAGGTTACAGTCCAAGCACAGGCGGTTGTGCGTCCGGCAGGTGAATTGCGAATTGTGCAAGCGGCGACTGAAGGCCAGGTTATGCACATTTATGTCAAAGAAAATCAACTTATCAAAAAAGGAGATGCGATCGCAACTATTGATGACTCCCGCCTACAAACCAAAAAAAGCCAATTGCAAACTAGTATTCAACAATCTAAGCTACAACTAGTGCAAATTAATGCCCAGATTAGTTCCCTCAACAGCCAGATTCGAGCCGAAACTGACCGCCTTAACCGGATTATTACTGGCGCTCAAGCGGAATTGAGCGGTCGCCTTCGAGAATACCAAGATAAAAATCTTACCACTGTTTCCGAACTTCAAGAAGCTGATGCTAACGTCAAAATTGCTGAGAAAGAATTGCTGGCTGGGGAAGCACAGTTAAAAACAACACAAGCAAATCTCCATGCGACTGAAGCTGCATTAGGTGCAGCTCAGTCAAAACAGAAACGATATGAGACTGTAGCTAACCAAGGGGCGCTATCTCAGGATCAATTTGAAGAAGCACAATTATCTGCCAGACAGCAAGAGCAAGCGGTAAAGGCCCAAGCAGCAGCAGTGGAAGCACAAAAACAGACAATTGAACGGTTACAACAAGCGGTATCTGCTGTGATTGCGAGAAGACAACGCGCCCAAGTTGCTGTAAATCCAAGTAATGCAGCTGTAACTGTTGCTACTGAGCGAATTGCTCAAGAAAAAGCCGGAGGGGAAAGCAATAAAGCAACATTAGAAAAAGAACGCCAAACCCTAGTTAACCAACGGATTGAAATTGAAAAGCAGTTAGAGCATGATACTAGCGAACTCAAACAAGCAGAAATAGATTTAGCTCAAACTGCGATCGCAGCTACCGCCGATGGTATCATTTCTCAACTCAATCTGCGAAACCCAGGTCAAACTGTACGTGCTGGCGAGGAAGTATTGCAAATTGTCCCCACTGATGCACCTCAAATTTTGAAAGCAGCAGTAGGATCTGAAGATCAAAGTAAGTTAAAAATTGGTCAAAAAGTCCAAATGCGGGTCAGCGCTTGTCCTTACCCAGATTATGGTACTCTGAATGGTCAAGTGCAGACGATTTCTCCAGATGCAATGACTCCTCAAAAGAATGGCACAAATACATCAATGAATGGGACTACTAGCCCAAAAGCTACTGCGCCTGGTGCTTTTTATGAAGTGACAATTGAACCGGAAACTCTGGTTTTAGGTAAAGGGAAAAACCAGTGTCATATTCAATTGGGTATGGAGGGTAGGGTTGATATTATTTCCCGTGAAGAAACTGTGCTGCAATTCTTTCTCCGTAAGGCGAGGTTGATTAGTGATTTGTAACATTTAAAATACAGCAACCTACTGGTAGCATCAGCGTGTAGGATTGATAAATATTAATTTTCCGGCTTTTACTAATGAACAATGTATTTGGTAGCTGGCAAGAATGGCTAACAGTATTCATCTATTTAGGTTTTACCGTCTTCATTATCTGGCGCGTGTTTACCGCCGAGAAGAATTAAAAAAGCTGCATATCATCTCACCAGCATCTTTTTGCTCAAAGGGCAAAACAGTCCCAGTTTGTTGAACCTTGACTCGTTCGCGACAATTGTAAACCTCTGTAGGTCTTTTTATGCCATCTACGCTAACAATTGCCTTGTATTCCCAATAATTTTTGGCACTTCGGCTGATACTGAGAATGCAAATCTGGTGGCGTAGACCGTCGTAGACAGAGTAATTACGGCATACAGATGCAAAAGCCGGATATACCACAGAGAAAGGTAGTATTAATAGCAACATAAATATTATGTATTTAATCCGGCTCATAAAAATTGTTTAACATTATTTAGAAATATTATTAAATTTTTCAACCCTTTGAGTTGATTCAATTACTTTTCCTAGTTTGACAAACCAGAGATTGCAACTCCATCGCACACAAAGCATGAGAGCAGCTAAAAAGCTCATAATGCTTTATGTGCTATTTTCCGTTAAAGTTTACTAAGCTCAATTGAACCATGCCCAAACGCCTCCTTTACTTTGAGGGTCAACATCTAGTACAACACGGCTTACATCAACCACACATTCCAAATAAATGAAACAGTTATACTGTATACCTGTTTGAATACTTCGACAAGCTCAGTACAAGTTTTGAGTTTTAAATTTTGAATTCCGCCTTGCGGTAGTAGTGCGTCTGTTCATGTACCATACCCTAATACCAATTCGTAATATGCTGCGGTAAGCCGCGCTTAGTGCGTCTATTCAATTGAGAAAGTCAGATTACATCTGGCTGGGTTCCCACCATTTGTATCTGTAGTCTAATTTTGGAAAATTGATATCACAACAAATGTGCAAAAAAAGTCAGTCGTAAGGACGATAAAATTGCAACCAAAAACAAAATTTGAGCAATCTGGGATTACACGCTGTTTTGCAGCAATACTGCTCTTTGGTCAAGTGTGGTTACATTTACTCCAAGGGAAAACCTACTATCGCAAGATTTTGCAACATCTTGTTACCGCTGGGCCAGGTTCTATCTCTCCAGTTCTCCTTGTCAGCGGTTTTGCAGGAATGATTTTTACTATTCAAACAGCGAGAGAATTAGTACGATTTGGCGCTGTTGATGCAGTGGGAGGTGCTTTTGCCTTAGCTTTTTGTAGAGAATTAGCTCCAATTTTGACCGCTAGTATTATGGCGGGACAAGTAGGTTCTGCTTTTGCAGCGGAAATAGGTGCAATGCGAGTCACCGAACAAATTGATGCACTTTATATGCTCAAAACCGATCCAATTGATTATCTAGTACTTCCTAGAGTAATTGCTTGTTGTTTGATGGTGCCTTTGATGACGATTTTGGCTTTAGTTACAGGCATCATTGGCGGAGTTTTTGCCGCATCAAAGTTCTACCAAATT
This sequence comes from Nostoc sp. DSM 114159, assembly GCF_053470285.1. Classification (NCBI taxonomy): domain Bacteria; kingdom Bacillati; phylum Cyanobacteriota; class Cyanophyceae; order Nostocales; family Nostocaceae; genus Nostoc; species Nostoc sp. DSM 114159. Next base: position 7,898,812 of record NZ_JBPFEH010000001.1, read on the forward strand.
ATTCCCGAAACATTTTTAGAATCAGTCAGAAATTTGTTAGAACCGTCAGATTTGTTTATTATTTTGCTAAAAGGGTTTATTTTTGGAGTGCTGGTTGCTGTCATTGGCTGTAGTTGGGGTTTAACTACGAGAGGGGGAGCAAAGGAAGTAGGAGAATCGGCAACAAAAGCAGTTGTTACGAGTTGGGTATCCATTTTTATTATGGATTTTTTCCTATCTCTATTGCTATTTGAACAGCCTGCATTTTGAACCCAAGTAAGTATAGAACAAAATTCTCGACTTTTTATGAAATTGGGAATTTGAGCTACACAGGAAATAGTAGGTAAATAATGCTGCTTGTAAAGGATTGGTGCAACCCAATCCAGGCATGGCTTGTTTTTTTGGGTATACTTTATCACGTTAACAGAATATGGGAATATATAAACTTGTAGATTAGCGCACCCAAAGCTAAACCTCCCAATGAAAAGATAGAGGCAGTCGAAAAAGCTAATCCTTTTCTAAGACCCGCTCTTTGAAAGTCTATCCTGACTAATATAGTCGCTGAAATTATGAGTAAAGTATCAAGAAATACCCGAAACCAGGCAACCATAATAAAGAATAAGAAAGCTGCTAAGACGGCAACAGCAAAAGCCCTGGTATTTGATTGCAGAAAAATACTGTAGTAATATGTCATCTTTGGCCAAGGAGCGGTCAACGTTATGATTAAAAGCAAGATAGCAATTACAGTTGCCACCCACACAAATATAGGAGCACGTGTTTCTGATATTACCCAGCCCAAAGTACTGTAACTCAGCAGTACTAGTGCTAGGGACACCCAAGGAACTCTTTTCAAAATTGACATGGGTTTATATTTCTAGTACAGGGTTAAGGTCTTATCGCATAAATAAGTTTACTAACTCAAGACTTTATTTTGCTTGAGGATTTGCTTAGTTTACGATCGTTGTCCTTCCTTAAGCATATCCCAGTATCAAAGGAGTTGTTTGCGATACGGGTATTAGTGAGATCGGAAACCAGAAGTTCTTATAGATAAAATTATGGAGATTTTGAATTTATGGCTTAAACTAGGAAGTTTAGCATTATATTTTATAACTTCAATCAATAGACTTTTATGCTATTTACCAGAAAGCCAAACAAGTTTGTCGAGAATTGCGGTACAAAGTAGTTAAAGATTTGTAAACTGTTAGCAGCCGAGTCGCCGCGTGTCACATCTTGTTAAGGAATTATCATGAAACAACTTATTATTGCTGAACGCGTATGCCTCATTGGTCATATCGCGTCAAAAGCCTTTGGACTGGTAGGGATGCTACTGGTAGTACCTAATGCCGAAATAATTTTCAACTTATCGCAGGTAGGAGAAACTGCCGTACAGTTAAGTATGGCTGGCGGCGGTGTAGTTGATATCATCTTAGGGACAGTAGCTGTCTCTATTTATGCCTACCGGACGCTGGGATTCGGAACTTGGCTAGCATTTATGCTACCAGCTATGTTTATCTCTTTGGGGAGTGAACTCCTGGGAACTAGTACAGGGTTTCCATTTGGCGATTATAGCTACTTGAGTGGCTTGGGTTATAAAATTGGAGGGCTAGTTCCTTTCACAATTCCTTTATCTTGGTTTTATGTTGGGCTGTCGTCTTACTTAATTGCGAGAACTGGTTTGAAAGTGGCTCAAAAACCCAGTTGGGGTCGCCATATTGCTGCGATCGCCGTTGGTGCTTTGCTCTTCACTTGCTGGGACTTTGCCCTTGAACCGGCTATGAGTCAAACTTCTCTGCCCTTTTGGTATTGGAAACAACCAGGAGCTTTCTTTGGAACACCTTACCAGAACTATATAGGTTGGTTTGGTACTAGCGCTCTGTTTATGAGTGTGACAGGATTATTGTGGAGAAATACCTCGATTCAATTAGAGCGATCGCAACTAAATCTGCCTTTAGTCGTTTATTTAACTAACTTTGCATTCGCCGCTGGACTCAGTTTGGCCGCTGGATTCTTTATCCCTGTGTTACTTGGCTTATTGCTAGGTGTAATTCCGGCTATGGTGCTGTGGTCAAGGAGTTCAACCACATCGGCTCAAGTTACTGTTGAACCAGTAACCAAAGAAGTATCAGTAGCAAAGGTTGAAGTTGCCTTGAAATAAGTCTAGAAGTTAGGGAGTGGGGAGGCAGAAGGAGCAGGGGAGCAGGGGAGCAGGGGAGCAGGGGAGTAGGGGAGCAGGGGGGACAAGGGGGACAAGGGGATAAGAGGGAATTATTGAACAAATCTCTCCCAAGTCTTCCCCCTCTTCCTTGTCTACCTTGTCTCTTCTCAATGCCCAATGCCCAATGACTAATGACTAATGACTAATGACTAATGACTAATGACTAATGACAACGCTTTGATAGTAGAAAACGCTATCTCTCTTTTATTGCTACTTATCCAAGTACCAGCAACGGCGATTCTGTTTTCGCGCCTGTTAAAAGGGCCAAGACGCCATCCTCCAATAGAACCCCAACAACCGACACCTGAGCTTTTGGGTAGGGTTAGCATCGTTGTTCCCACGCTGAACGAGGCGCTTCGCATTAGCCCTCTGTTGGCTGGTTTAAGTCAGCAAAGCTATGAAGTTCGGGAAATTATGGTTGTAGACAGTAAATCGAGTGATGGCACCCCCGATTTAGTCAAAGCCTCACAGCAGAAAGATCCGCGCTTTCGCTTGATGACAGATGATCCCTTACCCTCTGGTTGGGTGGGGCGTCCTTGGGCGTTGCATAATGGTTTTCTATATAGTTCAGAGGCTAGTCAGTGGTTCTTGGGGCTGGATGCTGATATCCAACCGCATCCTGGTTTAGTTGCTGGGTTGTTAAAGACGGCCGAAACACAGGGCTACGATTTGGTTTCTCTGTCACCCCAATTTATTCTCAAATATCCTGGAGAGTGCTGGCTACAACCGGCTTTGTTGATGACTTTGCTTTACCGATTTGATCCAGCGGGGATCAATACAGAGCAACCAGAACGGGTAATGGCAAATGGGCAGTGTTTTTTGTGTCGTCGCTCCGTTTTAGCTGCTGTGGGTGGTTATAGCAGTGCGAGTAATTCTTTTTGTGATGATGTCACGTTGGCACGCAACATTGCTATTCAAGGTTATAAGGTCGGCTTTTTAGATGGCGCAAAGGTATTAAAGGTAAGGATGTATGAAGGGGCGATGGAGACGTGGAAAGAATGGGGGCGGAGTCTCGATCTTAAAGATGCAACTTCTCGCTCTCAGTTGTGGGGAGATTTATGGCTACTCGCATCTGTTCAAGGTCTACCCTTTTTAATTGTCCTGACTTTTTTGTTGATTTCTCCCACTCTCTCATCTGCGCCCACTCCCGCACTCCTGCTGCTGGGACTGAATTTATTCCTATTGGTGATTCGCTTTGCGATGCTAATAGCGATCGCACCTTCTTACGATCGCACAAACGCTAAAGGTAGCTGGTTATTTTGGCTTTCCCCTTTGGCCGATCCCTTAGCTGTGCTGCGAATCTTATTATCTGCATTCCGCACCCCGCGCGAGTGGCGAGGACGCAAGTATAGTGCTGAGTTGTGAGTTGTGAGTTATGAGTTATGAGTTGTGAGTTATGAGTTGTGAGTTGTGAGTTGTGAGTTGTGAGTTATGAATTTTCAACTCCTCACTCCTCACTCCTCACTCCTAACTCCTAACTCCCTGCTCCCTACTCCTCTTCACTTCCTACTTGATCCCCGCGTTCCAATTCCCAGAGAATTTGATTTCCTTCACGGCGTACCCGTGACACTATCCAATTTCGCCAGCGCCATTGATCTCCACGACTGGTGACAGCACTGGCGTGGACATCCATCAAGTCTGCTAACTCAGAACTGGTGATTAAGTAGCCTTTTTCAGAAATTTCGTCAGCTATACGCAGAGTTTCGACCAAGCTGCGGAGTTGCGAAACCCTCATTTCTAGCGGTTTTTCATCGGTCACGGCCGCAGTTGGCCCAGTTGATGGTTCCATAAAGGTTATTTCTGGTGCAAAAGTACTGATTTGTTGGGGACTTTGGTTAGTTATTCGAGAGTTTTTTTCATAATCAGCTACTTTTGCTACATTTAGGTCATTTTTGGTAGGTAAAGATTTATGAAAATCTGTGAAAGATAATTGTTGTAGCGAAGGGATTTTGCCACTAGCATAAGTGCGAGCGATCGCATCACAACGTTCGTTACCTATGTTACCAGAATGTCCTCGAACGTATTGCCATTTTACTTGTTGGGTATTGAGTTCATCTAAGGTTTCTAAAAGGTCTTGGTTTTGGACGGGTTTACCATCTGACTTTTTCCAGCCTTTGTTTTTCCAGCCTTTCACCCACTTGGTAACACAGTTAATCAGGTATTCGCTATCGGTATGAAGGGTGATGGGTTGGGCTTGTTGAGATGTTTGCAGAAATTGAAGGGCAGCGATCGCAGCTTGCATCTCCATTTTATTATTAGTGGTATGAGGGGATGCATCGCCCATTTCGTGGATTGAGCCGTCGCTGAAGTAGACGACAACACCCCAACCGCCAGGGCCAGGATTACCGGTGCAAGCACCATCGGTGTATATGCTTTGAATTATGGGTTGGGTGGACATGTTTAGAGTATCAAACCGCGAAGGCAAGAGTTATTAGCGGCGAATTTTTTAACAATATCCAGGCTATTATACTGATAAAAACTCTTAATTCTGACTCCTGACTTCGGAATTCTTCTTTAATCCTCATCATCAGGCAAATTTTCCATTTCTTCAGTAATTAGCGTCTGAAAATCTTCGTCACTATGATTATAGAGATGAACCGCAGCAGCTAGGAGTTCTGCTAGAATTTCAGATTGTTGGTTCGCAGTTAAACGAGTTAACTGTAACTGGTTAATTAAGGCTTGTACTTTCAGGCATTCTGTACCTAATTCAGCAATCAAGGTACTGAGGGTTGAATTGGTTATTGCAAGAGGGCGATCGCTAATCTGCATATTTATTGTCCCCATCTTTTACCCGCTTGTTGGATTGCCTTATCAAAAGCACGAATCTCTTTTTCCCAATGCTTAATAGACCTTCGTCAGGAAAACTCTTCTTTGATTCCGGTCTAATCATTACTCAGAACGATAAGCAACGCGGAGACTTTGGATTAAAATCACCAGAGATGCGATCGCCATTAACCCGCCCCAAAACCAGTAAGGTAAAAGCAAATATCGCTGCATTTGCGCTGTATCAGAAGCACCAAGGGGGCCAGCAGAACTACTAAATAGATAATCAAGTTGATGGTACGTACTTACACAAGCTTGTACGCCCAGAAATTGAATGACAAAACCTTGTGCCCAGCGAGGGGCTTTTAGGGCGATACCTAAGATTATTAAACCCAGTAAAGGAATTGCTACTAATCCAAACCAGGAACGTACCCAAATTAATGCGGACAACAGCAAAAAACTTCCTAAAATTTTCAAACAGAGGGTAGCTGCTGTAAAACTGCGGGAAGCCAGAATTAAAGCTGCACCGGCAAGAGGCGGCCCCATTGGCCCGGCGGCGGCGATTATTGCTGGGCCAATTGGCCCCAATGACGACCGGATGCCATAAGTTGCAACACCAGAACCATTGCTAAAAATCTGCAACTTCTGAAATTGTCCCCCTAATAGCAGTGCCATTAAACCGTGACCCATTTCATGAAACCAAGTTGCCAGAATTGTAAATGGGTATAAGATATAATCTCCTCCTGGTACTTGCCACAACAAAGCAGTTGCGATCGCTGCTCCAACTAGCCAGGTTAGCCCCATACGCTCAACAACTAACGGGGCTTCTTTAGTCAGCAAGGGTTCAAAATTTTTGTTTGATTTCCTCATAGGTTACTCAATTTTAGATTTTAGATTTTAGATTTTAGATTTTAGATTTTGGAATTAAGATTATCCCCCGATTAATTCGTGGGGCATTCAATTTTGGATTTTAGATTATAGATTATTCCTTCAATTTAATCTTGACAGTATATTTTCATCTATCCTAATGTAATTATTGAGGTATTAGGGTTGCTGAGGAATGCAACAATTCGCACTTCAAAGCGACGGCTGTAAACTATGGCGCTATCAAAAACAACATAGCCATCCGTCGCTTGTATGATACGATTCAAGTGTTTATCCTCCAAAATGGATGCCGGAGGATGGGCAGAAAATACTTAGACCGATGTCACAATTGAGTGATAATCAGTTAAGCAAGTTGAAACAGGAATGTCATTAAGTCTCCTTTACCCAAGCTGATGCGATCGCCTGGTCGCAAGCGATGACGGTTCCCTGGTAAAAGTGGCAAATTGTTAATGTAAGTGCCATTAGAACTTCCTACATCCTCTACATAATGAGCATCTCCCTCGACACGAATATCTGCATGAATCCGCGAGACAATTTCGGAATTGGGAAACCCTGAAACATCTATATCTGGAGGAATCCGGTCATTAGGCTTGCCGATATGAATCACAGAGAAATTTTGCGGCAATTCAATTAAGCGATCGCTTTGAATGTGGAGTAACCGCGCTGTAACCTGCTGCAATTGCGTTCTGGCAGCAGTTGGTGCTGGTGCTGCTGGCGGGGATACTTCGGCTTGGGAGACTGGTGCTGGCTCCACAGGTGGTGGAGTCGGAATACTACTTTGTCCAGAGACTACAGGTTGAGCTACAACGGTTGACACAGGTTCTGGAGGACTGCTTTCTGCAACAGGTATCTGTGGCACAGGTTCTGGGGGAACTGCCATCTCTGTTGGTGGTAAAGATGATTCCGGAGGATGGGAGTTAGTAGATTTACTCATTCCCAAAGCATCTGGTTGTAAAAGTTCTAACAGTGGATCGGGTGGAACTAACGCTGGCACTTCCACGGGAATATCGGGAGTAACTGTTGTAGCTACTGCGGGATGAACGTGTGGAACACCTGCGGAGTGAAGGTTATAACCACATTGACCGCAGAATGCAGCATCTGCCTGCACAGTTGCCCCACAACTGGGACAATTAGTAGTCGCAGGTAATGGTGTATAACAAGCTTCACATTGGACAGCGCCGTCAGGGTTGGGATGATTGCAATTAGGGCAGACGATCATCGATATTTAGCCTTTGTTCAAGATCATCATAAATATAGTTAGGACTGGCAAGCAGAGGGCGGCCCTAGCTTTAGATTCTAGCAATTACTGCTAATGGAACAATAAATTGGACACTCTTACACGGGGAAGGGAAGCAGAGGGGCAGGGGAGCAGGGGAGCAGAGGGGCAGGGAGCAGGGAGCAGGGAGCAGGGAGCAGGGGAGCAGGGAGCAGGGGGAGAATAACTCTTACTCATTACTCATTACTCATTACTCATTACTTAGTACTCCCAATGCCCAATGCCCAATGCCCAATTCCCAATGCCCAATTCCCAATGCCCCATTGTTCAATGTTGAAGTTCCAAACCTGCTGCCGCATCCAGCAGCCACCAAAGTTCTCCTTGGGGCTGAATTAAACGGGATGGGTAAGTGAAGTCATCGGCTACAGGTGCAAAAACTTGCGCTAAAGCTGGTCGTTTATTAGCACCAGCAACCAGAAAAATCACGCTACGAGCAGAGTTGATGAAGGGGTATGTGAAACTTATCCTGGGGTTTCCGTCTTTATTACCCACAGTCACAAGGCGATCGCGTACTTTCAAAGCCTCTGTATGGGGAAACAAAGATGCAGTATGTGCATCATCACCCATTCCTAGTAATACTACATCCAAGGGGGGAAACTCGACCCCAGAAGAATGGAAAAATTCTTTGAGATGTTGTTCATATTTGGCAGCAGCCAGTTCTGGATTGGCTTCTAAAGTTGGTACGGGGTGAATGTTAGCCGCTGGGATGTCAACACGATCTAGCCACGCACGACGTGCCATCAGTTCATTGCTATCGGGGCGATCTGGTGGTACGTAACGCTCATCTCCCCAGAATATATGAATTTTATCCCAAGGCAGTTTTTGAGTAGCGATCGCTTCGTATAACGGTTTAGGTGTACTGCCGCCAGATAAGGCGATAGTAAACTGCCCCCGCTGCTTAATGGCAGTTTCTAACTTGGACAGAATTAATTCTAGCGCTCGTGCAACCAGCGCCGGCTGATCCGGTAGAACTTCAACAGTTTTGTTCATGGCTTCATCATCATATTGCTGGCTTCTGGCAATACAATACCGAACTTATTACAATCCCCCTTTTTAACTTTTGAAACATTTAACATCGTGGATTAAGTAGACTGGAAAATATAGACCCTCCTTATCACCTTTTACCGTAAGTTGTCAGTAGTGAGTCGTACCAACTACTAACCACTGTGATGATTATTTTTATTTACATCCAGTTACTTGATACTTTGTTGATTCACGCCACAAAGCATACATTTATTAATTCTTATTAAAAATTAATAAAACTAATCGATCGCAAACAACTTTTCCCAGCCAGGGATGGCTTCACGTTGGGCGATTAACAATTCCTGAATTCCTTTTTGGGCGACATCTAGCAGTCGATCCAACTGAGTGCGGCTAAAGCTGCCTTCTTCGGCTGTTCCTTGGACTTCAATGATTCCCAGATGTTGATTCATCACCACATTAAAATCTACTGTTGCAGCCACATCTTCGATATAATTTAGATCCAAAAATGCCTCTTTCTCCAGTAATCCTACGGAAACTGCCGCTACCTGTCCACACAAAGGCGATCGCTCCAACACACCTTCTTGCAACAATTTAGAAACTGCATGAGCCAACGCCACAAACGAGCCTGTAATAGCTGTTGTCCGAGTTCCGGCATCTGCTTGCAACACATCAGCATCTACAGTCAGCGTGCGTTCTCCCAGTGCCTCAAAATCCACTGCGGCGCGTAAGCTACGTCCAATTAGACGTTGAATTTCTTGCGTCCGTCCAGATAATTTCAATAATTCCCTTTCTTGGCGTTTTTGGGTAGCAGATGGTAGCATTCGGTACTCAGCAGTTAACCAGCCTTTGCCAGTTCCTTCGAGAAACTTCGGAACTCCCTTATTAAAGCTAACGGTACAAAGTACCTGAGTATCACCGCATCTTGCGAGAACAGAACCGGGGGCAAAGCGGGTGAAACTGGGGTGAAAGCTAATCGGACGTAGTTCGTAGGGAATCCGACCATCAGGACGCTGCCAAGCCATTGGAATTGCCTCAAGTTTTACAATACTGCCTTAAGATTACCTTAGTGTTGTAAATCATCATTTTTGCGGCATTGGGCGTTAGAAGTGCTGTTAGCGGAAAGCTAAGGTTTAGCCCGTGCTGTTAGCGATAGCGGGGCGTTTAGCCCGTGCTGAGTCAAGAGTTAGAAGTTAAGAGTTAAGAGTTAGGAGTTTTATTTATCGTAAGTTCAAGGGTTTAAGACCCCTACATCTATTATATGTAGCACCAGTTTCAGTCGGGGTTTAAATCCCCGTCTGAAATGTCTTTAATTTTGAATTTTGAATTATCTCCTTGTCTCCCTTGTCTCCCTCATCTCCCTGCCCCCTGCCCCTTGCTCCCTGCTCCCTGCTTCTTTTTTAAGGAACTGAAAGCAGAGTCAAAATATTTTGCTGCACCATCTCTGGTGATTGGTCGCCGTTGATAGTCAATAAACAGCGACGACGATCGTAATATTCTAGGATGGGAATGGTGCGATCGTAGAATAATTCTACACGGCGCTGGACGATTTCTGGTTGGTCATCTGGTAGCGATCGCCCCAAGGATCGACTAACCATAACTGCTTCCGGGACTTGGAGATAAATTGCCCAATCTAGCTTTTGCCCTAAATCATCCAATAAAAAATCTAATTCTTCAGCTTGGAAGGCAGTACGAGGATAGCCTTCTAACACCCAATCGCAATTAATATCTGGTTGTCTGAGGCGAATTCGGATCAATTCAACGATCGTTTCGTCTGGAACTAACTCCCCTTTTTGCATGTAGGGCCGTGCGTGGTAGCCAAGTTCACTCAAGCTAGCGTAAACCGAAAGAGAAGTCCGGGGATCGGTTTCCAACCATCGAAATTCCGGCAGGGGCTGATTGCCAGATATTGCTTCTCGTAAAATCTCACCTGTGGAAATCAGAGGAATATCAAAGTATCTGCAAAGCCTTTGTGCTTGAGTGCTTTTTCCCGATCCTGAACCTCCCAGAATCACCAATCTCACAACGATTTACTCCTCATCCTGTCAAATTCACTACTAGCTAAGTCTGTTTTGCCCAAACAACCGACAAATTTAACATTTAGCGATTTTTAGGCGTTGTGCCTAGCTTTTTTAAATAATTGGAACTAGAGATTTTATGTTTTCATTTTTACAACTCATTACAGAGAAAAGACGAAAACTTACAGCAGTTAGCGGTTTTACAAACTACATCTAGAGACGTTATATGCAAAGTCTCTACAGGCTTTCGGGTTTTGTCTATGTACTTCATTTACCTGAAATCTGCTGTAAATCAAGCAGAACTCTTGACTTCAATACAAACCTAGTGTTGACTAAGAATGCAATTTGCCAAATTCACCACACCTGTGAAAAACAGATTGATTATACAGGCAAATTTGTCAGTTTTACCGCCAGTAATAACCCTTTACTTATTGTATTTTTTTGAACTTAACTTTATGGTTGCCCAGCTAGAAACTCAAAGTATCAATTCAACCCTAACTCTACCATATCCAGTTGAAGGTCTAGTGCAAGTTTTCACTAGCTCACATCGTAACTTTTTCACAAGTGTGATGGCTCAATCACTGAGAATAGCTGGACAAGGAACGCCAGTATTAATAGTACAGTTTCTTAAAGGAGGTATCCGCCAAGGACAAGATCGACCTATACAATTAGGACAAAATTTAGATTGGATTCGCTGTGATTTGCCTCGTTGTATCGATACACCACATTTAGACGATACAGAAAATCAAGCCTTACAAAAGCTGTGGCAGTATACACAACAAGTTGTGTGTCAGAGTAAGTATTCTCTCGTAGTGTTAGATGAGTTAAGTTTAGCGATTAACTTTGGTTTAATTCCTGAAACGGAAGTTTTAGCGTTTTTGGCAAAACGCCCTCCCCACGTCGATATCATTCTCACAGGGCCAGAGATGCCGAAATCCCTCTTAGATGTAGCAGATCAAATTACAGAAATCCGTCGGAGTTATCGACCTTAAACAAAATACTCAATTCAGGATATCCTAGTAATTCGGTTTGAATTAGCTGTGAAGTTGTGATTAAAAACGATATCTGGATTACTGAAATGGCTCAACAGGGTCTAATTTCGCCCTTTGAGCCAAGTTTAATCCGAAAAGTGCAAAAAGATGAATCTGTAGCGGTTCAACCTGTAATTAGCTACGGTTTATCTTCTTATGGCTATGATATACGCCTTTCTCCGGCTGAGTTCCGTATTTTTCGTCACATTCCCGGAACTGTGGTCGATCCCAAAAACTTTAATCCTCAAAATCTGGAGCCAACAGCACTGCATACCGATGCTAATGGCAGTTATTTTATTTTACCTGCTCATTCCTATGGACTTGGGGTTGCTCTAGAAAAACTAGAGGTTCCTGAGAATATTACTGTAATTTGTATTGGAAAATCTACGTATGCACGTTGTGGGATAATAGCAAATCTAACGCCTGTTGAGGCTGCATGGCGAGGTCATTTAACTTTAGAATTTTCCAATTCTTCTAGCGCAGACTGTCGGATTTACGCTAATGAAGGAGTGGTGCAATTGCTATTTTTAGAAGGCGAACCCTGCGCTATTAGTTATGAAGCAAGACAGGGTAAATATCAGGATCAGCTAGAAATTGTTACATTGGCAAAGGTATAACTGAATATTTCTAAATAACTCAATTTAATTCACGTTCCTGTTGATCCAAATCCTCCCGAACCTCTAGAAGTTATATCTAGTTCTTCAATAGCTTTAATGGAAACTGATAAAACTGGTTTGATAACCATCTGTGCTATTCTCATACCTATTTCTATAGTAAATGGTAGTTTACCATGATTAATTAAAATTACTCCAATTTCTCCTCGGTAGCCTTCATCTATAGTTCCTGGGGAGTTCAAAACAGTTATTTGATGTTTTAAAGCAAGACCACTACGAGGTCTAATTTGTGCCTCTGTCCTAGATGGTAATTGAATTATAATACCAACAGGAATTAAAGAACTTTCTCCAGGTTGTATAACAGTTTCTACTGTAGAGAATAAATCTAAGCCAGCATCTCCTTCGTGAGCATATTCTGGTAACCGAGCTTTGTCTCCAAGCAGTTTAACTTTTAGTATATTGTCCATAAGTTTGGGCCATGATTATTTTGAGCGATACTTTGCAAAATATGCTGCATAAATAAATATATATTATATTTATTTACGCCATATTAAAAAACATTTTATCTATTTTTGTTTCATATTAACAGTTAGCTGTAAGCATGAAATTAGAATAGCTATTATCGCAAAAAAACCATTTGTATCAATTAGGTTAATAGTTAGATTAAGCGGGTAAACAAGAAGAAATAATCCCGAAGTAAGCTTTAATAATAAAATTAAGCATAAAACTACTTCAAATACTGTTAACATCCAGAAAAAGATTGAATTTAAAAACTCTTTTCTTGCATTTATTTTTAATCCTTTTAAAATATAACGATTAGAATTTTTAGATAGCTCTTTAAATTTTTCCTTAAATTCATTATAAGCTAAAGGATCTGCAATTATTTTATGCGATGCTACAATAAATTGCGCTTGATTTTGTTCTAATTGAGTATCTTTTGTATTAGGAAAATTAAAATATTTGCTTTTATTGTTAGAGCGGTTAAAAGAAACTTGCTTAGATATTGGTTCAATTAAATCCACTCTACTAGGTGAATTATCATGGTTTCGCAAAGCTGGCTTTCTAACTTTATAGAATATTAAAGTCACAAAAGATTTTTCTGCTGGCAATTCTAATTCGATATCTGTGGGATTATTTAACGAAATTAATAATGGGCCTGCCCATCCTGGATCAAGTGTGGTAGAGATATGACCAAAACCAAGTGAAACCACACCTACTTTTGAATGAAAAGTACCTCCTATTTTTTGTGAAACCCATACTGCTTCTTGTGTCAATATCAGAACAGTATCATGTCTTTTAATCTTAAATACTTTATTACCTTCTAAATTATAAGTTGTTTTAATTAAACATTTATGCGTTATAGAAAACACAAAATCACTTGGGTTAAGATTATAGCCAACAGGTGTTAAATCTTTCTCTGGTCTATATGGATAAATAACAATCTCTTTATTAAGTAATATTTCTATATCTTGGTCGGACAGCATAGCAATTATTTGTACAACGAGGCTATTATAAAACTATAATTTTTAAGATAGTCTCAGTAATAGTACTTATTTGAATTAAGACAGGCTATTGTCTATCTACTAAAGCCAAAAGTTCCTTGTCTTTGACACCACGCTAACCTATATCTTCTACATTTTGCACTGAATGTCCTGCATCTATAAACGGCTTCTTCAAATTCTTACTCAGGAGATTTTCATCCAGCAGAATCAGCATAAATAATTTGCTCCTGATTCAGAATTGCTTTTGCAATCACCTCCAAAATTTGCAACACCTGAGTTTGCAAATGTGGAAAATCTTCTAAGAATTCGGTTAAACCTGATTCACCTTCTAGATAGTCGAAAAAAGTCTGCAATGGAACCCGTGTTCCAACAAATACATGAATACCACTCATAATATCTGGATCGGAGGAAATAATTCGTCGATCACGTAGAACTTTTTGAATATCCATCGTCCTACAAAAGTCTATATGAGATAGTCTAAACTTTCATCATATTCTAGCTCTCAGGCAGGAGTTGGTGCGATCGCTTTATCCTACAAAACATTCCGTAACTCTTGAATTGTATTTGCTACAACAATTCTGCGTAAAATCTCTTTCAATTGCTCTAAATCAGAAATTTGTGAAATTTGCGACATCAACTCCAAACCATCGCTACCAAATTTCGCCTCTAAACTTGTTTCGATGCTAGAGATTATTCCACGTACTTCTCCTCGTGCTTCTCCTTCTACTCGTCCTAGTGCTTCTCCTCGTGCTTGTCCCTCACGTAAAATTTCTTGATACCAAGGTGACTCTCTTAAGACTGTCATATCCCACCTCATGATTTCCTGAACTAAAGTACTTTCTAATACAAAGGTTGCAAAAAATGCCAGAACTGTCTCAAGTTGATTTAATTGCTCGTCAGCACGCAACATTCGCAATGCTTCCCTAATTGTAGACTCGTTTTCTCCGCCTTTGAGAATTGGTACAAAGGGAAGCAGTGAAGGTAACGGTGTCTCAAAAGCAATATTTACGTCAACTTCCCAGAGATTGATTACGCGGTAATCTTGAATTGCTCTTAAGCCGATAAAATTGGATGCAAAGCTTGTAGATATTTCGCTGTTGCTGATTTTGAGAATGTTAATCAGTACAGGGTAGGTTTGTAGTTTATATTTCTCTTCCGCAAGAGCCGCATAAGCACGCATCCGACGCGGCATTTCTGATGTGTAGCGTAATTGTAACTCATTGAGGATGAGAAATTTTCCGTATTGGGGACTTTCAGCCGGAATTACAACATCGCTTTGTCGGCTAATCCATTGGAATTCTGTATTTAAGATTTCGCCTGTAACAATGTCGAGAATTCCTGTCACCCATTTTGCCCAATTATTTGGTGCAAGGCTGATTAATTTTTTAGTACTAATATCGACAGCTTTGTTCATCAAAAAAATAGATGCGATCGCCCTAAATCAAACCCAGTAAATCTGAGGATAATCGCTTCGCCTTATCCTACCGTAAATTGTGTCAACTTTTAGGCATTATCTAAGGTGCTAACCTGGCTTTACCTAGACGCTGCTTTTCATACCATTGTGCGATCGCAGGTGCCCAATCTTCAAAATGAGGCCACATCAGTTCACACAACTTTTGAATTTCCAATTGAGCATCTTTCTTATTTCTCAGGTCACAAAAATGCAAGAAAGACCTTAAATTGAAACTAACTACAAAATGCTGGCGATAGTCAAAAGGTACTTTACCTCTGGCGTGTTCTTCAGACATTCCACCCTCAAAATCAGCTTTATATCGTTTAGCTGCTTCTAGACACCACTCTAAATCTGCTGTTCGTTGTTCTGGTGAATAGTAATACTTTTTGCCTTGTCTATCAGTGTAATAACCTACGGGACGTAGATAAAAAACATCTTCTATGTCTTTCTTTCCTTCTACTACATCAATAAATTGGTTGCCTGTGTACCTAAAAGATTGTACATCAAATGATACAGAAACGCGATGAGTCCGCGCCTGCTGCATCACACTGTGGGGAAAGTAGCCACAGTTGAAAACAATTTGGGGATGCTCTAAAGGCCCATAGTGTCCCCTCTCACCTGCTAAAAGCCGCTTAACAATAACTTCGCCGCTTTGTGACTCAGAAGGCCAGGAGTCGCGCTCATCAAACACAAACCCATCAGTATAATCCTGGTGCATCGCGGCATAAATCACCTGCTGCGGGTTTGGTGTTTTGGCAATAACCTCTACTCGAAATCGATGCATTAGCTGTTGGTGACTGGGATTGCTTAGACAGAGTACTTAGACATGGCTTTGAACTCGATTCATCATCATATCTCTTCTCTGGCTTGGACTTCTACTCGATTAGATGAAGATACTTTACAAATTTTAATAAATTTGTTACAGTTATTTACATAAACAGAAGACAGGTAAAAACCCATGCGTACAAGCACTGCTATTATTGATGACCAAGGAAAACTGAACAACTTTGCGATCGAGCCAAAAGTATATATAGATGAACAAGGCGATCGCACTGGTTTCACTCCTTATGCAGAAATGCTCAACGGTCGTTTAGCAATGATTGGTTTTGTCTCTCTGATAGCATTAGAAGTATTCACAGGACACGGTATTGTTGGTGTTTTGGCAAATCTGTAAAAACTAATTTATTTAACATAACTCTCAAAAAATGCAAGAGACGGTAAATTTACCGTCTCTTATTTTATGGAAAACTTAGTGCTAGAGTGAAAATATACTGATAACAAAAACCGTTAGTTATCAGCGTAAAAATATTGGGTGAACTATGGCTTTAGTTACTTCAACTATGTTGCCGCTAGGCACTAAAGCGCCAGATTTTAATCTACCGGAAGTAGTATCTGGAAAGGCAACTTCACTTTCTACCTTTGCAGATAAAAAAGCACTATTGGTAATGTTTATTTGTCGGCATTGCCCGTTTGTAAAACACGTCCAACAAGAATTAGTGCAGTTAGGAAGAGATTATTTTACAAGTGATTTAGCGATCGTTGCTATTAGTGCTAACGATGCAAAAAATTACCCAGATGATGCGCCAGAGTCGTTACAAGCATTTGCAACAGAACAAGGGTTTAATTTTACTTTATGCTACGACGAGAGCCAAGAAACGGCGAAGGCTTACACAGCAGCTTGCACACCAGATTTTTTTGTATTTGATGACCAACGCCAACTTGTTTATCGGGGACAATTAGATGATAGCCGCCCCAGTAACGGTAAACCTGTAACAGGTGCAGATTTACGCGCAGCCATTGAAGCAGTGCTAGCGGGTAAACCTGTTACGAGCGAGCAAAAGCCGAGTGTTGGTTGCAATATTAAATGGAAACCAGGAAACCAACCCAGTTATTAGGGATTGGGCATTGGGCACTTGTACTGAGCGAAGTCGAAGTATTGGGCATGGGGCATTGGGCATTGGGTATTGTAAAAACTTTTCCCTACTCCCTACTCCCTACTGCCCACGACTATTAATGTTTAATTTCCAAATTCAGTATGTAGTATCCTAATTGGACTTTTTCTGCCCACAATTCATATTCCAGCCGCAAATTCTCTGGTAAAGGATGTCCGTTGAGAGTTAGGCTACGAGTAAAATTTCGTAAACGAATCGGATCGTTAGGTTGCAATGACTCAGTTGGCAACCAATAGCGACTAATGCCATAAACACCCTGTTCCCAAAAGTGACGATAACTCACTTGAGCATTACCTTGCATAGTCATGATGACTCGGTAAGGGGAAATCTCCAGCCACAATATTCTGGGACTGTTAGGGGCGTAAGCTTTGCTCTTGCTTTGAGGAAGTGTGTCTTCTGGACTGATGACACTCTCTACTTCGCAGCTAATTAAAGGCGGTGCGGTCATCAGTAAATGAAATCGATCGGTATCTTTTTGATACAATGTCGCGGCAGTTTCGACAACAGACCAGATCGGTAGGTCAGTGGAAATAAGTGATAAGCACACGGGCTTGCGGTGATGGGTCAGCATGGGAGCGATAAGGGCTAAAAGCTATTGAACAAAGTGAAATGAACACTCTAGCTGTCTAATAGGTCGGGCTAAGAAACTAAATAGTAAAGCAGGCTTAATATTAATGAATCCGTTGATTTGTTAATAAGCTACACAAATCTGGATGAAACAGGTAGAATGTCAGCTTACACAGTAAAAATGGTACTTTTATCTAGACAGAGCTAATTCGTAAGTAAAGCTTGTAAATATTCTAAGGCTATAGCCTCAAAACAGTGGTAGTCGTTTTAGATGCTAAAAACCTTCTTCAGGGAGACTTACCGTAGATTGGAGTAAGTTTCATACAGCCAAAAGCAATAAGATACTAGGAAGGAAGTCACCAGAAGCGACAAACTAAGTCGCTGATGAACTTCCGGTGTATTCAAATGCCAGTGTATCCTAATGTCGGCTTCTGTTATATCCGTAAAAACTCACGAAAACCTTTCTCACCAAAATATTGCTGAGTAAAAAGTAAAATTTATTGACTCAGCAATATTTTGGTCTGCCCATTGCGCGTCTTGCAAAGAAGAAAGAGCAAAGATTTCCATTTCAAAGCAGCAAAATATGAGTAACTGTGTGAAGCGAAAGTTTCATGTACGGTTTCAGTTTAGGAAGCAAGAGGAACCCATCCCCTAGACCAAAAGAGAGATTGTTGGGTTTATCCGAAAAGTATTGATACCCGATTGAGTCGATTTTAATAAGCAAAAAGGCATATTGCTTTCTCATTTCGGTAGATTCAGCAAGCAAAAAGGCATATTGCTTTCTCAAAATGCTTGATTGCTTTCTCATTTCGGTATATCGCGCATTCATTTCAGTAGATTCAGCAAGCAAAAAGGCATATTGCTTTCTCAAAATGCTTGATTGCTTTCTCATTTCGGTAGATTTAGCAAGCAAAAAGACATATTGCTTTCTCAAAAGCTTGATTGCTTTCTCATTTCGGTATATCGCGCATTAATTACGACATTGCTATGTAACAAAAAGCATTAGAGAATTGCTGGAGTTTTCTCAAGCCGATCGATACGGAAGTTTTTTAAAGTAAAGAATATTAACCGTACTGGATTGCAAGGTTCATATCATGGCTCGGAGAAAAAGAACCTCTCAGGTGTTAGAAAAAGCAGTGCGTCGTGCTGCTAGCATCAACTCAATCGATCCGAATTTAAATCTAGGCAATGGACTTACCCTACCGTCCTTCTCAACCCTAATTGAGACAATGCGAACTAGAGAAAATCTATATAACACTGCTCTTTCCAACCTGGATAAGTTGTACCATGAAATGCTCCAAACAGAGCGCGAGTTGGCAGATATGGCAGAGCACATGCTCTTGGGAGTTGCCACTCAGTATGGTAAAAGTAGTGTGGAGTATGGTATGGCGGGAGGTGTTCCAAAAAACCAGCGCCGCAAGGGACTGCGAGGCGAATCACCTGTTTCTAATTTAGAGCAACCGTCATTTATTGCCAGTGCGAACGGTAACGGCAGCAAAAATGGCAACCACAATGGAAACAAAGCAGCAAGGGCAAGTTAACTTGTATTAAAAAGCCCACGAATTCATCCGTGGGCTTTATAGCTTGAGCATTTTTTTGAGAATCGCTATAGGCTGAAGCTTCATAAAAAATCATTCTGATTTATTCTTATTCATTACTGATGCCATTGCACCTGTGAACAAGTCATGAGTGTTACAGGCTGGTACTTATTTGGGAATACTTTTATAGGAGTGATAAAAAAGGCGATCGCACTAACACTTTCAATTCAAACGTACTACGTCACTTTACAATCACTCTTATTTTACAAAAAAGACGTATCAATACTTACTAATCTACCAGGAGCAAGCAATATGGCATTTACTGAAGATATTACCAAGCTATCTGAACAAGTCCGTAAGCGGGCTGACCAAGTTGTTGGTGAAGAATCTACCAAGATGGCACTGATTGTTCCTTTTTTGAGTGTTCTTGGCTACGATGTCTACGATCCTAGTGAAGTAATACCGGAATACGTGGCAGATTTTGCTATCAAAAAAGCAGGGCAGTTTGAAAAGGTAGATTACGCCTTAGCTATTAACGGTACTAAAGTTATGCTCGTAGAAGCAAAAGCCCGTGGTCAAAAAGCTGAGGCACATGATGGACAATTGAGCAGATATTTTAATGCACTTTCGACAACAAAAGTAGCTATCGTCACCAACGGTATTGAATACCGTTTTTTTACAGACTTGCGTGAAACAAATGTCATGGACAAGGAGCCATTTTTTACTTTTAACATCCTGGAATATGATACTAAAGATATTGATAACCTCAAATTCTTTCACCGTGATAATTTTGAGGTTACAGCTATTACCAACCATGCTGAGGAAATGGTTTATGTAAAAGGCATGACTCAACTTCTAGGAAATCTTTTACGTTCTCCTTCTGAAGAATTTGTTCGCTTTTTAGTGACTGAACTTGGTACAGTTGCTCCTAGTTATGAAATTAAAGGTCGAATTACTGGTAAAATTATTGATAAATTCAAACCAATTGTTAAAAAGTCGATTCAGGGAAGTTTAGTAGAGTTAATGACTCGCTCACTTACTCCAGTAATAGATCAGCCTGTTGAACCTCCAATAGACATAGATATTGAAGCAGGGGATATACAACCAGATCCTCAAGAATCAAAAGTAGTAACAACTGCTGAAGAAATCGAAGCTTTTGAAAAAATTAAAGCAATTACGCAAACCTCAACGAGTTACAATTATCAACTCCAATACAAAGATACTGTTTCATACTTTGGTATCAATCTTGTTGGCAAAAGTACTTGGTGGTTTCTGCGGCTGTATCTATCTTCGCAGAAAAAAAGTTTTGTTACTCGACTAAGTGTAGATGAAGTAAAGTCGCTAGCTTCAAACTTTGAAGTGCAGGAAGTAACAGCTTCTTTGGGAGATGCCGCATCAAAAGTAATTATTTCCTCTGTCAGTGATTTAGATAAGCTGACATCACTGATTCTCAGATGTTACGAGGTAGAAGCAGCCAAGCATCAAACATTGACTCCAGACTTAATTAGAATGGAGAGATCAGCTTAACTCAAGATATCTACTACAAAACTACACCTAAGCAACTATCTCCGATTTTTGCCTGCTAACAAATTAGCGATCGCACTACTAATTGGTTGACATATTGGTAATCATTGGCTTGAAAAAGGACAAAAAAAGTGGCTCTGCAATAGCAGAACCACCAAAGCTTTCGCAAATCTGTTATGAGTTAACGAACTGCCCCTTGAGCAGAAACAGTATCAATCGGTTTCATCAGGTACAGCCGCAATAACTGCCAGCCGTTGGAGATGTAAAGCGGCAGTTTTTGGAAGAATTGCAAGAATTTGGGAGTGTTGGAGTTAGCGATCGCACCCAACTTCTGATTATTGCTTATACAAACATCCAACCGCTCATAAAACTCTGGATTCTCTACATCCAGCATCAGTGGGAATACCCGACCTGCATTTTCGTTGGTCTTCTTAATTACATGGATATCGTATTCTCGTGCATCTAATCCAAGGGTGGCATAAAAGTCCTTGCGTTGGATGTCATTGAGATACATTGTCGCAAACACCGACAACAGGAAGAACCGACTCCACAGCCGTGCTTTCCAATCATTCAACATTTGTGGCTGAGATTTCATCACCGCATCAAAGAAATCACCGTGACGGTTTTCATCCTGACACCAGTTCTCAAAGAACCGGAAGATTGGATAAACCCGGTCTTCGGGATGTGCTTCTAAATGGCGATAAATGGTGATGTAGCGCCAATAACCGATCTTCTCAGAAAGATAAGTAGCGTAGAAGATGAATTTCGGTTTAAAGAAGGTATAACTGCGACTCTTAGTCAAAAACCCTAAATCTAGGGACAGATTAAAATCCGACAAAGCTTTGTTCAAAAAGCCAGCGTGACGCGCTTCATCCCGTGACATCAGGTTAAAACACTCTGCCAAAACAGGGCTTTTTCCTTTCAAGCGACGGCCAAGTTCCTTATACAGCAAAAAGCCGGAGAACTCTGCTGTACAAGAACGTTCTAGAAATTCAACGAACAATCGGCGAGTTTCCCCGTCAATATGATCCCAGGATTGTTCAAACTCGGCATCCCGAACAAAGTGGTGGCGGTTGTAGTCAGTTCGGAACTCTTCCAGAATGGCTTGTAACTCGTCTTCATTGACGGAGATATCCATCCGGGCCATTTCATCAAAATCGGTAGTATAAAACCGAGGTGTTAACAGGGTTTCTTTTGCCGGGACTTTAATCCCTGGCCGGATTTCTTCAAAGCCTGGTTTTTTGAGGGAATCTACCATGTCTTGATTTCTCTTTCGTCTTTATTATCTTAAGTAGACCTTTCGGGTGACGTTCCTACGTCTCTACCGCCACGGTAACGGCAGTTCCTTATGGGGAAACCCCGTTGGCGCTAGTCTCTCCCTTTGGGAAAAGACCGGACTGCCTCACCAGAAATACTCTGGCAAACCGTAACAGCCCACAGTAATCAAATTGTATAAAGTTCAGTCTACCAAGGTGCGGGTGAGAAATTTCTAAGCAAAACATTAAGAGTTGCAACAATCATTCAATATTTGCGGAATCAAAAATCGCGGATTGGTAGTCAAATAAATATAGTTTAGCAAGCACCATTATCTCGTTTAAGTGGAGTAGCACTTACCTCTTGATTTTCAAAGCACTACTATTTCAGTAATTTTCTGTGGTTGTTACTACAATAAATTTATGGGGTTCTATTAATACATTAGAGAGCTTAAAATTAACAATCCATGAGTAGCATAATTACTGGAAAGTCTAAGTGCTTTAGTTATTTTTTGCACCTTTTTCAATAATTCTAGATTAGACAATGCCCACAACTTCAAATCAGAACAGCAGTGTCTATTACGAAAGTTGTTAGAAAGCAACTGGTACAAGATGTAAGTCTAGCGATTAGCACTTAGTATAAAAAACAGTCCCACAAAAACATTTTAAACAACAAGAGTAAATCCAAAAGGTTGAAAACAAGATGAATCTTGAAAACAATCAGCAGCATAAAGACCGACTTCTTGTCTCTTATATCTTATGTGCAGTCGGATTTATCGGGGTAGGAGGATTGCAGCGTTTCTACAATGGCAAGATCGGAACTGGTTTGTTATGGCTGTTGACTGGTGGTGTATTTGGTGTAGGGCAGTTCGTGGATTTATTCTTTATCCCCAACATGGTAGACGAATACGAACATAACTTGAGATTAAAAGCGGGTGTATCTCCCTTTGGTGTACCGTTGAATCAAGCAGTCGTTGCTTCTCAAGTCCATCAACCAACAGGCAACCAACTGATGGTGAAACTGATTGAAGCGGCGGAAAACAAGGGTGGTATTTTAACTGTCACTCAAGGCGTAAAATTCACGGGAGGCAGCTTTGCTGAAGTGGAAGCTACTCTCAAAGAGATGTACAAATCAGGTTATGTAAAAATTGATAACGACCCCGATACTGGAGCCGTTACCTACCATTTCCACGAGCTTTAATTGTTATTAGTCATTTGTCCTTTGTCCTTTGTCATTTGTCATTTGTTAAAAACCAATGACCAATGACCAATGACCAATGACCAATGACCAATGACTAATGACTAATAACTAATAACTAATTTCTACCTAACCACTTTTGACCGTCCAAGCGCTGAACTAAGCCATATACCAACAAATCGAGGGTAATTTTGCGCTCATCGATTAAGAATGACTCAAGAGTGCTAGGTTTTTTGCCTTCATTACAAGAAAATCCCTTTTTTCCTTGAATATCTTCATCGGGGAAGTACAGGTTAAACTGACGCTTACCAATTTCTGACCAACTGCCAATAATTTGCCAGCATTCTTCGGCGGATTCAAAGCCAGTGATTGGCATCTTCTGCTTGGCAAAAGACACCTGTAAATCTTTCACACCTTTTTGAGCGATCGCTTTTTGTAAAGCTGGCAAGTAGTCTTGCTCAATGAACTCTACAAATGGCTTATTTTCAACAGCTGGGGCTTTTTCCTTTTTAGGGGCTTTAGCGGCGGCGGGTTTTTCTTCTGCGTCGTCCTCGGCGGGTTTTTCTGCTTTTGCGGCTTTAGCTGCGGCGGCGGGTTTTTCTCGCTTGGGTGATGCAGCAGCTGGTTTGGCAGCATTGGGATTATCTTCGGGGTTTGCGGCTTTAGGATCTGGCGCGTTGGCAGTAGGAATATCTGTGGCTTCGGGTGAGTCTGTACTAGGAGCGTGTTCTTCAGCTACACTGGGAGCTTGCTGGTCAACAGTGCTGGGAGCTACTTCTCCCGCTTGATTGTGATTGGTTGGGTCTGCCATTGCTCAGGTCAATCCTTTAATCTAGCTTTGGGAGCGATCGCTCACCTTGATGTATCGGGTACTCTTATTTTGACATACTACTACCGCTGTGCAGAATGGTTAAGGTAAGAGACGCGATAAAAAATCACCGTCTCTACAATAATCAGTCTTTCGTCTTGACAGCGATTCATCGCGTCTTTGCGATCCTCGATCGCAGTCAAAGGCGTTGGCATTGATTGTGGAATCAAGTAACTCACGGTCAATGGTAAGAATATTTACATGATTGTCTGGATAGACGCCAGCATTATTAGACCTCTTGCAAAAGTTACTTTTGCACTCTTGGGGGAAAGGGACTCATCTTTATTGGGAAAAGGGTTTTTATGAGCCGCTTTCCCTTTTTCCCCAAACCCAATTCCCCACAATGCCAATAAGTCTATCGATCAAAACGTCTAACCGAGCAATCTTTTGGTACAGGGTTTTTACTACTTCATTGATAGAGCGTGATTAATTTAAATTTCTATACAGTATCTGCTTAATGCCTTCAAGAATCTACAACAGAAATGATGCGTTTGTAGCGTTTACGCTCTGTTGACCACTTGTGACATGCTTGTGTAACTATTTGTCTGTCTTGTTGTGATAAGAGCTCATCTGGTTGACTGTAAGCTAAGATTTGTGCTGCTTTTCGAGCTTGTTCGTATTCCACACCGTATTTGACTAGTTCCGTATGAAATATTTTTTCTTTTTCCTCGACTGATATCAAAGAATTTTGCTGCATAAACTTAGGTTTAAAAGGTTGTTGTCAAATTACATCTAACCTCTTCTACAATCTCTGTTGTTCTCTCGCCGGAGTGATTCAACAACCAGAGCAAAATAATTTTTGATTTTAAATATTACAAATATTAAAGTTTTTTAACTCTAGCTTAAGAATTTGAGAAAAATACTGGCAATAACATATAGGACTCGTATTTGATTGCGTGAAAAAAACTCAGTACACATTTATTCCCTATTCCCTATTCCCTGTTCCCTGTTCCCTGTCCCCTGCTATACCTTAGCGCTTCTAAAATTCTTTTCTAGCCAAAGTTGGATGAATTGGGCAACTAAGAAACTTTCGGTTGATGCCACAGCGCTAACTTCAACTCGGAGCAGTAGCAACCCCCAGCACTAATTTGTGGCTCGTGGTCAGCTAGCCAATCATAAATTTGTGCAGCTTGCGCTAATGCCACCTGCTCATTGCGATAAAGGCGAGGGCTAGGGCAGAAGACTTGGCCATTGATGTGTACAGCTGCAATCTGCCAGTAGTCGCTGCCTTCTCCCTCTGGCATCACTTCTAAAAACCCGCTATTTTTTGGCTCGATTATTCCAATGTTCATCATCATAAATAATTTTGAATTAAGTAAGTCGGCGCAAATAAAGTTAACTAGTGTTCGCGCAGCGTCTCCTTCAGGAGAGGGTTGTCCTTTGTCATTTGTCCTTGGTCATTTGTTTAGGAATGTTAGCAAGGGCAGGAGGACGCACTAAAAAAAGTTTATTGACTTCAAAAAAAGCACGCTCGAAGGTGTCAGGATTGGTAAAGTTGAAGGGGACGCACTGAATATTGTTACCTAAGAGGTGTTTAGCCTTGTTTGGATTTCTAACTCCAGCACAGATATTACAATCGTGGGATTGCAGTAAACTCAGAACTTCTTGACCGACATTGCCAGTAGCACCCGTGACTAAAATTTTCAGCACGATCGGCGATTCTTGTTAGAGCATACTGAAATTTTAGCCATCAATAACACTTTCAGTACAAATAAACCTCGTCTACCTTGAAAACCGTAGTTTTGTAGGTTGGGTGCAGCGATAGCGTAACCCAACATAAAATTTAGTGGTAATGTTGGGTTGCGTTTCACTCCACCCAACCTACAAAAATATATTTTTTAAAAAACTCTAGGTTTCAACATAGATGAGGTTTAATAAGCATTTATTGCTTAAATAGCCCTGCTTTTAAAAAGTAAATTTTTTGCTTGCGAGGAACTGACCTTTTAGCGATCGCGATCTGTGCCCAAAAAATCACGCCATCCACTCAGTCCACTGTGGGGCATCTGTCACCATTGAGCAAATTTGTCCGTGTCAACATCCTCAAACTCCAGTATCACGCTTCACCGCTCATCAATCGTCAGGGTACAGAGTAATTCTTTAACCGCATTAACCCCGTATTCAACCCGTTCCACTACTAACTGATGGCATTCGCCACCTTGCGATCGTGTTCTTCATCGATGGCAATACCAGCCGCCTTCATCCAGCGAGAAGCACTTTCATCACCACCGTTGCCCAAAGGAATAATCGTATTGCCTATTTCTTCAAGTAGCGATAACTTCGTTAAGCTTCGCTACCAAATATCATACAAATCCGAATAAAGAGATTGAAATGGGAAACCTAAGCGTATCGGCTCGAAAATCATGTAGTGATGAATCAAACGCTCGGCGATCGCCCCATTTTACTTGAATCCAATTCTCAACACAGTGATGACTTTAGTTTGTCACAGATGGTCGATCTGATTGCTGATATATTCGGCATTCATATCAAGCCACACTATCAAGATAGATTAAAGAAAAATCTTTTAACTCGCATCCGGGCGCTGGGATTATGCTCGCTCAATGATTATTATCAGTTCTTGGTGGCAAGAAATCAATTAGTTCCTGGTGCGACAGAGTGGCAAGAACTAATTTCTTTACTCACTGTCACTGAAACTTATTTTTTTCGGGATGAGGGGCAGATGTCGCTGCTCAAAAATCAGCTGCTCCCAGAGTTAATCGAGCGCAAACGAAAGCTTAGTTTAACTCAGTACAACGCTGCTAATGGAGAATTTTATCGGCCGACATTACGCCTTTGGAGTGCCGGGTGTTCGACTGGTGAAGAAGCTTACTCACTTGCCATTCTGGTGAAGGAACTAATCCCTGACAATCAGACATGGGACATTCTGATTTTAGGCACAGATATTAATCAACCCGCGATCGCCCTGGCTCAACAAGGAATTTACAGCGATTGGTCTTTTCGGACAACCACTGAAGAAATCAAAAATCGCTACTTTCAATCCCACAAAAAAGGTTGGAAAATCGATCCTGCTATTCAAGCAATGGTTACATTTCAACCTGGAAACCTGATGCAGGATAACTTTCTTGCTTACGCGTCTAGCATTCACGATTTCGATTTGATTGTTTGCCGCAATGTGTTTATTTATTTTGACTTCAGGGCGATCGCCCAAGTTATAGACAAGTTTTACTGCTCTCTGGCACCGGGAGGGTTTCTGCTCACAGGACACACGGAATTACACGGGCAAAAAACTGAACCATTTCAAATCAAAAATTTTCCACAATCTGCGGTTTATCAAAGACATAGCTTACTCAAGGAGCAGAGCAAAGTCTTGAATACCATAACACCTGCTGCCATTGAAAGCAGGGAAACCGAAATTTTTTACCCCTCTCTCTCCAGCTTGGAGACGGACTTGGACGCGAGCGCCAACACTCAAACTCTTTTAGATGCAGCCAAGGAATCGCTAATTCAAGAAGCTTATGCCGATGTCATTCAAATAGCCCAACAACTGATTGCTGTTGCCCCCCAACACTTTCAAGCATATTGTTTGATGGCAGAAGCTTACGCGAATTTTGGCGATTACTCCCAGGCGAATCAGGCGTGTCAGCAGGCACTCCAGATCAGCCCATTGGCGATCGAACCTTATCATTTGTTGGCTCAAATCGCCGAAGAGCAGGGAGATCGCGACAGTGCCAAATTATTCTTAAAACGTATTATTTATCTCGCTCCTAATTCTGTTACTGCTCACCTGGAATTGGGTTCTATATACGAACGAGAGGGAAATGAAAAACAGGCTCAAAAAACCTGGCGATCGCTTCTAGAAATTTTGCAAAATCTACCTCAAGAAGCGGTCGATTCCCATAATCAGCAAACCACTGCTCAACTAAAAGCACACGTTCTTAAGCACTTAAATTCAACTAGTTATGAGCCATGAATCTTATTTAATGTTTAAACTCAATCATTCACGCTATGGCATTCCGGCTACAGCCGTGCAAGAACTCTTCTTTCTGCCAGAAGTGACTGCGATCGCACAAACTTCCAGCACAATTTTAGGCGTGATTAATCTGCGAGGAAAGTTTCTCCCCGTGATGGATTTATATCGCCTTGTAGAACAAGCACGTCCCCCTTTTCAATTGACTGACAGCATGATTGTCGTGGAGTGGCAAACTCAACGAATCGGAATCATCGTCAATCAAGTGGATAGCGTGCAAGCGATCGCACTCGATCGGATCGCTGCCGATGTTTGCGATCGATCGAAAGAGAGTTTGCCGGATAGATTGGTGACTGGTATTGCCAACCTTGAGGACGGCATCGTTACATTGCTCAATCCCGAACTGTTGATGCAGCACGCTTTTATAGAGTCTGATTTTAACAACGGCTCAGTCAATGACGCACTAAAACACCCCTCTGATTCAGCCCTAAATCAGAGCTTATACGCTCATTTCGATTCCCAGGAGCGACAGATTTTGCAAGAGCGAACTGAAACTCTGCGGTGTTCGATTGATGACGAGGATTCGGCATCGCTTTTGCCTCTAGCAGTTGTGGGGTTGGCGGGTGAGTACTTTGGGTTTGGCTTAGAAACGGTGCATGAGTTTACCGAGATTCACAAGATTACCCCAATTCCCTGCTGTCCGCCGCACATTGTTGGCAACATCAACTTGCGGGGCGAAATTGTCACCTTAATTAACATCAATAATGTAGTCGATCTGCCCATGAATGGGGTGCGATTGCATCAGCAAGCCGTTGTCGTGCGTCTGGATCGACGAGTGGCGGGCATTGCCGTCGATGACATTTTTGATGTGACGTATATTCATCCCTCCCAAATGACCGCGCCTCCAATTGCCTTGAATTCTGCCAAAGACGACTATCTCCAAGGTGTCGCACCTTATCGCGATCGGATGATGAGCATTATCAATTTGTCTAAATTGCTGACTTCAGAGGTGTTGGTTGTTAATGAAGAAGTCTAACGCTTTCGTGACGCAAGCGGGGGAAAGGGGCAGGGGAGCAGGGGAGCAGGGGAGCAGGGGAGCAGGGGGCAGGGGGCAGGGAGCAGGGGGCAGGGGGCAGGGGGCAGGGAGCAGGGAGCAGGGGGCAGGGAAAAGAAAAGCTTTTAACCCAAACCCAGTAACTTTTCCCAAAGCCCAATTTCAAGTTAAAAATACTTAACTAAACAGTATTGCGGTATACACACAAATCTCTTAATCTGCACCTTTGTTACATCGACCTGCACCTTTGTTGCATTGCCCCTTTCCCCCTGCCCCCTGCCCCCTGCTCCCTGCCCCTTTCCCCTTCCCCAGCCCTCACAAGCACTAGGGTTAGGTTTCGCAGATTTGAGATTCACAGCAAACTCAAGAGAGATAACGCAGCCGATAAACTACGGAATGTTGTGCAATCTTCCCTTGATTCAAAAATCCGATCGCAAAGATTACAAATGATAGAAATATTGGCAAATCCTTGAACTCATTCATTCACAAGAAATAACAAGATGCAAAGTAAGCGAAATTGGAAACTGAGATACTGGATTATGGGCAGCTATGGAGTTCCCATTCTGGCGTTGGTAATTTCTGCGGGACTGATATTTATTAATATCAATCTGGTGAGTCAGCGATCGCAAGATTTAGTTTCTTCCTATAAAGTTAATTCAGCGATTAATGCCCTTGCCACGAATGTGCAGAGTGGTTCTAAGTCAGTTCGGGGCTATTTGCTAGAAAAAAATCAGACATCCTTTGACGAATATCAAAAATCTCAAAGAAGCTTCAACGAGCTTTTGTCCAAGCTCATGTCGCTTGCCAGAACAGAGCAAGAGCAACAGTCATTAACCAGGCTAGAGGGACTGCTGAATAACTTAATGGTTGTTGAGGATGATTTGATTGGCAAAGTGAATCAAGGTAAGCTTCAGGAAGCTGTTGAAACCTGGAGTCACGAAAATGCCCGCAGTATGGTCGATCGCCTGACAAGTGCGATCGATGAAGTTCAGCGCCGAGAAGACCAGAATGTAATTTTGGCTGCCAAGGAACAACAAGCAGCGCTCGATACGCTCAAGCTGACAATTCTGTCCGCGACTGGACTCTCCTTGCTGTTGTCGGTTTTGACTGGCATCTGGATAATTAGCCGCACTGCTCGACAGATAAATGAATCAGCCAGTGCGATCGCTACCTCAACGGCTGAAATTGCCGCCACAATCGAGCAACAAGAACGCACTGCTAACCAACAGGCAGCCTCGGTCAGCGAAACTACCACTACAATGGACGAACTCAGCGCCTCTGCTCAACAGTCTGCCCAGCAAGCATCTACTGCCTCAACCAGCGCTCAACAAGTCTTAAATTTGGCAGATCAAGGCAATCAATCACTGAACCGCACTTTGGAAGGAATGGCAGCTTTGAGCCACAAAGTTAGTGCAGTAGCAGACCAAATGCTGCGCCTGAACGAACAAACTAAGCAAATTGGCAATATTTCCGGGTTGGTGAGCGACCTAGCAAATCAAACCAATATGCTAGCGCTAAATGCGGCAGTAGAAGCAGTCCGGGCAGGGGAACAGGGCAAGGGCTTTGCAATCGTCGCCGCCGAAATTCGCAAACTGGCAGATCGGAGTAAGCGATCGGCTGAAAAAATTAATGTGCTGGTGAATGACATTCAATCCGCCATCAACTCAACCGTTGTGATGACAGATGAAAGTACAAAAACCGCTCAACAGGGCGCGGCAATAACTAAGCAGACGGTAGAGGTCTTTATCAGTGTCACCGATGCCGTCAACCGAATGGTGTTGAATATTCAACAAATCTCGCTAAACGCTAGCCAGCAATCCATTGCGGTTCAGCAAATTTTACAGGCAATGAATGCACTCAATAGCTCTGCGAGAGAGACAGCCATCGGCATCAGTCAAACTCGCCTTAGCACTCACCAACTCAATGATGCAGCTTATAAGCTACAGAGTGTTGTGTAATCGGGGGAAGGGGGCAGGGGGCAGGGGGCAGGGGGCAGGGGAAGGGGGAAAGGGGAAGGGGGAAAGGGGAAGGGGGCAATGCAACAAAGGTGCAGGTCGATGTAACAAAGGTGCAGGTCGATGTAACAAAGGTGCAGGTCGATGTAACAAAGGTGCAGGTCGATGTAACAAAGGTGCAGGTCAATGCAACAAAGGTGCAGGTCGATGTAACAAAGGTGCAGGTCGATGTAACAAAGGTGCAGGTCAATGCAACAAAGGTGCAGGTCGATGTAACAAAGGTGCAGGTCAATGCAACAAAGGTGCAGGTCAATGCAACAAAGGTGCAGGTCAATGCAACAAAGGTGCAGGTCAATGCAACAAAGGTGCAGATTAAGAGATTCGTGTGTATACCGCAATACTGTTTGGTTAAGTATTTTTAACTTGAAATTGGGCTTTGGGAAAAGTTACTAGGTTTGGGTTAAAAGCTTTTCTTTCCCCTTTCCCCTTTCCCCTTTCCCCTTTCCCCTTTCCCCCTTCCCCCTGCCCCCTGCCCCCTGCCCCCTTCCCCCTTCCCCTTTCCCCTTATCAATATCTGGAAATTCTCGAACTTATTTACTTACAGGAGATCGCAAGATGGAAAGCAAACGAAACTGGAGACTAAGATACTGGATTATTGGCGGATATGCAGTTCCCGTGCTGGCATTGTTAATTTCTGCCGGAATGACGATCGTCAATATCAACACGGTGAACCAACGGTCAGAAAATTTATTGTCTTCTTATGACATTAACTCAATACTCGACGATCTTTCTGTTAGCGTGCAAAGTAGTTCTAAGGCAAATCGAAGCTATTTGTTAGAAAAAAATCAGCAATCGCTTGAGAGCTACCAAAAGACTCAAAAGGATTCTAAGGAATTTCTAGCAAAACTGATAACACTTGCCCGATCGCAAGAGGAACGACAGTCTTTAAGCAAACTAGAGGAACTGCTGAATAAACAGATTGCTTTTGACAATAACCTGATTGAAAAGGTGGATCGGGGCAAAGTCAAAGAAGCCGTGGAAAGCTGGAGTCAAGGAAATTTCCGCAATCAAGGGCAGGATGTCGTAGACATGATTGAAGAAATGCAGCAGCGAGAAGATCAGACTTTTGCAATTGCCGCTAAAGAGCAACAAGAAGCGCTCAATGCCCTTAAGTTGACGGTGATGTTAGCTAGTGGACTCTCTCTGGTGGTATCTGTTTTGATTGGCATCTGGGTCATTAGCCGCACTTCCCGCCAGATGAACGCCTCTGCCAGCGCGATCGCAACTTCTACAACCGAAATTGCCACGACGATCGAGCAGCAAGAACGCGCTACTATCCAACAAGCCACTTCTGTCAACCAAACCACGACGACAATGGATGAATTGGCGGCTTCCTCGCGCCAGTCTGCCGAACAAGCAGAAGCCTCAGCCGCAGGGGCGCGGCAGGTGTTGTTGCTGGTAGACGGTCGCACTCAAGAGGGTCAGTTGAGCCAATCGAGTCTACGCGAGAAAGTAGGCGATATTGCCACCCAAATTCTCCATCTAAGCGAACAAACCAATCAAATCGGCACGATCTCCACCCTGGTTAGTGACTTAGCAAGTCAAACTAATATGCTGGCGCTCAACGCGGCAGTAGAAGCCGTGCGAGCCGGGGAACATGGCAAAGGCTTTGCGGTTGTTGCTGCCGAAATTCGCAAACTGGCAGACCAAAGTAAGCGATCGGCTGAAAAAATTAATGTACTGGTTTTAGACATTCAAAAATCGACCAATTCCACCGTTATGGTGACAGATGAAGGCACAAAAACCGTAGAAAAAATTGTGGATGCCATCAAAACGATCGCGCTAAATGGTCAACAAATTTCCCTTACTTCCAATCAACAGGCGATTGCAGTGCAACAAGTGGTAGAAACTATGAACTCGCTTAATATTACTGCTAGGGAAACTGCCTCTGGTATTAGTCAAATTAAAGCTGGTACCCAACGACTGAATGATGCCGCCCAAGAACTAAAAGCCGTTGTCTAAAAATGTATTGGAGTTACAGCTATGTTAAAAAATATGTCTCTGCATGGACGATTGATGGGATCGTTTTTGCTGATGGGCGGTGTTGTTTTGGTCGTTGGGTTTTTCGGCTGGCGGGGTACTCATCAATTAAGCAGCCATATCGACACCCTCAGTAATAACAGCCTCCCCAGCATCGACGGATTGTGGAGAGTTAATGAAGGGCAGACCCAGATCCAGTCGGCAGAACGAGCGATTCTCAACCCCGAATTACCCGCAGCAGCCAAACAGTCTGAGTTAAATCGAATGCAGGCAGCCTGGAAGCAGATTGACGCAGGACTTGAGGAATATGAAACCACGCCCCGCGGCCCCGACGAGGACAAACTCTATCAGACGTTTAAGCAACAGTGGCAAGTGTGGAAGCAGGATCATGCTACCTATCTTCAGGCTTACCAGGATTTTGCCCAGTTAGGTGTTGTAAATCCCACTGCCAGACAGTTGGAATTGACCAGCCAGAAGCAAGAAAATTCTCCAGAAATGAAGGTGGCGATCGCTGCTGCCGATCGACTGACAAAACTCAGACAAAATGCGATTGTCAAAAATGATGTTTCCTTTGCGACTGCAACTAACTTATTGTTGCAACTGATCAAAATTAATCAGGATACTGCTGAAGATGCAAATAAAGCCGCCAGTGACGATACCCGTTTGACCACAGGTTGGGTGATTACTGGTATTATTGCTGGGCCTGTGGGGGCAATCTTACTAGGATTTTTTCTGAGCAACAAAATTGCTAAACCGTTGACAGGCAAAATTGCTCAAATTGTTCAAACAATGGCTGCCTCCACCAATGAAATCGCCGCTGCGGTTGAGCAGCAAGAACGGACTGCGACTCGGCAGGCAACTTCTGTCAATCAAACCACTATCACCATCGATGAATTGGGAGCCTCATCGCAGCAGTCAGCCGAACAGGCAGAATCGGCGGTAGCAGGCGCACGGCAGGCGTTGGCCCTTGCAGGTAACGGTGCTGATGCTGTAAAACGCACCCTCAAGGGCATGGAAACCCTACAGCAGAAAGTCGCAGCGATCGCCGACCAGATCGCACGTTTAAATGAACAAACCAAGCAGATTGGCAGTATCTCTGGTTTGGTAGGCGAGTTGGCAAGTCAGACTAATATGCTGGCGTTAAATGCGGCTGTAGAAGCAGTCCGGGCAGGAGAGCATGGTAAAGGTTTTGCCGTTGTCGCTGCTGAAATTCGCAAACTAGCAGACCAGAGCAAAAAATCAACCGAAAAGATTAGCACCTTGGTAGGCGATATTCAATCTGCCATCAGCATCACTGTCGTTGTCACCCATGAAGGCACTAAAACTGTAGAAGAAGGGACGCGAATTGCCCAGGAAACATCAGAATCCTTTGCTGGTGTAGAAGGTGCAGTGAATAACATTGTCATCAACAGTCAACAGATTTCACTCAATATCAACCAGCAAGCGATCGCCATTCAGCAAATTGTCTCTGCCATGAATGACTTGAATATTGCTGCGCGTGAAACTGCCAGTGGCATTAGCCAGATCCGCTCTGGTACTCAACAACTAAACGAGTCAGCGCAAGCACTCAAGGCAACCATTTAATGAAGAAAAGGGGCAGGGAGCAGGGAGCAGAGGGGAATGGAAAAAGAATCAATTAAAAGTCATAAAGGCTTGGAACTATACAAAATGACCTTTGATGTTGCCATAAAAATTTTTGAACTGTCCCCTGCTCCCTGTCCCCTGCCCCCTGCTCCCTGCTCCCTGCTCCCTGCCCCCTGCCCCCTGCTCCCCTGCTCCCCTGCCCCCTGCCCCCTGCCTTTCTGGGGCAGGTTTTTTTGATTAGACAAATTTTTGGGATTTTAAAACCAAAACCATTGTCTAAGAACTTAAAACTACGTTCAATAATTGAGAACATTCTCAACTATTTATCGAAAGCCTAAAAGCCTGCCCTTGAAAGCTGCCCCCTGCCCCCTAACCCCTGAGATAACACCATGATGATCGATGATGAAGAACTGAGAGACGTTTTCAAAGTAGCTAGCGAAGAACACCTGCAAAACCTGGATGATGGATTGCTGCATTTGGAAAACCATCCTGACGATCTGGCTGTCCTGGAAGCCTTGATGCGAGAGGCGCATTCTCTCAAAGGCGATGCCAATATGCTGGGAATCAAAGATATAGGCACTCTGGCACATCAAATTGAGCATGTTTTGACTCAACTCAAGCAACAAGAAAATCCTGCATCCTCATTGGGCAAGGGTACAACAGATTCACCTTATGAACGCCTCGCTCATGCGATCGCTGCTATCCGCAAACTCGTTCATGAAGCCGTCACCGGAGAACCTGCCAAGGTTGATACCTTTTCTGTTCTGGCCGAATTGATGGGAGCGCAACCAGGGAAAAGGGAAAATAATCCAAGTCAGGAACCAGAAGTCAACAGTATTGAATTCATAAATACAGTACAAAACAATACTTTCGATAAGGATCGAGAGCTAAAGGAAAACGGAGCAATCCAAAATCCAAAACTTGTACTGAGCGAAGTCGAAGTATCCAAAATCGTTCGACAGAACGAAGCCGAAGTCGAAAATCCAAAATCCCCCACCAATAGCTACCGCATTGAAACTATTCGCGTTGGCACTCGCCACCTAGATACGTTGATGACGCAAGCAGGGGAGTTAACTGTCACCAAAATTCGGATAGCTCATCGGCTGGGAGAAATTGAGGCGATCGCCAATTTGTGGGAAGAATGGAATCGAGATTTATTCACTAATCGGTTTGCGTTCAGCCGAGAGCAACAAGGTGATGTCGCTCTGCAACGTCTAGAAACTTTTCATCATCACTCGGAAAAACGATTAGAGCAATTGGGTCATTTGGTGAAAACCTTGCAGAGTTACCTTTCGGAAGACACAACCCGACTGGAACAACTAAGTAGCGATCTAGAAGAAGGGATTCGTACCCTGCGATTGCTACCTTTTGCAACGATTTTCAACCTGTTTCCTCGGATGGTGCGCGATTTGGCGCAGCAGCAGGGAAAATTGGTGGAGTTGATCGCAGAAGGCAAAGACACCCTTGCCGACAAACGCCTGTTGGAAGAAATGAAAGATCCGCTAATGCACATTTTGCGGAATGCGATCGATCACGGGATTGAGCCACCACAGGAACGGGAACGGCTAGGAAAACCAACAACGGCAACGATTCGGCTCAAAGCTTACCAGACTCCCACTAACATTGTGCTGGAAATCAGTGATGATGGCCGGGGGCTTGACCTGGATAGAATCAAACAAATAGCGGTGAAACGGGGCATTTGTGGGGAGGAAGAATCGGCAGCAATGACTCCCAGCCAAATCCAAGCGTTGATCTTCACACCGGGATTTTCAACAGCTCCCTTGCTTACAGAAGTATCAGGACGGGGTGTGGGGCTGGATGTAGTGCAAACTAATGTTGAAAAATTGAAAGGTACGATTCAGGTAGAATCGTTTCCCGGACAGGGATGTACGCTGCGCGTCAATCTCGGTATCACCTTGGCAACCGCCCATGTCTTGATTGTGCAAGTGAACCAAATGCCCTACGCCATCCCAGTGGAGTTTGTGCAAACCGCTTGCTTAATCAAATCAGAAGAGATTTTTCCCTTGGAGGGACGGGACACAATCATTCGGGATAGCCAACCGATTTCGATTGTGCAGTTGGCCGATTTATTAGAACTGCCCCCGATGCCATCTGGGTTAACTCAAGAAACAGCACTTTCCTGTATTATTCTTCAGGTTGGGCAAGCACAACTGGGTGTAGTGGTAGATGCCTTAGTAGATGAGCAAGATGTAGTGATTAAACCCCAAAGTCAGTTACTTAAACGAGTCCGCAATGTTTCGGGAGCAACAATTTTAGGCACTGGAGATGTGTGTATGGTGCTGAATCCCCAGGATTTGGTGAAGTCAGCCCGATCGCGATCGCAGTCCATTTCTTCTACCCAAACTCGTCAACTTGCACCCACAAAACCAACCGTCTTATTAGTGGAAGATTCTATTGCCACACGCACGCAAGAAAAACGAATTTTAGAAACCGCAGGTTATCAAGTAATTACTGCTGTGGATGGTTTGGATGGATTGAACAAGCTGCGATCGCACACCGTTGATGCCGTTGTTAGCGATGTGCAAATGCCAAATCTCGATGGCTTGGGGTTAACTGCCAAAATCCGCCAATATCAAGAATATAGCGAACTTCCAATTATCCTGGTGACTTCCCTTGCCAGCGATGAAGATAAACGTCGGGGTGCGGAAGCCGGAGCCAATGCTTACATTATCAAAGGCAGCTTTAATCAAGAAGCCTTGCTGTCAGCCCTTAAACGGTTAGTGTAGAGGTTTTCGGATGAATGAAGAATAATTTTCTCGTAAAATCTCAACTTACTGTCAACCGATGAAAAACTCTGCCCCGATTCGCGTCTTTCTGGTGGAGGATTCGCTCGTCGCCTTAACCATCCTCAAGCGGATTCTGGCGAGTTCCCTGGAAGTGGATGTGGTGGGAACTGCTCGCAATGGCGTGGAAGCATTGGAGCGAATTCCAGCCGCACAGCCCCAGGTAATCTGCACCGATTTACACATGCCCAAAATGGATGGACTGGAACTCACCCGCCGGATTATGGCAGACTATCCCCGTCCCATTCTGGTAATCAGCACCTCTGTCAACACTCAAGAAGATTCCCGCAATGTTTTTAAACTGCTGCAAGCGGGTGCTTTGGATGTTTTTCCCAAACCCAACATTGACTCACTTTCAGACTACGAACAAGTCAAGCACGAATTAATCAACCGGATCAAAGTTCTGGCAGGGGTTACAGTCTTTACCCGCCACACTTCCCGTGCGACGGTAGAACCCAGAACGCATCTTGTTAGTCCCAAAATGCCAGAACCATTCAGCCTAAAACCTGTCAGTAACTTGCAGTTCCCCATTCGTAATTTGCCGTCCCTGCCCAAAGTCGTGGCGATCGGAGCTTCTACAGGCGGCCCCCAGGCATTGTACGCGATTCTCAAACAACTGCCTGCCAACTTTCCCGTACCCATTCTGTGCGTCCAACATATCAGCGAAGGATTTCTGCAAGGACTGGTAGATTGGCTAGCAGCAGAATGTTTCCTGCGCGTGACGATCGCCCAACCGGGAGAATTTCCCAAACCGGGTACTGTCTACTTCGCTCCCGAACGACAACACCTGCAACTCGACACTCAAGGGCGATTAACCACCGTCAGCACCCCTCCTGTTTCCGGGCATCGTCCCTCGGTAACAGCTTTGTTTCAAGCCGTTGCCATCTGCTACCCGCGATCGGCGGTTGGTATTTTGCTGACTGGTATGGGGCGGGATGGTGCAGATGGATTACAAGCGATCGCCCAAGCCGGAGGTACTACCATTGCCCAGGATGAACAAACCTGCGTTGTCTTCGGGATGCCCAAAGAAGCGATCGCTTTGGGAGCCGCCCAACATATTTTGGCGATCGGCGAAATTGCCCCTATGCTATTAAATCGAATCTGCTACATGAATTCTAAACATCCTTTTAAAAATTAAAATTTCAAGCCCGCGACTTAAGCCGTGGCTTGGAACAAGGACGCCTTGCGCCGCACTTCTCTGCGAGATGCTGCCGCGAACGTACCGCTACGCGTCTGGGAGCAATTCTTTTTTAAAGCTGATAATGTAAAAGTTGAAAAAAGTCCTGCTAGAGGGAAATAAGATATAAAGCCATGAACACAACTTTTGTAGAGATTGTTAACGCCTGTAAAAAACCAAATACTGAATTACTTAAACAAGTCCTTACAGAGCGAAGTTCACTTTCTGATGCAGAGAGCGATTTTCTCACTTACATGGCAGGATTTACTCATTATGAATTTACAAAAAATCTGTTTCAACAATTTGGGTTATTTTTTATCGAAGGCACTTCCATACTTTTTGATTCCATAAATAAAAATTTTCACGTGAAAATTCTCATCAACGATCAAACCCTTGATTTTGAAAGTTTTTCCCTGGAAGCTATCGCACAAGCTGAACAGGCAACAATCATCGAAAATCGTATACAATTTAGAGATAGAAATGGTATGTATATTGATGGTTTATCAAAATTGTTGCGAAGCATGACAGTAGCTCGAATGCAAGATTATTTATCCAAAAGTAACATGGGTATATATGAGGATGTCGTTTTGTTTCGCAGAATATTACTTGACAATTCTTTTGTTCTACACTTTGTGAGAGTTGGCCAGCGTAATATATTGATTAACTTAGAAACAATATTTGTTAGGGTTACTGCTTCAATATTTGTAAACTTTTCGGATAAAAAGCCAAACTTGTCATTATTTAATATTCAAAATAAAAATGAAATTTATGCATTATTAAAGAATATATATTGGTATGTTTTAGATATTGAACGACCAGAAGAGATTATTGATTTACTTAAAAAAATTCAAGCAGATTTTACCTTGGTTCCATATGTAAGTGACGAGTATAATTATTTTCAAGGTATATTGCTCGATATAGAATCTAGAATCTTAAGTGCAATCGCCTTAAGATAACCAGAGGTATTATATTATACGGAAAAATCAGGTTCAATATGAGCATTGACCAATATGGTGGAATTTAGTAACTGATTGCTAACCCATAATGCTTACTCTAGTAGTTGATAAGAGTGATTGCTACTTAGGATGTCTTGCAATAATTAATTGAATTAGTACAAGTACAAGAAAGAAGAAAGAAAACGAACCGCAAAGGACGCAAAGAAGGCAAAGAAAGAAGTTACAGCAGATTTCAAGTTAGTGAAATACATAAGCTAAGTCCCAAAGCCAGATATAAAGCCTGTTTTACTTCTGAATTCTGCTGTAAAAGGGTTTGGCGCAGCCTCACAAAGAAATGGTATAAGCTCTGTATCCCACAACTAAAGTTTCTAACTAATTTTCCATTTTTAATTTTCTATTTGGGTTTTAATAAAAGCACATCAGGAGCCAATAAATTTTCGTACAGCTTCTCGCAATTGTTCAGCATCAAAAGGTTTGATCAGATATTCTGTTGCACCCGCCAGATGACCCTTCACCCGATCGAAGGGGGAATCTTGAGAAGTCACCATAATCACGGGCAAATGCTGAAACTGGGGCAGACTCCGCACCGTGCGGCAAAACTCCAACCCGTTTACATCCGGCATCTGCACATCCAATAGCAAGACTGAAATCCGTTGATAATAAATGATCGACAGAGCATCAACCGCGTTAGCGGCTGTTATTACTTGATAGCCCGGTTCTAACGCTCGTTTAATCATTTGATGAATCACAGGGCTATCATCAAGCGCGAGAACAATCGGTGAGCTTGTCGTACCATTTGACATAGTTTACAAGTCGATGAGTCAATCATCGTTGGCGTTTACAAAAAGGCAGTCTTGCTGGAGGCAGGAGTTAGGAGTATCAATTAAAACTAAAGTTGCAGGGTTTAAAGCCCAGTTTAAACAAAGAATTATACCCAGACGTGCTGACGCGTTGTATAAAGCGTCCAAGATCGATCCCACTATGAGTAGGGGTGGGTTCCTCCAGTAAGAACTGCCTTGTCTACGACACGCTCTTGCGTTCGACCTCCTGCTTCCTGACCCTAGCATTCCCAAAGTCAGACTTGAACAATTGATATTTTGATAATTTTATACACACTTCAAGTACTTTTAACCAGAGGCTCAACCGGAATTTGAATCAAGAACTCGCTGCCTTTCCCCAGTTCTGAGGAGCATTTTAAAATGCCGCCATGTTTTTCAACCACAATTTGATAGCTGATAGACAGTCCCAGCCCGGTTCCCTTGCCGATGGGTTTGGTCGTGAAGAATGGATTGAACAGTTTTTGCAGGGTTGTTTCTGTCATCCCAGAACCGTTATCTCGAATCCGAATCACTACACTATCTGCGTGGGAGAATTGGGATAGATCGGAACTACCCGATTCTCTACTAATGAGTTCTGTTTGAATGGTAACGATCGGATTAGGCGTTTCATCTAAGGCATCGATCGCGTTACCCAAAAGATTCATAAATACTTGATTCAATTGCCCCGCATAACAATCAACAGGCGGTAAATTGTCGTATGCTTTAATCACCTGAATCTCAAACTTGGCACTAGTTAATTTCAACCGACTCTTCAAAATTAACAACGTGTTGTCAATCCCTTCATGGATATCCACAGGTTTCATCTCGGCTTCATCCAAGCGCGAGAAGTTGCGCAGAGATAGGACAATTTGCCGAATTCGTTCTCCACCCATTTGCATCGACGACAATAGATTAGGCAAATCTTGCATCAAGAAATCAAGATCGATGGACTCTATCTTTTCCTGAATAGCATCAGTTCCATTGGGATAGGTTGCCTGATAAAGATGCAATAGTTCCAGCAAATTCCGAACATAGTCGCTTGCATAAGCAATATTACCGTTAATAAAGTTGACCGGGTTGTTGATTTCGTGGGCAACTCCGGCCACCAATTGTCCCAGGCTCGACATCTTCTCTTGCTGTACCAGTTGCATTTGGGTTTGCTGTAACTGGCTCAGGGCGTTCCCCAGATAGGTGGCTTGAGTTTGAGCTGCCAAGGCGGTTGCTCGTGTTTGGGCAAGCAGTTCTGCTTGATCGAGAGCGATCGCTACTTGATCGGTAACAGCTTTGAGTAACCGGACTTCACTATCAGTCCATTGGCGCGAACCGCGACAGTGATGGCAAACAATAGCACCCAATTGACCAGAATGGGTTCTCAGTGGCAGCAACAGCACCGAGGTTACTGCCAGTTGATGCAGCAGGGCGCGATCCTCTGGAGTGAGTGCTTCTGAGGTAGTAGAAACATCCTCAATCCTTAGCATATTTAGATTTAAGATAGTTTCTGCCAGAACGGAGCCTGGCCCTAAGGAAAGTTCACCCAACGCCATCTGAATCTCTGGGTTCGTCGCTTCGTGAGTCACCATAAACTTGAACCGATCTTTGTTAGGCAGACACCACACAAAGTCACAGCGATCGACTTGCAACAGAGCATGAATCTCATTCACTGCCGTTTGTAAAATCGTGTCCAGATCCAGAGAATTACGAATTTGATTTGCCAGGTTAAACAGAATTGAATCTTGTTGACCAACCAATTCCTGGGTAATCAATTGCTGTTTTAGTTGTTTGATTTCCGGGATCGTTTGACGCAGTTTCGTGGTGTTGCGCTTTAGCTCCAATTGCGCTATTACTTGGTGGCTGAGTGTCTGCAATCCTTTCCGTTGTTTCTGATTCAGATCGCGCGGTTCAATGTCCATGACGCAGAGTGTACCCAAGACACAACCGCCAGTGATTACCAGGGGGACTCCGGCATAAAACCGGATATTAGGAGCATTTATAACGAAGGGATTGGTGGCAAAGCGGGGATCGGCCAGGGTATCTGGAATCACAAATATATCTGACTGGCGAATGGTGTAGTTACAAAACGCGAGGTCTCGGCGAATTTCTGTTAATGTGATTCCCACTTTAGACTTAACCAACTGGCGATCGGCTCCGATAAAACTCACCAGTGCCATTGGAGTTTCGCACAGATCGGCTGCCAGTGCTGTTAAGTCATCTAATGCCCGATTGGGTAGAGCATCCAACCCCTGAAATTGATACACTGCTTTGAGTCGTGTCAGTTCGTTGGTGCAGGGGAGTATGGAATCAAGTAATAATTCAGGGATTTTCATAGTTTTATTTTAATTGAGGTGCGATCGCTATCATTTAAGTCTTAATTGAGGTCATGGAGAATAGAAAAAAACGTAAAAATTCT
This sequence comes from Nostoc sp. DSM 114159, assembly GCF_053470285.1. Lineage (NCBI taxonomy): Bacteria > Bacillati > Cyanobacteriota > Cyanophyceae > Nostocales > Nostocaceae > Nostoc > Nostoc sp. DSM 114159. The sequence goes on from NZ_JBPFEH010000001.1 coordinate 7,941,149, forward strand.
ATAGCTTTAAGCTTCAAAACATAACAATTCCAAGCTGGACAGAATTTCTTCAGTTAGCGATTGCGGCATAACCCGCAGTCATATCATGTCCGGTTGAAGACTTATTATTTAGAGGGCAGTTCTTGCTGGGGGAAAGAGACTTTTGGGATTTTTGCACAGATCCGGTAATCATAAGTGATTACCCGGACATGATATCAATAATGCCCCCGCTTTTTTGACATGATGATTTCGATTGTCTAAATTTCGGTTGAGCGGCGATTGCTTTTCTCTTGGACTGCGATGCCGAAGGCGGGCTACGCCTACGCCTTTCTCACTTGCAGTACTAGGGATTTCTTACACCTCTGCATTCACATCTGTAGCAAGTAGGAAAATTTTCTCTTGACACTCATCTACTTGAAGTAAGAGGTTACTTGCTGTACTTTGTGTCATGATTGGTACTTCTTAAGCGATTACATTTTGGAGGCGATTGCTTTTGTCTTGGGAAGTAATCGCCCTTTCTACCTTTAGCAACTAAGCCGCTACTGTCGCTCTAACTCCCAACAACGCAATCACTTGTTCGGCACTCAAAGCCACACGATTAAGTCCGTACTGTCTTGGTCTTGCATACCAGCCTTGTTGATTGCACCCGATGAATGACTTCATCGGCTTGCTTTTTTGTGATATTGATCTTTGCTGCTACAGATCGGGTCTCAATACTTGTCGGGTTTTGGGGAAAAGGGGAAGCGGAAAGGAAAAACCTTTAACCTAAACCCAGTAACCTTTTCCCTAAATCCAATTCCGAGTTAAAAATCCACAAAGCGTGCAGTATTGGATCGGGTCTAGGTATAGGTAGTGCCACAAATACTAATGGCGCTGGCTTTGCAACTGCCACCTTACTTGGTAACGTTAATTTACCAAATGCTGTAAGTGGAGTCGTTGATTATGAAGGCTTTACGATTGTTAATGAATAACAGTCGTCAATAGCATACTCTTTTTTCAACTTTTGTAAAAAGTACTTTTACAAGAGTTGAAGAACAAAGCTAAAGATAAAAAAGTTTTATTTGCTAAATTACCTGTACTTGTTGTAAAGATTAACTGGATTTTTATTTTGAAATTTATCAAAACAGAATACATACGTCAGTCGCCAAAATTCAGAATTAGGTGACGGAGTTTGTAGTAAGCACTCTAGTCCTTAAATAAGGGGTACCACCATTTGAAGTTCTATTTGATGAGCCATTAGAGCCTAAAGTTAACGTTTCTCTCAAAATTAATTTATTATTATCACTCGATAGACAAATATCTGTTCCTTCAATGACTTTTTTTAAAAACTTTGCCAATTTGTAACCATGCTGTTTTCTTTTTTGATCAAAATTGGGAATATTATCTTTCAATATGTGGTAAATCTGATTTAGATAAATACCACCTTCTTTAAGCTGATTTAATTGCTCGATATTCTGCTTTAAATCTTGCAAAACTTTATTAGTTACTATTAAAATATTATCATTTAATAAACTTTCGCTAGTTACTTCATTAGTTGGAATATCCTCTATTTTTATCTGGGGAGCAGGTATAGGTATAAAGCAATCGCAAACAGACTTGAGAATACGATTAATTTGTCCTTCGTAAGCACATCCAATTACAGTTTTTCCATACTCATGGAGCTTTTTAGCTAAAGCGGCAAATGCACCATCGCCTGATACAATAACGAAAACTTGCAACGTAGGACGACTCTGGGCTAATTCCATAACATCAATGGCTAGTTGCATATCTGCTGCATTCCGTTTATGGCTGTAATCAAAAATTTGAATTGCTTCGATGCCAAGTTCTTGAATTTCATTCTTGAGTAGCCTTAATCGAGAATCACTCCAGTCAGCATAAGCACATTGGATAGCAATTTTATTAACTAGGTTAGTATTTTCTAGATTTGTTTGAATTTGTTTCAGAGAAAAATTTAGGTTAGGGTTGCTTCTACCCATTGTGAGATTTTCAATATCATAAAAAATAGCTGTATTGAACTGCCCAATATTAGGTGAAGCATGAACCGTGGAAGTAAACTGCTCTACACGAATCTGACGCTGCTTTAACTCTTTTAACTCAGCGATTAAAGACGTTATTTCTGGCGCTGAATCTGAACTATTCGTTTCCTGTTTTAACTCCGTAATTGTTGTTGTTAAGTCATTAACTTGTAATTTTGCTTGTTGTAATTCTTCTTGTAACTGCTCAGTTAATGTATTAATCTGACTTTGAGTTTGGACAGTCTGCTCTCGCAGTTCACCAATGGTTCTGGAGAGAATATACTGGCGTTCCTGATAAGCTGTTACTAAAGCTTGCTGAACGATATCCCATTCTTTGGGAAAAGCTTCACGGGTACACACTTGTAAAACGGTTTCATAACCTGCGATCGCAATTTCTAAATTACTAGCAATGTTCCCTTGTTCAAACTCTTGAATAATGGTACTCAGTTTGATAATAACTCTAGCTAAATTAATAGCAATGGCAGGTTCTTTAGCAAAGCGATCGCTTACCCATTTTCGCAGCTTTAAAGCTAAATTATCGTTGAGTTTACTTAAGTTATGTTGCAGAATTGGATATAGTTCCTGATTTTGATAAGTCGCTCTTAATAAATCAATTAGGAAGTCTTGCTCCTGGTTAGCAGCTTCATTTGGCATAGCTAAATCCCTGACAATACACATTTAAGTTTAGTATTCCCAAGTTTTCATGCTCTTGAACAATCAAAGCGGCGTAATCCAATAAGTAATGCCTCTAATAGCTTGTTTTTTAAAACCAAACAAAGGTAAATTATCTTCAGATAAACCCACATAAGTCCAATGGGGAGTATCATTTTCTACAGTTTGAAACCAACCATTTTGATTAAGAGCTTTTCTCTGTTCTTTACTACCTACGCGTAAATCAATTGCTAATCCCCAGAGATGTTGTGAAGTTCCAGGGGGGGCAACTAAACCGAGAATTTTTGTTTCTTTACCTTGTTGAACTTTTGCTAAAACTCGATCGTTAGCATACTTGTGCCAAAATCTTAAATTCGTGTTGAAAGTGCGAGTGCAATCACCAGAGCCATAACCAGATTTTAGCGGAATTTGTTGTTGGACTCGCGCTTTATTTAAAGCATCAGCCGCCGATTTTTGTAAATAACAGTCGTTAGTGCCATCAACATGACCCATTGTTAAAGTAGCTTGAAACTCTTGGGTTTCTTGTTCATTAGCAAAAATATCTTTTGGCGGTAGTTTAATCCCAACATCGGGATTTACGAATACTGCACCATAGCTTCGCAGCAAAGTATATTCATAAGTACCGGGCTGGGGAATTGTGGCTAATTTTCTAGCGATCGCAGATAAAAAACGCTGTTTAGCATCTAATTTGGGATCGGGAATAAATGGTTCCGATCTTGTATTTTTAGAGGTATCTATACAAGGTAATGAATTATTAATCAAGCATTCTTGTAATGGTTGAGCAGTTATAGCAACTTTGTGGTGGGTAATCTCATTGCTAGCTACTAATACAAAAATCATCAATATAACGATACTGATGAAACTTGTCTTTCTAATAAACCTATTAATATTTCTTTGATTTTTGAGGGTAAGTTTCATTCTCAATAATTACTTAGTGATTCAAGAATATAATTGATATTTTTTAGGCGGCATTGATTATTGATAACTTAAAATCACAGATAGTTTATCGGCATTGAACTATCGGATAATCCAAATTCGAGAAAATATCTAATATATACCAGTGATAAATTAATTGGTGCTGGGTTAACGCTCTGAACAATAACTGCGATCGCCAAACCGGAATGTTGTCACAAATTTTAAAAAATGATATTTTTTACTTTCTCTAAAGTTAAAAAATGAAATCCTGCCTTTAAGTGAGTACTAGTAAGTTTGATAACTTTTTTATTAGAAAGTTACATCCATGAAACCACTGGAACAGTTAAAATTGAAAAGAACTCTAAGCTTGCCGATCCTGTAAGTATGACCATGCACAATTCCGTTGAATTCCAAGACGCTTTTGATGTCATAGTCGTCGGTGCAGGTCACTCCGGTTGCGAAGCAGCTCTTGCCTCTGCACGCCTCGGTTGTCGTACCCTGCTATTGACGCTCAACTTGGATAAAATCGCTTGGCAACCTTGTAACCCAGCAGTAGGTGGCCCAGCTAAATCTCAGTTGACTCATGAGGTAGATGCACTCGGCGGAGAAATTGGTAAACTAGCAGACCGCACCTACTTGCAAAAACGTATCCTCAACTCTTCACGGGGGCCTGCTGTTTGGGCATTACGCGCCCAAACGGACAAGCGCGAATATGCAGCAGTGATGAAAAATGTTGTTGAGAATCAAGAAAACTTGACAATCCGCGAAAGTATGGCAACAGATTTGGTGCTGGGCGCTAATGATGAAGTCATTGGGGTTGAAACATATTTTGGTGTCGGGTTCCAATGTAAAGCAGTCATCTTGACAACCGGCACCTTCCTGGGAGGCAAAATTTGGGTTGGAAACAAATCAATGCCAGCCGGACGCGCTGGGGAATTTGCGGCTGAAGGATTGACACAAACCCTAAATCGCCTGGGATTTGAAACCGGCAGACTTAAAACTGGAACTCCAGCGCGGGTAGATAAGCGATCGGTAGATTACAGTAAAATGCTCATCCAGCCTGGAGATGAAGATGTGCGCTGGTTTAGCTTTGACCCGAATGTGTGGGTAGAACGAGAACAAATGCCTTGCTACATCACCCGCACAACCCCCGAAACCCATCGCCTGATTCAAGAAAATTTGCACCTGTCGCCAGTTTATGGCGGTTGGGTGGAAGCCAAAGGGCCGCGCTATTGTCCCAGTATCGAAGATAAGATTGTCCGCTTTGCCGACAAAGAAAGCCACCAAATCTTTATTGAACCAGAAGGAAGGGATATACCCGAACTTTATATTCAAGGGTTTTCTACAGGGTTGCCAGAAAATTTGCAACTGCAAATGTTGCGGACTCTCCCTGGTTTGGAAAAATGTGTGATGCTGCGTCCCGCCTATGCAGTGGAATATGACTATTTACCAGCAACTCAGTGTTACCCCACACTGATGACTAAAAAGATTGCCGGACTGTTTTGTGCTGGGCAGATTAACGGCACCACAGGTTATGAAGAAGCTGCTGCTCAAGGGCTGGTGGCGGGAATTAATGCCGCTCGATTTGTTCGCTCTCAAGAAATGATTGTCTTTGCCCGCGAGCAAAGTTACATTGGGACGCTAGTTGATGACCTGTGTACAAAAGACCTACGGGAACCTTACCGGATGCTTACAAGTAGGTCAGAGTACCGATTGCTATTGCGTTCTGACAATGCCGACCAACGTCTGACACCCTTGGGAAGGGAGATTGGTTTAATTGACGATCGCCGCTGGGATATATTTACTCAAAAACAGGGTAATATCACCACAGAAAAACAAAGATTGCAAGCCACACGAGTTAAAGAACATGATGAAATTGGAATAGCGATCGCATCTGATACGCAACAAGCAATTAAAGGTTCGATTACCCTCAATGACTTGTTGCGGCGTCCAGGATTACATTACGTTGACCTCGACAGGTTCGGACTGGGAAACCCTAACCTCAACCGGGCCGAGAAAGAAGGCGCAGAAATTGACATCAAATATTCTGGTTATCTCGCTAGGCAACAAAATCAAATTGACCAAATTGCCCGCCAAGCTCACCGCCAGTTACCTAGAGATTTAGACTACACAACAATTGATACTCTTTCTAAAGAGGCACGGGAAAAGCTGACTCACATAAAACCACTCACGCTTGGTCAAGCTGCACGTATAGGTGGTGTAAACCCAGCGGATATTAACGCCTTATTATTATATCTAGAATTGCGTAGAACCAAGAGCCAGTCAGAGTTTCCAGCGTTAGCTTAACACAAGCTTGATAAAGACTGAGTATAGTAGTAGGGAGAGAGATTGGTATGATAGATGACATCAAGATTAGTAGTGGCATCATCAACAATCCCCAGATGAAAGTTGAGTTTAATACCAACACTCAATCAACTTATCTGAATCAGATGGGGGATTGGATGTTTCATTATTCAGGAGGCAGTGTTTCGACTACGCTCAACAACCAGGCAGGAGTAACCCACGCACAACTGCATAGGATAGGCGCAAGATCGGAGGCAAAGCGGCTCCAAGCTTTGTATCTCGCTCAACACGTCTTAATACAATTCTGATTTTTAGACCGGGTAATTACCCAAAGCTGAAGTTTTTATTCATACTTATTTACTTCAGTAATAACTGCCCTCTACCTGCCTCCTCTGATAATCCTAATTTCCAGGCAGTCTCAATGAAACAAGTATCACCACCAAGTATGAAAGAGGAACTGGGGACTGGAAACTGGGAACTGGTATTTTTACTCAGCACTCAGCACTCAGCACTCAGCACTTTCAAGTCAGTAGGGGTGGCGTTTCCTCGTCCAAGCAACAACCCAGAACGTCTATGTTACAAGAAGCCAGCACCCGTCTCATAGTACCAGAACCATCAGAAGACTTAATCACCAACGAGCCTTGGTCGATAGAAAACTATGCTGATGGCCTAATGGATGAACTCTTTGCCGATATCGACTACATTCTGGATGCTAGTGGTAATCTGCCTTCTCAAACTGTTAGGCACAGTAGTCAGAACAGATCGAGCCACTTTGTTGCTGGAGTTTCCGCCCAAGCTCAACGCCAATCGCCTCCAGAATATGTGCCTCTGCAAACAGTTATGATACCACAGATTACTTGGAATCAAGGAGTACAGTCAGTTGCTCAAGATCGGCACAAGCAATTGAGTACCGTTGTATTTGACACCTCTACTGTTAAACCAGTTAGTAGAAAGCGTCAAAAAACTAGTTCGGTTTTGGGCAAGCTGCTGATTATCGGAACAACTTTAGGCGTGGCGATCGCTAGCACGATTTACTTGGTGCAGTCTGGAGTCGTATATCTTTTAAATAATAAATTGCCTGAGTCGGCGCTTCTATTGCCGCAATCGCAGTCACGGTTGCCCGTAAAAACAGAAATTGAGGCAGAGTTAGTTGACTATATGCTCCAATCGCTGGCTGTTATAGATAAGCAAGGAGCAAAAAGCAATCAAAAATCTTTCAATCCAGGATTTTCCAGTCAGGCAAATACTAACCAAATAGCCCTTGGTCGCGAGCAAGCAACTGGTAATCTACCAGCACTTCCACTTCTAGCTAATAATACACCACCAGCCTCCAATCGTTCTGGAAGCGTTGTTGAGCGTATCTATGTCCCCGTTTATCAAGCGCCGTCACCAATGCGCTACGCCCTTCCAGCCATTCCGGGGACTCCCACACTTTTACCACAAGTTGCCAGTGCGTTACGGGTATCTCAACCTAATGTTGTGAAAACTGCCCTGAATACAGTGCGACAAGCTGCCAAGCCTGTAACTGTCAATATGTTAGCTGCGGCTGTACGAGCCGAACTCAAGCCGGTGGCAGCCAAAACTGCACCCATTACCGTGCGCCAAACACCCAAACCTCTGCCTGCATTACCAGTAGTTCCATTGCGTGCTGCACTCGCACCAGAGTCAGAACCAACTATTACTCAAGAACAAGTATATCCGGCAACTGCGATCGCAGTTGCTCCGAGTAATACCTTAGAGGGATTGCTAGAGTTGGGCAACAAATCTGCCGCTTTGTTTAAAATTGATGGCGTGACTCGCCGCATCAATATGGGTGAAAGTATCGGCTCCAGCGGTTGGACACTAGTAGATGTCAGTAATGGCGAAGCAGTCGTCCGACGTAATGGCGAAGTGCGATCGATTTATGCAGGACAGAAACTATAAATTTTTTAACTCACTATCTGGTTGAGGAGAGTTTAAAGATTAAACTCATCGATCGCCATTAACAATACTGTTACCACAAATAATTGATTGAAATAACTCGATTGCGTCAAATAGTTCTCTATTTCTGTCGGCACTGTTAAGATTGCCTAGCCTAGCTCATGCGATCGCGCCTTAATAGTTTTAATATTATCAGCTTTATTGATAGCAAGATCGCTTTTACCTCCAGCAGACTTTAGTAACTATTGAGCAAGGATAATTTTTTGAGAATTTGCCGATTGATTTCGGTAATTTTGATACTTTCAATGCCAACTTGTGTAGATACTGTTGCTAAATCTTTATTAAAATAAGTTTCGACTAAATCATCTAGTAATGACATAGTTCTGTCCTTTTAAAAAGTATTTGCATAACCCTTATCTCAATAATGCTTTTTCTCAAAACGGACATCTAAAATTGGGTAACTCCTGGCTTAATATCAAATTTAATTGGGTTTATCTCCTTTTGTAGCTTGATAGTTACGCATTCACTACACTGTTATTAACCCAAATTTTTAGGCGTAGTCTGTTGTAGGCATCGGTCTGCTGATGATAAAAAGTAAATATTTACTGTAAATAACTGGAAATTTTGTCTAATTATCTCATAAATCAGTGAAATATTACAACGTTTAATCAATATAAGCAGAAAATCAGGTTTGTGGTGAAGAATTGGAAGACAATATTGAATTTCCCTATCTAAAGATGGTTCACAGAAATAAATTTCAATGTTACAACTATAATTTATGTTTATTATAGTTCCATTACGGTGACTATATGGAAACCTACATCTTGCTTAAACAAGATATATTGAGCTAAAAAAGTTAGTTTGCTAATTGATGTAATTCTGAAACCTTAACAACATGAAACAACCTAACTATTTTCAAAATAATTCTAAAAACTCTTTAAAAGAAAAGTATCATCTTTACAAAGGCGAAAAACTGAACTGGCTTCAAGTAACTATTCGGCTTGAAAGGTCAATTATCTCTATCATTCTTCCTTGGGTAATTTTTTGTACTATATATGGTACTTTCATCTCATTTTTAGCTCATTTAGGATTACCAATAGCATTTTCAGATTCTAGCAATATTCTTACTAATGCTGTTTTAAGCTTTAATATTGGCTTTACATTACTATTAGTCTTTCGGACGAATACAGCCCATGATAGATTTTGGGAAGGTCGTCAACTATGGGGAGCTTTAGTTAATACATCGCGTAACTTAACTCGGGGAATTGCGATAATAGTTAAAGAGAAGACACCACAGGATAAATTAGAAAAAGAAGCAATGCTTCGGTTAGTAGCTGCTTTTGCAGTTGCAATGAAGTTACATCTAAGATCGGTGCCTTTAGATACTCAGTTGGCATCATTAATGTCTGAAAAACAATATTTACACCTCCAACATAGCGATCATCCTCCACTACAAATTGCTTATTGGATAGGAGATTACTTGCAGTACCAGCATGACCGGAATTGTCTAAATGTCTATCAATTAACGACTCTACATAATTGTGTAGATGATTTAGTCGATATTTTAGGTGGTTGCGAACGCATTTTAAAAACGCCGCTGCCTTTGATATATACTATTAAACTCAGACAACTGTTATTAATTTTTTGTCTTATATTGCCTTTGGAAATTGTAAGCTTTTTAAATTGGTGGACTGGTATAGTAATGGCTTTTGTAAGTTTTACATTATTAAGTATTGAACAAATTGGCTCAGAAATCGAAGAACCTTTTGGGTTCGATCCTAATGACTTGCCTTTAAATACTATTTGCAATACAATCTCCAACAATGTTGAAGAATTAATTAGGCTTACTTCTAACAATGTTCGTTCTTATTAAATCTGTAAATAAATTTGATCGAGCAACTTTTGATGATAACGGAGAGATTTTTCCTTTATTAAAGATAGAAAATACTTGGCTGAAAAATGCGATCGCTTAATAAATAATTCGCCAAGCTTTTACCGTCCCTTTACCAATTTCGCTATCAACAGTTTGACCTCCTTCCAAAACTAGTCTGATATCTAAGTTCTCATCTGGAGCATTTTTCAAAGCAGCGGCTAATTCTTTATTGACAGCAAATGTGCCGGTTGAACCGTCTAATTGAAAAATTTTTTCTCTAACCTTAAGCAAAAATTTATCGACTTTTTTAGTCGTGACAAATCTAAGATAGTCAGGTCTGGGATACACACGACCGGCGGTGTAAAAAGAAGACATTGCTTGACCCGAATTTACTGTTACGAGTACTCGAATGCTCGAAGGAGTCCACAAACTAATAACTTGCTTTGAACCTTCACGGTACAAATAGCCACCTAAAGAATTGCGGTCGAAAACCCCAAGAAACTCCCCTTCAAAAGGGTCAACAATTCTTACGGCTTTCGACCAAGGCACATCCATATCGGGGGACAGTCCAGCCGATTTGACCGTTGGCAAATCGCTTGATGCTTTAGCAAGAATAGCTATTTCTTGAACAGTGAAAGCAGCACAATGTTGAGGGGAAATTACAGCCAAGCTAGCCCCAAAAAGAAGAACTGGAATCGTTTGCGGTAACTTCATCATAAGTCAGGGGTATAATCTTTAAATGCTTCTTAGTGAAAAACAGTTTGCCTCACTTCAATTGGTTCACCCGTCAAACTAAAAGGACGAACTTCGGTAATTTTTACCTTCACCAACTGCCCTTTGAGTTCTTTGATGTCACCGCTAAAAAAGGTCAAACGATTACCGCCAGTGCGTCCCATTACCTGGGTTGGATCTTTAGGATTTTGGTCTTCTACTAAAACTTCTTCAATGCGTCCAAAGTAACGTTGCGATCGCTCTGCTACTTTCAAGTTTCCCAGATGATTGAGCCGTTGCAAGCGATCGCTTTTAATTTCTTCACTCAGTTGATTGTCCCACAAAGCGGCTGGTGTCCCCGGACGCGGCGAATATGCTGCTGTATTCAACATATCAAAGCCTATATCTTCTACCAGTTTCAGGGTATTTTCAAACTGTGCTTCTGTTTCTCCAGGAAAACCGACAATTACATCAGCACTAATCGAGGCATCTGGCATATACCGCCGAATGGTATCGATAATCCGGCGATATTTCTCATGGGTATAACCCCGCGCCATCGCCTTTAAAAGTTCATTATCTCCAGATTGAAAAGGAATGTGGAAGTGTTCGCACACCTTGGGTAACTCAGCACAAGCCTGAATTAATCTCTCAGTAAAATAACGGGGATGGCTAGTAGCAAATCTTAGCCTTTCAATCCCCGGTACATCATGCACGTAATAAAGCAAATCTGTAAAGTTGTGCAGATGCCGACCTTCTGGTGTGACTCCAGGTAAATCTCTGCCGTAAGCATCAATATTTTGACCGAGTAGAGTAATTTCTTTGTAACCTTGCCGTCCTAATTCTGACATTTCAGCCCGGATAGCTGACGGCGTGCGAGATTGTTCGACACCGCGCACATTGGGAACTACGCAATAGGTGCAGCGTTCGTTACAGCCGTAAATTACGTTTACCCAAGCGGTCACTGTACTATCTCGTCGCGGCTGGGTGATATCTTCAATAATGTGAACTGCTTCGGTTGCGACAACTTGGTTGCCCTCAAATACTGACTCCAATAAATCTTTCAGACGGTTGGCGTGTTGTGGCCCCATTACCAAGTCTAATTCTGGCACTCGCCGCAACAGCGCTTCTCCTTCTTGCTGGGCAACACAACCAGCAACGATAAGAGTTAAATCAGGCTGCTCATGTTTACGCTTTGCTTGTCTGCCAAGATAGGAATATACCTTTTGTTCAGCATTATCCCGAATGGTGCAGGTATTGTAGAGAATCACATCTGCATGATTCGGATCTTCACACCACTCAAAGCCCATGTCTTCCAAAACGCCAGCCATGCGCTCTGAGTCAGCTTTATTCATCTGACAACCGAAAGTAGTAATGTGATATTGGCGTTTAGAAGTGGTCATGGGCAATTCTGCTGAATCAGCGTAATGTATGTCAGGTTTATTTCTATTCTATAACGCTCTTAACCGGCTTCAGGAGTGCTGAGTAACTCTTGAAAGAAACGGGCAGGTTGAAATAATTTCAATATACAAATCTAAAAAATTGACAAACTACAAGCATTAGCGGCGATCAAATTTGCCCTCTTTCTCCAGAATCTTGATGTCATCGTTGCCAAAGAAATCTCTTGCTGATAATTAGGGTATGCGAACCGAGAAAAGTAGACTGTCAAGATTGATTTGGGGGAGGGTTTGTAGAAATGCAACCACAAACCATTCCCATAATTTAATTGACGGTTACTTAATAGTAGTATTTAGTTGTCAAAAATGCTTTTTTTGGGTTTGTATGACTTACGTTTGATGTGAATTAGAAACGCTGCTGATTCCGTAGGGGTTTCTCGGTTTTGGGATTACCTATGAAATTACAAGGGTTTCAAAGCTTAATTTACATTAAACGTAACTTAGATACATGATTAATCGCGTTTGTGCAAGCCATCAAGATTTTTTTCACAATCAAGCTTAACTTAGGCGATCGCTAATTTGTCTCCAGGGGCAACAATGCCATTAGCTGTGAGACTGTTAGCTTGCTGATAAGCGATAACAGCCTTTTTAGTAGTTGGGCCAAAAATACCATCTGGCGCTCCTGGATCGAATTCTGGGTGAGTTGAGTCTTGGGCAACTTTTTTTAAAGCCTGCTGCAACTTCTTGACTTTCGGGCCGATGCGACCTTCCTGAAGTGAAACAGCAGGAACGGTTAAAGCCTGAAGACGATCCAAAGCACCATTGAATCTATTCCGATCTACATCACCTGCTATCCCAGGAAAACCTGTCTGGTCGCCTTTGTATTGGTGGAAAGTTTGAAATTCCCACCCACCTGGAATAGTAGGAGTGTTTGTATCAAAATGTGCAATCCATAGGTCATAGTCAGCAAAACGTGAGGTTTTGATCTTATCGTCCCAAAAGCTAGGCCCAGTATAGATGATCGGTTTATAACCTGTAGCAACTTCCACCGCAGTTAAGACGTTGGTAATTTTGTTAAGCTTTTCTGTGGAACTCAAGTCATCCCAATGATCGTTCTGTCCATGATTGTAATAGTCTTGTTCAATATCTACGACTGGGGGGAGATCGCCTGGTTCTATCTCTAGGGCTTGAGCAAACATTTTTACCTGCGGGTCAACCTCCTCGGAAGGACGAAAGAAGAGATATGCCCCACGAATAATACCAGCTTTCTTTATGGCAGGCCAGTAAGAAGCAAACTGAGTATCTTGCTTATAGGTTCCGTAGTTCACTTTGGCATAAGCAAAGTGAATACCCTGACTTTTCACTTTTTCCCAATCGATATTCTCGCTGTAATCAGAAACGTCAATACCTTCAACTGACATATGTTGTCTGTCCTTGTATGTAAAAATACTTGGCTAGCTACAATGTCATATCGGCTGTTTTCGCAAATCTTCTATGCAACAAGTAAAATCTTTACAAGTCGCAAATATCTGGATGGTGTTATAACTTAGCGGTGATGAAATTCAACTTCTGTTTCCAGAATCCTAATATCATAGTTGCCAAAGAAATCGTGACCTAGTAAGCCGATGCTTGCTTTTGGTGCGATCGCTACTTGAAGATTATTGGCTTTAACTCCACCTACTGCAATAGATTTTACCTTACTCGTTGAGAATTCTACTTCACTTCCATCGGCAATTTGGGCTTGCATAGTACCTGTAGCCTGTAGTTTAAGTGTATTTGCCATATCTTGAGTGATAATGGTTCCACTAGCACCTGTATCTACAATCATTTCAAAGGTTTTTTTGTCGTTGAAGGTGACATCAATCACAGGAGTTCCACCAAAACGGCGTTTGATTGAGACTCGAAAAACTTTGTTATCTGAAGGTGCGGCTATGATATTGCCACAAATCCTTTCTAATCCAACGGTTTTACCAGAAGAAGTTATCATGTAACACGCTCCTGGATCGTCTGCTGTTGCCCGATGAGAGAATGCTAAAAATATCAGCGTCGGCATTAGTGCAATTGCAGCTAGATTAACGGTTGTAATCCAACGCCTCCAAGCATTCTTCATGTTATACTGCGCTCCAATTTTTGTGATTACTCTTAATAGCTAAACTCATCATGGCGCCTGTAAAACATGGTGTTAAATAACAAGTTTTTCAGATAAAGATTCAAATTATATCTATTTAAAATAGACATTTATAACGACTTTTTTAGTTTTAAATTAGTTAATTTTTTATATATGTATAGGAATCCGGTTTGATTTCTGAAAAAAATCCGTACACTTATAATCCTCTTCTTCACTATTGCCTATTGCCTATTGCCTGTTCCCTGCCTCTACGAGTAATTTCAAAAATAAAATACTAGTCCTATATATCAAAAAGATGAAATTGCATCTTACTCAATACATCTTACATATAATTACTGATTGGTAAATTAAAGATTAGGTAAAGACATGATAAAAATATTTAGAGCAGATTAAATCTGACATACTAAGAAGTTGGATAAGATAAATTTGTTAACTTACTCAAAGGTTGCTACTGCATTTACAGCAGTTGCGATCGCATTTTTCACAGCAATATCTTTTTGTTCTAAGATGATATTTTCACTATCAGTACGCGAAGCAACTACACCGCAAACAGCAGCAGCCGCAAAATTATACACACCTGCCATTTTAAATAGCGTGCCGCATTCCATCTCATAATTCAAGATATTCAAGCGCTGATATTCTTCTGTAATGCCATGCAGCGATCGCATTAAATTTGGATTAGCTGAATCAGTGCGTTCTTGTCCTTCGTAAAAAGTATCAACTGATGCCGTAATTCCGATGTAATGTTCAACTTTTAATTCTTGCGCGGCTTTAACTAAAGCGACTGTCAGAAAAGGATCGGCTGCGGCTGGATACTCCACAGGTGCAATGTCATTCGCTGCACCTTGGCGACATAATGCTGCACTGCTAATAACAACACTACCAACTGGTATATAAAGTTGGATCGATCCGCAAGTTCCAATGCGAATAATTTGCCGGATTCCTACTTGTACCAACTCATTCACCACAATACTTAATGAAGGTGCGCCCATACCACTAGTAGCTGATAAGATGCTGCGACCATTAGGTAAGTATCCCATGTAACTATTGAGTCCGCGATTTTCTGACAATAGACGGACATCTTGGAAATAAGTTTGGGCAATTAGATGCGATCGCTCTGGATCGCCAGATAATAAAGCAATGCTAGGAGGCGATGAACCTAAATCGTCTTGTCCAAAGCCAATGTGATAAAAGCGTTGATTTGGCATTAAATTTTAGATTTTGGATTATCTTATCTACGAACCGTTTTTACCTCTCCATGTCAGATGCCATTGGTCATATAAATAAAACGGTGGAATAATCTTTTGGCGAATTTCTGCCATTTCTTCGGAGCGGTCAATACTTTGCATCAGATAACCATTCTCAAAGATAAGTTCATGAACTTCCTCATATTTATAAGCAGATTGAAAGCCAAGATGAACATATAGGTTATTAATAAAATTATTACCTGCTAATAAGCTTCCTGTAAATTCCACCAGATGATTGAGATCGTCATAAATAGCACTAGGATGGCCTACATGTGTATGTCGAAGAGAAGGGAAGACACCTATAAAATCTCTACCTCTACCGTGTTTTATCATAAGTTTTTCTTTTAGGCTGAGAGAGATAATTAATTCTTTTAAGTAAAGCGTCTCTTCTATTACCTTATAAGTACAACAATAGCCTCGCCAACAAGCTGTTGTACCACATTGAGGAGAAAAACCGTGTTGCGTTGGCTCAAATAATCCCACGCCATCAACACCTGCAATACAGAATATTTGACTTTTATAAATTAATTGATCGCTAATTTGACCAGTCATTTTTTTCTTATAAATTTAAAGGAAGCCACTTGCTCCATTTGGGGGATACTGTAAGTGGAGCAGTTGGCGTAAATTAAGAGGGAATGTGCGAAGCACGCCAAGTTTCAGATTTTAAATGCGTAAGTCCTGCTTTACCTAAAATCTCCTCCTTCCCATATCTGAAGTTGTCTTTCAGCCGCAACTATGCAATTGAGATACTTGGGTGGATAGAGAAAATGATCGTAAGCTAATGCCATTTGTCTAGCAGCTTCAGTATATGGCACTCGTCCTATTCCTGTACCCAATCCAGGACAGGCAATGGTGTTAATTTTTTGGCTAGCGTGTTGGTTATGCTGGCGAACTGTCAGCAACATTGCCCACATTGCAATATAAGGAATATCTGTCCCAGCAATAATCATGGGAACTCGCATCGTAGGTGTATGAGCCAAAAAAGGATGCTTGTGATGACCTGTTTCCACAATCATTGATGTTCCCACAGGCTGTTCGCCCAAATAATCCTCAAGAATGCGCTGCTGGACTCTTGCCATTAAGGGAGGGCCGAAAAAACGGATAATTGCCGCATCTATTCCACCATCCATCATGCCGAAAGAGTTAGCAGGGCTGACCATACAATCAAAATCTGGCAACCACTCGAAATAGTCATTCACTATTTCTACATTGGGTAAGTAATTAAAATTCTGTTGAAAGGCTGCACACAACAAAGAGTCAGGAGCTACCAATATCAATTTCAAGCTTTTATTTCCTCCGCTTGAATACCTATTTTAAACGTCAGCTAGGGCAACAATCAACGGTTTTTGTGTATTATCAGCCTTGTCTTTTAAGTATACTACATATATAATACAAAGTATAGCACCACATAACTGGTGGCTGTTTGTCGCTTGAACAAAAGGAAATTTTATGATTCCCCGAACACGCATCCGAAATATTGGTATCTCTGCCCACATCGACTCTGGTAAAACTACGCTGTCAGAGCGAATTCTCTTCTACACGGGCAGAATCCACGCTATTGAGGAAGTGCGGGGAGGCGGTAAGGGTGCAACGATGGATTTTATGCCAGAAGAAAAGCTGCATGGTATAACCATCACTTCCGCTGCTACAACCTGCCAGTGGCACGATACTCAAATTAACCTGATTGATACCCCTGGACACGTAGATTTCACAATTGAAGTGGAACGCGCCCTGCGGGTATTAGATGGGGCGGTGATGGTGCTGTGTGCTGTGGCGGGTGTACAATCCCAGTCCATTACGGTGGATCGGCAAATGAAGCGCTACCGTGTGCCGCGTTTGGCGTTCATCAACAAAATGGATCGGACGGGAGCAGACCCATTTCGTGTAGTACAGGGAATACGCGATCGCTTGCAACTAAATGCAATGTTGCTCCAGTATCCTATCGGCAGTGAAGACCAATTCCAGGGAGTGATTGACCTGGTAGAAATGACTGCTGACTACTTTGAAGGTGAAAACGGCGAAAACCACATCAAAAAGTCAATTCCCGAAGCTCTTAAAGATGAGGCACAACAGGCACGGGAGAAACTACTAGATGCTTTGTCGTTGTTCTCAGAACCGATGACAGAGATGTTACTGGCCGGTGAGGAGATTCCCAAAACATTAATTTGGGAAACCATTCGACAAGCAACCTTGAGTCTAGAATTCACACCTGTATTGCTGGGTTCGGCATTCAAAAATAAAGGAGTGCAAAACTTATTGGATGCAGTTACGCTCTATCTACCATCTCCCATAGATAGAGAAGTGGTCAAAACCGCAAATTCGGTGAGTGTCTACCCTAACCCTGATGCTTCCTTGGTGGCATTGGCATTTAAACTCACCGTTGAATCCTTTGGGCAGTTGACCTATACGCGGATTTACTCTGGGACGCTCAAACCAGGCGATACCGTCTACAATTCGCGGACTGAACAACGAGTGCAAATCGGTCGCTTGGTGAGAATGCACGCCAATAAGCGAGAAGAGGTAAAAGTTGCGGTAGCAGGAGATATTGTGGCTCTGTTGGGTGTGGATTGTGCTTCTGGTGATACATTCTGTTCTGAGGAACCACTGGTATCTCTAGAGAAGATGTTTGTGCCGGAACCAGTGATTACGCTGGCGATTACGCCCAAGAAACAGGAAGATAGCGATCGCCTTTCCAAGGCACTCAATCGCTTTCAAAGGGAAGATCCCACTTTCCGCTTAAGTATAGATCCTGAATCAGGCGCAACTCTGATTTCTGGGATGGGCGAACTCCACTTAGAAATCTACCTCGAACGCATTCAACGAGAATATAATGCCGAGGTTTACGTCGGTAATCCCGCCGTGGCGTACCGAGAAACCATTAGGCAACAAGCTACTTTTGACTACCGATTCAAGAAACAGTCAGGCGGCCCCGGTCAGTACGCCCATATTACTGGGTGGATTGAACCCACAGATCAGCCGTTTGTCTTCGAGAATCGGGTGGTTGGGGGTGCGATTCCTAAAGAATATATCCCGGCGTGCGAAAAGGGTTGCCGTGAGGCGATGCAATCAGGACAGCTGGAAGGCTATCCGGTAACTGGGGTGAAAGTCGTTTTGGATGGTGGTTCTTATCACCCAATTGACTCTTCAGAATTGGCTTTCCGGTCAGCTTCCCATCAAGCTATTGAGGGTGCGATCGCTAAAGCCAAACCCTACGTCCTCGAACCCATTATGCTTGTAGAGGTGGAAACACCCAACGAGTTTATGGGAAGGGTTCAAGGTGACTTATCCTCGCGTCGCGGTTTGTTATTGGGTTCTGAGACAATGCAGGGATACACGGTGATTCGGGCAGAAGTAGCGCTGGCACGAATGTTTGGGTATTCTACAGAATTGCGATCGCTTACTTCTGGGATGGCTACTTTTTCAATGGAGTTTGCCTGCTATCGGCAGTCTTGAAGCCACATTAGCAATTAGTATTTCCAGCTTATCCGTATCAAAAGTTTTAGATCCCTCAAAATCTCCCTTTTTAAGGGAGATTTTGATTTTGGTTCCCCTCTTTTTAAGGCTAGGGGGGATCTAAAAGTGCCTAAAGTCACAGCTAAATACTTGTTCATTCAACCTCTAAGAGGGTGTTTGAAAAGTTGTGAAGAGACTTAAATTTCTGCCAATAGAGAGATGTTTTTTTAATACTAAATACTTATTTACTAAGTCTCCTTGCAATAAGAGCTATTTTTGCAATTGTATAGAAATTTTTACTTCGCTAAGTCGTCAGTAGTTTATCATAATCTAAATAAGTATATCTAAGGGAAGAAATAATCTTAGTGTATATTTTTAGTAATTAATTTTTATCATAATACTGTTAGCCTTATGATTTACAACTTATAACGATTTTGTCCAGATTAATTATAAAATAATATCTGTGAGACAAAATTTATTTTTATCTCAAAAAATCTATGGCGATCGCCTTAATTTTGTCATCATAAATAATTAAAATGGTAAAACCAGAAATAGTCGATCGTATAACGAAAGAAAGAATAATACCAAGAATTGAATGGATTGATTGTTGGAAAGGTCTTGCCATAATTACAGTTGTTGTAGGACATATAGTCAACCCAGTATCGAAATATATTTACTGGTTCCATATGCCGCTTTTTTTCTTTATCAGTGGATATCTTTATAGAGAAAAAACTGACTACTCTGCTTTTTTTAAGAAAAAAATATTTCATCTTTTAGTACCATATTTTTCATTTCTTTTTTTATTTACTTTGCTTCAGCATTTACCATTGATAATGGACAGTTTGCAGCAAAAAAAATTATTGGCGATAGATAAACTTATAATACCTATATTGATAATAATTTGGAAACAATTGTATGGTGGAGCGAATCTGGTGCTTTGGTTTGGTGTATTTTGGTTTGTAACTTGTTTATTTTTTACGCAGCAGTTATATAACCTGCTCTATATAAAGTTTGGATCTAATAATTGGCTGATGATAAAAATTATTCTTGGCTGTTATTGTTTAGCAATGATTAATTATTACTTCTTTAAAAATATTATTTTTCCTTGGAATATTAATGTAGTGGCAATGGCACTTCCATTTTACTGGTTAGGACACATGGCAGCTAAATCATTATTAATTAATTGGAGGATATTGATATTAGGAATAATAATATTTTTGGCTGCCTTTTTACTAGATACTGGGTCTATACTGTATTTTAATTTTAATATGAAAAATACCACTTATGGTGTATTAATTTTTAATGTAGTCATAGCTTTGTCTGGTATTATTATTACACAGCAATTGGCGGTACTACTTCATAATAAATCTTATATAGGAAATGCCCTACGTGAACTTGGTAGTGCTTCTATGCTCATTATGTATTTGCATCAGCCAATACAAATAACTATGAAAAATTACCCAATATTGGCATCTGAAGGAATTAGAGTAATAGGTGCATTATTGATTTCATATATTATCTACAAAATTATCATCAATTATTCAATTATGCGTCAGCTGTTCTTGGGTGATTTTTCAACTTATGCAGTAGTGGAAACTCTGAAAAACTCAAAAGTATAAGTTTGCACCTAATATTTTTCAGTTAAGGATTAAAGTGTGATAGCAGGCTCGTTGTTAGCTCGACTTTATCCATTTTTTTCGCAACGCGATCGCTCTTAGTAAAATGTGCCATCCTATTTATAAATGATAATAACCAAGCAGCACAAGCCGTTTATCAACAAATTGGCTTTTTGCCTACTGACGAGAAGTATGGCTTAGTGCTATTTGAAGAGACTCAGGCTTGAGAAATATTGGGGTAAACGTTGGAGGCGCAACACTTACACCCTACTATCTATTTATATTTTCCTTCTTCTGGATTTGCTAGAATTTATTTTGTAGTAAATTGTGTAATTGATAGTAATACTTGACTATGAGCAAGTATCGTTTTAAACAGTCATTCTCTGACGATCCCAGCATAAGTGATAAACTTTTTGACTTAATGGAAGTCACATTTCCCGGAATCAGCAGTTTAGCAGAATGTGCCAGAAAACTTGGTGCATCCTGGGAAACAGCTTCAACTCCCTTTATTCGCTTTCATGATGATATCGCTATTACCCATGTGGGAGTATTAGAAATTCCTATGCAAATTATGGGACAAAGGCTGACTGTCGGAGGAGTTCATGGAGTAGCTACCCGTGCAGAATTTCGCCGGAGAGGGTATTACCGTGAAGTGATGGAGGAAGTGCTAGGGTATTGCGATCGCGATCGCCTTTACGAAACCCTGATACTGACGACACCACAACCAGAGTTTTACTTACCTTTTGGCTTTCGTGTTGTCGAAGAACATATCTTTAAAGTTAAGTGTAACTCCACAGGTGGCACTGATAGCTTCAGAATACTGGATTTTGCAAATATTAAAGATTACACATTGCTACACAGACTTTTGGAAACACGCATTCCTGTCTCTAATATAGTTGGCGTAGTCAACGAAAAACCTGTGTTCTGTGTCAATGAAGGAAGTCGTCCCTTATATTATGCAGAAGATTTAGATTTAATTGCCTGTATGGAGATAGAAGATACCCGACTTCATCTTTTCGATTTAGTGACAACGCAGATATGCTCTTTGAAGAATATTCTTAGTAAGATACCTCAACCCATTAAAGAAGTAGTGATTTACTTTAGTCCAGAACTTCTGGATGTTAAAGATGTGCAAGCATTCACCCATACTTTTGATGAAACTGTGCTGATGGTTCGTGGTAAATTTGCAGCAGAAGGCGAGAAATTTATGCTGCCGCGTTCTGCAAGGTGTTGAGTTACTTAAAAACAATTAAATCATAATAGAACTGAGAGTTTCATCATCAGGATTGCTTTATGATGTATCAAACCGATCCGCCGCGATCGCCTAAAGATGTATTGCCAACCATGTACGATCTTCCTAGCGAAGATCCAGAGGAGCCTGGTTTGCCCGATCGGTTTCATTTATTGCAACCTCGTCTGTTAGACGAAACCTTTCGTCCACCAAATTATCCAAGCACGGTTGATTGCACAATTGCGTAGACACGAAGTGGCTTGTCGCTAGACATCGCTAGGCGTTGAACCCGATTTAGATTAGCTTTTTGCCTGCCTCATAACCCTGCAAACCACTCATAGCCTTGATCTTCCCAATAGCCTTTAGTAGGTAATAAATTGCTGACGAATGTAATTTGAGTTACCCACTTGCTTTGCTTGTAGCCCAGTTTAATTGGGGATGCTAGGCGTATGGGCGCACCATTATCAACTGATAAGGGTTGTCCATTCTTTTGATAAGCCATGAGAGTTTGGGGATGTACAACAGAAGCAAGATCCCAGCTTTCATAGTAGCCATCAGCAGATTTGAAGTAGACATAACGGACGTTTGATTTCGGCTGTACCAGCGCTACTAAATCTCGTAATCGCACACCTCCCCATTGAACGATCGCAGCCCAGCCTTCAACACAAACATGGCGAATTACCATTGAAGTCAAGGGTAATTTTTGAATATCTGCCATGCTCAATTGCATCGCATTATTCACCTCACCATCAATGATTAAGCGAAACTGCGCCGGATCGATTTGCGGGGTAAAATCAAAAGTATTAACCAGCAATTTATCTGCTTCTATGGCACTGACAGGAAATTCAGGTATAGGTTTTTGAGTTAGCAGAAGTGCTTCAAGACTTTGGTTTAGTGGCTCAGATATTTGCCGCAGATTATCTGAGAACAAATTTGTTCCACAGCCACCAAGAAGAAAGCCTACTCCTGAAAGTCCAGATACTTGCAGTAACCGACGACGGGATAGGGTACGTTTGGGAAGAATCAGACTCATAAAACCTCTACAGAAACATAGATTTCACTAAACGGATGCTTCCTACCTTCAGGGCAAGTAAGGAATGAGCAATTGTAAACAGTATGACAGTAGGAACTTCAAGGGTTAAAGCAAAGGTAAAAGTTAATATTTCGCATTTATCTGGCTTGCGATCGCCAACCTAAAGATTGTAAGTTAGTTACACACATAAAAATCTTTACGCATTTATTTGCTACTGATATCAGTTTTTACTTTATTATCTAGACTACGGATATTTAATTTATCTTAAGCGCTTTTTTAAAAATATAAAAAACCTTAATTAGCTACAACTTTCAAATATGTCAAATAACAAAGACTTTTCATCCGAAAAAAGCTCTTCCGTTAAAAATGTCTTGATTATAGGTGCAGCCGGGTATATTGGCGGAGCGCTGTGCCAAAAGTTTTCTCAAACACAAGATTTTGCAGTATTGGCACTTGTGCGTCCGAATACTGATATTGAGGGTATAAAACCTTTTTGCAAGGAAATAATCCGCTCTCAAGAGGTAGAAATTTCCAGCAATGATGTTGCACAAGCAATTCGCAAGCATGATATTACAACAGTAATTAATGTAGCGTGGCACATGCCTCCAGAATCAACCCAAGAAGCTCAATTCGCTTTAGATCGTATAGCATTAGAAGCCGCTTTATACGGTACTCGTGCAGTTTCGCCAGATATTCATGTAATTACAACCAGTGGGAATTTCTCTTTGATTACCGCCAATGGAGGACGAATAACAGAAATACCTCCGCCAAAAGGATATACACGGCCCGAATATTTAGTATGTCTTGACTTACTAGTAGGTGTAAATGTGTTGAAAGATGGGCTAGTAGAAGAATATATCAGTAATGGAGGTAACGCCTCGATTGTCTATCCTTCATCAGTGTATGGTTCAGCACCAACTCGTGGTAGTTTCTGGGATTTTGCCATTCAGCAGTTCATTACAGGGAAACCACACCAAGGCTATCAGCCATTTCCACCAGATTTTATGACGGCGTGGATTCATGTTGAAGATTTAGCAGACTGCTACATTGCCGTAGCGCGATTTGGCTCCAAAGGAGGACATTACCTGGCTGCACCTGAAAATTTTAGTATTAGCCAGGTGTCAAAAATGTTTGCTCAGGCTGCTCAGGTAGAATTTATTCCGCCCGTCTTTGAAAACAATGACAAAGTTATATTTGATGATTCTCATACTAGAGAAGTACTTCAACTTCAATGGAAGTATAAACTGGCTGATGAGATGAAAGGTTGGGTAGAGAGAATAAAAGAGTTAGGAACTTATTTTTTAGAGTAAATCAGGGGTAAAGAACTAGTAAATCGTTCGATCGGCTTGATTAAAGCTGTCCGTCAACGTCACCGACGAATGGCTGCTTGCTCTATTGACATCTTGATACCTTAACTAAGTGTCTGGGGAATTAAAACTGATTTAGATGGTGATGCTTGCCAATAACCGAACTATATTTTCTAACTCGTCTTGATGTTGTTCTTGCAAGTTTTGTAGGTGCTGATAAATCAAGGTTTTCTGAGTACCGCCTTCATGGGTATCTGGATTCATAAGTGTCCTATTGTGGTATGCGCTATTTTCATTATCGGAGGTTTTAAGACTTTATCAATAAGTATGTAATTACGAATTACGTAGCCAATACTTGTCGGTGAAAGGGAAAAGGGGAAGGGGAAAAGGGAAAGAAAAAACCTTTAACCCAACCCCAGTAACCTTTTCCCCAAACCAAATTCTGAGTTCAAAATGCACAAAGCGAGTAGTATTGATTACGTAGCTTGCTTCTCATGCCTTGATGAGTATTACGAATTACGAATTATATTGCAATCCTTCAGCACTGCTACCAATTTTTCAATATGTGCTGCTTCATGAGTTGCCATTAAAGATATTCTGATTCGACTTGTGGGTACTGTGGGAGGGCGAATTGCTGGGGCAAAAATGCCAGCATCTCTTAGCTGTTTTCCAGCTTTGAGTGCATCTGTTGCACTGGGCAATTGAAAACATAATATAGGTGATTCAGAAGGCAGCAATTTCAGGTTAGGTAACTGTTGCAGTAAATTTTTTAAGTGATGTATATTTTGCAACAATTTGGCACGGCGTTGCGGTTCTTGTTGCACTATTTTGATTGCTGCTAAGGCTGCGGCTGTATCAGCAGGTGAAAGCCCAGTGGTATAAATCCAACTGGGTGCGCGGTTCCGTAAGAAATCAATTAGGGCGTTACTTCCTGCTACATACCCGCCTAAACTACCTAAAGCTTTACTCAAAGTGCCAACTTGAATTAACGGCTTTCCCGTACATCCAAAATGTTCGACACACCCAGCGCCAGTTTTTCCTAGTACCCCAGTAGCATGAGCTTCATCCACTAGCAGCATACAGCTAAATTCATCAGCGATCGCCAACAGTGCAGGCAACGGACACAAATCGCCATCCATGCTGAAAACGCTATCAGTAAGAATCAAACAGCGTCGGTAATTTTGCCGCTGTTGACTCAACTGAGTTTTTAATACTGCCAGATCGCAGTGTGGGTATTCCACCACTGCTGCACCGCTAAGAATCGCCCCATTTTTCAGACTGGAATGATTGTACTGGTCAGAAAATATTAGATCGCGTTTGCCCACAAGGGTGGTAATTGCACCCAAATTTGCTAAATACCCGGAACTAAATACCAAGGCATCTTCTGTTTGTTTGGTAGATGCGATCGCCGACTCTAACTCCCTGTGTAACTCCCGATGCCCACTGAGTAATCTCGAACCAGTACTACCTGTCCCAAATTCAGCGATCGCAGCAGTCGCCGCCGCCATCAACCGCTCATCTCCAGCCAATCCCAAATAGTCATTACTGGCAAAATTAATTACCTCTTGCTCAGCTAAAACCACCGTTGCACCCGAACGACCACCGATCGGTTGTACCGAACGATACCAGTCCGCCCGATGAATTGTTGCTAAGGACTGTTCTAGCCAGGCATAAGGGTCGGTCATTGGGACAGGGGGCAGAGGGCAGGGGGAGCAGGGGGAGCAGGGGGGCAGGGGGCAGGGGGCAGGGGGAGAATAACTAATGACAAATAACTAATGACTAATGACTAAAGACAAATACTTCGGCTTCGCTCAGTACAAGTGACTAAGGACTTAATGACTAAGGACTAATGACAAATGACAAATGACAATTAAACTTGTTCGCTACTGAGATGAGCGATCGCTTGTTTAATCCAGTCTTCGACATAGGCATCTTTGGGTAGTCCGATGTCTTCGCTGACCACGTGGAGCGCGTGACTGACCTCATGGGCAGTATATCCCAAGGCGAAGAGGGTCATTTGCACTTCTTCGAGAATTCCTGGTGCTGGCCCGCCTGTGGCGACGAAGAACCCGGCTGATTTGCGCCACTCGACTAATTTGCTTTTCAGTTCCAAACAGATGCGTTCGGCGATTTTTTTACCGACACCGGGAGCCTGAATTAAGATTTGTGTATTGCCAGCGATAATTGCTTGGACTAAATCTGGTAGTTCCAGAGTGTCCAAGAGGGCGATCGCTAAGGCCGCACCAATCCCTGTGACAGTCAACAAGTGACGAAATAAATCGCGTTCGGCTGGGGAAGCAAAGCCATAAAGAAAGGGCACTTCTTCACGAATTTGCAAATGGGTAAAAATTTGCGTTACTCCTCCCGACTCTGGTAACTGGTTTGCTAGGCGTTGGGGAACTTGCAAATCATACCCCAAGCCATTCACTTCCAGAGTCAGAATCACGCGATTCGCGCCAATTGTTTGGATACCAGCGACTATACCTTTTAAATAACTAATCATTACAAGAGACCAAAATAATTTAAGCCTTCGATAATTCCACCTGCACAAAAACATGAAGCCAGGTAGTGATAGTCTGCGGGATGCTCATTGTGCCATTGGAGTAACTCTTTTCGGGCATTCCCCACAATGATTCCCCGTTCGTTGCCTACAGCAAATAAAGCAATATCATTACCCGAATCACCACAGACAACTGTTTGTTCTGCTGCAAATTTCCACTTCTGGCGCAAAAACTGCATTGCTTGACCTTTATCGCTGGTCAGGGGTACAATGTCAAGGTCTATTCCGCTACTGTAGATTAACTTTACATTTAATTTAGATTTTTGTAACTCAGCTTCAAGTTGTGGTAGAACATTCGCAGATACTTCTTGTTCTAAAAAACAACTCACTTTGAAGGGGCGCTGTTCGGAATCTGGTTGCCGAACTAACTCCGGATATTTTTTCGTAATAGATAATACAGTTTCCCGTTCCCATCCTGGAGAGAGGATTTCTGACCAATCTGAGTCTGGAGTATCAGTACCATCTAGGTAAATTTCTGTACCCACAGATAGGACGAGGGCATCGGGTTGCAAAAGATTTTTTTGAGCTTGGAGTTCTTTGTAAAGTACAGGCGATCGCCCAGTAGAATAAACGATTTTCGTACCGTATTCTTGGCGATGTTGACTCAGCAGTTGATTTAGTTCTGGTAAAGCGCTGTCATCGCCTACAGTCCGATACACGAGGGTGTCATCTAAATCGGTTACAAAAAGAAATGGTTTCATGATTAAGACCTCTTGCAAAATTTCGTTATTCTACCGCGTGAAGGGACTTTTGCAAGAGATTTCTTTGTTGAAAAGAAAATATCGTATCAGACACTAAATTCAAAGATTAATGCTTAACTGAACTGTATTCTATGTAAAGCTCAGGATATGTATAACAACACTACATCACCACACTTAGCTGCTTCTTGAAAGAACTCTACCACGTAGATATAGTAATCGGTTATGTACTCTAGCGCTTCCTTCCCTTCTTGCCATACATATGGATAAACATCTGCTGTCAAAAGTGCTGAAGGATCGAAGCGGGCTTCCAGATCGGTCTTGGAAATCTTGCTTAATTCTTTCGCTACTTCTTGTACTTCTTGAGGTGAGAGGAAGCGGGCTGGGCCAAAATCAAAATCTGGGTTTTCTGGATCGCCTAGTGGAGTACCGCCCATGACAACATTTGTTAAAGGCGGATCGTTTGGGAGTGCCGATCCAGTAAGTAAAAAATGAAGACCATGCCATGTCTTGTCAATATTGAGATAGCGCCCATCTGATTCAGATATCTCGTCCGCCTCGTCACCAGGAAATAAAAAAGTAACAATAGACTCTGGATTATTTTGTAATTCAGTAAGTCGATTGGGTGAGATACGTCTATAGTGTCCTATCATTCCCATATTAATTATTACAAGATTAAGCTACTGTTTTTGATCTCCTAAAATATAGCCTTTTGATTTCCGATTTATCTCGTTCCCATGCTCTGCATAGGAATGGCTTATTAGAGGCTCCACCTCCAGTCAAGATATTGAGTCTCAAGCTTTAAACCGATTTTTTCAGTAACAAATAGATTCATAAGTTCATTACAATGATTGCTGCAAATGCTTAAAGCTTTCTTATACATGGAAGAGCATTTGTTGCAAAGTATTAAGCCTTTGCAACAATTAATTATATATTTGCTGGAAATACTTAAACCTTTCTTATACATGGAAGAGCATGTGTTGCAAAGTATTAAGCCTTTGCAACAATTAATTATATATTTGCTGGAAATACTTAAACCTTTCTTATACATGGAAGAACATTAGCTGCAAACGCTCGAATTTTGGCAACTAATGTTTAAATTTGAGCGATGTCTACAAAGACGTAGCACCGAAAAACAATGTATAGAAGTAGCATTGCTACGACCCTTAGAATATATTTCTGTGGAAATGGTTTTCCGCAGTTTATATTTTTTCAATCGCGGAAAATAATTTTGCGTGATTTTAAAACCCTTAAGACTTACGCAAAAACTCTCTGAGCAGGACTTTGTTGAGTTAAGCAAAGCGCAACCCAACCTACAATTTTTCTTAACTGAACTGTATTGGAATATAATCCTTTCAAAGCTAGGTGAGCAAATTCTTTGGTTGCGTTAATGTTAAGACTGGCGGTATATGTGCTTTTGCTGCCCACTCTGCCATGTTAGTGAGATCGTTACATTAATGCTTAAACACAATATTATCGTCGTTGGAACATCAGCAGGTGGGGTTGAGGCGCTGACTTATCTAGTCAAACATTTGCCGCCCGATCTCAATGCTGCTGTAATTATAGTCCTTCATGTATCAAGTTACAGCAAGAGTTTTCTACCAGAAATATTAAGTCGTGCTGGCAAGTTACCAGTGTCTCACGCTCAGAACGGCGAAGCTATTGTTCCTGGTTCGATTTATGTTGCTTTGCCTGACTACCATTTACTGGTAGAAAAAGGATATTTGCGTTTGACGCGGGGTGCAAAAGAAAACCGTTGTCGTCCTGCTATCGATCCATTATTTCGCAGTGCAGCGCGAACTTATGGGCAGCAAGTGATTGCTGTGCTATTAACAGGTCTGCTTGACGACGGCACGGCAGGACTAATGGCTGTAAAAATGCGGCGTGGTGTAGCAATTGTCCAAAATCCTGACGATGCTTTGTATCCTGATATGCCACGTAATGCGATCGAGAACGTAGAGGATATTGACCATATTTTGCCACTTTCAGATATTCCTTCTACTTTAGTAGCTCTAGTTAATACGCCAATGGAAGTACAACCGGAAAACCCCATACCTAGCGAGATGGAGTTTGAATCTAAAATAGTACAATTGGATTTGGAAGCAGTAGAAAACGAAAGCGATCGACCTGGTAAACCATCAAACTTTGCCTGTCCTGACTGCGGCGGTATTCTCTGGGAACTCGAAGAGGGAAATTTGTTGCGCTTCCGTTGCCGCACGGGTCATGCTTATTCAGCAGAAACTTTGCTGGCTACGCAGTCTGAGAAGGTAGAGGATGCACTATGGATCGCTTTGAGGGCATTGGAAGAGAAAGCTTCTTTATCACATCGTATGGCTTCAAGGATGGAGGTTCGCAATCAAACCTTGGCGGCACGATTCAAAGAGGAGGAACACTCTGCCAAGGAGTCCTCCGCCATTATTCGAGAAGTACTTTTGAAGGTCAATCCAAACACAGATGTTGATTGAAGGTTAAACCGAATCATTTTCAGGAATGGGATGGTTTAGTTTACCGCGTGCAAGTGCCACCACAGCTTCAACTAACTCTTCTGGATCGAGGGGCTTGGTAACGTGCAGTTGGTAGCCATTGCCGATCGCTAGTTGGGAATCCTCAACTCTAGCATAAGCAGTCAAAGCGATCGCGGGAATCTTTCCCCCTTTTTCGGGAGTTAAAGCGCGAATCTGTTGAATCAGGGAATAACCATCGACTTCCGGCATCCCAATATCACTGACTAAGACATCGGGTTGAAAGGATTCTAGGTTTGCTAAAACTTCTGCCCCAGAAGCAACAGTCAGAACTTGCGCGCCGTATTCAGCAAGCAATACTGTTAATAGCTGACGGGCATCGGGGTCATCATCAACTGTGAGGACTCGAATCCCGGTGAGTTCGAGTGCTGGTTGTGGCAACTCATCTGTCTGCTTGATTTCCGGTTCCACATTCAGCAGTGGCAACTGGACTGTAAAGGTGGCTCCCAAGCCCTCACCTGGACTATCAGCCGTGATGGTGCCACCGTGCGCCTCAACCAACTGCCGGACGATCGCTAACCCCAATCCCAACCCGCCATACTTGCGAGTAATTGAGACATCTTCTTGACGGAATGACTCAAAAATATACGGGAGAAAATCTGGGTTAATGCCTTTACCTGTGTCACTGACGATAATCTTTACCCAATCGTCAACTCGCTCTAATCTGGTTTCTACCCGTCCGCCTTTGGGAGTAAACTTGATCGCGTTGGAAAGTAAATTCCAAACGATCTGTTGAAGGCGGTTGGAATCTCCAGAGACTTGCCCAACATTCGGCAGTACTGAATGCAACACGATTGATTTGGAAAGGGCTGCTGTATTTACTGTGTCGAGCGCAGATTCAATCACAAATGCCAAATTCACCGGAGCCGCTTCGATGCTGAGTTTGCCCCGCAGAATTTTGGCTACATCGAGCAAGTCATCAATCAGTTGAGTTTGTAGTTTGGCGTTGCGTTCGATGGTAGCTAAAGCTTCAGCCGTTTTCTTTTCACTAAATTTGCGAGTTTGCAGCAGTCTTGTCCAGCCGAGAATTGGATTGAGAGGCGATCGCAATTCATGGGAGAGAATAGCCAGAAACTCATCTTTGATCCGATTGGCGCGTTCGGCTTCGGCTCTGGCTGCTTGTTCTAGTTGAAATAGGCGATCGCGTTCGATTTCAGCTTGTTTGCGATCGGTGATATCCTGGACGTTGCCTACCATCCGGATTGCATTGCCCGCAGTATCATAGAAAACCTGACCTCTAGCCGCTAACCAGCGAATGCCATCAGGATGTATAATCCGGAAATCATCTTCATAATGGTCTTGTTGTTGCTGAATGGTGCGAGTCACCGTTTCATCAGCTGAGGCGCAATCGTCTGGGTGCAAAAGGCTTAACCACAGTTCATAGGTGATTTCCTTTGTGCTTGGGTCAAGCCCAAACAGATTGATATATTCTTCAGATACATGAGCTCTGTTGCGGGTAATGTCCCAGTCCCATAATCCCGATTGTGTAGCTTTGTACGCCAATTTCAACCGGGCTTCGCTCTCCTGCAACAGGAGTTCTATCTTTTTGCGATCGGTAATGTCTCGTGAAATCAACAAGATTCGTTCCAGTTGCCCAGAGCCATCCAAGATCGGGCTAACGACCACTTCCCACCATTTTGGAGTGCCTTTTGCAGTTGGGCAGTATCCGCGAAAAATGCTGACTTCGCCTGTTTTAGTGGCAGCAAGTGCCGACTCTACCTGTTGCCGATAACTGCCTTCCCAGAAACAGAGCCATTGAGTATTGAGATAGGAATTTAAGTCATCAATTTCCATCAAACACAGTCCACCTGTATTCATGTACAGCAGCCGCCCGTCGAGGCTTAATACTTTGATGCAATCAGAACTGCTGTCTAAAATGCGGTTTTTAAATTCTTCACTCTGGCGCAGGGCTTCTTCGGTTTGTTGGCGAGTGGTGATATCTCGCCAAGTGGCAACAAATCCATCTCCACATTTAGCCACGCGGATATCAAAGGCTCTAACTAAGCGTTGTTTTCCGTACACATCCTCATAAACTAAGCTGTCTTTGATGAGCGGCTGTCCTGTTTCTACTACCTGGCAGTATTCATTAAACAATCCACTTTCATGATGCCCTGGTAGTAATTCACACAATCCCCGTCCAATCTGCTGCTCATAAGTCATTTGATTGTTGAAACAAGCCGCACTATTGACATATTCAGTCACAAAATCGACAATCTGTCCCTGCTCATTCCGTACAGCACGGTATACTCCAAAGCAGTCCAGCATATTTTCAACTGAGGTGCGGAAGCGTTCTTCACTGTCTCGCAGGGCTTGCTCTACCTGTTTGCGATCGCTAATGTCTTCGGCAATCCCGGCAAACCGATAAATTTTTCCGGTTTCATCTCGCAGGGGAAAGCAGCGATCGTGAACCCAGCGAATATTACCATTGGGTAAAATAATCCGATATTCCTCATCAAATTTACCTGCGACAGCTTTTTCATGAAACGCTCTGTCTGTAGATTCTCGATCCTCTGGATGGATGCGATCGATCCATGCTTGTTGTTCTTGATACAATTCTTGCGGGTTCAATCCCCACAGTCGTTTATATGCAGGACTAACATAGCTGACTCGATTTTCCGACACTTCTTTGATCCAGAACACCGCATCAATATTTTCTGCAAGCTGCCGAAAACGTTCCTCACTCTCGCGCAGAATTTCGGCTGACTGTTTGCGTTCGGTGATATCTAGATCGATACCAGCCATCTGAATTGGTTGCCCCTGTTGGTCGTAAAATACCTTACCCTGGCTTAGTGCCCAGCGAATTGTACCGTTGGGATATACTACCCGAAATTCAATGTCATAGTCTTCTCCGGTGGCGATCGCCAGTTCAACGGCTGTCAGCACGCGATCGCGATCTTGAGGATGGACTCGCGCGGTAAACATCTCGAATGAACCGTCAAATTCTCCTGGCTCCAGTCCAAATAAGCCTTCCAGGTTATCCGACCAGGAAATTTTTCCGGTTTGGATGTTCCAGTTCCACGTTCCCATCCGAGAAGCTGACAGTGCCAATCGCAGCCATTCTTCGCTCTCCCGTAGTTCTGCTTCTACTCGTCTGCGATCGGTCAGTTCATTCTGCGCCTGCTGATAGAGTTCCGCCTGCCGAATTGCAATGCCAACTTGAATCGCCAGTTCTTTGAGCAAGTCGATCTCTAAGGGTTGCCACCTTCGAGGAACTGCACAGTTATGAGCAATTAGCAACCCCCAAAAGTGGTCATCGTAAATAATCGGCACGACCAGATTAGCTTTCACTTGAAACTGAGCCAACAATTCAACGTGGCAGGCATCAATACTGCTATCCTGAATATCAAATATTGCCGTTACGTAACCCTGACGATAGCGTTGGATATAATTCTCGACAATGGCGGTATCGTAGCTTATTCCTGGTCGATTCCATGCAAGGTAGTTCTCGGCGAGGCAGGGATCGTACATAGTAGAGTCAAGCAGCGATCGCCACTTTTCCCCAACCGATTCTGCTACTACTGTCCCATTCCCATCAGGTTTTAACTGAAAAACCAAGACGCGATCGGTGTGCAGAAATTCTCGCACTTCGGTTACAGTTGTCTGAAGAATTTCATCCAGATTTAGCGATTGGTGAATTTTTTGGGTAATAAGTGAGACTACGCGCTCTCGTTCAATACGCTGTTGTAGTTGGGTGCGTAGCTGCACTGTTTCAATTGCCCCATTTACTGCTATTTGCAGCCCTTCTGGGGTAATTTGCTCTTTGACAAGATAATCTTGTGCGCCCGCTTTAATTGCCTTAACTGCGATCGCCTCATTACCTTGCCCAGTGACGACAATCACGGGTAGGCAAGGCTGTTGGGTCGAGGGTTGCAATTGTGCCAGAAATTCCAGTCCGTCTAGGTCGGGCAATCGATAATCAAGCAACACTACATCGGGCTGATGTTGCTGCCAAAGTTCTAACCCTTGTTGTCCCAGCGTTGCTTCTAGGATAGTGTACGAATATTCGCGATCGCGCAGTAAATACCGCCGATAGAGTTCTCGATCTTCTGGGGAATCATCGACAATTAAGAGAGCGCGCTGTTGCTGAGACATTGTGAATTAATTAATCGAGTAGATGTTAACCCACATTCTGTAGGTTGGCATAGAAAATTGACATTTTTAAAGAAATACTAAAACCCTGATTATCCCAGGATTTTAGCATATTTGATAAATTTATTGGCTCGCTCTTTACATCTGCTTTGCGTTAACTTATTCGCTCGCTCTAATGTATAATTTAATTCTTAACTCACTTATAAAATTTATATCATTTTTGCCAGAGAATCATCTATAAATATTCATTCAATAATACAAATTTTCTATGAAGATCGTAATAGCAATCCTCAATCATTTGGCAGAAATAAAATCGCTGTAAAGCTGATAATTAGGGAATTTTAATCTTCTAATATTCTTGTGTTTAAATTCGGTTATAAACTGAATGCGATCGCCATTATCACAATTGCAAATATACTCAATAAGTAATATATATAGCAATCCGGTTTGATTCTTAAATTTACTTGCTTGGGCAGGGAATAGGAAAGAAGGGATACCGTACTGAGTCTTGTTCAAAAATCAAATATGATTCCTATATATAAGATATAATCCACATTCTGCAAGTGCGATCGCAAAATGCTCTATTTTTGAATGCAACTTTTATGGGACAGTAGTTTGACTTTTTAACTTCATCGATAATCTGTAATGTGGAAAAACTATTTGCTAAAAAGCTAGGGTTTTTGCCGGATACAGAAAACCGAGTTCTTAATCGTGGATAAAGTCGAGCTAAAATACTATGGGAATACTCCTGGTCACGCACTAAATACCGTAGATAGAGTTCTCAATCTTCTGGCAATCATCAACAATTAAGACAATGCACGATCTCTGACTCATGACTAATCCTTGGGATAATCAGGCAGTGTCGTCACTTCAAACCAATATTCCACAAGCATCTGAATATCTCGTTTCAGTTGAGCAAAATTGATTGGTTTAACGATATAGCTGTTGACACCATATTGATAGCATACTTCAATATCTTTGGGATTGTTAGAAGTAGTAAACACCACCACCGGAATCATTTTCAAGTTGTCATCCTGTTTAATCCGGCGTAAGACTTCTCGTCCATCGGTTCCGGGTAGGTTCAAGTCAAGCACAATCAAACCGGGACGGAGGGCACTTTTGCGCTCCACATAGCTACCAGTGCGATAAAGAAACGCCAAGGCTTCTTCTCCATTCACACACCTTTGAATAGCGATCGCAATGGCAGAGCGCCCTAGAAATCTTTGCAGTGCCTCAAAGTCTTCATTGCTATCCTCGACAATTAAAAGTAGTGGCTTTTCCAGGATCGGGGAGGCTGAAATTTGAGTCATGTATTTGCCTCCGCCGACAGGGTAAAGTAAAACATACTACCTTCAGTAGGTGTAGATTCCACCCAAATTCTACCACCATGACGTTCCACAATTTTGCGGGCAATGGTTAACCCTACGCCAGTCCCCCCGCCAAAGTCATCCCGTCCATGTAAGCGGCGGAAGATTTGAAAGATTTTGTCGAGATGTTCTTGGGGGATGCCAATACCGTTATCACGAACGTAGAAAGTTACAGAATTAGAAGCAACTTTGCTTTCGCCATCGCCTTCAATAAAACCTATTTCGACCCATTTCTCAGGTTTATCATTGTACTTAATCGCGTTGCTAATCAGGTTGCTAAACAGTTCATTGATCTGAGCGCGATCGCCTTGAACGCTCTTAAGGGGTTGAGGAATGCGAAACTCAACTTCGCTCTGCGGTCGGGAAATGGTCAAAATGGTGATTACCTGGGGCACTAACTCATTCAGATTCACTGATTGCCTGATCAGTTCGGCGCGTCCCAACCGCGAGAAATGGAGGAGAGAATTAATCAGGTCTTCCATTCGCTGCGTCAGCCGCACCAAGGTTTGCAGTTTAGCAATTCCATCATTATCTAGTACATCTGCATAGTCTTCCATTAAGAAGTTAGCGTAGTTGTGAATGCCCCGCAGCGGTTCTTTGAGGTCATGGGAGGCAACGTAGGCAAAAGAATCAAGTTCTTCGTTACTCCGTTGTAATTCAAAATTCATCGATGCCAGTTTGTCTGCCTGCCGTAACACAACGCCCACAATCAGGCTTCGCAGTTCAGTAACCACCTCAATTTCACAGGGTTTCCAGGGTAGGGCAGCTCCTTGCACCGTTTCTTGCCATAATTCAAAGGATTTGCGAGGAGACATTCTTAAACTGCCATCTGAGAAAACTTCCACAGGCTTGTTGGGGTTGCCGCCCCAATTCACCGTTTGAATCACCTCTGGACGAAACCAGAGAATATAATTGTGATGAACTTTGGAAATTTCCAGAGCTAACACGCTACTAGCGATCGCTTTAAAGAAGGAGGCAGCAGGGTAATTTTTCGTAAGCGATCGCGTCTCAAACAAGTTATGATGCAGTTGAGGTTTAATCCAATCAAGTAAGGCGCGAACCTCTGACTGTGATGGCGTTTTACCCACTTGAATATACTGGTCGCCATTACATATCACCGCTCCTGTGGCGCTGACCAGATTGAGTAATTGAGATTTCATTTGCACCATCCCAT
Source organism: Nostoc sp. DSM 114159 (assembly GCF_053470285.1). Classification (NCBI taxonomy): domain Bacteria; kingdom Bacillati; phylum Cyanobacteriota; class Cyanophyceae; order Nostocales; family Nostocaceae; genus Nostoc; species Nostoc sp. DSM 114159. Next base: position 7,977,357 of record NZ_JBPFEH010000001.1, read on the forward strand.
CCAGGAAATACTCAGCCTGAGACAAGCCTTCGACAAATTGAGTTTGTAATAACTTTAATTGACTTTTGTAATCAATATCTTCACTTGCTTCTTTATTTGCCAGTTCCACAGACATTACCTGTCCAATGAACTCGCAGATGGTGCGGATATTGTAAGAAATATATTTGGGTGACGAATGGTGACAGGCAATCAATCCCCAAAGCTTTTGCTCGTGCATCAAAGAAATAGACATAGAGGCAGTCACGCCCATATTTTGCAGGTACTCTAGATGAATTGGAGAAACACTCCGCAACATAGATAAACTCAGATCGAGCGGTTGATTTGTCAAGGGATTGTTCGCTGGAATTAAGGTGACAGGCTGGTAGCTAGCATCTGGAATTAGCCGCAGCCAGTTCAAGGTGTATAGCTGTCGGGCTTGCTTGGGAATGTCAGAGGGCGGATAGTGTAAATCCAAATAGGGCGTTTCCTGATTGGTATCTTCAGCGATGACACTGCCTGCTCCTTCGCGATCGAATCGATAGACCATAACGCGATCGAAGCCAGCGATCCGCCGGACTTCTGTCACCACAATTTGGCACATTTCTAGCAGCGTTGGTGCTTTCTGAATGCGGGTAATGGTTCCTCTTACCTGTTGATAAAAGTCAAAAAAGCCTGTTTTTTCCTTCGCTTTTTTCGGCTCCAATTCCAGAATAATAATAGTATCTAAACGATGGACAATGCCATCAAAATGAATGGATTTATTTTGATGTTTGATGATTATATTTAGGGGATTAACGCTCTCAAAATCCTCTGCCAGACATTGTTGAATTAGTTTAATTTGCTTGACATTGAGTAAATCTGATAGCGACTTGCCCAGCAAATCATCAGGTTGACGACCAATAACTTGCTGAGTATTACTGCTCACCTGAAGGATTTCCAGGGTAGGATCTTGCAAAACCAGTAAAACCCCGTGAGGCTGGATCAAACTGGGAATGTGGATCGGTTCGCGATCGCAATTTGTCAAATCAATGATCTCATCAGTCATTCTCTGTTTATGCAACTCCTGATTAGAACTCTGGTTTCAAGGAGGCAGAAACTCTTTATATCTCAATACGCTTGAGTTAAGGGCTACTGGCAACAATTTTGGGTTTTCGAGACGCGATAAATCGCCGTTTCTAAAAGACGCGATAAATCGCCGTTTCTAAAAGACGCGATAAATCGCCGTTTCTACAAGTGTTTTGTTGCTCATTCTGAACTGTATTGCGTTATATTTGAGATTTTGAGTCCTGTATTTTGTACCTCACTTAAAAGCGAACTCCTATATTCACACTACTAGCCTAGACTCAAACTAGAGTCTCCGGCATCTACTCTTGGCTTAATGTTTCAATCAACAAATCTACCTGCTGTTGTCGCTGCTGCAAAAAACCTTCGCACTGACGCAAATACTCTACAGCAGTTGCAAATTGGTCAAACACAGCTTCCAATTCCAATTCACCCGCCTCAATGCGAGTAATAATTCCCTCGATTTCAGCAACCTTCGCCTCATAATTCCAACCTTCCTCAGAACTAGAAGCACCCTTACGTTTAACCATTAATCTCTCTGCGTCCTCTGCGTCTGTGCGGTTCGTTCACTTCCATAACCTTCACTTTAACCCCACCTTGCCCCAATTGAATCATTAACTCTTGCCCCACAGCCAACTCTGCTGCCGAACGAGCGATCGCCCCATCTTCCCTTCTCACCACCGCATAACCACGCTGTAACACCGCTTTCGGGTCAAGACTAGCCAACTTTTGCCGCAATAACTCTAAATGCTGAGTTGCTTGCTGCGATCGCCCCGTGGTAATTTGTACCAAATGCTGACGCTTCCAAGCAAGCTTTTCCACTTCCTGCTGCACTTGCCGATCTAACCGCAAACGTCGCAAACGGTTCCGTAATACTTGCAGTTTATTTTCAGCATTTTCCCTAAAGTCATGCACCGCCTCATGTAAAGCGACAATTCGCTGCCGATGCTCAGTATACAACTCTGAAAGTGCTGGTACAACCATTTCTGCTGCCGCAGTTGGTGTATGCACGCAGACATCTGCGACTAAATCTGCTAAAGATTCATCTCGTTGATGGCCGATCCCAGTAATTACCGGAATAGAACAATTAGCAAGCGATCGCACTACTCGTTCATCATTAAAACAAGCCAACTCCTCAACCGCGCCACCACCACGCGATAAAATTAGCACTTCGGCGCGTCCATTTCTTTCCACCCGCTCAATTGCTTTGACGATAGATTCTGGAGCTTGGTCGCCTTGTACGGTCGCGGGAGAAAATAAAACATGTAAACCTGGATACCTTTGCTTCAGGGTTTTTTGAATATCGCCCCAAGCAGCAGCCGTTGGGGAAGTGACAACAGCGATCGTTTGGGGATGAGTGGGGAGCGATCGCTTTCTTTGCGCGTCGAATAACCCTTCAGCCAGCAAGCGATTTTTGAGTTGTTGATAGCGCAGCGCCTGTAAACCAACACCAGCAGGTAGAGTTTGCCAAACTGATAACTGATACTCTCCCCGTTGCGGATAGACGCGAATGCTGCCCAAAATGATTATCTGTTCGCCAGGAACAGGCATTTGGGAGAGTTTTGGCAATTGGCTATTCCATACTACACACTTAATGCCGGCGGTGCGATCGGGATCTTGCAGCGTGAAAAACAACCCACTGCGATGGTTGTTAGCACTGGAAACTTCGCCAGTTACCCAAACTTGCCGCAATTGTTCATCTTGCTCTAACAGCAAACGGATATAGTCAGTTAATCCAGAAACCGAAAGCGCAGTATCGAGAATCAGAGAGTCGGGAAGGTCGAGAGTCATCAAAGATGCCTGAAAGCATTTGTGCTGGAGCGATTCTAGCATTTTTAATGAAACCCGAAGTTTAACCGAGTAAACGCTTCAATCTTTTGTAGACATCATCAGAAAAATGGGCTTGAAACCCCGTGCTTCACGTAATGCTTTCAAGTAATGATTTTGAAGTAATGAGTGGATGAAAAATGGGTATTTACTCATTACTTATTACTCCAGAATCACCGCGCCTCCCTTGTCTGTGAGGATGTCAACATCATTGCGCTTACCGACTAAAATGTAAATCTTGCTCAAGAAAACATGTATGACAGACTCTGCTTCTAACAAAAGTTCTGAATTAGTCTCTGTAGCTGAAACTGCCAAGTTACTTGGTATAACCCGTCAACGAGTACACGACTTAATTAAGAATGGTCAGATTATAGCCTGCAAACTAGGGCGTTATTATTACATAGAAGTTGCTGAAGTAGAGAGATACAAGAATCAGCCTACTGGAAAACCCTATCAACCCCGTAGTACAACCTCTCAGAAAAACTCTATTGACAATTGACAATATAGTTTGTAAACTCAAGCTACAATAAAATACTAAAGGTAAAATCAATGCTCCCTTTTCAACTGATTGCGACTGATGTTGCAACTCAACAAGGATTGCAACAGATTTATAAAAGTGAGTATGGAATTCTTTATCAGGGAGATTGTGTTAAACTCCTCTCAGCATTGCCTAATGAGTCTGTGGATCTGGTATTTGCTGACCCACCTTTTAACCTTGGTAAAGAATATGGTGAAGGTGTAAGCGATCAAATGGAGGCAGATAAATATTTAATATGGTCGCAACAGTGGCTTAGTGAGAGCATTCGAGTCCTTAAACCAGGTGGAAGTCTATTTATATTCAATTTACCCAAATGGTGCATAGAGTATGGTGCATACCTCAATAGGCAAGGGATGTGTTTTCGGCATTGGATTGCTTGTAGAATGCCAAAATCTTTTCCAAGAGGTAAGAAGATGTCTCCTGCTCACTACGGACTAATTTACTACACCAAAGGAGAACCAGCAGTCTTTAACAAAGTCTACACACCCATTCAAGTTTGCCGACATTGTGGTGGAGAAATTCGTGACTATGGTGGGCATCGCAAAAAACTTAATGAGAAAGGTATCAACTTAATGGATGTTTGGGATGCGCCAGAAGACGTTTGGAAAGATGCTTCTGAAACCGAATTTAATGAGGTTTTATGGACATTGACAGAGGAAATATGGACTGACATTCCACCAGTTCGGCATCGTCGGCACAAAAAACGAGTTCCCAACGAACTTGCCCCCATTATGCTAGAACGAATTATTGCAATGGCATCTAATCCGAGTCAAATTGTGGTTGATCCATTTGGAGGCTCTGGCACTACATTTTACGCAGCAGAAAAACTACAACGTTACTGGATTGGCTCAGAAATAGGGGATACACATCCAGCGCTAGAACGATTAACCGATCTAGCTAATGGCATCATAGAACAATGGGAATCGGCAAGAGGAAGCAAGAAATTAAAACAAAGCAACACAACTGCGTTACAACTTCCAATTCCTTATTCTACGTAGAATGTATGCAGGAAACTTTAGACCAAGGCACGACCATCAGTACCTTTAGTAAGTGTTGGTACATTGGTATCTAAGCGATCGTGTTCAATTACAAAGATTACAAGAAAACCCTCTTGGATTTGAACTGCCCGCCAAACATCAAAGTATGGCTCTAACTCTTCGTAGTTCCCAATTCGATCCGTCAGGTAAGGGTAAAGTTTTCTGCTAGGGAGTACTAAGGCAGCACCTAGAAAAATACCACGTAGTAATCCGAGAATCATTTTATTGACTGCTCGATGGCTTGAGGAAATATTACCAGTTTCCCACTCAAGAGCGAAAAGATAATTGTCAATGATCTTTGTTGCATCAACCTTTCCTGGTGATTTAGTTGCATATTTAATTCGAGTTTCAAGACTCCATCCAAACCGATCTCTTAACGCAATCATGCAAGCTTCTTTAATTGGCTTGACACCATTCCCATGTCTTGTTGGATTGATTGTAAAGCTGGATGTACCGGGAGGATAGACAATTAGAGAGATAGCATCACGAATTTCAGTGCGAATGATACACCAATCGTTTGATTCTTCAAAACTTCCAACACTAATTAAAGAAACTTCTTGAACAATCTTCATCACTAACTCTCACTTGACTTTGTTGCCACCACCCTAGAAGCCATTTATATCTTCTTTTTAGGGAATTCCAGAAATTAAATTATTCAATTTTTAAGAGCGAAGACGATCGTTAGAGCTGATTCGTAAAGAAAATCTGAAGGATACTCAACTCGTTACTAGGTCTGAGTTTCAGCGAATAAGTATTTTTTTGACTCAAATTCCTGAAATCCTTGCAAGACAAGTACTTTACTTGAGTTTACAAATTAGCTCTTAGATTTTTCCTCCTCTGCTTACCAAAGCGATGGGTATTTTTTTAGTTGGAAGTCCCTTACCCGATGATGCTTATATCCTATCGATGATATGCTGAATACCATTGCCTGTGTTGCTTAAATAATTTTTCTTTGAAAACCCTTGCTTACCCAGCCAAAAAGAAGCTATCTCTGAATGTAAGTTGGTATCATTGTGCAGAGCTACCCTAATTTGGTAGCGATCGAGTTACGATCTTGTCACACCCCTTTTTTGATTTGAGAAGTCCTATTCCAGAATTTTCTGGTTAAAATAGTATATCTGTTCTACTCAAACTCCGACACCAACACTCCTTAAAACCATATATTAAGAGGCATTAGAGGCAGGAATGGCTATCAACACCGATACTTCTGGCAAGCAAAAAGCACTGACTATGGTGCTAAACCAGATTGAGCGCAGCTTTGGTAAAGGAGCAATCATGCGCTTGGGCGATGCTACCCGGATGCGGGTGGAAACAATTTCCAGTGGAGCGCTTACCCTAGATTTAGCATTGGGTGGTGGTTTACCCAAGGGGCGGGTAATTGAAATTTATGGGCCGGAAAGTTCTGGTAAAACTACAGTAGCGCTACACGCGCTCGCCGAAGTGCAAAGAAATGGCGGTATTGCTGCCTTTGTTGATGCTGAACACGCCCTAGACCCTACTTATGCTGCTGCATTGGGTGTAGATATTGACAATTTGTTGATTTCCCAACCTGACACTGGCGAATCAGCTTTAGAAATTGTCGATCAACTTGTTCGCTCTGCTGCGGTTGATATTGTAGTCATAGACTCAGTAGCAGCGCTGGTTCCCCGTGCTGAAATTGAAGGCGATATGGGCGATGCTCACGTTGGTCTGCAAGCGCGGTTAATGAGCCAAGCCCTACGTAAAATTACTGGCAATATTGGTAAATCTGGTTGTACAGTAATTTTCATCAACCAGTTACGGCAAAAAATCGGTGTTACTTACGGTAGCCCAGAAACGACTACTGGCGGTAACGCATTGAAATTTTACGCTTCGGTGCGCTTGGATATTCGCCGAATTCAAACCTTGAAAAAAGGTACTGATGAATTTGGTAATCGCGTTAAAGTCAAAGTCGCCAAAAATAAAGTAGCGCCGCCTTTTAGAATAGCGGAATTTGACATTATTTTTGGTAAAGGCATTTCTACCTTGGGTTGTCTTGTTGACTTAGCAGAAGAAACTGGCATCATTGTTCGCAAAGGAGCTTGGTATAGTTACAACGGCGATAATATCTCTCAAGGACGAGACAACGCCATTAAGTATCTAGAAGAAAAGCCTGAATTTGCTGAAGAAATTAAGAAACTGGTGCGTGAAAAGCTAGATAAAGGCGCTGTTGTTTCTGCTAACTCCGTAGCTAAAGCCAGTGACGAAGATGAAGAGGAAGAAGTCGATTTAGAGCCAGAAGAATAAAGAATGCGGATTTATTAATCTGCAATTGCTAATAGATGGTGCGTTACAAAGAAAGCTAACGCACCTTATTTTTATCGAGATTTGGATAAGGAAAAAATACTAGATCGGGGTTTCAGCCTTAGATTGACATTAATGACCAGCTATATGGTAATATTTCATGGCATTATGCTCAAAAACTTTGTTTATAATCAAAGAGTAGCCAACCCATGAGTTTAGCTGTAATTAAGTTCTCTTCAGAAGAGTGCGGCATCTGCCACAAAATGTCTTTTTATGACAAAAAGGTGGCTGAAGAACTGGGTTTAGAATTTATCGATGTAAAAATGCAAGATACGACTGCTTACCGCAAGTATCGCAAGATTTTGTTGACTCAATATCCCGATAAATCAGAAATGGGATGGCCTACTTACATTATCTGCAATTCTCCCGAGGGGGAATTTCAGATTGTTGGTGAAGTGAAAGGAGGTCATCCCAAAGGGGAGTTTAGAAGTCGTCTGCAAGAAGTTCTAGATTCCACAGCTAATCAGAACTAATTACCTCAAAAGATTTGACCTCTAAGGCAGGGCCAATCATGGCAGTTGTCATGATATCTTCACGCACCTGTCCTTTAACTTTTGCTTTTTGTCCGGCTTTGAGTAGGTCTTTGTCAGCCCCTCTGAGGATTTCGTAAGTAACGCCCTCTTCTGTAACTAACGCCCATGCGCCTGTACCAATATCACGACGTTCGATTGTACCTGTAATTGTAATGCTCATAAAAGTTTCTGAGTGCTGAGTTAAGAGTAGAGACGCGATTAATCGCGTCTGTACAAGAGTTAGGAGTAGGGAGTTATTAAGAATTCTTTCCCACTCCCCACTCTTCGTTTACGCAATTTTCTCTTCGTTTTTTAATGCTAAACGAACGAGTCCATAACAGACTAGGGCATTAGCAATGAGGAAGAGACGTGCTAAGTTACCACTTCCCAATCCCCAAACTGTCGGCTCGAAAAACGCACTTGTAGTTAAGCACGCTGCTACACCTAAAGTTGAACCAATGGCAAACCATTTCCAACTAGGATGTCCCAGCAGCAATGCCATTAACGCAATGGGAATTAGTACGCTAGCAAATAAGGGATTTAATGCATCAGTTCCCTGGAGAGTATTGCCTAACTCAGGAATTGAACTGCCCAAAACCCGGAAAGGCCATTGGGGAAGATCAAAAATATAGATTCCTTTGAGGAAGAATAACCCAGAACTACCGGCAATTAGTCCACTGGATAAAGACCAGCTCCAAGTGAAGGGGAAGTAAACACGTAAAAACCAAGCCAGCAGATAGGAACCAACTACCATTAAAATCTTGGGTAACAGTGCAACCGCACCACCATCAATCCAAAAGCCGGGGTTAAGATAGCCGCTATCCCGTAACCACCGGAAGAAATCAGGGAAACTAATTTGTCCGCTAAAGGCTAGTTTGACTGCTGCTTCTGCATTGAGTTGTCCAGCGCCATAATAGTTCAAACCATCATCCTGAATCACTCGTGCTGACTGCTTGAGGACTTTTAAGACTTCATCTGGTTCTTTGATGCCAGCAGCTTTAATTAATGCCGCAACACCAGCAACGTGGGGAGCAGCCATGCTTGTACCCTGAAAACCGAGAAATACGCCTTCGCCCTTTTCATCGATGGTTTCTTGGAGAATTTTACCAGCTTCACTACCACCAGGAGCAGAGATATCTACCCCTGCACCAAAGTTAGAATAGGGCGCTCTTTCGCCATCTGGGCCAATTGCCGAAACACCGATGACGTAGGGATAGCGAGCTGGATAGCTTGCTCCATTGGCGTTTTCATTACCGGCTGCGGCAATAATAACAACACCTTTTCTATGAGCATACTCGATCGCTTGTTTCATCAACTGGCTTTCACCGCCACCACCCAAGCTCATATTAATCACATCTGCGCCTTTATCAGCAGCAAATTTAATCGCTTCGGCAATATCGGCAACGGTACCACCGCCATAAGAACTGAGTACCTTTAAGGGCATCAGACTGGCTTCATAGGCAATTCCAGCGACGCCATATTTGTTATTTGTGGCTTGAGCAATAGTTCCGGCAACATGAGTACCGTGACCATTATCGTCTGTGGCTTCTTCTCGGTCGTTAACAAAATCATAGCCCTTGACGAATTTTGTCTCATACAAGTCCCGAACCTTGGTAATCCCGGTGTCAATGACTGCGACTGTGATGCCACTGCCTTTGGTTTGACTCCATGCGCCTTCAATACCGATTTTGTGCAAGTTCCACTGCTTGCTGTAATATTGGTCATTAGGGCCAGTTAATGAAGGACTTGCTTCTTCATCTTCTTGGGGTGTTAAAAATTCACCTAGCCAAGCGGTTTTACCTGGTTGGGGAATCTTGTTGTAGATATAGTTTGGTTCAATGAATTCTGTCGCTTGGGCAAACTGAGATTTTTTCAGTTCTTGGAGCCGTTGGCGATCGCCTTTGATAATATACACATTATCTTTTTTGGAAAACTTGTTGTCTAATTGGGGTGTAACGTTGTATTGTTTGGCGATCGCTTGCAAATCCTGTTCCACTACAAGTGATGGAATATCTTCGCGGAAATCAAGCAAAATCGTCTCAAACTCTCCTTTAGCTGCCAATCCCTGGAAATTCAGGAAACCAAATATGGCAGCTCCCAGCCCAATGACAAACAAGCACCATAATATAAGTTTTCTCATATTAACTCATCACCGCTTTTTGCCAGTTTGCTCATACCATAACTTATCTGCACCCCTTGTTGGTAGATTTTGCACTTTTAGTTACAAGTTTCACTCAAAACTGAGGATTTTTTTAACGATGGAACGTGGTCTTTTGTGGTTGCCGCTGTTAGTAATGTTTTTCTGGTTGGCTTGGCAAGGCTCGAAGGAGTATCAAAAAGTCGAAGCCTATCGCACTTGGGCAGAGCAATTTGAACGAGCCAAGTATGATATTTATGCTGTATTAGGTCAAAAAGACAACAATATAACTTGGGGAAAACCCACGCCTCAAGGGCCTATTAAACTAGAAACATTCTCTTTGCTTGATATCAAACAAATCCAGGTTTTAGTAGATGAAAAACCAGTAGATGTAAACAATCCGCCGGAGAAAGGTCGTTCTATAGAATTAGAATTTCTATTTTCTGAATCTACTAACTCAGTGCGGGTTCCGTTTACAGAAATTCCTTTGGCAGCAGAATGGGGGAAATTTTTGCAGGGAGTATTACAAGACTTGCGATCGCAACCATAGCAGTAGTTATATTAAAACTATAAGTTCCAAATAATACGGCTATTTATGGTCAAAAAGTTAGATCGCTAGTGGTGATATTATTCATGGACAACGACATTTTTATTGGAAAGATGTTTTTTGGAATGGCTTTTACTTGACTACCATTTATTAAACATCTTCATAAATTCAATATACGTAATCCAAAATCCTTATAGAGACGTAGCCGTGCTACATCTCTACATTCTTTTTCACTCCTATGTTTATGGTGCCCCTATGGCTGTGGTCTATCTAATTGAAAGCCGCCTTAAAACTCGATTCATATTTGGATTACACTTTTACTCAGTTGACCCGACCTAGCTATGCTTGAATGATAAAGTCAGAGGCAGTAAGATTGGGCGCACCAGTAAGTTGTGCAAATTGACCACCACTGCCGAAACCAGCAGCGCTACCATTTTGATTGTAAAATAACTGTCCAGTCATAGGGTCGTAAACAATTACAGCATTGCTAAGTGCCCCTGAACTGGTGATTTGAAAATCACTGGCGTTACTAAAACCCGTTCCCACAACAGAAGTAATAGCAGTAAAGGTAGTCTTATCAAGGATAATCTTATCACCTTGAGAGCGATTGAAGTCAGCGATAGTATCAATACCCACAACCGCACTATTAAAGATGGAATTGGTATCGTAGAGGAAAGAGTCAGCACCGATACCACCTACAAGAGTATCGTTACCTTGTCCACCAATGAGAAGATCGTTGCCAGTACCACCCCGCAGTAGGTCGTCACCACCGCTGCCATTGATGGTATCATTACCCCCTTGACCATTAATCACATCGTTGGAAGCGTAAAAGCCGCTGATGTTATTGTCCAAGTCATTGAGGAAAGTAACAGTGTTTGCTGTAGAAATATACGGTTGAGTGGAGTTGGCATTAATTACATCAAAGCTTTTGGTAACACTGTCTTCTCCGTCAAAGATAATATTGCCAATGGCAGGTTTTGTTGTCGATGCGGCTAAGTTGTCTAAGTTTTCTAACTTAAAGTTTTGCAGAGTGACTTTAGTATTAGCCACATTTCCAAAGCTGACTTCTAAATTGCTGCCATTTTGAGTTAATTGCAGATTCCTTGCAGTTAATTCAGTCCCAATAAATTGCAGGGTATCTACTTTGGCAATTACCGCAGCCGAAGGGTTTGAACTAGTACCTACACCACCAAAGTCAGTGATGCTGTAATTGCCATCGCCTCGTCGGATAGTAAAGGTGTCATTGGAGTTAGTGCCATTGAGAACTTGAATTCCCTGGACAGGAGCGGGTCTGACTGTGCCACTAATGGCAAAGTCAAAGGAGCTTTCATCAATATCGTTGTTTTTTAAACTGAAGTTGCCACTATAGCTACCGGATGTAGTGGGATTGAGTGCCACCGATATGGTAGTAGAAGCATTAACTGCCACGCTTGTTGGAAGAGTTCCGACCAAACTAAATCCATCTGGAAGTTCAAGTTTACTCAGCTTGAGTGCGCCTGTACCGGTGTTCTTGATAGTAAAGGTTTTGGTTAAGGTGTCACCAACAGTCGTTTCACCAAAGTTAATGGCGGTGGTGTCACCATCTGTAATGTCAACAGTGCCATTGAGAACTTGAATTTCCGGGGTATAAACTGTGCCACTAATGGCAAAGTCAAAGGGGTTTTCATTAATGTCGTTGTTGTTTAAACTGAGGCTGCCACTATAGATGCCGGGTCCAGTGGGATTGAGTGCCACCGATATGGTGGTGGAAGCATTAACAGCCACACTCGTTGGCAGAGTTCCAACCAAACTAAATCCGTCGGGAAGTTTAAGATTACTTAGGTTGAGTGCAGCTATACCGGTATTCTTGATAGTAAAGGTTTTAATCAACGGTTCACCAACAAGAGTCTCGCCAAAGTTAATGGCGGTGTTGCCATCTATAATGTCAACATTGCCATTGAGAACTTGAATTTCTGGGGTTTTGGTGGAGCTGCGGGGAGCTTCGTATGCACCAATATCAATGACTGTACTGCCATTCCCATCACCATCTTGAGGAGTCCTCTTAGTGATACTATTGAAGGCATTAGAACCACCATCAATCGCAACACTTCCAGGTTTGAGTGCAAAATTCCCATTGTCTGCATCAACAAATTGAGGATCTTGACCCAAAAGATTCTGTAACCCTGTAGCGTTTAAATTATCTGAAGCTTGGAAGAGGTTCGAGTTATAAACAAGATTGCGATCGAAGGTGACATTTGTGTCATACTTAATTCTGTTAGCATATTGATTGTCGTTTGCATATAAAATGTTGTTGTAGACACGTACATTTTCCGAGTAAGTAACACCAATCTCTCCAGAATCTGGAAGGACTTGGGCATTTTTGTAAGCTGTGTTATTGATTACATCAACATTGTTAGCTTTGAAAACATTAATACCTGCACCTCCATTGTTGTAAGTGATGTTATTTGCAATTAATGCCTTACCTGTATAGGCCACATTATCTTTGCTGATATCGGTAGTATCAAGCATGATCCCATGTCCCTCAGTGATTTTGTCAGTGCCTCCATTTTTCCACGGAATTAAACTTTGGTTATCGTAGACAATGTTGTCTCGAAAAATCATTCTGTAGTCAGTGGTATTGTTATCAAAATTAAAACTGTTAAGAGAGGTTATTCCCTGATTGCCGTGAGGTGAATACCAAGCGTTTCCAGACACAATGTTTTTCTCAACAGTTATATAGTCTGAATTACTGAATGCTATGCCTCCACCTGGAAAGTTACGGATTGTGTTACCAGTGATGACAATATGATGGGGATTAGTACCACCTACACCATCAGCGTTTTTCCATGCATTAACAGCAATACCATTACTATTGGTCAAGGGGTTATTCAGGTTATCCTTCTCTTGCAAGGCATATTCGAGAGTGACGTTTTCCCGATTGCCTTTTATATTAAGTCCTTCAATCCGCACGTAGGATGAACTGAATATATTAATGCCACTTCCCGTTGTTGTTATGGTAGGTTTAGCCCCTGGATAAGGTTTTATTGTTGTCCAGTTATCTGGTGAGCCATTCAAGTTAAAAAGCGTAATCCCTTTCATTTGATAATTTCCATTCATGACGTAGAGAGTGTCGCCTGCTTTCATCTCATACACAGCTCTACCCAAGCTAAGAAATGCAGATTCTTTGTCTAAGCCATTATTTTTATCACTGCCTGTTGCAGAAACATAATATGTATTGCCAGCCATCTGTTTACTCCGAATATGTGTAAGGGAAATTGGTAGTACAATCTCAGCAACTTTCTTCAGTTGTTAAGTAGTGATTTGAATGAGTCATCTATCTGCACTGTTAAGGACAGTCGCAGTTATCCGATCGCGACTTCAAATCGCGTCGATTGTAGAAACGCTGTTATAAACCTGAAAAACTTTTCTCCTGTCAACCGTTAATGGTTAAATCAGGAATATCAATACCGTCAATCGTCAGAGTTTTGTTGAGATTAATTGGACGATTAGCGCGTAGATACTTCTACTCCAGACTTCATCTTTAGCAGCTGCGTAGGCGTAGCCCATTGTAGACATTGCTGCTCTTTGTAAACCAGCTTTAGCATCTGTTTTTTTTAATAAAACGATCGTATTTGGCATAGTAATTCCTCTGAACTTTATGCGTTGTTTTAGGTCAGAAGGTTGCCAAATCTGCATGGTAAAATTCACCCTTAGCTGATAACTGGGGACTTAAAAATCGATCGAAGTTAAATTGGTTGAAACTTTAGTGAGGTTGACCCTTTAACTTAAGGGGACTAATGTAACAACTTAGTTGAACCTGTTTTAAGCGGTGTAACTGAGCGTTGTGAACTTAATTAAAACTAACCTTTACAAATAGCACTTGATATCAGTGAAAGCCCGTAATATAGTAAATTTTTTTACAACAAGATTAAAAAAATTATGGATATGTCTGGTGGAGTTCGATTAATTTCTAGAGTGATATGAGCATAAAAAGTGCTTTGTGCAAGGATTTGATGAAGTTTCTCTAAATAATTCAGAACTCTCAAGTCAGGTTGTGGTGGCGATCGCACAGGAAGAAAGAGGATTTTAGCCTAGTTCATCAATCTTTGAGATAGTTTGTGATGACACCAACTTACTTAATCTTCATAATATGAACGCTGAAATAAACTCCAGAATACCTGTTGCTTTAACCATTGCTGGTTCAGATAGCGGTGGCGGTGCCGGAATTCAAGCTGATTTACGTACCTTTGCTTTTCACTGTGTCCACGGTACTAGTGCTATAACCTGCGTCACGGCACAAAACACTCTAGGAGTGAAGAGGGTTGATGCTATGCCAACAGAGGCTGTTGTGGCGCAAATTCAGGCAGTAGTTGAGGATATTGGCGTACAAGCTGCCAAAACTGGAATGTTGCTCAATCAGGAAATTATCTTTGCTGTTGCCCAGCAAGTGGAAGCTTTACAAATCAATAATTTAGTAGTCGATCCAGTAATGGTGTCACGCACGGGAGCACAATTGATTGATGATGATGCTGTAAAGACTTTATGCCATACCTTGATTCCCAAAGCGGTTATGATTACGCCCAATCGCTATGAAGCTCAGATTTTGAGCGGTTTACAAATTAATTCTTTAGAGGATATGCAAGCTGCTGCTGAAATTATTTACAAGACTTTAAAGACAAAGGTTGTTTTAGTCAAAGGCGGAGGTATGCAGGGGGATTTGCGTGGCGTTGATATCTGGTTTGATGGGGACAAGTTGGAAGTTTTGACTTGCCAGCAAGTAGAGACAAAAAATACCCACGGTACTGGTTGTACACTATCGGCTGCGATCGCTGCTAATCTAGCTAAAGGAAAAGATTTGTGGCAGGCAGTGCAACAGGCAAAAGAATATGTGACTACCGCACTCACTTACGCCCTAGATATTGGCGAAGGACAAGGCCCTGTGGGACACTTCTTCCCATTGTGCGGACTAGAGACTAGAGACTAGGGATTAGGGATTGAAGACTGGGCATTGGGGATGGGGACTAGAGAAAAGTTTTCTCAGTACCTCATCTCCAATGCCCAAATAAAAAATCTTTGCCCTTTCGGTATTTTTCTATTATTCTTGGGCATAGTTTCAGGGGTGACTATCTCTGTTAGCATCTCTGTACGATCTAATTACTTTAATTTTTAATACCAAGCCCCCGATGCGAACAACCATAGGTTCTGTTCACAGAAATTCGCCAACACCGACAACTCAAGCCTATTCTCCCTCTGTACCACTATCTGTATACAGGGAATTGTCAACAGAGTTGCAAGCAGCACAGGCGAGGCTAAACGCACTCACTACCCAAAACCAGCAACTAGTACAAGAAAATCAACTATTACGCCAAGAAATTACCAAAGTAGTTGAGTCCTTTTCTCGTTTGCAAAATTTTGTCGCCCATACTACAGCTAATTATCCCCAAGCTAATCAAGCTTCTGGTGACGTTAAAAGTACCGCCAAACAGCCAGTAACACAAGCGCGTTCACCTCAGCAGGTTTCTCGTTCGCGTCCATCTGTTGTGTCCAAACAACCAGCTAAAAAAAGCCGCCAAGACTTTTCTGCACCTGTAATGGCAATGAATTTTCCGATATCAGAACCAGTTTTTATCGAAGAGCAACAAGTCAGTTATTATTCCACTACTGAGCCAGATGTCAAGGGACTCAATGGCTGGTGGTTAATTATTACCATCTTGTTAATCATGCTGACTGCTTTTAGTGCTGGATATTTCGTTGTGCGCCCCTTGTTTGAACACCAGAAACGTTAGTTGACATTCCCACAGTCAGCAGCAGTAGCAGGCTTTCGGGCTAGCGTATAATAATTTGGCTGCGATCGTTCTCTAAATATCCAAACAAATCTGCTAAATGGTGGAAACAATCTATTTTTAGGTTATAAAAGCTACATAAAATGCTAAATTGACAGCAACTTCTTGATGTTAGAACCTCAAAGATTATCCAATTAATAAATCCTTGCCGCTTGTTATGTCATAAACCCTCAAGTAAAGCACTTACACTTAAAAAAAGTTGTAATTATTACATATTTTTTAGGAAAAGCACTGCTAGTTACAGCTTCGGACAGCGGATCTGGTTAGATATATAAACGAAGCTAGTAGAAGTCAGGAGTCAAGAAGATGAAAAAAGTAGAAGCTATTATCCGCCCATTTAAGCTAGATGAGGTGAAAATTGCTTTAGTTAACGCTGGTATTGTTGGCATGACTGTTTCTGAAGTCCGGGGGTTCGGACGGCAAAAAGGTCAAACTGAACGGTATCGTGGTTCTGAGTACACCGTTGAGTTTCTCCAAAAACTCAAAGTGGAAATCGTAGTTGACGACAATCAGGTTGATATGGTGGTAGACAAAATTATTGCTGCTGCCCGAACTGGTGAAATCGGCGATGGTAAAATTTTCATCTCGCCTGTTGAGCAAGTGATTCGGATTCGCACTGGCGAAAAGAACACAGAAGCAGTTTAAAAAGTTATGAGTTAAGAGTTAAAAGTTATGAGTTGTGAGTCTGGACTAATGAATGAAGATTTAGCAGAATTCATAACTCCCAACTCTTGTACAGACGCGATTAATCGCGTCTCTACTCTTAACTTTTGTACAGACGCGATTAATCGCGTCTCTTAATTCTCTCCAGTTGCGGAAGTAAAGCTGTAAAAGCCTTGCCTCGATGGCTAATTGACCTCTTCAACTCCCGTGTCATTTCAGCAAAAGTTAGTTGCAACTCTTGCACATAAAAAATTGGATCGTAGCCGAAACCACTATCACCACGAGGTGCGTGGAGAATTTCGCCGCGACAAACACCTTCAGATTCTAATACGATCCCACCATCGGGACGAGCGATCGCTACTGCACAAACAAATTGAGCTTGTCGATTTACCTCATTGCCTAATTCTTTCAATAACCTAGCAATCCGTTCTGAGTCCGTTTTGGCGTAACGTGCAGAATACACCCCTGGTGCGCCATTTAAGGCATCTACTTGTAAGCCTGAATCATCAGCAATTGCCCAGTTTCCTGTAGCTTTAGCAATTTGTGACGCTTTTAGACAAGCGTTAGCGGCAAAAGTTTCGCCCGTCTCTTCAATTTCCAACTCTTCAGGTTTAAGGGTTAATTCCCAACCGGAATTTTCTAGGTAAGCTTGCATTTCCCGCAACTTACCAGGATTTCCTGTGGCTACTACAAGTAATGTCATAAAAAGTTATCAGTTAGGAGTTAGGAGTGATAAGTTATGAGTTATTAATTCTTAACTCCTAACTCTCAACTCCTCACTAATTTTACTCTGCCCACTGTTTCGCCCAAGCAAGAGTTTGATGCACTTGCTCAATTGTTGAGGCTTCGCAGTATAAGCGTAAAACTGGCTCAGTCCCGCTAAAACGAATCATTAACCAGCTTTTATCAGCTAAACGATACTTGTAGCCGTCAATTGTTTGGCAATCAATCACTGCTTTCCCTGCAATTTCCGTTAACGGTTGGGTTTGCAGTTGTTGCAAAAGACGCGATCGCACTTCCATACTTGCTAAGGGTAAATCAATGCGATCGTATGCTGAGGTAAACCCTGTTTGTTTCTGCAAGTAGCGATAATACTCACCTAAATCCAAACCAGATTCTACGATCGCCTCTAGGACGTATAAAGCTGACAGCAGCGCATCGCGTTCGGGAATATGGCTGCCATAGCCAATTCCTCCTGATTCTTCGCCACCCAGTAACACTTTTGCTACTAACATTCTGTCAGCGATATATTTATAACCAACTGCTGTCTCAAAGACTGACAGATTATGTAGTGCTGCTACAAGCGGCATCAAGTCTGAACCACTAACAGTTTTAACTATTTCACCCTTAAAGTCGCGCCGCAGGGTTAAATGGTCGATTAATATCGGGATTAATACTTGGGAACTTAGGAAGTTAGCTTCTCCATCTACTGCTGCAATGCGATCGCAGTCTCCATCAAATACCAACCCCACTGTTAAACCCGATTTATCGGTTTCTCGGTGAGTCTTGATGACTTCAAATAACTTTGAAAGGTATTTAGGCAAGGGTTCGGGCGCACCGCCACCAAATAGGGGATCGCGATCGCTATTGATTTCTTTGACTTGATTGCCTAGTAGTCTCGCCAATCCGCCAGCCGCAGCGCCATGCATTACATCAGCAAATAACGTCAATTTGCCAGATGCGATCGCTTCTCGAAGTTTAGCGATATCAACTTTACTTTCTAGTGCTTGGGTATAACTGGGCCAGGGATCGAATTTTTCTTGCTTGCCTGGGGTAGCTGCTAGTGGTACTCCAACCGACAACTGCGCTTCTATCTCTTTTGTGACTTCTGGCGGTACTGACCCACCAAAATAGCCCTTGACTTTTAAACCCAAATATGTGCCAGGGTTATGGCTGGCTGTAATTACCAGCGCCCCTAAAGCATTGAGTTCTTTTGCTGCCCAACTATAAGCTGGGGTTGGGGCATAAGTTTCGCTCAACAGCACATCAAAGCCGACAGCGGTGACAGTATCGGCGACAGCACGAGCAAAGTCTTCAGCCATAAATCGGCGATCGTAACCGACAATTATTGTCCGGCTACCCACTGTAGAAAAATATGTATCATATAATACTTTTGCGGCAACTGGCGCGACCAGGGCTAGACGTTCAAAGGTGAACTCGTCACCAATAACGCCCCGCCAGCCGTCTGTACCAAACTTGATTGAGTTAGCTACAACTGGCATCTAGGTATCCTAACTGTCTACTTGAGGATTCTAGCATTTATACAGTGTGCAGAGTAAAAAAAGAATCTAGTAAAAATATGTACTAAATAATATTCAACAAAAAGGCGAGCAAATTTGCGTATTTATAGCTACTGGTGAAGCTTGGACAGTGGGGAATTGTATTGTTTACCTTTTAAGAGAGTTTCTAAGGGGGATTTGGCTTCGATCTGAAAAATATTTTGACTATTCACACTTTTAGTTTTTTTCAACATAGAGAGGGCAAATTCTGGTGTAGGCTCTTTCTCTCTCATGGGGGTAATAGCGCCTTTCTGAATATAAATATATCCTCCTACACTCTCGGTTGCCCAGAAAAAAGGAATTTTAAGTGCCTTGATTAATTTCTTATGGCGTTCTGAGGAAAATAGATAAATTCCTTCTCCATGTTCTTCTAGAATTGCTTTAACCTTCTTAACAGCTTTTGTTACCTCGAAAGCGCTACAAAGTTTTTGTGCATTTCCTCCTTTTGGAATATCTTCAGCTTCCAAATCGTGAAATCTTGGATTAGAGATATACTGGTCTACTAACTTACCACATTCATATAGCTCATAATGAAAAACAGTTTCATCATGATTTAATACTGCTAAAGTATAGTTATTAAACTGACTTGATATTAGAGAAGCTAAACTAAAAAGTTCCTTAGAATCATTCTCTGCTATCTCAGCATAGACAATTGCGATATCCTTAATAAAAGGAGAAACATAAGCATTTATTCTTAAGCTCTCAAGATAATTAACTAAAAGTTCTTGATTTTGTCCTTTTACAATAATATTAGTGTAAGAATTAGCCATAATGTTATCTAAGTAAGAGTTAGCCAAAATTTGTTTGTAAATTAGGCTTTGGCATCACATAACAAGAATACCAGAACAGATAAACTGAGATTCCTATGATGATTCACTATTATGAGCGATCGCTCCACCTACATAAATCTCTTTTTATATAATATAAATATTAATAATCCTTAATAGTTAATACTATTAAGGATTGTTAACATGAGCAAAAACTGCTCACAAACTTGATTTTTCCTTAAAAATCATCGAGAAACTGACTAAGGCGACTGATTACGGGGTCAACCTCTTGAGGAGGGGTAGCAACAGTATAAGAAGTATTATTTACTACCTCTAATTGAGTTGGAGACGGAACGAACGAGCGATCGTTGACTATGAGCGCCAGTTGTGCAACTTGTTGAGAAAGTTGCAGTAGATGATGTTCCATCGCCTCCAAACGATTAGATCCCTTGGCAAAAAAACGTTCCTCAAGTCCAGCCACTTGACGTTGCAGTTCACCAATTTGTTGATCGATCGGTGTGGTTACTGCCGTTTGTGGAGCAGGTTGTACAGTTTCCGGTACACATAAAGATTGCCACAAGGCTTCTTTACAGAGATCGCTGAAAGTCTTGTCTGGTTGTTTTTCCAAATAACTTTCTACTTGCGCTAACAAGCTTTCATCAGCAAGCTCTGGGTTGAACGTGACGGATTTAACTACCTTTTTTGACCATTGGAACATCAGCTTTATGCCCTAGCAGCGCGATTGGAGGATAATTGTGCCTCTCCATAAATATACTGCCCCAAAGCATTCGCCTGACGGGAAGGTGCTGCTAAATGAGCATTAATCTTTGCTTCTTTGAGCAGACGTTGAACGTCGTCCCAGAAAAACTCACCACCCCCACCAGTAAGAATCACATCGGTGACGCGTTCTGGCAACCAGGCTAGCACACGGCTACAGATTTCGCGCGAAAACATCTCTGTGAGGTTGGGAAGAAAATCATCTAGGTTGGTGGGCTTGCTAGCGCCTTTAGGACGGTAAAAGCGTTCACCTCTGGGTTTGTTGACAGCGGAAATCAGTGCTAGAGATTGACTATCTGCTCCCTCGATTTCGGCAGACACCAATTCATAAAACTTATTCATTCCGAAGTCTTCGCTCTTAGAAGCACCTCTGGCAAAACGGAAGTTATCTACCATCAAAAGATCGACGGTTTGATGACCAATATCGACGATCGCCACCGATATTTTTGTAAAATCGGGACTACCAGGGTTTTTCTTGGGTTGAGCTTCAGACCATAACAGGCTACCGTAGCCTTCTGGCATGACCCATACCTTACTGACGTTCAGCGACACAGATTCGCCTCGGAAGTTCAACACGTGAGGCCCACCGACTTGGCTAATCAACTGTGCTTTTTCTTTTTCAAATTGCTCTAAGGAAAGAAAAGGCAGACCTAGTACAACAGAGATATCGTCTCTGAGTTTGAAGTAGCCAGCACTTGCTAAAACTTTTACCAGTGCAGCTTCTACCTTAGATTGTCCAACTCCTAGATTTGCCCCAAAATCGGCTGCTAGTTGACCAACAGCATATCCATTTCCTTGATACTCCAGCCACAAATCCATTAAGGGGTCAGTAGCCCTGGCTTCAAAAACACCACCGCGTACTTGTTCGATTGACATCTGCTTGACGTTGGCAGGTACGAACACCACACTGCCAGGTTCGCGACTCACACAAGTTTTTGTGGAAGTTCTACCTAAATCAACACTGAGAATGGTTTTCCCAGAACCACCGACTGGTTTGCTAGTGGAAGGAGGATTATTATTAACAGCGTTGAGAGGAGTCGATGCTAACGGCTGCCTATTCATAGGTATAGCAGCAGCATTGATCGGGGTAGCGGCGGAAGGTTGGTCTGTCATGAAAGCTCCTAGTTCAAACTTAACTGTAAAAAGTTGTCATGCTCATCTTACAAAAATGCGAGCAACCAGAAATTCTAGGTTGCGTCAAGTGTAGCTAGAAATACGCCAAAAATTAATTCCGGCGATACCTCTGGTAAGCTCTGCCAACGCACATCTAGTATTATTTGGCATAGTGTAGGCGAATTTTGGCCAGATGTAACCCCTGCTTTCACTGCTTTCAAACCAAAAGCGTCCGTGTTTCATCTTCTAGTGCGTCTAGTGCGTCTTAACTGGCGCTTGAATATCCAGAAAACAAATGCTAGAACCAAACCGCCAAGTACGATTTTAGATACAGGAGCAAGGTACTTGTCCACAAGTTCATACTGACTACCCAATATGTATCCTGAGTATGTTAACAAACCCACCCAAGCAGCGCTACCCAAGGTTGTATAAACCAAAAATGGTAGCAAAGGCATATTGCTAATACCTGCGGGAACAGAAATCAAGGTGCGGATTCCTGGCACAAGACGACCAATTAATACTGCTGTTCTACCTTGTCGGTCAAACCACTCTTTGGCCTTGGTAATATCTTTACTGGATATAGCTAGCCATTTCCCATACTTGTCAGCCCAAGCTTTCAAACGGATTTCACCCAAAAACTTACCTGGATAGTACCAAATAAGTGCGCCTAATACAGAACCCAAAAGTCCTGCGAAAAATACACCAATAATATTCAGCTTTGCCTCTCCTGGTTGATATGGACTTGCTGTAAATCCAGCCAGTGGCATAATCAATTCTGAAGGAATGGGGGGAAAAAGGTTCTCTAAAAACATTAGTAAGGCGATTCCCCAATAGCCAAAATAGTTGATAGTATTAGTTATCCATTCAAGCATTGAGTCAATTCCTAAAATTGCTGGACTAGTCTTGTTGCTAAATTCAGCTTTAGCTTTTTTAAAGGGTAATTATTCCCGCTTACTAGAGTCAATCCGATTTTGGATTTTGGATTTTAGATTTTAGATTGATTCCGCCCACAAGGGACAAGAAATTTTGGACTTCGCTTACCTCGGCTTTGCTACCTCGACTTCGCTCGGCACAAGTCGGCACAAGTCGCTCAGTCAAGCGATTTTGGATTAAAAAATCCTCAATCTTCAATCTAAAATTGAAGCGGGGCGGGGCTTGAACCAAAAACAATCCAAAATCCAAAATTTAAAATCTAAAATTCGCAGGGTCAAGGGAATTTGGCTGCACTAAAAATTGGCATCATAACTGAAAAACAGAGTCAGACAAGTGGAAGCTAGGTGTCTGTTTCATTAATGTTGAGAGTTATAAAAGTTCGTAAGTAGCTCTAGCCTTTGAAATTGAACGATTTATCGCTCACTACAAAGCTCACAAAATTAATCAAACGAACCACTAGGTTTTGTTTTCTAATTTTTTAGATCCCCCTTAGCCTGCTTTTTTAAAGGGACTAGGAAGGATCTAAAGATTTGATGGCAAATTTAAAAACATATTCTAGGTTTTCTGCTGAAGTTGGGGCTGTGGGGTAGCACAAAGAGAGAAGGGAGAAAATTTCACCTTGTCCCCCTCATCCCCCTCATCCCCTGTTCTTCTAGACTGTGGGGGTCAAAGATTGTACCCTTGGTTCCGATTGCCAGTCTAAGGGATTCCAAACTCGATCTTCCAGCGCCATCTGCTCAATTAAACTTGCAAGTCTCAAGGCTTTGAGAGCTTGTTCGCCACCTACTGAAGGTTGATTGCCACCGTGTACGCAGTTGACAAAATGTTCTAATTCTGCACTTAGGGGTTGAATATTGCTGGTGTAGACTTTTTCAATTACACCATCTTGCCTGTAAAGTACTTGTCGGTGGTCGGTGAGAGAATTGGTAGCCGTTTGTCGGTGAATCAAAATTTCATTCTTGAGAAAATCTGCCTCAGTAAATGAGTTTTTGCAATGGGCGACAATTCGGCGAATTTTGCGGTGAGTAACTTTACTAGCAGTCAGAGTAGCAACAATACCATTGGCAAACCCCAAGGTGGCGGTTACGTAATCTAAATAACCAGAGTCTAGGGAGCGAGTACCACTAGCAGTCAATTTTGTGACTGGAGAAGCAGCTAATTCCAAAAGTAGGTCGATGTCATGGATCATTAAATCCAGCACAACTGAAACATCGTTTGCTCGATCTGAGTAAGGACTCATTCTGTGGGCTTCTAGCGCCAGTAATTCCTCTGTTTTTAGAACTTGGCTCAGTTCTTTAAAAGCTGGGTTAAAACGCTCAATATGACCTACTTGCAGGATACACCCAGACTCAGCTGCGGCATTTACTAAAGACTCTGCCTCAGAAATGCTGGCTGCAATCGGTTTTTCAATCAAAACATGAATTCCCGCTAACAGACAGTTAATGCCCACGGCATAGTGCAGACGGGTGGGAACAGCTACACAAACTGCTTCCACAAGGGGTAGCAGATCGCAGTAATCTTCAAAAAAACGCACCTTGTACTTGCTGGCAGTTTCTAATCCTCGCTCGACGTTAATATCTGCCACTCCGACTAGTTCAACATCTTTCATTGAACTCAGCACGCGAGCGTGGTGTTGTCCCATGTTACCCACTCCAATCACGCCTATGCGGATTGGTCGTGGCTGGTTGCGCTGTGTATATGGATTCGGTTCTGCCACTGACATGCTATTTTGCACTATTATTCTCTCCTCAACCACCAAATTTAGAGACGCTACGGCCGTTGGCGTTTATACTCGAAAGCCGGTTACGATCCGTCTAAAACCATCCAGATGGTAACATAGAGCCTATGTTTATGAAGAATTTCAAAGTTTGCGATCGGTTCCCGTAATCTAAATATCTTTTGTATAGATATTTCGAGTTTGCTTTGGATTTTGCACTTTCTACAAAAATATATGTATTTTTATTAACTTTAAACGTTTCAGTAAGACTTAAGTATAAATTCTCCTTAGCATCGCTTTCTGGCGTCTTGTTAAGGTTTGATGGAGTGATTTGAAATCCAAAATTTACAACCGAGATGAAAGCTGTAATTTTGTTATCTGGGGGATTGGACTCTTCCACAATTCTGTACAAAGCTCAAGCTGATGGCTGTGAATGTCATGCTATTTCCTTTGATTACCAGCAGCGACATCGACGAGAGTTACAGTCAGCGTTCAGTGTGGCTCAAAAAGCTGCGATCGCAAAACATCAGGTAGTTAACTTTGACTTACGACAATGGGGCGGTTCGGCCCTTACTGATAATGCCATTGATTTACCCCAGGAGCGATCGCTGCATGAAATGTCTCAAAATATTCCTGTCACTTATGTTCCAGCTCGTAATACCATCTTTTTAAGCTTTGCTCTTAGTTACGCCGAAGCGATCGCAGCAGAGCGTGTCTATATCGGCGTTAATGCCCTAGATTACTCAGGATATCCTGATTGTCGCCCCGACTATATCCAAGCAATGCAAGAAGTTTTTCGCCTGGGAACCAAACAAGGGCGTGAGGGACAACCAATTAAGATTGTTGCACCCCTAATCAACCTGAAAAAAACCGAAATCATCCAACTGGGGAATCAATTGGGAGTTCCTTGGGAACTAACTTGGTCTTGCTATACAGGTGGAGATGTCGCCTGTGGTGTGTGTGATTCTTGTCGCTTACGGCTAGCAGCTTTTGCCGAATTGGGACTTGTCGATCCAGTGGCGTATGCACAGTAGAGGCATTTGTCATTTGTCATTTGTCATTTGTCATTAGTTATTATCCCCTGCTCCCCTGCCCCTATGCTCCCCTGCTCCCCTCTTCTTCTAACCGTCGTAGTTGAATTTGATGCAGGCGTGGGCCAACAATTGATATCACAGTGAATTCGAGATTTTGATAACAAAAGATTTCGCCTTTGGCTGGAATTTTCTGTAACTCATACAGCAAAAAGCCACCTAGTGTTTGGTATTCTCTGGTCAGGGGCAAATTGAGATGCAAAACTTCATTGAGGTCTTCAAGGTTGATTTGTGCTTGCACTAAAAATTTATGCTCATCTAACATTTGAATCAGCAAGTCGTCATTGCTCTCAGGTTCGCTGGGATCGCCAATAATTTCGGCAATCACATCTTTGATTGTCACTAGTCCCACAGTAGAGCCAAATTCATTCACTACCATCACCATAGCGGGTTTCTCTTGCTGCATCATGGGCAAAAGTTCACTCAAGGGCGTGTGTTCTGGAACAAACCGGGCGGGACGCATCCAAGGTTGGATCTGTGTCTCTAAACTGAGGTTTCCGACTGCCAAAGGTTGTGCCAAATCTTTAAAATAAACAATACCGCGAACATCGTCTAAAGATTCACCAATCACCGGATAGCGAGAGTAACCAGTAGAAGCCATTTCCCTGAGTAATGTCTGGAAGCTAGCATCTTTTGGCAGTGTGATAATACTGGTGCGCGGGATCATCACATCTTGTGCCATGACATCCCCAAACTCAAAGATATTATTGAGCAATTCTCGCTCTGCACGCTGTAAACCAGTAGACCCCCATTCTGTAGAGATGATCAGTTGCAATTCTTCGGGAGTTACAGGCGGTCGCCAGCCTTGACCTGTGTATTGGATACCAAAAATCCGTAATAAAAAACGAGTTGATTGGTTAAGAATCCAGATGAAGGGGCCAAAAAAACGCACGATCGCTTTTACCAATGGTCCCAAAAATCTCGCTAGCTGTTCTGAGTACAGCATGGCTAAGGATTTGGGACATAATTCTCCGATCACAATTTGCAAATAGGCAATTAAGAAAAAGGCGATCGGAATTGATAGGGAATGGGCGAGGAAGTTAGTCATCCCACTGGGTAAAGGCCAGGATCTTAACCAGGCATTCACCAGCACAACAATCGTACTTTCGCCAATCCATCCCAGTGCCAAACTAGAGAGGGTAATGCCTAACTGGGTGGTAGATAGCAGTCGGTCAATACTGCGTTGTAACATTTCTACAGCGATCGCGGGAATATCCCCAGCTTTAACTAGCTGGTGAATACGCGATCGCCGCACGCTCACCATCGAAAACTCCGCCGTTACAAAAAAGGCATTTATGGCAATCAGTAGTAACACTGACAACAACCGCAGCGCCACTTCTATCAAACTTAAATTAGGAAAACCACTCACCACCAAAGCTCGTGTAAAACTCACGCCCTCCATTTAGGGATTTTGGATTTTGGATTTTGGATTTTGGATTAAGTTTTGGGTATTAGGGATTAGCTAAATTACTTAGTACCAAATCTCCAATCTAAAATCTAAAATCTAAAATCTAAAATTGCCTCTTCTACCTTTCTACAGGAATATTCGATGCCTCTAGCTTCAATTGTTGAGCGGGATAATCAGTCAGAGCAAGTGATATTTTCTTGACATCATCAAGTAAAGCTGTAGGAATGCTCACTGTACCTGAAAATGCTGGCCCATTTACAGGCAATTCTGTTGGTAAACCCTCTGTACTTGCACTCAAAGTTCGTCCTTTGTCATCGGTAACATCTAAAAAACTATACAAGAAGCGCACAGAATCCTTACCTTTGTTCTGCATTTTCACTTTCAGTAGTAAATCACCACCAGAGTAGCGAGCAGATTGTACAGTCATTGTTACACCCTGACTTTGGGCAGTAACCGGAAAACCTGGTAGGGGCTTTTCTTCAACTACTTCTGGGGGTTTTTCCTCTGGCTTCTGCTTGCTGCTATTGGTTTCTTCATCATCTTCTTCGGGCTTTTCCGATTTAGCAGCTTTGGTCTTACCCTCAATTCGCGCTTTGACTATTTTCAGAATTTCTTCCTCTTTTAATAGCACTAGCCCTCCCTGTTGAGAGCTATTTGCCTTATTGCTGGCAAATTTGGTTGTAGGACGCCCATCTGGTGTAGTCACGCCTTTAAGTGCTGAACTCCCCAGTTCAAAGCCCAAAAACGCGCTCACAGAACCTGCTCCCATCATCAGAATTAACAAAATCAAAGTAAGAAGTACAGTAGAATTTATTTTCATCGCTGACAAGCTATCACAATAAGAATGCTGGTCTATTTAAGAATAGTGAAGCTTTTGACCTCAATCCTTAAAGGAACTTAATCAATATTAGTTTGCACTATATCTATGATCAAATTATGTAGTATAAAAATCTAATAAACTATTGTCCAGTATTCACACGTGGTAAATTTGTGCTATATTCATAGAATTGGCTAAACTCAGTGCGTGAGGTATTTTGCTCGCTCTAAAATTAGCAAATAAGGTTGACCTAAGAGTTGAAGTAATTTTCTCGTAGCAACCCACAACCCAAAAACAAGCGCCTTTGGCCGATTGGGGAGGCAACGAACTCATAATTCGTCTTCAGGCTGGTTCGATTCCAGCAGGGCGCACTGAATCATCAAAAACTACTAGTAATAGAAGGGCATTAGGAGTGCTGAGTTAGGAGTTAGGAGTTTTATTTATCTCCTTGTCTCCCTTGTCTCCTTGTCTCCCTCATCTCCCTGCCCCCCTGCACCCTGCTCCCCTGCCCCCTACTCCCCAATCCCCAATTTTACCGAGATGGTAATGTTTCAAACCTGAATTCAGTTCCTACTTTGAGTTTGTTGCTATAGCGAGGAGACACGAGCAGTGATGTGTCATAAGGATTTGGTAAATCAGGAGTACGAATATAAGGATCGTTGCCTACTTGCTGAGTCAGGGCATCATGATATAAAGTATTAACCAAATTAGCATCGCGGGCAATTTCATTTTCTGGGAAGGAACCACCGAAACTAGAACCAGATCCGAAAAATGAGTCTAGCTGACGCTTGAGGCTGCTACTATTTTCGTAGAAATTGCGATCGTGACGAAAATAAGCTCTTTCAAATACATCATTCATCGTTTCAGAATTGGGTGTTGCCGTTTGGGCAGATGCAATAGAGGGAAAAGCAATACCAGCAGCAAGCAGCACCAATAAACCACTAAAGGTTTTAAATTTTATACGCACGTTTTTGACTCCTCAACTTTTGCTTTAAGCGAATCTTAATTTATGCTGAAGTTCAGAACTCTGATGAGTTCAACCTTTGGTGTAGCACAACTTTTAATGTTTTGTAATGACGTATCCTACTGAAACTCTTACCCACTCAGATATTTGGGCAACCACTTCTGATTTGACCACTTTACGCCACAAGTTACTAGATTTATTTTGCCAACTTGCTTATCAAGAGGGTGATTTTCTCCTATCTTCTGGGCTGCGTAGTTCTTATTACGTCAATAAGACACAGGTAACACTCCATCCTCAAGGCGCTTTGGCAGTCGGACGATTACTATTTCCTTTATTACCTGTAGATACACAGGCTGTAGGTGGTTTAACAATGGGAGCCGATCCAATTGTGACAGCAGTGAGTATAGTTTCTGTTTATGAAAACCGCCCAATACCAGCGCTGATTATTCGCAAGGAAGCCAAGGGTTATGGGACAAGAGCTTATATAGAAGGCCCCAGTTTACCAGAAGGGGCAAAAGTAGTAGTTTTGGAAGATGTAGTCACAACTGGGCAATCTGCTCTAAAAGCGGTTGAGCGTCTTAAAGATGCAGGTTATACCGTAAATCAAGTAATTTCACTGGTAGATCGACAACAAGGGGGAGGTGAGTTGTACCAGTCAGCGGGGTTGAAGTTTGAAACTTTGTTTTCGATTCAGGAAGTTCAAGAACGCTACCGACAACTTGCAAATTCATGAACAAAAGGAGATAAATATGCAAGCAACAGTATCCACAGAACTTACACAAGAAAAAGTCGATAAAGCTGTGAGCGCAATTCTTGAAGTACTAGGAAAGCCAGAAAATGATTTACACCACAAAGCGTTAACAGCTTTTCAGAGTGGCGATCATCAAACTGTAAAGAGACTGGCATCTACCAACTTGAATGATTATTATTGCAAAGCTTTGGGATATCTGGGAGGAGCGCTGAAGCTGACTCCAAACACCGATACTATTTTGGCGGAATCGGCTCGTAGTGCAGCTGAATTTGTCAAAGAAAAAGCATTGCAGCACCTTGGGATTAAGATCGCTGATGCTTTGAATTAACCAATGCAATGAGCTTGCGCGATCGCTCTAAATAAATTAAAAAAACCCTCCTGAAAAACGTTTCAAGAGGGTTTGTGTAGTAATTATACCAATTCAATTAATGATTGCAACACATTCTTGGGTAAAGACGCGATGAATCGCGTCTCTACAAATGGTCTATTTGTCGCATTTTTTTTTCAAATTGGTATTACTTTTTCCGGCTTCCTGTAGTAACAAAAGCGGTTGATGGACGATATGTCCGCGATGGATGAAAGAAACGGAATAAAAAGTAGGGAAAAAGTTTATACTCGCATTGTGTCTTGACAGTTAAGACCGTTCCCTCAATGGTGCATCTTCGCCCGTACAAAAGCGTGGTTCTAGGTTGTGACGGCGATGGCATTGGTGAAGCGTTGAGACGCTATCCCGTTTAGAAGACTGTATAATTCCGTCAACCTGGGTCAAGGCACACTCTCAACTTTGATATTGCTTGAGACTAGGGGAACTAAAATGAAGAAAAAACAGAAGTCTTCAGTTCCGAATCGCCAATCTCTAGGTGGCGCATCCAAGCTTAATCCGATTCATCCTCATGCTGCTGGTATTGACATTGGTTCCCAGCATCATTGGGTTTGCGTACCGCCAGGGTGTGCTAACGAATGCGTCCGGCGTTTTGGTTGTTACACTGCTGATTTATACGCTATTGCTGATTGGTTGGCTCTTTGTGGAGTTGAGACAGTGGCAATGGAATCAACAGGTGTTTATTGGATTCCATTATTTCAAATTCTAGAGACTCGGGGCTTTGAAGTCAAACTTGTGAATGCTCACCATGTAAAAACGTTGCCTGGACGCAAAACAGACGTTTTAGACTGTCAATGGTTGCAACAGTTGCATAGTTATGGGTTATTATCAGGTTCTTTTCGCCCAGAAGACGAAATCTGTGTTTTACGTAGCTATATCCGTCAACGTGATAGTCTCATCAGAACTGCCAGTGTTCATATTCAACGGATGCAGAAAGCTTTAACTCAAATGAACATACAACTGCATCAAGCAGTCAGTGATATTACAGGCACTACAGGTATGGCAATCATACGAGCTATCGTTGCTGGGGAACATGATCCAAAAGTTCTTGCAGCCAAAAAACATCACCGTGTTAAACGTAGTGAAGCAGAAATTGCTGCTGCGCTTGAGGGTGATTACCGAAAAGAACATTTGTTCGTCTTGCAACAGGAGCTACATCTGTATGATGTCTACCAATCCCAAATTGCCGAATGTGACCGTCAGATTGAGGAATGCTTAAGTCAATTTAACGACAAAATTGATATTTCCCAGTCGCCCCTTTCTCCACCCAAGCATATTCGCCACAAACCTCAAGGTAATGAACCTAACTTTGATTTGCGTACTCACCTTTACCGCATGAGTGGAGTAGATTTTACTCGTGTTGATGGTCTTGGTGTACTCACTGTGCAAATTATTCTTTCTGAGGTTGGTTTAGACCCCAGCCGATTCCCCACAGTTAAGCACTTTACCTCCTGGCTTGGCCTTTGCCCTGGTAGTCGCATTACTGGTGGCAAGATTAAAAGTTCTCAAACTCGCCCAGTAGTCAACCGCGCTGCCAACGCTTTCCGTATGGCAGCACAAACTGCTGGAAAAAGTAATTCGGCTTTGGGTGCTTTTTACCGTCGTTTACGTTCTCGCCTTGGCTCTCCTAAAGCTATCACTGCTACTGCTCATAAGATTGCGCGGCTTTTTTACAAACTTTGGACATCTGGAGGAGATTACACCGATCCTGGTATGGATTATTATGAGCAGCGTTATCGTGAGCGTATGGTTAATAATCTCCACAAAAGAGCCCAGGCTTTTGGTTTTGAGCTTATTCCTCAGCCCTCAGAAAATCTGGTTTCTTAGAAGAGGGATTACTTCATTGGTAAGGTGAGGGTGAAGGCTGTTTGACCAGAAGATGTTAAGTCAAGGGTAAGGTCGCCACGATGTGCCCTGGCAATTTCTCGGGCTAGGCTCAGTCCTAGTCCGATTCCTTCTACCTTGCGGTTACGTGAGGGATCGCTGCGATAAAATCGATCAAAAATGCGATCGCGATCGCTTAGGGGAATATCTTTTGATGCATTGACAATGGTGACGTGAAGAGTTGTTGGAGTTTGATGAGCGCGAATCTGTATCCAGCCGTTGGCGAGATTATATTTAATTGCATTGCTAAATAGGTTTTGCAAAATTTGAATTAAAAGATCGCGATCGCCTTTTACCCGCAACCCATCAGTAAAGTCAGTTTCCACAGTCAAATGGGGAGCTAGCATTTCCACATCTTCTAGCATCTCCATCAGCAACTCAGACATATCCACTTCAACTAGATACAAGCTCATTTTTCCGGCATCTGCCAGAGATAGCAACAAGAGTTTTCGCATAATTCCACTCAGGCGGCGCACCTCATCTAACAAATTACTTAAGCGCTGTTGTACTTCACTACCAGGATCGACCTGTTGGAGTGTTCGTTCTAGTTCGCCTTGCAAAATAGTTAGTGGGGTTTTTAGTTCGTGAGCCGCGTCACCACTAAAGCGGGAAGCTTGGGTAAAACTACGTTCTAAGCGTGACAACATCAGGTTGAACACTTGAATCAGCTCGACAAATTCAACATCAGTTGTCCCAATGGGAATTCGTTGATCTAGTCCTTTGACAGTTACCTGTTGAATTACGCTCGTTAATTGCTGGATGGGACGTAAAGCACCACCAGAAACTAACCATGCTCCCACCGCAACTAACAGCAGCGCTCCCGGAATTGAAACCAGGAAGATATTGCGAATGGTAGCCATATCTCGATCTACGGCTTGCAAGCTAACGGCAATGGCAATCTGAGCATTGGGTAATTTAGTTGCTCCAATCCGCCAGACTGTTGTTGTTGTCCGCTCTGTGACAAATTGAGGCGGGCGTGGACGAATCAGTGGTGGCCGCTCGAAGGATGGATTTGTATTAGAGGGTAAAGGTGGTGGTTCTCTGTTCGGGGGCGGTGGTAGAGGTGTCAACTCAAGACGCTTCAGCAACAGACGATTTACCTCAAGGTCGGCAGATAGGGAGTTGGATTGATAAAGTATATTATTGTTTGCGTCCAGCACCACCAGGGCGACAGGGGTTTTTGTATTGGTTCCGAAAGCATAAGATAAGGAATCTTCGTAAAACTGCCATCGGGAGGGACGATCGCGTGAGTTTTCTCTTTTAGGAAAGGCTGCGCCAGCGGGAGGTTCCTCTGGTGGAGGGAAGTTCGGAGTTGCCCGCATCAAGTGATTTAATAGTTCTGCATCCAGGCGGCTAATCTTAGCATTGTAAATCTGAAACCAGGAAACCGCGCCAAATCCGACTAATGTGCTGCCAGCTAGAGCCGCAGACAACAGAGCAATGCGGAGTCGAAACGAAGGAAGTTTCACGATCGAGAATCCGGCTTGCGAAATCGATATCCAACCCCTCGAATGCTTTCAATCCAGACTGCTTCATCAAGGGGATCAATTTTTTTACGAATTCGCTGGATACAAACATCCACAACATTGGTGTTGGGGTTAAAGTCGTAGCCCCAAACGTGTTCCAAAATTTGGGTACGAGTGAAAACCCGTCCGGGAGAGCGCATGAGATATTCCAGAAGATTAAATTCGCGGCTGGTGAGTTCTATGGCCTGTTGATTACAAGTGATTTCTCTAGTAATGCGATCGAGTTTGATCGGCCCAACGCAAAGTAGATTTTGGCGTAGGCGTAGCCCGTCGGAGACATCGCTTACACTCCGGCGCACAACTGCATGAATTCTAGCCGCTAACTCTTCCACAAAAAACGGTTTAGCGATATAGTCATCTGCTCCTAAATTTAGCCCTTGCAAGCGATCGTCTAGTTCATTCCGAGCCGTCAACAAAATCACCGGAGCATTCCGACCTTGCCGCCGTAATTGTTTTAGAATCGATAGTCCATCTTTTCCCGGCATCATAATATCGAGTATAATCACATCGTATTCGTTGTCTAATGCCCGCAGATATCCGTCATCACCGTTATCGCAGTAGTCTACAACAAATCCCTGCTCCTTTAATCCAGCCCGGACAAAGTTAGCAATTTTCGCTTCATCTTCAACAAACAGAACGTTCACAGCATTTATTAATTCATATATTCTTCTATTCTAAATTCATTATTTTTTATTCAAATTACAAAACTGTAATTTAGAAAATAGGAAAGCTGTAATTTTGAGGTGGCTCAATTAGAAATATGAACACCGCAGCTTTTGAAAGTTGATTTTTATGAATATTCGTCGAGTCTTAGCCGTAGCAGCGATTCCTTTTTTGATTGGTACATTCGGTCTTGTTGCACCCAATCAGGCAAATGCCGCTAATCCACCTCATCGGAACGCTGAGATTTCAGAACAGCCCAACAAACGGCAAATATCTGATAAAAAACCACAAATCAGACATTCTAAACCCCGTCCACATCAGAAAAAGCTTACTCCCCAACGTCCCCAAGCTCATAATCAAGAAGCAGTTCAAAACCGGGTAGAACGCAATAACCGTTAATTGATTCACCTTTGCATTTCGCTTTGCCCTCAGCGGCGATCTCGTCAGAGTATTGTTGTTTCTAAATTACAGTTTTGTAATTTAGAAACAGGGCAAACTGTTATTTTGAGAAGACTTAATTAGAAATATAAACCTTTGGAGATTTAATGATGAATATTCGTAGAGTACTAGTAGTAACAGCGATTCCTGTTCTGGTTGGCACATTTGGTTTTCTTTCACTCAATCAAGCAAATGCTGCTAATCAATTCGATCGAATTGCACAGGCGCAACAACCGCCCAACCAACCATCAAACGAACAGCCGCGTCCACCTCGACCAGATTTTGCAGCCGCAGCAACCAAATTAGGAGTTACAGAAGCCCAGTTAAAGGCGGCATTGGGAGTCCCAGCCAATCCGCCAAATCCAGGCGATCGCAATCAACGCCCACCCAGACCTGATTTTGCAGCCGCAGCAACCAAATTAGGAGTTACAGAAGCCCAGTTAAAGGCAGCATTGGGAGTTCCAGCCAATCCGCCAAATCCAGGCGATCGCAATCAACGCCCACCCAGACCTGATTTTGCAGCCGCAGCAACCAAATTAGGAGTTACAGAAGCCCAGTTAAAGGCAGCATTGGGAGTTCCAGCCAATCCACCAAATCCAGGCGATCGCAATCAACGCCCACCCAGACCTGATTTTCAAGCCGCAGCAACCAAATTAGGAGTTACAGAAGCCCAGTTAAAGGCGGCATTGGGAGTTCCACCTCATCCTCCTGGCGATGGCGGAGCCTCTCCCCAAGAAAATCGTCCTAATCAACCATAGACCACGCAGTAGGGGCGCAAGACCTTGCACCCCTACGACAGGTAAGGTTTTTTCCCCTTTACCCTTTTCCCTTTCCCCCAAAACCGGACAAGTATTGGGTGTGGTTCAAATACATGAAAGATGCTGTATATATAGTGTGAGATTATTTGATTTTTTCTTTCACCAGAACTACTACAATTACTATTGATGCTAGATAATGGGAAGGCTTTGACATTTTCTTGCCAATCTAGCCCGGAAACAATAACTAAGACTTATGCGAACTCACTATTGCGGCGAACTCCGAAAAGAACATATTGGAGAAACTGTTACCTTTTACGGATGGGTAGACCGTCGCCGCGATCATGGTGGTGTGATATTTTTAGATTTACGCGATCGCTCTGGAACTGTCCAAATCGTCAGCGATCCGCAACGCACCCCAGATTCTTACGAATATGCGAACGCCCTGCGAAATGAATATGTTGTCGAAATCACTGGTAGGGTAACACAACGTCCCGAAGAATCGTTGAATACCCGCATCCCCACAGGCGAGGTAGAAATCTACGCTGATAAAATTGAACTACTCAATGCTGTTCGCAAACAGTTACCTTTCCAAGTTTCTGTAGCTGACACCGAAACAGTACGAGAAGACTTACGGCTGAAATATCGTTATTTGGATTTGCGACGCGAACGTATGGCGCAAAATTTGCAACTGCGTCATCAAATTGTCAAAGCCATGCGTCGTTATCTAGAAGATTTGGAAGGTTTTATCGAAGTCGAAACCCCAATCCTTACCCGTTCTACCCCAGAAGGAGCGCGAGATTACATTCTACCCAGTCGCGTCAATCCTGGTGAATGGTATGCTTTGCCGCAATCACCCCAGCTATTTAAACAATTGCTGATGGTATCCGGTTTAGATAGATATTATCAGATTGCGCGTTGCTTTCGTGACGAAGACTTACGCGCCGATAGACAACCAGAATTCACCCAGTTGGATATGGAAATGAGCTTCATGTCCCAAGAAGAAATTATCGAACTGAATGAAAATTTAGTTTGCCATATCTACAAAACAGTTAAAGGCATTGAGTTACAGCGTCCTTTCCCGCGTCTCACTTATGCTGAGGGGATGGAACGCTATGGTAGTGATAAACCAGATACACGCTATGGTTTGGAATTAGTTGATGTCTCAGATATTGTGAAAGACTCTAGTTTCAAAGTCTTTCGGGACACTGTTACTAATGGTGGTATCGTCAAAATCCTGCCCATTCCCAACGGTAATGATGTAATTTCTAATGTCCGCATTAAACCAGGTGGTGATTTATTTAAAGAAGCCAGCGAAGCCGGCGCTAAAGGTTTAGCTTATATCCGGGTCAGAGATGATGGCGAAATTGACACCATTGGGGCGATTAAAGACAACTTAAGCGAAGAACAAAAACAAGAAATTTTGCGCCGTACAGGTGCAAAAGCGGGACATTTGCTGTTGTTTGGGGCTGGTGATGCTGTTACAGTTAATAAAACTTTAGATAGATTACGACAAGCGATCGCTAGAGAATTTAACTTAATCGATCCAGAAAAAATTAACTTGCTCTGGATTACAGATTTCCCGATGTTCGAGTGGAATGCTGACGAAAAACGTTTAGAAGCACTACACCACCCGTTCACAGCACCACATCCTGATGATTTGAGCGACTTAAAGACTGCACGCGCCCAAGCTTACGACATGATACTCAACGGCGTAGAAATTGGTGGTGGAAGTCTACGGATTTATCAGCGAGAAATTCAACAGCAAGTATTTGAAGCGATTGGATTATCTCCTGAAGAAGCACAAAATAAATTTGGCTTTCTCTTAGAAGCATTTGAATATGGTACACCGCCGCATGGTGGAATCGCCTACGGTTTAGATCGTTTGGTAATGTTGCTAGCTGGAGAAGAATCTATTCGGGATGTCATTGCTTTTCCAAAGACACAACAAGCACGTTGTTTGTTAACAGATGCGCCTTCGAGTGTAGATGCTAAACAGTTGAAAGAATTACACGTTGCTTCGACTTATAAACCAAAGTCTTAACTTGACTTTATCCAATTAGGCGGCATAAACAGCAATATCGTTTGTTTCGTTGCCGATACCAAACAAGCCAACCCAAGGTGCGCTCTATCAGCCGTTGTTTTGGAAACAAAACAAACCCTTTGCGCTCTTTGGGTTGGAGTACTAAACCTCATCTATGTTGAAACCTAGAGTTTTAAAAAAATATATTTTTGTAGGTTGGGTGGAGTGAAACGCAACCCAACATTACCACCAAATTTTATGTTGGGTTACGCTATCGCTGCACCCAACCTACAAAACTACTTTGGGTAGGAGTACTACTTGTATAATTCAACTGTAATTTTGATTATTTTAACGTGAGTTCGACAGACCTCTCCCGGACAGCCTCCCTCGCCTTTTAGGAAAGGGAGGAGTAACAAGATTAGAAGCTTTTTGCTCCCCTCTCCTGGTAGGCTACGGTGTACACACATCTCTAAAAATCCTACCCACCCAATATTTCTGTTCAAGTGAAAGTACCACACTGAGCAAATATCCCGCCCAGAACTAAAGTTCCGGGCTGATAGCGAAAGTCCTCTTTTAGAGGACTAAACAAGAAATTTAGTTTAGTCCTCTTTTAGAGGACTTTGCTTATGAGACTCGGAATTTATTCCGAGGCGGGATAGATACACTGCACCAACACTTGTGTGTACACCGTAGCTCCTGGTAGGAAAGGGACTGGGGGAGAGGTCAAAATAGCACTCGTCGAACTCACGTTATTTTAATATTCAAAACTCAGTGACAAAGTTAACAGAGCAACAATTAAGAAAACAGAATATTTAGCAATTGGTAAAGACTTTTGAAAAGCTTCACTATCAGGAAAAGCAAGTGGATCGCAAGCTACTAATCTTCCTGAAGTTAAAATTAATTCCCCAACATAATGGGTTGTAAATGTAATATCTCCAATTAAACTAGATAGTTTTTCACCTCTTAAAGCTTTATAAAAATTAATAGTATTCATTTTTGTATAACGATTGAAATAGATATTGTAGCATAAGAATAGTTACACTCCTTGCAATGCTTAGGTGCTTGATAAAACCCGTTATCTTTGATGAACTTCAGAGTGCTAATATTTTTTGCATTTAATCTGATTTATTCATTAGCTCTGAATGCAATTTGCTAGAATTAGTATAGTTTTTGTTTCTAAGATTTGGAAGAAATCTAGCATTTTATTATGATTATGCGCCTTCCCACAATTGCTGCAACCTTTCTGGTTGCTAGTCTTGGTATCGGTACACTTTTGAGTATTGCTACCCCAGCTTCAGCTCAAGAGATAATAACTTGTGCAAGCCAAAATAATCGAAGAAATACTTGTTCGGTAGATACAAGAGGCAGAGTCAGGCTTGTTAGGCAATTGTCTAACACCAGTTGTAGAGGAAATTGGGGCTATCGGAGAAATCGTATTTGGGTGAAAAATGGTTGCCGAGCTGAGTTTTCAGTAGGCGATCGCAGAAACGACAGATATGACAGATACGATCGAAACGATCGATATGACAGATACGATCGAAACGATCGATATGACAGATAGGAGACTGGGTATTGCATCAATATAAATAGTTAAGCAGAAATTAAGAAACTTACTTCTGCTAACTTTTATAAGTAAAGCCCTTATCAACTCTAAGAGGGTATTGATTTCTATGTATGTTAATCAGACATTGCTTTCGATAGCGTGTCTAGTTGGCATTTATCCAGCGTTTCAAAACTTTGGATAGATGTTTCGGGTATATACAGCTAATTTCAAGTTGATGAAGTACACAAGCTGTCAAGTCTTCTTTGCGTATCTTGCTAATGCGATCGCTTCTTTTTTTATAGAGAAGCGATCGCAGTGTTTATTTTATAGTCGCAGATAAGATAAGAGAGTAATATGCTCCTCACACACAAGTAGCAATGACCTCAACCCTGCGGAAATTTACTAGTCTCAATGCTCCGACGCTGCACCAGTTGCCCAATGGTTTGACAATCATTGCCGAGCAAATGCCAGTTGAAGCCGTAAACCTCAACTTATGGATAAAAGTTGGCTCTGCTGTCGAACCTGATGCTATTAACGGCATGGCTCACTTTTTAGAACACATGATTTTTAAAGGAACAGAACGACTGGCAAGCGGCGAGTTTGAACGTCGAATTGAAGAACGGGGTGCTGTTACTAATGCCGCGACTAGCCAAGACTATACTCATTACTATATAACTACTGCCCCCAAAGATTTTGCCGAGCTTGCGCCACTACAAATAGATGTAGTATCGAATGCGAGTATTCCTGATGATGCCTTTGAACGCGAGCGATTGGTAGTTTTAGAAGAAATTAGGCGTTCAGAAGATAATCCCCAACGGCGTACATATCGGCGGGCGATGGAGACAGCTTTCGATCGTCTACCCTATCGCCGTGCGGTATTGGGGCCAGAATCGGTGATTGCTAGACTTAAACCCCAGCAGATGCGAGATTTTCATGCTAAATGGTATCAACCCCAATCAATTACGGCTGTGGCTGTGGGCAATTTGCCCGTGGAAGAATTAATTGCAACAGTTGCGGAAGGATTTGCAAAAGTTACTCGCAACTCTCCATTGCCCACTACAGAAGCGATTAATCGCGTGTCTGCTCACTCCTCACTGAATCCTGAATCACCATTTACAGAAATTGTTCGTCGAGAATTTATTGATGAAAGTCTGCAACAAGCAAGACTAGTAATGGTTTGGCGGGTTCCCGGAATGACTCAGTTAGATCGTACCTATGGATTGGATGTTTTAGCCGGAATTTTGGGACACGGACGGACATCAAGACTGGTGAGGGATTTACGGGAGGAACGGGGATTAGTTTCTTCAATTTCTGTGAGCAACATGAGCAACGAGCTACAAGGGGTATTTTATATTTCCGCTAAATGCGCAGTAGAAAATTTAGCAGTTGTAGAGAATGCGATCGCTCAACACATTGGCAAACTACAGACAGAATTAATAACAGAATCAGAAATTGTTCGTATACGGCAGCGAGTAGCTAACAGATTTATATTTGGCAACGAAACACCAAGCGATCGCTCTGGGTTGTATGGTTATTATCAATCTTTGGTGGGAGATTTGGAACCCGCCTTTAACTACCCAGCGATCGTTCAGAGCCAAGATGCAACAGACTTGATGCAAGCAGCCAAAGAGTATCTATCTCCATATGCTTATGGTGTAGTTTTTGTCAAGCCGTAAATTTGTCATTGGTCATCTGTCATTTGTCATTAGTTATTCTCTCCCTGCCCCCTGCCCCCTGCCCCCCTGCCCCTCGGTCACTGAGCGTAGCCGTTCGCGGAGCGTCTCGCAGAGAAGTGCTGCTCCTCTGCTCCCCATTCCCCACTCCCCAATTTAATCATGTGGACTCAAATCGACACCCATATTAGCCAGGTGACTGGCGAAAAATTTCAAAGTCAGCAAAGGCGATCGGTTGGTGGCGGGTGCATCAACCAAGGTTATGCTGTCTCTAATGGTGAGATAACTTACTTCGTCAAACAAAACCTTGCATCCCAAATTGCGATGTTTGAAGCTGAGGCGTTAGGTTTAGAGCAAATGCTAGCAACAGCTAGTATTCGCGTTCCCAAACCAATTTGCTGGGGTACTGCTGATAATTCTAGCTACATCATCCTGGAATGGTTGGAACTTGGTAGCGGTAACAGCAATTCATGGCAGGAAATGGGGCGCAAGTTAGCAGCGATGCATAAAGCTAGCAGTAGTCAAGTTTTTGGTTGGAAAATTAACAATACCATTGGTTCCACACCCCAAATTAATACTTGGACAGCAGACTGGACGGAATTTTATATTAAACATCGCTTGGGTTATCAATTTCAGTTGGCAAGGCGACGTGGAGGTAATTTTCCCCAACAAGACAAGTTACTAGCAGCTATCCCGGAACTATTGGCGGATCGTCAGGTGCAACCTTCTTTAGTACATGGCGATTTATGGGGCGGAAATGCAGGGTGTACTGCATCAGGGGAACCAGTGATATTCGATCCAGCAACTTATTTTGCGGATAGAGAAGTTGATATCGCCATGACCGAATTATTTGGTGGTTTCCCCGCAGCGTTTTATAAGGGTTACAACGAGGTGTTTCCGTTAGATGCAGGCTATGAGCAAAGAAAAACGCTTTATAACCTATATCACATTTTGAATCACTTCAATTTATTTGGGGGTAGTTACGATTCCCAAGCCAATAGGATGATTGACCAGATTTTACGATAAAGGATGGGGATTAAATAAACGTGTAAGGGTACGCAGACCAATACTTGTCGGGTTTTGGAGAAAAGGGGAAGGTGGGGCCCCAAGAAGGGGATAAGGGGCGGGGGAAAAGGGAAAGAAAAAACTTTTAACCTTTACCCTTTAACCTTTTCCCCAAACCCAATTCCGATTTAAAAATGCACAAAGCGAGCAGTATTGGGTACGCGGACTCGCTTGCCGCCGGCGCTATCCTGCCTTCTGCCTTCTGAATTTGTCCTGGTGTGACAGACTCGATTGCGAGATGATGGTAGTTTATCTTTGCACAAACTCCTTTATCCCAATCGCGATACAAGTTATGACACTCAATTTATATTTACTGCGACATGGAGAAACTACCTTTAGTCAAAGTGGTAATTTCTGCGGTGAAACTGATGCGGAGTTGACAACAGAGGGGATGGAGATGGCATCCGCTTTTGCCGATGTTTATCAACAATTGAAGTGGGAGGGAGTTTATGTTAGCCCAATGAAGCGCACAATTGCAACTGCCAAACCATTTTGTGATGCTATCGGTATGGATATGCAGTTGCGTGACGGACTTAGAGAAGGTAGTTACGGCGAATGGGAAACTAAGAGTAAATCGTTTGCCCAAGAGAATTACGCAGAGAACTATCTAAAATGGGTGACAGAACCAGCTTGGAATGCACCACTAGGTGGAGAAACTGCGGTAGATATTGCTAACCGTTCTATGCCTGTAATTGCTGAAATTCAAGAAAAACATCCCCAAGGTAATGTTTTAGTAGTTTCTCATAAAGCTACGATTCGGATTATGCTTTGCAGTTTACTGGGAATTGATTTGGGACGCTATCGCTATCGGGTGAATATTTTGGTCGCCTCGGTAAGTATGGTTAAATTTGACGTTAATGGCCCTTTGCTCGAAATATTAGGCGATCGCCATCATATACCCGATCGTATTCGCTCTCGTCCGGGAACATAATAGTCTCTTAGGGATTTGCAAAAAATAAATTATCCTAAATTATTTCTAGATTTGTAGGGGCACAAGGCCTTGCACCCCTACAATTTTTTTAACTGGAAGGCACTGCTTCGCCCGCCTTAAGAGCGATGGCGTAACCGCCCGCGTGGGTTGACAAAGCCCTTAGAGGATGAATGAACAAGTATTTTTCATCACATCAAAGCCTCAAAAACCTAACCCCCCTAGCCCCCTAAGGCTCATGAGGAAATGGCAGAGTGGTTTCATATGATGTCCGGGCAATCAACCATAATAAAGATGAAGGGTGTAGTACAAGAGCGATCGCCATGCCAAAACGAATCACAATCGAGGGGCATCTTAGCCTCGAAGAGTTGGAGATCCGATACCGCCAAGCGAAAGAACCAGTCGAGCGAACACATTATCAAATTATTTGGTTACTAGCCAAAGGATTGCGTACCGCAGAAGTAGCCACAGCGACGGGATACAGTCGTAGCTGGATTTATGAATTGGTTTGGGGCTATAACCGCATTGGTCCACAAACATTGGGAGACCAGCGCAATCACAATCAAGGTGGTATCG
Source organism: Nostoc sp. DSM 114159 (assembly GCF_053470285.1). Taxonomy (NCBI): domain Bacteria; kingdom Bacillati; phylum Cyanobacteriota; class Cyanophyceae; order Nostocales; family Nostocaceae; genus Nostoc; species Nostoc sp. DSM 114159. The sequence continues at coordinate 8,019,876 of NZ_JBPFEH010000001.1, forward strand.
AACCATTGCTTGATGATGTGCAACAAGCTTATCTGTGGCAAGCATTGCAGGAACCACCAATTGAAGGGGGACTGTGGAACGGTCGTAAAGTAGCAGACTGGATTGGGAGGCTGATTGGTCGTCGTGTCAGTCGTCAGCGAGGATGGGATTATCTTAAACAAATGCGCTACCGATTGCGAGTTCCTCGCCCTGAACATACTCAACCAAGTCCTACTGAACAAGAGGAATGGAAAAAAAAATTTGGTCAACGAAGTCGAACAGATCAAACGAACAAACCCAGATTGCGACGTGGAAGTGTGGGCAATGGATGAACATCGTGTTGGACTCAAACCAGTGATTCGTCGTATTTGGGTTGATGAATTGGCAGTACCGATTGCAAATGTCAACTGGCGATTTCAATGGTTGTGGTTGTATGGTTTTGTTCACCCCAAATCTGGGCAAACGTATTGGTGGATTTTACCCTATGTCAATATCGAATTGTTTACTCGCGTACTTCAAGATTTTGCTCGTCACTTTAATGTTGGTAAAACCAAACAAGTTGTTTTAGTTCTAGATCAAGCCGGATGGCACATAAGCAATCAAGTCTCTGTACCAGAGGGTATTCATCTTTTGTTTCTACCGTCCCACTCACCAGAATTACAACCCGCAGAGCGCCTATGGACACTTACCAATGAACCAATTGCCAATCGTAGTTTTGAAAATTTGGATCGGGTTGAGGAGGCTTTATTTGAGCGCTGTCGCCAAATTATTGACCGTCCCGATCTCATTCGCGGTTTAACCAATTTTTACTGGTGGTCTGAATTTGCAGCTTAATTATGGTTAATTAGCCGGACATCATATCATACAACAAAAAGAAAAAACTTTGTGCAGTTGGTTCAAGAGGGCACGTTGTGCTTGAGGAATAGTTCGGAAACTCTGTTTGCGGGCGTTCGTAATCAAAAAGTTGTGTAATCGTGCAATTAGTACTTCGACAAAACTTGATGGAAGTGAGAAATTCCATATTCAATATCTGCAAACTGAAGTACACCATATGCTTTGGAATGAACGCTTGCTTGTAGCGATCGCACCGCCCCAAAGTCTTCATTTAACACCCGCTCAAATTCAGGTCGAAATTCATCCTGCTTATAAGGAAATGCTTCAATTTGGGCTTTGGTTTGATAAATAAAAACCTCAAACTTAGTTCTTATGGGAGATAAAGGAGTCAGCCGAAAAACTGAAACTTTGTCTCTTGCAGTATTCACCATCATATTAGGAAAGATGAAACCCTGATACGATTGTCCCCTTGGTTCTCCTGCAAAAGCAGGGTGATCTTTGACAAATTCATCATCTGTAAAAGGAACAAATATCTGATAGTGTCGCCCAGTTGGAGTGTAAATAATATTCTTCGGATCGAAACACTTTAAACTTTGGGCATGAACAACTGACAAGTGATAACACTCTAGATAATTTTCAATCGGAAATTTCCAATTGGCTGGCTCTTCATAAAACCAACGATCGACCTGCTGAAGTTCTTGCCAGGAGTGCTGATATTGCTCTAAATAGGTTGAGAATCCGGCTAAATAACTGACTAAGGATTCGCCTTCTGCTTCTGAGCAAACAAAGATAAAGCCGCCCCATGTCTCTACTCGTCCCTTCGCTAGATAGACAGCCGACTTATCTAAATTGGGAAAACACTCAGCGCGAGGTAAACCTTTAAGATTGCCTTCATAATTGAAGTTCCAACCATGATACGGACAACGCACCCGTTGACAATGACCCTGCCCTTGTAACATCTGCGCTCCGCGATGCGGACAAACATTGTGCATTGCTTGCAATTCACCATTACGATCGCGAATCACGAACATGGGCTGATCGCCAACTTGGCAAGTTAAATAATCCCCAGGATTAGGTAGATCGGATTCACGTCCTACAAATTGCCAGGTGTTACGCCAGATAGTTTGCTGCTCGTAAGCAAAAATTCGCTCGCTAAAGTAGTAATCACCGGGTAGTCCAAATTTTGGTTGATTGGTACTAGAAGTGCGATCGAGAAATGAAGGATGGATCGAGATCATATTGTTAAATTCTATTTAATCAGTGCTATTGAGCGATCGCTGTAGTCAGAACAACCCCAGATGAGATTGCCTCTTGTGCTAATTCCTGCCACCAAGCTTCCATCGCATCGATCGTTGCCCGAAATCCTGCTGCAAACTCTCCAAATTGTTCGGGTTGTATGTACGCTGCCAGAGATGTTCTCAAACCCGCTTCATGTTCAATTTCCCACTCATCTAAATGCTTGCTAAAGAAATATTCCAAATCTTTGGGCATTGCTCCTTCCAGCAACCAATTTACAAGTTGCACGATTAAAGTTAATTCTGGAATTGAGGTTGCCTCGATCGCATAGGTTGCCCCCAGCACATAGGGTATTTGTTGCTCAAATATCGATTGCATAGTTCTTAACAATTTGGATGTAGCGATCAATGGCGTTGCGTTCTTCACAGGAACACTCAGTCCTTGTTCTAACCCTTCAGCTAAAAGCGTGTAATGAGAAATTCCTTGTGTACTTTTGCCCATCTCTTCAGCAATGTTTTCTTTGAGTTCTTGGGCTACAATGTCCCATTTTGCTACCAGCGCTTTCTGTCTTGCTAATTCTGTGAAACCCACCAACTCCTTTGGAAAAATCGAATATTGCTGCATGATATAAGCAATCTGAGCAAAGCTTGCTTTGTTCAGCATTTGTGCAACCGGATTTTTTGTAATACTAAATGCCAGGTAATCCTGAGCGAGCAGTTGATTTAGCTGCTGAGTTAGGCGATCGAATGTGTTCACAATTTTAGTCATTTCAAGAGTTGAAGTAGTGTCGGTCGATTTGTCTCAAAAGTTGCTGTGAATATCGAAAAGGTGATACTAGCGGCAATATCAAAACCAAGCAAAATTGATACGTAAAATTAATACGCATTTCACTGGGCTGATTACCAAGTATTTCTGAATACAGGCAAGGCAAATTTGATACTCAGTTAGCTTGGTTGATTACCAAAGATTGCTGAATACCGATATCAGGCCTGAACTTGCAAACAGTTAATTTATGAAGTTTTTGGCATTCTTGATTGCCAAATTTGGTTTTTGGAATCCAAGAAGCTTGAATTTTATTTCTTTAGATATTAAATCATTATAAATATTTATATTTCATTAAGATTATTAAAGTAATGTTTCAACAAAGAAACATTTTTCAATTGGCATTATAAAAGTAAATTTAATCACTAAATATTAATACTTAGTAAATCACATTAAATATCCCAAATAGCGGCAAACACAGGTATTTATCTTGTTCGCAGAAGCAAAGAACGAGGTTGATTGAGGATAAACTTCGGGAAGATGAAGCACAAATTATCTGAAGAAAGTATAAATACAACTAAGTGATTTTTCTGGTATTTGATAGTATGAAGTTTGTGATGGGTAATCTAGGTTAAGCCAAGACCTGAGCGAACCAAGATTTACCACTCATGAAGATACATTCATCTAGCAAAGTCCGTGCATTTTCATTACACCTTGTTCTGATCGTTCCTTTCGTATTGCAAGTTTTTGCCATCGTGGGACTGGTTGGGTATTTGTCGTTTAAAAATGGCGAGAAAGCGGTGAACAATCTGGCGGATCAGTTGATGGAGCGAACCAGTGGTGAAGTAAATCAACATTTGGATGCTTACCTGTCGATTCCCCATAAAGTTATCCAGTTAAATGCGGATGCAATTAGTATGGGATTGCTGAATGTGCGCGATCGCCTTAAGGTTGGTAAGTATTTCTGGCACGAAATGCAAGTTTATGACTTAACCTTTATCAGCTTAAACCTAGCAACTGGAGAAGGGACTGGAGCCGGTCGTTACGATGGCAAAACGGTGACAATCGATGACAATGCAATCAAAACTCCAAGTCTGCCGAAAAATACGAAAACTTACTTAACAGATAATGATGGCAACCCAACCAAAGTGATGACGACCAGTACTTGGGATACCGTCAATGAACTTGCCTATACTGAACCTGTGAAAGCCGGAAAACCTATTTGGGTTCGCATTTATACTTATTACGATCCTGCTTATCCCCCTTATATTGTGGCATCGGCAGGTCGTCCGATTTATGATGCCAGCAAAAAACTGATTGGTGTTGTGGGGGCTGAAATTCACCTGTTGAAACTCAGTGAATTTTTACAAAAATTAAATGTCAGCCACTTTGGACAAGTTTTTATTATGGAGCGTGATGGTATGTTGGTTGCCAATTCTGCTCAAGAAAAGCCTTTTACTGTAGTCAATAACCAAATTAAACGCCTGAAAGCGATCGATAGCCCCAATTCTACGGTACAAAACATTGCCAAGCAGCTTCAGCAGCGGATTCCAAATTTCCAGTCGATTACCAATACCCAAAAACTGAAAGTTAATGTTCAAGGTCAAAATTTCTACGTGCATATTGTACCTTGGCGAGACCAACATGGTTTGGACTGGTTAGTGGTAGTTGGTATTCCGGAAAAAACTTACATGGCGCAAATCCATGCCAACACCCAAATTAGTATTCTGCTGTGTTTTGGGGCGCTGATAGTAGCAACAACGATTGGCATATTTACCTCGCGTTGGATTGCCCATCCTATCTTGCGCTTGAATCAGACTACCCAGGCAATAGCATTTGGTGATTTACAACAGACACTCGAAGAGGGGAATATCAATGAACTCAACACTCTTGCTCACTCTTTTAATCACATGGCAGGACAATTGCGCGAATCCTTTGTGGCTTTAGAAAATAGTAATGCAGAACTAGAAGCGCGAGTCGAACAACGGACTGTTGAACTGAAAACAGCCTTGAGTGAATTGCAACGTACCCAAGCACAAGTAGTTCAAAGTGAAAAAATGTCTAGTCTGGGTCAACTGGTAGCAGGTATTGCCCATGAAATCAATAACCCAGTCAACTTTATTCACGGTAATCTTACTTACTTAGATGAATATACTGAAAACTTGTTACAGATGATTTATCTCTACCAAGAACGCCATTCTAGTCATGACCCAGAAATTCAAGCATTAGCAGAGAAAATAGATCTAGAATTTCTCATTGAAGATTTACAAAAGATACTGCCTTCAATGAAAATGGGGACTGAAAGAATTCGTAACATTGTGCTATCGCTGCGGAATTTTTCGCGTATGGATGAAGCGGAATTTAAGACAGTTGATATTCATGAAGGCATCGAAAGTACGCTCTTGATTCTGCAACACCGCCTTAAAGATAAACCAGACCATCCAGCAATTGAAGTTATTAAAGATTATGGCAACTTGCCGCAAGTGGAATGCTATCCTGGTCAACTCAACCAAGTATTGATGAATATTTTGGTAAATGCAATCGATGCCCTTGATGAAGCAGACATCAAGCGCACCTCTCAACAGATACAAGAAAATCCCAGTCAAATTACTATCCGCACTTCAGTAGTTGATTCACAATCAATAGAAATTGCGATCGCTGATAATGCACAAGGAATGCCAGAATCGGTTCAAAACCGGATCTTCGATCCATTTTTTACTACCAAACCTGTAGGCAAAGGAACAGGTATGGGTATGGCAATCAGCTACCAAATCATTACGGAAAAGCATGGTGGGAAATTGCTATGTTTTTCTAGCCTTGGGCAAGGCACTAATTTCATAATTCAAGTGCCTATCCGGCAACAAGCTCCTGAAAGCGTCGTCAAAGTATAGACTGTTATATATCTCCCTGCCCCTCTGCCTACACAGCGATGGGATCTTTTTTGAGTTGGAAGTCCCTGACGCGTAGGTATAGCCCAAAGTAGGCATCACCTGCTCAAAAATTATGTTTCCAACGCCAATTTTCAGCAATATTTTAAATTTAATTGCTTGTTGATAAATTGTCTTTGACCTTAAAATCTTACGAATAGGTTCAAATAAATAAGCATAGAGGAAAAAGTTATGGCTTTGAGCGTCACACTAGAAATCGGCAATGATGTTGCTAAAATCACTTTGTCTGGAGAATTAGATGCAATGACTGCACCGATTTTCAAGACAGAGGTAGAGAAAGCAGCAGTTGAGCATCCAAAACACCTCGTGTTGTTGATGCAAGACTTAGAATATATGGCCAGTGCGGGTCTACGAGTACTCATTTTTGCTAAACAAACAATAGATGCTAATGCAAATATTTACATAGTTGCTCCGCAAGAAATGGTCTTGGAAACACTCAAAAAAACTGGACTTGACCAAAGCTTGCTTGTAGTTGATGAATATGATATTGAATCCTTACAGAAACTCAACTAGTTACTACCAAAAAAAATTTACGCTGCCAGAAACTCTAATCTGCACAAGCATCAACTAGGTAGACAATAGCATCGTCTGCAAGTGCCGCGATCGTTTCCTGACTGAGTGAAGGCTCAGAAAATATAAAATTCAAAAACATATTTTTCTGAAACCTTAATGCCTCAACCACAAAAACACCTGGAAACACCGATGCTGAAGCTACAGCATTAATTTCTTCGAGTTGAAATACCCCGTAGCGCTGGAAAATATTAACTAAACCAAGCTTAGTGACTCCAACACTTGCTAGTACTTGATTTCAGAGCATTCCCTTTGTTGCCACTGCTAGTCCAGACGCTAGCATCATACTAAATAGATCGTTGCGTTGGATAGATATTTGTAGTGATTTGTTGTTTCACATCGCGTGCTAAATTCCCAAAAGACATACTTGGTTTTAAGGTATGAAATGTAACAGTAGATGAAGCTAATGACACCATCTGCCGATCGCTAATTATTGGTTACGTTAATTAAGAGACAATTTATAAAGTAAATTTTTAGACTACAAGACAACGCAGTATGTATTCGTGAGAAGTTAAGGTCGAGCCTTTGAAAATAATTTGTTCTTTAATAGATAGTTTTGGTTTACGACCTCCTCGTATAACAATAATTTTCACTTTTTTAAATTCTAATAAAGCTTGTTTTTCATGATACAATCATTGGGTATTTAAAATTAATTGTTGTAATTGTTCATACTCGAAACTAATCAAAAACTTTGTTTCTTAGGATTGTCTTCAATTCAGTATGTCGCTCATAGGTTTGTGTAAAAATATTTTCTAATGTTCTTATATATTAGAATGATACTATTTTAAAGATATCTACTGTTTGGACTTTGGACAAAAAGAAGATAGTTCGCAAGTGTTCTTTCCCCTCTGCTGGCTACGAGGAAAAGTTTGTGTAGCCCACCACTAGAATTATGGCGATCGCACATAGCAATAATGCTCATAGATGATGGCTTTTATTTCCAAGTGAATTATCAACTTTAAGCTTGGGGAATTGGCAGTGAACAGAAAAAATCAAAAGTCAAAAGGAAATAGTCCGTTGGTAAGGCAGTACGTTGGCGTTAGCGTTAGCGCAGCGTTAGCAAGTCATCGAGCGTCAGCGGTAGCGAGTCATCTCCCAAGGGGAGACGCTAAGAGCGAACGAGCGTCGGTAATTGCGCATTTGTACCCCTTTGGGGAAGCAAGCTACTTACAGCGTCTTTGTCAGCAAAAGCCACTGGTGTTTAGAAGTCAGAATGCTGCATTGCCGATCGTGCTTACCCTATGCTTCTGGTTAGGGAGCATTGCTGCTAAACCCGTACTTGGACAATCGATTGTTCCAGCTAATGATGGGACAGGGACAGTTGTAACTCAAGAGGGTAATCGCATCGATATCCAAGGAGGTAAACTTTCTGGCGATCGGGCGAACCTATTTCACAGCTTGGAGAAATTTGGACTCAATCAACAGCAGATTGCCAATTTTCTCTCGAATCCCGATATTCACAATATTCTCACACGAGTTATCGGTGGAGATCCTTCAACCATCAATGGATTGATTCAGGTAACTGGAGGAAATTCCAACTTATTCATCATGAATCCAGCAGGAGTCATCTTTGGGCCGAATGCCCAAATTAACCTTCCGGCTGACTTTACAGTAACGACTGCTACAGCAATTGGTTTTGACAATCGTTTTTGGTTTAATGCAGTCGGTAAAAATGATTACTCAAATTTAAATGGCAATCCCTCTGGGTTTGCCTTTGATTTCGCCAATCCTGGGACTATTATCAATGCTGGTAGTTTGTCAATTTTAGAAAAACACAATCTGGTTTTAATCGGTGGGAATATTATTAATACCGCGACATTGAGCGCACCCGGCGGCAATATCACTCTTGCAGCAGTGCCAGGGACAAACCTGATTCGGATCTCTCAAGCAGGAAACCTGCTGAGTTTAGAGCTAGAACTGCCAAGAAATACAACAGGCCAACACCTAGCAATTAACCCTCTGGATTTGCCAACGCTGTTAACCCAAGGAGCTAAGGGACTAAATCTTGGTGCGATCGCTTCTTTAGATGCTGGCAAAGTACAGTTAACACGAGCTGGTACAACTATCCCAACTACCGCAGGAACTACGATCGCTTCTGGAACCCTAGATGTTTCCAATACAAAAGTTATGCAGACAGGTGGTACAGTAAACGTCTTGGGCGATCGCGTCGGATTGATTGGTGCTAACATTAATGCCTCTGGCACAGCTGGGGGCGGCATCGTTCGGATTGGCGGAGACTACAAAGGTCAAGGTATTTTGCCCAATGCCTTACAGACGTTTGTTAGCAGTGATTCGGTAATTAATGCTAACGCACTGCGAAACGGTGATGGCGGTCGGGCGATCGTTTGGTCAGATAATAACACTCAGTTCTTTGGTAAGATCGACGCCATCGGCGGGCTTAATACTGGGAATGGCGGATTAGTCGAAGTATCTAGCAAAGGATTGCTCTTATTTCAAGGCTTAGTTGATTTACGTTCGCCTGCGGGGAAAGTCGGTACGCTCCTGCTAGATCCGACTGATATCACCATCAGCAGCGCGATGGATACCGACAGTATGACCTTCGGTAAGGGTATATTTGCTGACATCACTACAACCTCTTCTAATCTCAACTCGACTACGCTACAAAATCAACTAGCTTTGAGTAATGTTACCGTTTCGACAACATCGGGTTTGGCTGGGAAAGGAGATATTACAGTCAGCAATCCGATCTCATGGAGTAGCGGTTCTGACTTGAAATTAGCTGCCGATCGCAATATCAACATCAATGCCAACATCAGCACAACGGGTACTGCCAATACAAATCTCACGCTAGAAGCTAATAACAGTATTTTTCTCAACTCAAATGCCAAGCTAACAGCCAGTGGTGTGGGGAAATTGGATGTCACCCTCAATGCAAATCGAGACGGGATCGAAGCAGGAGCGATCGCCCTCAAAAGCGGTGCTGCGATCGATTCTAATGGAGGTAATATAATTCTGGGCGGTAGTAGTAACCCCTTAAACGAATCGGCACAAGGAACAGCAGCAAATCCCATTGGAGTCAGCCTTAATGGAGCTACTCTCAACTCTGGTACTGGCAATATTTCGATTAAAGGTCAGGGAAACAACGCTGATGCGAGCGAGCAGAAAGGCGTTTGGCTGAATAATAGCAGCATCATAGCTGAAAATGGAGATATCAGCTTAACTGGCATAGGCTACGGAAATGGAAACAACAACAACGGGATTCAGCTTAACAATAGCCTGGTGAGTTCCACTGGCACTGGGAAGATTACACTCCAAGGTACTAGTAACGCTAGAGGAGGTAGGGACAACGACGGCATTGAAGTAAACAGTAGCATCATCAGCGCGACTAAAACGGGGACAATTAATCTAGAGGGGATTGCCGGAGTCGGGACTGACATTAGTGAGGGGATATATATCGGTTCCAATTCCAGAGTCAGTTCAGCCAATGGAAATATCAACTTTATGGGTACTGGCGGTAATGGAGAGGGAAATCGGAACTTCGGCATTTCACTGGAAGACGGCGCAGAGGTGGAATCGAAGGCAATAGGAAATATAAGCTTAGATGGCGCTAGTAGTGGTAACACTACAGAAGGAATTAGCATTAAAAACAGTTCGATTAACCCCACTGGAACAGGCAGTGGTACGATCGCCCTCACTGCTGATGAAATGAACTTCCTTGGCTCCACCCAAATCAAAGGTACTGGTATCCTTCAGTTGCAGCCTCGGACTCCTAGCTTAGGCATGACCTTGGGTGGCAACATTAACGATGCCCGTTTAAATCTAAATGCCAGTAAATTAAACACCTGGCAAAATGGCTTTTCTCAAATATCGATCGGGCGAGATAACAGCAGCGGTAGCATTACCTTGGCAGGTGATGTGACTTTCAATGACCCGGTTACTTTGCGATCGCCCTTTGGCTCAGGTTCCATTAACACTAGTGGATTTCAACTCACAGGAGCTGACAATGCTACCCTTAATCTGCAAGCCAACCAAAACATTACCACTGGCGATGTGGTAAATCAAGGTCGAGAGATTAGAATAACCAGCACCAGTGGCAATATCAATACCAGTACGGGAACTCTCAACACTAGTTCTACAACTGGAAATGGGGGAGCGATCGCTCTAGAGGGCGGCGGTGACATTTCCACGGGCAACCTGAACAGTTCAGGAGTTAACGGTGGTGCCATCATCGCCAAAGCTGCCACCAATATTACCACTGGCGCGATTGATTCCAGCAGTAGTTTCGGCAACGGTGGCAATGTCACTCTTGACTCCAGCCGTGACATTCAAGCTACCCAGATTAACGCCCAAGGTGGGAAAAACGGTAGAGGTGGTGACATAGATATCACCGCTAGACAATTTTTCCGCGTCACAGACACCTTCACCGACAGCAACAACAGTCTGGCTAGCATTTCCAGCCTTGGTGGTAACAGTGGGGGAGACATCACGATCCGGCATGGGGGAGGCAGGTTAAATCCGTTTCAGATTGGCAATGCCTCGGTAAATGGTACAGCAGGTGCGATCGTTGGCGGGAAAATTGCTATTATCCCCCCTCCACCTGCAACAGAGACTCCACTTGTTAATTTTAATCCCGTCGATCTCAGCAATCCCTTCCCTGTTACCCAGCCACTACAAGTAACCTTCGCCTCCACACCAGCAATTGACACCAACCTACCAGAACTGGAAGAAGCCTTCACTAAGACCTTTGAGAACCATTTAGGCATCAGCAATGTCCGCATCAAAACCTTAAAAGAAGCCCAAGCTATATTGCGCCGAATTGAACAAGCCACTGGCATTAAATCTGCCCTGATTTATGTCTTATTTCAACCCAAAACCGAGGAAGACTCCAAATCTCAACCAGAGGAGACAGCCAAGCAACCGCAACCTATCTGGGAGTTCAATTCTCAAAGTTTGGAGCAGCGCCGACAGCCAGTACAACCCACTACGCAACAAGCTCAAGGTAACTACCAGCTCGAACTAGTGATGGTCACTTCCTCTGGAACACCAATCAGACGGCAGATTCAGGGAGCGACGCGAGAGCAAGTCCTCAAAAACGCTCAAGAATTCCAAGCAGCTATCACTAACATTCAACGCTCTCCTCCATATCTGGCTTTGGCTCAAAAGCTCTATAAGTGGCTGCTTGGACCTTTGGAAAAAGATTTACAAGCTCAAAAAATCACGAATCTTAGCTTTTTGATGGACGCGGGTTTACGCTCTCTGCCCATCGCCGCCCTGCATGACGGACAAGGGTTTATTGTGGAAAGATACAGCGTTGGTCTGATGCCCAGCTTATCACTTACTGACACTCGCTATGCAAATGTAAGAAATCAGCAAGTCTTAGCGATGGGAGCCGATCGCTTCCCCGATCAAAAGCCCTTACCAGCAGCTTCAGTAGAATTGTCTTTAATCGTCAGTCAATTGTGGCCTGGCAAGTCTTTCCTTAACGAAAACTTCACAGTGGAAAAGCTCAAACAAGCCCGCGCCTTACAAACTTTTGGTATTGTCCATTTCTCTACCCATGCCAACTTTCAGCCTGGTAATATCAATAAATCCTATATTGAGTTTTGGTATAGCAAATTACTAATTAGCCAATTGCAGCAATTGAAATTAAGTCAGCCGCCAGTGGAACTATTGGTTTTGAGTGCCTGTCGTACAGCACTAGGGAACCCAGAAGCGGAGTTGGGATTTGCAGGCTTGGCGGTGTTAGCAGGAGTGAAATCAGCGATGGGCAGTCTATGGTCTGTCAACGATGAAAGCACAATGGGACTAATGACAAGTTTCTACGAGAAATTGAAAGAAACTCCCATCAAAGCCGAGGCTCTGCGGCAAGCACAGGTAGCGATGCTCAAGGGTCAGGTGCGACTAGAGAAGGGTCAGTTGGTAACACCGAGTAAAAGTTTTCCTTTACCGCCGGAGTTAAGACAGATAGGAGACAAAGAATTTGCTCATCCTTATTATTGGAGCGGTTTCACGCTCGTCGGCAATCCTTGGTAAGGGACTTCCAGAAAATAAATTATCCAATTAACTGGGATCGGAATGGCACTAAGAAAAGCCCAAAGACTTATTGTATCCTCGTTCCCAGCTTGGAGGCTGCGAACGAGTTCCAAGAGGCTCTGCCTCTTGACTCAGCACTGGCTCAACCTTAGCTATCCGCTAACAGCACTCAACTATACTTCTGAAAAGACTGATTTACTGTTTCAAAGATTTACGTTCAATAGAAGTCCTTACGCGGATCATGAATTTACCAAAATTTTTTCTGTTTTTAGCGATCCTTGTTAGCGCACTTTCTCCCACCATTGCCACTTTTGCTAGCTTGCCATTACGGCGATCGGCATCCAACTTGGAGTGGAAAGTTAGTCTCAAATTCCCACCTGTAGATGACAGAGGAGCGCCCTCTCAAACATTGGGTGGAGGAACGCGTGGCTCTTCTTGTATCGATGGGAGAGGAATACCGATAACGCCTTTGATGCCGTCAAAAAAGAATTTTGGGAAAACGGTTGCAGCCAATCCAACACTATATTGGTACATTCCTCAAAATACTGCCCAATCTGGAGAATTGGCTTTGACAGATGAAGCCGGAAATCAGGTTTATCTGACAACTTTTAAACTACCTAGTACTCCTGGCATTATTAAACTGGAATTACCAGCAAATGTTTCTCTCCAAATTGGCAAGTATTATCGATGGTACTTCACGATGATTTGCGATTTTCAAGACCGCGCTCAGGATGAATCTGTCAAGGGATTACTCCAGCGTACCGAAGTAAGTTCATCCCTGAAAAATCAGCTAGCTGGGGCAGGACTTCTAGAACAAGCAAAAATTTATGCAGAGTCTCAAATTTGGCAGGAAGCACTGAATACCGTTGCTCAATTGCGCCGCGAGAAGCCAACTGAATGGGAAGAACTTTTACAATCAGTCGGTCTAGGGGCGATCGCCAAAGAACCTTTCCTTGACTGCTGCACGAGCGATCGCTAACCTCAGTACAACTATATGGCAAAGTGAAAACGGCTACTTTGCTACCCGGAAAAATTAATTTTGGTACAAAAAAGATGATCTGGAGAAAGTGGAAAAAGCTACTGTGGCAATGGCGCGGTGTTTTGATTACTACTCCTAGTGTGGCTGGTGTAGTCATCTTATTACGCTTTGCTGGTTTAATGCAGCCTTGGGAGTTAGAGGCTTTCGATGGATATATGCGTTTGCGACCCCAAGAAGCACCCGATAACCGGATTGTGATTGTGGGAGTAAATCTTGCAGACATGAAAAAAATTCGTCAGCCAATCGTTCCAGATGGTCTGTATGCTCAATTGTTGCAAAAATTAAAAGCCAGGAAACCACGAGCTATTGGTTTAGATATCTACCGCGATTTACCTGTAGAACCAGGACATCAAGAATTAACCAAAGTATTTACATCTACCCCGAATTTAGTCGGGATTCAAAGAGTGGTAGGAGATAACCAACGCGAACCAATTGACCCGCCACCAGCACTCAAAGATAAAGGGCAAGTAGGTGCAAATGATTTGGTTTTAGATCCAGATAAAAAGGTAAGACGCAGTTTGCTCTACTTAACAGATAAAAATGGAGAGACTATTTACAGTTTTGCATTATATTTAGCTTTACTTTATCTTGATGCCGAAGGTATTGCACCCCAAACTTCTGGACAGGCAAAAAATTGGCAGTTAGGAAAGACAAGATTTATTCCTTTTGCCGCTAATGATGGTGGCTATGTGCGAGCTGATGACCGTGGCTACCAAATTTTAATTAATTACAGGGGGCCAGCCAGACGCTTTTCTACAGTCACGATGACAGATATTTTAGAAGACAAGGTACCACCAGAATGGGGACGCGATCGCATTATCTTAATTGGTAACGTCAGCGAAAGTTTTGAGGATTTATTCTTCACTCCCTATAGTAGTGGTTTGTTGACTTCTCCAGAACCTATGCCTGGGGTAGAAATTCATGCGAATATGGCTAGCCAAATTATCAGTGCAGCTACAGTAGGTCGTCCACTAATTAAGAGTTGGTCGCAACCAATAGAAATAGGATGGATTTTTCTCTGGTCTTTTGTGGGTGCAAGTCTAACTTGGCAATGGCGATATGCAGGCGGGATAAAATTTTTATCCCTCCAGAAAATAACTAGCCCAATTTTGGCAGCAGGTGTGCTATTGGTTAGTACATATACAGCCTTTATCGCCAGTTGGTGGATACCTGTAGTACCACCATTATTAGCTTTGTTGGGATCTGCGATCGCTATTACAGTCTATATCGCCCGTACTGCTGGAGAAATTCGTTATACATTTGGGCGTTACTTAAGCAAAGAAGTAGTCACTACCTTATTAGAAAGCCCAAAAGGTTTACAGCTTGGGGGCGAACGGCGCAAAATCACCATACTCGTCTCCGATTTAAGAGGATTTACCAGTATTTCAGAACAATTACCCCCGGAAAAGGTTGTTCAAATTCTCAATTTTTATTTAGCATCAATGGCAGATATCATTACCCAGTATCAAGGAACCATTGATGAGTTTACAGGTGATGGTATTTTAGTGTTGTTTGGTGCGCCTACTGCCAAAGAAGACGATACTACAAGGGCTATTGCTTGTGCGATCGCTATGCAGTTAGCAATGATGAGTATAAATGAAAAGATGCAGCAGTGGAATCTGCCATCATTAGAAATGGGAATAGCTGTCAACACCGGCGAAGTTGTTGTTGGAAATATTGGTTCTTATATCCGAACCAAATATGGTGTAGTTGGTAGCCAGGTGAATCTCACCTATCGTATTGAATCCTATACAATTGGAGGACAGATTGTTATTTCAGAATCGACATTTAGAGAAGTAGAGTCAATTGTTAAAATCTCTGGGCAAAAGCAAGTACAAGTAAAAGGAATTAAACTACCGATAAATATTTACGAAGTTAGGGGAATTATTGGAAAATACAATCTCTTTTTAACTCAAGAAGAAGAAAAATTACTACCTTTAACTGAAGTAATCCCAATAGAATATACAATTTTAGATGAAAAGCACATTGAAAAAACCCTTTTTCAAGGCAATTTAGTTAAGCTTTCCACTAAGGGAGCCGAGGTACGTCCCAAGGATATAGAAAAAGATGTCATCCCTTCTTTATTCAGTAATATTAAATTAGTTTTATCACCAACTTCTCCCAAAGAATTAAGTGTTGATATTTATGCTAAAGTTTTAGAAAAACCAATAGAAGATGGGCTATTTTATATCTGCTTTACTACTAACAGTTCTGAGATAAAAGTAATTCTTAGTAAGATTTAAGTAGTTGGGATCGGGCAGGAGGCAGGAAGGAAGAGGATTTTAGCGTCGTTCATTGTTGGGAAAGGGCTAAAGGATGGTTAAGGGTTTTTTACCTTTTCTCCTTCCCCCAAAACCCGACAAGTATTGTCTGCCGCCCTACTTAACACTACTCTAATGGAGCAGACATTCAGTGATAGCAATAAATCTACCAAAACTGTAAGCGTTTCGCGTCAGCAATATCGCATCCATCAGTTCAAAAGTTGCATCATACGCTCTACCTAAATAGTTATACGCTGCTTAACGAAATTCTTCTAATTTGGCACGTTTAATATTGGCAGATGAGAGTTGATGGTTAAACTCTGGTGATTCTGCTAAAATTAAAGTATACTCCATTGTCCTACGTAAAAAATAATTTATGCATACAATAATCTCTCTTTTGTTAGGTATATAATCATACAAAAGATAGAGATGTTAACTGATTTAATTGAATTATTCTTAACAATATATAAAGAAATATTACAGAAAGGAGTCGGCTATTAGCATCCAATTATTAAAGAATGTCGTCATCCCAAAATGGCATAGTTCCAACATTGCTCTGGATCTGAAACGTGCCGCAGAAATTGCGGATTATTGTTTAAACAATGCCACTGCAATCGATTGCAATACTGCTTTTCCCAAGCAAGAGTTTGAGCTAATTGCTAAGGCTGGGTTATTGGCTGCACCATTAGCGAAAGAATTAGGCGGATGGGGTGCAGGAATTGATGCGAATGTTACCTACGAGCTTTTAATGCTATTAAAGCAGATAGGGCATGGCAATCTGGCAGTTGGGCGAATTTATGAAGGACATATCAACGCCCTACAACTGATTCAGACCTTTGGTTCCATAGAACAGATCGCAAGCTGCGCTCATGATGCCCGCGATCGCCAGAAAATATTTGGCGTTTGGAATGCTGAAGCCTCTGATGGTGTGAAGATAATTCCTTGTGAGAATGGGCGTTATCGGCTGGAAGGTTCTAAAACGTTTTGTACTGGTACTGGCTATGTTGAACGTCCTTTCGTGAATGGAGTATTGCCAGAAGGCGGTTGGCAAATGTGCATTGTGCCAATGGACGAAGTGACAACAGTTAGCGATCCCGCCTGGTGGCAACCTTCTGGGATGCGAGCTACTGCTAGTTACAAAGTGGATTTTAGCGATGTCGAGTTGGATCAAAGCTATTTAATCGGCCAGCCAGGAGATTACTATCGACAGCCTTGGTTATCTGTTGGGGTAATTCGGTTTGCTGCTGTGCAACTAGGTGGGGCAGAAGCACTGTTTAACCTAACTCGTCAGTATCTACAAAAGTTGGAATATACAAACGATCCATATCAACAGGAACGGCTTGGCAGAATGGCGATCGCCATTGAAAGCGGTAATCTCTGGCTGCGGGGGGCTGCGGATCGAGTAGCAGCCTATGCACCAGTGTTTGGTGGCGATCCCACTGTTGTTCACCCGCAAGCAAACCAACTCGTCGCCTATGCCAACATGGTCAGGACAGCAATTGAACAAATTTGTATTGATGTGATGCATTTGTGTCAACGTTCTGTGGGAACTCGCGGCTTACTACCACCAAATCCGATGGAACGAATTATCCGAGATTTGACTCTATATCTGCGTCAACCTGCTTTTGATGCAGCCTTGGCAAATGTTGGGCAATATGTCTTGCATGAAAGTAATCCGGCTTCAATACTTTGGAATGATGAATGAATTCGGCTTGATTGCATTACCACTAGACAATCCTAATGTTTTGCCCTGGCGTTCAGTTAACGAGATCGCTTGTAGCCCGGTACTGATTGTTGCACCCCATCCTGATGATGAGACATTAGGTTGTGGAGGTGCGATCGCTCTGTTACGGTCTTTAAATTGTCATGTGCAAGTTTTAGTCATCAGTGATGGTACTCTTTCACACCCTAATTCTCAGAAATATCCCGCAGATAAACTGCGAAATCTGCGGGAAGCGGAAACGCTATTAGCATTAAAATTACTAGGTGTAGAGGTTAATGATGTCACCTTCTGGAGAATACAGGATGGGTCAATTTCAACACAGTATCAAAGTGCAGTAGCTAGTTGTCGTGCTTACATTACAGAAATCGCCCCACAAATTATCTTTTTACCCTGGCGATATGACCCTCATGCAGACCACCGAGCGACGTGGAAGTTAATTCACACAGTGCTGAATGACCTGCCCTTATCCCCCCGATTGATTGAGTATCCGATTTGGGATTGGGACTTTGACCAACGAGAGAGTCTGCCAGGATCTCTTGAGGTGACAACTTGGCGATTGAATATTAGCGCAGTGGTGGAGTTGAAACAGCAAGCGATCGCTGCTTATCGTTCCCAAACTACAGACTTAATTGATGATGATCCAGAAGGCTTTCGCCTAACTCCCGAAATGTTAGCAAACTTCAGTCATCCTTGGGAAGTTTATATAGAGGAAAACCGATGAACCCGTTACAATCTAATTCCCTACCACCTAGCTACTTTGATAAACTTTACAGCGAAGATCCTGACCCGTGGAAGTTTGAGACAAGTGTTTACGAAGCTAACAAATATGCTGCCACAATTGCAGCTTTACCCAAAGACCGCTATCGGTCTGCCTTTGAAATCGGTGGTTCCATTGGCGTTTTAACTGAAAAACTGCAAGAACGTTGTGACTCACTGCTCTCAGTTGATGTATCAAAATTGGCGCAGGATAGAGCAAAAGAGCGCTGTCAGCATCTCTCCAATGTCAAGTTCCAGATTATGCGTGTCCCAGAGCAATATCCTAATGAAATGTTTGATTTGACCCTAGTCTCAGAAGTCGGCTATTACTGGTGCTGGGAAGACCTGAAAAAATCCCAACAGTACATTCTGGAACACCTGGAACCTGGAGGACATCTACTTTTAGTTCATTGGATACTTTATGCCCGTGATTATCCATTGAGTGGGGATGAAGTTCATGACTCGTTTTTTGAGTTGACCCCAAATAAACTGCGGCATTTAAAAGGTCAACGGGATGAAGAATATCGACTTGATTTATTCGAGCGAGTCTGAGAATTGAAGAAACAGACAAGGGGAATTATCCCCCAATCTTCTTGTTCTTTTCTATAAAATGAGCCTTATTTTTTGAGATTTAGTTTTACCAAAAAAGGCAGTTATTGCGGAGAGTAGTTTGAGCTTACGGAAAACTGCCCTCTGCTGAGGTAAAACGATCGGTGGGATGGGATGTTCTGTGACGCGCTTAGATCGAGGGTTTAAGACCCCCATTTTCTGGGCTTTTCGTAGGGTAAAGCTCTTTAGTTAGTTCCAAATCATCCTGGGTCGAATTTCCGTGGAGTTTGCTCCGACTGAGCCGTAAACTCTCAAGACGCAAGCGCAAGTCTCCAATTGCTTGTTCAATTTCCACAAATTTCCAACGCGAAGCCCAAATTTGTTCTGACTGCTGGCGTTCTTCGACTTGTTCAAACAACTGACCAAAGGTATAAGGTTGGGTCAATTTTTCTAAAAGCCATTGGGCTGAAACTCCCAGCATCTCTGCCAAGCATACGACGCTCTTACGATCTGGCTGATAGCCATTAAGAACGCACCACCACATCACTCGTAATTGGCGGCGGGCAACAAAACGAGTTTCGATAGCCCCTGCTGACTCGACTAGAAATGGTTGTTGTTGCCGTCCCATTTCTATCCATTCATTCAGCTGATTTGCTAAACCAACATTGGTACGTCCAATTTGTCTGGCCGAAGTTACTACTCGCACTAAAGAACTATGGCGAAAACGGGCATTTACCCGTACCAAAGCACGGTAAAAAGCTACATCTTCAGGAGTCCGCACTGGTGGTAAGCCTCCCGCCAGTGCATACATTTCTGCTGTTACTGCCAAACTTGCTCCATAGTGTTGATAATGTCTAGGAAATCTATCATCAGGGTCGGGATCGAGATAAGTTTCTAATTCAGTAATTAAATAGCGGTAGCCCACTTCACGCAGATAGCAAGCTCTGGCGTAAGGGTGTAGATCCGCACGACCAGTGCGTTCAACAAGAATTCGCCCACCTACAGCATCAGCACCACAGTTAATTTCATACAGATTGGCAGCAATCCAAGTTGGGCTTACCTGCGAGTCTCCATCAGTTGAAGCAATTACCCCCCTTGTGCGTCCTAAGCTACACAAACGGCGGTATGCTTCATCCATTAAAATCTGACGCACTCGACCAATATAGGCTTGTGCAGGAGGCAGAGTTTTTTCCACTACATGCAGTGCTATATCTGGATGTTCTTGGGCGAAACTCCGGGCTATAGCTGCTGACTCATCGCTACAATTATTTGCAAACAAAATTATCTCGTAGCGTCTGGGATCTAAAAGCTGTCCTTGTAGATCAACTTGATGTATCAGGGCAGTAAGGGTTGCTGCCAACATCTGAGCTTCATTGCGAACTGGAACAATTACACAAACTTCGCAATGCGGTGACGGTGGTATTTGGACTAAAGCTTGAGAAAAGTCTTTACCCTGCTGTACAGATGGAAAGTCAGCAACGAAGAGCAAGCGTTTACTTTCCATAAAAACCATTTTTCCATCTCCAGGAGCAGCTACACAAAATTTCATCCACGATCAGAAACTATTAAGATTTGTAACTCTATTTTGGATATTCTCTCATTTGTTTTGGCTCTACCTACAGTATGATTAGTGTTGATTAAAACTCTCTAAACATCAGCTATCAAAAACTAAAGTCTGTCTGCTCTCACTAAAAGCTTTGCTAATCAAGGCATATTTTTTATACTTTTTGCTAACGTCAAATTTCAGACTAGCAAATCATACTTAAATAATCTATCTATTTTAGTTAATTGTTTTACTAATAATCCATCTTAAGAATGAGATGACTAATATAACATATTATTACGATTTATATTTTAATATAAACTAAATCAAACCGAAGCAGATTTTTGCAAAAACTTAAACGCATGATTAATAACCTGCTTTTTGGTCGTTATAAACATTCTTTGGGTAATTCTAAAAGCACATCTGTTCTCAATAGACTTCTTGCATAAGTCGGGAAAAGGGGAAGGTGGGGTCCCCTCTGGGGATAAGGGGAAAGGGGAAGGGGAAAAAGGTTCTGTATGAGCAACGATGTCAGCTCTGCAATTAAATCGGGTTGGAGTCGTTAACTTGCGTCGCCTTCTGACCTCGGCGGGACTGCATCCACCGCCATAAGAATCTTGGTAGTGGTAAATATCTAGCGATCGCTAATTCATTCTCATTTTAAGGTTTTATGGCATTAAACCCTCACAGCACACAGGTTTGACATAATTCCTTGCCACGTAAAAAACAACCAGAATCTACTTAACATTGCCAACTTTCATGCCTGAAGCCTGCTTGTTTTCAACTCAGCATTCCTGCGTCGTTTTTTGCTGCTTAGTCTAAACTCCAGTTGCTAAACTCCGCTGAAAAATCCACTTTTCTTGAAGTAGGCAAAGTAGATATTGAGTAATTCGGTGTTTATTGTTGGATAAATAATATTGGTGTCAGCAAGTCCAGTCAATGTATTTTGGCAATCAAACGCAGGTAGCTGTACGTTTTTTAATAATTGTTCGTCTAACAATGGCAGAAAAGCATGTAAAGCATTTGGAATATTGTGTTTCGCATTGTGTAGCAATTTAGCATACCATTCATGGTAAGAAACTTGCTCTAGCGAATAGCCCAAAGACCGAACTAACTCACACCAATTACGCCAAGACAGACAATCAGGAGAAACAAGGTGATATGCCTTGCCGAAGGAGTCAGGGTTTTGAGAGAGGTGGACGATCGCTCTGCTACCATAATCAACTGGAGTCAAATCGAGGGGGAATTCCAAATCCGGCACCATACCTAGTTCGATACAGCCTTTGGTCAGGCTGCAAAAGAAGTCATCCACATTGGCGATTCCCGTTTGGCTGTGTCCTGAGATTGCACCTGGTCTGTAGATACATACAGGAATTCCGCGATCGCGTGCTTGCATAACTAGCTTTTCTGCTACCCATTTACTCTGTAAATAACCTCCTTGCAACCCTTGAAATTCTGCTAATTCATCGGATTCTGGAATGGAGTTAGCATTTGCATAAGCAGGAGCCGAAAAGATGCCCAGCGTCGAAACAAAATGCACGGGTTTGACTTTTGTTTGAGTTGCTAAACTCAAAATCGCCTGAGTTCCCAGGACATTGGCTGCTTTGAGTTTGGCGTAGGGATAAAGAAAATTGACGACAGCACCATTGTGATAGATGACATCAATTTCATGGCTAAGTTGATGGAATTGTGACTCGTTCAGACCTAAGTTGGGTAACGCCAAATCACCAATGACTGGAATGATGCGAAAGCGAAACTGTTCTTGCCAAAGTCCGTATGCTTGTAAATGGCTTTGGATACGTTGGATGCCCTGTTCTACATCCTGCGCTCGCACTAAGCAATAAATATTAGCTGTGGTCTGTTGCAGGAGTTCTTCTACTAAATACGCACCGAGAAAACCGGTTGCTCCAGTTAAGAAAATCGCCTGGGGTTGGGCGATCGACTTGAATGGTGTAGTTGGACGAATTGCCGGATCTAAGACAGCTTCTGCTGCCAAATCGATCGCTAAATGGGCAGCCATTCCTGTCCGAGCGATCGCTTCAATTACTTGAGCCACTCCCGCAATTGTTGGGACTTCTAATAATTGATGAATGGGTATAGTCACTTGCAAGGTTTCTCGCAACCGAGACAGCAGTTGCACTGCTAACAAAGAATTGCCTCCCAAATCGAAGAAGTTATCGTAGATGCTGAGTGGGGATCTGTGAAGTAAGTTTTGCCACAAGTCAGCTAAGTGTTTCTCGGTTTCGGTGCGAGGTGCAACAAATGTCTGATGCTGTTGGTATTGAACTTGAGACTCCTGAATATGCTGGAGAATCTGCTCTGGTGTATGCCAATCTGAAGCAATTTTTTGGAATAAGGCGGTGTAGGCAGATTGCTGGGGTATTGCCCGATCGCTTGGGGTTAAATTCCCTTCAGATGCCGAATGTTTTGCTTCTTTGTCTAATCGTTCAGAAGCAATAGCGAGCGATCGACAAACATCTGCTGATAACTTATAGCAATAGCTTTCTGCTAAAGGTTCCTTGGCAATGGCTGTCAACTGTTCGAGAAAATCGCCAACAGGCTGGTTTTTGGAACTCGGTTTGTAAATAATATCGATTTGCTTCAGTCCGCGTGCCAGGGCAATTTTACCCAGGAAGTTGAGCATTTGATACTCAACTCCTCTGCCCAACACTCGACAACTGAGTAATAGGGTATCTACCACCAGGGCTGATGCTGTAGCCTGTACCATCATCATGCCCACCAAACCATAATTACCAAAGCGGTCTTTTACATCTACAACATAGCAAGTATGAGTATCTAACAGGCAAAAGGTTTTGATTTCAGCCGATGTTCTGCGTAAGGTGGTGGTGTTAAATTGATTTGTTCGCTGCGTTAGTTGAGCAACACGATCTACCTGGGAGGGCTGCATTTCCATAATATCCACTTGCAGATTGAGGCTATTGAGGAAATCTCGCAACGTGAGAGATTCGTTTGCCGCTTGCTGACGTTGGCGATTTTGCTGGTAAACAATCGTTCGCTGTCGATCCTCTACAGTGATCTTGAGACGATCGAATGCCCAGATATGAGCCAGGAATTGGGGAATTTCAGTGGCATTTGTGGGCAATTGCAGGGTTAAAACTTCTGGACAGTGATAGCGGACTTCAGCGCATTCGATGGGATTGTCATCAATAAAGATGAAGCTATCTAAACTCAGCCCTAGTTCTTGAGACAGCAATTTTAAATTTTCTGATTTAGTCTGCCAATTAATTTGCCAAGCCGCCAAATGGTGACGCTTTAGCAGCATATCGGAGCGTTGGTCTAATACAGCAAAGACATCTGCTTGATTATTTTTGCTGCACAGACATAGCAACATCCCGCGATCGCACTGCTGAATCATAAATTCTTGCAATGCTTGATAGGATGAATCTATGACAATACCCTCAACTCCATCCTCACCACAAACACCTTGCCATAAGGTTCGATCGCAGTCTAAGACAATTACTTTATAAGGCGGTCTATGTAGGCAGTGAATTTTTCTCGCCAACATTGTTCCTAACGCTGTAAAAAATGCTGGTGTAAATGGAATATGCCCGATTTCATCGCTATAAGCATCATAGAAGTTAGTTACTGGGTAGCTTGTTGCTAACTCCTGATAATTAATAATATGCAGCCCACTAATATCGGCAAGTTCCGTTAATAAATTTGCTTCTATTTGTTGCAAAAAAATTGCCATTTCTGCATCAGCAATTATTGAATTACTTGGCAACAAACAAACCAAATGGGGAATTTTATTCCGTTCGCCGGATTGACGTAATGCTATAACTAAATCCTTAGTATTGCGCTCAATGGCATTCTTTTTTTCGTTACTAGATAACTCTTGTGAATCCTGTAACCTAACCCAATCTTCTAACCGCACTAGAACAATATTGACTCCCGTTTCATTTTGCGATAACAGACTATTAGGAGTCAGCAGTTGTTGGAAAACCTGATTATAGGGAGCAAAGGTAATTTCTGAGGGTAAATTGAGTTGCTGCATCCAGAATTTTAGAGAATCTGCCACCGAATCGGCGGTAAAAGTAGCTGCGATCGCCAATTTTTGTTTTTGATATCGACTTCTGGCTAATCTTGCTTTTCTCTCAAGGTCTGTTGGTAATCTAAATTCATTGAGGCGAATATCTTTTGACTCAACCCATTGTGCTAAAATTTGAAATAAAGCATTACCAAAAGCATCGATTGTTTCACTTTCAAATATATCGGTGTTATATGCAATTCCTATTTGTAAATCTGCTCCGACTTCGTAAATATAAGTATACAAATCTAAATCAGTCGGTCCCCAAATTCCCTCATCAACTAATGAAAACGTCAGATTTGGTAAATTTGTTAGGTCGCTCGGTAGTTGGCTGTTGACATAGCTTAATCCGGTGCGGAATGTTTGAAAAAAGGGAGTATCTTGTGCAACCCGACTCGACCCCATGACTTCAACGACTTTACCAAAGGGGACATTTTGGTGAGCATAAGCAGATAACAACACCGATCGCACTCGGCTGAGTACTTCGGTAAAAGTCGGATTGCCAGACAAATCTGTACGCAGCAACAAAGGATAGCCAAAAAAACCAATCAGGGATTCCACTTGCGGATGAACTCGACCAGAGGCGGTAAAGCCAATTAAAATGTCTTCTTGCTGAGAACACAAATAAATCAAAGCCTTAAACGCTGCTACGAAAGTCATAAAGGAAGTAATTCCCATTTGTTCGTGACTTCGTTGTTTGATTGCAGCCCACATCACAGGATCGAGTTTAAAAAACTTTCGCCGACCCTGAAAATTCTGGAGTGGCGGTCGGGGATGGTCGATGGGTAATTTTAATTCAAATGATGCCCCCTCTAATTGCTGTTTCCAGTAAGCTAGTTCGCTTTTGAGGGCATCATTGTTGAGCCACTGGCGCTGCCATACGGCAAAATCTCGATATTGGATCGCAGGTTCTGGCAGTGGAGAAGGCTGTCCCTTGTAGAAATGACTATAGACTGTCGCCAGTTCTCGAATCCATAAACCCATCGAGATCATATCGCTAATAATGTGGTGAATGACGAGCAAGAGAATATGCTCGCGTGCATTTAAGCGAATGAGTTTAATCCGCCATAAAGGAGCGATCGCCAAATCAAAGGGAGCTTCGGCTGCTTCATCGGCAAGTTGCCAGAAAGTTTTTAATTGTTCGGTTGCATCTAAATGCTCAAGATTTAAAACAGATAATTTAAACGGTTCTGGTGCAGCAATATTTTGCACAGGATTACCTTCCGATACCCCAAATGTTGTCCCAAAGACATCGTGGCGACGGAAAATTTCATTAAGACTTTTTTCTAGGCAGTTTAAATCTAAATCCCCATTCAGCCGCAAGGCTTGAGCAATATTATGAGCAGATTCTACAGCAGCTAACTGAGCCAAAATCCACAGGCGTTCCTGCTGGAAGGATACGGGCACATTTTGCGTTTGTGAAACCGGAACCAAAGGAATGGAAGCAGCCCCGATTTTGTTCTGATGTAGTAACCGGATTAGCTCTACTTTATTGTTAGCTAAAGCATTCCGTAAATCGGGAGTGATAACTCCTTTAGGTGCTTGAATGCGGAGTTGTTCCCCATCAACTAATAATTTCACTCCCCGGTCTGAAAGCTCGGCTAAAAGGGCATTTAGGTTCATAGTATTATTTCTTCTACATCCTCAGTGATTTCAGTTGCCGAATTTTCGTTGAGTCCCTGTAAAGCTAGCTGTTTTAATAACAGGTCTGCTAGTTGGTTGATGCTGGAACCTTCAACAAACTTTTCTAAAGAAAGGTCAATTCCCAATTCTGTGATGATCCGATTGCGGATTTCGATCGCCATCAAAGAATCGAGTCCGGCTTTGCTCAGTGCTTGACTGGCATCGACTCGATCCACAGAACAACCTAACACTTTGGCAATCTTTTCTTTCAGGTAAATGGTTAAAATTTGCAAGCGATCGCCGAAGTCATGAGTTTGCAATTGCTGCTGAATTTCCATCGGCGGTGGTGATGCTGATTGAGCAATCCCCACTTGCGAAAACTCTGTCAAATATGCCGGACAATTCCCCGGTGAGAATTGCTGCATAAATGTCAGCCAATTGAGCGGCATCACCCCTACTTGAACAACCTCCCAAAAAAAGCTCTGCTCCAAAGCCTGTAAACCTTGGGATGGCGATATCATTTCCATTCCCTGATGTTGGAGTTGCTTACCGAACTGACGCTCGGCGGCTGCACCAATTTCAGCCCAAGCTCCCCAGTTAATACTCAATCCCGATAACCCCAATTGATGACGATAATGTGCTAAAGCGTCTAAAAAGGCATTGGCAGCGCAGTGGTTAGCTTGACCGGCAGAACCTAAAACAGAAGCAGCCGAAGAAAACAAAATAAAGAAATCGAGCGGTAAGGTTTGGGTTAATGCGTGCAGATTCCAAGCACCTTGTACTTTCGCTGCCATGACTCGATGAAAGCGCTCCCAAGTTTGTTGGAGTAAAACTCCGTCATCCAAAACTCCGGCGGCATGGATAATGCCGTGTAGAGGCGGGTGGCTGCGGTCAATTTCTGCCAATACCTTTGCCACTTGTGACTGCACAGATACATCAGCTTGCATGACCATCACTGATACACCTTGTGCCTGAAGCTGCTGAATCTGGCGATCGCTCTGTTCGCTTGTCCCCCTGCGTCCCATGAGAACTAAGTGCTTTGCCCCACGTTCTACTAACCAATGGGCAATTAGCAGTCCCAGTCCCCCTAATCCACCAGTAATTAAGTAGGTACTATCTGGGTGGATGGGGATATCTGCTTGATTATGATTTTGTTTTCCCCGGTAAGGAACCAGTCTTGCCACTTGACGTATCCCATTACGGAATGCAATTTGGTTCTCTCGATCCGGTGATGTCAACTCTGCAAATAGTGCATCAAGGGGATTTTGAAGCCGATAATTTTCTTGGAGGTCTAAATCTATCAAGCGAAGCTGTAATTCTGGGTGTTCTTTGACGATCGCTTTTCCCATTCCCCATAGGGGCGATTGAACTAATCCAGCTTTATCGGCAACTGCTCCTCTAGTTATTACCCATAACTGAGGTGGCGTTATACCCATCTTTTTAACTAGGGCTTGCACCAAGTACAGAGTACTGCCACAGCCAATACGGGTTGCTGCTTGCAAATCTTCGACGCTTAAGGTTGGTGCAGTTTCTTTACTCTCCAGGCTCCACAAATGTACCACCCCTGAGAGACGCGATCGCTTGCTAAGTATGTGCGAAACCAACTGCTGAAAATCTTCCGGTTTGTGAGGATTAATCCTGAACTCGAACTCGCTCAACAGTTCGTATTCCTGTCCGGGAAAAACTAGAGTACAGGTATCTCCTCGTTCTTGAAACCGTCGAGCAAGTTTCTGACTAATACCTTGACTATCTGCTAAAATTAGCCAGTTTTGTGGTACATGGCTCTCGGTTCCTTTTTGGGCAACGATCGCAGCCTGAGCCAGGGAACCGATGATTTTGTTTTTAGGTGCGATCGCCACCGCCGATGTAAATCCATTCGCTTGCAACACATCTTGCCACTCGGCACTACTTAAGAGCGGGTAATTCGGTCGCAACCAGCGATCGGCAAACAACCACCAACCTGGGGTCAAACCGAAGCTCAGATCCAGCCAACAATGGCGATCGGTGACTTCTAACATCACCAGAATTCCGCCTGGTGCTAATAAGCTGTGGACGTGGGTCAATGTTTGTTGTAAATCTGGTGTCGCGTGTAACACATTGGCTGCCAGAATCACATCATATTGTTGCCCTTCCAAGCCTTGAGTCGCTGGATCTCGGCTGATATCTAAAGATTGATAGCGGACAAATGGGTAATCTCGAAACTTCTCCCGTGCTTTGGCTGCAAACAACGGTGAAATGTCTGTGAAGGTGTATTCAGCTTGATCATTATTCAATTGCGGCAGAATGTAAGCGGTTGTGCTGCCAGTTCCCGCCCCAATTTCTAGCAAGCGGATCTTGCTTTTCTGTGGTACTCGCAGCAGTGCTGCGGAAACTGCCTTTTGCACCAATGTATTCATCACTCTAGCAGCTGGGGCATCTTGATACAGTTGCGTCAGCAGGGTGAAATCACCATTAGGAAATAGTAATTGTAGCGGGTCAAGTTTTCCCTGAAGTACCTCTGGTAAGCTGGCACCACAGCGTTCTACTAGGGCGATCTCAGTATCTCCGGTAGGGAATTGGACTAACAGTCGGTCTGGTTGCGGCGTTTGGCGATCGAGGGCGCTAATTACTTCCCAGTGATGTTTGCCGTTGGCACAATCAAGAGGTCTGAGCCACCCTGCTTCAGTCAAAATATCTAGAAACCGATGTAGCAGTTGATGATACTGGCTAATCACCCCCAACTGTTCAGCTATTTCTGTAAAGGAAAACTGCAATCCGAGTTGAAAGTCCCATCCTAGTTGTTGTAAGGCACTGATTACATAAGACACACTGAGGGCTTCAAGTTGGGGTAAAAATTCCTCGTTTGATGAGGTTGTTGTTAAAAGTTCGGCCAATTGAGGAATCAGGTTTTGGCTGATGTCCTTGGGATTGAGCAGGTAATCCGGTGAGAGCGATCGCCCCATTCGGGCTTGAGGTCGCCATTCGATTTGATACAACCAATCTGGCGGCAGCACTTGAGGAGAGACTGTCAATGTAGCCGCAGCGACCCTTTGAAGTTGCAGACCTTCAACAACCGCTAGAATTTCACCATCATCTGCAACTAATTGTAAATCGCTAATCAGTGTTTTGTTACTGTTCTGGCTAGGATGTACTTTGGCAAAACTCCATAGTCGGTTGCTGGGGCGATCGCAAACTTGCAATCGCTGGATGGCGATCGGCACATAAGCCTCTTTGCTATTATCTTCTGGGAATTTAGCTTGTAAAACCTGAAAACAAGCATCCAAGAATGCTGGATGAAACTGATAGGTATCTGTTTCTACGCATGTTTGGGGTAACTCAATCTCTCCTGTGACTACTTCTGAATTCAACCACAACTGTTTAACTCCCCGAAAACTCGCACCATAATCAACTCCTCGTTGAAGAAACTGTTGGTAATGTTCGGCTTGGTTGTGGGAGGCTACTTCCTTGGGGAAACAGTGCGTTGCAGAAAGTTCCAGCGATGGTTTGAGATTGGATGCGGTGACATTTCCAGAAACATGCAGCATCCAAGATGGTGAATCTTCTTCATCTAATTCACAACTAAAAATTTCAAAGGAATATCCTTGTTGTTCCGTTGGTTGAAGAATTAGCTGGAGCGTCTTAACTTCATTTTTTGATAAAATTAACGCCCGTTTATATAAGACATTTTCTAAAATTAAATTTTTGGATTTCAAAACCTTAGCTGCTGCCCCCAAAACCATCTCTAGATAGGCGGTTCCCGGCATAATTACTTTTCCGTAAACGCGATGGTCAGCTAAAAAAGCGGGGAAATTAGAACTGATTTGCGTCTGGAAACGAATCTCTTTCGAGTCTGCCAAGTGCAATCTAGAACCGAGCAGAGGATGAGAAGATTTGAGATTTGCAGAGGAGAGTTGAACATTTTTGTGGCTGCTGTCTTTGTTTGGTTCAACCCAAAAACGCGATCGCTCAAAGGGATAATTCGGCAATACCACGCGCCGATGCTCAGATCCCCGATGAAACTCCGACCAATTCGCCGATATTCCCTGCTCATACAACGCCGCTAAACTGGTCAACATCTGCTGCCAATCTGATTCTTGCGATTTGAGGCTCCCTAGCCACAGATGTCGTGATTCTGGGATACATTGACGACCCATGCTTACTAAAATTGGGTGCGGCCCCACTTCCAAACAAGCCAAATTTCCTAACGCTGACAGGCTGACGATACTGTTAGCAAATTGCACTGGCTGCAAAATATGCTGCACCCAATATTCAGGCGTGCTAATCTCCACTCCTGCCAATTGCCCTGTGATGTTGGAAATGAAACGAATATTCGGGTTTGGTGTACGGTAGCTCACTTGCTGGGCAATCTGCCCAAACTCTGCCACCATTGGTTGCATCAACGGCGAATGAAAGGCATGGGAAACTTTCAGTGACTTTGTTTGCACTCCTCTGGCTTCTAAGATAGCCACAGCCGATGCGATCGCCCCAGCTGCACCAGAGATCGTGATTTGTCTTGGTGCGTTGATTGCTGCAATCGCCACCTCCGGCAATGAATCAATAACCGCAGATACTTGTTCCAAATCAGTAAATACCGCTACCATCGCCCCAGTCTGCGGTAGTGCTTGCATCAATTTTCCCCGTGCAGCGATGAGTTTCAATCCATCTTCCAGACTGAATACACCTGCAACAGTTGCAGCAACATATTCGCCCACACTATGACCCATCACAACACTAGGCTTGATACCCCAAGATTGCCATAGCTGGGACAATGCATATTCCAGAGCAAATAAGACAGGTTGGGTATAGCCCGTCTCATCCAGAATATGACCCCCTAAGTTCTTTTCCCTTTCCCCTTTCCCCTTTCCCCTTTCCCCTAACGGATACAGCACTTCTAGCAATGGTTGCTCTAATAATGAGTCCAGAATTTGGGCACAGCGTTCTATGGCTTGTCGGAAAACAGGTTGGGTTTCGTAAAGTTCTCGTCCCATACCGATATACTGCGAACCTTGTCCAGTGAACAGGAAAGCTACCCCTGAAGCCTGAAAGCGAGTGCGCGAATTTTCGGCAATAAATGTTGTGAGTTGATTTCTCAATTGTGCGGGTGAATCGGCAACCAAGGCCAGCCGATAATCAAAATGCGATCGCCCCACATTACTCGTATAACAAATATCTCTCAAAGATACTTCTGAATGAGACTCCAGAAACCCCACATACCGCCGAGCTAATTCCCGTAACGCTGTCTCAGTTTTTGCCGAAAGCGTCAACAACGATTTGACATGCTCCCCTACTCCCACTTCGGCTACGCTCAGTGACCACCTGCTCCCCCGGTTACTGAGCGCAGTCGAAGTATGCTCCCCTGCTCCCTGCCCCCTGCCCCCTGCTCCCCTGCCCCCTGTTGGTGCTTCCTCCAAAATCACATGAACATTCGTACCGCCAACACCCAAAGAAGTTACGCCAGCCCGCCGAGGTGTTTGGTCTGTTTGCCAGTCTGATAAAGTTGTATTTACATAAAATGGACTGTTAGCAAAATCAATCTTGGGATTGGGATGTTTAAAATTTAGGCTAGGCGGTAGCAATCGGTGCTTGAGTGCCAAAACTGTTTTAATCAATCCTGCTATGCCTGAAGCTGTATCTAAATGTCCGATGTTAGTCTTTACAGAACCGATGGCGCAAAATTGTTGCTTCTGTGTTTTGGCACGAAATGTTTGGGTTAATGCTGCAATTTCAATCGGATCGCCGAGAGTCGTTCCGGTTCCGTGGGTTTCGATGTAAGTAATAGTTTCTGGATTAATATCTGCGATCGCTTGGGCTTGGGCAATCATTGCTGCCTGTCTCTGAACGCTGGGAGCCGTATAGCTGATTTTTTGGGAGCCATCGTTATTAATCGCAGAACCCTTAATAACAGCGTAAATATTATCTCCATCGGCGATCGCATCTGCCAATCGTTTCAACATCACAATTCCAACGCCATTGCCGCCAACGGTTCCTTGTGAATTGGCATCAAATGCTCGGCAGTGACCGTCGGGTGAAAGAATCATTCCGGGCTGATACCGATAACCAGATTTTTGAGGTACGGCGATCGCCGCAGCGCCAGCCAGAGCCATATCGCATTCTCCCTGAATCAAACTCCGACAAGCTTGATGCACTGCAACTAAGGAAGTTGAGCAAGCGGTTTGCACGTTGACACTGGGCCCTTGCAAGTTGAATTTGTATGAAACCCGTGTGGGAAGAAAATCTGTACCATTGGCGATCGCTAGTTGCGAGTCATCAACGTATTCTAATCGCTCCCGATTTGGGTAAAGATTGTGATTCCAGTAGGTTCGACCTGCATAAAGATTCATCCCCATGCCTGCATAAACCCCGATTAATCCTGTATAAGTTGCAGGGTCGTAACCAGCATTTTCCAGTGTTTCCCAAGCACACTCTAAAAACAGGCGATGCTGCGGGTCCATGATTTGGGCTTCTTTGGGAGAGATATCGAAAAACGCGGCATCAAATAAATCAATGTCAGATAAGATACCACTAGCTTTCACATAATTGGCATCATTAAAGGATGAGGAATCGATTCCGGCTAACTCCAGTTCTTCATCACTGAAAAATGAAATCGATTCCACGCCATTACAGCAGTTTTCCCAGAATTCATCGAGTGTTTTGGCTCCTGGAAAACGCCCGGACATACCGATGATGGCAATTTCTAATTGCTGGGTATCTTTCATTTTACCCACGCGCTCGGATGGCGATAATTGCGATCGCTCCGGCAATAGCATTTGAGCTTGATTCAGGAATTCTGCTAGCGTCTGAATCGTTGGATATTGGAACAAGTCAATCAGTGACAGATGTTGCCCAAATTGTTTTTGTAAGCGATCGTGAACCCGAACCAAGGTGAGCGAACTGCCACCTAGTTCAAAAAAGTTGCGATCGATACTCACTGAAGAAATGCCCAGCACGTCTTGCCATATTTGAGCTATCTCGCGTTGAATGTCAGTTTGGGGCAAAACGACTTGCCAAGGTTGGTTGTGCTTCTGATTGCTGCCAATAATTTTGGCAATGTCTATCGTACCCGTTTGTGTTACGGGCATTTCTGGAAGCTGTACAATTTCACAATGGCTCGGAGTTCCAAAGCGATCGCTAACTCTCATTTGCTCCCAACCATACAACCCTGCACCATCAATCGTCGTAATATAAGCGGTTAATTTCTGGACGTTATCGGCTTCTGTCTTCAGATATCGACGAATATGATGATTGCTGCCATCTAAACCAATAATTAGCTGCGGTTGATGACGCGATAAACCTGCCACTAAGGAACGCCAACCTTGTTCCTGAGTAATACTCTGATACCCCAAGCGATGAGCTGCTTCCCGGCTGTGCATCGGGTTTCCCTCGCTCATACCAACATCATCCCACTGGCTCCAGTTAAAGCAGTAAGCATGAGGATGGTAATGGTATTGCTGATACTGACAACAACCATCTAAAAAACTGTTGGCAGCAGCATAGGCACTAAAGGTTGCTCCCCCAAACACACTATTTACGGAAGAAAAGCCGATGAAAAGGGCATCTGGCCGATTCTGAATCAGTTGAAAAAGCGTCCAAGTGCCCTGAACTTTCGGACGTAGCATGGTACGAAAGCTTTCTAATGTAGCTACAGCTATCCAGTGATTTTCCATCACCGTCCAGTGGTGTTTGAGGTCGCCTTCACCTGCCAGATGAATAATTCCTGCCAGAGGTTGATTCCATCTCAACTCTGCCTCAGTGACAGCCTGTTGTAAGCAAGTTAGATCGCAGATATCAATTGACTTGTATAATAAATCGCCACTTATCGCCAAGAGAGATTGATAATTTTTCAGTCGCTTGGCGATCGCTGTATTCTGTTCGAGATGCTGCGACCATTCTGTTGCTGGTGGCAAATTTGTTCTGCCAATAATCAGCAATCGCACACCATATTGCTTAAGTAAATATTGGCAAACGGAAGTCCCAATTCCACCCAATCCGCCTGTTACCAGATAAGTCTGCCCTGGTTTAATTGGTATTTCCTGGCTTGGACTAGCAAGCATATCGACTTTGGCGAGTGACGAGACTAGCCGTTGACCTTGACGATAAGCAATTTCACTATCATCTTTGGTAACATTTAGTTCTTTAAAAACATAGTTTGCATTTGTTTCCAGCGACCCAATTTCTAAGTCAAGGTGGCGACAGTGCAACCAAGATAGTTCTAAAGGAATTGTTTTTAGCAATCCAATAAGTGTCGATTTTTCATAAGCGATCGCATCATCGCTGCTAGTTAACTGGACGTTGTTAGAAATGACTTGTAACTGAATGCCTATATCTAGTAGTTGGTGTTTTTCCTTGGCATTTGCTAAGGCTTGCACTAAAAATAGAATGCTATATAGTCCTAAGTATTGGGCGCGTTCTAGTTCCTCTAGGCTAGAAGTCGGGTGAGGGCTGGGGAAAGGGGAAGGGGTAAAGGCTAAGGGATTTAAAACCTTTCCCCCTTCCCCTTTCCCCTTTCCCCCGCCAAGTTCACTTGGCGAACTACTAGACACTTGACCCGCAGACTCGTTATAAGTCCATAAATGCAAAATCTGAGTGGGAATATCCGATGCCAAAGACTCTAGCAACCGCTGATAGTGATCGGGATTTTCGGGATTGATGGTAAAGCGATCGCCTTGCTCAGATTTGATAAAATCCGTACCTGCTTCAACGCAGATATAAGATTGATTATTGCGTTTGAGTTCTGTACACAGGTAATTTCCTAAACCTAAATTATCGAGAAACACGAGGAATTTCTGAGTCGGAAGTTTAACTGGCTGCCGATTGTGATTTAACTGCTTAACACACCAAATTCGGCGATAAAACCAGTCAGGGATTGTGTTAGCATTGCCAGTCAAGATATCAAACTGACGGAGGATAGGTTTAAATTCACCTGATTCATAGCGTTTAACCAGTTGCGATCGCTGGATCTTGCCAATGGCCGTTTTTGGAATCGCAGCTTTTTCAACTGAAATTACATAACTGGGATTGATCCCACAACGTTGGATAACTTGCTGACGAATGGTTTGCATCAACGTTGAAATTTGCATTTCATTCGCTTCACCTGCATGGAAAAATATAGCTAGCTTTTCTGTAGTTTCTCCATCGCGGACTGCAACTGCGGCAGTGTAAGAAACAACTACACCTGCAATTTCTTCAACAACTGCTTCGATTTCATGACTATAGTAATTCAGTCCATTGACGATAATAACGTCTTTCTCTCTGCCTGTAATTGTTAAACGTCCTTGTCGTAAGAAAGCTAAATCTCCCGTATTGAACCAGCCATCTTCTGTAAATACCTCCGAATTCAGTTCTGGTTGACCAAAATAACCTGATGTTACTGTCAATCCTTTGACTTGCAGCCTTCCGATCGCTTCTTCTTCAACGAGTTGGTCTTGAGCATCAACTATCCGCAAAGAAAATCCGGGAATCGGCGCTCCAACTTCTACGAATGCATCTTCATCAGTGGTTGATTCTCCAGAAAAGTTGTGAGAGTAAGTCACTCCCGAACAAGTTTCAGCCATTCCCCAAGCCGGATGTATTGCCGTAGTCGGGAGTCCGTGCGCTGTCAGCAATTCGAGAAATTTTTTCGCAGTTTTGCCGACAATAGCTTCTGCACCGTTAAAGATGTATCGCACTGATGATAAATCCCAATGCCCTTGAGAAAGTTCTGCTTCGGCGGCGTTGATTAGCCCATAGGCAAAATTCGGTGCAAAGGTTACACTCACGCGATAATCAGACATCCAATCAAGCCATTTTAGGGGTTGTTGCAACACCCAATCGGTGACGGCATGAATTTGTTGACAACCCACATACACATCCCGAATATGGAAATACACTAATCCGGCAACGTGATCGAGTGGCATCCAGTTTAAGGAAACATCTTCTTGGGTAAACCCGTTCATTTGCACACTCGCAGCCGACCGACAGATAAGACTGCGATGGCTTTGCATAACTGCTTTCGGCGTACCTGTACTACCAGAAGTGAGAAACAGTACTGCCAAATCATCGGCCGCCGGAACATACCAGTTAGGATCGGGATCGTGAGATTGCAACTCATCGAGGGTAGCGATCGCCAAATTGTCAAGTGGCAAGTCTGTCAGGGAACATCTCAGTTCAGGTGCTAATCGATCGCTAGTCAGTATTAAGCTTGGTTCTAGTCTTTGCCAGATTTGAGCTAATTTATTAACGAAACCATCAGAGCGATCGTAACTCTGAGGAACGGATAAAGGAATTGGGATGAATCCGCCCAAAATACAACCCCAGAAGGCAGGAATGAAATTTTCAGGTTGGTCAAATTGAAAGAGAATTCTATCTTGAGGCACAAGTCCTAATTTTCTCAAACCTGCCAAAATCCGTTGAGCTGCGTCTAATAAATCTTTGTAGGATTGGTTTTGGTAAGTATCATCGGGTTGGATGTAAGTAATTCCTTTTGAGGTTTGTAACGCTGCCCTTTGAAGTAGTTCCGTTAAGTTAGCGATCGCGTCTATTTCCAGTTGTAAAGGTTCGCCATGACTAATTGCTTTGGCTTTTATCTGAGATTGTGAAAGCTCAAATTGTTGATTTACGCCATCGGATTTTAGTTTTTCTCCAGAATCCTCTAATTGAAAATTAAGCTTTGTTGCTTGAGGATTCCCTAGCAAATCCGAAACGTGTAATGGTGGTAGTTGTTTCGTCTGGTCTTGTACGATAACTGCGACTTGGTTAATCGAGGGGAGCGATCGCAAAGACGACTCCCATCGCTCGACCAAATCTATGTCAATCACGGCTAAATCAGTTAGACGGCGATCGTCAATCAGTCCTTCGCTGGTGAGCGGCAATCTGGATAACCAAACGTAGGCTTGAGGCGGGATAGTATTTGGCAAATGACCCTGCAAATATGCATTTAGTTGTGCCAACGAAGATTTTCCTGATGCAACTACGTAGGCAACGAACCACATATCTGCGGTTTCTGTTTCTCGGATTAATACCCGACACTCTTCAATTTCTGGATGGGTCAGGAGCGTAGTTTCGAGTGCTTCTTGGTCTGCTAAGTTTGCCTGAAAACCATTGAGGGTATTAATTTTCTCTAACATTCATAAGCTCCAAACTAACTTAGACACGTTTGCTGTTGCGGGATGTCTTTGCTTCTACAAGCAACCCTATTAGTTGGTGGTTTGATATAACAGGCAACAGCTAATAGGCAACAGGCTTAAAAATCCTTGGTGTCGGGGTTTGACAATTGGTTCATGTCCTAACCTATCTGGTAACTGCTATATATGCTTTTTTTGTCCGTTTTTGACATATTTGCTGTTTCAGGTCGCTACCTTGTGAATATTGAGAATACATGAAATTTTTTTGTAGTTACTAACTTCGTGACCATTTGTAACAAGTGACGTGAAAAGATAATCTGGAAGGATTGGACTTAAAGCTTTGTAAATATTTGCTAGCAAGTTTTAGGAAGATTTTTGTCCAACAATCACTCAGTTTTGAGTGCAACGGTGTCGAAAAACAAAACTATGTAAATAAAAATAAATTAACTTGTAACTCTTGTTGTATCTTGTTAAAGTCATTGTTATTTTTTTATAATTAATATTCCTGCAAACTTACTTAACTGATTCCCAATCCGTCGTCACGATTTACAATTAAAATATTACAATTTTGGTTTCCGTCTTGTTGGTAAATAAACCGATCTACGCTGTTAAGAGCTAGATAAACTCCCAAACCGCCAATCTGTCGTTGCTGTAGCGACTTGTTCAAATCATTTGGGGTTAACTTCTGGGTAGGATTGAAGGGAACACCAGTATCTTTAATCGTAATGCTCAAGGAGCGATCGTCAAAATCGGCTTTTAAAATCAATATGCCTTCGCGATTTGCTGCCTTATAGCCGTAATTAATGATGTTTGTAACGATTTCATCGACCGCCAAACGCAGTCTGTAGGAGGTTTTTTTATTCAAACCTGCTACCGTTGCTGCTGCCATCACATATTCTGCGATCGCCTTTAAAGAGTCCAGTGTTCCAGGCACAGTTAAAGGTTCCATATTTTACAGATTGGGGGTGAGTGAAAGGATGAAACTTTAGTCTGATGCCTTTCTCTGCACAATCAGCATTGTGATGTCATCAAACTGAGGTGCGTTGCTGATGTGAGCGAACAAATCAGTTGTAATCCGCTCTAGCAGAGGAGACGGCAAAAGCGCAGATCGATCTAGGAGCGATCGCAGTCGCTTTTCAGTAAAAAATTGACCGCTGGGACTGCGTGCCTCAGTTACCCCATCGGTATAGCCAATTAAGATATCGCCTGGTTCCAACTGTACTTGTTGAATTTTAAATTTCATATTAGGCATCATCCCTACTGCTGGCCCGGTTGAGTTGAGACTGGCTTTGATACCAGTCTCACCAACAACAAACAGAGTTTCGTGTCCACCATTGATGTAGGTGAGAATGCCAGTTGCCGGATCTAGCACGCCAAAAAACAGCGTAGCAAACATACTCATCTGGGCGTGCTGCTGGGCGATGTAATTATTCGTGAGCGCTACTGCTTTCAGGGGGTTAATTTGGTATAAATTGGTTGCCATCTCTGACTCCAGCAAAATCGATAATTCCGCCTCATTGGCAATAATAGAGAGTCCGCCCAAACTAATTTGTCCCGAAAAAATACGGATTAAGCTTCGGAACAAAGCCATAAATAACGCAGCGCCTACACCTTTGTCGGCGACATCAGCAATAACTAGCCCCAAGTAATCGCCAGGTAGCATGAAAACGTCGTAGAAGTCGCCAGCAACTTGACGCGCAGGAGAGAAAAACGTGGCAATCTCTAAATTAGGTAGCTGTGGGATTTCGTTGGGTAGAAAATCTCTCTGGATTTGCCGCCCTTTTTCTAATTCGTAGTTGAGTGCTTTGGAATAAGTTTCAATTTTCCCATATAGCTGGGCATTTTCTAAAACTATAGCGATTTGGTCAGCAGTGAGCTGCATCAGATGGGCAATTTCTGGGCTAAAGTGCCCAGGTTCTTGGTGTAGCAAGGTAAGAATGCCTAACACCTCTTCATTCCTGAGAATGGGAACAGCTAATGCTGAACGTACAGTGTAAGGCTGATTGGGCAACTGCAACCAACGATCGTCGGTTTCAGTGTCTACAATCAACCCGATCTGGCGCTGTCTGTATACCCAACCAGCAAGCCCCTGTGCTAAAACACAACCAATCAGGCGATCGCGTTCCTTCAGTGCTGTTGTTTCCCTTTGCGTGAGGATACTATCGGTGACAGCACCCTGGCGATCGAGTAAAAACAGACTGCCTTTTTGGGCACCAGTAAGCTGACTACAAACATCTAACGTGTCTTGTAAAGTAGCTTTCAACATCTCTTCTTCGGGTGAAGCGCGGATGATTGTTGCTACTGAATGCTCCAGCAGCTTTTTTTGAGCCTGGAAAGCAGCTTTTTCTGTTTTTAATTCAGCTACCTCTCGCTGCAGGGCTTTCAGTTCCTCAATTAGCTGTTGATTCTCTGCTATGCCATTCTCTTCATAAGATCGTTGGATCATAAAATAGACCTGTCGCTTTATTATTGGGGTAAGATTCAGGACGGCAATCGCTTCACTAAATTGAATGCATCTGCTAATTTAAATAGAAATTCTACAAGTCTCCTGCGATAACTATTAAGTTATTTTGATATAAAAGTCATCCCTTAAATAGTTGAGAATTTATAAAATTTATGCATGAAGAGTGAAATATTGGTATTCTAAACAATACCAAGATTTTCTCGGAGAACACTAAGATTTTTTGGATAACACCAAACCAAGATTTTCTCGGAGAACACCAAGATCGATCAAACTGATGGCTTCATCAGTCCGATAAATCTTCAATACCTTCATTTACTCGCAGATGTTGGCTTTGCTTGTCAATGTGCTAGAGATTAGCGGTCTGAACAATTTCCAGGTTTTAGGAGTAGCCGTGCATGGAAAAACAACATACTAGTCAGACGCTAGTAGACGTATTGCGCTACAGAGCTATTGAGCAACCTCAGACGCTAGGCTATACCTTTTTGGTAGATGGTGAATCTGAGGGAAGTAGACTCACGTATAGAGCATTGGATAAACAGGCAAGAGCGATCGCTACCTACTTGCAAACATTTGCAAAGCCAGGCGATCGCGTACTCCTGCTCTACCCACCTGGTTTAGAATTTATTACTGCTTTTTTCGGCTGCTTATATGCTGGTACGATCGCGATTCCTGCCTATCCCCCTCGGCAAAATCAGTCGATTGCT
Organism: Nostoc sp. DSM 114159; assembly: GCF_053470285.1. Taxonomy (NCBI): domain Bacteria; kingdom Bacillati; phylum Cyanobacteriota; class Cyanophyceae; order Nostocales; family Nostocaceae; genus Nostoc; species Nostoc sp. DSM 114159. The sequence continues at coordinate 8,059,987 of NZ_JBPFEH010000001.1, forward strand.
AGGTTGGGTGCGATCGTTTCCGACGCCCAAGCAACTGCCATCCTGACAACAACAGCACTATTGCCAATCGTTAAGAACTACTTTGCAGACAATCCAGGACTAGCATCTCTAAAAGTGTTGGCCAGCGATGGGATTTCTGAGGCAATCGCACAGGAATGGCAAGCACCTAATATCAATGGAAATACTTTAGCATTCCTGCAATACACCTCCGGTTCTACGGGAATGCCTAAAGGGGTGATGGTTAGCCACAGCAATCTGCTGCACAATTTAGCCTACATTGACCAAGGTTGGAATCACACAGCTAATAGTGTGATGGTGACGTGGATTCCGTTCTTTCACGACATGGGGCTAATTTATGGAGTACTCCAACCTTTGTACTACAACTTTCCTAGCTATATCATGGCGCCGGTGTCCTTTATTGGGCGTCCGATTCGCTGGTTGCAAGCTATTTCCCGCTATCAGGCAACCCATAGCAGCGCACCCAACTTTGCCTATGAACTATGCCTTCGGAAAATTACCGCAGAACAACGTGCTAGCCTAAATCTCAGTTCTTGGCAAGTTGCTTCCAATGGTGCCGAGCCAGTCAAAGCAGAAACACTCCAACGGTTTGCCAAAGCATTTGCCTCCTGTGGATTTCAAGAAACAGCTTTTTGTCCAGCATACGGGCTAGCTGAGGCGACGCTGAAAGTGACTACCGTAGAGGCACAAACTCAGCCAATAATTATCAAGGTAGAGGCAACCGCACTGGCAGAAAATCGGGTAATGCTGGCAACAGCAGAGGATTCCAAGACGCGGCTTTTAGTTGGATGTGGCAATAGCCAGCAGGGCGATACCCAAATTGCGATCGCTCATCCGGAATTATTGAGACGATGTTTACCAGATGAAGTGGGCGAGATTTGGGTAGCGGGAGCGAGTATCACCCAAGGCTATTGGCAGCGATATGAAGAAACAAAACATACATTTGCAGCTTATTTAGCAGATACAGGGGAAGGCCCGTTTCTGCGTACAGGAGATTTAGGCTTTTTACAAGACGGCGAGCTATTTATCACCGGACGACTCAAGGATTTAATTATTATTCGAGGACACAATCATTATCCTCAAGACATTGAACTCACAGTTACAAATAGTCATTCGGCTTTGGGAACGCAGGGAGTAGCCGCATTTACTATCGAGGTAGACGGTGAAGAACAACTCGTAGTAGCCTGTGAAGTCGAGCGAACTGCAATGCGGAAGCTTGATGCAAGTGAGGTAATTAGCTGCATCCGACAAGCAGTTACAACACAGCACGAGTTAGAAGTTTATGCCGTCTTGCTGTTGAAGCCAGTCAGTATCCCCAAAACTTCTAGTGGGAAGATTCAACGCTATGCCACCCGTGCAGGATTTTTGGCGGGGACTTTGGAAGTGGTGGGACAGTGGAGGAAGGCAGGGGAGCAGGTGGTCACTGAGCGTAGCCGAAGTGGGAGCAGCACTTCGACTACGCTCAGTGACCGAGGAGTAGGGGAGCGGGGAGAATTGAGAAGCCGCAAGTCAAAAGACAAAGGAGCGGCGGAAATTCAACACTGGTTGGTAAATAAGATTGCTCAACGACAAAACATTGCACCCCAATCTATAGATCCGCGTGAATCGTTTGCTTACTACGGGTTAGATTCTATTGCTGCAGTCAGCCTGTCGGCAGATTTAGAAGATTGGTTAGGTTGTCAGTTGTTGCCTACTTTGGCTTACGATTACCCAACGATCGCCACTCTATCAGCTTATCTCACAGAAATATCCCAACGGCGAGAATCTCCACAACCCAGACAAAACCTCAAATCTGTCGAGGCGATCGCGATTATTGGTCTTGACTGCCGCTTTCCTGGGGCTAATAACCCGGAAGCCTTTTGGCAATTACTACGAAATGGTAAAAGTGCCATTGACCAAATTCCCGCCAATCGTTGGGATTCTCATCTTTTCTACAACCCCATCCCCGCCCAACCAGGGAAAATGAGTACTCGTTGGGGTGGATTTATCGAGCAAGTTGACCAATTCGATCCCCAGTTTTTTGGCATTTCTCCTCGTGAAGCCGAGCGGATGGACCCGCAGCAAAGGCTGTTACTAGAAGTGAGTTGGCAGGCTTTAGAAAATGCTGGATTAGCAAGCGATCGCTTGACAGGTAGCAACAGTGGTGTATTTATCGGCATCAGCACCAACGACTATGCTCGATTCCAGTTCGATCGCTTGTCTGATATTGATGTCTATGCCAGCACAGGTAACGCTCTGAGCATTGCTGCTAACCGCTTATCCTATCAGTTCGATTGGCACGGGCCCAGTTGGGCTGTCGATACTGCCTGTTCTTCATCTTTGGTTGCAGTTCACCAGGCTTGCCAGAGTTTGCGGTTAGGGGAATGTGACTTGGCTTTGGCAGGTGGTGTTAATTTAATTCTCACCCCCCAAATGACAATCGCCCTCTCCCAAGCAAGATTCATGTCGGGGGATGGTCGCTGTAAAACCTTTGATGCGGATGCAGATGGTTATGTCCGGGGAGAAGGTTGTGGGATTGTAGTGCTGAAACGTTTGACTGATGCGATCGAAGATGGGGATAATATCCTGGCGCTGATTCGCGGCTCGGCAGTCAATCAGGATGGTCGCAGCAATGGACTGACTGCTCCTAGAGGAATTGCCCAACAAGCCGTCATCCATCAAGCACTTGTGAATGCTGGAGTCGCACCCGCAGCGATTAGCTATGTGGAAGCTCACGGGACGGGTACAGCTTTGGGCGACCCGATTGAAGTTAATTCCTTGCAATCAGTGCTGATGTCAGGTCGTTCTCCAAACCAACCTTGTGCGATCGGTTCGGTGAAGACTAATATCGGTCATTTAGAATCAGCAGCCGGAATTGCAGGCTTAATTAAAGTTGTACTGGCTTTGCAACATCAAGAGATTCCCGGTACGCTTCATCTCCAGCAGCTAAATCCGAAGATTACCATCCAAGACACGCCTTTTTCAATTCCTAGCGAAAATCAGAAGTGGTCTGGTTTTGGGGAGCAACGTTTTGCAGGGGTAAGTTCCTTTGGCTTCGGCGGTACGAATGCCCATGTTGTTCTGGAGGAAGCACCAACAGGGGGCAGGGGGGCAGGGGGCAGGGGGCAGGGGGCAGGGAGCAGAGGAGCAGCCCTTCTCTACGAGACGCTGCACGAACGACTACGCTCAGTGACCGAGGAGCAGGGGAGCATACTTCGACTCATTTCGGCTACGCTCAATGACCAACGCTCAGTAACCGGGGAAGTAGGGGAGCATGTCAAATCGCTGTTGACGCTTTCGGCAAAAAGTGAGACGGCGTTACGGGAATTAGCTCGGCGGTATGTGGCGTTTTTGGAGTTTCATTCAGAAGTATCTTTGAGGGATATTTGTTATACGAGCAATGTGGGGCGATCGCATTTTCACCATCGACTAGCTCTGGTTGCAGAATCCTCTGAGGAATTTTGCGAGGAACTCGCAGCGTTCATTTATAATTCACCACCTTCTAGAACAGGCGATCGTTGTCAGGGAGTTGCTTTCCTGTTCACTGGCCAAGGTTCGCAATATATCGGTATGGGGCGGGAACTTTACAACACGCAACTTGTTTTCCGGCAAGCTATAGAACGCTGCGCTGAAATCTTGCAGCCATACTTAAATCAACCTTTGTTAGAGGTTCTATATCCAAGTAGTGAGTTAGACAACTCAACTCAAGCCTCTATTAACGAAACCGCTTATACCCAACCTGCTTTATTTGCTCTGGAATATGCATTGTCCCAGCTATGGCAATCCTGGGGAATCAAACCGAGTGTGGTGATGGGACACAGTATCGGCGAGTATGTTGCCGCAACTGTTGCAGGAGTGTTCAGTCTGGAAGATGGACTAAAGTTAATTGCCGCACGCGGGAAACTGATGCAAGCGTTACCGTCTGTGGGAGCAATGGTAGCGGTATTTGCCCAGTTGCAAGAAGTATCGAGCATCATTGATGAGTATTCAGATTTGGCGATCGCCGCAATGAACGGCGCACATCTGATCGTCTCAGGTGGATCTGAATCTATGACATCGGCTGTGGCTAGGTTAGAAGCAAAGGGAGTGAAGACAAAAGCACTTGAGGTTTCCCATGCTTTTCATTCGCCGTTGATGCAACCCATGCTGGCGGAGTTTGAGCAAATTGTCCAGCAAGTAAACTACTATCTGCCAAATCCCGATATTCGCTTTATTTCTAATCTCACTGGTCAACTGGCTGCATCAGAGATCGCCACGCCTGAATATTGGGTGCAACATGTGATGCAGCCAGTCCGGTTTGCTGATGGAATGGTAACTCTCGCAGAACTAGGAACCTTAGCGTATTTGGAAGTAGGGCCGCAACCGATTTTATTGGGAATGGGTCGCCAGTGCTTACCGAGTAACGAGTATGTGTGGCTTCCCAGCCTCAAAAAGGAAGCGAATTCTCAGCAGATGTTGTGTAGTTTGGCAACTTTGTACGAGTCTGGAATATCAGTTGATTGGGTAGGCTTCCATCATGGCTCTCAAAATCGTCGGGTAGTGTTGCCCAATTATCCCTTTGAGCGATCGCGTTTCTGGATGGAAACTGCATCTAATGACGTGACTGCTAAAGAATCGCTCTGTTCGCCAGCAGAAATCAAGCGTTTGCTTGTGCCCCAGTTGGCTGAATTGACAGCCCAACTTAATCTAAAAAACTATGGGGAAGCCCTAAGTACTTTAGAATCCCTAAGTATCCTTTATGTGGTGGCGGCATTCCGGCAGATGGGATGGAATTTGCAGCTAGGCGATCGCTATTCCATCCCCCAACTTACCAAACTAGGAGTCATTGAGCAACATCAGAAACTCGCTTTGCGCCTGTTGGAAATGCTGGTTGAAGAAGGAATTCTTCAGCGAATTGGCAATCAGTGGGAAGTAACTCGAATACTAGAGTTACCGACACCACAAGCGCAACTGGATAATTTGCGATCGCAATATCCCCAAGCAAATGCAGAACTGACGCTGCTAGAGCGTTGCGGTTCGCACCTGGCTCAAGTACTCCAAGGTGAAACTCGTCCATTGGAGTTGCTATTTCCCCAAGGCGATTTGACAGCATTAACCCAGCTTTACCAGGATTCTCCCGGCGCAAAGGTAATGAACGCACTAGTCCAAAAGGCAATCTCAACCGCAATTTCCACCGCTACAGTCAGCATTTTGGAAATTGGAGCCGGAACCGGCGGAACAACTGCTTACCTTCTACCCCATCTCCCAACAGAGCGAACTGAATATGTGTTCACAGACTTAGGAACGTGGTTTACTGCCAAGGCTCAAGAGAAATTTCGGGATTACCCATTTATCCGCTATCAGTCCTTAGACATCGAACAAGACCCCCAATCTCAGGGATTTACTAACCATCAATACGACATCATTGTGGCAGCAAATGTCCTGCACGCAACTGAGGATTTACAGCAAACCTTACGTCACGTTCGCAGCCTGTTAGCACCAGGAGGATTATTAGTGTTGCTTGAAGGAACAAGTCCCCGACGCTGGTTAGATTTGGTTTTTGGATTAACGCCAGGGTGGTGGAAATTCTCAGACTACGAATTGCGACCATTCTACCCTTTGTTAGCGGTGACTGACTGGCTGGAATTGTTGTCTGATTGTGGGTTTCAAGAAGCTGTGCATCTGGCACCTGATTGCGAAGCGATCGGCGATTCATTCCAACAAGTTGTCATCCTGGCTCAGAGCATAAGCAGCAATAACCCAGTTAACCACAATAGACCTCTTGCAAAAAACACTTTTGCAATTGGGAAAAGGGTGCATGTTAAAGGGGAAGGGGACAATACAAAACCTTTACCCTTTCCCCCCGCCCCTTTTCCCGACTTATGCAAGAAGTCTAATCATCTTCCATCGCCCATTGCTGCCACCATCAACACAGCACAATCAACATTTCTCCAATCGCTAGTAACCAAGCCTCCACGAGTGCGACAGGAGGAATTAATTACTCATATCCGCTCATTGGTAGCCAAAGTTTTAGGCTTAAAGCAACCCCAGTCCATCGGTTTGCAGCAAGGATTCTTTGAATTAGGGATGGATTCATTAACTGCTACGGAGTTGAAAGATCAATTGCAAAATAGTTTAGGCTGTTCCCTTTCCCCAACTACACTATTTGATTATCCGACGGTAGCAGCGTTGGCGAATTATCTGGAAACGCAAGTGTTGTCGTTAGATCCACAAGCATCAGCCCAGGAGGCTAATTCTAACTCAGAGAGTGTCCAGCAACAAGTTTTACTGGAAGAATCATCATTAGAAAACAGAGCGAGATTGTCATCGCCGGAGCAATCGCTTGACGAAATTGCAGATTTGCTGGCTGCAAAACTAGCATCAATCAGAGAGGGAAAACTGCTATGAGTCGTCCTTCCGAAACCAGAGATTATGGACAATTGATGCAGAACGCATTGCTGGAGCTATCAGCTCTACAAGCAAAGCTCAATACCCTCGAACATGCTGCAACTGAACCGATTGCAATCATCGGTATTGGTTGCCGCTTTCCTGGAGGAGTTAACTCTCCAGAGCAGTTATGGCTGTTATGCAAAAATGGTGGTGATGCGATCGCCGAAGTCCCTAGCGATCGCTGGGATGTAGATGCTTACTACGATCCCGATTTAAGTAGTTATGACAAAACTAACACTCGTTGGGGTGGCTTTTTAGCAAATATCGATCGATTCGATCCTGCCTTTTTCGGAATTTCCGCGAGCGAAGCAGCTACCATTGACCCCCAACAACGCTTGCTATTAGAAGTAAGTTGGGAGGCATTAGAAAACGCTGGATACGACCCCTTACAACTGGCTGGTTCTCAGACTGGTGTCTTTGTGGGAATTGCCACTTGTGATTATTACAAAGCCATGACCGCAATTCCCACGAGAGCCGGTACCGGGATTGCCAATAGTATGGCGGCAAATCGCCTGTCTTACTTTTTGGATGCGCGAGGCCCTAGTGTGACAATTGACACTGCTTGTTCCTCATCTCTGGTTGCCATTCATACCGCTTGCCAAAGTCTGCGGCATCAAGAGTCAAATCTGGCATTGGTGGGCGGCGTGAATATTATGTTGTTACCGGAGGTGAATGTCACCTTTTCCCAGGCTGGCATGATGTCATCTGATGGACGTTGCAAAAGCTTTGATGCTACAGCCGATGGCTACGTCCGAGGAGAAGGATGTGGGGTAGTTATCCTGAAGCGTCTTTCAGATGCGGTCAAAGATGGCGATCGCATTTTAACCTTACTGCGGGGAACTGCGGTGAATCACAACGGCCGCAGTGTTGGCTTAACTGCACCAAATGGGTTGGCTCAACAAGCAGTGATTCGGCAAGCATTGGCAAATGCCAGAGTAGCACCCGATGAAATTGATTATGTTGAGGCACATGGTACCGGTACTCCAATGGGGGATGCCATCGAGCTACAAGCAATCTTGGGGGTACTAGGACAGGGGCGAACCCTTGACCAACCCTGCGGACTCGGTTCTGTAAAAACTAATATTGGCAATCTAGAAGCTGCTGGTGGGATTGCCGCATTCATCAAAACTGTCCTCTGTTTGCAACACGGAGAAATTCCCCCTCATCCCCATTTCAAAACCATTAATCCCCATATTGACATCAAGTCAACACCATTCTTGATTCCTACAATCGATCGTCCGATAGATATCAAGCCTCGGTTTGCTGGCGTTAACTCTTTTGGCTTTGGCGGCACCAATGCTCATGTAGTACTGGAAGCAGCAGAGGAGGGCAGAGGGGCAGGGGGGCAGAGGGGCAGGGGGGCAGGGGAGCAGGGAGTAGCTTCACATATCAAATCGCTGTTGACGCTTTCGGCAAAAACTGAGACAGCGTTACGGGAACTAGCAAGTTGCTATGCAGATAGTTTAGAAAACCATAGTGCTCAATCGATTCCCGATATCTGTTTCACAACTAATATCGGTCGATCGCATTTTAATCATCGTCATGCCATCATTTCATCAGGCGATTTACCTGATTTAATCTCCGAACTGAGGATATTCGCCACTAGCAAACAGACAACAGGACGGCTCCAGCTGGAGAATCGGCCGAAGATTGTATTTTTGTTCGCTGGACAGGGTTCGCAATACGTTGGTATGGGATGGGAACTTTACAACAGCCAGCCTATTTTCCGTGCTGCCTTAGACGATTGCGATCGCATCTTACGCTCTTATTTAAATCGGGCACTGCTGGAAGTACTGTATCCATTAGGGGAAAGGGAAAAGGGGAAAGGGGAAAGGGAAAGAAACTTAGCGCCTTATCTTCTAGATGAAACTGCCTATGCCCAACCTGCTTTATTTGCTGTAGAGTATGCCTTAGTGAAATTGTGGCAGTCATGGGGCATTGAACCCGATGCGGTGATGGGTCACAGCGTCGGAGAGTATGTAGCTGCTTGTGTGACAGGTGTATTTAGCTTGGAGGAAGGGCTGTACTTGAGCGCGGAACCGGGACGATTGATGGCAACGCAAGCTAGAGAAGGGCAAATGGTGGCGGTGTTTGCAGCGAAGGAGATTGTAGAGGAGGCGATCGCATCTTACCAGGATGCTGTTGCCATTGCTGCCTTTAACGGCCCTACCCAAACGGTGATTGCGGGCGATAGACAAGCGGTTTCAGCAGCGATCGCCCGTCTGGAATCGGATTTCATTATGACTCGCGAGTTGAATGTTGCCCACGCGTTTCACTCACCCTTAGTAGACCCCATCCAAAATGCCTTTGAGCAAACTTTGAGGCAAATGCAGTTTCATCCACCTTGTCTACCGTTTATCTCTCATCTTTCGGGAGAATTCGAGGCAGGGGTACTAGATGCTAACTACTGGCGCTCCCAACTGCGATCGCCTGTGCGTTTCGATCGAGGTATCCAGACTTTAGCAGAGACAGGGTATAATATTTTCTTGGAAATTGGACCAACAGATACTTTGGCAAGTATGGGTAAACGCTGTCTACCTAAAAACACTGCTACTTGGTTGTCTTCTTTAAGACAAGGGCACAACGACTGGCGATCGCTGCTCGACACCTTAGCTACTTTATACGAGAAGGGTATAAACATTAATTGGTCAGAATTTCATCGAGATTCTCCCAGACAACGAGTTGCTCTGCCCACTTATCCTTTCCAGCGCCAACGCTGTTGGATTGACAACGAATTTTAGATTTTAGATTTTAAATTTTAGATTTTAGATTTTTTGGTTCATGCCCCGCCCCGCTTCAATTTTAGATTTTAGATTGCCGATTTTAGATTAAAAATTCCTCAATCCAAAATCCCAAATCCCAAATCCAAAATTGATTGACTCCCAAATAAAAAATACCCCACTGTTCCCAGTCAGCAATTAGCCAACATTCTATGCCTATAGGAATCGAGAAACTCAATCTGTACTCAGGGCAGTTCTATCTAGATATTGCCGATCTTGCCGAAGCGCGTGGTAAAAACTTCCAGCACATTGCCGATAGTTTAATGTGCAAAACGCGATCGGTTTATCCGGTCTATGAAGATGCGATTACTCTGGCGGTGAATGCAGCCAAACAACTCTTATCACCTCAAGACCTCCAAGATATTGAACTACTAATTGTGGGTACCGAATCTGCGGTTGATTGTGGCAAATCCCTGTCCACCTGGGTACATCGGTTTTGTAACTTGTCTCCAAATTGCCGTAACTTTGAGGTGAAGCACGCTTGTTACGGTGGCACTGCGGCATTCAAAATGGCCGCTTCCTGGGTAGCTTCAGGGGCGAGACCTGGGAAAAAGGCATTGGTAATTAACACGGACTTCAGCAGTGTGACGCTCAATACTGACCAGGAGTTTATCTGTGGAGGTGGTGCAGTGGCGATGCTCGTTAGTACTAATCCTCAAATTCTCGAAATTGAACTGGATAAGGCGGGTTACTGGACAAAGGAGATTTCTGACTATCTACGCCCCACTTTCAACACCGAAGTGATCAAAAGTGAAACGAGTCTTTACTCTTATTTAGATGCTTTGGAAGGAGCATTCAGTCACTACGAGCAAATTGTGGGTTCTGTAGACTATGATGCTGATTTCAAAAAACATATTTATCATGCACCCTTTCCAGCAATGACGTTTCAGGCACATCGCACCATACTCAACCGATTTGAGGCGGTAGGGAAAGCGGCTGCTAAGTTAAGTTTTCAATCAAAAGTTGCAGAGAGTATACATTTTGCTCAACAAATTGGTAGTTCGTATGGGGGTTCTAATTTTATTTGTTTGTTAAGTCTTTTAAATTCTGCTAAGGATCTTAATCCGGGCGATCGCATTTCCCTGTTTGCCTATGGTGGTGGCTGCCAAGCAGAATTCTACAGCGCCACCATTGGAAAGGCTGCAACTGAAATTGTCCGATCGCTCAATATTGACGAACATCTTAATCAGCGACTTCGTTTATCCGTTGCAGATTATGAAGCTAGTGAATTGACGCGTGAAAAATATAGCGATCGCCGAGACTTTAACTTAGAAAACTATTTAGATGAACGCTATGAAAAACGCTATCGAGGCCGAGGTTTACTTGTGTTAAGCAATGTTGAAAATTACTATAGGCAATATAAATGGAGTTAGTTGTAGAGGCCGTTCGCTATAAAATCGATTCAGGAGTTGCCCAGATTGCCTTGGTGCAACCCCAAACAGGTAATGCGCTCAATCCATCCCTAATTAATCAACTCACTCAAGCATTACAAGCTGCGATCGCTGATTCATCTTGTCGGGCGATCGTGCTTCGGGCTGAGGAAACTGACTTCTGCAAAGGACTTGATTTGGAATGGATATTACAGCAGGGAGGAAGACCTCAAATAGAACTGTTTCAAGCCTTTATAAATTGTCTGCAACTGATTTGTCATTCCCACTTGCCTGTAATCGCCTGTGTTGAAGGTAATGTTACAGGTGGAGGACTGGGTTTAGTTGCGGCTTGCGATCTCGTTATTGCCAACGAGAACGTAATATTTATGTTGCCAGAAGTCATCATTGGCATGATTCCAGCTCTGATTGCACCCTTCTTACTGCGTCGTCTGACCATAGCACAGCTCAATTATTTAACCCTCAGCAGTAGGGGTATTGACAGCCTAGAAGCCAAGGCATTTGGGTTAGTCGATGAAGTGGCGACTGAAGGCATGGCTACCACCTTGAACCGACAATTACAACGGCTATTTCGTTCTTCTCCAGAAGCGATCGCTGCCAGTAAACAATATTTTGAACAACTCTATGGGTCAGATTTACAGCGACAAACCAATATTGCCCTGAATCAACTTGTTTCATGGTTAGCACAACCGGAGGTCTTAGAAGGAATTCAAAGTTTCACCGAGGGATTCTCGCCACCTTGGTTTCAAAAGTACAGGGGAAAAACCCATGTCTAAAGTTTTGCTGGCCAATCTAGAAGACGGTATCTTCCAACTGCAAATCGATGACCCTGAAAACGAAAATCGTTTGAGCGAAGAACTATGTGATGAATTGATGACAACCCTGACTCATCTCGCGACAGAACCGAGCCTGAAAGTCTTGATTTTGAGTGGGCGATCGGATGTCTTCTGTGCCGGAGCCAGCTTGGACACCATCAAACAAGTTGTGAGTGGCAATGCAGATGTCAAAGATTTATCACTTCCCAACCAACTACTCAGCTTTCCCGTACCAATTATTGCAGCTTTGCAAGGTCATGCTGTGGGAGGTGGCATAGCGTTAGCGCTCTACTGCGATATGGCGATCGCATCCGAAAACAGTCGGTACGGAGTTAATTTTACAGATTTGGGATTTACCCCCGGAATGGGTATCTTATCTGTCTTACCTGCAATGGTTGGACATCACTTTGCTAGCGAGATGCTCCTTACCGCCAAGCTCTACAAAGGCAAAGAACTCAAGGGACGAGGTTTATTTAACTACATAGTTCCAACTGAGGAAGTTATGACTTTAGCCTTGGATATGGCAAGAAGAATTGCCGAAAAACCCAGACATGTTTTGGAGATGGTAAAAGACACCTTGTCATTACCCCGGCGTCAAGCTCTCCAAGCAGCATTGTCCCGCGAACACCTAATGCACAAAATCTGTTTTGGCGTTCCAGGGACATTAGCACACATCGAAGCGGCTTATTTAGCCTAGATTTTGTTTTTTGATTTTCAATATAGGAGACAAGACATCATGGATCGAGAGCAAGTATTAAATGTCGTAATTAAACATATTAAGCTCAACATAGATGGACTGGAAAATGTTGAAATAGATCCACATAAAACCATCGGAGAATATGGAGCCAGTAGTCTTGACGGCGTAGAAATTGTTTCTGCTTGTATGCGAGAACTCAAAATAAAAATTCCCAGAACAGAAGTTTCTAGCTTTAAGACAATCGATGATTTGGTGGAATTGTTCGCCAAGTTTAAAGATGAAGCTTCTCAAGAAGTTAAAGTTACGCCATAAAAATTCCCCAGTCAATATTGTTCTAAGGTACAAGAAGCGATAAATCGCTGTCTGTACAACAACGATCGATCCTTCGTATAGACGGCGATAAATCGCGTCTTTGTAATCTATAACTTTCATCAAAAAACCTTAACCAGTGAGTTCGACGAGTGCTATTTTGACCTCTCCTACCAGGAGAGGGGAGCAAAAACCCTCCTGACTCGTTACTCCTCCCTCTTTTAAAAGGCGAGAGAGGCTGTCCGGGAAAGGTCTGTCGAACTCACGTTAACCAAACGGTATTGCAGTCCCCGTTCTTTTTCCAAAAGCAGGTGAAAATGGTTACTCAAGTTGTCGAGTCTGATGTCCAAGATTCATTAATGGAATACTTGGAAGATCCGTTTTTAAATCACCTTTTTAAACAAATCAGAAAAGCTGAACAAATTAGAGGGATATCAGTTGATTTAACTCATGCGTGCAATCTTCGGTGTCAGGGATGCTATTTCTTTTTAGATGAATTGGATCAATTCAAAGCACCCAAAGATGAAGCCGAATTTGATACATTTATTGCTCGCGAAAAGGGCAGAGGAACAAATTTTATTACAGTGGTTGGGGGAGAACCCAGCCTGATGCTAGAGCGATTGCAGAAGCTTTACCAGAATTTTCGGTTAATGGTTGTTACCAACGCCCTGATCAAAATCCCCTATGAGGGATTTGAAACAATGCCGATCGCGATCTCTCTTTGGGGCGATCGTGAAACTGACAAGACACTCCGAGGGGGTGGTAAACTTGATGTTTTCAGCAAAGCTTTAAAAAATTACAAAGACGATCCGCGTGCTATTTGGCATTACACTACCACACCGGGTAACGCCCATGAAATCGCTAGCGTTGTCGAGCAGTGCGTAGCCAACGGTAATCGTGTCTTGTTTAACTTTTACAGCGATCGCATGGACTTAGGAGGAGTTTACGATCATAACCAGGGGTTTGCAGATGTGCGACGTGAAATTGATAAAGCGATCGCCCGCTACCCTGACAAAATTTTAATGACTTCGTACATGAGCAGCGTGTTTACCACACAGCAACTTTACGATGAAACTTGGGGTTATGAAGTTTGCACCAGTCTCACTGTAGATCATGAAATTAATCGAAACCGGATTAAAAATGGTAAACGTTATAACCCCCATTATCGCGCTTACAATCCCGATCTGAAATCAACTCGGCGTTGTTGCACAGGTGATAATCAAGATTGCTCAACCTGTTACCAAACTTGGGCGCAGGTTGGTTGGATCATGATTAATCTAGAACGACATCTCGCCTCCAAACAAGAATTTACTAACTGGCTGACTACGACATACCTGTTTTACCTGATGTGCCGCATGGTTGACTTTGAATCCGGCGTGCAACTTTTGCCAGAAATTCATCGACGAGTAAATTGTTAATCACCCAGGATCAATTTCTTTCTATAGGAATCCCGTTTGATTCGGAGAATTTTCTTGCGTGGAGAGGGAACTCTTAACAGGGTATAGGGTACAGAAAAAAGGGATAGATACGTACTGAGTCTTGTTCAAAAATCAAATAGGAATCCTATATATTAGTCAGTTTGATGCAAAGGAAATAAATTGCTATGGCTACTCAAGTAATAGAAACCGAGGTACAAGATCCTTTAATGGAGTATTTAGAAGACCCCTTTCTGTATCACCTGTTCGCACAGATTAGAAAAGCGGGCGCTATTAAAGGAATCTCTGTAGACTTAACTCATCTATGTAATTTGCGGTGTGAGGGTTGTTGTTTTTTTACCGATGACCTGGATCAAAATGCAGCACCCAAAGACGATGCTGAATTTGAGGCTTTAATTGCACGAGAAAAAGCTAGAGGCACTAACTACATTACGGCAGTTGGGGGTGAGCCTACCTTAATGCTGGATCGATTGCGAAAGCTGGCGCAAAATTTTTGGATGATTGTTGTCACAAACGGGGCGATCAAAATTCCTTATGAGGGATTTGAAAATACAGCTATTAGTGTTTCGCTTTGGGGAGATAGCGAAACCGATAAAAAGCTGCGGGGAGGAGGTAAGTTAGATGTTTTCAGCAAGGCTCTCAAAAATTACAAAGACGATCGTCGAGCCTTTTGGTACTACACAACGACCGCTGGTAACGCCCATGAAATTGAACGGGTTGTTGAAAAATGTGTCCAAAACGGTAATTACGTAATGTTTAACTTTTACGGGGATAAGGCAGGGTTAGGAGGTGTTTATGATAATCAACAAGGGTTTGCAGATGTGCGTCATGAAATCGACCGGATGATTGCCCGCTATCCCGATCGCATCTTGATGACCTCGTACATGAATCAAGTATTTACTACAGGGCAAATGTACGATGAAACCTGGGGCTATGATGTCTGTCCTTGCATTAGTGAAAATCGCCCAGAGAATGCAGTCCGATTCCAAAATGGTAAACCCTATAATCTTCACTTTCGCGCTTACAATCCTGATGGCAAATCAACCAGGACATGCTGCACCAGCGAACATCCCGATTGCTCAACCTGTTACCAAACTTGGTCGCAGATGGGCTGGATTATGCTGAATATGGAGCGGCACTTAGGTTCTAAGCAGGAATTTACCAACTGGCTGACGACAATGTACGTGTTTTACTTGGGTGCTAGAGCGATTGATTTTGAATCTGGCGTTCAGCTTTTGCCTGAAATTCATCGGCGAGTGAGTAGGATATGAATCAAGAACCGATCGCGATCGTTGGTATTGGTTGTCGCTTTCCTGGAGGTGTCCAAAGCCCAGGTAGCTTCTGGAACCTGTTGCAAAATGGCAGGGATGCAATTACCGAAATACCTGGCGATCGCTGGAACGTTAACAAATTTTATCATCCCGATCCGGTAGAACCAGGTAAGATGTATAGCCGCTGGGGTGGGTTTCTCGACCAAATAGACCAGTTTGATGCCAAATTCTTTGGGATTTCTGGTGCGGAAGCGGCTCGGATTGACCCCCAACAACGACTCTTGTTAGAAACAACGTGGGAGGCGCTAGAGGATGCAGGACTTGTGCCGGCACATCTAGCTGGCAGCGATACCGGGGTTTTTATTGGGGTACTTAACCGGGATTACAATTACATTCAATTGGGGGAGCGCGATCGCGATGCAATTAATGCCCACACTATAGTTAGCTCAAACCTCAACTTGGTACCTAATCGCATTTCCTACTGCTTTGACTTCACAGGCCCCAGTCTGCCGATTGACGCTGGCTGTGCCTCGTCATTAGTCGCTGTTCACCTTGCCTGCTCTAGTCTCTGGAATGGGGAATGTAGCCTTGCCCTAGCAGGTGGGGTCAATGTCATCTTCAAACCAGAAGTCAGCATCGCCATGAGTAAGGCATTTTTACTGTCTGCGGATGGTCGTTGCAAGAGTTTTGATGCCGCAGCAGATGGTTTTGTGCGGGCTGAAGGGGTGGGGGTTGTTGTCCTCAAGCCACTGTCCCATGCTCTAGCTGACGGCGATCCTATTTATGCAACGATCCGCAGCAGTGCTGTCAATCAAAACGGTCGCGGCAGCAGTTTTACAGCCCCCGAAGTTTTGGCGCAGCAGGCAGTGATGCAAAAAGCCTATCAGCGGGCAGGAATTCTCCCTCAGCAGGTGCAGTATGTAGAAACTCAAGGCTCCAGTTCGCCGATGGGGGATGAGATTGAAGCCAAAGCGATCGGGGCTGCGATCGGCAGCGATCGCGCTTTGGGCAATGAATGCGCTATCGGATCTGTGAAAACAAATATTGGACACATGGAAGCGGCTGCTGGCATTGGCGGACTGATTAAAGCAGCGCTAGCAGTTAGCCATCGTCAGATTCCACCCAATCTGCATTTTCAAACCCCCAATCCCAAAATTCCTTGGCAAGAACTACGGTTGCGCGTGGCACAATCCTTAGAACCACTAACGAATAAGGATAATCAACCACCAATCGTCAGTGTGAATGGGTTTGGTCTGGGAGGCACGAATGTTCATGTGATTCTGCAAGGTGTAGAGATTGGTCAGCCAAGATCCTTGCCAATTGATACTGCGATCGCTAACCAACCACAAATTTTTTTAATGTCAGCTCGTAGCCCAGAGGCTCTCAAAGCCTTTGCTAAAGCTTATATTGAGTTTTTAACCGAGCATTCTAACGCCGGAATTTCCTTGGCAGACATTTGCTACACAGCTAGTTTGCGCCGTAGCCATCACTCCCACCGTTTGGCAATGGTGGTTGATTCCAAAAAACAACTTGCCGAGCATTTAATGGCTTTTCTCGCACAAGAAAACCGCCCCTCGATGTTTTCCGGCTATGTAGAACAACATAAAAACAGTAGAGTAGAGGAAAATCCTGGTACTGAATGCGCTCAAATGTTGAATTCCTTAGCAGAGCGCTATACCCTAGAAGATTCCATTGATTGGAATGCTCTTTATCCTCATGGTGGTTCTTTTGTGCGTTTGCCGTCCTATCCGTGGCAACGACAGCGTTACTGGCAGGAATCAGAAGCCTCACGGCAAGATAGATTAGGATCTAATACTGTTGAAGCCTCTAGTGCGGTTGGCTCTCAGATTGCCGAACAGATTGATATTGTAGAGCAATGGTCAGTAGCGGTAAATAGCCAACGCACCGATTTATTAAGCACTTACATTCAAGCACAAATTGTCCAAGCCTTAGAGTGTGAAGCTGTTCAAGTTGATGTCCAAAAGCCACTTAATAGTATGGGCATCGATTCTCTGATGGCTGTGAGTTTGAGAAATCGCATTGTCACCAATTTAAAGATTGAACTGCCAATCGAACAGTTTATTGCTAGTCCTAGCATTGCGGAATTAGCTCAAGCTTGCCACGAACAATTAATTTTGAAAAATTTGATCCCAACTATTCAGATTGCTAATTTTGTTGAGGAAATAGAGGAGTTAACACTTTAGCCTCAGTTCGGTATTGAGACGAGTACAAGCAAAAGCAGATCGGGTTTTGAAGAGGGCTGAATATGGTATTCAATGAATTGTTAACATCCAGTTTGTCAGTCAAAAATTTAGTAGAACTGACGCGTTGTCGCGCCGAACAACAGCCCGATCGCCTCGCTTATAGTTTTGTGCTGGATGGAGAACAGGAAGTAATTAGTCTCACATATCGAGAACTGGATCTATCGGCACGAGCGATCGCGGCGCAATTGCAAACTGTCAGTGCCAAGCATGAGCGTGTCCTGCTTCTCTACCCGCCTGGTCTTGATTTCATTACCGCCTTCTTTGGCTGCTTATATGCTGGTACGATCGCCGTTCCTGCTTATCCGCCTCGACAAAATCAGTCCATCTCCAGACTGATGGCAATTATAGCAGATGCCCAGGCTAAGGTTGCCCTGACTACAACCTCCTTACTGACCACGATCGCTACTCAATTTAACCACCATCCAGACCTGGCTACAAAACAGATTTTAACTACCGACACCATCAATAATCAGCAAGCAGAGTTATGGCGCGAACCCGTAATCGATGCAAACGCGATCGCATTTCTGCAATACACCTCTGGCTCAACCGGGACACCCAAGGGGGTTATGGTCAGTCATGGCAACTTACTGCACAATTTAGAACTGATTCATCAATTTTTCCAAACCACTGCCAACGAATTAGGCGTATCCTGGCTGCCCCCTTATCATGATATGGGCTTAATCGGGGGCATCCTCCAACCCCTTTACGTCGGTTCTTCAATAATTTTGATGTCGCCTGTTGCGTTTTTGCAAAAGCCATACCGTTGGTTAGAAGCGATTTCCCGCTATCAAGCGACGATTAGCGGCGGGCCGAATTTTGCCTATGATTTGTGCGTGCAGAAAATTCAGCCAGAACAATTAGTGGATCTTGACCTGAGCAGTTGGAAAGTTGCTTTCAATGGTGCCGAACCAGTTCGTGCCCAGACCCTAGAGCGATTTGTTGCCAAGTTTGAGCCTTACGGGTTTCGCCCTGAAGCTTTTTATCCTTGCTATGGGATGGCTGAAGGCACATTGTTGATTTCCGGGGGAATAAAAGAGTGCTACCCAACGGTGTGTAATGTAGAAAGTGCTGCTCTCAAACAAAACCAAGTTGTGCTGTGTGCAGAGCAACAGCAGCATAGTATCAAGATTGTTGGGCAAGGTAGGACGGGGTTAGGTCAAACAATTGCGATCGTCAATCCACAATCTTTCCAGAGATGTCCAGATGGTGCAGTTGGAGAAATTTGGGTTACAGGAGCGAGTATTGCTCAAGGGTACTGGCAGAAACCCCAAGAAACGCAAGAAACATTCTATGCCTGTTTAGACGATACAGGCGGGGGTTCGTTTCTGCGAACGGGCGACCTGGGATTTCTACATAATGGTGAATTATTTGTTACCGGGCGACTCAAGGATTTAATTGTGATTCGAGGTCGCAATTACTATCCTCAAGACATTGAACTGACGGTGCAGGAAAGTTATTCGGCTCTCCGACAAGGCTGTGGAGCAGTGTTTGCCATTGAGGTAGAAGGAGAAGAAAGAATCGTCGTTGCTCAAGAAATCGAGCGCACCTACTTAAGAAAGCTGAATGCCGAGGAAGCGATCGCGGCAATTCGCCAAGCAGTATCACAGGTTCATGAGTTATCAGTTTATGCAGTGTTGCTGCTCAAGACTGCTAGCATTCCCAAAACTTCAAGTGGTAAGATTTCCCGTACTGCTTGCCGCAATGGATTTCAAACAGGTAGTTTAGATATCATTGCTGCTGACATCTTGCCCGAATGGGATGGTGGAGATAGCGAATATAAACTCACAGCAGCAGAACTATTAGCGATCGCTCCCACCCAAAGACAGCAGCACTTAGAGTCTTACATTCAAGCAAAACTAGCCAGGGGACTGAAAGTTGACTTGGCAAAACTCCATCCCCAACAACCCTTGCATCAGCTAGGCCTCGATTCCTTGACTGCGATCGAGATTAAACATCAAATCGAAGTCGATCTAGAAGTCAATGTTCCTGTGGTCAAGTTTCTCGAAGGTGTGACCATTGCAAATCTCGCTGCTCAAATTCTCAGACAATTGACTGGAGTAAATTCTCAGCAGCAAGGCGAAAAGCTACCCTTTTTCTGCATTCATCCGGTGATGGGTGTCGCTTCTGTTTATTCCGATCTGGCAGAGTTATTGGGTCAAGAACAACCTTTCTATGGGCTACAATCTGCCGGGATTACTGGCGAAGGCAAATCAAAAGATTGTATAGAAGACATTGCTGCTGAGTATATCCACGGTATCCAACAGGTGCAGCCAGAAGGCCCCTATTGTTTAGGAGGTTGGTCTTTTGGGGCGCTGGTGGCATTTGAAATGGCCCAACAGTTACAGCAAGCAGGACAGACCATTGTCTTACTGGCACTGATTGATACTCCCGCCTTTTGCGACAATCGCACTCAGAATTTCTTCCAGATGGCTAAATTTCTGGTGAATTCCGTGCTTCGCAATCTTGGCCCTTATCTGGATGAGACAGTAGACCATTTTCTGACTGCTGTCGAAGAACGACAACTCACCCAACAGATTGGAACTAAGACCTCGAAGCCATTGCATTTTTTGGTTGAGCCAGGAAGTATAGCTAAGGTTGTCGCCCACCAGTCTAGGCTGAGTAAGCTTTTCCAACCAGCTGCGCGACGGCTATTCCAAGTCATGCAAGCTAATAACTCAGCCCTCCTCAAATACAAGCCGCAGCCTTATCCAGGTAAAGTTACTCTCTTTCGGACAAGCAAACAAACTGGAAAAAATCCCCAAGACGCAACCCTTGGCTGGGGCGATCTAGCGATCGGCGGAGTTGAGATTCATCAAATTCCGGGAAACCATCTGAATTTAGTTCTCCCGCCCCATGTAGAAGTACTTGCCGAAAAGCTAAAAGCTTGTCTCGATCGCGTCCAGGTTCAAAAGGTGGAGGTATTAGACTTCTTGCAGAAGTAGGGAATTGGGTTTGGGGGAAAGGAAAAAGGAATAAAAAAACCTTTCCCCTTTAACCTTTCCCCTTTTCCCACAAGAGTGCAAGAGGTCTATTGTAGATTTGTTCTTTCCTGGCAGGATTATATTAGCTTGATAATACTATCAGTAAATTTATAAAAAGAAATAATAACAAAAATATCCAATTTTATTACTGATAGTTATAAAACAGTACTAACTGATATTATCCTAATCAAGTCTCTATCTATATTCAGAGGATAAAAAATCAAGCAAATAACTAGAACGGCTTCAAAAAACCAAACTATGTAAAAAAAATAAAATAGGCTTAAACCCTTTTACCTTCTGCCCAATTCCAATAATCAATATTCACACCGACCTACTTCTTATGAGTATACCTTTAAAGCTTCGCAGTGGTTTTAGCTTTGATGAAGCGATTTTAATGGCTAAGTTCTCCAAACGAAGTTATGAAATATTTCAAGTTGGGGGAGGCTCTGTTGAAGATGCCGAAGTCCAAGATATTTATAACTCTCTGTATAAGAATGAGGGCTGGAAATTAGTTCATAGCTTGCATAATAATGAAACTAATATCCGAGGTTTCATTTTTAAACGGGAAGGAAGTAATCAATTTGCGGTGATTTTTCGAGGCTCTATTGTTACCGATCGCGGTCAAATTGAATTAACGGATATTTTGACCGATCTCAATTGGTCATTAATTAACTATGGTTCTTTACCAGATACGCGAGTCAAAGTTGCACGGGGATTTTTTGAAGGATTTGAAGCCGTCAAAGATGAACTTGCTGCCTTTTTTCAGGTTCTCTTAGGTCAAATTAATGCTCAAGATTTTGAGATATTTCAAACCTTGAATTCTGGCAAACAAATTGCTATTGCCCATGCCATCGCTGCGGCTGGAGGAATCCGATTCGGACTGGCCTTTGAGCGGCGATTAAAAAAACTAATTTCGGAAGTTTTCTCTTATGATGCGATCGGCAACCTGAATCGAGCCTGGAGTTTTGCCCGCGATGAACTGTTGAACTTTGAAGATATCTCTAGAGAAATGAGTGAGTTATCGAATAGTCGCAGGGCTGGCGCTAGCTTGAATTCTATATCTAAGATACCTAAAAACGCCAGCCGCCTTGAGGTTTGCGTAGGCGGTCATAGTTTAGGCGGTGGTTTAGCTCAACTCGGCGCTCTGTTCTTAAAACGCCGTTTTAGTTCTTTGGGAGAGTCAGCTTTACGAGTCAAAGTATACACCTTTGGATCTGTGAAAGTTGGCAATCGGCATTTTGCCAATTACTACAACGAACAATTAGGAGAAGGATTTAGTTACCGCGTCGAAAATCAACTGGATCTGTTTACTCTAGTACCTTTTAGCCTTCCTTTCCCTTTAAGTATGGTTGCTGGCAATGGCTTGAGATTGGGGGAACTTTACTTAGGCAATTACGAACATGTGGGAGAAGTTCACCACGTAATCGGACTGGGAAATCACGGTGTCTCTCTGAATTTTGGGGGAGCGGCAGAATTTATGGGAGGTGTTCCTTTCCCTCACAGCTTCGATACCTACATTCAACTGCTAGAAGAAGACAAAAAACGGTGGCATCAGTTGTGGCAACCGATTAGAGGAATTCTCAGCATCTTTTTACAAGAAATGCTCCAGGAACAAGAAGCTGGGATTGTAATGACTACCGAAGAACAAATACGGGGAGTTCAAGAACAGACATCTGAAGAAATTCGGAATCTCAAGCAATCTCTAGACGAACTTAAAAGCGAAATTCAGCGATCGGGGCTGAACTTGAAGAACGAATAAGAACTGGTAACTTTGACTACTTATGACCGAGACAATTTTAGATGCAATGATGCAAGGATTAAACTCAAAATCTAAAATCTAAAAAAGGTTTCAAGCTTCTCCATTTATGGAGAATATTTCAAAAAATCATCATTGAAGCCTCTTCTTTAAAAAAGAGGTTAATCCAAAATTGTAAATCCAAAATCCAAAATCGACGTGACCCCTACTGTTACTGCTCGCAATCTTAGTATCTTTGCTGGTCTACTTGCCTTAAGTATCGGGGCTGGATACATTTTCCTGTCTAAAGTATCTAGCCAGTCAGCCGCCAACAACGCCTCGTCATCTTCGTTATCGTTGCCCCCTGAAAAAACAAAAGTCTTGGCATTGGGGCGGTTGGAACCAGAAGGGGAAATTACCAAAGTTGCAGTTCCAGTGGGGGCGCAGATCGATAAATTAAAAGTTTCTGAGGGTGATTGGGTTAAAGCCGGACAAGTTTTGGCTTATCTCAAAAGTCACCAAGAAATGCTGGCTAAACGAAATTTGGTTGCTAGCCAGTTAGAGGAGGTGCAAAAACAGATACAAACAGATAGCTCCCTGAATAAAATTGAGATTGGTCAGGCACAAGCACAGATTGGTCAGATTTCTACTCCTCGTTTGCAAGAAATTAGCTCTCAACAGGCTGCTGTTCGCCGATCGCAAGCAGAGTTAGATCAAGCAATTATCATACGCGATCGCTATGCAAAACTTTATGCTGAAGGTGCAGTTCCTAAAGAAGATTATGAGATTAGGAAGTTACTGGTTGTACAAACCCAAGAGAATTTAAGTCAAGCCAGAGCCAAGTTAGATCAATTAACCACGACCCGCACAGAAGATATCAAAGTAGCTCAAGAGAACCTCAAACGCTCAGAGATGAATTTAAAGCGAGTCGCTAGCCATAGTGGGTTGACTTCAGCCATCCAAAATTTAAAACTGGCCCAAGCACAGTTAGAGCAAACTATTATCCGTGCGCCCAAAAACGGCCAAGTCCTGAAGATTTACACCCAGGCTGGAGAAGTGATTTCCGATCGCGGGCTTCTGGCTCTAGGCAACACACGTAATATGTATGTAGTGGCAGAGGTTTTTGAAACAGACGTTAAGTTGATTAAAGTCGGACAGCGAGCAACGATTACCAGTCCGGTTTTTGAAGAAAAAATGACTGGCACTGTCGCCAAAATTGGTCAACTGGTGTTCAAAAACGACATTATTGGGGACGATCCGACAGCAAAATCAGATGTCCGAGTAGTAGAAGTGAAAATCCGCTTAGATCGAAGCGAACTTGCCTCCAATCTAAGTAATCTGCAAGTAGATACCGAGATTGATTTAAATTAATTCGCTAAAGGTTTTTCAAAAGAAAACAGGGAACAGGAGGCTTGGACTTTAAGAAATTTAAAGATGTCTAATACCAATTCTCTAAAATGAGGCAACACATTCAAACCCCTAAACATAGATTCAGTCTAGCTTTCTTAATTACGAATTACGAATTACGTAGCTTGCTTCTCGCCCTTGGCGAGTATTACGAATTGGTATAAATCATCAGGAGTCAGGGAATGTGACTAAACGTCAGCACCGCAAACACTGGAAAGGGCCCCCGTTGGCATGGCGCAACTTAATGCAGAGTAAAGCTCGCTTAAGCGTGGGAGTTTCAGCCATCAGCTTTGCGGTTTCCTTAATATTTATGCAACTTGGACTCTTTGGCGGAGTGATGAAGGGAGCGACGCTCCTCTATGACAGCCTCGATTTTGACATTGTGTTGATTTCATCCAAGTCGCCAGAGTCTACCAATGTTCCACCCTTTCCCCGACGTTATTTGTATCAGGCGGGAGGGATGAATGGCGTTGCTGCTGCTAAACCGCTATACCTGTCATTTGGCTCGTGGCGCAATGTAGAAACGACGCGAATACGAGCGCTTTTGGTTTTGGGGTTTAATTATCGAGATCGTGTGTTGCGCGTGCCAGAAGTTTATCCGTATTTACAAGACCTGCAACGCGAAGATACCTTGCTAATGAATCGCTTTTCACGCTCCGAATTTGGCCCGAGAGAAGTAGGTCTGAAAACTGAACTGAGCAGGCGACAAGTTGAGATTGTGGGGTTGTTTAGCTTAAATAACACTATCCGGGCTGATGGCACTGTGATTGTGAGCGATGGAAATTTTATTCGTCTCAATCCGGGGCGATCGCTAAATGATGTGAGTCTGGGGCTGCTGAAGGTTGAGCCAGGTGTAAACGTTGATGAAGTCGTACAACGCTTACGCCAAATCATGCCGGCAACGATTAAGGTGTTCGATCGCCAGGAAGCCATGGCCAGAGAGCAGGAATTTTGGGTTAAATCTTCTTCGCTCGGTTATATCATTGGTGTTGCCGTTGTCATGGCTTTTTTAGTTGGGACTGTCATTGTCTATCAAGTCCTGAGTTCTGATGTCACTGAACGCTTGCACGAATACGCAACTTTAAAAGCCATTGGATATACTAATCTGCGTTTGTTGACAGTCGTTGTCCAAGAAGCGGTTGTGCTGGCGGCGCTGGGGTTTATTCCCGGTTGTCTTCTGGCTTTGGGTATGTACCATGCCATTTTTATTTCTACAAGACTACCAGTCGCCATGACTGTTAGCCGGATGTTATTAGTATTTGGCTTGACGATTCTGACATGTAGTGCGTCTGGACTTATTGTTGCTCGCAAAGTATTAGTTGCAGATCCCGCTGATGTTTTCTAGGAAAAAGGTTCGAGTTGTCCTTTTTAAGTTTTCCCTTGCTTGGCGCAACCTGCTCCAGCGCCGATCGCAGTTTGTCACAGCATTAGCTGCGATCGCCTTTGCAGTTTTTCTGATGTTTTCCCAACTCGGATTTCAGAATGCAATGTTGAATAGTAACGTTGCGTTTATTCAGGTATTAAATGCTGATTTAATCATGCTCAGTCAGCGACGCTATGTTACCGTTATTGACGAAACCTTTAATCGAACTCGATTATATCAAGCTAGACAATTTGAGGGCGTTGCCGCCGCTTATCCTCTTTATATCACTCTCGGTAGTTGGAGACGTTCTGGAACTGCTGAGGAAAGGTCTATCCGAGTACTGGGATTTAACTTAGACGATCCTGTTTTTCTTTTGCCTGAGATTCAAGCCGCTGAATCCGTTCTCAAAATGCCCAACACTGTATTGACCGATAGCAGGTCTCGCAAAGATTATGGTTCTATGCAACCGGGTGTGACGACTGAGCTTTCTGGTGTAAACATCAAAATAATTGGCACGTTTGAACTGGGTGCTGACTTTGTAACTGATGGTAATTTAATTATCAGCGATCTTAATTTTCTGAGAATCTTTGCAACTAGACCTTCTGGCATTGATTCCAAGCTTCGTTCATCGCTCAACGACGTTGATATTGGTCTCATCAAAGTGACGCCAGGAACGAATAGCGATCGCCTAGAAAAGTTTTTAAATCAAGCTTTACCATCTGATATAGTTGTTTACACCAAACAACATTTTATTGCCAAAGAACTAAATTATTGGATGCAAGCATCTGGCATTGGGGCTATTTTTGGACTAGGAACAATCATCGGTTTTGTGGTTGGTATTGTCGTTGTTTACAACATTATCTATAGTAATGTTGCAGATAATCTACCTCAATATGGCACTTTAAAAGCTATTGGTTATTCTAATTTTTATCTTGTCAGTATTGTTTTTCTGCAATCGATAATTCTTTCATTTTTTGGTTTTTTTCCGGGCTTGTGCTTAAGTTCTATTTTTTATCAATTAATTTCTACGGCTACAGGGCTGCAATTAGAAATGGATTTGAACGTTATCAGCCTCGTGCTATTTTTAACGGTTTTAATGTGTGTTATTTCTGGACTGATTGCCAGCAGAAAACTTAAAAAAATAGATCCTGCCGATATTTATTAATAAAAATTTTGAATAGATGTTGATATAAACTGATGTCTACCGAACCAATTATTGTCATTGAAAACCTCAATCATTATTATGGCAAGGGTCAATTACGCAAACAAATATTATTTGATATTTCCCTGAAAATTTATCCTGGAGAAATTGTGATTATGTCCGGGCCTTCTGGGTCTGGAAAGACAACACTGCTGACTTTAATTGGGGGATTGCGTTCCGTTCAAGAAGGTAGCCTTCAGGTACTAGGACACGAGTTAAGCAAAGCCAGCAATCGGTTGCTAGAAAATGTCCGCAAGCAGATAGGGTTCATTTTCCAAGCTCATAATTTGTTAGGTTCCCTAACCGCAAACCAAAACGTGCAAATGTCTTTGGTGCTGAATGATGCGATCGCAATGGAAGAAGCACAAGAGCGATCGCAAGCAATATTAGAGCAAGTGGGACTGCAAAAGCGGATTCATTCTTATCCACACCAGTTATCGGGCGGACAAAAACAACGAGTAGCGATCGCACGAGCTTTGGTAAATCGACCCCAACTGATTTTGGCTGATGAACCAACAGCAGCACTAGACAAAGCCAGCGGTCGAGATGTGGTGGAACTAATGCAAAAACTGGCAAAGCAGCAAAATTGTACCATTTTGCTAGTAACCCATGACAACCGAATTTTAGATATTGCCGATCGCATCGTTCATCTAGAAGATGGCCGTTTAGCCTCGCCGACAGAGCAAGCAATTCTAGACATTGAGAGTACAACCACCTCATTAGTGAAAGCGAAAAAAGAGGAATTGAGCCGCACGCTCGAAGAATTAACAATCCCTCAGTTTTTGAGTTTGCTTCAGAAGCTCAAAGAAGAATTTGAACAAGTTTTGCAAGCAATGAATATTCTCAGCGAGCAAATGCTAAAAGCAAATATTGAGGAAGTGATTAGGGCGTTAGCCTGGAAAATTGCCCAAATTATGGGTGCGGATCGAGCAACTATCTTTGTGGTCGATCGGGAAAAAAACCAGCTTTGGTCTAAGGTTTCTCGGAGTGAAAATGAAGAAGCGGTAGAAATTTTCCTGCCGATGAATGCTAGTATTAGCGGTTATGTTGCCACAACTGGTGAGAGTGTAAATATAACTGATGTTCAGCAAAATCCTCAGTTCTATAAAGAAATCGATCGAGCAACTGGATATCATACTTGTAATATTCTTTGCTTACCCATGTTCAATACTAAAAACCAAGTGTTTGCAGTGGTTGTGTTGACCAACAAACTAGGAGGAAACCCCTTTGATGCCAATGATGAACGTCTACTTCGCGAACTAACTGCACCACTGGGTGTGATTCTAGAAGGTACTCTCTCGGTGTTACAACAATGAGGAAGGAATTGAAGAAGAATTCAGGTAAGAATTCAAGAGTCAGAATAATAGACCTCTTGCAAAAGTCATTTTTGCAAGAGGCGGGAAAAGGTTTTTTATTGTTCCTTTACCCTTTTCCCCTTACCCTTTTCCCTAGTTTTACAAGAAGTTTAATATTTACCCTAAATAAGCTTTTTTAACCCGCTCATCACTAATCAATTCTGATGCTGCCCCTGTTAAGGTAATAGAACCAGCTTCTAAAACATAACCGCGATCGGCAATTTGCAGCGCCAAATTTGCGTTTTGTTCAACTAACAAAATAGTCACGCCTGTAGCCCGAAGATTTTCAATAATAGAAAAGATTTCCCGGACGATCGCAGGTGCTAAACCCAAGCTAGGCTCGTCTAAAAGTAACAGTTGTGGTTTACTCATGACAGCGCGAGCGATCGCTAACATTTGTTGTTCGCCACCACTGAGGGTTCCTGCTAGTTGATTGCGTCTTTGTGACAAGCGGGGAAATAGCTCAAATTGGCGCTGAATGTCTGCTTTAATCTCGGCTTGATTGGAACGAATATAAGCACCCAAAAGTAAATTATCAAATACAGTTTGCCGCGCTAATACTCTACGTCCTTCAGGACAATGGGCAATACCAAGTTGGACAACTTCGTGAGTTTGGCGACGAGTAATATTATGTCCATTATAGATAATTACGCCACTCTTAGGATTAACTACTTTAGATATAGCGCGAAGTGTAGTAGTTTTTCCAGCACCATTAGCACCAATTAAAGTAACTACCTCACCTTTTTTAATAATTAAATTAATCTTTTTTAAAGCTTGGATGCCGCCATAATTAACATCAAGTTCTTGAACTTCTAAAATTGTATAGTCTGGTTTACTATCGGCTTTCATCGGCGGTTTACATCCAGAAATGTTGATTCAAAATCTAAGATACATCAATCATACATTTCTTAAAACAGTGGGTAGACATTGCTTCAACTTCAAACTAACGCCATAATACCGTAATCTTTATGATGTACCATTAATTACTGATAAAGATATCAAGCGTCCAGTGGCAAAAGTAGCAGATATTGGTAGCAAAGGACTAATTAATTTAGCTCCCGATGCATGGGTAAAGTGGGTAACACAGCGTCCGGAAGTGGTGGCGAGAGAAATTCTCGGCTCTGAGTTTCACTGGATTAGCCGCGAAACAGATGTGTTAGTGAAAGCATACAGTGCCACTCACGGAGATTTTCTCGTACTCAATGAACTACAACTACGGTACACAACACAGATGCCTCTACGGATGAGAGCTTATGCTGCCTTAGCACAAGAACGCTATCGATTGCCAACTTACCCAGTACTAATCAACATTTTACCGCCTTCATCCAGCTTAACTATTGTCAGTAGTTACGAGCAGGAATTTTTGGGATTACGTGCTATCCAAGATTATCGCACGATCAATTTGTGGGAAATCGATGCTGAAATAGTCTTTGAGCAACCATTACCATCGTTGTTACCCTTTGTGCCAATCTTGCGAGGAGGGGGAGAGGTATCAGTTGTGCAACGCGCATTACAGGCGCTACGAGCAGATGAACAGTTGAACCAATTAGAATCATTGCTGGCATTTTTTGCTAGCTTTGTGTTAGACACGCCTTTAGTGCAACAAATCATGAGGTGGGATATGGCAGTATTGCGAGAATCGCCTTGGTATCAGGAAATTGAGCAAAGAGGTATTCAGCTAGGTCTTCAGCAGGGTGTACAACGGCAGTTAATCCGAGTATTGCGACGACGTTTTGATGAAATTCCTCATGAAGTGGAAGCAAGGCTTGAAGGCGAGAGTGTGGAAAGATTAGAAAGCTTAATGGATAGCGCGATCGCAGTGAATTCTTTAGACGAATTCGTGCAAATTTTGTTTACCTGAATTTGTAGGTGCGATCGCCTTTAGTGCAACAAATCATGAGGTGGAATATTACAGGTGCGATCGCACTAACCGATCGCCAGTAGCAACATTGCTGAGGGATAAGTTAGATAAAGTTTTACCTGATAAATATGTCACACTTCAAGTTATGATAAATCTCACTTTCTGAGTGCATCTACACCCCGATGGCAAAATCTGCTGATGTCAGCACCAAAAAATTAATTAGCCTTGCACCTGACAATTGGGTAAGATGGGTGACGCAGATTTCTGATATCGTTGCCGGGGAAATTCTAACTAGCGAATTTCAGTGGATTAGCCGGGAAAGTGATGTTTTAATCCGTGTCAACAGTCCCCAACACGGAGAATTTCTGCTTCTTAATGAATTGCAATTACGCTATCAATCCAAAATGCCACGTCGGATGCGTGCATACGCTGCACTTGCGGAAGAAAAATATAACTTGCCAACATACCCCGTTCTCATTAACATTCTTAAAACTGGCAACAACGAAATACCCACAAGCTTTACATCAAATATTGCTGGATTACGGGCAATACAAGATTATCGAGTAATTAACCTGTGGGAAGTTGATGTCAATATTGCTTTTCAACAACCCTTACCATCCTTACTGCCGTTTGTACCCATTCTCAAAGGTGGTGAAAATGAATCTACTATTAGAGAAGCATTGCAAATTCTTCGTGCTAATGAACAACTAAACCAACTGGAAACGGTCTTAGCTTTTTTTGCTACATTTGTTTTAGAAACTGGACTCGTTCAAGAAATCATGAGGTGGGATATGGTTGTGTTACGTGAGTCGCCTTGGTATCAAGAAATTTTACGTGAAGGAGAAGCACGCGGAGAAGCACGCGGAGAAGCACGCGGAGAAGCACGCGGAGAAGCACGCGGAGAAGCACGCGGAGAAGCACGCGGAGAAGCACGCGGAGAAGCACGCGGAGAGCTGCGAGGAATACTTTCTAGTATTGAAATTAATTTGGAGTTAAAATTTGGCAACAACGGGTTACAGTTAATGCCACAAATCACGGAAGTTAATGATATAGAGCGTTTGAAGATAATTTTACGGAACGTTGTAACAGCAAATAATATTGAGGAATTACAACAGGTTTTGTCATTGTCAGATAGATAATCAGATATTATTCATTGCCCAAATAAGCTTCAATTACAGCCGGATCGTTTCTGACTACAGATGGTTCACCCAAGGCAATTAATTGACCAAAATCTAGCACAGCAATGCGATCGCACAAACCCATAACCAATGGTACATGGTGTTCAATCAAAACGATCGTCAAATTGAAGTCATTGCGCAGGCTACGGATAAATTCACTCAATTGCTGCTTTTCATTGGGGTTCATTCCCGCCGCCGGTTCATCAAGAAGTAAAATTTGCGGTTGTAATGCTAAAGCACGGGCAATTTCTAGCCGACGCTGATCGCCGTAGGCAAAGTTTTTGGCTTTTTCGTCAGCGCGATCGCTTAATCCTACCAAATTTAATAAATCGAAAGCTTTTTGCTTAGTCTTCAATTCTTCACGAGGCGCTGGTGGTAATCCCAAAACACCCGTAATCATATTACTTTTGGTATGTAAATGTCGGGCAATTATCACATTTTCTAATGCCGATAATTCTCCGAACAAGCGGATATTTTGGAAGGTACGCGCGATACCTAAAGCCGCAATTTGATGAGGACGCAGTTGAGAAACTTCTGCACCTTGATAAATTAATTTACCGCTAGAAGGTGGTATGAAGGCAGTAATTAAATTAAACAGTGTTGTTTTCCCAGCACCATTAGGGCCAATCAGTCCAAAAATTTCATGTTTTTTGACACTAAAAGATACATTATTTACAGCCACTAAACCACCAAAGCGGCGAGTTAATGCTCTTGCTTCTAAAACAATACTGTTATTGGTTCCTGAAATACTATGTGACATTTTTGCATACTATTATGAATATAAAACTTACGCAATAACTCTCTAAAACTCTTATTCCTTTGCGTGCTTATCTTCTCTACGAGAGGCTGCGCCAACGAGACGCTTCGCGTTCGCCTAGCGTTCCGGAGGAAAGGCGGTTCGTTTTTTTCTTTGAAAAACATCTGGAGTAATTAGCCCTTGAGGGAAAAATATTGTACCTATTACTATTAAAAAGCCAAAAATAATTAATCTACCATCTCGCAAAAACTGTGCTAACCAATTAGGTAAACCACCAGTATCAGCGAGGCTTCGCAGAATCTCTGGTAAAGCTGTAAATACCATACCTCCAACTACAGGGCCTAAAAAAGTTCTCGAACCACCAATTAAAACAAAAGTTAAATATATAATGCTGGCATCAAAAGTACCTTGACGAGCATTCCAGGTATTGAGGAAGTGAGCGCTAATTGCACCTACAACCCCTGCAAGCATAGCCCCTAATGTAAACGCCAAAACTTTGTAATAAGTGGGAGCAATTCCCATTGCACCCGCAGCTAATTCATCTTCGCGGATAGCGATAAAAGCCCTGCCGACGCGGATGCGTTCTAAACGATAAAGTAGCACCATACTAATTAATAGTAATGGCAGAGCAATCCATAAATATTCAAGTTGTGTTTGGAAAGGTTGAGGAATACCAAAAATTCCGACAGCACCACCTGTAATATCTAGATTCAAGGAGATGACACGTAGAACTTCCACAAAAGCGATAGTTGCGATCGCTAAATAAATTCCTCGCAAGCGTAACGCCGGAATTCCCACCATTACACCCAATAATCCAGAAATTACACCCGCAATCAACATCTCTAATAACAATAATGGAATGGGAAATAAACTACTGCTAGATGTAAAAACTTTTGTGGATAAAATTGCGGCAATATATCCACCTAAAGCATAAAATCCGGGACTAGCTAAAGACAATTGTCCTGTCATTAGCGGTAAGTAAAGCGATAATCCTAGTAATGCCCCTAATACCATAGAGACAATTAAAGATGCGTAAGTAGCGAAAAAATCAGCCATTTTTTTAATATTTTTATATAATTTATAGAAGTTCAATCAAACTATTGGTTTGATCAACTGTTAAGCTGTTAATATTTGCTTTGCTGTCAGCGCCAATTTAGGAAAAGTTCGTGACACAATTCGTTCTGAACGTCTAAAATGTGTGCATTGGTATTTTCCCTCAGCATCTAAGAGAAAAACAAACACAGCCGGAACTTTTGGATTTCCCAAATACTCTCTTAGCCCAATTGCCAAATAATCTACAATCCAATATTCTGTAATACCTAAGCGTTGATATTCATCTAATTTATCAATGTAGTCATCTTCCCAATTAGTTGATGTCACCTCTACAGCTAATTGGATGGGTTCTTCAAGTGCAGCATAAGCAGAACGATTTGAGCGCCATTTATCTTTATCTATGACACTTACATCAGGCTTGCGCCCTTGCTCTATGCCATTAACAGTTATAGTTTTAAATACTGCTGTGTTCTTAACTACATAATTCAGATTTAGTCGCCTAATTTCATCATTGAAAGCAACCAATATAAAGTCAGCGACATCATTATGGTTTCTGGTTGCACGCACTTCTATAATTTCTCCATTCACAAGTTCATATAATCCCTCCTCTGGACACTGTTCTAAAAATTGGTCAAAAGTTAATTTTTGTTTAGTATATGTTTTCATAGCGCTACTCTCTTTAAACTTTCTGAATAAACCGCCGCCCTAACAAACCTTGAGGTCTAACTAATAGCATGATAAACAAAATTGCAAAGGCTACTGCATCTTTATATCCAGAATAATCAACAGGGACAAATGCCTCAACTAATCCAATTAACAAACCTCCTACCACCGCACCAGGAATACTACCTAAACCACCTAAAACAATTACTGCTAAACCGCGCAAACCAAAAGCAATGCCGAAATATGGCCCTGCAATACTAACACTAGAAGCAACTAAAGTTCCTGCTAATCCTGCTAAAAAACTGCTGATGAAGAATGTTAGGATGATAAAGCGATCGCTATTAATTCCTAACAAACTAGCTGTAGTTGGATCTTCTGCGATCGCCTGCATTGCCTTACCATATTTAGTTCGATTGATAAAATAGGTAAGAATTACCACGATTGCTACTGACACAGTAAAAATTACCACCTGAACACTGCGAATCGGAATTGGGTTTTCTGGACTACCAAAGTTAATCGCAGGTGGCAAATTACCATAAGTATTTGCGGGGTATGTATAACTTTCCGCACCTACTAAATATTGAATTAAATTCACAATTACCACTGCTACCCCCAAGCTGGAAACAACAGTTAGTAAAGGATCGGAGCCTTGACGACGCAAAGGTTGAAAAGCAACGCGTTCCATCACTACCCCTACCAATCCTGCCAAGGTGCTTCCTAAAATCAAGGATATAGCAAATGGTAATTTTATCGGCAAGGCTGCATTAGCCAGCAAACCATTAAATCCAAAGTTCCCACCCATAAGTGCATAAGTGAAATACGCACCCAAGGTAAAAATCGCGCCATGAGCTAAATTAATAATGCCCAAAATCGAATAAACCAAGGTATATCCCAAGGCAAAAATTGCATAGACGCTGCCAATGGATAACCCATTTAATAATTGCTGCAAAAAGATATTAATATTCATTTAGCAACTATTTTAGAAATGTAAATTTACCTTGACTTCCATCTTTTTCCATTTTGATTTGGGCAACATAGAAATCTTTTTGCACAACTTCACCTGTGGGAGTAAAACCAATTTCACCCAATGGTGTATTGTATGTTCCTGCAAGTATTTGTTTGTTTAGCTGCGTCCGTAATTCTGGTAGCTGTAGTTTGTTGACTTTGCTCTTTTTATCTAAAGATTGGAGTGCTTCAACATAAACTTGCACTGCTGCAAAAGCTTGGGCGCTAAATTGGGGTGGTTCTTTTTTATATTCTTCAATATAAGCTTTACGAAATGCCGCGTTAATTTCACCTGGATGTTCTGGACTGTAGGCTTGAGCAATCAATACCCCATCACAAAGTGCTTTACAAACTGGCAATAAATTCGATGTATTTAGACCATTTCCACCGACAATTAAACCTTTATAACCCAGTTCCCGCAATTGCCTAACTAAATTACCACCATCAGCAGCCAAGCCAGAAATAATTACCAAATCTGGTTTGAGATTAATCGCATTGGTTGCTTGACTTTGAAAATCTGTGTCACTAGTTTGGAATTTTTGCACTGTTACCAATTCTAGCCCTTGATCCTTAACTGTTTGCTGAAAAATTTCCGCTTCTGACTTGCTAAATGCATCATTTTGGGCGTAGAAAACTGCGACTCTTTTCAGTTGGGGATTTTGCTTAAGTGCCGCTTTCACTGAATTAGGTGCAACAATGGAAACTGGTGCAGAAACACGAGCAATGTAATCACCAATTTCGGGAATATTTTTAGCAGTATTTGATGGGCCAATAATTGGTACTTTTGCTCGTTCGCCAATGGGATCGGCACTAAAGGCTTGCTGTGACAAAGTTGGGCCGACAATTCCTATAACTTTATCTTTATTAATTAGAGTTTGAAAAGCGTTAATTGCTCCTGCTTCATCACCGCTAGTATCTTGAAAAACTAATTTAATTGGTGTACCATTAACACCACCTTTACTATTAAAATACTTCTGGGCAAGTTTGGCTCCAGCGACTTGCTCTTGACCAAGTAATGCCACATTGCTAGTTTGGGCAACACCAATACCAATAGGAATAGCACTTGATAATGTATCCGTTGTTGCTGGGGTATTGGTTGCAGTATTATTAGGGGTACTATTTGGAATACTATTTGGACTATTAGTGGGAGAATTTGTCACTGTGCTAGTGCCACCACCACAGCCTGTTAGTAGCAAAGCGCAAGTTGAAAATAATGCTGTTGCCCGAGCGATCGCGTTGTTCATCGTTGGATAATCATCTAGTTATGAGATATTCGGCAAAAGCTAATAGTAAAGTTCCTAATCTGCAAACAAAATGATGCAGATTTACACTTTTGCACGAATTCTATTAAATCATTCTTATTTCACCATGCAAAGAGAAATATTCAAAGTGCTTGTAAATACAAATTATTATAATTAGTAATGATTTTATCATTCCCTGGTTCTAGTGCTATGAAGTCGCCAGAAAACTATCTACGTCATAGCGTCTGTGTTAACCAGGTAATTTTAGGTAGGTTAAGTATTGAGTGAGGAATCTTAAGTACTTTTTTCATTACCAGTTAATTCTCTAGGTTCGTAGTGACGGCAACCGTTACACGGCCCTTCGGGATTAATAGCACAGCGGATGTAGCCAGATCGGGCATTAAACTTACAGCTGATATCGCCAATTAAATAACCTACCCCTTCTAAATAATAGCGATCGCCTTCCACAGGTCTAAGGTTTTGCCGTCCCTGTACCACTGGAAAATTCATGGCTGCTTGCCTCATCTGCAAACGCGATCGCTGGGTTCTACGGATCATCCACAGGGAAAACAGGGACGGTAAAAAACCAACGGCAATCACTAAAAGTGTTTTTAACACCTTCTTTTTACCTCTTCTGGGCGCTGATGGATTGTCCCTGATGTTACACTCTGGTTTTACGGAAGTGCAAATATTAGGGCGGCTTTGTTTCTTTGTCACCAACTATGGTTGCAAAGAAATAATGGCAGTGTAGTATCTAGCAATTTTGAGGAATAAGTTCCTTCTGCCACTTTAATCAGCATAACTGTTACAACCTCAGAGGCGATCTGCCGTTGAATGTTGATAATTTTAAGATTTGTTGACTAATACCTTTTTGAAGAAGCGTTTTGTGTCTGCTTCAGCCCCATTCTTATTTTTTCTGTGTCGCTGCGATGCTAATCTTTTTTTGGTTTGCTGACGAAGTTGCTGTGCTAGCAGTGCAGCTTCCCTTTCGGCTCGGAATAAATCAACTTTTCGCGTTGTCAAAATAAATGATTCGTCAGACTTTCGTTTCACCCAAGGGATGCTAACTGCGAAATACTGACAAATATTTTTGCATATCTCCTTTATCAAGAATGGGCAACGTTTTTGAGTATTCATTTTGTTAGCGATCGCTTTCAACTCTAATATCGCTGCTTCTAACTCTTCCGCCATCTGATTGATGCGTTCGACTTGTGTTATAAAACGCTCCTGTTCACTGATGATTTTTTTTTCTTGGGGTTGCAGTGGCACTATAGCAGTAGTTACAAATGTAGGCTGGAACAGCAAAATGGGCTTTTTGTCTGTATCTGAGATTTTTTTCATACTACCTCAAGCAAGGCTAGCTGACTTTTAAAGCATTTTAGCAGCTAATTAGTATATTTGTACTGTATAATAATGATGCCTGCGTCTGTAGGGTAGCACAGCTGTGCTACCCTACAGACGGACAATTAATTTGGGATAATTTATTTTTTGGAAGCCTCTTAATATGGAGTGCTATTGCCTTCAATGAACTCAGGGGGCAATATATCACTAAACAGTAATTGCTGTAACTCCACGCCTTCGGGACGGCTCCAATCCTTAACTAACTCGGCAATCAAAGTGATTGTAGCAGTTAGCACAACCCCAGCATCACGCATCCGTTGCCGTGCTAAATCTTCCGAGAGATAGAATGGTGAACCGGAAGCATCCATAACTGCTTGAACACTGTAGCCTTCACGCACTGCGCTGATAGCCGGATAAACTAAACAAACGTCAGTAGTTATGCCAGCCATAATTAAATTAGTACGATTTGTATCTTTGACTGCTTGAACAAAGTTCTTATCGTCCCAAGCATTTACAATACCTGCACGCTTGATTCTTACCTCGTAAGCTTTAGGTAGACTTTGTGCTAAAGCAGTCATCAGCAAACCTTGAAACCGCTCCTCTTGGCTACTTGTCAAAACCACAGGTATTTTAAGTACCTTTGCCACTTTTGCAAGTGCAAGAGTATTCTTTTCTACCTCGGTCAGAGGCAAGTTTTTGATCAGCTTCATAGTGCCAACTTGATGATCGATCAGAAGCATAGCCGAGTTTTCTTGAGTGAAGTCAGAAAATTTCATTGTGCTATTTTTTTAGTTGACTGTTGATACGATCTTAGAAATCTCTAGACTTATTCTGAAACGAACATCAAGCATTGCACAAGTAGGAACACAAGTGTACGTAGGGATCTATCTTAAATATGGCTCAATCACCTCAAATCCTCAACGATCATCCTTATTTACGGCAGACACTTGAACTGGTTTCTGACAAATGGGTTACAGCAATCATCTACGTTCTATCCCAAGGTAAGAAACGCTATGGTGAGTTGCATAGAGAAATTGGAGGTGTTTCACAACGAATGCTAACTCGTACTCTGCGTGATT
The DNA here is from genome assembly GCF_053470285.1 of Nostoc sp. DSM 114159. NCBI lineage: Bacteria > Bacillati > Cyanobacteriota > Cyanophyceae > Nostocales > Nostocaceae > Nostoc > Nostoc sp. DSM 114159. The sequence continues at coordinate 8,097,593 of NZ_JBPFEH010000001.1, forward strand.
TAGAAAGAGATGGTCTTGTGAAGCGTAAAGTTTATCCTACTAATCCTCCTACTGTAGAGTATTCCTTGACAGCGTTGGGAGAAACGTTAGTTGAGCCACTTCGGCTACTATGCCACTGGTCAATAAATCATTTTCATGAAGTAGAAACTGCTAGAGAAAGTAAAGGTTTTACTACTATTTGCAGTAAAAAGTAGTTTGCCCATTACTCATGCAGAATATGGGATGTAGGGGTGCCCTTTGCACCCCAGTATAAATTATTGCGTCAAAATCTGACGGGTTAAAATACTCATCATTTCATTGGGATTAGCTGTTGGTAGTAGTGGACTCCAATCACCTACATTTGCATAGCCCAAAACATGCAACAAGTGAATGGTGGCGGTAACAGCTTTGGGTGAACCAATTAATAAATGTTTAATCCGTTCTCTTCTGGGTGATGAGTCTTGGAAAGATGAATGGAAAGGAGGTACGTCACCGCCTTTTGTGCCGAGAAACTGGGCTAGTTGTGATTTGGCGAACTTGTTTGATTGTGCCATGATAATATTTGACTCCGATTTTGGGGTTAAAAGAAGGCGATCGCAGACTCTTGCGCGAGGGCGATCGCCTTTCTTATGCTTTTATATTAAAGTATATTTTTATACTTGTAAAGATATTTTCTAAATATTTTTACATAGATTAAAGCATGAGGAATCAGGGCGATCGTTTATTGAATTCGGGCAGTCGTTTATTGAATTTGGGTAGTCGTTTATTGAATTCGGGCAGTCGTTTATTGAATTCGGGCAGTCGTTTATTGAATTTGGGTAGTCGTTTATTGAATTCGGGCAGTCGTTTATTGAATTCGGGCAGTCGTTTATTGAATTTGGGTAGTCGTTTATTGAATTTGGGCAGTCGTTTATTGAATTTGGGTAGTCGTTTATTGAATTCGGGCAGTCGTTTATTGAATTCAGATAAATCTCAATAAATTTACGTAAAAAATATACTTTTTTGTATTAAAAATTTTAAGCAATACTGAATATTGCGGGTGTCGATCGCCACAATTTTGTTTATCTTAATGTTGTAGAGACAAGGATAGAACTCAGTTTTTATCCTAGTGCACGATCGATAAAAGGAAAGTTATTTATGTCACGTCCAAAACGTGGGTCTAAAGTACTTGATAGGGCACAGCGTCGGATTGCGGCTTTGAAATCGATTAGTCCCACCTTAGATTTAGGTAATGGAATCACTATTGACACCTTTGCCGACGCCATCAAAAAAACACAGGACAAGTTGGAAGTTTATAACTCCACCCTCTCCACCGTGGATCTAACTCAGGGAACCTTTGAATTAGCCGAAAAGTCGCTGATGGAATTAACAGAACATGTGTTAGTTAGCGTAGCTGCAAAGTATGGCAAGAATAGCGATGAATACAAAATGGCAGGGGGCGTTCGCCGCAGCGATCGCAAGCGTCCAGCGCGGAAGCCTAAGCAAGAAGTTGTTATTTAATAAAGACAATAAATTTAGGTTTTTTGACACTCTCCCGAATTCCAATCGGGAGATTTTTGGTTAGGTAGTGAACCAATAGAAAAAAGATAACATTGAAAAGTCATGATTGATGTATCAAATATTTTTTTACCCCTCCCTAACCCTCCCCTTACAAAGGGGAGGGAACCGCATTTTTCTTGTTTCCCCCCTTTATAAGGGGGGACTAAGGGGGGTAAAAACGCAATTAAAATCACAGTCAATCACTTTTCAAACAACCTCTTGAGATCCTTAACTTATTACAATAATATTTTGCCGCAATGTGTTTGGAAGAATAACACAGTTCTAAAAGCCTTATAAAACCCGGAATTTAAGAGAAAATTTAAGAATCGTAATCATAGTAAATTTAAATGCACGTTATTAGTCGCAGAATTCTACGAGAATTTTGTGAGGCACATGTAGATGCAAGGGAAGCACTTTATGATTGGTATAGGATAGCAACTAAAGCTGAATGGAAAAATCTGCTTGAAGTTCAGGCTATTTATGCAAAAGCAGAAGCAGTTGGTAACTTCACTGTGTTTAATATTAAAGGAAACAATTACCGTTTGATTGCTGATATTGTTTACGAAACTCAAAGAATCTATATTAAATATGTCCTGACTCACGCTGAATATGATAAGGATAAATGGAAAAATGACCCGTACTTTTAATCCAGAATCTTATGGTAAATTGCTAGCCGAGTATCAGCCAAAAATCATTACTACGGATGCAGAAAACGAACAAGCGATCGCACTTGCATTAACCTTAGAACATCGTCCCAATCGTACACCAGAAGAAGAAATGCTGTTGCAACTGTTGGTGACTTTAATTGAGCAGTTTGAAGATACCCATTACCCAATTCTCCAAGGTACACCCAATTCGATGTTAGTACATCTAATGGACGCACGCGATACTACAACCGAAGCATTAGCTGAGGTAATTGGTTCATTGGAAATTGCCTTGCAAATTGTTAATGGCGGCACCATTAGTAAAACTCAAGCAGAAGCATTGGCGGACTATTTTAATGTAGATATCAGTTTATTTACTTAGCTTATCTTCTTTAACAACGCTTTTAAAACCAGCGCTTGGTATTGAGCCGGAAATTTAATATTTTGCTATGAGGTTAAAGGTGCGTAGATGCGTAGCGACTTGTCGTTAGACATCGCTTCTCTACTCGATACAACAGCTAGAAAATCTTTTGCCAGCTAGCTTTAGATAATAAAGCTATGAACGTGTATTAAAAATCTTATGTCCTAACCATCCAAAACCCAAGCCTAGACTAGAAGTGCTAGCCAAAATTAGAAAAGTATTAACCTTGCTAAAAGATTTTCGTAATTGTTTTTGAGCAATATCAGTCTCAGCCACAACTCCAAACACAGCCACAGCCCAAGCCATAGCCCAACCTACAGACCAAGCGACACTCCAAGCTCCAGACCAAGTGACACCCCAAGCGACACCCCAAGCTCCAGCGACAGCGACAGCGACAGCCCAAGCCCAAGCCAGACGCCAAGCCCTAGCCCCAGCCAAAATCCAAACCACAGCCCCAGCCAAAATCCAAACTGTGTAGGGAGCGTCAAACGCAGCTAAGAAGTAGCCTATCAATAGGTTGCTGAATAATAGACCAACCAACCAGCCCCAGGGAATAATTCTAGGTGATTTAGTAGCTGGTTTACCTAGAATTGCTTCTAACATTGCCAACCATACCTGCATCGACTGAGGGCGGTCTTTTGCCTCCAGTGCCATACCCTTGAGAATTGCCTTATTTATTTTGTCACTGATTCTTGGATTAATTTGTTTAGGTGATTTTAGAGAAGCATTATCGAGCTTGCGAGCTAGAGAAGTTGTAGGGCGTTGACCTGTCACTCCATAATAAAGTGTAGCAGCCAAACAATAAACATCTACTGTTGGCTCTCGACTGCCTCTGCTCATCTGTTCATAAGGCGCAAACCCTTCATTACCTAGAATACCCTTTGAACTCAGAGTTTGAGGTAAAAGTTCTTTGGCGATTCCAAAGTCAATTAATACGGCTTTGCCATTTTTCCGTACCATGATGTTTCCAGGATGGGCATCTCTATGTACTAAACCTGCTTGATGCACTACGCTCAAAGCTTCTCCAATCTGGCAGATGCAGCGTAAAATCTCTGCTTCTGGTAAAGCCCCCCTACGCTTCACTGCCTCAAATAAATTTTCTCCCTCAACAAAGTCCATCACTAAACAGTGGGTAGCACCTTCCCGAAATAAATCAATCACTCCCACAATATGAGGATGAGGGTCTTCTGATAAGCGTGCGAGTGTCCGCCCTTCTTGAATAAATCTCTCTATGTACTTTTCATATTCCGGATCGTGGCTGAGATATTCATTAGGTGTCTTAATTACAACTGTCTGGTTTAGTTCAACATGCAAAGCCTTATAAGTAATTCCGAATCCTCCCTGTCCCAGGACTGTCTCAATTACATATTTGCCACCTTGCAATTGTTGTCCTGCTATCCAGGGCATGAATACCTCTAAGTAAAAAATTACTTTAATGCCAGCGTTTTAATGAGAGTTTAGCTAATTCTACGGTGTTTTGCTAGATGACGGACTAGGAGATACTGATGGTGGACTATTAGATGGAGGGGATTTTAATTTATCCATCACAGCACCCACCCCTGCAAGTAAGCCTCCTAAAGCTGCGATCGCAGCTATCACCACTCCCCAAAACTGGATGTTTCGCTCCCAACTTGAGTTAGTTTTAGATGGTTCAATTACTGAAGGCTGCAAGTTTTCTCCAGTCAAACCCAAAGAATCGAGCCATTCCCGCATTGATTGAGGACGCTGTTTCGGGTCTAGCTTCATACCTGTTAAAATTGCTCGGTTTGTGTCTTCGCTAATCTGAGGATTCCATTCTTTTGGAGACACTAAATGCTCGCCGTCCACTTTGCGCTTTACTGCATCAACAGGTGTTCTCCCCGTTAGAAGTTTATACAGAGTAGCTGCCAGTGAATAAATATCGCTATACGCACGAGTTATAGTACCTCTAGCGTAAAGTTCAGGAGGCGTAAATCCATCAGAAGTTTCCTTAGTTCGGCTTGTGGTTAAGATATGGTCAAAGTCCAAAGCTAAACCAAAATCGATTAACACTGCTTCTAGCTGTCCCTCTCGCTTGCGCAACAAAATATTTCCTGGATGCACATCTCGATGAATCAGTTCATTTTCATGTACAACTATCAGCGCTTCTCCAATTTGCTGAATGTAACGTAGTGCATCTGGTTCTGAAAGAGTTGGTGGACGCAGGTCAGCCAAACTCACTTCATTTACATACTCCATTACCAAACACAAACAGTCTGCTTCTTCAAAGGAGTCTACGACCTCCACAATATACTTATGCTTACACTTTTGAAGCTTTAAAGCTTCCCGCAAAAACATTGTCTTTAGCCGTTCGCGTTCCAATTGATTAAGGGAATTTAGCAAGTCATCATTTAAGGTTTTAATGACAAAGCGATCGCCATTGTTATTTTTTACCAAATAAGTAATGCCAAAGCGTCCTCTTCCCAACTCTTTTTCAATGGTGTATTTTCCACCTTGCAAGCGATCGCTATCTCTCCAAGCCATCTTTGCAACTCCCAAAATGCTTAGATTAATTCTCACACAAGAGAGCTTTAATAACTTGAGCCTAGCTTTGTAGAAACACTGCGATGTCTACGACGGGTGGTTCCTGAGCGCAGCCGTTCGCGCAGCGTCTCCGACAGGAGAAGGGCTACGCCTACACTTTTTTCTCCCTCTATTGCTAAACTAAAAACAACCTTTAGCTAGTGCAAAGGTAACTTTATGACCTCTACCATCAACCCCGCTGACCTCACTCCTTTCCCAGACCACACGCAGCTACCAGAGTCTGATGGCACATTTGTGAAGAATTTCCAGGAACATCCCCAAAGCATTCTGATTACCGACTCGATTCAACCGATATTACAAAAACTTCACCCTGATGGGCAATATTGTATTGGTCAAGATTGTGGCATCTATTGGCGCTTAACTGACCCGCCAGAAAAAGGCGCAGTCGCACCGGACTGGTTTTATGTCGCCAATGTCCCGCCCTTATTCGACGGGCAAATACGCAGGTCTTATGTACTGTGGCGAGAATTTATTGCCCCATTAATTGCCTTAGAATTTGTCTCTGGTGATGGGAGTGAGGAACGAGATCAAACTCCTTGGAAAGGCAAATTTTGGATTTATGAGCAAATAATTCGGACTCCCTTCTACGGCATTTATGAAGTGGATAAAGCCAGCATAGAAGTGTATCACTTAATTGAGGGCAAGTATCAGCCATTACCAACAAACGAACGGGGACATTATCTCATACATCCTTTAGGCGTTGAGCTAGGTATCTGGCATGGAGTTTACCAAAATATGCAATTACCTTGGCTACGTTGGTGGGATTTGCAAGGTAATTTGTTGTTGACTGGCGATGAAAGAGCAGAAGTTGAACGCCAACGCGCTGAACAAGAACGCCAACGTGCTGAACAAGAACGCCAACGAAATGAGATTCTGATTGCTCAATTGCGATCGCTTGGCATTGAACCAGAAGCATAATATCGATCAAAAATCAACTACTTATTTACATCCATTCCGTTATGGATGGAAGAAACAAGTCAAATCCTCTTCCCTTCTGCCCTCTGCCTTCTGCCTCCTGCCTCGTTTCTTAGAAGAGGAATTATTTGTGATTAATTACTTTCTTTATGAAATTAAGAATATACGAAATAGCTGATACCGAAGAAATTATGAAGTTGTTCTACGACACTATTCATGAAGTGAATATTCACGATTACACACAAGAACAAGTAGCTGCTTGGGCACCAGCAAATATGGATACTGAAGTTTGGATTAAAAGTTTAGGAAGTAAGTTTACTTATGTAGCAGAAGAAGACAAAATTATTGGTTTTGGAGAATTAGAGGCTAATGGTCATATCGACCGTTTCTATTGCCATAAAGATTTTCAAAGGAAAGGTGTTGGTAAGAAAATCTTAGAACAGATTGAATTAAAAGCAAACTCTTTAGGGTTAGAAAAGTTATTTGCAGAAGCTAGTATTACAGCTAAACCTTTCTTTGAAAGTCAGGGATTTATTGTTATCAAAAAGCAAGAAGTAGAGCGTAGAGGGCAAAAGCTGATAAATTTTGTCATGGAAAAATACTTAAAAAATTACTAAATTCAAAGGTTTTTCTAGCTTATGGTTTGTAACCGAGAGTCAGCATCACAGAAGCGGGAATTTCCACACCATTTTCTGTGATATACTTTGAGGCTCCCTCGATAATTGCGTTTTCAATATTACGCCGTTGCTCATCGGTTTGCATTGCCAATATCGACCCCAGACGCACCGAACTTACAGTAATCTTTGGCATCACATCTTCAGGTGTAGAGAAAGTCCATGTGATGGGCAGTTCGGTGACAGATACTTGAGTAAATCCCTCGGCGCTTAAAACCATTTCGCATTCAGTGCGATCGCCAAAGCGAAATAGGGGTGGCCCAGAAGGTAAATTCACATCCATGCTGCCATAAGTCTGCACCGAACCCAGTATCAGAGCCATAAATGGATTGCGTGTTGGCGGTGTCCAGCAGGTGAAAGCGTAGCGTCCTCCCGGTTTGAGTACGCGAAAGGATTCAGCGATCGCTTTTTCGGGGTTTGGGAAATGGAGAATACCCAAGTTACAAACCACCGCCTCAAACTGACCCGACTCGAAAGTTAAGTTTTCAGCGTCTCCTTGATAGAATGACCCTTGAGGACATCGCACTTTGGCAATGGCCACCATATTCTCTGCAAAGTCTAATCCTGTGACTATAGCCTGCCGCTTTAGTGCTGCGGCACTAAGCCAGCCAGTGCCGCAAGCCACGTCTAGCAATCGAATACCACCCTTAGCTCCCACAGCATCCAATATGGCTTCATCTACCTGAGAAGTCACAACAGCGATCGCGCGATCGTATTCTTGAGCTACAAGAGAAAATTTGTCGCGCTCAAATTGCTTGAATGCCTCGTGAGTAATGGTGGAATCATCTGTCATTTATTCACATCCAGCAACCGCGAAGTTTGGAACCGACTCATCCACTTCTCTAAATAAACTAGATTACCTTTTTGCTCATTTGGATCTTTAGTATCTAAAGGATGAGGCATCAGTCCCAAAATCGTTGCTGTGGTCACGCAAAACATCGATTTTTGGAAACTCATGCAAATTTGAACTCGCAAATCATCTTCACCCCGAAGACTGCGACGATAAATCTCGTGCAAATATTCTGGAAGATAATGACGCATATCTTGCATCAACAAGGTAGGAGGAATACCCGCGCCACCGATGGGTAAAGGATCGGCATACAATGCACCATATTGAAATCGACTTTGATCTGGGGAGATTTGATAAGCTTGGGCGTTGTATGAAACAGTACCTTGGAAAGGAGTTCCCCGGAAAAATACTGCCTCTACATAAGGTATTGCTGTATCTGCTAAGAAAGTCAAACCAACGCTTTTAGGAATTATTTCATAGACCTGATCTCGAATTTTGACAGCATAGGTAATTGGGTTTGATGCATTTGCCACTAACCCGGCTTTAATGTGGTCTACAACTTGGGGAATCGATTTGATTTCGCCTCGGTCATAGCGGTCTGATAAGTTGAGGAACATATCGGCCATGACTCGCCAAAATTGACCTAAACCGCTGTAGTAAGCAGAGACGCGCAACTGTTCTGTTAAGAAATCTGGAAACAGTTGGTTAATACCCAAAATCAAGGGATTATTTTTAAATTTTGCGTTGATAACGGCTTGCGCTCTTTCTTGAAATTCTTGTGTATCTAAATACGTATCTAGTCCGCCGCCACCATGCCACATCATGCCTTTCATGCAATATTCGGCATATTCAAAATTTATTCGGTCATGCCACCAGTGACGGAGTAATTTCTGAAAAGAAACGTCTCCATTAAAGTATTTAAAAAATGGGAAAAATACTAAAAACTGATGCTCGGCAATATAGTTAAGATTTATTGAATAAGCATCTAAAACTACTCCATAGCTTTTCAGAATCCCAACAACTTCCAATACATTCTCTGGACTATCAAAGAGTAATGCATCTCCATTTTGTAGGCGTTCAATATACTCAGCTAAAGGATTGTGAGTAGCTTTCTTTTTAATAGTTACCATTGCCATCTCTCCAAAAAGTTTAGGAATTGGGGCATTGGGCATTAGGAGTGCTGAGTTAAGAGTTAGGAGTTAGGAGTTAGGAGTTAGGAGTTTTGTTTACCCCCTTGTCCCCTTGTCCCCCTATCTTCCTCATCTCTCCATTCCCTACTCCCCATTCCCCATTGCTTTATCTAAGGACACTGTTGCTACTACGTTTTGGGTATTTATCATTGCTGTAATTGTTGGTTCAGTCCAACGCACTAACCAACTAGGTTGAATGCCAAAAATCACAATCAGCACAGCTAAAATTGCAGCTGGGATGCGATCGCTCCAATACACACGTGGTAAATTAACAACAGGTGAAGATAAACGTCCAAAAAAGGCGCGGTTGACGAGTATTAAGAAATAAACTGCTGTTAAACCAGTACCAAGCATACATAACAAAGTTTGCACTGGAAAAACTGCAAAACTTCCCCGATAAATTACGAATTCGGAAATAAACCCTAGCATTCCCGGTATACCAGCGCTGGCCATAACTCCGACAATCATCAAGCTACCGATTACTGGCATACCCCGTTCTGGGTTCAGCAATCCTTTGATGATTGCTAAATCACGGCTTCCGGCTTTTTGATACACAACCCCTACCAGCAAAAATAGCATTGCCGAAATCAAGCCGTGGCTAATCATTTGCATCACAGCACCCAACACACTTAAAGGTGTACCCGCCGCCGCCGCTAGAAGCACGTAACCCATGTGTCCAATGGAGCTGTATGCTACCATTTTTTTCATATCGCTTTGGGCGATCGCACAAGATGAACCATAGAGTACGCTCACTACTGCCCAAATCGCCAACCAAGGAGCCACATAAGCCCAAGCTTCTGGTAACAAGTTCATGCCAAAGCGCAGTAAGCCGTAGGTTCCCAACTTCAACAGCACCCCAGCCAATAGCACAGAAATCGGCGTCGAAGCTTCAACGTGAGCATCTGGCAACCAAGTATGGAAGGGAACCAAGGGAATTTTAATTCCAAAACCGATCAAAATTCCCGCTAGCAATAAAAGCTGTGTGGCTAGAGGTAGAGTTGTTGCGTTCAAGGTTGCTAGTGCAAAATTAGAGGAACCACTCAGCCAAACCATACCCAGGAAACTTGCTAAAAGCAGGATTCCCGAAACGGCTGTATAAATCAGAAATTTAGTCGCAGCATAACCGCGTTTGGAGCCACCCCAAATGGCGATCAACAAATACAGCGGAATTAGTTCCAATTCGTAAAACAGGAAAAATAACAGTAAATCCTGTGCTAGAAAGGCTCCTGTCACCCCAGTGTTTAATAATAATATTAAAGAGTAATAAAATTTCGGACGCTGTAGGGATTCATCGCTGCTGTAAATGGCAATACAAGTTAACAATCCATTTAAAACCAGCAACGGCAAAGATAAACCATCTATCCCAAGGTTATAATTTAACCCTATAGCATCTATCCAAGGGAGAGATTCAGCAAACTGTTGAGTAATTTCTCCTGGATGGAACTGACTTACTAATACGATTGTCCACAAGAAAGCGATAATCGCAAAGACCAAAGCCACCCTACGGGCAAATTTCCCACTGATGCTAGAGGGCGAGAAACCAATTAAAGCCGCGCCAATCAACGGCACTAGAATTAAAACACTAAGCATAGACTTCGGGTAAGGGGAGATGAGGCATGAATAACAGCCGCGATAAATCGCGTCTCTACGTTTTGTACAGACGCGATTTATCGCGTCTCTCTAAAAAGGCAATTTATCTAGTAAACCCAATGACCAACTGATGAAAAAACCCAGGACGCTGACAACTGCTAGGATGGTCAACATATAGCCCTGAGATTGCCCAGAAATGCTGTACTTTAAGGTTTGTCCGCCGAAAATGGTCGCAAACCCAACCAAGTTTACTAAACCGTCAACCAAGTAGCGATCGCTCCAAGCAGAGATTTTAGATAGCAGTGCTACTACACTTACCACGGTTACAAGATAAACTCGGTCAATATAAAAATCATAACCTAACAAATCTTGCAGAAATCTCCACGTTAAGATTCTGGATCTTGACCAAGCTTTGTGCAGGTAAACTGTACACCCTACACCTACCCCCACTACGGTAGACCCAAACAAGGCTAACACCACATACCAATTAATACTTTCCCAATCTGGTAGTAAGTACCATTGCTGTAGCATCAAAGGTAGAAGCAGAGTCAGCACTGTCAGAAACACCATTGGGAAGGCCATCTGCCAACCAACTTCTGGGGTACGACGGGTCTTTTGTTGCGGTTTACCCCAGAAGACTAATCTAAATACTCTCGTCAAATTCAATGCTGTCAAACCATTGACTAATATTAAAACCCCAATTACCCAAGGGCTAATACTCACGAAACCGTCAGCCCATGCTAACATTGCCCAGAAACTTCCCAAGGGGAGCAGTGTTACCATCCCGGCTGAACCAACTACAAAGGCTGTGGTGGTGGCTGGCATCCGCGACCACAAACCGCCCATTTCTGTTAAATCTTGGCTTTGGGTAGTTAAGATGACTGAACCAGAACTCATAAATAATAACGCTTTAGCGATCGCATGAGCTAACAGCAACATCAAGGCTACACCCCCTTGCTGTAACCCCACTGCTAAAAACACTAACCCCATGTATGCACTGGTGGAATGAGATAGCGATCGCTTAATGTCAATTTGAGCTATGGATACTAATGTCGCTCCAATCGCCGTTACTGTACCCATGACTACCAAAGCATTTAAGGCAACTGGCGACAGCGCTAATAATGGTTGAAATCTATACAGTAAATAAGCACCACCAGCTACTACCAGAGAATTCCGCATTACCGAGGCAGGGTTGGGCCCTTCCATTGCCTCATCTAACCACAGATGTAGTGGAAATTGGGCACATTTACCAGCAGGCCCAGCAATTAGTGCCAACCCTAGCAGCGTCGATGTCATTGGGCTTAAATTAGCTGTTTGCGCCCACTCATATAAATCCGAAAAGTTCAAACTCCCAGCTAAGGTAGAAAGTGTCACTACAGCCATCAGCAGCAACAAGTCTCCTACCCGTTTAGTCCAAAATGCATCCCGCGCCGCTGTCACTACTAATGGTTGAGCGTACCAGAAACCCACCAGCAAGTAAGTCGAAAGCGTCAGTACTTCCAAAAGGGCATAGCTGAGAAACAAAGAATTGCTAATCGCTAAACCATTCAGCGCTGCTTCAAAGAATCCCAGCAGCGCAAAAAAACGCGCTAACGACCAGTCTTTTTCCATGTAACCCAGAGCATAAACTTGTGCCAGTAAGCTTAACCCTGTAATTAAAACTGTTGCCCCAATGCTGACTGGCGATAGTTCCAAGGCAAAAGATAAGTCTAAATCTGCTGCTTTGAACCAATTGACTAATAAGTTTTCTGGTTCTCTATCCCAGATAGTTTTAAATACAAACAGGCTATGGACAAAAGCTAAAACGGTCGTCAACAAGTTGAAGTATGCCGCAGGTCTTGGCCCTGTTCGCCTAATTATTCCTATTCCCCACGGCAAGGTCAAAATTGCACCTGATAAGCTATACAAAGGCACAAACCAACTTGTTGAAAATAGAAATTGCTCCATTTAAATTTCCCTTAATGACTCAGCCTTGATTTTAAAAAAATTCCAACCAATTTTTTATTTAATAAAATTAATTTACCAAAATTACCAATGTTTCTTTACTATTATTTTAACTTAACTTCCAGAAGTACTTTTACTTAACGCTACCCTATTAAATATTAAGTAAAATATAACTTTACATAAGCAAAAGCATTTACTTGCCTTAATATCACTGACCTTTTTACATTTGTATTTCTACTTTCACCAAAGTAATTTATACAATATATTTAAAAAACTTATGTATGTTTTACCTAGTCATTGTACACTTAGAAATATTTGAGAAAAGATAGATACAGCAAAACATACAGCCGCTGTTTACCTTCGATCGGATAGGATTAGCCCTGGTTATGAATGTCGTTTTATAAATGTGATAAAGAAATTATAAAGCATAAGTGCTTGCTCAAGGAATCTGTAAACTTTAATTGCTCAGAAGCCTAGATAACTTTTTGTTAAGTTTTTTAAAACTTTCTTATCATAAACTATTATAGTAATTTATATTGCCAGGAACGCCAAGCTTTCCTATGCTTAATTTGGAAGTGTTTTCTTAGCTATAAGATCAGGCTCTCCCCGTCAAAAAATTCAAACGACAGTACAGATTGCATTAATTTTGTAGGAGTTCTGCGATGCCAATTGCAGTTGGAATGATTGAAACGAAGGGCTTTCCAGCAGTGGTGGAAGCTGCTGATGCGATGGTGAAAGCCGCCCGTGTCACCTTAGTAGGGTATGAAAAAATTGGTAGCGCTCGCGTCACCGTGATAGTTCGGGGAGATGTATCGGAAGTGCAAGCATCCGTAGCTGCTGGGGTTGAAGCGGCAAAAAGAGTCTTTGGTGGTGAAGTGTTATCCACTCATATCATTGCTCGTCCTCACGAAAACCTGGAATACGTCTTGCCGATACGTTACACAGAAGCGGTGGAACAATTCCGTACTTAAAAGCTGTTTAAACAAAGTAATTAACGCTTTTTGCCTGAAAAGAGTATCACTTTTGTCCAAGACTAAAAACTTTGAAATAGGGATTAAAACTAATGTCAATTGCAGTGGGAATGGTTGAAACGCTGGGCTTTCCAGCAGTGGTGGAAGCTGCTGATGCAATGGTGAAAGCTGCCCGCGTCACTTTAGTAGGTTATGAAAAAATCGGTAGTGGTCGGGTGACGGTAATTGTTCGGGGTGACGTTTCGGAAGTGCAAGCTTCTGTGGCCGCAGGAGTTGAATCTGTAAAGCGGGTCAACGGCGGACAAGTATTGTCTACTCATATCATTGCTCGTCCTCACGAAAACTTGGAATACGTCCTCCCAATTCGTTATACCGAAGACGTAGAGCAGTTCCGGGAAAATGTGAATGCAATTCGTCCTTTTGGTAGAAGACCGTAATTTGTAATGCAAGTTGCCAAAGTTCGCGGCACAGTAGTTAGCACCCAAAAAGATCCGAGTCTTAGAGGTGTAAAACTACTGTTGTTACAATTAGTGGATGAAAACGGAAACATCCTGCCACAATATGAAGTAGCAGCAGATAGTGTAGGAGCAGGAGTAGATGAGTGGGTACTTGTCAGTCGTGGCAGTGTTGCTCGTCAAGTGCTTGGAAATGAACAACGTCCATTAGATGCAGTAGTAGTGGCGATCGTAGACACCATTCACGTTGAAGATCGCCTAATTTACAGCAAAAAAGATCAATATCGATAGTCATTAGTCATTAGTCATTGGTCATTAGTCACTTGTGCTGCCCTTCGACTACGCTCAGGAACCTTGTTCGGTTAGCGTCTCTAAGAGAAGCTGTTAGCGCAGTCTCTCCAAGAGTTGTATTAGTTATTAGCTGTCGACAAATGACAAAAGACAAATGACAAATGACAACTGACAATGACAATACAGGAGGAATCTCGCGATGGCAGTCCGCAGCACGGCGGCACCCCCAACCCCGTGGTCAAGGAATTTAGCTGAACCCAAAATCCATGAAACTGCTTTTGTGCATTCATTCTCCAATCTGATTGGGGATGTACGAATAGGTGCAAATGTAATCGTTGCTCCGGGGACTACGATTAGAGCGGATGAAGGCACACCTTTTTATCTGGGTGAAAACACCAACATTCAAGATGGTGTTGTCATTCATGGGTTGGAGCAAGGCCGAGTAATTGGCGATGACCAAAATAAATACTCAGTATGGATTGGTAAAAACGCTTGCATTACCCACATGGCTCTAATTCACGGGCCAGCTTATGTAGGTGATAATTCCTTCATTGGCTTTCGCTCTACGATATTTAATGCCAGGGTGGGTGCAGGTTGCATCGTAATGATGCACGCTTTGATTCAAGACGTAGAGATTCCCTCTGGGAAGTATGTACCTTCGGGAGCGATAATTACCAGCCAGCAGCAAGCCGATCGCTTGCCAGATGTGCAAGATCAAGATAAAGAATTTGCTCATCATGTGGTTGGAATTAATCAGGCATTACGAGCTGGTTATCTCTGTGCTGCGGATACTAAATGTATAGCACCCATTCGGGATGAGAACGCTAAATCTTATACAGGTAATGGTATTACTGTTTTAGAGTTGGAAAGGAGTAGTGAAGTGTCGAGCAATAGCTTGGGTGGAGAAACAATAGATCAGTTGCGGTATCTATTGGGGCAAGGGTATAAAATTGGTACGGAACATGTAGACCAAAGACGTTTCCGCACGGGTTCTTGGACTAGTTGCCAACCAATCGAACCGAGATCCCTCGGTGAAGCGATCGCAGCATTAGAAGGCTGTCTACAAGAGCATAGCGGCGAGTATGTCCGACTGTTTGGCATTGACAAAGGTAGACGGCGCGTGCTAGAAGCCATCATCCAACGTCCCGATGATGATGCAAAACCAGCTAGCAGCTTTAAAGCGCCGGCTAGTCATGGCAATAACAGTTACAGCAGCTACAGCAGCAGTAATGGTAACGGTAACGGTTCTAGCAGTGGCACAATCAGTGGCGAAACTCTAGAGCAAATCCGCCAACTCTTGGCAGGTGGTTACAAAATTGGTATGGAACACGTAGATGAGCGTCGTTTCCGTACTGGTTCCTGGACTAGTTGCACGCCAATTGATGCAACTTCCACAAATCAAGTCATCTCCGCTTTGGAAGAATGTATAGCAAGCCATCAAGGTGAGTATGTACGTTTAATCGGTATTGACACCAAAGCAAAACGGCGGGTGTTAGAGACCATTATTCAACGTCCAAATGGTCAAGTAGCCTCCTCTGGTGGTCAGAAATCATATACTAGTACTAGTAGTAGTACAGCATCCTATGATAGGGGAACAGCTAGCACTAACCGTTTGAGTTCTGAAGTAGTAGACCAACTTCGGCATTTATTGGCTAGCGGCTCAAAAATTAGCCTTGAACACGTGGATGAGCGCCGCTTCCGGATAAATTCCTGGACTAGTATCGGTCAAATTCAAGCCTCCTCAGAAAGAGAAGCGATCGCCGCCATAGAAGCACACCTCGGCGAATACGAAGGAGAATATATACGCTTAATTGGGATTGACCCGAAAGCCAAACGACGGGTATTAGAAACCATTATCCAACGTCCAAATGGTCAAGTAGCCTCCTCTGGTAGTCAGAAATCATATACTAGCAGTGCGCCCTCTGCAACAGCAACAGCAACAGCTACTAGTACCCGCTTAAGTAGTGAAGTAGTAGACCAACTCCGGCAATTATTGGCTAGCGGCTCAAAAATTAGCATTGAACACGTAGATCAACGACGATTCCGTACAGGTTCTTGGACTAGCACTGGTCAAATTCAAGCCTCCTCAGAAAGAGAAGCGATCGCCGCCATAGAAAGACAACTCGGCGAATACCAAGGGGAATATGTGCGCTTAATTGGTGTTGACCCCAAAGCCAAGCGTCGTGTATTAGAAACGATTATTCAACGACCTTAAGGAGTTAGGAGTAGAGACGCGATTAATCGCGTCTGTACAAGAGTTGGGAGTTAGAAGTTAGGAGTTAAAAAAGATTGTTAATTGATAACTCCAAACTGAAAATTTATAACTCCCCCACTTTTAACTAACTCCTAACTCCTCACTTTTAACTCCTATCTTCTTAGGGCTTGCGAGGTTAAAATTTCCATGTCTGTGCCGCTACTGCGCCTCAGCAATAACTTTGATACTTACATTAGTGGTGAGGTGACTATTCATCCAAGCGCGGTACTTGCACCTGGGGTAATCCTCCAAGCGGCTGTAAACAGCAAGATCGTCATTGGGCCAGGGGTCTGTATTGGTATGGGAGCAATTCTCCAAGTCCATGAAGGCACCCTAGAGATAGAAGCAGGTGCAAACCTGGGAGCCGGTTTTTTGATGATTGGCAAAGGCAAAATTGGCGCAAATGCTTGTATTGGTTCAGCGACTACAGTTTTTAACTATTCGGTTGAACCTGAACAAGTAGTACCGCCTGGTTCAATTTTAGGAGACACCAGTCGGCAGATTGAGCCAAAAAAACAGCTAGAAGCATCTACAAATAACCCAACTTCTACTACAAATAGACCACCTAAGGAAGAAGAAAATAGCTCAGGTGGAGTTGAGGAAAAGGTAGTTTCCTCAACTAACTTCTCAGCTTCGGCTTTTGTAGATTTCAAACAAAACAAGTCGATTTCTTATTTTAAATCTCCCGTCACTCCCGAAAGTCAGTCTCCTCCTGTGGAGGAACCGACCAATGATACTGACTCGGCCTTGGGGGAATCCCAAGAGTCAACAGAACATCATTCAGATCCCAGTCAGTCTGCCTTAGAATCCCCTAATGGTTTTGGGACTCAAATTTATGGACAAGGGAGCATAAGCAGACTGTTGACTACATTGTTTCCTCATAGACAATCCTTGAACGACCCAAACCCTGACGATTAGTCAGAGTAAGTGTTAATTGTAAGTTGTCGGCTTTTTCCGTATTTTGGAGAATTCATCATGGAAACATATAATCAACGGTCGATTCGTACTATCCAGGGAGCGAGTAGTCAAGAAACCTTTCAGGATACTGCTTTGGGTTTGGTTTCTTGCCGTAGCTTTCCGGCAATCGTTGGGACGGCTGATATGATGCTGAAATCAGCGGGAGTTCACCTGGTTGGGTATGAAAAAATTGGTAGTGGTCATTGTACTGCGATCGTTCGGGGTGGAATTGCTGACGTGCGTCTGGCGGTAGAATCTGGCGTGCAAACGGCTGAACAGTTTGGTCAGTTGGTTTCTAGTTTGGTGATTCCCCGACCTTATCCCAACCTAGATATAGTACTTCCCATTACAACTCGTTTCACTAAATTGATGGAAGAGGGCAATTCCAGCCGTCTGAGTAATCAAGCAATTGGTTTGGTAGAAACGCGAGGATTTCCCGCGATGGTCGGAGCGTGTGATGCGATGCTCAAAGCTGCTGATGTTCATTTAGCAGCTTATGAAAAAATTGGTGCGGGTTTGTGTACGGCTATTATTCGTGGTTCCGTAGCAAATGTGGCGGTAGCAGTGGAAGCGGGAATGTTTGAAGCAGAACGCATTGGGGAATTGAATGCAGTGATGGTAATTCCTCGACCTCTGGATGAAATGGAGTTAACTTTGCCATTGGCAAGCTGCTGGATAGAAGAACGCGAACCGTTAAACTTACCAGTGAATGTTAAAGAAAAAGAACAAGTTGCGGAGATCGAGGTACTAAGATTACCAGACTTAACCAAGCTACCGACAAAAGTTCAAGAAGAATTATGGAATGATGAATGATGATAGATGAATTTTGTCAAATCATCGTTCAGCATTCATCGTTTAGATAGAAGGCATCTTACGCTTTAGCTATTCTGAATAATAGCTCTTTCAATCCATAAATAAATACTTTTGTTTTAATATAAGTAATAGAGTTTTGTCTATGATAAAACTCGTAACTTTCTGTGAGCATCACTATATCATTTGCCAGTGTTCAGCAATACTAGTTTTATATCTATTAATCGCTATATATAGGAGAATCACTCTTGAACCAAGCGACGCTGCACCAGTTAAAGGTGTTCGAGGCAGCGGCACGGCACAGTAGCTTTACTCGTGCTGCTGAGGAATTGTTTCTTACCCAACCTACCGTTTCTATGCAGATCAAGCAACTTACAAAATCAGTAGGTTTGCCATTATTTGAGCAAGTGGGGAAGCGATTGTATCTGACAGAGGCAGGACGGGAGTTGTTTGCTACTTGTCGGCAGATTTTTCACAATATAGCCCAGTATGAAATGAAGGTGGCAGATTTAAAAGGGCTAAAACAGGGACAATTACGTTTGGCAGTGATTACAACAGCAAAATATTTTATCCCACGTTTGTTAGGGCCATTTTGCGAACTTTATCCAGGGATTGATATCTCGCTGCAAGTAACAAATCACGAACAAATTTTAGAGCGGATGAGTCAAAATTTGGATGACTTATATATTATGAGTCAAATTCCAGACAATATAGATGTGACTTGTGAACCATTTCTAGAAAATCCTTTGATAGTCTTTGCACCGACTAATCATCCTTTATCTAAAGAAAAAAATATTCCTATACAACGTCTGTCTAACGAACCTTTTATTATGCGGGAACCAGGTTCAGGAACTCGTCGCGCCGTCCAAAAGCTCTTTGAAGAACAAGGGGTAGTAGTAAAAGTCAAGCTAGAATTGGGAAGTAACGAAGCGATTAAACAAGCGATCGCAGGTGGTTTAGGAATTTCTGTTTTATCACGTCATACCTTACTATCAGACGCTTCAGAGTTTAGCATTTTAGATGTGCAACACTTCCCCATTCAGCGGGATTGGTACATGGTTTATCCATCTGGCAAGCAGCTATCTATCGTCGCTCGTGCCTATTATGAGTATCTACTAGCAGCGGCAAAAAATATTGTTAAACAAAAAGCTGATACTGCTTATAGTACTTTTGAACCAATTCATGGATAAGAGAATTCGTAATTCGTAGTTCGTAATTGTGAATTACGAATTCTCTAAAGGGGTTGACTGTTAGACCGATAAACATTGACAATTAACCAGCAGAATCATTAAAAATGGGGGAAAACTGGCAGTGGTTAACCCGGAAATACCATCTTGGCGCAAAACAGTACAAAGCGAGATTGTAGCTGTTACAGTGTATTCTGACAGAGCATTGGTTACACGGCGAGGTGTAGTTGATTTAACCGGAATTGAACAGGAATTAGTAATTACCCCAGTGCCAATGACTCTAGAAACTGAGTCTGTTCGGGTTAGCGGTACAGGTACGGTAGGGGTGCGCTTGATGGGAGTTAGTAGCGATCGCATCTACACTACTGAACCTATAGCAGAGCGAGTAGCACATTTGACAAGGCAAATTCAGCAATTAGAAGCAGAAAAACGCCACCTGCAAGCCCAAGTAGACGCTTTGGCATTGCAATCTAGTTTTATCGCTGGCTTACGTGAAAAAACAGAAGAACCCTTTGCACAAAGTTTGTCTCGGAAAAATCTCAGCCTCAGCGAAACTTTGGATTTTTTGAACTTTCTCGGCAGCCAGTATAGTGAATATGCGATTGCATCTGGAGAGTGCAAAACTCAACAGCAGGAATTAGACAAACAACTCCAAGCACTCCACACCTCATTGCAAATAATCCAAACGCCCCATCCTAAAGAGAGTTTTAGCTTAGTTGTAGCCGTTGAAGTCGCGGGTGAAGGCGAATTTGAATTAGAAATATCCTACATAGTAAATCGCGCTAGTTGGAATCCGCTTTATGACTTGCGCTTTAGCACTACCAGCGATATTGTACATCTGAGTTACCTTGCAGAAATCACTCAAAGCACTGGCGAAGATTGGATTGGTGCAAATCTCACTCTTTCTACCGCTAAACCGGGATTAGGTACACTTCCACCCAAACTTGAACCCTGGTATATTGATACGCCACTTCCTCAAAGAATGCGACGAGCTCGATTTGCTGCCCAGCCACCACTACTCCCTAGCATACCAGAGCCACCTGCTTCTGCTGCCAGAGTGGATTGGCAAGAAGAACAAGACGAAGTTGCAGAAGATAGTCTGATTCCAGCAGAAACCATTACAGCAGAAGTATCCAAAGAAGGGAGTGTAGTCACCTTTAAATTGAATGGCGGTGGTAACATTCCCAGCGATGGCGCACCTCATAAAACTACGATTTTCAACGATGATTATCCTTGTAGCTTCGATTATGTAGCAATGCCGCGCTTGGTAAGTTTTGCTTATCTGCAAGCGAATGTGAAAAATAGTCTCAACGGTGCGACTTTGTTACCAGGCAAAGCGAATATTTTCCGCGATAACGTTTTTATTGGGACAACTCAGTTAGAAAATATTGCACCAGGGCAAGAATTCAAACTGAACTTAGGAATTGACGAAGGTTTAAAAATTGAGCGCGACTTAGTTGAACGCCTGGTAGATAAAAGATTAATTAGCAACCAGCGCCGGATTACTTATAGTTATCGGTTGATTGTTACTAACTTACTAGAGAAAGAAGTAAATCTAAAATTAACTGAACAATTGCCAGTTAGCCGCAACGAGCAAATTAAAGTACGCCTCAGTCGCAGCAATCCACAAATTCAACTCGGTGAAATGGGGATTTTAGAATGGCTGTTAACTTTTCCAGCCCAAGAGCGACGAGAGATATATTACCAGTTTAATGTTGAACATCCGCCCGACTTAATGGTAGTTGGGTTAGAAATTTAGGGAATATCAAAAAATTAATCGCTATTTTTCCTCTGTCTAGAGTGGTAAAAGAGGGCTATAGACAAGCTACTTTCATTCCCTAGAACCGTTTCGCGGGAATCTGCGATCGCAGATAAGTTAGCTTTATGGCTAGCATCAGTATTTTTTTTGTCAAGTCTCATTGACACTTTGTAACGAAATTGTTATATTTATTTACATAAAATAACAAAACAAAGAAAAGAAAAAACCATGTATACCACCACTAACGAAGACGGCATTCTCAACAACTATGCAGCAGAACCCAAGATGTACTACTCTGAGTACCCAGCAATTTGGGAACAACGTAAATACGTTTTACAGGGTCTTTTTGCAACTTTAATCGTCACCGCTTTAGTTTTGGTTGGTTTGAGTGTTAGCTAAGATTTTTTGATTTCAGTATCGCTGTATCTCATCGTCATTCATACTTCTCTCTGTAACCTCGGTTAGTTTCGCCGGGGTTTTTTGTTTTTTACCTATCCCAAACGGTAGTGGTGTGCCGATAAGTCATTTTTATGTTTACTATCAGTCTTTTTTTGTCAAGTCTAATTGACATTTTATAACGAAATTGTTATATTTATTTACATAAGATAACAAAGAAAGAAAAGAAAAAACTATGTACACCACCACCAACGAAGACGGCATTCTCAACAACTACGCAGCAGAACCCAAAATGTACTACTCTGAGTACCCAGCAATTTGGGAACAACGTAAATACGTTTTACAGGGTCTTTTTGCAACTTTAATCGTCACCGCTTTAGTTTTGGTTGGTTTTAGCGTTAGTTAAGATTTTTTGATTTCAGTATCGCTGTATCTCATCGTCAATCTCACTTCTCGACTTTACCCCGACTAATTTAGCCGGGGTTTTTTGTATTTGTTGAGAATCAGTGCGATTTTATTTGCATCCTAGCTTTTTTTATCGCCCGGTCAGCAACAAACCACTGGTCAGCCATAAAATAAAGACAAATCAATAAAAGGGGGTGTTTATGACAACCCAACTCGGTGAAGCTAAATCTTCAACAGAACTGGTAATATCTTGGGAAGCATTGCCCGCAGATTTTCACCTAGAGGATGAACCAGTGGAAAATACAGGTCAGCCACTATTAGCTGGTGCTTTGCGCGAAAGCCTTGAGATAAGTGGTTTCATCCAACCGCAGATGTTGATAGCTTCAAATTTTGGACTTTGTGCGACGATAAACGGGCAATTTCTAGCTAAAGCACCCGACTGGGTTTATGTGCCATCGGTAAATCAGGTTTTAGGAGAACGTAAAAGCTATACACCTAATTTAGATGGAGATATTCCAGCAATTGTGATGGAATTTCTATCTGACACTGAGGGTGGAGAATACTCTTTTAAACGAACCTATCCACCAGGAAAATGGTTTTTTTACGAGCAGATTATTCAAGTCCCAATTTACATAATTTTTGACCCAAATGGTGGTTTATTAGAATTTTACCAACTCGAAAACAGGCGCTACGAGTTGAAGCAACCTGATGAAAATGGTCGTCATTGGATTGATTCAATGGGTTTATTTCTGGGAACCTGGCAAGGAACAAAAGAAGCCAGAACTGGTTACTGGTTGCGCTGGTGGGATGAGACAGGTAATTTGTTACTTTGGGCAGTGGAACAAATTGAACAGGAACGCCAGCAAAAAGAACGGCTAATTGCCTATCTACAATCTCAAGGTATCGATCCAAATAATTTGCCTTAGCATATACAAATAAAATTTTCAAGTATTTGAGTGACTCAGTTTAAGCAAATAAGTGCTACAACCGTTACCCCTATCAAGGAGTGGGGCATCATACAGAAATTCAAGCACTGGTGAAAAAGCAAGAGAGGAAAAAAATAGGTTTTTGCTGAATCAAAAGCCAGAATTATTCGTCACTTAAACTATCAATTCCCTACTTATTTCTCCTGGAGGATGATTTATGTCATCACAAATGCTGCGGTTGATATCTTTGGGCAGTCTTGGCTTATCTTTGTGTCTGGGCAATTCGGCAGCAATGGCGCAATATGATTCTAATGGCGATGGTGTAGTAGTACCAACAGTACCATCAGGTGGCACATCAGCACCAGTCCCAATAGACACATCGACAGGCGTACCACCTTCTCCCTCTGCTGATGGTACAACTCGGTTTACCTGTCAGACTTATAATGGACAGTATACTGTCATGTACCAGCCACAAAGTCAACCAGGACAATTTTTTCCTTGGGCAGCACCTGCGGCTTTAGGTGGTGGTTGGGACGCACAAAGGCGTTGTGCAGCAATTGCTAGTCGCTTGGAACTTTATCGCCCAGATGGTTTACAAGAACTCCAGACAGCCGTAGAAAATAACGAAAATATTGTCTGCGTCACAACTGAAACTAACCCAACCTGTAGAATTGTGCTGACAGTTCCACGTGGCAAAGATCCCTACGTTATCCGCAATAGCATTTTCCAAAACTTGACTACTGCTGACAGTGGACAACAAACTATTGCCGTTAACACTTATGGCGATCGCAGTAGTGGAGGCAACGAATTATATAATTTAGGACGCACACTTCTAGGCGGTGGCAATAATCGGATTAGCTCATCTAGAAGTGGGATTAATCTGAAACCTTTCCTCGATCGTCAAGATGGTGGTACTGGAAACAATTTGCGGAGTGGAGTTGCAATTCGTCGTCAGTCTCAACCTAACGGTGTTCGTCTCAACCCTGGTAAATTCCGGTAAGCAAGAGTGGCTTTTAATACAAAATGACTTTCAAATAAAAAATATCCAACTACTTATTGTGGGGCGGACAAGATGTCTGCCTTTTTTTATGGACATAAAATTGCTGTCCCTCGGACTTATTCAAAATGTCGGGGATCTAAATCCAACTGTATATTATTTATTCTTTTAACCTTTTGCTAGCAGTTTCTTAACGTTGCTGAGATAACTTGAGGTTGCTGAATATGGATTAATACTAGTAAAAACCGTAGCTTTTTTGACTAAAAAATAGTTTTTTTAATAGCGATCTTGCGATTGTCAATGTGACTTGATTATGTTTGCCAATTATTACTGAACATCAGCTTTTCAGGCAATTTTCAAACAATACAAAATAAATTGAAGGAGACGTTATTCATGGCTTTGACACAAGGCGATATTGCTTTTATCTCTTTCAATGCTAATGAAAATGGCTGGTCTATTGTCACATTTGTAGATATAGATCCGAATACAACTATTTATTTCAGTGACGGCACAGTTTCGAGTCCAACCACCATTGGTAGTACTGAATCTTCGTTTGTATGGAATACGGAATGTTGGAATGCTAGCAGCAATCAGATATTCGACAGTGGCTGTTACTCGTTTCGTCTTTATTTAACGCAGATTTAATCAAACTCCGATTTCTCTGTGTACTCTGCGCCTCTGCGGTTCCTTATTCCCAATTTTCAAAGCAGTCTCATATCTAGAATCTATCTCAGAATTAAACATGGTAACTACTAATACAATTCGCTTTTCTCAATTCAACGCTTCTTTGAATCGTAATGCCGAAGGTCAGTTAGTCAGCGATTTGTCTACCCCTGACAACGCTCAAGCAAAGGCAGTTGCAGAAATTATCCAGCGTAATAACCCGGATGTGTTGCTAATTAACGAGTTTGACTACTCACCGGAGGCAGTTCAACTATTCCGGCAAAATTACCTAGCCGTTAGCCAGAATGGTACAACACCCGTTGACTACCCCTACTTCTACATCGCTCCTTCCAATACAGGTATTGCCTCTGGTTTTGACTTGAACAACAATGGCACAACAGTTACAACCCCAGGCGAATTGGGATATGGCGATGATGCTTTCGGATTCGGGAATTTCCCTGGTCAATATGGGATGTTGCTGTTGTCCAAATATCCCATCGATACTGCCAACATCCGCACCTTTCAAAATTTTCTATGGAAGGATATGCCCAATGCTTTACTTCCTGACGATCCGACAACACCACAGCCAAATGACTGGTATTCTCAGGAAGAATTGGCAGTTCTACGCCTTTCTTCTAAAAGTCACTGGGATATACCCATCCAAGTAAACGGCGAGACAATTCATGTCCTCGCCAGCCACCCCACACCCCCAACCTTTGATGGTGTGGAAGACCGCAACGGTAAGCGCAACCACGACGAGATCCGCTTTTGGGCAGACTATATTACCCCTGGTAATGGTAATTACATTTACGATGATGAGGGTAAAACTGGCGGTATTGCTACTGGATCGAGCTTTGTGATTGTGGGCGATCAAAATGCAGATCCGTTGGATGGTGATAGTTTTGACAACTCTATTCGTCAATTGTTGCAAAATCCCAATATCAATACTAATGTCATCCCTACCAGTCTGGGTGCGCGCCAACAAGCAGACTTACAAGCTGGTGCAAACGCTAGCCAAAAGGGTAATCCTAGCTTTGACACCGCAGACTTTGCCGATACGACTCCCGGAAACCTGCGGACTGACTATGTGCTACCTTCCGCTAACCTGACAATTGCCAACTCAGGAGTATTTTGGCCTCTAAATACTGATTCAACATTTCCTTTGGTAGGTACTTTTCCCTTCCCCAGTTCTGACCATCGCTTGGTGTTCGCAGATGTGCAAACCGGAGCAACCGAACCAGGTAAAACCATTCCCAATGTTGGATTTGTAGGGCAGAGTACTTTTGCCACAGGCTTTATTCCTGCTGGCGTGGCGGGAACTGTGAATGGGGTACAAACTCCACTAGGCGGACTATCTGGTGTAACCTACGATGCAGTTAACAACCGCTACTATACAATCTCAGACGATCGCTCTCAAGTTGCCCCTGCCCGTTTTTATACCTTCACTGCTACCAATTCTGGGGTGAATTTTACTAATGTTACACCCCTAAAAGATACCAACGGCAACTTTTTTGCAACTAACAGCCTAGATCCAGAAGGTATCGCTTTAACCAATAATGGGACAGTCTTCATCTCCTCAGAGGGCGAAGTTAATCCTACTGCTGGTCGTGTTACCAATCCTTTTATTAAAGAGTTTTCGCTAACCACAGGGCAAGAAGTGCGATCGCTATTTGTCCCCAGCAAATTTCTACCAGTACTAGAAGACAGCAACAGCAATGGTGTTATCGATGCAGGTGATACGCAGACATCAGGTGTTTACAATAACTTAGCTTTTGAAAGCCTCACCATTACACCCAACCAGAAAACCTTATTCACTGCGACTGAAAACGCGTTGTCCCAAGATGGATTAAAGGCTTCGCTCACCAGTGGCAGCCCTTCCCGGATTCTGCAATACAATCTAGTTATATGATGTCCGGGCAATCAACCATAATAAAGATGAAGGGTGTAGTACAAGAGCGATCGCCATGCCAAAACGAATCACAATCGAGGGGCATCTTAGCCTCGAAGAGTTGGAGATCCGATACCGCCAAGCGAAAGAACCAGTCGAGCGAACACATTATCAAATTATTTGGTTACTAGCCAAAGGATTGCGTACCGCAGAAGTAGCCACAGCGACGGGATACAGTCGTAGCTGGATTTATGAATTGGTTTGGGGCTATAACCGCATTGGTCCACAAACATTGGGAGACCAGCGCAATCACAATCAAGGTGGTATCGAACCATTGCTTGATGATGTGCAACAAGCTTATCTGTGGCAAGCATTGCAGGAACCACCAATTGAAGGGGGACTGTGGAACGGTCGTAAAGTAGCAGACTGGATTGGGAGGCTGATTGGTCGTCGTGTCAGTCGTCAGCGAGGATGGGATTATCTTAAACAAATGCGCTACCGATTGCGAGTTCCTCGCCCTGAACATACTCAACCAAGTCCTACTGAACAAGAGGAATGGAAAAAAAAATTTGGTCAACGAAGTCGAACAGATCAAACGAACAAACCCAGATTGCGACGTGGAAGTGTGGGCAATGGATGAACATCGTGTTGGACTCAAACCAGTGATTCGTCGTATTTGGGTTGATGAATTGGCAGTACCGATTGCAAATGTCAACTGGCGATTTCAATGGTTGTGGTTGTATGGTTTTGTTCACCCCAAATCTGGGCAAACGTATTGGTGGATTTTACCCTATGTCAATATCGAATTGTTTACTCGCGTACTTCAAGATTTTGCTCGTCACTTTAATGTTGGTAAAACCAAACAAGTTGTTTTAGTTCTAGATCAAGCCGGATGGCACATAAGCAATCAAGTCTCTGTACCAGAGGGTATTCATCTTTTGTTTCTACCGTCCCACTCACCAGAATTACAACCCGCAGAGCGCCTATGGACACTTACCAATGAACCAATTGCCAATCGTAGTTTTGAAAATTTGGATCGGGTTGAGGAGGCTTTATTTGAGCGCTGTCGCCAAATTATTGACCGTCCCGATCTCATTCGCGGTTTAACCAATTTTTACTGGTGGTCTGAATTTGCAGCTTAATTATGGTTAATTAGCCGGACATCATATTACTGGACAACCAGAAAAAGAATACCTCTATATTACTGATGCCATTCCCGAAGCACCCAACCCTAGCACAGGCTCCGCTGACAATGGTTTGGCAGACTTATTAGCAATAGATAATCGAGGCACATTACTGGCGTTAGAACGTTCCTTTGCACAAGGTGTAGGCAACACGATCAAAATCTACGAAGTTTCTTTGCAAGGTGCAACTGACATCAGTTTCTACGATTCTCTCAACAATCTGAGTACTGAACAACTAGCAGCTATTAAACCCGCTCAAAAACGACTGCTGTTGAATTTAACTGACCTGAATCTGCCTACTGATGCAAACCACCCGATTACAGGAGTGGATAATATAGAAGGTCTTGCCTTCGGCCCCAAATTAGCAGATGGTCGTCAGTCGATTGTGCTGGTAAGTGACAACAACTTTGGTAGTACCCAATATACCCAAATCCTCACTTTGGGTGCAGACTTAGTTCCGACCGCTGCTCCTACACTAGAAACTCGTCCTGCTTTATTTGACGATGAAGATCCAGCGCTAGCTGCTGTAGATCGAAATGCTGATGCTGATGATCCTGCCATCTATGTCAATGCCGCAAATTCTGCCGATAGCCTAGTACTAACCTCAGTCAAAAATGCCGGACTGCGGGTTTATGACTTGTCTGGCAATTTGTTGCAAACAGTTAATCCTGGTGGCATTCGTTACAATAACATTGACCTGCAATACGGTTTTAAATTAGGCAATCAATCTATTGATATTGCCGTAGCTAGCGATCGCAACAATGATAAACTAGCAATCTTCAAAATCAACCCCAACCCCACTACCCCCGGACAATATTTGGAAGATATCACTGATAGCAATATTGGTACTATCTTCCAAACAGCACCTTTTGAACCTCCCTATTCTGCATCAACTCGCAGTTCTTACGGAGTTACCTTATACCGTAGCCCCATAACTAATGATTACTATGTCTTTACCAGTCGGCGAGAAACTGGAGATATAGCTCAGTTCAAATTGATTGACAAAGGGAATGGCAAAATTGGCGCTGAACTGGTGCGGGAGTTTACCATCCCCTCACCTACCACAGAAGGGCGTTCTCCTCAAACAGAGGGGATGGTGGTTGACCAAGAAACCGGCTTTCTCTACATAGCCCAAGAAGATGTGGGCATCTGGAAATTCCAGGCAGAACCAGACGGTGGCACAACAGGCAGGCTGATCGATCACGTCCGTTTTGAGGGTGGTTCTCACCTTACCGATGATGCCGAAGGGTTGACTATTTATTACGGCAAAAACGGCACAGGCTACTTGTTAGCATCCAGCCAAGGCGATAGCACCTTTGTTGCCTACACACGTGAAGGTAACAACGAATACGTAGGTAACTTTGCCATTGGTAACAATGGGTCAATTGACAGCGTGCAAGAGTCAGATGGGGCTGATGTAATTAATGTGCCACTGGGGCCTAACTTCCCATTTGGTTTATTTGTCACCCAAGATGGTTCTAATGAACCTGCCAAGACAATCGATGGCGAAAACGTCAGTTCTAACTTTAAACTGGTGCCTTGGGAGAATATAGCCAATGCCTTCCCCAATACTCTAAATATCGATACTACTAGTTACGATCCTCGCAATCCTGTTGCCCAACCCAAGTTGACTATCTATGAATTTGAAAATCTACCGAAGTTAGGCACGACCTCTAAAAATCAAGATATTTTCTTGGGTGGTTTTTCTGGGTTGTATTTCCAAGGGTTTGCAGCCAATGGCAACCTGAAATTTGTCACCAACACAGATCGTGGCCCCAATGGAGAACCTGATGGTGTCAAAAGACCATTTTTATTACCCGACTTCCAACCAGAAATAGTCAGCTTTGAACTCAACCGCACCACAGGTGAAATCAGCATTACCAACAGAACAAAACTATTTCGCCAAGATGGAACGACCCCATTAACGGGATTGCCTAACTTGCAAGCTGTAGGAAACGGTTTAGCCTACACAGATGAAATTGCCGTTGACTTAGACAACAATGTTCTACCTAACGATCCTTTGGGTGCTGACTTAGAAGGCATTGTAGTTGCGGAAAATGGAGATTACTGGTTGGTGGATGAGTACCGTCCGGCAATTTACCACTTTGACACTAATGGAAAACTGATTGACCGCTTTATTCCTCAAGGAACTGCCACAGCAACCAACCCAGATCGATCGGCTGGAACTTTTGGCACTGAGGTATTGCCAGCAGTTTATGCCCAACGCCGCAATAACCGAGGATTTGAAGCTGTCGCCCTAGAAGGTAATAAATTATATGCCTTTATTCAGAGTGCGATCGATAATCCAGATGTCGCCAATGATGCGACTTCCAAAGCTTCTCTCAACCTGCGAATTCTAGAGTTTGATATTGTCAGCAAGCAGGTAACAGGAGAGTATTTATATCGCCTAGAAGGTCTACCAGGAACCGATAAGATTGGCGATGCAGTTTCTTTGGGTAACGGCAAACTTGCAGTAGTTGAACGAGATGATAATGATACGTCTGCTGGCAATAAACTAATTTACCAAATTGATTTAGCTGGGGCGACCAACATCAACAACTTTGCTAACTTTACCTTGCCAGTTGGTAAAACTATTGAACAACTTACCTCTACAGAGTTAGCTGCTGCCAATATTACCCCTGTCAGCAAGAGTTTGATTGCTAATGCTGCTCAGTTGGGTTACACCGGGGTGGAAAAATTAGAAGGTCTAGCATTGGTAGCACCCAATACTCTAGCTTTGATTAACGACAACGATTTCAATATTACAGGTAATACGGCTGCTGAAAAACTGGGTATTCTCGAATTACCCAATAACCTAACAGGTGTAGAGCCTATTTTCCCGAACGGTTTTGGTTCTAGCAACAGCGATACTGTCAATCTTGAGCCAGGACAATTCTTTAATGCAGGTGATGGAGCAGACTTTGTAGAAGGTGCTGAAGGTAACACAATCCTAGCTAGAAACGGAGATGACACAGTGCTTGCAGGGAATAACTCTTCAGTTTCCGGGGAAGATGGTAGCGATCGCATATTTATCGGTCAAAATGGCTCGGCTGAAAATACCAGTGTCGATGGTGGCAGTGGTGATGATGTTATTACTGTGGTGGAAGCTAATGGTAGTAATAATTTGTTTGGGGCGGCAGGTGATGATAATCTCACAGTCATTGAAGGTTCTCGTCAATCATTATTCGGTGGCTCAGGTAACGACACCCTCACAAGTAACGGTAGCAATAACCGTCTCTACGGTGGTTCTGGCGATGACAAACTCTTCTCTAATTTCAATGATTCCCTGTTTGGTGGCGATGGTGACGATCTGCTATTTGCTGGTCAAGGGGGTAGTAATAGCCTGAGTGGCGGTGCTGGTGCTGACCAATTCTGGATTGCTAACGCCAGTCTGCCAACTAGCAAGAACATTGTGACTGATTTTACAGTTGGCATTGATAAAATCGGGCTGGGCGGTATTGGTGTTACTCAGTTTAATACCCTGACACTATTGCAACAGGGTAGTGATACTATCGTGAAAATCGGAAATACCGAGTTAGTTTCATTGCTAGGAATTACATCAACTAGGCTCACAGCAAATGACTTTGTTTTCTCTAGCAGTGTTGTAGGTTAATTTGTTCGCCTAGTAGTACGCCAAGGCAACTTGGCAGGGTAAAGGGCAAGGGGAAAAGGGAAAAGGTTTTTATCCCTTACCCTTTTCCCTTTACCCTTTACCCAACCTCTACCCATCAAAGTTGGCTTGCCAGACTACTAGTATGATTGTTACAGCTTCATTACACAGCAAAAGTTAATGAAGCTGTACTCAATGATTGCAAAAACCCTTATTTATAAAGTTCTCCCGCAGCCTACAGATGCCAAGACGCGTTCGCCTTTGGCGTAATTACTCAATTTTTTTTACTCTATCATCCCATATTTCTGCTCAATCAAACTCAACAGTCTATTCTCAAATCGGGTCAAATGCGATCGCTTCAACTTCCCAAAGATTTCAATAATGCTTCGATTGGTGCTTTTAAATTTCCATTATGCTTTTGTTATTCGGCACGCAAAACATTTAAAAGCTTGCTGTCCTGAAAGATTGTCATAGTACTTTTGGTCAATCAAGACATTAGCTGCTTCATAGTATGGTGTGCCTAAATCTTGAGCCATTTGTTGTTGGGAACCAAACCAATTAGGTACAAAAATAGTATCTTCTCGAATTCCCTGCCAAAGCAATGCTGTGCCTTTGATCGATCCTCTGGGACTTTCAACAATAATCTCGTCACCATTTTCAATACCAGCAGTTTGCGCGGTTTTTGGGTGAATTTGTACTAAGCGAACACCATTTTTTTGCTTGCCTGTGTAAGTCCAGTGAGTAACAGAATGAAAATGAACTATACTAGACCTGCCAGTAGTCCCCATTAGTGGGTACTTTTTATGTATTTCATTAGTCGAAAGTTTTCCCAACTTCACATTGTGAGTCAGTGCGTGGGGATTCACCGGATTTTTTACTAGTTCTGCTAGATACTCGATTGTCGGATTTCTACCTGTAACTTCTGGGTGGGTATAGAAAATAGGTAATGCAGAGTGTCCCGCTTTTGTCAACTGCTTTTGTAACTCTGAAGTGTAGATTTCCACTTTTCCACTAGGAGTTAGAAATCGCTTACCAATATTATCAACATTCAGGCTTTCTGCGGCCTGATACCAAGACGAACAATCCAGATAAAGAGTGCTGACACCAGGATGATCTACAGTTGGGCAAGGCCAACGTAAGGGTTCGGTGCGTTCACTCAGCCTTTGTTGAGTCATACCAGCCATGCCTGGAGTGTTCGCCACAAAAGTTGCCCACAGATGGCGGTAGTCTTTCCAAGAAGAAGGAAAGTTGTCCTGCCAGTATTGCGGTGGATTACGTTTGTCTAATTTAGCTGTGGCGTGTGCTAATTCAATCCAAATGTGCCAATCTGGTTTTGATTCACCTACAGGCGCAACTACTTGTTGTTGCCAACGAATTGCCCGATCGTCTCGTCGCATATAAACAGTTTCCATCTCAAAACCACTGGTGACGGGCAAGATGATGTCGGCATAATAAGCCGATTCCTCCATAAATAATCCCGTGTAAACATAAAATTCTAATTGGCGGTAAGCCTGTTGTACTTTAGTTGTGTTGGAACAAGCTAGCAGAGGATTGCCTTGAGTTATGAGTGCTTTGAGTTGATAAGGTTGACCGGAGATGATAGCTTCGCTAAGATAATCCGGCCCAACTGGTAAAGCTATATCTTTTTTAGGTATCTTGCCTTGAATCGGTGGTAGATTTAATCCCCCTGGCCAAGTGTTGTGCATGAAATTGCAGCCACCACCAGGAATACCAATATTGCCCGTAATCGCCGCCAAGAATGCCAGACAGCGGTAAGTATCAAAAGCATTCAGTTGATGGGAAATGCCTGCATTGCAGAAAATAGCAGCAGGCTTGGTTTTAGCATAAGTTTCAGCTATAAATTTGATTTTTGATACTGGAACATCCGTAATTTCTGCCGCCCATTCTGGTGTATAATTATTGCTCTTGAGGTGTTTTTTGAGTTCTGCAAAACCCAGCACCCACTTTTGTATAAAAGCAGCATCATATAAGTTATGAGTAACTATGTGGTAAAGCATTGCTAAGACTAAAGCCAAGTCTGTGTGTGGTTTGGGTGCAATCCACTCATCAGCTTGCGCTCCTGTGGGAGTTAAGCGTGGGTCGATGACTACTAATTTGGCTTTGGTTTTCGCTCGGCTTCTCAAAAGGTAAGTAAAGGTAACAGGATGAGTTTCTGCTTGATTCGTACCCAAAAACAGGAAGAATTTAGCCGAGCCTAAGTCTTCTTTTTTAGTTGCGCCATCAATCCCATAACCATTGGTAAAATTGCCTAATCCAAATGTCCAAGCCAAGGCATTGCCACCAGCATCATTACATACAGGCCCGACATCAGTATCGTTGGGACTGCCCAACAAATTGAAATAGCGTCCGACCAAAGAACCTGTTCCCCGTGGTAATCTACCAGAAGTTTTATTCGCGATCGCTCTAGCTTCTCCAGCATCTCTAAGTGCCAAGAACTTGCTGGCGATGATTGAAAGAGCTTCATCCCAAGAAATCTGCTCAAATTGTGAATCTGGTGAACCTTTCTCTCCTGCAACCCGCTTCATCGGATATTTTAGCCGAAAGCGATTGTAGACTAGCTCAGTCATCATTGGCCCCTTGATGCAAAAACCACCAGCCTGTACTGGATCGTCCGGCTCACCTAAGACATCTACGATCCGTCCGTCTTTGATATGAACTTTCAGACGACACAGAGAATTACAAAATTGGCAAGCACTATTAACAATTTTGTCTGGCTGTAAGGCTGCTGATTTCTCGGTAAAGTCAAATTCAGTGCTTTGAGAAGGAATCTCCCCGCACTGCCCTTCACTTGTAGCATCTGCTGCATCTGCCACATCTTTTTTTAGTAACTCAACTCCAGTAACCGCAGCTGTGCTAATGGCTACTCCTTGGAGGAAACTACGTCGTGAAGTCTTTTTCCTGCCCTTTGATGTCATGGAAATAGTCTCCTTATTATTTCGCACTGACTAAAGCTTTTCACAAAAACATCGCAAAGTCGGCTTTTTATTAAAAACTAAATACTTGGGCAATTTCATCACTAACACAAAAATGCAAAAAAAATTATACGAGCAGAAATATACACAAAATTTTTGACAACATATTAAGCAAAAGATTGCAATACAACATTTCTTAACCAGTCCACAATTTTTTCACAACTTTTGCTATGTATGTTAATTAATATGCAATTAAGTTTGTTAATTTTGATACCTTAACCCTCTAGTGAGATGTCAATTATAGCGGTTGATATTTAATAGTTCAGAATCAACAAGTTTACAACTCAACTACATCTCTAGATGTCTAGAACTACACATTTTGCCCTAATAACACAGCAGATTTCAAGTTTTTGAAGTACACAAGTAAAGTCTGTTACTCAGGTATAAAGCGTGTTTTACTCCTGAATTCTGAATTCTGCTGTACTACTTTTTTGATTCCACTAGAGCGAAGACCATCTCAACAATTAAACACAGGGAGATTCTCTTTCATGGCTAAGAACGTCATCATTATGATTGGGGATGGTATGGGCTGGGAAATGGCTCGTGCTACGTCCATCTACAAAGAGATTCAAAATGGTAAGACAGGCGCTAATCTGAGTGATTTTTATACACAAGGTAAGGGTCAAGGACTCAACTTTCAAACACTCCAAGGCTACGGTTTGGCAACCACTTATGGGACAACGATCGCCGATAGTAATGGAGTTTTTAATACTGGTAATTCCGCCCTTGACGGGACTAATCCGATCACAGGAGAAAGCCCGGTTCGCCCTGGTTTCACCTTCGATCCAACTTTTAACCAAGGTAATACCCCAACAGGTGGTGCAAAAGTCAGTGATGGTGCTGTTGGAAACCTAGTAGGTTATGACCCTACCAGAGGCGGCGTTAATCCTTGGACTCCTGGTAACGATCCTGAATATATTAAGTACAGCTATCCTGACTCTGCAAACACTGCAACAACTCTGTACACTGGCGTCAAGAGCTACAACAACGCTGTTGGCGTTGATATTTTCGAGAATCCTCTAGAAACAATTCTCAAAACTGCAAACGAAGTTGGTAAATCTACTGGTTTGGTAACTTCAGTTCCCATCGATCATGCAACACCTGCTGCTGCTGCTGCCAACGTTAACCGTCGCAGCAAGTATGATGCTGACTATCCGGCATTAGACAACATCTTGCAACAGCAACTCCGTGTCTATCAACCAACAGTATTACTTGGTGGTGGACACCCACTCTCTGCTCCTGGAGATTTACTACCAAACGGGATTGAGCCTAATAGGAGCAATGAATACATTAGTCAATCCACCTACACAGAACTTAGCACTAAACCAACTAATAACATCTACGATTACACCTTTTTAGAGCGGGGCGAGAATGCCGCCCAGAAACTAGCCCAAACTGCGGCGACAATCGATCCAGAAAAAGGCGATCGCCTCTTCGGTCTATACGGTGCGCGTGGTCAAAATGGTAACTTGCCTGTCAGTTCTGCCAACGGCGACTACAGCACCACTGGTTTAGATATGTTCAGCGTTTTCACTAACCAAGGTGATAACACCAAAGTGGACACCACACGTCCACTGCTTCCGGGAGAGACAGATGCATCTTTCATCGCCAAAGAGGTTAACGAAAACCCAACTCTCAAAGACTTGACAAGTGCTGCATTAGATGTATTGGGTAAAGATCCCGATGGTTTCTGGTTAATGGTTGAAGGTGGCGATATCGATTGGTCTGCCCATGATAACAACATAGACAACTTGATCGGCACCACCTTGGACTTTGATAAAGCAGTTGGATCTACGATTGACTGGATCGATAAAAATGGTGGTTGGGATGAAAACCTACTAATCGTTACTGCTGACCACGATCACTACCTGACTCTCGACGGTAATTTTCCGACTTTAGTAAAAAATCAAGGTGCTGAAGCATTAACCAATTTGGATACTCCAGCAGAAGTTGGACATTACTGGGGGTCCGATCCGAATGTCAAGTATGGTTGGGGAACTCACACCAACCGTCCCGTACCTGTTTACTACCAAGGTGCTGGTTCTGAAGTGTTAAATAGCTTGGTTGGTAAAGGTTATAACGCCTACGGTTCTGATATTCCAGGAATTGCGGGTTTAAACGATCAAACCCACATCTACCAAACAATGTTTGCTTCAATAGTGCCAAAAGTTGAGTTAGTAGGCTTTGCTTCTTTGCCTGCTGATACATTTAGTGATGGGCCAGCTTCTGGTGCAGACATTTCAGCCAATGGCAGAACCGGGCCTTTCCCAGGACAGCCAATTCAAGGCTTTAGCGGGGTTCAATTTGCTAACAGCAACTCTTTCTACTTCCTGTCAGACAATGGTTACGGTAGTAAAGACAATAGTGCAGATTTCCTACTGCGGATTAATCGTTTAGACCCGAATTTTAAGGGAACAGAGAATGGCGATGGTAGCGTTAAAGTTTTAGACTACATTCAATTGTCTGACCCTAACAATAAAGTTCCTTTTGAAATTGTGAATGAGGGAACTACTCAAAGATTGCTGACTGGTGCAGACTTTGATGTAGAGTCATTCGTCTTTGATAAAGACGGGACAATCTGGGTGGGAGACGAGTTTGGCCCTTACCTGCTGCATTTTGATGCCACTGGTAAGTTATTAGAGGCTCCCATCGCTACACCCGACCAATTCAAAACTTTAGATGGAGAAGCACCTAAAGTTATTGGTCACAGAGGTGCAAGTGGCTATCGTCCAGAACACACCTTAGAGTCTTATAAGCAAGCGATTGAGCGCGGTGCTGACTTCATTGAGCCTGATTTGGTTGTGACAAAAGATGGTGTGCTAATTGCTCGCCATGAGCCAGCCTTAGCAGTTTTGAACGCTGATGGTACTGTCAATTTCAGCAACACAACCACAGATGTTTACAAACATCCAGAGTTTGCCGATCGCAAAAAAACAGTAAGCTTAGATGGAAACACAATTACAGGTTGGTTTGCTGAAGACTTCACCTTAGCTGAAATCAAGACTCTAAGAGCAGAAGAACGTTTACCTTTCCGCGATCATTCCTTTGACGATAAATTTGAGATTCCCACCTTCACGGAAATCATCAATTTGGTTAAGGATGTGGAAGCCAAGACAGGTAAAAAGATTGGTATTTACCCGGAAACTAAGCATCCGACCTATTTTGCTGATGAAGCCACCTATGTAGGCACTACGGACAAAATACACAGAAACATCAGTCAGTTACTCATTGATACGCTCAAAGCAAATAACTTTACTGACCCCAGTCGGATTTTCATCCAGTCCTTTGAAGTGAGTAACCTTAAAGAACTGCACGATCGCATTATGCCTGCGGCAGGCGTAGATATTCCACTCATCCAACTTCTAGATGCCAGTGATATTGACATCAACGGTAAAATTATTGAAAGTCAACCTTATGATTTGAAAGTCAGTGGTGACACTCGCACCTATGGCGACTTACGAACTCCAGAAGGCTTGGCTGAAGTTGCGACTTATGCTGATGGCATTGGCCCTTGGAAACGGATGATTGTTAGCGTCAAAGGTACTGATGCTAATGGTGATGGCAAAGCTGATGATGTGAATGGGGATGGAGCAGTCAATGATGCTGATAAGACAACATTACCTCCTTCTACCTTAATTCAAGATGCTCACAATGCCGGATTGCAGGTTCATCCTTACACTTTCCGGGCAGAAGATCAATTCTTAGCAGCAGATTACAAAGGCAAGCTAGAGTCAGAAATTCAGCAGTTCTATCAATTAGGGGTAGATGCACTCTTTTCAGATTTCCCAGATATTGCCGATAAAGTACGGGATAAACTTAGAGACGATCCTCAGTATAATGTAGTGCGATCGCCACAAAATCCCGACGTTCTCTCAGGAGATGCTTTTGCTAACTTGGCTGGTTCCAAAGGTTTTGAAGGTGGAGCAATTAACGCCAGCAAAACTAAGCTTTATTTCCTCCTAGAAGGTACGGTTCAAGGTGATACTCCTGGTGCTTTGCGGATTAACGAATTTGATTTAGCTAGTCACAAGTATAGTGATAGAAAACTTTACTACAGACTGGACAATCCCTCAAATTCGATTGGGGATTTAGCAGTTATCAATGATAATGAATACTTAGTCATTGAACGGGATAACAATCAAGGAGCTGCGGCTAAATTTAAGAGAATCTACAAAGTAGACTTGTCTAAAACAGATTCTAATGGCTATGTAGCGAAAGAAGAAGTTGCAGACTTGTTAAATATTCAAGACCCCAATGACCTCAATGGAGATGGCAAAACTAACTTTGACTTCCCCTTTCAAACAATTGAAAATGTTTTAGTTGTTGACAAAAACACCATTTTGGTCGCTAATGACAACAATTATCCCTTCTCTACAGGTCGTCCTGGAAACGATCCTCAAAATCCAGTCATAGATAACAATGAAATTCTACTGCTGAAGTTAGAGAAGCCCCTTAACCTTGCTCCTGGTTTAGGTCAACCTCAAGCTGAAGAAATTAAATTTGGCTCTAATAGCAGTGATGATATTACCGTTGAGCCAAATCAAACCTTACTCACAGGTGACGCAGCAGACTTTGTACAGGGTACTAAAGGCAACACAATCCAGACTGGAAACGGTGAAGACACTGTGGTAGTCGGTAGTGACTCCTTGGCGTCTACTGGAGATGGTAACGATCGAGTCTTAATTGGCGCAAGTGGTCCTGCTAACAACACTAATGCTGATGGTGGCAATGGTAATGACGAAGTTACCGTAGTAGAAGCCAATGGTACTAATAATTTACTTGGAGCAGCAGGTAATGATACTTTGACAGTAGTTGAAGGTTCGCGTCAATTATCCTTCGGTGGCTCAGGTAACGACACCCTCACCAGTAATGGTAGCAATAACCGTCTCTATGGTGGTTCTGGAGATGACAAACTCTTCTCTAATGTCAATGATTCTCTGTTTGGTGGCGATGGTGATGATGTGCTATTTGCTGGTAAACAGGGTGGTAATAGCCTTGCTGGTGGTGCTGGTGCTGACCAGTTCTGGATTGCTAACGCCGGTCTGCCATCTAGTAAGAATATCGTGGCTGATTTTGCGATCGGCACTGATAAAATCGGGCTTGGTGGCACTGGCATTAGTCAATTTAGTGCTTTAACACTGTTGCAACAAGGTAGTGATACTTTGGTAAAAACTGGAAATACAGAGTTGGCTTCATTGCTGGGAATTACATCAACTAGCCTCACAGCAAATGATTTCGTTTTTTCTGCCAGTATAGTTTAGCCAAAAGATAATTACAGCTTAGATTCAATATTCATTCATTAGTTAAGCTGTAGCGATTTTGCTAATGCGGGGGAATGATATTCCCTCGCTTTTTATATCTTCTATAGTAATTTTGCCTTTAAGAATCTTTCTGCTTCTTGTCCCAAATCTTAACTTGTTTATAACTTTCCTTAAACATTAAACAACTATCTTTTGAAACAGTAACCAGATTTAAGTTCATTAATTTATCTCCACTAATTTTTGTAGACTTTAAGCATTTTGTCGCCAAATACTACTTGGGTTTCTGTAGCCAAAAATTTTTTGCTTGGGTTGAGTGTAATTAATCGCTCATAAAAACACACAATTGCTGCGTAGAGGTAGCCAGTCGTAGGCATCGCTCGTAGCTCATAATACTTAAGGAGTAGTCGGCATGACTGATACAAATGGCAACGGTAGAAATGTCATTATTTTTGTTGCAGATGGATTGCGTAACGGTTCTGTAAACCCAATTGATACCCCGACTTTATATAGCATTCGTCAGCAGGGAGTTACTTTCGCCAATAGTCATTCGATCTTTCCGACATTCACCACCCCAAATGCTTCTGCGATCGCCACGGGGCATTATCTTGGTGATACAGGTGACTTTAGTAACACCATATACACTGGTTTTCCTAGTCCTAATGCCAATGGTAGTGTCACGCCATTTATCGAAAATGATGCGGTTCTGGGGGATATTGATGAAAAATTCCCCGGTAACAACTTTTTAGATGAAGAGTCACTCTTAGCTTACGCGCGATCGCAGGGTTTCAACACAGCAGCAGTTGGTAAATTAGGGCCTGTTGCGATTCAAGATGTTACCCAAGTTAACCGAGAAGGTGGTACTACAGGTACTATTCCTACTCCCGATACAATTATTATTGATGACACTACAAATGGTGCAACCCCGCCGCCTACAGCTGCCGGTTCACCTTCTGCTGTTCCACTCGATCCAGATATTGTTAGTCGGTTACAAGCTGCTGGTTTAGATGTAAAACCGACACCGCGAGTCCAGCCAGCTGGTACCAACACAACTCCTGGCACCCTGAATGCCAATGTGGCTCAACAACAATACTTTGCAGATGCCACTACCAAAGTAATTTTACCCAAGTTTCAAGAAGATGGTAAACCATTCGCATTGGTTTACTGGTCAAGAGATCCTGATGGTAGTCAACACAATCAGGGTGATAGTTTAAACACCTTGACACCAGGTATCAATGGCCCGACTTCAAAAGCTGGGGTCAAAAATGCTGATGATAATTTAAAGCAGCTTCTTGACTATCTTAAAAGCACAGGCTTGGACAAGACTACTGATGTCTTTATTACTTCCGACCACGGTTTTTCTACCATCAGCAAACAAGCTATTGATAGCCAAGGGACAAAAACTACAAGTTATGCTGCCACCCAAACTTATGAAGGCGTAAATCCGGGATTTCTACCAGCAGGTTTTGTGGCAATTGATTTAGCTCACGATCTAGGCCTACCCTTATACGATCCTAACCCTACAACCCTTCCCCCAGACCTCAACCACATCCAGTATGCAACTGTTGATGCCACAAAAGGTCAACGTCCTATTTCTGGGAATGGTGTAATTGGTGGCACAGGTGAGGTAATTAATGGCCAGCTTGACCCAGGTACAAAGATAGTTGTAGCTGCCAATGGTGGTTCTGACTTGATTTATCTACCTAATGGCAATGCTGACTTAGCCAAACAGGTAGTGAATTTGCTTTCACAAAAAGACTACATCAGTGGTATTTTTGTAGACGATGCCTACGGAACTATTCCAGGTGCTTTACCACTGAGTGCGATCGGGCTAAAAGGTGATGCTAAAACACCAGTTCCATCTATAGTTATCAACTTCAAAACCTTTAGCAGCGACCCAAATAACCCAAACAATCCTCAAGCTCAAGTAGAAATTGCTGACACAACTTTGCAGCAAGGGCAGGGGATGCATGGCAGCTTTGGTCGAGGTGATACCTTCAATAATATGGAGGCTATTGGTCCCGACTTTAAACAAGGCTATGTGGACTATGCGCCCGTCAGTAATGCTGATGTAACGCCTACACTTGCTCGGATTTTAGGGTTAGATATTCCCAGTAATGGCGATTTGAAAGGTCGTGCTATTACAGAAGCCTTGGTGGGAGGCCCGGATACAGTTTTCTCC
The DNA here is from genome assembly GCF_053470285.1 of Nostoc sp. DSM 114159. Lineage (NCBI taxonomy): Bacteria > Bacillati > Cyanobacteriota > Cyanophyceae > Nostocales > Nostocaceae > Nostoc > Nostoc sp. DSM 114159. The sequence goes on from NZ_JBPFEH010000001.1 coordinate 8,139,027, forward strand.
ACTAAAGAAGTCTTGACTTCAGAAGAAACTGCTAATGGTCAAGCTACAATTCTCGATTCTCAAAGTGTAGGCAATACTCATTACTTTACAGCCGCAGGGTTTGATGGTGGTACTGTTGGACTAACAACACTAGACCTTCAATTTGGTTCTACCAGTAGTGATGATGTCACCCTCAAGCCAAATCAAACCTTATTTACAGGTGACGGAGCAGACTTTGTACAAGGTAATAAAGGTAACAAAATTCTGACTGGAAGCGGTGATGACACGGTGGTAGTTGGTAGTAACTCCTCTGTGTCCACTGGGGATGGTAACGATCGAGTCTTGATTGGCGCAAATGGTCCTGCTAACAACACTAATGCTGATGGTGGCAATGCTAATGATGAAGTTACCGTAGTCGAAGCTAGTGGTAATAATAATTTGTTTGGAGGCGCAGGTGCTGACACTTTGACGGTAGTTGAAGGTACTCGTCAATTATCCTTCGGTGGCTCAGGTAACGACACCCTCACCAGTAATGGTAGCAATAACCGTCTCTATGGTGGCTCTGGAGATGACAAATTATTCTCCAGTGTAAATGATTCACTATTTGGTGGTGATGGTGATGATGTGCTATTTGCTGGTCAAAAGGGTGGTAATAGCCTTGCTGGTGGTGCTGGTGCTGACCAGTTCTGGATTATTAACGCCAGTCTGCCATCTAGTAAGAACATTGTGACTGATTTTGCGATCGGTATTGATAAAATCGGGCTGGGCGGGATTGGCGTCACTCAATTTAGTGCTCTAACCCTATTGCAACAGGGTGCTGACACTATCGTAAAACTCGGAAATACCGAGTTGGCTTCATTACTACAAATTACCTCAACTAACCTGACAGCAAATGACTTCGTTTTCTCTGCTAGTGTTGTGGCTTAGTCTGTTAGGCTAGTGCAGCACGGCAGAAATAACTATCAGTTGAAACAGCGGTTTTCAATTACATAGACTACAGCAAATAGTTGGTTATTGTGGGGTGGGCATTGTAATGCTCACCCTATTCTCGTTTTGCTGGAGTTCAACCTACCTCGAAGAGTTTACATTACTTATCAGTTGCTAAAATCGCAGTATTCCTTGTTCCTCAAGGTATTAATTCTTCTTGTTATCTCGAAATCAGCCTGCGTACAGTTAATATTCCCATTGCAAACATCTCTAAAGTTTTAATTTTCAGTGAAGATGTACTGAAACTAACTACGATTTTGAGGAAATAGGTCAGAATGAGAGAACTAAATCTTAGAGTCAATGCCCTTTCACACAAATATTGTAGGATTGCGGCATAATTTTTTGTGAAATTAATCTTTTAATCTAATTTTAAAGCTAACAATGTAACCATATATTCTACGTATAAACACTAATAAAAAAATATAAAAACGCTTTTCCACTTTTGATTTTATCTGTTTATCTAAATACGAAAAATAAACATCTCTTCTTAAATTTAAATATACCCAATTTTTTGTTATTCATTGACACAAATATTTCTGCTTCAAGTTAAAAATGAAACCAATAACTAATTCATTGGCTCAAAATAAAAATGAATTACTGATGACTAATGGTCAACCTTCATCATCAGAAAGCAACTTAGAACGAGATAATTTAAGATTACCTATTTTGAAATCTGAAAATAACCTACTAATAGAGTTGAATCATCCTCAAACTGATTATCCTCAACAAGCGTCTATTCATCAGTTGTTTGAAACACAAGTCGAGAAAACACCTGATGCTGTAGCACTAATTTTTAATAATCAGCATCTTACTTATAGAGATTTGAATAATCGTGCTAATCAACTAGCAAAACATCTACAATCGCTAGGGGTAGGAACAGAAATTCTTGTAGGAATCTGCATAGAGCGCTCCTTTGAAATGGTTGTAGCACTCTTAGCTATCCTTAAAGCAGGTGGAGCTTATGTACCATTAGATCCAGGCTACCCACAAGAACGTTTAGCTTTCATGCTATCAGATACCCAGGTATCTGTACTATTAACTCAAAAAGAACTAGTTGCCAAATTACCTACTCACACAGCATTTGTAATTTGCCTAGATGCAGATTGGAACACAATCGCCCAAAATAGCAAAGATAACTTAAGCACTAGTGTCACTGCTGAGAACTTGGCTTATGTTATGTATACATCAGGTTCTACAGGTACACCCAAAGGTGTTAGCGTTATCCATCGTGGTGTAGTTAGGTTAGTCAAAGAAACTAATTATGCTCACCTCACATCTGAAGAAGTAATCCTGCAACTTGCTCCTATTTCCTTTGATGCTTCCACTTTTGAAATTTGGGGTTGTTTACTTAATGGCGGGCGACTAGTAATTTATCCTCCTAATACACCATCTTTAGAGGAATTAGGGCAGATTATTCAGCAATACCAAGTTACTACTCTTTGGCTGACAGCCGGTTTATTTCACCTGATAGTAGATGAAAAAATTGATGCTTTAAAATCCTTACGTCAACTTTTAGCGGGTGGTGATGTCTTATCTGTTCCCCATGTACAGAAGTTTCTCCAAACAGTAGAGAACTGTCAACTAATTAATGGTTATGGACCTACTGAGAATACAACTTTTACCTGCTGCCATCCGATAACAGCACCACTACAACTAGATGTTTCGATTCCTATTGGTCGTCCAATTGCTAACACCCAAGTTTATATATTAAATAAAAACCTCCAATCAGTATCAATTGGAGAAGCTGGTGAATTGTACATTGGTGGTGATGGATTAGCTAGAGGCTATTTAAACCGCCCAGACCTAACTGCCGAAAAATTCATTTCTCACTCATTTGATTGCAATTTGGCAACACGCCTTTACAAAACTGGAGATTTAGCTCGTTATCTTCCAGATGGCAATATCGAGTTCTTAGGTCGGATTGACAATCAGGTAAAAATTCGCGGTTTCCGAATTGAACTAGGGGAAATTGAGCGAGAAATTGCCCAACATCCAGACGTTCGGGAAATTGTCGTCTTAGCTCGTCAAGATGAAGCAGGTGAAAAACAGTTAACGGCTTATATTGTTCCTCACTATAACAGTGGATATACGCACAATAAATTACGTAGTTTCTTACAACAGCGACTACCTAATTACATGGTGCCATCAGCATTTGTGATGTTAGAGTCACTGCCTTTGACTGCAAATGGCAAAGTAGATAGACATAAATTGCCAGCACCAAGTAGAGAACGTCCGCAACTGGAACAAGCGTACATTGCTGCGCAAACCGATTTAGAACGTCTGCTTGCAGGTATTTTATCGGAACTGCTCAAAATCGATCGCGTTGGGATTGATGATAATTTCTTTGATTTGGGAGCAACTTCAATCTCAATTCTCCAAGTTGCTGCGCGAATAAAACAAGAACTTGGTATTGAGCTACCTGCTGTGAAGCTATTTCAGTATTCAACAATTGGCTCTTTAGCAAACTATTTAAATTCAAACCAGAACAGCCAACCGTCTTCTGACAAGCTGCAAAATCGCGCCCAACGCCAACAAGCAGCTCGTGCTCGTCGCCGTAATCATCAACAAGGTGTTTAAGCAATGGTAAATATGCAAGCATCCGATAACCAAGATCCTAGTGATGGTGTTGCCATTATTGGCATGGTAGGAAGATTTCCTGGCGCTGGAAATGTCGATGAATTTTGGCGCAATCTGTGCGAGGGATTAGAATCAACGACTTTCTTTCAAGATGAAGAACTAGATCCTAGTATCGATCCGAACCTTTGCAAAGATCCTAGCTATGTAAAAGCTAGAGGGATAATTCCTGGGGGAGAAACCTTTGATGCCGCTTTCTTTGGCATTAATCCACTTGAAGCTGTGGTTATGGACCCACAGGCTAGAGTTTTCCTAGAGTTGGTTTATGAAGCCCTAGAAAATGCTGGTTATGAATCAGAGTCTTTTGAGGGTTTGATTGGTTTATACGCTGGTTGTGGTCAAAATACTTATTTTGCTAACCATATTGCTGGTCGTATGGAAATTGTCGATCGCATCGGTGAGTTCCAAACGATGTTAGCCAATGAAAAAGACTTTTTAACCACCCGTGCGGCTTACAAACTCAACCTCAAAGGCCCAGCCGTCAGCGTTAATACAGCCTGTTCCACTTCTTTGGTAGCAGTCATTCAGGCTTGCCAAGCCTTAACCAGCTATCAGTGCGATTTAGCTTTGTCTGGTGGTGTATCTATGACTACACCCCAAAATAGTGGTTACATAGCTCAAGAAGGCAGTATGTTGTCTGGGGATGGGCATTGTCGTCCCTTTGATGCCAGCGCTCAGGGCACAATGTTCAACAATGGCGCAGGAGTAGTTGTCCTCAAGCGTTTAGAAGATGCACTCAATGATGGCGATCGCATCTATGCCGTAATTCGAGGTTCTGGTATCAATAATGACGGCGCTGATAAGGTGAGCTTTACCGCTCCCAGCGTAGACGGACAAGCAGAAGCCATTGCAATGGCGCAAGCTTATGCTAACTTCCACCCAGAAACCATCTCTTATATTGAAGCTCACGGCACAGCTACACCCTTAGGCGACCCGATTGAAATTGAAGCGCTGACGCAAGCATTCCGGGTGCATACAGATGCTAAACAATTTTGTGCGATCGGCTCTCTTAAAAGCAATGTCGGACATTTAGTTGCAGCGGCTGGAGTAGCAGGGTTAATTAAAACTGCTCTCGCTCTGCATTATAAAAAGATTCCGCCTAGTTTAAATTTTGAGGCTCCCAATCCCAAAATTGACTTTGCCAACAGCCCCTTCTATGTAAATACCAAACTAGCTGAATGGTCAGAAGGTGAAACTTTGCGACGAGCAGGTGTGAGTTCTTTTGGTGTCGGCGGGACTAATGCTCATATTGTGCTAGAAGAAGCGCCACAAATTCAAAGTTCCGGATCTTCTCGCCCGCAGCAGCTATTGTTGCTTTCGGCAAAAACTAGTCAAGCTTTAGAGGCTGCAACAGCGAATTTGCAGCAACATTTACAATATAATGCCGAAATTAACTTAGCTGATGTAGCTTATACCCTACAGCGAGGGCGCAAAGCTTTTAACTACCGACGCAGTATAGTTTGTCACGATATTACAGATGCGATCGCAGCCCTCCAATCTTTAGATCCAAATCAAGTAAATACCCGTCATACAGAAATCCGCAATCCAGCCGTTGTCTTCATGTTCCCCGGACAAGGATCGCAATATGTGAACATGGGACTGAATCTCTACAACTGCGAACCTGTATTTCAGGAGGCAGTAGATGAATGTGCTGAAATCCTTAAACCTTTGTTGGGCAAGGATTTACGAGAAATCATCTATCCAGCACCGAGCGAGCGCGAAACTGCGGCTATCTCCCTGCGGCAAACCTGCTTTACCCAACCAGCGTTATTTGTCATTGAATATGCCTTAGCACAATTGTGGCAAAGTTGGGGAGTCAAGCCCCAAAGTATGATTGGTCACAGTATTGGCGAATTTGTCGCCGCTTGTATTGCGGGTGTATTCAGCTTAGAAGATGCACTGATATTGGTGGCAACTCGCGGTCGCTTAATGTGGGAGTTACCAGAAGGGGCTATGCTCTCGGTGCGCCTACCAGCTAAAGAGGTAGAGCCGCGATTGAGTACAGAACTAGCGATCGCTGCAATTAATGGCCCTTCCCTGTGTGTAGTTTCTGGCCCCATAGAGGCGATCGCATCTCTGCAAAAACAATTAGAAAGCGAAGAAGTTATGTGTCGCCGTTTACATACTTCTCACGCTTTCCATTCCCCAATGATGGATAGCATCATCGCCCCCTTTGCTGAGGTAGTTGGGAAAGTTAAATTATCACCTCCTCAAATTCCTTTTGTATCCACAGTTACCGCCGACTGGATTACAGCCCAGCAAGCAACCGATCCGATGTATTGGGCTACACATCTGCGTCAGACTGTGCGATTTGCTGAGGGCATACAAACATTATGGCAGCAGCCAGAACGCTTACTGTTAGAGGTGGGGCCGCGAATCACAACTACGACCTTAGCCCGCCAACAAGCAAAAGATATCAAACAACAGATAGCGATTCCTTCTCTGGGTGATAACGCTGAAAACGAAGCCGAATGGACGGCATTACTCAAGGCAGTAGGACAACTGTGGCTAGCAGGAGTATCTATTGACTGGAGCAACTTCTATCAAAGGGAAACGCGACAACGAATTCCTCTACCTACCTATCCCTTTGAACGCCAACGCTTCTGGATCGATCCTCCACCTCATCCCAATCGGGCAGCAACTTCCAAACTTCCAAATCCCCAATTATTAGAAAAGACCCAAACTATGACAACATCCCCTCAGCAAAAACTTATTCCTCTGCTCAAACAAATTATCGAAGAAACATCAGGATTGGAAATTGCTAGTGTTGACGACTCGATAACATTTTTAGAAATGGGATTAGATTCCTTATCTCTGACACAAGTCGGGCTAGCGTTAAAGAAAAAATTTCAAGTCAAAGTCACACTTAGGCAGTTACTAGAAATTTACCCCAATTTAGGAACACTGGCTGACTTTATCAATTCAGCCTTGTCTCCCGAAACTTTATCCGCATTAGGATTAACAGAAACCGTTGCAGATATCGTTCCCGAAGCCCCATTGCCAGAACCTGCACCTGTAACCACATCACCTACCTTGGTAGTTCATGAACTTCATACAAATGGATCGAATGGATCTGCACCTAAGATTTCCCTCCAACCTGCTGCATCTAGTAGCATCCTAGAAGGTGTGATTAATCAGCAGCTACAAATTATGAGCCAGCAATTGGCGCTATTGGGGAATAGCAGTCAATCTGTAACAGTCCCAGTTGTACCTGCGGCAACATCTCAAAATAATGGTGTCAAGCCACAAAATGCTGTATCTGTCCCCCCAACCCAAACCAGCAAAGAATCAGCATCAGTAGAAACAGAGTCAAATGGTGCTAAAAAGGCATTTGGTGCGGCTGCTCGAATTGAAAAGACCCAGACTAAAACTTTGACAGCCCAACAACGCACTCATCTAGATAAAATTATCCAAAGATATACAAAACGGACTCAAAAATCCAAAGAATATACTCAAACTCATCGCCCTTATTTGGCAGACCCAAGAACTGTTTCTGGGTTTAATCCGACGATGAAAGAGATGGTTTACCCCATCGTGGCGTCTCGTTCTTCAGGTTCTAAACTTTGGGATGTTGATGGCAATGAATATGTCGATTTAAGCAATGGCTTTGGCTTGAATTTGTTTGGTTGGTCGCCAGCTTTCATTACTGAAGCTATTGAAGCACAACTGAAACTCGGCATGGAAATTGGGCCGCAAACTCCCTTGGTTGGAGAAGTGGCGAAACTGATGTGTGAGTTGACCAACTTTGACCGAGCAGCCTTTTGCAACACTGGTTCAGAAGCGGTTCTGGGAGCGATGCGGATGGCACGCACCATTACAGGGCGTAACTTAATCGCCATCTTTTCTGGAGCTTATCACGGTATTTTGGATGAAGTAATTGTTCGAGGTACAAAGAAACTTCGGTCAATTCCTGCTGCTCCTGGTATCCCACCCGAAATGGTAGAAAACATCTTGGTGGTGGACTATGATTCGCCTGAGTCTTTAGAAATTCTGAGAAGTCGGGCTGATGAGTTAGCAGCAGTGATGGTGGAATCTGTGCAAAGCCGTCGCCCTGAATACCAACCCAAAGAATTCCTCCAGCAATTGCGTGATTTCACCCAAGAAGCTGGTATTGCGCTGATTTTTGATGAAATCGTTACCGGATTTAGAATTCATCCAGGTGGCGCTCAAGCACATTTTGGTATACAGGCAGACATAGCAACCTACGGTAAGATTGTCGGTGGAGGGCTACCAATTGGAGTCATCGCTGGCAAATCACAATATATGGATGCTTTGGATGGTGGGTTTTGGCAGTTTGGCGATGACTCAGTTCCAGAAGTAGGAGTGACCTACTTCGCTGGCACTTTCGTCCGCCATCCTTTAGCACTAGCAGCCGCCAAAGCAGTACTTCAGCATTTAAAACAGAGTGGCCCCAGCTTGCAACAAAATCTCAATGCCAGAACCGATAAGTTTGTAGCGGAACTCATGGGCTATTTCCAGCAAGTTCAAGCTCCGTTTACAGCTTATAATTTCGGCTCCCTGTTTATGGTGAAGTCTGCACCAGAGTTCGCTTACGGAGATTTACTGTTTTACTTGCTGCGGGATAAAGGAGTACATACTTGGGATCATCGTCCTTGCTTCTTGACGACAGCACATTCCGAAGCCGATCTAGCTTTTGTAATGGCAGCTTTTAAAGAAAGTATTGCTGAAATGCAGTCTGCTGGCTTCTTGTCTGCACCGCCCATAGAAGTAACAAACCGCGAAGTTACCAATAACAGCCTACGTAATCGTCCTCCGCAACCTAATGCCAAATTAGGACGAGATCCCCAAGGAAACCCCGCTTGGTATATCCCCGATACCGAGCGTCCTGGGAAATATTTACAAGTCGCAAGTGTTTCTTGAAGTGCTTTCAAAAATCAAGTGTATAGAAAGTGTAATGAGCGCCAGTAATTTTTGCAAATAGTAAATACTCATCCATCCAGGTTTTGTATGTCAGTTGATAATCTACTTGAACCGAGTTCTATTAAGTCCGATCTAAAAATTCCCGAACAAATCATTGAAACCGATTTTTCAAACTTTCGGGAAAACTTCAACTCTTCTCACTTCATGTTTTCGCACAACCTTGCAGGACATCCTTTATTTGAGATCCCTCGCTTAGTTGAGCTTGCAAATACCATGCTAAGTCAGGGTAGAACAAATAAAATCCAGTCTTATATCAGCAAAGTTCCTGTTGAGCAAAAGTGGAATCAGCGACCTGGAATCAAGCAAATTAACGAAGCGATCGCACATATTGGGGAATCGGATTCTTGGGTCATGCTTGAAGATGTTCAAGTAGATCCAGAATATGCTGCCTTGGTCAACCAGATTATAACTGAACTCGAAACTCTTACAGGTAAACCCCTTCGGCAGCAGATGACCTGGCTAGGTGCTTACATCTTTATTGGTTCCCCAAATTCTATTACACCTTATCATATCGATAGTGAGTTGAATTTTCTGTTTCAAATTCAGGGCGAGAAAGATATGAGCCTCTTCAATCAAAGCGATCGTTCTGTACTGAGCGAAGAGGAAATCGAAAAATTTTATGTAGGCGACCTGAATGTAGCAAATTATAAAGAGGAGAATCAAAGTAAAGCGACTGTTTATCATTTGCAACCAGGTAAGGGACTCCATCATCCAATATTGGCACCCCACTGGGCTAAAAATGGTAATAATGTCTCTGTGGCTTTGAGTATCCTATTTTATCTGCAACCTTACGATCTCAAAGCCAGAATATATCAAGTCAACAGCTACTTACGCAGACTAGGATTAAAACCCACTCCACCAGGTAAATCTGCTTTGAAAGATCGGCTCAAAATTTTTGCTTTGGGTCTTCTATCCGATCGCCAACCGAAAAGTAAATTTATGATCCTGCGCTCTGGTGTATTAAGACTCAAATCTCTTGAGGGAAAGTTAAAGCAATTTATCAACAATATTGCCAAAAAAATCTAATTTGTTCACATGACTAATTATTAATTAGCCTGAATACTGAGTCGTGTTCTATAGCAATTCTAAATCATTTGTAAAATCTTATATTTTAGACACTTCGCGTAGCTTGCTTCTATACAAGAGTAAGCGCTTGTTACATCCTTCATGTAGCTGATATAAATCAACTACACATTTAGTTTAAAAAATAACTTTTACAATTTAAATAGGATTGCTATAGATAGAAACTAAAACCAAAAATATCAATGTATAAACACATCAAATCGCTCACTTCTTTACGCGGTATTGCAGCCTTGGTTGTTGTTGTACACCATTTTTCTTATTACGGTTTGCCGAAAATAGGTTCAACTTTATCAGCCTATAGTAATTTTTTTAAAAATGGATATTTATGGGTTGACTTTTTCTTTATTCTGAGTGGTTTTATCATGACCCACGTTTATACAGAGACTTTTTATTTAAAAGTCAGCTTAAAGAACTATCGTTCATATTTATTCTCGCGTTTTGCTAGAATTTATCCTCTGCATATATTTATTATTTCTCTATTTTTTGGATTAGAGGTTGTAAAATTACTTTTCCTCAACACTTCTGCTTTTACTGGTAAATTTAACTTAACTGCTCTTTTTGCTAATATTTTCCTTCTTCAAGCATTCGATCTAAAATGCCCACCTTTATTCTGGTGTGATACCTATTGGAATGAACCAGCTTGGTCAATTAGCGTAGAGTTTTTTATTTACTGTATATTTCCATTTTTATTATTATTTTTATTAAAGAATAGCTATAAAAATGATTTTATTATTTATAGTTTTACTCTGTTTAGCATATTACTACTAATCACCTTTACCGGTGGAAATTTAGATACTATTATTGGCGTACCTTCGATAGCTAGATGTGGTTTAGAATGCATACTTGGTATTATAACTTACAAAATTTACCATAGAGGTAATTATAAAAAGTATTGCAATCTTAATTTACTGGCAATGATAGCTATAACTTGGATAATTCTGATTATGCATTACTATTGGCATGATTTTCGTAATCTTCATGATTGGCTAATTTTACCAGCTTTTTCTTTATTGATATTATCTGTATCTATCAAGAATAATAGCGTAATATCAAAATTTTTAAATTCAGGCTTAATGCTATACATTGGGACTATATCTTACTCAATTTATATGGTTCATTGGTTTTTTCAAGAATTGTTAAAATCATTCTGGCTTTATAAATTTCATGATGTTTTTGGTAAAGAGTTCACAGAATATCAATCGTTGACATCTTTAGGGGTATTTCTTATGATTGTCTTATTGGCTGCATCATTGACATATAAATATGTAGAAGTCCCGGCACGTAATTATTTAAAGTCTACAATTTTGGCTAAACAAGGTATTTAAAGTCAGTAATCTAAAAAAGATTGAGATTTATCCACATTCAATAAACTGAGAAAATAATAGAGTTTTATGACCTTATCACCTGTAGATTACCAATCGACATTAACTGCGGTTGATTTTGATCCATTTGCAGATGGAGAATTACTTCTAACCGCCCCCGCTACAGAATCACAAAAAGAAATTTGGGCTTCTGTGCAAATGGGCGATGCTGCTAATTGTGCTTATAATGAGTCTCAATCTCTGCGACTAAAAGGCGAACTTGATGTTAAACTTTTCCAATCTGCGGTAGAAAAGTTAGTACAACGTCATGAAGCACTACGGACAACTTTTAGTACCGATGGCAATACACTCTGCATTGTTGCTTCTCGGCAAATTGAAATTCCTATTATTGAATTGTCTAACCTAGAACCACAGGAAAAACAGGAAAAATTAGCTAGTATCTTGCGACAAGAGGTAGAGCAACCTTTTGATTTAGAACATGGTCCTCTATTTCGGGCAAAAATTGTCAAATTGCAGCCGCAGGAGCATCTAGCTATTTTGACAGCCCATCATATTATTTGTGATGGTTGGTCTTGGGCTGTGCTGATACCAGATTTGGGTAAATTTTATTCTGGCTTGCAACAGGGTATTGTTCCTGAATTAGAAGAACCAGACTACTTAAGTGAATATGCGATTTTGCAGGAAGAAGAGGCGGATAGTCCAGAAGCGATCGCCACAGAACAATACTGGTTACAACAATTCGCTGACTCTGTACCTGTACTCGATTTCCCCTGCGATCGCCCCCGTCCTCCACTCAGAACCTTTAACGCCGCCCGCGAAGATTGGCATTTAAATTCCGAATTAGTTACTAACCTGAAACAACTAGGAACAAAACTCGGTTGTAGCTTTATGACTACGATTCTGGGAGGATTCGAGGTCTGGCTGCACCGTCTGACAGGACAAAACGACTTAGTTGTAGGTATTCCAGCCGCCGGACAAGCTGCTTTAGGGCAATATAATCTTGTAGGTCACTGTGTAAATTTACTACCATTGCGTAGCCAGATTAATGGGGAAAAATCGTTCAGTGACTACTTGCAAACGCGGCGATCGGCTGTCTTAGATGCTTATGACCATCAACAATTTACCTTTGGTAGTCTGGTCAAAAAATTAGTATTGCCACGGGATTCTAGCCGCATTCCCTTAGTACCAATTATATTTAATGTCGATCAAGCCTTAGACAGCGATCGGCTTCCGTTTATTGATTTAGAGGTAGAATTTTTCTCCAATCCCCGCGCATTCGAGAATTTTGAACTGTTTATCAATGCTACAGAATCGCATGGTGAACTTATTCTGGAATGCCAGTACAACACTAACTTATTTGACGCTGATACTATCCGCCGCCGGATGGCAGAGTTTGAAACTTTGTTATTTGGTATAGTTGCTAACCCTAATCAAATTATTGCTAAATTGCCAATTTTGCCAGCAGTTGAGCAACAGTTATTAGCAAGATGGAACAATACTCAAACAGCTTATCCCCAAGATATCTGCATTCACCAACTGTTTGAAACTCAAGTGGAGAAGACTCCAGATGCGATCGCTGTAGTTTTTGAAAATGAACAAATTAGCTACCGCGAACTGAATCAGCAAGCCAATCAGCTAGCCCATTACCTCCAAAGCTTAGGAGTCGGGCCAGAAGTTCTGGTTGGTCTGTGTGTCGAGCGCAGCTTGGAAATGGTTATAGGAGTTTTAGGCATTCTCAAAGCCGGGGGAGCTTATGTACCGTTAGATTATGCTTATCCTCAAGAACGTTTAGCTTTCATGCTGCAAGATGCTCAGGTGTCAGTGCTACTAACGCAGGAGAAGCTAAAATCGGGACTACCCAACCATCAGGCAAAGATTGTTTGCCTTGATAGCAATTGGCAATCCATAAATAATTCCGGGTTAGATAACCCAACACATAACGTCACTGCCAATAACTTAGCCTACGTCATCTATACATCTGGCTCCACAGGTCAACCGAAAGGCGTTCAAATTCAACATCAGAGTGCTGTTAATCTCTTGAATGCGATCGCAAAAGAACCCGGTTTAACTGCTGAAGATACTCTCCTCTCTGTTACTAGCCTATCTTTTGATATTGCCGTTTCAGAAATTTTTCTACCTCTGTCTGTAGGTGCGAAGTTAGTATTGGTGAGTCGTGAAGTTGCGGCTGATGGTACTCAACTGTTAAAAACCCTAACCACCTCCGGCGCAACCTTTATGCAACCGACGCCAGTTACTTGGCGGCTATTACTGGCAGCCGGATGGCAAGGTAGTCCTCAATTGAAGATGATTTCCACAGGTGAAGCCTTACCTAGAGACCTCGCAAATCAATTATTACCAAAAGGAGCTTGTCTGTGGAACCTCTACGGGCCCACAGAAACAACGATTTGGTCAACAGGCTATAAGGTGACAACGGCAAATAAAGCAATAAACATTGGTTGCCCTCTAGCTAATACGCAAATCTACATTTTAGACTCCCATTTACAACCCGTTCCCATTGGTATATCAGGTGAGTTGTATATTGGTGGCGAAGGACTAGCAAGGGGATATCTGAATCGTCCCGAACTGACTGCTGAAAGATTTATTTCTAATCCCTTCAGCCCAAACCCGGAATCGCGTTTATACAAAACTGGAGATTTGGCTCGCTATTTACTAGATGGGCATATTGAATACTTGGGTCGTATCGACTATCAGGTAAAATTACGTGGTTTCCGCATAGAATTGGGTGAAATTGAAACCGCACTCTTGCAACATCCAGAAGTAAAAGAAGCCGTTGTCATTGTTCGAGAAGACACTCCTAATGAGACTAGTCTAGTCGGTTATATTGTTGCCGAAACTGGTCAAGATAGCTTGCAAGTGATTTCACAGTTGCGTCGATTCTTGAAACAACAGCTTCCTGACTTTATGGTGCCAACGATCTTTATGGCACTAGAAGCTATGCCGTTAACCCCCAATGGCAAAGTCGATCGCAAGGCATTGCCAAAACCAGATGCTTCCCGCCCAGAACTGGAGGCAAATTATGTAGCGCCTCGCACTTCCATTGAGCAGCAGATTGCAGATATCTGGACGCAGGTTTTAAATGTCAAGCGAGTCGGGATTTACGACAACTTTTTTGAATTGGGTGGATATTCTCTACTAGGAATTCAAGTGATTTCTCGAATGCGCCAAGCTTTGCAAGCAGAAATTCTGATGTCGAATTTATTTGAATTACCAACAGTAGCAGATTTGGCTGAACGAGTGGAAACTCTGCGTTGGGCAACCCAAGGTGTTCAAGCTGCTGAGAGTGAAACGGCTGATGATTACGAGGAAGGTGAGCTATGAAAACATTAGATGAACTACTATCTGAGCTACGTCAGCGCGATGTTAAACTTTGGCTAGAAGGCGATCGCTTACGTTATCGGGCGGCAAAAGATAGTCTCACACCAGAATTGCTGACGGAGTTAAAAACTCAAAAAGCCGAAATCATCAACTTTCTCCGACAAATTACTACAGCCGCCAGTTCACAGATTCCCCCAATTGTCGCTTGTGAACGGAATGGCAACTTGCCGCTTTCCTTTGGTCAGCAACGGATATGGTTCCTGCATCAGTTTGAGCCTGATAGTTCCTCAAATAATATGCCGGTTGTGGTGCGTTTTACGGGGAATCTCAATGTTGCTGTCTTAGAGGAAAGTTTAAGAGAAGTCGTCCGTCGCCATGAAGTTCTGCGGACAACTTTTCCAGCAGTGAATGGAAAACCCACTCAAGTCATTGCCACCGATGTTTCCTTGACATTGCCAATAATTGACTTGCGGCAAGTACCTGATGAACAACGAGAGGCAGAAGCTCACCTACTGGCAACAAAAGAAGCTCATCAACCCTTTGATTTAGCTAATGGGCCGATTTTGCGGGTGTTATTGCTGCGATTGAGCGATCGCGAACATCTGCTAATCTGGAATATGCACTGCATAGTTTGTGATGGTGCTTCGTCCGATCTGTTCTATCAAGACCTCACTACCATCTATAAAGCATTATCAGCAGGTCAAGTTTCTCCTTTAACTCCCTTACCAGTACAGTATGCTGATTTTACCAATTGGCAATATCAATGGCTCCAAGGAGAAGTTTTAGAGTCACAGGTAAACTACTGGAAGCAAAAGCTAGAAGGCAATTTACCGATCATTGAGTTACCTTACGATCGCCCCCGTCCTCAAGGAGTGCAAACCTATCGAGGCGATCGCGGGGCCCTGCTGCTATCAAAGACGCTGAACCATGCCCTAACAGACTTGAGTCAAAAATGGGGTGTCACCCTGTTCATGACTCTACTGGCAGCATTTGAGCTATTGCTCTACCGTTATTCTGGACAAGAAGACTTACTAATTAGCTTTGCAAGTGCAGGTCGAGGACAAGTTGAAACCGAGGGGCTGATTGGATTTTTTTCTAATACTCTTGTACTGCGGAGTAATTTTGCAGGAAACCCAACTTTCCGAGAATTATTAGACCGCGTGCGTAAGGATTGCTTAGAAGCTTACACCCATCAAGACCTACCCTTTGAGAAGCTAATTGAAGAACTTAGACCAGAACAGCGAAGTCGCAATAGCTCGCCCCTGTTGCAGGTAAAATTCTCCCTCAATCCTCCTTGGTCGAATGGTCGTGGTATGGCATCAGTGCAACTACCTGATTTGACTATCACTTCTTTATTTGGCTACATCTATCATGGCAAGACCAAATACGATCTGACATTGGTCTTGCGGGAACAGGATAATGGTCTAGGTATGGTATTTGATTACAATGCCGAGATGTTTGATGCCAGTACCATAGAGCGGATGTTGGGACACTTCAAAACTTTACTTGAAGGTATTGTTGCTAATCCCGATCGCCCGATCGCTGAATTACCCCTGTTGACAGCACCGGAACAACATCAATTGTTAGTTGAGTGGAATAGCAAACAAGCTGATTATCCCCAGGATACTTGTATCCATCAGTGGTTTGAAACTCAAACTAAAGCAACTCCAAATAAGATTGCAGTCAGGTTTGAAAATCAGCAACTAACTTATCAAGAACTTAACCAACGGGCAAATCAACTAGCCTACTATTTGCAAACTTTAGGGGTAGAATCGGGGGTACTCATCGGTCTTTATCTAGAGCCTTCCCTAGAGATGATTGTCGGGCTGTTGGGTATTTTAAAAGTCGGTGGAACTTACGTACCGATCGCTCCGACATCTGGGCAAGATAGTCTGGCTGTGATTTTAGAAGATGCCCAAATATCTTTGGTGTTAACCCAAAGCTCATTAGTTGACAAACTCTCTGAGCATCAAGCACAAGCTATCTGTTTGGATAGTGAGTGGGAAGTTATTGCCGTACACGTGACTGAAAATCCAGAAAGTTATGGCACATATCGGACTCTCGCCTGTGTAATGTATGTGTCCGGCTCCAATGGAAAACCAAACGGTATAGCTATTACCCACCATAATCTTGTCAGCCACAGCTTGGCAATAAGTGAAACTTGGGAGTTGACCCAGAGCGATCGCCTATTACTTATACCTAGTATCAGCTGCGATACTTTTATTGAATCACTTTTCCCCTGTTGGATTACTGGTGCTACCGCAATTCTCCAGCCTCAAAAGCTACAAAACTCGACAGCACAATTTTTCCTATTCATTGCTCAACAACAGATTACTGTTGTCAATTTACCTACTTCTTTTTGGTATGAGTTAGTTAAAGAGCCATCTCTATCTCCCCAAACCTTGCCAGCTAGCTTGCGCTTAGTGATGGTTGGTGGTGAAAAAGTTTCACGCCATGCTTATCTAACTTGGGTAGAAAAAGTTGGCAAGCAAGTACGCTGGCTGAATGCTTATGGCTCGCTAGAAACAACCTTAACCGCCACAGTTTACGATCCTAAGACTGCCACTGAAGCCAGTAACACTCGGTCAGAAATTCCCATAGGAAAAGCGATCGCCAATACCCAAGTCTACATTCTTGATGGGCGATCGCAACTCCTCCCTATTGGTGTAACTGGTGAAATTTACATCAGCGGTATCGGTGTTACCCAAGGCCACTTTAATCGTCCCGAATTAACATCTGCGAAATTTATCCCCAATCCCTTTAGCAGCGAATCTGGGGCATACCTTTACAGAACTGGTGATTTAGGACGCTACTTAAATGACGGCAACATTGAGCTTTTAGACCGCTTAGACAATCAGGTAAAAATTCGCGGCTTTCGCATTGAGTTGGCTGAAATTGAAACAATTTTAGAGCAATATCCAGGCGTACAAAAAACTGTGGTGATTGCCAAAGAAGATGTTCCTGGGGATAAAAGTTTAGTTGCTTATATTGTTCCCAAACAAGGAGAAACTTTTGGGAGTGAGCAACTGCTGAGTTTTCTCCAGCAAAAGCTGCCTAAATATTTGTTGCCTTCTGCCTTTTTCATAGTCGATTCTCTGCCATTGAATGCTAATGGTCAAGTCGATCGCAAAGCTTTATCTGCACTGAATCCAACTAATTCTAAAACAGAAAAAATATTTGCCACAGCAGAAGATCCATTACAACTTCAGTTAACTAAAATTTGGGAAGACCTTTTAGGTATGCATCCCATTGGCATAAAAGACAACTTTTTTGATTTAGGTGGAAACTCACTACTTGCAGTACACTTGTTTTCTCAGATTGAAAAAACATTTGAACTAAACCTGCCCTTAGCTATTCTCTTGCAATATTCAACTATTGAGCAATTAACTAATTTTATTCGCCAGCAAGGGTTTTTCCCAGAAAGCCATAATAAAGTTAAAAGTAGTACTACTCCCAACTCAGGAAAATCGATACCTTGGTCATCACTAGTACCAATGCAGCCCAACGGTTCTAAGCCACCTCTATTTTGTATCCATGCAATTGGTTTAAGTGTCCTCTACTATCGAGATTTATCACTTCATTTAGGTGAAAATCAGCCATTTTATGCATTACAAGCACGAGGATTAAGTGGAAAAGAAGCTCCCTTTACCAAGCTTGCAGAAATGGCGGCTCATTACATCAAAGAGATACAAACTATTCAACCTGAAGGCCCTTATTTTTTGGGTGGCTCTTCTTTTGGCGGATTAGTAGCTTGGGAAATGGCTCAACAACTAGTCAAACAAGGTCAAAAAGTAGCTCTGTTAGCTTTATTTGATACTACTGGCCCAAATTACATTAAACAAGCGCCATTAGAAAAGCGAGTTTCTCAGCATTGGGACAACCTGACAAAACTTGGAACTAATTACGTGCTTGAGCAAATCAGGAACAAAAGTTCTTGGCTGAAGTATAAATTTCAAGAAAAGTTCCGAAAATTGATCTTTAAGTTTTCCTTAAGAATCTGGCGGACTGTACCTTATAACTACCGTAAATTAACAATCGAAGAGGCCAATAAACAGGCAGCCAGAGAATACGTTCTAAAAGCTTATCCAGGTCGAGTTACTGTATTCCGAGCAGAAGAGCGCAATGCATTAGAAAAACGGGAGGTTGACCCCAAAATGGGTTGGAGTGAAATGGTATTAGGAGATTTGGATATTCAAAATGTCCCAGGAAACCACGACTCTATTTTTAGAGAACCCCATGCTCGAACTCTAGCTGAAAAAATGAGGGCTTGTATAGATCGAGCTATTGTAGACATCTAAATTTACAGAAATAGTTATAGCTTTCAACCTCATCTCGCTTGCGGGATGGGGTTGTTTTATTTGTGGGTAATAACTTTAACTATACATGTATAAATTTGATGCCATTAAAGCCCTTGTATCAGTTAGAAGCTGGAAAATACGTAGTATATATACTGAGGCTTGAATAAAAATCAGACAATAAGCTATATAGTACATTCTTCACTTTGCTAGAAAAGAAGATTACTTTTACAAACTATTTTGCAATCTCAAGGAAAATATGACACAGAAAATCCTGAATTTTGTAGAAGTTCAAAAAGATAATACAAATGGTGTCGATGGACTTGCTGGTGCTAAATCCCTCACAGTCAGCCCCGATGGCAAATTCCTCTATGCATCTGGATATGATGACTCGGCTGTAGCGGTATTTAAGCGAGATACAACCACAGGCGCGCTGAGTTTTGTAGAATTTCAAAAAGATGATACAAATGGTGTCGATGGGCTTGCTGGTGCTGAATCCCTCACTGTCAGCCCTGATGGAAAATTCCTCTATGCATCTGGATATAGTGACTCGGCTGTAGCGGTATTTAAGCGAGATACAACCACAGGCGCACTGAGTTTTGTAGAATTTCAAAAAGATGATACAAATGGTGTCGATGGGCTTGCTGGTGCTAAATCCCTCATCGTCAGCCCCGATGGCAAATTCCTCTATGCTGCTGGATATGATGACTCGGCTGTAGCTGTGTTTGAGCGGGATACAACCACAGGCGCACTGAGTTTTGTAGAAGTTCAACAAGATGATACAAATGGTGTTGATGGGCTTGCTGGTGCTGAATCTCTCACAGTCAGCCCCGATGGAAAATACCTCTATGCTGCTGGATATGATGACTCGGCTGTAGCTGTGTTTGAGCGGGATACAACCACAGGCGCACTGAGTTTTGTGGAAGTTCAAAAAGATGATACAAATGGTGTCGATGGACTTGCTGGTGCTAAATCCCTCATAGTCAGCCCCGATGGCAAATTCCTCTATGCTGCTGGATATGATGACTCGGCTGTAGCTGTGTTTGAGCGGGATACAACCACAGGCGCACTGAGTTTTGTGGAAGTTCAAAAAGATGGTATCAGTAGTGTCGATGGGCTTGGTGGTGTCTCTTCCATTACTGTCAGTTCCGATGGAAAATACCTCTATGCTGCTGGATATGATGACTCAGCTGTAGCTGTGTTTGAGCGGGATACAACCACAGGCAAACTAAGTTTTGTAGAAGTTCAAAAAGATGATACAGATGGTGTTGATGGACTTGGTGGTGCGGTTTCTGTAACTCTCAGCTCCGATGGCAAATACCTTTATACTGCTGGATCTGATGACTCTGCTGTGGCGGTGTTTAGTGCCTCTTTGAATCATGCGCCAGAGGTGACAAATGAAATTCTTGACCAAGAAACCACCGAAGATAGTGTCTTCAACTTCACCCTTCCAGTTGAAACCTTTAGCGATGCAGATGTTGAAGATACCCTGACTTACACTGCAACTCTAGAAAATGATGACCTACTGCCTACTTGGTTGAAGTTCGATCCTGCTACCCTTACCTTCAGTGGGACTCCCACAAAAAAGGATGTAGGTAATCTAAACATCAAAGTCACTGCTACAGATATTGCTGGAGAGCAAGCTAGTGATACATTTACGCTTGGGGTTGCCGATAAAAATACTCCTACTACTCTTTTCACATTAATTACAGGCGATATCTTTAGTGTCAAGACTAAGCTGAAGACTAAAGGCAATAAAGCAAAAATCTCCATCAAAATTAAAACCAGCACTGTTAAAGAGGTGAATGAGCTGTGTGTATTTAATGTTGATGATGATGAAGGTAAGATTGATGGCATAGCTCCTGGTGCAGAAGGCTATACACAAGCTGCTCTTCTACGCTCCAAGGTGATTTTCTTCTCCCTTGCTAATATGCCCAAGGGTTTCAAGCATGACGATGTGAATAACGTCTTAGAATTTGACTCTGATACCAAACTCCGATTCTATAGCGTATCCAACAGTACTACTCAGGCTGTACTGTCTGGAAAAGCATCTTTTTCAAGTGTGGTTTTTTCCTCAGCCACAAATACCAACACAGCAGAGGAAGGCTTTTCTCTTAACTTCCAAGATTTCGCTGTAACGGTTCAGGCAACAAATCAAGAAATATCTTTGGGTACAAATTTGCAAGGCAAAAAGGAAGGCGAACTGATTGATTTACGGGGTGTAGGAAAACCGGTAAAGGCTGACTTTAAAGTTTATAGAGAAGCTGCATTGAACAACTTTGTCGGTTTTTATCGGGTGGCTGATGAAAATGGTGGCATTGACACCAATAGCGATGGTAAAGCAGATATTCTCGTTGGACAAGCAGGTTATGCCGAAGCCGCTGTGCGTGGGCGTGTTACAGGCGTTGACTTGACGGTGAGCAATCAAGGTTCGGCAACATCTACCAGCACTTTCGGAACTGATTCGTTATTTGCACCCTTTATTATTATCAATGGTAAAGCGGATAAGTTTCTCGATAATAATGCCAATAACGATCCAAAGATTTACTTCACATTTTTGGGTGCTAACTCAGATAAGCTAGATCACATTCGACTGTTGGGAAATAACACCTTTGGTTTTGAGGATTTAGCCAATGGTGGTGATAAAGATTACAACGATATGATTGTGCAGATCAATTTGAATGTCAATCTTGCCTAGATCGAAGGCGAGTAATTACTTATAAAAATAATACAACCTCATCCCGGTTGCGGGGTGAGGTTGTTTTCTGCATGGCGATCGTATGGACTCATATATGTATAAATGCGATCGCCAATAAAACCTTTGTATCAGTCTTGAACCTGTGCATCAGCGTGTTACAGGTATTTTTTGACGGTGAATAACCAAGGGACAGTTAATTACACCGCGACTTTCAAAGCTGATTCTCTGTTTGGGCCATTTATTATTAGACTTATTGCATAAGTCGGGAAAAGGAGAAAAGGTACTGCAAAAGTCCCCTTCCCCTTTAACCAAAACCTTTTCCCCAAGAGTGCAAAAAGCACTTTTGCCAAGAGGTCTATTATTGATGGTATGGTAATATCGAGCCGAAGGTTTAGGCAGTATATTTACTGAAGTTTACCATTAGCTTTTTATATTTATATTCGGATTCCGATTTAATTTTTGAAAACATGCTGAGACTGAAAAGCCCATTCGATCGGGATTTTATCTAAAATCTTGTCCATAAATCAAATATGATTTTTATATCAGTTTAATAATTGGCTCCTTGGCTATGCCAAAAAAATCCTGCTTCTACGTGATTTCCAGGATATAGCACGCAACGGCTGCAACGAAAAAACTATTAATTAATAAGAGTAATTATGTCAGACACCATCCCGATCGCGATCGCTACCCAATCAACTCAAGACTTGTATGAGCAAATACCTGCTACTCACCTAGTTTTCATAGACCCACAGGTTGAGAACTACCAAAGTCTAGTAGCAGGTGTATTGCCGAATACCTCTGTTGTAGTCTTAGATCCTGACCAGAATGGCATTGAACAAATTAGCCAAGTGCTGGCAACTCATCGGGAAATCAATACTCTACACATTGTTTCTCACGGCGCACCAGGGCAAGTCTACCTGGGAAACAGTCAACTCAGCTACGAAACCCTCAACCATTATGCTTGGCAACTCATGGACTGGGCAAATGTTTTGAGTACAGATGCACAACTACTATTGTATGGTTGCGAAGTTGGGCAAACAGAGCAAGGTAAAGCATTTGTACAACGTCTGAGTGAATTCACAGGTGCAGTAGTAGCGGCGTCTGATAACTTAACGGGGAGTACTGCATTAGGTGGTGACTGGGAACTGGAAGTTTCTACGGGCGCAATTGTTCCTACTCTGGCATTTCAGCCAGAAGTAATGGCAGTTTACGCTTCAGTACTAACTGCTCCAGTCTTGTCCAAAGCGATCGTAGACCAAAAAGCCACCCCAGGTATTCTCTTCAGCTTCACTGTACCAGATGACATTTTCACCGATCCAGATGTCGGAGATAGCCTCACCTACACTGCAACTCTGGACAACGATACGCCTTTGCCGACAGGGTTGAAGTTCAATGCTACTACCAAGACTTTCAGTGGTACTCCTGAGAATACGGACGTAGGTAGTCTAAACATCAAAGTTACCGCTAAGGATGTTGGTGGAGAAACAGCTAGTGATGTGTTTAAACTTACTGTTGATACTCCTCCAGTCTTGTCCAAGGCGATCGCAGACCAACAAGCCACTCAAGGTGTTCTCTTCAGCTTCACTGTACCAGATGACACTTTCACTGACCCAGATGTCGGAAATACCCTTACCTACACTGCAACTCTGCCCGACGATACGCCTTTACCGACAGGGTTGAAGTTCGATGCTGCTACCAGGACTTTCAGTGGCACTCCTGAAAATGAAGACGTAGGTAGTATAAACATCAAAGTTACCGCTCAAGATTTTGCAGGAGAGCAAGCCAGTGATGTGTTTAAAATCACGATTAATAATGTCAACGATCCTCCTGTCTTGGTAAAAGAAATTGCAGACCAAGAAGTCACCGAAGACACACTCTTTAACTTCACCGTCCCAGATGACACCTTTAGCGATGTGGATGTTGGAGACATCCTCACCTACACTGCAACCCTGGAAAATGATGAGCTACTACCCACTTGGTTGAACTTCAATCCTACTACCTTTACCTTCAGTGGTACTCCTGAGAATGAGGATGTAGGTAGTTTGAATATCAAAGTCACAGCTAAGGATATTGCTGGAGAGGAAACCAGTGATGTGTTTCAACTTACGGTTGCTGACAATACTCCTCTAGTCACAATTACAGGCGATATCTTTAGTGTCAAGACTAAGCTGAACAATGAAGGTGATAAAGCAAAACTCTCAGTCAAGATTAAAAACAACACCTCTAAAGAGGTGAATGAACTAAATGTATTTACTGTTGACGATGAAGAAGGTAGGATTAACGGCATAGCCCCTGGTGCAGAAGGCTATACACAAGCGGCTCTTTTGCGTTCAAAGGTGGTTTTCTCCACTCTTGCCAATTTGCCTAATGGTTTTAATCCCGCCGACCTGAAAAACATATTAGAATTCAACTCTGATACCAGACTCAGATTTTATCTGGTATCCAACAGTACTACTCAAGCTGTACTGTCTGGAAAAACCCCCTCCTCAAGTGTGCTTTTTTCTTCAGGTACAAATAACAACATAGAAAATCAAGGGTTTTCTCTTAATTTTCAGAATTTGGTTGTGGATATTCAGCCAACCAATCAAGAGGTATCTTTAGGTACTGGTGTGCAAGGTGAATATCAAGGCGAACTGATTGATTTACGGAGTGTGACACAATCGGTAACAGCTGAGTTTCAAGTCAACAGAGAGGCATCTTACAATAACTTTGTCGGCTTTTATCGGGTGGCTGATGAAAATGGTGGTATTGACACCAATGGCGATGGCACGGCAGATATTCTCGTTGGTCAGGCTGGCTACGCCGAAGCTGCTGTGCGTGGGCGTGTTGCAGGCATTGACTTGACGGTAAGCAACCAAGGCACTACAAATTCCACTGGCACTTTTGATCCGAATTCTTTGTTTGCACCATTTATTATTGTGGATGGCAGACCTGATGCGATTCTTAATGGCAATGGCAATAAGAATGTTTACTTCACATTTTTGGGTGCTAATTCAGATAAGGTAGATCACATTCGACTATTGGGAAATAACACCTTTGGTTTTGAGGATTTACCAAATGGTGGTGATAAAGATTACAACGATGTAATTGTGCAGGTCAATTTGAGTGCCAATCTTGGCTAGTATCAAAGGCGAGTAAGCTGTTACGCGAAAAGAAAAGCACATCAACTGGTGAAGGTTGTCCTAAGTCAATTGTCCAAAGTCCAGTTGGTAAACACAAATGACTAATACTTCGGCTTACCTCGGCTCCGCTACCTCGACTTCGCTCGGCACAAGTCGGTACGAGTCGCTCAGTACAAGTGACTAATGACTAATGACGGTCTTAACGGAGTTTGTGCAATATGTAGGCGCATTAGCTTAATTACTTAGGAAAATTCAACAACCTCATCCCGGTTACAGTATGAGGTTGTTTTATGCATGGTGATTAAATGGACTTGCTATTAATTAAACTAGTAAATTTACTGAAGGCAGTTATTGTCTTTCCTTCATAAATTTAATAGTTGACTCCTTTAAGGGGACAAAAAATCTTTATTTTACCAGTTAATTTTTATTAAATTAAGCTAGCAAAAAAGTGATGGAGAATTCTTTCATAATTAAGTATAGGCGATGTTTAACGAGGAAAGCTCCTGTTTTTCGCTATTAATGATATTGTCAATCCCTGTATTCAAGAATTTGTCAAAAATAATTTAGAAATTTAAAGTTTTTTTTATTACATAATTCTTAATTAGGGTATTTACTTAGAAAAGCATCTGTGATATTTTCATGTTGACTATCATAAACTAAAATATGCAGCGCTAAATTTAACAACCACGTTTATGTGTTTTGGTTTGATGATAAGTATCCATCTTGCATAATTGCAATACTAAATATTGATTTTAATTTTGTATAAATTATGTAGCGTTAACCAAGTGATAACTTGTCTTCGATCTATTTAGAGTATGCTTCCTTTTGAAAAACACATAACAATCGTCACCGTGTGATATAAATACAGGTCTGCAATTAGACGAACTTATCCTCTGTGCTTTTACACATTTAAACACCTGAATCCCACAGAAGTATTGTTACTGCTGGCATAAAACCAAACACTGCTACTGTTAGTACAAGAGATACCCCCTAATATTTTCAACTTAACTCCTCACTTTAACTTGTTTTATATGACTTATATTAAGAACACTTTTCCCGAATTTCTCACCGCCCTAGAGGGGTTTGAGCAGTTGCCAGATGGAGCGATCGCTAATCTATCAGAACAACTGCAAGCCTGGCGCTATCGCATAGGCCAGAAAATCATCGGTAAAGAAAGTCTCCCGGAACGCATCACGATCATTTATGAGGGACAAGTGCGCTTGTTGGGATACGACCCTCAGACGCAATTGCCAATTACCCTAAAATTACTACAACCTGGGGAAATTATCGGTGAAATTGGTTTGTTGCGCGATGTCCCCTGTGAAACAGCGATCGCTTCCACCGAAGTAGTATGTTTAACCTTGAGTGCATCAGCATATTTTAGCTTTCTGGCTTCATACCCAGCTTTTGCCGAAGCTCGCAAGAACCGCAGTTATTTGGTAGAAGTTTTCGATATTCTCGCTTCCTATTGGCAAAAGCAAGCGATCGCTACTTTAAATCTCAGAGAACTGACAGAAAAAGCCTTACCACAGGCGAAAATACATTATCTCCCTTCCGGCAAAACTCCCTTCCACCAACTGGATAGCAAAAGCGTTTGGTTTGTGAGTGGCGGTGGTACAGTCACGAATTTTTCACCTGGCGATCGCCTAGAACCAGACGATGACAGAGACAAAATTCAGGTCATCGGTCAAAACCCCGCACGCTTGCTTGGTATACATCCGTCAGATTTGATCTTAGAAACTAGTCATGAGATAGAACTTGCGGTAACTGAAACCAAAGTAGATAGAGATAGCGCTGACGACTTAGATATTATTCCCTACGCATCAGACGAAATAGTTCCACAGCCAGTCCCCCAAAACTCGAAGAATCCGTCAAAACAAAAATATCCATTTTTTGGCGGTAAAGGAGAACTAAATTCAGCCTTCGCCTGCTTCCAAATGATCGCGAAGCATTTAGAAATGCCGTTTCGTCGCGAGGTGGTTCGCCGGATCTTAACTGAGCAAATCAAACGTCAGGGGACTATATCGTTTCAAGTTACTGCTTACCTAGCAGAGTTAATTGGACTGAAGGCGCAGTTGATAGAGTTACCAGTCGCTTCAGTAACGCGCATTCCGACACCTGCGCTTATTCACTACGGTGATAATTTTGCCGTTTTATATGAAGTAAATGCAAATATTGCGGTTGTAGGTGTTCCATCCAAAGGAATTGTGCGCTGCAAAGTAGCTCAATTGGTTGAACAATTAGATGTCGATCCAACTGACTTTCCGCCCAAAGTTAGGGTATTACTGCTGACTACGACCAACCAAACACCCCAAGAACGCTTTAGTTTACGGTGGTTTCTGCCCTATTTGTCAAAGCACCGTCGAGTTCTGATAGAGGTCTTTATCGCTTCCTTTTTCGTGCAGTTGGCAGCTTTGGCAAATCCTCTAGTCGTTCAATTAATTATCGACAAAGTTATCACTCAAAATAGTATTGGCACACTACATATTTTGGGGATTTTGCTCTTAGTAGTCGGACTATTTGAAGCAGTGTTGACTACTTTACGAACCTACTTATTTGTCGATACCACGAACCGGATCGATATGGGTTTAGGGTCGCAAATCATTGACCACTTACTACGTCTACCACTGCGCTATTTTGAACGCCGACCGGTGGGTGAACTTTCCACTCGCATAAACGAACTAGAAAATATTCGCCAATTCTTGACTGGTACTGCTTTAACAGTCGGATTAGACGCTTTGTTTTCGCTGGTTTATATAGGTGTGATGCTGATTTACAGTTGGCAACTCACGTTAGTCGGCTTAAGCACAATTCCAATATTTGTGATTATCACCTTAGTTGCTTCTCCCACCATTAGCAGACAGTTACGTGCCAAAGCCGAACGCAACGCCGAAACTCAATCTTATTTAGTGGAGGTGATGTCAGGAATTCAAACAGTAAAAGCGCAAAATATCGAATTGCGATCGCGCTTTTCCTGGCAAGAGCGTTACGCCCGATTTGTCGCCGCTGGTTTTAAAACAGTTGTGACTTCTACCCTCGCTAACTCTACTAGCAACTTTCTCAACAAACTCAGTAGCTTACTAGTTTTGTGGGTAGGAGCTTATTTAGTACTGCAACAACAACTAACTTTAGGCGAATTAATTGCCTTTAGGATTATATCGGGTTATGTCACCAGCCCAATATTACGTTTAGCTCAACTCTGGCAAAGCTTCCAAGAAACTGCCTTGTCTCTAGAGCGTTTAAGCGATATTGTCGATACCCCACAAGAAGCAGAAACAGACCGCTACAATATACCTTTACCTTCAATCAAGGGAGCAGTGAAATATGAAAATGTTTCCTTCCGTTTCGGTACAAGTGGTCCTCTGCAACTTTCTAATGTCAACCTAGAATTTGCCCCAGGTAAATTTATCGGCATTGTCGGGCAAAGTGGGTCTGGTAAAAGTACGATGATGAAATTACTGCTGAGACTTTACGAAACTGAGTCTGGCAGAATTTTGATTGATGGTTATGATATCGCCAAAGTAGAACTTTATTCGTTGCGACGACAAATTGGTGTAGTTCCCCAAGAAACATTATTGTTTGACGGCAGCGTTCAGGAAAATATTGCCCTAACCAATCCCGATGCCACAACCGAAGAAATTATCGAAGCGGCTCAGGTTGCGTGTGCCCACGAGTTTATCATGAACTTACCTAACGGTTACAACACGCGGGTGGGAGAACGGGGTTCTGCACTTTCCGGTGGACAACGACAAAGAATTGCGATCGCTCGTTCAGTTTTACAACGACCAAAATTATTAGTTTTAGACGAAGCAACTAGCGCATTAGACTATCCTACAGAACGGCAAATATGTCTCAATTTAGCCAAAGCATTCAAGGGCGATACAGTATTTTTTATTACCCACCGATTGAATACTGTCAGTAATGCAGATATGATTGTTGTGATGGATAACAGCAGGGTTATAGAACAAGGTAGCCATCAAGAATTAATGGCTACTAAGGGTCATTATTATTACCTGTATCAGCAACAAGATGTAAACTTGTAATTAATCATTCTTGAGGGCAAAGGTTTTTGGCATCGGGAAACATTGCCCAACCCACAAAAAATTCAAAATCGTTCGACTGAACGCTCACGACAAGTCCAAAACCCAAAATCGTTATGACTCAACTTAATGGGAATCACCTCAACGGCAATCACAAAAACGGCAATCACAAAAATGGAGTAAAGCACGATTCACAAGTCCTGACAAAACAACAAAAAGCTGCTCAAGAGTCTTTAACTAACTTAAACAATCTGGAATTTGAGCAATCTATTGTCTTGCGCCAATCTCCAATTTGGTCGCGTACAATCATGATTACACTAGTGGGGTTAGCCTGCTTTGGTATTGGTTGGACTTATTTTGCAAAAATTGAGCAAGTAGTGCCAGCAACCGGGCAATTGAAACCTCAAGGAACAGTCAAAGAAGTTCAGGCTCCTGTGAGTGGAGTAGTGAAAACAGTTAATGTAAAAGATGGACAAGAAGTGAAGCCAGGTGATATACTGCTAACTTTTGATTCCATAGCCTCTGTTGCCGAATTAAATTCTTTGAATAAAATTCGCCTTGCATTAATGAAAGAAAATCAGATTTATCGGCGATTGATGAATGCAAGTACTGCCAATGGATCTGAACTGTTATATTTGCGTAGTAACTTGCCACAAGAAACTGCTTTTCTGTTGAAAAGTCGGGCAGCATTAGTAGCAGAAAATGAATTATTCCGCACTCAATTAAAAAATTCTGGTCAAGATTCTGGAGTCGGAATTGATGAACAACAACTTCTACGAGTTGCCAAACAAGAATTAGACTCTCGGTCTTCCGCAGCCCGATTAGAAGTCGAAAAAACCAAAAAACAACTGGTTCAAAATCAAATTAAGCTGGAAGATAGTAAATCAAGTTTAGCTATTCAAGAGGGGATTTTAAATAAGCTGAAGATATTAGCAGAAGAAGGTGGTATTTCTCAACTTCAGTATCTCAACCAGCAACAAGAAGTTCAAAACCGCACGGCAGAAGTAGCGCAACTAGGTGAAGAACTGAAACGTCTCCAATTTGATATAGAAAAAGGACAACAAGAGTTAAGCAATACGGTCGCTGTTTCTGATAAAAACATTTTGGATAAGATAGCTGATAACAAACAGCGAATTGCCGAAATCGATAGCCAATTCATGAAAGTTGTGCTGGAAAATGAGCAGCGTTTGGCAGATGTCAATAGCAAAATATCTCAATCACAGTTAAACGTTAAATATCAAGAACTCCGCGCACCTGTAGCCGGAACAGTTTTCGATTTGCAAGCAAAAAACCCTGGATTTGTTGCAACTCCAACTACAAAACTGTTGCAAATTGTCCCCAAAGAAAACTATATCGCTGAAGTTTTCATCACTAACAAAGATATTGGGTTTGTCCGAAAAGGTATGAAAGTAGATGTCAGAATTGACTCCTTTCCTTACAGCGAGTTTGGCGATATTAAGGGAAAAGTGACTGAGATAGGTTCAGACGCATTACCGCCAGACCAAACCCATCAGTTTTACAGATTTCCGGCAAAAGTCTCATTAGATAGACAATCCCTAGTGATTAAAGACAAAAAAGTTAACTTGCAATCAGGTATGTCCATCAGTGCCAATATAAAAGTGCGCGAAGAACGGACTGTGCTTAGTTTATTCACGGAGTTATTTACTAAGCAAGTTGATGCTCTTAAACAGGTACGATGAAGAGGGTTGAGTTAAAAGATTGCAGTGGCTCTACAAGGGAAGTTGCTCCTTCACCAAGTAGATTTGTACTGAGTATTTTTTCTCTCTTAGCACTTAGCAAGCAGCACTCTTCATAATGGTTAATTTTCAACGTATCGAACCCGCTCCCGGACAAGAATCAGTTTGGGATTACCCCCGTCCTCCTCTTTTGGAGGACACAACCAAACATATCCAAATAATCTTTAACGGAGTAGTAATTGTAGATACTCACAGCGCCAAACGTGTTTTAGAAACCAGTCATCCTCCTTCTTACTACATTCCCCCAGCGGATATCAAAATGGAATATCTACAGATGACTCCGCAATCTAGCTTTTGTGAGTGGAAGGGTAATGCTGGTTACTATACAATCCGAGTTGGTGATAAACAAGTCCATAATGCTGCTTGGTTCTACCCCAAACCCACACCAGCCTTTGAATCTATCAAGGACTATGTAGCTTTTTATGCTCATTTAATGGATAAATGCTACGTTAATAGCGAAGAGGTGCAACCACAACCAGGCAACTTCTACGGCGGTTGGATAACCAGTGATATTGTTGGGCCATTTAAAGGCGCTCCTGGTACTTGGGGATGGTGAGTCGATTTTGGATTTTGGACTTGTCGTAAGCCTTCAGTCTAACGATTTTAAATTTTGAATAACAAAATCTATCAATGTAGGTTGGGTTGAACGCCAGTGAAACCCAACATAAACAAGGATTAAATGTTAGGTTTTGTTTCTCAACTCAACTTGCTACTAATAAACTGAGTTTTTAGGATTACTAAATTGATGTTATGGCTACCTAGCAGCTTTTCTTTCAAACATCAAATACGTCCCTCCTAGCCCTTCTACAATTGTGCGTGTATTGGCAATCATCATTTTCTGATAAGTGTCCGCGTCGCTTCCTGGTTCACCAAGTCCCTCAGCATACAGCTTTCTGTCAGAAATATTCACTTCAGCTTCTTTGGCTACAGATTGAATCAAATTAGGATTAATTTCCGCCTCAGCAAAAATTGTTGAGACTTTAGCCCGTTTAATGTTTGTAGCCAAATTTTTGACTCGTTCGGTTGTCAGATTTTCATTAGTACTAATACTTTGCAATCCTCCTGTCAATGAAATACGGTATGCTTTGGCGTAATAACTCAGTGCATCAGAGGTTGTAACTAGCTTACGTTCTTTGGTAGGAATACTGGCAATTCTTGACTTAATCCAGCTATCTAGTTGAGTGAGTTCATTGGTAATTTTTTTAGTATTACTGCTATAAGCCTCTGCATCACTAGATTGTAATTTTCTCAAATTACTATTAATTACCTCCACCATTCTGATAGCATTTTTGGTATTGTGCCAAACATGAGGAGCGGTTATATTCTTACCACCTACCTGAAATTTTTGTGGCTTAGGTACTGCCAGTTGAGCAACGGCTATTTTTGGTGTAGGGTTTTTAGTTGCTTTAATTAACTTAATCAGATTTGGTTCAAAATTGTAACCATTATAAAGAATAAGATTAGCTTGCTCAATGGCTTTACGATCTTCCGGTTTTGGTTTATAAAATTGGGGGTCGGCAGAAGGGGAAATTAAGCAGGTGAGGTTAACTGTATTGCCAGCAACCTGCCTGGTTAAGTCACACAGTACGCTTGTAGTCGCTACAACTTGGGGAAGATTCTCATTTACTTGGGTGTTAGTCTGAGTGAATGTAGTGCTTACAGCTTGATTTCTACATCCAACAAATCCAATTGTTAAGGCAGCAAGAATAACTGGGAAGAAATTATTCAATGGCGATTTTTTTGACATCCTCAACTCCTACTGGATGTATAAAAAAAGATAATCATTGTTGGTAAAGTATTAGTAAAATACCAGGGGAGAGTCTTCAGCAAAGAAGAGATTAAGGGCTGAGGGAGAAGGCTTCGGCAAAGAAAAGGGTAAAGTTTAAGGGAAGAGGAATTAAGAGACTTTCTCCTCCATCACTTATCTGTTTCCCAAGTCCACACCCAGCAATTTTTGATTGGCGATCCACTAGTGAGGTGTTTACAGGCAAAATATTAGTTAACTGCACACGACAAACTGGAAAACTGGTAGAGGTCGAAGCACAATAATAGAGGCAATGCTGGGGAGTCTCCAAGAAGTGTAGTTCTCTCACCATCTGTTGAAGGGTCTATACCATTGCGCTTACATCCCACAAAGCTCGCACATTGATTAGGATTAGCAGGTTAAGGAGTGGGAGGTAGTAATGGGGCTTATGGAGCATACGGGTTGATTTCGCAAACCGAGTCGTGAATCTAAGGCAATTGTAGCTGTGGTTTTGCCAGGTGTGGACATATCATTGTTACAAAATTGGCAAATTGGCGATTTTTTAGCCATCAGCCTTTGTTACACTAATTTTTACCTAGTAAAGCCTTTTAATATTGCTTAGAGCATTATCTAACTACTTTTTATTGCCAGAATCCAGGATGTACTTTGTGCCATAAATTTTATCCTTTAGTTTCTTCATCATTAAATAAGAGCCAAATCAAGTATATAGAACAATTCCTCAAAGCTAATATTGGTCAAGATAAATAATGGTAATTTTAGTTGTCATAATTAACACCCTGATTTCACTGATACTAATTTATGTGGCTTGGCGGGTGTGGCAACTTAAGCAGCAGTTAGCATACATAGCAGATAGGTTAACCGCTTATGAAAGTTGTACGAATACAACCCTGAATAAAGCACCCGAAAATATTTATCTCAGCCAACAGAATATTTATAACTTACGGCAGAGAAATCAAGCGCTACAAATGCAAATTCAACAAGTGCGGCAAATTATCAATTTACTTTTGCTAGGGCGGCAAATCTGGCAGCGTTATTTTCTGAAGCTAGAGTTAATATCTCGGAAAAGAACAGTTGCAAAATGAGTTATGTCAGGTTCATATGAACATTAGACTTCTTGGCATTTGTCGGGTAAAGGGTAAGGGTTAAAGGGAAAAGGGATAAAATTAACATTCCCCTTTAACATGCACCCATTTCCCAACCTCTTGCAAAAGGCACAAATGCCAAGAGGTCTATATTAAGGCTGACGGGGAACACACAGAAAGATCCGTAGTAAGATCCCATAGGGTGCATTGGCTTCTAGCGTAGGCATAGCCCGCACTTCTCTGCGAGACGCTCCGCGTAGCTTGCTTCCACGAAGTGGTACGACAAAGCTCAGTGACCGCCGCAGGCATCACTTCCTCTTTCCATACCCTCAAAGCTTGTTATTAAGAGCGTTCCTTCAGTAGAAGGGTATGGAATACCCAAGACATAACACAAAAAGATGCCCACCAGAGGTATCAAAACGTTGAGAAATACGGGGAGTTTTGAATTACAAGTAATTAATGCTTTTAGTATTA
Organism: Nostoc sp. DSM 114159; assembly: GCF_053470285.1. Classification (NCBI taxonomy): domain Bacteria; kingdom Bacillati; phylum Cyanobacteriota; class Cyanophyceae; order Nostocales; family Nostocaceae; genus Nostoc; species Nostoc sp. DSM 114159. The sequence goes on from NZ_JBPFEH010000001.1 coordinate 8,172,542, forward strand.
ATGAATAAAAGCAACATTTCTGGCTGATATTTTGTCACCATAGATTAACTGAATAAAATCGGTTGAGTCTTACAAGGGGAGAAAACCCACCTAAAATGGGTGTAAGGAGAGAAACAATAACATGTCTAATAACCGTTCTGGAGTATTTTTTGGCGGTTTGATGCTGGGAGCTACAATCGGTGCTTTGACCGGTTTACTCGTGGCTCCACGCACAGGGCGCGAAACGCGTAAAATTTTGAAAAAATCTGCTAATGCTATCCCAGAATTGGCAGAAGATTTATCAATGAGTGTGCAAATTCAGGCAGATCGTCTCTCTGCTAGCGCACTACGAAATTGGGATGAGACTTTAGATCGATTACGGGAAGCGATCGCAGCAGGTGTAGATGCCAGCCAGCGAGAAAGCCAAGTCTTGAAGCGACAAACATCTGTTAAAGACTCAGATTCGCTTCCACAGCAATTAGAACGCTCATAAATGACATAACCGTGATTGAACCCCTGTTTTGGTTGGGACTTTCCTTACTTTTAGTCGCCACAAGCTTGACTGCGGTTTTAGTGGCGGCGATACCGGCTTTGCAGGAGTTAGCACGCGCGGCTCGCAGTGCAGAAAAGCTATTTGATACTCTCTCGCGGGAGTTACCACCGACTTTAGAAGCTATCCGTGTGACTGGTTTGGAAATCACTGACTTAACTGATGATGTCAGTGAGGGCGTAAAAAGTGCTAGTCAGGTTGTGAAACAAGTCGATCAAAGCCTTGATAGTGCAAGAATTCAGGCTCAAAATCTGCAAGTAAGTACGCGCAGCATCTTTGTGGGCGCGAAAGCTGCTTGGAGAAACTTCACGCGCCAAAAACCCGCAAGGCGGACGAGCGATATCGCACCCCAAGCAATGAAAAACCACCACTAACGTTGCGAGAACGAGAAGTGTTGAGGCAAGAAAATCGTCGAATCAAAGCAGAAGTGTACCGCGTTAATGACGGTTATAACGATGCCACTAGCTGGGAAACCAATTTCGATGATGAAGATTGAATTAGGGCATTGGGGAGGCAGTGCGGTCTTCTCCCAAGGGGAGACGCTTTAGCGCATAGCGTAGCGTTAGCGAGTCCGCGAGCGTCTGGGGTCTCCCCAAGTGGAGCAACTGCCGTCATTGGGCATACCCAATACTCAAAAACCTTTTGCTTTGATCCCCTAGATTAGAGTAAAGTAAACAAGTGTAAAGAACATATCATTTTTCTAGTACTCTTTTAAAACAACTTGTTCGCTTTTACCGTTAATATTTGTATAAAAACGTCCATGCAATCTTGTTTTTGGCGACGAATTCTAGTATCTATTGCAATATTTTTCCTGGCTGGGTCAATTTGGGTGATGCATTCTCCCCCAGCACTGGCTTATGACAATCCTGAGTTACTTCCTGACACCTTTACCCCAGTTGTAGATTTAGCTAAATCTCTGCCTGTACTGCAAGAAGAAAAGCTTGTTAAAGATTTAGAGCAGTTTGAAGCCGACACAGGCTGGAAATTGCGAGTCTTAACCCAGTATGACCGCACCCCAGGTCGCGCAGTTATCAAATATTGGGGTTTGGATGACAAAAGCATTCTACTCGTTGCCGATTCTCGTGGCGGTAACATCCTCAGTTTTAGCGTCGGCGATGCTGTTTATAAACTTTTACCCCGGACTTTTTGGATAGAACTGCAAACTCGCTTCGGTAATTTGTATTTTGTCCGCGAACAAGGTGAAGATCAAGCGATTCTACAAGCTTTAGAATCGGTTAAAGGCTGTTTGCTCAAAGGGGGTTGTAATGTTGTCCCCGGACTACCACGAGAGCAGTGGATTCTCACCTTGATTACCTCAGTTATTGGTGGGGTGATTTGTGGATTTGCAGCTCAACCCCGCCAAAAAGGACAAGTTTTTGCTTGGCAATGGGCTTTAATTTTCTCACCTTTGTGGGGAATCTTGTTTATTGCCTTCGGCATTGGGCCAGTTGTGACACGTACAAGCGACTGGTTGCCTTTAGTTCGCAATATCTCTGGGTTTCTCATTGGCGTCTTGGTTGCCTACCTATCTCCTATTTTCAATCGGTCTTCTAGTAATGAGTTATGAGTGAGTAGTTAGGAGTGAATAGTTTAATTAACTTATAACTCCTAACTCTTAACTCTTAACTCTCTGAAGCTGATAAGCTGAAAGCTAATATTTGAGAAGCTCAACAAAAATGGAATGGCACGTAACTGATGCTCAAAGTTTAGCAATCATTGATAGTGAAATTGGCGATCATGTCTTTTCACCCGCAGAGTATGAGATTGTGCGTCGGGTAATCTACGCCACGGCTGACTTTGAGTATAAGTCTTTGATTCGCTTTTCTGAGCGTGCCTTGCAAGCTGGAGCAGCAGCGCTAGCCGCACGTACCACGATTGTGGTAGATGTCCCGATGGTACAAGTAGGTATTGCCTACGATATTCAAAATACCTTTGCGAATCCAGTGTATTGCAGCATGGAAGCTCTCACACGCCCTCAAAAAGAAAAGACTCGCGCAGCATGGGGAATAGAAACTTTAGCAAAGCGTTATCCAGAGGGAATTTTTGTGGTGGGTCAAGCCCAAACGGCTTTGACTGCACTGGTGGATTTAATTGAAGTTGAGGAAATTAGACCTGCTTTAATAATCGCAACTCCAGTGGGATTTGTAAATGTTGATGAAGCTAAAGAACGTTTACAAGACTCTCTAGTCCCTCACATTATAATTGACGGCCGCAAAGGTAATGCAGTTGTAGCAGCTGCGATCGTTGATGGGTTGGTAGACTTAGCTTGGCAAGCCTATGGACAAGATGGAAATCGGGGGAGCTAGGAAAGTCGACTCGATGATTATATTTTGTATCCAAAAGAGTATTCATCAATCATTGAATATCCTCATATTTTTCTGAAGTCGTGCCGTTCAAGGAGCCTTTTCTTGTGGTAATTCAAGCTTTCAATTTAAGTGCATATCTTACAATTCCTGTGGTATTAAGTCTTTTGGTTGATGGAGAAGGAATAAAAGTATCTTTAGTTAAAAACGTTCGTCAGGTATCTACTAACAAGGAAATTATCCTATCCAACCGTCAGCTAATTAGCACTACGGTAACTCCAAAAACATACTATGTTAGTGGTGCTGGAAATGACACAAATAGCGGACTCTCTATTTCATCCGCCTTTAGAACAATTCAAAAGGCAGCAAATCTGACTAACCCTGGCGATACAGTATTGATTATGAACGGAGTGTACACAAATTTAGGCAAAGCTGGTAGTGCAGTAAGTATTAGACGTTCTGGAACTGCAAATGCATGGATTAAGTATAAAGCATATCCCGGTCATTTCCCAAAAATTCAGCACAATACATGGAACGGTATCTCGATTTCAAATGGAGCTTCATACATCGAGATAAATGGGCTGGAGGTGATAGGAAATAATCGCAATATAACCCTTGATTATGCAATGAGTCAGAAGACTAACAAACAAAACCCGCTTACAAATGGAAACTGCATCAGTGTGGATGGACGAACAAATGGTCATAGTCGCCATATACGGATTGTCAACAACAAGGTACATAAGTGTGGAGGAGCAGGTATTTCAGCGATTGAATCGGATTATGTGACAATAGATAATAACGAAGTGTTCGATAATGCCTGGTATAGTGTTTATGGTAACAGTGGCATTTCAATTTTGAATAGTTGGAACTCTGACAATAAGCGGGGATACAAGATGTTTGTTACTAACAACAAAACCTACAACAATCGCATGTACATCCCTTGGATTGCAGTCGGAAAGATCACAGACGGTAATGGTATTATTATCGATAGTTCTAGAAACGATCAAAATAACTCCAAATTGGATGCATATAAAGGATACACTTTAGTTCAAAATAATCTTGCATTTAATAATGGTGGGTCAGGTATTCATGCATTTTTAAGCGAGCATGTTGATATTGTAAATAACACAGCTGTTTTAAATAATCAAAGTCCAGAACTTAATGGCGGGCAAATATTTGCTCATACATCATCTGATGTCAGAATTCTCAGGAACATTCTCTATGCTTATCCTGGAAAAAATATTAATAATAAGACTAAAAATAAAAACGTTATTTATGATTATAATATCTACATGAATAGTTCTAAGATAAATGTTAAAGGTTCTCACGATATTGTTGCAGGCTCACAATTTTTAAGCAAGTATCCCACTCTAAAAAAAATATCTGGCAATTGGAAATCGCGGTTAGATAAACAAAATCCGCCGACACGACCTTATGTAGAATCTAATTCGGCAGGTTTTGCCTGTGGGACAGTGACTTATCGCTTGCAAGAAAAACTCATCAAAGTGGGATGCTCTCGTTAGCAATCAGGCAGGAAATTCAGGATATGTGAAATAGAAGTCTATACTGCAATACGCTTGGGTGAAGGATTATTGATGTAGACATTGGTCTTTCAAGACGCGATAAATCGCGTCTCTACATCTGGGTTTTGTTGCTCATTCTGAACTGTATTGTCCTATAGCTAATTACCTTTTCAATCCTCTACTCTACGACGCCGCCGACGCGGCTTTTGTTGTTGGTCTTCACGCAAGCGACGACCGACTTCGTTAAAGAAATCTCGGCGCAGATAAGGATAATCGCTAACCCACAGGTCACGATTAGGAAAGTATATATCGCTAAATTCATCAATACTGCTCAAATCTGGGCGATTGGACATCACTACCATTTCTGCAATTTGACCGCGAGTAATAACTTTGTGGGCAGGACGCAATGGCGCTACAAACTCAATACTAAATCCTGTATCATCACCTATCTCTAAATTTATCTGTTTTTCTCGGTTTTCTACAATCACCAATTCGCCTTTGTTGTTGACTGTTTCGGTTTTACCTATTAACTGGTCTGTAATCCACCAATCTAAGACTCGACCACGGAAAAAGCCGCCGTATTTATAACGGCGGCATTGTAAATTCCGCATACTTGCTTGAAACACTGGATACCACAGCCAAAAAAAAGCGCTAATTACCCCTAGTACAAATACTATTGAAGCAAACTCAAGCTTGAAAATAACTGTTACAAGCAAAATAACAACTACCGCAACTACAGAAATTAACAGCCGTTGCAAAAAATTTGAGAACTTCCCCCAGTAATATTTGTACTGCAAACCAGTAGCAATTAGGGGGACAACTTGTTCAAATTTCTGGCGAGTCAGTGGTACTAACATGAGTGCTAAGTAATGAATGCCCAATAGTGAGTTTAAAGTATCTTTTCTAATCCATATACTAACGACTTTAACCCTAAGACTTTGCGAATTGCTAGTAGCACTCCTGGCATATAACAAGCGCGATCGCTCGTATCATGTCGTAAAGTATAAATCTGTCCTGCTGCGCCAAAAATCACTTCCTGGTGGGCAATCAATCCCGGCAAGCGCACGCTATGAATTCTAATTCCTTCATCTGCAATACTGCCCCTCGCTCCTGGTAATTTCTCCGTTTCTTCTACAAGAGCAGGGTTAAAAGTTTTACCCAATTCTCCTAGTAACTGGGCTGTTTGAATGGCAGTACCGCTAGGAGCATCAGCTTTTTGGTTGTGATGCAGTTCGATAATTTCCACATGGTCAAAATATTTAGAAGCTGCGATCGCAGCTTGTTGCAACAGTACCATGCCAATGGAAAAATTAGGAATAATTAGGCAACCAGTGCTAGCTTTGTCGGCAAAATCTGCCAAGTCTTGAATTTGTTCTGAACTTAACCCAGTAGTGCCGACTACAGGACGAATACCGTAAGCGATCGCACTGCGAATATTGTCATAAACTGAATCGGGATGGGTAAAGTCTACAATCACCCCTGGAGGAGATTGTCTGTCGCCAGCCACATACCCCAACATCGGTTCTAATTGATTGGTAATTGGCACTTCCAAAGGTTCGCTTAAACCCGCCAACTCCCCGGCATCTTTATCTTGATGTTCTAAACTGTAGTCAATTGCACCCACTAGGTTTAAGTCAGGCGCTTGTGCCACCGCCTTAACCACCTCACGGCCCATTTTGCCAGCAGCACCGTTGACAATAACCGGTATAGGAGCTTGATTCGTCATAGGTCGAGAAATACTTTTTGAGTCAACAAGGGAATTGTAAAGACTTTCGCGATCTAGTAGCTAGCTTCTCAAATCTCTGGCTTAATTCCACCTACCTGAATTGTGCAGCTAATCGTTTAGTTTTTCTACTCCCCAAAACATCGGTTCTCGTTTTCATTGACTATCTCACCCAGTAACCCGTTTTATTTGCGGCTCGTACTGTTTTGATAAGTATTCCTTATAAAATATATCAGCCTTTGTTTGTCAAGTCTAGTTGACTATTTGTAATATTATTGTTATATTTATTTACATAGCTTAGTAAAGCCCTAGAGTAAGCTGCATAGCTAAAATTGCACCTTGTCTATTTCCTATATAGTTTTGGTTGCATTGGGTGTTAACTAAGAAAAACAGACTTCGGTTTTGCAATATCCCATCGACATTTGGACTTCTCCCATCTACCTCGGCATTAAGTCGAGGTTTTTTATGTTCTCGATTAGCCCTTTATTTAACTTTTATTTAGTAGTTATTGTTGATTTAATTATTTAGGTTGCGGTACTACATTAAAAAAAGATTTAAAAATACTTCAGCAGTAGAACTCAGGGCAATTTCTCCCAAAGTGAAATCCAAATATTGAGTTCCTCGTTTGGAACAAAATCTTTACTCTTAGATAAATATTTAATGATTGATAACCGATTCTTAATCAACCTTAGTTTTCTGAAATCTTCAAGTTCGCTATCAAACTTTTTTTGAGTTTCTTCTGGATTCTTGGCTGCTAAAGCTTCTCTCCAATCTGCTGCTTTAGTTAATGCTTCTTGGTAGGAAATGTGTAAATTATCGAAAAACCAAGTAACAATCTGCTGTATATCGAGAACTGGATTTTCTGGAAAGGCACCAAATTTTACAATCATGTAAGCTCGTAATCCCATTAAAGAATTTAGATATAGCTCAGAAAAACTAGGATTATTTTCAGCTAAAAATTCGTAAACTGAAGTTGCTATCTCTGCCCAAGCAAGGCTTTCTGAATGAGATTCATTAAATTCTTCATTGGCTAGTTCTTGCGCTCTGAAAGTAGAGACTTCAGCTAAACCAAGCCAATTAAATTTTTCTGGTACTTGCTGTGGCTCTGCCCAAACCATTCTCAACCAAGCTTGTACTTGCTCTGGCTCTTTTTGAAGTAGAACTATTAAGAAATTTGTTGCTTCACTTTCAGCCATAGTTAATGATGAAGTCAAGGAAACTTCCGGTCTCGCACTTCTGCGGCATAATCTTGGACGGCTTTGGTAATTGTCTCGCGTAGATTTGTGTAAACTTTGGCGAATGGTGGATGCTTCTGGGCCAGTCCAAGGACATCTGAAGTAACTAAAACTTGTCCATCGCAGTGAACTCCCGCACCAATACCAATTGTGGGAATAGTCAATTTTTGTGAAATCTGCATTGCTAAATCTGCGGGGATATGCTCTAAAACTAGAGAAAATACACCAGCTTGTTCGAGAGCGATCGCTTCTTGTAAAATCCTCTCACTGGCTTCTTGCGTCTTTCCTTGTTGTCGCAAACCCAGTTGATGTATTGATTGCGGTGTCAAACCCACATGACCCATGACCGGAATTCCGGCTTCTACCAAACGAGTCACAGTTTCAGCGATCGCAGGATAGCCACCTTCTAACTTTACCGCTTGAGCGCCCGTTTCCTTTAGTACCCGCCCAGCTGAGTGCATCGCTTGTTGGAGACTTTCTTGATACGTCAAGAATGGTAAATCTACTACTACTAATGCCCGTTTCACCCCACGGCGAACAGCTTTAGCATGATAGATAATTTCATCCAAAGTAATTGGCAGTGTTGTTTCATACCCTAAAACTACTGCCATAGAGTCACCCACAAGGATTAAGTCTACACCAGCTGCATCCAGGAGTTGAGCGATCGCATAATCCCAGGCAGTCAACGCCACAATTGAACGTCCCTGTTGTTTCCATTGAATTAATTGCTGGGTAGTGATTGCCATTGCCAATTTTAGATTTTAGATTTTAGATTTTGGATTTTTTGTCCTTTGTCTTCTGTCCTTAGCAAATGACTAATGACAAAGGACAAAGGACAAACGACTAATCATTTAACGGCGCGACTGAATGCAATATGGGGTTTTGCACTGTCCGTTTTGGGCATTAACCACGCTAGACCTTCACTAGTACCAATCCATAATTTATTGGCGATGTCAGGTGCAAGGGTAAGAACCCGACTAGAAGGAAGTCCAGCAACTTCTGGGTCTAATACGGCTCCTGTATTTGGATCTAATCGTAACAAACCATTATTAGTCCCGACCCAGACACTACCATCTTTAGCAAAACGTATCGCCGTTACATCACGCCCACGCAGACGAGTTACAGACCGCAACACTGCACCAGTTTTTGGGTTAATAACTAGCAAATTATTCGGCATTCCCGCCCAAATTAACCCTTCTGGACTAATAGCTAAAGCTTGTACAGTCGTCCCTGGCAAATCAGCTATTCGCTTCATAATCGCAGCACTAGCAGTATTTACCCGCACCAACCCATCCAGAGTACCAACCCACAATTGACCTTCAGCATCTAAAGTCAGGGCATTAGCACTGACACCAGGCAGATTTTTTAATGTTGTCATAATCAAGCCTTGGTCGGGACTAATTAGGGCTAAACCGCTATCGGTTCCAGTCCACAAATAACCTCGTTTGTCAAGTAACAGTGACAACACGCGTTTAGAAGGCAAAAATAAATTCTGTGCGGTGATTTCATTAGTTCGAGGGTCTACTCGAACTAGTCCGCCATAACTTCCCACCCACAAACGTCCTACTTTGTCTTGGGCTAAAGCACCAATGGCAACATTTGGTAAGCTAACACGAGAAATAATCTTGCCGGTTTTAGGATCGATTCGCGATAGTCCCCGCCAAGAACCTACCCAAAGATTGCCTGTAACATCTGCCAGTAAGTTACCAACACGATAATCAGTTTCTGGCGAATTTTCTTCAACTCCCCGCTCATCGGGCAAAGATTCTACTCGCGGTGGCGGTGCGGAAGCTGGGTAAGCGGGAGTTACATCAGATGAATTAATGTCAGGGGTTTTTTGCGCCCATCCCATATTTGGCAAAGCTATCAACCCCAGCAAGATAGAAGTAATTAATAAACTAGTACGCTTGTAAAACAATACCACGGTGACATTTCCTTTAAAGACAGTACCCATAGCATTTACCTCAACTGGCTTTGGGTTAATTTCAGTGTTCCCCTAGCTGGGATTTTTCAAACATTGGGGATTGGGGACATAACTCTTGAAGAGGCTATGCCAACGACAAGCGGTAGTTGAATCTAGACTTACTTCTCCTGTCGGAGAGGCTGCGCCAACGACAAGCGGTAGTTGAATCTCGACTTACTTCTCCTGTCGGAGAGGCTGCGCCAACGACTACGCTCAGTACAAGTCGCTCGATTACCGCGCAGCGATGCACTGAGCGCAGTCGAAGTGTCGAAACTCAGTACAAGTCGCTCGATTATCGCGCACTCGAAACTCAGTGTATTGGTGGGAACTGGGGATTTCGCCATCGCCCTCATCTTTTCAGTTCTTTACAGTTATTAATGACATTTTGTAAAGTATTTGTAACAAAAAGTTTAAATCTTTATGTAATAACAAAATTAAATAGATAAGTTAAAAACTTTCAAAGAATAACTTATCGAATTCTTGATATATTGTGAAACAAGTTACAAATTACGTGGTGTGCAATTCTTTTATCTTTTGCTCACCACTCTGCTAAATCTCTGTCAAGTAAATTCTTTTCTGGTGTCTTTTCCGTGAAAGGGAAAGATATAAGGAGTGTAAAGGCGGGAATGTGTGCCAGCCAGCCCAATCCCCTGAATACCCGAATTTATGGGGGAATTATCTAAATCAAGCCGCAAAGTGCGGAAGTTTTGGTGAAATTGAGAAGAGAAGGTTTAGTTGGGTGCGAAGAAGAGGTAAAAAAGAATTTTGATTTTTAGCAAGAGGGAATAGTAGAAGCGCTAGGTCGTGTACCCCTAGAAGGGGAAAACACTGGTGAGGAGGGCTACCACCGCTATCCATTGTGTCCGCCGCAAAAAAACTGCTAACCTTTGCCAAAGGCAACTCCTAACAAAAAATTTTTCCGATCTTCCCCTCGCTCAGGGGGGCAAGAGCGGGGTGAGGGGAAGTTGCACAAAACGTGATTTGATAATTAACAAGAGTGATTTCAGGGAAGGATAAAATTATGTCTTACGCTCAAACGAAGACTCAGAGCAAATCTGGGTATCAAGCCGGGGTTAAAGATTACAGACTAACTTATTACACACCGGATTACACACCAAAAGATACCGATCTTCTAGCTGCGTTCCGTATGACACCTCAGCCTGGTGTTCCTCCCGAAGAAGCAGGTGCGGCTGTTGCGGCTGAATCCTCCACAGGTACTTGGACAACTGTGTGGACAGATTTGCTCACCGACCTCGATCGCTACAAAGGTCGTTGCTATGACATCGAACCAGTTCGGGGCGAAGACAACCAGTACATTTGTTACGTTGCCTATCCTTTGGACTTATTTGAAGAAGGCTCTGTAACCAACGTATTGACCTCAATTGTCGGTAACGTATTTGGTTTCAAAGCTCTACGGGCACTGCGTCTAGAAGACATCCGTTTTCCAGTAGCTTACATCAAGACCTTCCAAGGGCCTCCTCACGGTATCCAAGTTGAGCGCGATAAGTTAAACAAATACGGTCGTCCTTTGTTGGGTTGTACCATTAAGCCCAAATTGGGTCTTTCCGCTAAGAACTACGGACGCGCTGTATACGAGTGCTTACGCGGTGGTTTGGACTTCACCAAAGACGACGAAAACATTAACTCCGCACCATTCCAAAGATGGCGCGATCGCTTCTTGTTCGTCGCTGAAGCTATCAACAAATCTCAAGCAGAAACCGGTGAAATCAAAGGTCACTACCTAAATGTCACCGCTCCTACCTGTGAAGAAATGCTGAAGCGGGCTGAGTACGCTAAAGAACTCAAAATGCCCATCATCATGCATGACTACCTCACCGCAGGTTTCACCGCCAACACTACATTGGCTCGTTGGTGCCGCGATAACGGTCTATTGCTGCACATTCACCGTGCGATGCACGCTGTAATTGACCGTCAAAAGAACCACGGTATTCACTTCCGTGTATTGGCGAAAGCTCTACGTTTGTCTGGTGGCGACCACATCCACACTGGTACAGTAGTTGGTAAATTGGAAGGTGAGCGCGGCATCACAATGGGCTTCGTTGACCTGTTGCGTGAAAACTACATTGAGCAAGACAAGTCTCGCGGTATTTACTTTACCCAAGACTGGGCTTCTCTACCTGGTGTAATGGCAGTTGCTTCTGGTGGTATCCACGTATGGCACATGCCCGCGCTAGTAGAAATCTTTGGTGATGACTCCGTACTACAGTTCGGTGGTGGTACTCTGGGACACCCTTGGGGTAACGCTCCTGGTGCAACTGCTAACCGCGTTGCCTTAGAAGCCGTTGTTCAAGCTCGTAACGAAGGCCGCAACTTGGCTCGTGAAGGTAACGATATCATCCGTGAAGCTGCCAAGTGGTCTCCTGAACTGGCTGCTGCTTGCGAACTGTGGAAAGAAATCAAGTTCGAGTTTGAAGCAATGGATACCGTCTGATCTGGGTTAACAGTTAAGAGTTAAGAGTTAGAAGTAGAGACGCGATTCATCGCGTCTGTACTAGAGTTAGGATTTGCATTAATTCATAACTCATAACTCATAACTCATAACTCTTCAGGGCTGGGGTCAAGCATGAATCTTAAGCAAATTGCGAAGGACACAGCCAAAACTCTCCAAAGCTATCTGACTTATCAGGCTCTAAGGACAGTATTGGCACAGCTAGGTGAAACTAATCCGCCATTAGAACTTTGGTTGCATAACTTTTCGTCTGGCAAAATTCAAAATGGTGAGTCATTCATTGAGCAACTGTTGCGAGAAAAACCAGATTTGGCTTTGCGAATCATGACTGTCAGAGAACACATTGCGGAAGAAATTGCAGAATTTTTACCGGAAATGGTTCGCACTGGCATTCAGCAAGCCAACATGGAGCAGCGTCGCCAGCATTTAGAACGCATCACACAAATAGACACATCTAACCCCAGTCTGCAACCAGAACATCAAACACCTTCAGATCGAGATTTGGATAACTTATCCAATTAGTTCGGTCAATCTACTAGTAAAAATCGCAACCCATTATCAAAAGCTATGCAAACTTTACCAAAAGAGCGTCGTTACGAAACCCTTTCTTATCTTCCCCCTCTGTCTGATGCTCAAATCTCTAAACAAGTCCAGTACATCTTGAATCAAGGTTACATTCCTGCGATCGAATTTAACGAAACTTCTGAGCCAACAGAATTATATTGGACAATGTGGAAGCTGCCTTTGTTCGGTGCTAAATCCACTCAAGAAGTATTGAGCGAAGTTCAAGGATGCCGCTCTCAATTTAACAACAGCTATATCCGTGTTGTGGGTTTTGACAACATCAAGCAGTGCCAAGTTCTCAGCTTTCTTGTTCACAAACCCAACAGATACTAAGTCTAGTTAGTTGGAATTAATTATGGGATAGTTCAAGTAATTTGTCTATCCCCATATAGGAGAGGTAGAATTATCTGCCTCTCTTTTTTATCGAACAGAATTCAGGAGCCAGAATTTAGTTGGGAATTCTGTACGCTGACGGATAGTGTAAAGCCTTCTCTTCTCCTGTCGGAGACGCTTCTCTACCAGAAACGTCTTGATTCTGATACCAATTCAATTAATGATTACAACACATCCTTGGGTAAAGACGCGATGAATCGCGTCTCTACAAATGGTCTATTTGTCACATTCTTTTTTCAAATTGGTATGACAATTCTGACTCCTGAATTCTTCTTCAAAATTAGGCGTTAGGGAACATAAGCATTTATACTTACCATCTAATACATTATCCGAAGCGTCCCGGTTGGTGGGAGAATAAAGACGAGAAATGATGCAAGCCTTGTGTTATCTCCAGCCCAAAGGAATCTGTAGAAATGTGGAAACGAATTGTATTAATTTTGCTATTGGTGTTGAGCTTCAGTCTGAGTAATTCGGATGTAGCGGTTGCGGCTGGACTTAAAAGCTTTGTAGACAGTGGTGATGGCTATCAGTTTTTATATCCTAACGGCTGGCTGCCAGTTAAAGTTGCCAATGGCCCAGATGTGGTTTTCCACGATTTGATTGAGGTGTCTGAAAACGTTTCGGTTGTGATTAGCCCAGTTCCTGAAGGCAAAACTTTGTCAGAATTGGGAACCCCAACAGAAGTAGGATACAAATTAGGAAAAGCAGCTCTTGCGCCTCCCGATTCTGGTCGTTCGGCTGAATTAGTCAATGCTGCCCAGCGAGAAGTAGATGGTAAAACATATTACCTTTTAGAGTATGAGGTTAAACTCCCCAATCAACAACAACGACACAACATCGCCAGCGTTGCTGTGAGTCGTGGTAAACTTTTTACCTTCAACGCCTCAATTCCTGAAAAACGCTGGCAGAAAGTTAAACGAATGATTGATGAGGTCGTTAATTCTTTTTCTGTTTATTAATTAGGGAGTAGGGAATGGGGAATGGGGAATTGGGAATGGGGAATAAGAAAGAAACTTAATTACAATGCCCAATGCCCAATGCCCAATTAACAATTTTTCTAAAATCTCATGAAAATTCCACCTTTTGTACTAGCTTCAGCTTCTCCAGCCCGACGCCGCTTGCTGCAAACTGTTGGTATTGAACCAATAGTTCAACCTAGTGACTTTGATGAGTCGCAAATTGAACTAAGTGAACCAGCAGAATTGGTCAAAACTCTTGCCCAGTATAAAGCAGAAACTGTAGCCCCACAGTTTCAATCAGCTTTGATTATGGGTTGTGATTCAGTTTTGTCCATCAATGGTGAAATTTATGGCAAACCAGCAGACTTCTCGGAAGCGATCGCTCGTTGGCAGATAATGCAAGATAACTTTGGCGACTTGTACACAGGTCACGCCTTAATTGACCATCAGCAAAACCGTACTTTAGTCAAGTCAAGAGTTACAAGAGTTTACTTTGCTCAAATGAACGAGAAGGCAATTAAAGCTTATGTTGCCACAGGTGAACCGCTCAAGTGTGCTGGTGCTTTTGCCATTGAGGGTTTTGGAAGTTTCTTTGTAGAAAAAATTGAAGGCTGCCACAGCAATGTAATTGGACTCAGTTTACCTCTGCTGCGGCAGATGTTAAGTGAATTGGGATACGATGTCACTGATTTCTGGCAGGAATAGTCATCTGTCCAAAGTCAATAACCAATGACAAATGACTAATGATTAATAACTAAATTGCCTGATATTGAGTATTGCCTCTCCATGATCTGGAATCCAGGCTAGCCACTCATCTGCTGAAACCGGACACAATAAAAGTGCTTCGTCAAAACTAAATGGGTTGGGAAGTTGCAAAAGGTTTACCCAAGTAGAAGCTTTGAACCTCTGTAAGCCTTCGAGATTATTGTGCTTTCTTGTATGTACAGCAAAATCCGGTTTATAAGAATCTAGTTTCATAGCTTTCTATTAGCCTTCACAAATGGGCTAATCTAAAATTATTTCTGTAACCTAGACTACAAAATAAATAATCCTTGTGAAAAGTATCTGTCTTATAAATTTACGTTGGCTGAGTGTAAGTGTTTGCTTATATTGCAGACCACAACAGGTATGGCACGACAGGTTGTAGACTGGCCATTAGATCGCATTCCCAACTAGAATATGTCATTTACTTCTATGCCCTCGCTGCGCGAGCAACAACATCCCCTAATTCGTCAGCTAGCTGATTGTATTGAGGCAGCTTGGCATCAGCACCTAGATTTATCCCCTTACTATTTGCCTAATGAGTTGGGGTATGTGGAAGGTAGATTAGAAGGCGAAAAACTGACGATTGAAAACCGTTGCTATCAAACGCCCCAGTTTCGGAAAATGCACTTGGAACTGGCAAAAATCGGCAATATGCTGGATATTTTGCACTGCGTCATGTTTCCCCGGCCAGAATACAACCTGCCAATGTTTGGTTGTGATTTAGTTGGGGGTAGAGGTCAAATTAGTGCAGCGATCGCAGACCTTTCTCCTATTCAAGTAGAACGCACCTTACCAGAATCTTATACTTCGGCACTGACACAGCTAACAGTGCTTAACTTTTCCCAACCCCGTGAATTACCAGAATGGGGAAATATTTTTTCGGATTTCTGCATCTTTGTCCGCCCCAGTTCCCCTGAAGAAGAAACAATGTTTCTCTCGCGGGTGCGAGAATTTTTAGACATTCATTGCATCCAAGCGATCGCCTCACATCCTGTTTCAGTTGAACAAGTCACCCAAAATCTCGCCGGACAACACAACTACTGCACCAAACAGCAGCAAAACGATAAAACCCGCCGCGTACTTGAAAAAGCCTTTGGCCCAGCTTGGGCAGAAAATTATATGACCACAGTTTTATTTGACCTCCCAACTTAATCATCTCCTCCATCACCCTCATCTCCCCCATCTGTAGGTTCTGCTACGTTTTCAGCTAACGGATAAATGTAGAATTCATTCAACGAGAGTTTTATGGAGTTCCAAAACAGCAACAGGGAGAATAGCAAGGTCTTTGAAGCGAATATCACAAAATGGTTTGTTGTCTTGGTAAGTGCAAACAACTAGAGACAGCTAACTCATCGACCAGAAAGTTAAGGAAACTCTGATGTTAGGAATGTTCAAGTTGATAGACATTTTTTAGTTAGTTAATCGTTGATTCACTTAAGGAAGACTAACTTTTGTAGCAAGATTGTGTCTAACAAAGGCAACAGTCTATTTTTGATGTTTCTTTTCAATTTTGTGACTAACTATAACTGTAGTGAATGTAGCAGTAAAGTACCGCATCATACCAATTGAGAATTTTTTATAAAGATGCGATATATCGCATCTCTATATCTAGATTCATACTGCTTGTGAATTCTGCTAACTCCGATTGCATTCATGTCTCAATATAGCGGTTATCAGTTGAGTGCAATACAGACCTAACCCCCAGCCCCTTCCCTACCTCTCCCTAACCCTCTCCTACGAGGAGAGGGAAGCAGAAAAACTTTTGTCGCTGGAAGGAGAGTAAGATTCAAAGCCTCTCTCCTTTTAGGAGAGAGAAATGGAAGTGAGGTCAAAGTGTATTGCATACATAATGAGCGGTTATAGAAAACACCATTTTGTTAAGCCATAGTGTTGAACGTTCATCACACAATCGATTTTTAAGCCATACCCAGCTTGAAACCACGTTGTTTGTCCTAACAGCTGGCTGTTGATTAAAAACCTTTTTATTTATTACTTCCATTAGCACAATTCAGGTAAATGGGCAACATATTATGTCAAGGGTGACTGAAAAGCCGAAACCAAGTGAACAAACACTAAATCATGAACAACCTAAGATTTGGTGGGGTATCGCTGTAGCCGTGCCAGTAGTAATCGCCGCTGGCATACTAGGTACGGCTAAAATCGAGCAGTTAAGAAAACTAACTACATCCGCACCCGTAATGCCATCTACCAATAGCATTAGTGCTGTAGGGCGTTTGGAACCGCGAGGCGAAGTTGTTAAATTGTCCGCCCCATCATCAGGATTAGCACCATCATCACGAATTCAGCAACTTCTGGTGAAAGAGGGCGAACAGGTAAAGCAAGGTCAAATTGTGGCAATTTTAGACAACCGCGATACCCAAGTAGCCGGACTACAAGAAGCAAAAGCGAAAGTCCAAGAAGCCCGTGCGAATTTAGCGCAAGTCAGGGCTGGCTCTCCAAGGGATATTCAAGCTCAAAGAGCAGTTATTGCTCGCCTACAAGCGCAGTTAATTGGCGAAAGGAATGCAGCGCAAGCAGCGATCGCAAGGGTTGCAGCTCAGTTAAGCGGTGATAAACTTGTCCAACAAGCAACCGTGAATCGCCTAGAAGCTGAACTCAGTGGGCAAAGAGATGCCCTCAGAGCAACGGTTGTACGTATTCAAGCCGAACAGCGCAATGCTCAAGTCGATGCCGGACGCTATGATTATTTATACAAAGAAGGTGCTATTTCTCAGCAAGAACGAGACAGAAGACGCTTGAGTGCAATAACTGCTAATCAGCAGGTGGCTGAAAGCCAAGCTACCTTAAAGCAGACATTGGCAACTTTGCGACAGCAACTTGCAGAGGCTAGAGCCAACCAAATCCAAAATTTAGCAACTTTGCAACAGCAGTTAATCGAAGCTAGAGTTAACCGCGATAAAACTGTTGCAACTTTGCAAAGACAAATCGATGAAGAAAAGGCCAAACTAAGCAGAATTTTAGATGTTAGTCCTACCGATGTGCAAGTAGCGCAAGCCCAAGTTAGTAATGCGATCGCAAATGTTAGAAAAGCTGAAGCAGAACTGAGATTGAGCTACGTTCAAGCACCAATCGCTGGAGAGATTTTAAAGGTTTATGCCAAATCGGGTGAAGCGATCGGCGCAAATGGCATTGCTGAACTTGGCCAAACCAAGCAAATGTTTGTAATTGCTGAAGTTGCTGAAGACAGCATTGCTAAAGTGCGTCTTGGTCAAAATGCTACTATCACCAGTGATAACGGCGCATTTAGCGGCGAATTAAAGGGAACTGTCACTGAAATTGGCAGAAAAATTGGTAAAAAAGATGTACTGAATACAGATCCAGCCGCAGATGTAGATGCCAGAGTTGTAGAAGTTAAAATTGCTCTGTCTCCAGAAGATAGCCAGAAAGTTTCTGGTTTAACTTACGCCAAAGTTCTTGTGGATATTAATAACTAATTAAGTTATAGGTGAGCAGTAATTCCAATCCATAATTTGATATTTTGGATTAAAAATATGATTCAATAGTCTGTTTAATCAATTTTAAACATTCTATCAATCCGGTACGGGTGTCACCATAATGGGTTGAAAATCTAAAATCGCTACACTTGTTGAGACGCCTATAAAATGAATCAAAAAATACCTCTGTCGTGGCTACAACTGACAAGGGAAAAAACTCGCCTAGCTGTGGCATTAGCAGGAATTGCTTTTGCCGATATTTTAATGTTTATGCAACTCGGCTTTCGAGATGCTCTGTATTATAGTAACGTTAGATTTCATAACAGCTTACAAGGCGATATTGTTTTAATTAATAGTCAATCTAACGCTATATTGGCGATGAGAAGCTTTTCTCAGCGACGATTATATAAAGCCTTAGAATTACCCGCAGTTCAATCTGTACATCCGATCTATTTGGACTTTACAATCTGGAAAAATCCTGTAACCGGGCGTCCTCGGAGTATCCTAGTTTTTGGAATGAACCCAGAAACTAACTTAGTTAACTTACCTGGAGTTCAGGAAAATTTAGATAAACTTAAACTACCTGATGTAGTTCTATTTGACCGTTCTTCTAGGGTAGAGTATGGGCCGATCGCTGCTAATTATGACCAAGGAAAGCCTGTAACGGCAGAAGTCCGAAGGCGGCGAGTTAAAGTAGAAGGACTCTTTACATTAGGTGCATCATTTGGTGCAGATGGTAATTTAATTACGAGCGATATCAACTTTCTGCGAATATTTAGCAATCGCCAAAAAGGATTAATTGATATTGGGCTAATTAGATTAAAGCCGGGAGCAGATGCTAATGTTGTGGCCCAACAATTACGAAAGTATTTACCTAATGAAGTAAATGTTTTAACTAAACAAGAATTTATTGATTTTGAGCGGAGTTACTGGGCGAATAGTACAGCTATTGGCTTTATTTTCACATTAGGGACTGTTATGGGTTTCATTGTGGGGACTGTAATTGTTTATCAAATTCTTTATACAGAAGTTGCAGACCACTTAGCCGAGTACGCTACCCTTAAGGCGATAGGTTATACACAAAACTATTTATTGACAGTTATTCTTCAAGAAGCTTTATTATTAGCAGTTTTAGGATATTTTCCTGGAATAGTTTTTGCCTTATTTATGTATAACAGTGCCAGAAATGCCACACTTTTACCAGTTTTTATGAGTTTTGAGCGGGCTGTAATGGTATTGATTTTGACTATGCTGATGTGCATTATTTCTGGTGCGATCGCAGTTAGAAAATTACGCTCTGCCGATCCAGCAGATATTTTTTAACTAATCTAATTTTAATTAAAAAATATTAATAATAAATTGGACTTATGCTCATAACTAGCAAATTTAATTTCTGACAGTCACTAAAGTTAAAATTTGAAATACTAATTTACAACTAACAAAAGCATGATGGAAAAAGAACCTGTAATCGCCATTAAAAATCTCAATCACTTCTATGGCAAAGGCGCACTGAGAAAACAGATATTATTTAATATAAACCTAAACATTTATCCAGGTGAGATTGTGATTATGACCGGGCCATCAGGTTCAGGTAAAACAACATTACTGAGCTTAATTGGTGGTTTGCGGTCTGTACAAGAGGGAAGTTTAAAATTTTTAGGTGAAGAACTTATTGGCGTCAGTCAAAACAAATTAGTGCAGATGCGACGCAACATTGGTTATATTTTCCAAGCTCACAATTTGCTAGGGTTCTTGACAGCCAAGCAAAATGTGCAAATGGCGGTAGAATTGAACGATAATATTTCTCAAGCAGAAGCAATGGCTAAATCTAAAGCTATGCTGGGGTCTGTTGGTCTAGAAGAACGAGTTGATTACTACCCAGATAATCTTTCTGGTGGACAAAAGCAAAGAATTGCGATCGCCCGCGCCTTGGTGAATCGTCCCCCCTTGGTACTAGCAGACGAACCAACAGCAGCATTAGATAAACAATCAGGACGCGATGTCGTGGAAATAATGCAGAGTCTAGCCAAAAATCAAGGAACTACTATCTTATTGGTGACACACGACAACCGTATTTTAGACATAGCCGATCGCATCGTCGAAATGGAAGATGGTCTTTTAACCCGTAATTCCCCCAATACAGTTATTCAGTCATGATTTTTAGTCATTTGTCCTTTGTTCTTTGTCATTTTGATCATTTAGCTAGTAACTCTTGACTAATGACCATTGACCAATACTTTTCTACGAGAGGCTGCGTCAACGATAAAGCTTAGTACAAGTGTCCGATAATGACCAATGACCAATGACCAATGACCAATGACTAATGACCAATGACCAATGACAACCATAATTTATTGTCTAGCCGAGCCTGATTTTTTAATTCCAGGTGACTTTGGTGGAGTTGGAGTATTTGGTTGGCGACTGGTACGGAAAGTTACATTCACACCTTCATTCGATTGTTCCAGTACTAGTAGAGGCGTAGGTTTAGCCTTTTGATCCCAATGCATGGTAGCAATCCGACCTTGAATTATTGGTTGCCAACTATCTTCGTCTTCTATCGGGCTTAAATAAGTTTCTATACAATCAATAATTTGACTAATAGTAGCAGAAGTTGCTTGCGTCGGTAACTTCATTAACTTGATTTGAATCCGAAACAGCACTCGTTTAGCAGAATTCCCTGGACTACCAGTTTCATACTCGACATCAAAAATTTCATCTACTTGTCGTCCAGCACTATTAGCAATTCCAACCGATCCTTGTTGGGCTTGACTTGGACGCAGGGCTTGAGAAATTTTTTCTTTGATCTGAATCTTTATTTGATTAAGAATTGCAAAGTGAAACACCTCCTCTGACATCCGCATCCGCAGATAATCCAGGTTAAAATCCCGTGAGTTCACCAAATCGGGATTAGTTTCCATTTTGCGAATTGTTTCCAGCGCCAGCTTAAACTTTTTCTCTAATTCTCGCGCGCGGAATTGCTCAAACTTAAGTTTTTTCTCCAGCTTATCCTTCTGGAGTTTAATATACACAATCAAAGCAATCACCACTAAAGCCAGTCCTCCAGAAGTTACCAACAGTAATGGTGGTATTTGAGGATTACTTGCTGGCACTTCCTGGGATGCCTTTTTAGTAGCCTTTTTCCCAGAGGATTGGGCAAGAAACATTGAAGTGGACATGGTGGGAAACTGAAAAACTTGACTCCTGATGTTTAGGATGCCCAAATCTTTAAGGTCATCTTGCTGTATGATTAATATTTTTTACAGCCTTTTACAAACCGTATATGTCCAGAGATTTGAGCCTCGCTCCCCTATCTGAGGTTTCATCTACAAGCTTGAGCAATATTCGTCTGATAGCCACAGATATGGATGGCACCTTGACTAGACGAGGAAAATTTACTCCCGCACTGCTACAAGCTTTAGAGGATTTAGCAGCAGCTGCCATTAAAGTTCTAATTGTCACCGGACGTTCGGCTGGATGGGTAAGTGGATTGAGTAGTTTGATGCCAGTGGCAGGTGGGATGGCAGAAAATGGCGGTTTGTTCTTTCCACCTGGAAATCAGAAACCAATAGTCTTAACACCGATTCCTGATTTAGTTCAACATCGCCAGCACTTGGCTACGACTTTTGAGAATTTACAAACTAAATTTCCCCAAATCCAAGAATCTGCTGATAATCGCTTTCGCGTCACCGACTGGACTTTTGATGTAGCTGGTTTGCGTGAAAACGAACTACAAACCCTAGATAATCTCTGTCAACAAATGGGTTGGGGATTTACCTATAGCAACGTGCAGTGTCACATTAAACCTCAAGGACAAGATAAAGCTGTGGGATTATTGCAAGTATTGCACGAATATTTGCCCCAGTACTCACCAGAACAAATTGTGACTGTTGGCGATAGTCCCAATGATGAAAGTTTATTCGATCGGCGTTATTTTCCTGTTTCTGTAGGCGTGGCTAACGTGCTGGAATATGTGAATCAATTGAAATATCAGCCTGCTTACATTACCACTGCTGCCGAAGGGGAAGGATTTTGTGAGTTATCTAGCTATATTTTGAAAAGCTTGCACATCTCAAGTTAGGGAGAACTAGAGTTGTTCTACAATAATCTCGTAGCACTGAAATTACAACCATGACGGCTACTTTACCTGTTAGTGTCGAATCAGAAATCTTCTACCCCAGTGCTGATGGTCAACCAGTGGCAGAAACCTACGACCACCTTTATGCTTTACTAACTACCTTAGAAGTCCTGAAACAGTATTTGGCAAATCGTCAGGCAACAGTATTAGGAAATCAATTTCTTTACTATGCACAGGGTTTTCCGAAGTTGCGGGTAGCCCCAGATGTAATGGTAATTTTTGATGTTACACCTGGCGGTCGAGACAACTATAAAATCTGGGAAGAAGGTCAAGTACCCACAGTTATTTTTGAAATGACATCTTTTGGAACTAAGGGACAAGACGAAATCTTCAAAAAGACCCTCTATGAGCAGCTAGGTGTCAAAGAATACTGGCTATTTGACCCTAAAAGCGAGTGGGTGGAACAACAGTTACGTGGCTATCGCCTGCGGGGAGAAATCTACGAACCTATACAGGATGGACGCAGTGAACCCTTACAACTGCGCTTGGTAGTTGAGGGAAGGCTAATTGGGTTTTATCGAGAAGATACCGGGGAAAAATTACTGATCCCTGACGAACTGGCACAGGCTTTAAGGCAGGAAGTTTTAGCAAGACAGCAGCAGAAGAACTGGTAGAACAAGAACGCCAACGAGCTGAACAAGAACGCCAACGAGCTGAACAAGCAGAATTGCAAATAGAACAGTTAAAGGTAAGGTTGCGTTCGCCCTTGGCGTTGGCGCAGCCATCGCTCAATGTAGACACCGATACTATTGAGTAACACGCACCAGAAGTTGCTATAGCTACGTGCATCGTAGACGTACTAGGTGTTATAAACAAGTAGACAATTTGTTACCTGTGTGTTTGCCACATTTATTACTTGAGACAGAATACAATAGATGAATCTCTAGCGCGTTTCAATCTAGCAAGTCTCAACAATACTGATTTTATAGAGAAGACTGTTTTATACAGTCATTCGCAAGCAAAACTGAATCAAAGGATAAATAAACCGCCAGCCTTTTAAGAACCCTGAGACGCTAAGAGACTAATAGATACTTGAAGCAGAGATTGGTGTTTTATTTCTAACTTCCACTAAAAAGTCCAAGACCAATGTCAAGTCAAGAATTTACCTTTAAATATTGAGGTATAAAATTATGCAAGAAATTGAAAGATTCTTTGGCAACTTGTTCAGTGGCATAATCAACCGCTTTAAGTATTCTGCGATGGACGCTGCCGATCGCAAAATGAGAGAAACCATCGACGATCAGATCGAACAACGGCGACAAAAACCTAAACCCGAAGATTGAGAAGACCGCTAGTAGACCTTTAAAACAGCAAGATTTTCATTAATAGTGCTGCCCAATTGTTGAGTAGGCAGCGCTATTTTCTTGGACTCACTCGATCCAGCAACTACAACTCTTCAGAATATGTTAACCTAGTATGGTTAACTAATCTCGCACATCTAAGAATTCGGGTGTTTCCCGATTGGGAAATACACTTGGATGGAGGTTTAACCCGAATCGGAGTTGAAAAATATATGCCAGTAGTTTCATTGGCTCAAATGATGGAGTCAGGGGTTCACTTTGGGCATCAGACCCGGCGTTGGAACCCAAAAATGTCTCCTTACATTTATACTTCCCGCAATGGTGTACATATTATCGACTTGGTGCAAACTGCCCAGTTGATGGATAATGCTTACAACTACATGCGATCGCACGCAGAACAAGGGAAGAAATTTCTTTTTGTCGGTACTAAGCGCCAAGCAGCTGGAATTATTGCCCAAGAAGCTAGCCGTTGTGGTTCCCACTACATTAACCAACGCTGGTTGGGCGGAATGTTGACCAACTGGGCAACCATCAAAACACGGGTTGACCGTCTGAAAGATTTAGAACGCCGTGAGGAAACTGGCGCACTAGATTTATTACCGAAAAAAGAAGCATCAATGCTACGTCGGGAAATGACGAAGCTTCAGAAATACTTGGGCGGTATTAAGACAATGCGAAAAGTGCCCGATATCGTGGTAATCGTAGACCAACGCCGGGAATATAACGCAGTTCAAGAATGCCAAAAGCTGAATATTCCCATTGTGTCCATGTTGGATACAAACTGTGACCCCGATGTAGTAGATATCCCCATCCCCGCAAACGACGATGCTATCAGGTCAATTAAGCTGATAGTCGGAAAATTGGCAGATGCCATTTATGAAGGTCGTCATGGTCAGCTGGATGTTGAGGATGATTACGAAGATTACGACGGTAGTGAGTATGACGATGACTACGAAGAAAGCGAATATACTGATGCCGTAATTCCCGACGAGGAAACAGAAGAATAGTGCTGAGTCTTGAGTGCTAAGTCCTGAGTAAGATAGAAAGACTCAGCAAATTGAATAGTGCTGAGTCTTGATTTTTGAAGTTGTAAGTTGTGATTTGTCAATGAAGAATAAAATTGATAACTGAACGCTCAAAACTCAGCACGGGCTAAACGCCCCGCTAACGCTAACAAAACTCAGTACTCAGTACTAAATTAAGTGATTACAACTCGAGGTCAAGTTAGGAATTGAGGCAACATGGCGGAAATATCTGCAAAACTCGTCCAAGAGCTACGCCAAAAAACTGGTGCTGGCATGATGGACTGCAAAAAAGCGCTGATAGAGACTAATGGCAATATAGAAGAAGCCATAGACTGGCTACGGAAAAAGGGCATCTCTAAGGCGGGGGGAAAAAGCGATCGCATTGCGGCAGAAGGTTTAGTAGACACTTACATTCAGCCTGAAGGTCGAGTGGGTGTACTCATAGAGGTCAACTGCCAAACCGACTTTGTTGCTCGTAACGAGGCTTTTAAAGCTTTAGTTAAGAATCTAGCAAAGCAAGCAGCGACAGCTAATAGTGTTGAGTCTTTGCTGGCTCAACCCTATATTGATAATGAAAGTGCGACTGTAGAAGAATTTATCAAGCAAACCATTGCCACCCTTGGTGAAAACATCCAAGTGCGCCGCTTTGTTAATTTTGCAATAGCAGAAGGGACACAAGGTGTAGTAGACAGCTACATTCACACTGGCGGTCGAGTTGGTGTATTAGTAGAACTGGGTTCCCAAACTGAGTCAGTGGCTGCTAATTCAGAGTTCCAAACCTTGGCACGGAACACTGCAATGCAAGTTGCGGCTTGTCCCAATGTCGAGTATGTGAGCGTAGACCAAATCCCCGCCGAAATTGCCCAAAAGGAAAAAGACATTGAAATGGGCAAGGATGATTTGGCGAACAAGCCTGAAAACATCAAAGAAAAGATTGTTCAGGGACGGATTGAAAAACGCCTGAAAGAATTAACTTTGCTCGATCAGCCCTACATTCGCGATCAGAGTATTTCCGTAGAAGACCTGATCAAACAAGTCAAGGCTCAATTAGGTGAAGAGATTCAAGTGACTCGCTTTGTCCGTTATATACTGGGCGAAGGCATTGAAAAGCAAGAAATCAGCTTTGCCGATGAAGTCGCTGCACAAATGGGTACTAAGTAATATTAGTCGTTGGTCATTGGTCATTAGTCATTAGTCTTTACCAAGGACAAATGACGAATGACTAATGACTCTTTAAAAAACAGGTCAGGTTATTTGCTTGACCTGTCTTTTATTTAGTAAAAGACGTGAAATATCGCATTTAATTTAAAATCTAAAATTCTCTGAAAAGTTATCTTAAAATAAATTTGTACATTTGTACTATGTAATGGTTCAGATGGGCAAGAGCGAAAAAATATGGCAAGAGCAATCGAGCGAATTGAGCAGGATATTGCAGCACTCCAAGAAGCGATCCGGGCGATCGCAATCGAACTACAAAGCGCTTATGCTAGTTATCTAAACACCTTGGGGCTAGCTGTACGCAAACAATTGATTCTCGCGAGTTACCACCTCTGCACTCAAGGATATCCCGAAAACTTTTTGCATTTATCATTGAATCAGCGCCAACAATTGCAACAAGCCATCCGCAAGTTGGGTGAACTCGCAGCTGAACAATTGCTCATTTATCTTACAAGTGAAGAATCAGGGGAAAATGAGGTAGATGAGATGGATGAAGGAGATGAAATGCATGAAGTGGATGAGGAAGTAACACCCTCTTCATCTTCACTATTTCTTGACACTTCCAATTCTCAGTATCTCACTGCCAACACCTCCGATCCTATAGAACTGGCAAAATGGCAACAAAAATTAGAAGAGGTTGCGCAAGATATCCTGAAAAAACTTTCGCACGATGCTAATCTTTTGTTACAAAAAGCTGGAGTATTGCCGAAAAAATTACCAGAGCCGATTTTAGCAGCAGCGGCGGCAGCATCAGAAGCATCTGCTGAGGTCATGCCAGGGCCACCCAATTTATTAAACTTAGTAATTGAAATTGAAAATGAGCAACAGTCAGAAGATTCGGGACTGACTCAAATCATGGCTATTAACCTGCGGCTAGGAGAAATTGAATTTGCTGATGTTACCCTTTCCTCCGATCGCAAGCGAATCCGCAGTATTTTAGTTCAGCTAAACAAACTAGGACGAGAGTATAAAAAAAGATATAAAGAAAAGGCGATCGCTGAAGCTGAAGCTGCATGGCGCGCTAGTTGGTTTGAGGATTAGTCATTTGTCGAGAGTCAAATGACCAATGACTAATGACCAATGACCCTTCGGGTGACGCTCCTGCGTCGCTAACGCTGCGCTAACGCCAGTTGCTCATGGGGGAAACCCCCTTGGCGCTAGCCTCTCCCTTTGGGAGAAGACCGCACTGGCTCACCAATGACTAATGACCAATGACCAATGACCAATGACTAATGAAAAACCAGATTGGATACGATTGCACAAAGCCTTGGCAATAGAAGCTGAACGTGGCTTTACAGACTTGATGGGCAGAGAATACCGTTTCAGTGAATTTCTGAGCCTAACTTTGGGCAAATTCCCAACAGGCTTACCCCATACTGAACGCCGCCGTTGGCAAGGATTAGCGGTGCAATTTGCTAGTTATCCACATCTAGCACTGGAAGAAAGGCAGCATTTAGTAGCAGAGACTCGTAGGTATCTTTCCCAATTACAGCAAGAGGAGCAGCGGAAGGACGAGCAGGGGAGCAGCACTTCGGCTCCTTTCGACTTCGCTCAAGGCAAGTCGCTCAGTGACCGAGGAGCAGAGGAGCAAGGGAGAATTTATAAATCCAAAATTAAAAATCCCAAATCTCCAATTGTTACTGAGGTAAGTCGGAGACTTGCACCAAAAATTGAACAAAAACTTAGTGATTTACCAGAAATAGGTTTTAAAAAAGCTGATAATTTGGCACGGCTTGGTTTATATACCGTCCGTGACTTGCTTTTCTACTATCCTCGCGACCATATTGATTATGCGCGTCAGGTGAATATCCGCGAGTTACAAGCGGGTGAGACGGTGACAATAGTGGCAACGGTAAAGCGTTGCAACTGCTTTACTAGCCCTAAAAATCAGAAATTATCAATTTTAGAATTGGTAGTAAAAGATAACAGCGGTCAAATCAAAATTGGCCGTTTTTACGCAGGTACGCGCTTTAGCAGTCGCGCTTGGCAAGAAAGTTTAAAACGCCGTTATCCAGTAGGTAGCATTCTGGCAGCCTGTGGATTGGTGAAAGAAAGTAAATACGGCTTGACATTGGATAATCCAGAATTAGAGGTTTTGGCAAGTCCAGGAGATACGATTGAGTCGCTAAATATTGGGCGGGTAGTACCAATTTATGGACTAACTGAAGGCGTGGTGGCGAATACAGTACGACAGGCGGTAATTGCTGCTTTGCCTGCTGCGGCTAACCTGAAAGACCCTTTGCCAAGTGGTTTGCGGCAGAAGTATGGTTTGATGGAATTAAAAGATGCGATCGCTAATATCCATTTTCCTAGTGATAGCGCCGCTCTACAAGTTGCCCGTCGTCGCCTAGTTTTTGACGAATTTTTCTACCTGCAACTTGGGTTACTGCAACGTCAACAGCAAGCAAGAGCGATTCAAACCAGCGCCATCCTTGTCCCACGCGGTCAACTTGTAGAGAAATTTCACGAAATACTGCCTTTTCAACTCACTGGCGCACAGCAACGAGTTCTCAACGACATTCTCAACGATTTACAAAAACCCGTGCCAATGAATCGTTTGGTGCAAGGTGATGTCGGTTCTGGTAAAACAGTCGTTGCCGTGCTGGCTATCCTTGCAGCAATTCAATCTGGCTACCAAGCGGCACTGATGGCTCCCACAGAAGTTTTGGCAGAACAACATTATCGTAAGTTAGTTAGTTGGTTTAACCTGCTGCATTTACCAGTGGAATTACTTACAGGTTCCACTAAAGCTGCTAAACGAAGACAAATACATTCTCAGTTAGGAACTGGTGAATTACCTCTGTTAGTGGGAACTCATGCGTTGATTCAAGACCCTGTAAACTTCCAACAACTAGGGTTAGTAGTCATAGATGAACAGCATCGCTTTGGGGTAGAACAACGGGCACGTTTGCAGCAAAAAGGCAATCAACCTCATGTGTTAACTATGACAGCTACCCCGATTCCCCGAACGTTGGCACTAACAATACACGGGGATTTGGATGTCAGCCAAATTGATGAGTTACCGCCGGGACGGCAAAAAATTCAGACAACAGTGCTATCGGGTCAGCAACGCAACCATGCTTACGACCTCATTCGCCGAGAAATTGTCCAAGGTAGACAAGTTTATGTGGTTTTGCCATTGGTGGAAGAGTCAGAAAAATTAGATTTGCGATCGGCTGTAGATGAGCATCAAAAGCTACAAGAAAGCGTTTTTCCCGACTTTCAAGTGGGGTTACTGCACGGTCGCATGAGTTCAGCCGAAAAGGATGAATCTATTACCAAATTCCGTGATAACCAAACGCAAATTTTGGTTTCTACTACTGTTGTTGAGGTTGGTGTAGACGTACCTAATGCTACAGTAATGCTGATTGAAAATGCAGAGCGATTTGGCTTATCACAACTGCACCAACTGCGGGGGCGCGTTGGTCGTGGCGCGGCTCAGTCTTACTGTTTGTTGATGAGCAGTTCTAGGAGTCCTGATGCTCAACAACGGTTGAAGGTGTTGGAGCAATCTCAGGATGGCTTTTTCATTTCCGAGATGGATATGCGTTTTCGCGGACCAGGGCAAGTACTGGGAACTCGTCAATCTGGAGTGCCAGATTTTACCTTAGCGAGTTTGGTTGACGATGAGGAAGTTTTACTTTTAGCGCGGCAAGCAGCCGAGAAAATTATAGAAATGGATGTTACTTTAGAGCGTTGGTATTTAATGAAAGAAGAATTGAAATATCGATATGAGCGCTTAATGGGTGGGGCGATTTTGACGTAATATATCTCATACCAATTCAATTAATGATTGCAACATATCCTTGGGTAAAGACACGATGAATCGCGTCTCTACAAATAGCGATCGCCCTTACGGAGACTAATAGAAGAGAGATAAAAGCTGTTGAAAATATTAAAAAATACAATAATGGAGTTGCTAATTTCTCTTCAAGTTGAGGTGGAGCTTGTTATTCACCATTCTCGTCGGTGGCGGAATATTGTAGTCAAGCGCCTTGAGTTACCAGGCTTGAGTTTTAGGGTAACTCCAGATTCCACAATTGGCGGTTGTCCAATCGAAGCACTCGATATTCCACCAAGGGCTAGTCATCCAGATGGTGAACCTCGCTATGACTTGTTGAACTTCCGGTTGAAGACTAAATTAGACTGTTCTCATTTTCACCGTGGGCAGAAAGTTTTGGTTGAGAAGCTTCTGCTGCTTGAGTAGTTTGAGATGGTTGGAAGCGATCGCTACGCCGCCGCAGGCATCGCACCTTTTTTGTCTGACCTCACAAAATCGCGTTGCTCCCTCTAAAGGTTACTGATTTTGTCATACATTCGTCATACAAACTCTCCTTGAAGTCTGACAGAGCAGTGGACTTATTTTTTAGTTATATTAGACGTTTGACGGGCGAATAAACCTTGCTCGCCTAATACTTTTGCTAGTTTTACCGCAAATTCTCAAACCTTTTAGTACCATCTTCTTCCATGTATAGGACACGATTTAATATATCGCGTCCATTTTCTAATTCAGCATTTATTGCATTCACAGCTTCTTTGACAATAGTAATTTGCTCATTTCGAGATAAATCTCCCTGGCAAATGAATACAATACCAGCGTGGATTTCTGTAGTACGAGCAAACTTTTCAAAATCCCGAACATTTGCTGTTACAAGAATACGCTCTTGATTAAAAGCGTATTCTAAAACTTGATAATCTTTTGCACCAAGTAACCCCCGATCTCTAACAGCAATTGCATCAATAAAAAGCTCGTTACACAAGTAACGTGCAACGGCTGGTGAAATATCCTCATCAATTAGGAATTTAATTCTTTTTAGGTCGTCCAACACTTGGGTAAGCTTTCACGTAGACTTGAGCAAATTTTATATCTTCTTCAGTCAAATAAGGATAGTCTTCGTGTATAACCTCTAGTGACTCGCCTCTATCAAGCATTGAACCAATATGACGAACCGTAAGCCGAGAATTAGGAAACACTGTTTCTCCGCCCATTATGTTCGGATCGGAAACTAAATTTTCTTTCCACGCCTGAAAACGTTTGATAAATTCTAATACTTCCTTGGCAATAGACTCAACTTCTATTTTTACAAATCTTGCTATTTCAATAGTTGGTAACTTTTCCTCCAAGGCTCTAACTAAGCTTTGATAAAGAGATGAGCGAAAATCAACAGTAATAAAGTCTATCTCTTTAATTAAACGTAGATAAACTAATGCGGCAAAATTAAGTCTTGGAGGATTATATTCAGGAAGAATTCTATATTCTACTTCCTTATAAATCTTCTTTGTTGGTAATTCAACAAATGCAGCAGCTTCAGTAGGGGTAAAAGTTTCTATATACATACGCATTAACTCCAAGCTTTAAACTCTACATTAACCTAGAAAAAGTATAGACAGGTTGTTACTTTTTAAACTTTTTTTGACATATATTTTAATTAAATAAGTAAGAATTCAGCACTCATAAGAATTTAGAAATAATCTAATATAATTGGTATATTGATTAATCAAATTTTTTCCCGATCGTTTAACTATTTTGACTCCTGAATTCTTACAAAAATAAATCATTCCCTGTATAGGGAAGATTTTAGCACTTGTTCAAAAGTGTTGACAACAGTTTATTGCCTTATCTTTGGATACTAAGTAAAAATTTCTCAGTTCTTTATGTCTAGACAAGTGTATGGAGAAAGGGGTAGGGTTTGAATAAAACACTAGCAGTATTTTGATGTATGACAAATTAATCGATTCATGACTAAGCCCTTCAAAGAAGAAACCCGCCCCCGTCATAATTGGTCAGGCTCCCCGGTGTAACGAGTCGTCTGTTAATATTAGGAATTACGCAAAAATCCTCTCAAACTCTCATTTCTCCGTGACCTTTGCGGCCTCTGTGGTTCGTTTTCCGTTACCTGTGCGTAAGTCCTAAATATGTTTCCCGAAAATTACCTGACTCTATTGCTTGTAACTTAATCTAGCGCTAAATACCTTAAAGTAGAAGTTTTTTACCTTATGTCGCTTAACCTTCTATTTCCCGACATCCTGCATCTGTTCATTATCAGAGAATCAGGTATTGAGTTGAGATGTGCGACATAACCAACAAAGTTTTAACAGGTTGATTACACGGTGCTACTTCCTAAAGTGTTTAAATCACGATGTTTACTGAATTTGAGCATAGGCTTCATAGACACCCTTCACGTTGTACCAGTTGAGAAAAATTCGGGCAATTTCTAAAGCCAATTGTGGTTTACCTAAATTAATTAGCCATTGCAATAACGGAGCCATTGTCCGTTCATTCAGTGTGCCGTTAATTGACAAAATTCCCCAAAGTAAGCGATGCAGCCAAGTCATTTGAATCATCATTCGCACTTCCCATGTGGGATGCTTTTGATAAAATAAAACTCCCATACGTCCGCGTTGAATTTCTTGGTCAATTAATCGGGGAATTTGCTCTAAGTTAAATGCTGGATGCCAGTGATATCCTACGGCTTCTGGACATTTAATTAGTGTCAAACCTAGTTTTTTTAGTCGCACACCTAACTCTAAATCTTCCCAGCCATAGAGTTGAAAACTGGTGTCAAAAAGTCCGGCTTTATCTAACCAATGTTTAGGAATTGCTACATTTCCTGTAGCAAAAAAAGCTGCGGAAAAATCTGTGACTTTGTAGGGTTCAGCAGTTGGATTGTCGAAATTGCAAGTATTAATAACTGCGCCGTAAGTAAACAAGCGATCGCTCCCCAATTTCTCTTTCCCCTTTATTAGTGCATCAGTATGAGCTTGCAGGAAATTCTTCAGCACTACTAGATCGCTATCAATAAAGATAATTGTGTCTCCCTGAGCCTTTTCTACTCCCAAATTCCGCGCCGCAGCTGGGCCAGCATGATCTTGCTCAAACCAGCGCACATGGGGAAACTCTTCTTTGTGTGCTGCTAACCACTCCAATGTGCCATCAGTAGAACCATCATCTACCAAGACAATCTCGTAATCAGTAACCACACTTGGCTGACTTAACTCCTGCAACTCCAAAGCGCGGAGGCACTTTTCTAAAATCGGTTGGCGATTATAAGTCGGTATCACAACGCTGAAAAACACAGTCTCACCCACAACACTATTGATTTATCCATCTCCAGGATAGGACAGATAGGGCGCTGACACTGTTCCTTACTTGATTTGAGCTAAGGAAATAGTCAGAGGTGATAATTTTTAGTTAATTAACTTATAACCTCAGCTTAATCATTATCAACTAAAGTAAATTATAAAATAATATCCTTTTATTATTAATAACTTATTAAGTATTTCAAATACAGTAATTTTTCAGAAATTAGAGTTTATTTTTACTAATTTTTTCTGCCACACAGAGGAAAGTTGAATGTCTAAATTAAGTCGTAGAGAAATTTTAATATTTCTTGCTGGCAGTGCTGGTGCTGCTATTTTGGGAGACAAACTTCTAAATAGTTTTGCTAGTGGGGCAGATGCAAAAACGTCTAGTATCAGCTTTACACCTGTACGCTTACCACATCCCCTACCAATTTATCAACAGCATAAAAATTTCTTGCCAAAAAGAATCGATCAGGGAGAAGTTGTTTATCCATCTGCTGATATTAAGTTAAGTAACTATAACGTTATTGATGATGTGATAGTACCGCCAGAGTACGAACGTTATGTAATTGTCAGTTGGGGCGATCGCGTCTTTCCCAACAAAGATGATTATTTCGGTTACAATAACGATTTCACTGGATTTATTCCCCTTGGGAAAACTAATGATGTCGGGTATTTATGGGTGAATCATGAATACATTAGTTTTCCATTTTCTACTTTAGTCGTAGAAGATTCATCCGATCTGAAAGGACTGCCCGACGCATTTGAAAACGTAATTGGTTGGGCTTTACCCTCCAGCAGAAATATTGAAGTCGAAGGTGAATTTTTATATAATCAAGGCGGCTCAATCGTTCGTATTTCTCGCCAGAATAAGAATAAGCGTTTTGCTGTAGTCAAAGATGCTAAAAATCGCCGGCTTCATGGTCTTTCTGGGTTGGGTATCAATAGCCAACGCAATGATGACTACAAAAGTATCACAGCTTGGGGAAGTCGCAATCATCAAAAAGGTGACAAAAATTATTTAATTGGAACTGGGCCAGCTGCAACCCAAGTTTTTAATCTATCCTCTGATGAATTGGGCAACAAAATTATTGGTACTGCCTTTAATTGTTCTGGCGGTAAAACTCCTTGGGGAACGATTTTATCTGCGGAAGAGAACTTCCAAAATAGCTTCACAGAAGGAGTCAAAGCTAATGGTACTCAGATAGATTATACAGACAAAACGATTGGCAAGACTTTTGGATTAGTTGGCGAAAAATACGGCTGGATTGTAGAGATTGACCCCAAAAATCCGAAATTCCGCCCCCGCAAACACACTTCGTTAGGTCGTTTTCGCCATGAAAATGTTGCCCTGCGCGTTGAAAAAGGTAAGAAATTGGTTGCTTACTTGGGTGATGACAGACGTGGGGGACACACTTGGAAATTTGTCAGCGCAAACACGATTTCTTCACCCACCAGTAAAACTAACAGTAGTTTATGGGAAAAGGGAACTTTGTATGTTGCCCGTTACAATCCAGATGGTACAGGTAAATGGATACCGTTACTTTTAACTACTGCTACCAATCCAATTACGCCGACAGTTCTATCTTCTGTAGAATTTGCTGCGTTACAGAAAGTTCAAAAAGAAGGTCTTTTACCGCTACCGAGACGTAGTGGCATTGCAGGTGAAACCAAAGATGGTGGTACATTTAAATGCGATCGCACTAACGAAGCAAAAGCACTACCTGATTATCAAAATAAGAAACTCTCTGACTTCTACTCTAGCCAAGGTGCTGTTCTGAGTGATGCCTTTTTAGCTGCCAACTTAGTTGGGGGAACTCCCACAGCGCGTCCCGAAGATATAGAAGTGCATCCAACCACCAAAGAAGTATTCATTGCCTATACTGATGGTGCGCCGGGAAGTGATGGTTATCCTGATTCGCGGATTTTTCAAGTTGCTAAGTTAAACACAGATGCCAATGCGACTCAGCAATCAGGAGGACTGTATAAAATTATTGAAGATAGTGCCGATGCTACAGGTTTAACCTTCCGGTGGCAGAGATTTGTCCAAGGTGGCGAAGCCGGTTCAGTTAATGGTGCTGGTTTTGCCAACGTTGATAATCTAGTTTTTGACAATCAAGGAAATGTTTGGGGTGTCACGGATATGTCTACCGACACTCACAACGGTTTTAATGTAGGTGCTGAAGGTAAGCAAACCAAAATCGATCATACAGTTAGTGGTAATGTTTCTGATTTTACCGGAGTATTCGGTAATAACTGGCTGTTTTATATCCCTACCAGTGGTGCAAATGCTGGACAGGTAATACCGTTTGCTCATGGCCCAGTGCGTTGCGAAATGACCGGGCCAACTTTTGTTGGAAATACACTGATTATTTCAGTACAACATCCTGGTGAAGATTGTCCAATTAACGATGGCACAATGCTAAGTCGCAGCATTGAATTACTAGATTTGAATGGTAGTACATTTAATCAAACACGAAGTTTACCTCGTGGCAGTAGTTGGCCAAGTAATATCTCAAAAAATGATGGTGGTAAGGAGCAAGCTACAGGTATTCCCCGACCATCTGTAATTGGTATCCAGCCGAAAAATTCTCGCAGTAAGTTTATTTAACAAGACAGCATTCTGAATTAAGTTTTGAACGAAAAAGCTACACGTTGCATCTTTTAGAGATGCAACGTCACTTATATAAAATTTGTGAAAATGAACAAATCACTTTTTCTGCGAAATGCCAAGAAGAGAAAAATAAGTTTCCACATCTAATTTAGGACTGCTATAGTTGCGCTCAGGCATGGAGATTTGCTTGTTCCTGCAACCACGGATCTACAGGTTGTCCATCTTTGCGGCGTAATTCAATTTCCACAACCATCACTTCTTTGGAACCAGGAGGTGCAGGTTTTTTATGGAAAATAATGTCATAATCTTCTGGATTGTGTTTATGTTCTTTCAACCATTCCTGTACCTTGGTTGTGGCAAAAAATGATTGCCCTTGCTCAAACATTCGGGTAATCTGCAATTGCAGTGTGTAAGGATTTATGCGACCCATTTTCTACCGCCTTTGTTAAGTTAATTTGAGTACAAGTAATTTACTTATTGTCGATAATTTAATGTTAATGCGAAGTAACCACATCTGACACTTCCCATACAGGTAGAACTTCCAGTTTAAACGCCCTGTTATCTGTAAAAACAAAATCCAAACCTTCTTTGGTGAATGGTCTAAGAAAGCGTCGATGCTTTCGCATTTTCTCTTCCACTAGTTGATAAATTATTATTTTTACCGCTTGACTTTCACCATCTTTAGCAGTAATAACAACTTAGTAATGTTATAATAGTACCTCAAAAAAATTGTCACAAACTTAACTGCACTCTACTACTAAAGTTGTACGTACACTAAGGACGAGGAAACGGATTAGTTAAGGATTGCTCAGAATTTTACACTGCCTTTACAACATTTGACTACTTAATTCTGTTATAGATTGGAAAGAGGCACGCCGCTTCAAAAACTGACCAACAGACGCAGATGGTTGTTATGCAGAGCAAAAATCAAGCTGTTTTCGCTTTAATTGTAAAAAGCACTATTATATTTTTACCCTTACTGTTATTCGTTGGAATCGCCAGTGGACAATCTGCACCATCACCCAATCCAGCACTAACTCCGACTCCGGTGTTATCGAATTCAGAACGGGAAGAATTAGCACGACTACGAGCAGAAAAACGAATTCAACAACAAGTTCAATCTGATTTCAAAAGCACTTTTAGCCGCACAACTATTTTACTCGATGTTTGGCTAGTTATACTAAGTCTCTTTCCAGTCGCAGTCATTGCTTTGTTGTGGCTGTTGCGACGGGTGATAATTAGGGAAATTGTTGATAGGGCAATGCAACAAGTCCAGGGAATGGAAAAATTACAAAATCAGCTAACCACTGTTAAACAAGAAGCTGAAAATGTTATTCAAGATGCGAAAAAAATAAATTATGAATTAGAACAGCAAACGACTGCTTTGCAACAAAAAATTAAAAACGAACAAGAAAATGTATCTATTCTGATATCCGATCTAGATTTAGCGAAAGCGCAGGTATTAACTAGATTGGAAGCGGAACTAAAAAAATCTCAAGAAAATATAAAAAATTTAGAGTTGAAATTTGCTTCGGGGTTATCTAAATTAGAGTTTGATGCTCAACAACAAAAAGATATAGCACTGGAAAATTTAGGAAAATTAGCATCTGCGATCGCAGAAGAACTGTCTAAGTTAAAGTTAGGTGTGGAACAACAGCAAGAACTAGCCGTTGCTGATTTAGAAATATCAAAGTCTGAGTTCACATCTCAACTTTCAAGATGGCAGACTGATGCGCAACAAGAAAAAGATATAATTTTTGAAAGCTTAACAAAATTACAGTCAGAATTTGTAGAAAAGTTATCCGAAATACAGGTTGATGCTCAAAGGCAAAAAGAGATTGCCGTTGACGGTTTAGATATATTTGAGCAAGAACTGAAATCTCAATTATCTGAATTGCAGGTAGATGCTCAAGAACAAAAAAATAAAATTATTGCCAGTTTAGAAGTATTACAGTCAGAATTTAAATTTCAATTGTCTGAATTACAGTCAGATGCTCAAAAATCCAAAGAGCTAATCATTGAGAATTTAGAAAAATCTGGCTCTGAGTTTAGTTCGCAATTCTCAGAATTCCAATGGAATGCTCAACAACAAAAGATTCTCATTTTAGAGAAGTTAGAAAGATTAGAAACTGAGTTTGCCTCTCAACTCTCTGAGTTACAATTGGATGCCGAAGAAAGAAAGGATCTGATTCTTCAAGAACTAACTGAAATTACGCCGGAATCGATTATAGAGATGGTAAATTCTGAAGTTCAAGAAGAAGTACAAGAACAGCCGCAACAACCGGAATTCACTGCTGATGAGTATGTAAAACAGGGAGACGATCTGTTTTCTCAAAGGCGCTATGAAGATGCGATCGCAGCTTACAACCAAGCAGTTAAAATCCAACCTGATGAACCTGTAACTTGGTTAAAACGTGGTCTAACTCTGGGAAGGTTAAAACGCTACCAAGATGCGATCGCATCTTACGATCGAGCGATTGCGATTCAGCCAGATTATCATCAAGCTTGGTGCGATCGCGGCGTTGCTTTTGGTAACTTACAACAGCATCAGCAAGCCTTTGACTCATTTGATAAAGCTACACAAATCAAACCAGATGATGCCGTTGCTTGGTTAAATCGCGGTCTTTCCCTAGTAGCATTAGAACAATACGAAGAGGCAATAATCTCCTTTGAGAAAGCGCTGGAATTCCAACCTAATTCTCCCAAAATCTGGGATAAACATGGTTATACATTAGTAAGATTAGGACGCGATGATGAAGCGATCGCTAGTTTTAACAAAGCCTTAGAAATTAAGCCAGATTATGCCAGTGCCTATTACAACAAAGCAGCCTGTTACGCACTGCAAAGACAAGTTGACCGATCTCTGTTAACTCTACAACAAGCGATTGAACTTAATCCCAGGTATAAAGAAGACGCAGCAACCGACCTCGATTTTGATGATATTGCCGACGATGAACGCTTCAAGCTATTAGTTGCAGAATAAAATGTCATTTGTCATTTGTCGTTTGTCGTTTGTCATTAGTATTCTCTCCCTGCTCCCACTTCGGCTACGCTCAGTGACCACCTGCTCCCTGCTCCCTGCTCCTTTGCTCCTCTGCTCCCCTGCTCCCTGCTCCCTGCTCCCCTGCTCCTCTGCTCCCCTGCTCCCTGCTCCCCTGGTTACTGAGCGTAGTCGTTGGCGTAGCCTCTCCAAGAGTTGTATGCTCCCCTGCTCCCCTGCTCCCCACACCTGGGTTATGTTCGCTAGACATGGCTTTGAGTTTAGATGTAAAAGAATCAGGGCGATCGCTTGTTTCGGGGGTAAATTGCCCAATTGGGGCATGAATAGGAGCAGGCGGGAGCAGTTTTGGCTGTCGTTGATGATGGTTTGGTGACGCGAAAGGCACTGGACTTTCTTGTGAAGTTTGCTTTTGGCTGACAGCAGATAATCGCTCAAGGGTTGCTGAAGAGGTAAATTTCGCAGGAAGGGGAGATTTTAAGACGGTTTTATTGTCTCTATCTTCCTGCTTTCCTTCTTCTTCACTCAAAGATGTCTTTGGTTGATAACTTTTCAGTTGGAGAATTGCAGTATTGCTGTGTTGATAGCCGTTGCGAATCTTAGCTGGTGGTAATTGAGGACTCGTAACTTGCTCTACAGTGGGTTTTTTCTTGGCTGGCGGTAGAGCTGGCGCAGTCGATGACGTTAAGTTTTGAGGAAACTTGCTACAAATCATCCGTTCAAATTCCATGTTGAAATGATATGTAGCCTGATCCCGGCGTTGCCAAAATACTAAAATTTGCTGCACAGAAACCGCTTTATAACGACCTTGATATAGTGCCTCAATCACTGCCAGGTGTAGCCAATTAAGGGGGTATTGCGTTTGCCAACGCTCAACTAGCTCATTGGCACTATACCCACCAAGATCGAAACTATAGTTAATTAATAAGGCGATCGCCAAGTTGGCAGAGGTGTCTGGAAGTGTTGTTAACATGGGGCTATTAGCTTTAGGCAATAGGTCTAAGATTTGTCACCCATCGCATATTAGCCTAGCGTGCTTTTAACTACATGGTTTATTTTTCCAAGAGTTGCCGAGCCGATAGGCAGTGTTCCTTATTTTACTTGTCAACTTCTAGAATGCAACCCCACATAGACTGATTTAACAAATTCTAAGGGTTTAAGTTGCATAGCAACTGACAAGACGTTCGGCGAATGTTCAGTCGAGCCGTCGAGTCGCAGCAAGTTTTGTGGCTCTTGTCTTTATCCTCCTTGCAAAACTTAATTACGAATTACGAACTTGTACTGAGCGTAGCTGTTGGCGCAGCCTCTCCAAGAGTTGTATTACGAATTATTTTTATCGCAGATGTTCGCCCAATGGCAACTAATGCCTGATAAACCATCGCTGCAACTTCGGCGCGTGTTGCAAAACGTAAAGGTGCAAGTACTTTCGGATCTGGATAGTTGACAACTATTCCCCTTTGTGTAGCAGTAGCAACGGCTGTTCGGGCATAGTCGGGAATGGTATGACGATCGCTATATACTTCTACAACACCGCTATCAACAGCTGGTAATCCCAGTCCGTTTACTAAGGAGACAATCACCTGTAGCCGCTGCACACTTCGATCGGGGCGGAAAGTGCGATCGCTAAATCCGCCAACAAAGCCACCGCTAGCCGCGATTTGGATAGCGCTATAAGCCCAAAAATCCTTGGGTACATCCGTAAAATCAGGAGATGGGATTTTGGGAAATGGGTTAAAAGCGATCGCAACCATTGCTGCATACTGGGCGCGAGTCATGGGTTTATCTGGCTGATAGCTACCATCAGCAAACGCATGAATTAAATCCATCCTCGCTAATGCTTGAATAAATGGTTCTGCCCAATGTCCCTTTAGTTCGGGAGATGCAGGGAGGGGAGGAGAAGGAGACAAGGGGACAAGGGGACAAGGAGACAAGGGGAGTTGTTGAGATGAGGATTCTGTTGGGGAATCAGAAAAACTGGTGCTAAGTGTTACTTCATTGGCTGGGATCAATTCGACTAAGCCCTTGATTAGAGCAGCATTTAATTGATTACCTACGGAAACTAGCTTTTGTGTAGTGGCATTATATAAATCAAATTCACTATGATCGCGAAAAATATTATCGCCTGGATCTTCGGTATTACCTAAATCTGGGACTGCATTGCCATTGACTAATAAACCACCTTGGGTATTTTTAGTAAGCAGATTTTGACGCAGCACAGGTTGGGCATGACGAGAAAGTGCGATCGCCGTGCGATTTTCTGATAATTTGTTATTGGCGATCGTTGGAACGGCAAAGTCACTAATTGCTATACCTAAAGGGTTTCTTTGAAATACATTCCGCCGTACTTCTCCCTGGCTATGACCTGCCATTACTAACCCGCTAGCAGTATTTTGTACAAATATGTTATCTAAAATTGCGGGTTTGGCAGTACCAGTGGTAAACACACCTTCCCGCCCACAGTTACTCAAAGTATTGTTACTTAAAGTAGGTGCAGCCGATTCAATCCAGATACCAGTACCTTTAGCTGAGGGATTGGTGACAGTTACACCTAAAAGACTGGCATTATCTACCAAGAGCAGCGTAATATTTTGTATACCAAAACTGGGACTTTGATACTCACCACTCCCGGAAATTACAATCCCTACACCTTTGTTAGCTTCATTACCCACCACTGTCACCCCTCCAAGAATGATTAGTGGAAACACCTCACCACTAGCGGCATTGTAAGTCCCCGACTCCAAATGAATTATCGTCGGGATTTTGGTTACTTTTAAAGCACGGGTGAGGCTTTTAAAAGGACTCAACCGTGAACCAGTATTGGTATCATTCCCTGTCATAGGGTTGACATAAAGTGTGACGACGAGGGTAGAGTTCACCATTGATAGTTGAGAGTCAATTGTTTTAATTATGACAATCGTAAATAACACTACTTGTAGCAAACTTTTTCACAGTAATATCCTTGTGTATAGAAAATATATCCACCTGACTTTTTCGGGCAAGCAGATCGTGTGTACACAAAAGTTATAAACTCTTGTGCAACATTCTAAGTTCTCATCTCAATAGCATTGTTAGCCAGAACAATCACATTGTCAGTCGAAACAATCGCATTGTCAGTCGAAACAATCGTATTGTCAGTCGAAACAATCGTATTGTCAGTCGAAACAATCGCATTGTCAGTCAAAACAATCGCATTGTCAGTCGAAACAATCGCATTGTCAGTCGAAACAATCGCATTGTCAGTCGAAACAATCGCATTGTCAGTCGAAACAATCGCATTGTCAGTCGAAACAATGCCATTGCAACTCTAAAAAACTTGTGTGTAAGCTGTCGCGTCTGCAAAGAGGAGATTAAGAGAACCAGTGAAGTCTTCTCCCTTGGCGCTAGCCTCTGCCTTTGGGAGAAGAGGACACTCCAAAAGCGATAGCGTCGGCGGCAAGCGAGTCCGCGAGCGTCTGGAGTTTCCCCAAGTAGAGGAGCATCTGGCGTGTGAGGTTCTCCGGGTTTAATTCAGTAATCAAACAAACATGAAATCAAGCTCTAGTTTCGAGTTTTAATCTCGGTGTTCCGAGGTACTGTTTTGGTTAATGTATTGAGTCAGCAACCCAGAACCCTTGCTCTGTATGGAAACGAGATTAAACATTCTCATCTAGAATAGTTCCTTCTATATTGGCTCCATCCAAATTTGCTCCACTCAAATTTGTCTGGCTCAAATCTGCTTGAGTGAGATTTGCCTGGGATAAG
The DNA here is from genome assembly GCF_053470285.1 of Nostoc sp. DSM 114159. Lineage (NCBI taxonomy): Bacteria > Bacillati > Cyanobacteriota > Cyanophyceae > Nostocales > Nostocaceae > Nostoc > Nostoc sp. DSM 114159. The sequence continues at coordinate 8,214,539 of NZ_JBPFEH010000001.1, forward strand.
TCAGCTACAGTTAAATCTGCACCACTTAAATCTGCTCCATCTAGATTCGCCGCTATCAAGTTTGCTTCCTGCAAATCCGCCTCACTCAATTTAGTTTCAATCAATTTAGCAACCGTCAAATCAGCGTGACTCAAATTAGCTCCATCCAAGATAGCTCCATCCAAGATAGCTCCATCCAAAATTGCTCCGCTTAAGTTGCTATTACTGAGATCCGCATTGCTCAAATCTGCTCCATTTAAGTCTGCTTCAATTAAACTGGCGTGCGCTAAATTAGCGTGACTTAGATTAGCTCCATCTAAAATTGCTCGATCTAAAATTACGCCACTGAGATCGGCTTCCCTTAAGTTGGCCTCGCTCAAGTTGATACCAGTAAAGTCTCTGACACCTGCGGCATAGTTTTTCAGGAGTTGATCTGCTTTCATATCTGTCGCTGTGCTAAGGAACGTTTAACTAATTCGTAATTCGTAATTCGTAATTCGTAATTCTTGAATGTAATTGCCATTTATATATACGTGGCGTTTCAGTTTGGGTGTTTAAATAAGAGTCTGAAATAGTCTTTAATTACGAATTACGTTAGCGCAGTAGTAGCGAGTCTGCAAGCAAACGATTATGAATAATTTTGAACTATTCAGACTAACTGTAAATCTTCAGCAAGCGCCACGGAGGATTAGTGTGATGAATCAAACTAGAGTGGATATTGAATCAATTTTGTCTAGACTAGCTATTTTTAACTACTAGCGCTACTACCTAGAGTTGTGAGTTAATTTCATACTTGGGAGGGATGTTGCTCGCTTTAAAAGTTTAAGCAATAACGTGAGTCTGCAATGGAGGCTCACGTTAAGCATTAATGTGAGTTCGACGAGTGCTATTTTGACCTCTCCCCCAGCCCCTCTCCTACCAGGAGAGGGGAGCAAAAACCCTCCTTACTCGTTACTTTTCCCTCTCCTTACCCAGACGCACTCGCGTTCGTCTTTTAGGAGAGGGAGGCTGTCCGAGAGAGGTCTGTCGAACTCACGTTAAGCATTAGTGCAAAGCGATCGCTATACTCAATTGTGGTGTTCATCTGCTAAAGGTTATGGCAAAACCAATTCCTATTCTTTTACAGATTATGATTCTTACGACTGAAGTAGATAGTTCATGTTTCCCCACCAACCACTACGTCTCGAATTCGGAGGCTAGGGCCACCACAACCCACTGACAAGCCATTTTGCCCTCCTTTACCACAACCGCCAGATTCATCCCAATAAAAATCATCACCAAGTGCCTCAATATCCGCTAAAGTTTGGAATACATTTCCCGAAAGCGTCACATCCCGGACAGGTTCAGCAATTTTGCCGTTCCTAATCATCCACGCTTCCCCAGCGCTAAAGGTGAACATTTCTCCATTGGTCATCCCACCCAACCAATTACGGGCATAAACTCCTTCTTTGATATCGGTAAATAAGTCTGCAACTGGTGTTTTACCCCGTTCAATCCAGGTATTTGTCATCCGCACAATGGGAGTAAAGTGATAGTTGAGACAGCGGGCGTTACCCGTAGGCGCTTCCTCCAATTTGCCAGCAGTTTCACGAGAATGTAAACGTCCTACTAAAACTCCATCTTTAATTAGTTGAGTCGTAGTAGCTGGTGTGCCTTCATCGTCGTAAAAATAGCTACCGCGATGTCCCTCTGGAGCTGCACCATCAAAAATTTGCAGTTCTTCTGGCCCAAACCGCCGTCCGATGGTCATAACTTCCAGCAGATCGGGGTTTTCGTAAGCCATATCAGCCTCAGAAAGATGTCCGAAGGCTTCGTGGACGAATAAACCCGTGAGAATTGGGTCAATGACTACAGTGTAAGTATTGCCTTTGACCGGTGGTAGAGATAAAGCGGCGATCGCTCTTTGAGCAGCATCTTTTACCTGTTCATCCAAACTAGTTAAATCTTCGTAAGCTTTGCGAGAGCCAGTAGTTTCCCGTCCAGTTTGTACGGTTTCGCCATTTCTGGCGGTGGCGGCAAAGCGCATTTCCATATCTACCCAAGATTGCTCGATTAAAGTACCTTCAGAAGTAGCAATGATTACTTTTTGGGCGCTATCACCGTAACGCACCGAGGTAGTGGTAATTCGGCGATCGACGCTTTTAAGCAATTGGGCATAGCGATCGCACAATTGTTTTTTCTGCGAGAGTGGGATATTTCGGGGATCGGTACCTTTTAGGGGTAGAATGCATACTGCTTGCACTGGGTCAATGGGTGCAAGTAAAGTTTCTTCATTACCAACCATCCGCGCAGCTGCGATCGCTTCTTCTATGCGCTCTTCGATTGTTGCCAGTTGGTTAAAGCAGCTCAACCCCCATCCCCCTTTATAACAAGCGCGAATATGTCCACCAATGGAGATGCCTTCACTGAGAGTTTCCACCTTGTCGCCACGCAACAAGATATCAGTCCCTTCTGCTTCTTCCAGGCGAATCATCAGATAATCTACACGCTTAGAGTAGCGAGCGATCAGGTCAGAAAGTAAATTTTGTGCGTCAGCAAGTGTAGTCGGCATTTCCAATTAGTAACAATGACGAACTGCATTTATTTTGCAATTATTTGGGGAATTTCTGCTACTTAATGTATCGGAGTTCGCCCATGAGCGGTAGGGGGAGCAGGGGAGCATACAACTCTTGGAGAGGCTACGCCAACGACTACGCTCAGTAACCGGGGGAGCAGGGGAGCAGGGGAGAAGTTGCAGTAAGTTTTTCCCCTCTGCCCCATGCCCAATCTTGGTTACAGTGGGTAAGAACTCAATGATATGCTAAGGTAATCAAGTGAGAATAAAATTCGGTTACATTGTTTGTTTTTAGTATTGACAGGCTTTTTCCTTTTGGTCTTAACAAGCTTGCCTCCGAAATCTAAATCTCTACACACCTATGATTTTGGAGATAATGGATGTCAATTTATGTAGGTAATTTATCCTACCAAGTCACACAAGATGACCTCAATTCTGTATTTGCCGAACACGGTACTGTAAAGCGGGTTCAGTTACCTACTGACCGTGAAACAGGACGGCCACGCGGCTTTGCCTTTGTAGAGATGAGCACAGAAGCTGAAGAAACAGCTGCCATTGATGCTCTTGATGGAGCTGAATGGATGGGACGCGATCTCAAAGTGAATAAAGCCAAACCAAAGGAAGATAGAGGTGGTTCTTTTGGTGGTGGCGATCGTCGCGGCGGCGGTGGCGGTGGATACAATAGATCGCGCTACTAAGCTTTAAGATCAAAAATTAAGTTTTAACGTCTAAAGGGCAGAATCATTATCTGCCCTTTTTGCGCTTCGGTCTACTGGATGATTTTAATTGCCCAGTACCAATTAAGTAACCTGAGTTCGGGATAAGCTGAAACCCTCATTACACCGTTGCTTTATTTTGGGATATATTAACGTGCTTGTGTCGTTTCAGCTAGCTAGAGGTGAATAAACCCGACTTTTCCCGAACTGACTAAGCACGAGCACGCGTAATCTGAGCAGTATCAAAGTCTTGTAACCGAGTCATATTTCCGCTGTTCTTATCAACAATAAATACAGCATTAGGTGTCTCATATCTCATAGCCCCAAAGGCGAGGAGTTGACCTGTTGCAGAGCAAACTAAGCTCTGTAAGCCATTATTCCATGCTTGACCATTAACTTTCAATTGTCCTAGTCTGATGGGCTTTTTTTGATTTGGATCTAGCTGCACCAGAGTTGTCTCACCATACGCACCAACTACAGAGCTATAAAGTACTCCATCTGGGGACTCAGCTAGATTGCTGATCCGCTCATCGTCCAGGAATTTAACCTTACTAATAGAACTTATCTCTCCTGTTTGAAGGTTAATATCTACCAATCTGATTGGTGGTGTACCGTTCTTCTTACCTACTAAACCAAGAAGTCGCCCATCATTAGTACCTAGCAAGCTCCCAAGCTGTTGATTTGGTTTAAGTCCTGAGACGATCAAAGTTTTTACAGGCGTACCCAAAAATGTAATGCGAGTAGGTGTCGCCTGTCTCCGACTAAGCGCAACCGGAGTAATGGCTACAACAAGTGTGCCATCGCTTAAAGAGGTAAAACCACTCAATATCTCATTAGGCTCTAATAGAGGTGTAGTTTTATCCGTAAGTACCTGAGCCTTGCCTGTCATTAAGGATTGCAAAACTAGTCCTACAGGCTTAATATCTGTGCTTACATTATTTAGGGCAGTGTTCTCTACTAATTCAGTGGTGTTTACCTCTGTAATAGCCGTTTGGTCAATAGTAACGATCGGGCTAGAACCTATACCGACAATATTTACAGTTGGTGTTTCTGCCAAGGCTTTCTTGGTTAGATAACTAAGTCCAGATACTACAGTTCCAGCAAGTGCCAATTGTCCAAACCGTCGACGTGATAGCTTGTAATTCATATTTTCCTTCCTAGAATTAATGACTTTTATTAGGTAGCAGTGCGAACATAAGTAGGTCGGCCTAAATAATTATTGTTGGGCTAAGGCAGTTCTTGCTGGGAGCAGGGAGCAGGGGAGAAAGAGTTTGAGCCTTATTTATTTTTCTTGACACAGTTTGGTTTTATTGCACCGACTTACTTAAACAGATAAGGCTAATATATTTGCGTCCAGGTTGCTACTGAGGGTGTTCCATTGTTGTCACTAATAAAAAGCATGTACCAGCCTGGGGGTGCGATATTTCGATTGTTTATGACCGTGACCTTAAGAGAAGTAGCGTTTCTAGAAATAATCGGTGCATCGACTAACCTTTGTTCCGTATCGCAAGAATGGGTAGTTGCCATTGGTCTAATAAAACTAACCCATTTAATATTCGCAGCTTGGCGTGTCTGAATCGTAAATTGCTGCCCGTAGGTCACTGTTTGAGGAGCGCTCTGAATAACTGGACGCGATCGCGACATATACGCAGGACTATAGATTTCTAATCGCAGTTCATTGACCGTCCGTTGAGGGTTCCCTCCAGCTGCTGCAACCCTACCATCTGGTAGCAGCAAAGCCACCGAGTGATATACGCGGGGGACAGTTTGTTTAGCTACTACTGTCCAGGTATTTGTCGCTGGATTGTAGATTTCTGCTGGCAGCATTGCTTGTGTTGTGTCCTCATTCATTTTGCTACCATTGCAAACAAACACTGTGCGATCGGGCAACAAAACTGCACTGTGATGCATCCGAGCATAGTTTAAAGGCTTTGCTGCTACGTAAGTTGGATTACTAGCTTTTAAATCGACAATATTTACTCTCTTTGTTGCTGTCTTACCACTACCCCCACCGAGAATCATCACCTTTTGATCTTGTGCAGGTGGTAAAAGCACACTGGCAGCTTGATCGCCAAAAGCTATATCTTGCAGCCCTGTAACCACTGTTTCTGTAATGGATTGTGTAAATTTCTCTGGCAGGGTTAATATCCTTGGTGTCACTCCAGTAACACCCATCTGAGCACCTGAATAAAAAATTTTACCACTACTTAGTAGAAACAGATGTGCGTATGCCGGTAAAGCACTAGTTGTTGGAAAAGCGTTCCAACCATTTGGAAAGAAAGCAGAATAAATTTCTGGTTGTCTATTGAGCTTGCCATCTTTATCTGGCCCGGACACTGCTAAGACTCGACCGCTGCCTAGTGTTAACACAGTAGGATACCAGCGACCATTATTCATTGATAGGATCTTGACCCATTTTTCAGCAATGGGATCAAACATCAGAGCATAGGGGGAACCATAAAATGGGTCATAGCGCAAAGTTCCACCTGCAACCAATAACAGACCATCAGGCCGGAAGGAGTGACCAGCACAGAAAAGATCCATAGGTTGATTGTTACTATCCAATGGAGGCGCTTGACGCGAAAAGGTTCCCTTGTTTATATCCCAAACCACACTGTCATAGGGAGTATTTAACCGATTGGGATCGTTACCTGAGCCACAGAAAAAGAATATCTTACCAGTACGAAGTAGAGCGGCATGTATAGGTAGGATTGGAGCCTTGTATGACAGTACTTGCCATTTATCTGTAGTAGTAGCTAGAGCAATGGAAGTCCCTAAATCTGTTGCTTCTTGAAGGTTAGTGTTGTTATTAGGTTGAGTCACTTTATTTACAATTATTCCTACGTGAACTTCATTTTTTGTACTTTATTTTATTAATTGATTTCTCAATTTATATCTATACTTCTTTAGGCTTATTTAAGGTTAAAATATGATGCTTTTCATAATAAGGAAATATAAAATTAGATGCGATCAATAGTAATTGGGCTATTAATTATACATCCTGTAGAGTATCTAAATTAAGCCTTAACTACATTGCTACTATACAATAAAACTACATCTGATTCACGAAGTTTTCTTATAAAATATTTCCTCACAGAAGAAAATAAACATTTTTGGTTTTGCTGCCTCAATTTGTGAAATCATCAAAAATGTTTAGTAACTTTTGGATAATCAGATAAATTAATAAAAAGCTTGTATAGCAGTGGTTTTGTTGGTTCCAACTAGCAACGTTAATTTGTGAATGTATATTAATCAAGAATAATTATCCAAGACCATCTATATCGGTACAACTATTTAATGTAGCGGATTACTTCGGCAACTGACCAAGCCTGAGCGATCGCTCCTCTGGGTGTGTGAGGTGAATCGCCATCAAAAATCTCAGAAATAGAACCAAGACAAGCATCAAAGAAAAAGTGATCTAGCAAGGGTTGCCAATCAAAAGGCAACGATTGTTGTGGATAAAAACGTTGCCAAGCCCGAATATACGGCCCAATTAGCCAAGTCCAAACAGTGCCTTGATGATAAGCGCGATCGCGTTGCTGTTGATCGCCCTCATATTTTCCTTGATATTCTGGATCTCCTGGATCGAGACTGCGAAGACCATAAGGTGTGAGCAAGCTGGTAGTTGCCAAATCTAATATCTGACACCCTTGCTGTTCAAAAAACCCACAATGGTGTAACGACAGCGCCAAAACGGCATTCGGACGAATTTGAAAATTCCGGCGATCGTCTGGCTCAATAGTATCGTACAGATAACCTAGCTGAGGATTCCAGAATTTTTGCAGTGAGGTTTTCACGTGTTGTGCTTGGTTAGCATAACGCTGTGCTTGCTTAGTAAGACGCACTGGTGAGCCATATTCCATTTGGCTCAAGCGCTCTGCCCACTGACTCAGCCAACATAAAGCAGAATACCACAGTGCATTGATTTCCACCGGCTTCCCATAACGGGGTGTGACGGGGTGTGTCCCAATTATCACATCCATCCAAGTGAGAGCTACACCACGAGCATCCCAACTAACTAGCCCATCGGTAGCATCCACCTGGATATTGAAATGTGTACCACCGACAAACGCTTTATAGATTTGTTGTACTACAGGAAATTGCTCTGCCAAAAAATCCCAGTCTTGGGTAGCTTCTAAATAAAGTCCTAAAGTTTCAATCCACCACAATGCCGCATCAATACTGTTATAAATTGGTTCGCTATTGAGATCGGGAAATGCATTCGCAATCAAACCGTGGCGACAATAATGCCCAAAAGTTCGCAATACTCCTTTTGCGAGGTCAAAACGCTGTGGAACTAGTGCCAACCCCGGTAAAGCGATTAATGTATCGCGTCCCCAGTCATTAAACCAGTGATAACCAGCAATAACCGTAGGGCCGGCAATTGAGGCTCGATAGACGATAAAGCGATCGCTTGCTTTGAGTAGTTGTTGCCAGATTGAGAATTGGGCATTGGGCATTGGGCATGGGGCGTTGGGCATTGGATATTTGTAGTTATTCTTCCCCTCCCCTGCTCCCCTGCTCTCCTGCTCCCCTGCCCCCCTGCTCCCCTGCTCCCCTGCCCCCCTGCCTGAGTCTCTCCATCCAAAAATTTGGGAGAGCCTTTCTTGCTCTGCCTCCACAGCTTCTGTGAAGGTTTTGACGGTGAGAACACCTGGCACTGAGTCGGGAAAACCTACTCGTGCTTCTAAAGTTACCGTATCTCCTGGTTGAAGTGTGACTATCAAGTAACCAGGACTGTGGAGGTCTTCCTTGTCGCCTAATCCGCGTTTTGTCTCCTCAGACAATCTATAATCCCAATACCAAACTGCATCTGGTTGATAATTTCCTTGTGTCCAACGCAAGTGCCAAGGTATGCCGAAGCGCCCAGAATTGATTGCTTGTAAACAGACTTGCTGTTCCCCTAGCAATTGTGAAAACTGTAATTCTTGACTAGCAATCTGCTGGTGATGAAAGTCACGTTCTGCTATCAACAGTCGCAACCGTAAAATCGCTGTTTCAGTTCCTTCATAGCGATACTGGATTAAAATTCGATGGCAAAATTGGGCATTGGGCATAAGAGGCAGAGGGGAAAAACTTTCTGCAACTTCTCCTCGGTTACTGAGCGTAGTCGTTGGCGTAGCCTCTCCAAGAGTTGTATGCTCCCCTGCTCCCCATCCTCCAGTCCCCACCAAACCATAAGGCATCACCAATTGTCTGGTTAATTGCCAGTTATCTTGACCCCAAGTCCATTTAGGAACTGGGTTAATATCAAAACAGCGTAGCTGTTCGTAGCCTGTTCGCTCAATCTGACCGTTACCCCAAACATTTGTCCCCAGTGCCACAACGCGCCCTAATATTTCCAAGCTAGCTTCTAAGTGCGAAAGCAGCAGAGTCCTTCCAGAAGGTGGGTTTGTCGCGGCAAACAGCCAACCATGATATGTGCGCGTGCGGACATCAGAAATTGTACCGCTGGCAAAACTTCCTAAGCCGTTGGTAAGTAACCATTCTCTTGTATCTAAATCAGACATTTGCTACTCAAAATCGTTATGAGTATGATATAGTCGTAACAGATCGTAATTAAACTGTGAGAGCGTGGATGGGTAAATTTTACTTGACCCAAATTCCAACGCTACTAAACCGATAAAGGAGAATTAGGTTAATGTCCCTTACTTACGGAACCGAAGGAAGCCTCCGCGTTGGTCAACAAGCTCCCGATTTCACAGCAACAGCTGTGGTAGATCAGGAATTTAAGACAATCAAACTTTCCGATTATCGCGGTAAGTATGTCATCCTGTTTTTCTACCCACTAGACTTTACCTTTGTTTGTCCTACTGAAATTACAGCATTTAGCGATCGCTACGAAGAATTCAAGAAAATCAATACTGAAGTCCTTGGGGCTTCCGTTGACAGTGAATTTTCTCACCTCGCTTGGATTCAAACAGATCGTAAATCTGGTGGGGTCGGCGACCTGAATTATCCTCTAGTCTCCGACATCAAGAAAGAGATCAGCGCCGCTTACAACGTTCTTGACCCAGCAGCAGGCATAGCCTTGCGTGGTCTATTCATCATCGATAAAGATGGTATCATACAGCACGCCACCATTAACAATCTAGCTTTTGGTCGTAGCGTTGATGAAACCTTGCGAACATTACAAGCAATTCAGTATGTTCAGTCTCACCCTGACGAAGTTTGCCCAGCTGGTTGGCAACCTGGTGACAAGACCATGAATCCGGACCCAGTGAAGTCTAAAGTCTACTTCTCTGCTGTCTAAATTTCGCTAGCTAAAAAACTCTAATCCAGCCTTTTAGAGTTGAAAGCAAAATCAATGAAAACCACAGATAAACAGAGATACACATTAAACAATGTCAACCTCAGTCAATATCTGTGGTTTTTTATAAAATAGTATTTAAATAATCAAGGCTAAAAATATGTTGACTTCAACTGACTTTAGTGGCTTATTAAATGAGCGATTCTTCCGTAATTTTTTACCAGTTCCAGCTAGCAATCAACTCAGATTGGGAGTAGGAACACCTGATTTTCAATTGCCAGATATTACCAACGGAACTTTAGTAAAGTTGTCTGATTATAAAGGCAAACAACCAGTGTTACTCGCCTTTACTCGCATCTTTACCGAAAAGCAATATTGCCCTCTTTGTTTTCCTCACATCAAAGCTTTGAATAAAAACTACGAGCAATTCAAAAATCGCGGAATAGAAGTTTTGATGATTACTAGTACTGATGAAAAGCAAAGTCAAATAGTTGTCAAAGATTTAAGCTTAAAAATGCCACTCTTGAGCGATCCTAGTTGTCGAGTATTTCGTACATATCAAGTAGGACAAGCACTGGGAGCGCCTTTGCCAGCGCAGTTTGTATTAGATAAAGAAGGAAAATTGCGTTACTGGCATTTATTTTCTTTTTTGGATCGTAATGCTAGTGTTGAGACATTGTTAGAACAATTTAATTGACTATAAATATTCAAAATAAATTGCGTTTGGTGTGGAAAACTAGCTATTAGGAATAGGAACTCTTAAGATTTGAATGGTAATTTAGACCTTAATCATATCATCAAATCTTAATAGTTTCACTTGTTTGAAAAGTATTACGAATTACAAATTATCTTTGAGGATAATATTGAGGATTCGCAACTTGGGGCTGATAAACGTTTGTGGGTATTGTACTTCCCATACCGTTAGGTACAGGAGTGGCAACAGGAGGCTGATAAATGCTCATGGGTGCAGTGCTTGTTGTATCGTTAGGTAAAGCAGGATTCGCAACCTGGGGCTGATAACCATTTGCGGGTATGTTTGTAGTGGTGTTGGGTGTGACAGGATTTTGGCTAAACTCTTGGTAGGCTGCACGAGAAATTGAGCTAATCAATTTTTCGGCGCGGGGATCGTTTGCAGGACGTTGTACCATTACAGAGGCTATGTAGCGCTTACCAGTTGGAACCACAATTAAACCTGTATCTGCCAACATTGTGCCGATATCACCCGTTTTGTGGTATGCTCTGGCACCTGTTCCCAAACCTGCTGGCAGCAGAGTGTCTTTTTGGGTGCGACGCAAGATATCAAGCATGAGATCGCGTGATGGCATACTGACTAAATTTCCTTGACTCACAATCGCCATCAAATTCCCTAGTTCTTTGGGACTAGTGGTATTTGTCCCTTGCAAATCTGGGAGTTGATTACGAATTGTTGTGGTTGTCAATCCCCAACTACGGAAACGCTGGTTTAAAGCGTCCATTCCTCCCAGTCGGGCAATCAGCATATTTGTCGCCGTATTATCGCTGATTGTAATCATTTTAGTGACTACTTCCAAAGCGGCGTACTGAGTTCCTGGTGGTTTGTATTGCAAATCTCCCGAACCGCCGGCTACCATATCCTGTTGCATGGTCAGCATATCATCTAGGCGAATCTTCCCCGCGTCCACATCCTGGAAAAAGGCAATCAAAATCGGTACTTTAATCGTACTAGCCGCCGGAAAAGTGGTAGAGGCATTAATATCTACATAATTACCAGTATCTAAATCTACTAAGAAAATTCCAGGTGTAAGATTTGGGTTGGTGGCCGCCAAATTTTGCACGGCATTTTTCAAAGAGGTAATTTCTTGAGATAGGTATATACTCGAAGCTGCGGCTGGGGGAGTTTGGGTAGGTTGTGGCTGTGATCGCGCCACATTACTAACATTATTATTAGATTGCGACGCCGAATTCGTGCTAATGCGATTGGCTGGGTCTAATACTGACAATACAGTGCCCACAATTGCACCCATGCCAATACCCACAATCAATAACCGCAAAACATACAATACGGTTTTGGCCATTGGCTTTAACTGGGTTTTTCGCGATGAGCGTCTGCCTGTTTTTGGCTTTTCCATCCGCACTGTTTTAACCATCACAGCACCCGGCCGGAAGGGAGGATTTCCCTTGACACTAGGTATTGGTTTTACTGCCGTTGGCATAACTAACCCCGATTTTACCCTACGTGTAGCGCCAGAGATTGGGGAGGAAGGACTAATTTGATTTTTTGGGCGTGTTAGTGCCCCTTCTTGTCCATTTGTAGTTTGCTGCTGACTGTTAGCTTTAACTTTCTTCTTTACCACTTTTTGAACTTTTTGTGGCTGCTGGCGGCGATTTAAGGGTTGACGCCGCGAGAAAGCTGTTAGTTCGCCACTTGATTCTGACACCGTTACTCCTTGTGACCCACTTGAGTGTTTTCTTGCAGACTCTTGACCCCAAACTTAATCTTTAAGCAATATTAATACTCAAATTCCACTTTGCCACTAAGTAGCATTTTTGTGTTTAGTTTAAGCCATATTAATTATTTTGGGGAGATGATTGCGTATATATTAAACGAATAATTACAAGTTTTCACTATTCTTCTGGTTTTTCAGGGCCCATTCTACCTGCTGCAAAATTCCTCGTAGCATGGCCACCTCCCCAGTTTTCAAGTGAGCGCGATTATACAATTGGCGAAATTTTCTCATCCGACTAGCTGCCGTATGGGGATATACATAACCAATTTTCAGTAATAGTGATTCTAATTGCTGGTAGTATCCTTCCACAACATCTAAGGGTGCGAGTTCAGTTTGAGGTAAAGTTTGAGTGTCAAGTTTTTGGGCAGATTGTGACAATTCATAACAACAAATTGCGACAGCAGTAGCCAAATTGAGGGCGACATAATCTTGACTTGTGGGAATGCCAACAAACCGCTGTGCATAATTTAATTCTTCATTACTTAATCCCCGGTCTTCTCTGCCAAAAATCAGGGCTGTGGGTTTTTCTGGTTCCTCCACTAACCAGGGTAGTGCAGTGCGAGGATTTTCTAAAGGTGTTTCTAAACTACGAACGCGACCAGTAGTAGCGATCGCCCTGACACATCCATGTAATGCTTCTGGTAAGGTCGCCACGAATACCGCAGATTCTAAAATTTCCTGAGCGTGAACAGCCATCATCAAAGCTTCCGTCGATAGAGGATCGCATTGGGGGTTCACTAATACTAAATTATACAGCCCAAAATTTTTCATTACTCTGGCGATCGCGCCGATATTGAGCGGCCCAGCTGGTTCTACCAACACAATTCTTAATCCAGCCAAGCCCATTTTTTGCCTCCTGCGATCGCACCAGATAATCCTTACAGGCTAATTTTCAGCGTTATGCTTCTGCTGAAGAGTTTCCTTGAAATTATTTTAGCGGTGTAAGTGAATGCCTGCGTCAGTTCTGAACAGTTCAGCGCAATCTTTGCCGTTCAGCTAGTCGTTCGTCACTATTTATTTGTAGTAATCTAATCGTTGTACGTCCCATAGGTGTTAATCCCACTAGATTCAGTTCTGAAAATGTGAAGTGTTCAGCCCATTTCTGGGTGCGTGGGTTAAAGAGAAAACTAAAAGCCCCTGTTTCTGGATCAAAAGATCCTAAGTCAGTGCCTTTATGACGGTTACATCGCCAGCAGGTGAGGGCTAAATTATCAGCATTTGTTGCGCCACCGTGCTTTTGAGCAATAACATGATCGATCTCATGGGCAAAAAAAGCAACTCCTGCGGGTAACTGGCAATATTCGCATCTGTAGTTTGCGCGTTCTTCTACAAGTCGGCGAAGAACAATCGGAATATAGGTTACACTCACGGTCAGCTGGTCAAATAAGATAAGTTACCAGCTTTAATTATCACAACTAAGTGTTCAATACGTTCGTATTCATCTAGTTCTTTCAACTCCGTGGGTGTGAGTTCACCTGCGTTACTGCGTGTTAACAAGGTACGCAACCGTTCTTGCATTTGGGGAGTAGGTTTAAATTCAGCAATTTGTTCAGGAGTAGGGTTGCTAGCCAAAAAATCTAGGATATATCGATAAACTTGTGCTGGTACAGCTGGTTGTTGGAGACTCAAAGCAAGTAGTTCAGGTAAGCGATCGCCTACTTGTGCTAGTTGTTGAGATAATTCCTCTGATACTTCTAAGGTGATTCTTGGCATGGGGATTGCATTGGCAATTTACTTATTATTAAATGATATATCTCGAAATTTTTCATCCCCTAGCGATCGCTCCGACATTGATTGCCCCAGCTACCTCTAGCAAGACAATTCTTACTCCAGCCAAGCTCATTTTTTGCCTCCTGCCCAAATATGTCTCACATTCTGGTCGAAAATCTCAGGAAGACTTTCTTTGTGTCTGAACGTTCCTCTGGGCTTTTCGGTTCAATACGAGGACTTGTGCAGCGAAAAACTAAAGAAGTTTATGCCCTCAAAGGAGTTTCGTTCTCCCTGGAGAGAGGAGAACTTGTAGGATACATTGGTCCAAATGGAGCCGGGAAATCGACTACGATTAAAATTTTAAGCGGTATTCTCGTACCTTCTAGTGGAAAATGCCTAATTGGCGGACGAACTCCTTGGAAAGATCGAATCAAGCACGTTAATCGTATCGGTGTAGTGTTTGGTCAAAGAACACAACTCTGGTGGGATTTACCAGTGATTGAGTCTTTCGATTTGCTGCGGGATATTTATCGCGTTCCCCAATCAGAATATCGCCAGACACGCGAAGAAATGATTGATTTGCTTGGTCTTGCCAGCTTTCTCTCCACTCCGGTGAGGCAGTTAAGCCTTGGTCAAAGGATGCGATGTGACTTTGCAGCCGCCATGCTTCACAGACCGGAAATTCTTTTTCTTGATGAACCTACTATTGGGCTTGATGCAGTTTCCAAGCTTGCAGTCAGAAAATTTATCAAAGTGCTAAATAAAACTCATCAAGTAACCACCATCCTGACTACTCATGATATGGATGATATCGAGGCATTGTGCGATCGCATAATTATTATTGGTGGAGGTGAAATCCTTTGTGATGGAACTCTAGCAGCACTGCGTTCTCAAGTTTCCTCGCGTCGATACTTAAGAATCGACCTAGCAAACGATGATTTCTTTTTTGAACTAGAAGGAGTCAGTATTATCTCTAAAGAAGGTCGCACCGTAACTCTCGCCTTCGATCCCACAAAGCTTTCTGCTGCGTCTTTAATTAGCCAAGTTACCTCACAACACGAAGTAGAGGATCTTTTTGTAGAAAATCCACCTATTGAAGAGATAATTGCGGAACTTTATGCAATTTCAGCAGGAATTATCCCATGAAAGCATATTGGTCACTGTTTGTTGCTAGATTTACACTGCTGTTGCAATACCGTGCTGCTGCTTTGGCTGGCGTTGGAACTCAGCTTTTCTGGGGGTTAGTAAAAGTAATGGTTTTACAGGCATTCTTTACTCATACAACCTCTGCTCAACCTATGACTTTTCAACAAGCTGTAGGATATGTGTGGCTGGGACAGGCGTTTTTGATGGCAATTGTCCCTTGGGGAGGTGATAGAGATATTCAAGAACTCATCCGAACTGGTGCTGTAGGATACGATCTTCTTCGACCCACAGACCTTTATAATTTTTGGTTTACTCGCGCTTTGGCACTTCGCACAACGCCCCTGATACTTCGTAGCATTCCGCTTCTTGGAGTCACAATTTTTCTTTTTCCCTTTTTGGGGCTTGATGAATGGTCGCTTTCTTTTTCACCCTCCTTTGCTTCTTTTGTTGCCTTTTTTCTCTCTTTTATTGGTGCAATTTTACTTTCGTCTGCATTAACTATGCTTCTGACTGTATCAATGATGTGGACAATTTCGGGGGAGGGAATTAATAGTATTCTACCTACTCTTGTTAGTATCTTCTCTGGCATGATTGTTCCGTTGCCACTTTTCCCTGAGTGGAGCAAGCCTTTTTTGAATGCACTTCCTTTTTCAGGACTAATCGACAAACCTTTTCGTCTTTTTACTGGAAATCTTCAACCAAATTCCCTGTTTAATATATTACTGCATCAAGCTTTTTGGATAGTTGTCATTATTATCATTGGGCGTGTTCTTGTGAAATATGGCATCAGAAAGCTTGTCATTCAGGGAGGATAAGTCAGACAATTTTGGATTTGAGATTTTGGATTTTGGATTGACCCCATAGATAAATCTAGGGCTTGGGAATTTTAGATTTTAGATTTTAGATTAACTCCATAGATGAATCTAGGGACTTGTACCATCAAGGAATGTCGGTCAGACAATTTTGGATTTGAGATTTTGGATTTTGGATTGACCCCCATAGATAAATCTAGGGGCTTGTACCATCAAGGAATGTCGGTCAATAATTCGTAATTCGTAATGACGCTCTCTACGACACGCTAAAAGCGTAGCTTGCTTCCCCGTAGGGGTACGTGGACTCGCTACTGCTACGCTAACGTAATTCGTAATTTTTTAAGTAGGAGATAAGTTAAGTAATTTATTTTATAGGAAAATTACAACGCGATTATGAATGATTTTTTGCTTTACCTTCGATATATTTCTGTATCTTTCAAGTCGCAAATGCAGTACAAAATTTCTTTCTGGCTGCAAGTCATAGGGCAGCTTGTAGGAACTGCTGTTGAATTTTTTGGAATCTGGGCACTTTTTAGTCGTTTTAATAGTATTGGTACGTGGACTTTAAATGAAGTTGCTCTCTTTTATGGAATAGTTAATATTTCTTTCGCTTGTGCTGATGCCCTTGGAAAAGGATTTGACTCATTTACAACAATAATTAAAAGTGGAGACTTTGACCGTTTACTTGTTCGTCCACGCACCACAGCACTTCAACTGTTAGGTAAAGAGTTTACTTTAAAACGAATCGGAAGACTTTTTCAAGGAATTGTTGTTACGTGGTGGTCACTTTCATCTCTCCACATCCCTTTAAATTTTAAAAATTTATGGCTTTTAGGCACTTCATTTATTGGTGGGGTTGCGCTCTTTGTTGGCATTGTTATTATACAAGCAACCATCACCTTCTGGACTATTGAATCTCTCGAAATTATGAATATCCTCACTTATGGAGGAGTCGAAACGGCTCAGTACCCTCTTGCAATTTATAGCAAGTGGTTTCAGCGATTCTTTACTTTCTTGATACCACTTGCTTGCGTTAGTTATTTTCCTTTGCTTGCAGTACTTGAAAAAGAAGATGCTTTTTTAGCGCCTTTGTGGTTTTGCTATGTATCGCCAATCGCAGGCATTATCTTTCTAATAGTTGCGCTCCAGCTTTGGAAAATAGGAGAGCGATACTATTGTTCTACTGGGAGCTAAACAAAATTTTAGCTGTGTACTCAAGCATATTTTAAATGGACAGATTTACTTTTGTTGACACAGTTTGGTTTTACTGCACCGACTTACTTAAATGGGGAATTCCCCATATTTATGTTGATTTACGTATAATTACATACGCATTATCGAAAAAATGAAGTATAAAGTAACAGGGCAGCAAGAAAGTTAAAAATAAAAATAAAGATTCTTTTTAGAAAAAGTATTTTCGCTATCCTTCATTTCTACTGCCCAACTTTCACGAAACATAGTTGGAGATCATAGAACCTATGCAGCACGTATTTAAGCAAAGTTTTATACTTTCAGCCACTACTGCGATCGCTTTATTATTTGCAGGTTGTGGCGAAAGTAAAGTTGCTCAATGTAACAAAATCATAAAGGTTGCCAATCAGGCATCTACTCTCGGTCAGGAATTCGCTAAAAATCCCAATCCTGCAAAAGGTTCCAAAGCTCTAACTGAACTTTCGGCTAAGATAGATCCACTTGCGAAAGAGATGAAAACACTAGAAATTAAAGATGAAAAATTGCAAGGTTTCCAAGGACGCTTTATCACACTCTATCAGAACATTAGCAAAGAATTGAATAATGCAGCAACAGCCATAGATAAAAAGAATCTACCAGCAGCAAAGGGCTTTCTGGTATCTCTGCAAAAGAGTAGTAACGAAGAAAGTTCAATAGTCAATGAAATTAATAGCTATTGCTCTGGTAAATAACCAACTCTTGCTCCTACCTCTGCAATTATCAGTGCTGGATTGGGTAATTGTGTAGGATTACAATACTGCACGCTTTGTGGATTTTTAACTTGGAATTGGGTTTTGGGAAAAGGTTACTGGGTTTAGGTTAAAGGTTTTGTCTTTCCCCTTTCCCCCGCCCCTTATCCCTAGAGGGGGCCCCACCTTCCCCTTTTCCCCAAAACCCGACAAGTATTGTGTGGGATTAATTACCACTCCAGGCCAATAGGCGCGAATGGCTTGACCTTAACGCAGATTTTTGATTTTGGAGAAAATCCGATCTAATTGTGGTAATAGTATTTGGGCTAGGGATAGAGGGTGAGTTACTGAGGTTAGATATTGGTCGATGAGTTACTCTGCATCACGATAGTTCCGGTTGGATAACGACTAGTTTCAGACAATTCCAACGTCACGAATAATCCAGAGATACCTGTGTCATAAAAGTCGGCAGGCATCCAGAATTTATCTAGCACCTTTCCCTGAGCATTAATTTTCAGAGTGCCACAGGGAATTTTTTCGCCATCAGCGATCGCCCAAAGTCGATATACTTTTCCTGTGGGGGGAGCTGGCAGATTTTGCACGGCTAGAATCCCCTGTCTTTGTCCTAGATTCACCACAAAGCTACCCGTAGCGGTATCCGACGCATTCACAGCCTTGAGAGAGAAAAGTTGTGTCTGTGACTGTTGCAGTAGGGTATTGATGTCACTAGCCATACGGAAATCCTGTCGCAAGCGATAGTTATCCATTCCTAAATACAGAATTAGGAGTGCCGCGACACTACCCATGATGTTGTACCAGAAAAGCCGAGACGGTTTGGGCTGGGAGGATTGGAAAGTCGTGGTAGCGGCAGCCAGAATGGCAGATTGGAGATGGGGAGGCGGTTCAACGCTATTTAAGCTGTAAACAACCCGATCTAAGGTTGCCTGAAGCCGCTTCACTTCTGCCACTAATGCTGGATTTTCTGCCAGCAGTTGCTCGAAAACTTCTAGTTCGGCGCGATCGAGGTCGCCCACAACATAGCCTGCTGCCAAGGTTTCGATTGCTTGAGGAGTAAGGGGTTCAGTCATAACCTTAGTCAATGGAGTGTTGTAAAAGTTGCTTCAGTTTCAAGAGTCCCTGGCGAGTCCAGCTTTTGACGCTTCCCAGGGGTTTATGCAGTTGTTGGGCAATTTCTGATTGGCTCAGTCCGGCATCATACGCCAGTTCGATCACCTGTCGTTGCCGATCTGAAAGCTGGGCCAAAGCCTGCCGCACTTGCTGCGATCGCTCATTGAAAACAGCCTGCTCAACCGGAGTAGGCGCAGGGGGTGCAGCAGTAACGTTCTGCCCCCAACGTTGCACCAAATTAAGGGTGCGACTGCGCGATCGCAATTTGTCGATCGCCCGCGATCGAGTCATGACAATCAGGTAGCGCATCAAATGATCGTGGTGAACTGGGTCAACCGGACGCTGCCATAATGATAGAAAAATTTCCTGGGTTAGGTCTTCGGCTTCCGGCTGGCTTTGCAAAACTTTCAGCGCCACTCCATACACCACGCTGCCGTAGCGCTCGTAGAGACACTTTAACGCCGTTGGAAGATGTGCCTTCAGGTCATCCAAAAGTGCAGCATCGCTCTTCGATGAAGGTTCTGATGAATGGCGATCGCGAGAACTTAGATCCATAGATTCAGGTGAATAGACCGAGGCTAATTTCTCTGCAAAAATGCCTAATGTATCTTGCAGCGTGAGTGCCAATCCTGATTTCACAACTTTTGAGTATAGAGCAAACTTACTTTCATTTCTAAAACGATTGGTGAAGCTAATTGGATGAGTCTAGTGTCGAAATTTTGTAGAAGTCGGTTATTTTGTTCTGATTAACTCGCACCCCAAACCGAACGCACCGCGAACATCAGTCTAGCAAAGGCATTTGAAAAGTTTAAATCCAAAATTGCTTCTCAGTCGTCTTAAAGGTAGAGACAAGTAAATAACCCAGTTAGCATTCTTTGCAGGCATAAGTTGTAACTAAATTCCTGAAATCACGCTAATTGCTTACCTACCCACTCCTACAGCTTTTAACACTGGCCATTGCACTGCAATGTCCCGACGAAATTTATATCGTCAATTTGTAACGCTCTTTTTTGGCAGTTTGGATTCAACCAAATTGTCTGAAAGTTTGTGCTGCATCCATGCATTGAAGGTCAGTAAAACCGCTGTAGCCAAACAACCAATCTTAGAGGTAATTCTATGCGACGCTCTATTTCTGTGCTGTTAACAACATTGCTGCTGTCTGCCACCATTTTGCCTGCTGCGGCGCAGGCCCAAACCGCACCAATCAGCCTTAATCCATACGTGGGAAATCAACACAGGGCAAACCAGATCGGGTCTTTTAATCTGGCAACTCTTGCATATCAAGGCTACTTAAAAGACCAAGGTATTCCCAGCAATGGTGCATTGATCGATGCGATCGCGTCTGGAACAATTACAGCTCAAGACATTATTCAAGCCGCTGTCAAAGCGAATCGCCTACCTGAGCAAACGTTAAGCGATCGAGCCTATCGCCATAACCTTGAAGATCAACTGCAAGGATTTACAGCAGACTAAAAAACTGGCGTTGCTGAATCAATCATGACCAAGGTATGAAACAACGCCGCGATTCAACTGGCATGGCAAAGCATTCGGGAGTTCATCGAAAGCATCCTTTCGGGCACTTGATTAGCCAATGCTTTGCTTCTACCAATCAAATCTTGATGCCTTCCAGTAATATCCTTACAAGAATACTCAAACTATGAAAAACACATTTCGCAAGTACCATCGGCTAATTGCCACACTCTTTTGTTTGCCGTTGCTCTTTACGGCTCTGACTGGCATTAGCGTTGCGATCGCCGACACATGGTTGCATCAAGAAGAGTTGGCTGGATTTTTGATCGCTGTTCACACTATGCAAATCTTCAAACTCGATGCCATTGTGCCAGTTTTAAATGGGCTAGGTCTAATTGGTTTAGTGGCTACCGGAGTGAGCATGACTGGACTGTTTGCTAAACGCCGTCAACCAAAGCGGATGGAAGAACGCCCATGAAATACATTTCTTATTTTTTCATCGCGATCGCCAGTGCCTTTCTGGTCATCCTGTTGTCGTTGTCATCCTGTAGTCCGAACCATAAGGCAACGACTATGCAACCAATGATGATGAAACAACCCAAGGAACAGCCCCAAATTAGCCAACAGCCTGCCGATGTTACTGTCAAAATTCGTAATTTCAAATTTGAGCCAGCGAATTTGGCGATCGCTGTTGGTAAAACTGTGCAATTTATCAATGTCGATGAAGAACCCCACACGGCTACAGCTACGGATGGTACTTTCAACTCTAAAGCACTAGATACCAATGAAACCTGGAACTATACCGCCACTAAACCAGGTACTTATCCCTATATTTGCTCAATTCATCCCTTTATGAAAGGGACGTTGAAGGTAACAAATAAGAAAAACTAACCAGAGGAATACCAATGCAACGCAGAAAATTTATTGAACACGTGGGCTGGACAGGACTCGGCATTGTGTGGGCTGTTGGTGCAAATGGCTTATTGACTGCCTGTAATGTGGGAGAACCAAATGCTCAAAAATCATCCACGGCCTCACCGTTTTCCTTCGTTCAAATTAGCGATACACACATCGGTTTCAAAAAACCTGCAAATGAACATGTCACCGATACACTTCAGAAAACGATCGATGCGATCAATGCCTTACCCACTCCACCCGCCTTTGTGATTCACACGGGAGATATCTCCCATTTGTCTAAACCAGAAGAATTCGATCGAGCCAAACAACTACTTTCCCAATTGAAAGTCCCACTGTTTACCCTACCAGGGGAACATGATACCATTGGCGATCGCGGCAAAGCCTACGAGGAAGCCTTTAACCGCAAGGATGCCAAAGAAGGCTTACAGGTTTGGGATTGGGCGGGAATCCACTTTGTCTCCTTAACCAATGTGCTGGACTTTGGGGCAACCGGCACAGGCAAACTAGGTGAGGCGCAACTGGACTTGCTCTCCAAAGATTTGGCAGCGCAGAAACAGGATACGCCTCTGGTTGTTTTCAGCCATATTCCTCTATATGACCTTTATCCCAAATGGGGATGGGCAACTGCTGATTCTGCTAAGTTGCTCTCACTGCTATCTCGCTTTGCATCGGTAACAGTGTTAACGGGGCACATCCATCAAGTGATCGAGCACAGCGAAGGCAATATTCGCTTCCATAGTGCTACGACGACCGCTTATCCCCTCCCCGCTCCAGGTCACGGCGATCAACCTGCTCCCGTCAAGCTCCCTGAAAATAATCTGTTGGCGGTGCTTGGATTCCGCACAGTTGAGGTAATTTCTGGGAAGGATACTAGAGTTGACCAACATACTCTCTTGTAGAAATATAGTTCAACAAATACTAAGAGCGATCGCATTCTGGGCGCTTTCGGATATAGTCCAATACGATTCAGTTAAGAATTATTGGTGTTTGAAGACGCGATTATCGCGTCTCACATCAGGTTTTTGGGCTTAACTGAACCGTATTGTTATATGAGCGAGGACTTGGCAGTTTATTCTGGCTTTTGATGCTGGGTTTGGGGCTTCTTAGCTGTGTCATTCTCCCCTCCTGGCTTTGAGTCCTTCTTTCTGATTTTACTGTTCCCGGAGTGACAAAAGAAAGTTTTACAGACCTTAAATCAATCCTTATTAACCAACAACGCAAGCGAAGAAGCTCTTTTACGCTTGCGTATCGAGACAGCACCAAACATAGTGCAAGTAAACAGCGAACCTAGAATTGTTGAGGGTTCTGGGACAGTATAGACGCTCACCTGATTACTTTTAGATTCTATTAAGGTTAAACGAGTTAACTTATCGAAAGTACGGGAATATTTACCCTTAAAGCTAGTCAAAGCATATTCCTGTGTTCCGCCAAAAGATTTATCAATAGTAGTCTGATTTGAATCAAGAGTTATGTTACTACTCGGTTCAAATACAAAAGCATCATTGTTACCTATAGTTGATAAATTTCCAGAAATCTTGAAAGAGTCTAAAAGATTACCAGTATCGCTGTCGTATAACTCATATAAGAACTCTCCACGAGCATTTGCACGTTCAGTCACGGCATCATCAATGGATGTTTTCAGGTTAAATAAGCCACTGAAATCAAAAGAAAACTCTTTGTCAACGATGAAATCATAACCGATAATCCCAGCAAAGCTTTCCGCCGACCCTGTATAGCCATCACCCTGACCTTGAGCTTGGCTGAAGGAAAAATTGGAGGCAGAGTTGTTTGCATCGATATTAAACTTAGCCTCAGCGTTAGCATCAGCAGTTACTTGACCACCTGTGCTAATTGTGTTGGTCAAAGTATCAGTCAAAGTCCTAACATCTAAAGGGCTGCTACTAAAGTTGTTGATGTTGAATTTTGACTCAGAATATGCAATGGTAGCAGCTTGGCTTGGTAAGGTTGCCAATATCGAAGTAGCGATCGCTGGAGTAGCCAATGCAAAAAAACGCTTTACAATTTTGGTGTAGCTTTTCATACAATTAATTGTTTTCATTCAGAATGTTAAGATTGCAAATTTGTCATGCTTGTCTACTGCCTTACTGATAAGTAAGAACAAGTTATAGGCAAGCAGGATGGTCAGCTTGGGAACTTTTCAAGCCATGTTTGTCTTATTTAGAAGGAATCTTCTATTTCAGGACTAATTTTTATTTACCATTTGCGCAGTTTTATATAAGTAATAACCATATAAGTAATTTAGTTATTAAACCCAGTGCGCGTTCAATTGGTTACATATTTATACTAGTCGTGCATCCACTAGTTTCTTGTAAAGCTTGAGTAAAAAAGAGCATTTTTTAATTGGGATTTACGTAAGGATTCAGTAGAGAAAAGTTCACAAATTCAGTAGAGAAAAGTTCACATAAGTTAATACAGTTCAGAATGAGCAACAAGATCCAGATGTAGAGACGCGATTTATCGCGTCTTCAAAGACCAATTATCTACACCAACAACCCTTAACCCAAGCGTGTTGTCATATAAGTGATGTTGCTGCCAAAGCATCCTTTGATGAGCAAGCAACTCACTGTATAGCAGGAGGCAGTGTTTCGACTACGCTCAACAACCAGGCAGGAGACAGTGTTTCGACTACGCTCAACAACCAGGCAGGAGGCAGGTGGTCACTGAGCGTAGTCGAAGTGAGGCAGGAGTTCTAATACCAATTCTCTAAAATGAGGCAACACATTCAAACCCCAAAAGCCAGGCCATATCTGACTTTCTTAATTACGATTACGAATTGGTATTAAGAATCATGAATAGCTAAGGGCAACAACAAGCGACTGACTACCCGATTATCTGGTAACTCATAGAAATTCAACTCTCCTCCTAGTTCTTGCATGAGGTTTTGGCAGATCGCCAGATGTAAAGCTGGTGGTTGGTCGAGGTAGGAAGGAGCAAGCACATCTTTGGGTGTATTATTATGTAGTTCCGTGAGTAGCTGTGGTTCGATCGCACCGTTATATGTGATCGATAATTCTAGCGATGTCTGATGTTCAGCCACTCCAGTTGTAGAAGAAGAATATTTTATATCTAAGGGTTTTGACGCATCTAAACGGCGGCACCAAATATCAATTCTGCTACCGATTTGAGAACGGTTACAGGCAGTAACCAATAATTCATGGATAACTAATTCAATTTTGACAATATCACCAGCGATCGCCATTGCAGATTGAGCGCTGGAGGGAGGAACGCCTCTAACTAATGAAGAATTCTTGGGTGCTTCTTGCTCGTCAATTGGTTGTCCCAAACCATGTACACCAATCCACAGCTTTTGTTGTTTGAGTAAATTTTCGATCCGTTCGAGCGATCGCTTCAGTAAACTGGCTATGGGCATAGTTTCCCAACTAATATGTAGCTGCCAGTTCTCAAGTTTTAGCATTCCACTCATGGAAGTGGCTGTCTGATCTAACTGCCGCAGCAATAGCTGGTAACGCATCTGAGTCAATTCATTTGCAGGAATGCCCAAATCGTGTATTTGTTTCAGGGAATGGGCCGTTATTCTTTGAATTTCCTCTAGACGACGATGTTTGTACCAGTTGAGTTGTCGTAATTCTTCGGTTGTGGATTCTAAAAGTCGGGTAATTTGCTTTTCACGACGCCACCAGGCTAATTGAGAAATCAGAGTTGCTGTTGCACTAAGGTTTGGTTCTGACCAGCGACGCTCTTGATAGTCTACAAGCAACACGACACCAGTGGTTTCATAATCAGCAGTTGTACGTAATGCCATTACCATAATTTGGCTTTTGTCTGGAACATTCAACCATTTCCGGGTTTCTGGAGGCAAATTATCCACCTTCAAAGTCAGATAATTCTCTGTAGCAAGTGCCCACTGAATTAAGGCTTCAGCTCGGATAGAAATAGATGCATCAGAAAAAATCCCAAATTGGCTATTGTCAATCACTCCAGGGATAATCTCTGCCCAACTTTCACCAGGTGCCCAAGATAGCATTAGCGCTAGGGGACAGCCCAAAATTGAGGCTATTTGTTCGAGTGCTGTAGGTTCTAAATGCTTTTTTTCGACCTCAATGCTGTTCTGGGATTGTGTCAGGATGCGTAAGCACTGCTCAAAAGCCTGGGAAGTTTTTTGCTGCTGGGTAGTGCGGTTATGTAATTGCCACTGACGAATAATTACACCAATCTGTTGACTGACAGCCCACAGCAATTCTTTTTCTAGAGTTGTCCAAGAACGATGGCTTTCATGAGTAATCACCAAAAGTGCTGCTGGTATATGCTCGTGAGTGCATTTACAAACAAGCAGCGATCGCACATTATTCTCTAATAACAAGGGTCGCCAGTTAAAAAAGCGTAAATCTTCATCTAAGTTCTCAATTTCCACTGCCTGTGTTGAACCTTGCAAAAGCTGCCCATCTAATTCTTTGAGAGTATGAAGAGTAAATGTCAACGGCCGACGATTTTGGGGCTGACTTTGGTAAGTAAATTGATAATTCTTCTGCTCGGCGTCGTACTGCAACAGCAAAAAGCGGGTAGCACCTAATCGAGCTAAAACTCTTTTAGCACAATTATGTAAAGTTACCTGAAGGTCATGTTCGCTATAGATACCTTGAGCAACTTGGCTGGTCAGTTGAGCATCCTCTTGAATCTGTTTGATAGTGCTTTCCATGCTTTCGGTAGGTGTAATTAGAGAGATTAAACCAGCAACACCTTGGACAAAATTTTTATCTGTGTCCGTCCAGATGCGAGGTTCATTGCTTTCCACCGCCAGAAAACCGACTAAGTTCTTTTGCCAGAAAATCGGAGCTGCCAGAAGCGATCGCACCTGCAAGCGTTGCAGCAATTTAGCCGTAAAATGGCTTTTTAAAGAACTGCGGGCATCACCAATGGAGACTATTTGGTTAACTGCCAAAGCATAATAAAAATCGCTTAAGTCCTGTACAGTCATTCCCGCTGCTTGCTGAGTGCTAGAATTGCGATCCATTTTGACCAGCTGATTGCTCATTCGACACCAAAAGTAGCGCCCTTCTCGCTCAAACCAGTAAACATTTGTCCGGCTGGGGGAGACAAATTTATGAGTTGCTTGCACTGCTGCTTCAAGTCTTTGATTCAGGTTACTGAGGCTGCGTAAATTTTCTAGCAATTCTAATAATGGCTCGTCAGTTCGCCTGGTTTGCTTTTGGTGCTTATGCATTTCATTTTGATAAAGCACTGCCCCTAGTTCACCTAAAACCATCATCAAACGTGCTTTTGTTTCTCCTGTCAGTAGGTAGCCCCAGCGTTCTGAACCCAGTAATACCAAGCCCAAGAAACGGTCTTTGTAGCGAATCGGTAAAATAATCGTTCCTTGGATGTGGAATTTTTCGGCAACTTTTCGCCATTCGGCGGCGCGGATTTCAGTTTGCAAATCAGCTACGCCTAAAGGATGCTGTTCAATTACTACTTGCTCTAATAAATCTCCAGGGCTGAGAACAACTCTTTGGCGTAAAAAGCTCATATCGCGATCGGGTGTGATGCCCCCTTTTCCGAATAATATGTGATTCAGGCGATCGTAAAGAGCAATCCAAATCAGTTTGTAGTCAAACTCTTCTTTGAGATAAGAAATAGTAGTTTCAATCAGAACGTCAACATCATCTTCTTCTCTGAGGCTCTGGAGGACGCGCCCTAAAGAGAGGATCTGTTGTTCGGCGGCTATAGGTTTTTGCGGCTGCCCCATCTGATTTATTGGTTAACATAACTTGTAATATATAAGATGCCCAGAAAAGCACCCTGAGTAATATTGCCACAGGTGTTTGCTAAAAGTTGTAGGTAACAGGTTCGTTAAATTTAGATTATGGAGTGCCAGGGAAATGGGCGAAACTACGTCTGATGCTCAAGAGCAACAGAGACAAGTCTCAGAGGAAAAGCGAGAGTCTGCTGAAGATACCAGGCTCTCACAAGAGAACGAGCGAGAGTCTGCTGAAAATAAAAGGCTCTCACAAGAGGAGCAGCGACAGTTTAGTGAAGAAATCAGAAATTCTGCCGAAGAAACCCGGCAGCTTGCTGAAGAAATCAGAAATTCTGCCGAAGAAACCCGGCTGTTTGCTGAACAAGTGCGGGTAGTCAAAGAAGAACTCCGAGAAGCTAAAGAGGAAGCACGGCAATCTAAAGACGAACTCCGTCAAGCTAAAGAAGAACTCCGACGAGCTAAAGAGGAAGCGCGGCAGTCTACCGAATTCGCGTAGTGTTAAGGATTGAAATGGACATTTATCAACTTGCTATTCGTCCGCTTTTGTTCAATGTAGTAAAAACCGATTCAGAGTGGTTACATCAGCAGACGATTCGCAGTTTTAGTTGGCTATCGCAAAAAAATATTAGCCCTCCTGCTAGTTGGGTAAACCAACGCCTAAAGCAGTCCTTATGTCTGTACGATTCCCGCCTAGAACAAAATTTGTTTGGGCTAAACTTTCCAAATCCTGTAGGGTTAGCAGCTGGGTTCGACAAGGATGGAGTAGCTGCTGGCATTTGGTCTAACCTGGGTTTCGGCTTTGCAGAACTAGGAACTGTAACTTTTCACGCACAGCCCGGAAATCCGCGTCCCCGTTTGTTTCGCCTCCCGTTGGATAAAGCTGCTCTCAATCGCATGGGCTTTAATAACAGTGGTGCAGTAGCAATGGCGGCACGATTAACACAAGAAAAACAGGAGTCAACCCACTTAATACCCATAGGAATAAATTTGGGCAAATCTAAGATAACTCCCCTAGAAGCAGCCGCACAGGATTATCTCGATAGTTTTCGTTTACTCAAGGATTTGGGAGACTATTTTGTTGTTAATGTCTCTTCTCCCAATACACCAGGGTTACGATCGCTCCAAGATGCTTCTATGCTCAGTGCCATCTTAGATTTATTACAACAAGAAAATACTACATATAAACCTATTTTTGTCAAGATAGCCCCAGATTTAGATTGGGTTGCGATCGCTGAGATCGTAACTCTTGCTAAAACCTACCAACTAGCGGGAATTATCGCCACTAACACAACCATCAGCCGTGATGGACTCAAAACCCAGGCGATTGACCAAACAGGCAAATCACCCCAGGATGAAGCAGGCGGAATTAGCGGTAAACCATTGCGCGATCGCTCCACTGAGGTAATTCGTTTTATTTGGCAGCAAACTCAAGGACAAATCCCAATTATTGGTGTTGGCGGTATTTTTTCCCCAGAAGATGCTTGGGAAAAAATTACTGCTGGTGCTAGCTTGATTCAGGTTTATACAGGCTGGATTTACGAAGGGCCAATGATGGTACGCCGAATTCTAGCTGGTTTACTTGTCCTACTAGAACAAAGCGGATTAAATTCCATCAACGAAGCTGTGGGTTTACAAACAAAAATTCCAAAATTCTAATTTTGAATTTTGAATTTTGAATTTTGAATTGTTATCCTTCCTCCACTGGGAAAAACTCTTTAGTTTTTTCCGAGAATGACCAGGCAATACCATCAGGGTCTCTGCTGCGGCTCCATTCAGGAAACTCTGGATCGTTTCGCCGTTTATAAACCGTGCTGGAATAGACATTGAGCCGTTTAGCAAGTTCAGATTGGATCAGAGAGCCAAAAATTAACTGTTTTTCCAGCGATCGTTTAACTTCCTCATCTGTTTGCTGTGGTGGTGATTCGGCTTCTGGTTCTTCCTCCTGCGGGGTTGGTGGTGCTAAAAGCGATCGCGCTGTTTTAGTAACTGGTTGAGCCGGAAGTTCTTTAACAGGCTCACTACTATCAAGAATATTGCCGAGAATGCTAGCAGTTATAAAGTAATAAGACTGCCCTGCATCTTCAGAGTTGACTATACTGGCACCAAATTCCGAGGCTTTACTATCCAAGTAGCGTTTTGCCGTTGTTCCAGGAAAATTGCCCCTGATTGCCAAGTCCATTGGCGTCAGTCTGCCTTGATTTTCACGAACCAATTGATGAAAAATTGGATTAACTCGCACAGTCCACTGTTGCCATTGATATTCCTGCCAAAGCTTGAAGGCAATTACTAGCACAATTACCGCCAGTAAAATTCTCCAGGTAGTAACTAGGAAAATAATCAAAAACGAGATGGGCAAAAGTAGAACGAGAAAAGCTTTACCGTTACCTTCTATGGGTTTCTCACTCATGCCGATTTTTGCCAAGTGAATTTTGGGAAATAATATTATTATATTGGCAAAAATTGAGACACTTTTTTGTATCGTTTGGCAAAGTTGCGGCAAATTTTTCGGCAAAAGCTTTATTCAGTAAGTGTTATAGGCTTATTAACTTTTTGCTCATATAAGATTGGTCTGCGATGCCTACGGCGGTAAACTACGCGCAAAAGTTTTTACCAGAAAAAATAAGGGGGTTGAGATGTATGGCGATCGCAACACATCTCAGCTTTTCTTTCCAAAGCAATAATTCTAAATTGGCTTACCAGACCCTTGACAACAGATAATACACATACTACATTAATGATACAAGTAAACTTTCATGAGGGAGTTAGCTTTCAGCAGTAGCGAATAGCTCAAATGGCAGAGCGCCCACCTTGCCCGAAAGGGCCGACGTATCGAGGGTTATCGCATATAACTAAAACACCCCCGATCAAACTTCTGGAGGTGTAGGTAAAAATCCTACTTCGTTACAGCAAATTTAATGCTTTGAATTTATATGTGGTGGGTAGCTCAGTGGATAGAGCGCCTAAATATCCTTATTCACCCCTTGCCTGAAAAGGCCGACGAATTGAGGGTTATCGCCTGCCAAGCGGGAGGTCGCGGGTTCAAATCCCGCTCCACTACACCAATTAATTTTAGATTTTAAATTCAATCCAAAATCTAAAATCCAAAATCCAAAATTTTTATGTGGCGGGTAGCTCAGAGGTAGAGCGCTAAACATCCTTGTTCACCCCTTGCCTGCAAAGGCCGACGAATTAGGGTTATCGATTAGGGTTCGAGAGGTCGCAGGTTCGATTCCTGCTCCGCCACCTTTCATTTTTGCCCGCAAGGGCCGAGAGATGAAACGATGAATTACAATTTTTTCACTAAAAAGAAGGCAACTACACCCCAAAATCAACCTATCCCCGGACGAGAAGCCGAAATGGTTCAGGGACGTTCCGGCGGCTGGATGTTTGATGCTGGCATTTGGAAAATGCTGCGCCGTTGTCTTTTAGTTGGCACAGCAAAAAGCACTTACTACGCTGGTAAACAGGAATTAACTGAAGATTTTGTGACAGTTGTAAGACTTGCTGTTGCCGAAAATCCTGGTCGTGTAGCAGAAGAAATTTTGTATGCTAGCGATGGACGCGCTATGAATAACAGTGCGCCTATCTTGGCTTTAGTGTTGCTATCGATGGGTGAAACACCAGAAGCAAAACAGGCGTTTGGTGAAATTTTCCCGCAAGTTGTCCGCACCGGTAGCCACTTCTACGAATGGCTGAACTACACCAAATCTCTGCGGGGATTTGGCAAAGTAGTGCGGGAAGCTGGTAAAACTTGGCTCTCAAGGGAAGATGTCAAGGGTTTAGCTTATCAACTGTTGAAATATCAACAGCGTCAAGGCTTCTCCCACCGAGATGCATTGCGGTTGTTCCATGTCAAACCGCCTACAGAAAATCACCGTCAACTATTTGAGTGGGTAGTTAGAGGCTGGGAAGAATTACCAGCAGATATCCCCTCAGAAGCGTTAGCGCAGATTTGGTGGTATGAGTGGCTGAAGCGCAATCCAACTCAAACCCATGAAGCTATTTCTCAAGGACGGTTAACCCACGAAATGGCTGCACCTGTGGGCAAAATGGATAAGCTTGCTTGGCAGCTGCTATTTCAGGAAATGCCAATAGGTGCAATGTTGCGTAACTTGGGTTCTTTAACTGAACTGGGTGTGTTGCGAGCCGATGAAAGCGCCAACTTGCTGCAAGTGGAAGCAGTTCTTAATCGCAGAGAACATCTGCGTAAAGGTCGCATTCATCCAATTGATGTTTTGAAAGCACTCAAAACATATCAATCTGGTGGAACATTAGGACGCAGTAAGAAAACTTGGAATCCAGTTCCTCGGATTGTAGACATATTAGAAAAGGCGGTTGAACTGTCTTTTGATGTTGTGCAACCCACAGGTAAAGTATTCATGCACGCCGTAGACGTTTCTGGTTCTATGGGTAGCATGGTTGCAGATATGGGACTGACTTGCTGTGAAATTGCCACCACAATGGCACTGGTGACAGCAAAAGCAGAGAAAAACTACATGATTCGCGGCTTTGCTACGGAATTCCGGGAATTGGGTATCACCGCCAAAGATAGTTTTAGTTCTGCGGTTCGCAAAGCTAGCAATCAAAACTTCGGTGGAACGGATGCATCGGTAGCTTATGACTGGATGATTAAGAATAAGTTTAAAGCTGATGTAGTCTGCTTTTGGACTGACTCAGAAAGCTGGGCTGGGTATAAGCATCCAAGTCAAGCGCTGAAGGAGTACCGCAAAAAGGTAAATCCTAACGTCAAGGCGGTGTATGTCACCTTGACACCTTACCAAATTACCTTGGTAGATCCTGAAGATTCGCTATCTTGGGATTTGGCAGGGTTCGATCAAGGTACGCCTCGGATTATCCAGATGCTAGCTACGGGTGAGTTGTAGATATTGCTGAAGGGTAAAGGATGAAATACTTTATCCTTCATATTTCATGGCGGGTTATCCTTGTTCGCAACTTGCCTTTCGGGGCCGATGAATTTAGGGTTATCGGTTACGTCTCCACCATTGTGGGGATTAGCGGGTTCAATCCCCGCGCCCGCCTTTGTTTTTGATTTTTACCTCACGCAAAGAAGAAAACGATTTACTTTTTGAATGGTCGTTTTTTTATTTCAGCGATGGGTAAAAGTAGGGTGTCTTCGATGTGCGTAGCGCAGCCCGTCGTAGACATCGCAATTTTTGAGAAGTACAACACCAACATTGAATACAAAATAACACAGTTAAGAAATTGGTCAGGAATGGAACTATTGTTTTCGCTGCGATCGCACGAATGTATTAGATATTGTCCTATAAGTGTAAAATTTGGGAGAATTAACGTAATTCATCTTCTGTCGGATAAAGCTGATGCTAATAGGCGAAATTCTCCGAAATCGCTACAAAATTATCAAACTCTTAGGCAGCGACGGGGTTGGCGACACCTAGCTTGCTGAAGACTTAGACTTACCCAACCATCCCAAGTATGTGGTCAAACACCTCAAACCTAACTCCGACCCAACAATATTACAATTCGTTAGAAGATTATTTGATAGCGAAGCCCAAGTTTTATACTGCTTAGGAAATAATAGCGACCAGATACCGCGATTATTTGCCCACTTTGAAGAACAGGGTGAATTTTATTTAGTTCAATGACACCACAACAACCGCAACGACCACAACCACCGTCACCACCTGCACCTAAACCCCAACCCCCATCAGACCTGTCACGTCGTCGGGTGATTCAAAATGTAGGGTGGACAGTTGCGGGGTTCAGTTTGGCAATTATAGGAGAGCGTCTACTTAAATTTAGTACGGAAGGATGCCCTGTTGCTGACACTAATAAAACTACAACGTCGCCAAAAGCAGAAATCCCCAATGCTCCGTCTGCACCTTCAAAAAGTCCAACTTCTTCACAAAGAATAAATTTACAAACTTTTCAATTTGAAACAGTAACGGTGAATGCACAAGGAAAAATCACCAACCGCAGCAACCGAGAAGCGAAATATTTTGTTGAAGACTTAGGGAATGGTGTCACCTTGGAAATGGTGCAGATACCAGGGGGAACCTTTACGATGGGTTCACCACCAGAGGAAGCAGGACGATTTTCAAATGAAAGTCCGCAGCTTGAGGTAAAAGTACCTGGGTTCTTCATGGGTCAATATGAAGTCACCCAGGCACAGTATCAAGCAATTATGGGGACGAATCCTTCCAATTTCAAAGGTGAGAAACGACCTGTAAAAAGTGTGAGTTGGGATGATGCAGTAGAGTTTTGTAAAAAGTTGAGCCAGAAGACAGGACGTATTTACAGATTACCAAGCGAAGCCGAATGGGAATATGCTTGTCGTGCGGGAACAACCACGCCGTTTTATTTTGGTGAAATAATTACCACAGATTTAGTAAACTACAACGACAACTATCCCTACGGCTCTGCACCCAAAGGCGAATATCAAGGGCAGACAACAGATGTTGGGAAATTTCGGGCAAACTCTTTCGGTTTATATGATATGTGTGGTAATGTATGGGAATGGTGTCAAGATGTATATAACGATAATTACATAGGCGCACCGACAGATGGTAGTCCGTGGCTAGATGGTACAAATAATAACATAAAAGTATCGCGTGGCGGTTCGTGGGTCAACAGTGCCCAGGGAGGCAGATCTGCCTATCGTCTCCACGACGCACGTGATTTTAGCGGCTACGATGTAGGTTGTCGGGTGGTTGCGGTAGCTGTGGCGTGAGGATTCCTTACCCTTTACACTCTTTCCCTTTTGCCCTCTCAATTATCAACCTTCTTCCTCCCAATCCTCAATCTGTAGCCCATTGACGCGATTAAATTCATTCTTATTGTGGGTAACTAAGATTAAATTATGTGCCTTAGCAATCGATGCAATTTGTAAATCATAAGGCCCAATAGGCGTACCTAAAGTTGCCAATTCAGCACGAATTTGACCAAAAATTGTGGCGACCACATCATCGAAACTCAAAGAGACAAAATTATTGAGAAAAGCTAACTGTAAAGCTAAGGTGCGTTGAGGATTATTGCTTCTTCTCGCACCATAGAACAGTTCAGCCTTAACAATTGAACAAACAGCAATATCCTGTGGTGATAAAGACTCTAACCGTCGTCGCACTCCAGATATTGGACGATTTAGATAAACAATGCAAGCATTGGCATCTAATAAATACATCACTCTAACGGCTCCCGCACTTCATATTCACCTTGGGGATATCTCACCAGAGGATCATCTTGCAGACAACCCGCCGTCTGTTCAAAAAAACCAGGAGGCCACCCCAATTCTTCAGGTGTTTTTACCTGCACTGGTGCTTCAATGTTACTTTTTGCTGCAAACACTTTGAGAGCATCAACAATTACTTCCTCTGGCGAAGCATACTTACCACTTTCTATCTGAGTTTGGATGAATTGCTCTATCTCTGGATTTAAGAACACATTCATAGATTTATTTACAAGGGTGCTTTTCCATAACTATTTTAGTCTGAGGTGAGGTTGTAACTGAAGATTAGGCTGTTATTTATATGCTTTGGAGCAAAAGTGCGATCGCCTACACTCGGCATTAACCTCATTTCCATCTAAATCCTAATTTCGTTGTTTAAACTCATTCAACAAAAACAAGAGACGTTGCAATGCAACGTCTCTGCATTTGGGTTATTGCATCAGAATGTAACGGATTAAAATACTCATGACCTCATCTGGTTTACCAGTTGGTACCAGTGGACTCCAGTCTCCGACACTGGCGTAGCCAATTAGCTGTAAATGATGAATTGTACTGGTAATGGCTTTGGGAGAACCCATCAGCGTATGCTTAATTGGCTCTCTTTTGGGAAGTTGCTGTTGGAGAGATTGTTTGGGGGTGGGTGTATCTAAATTTTTACCCAAGAACTGCTCTAACTTTGATTGGGCGGATTTTGATAATTGTGCCATGATTGTATCGTCTCCTGATAAAGGGCTGACAAAGGGCGATCGCATTCATCTTTCCGGGATTGGGCGATCGCCTTTATCATGCTTACTAATTTAATGTATAATTTTATACTTGTCAAGCGTAAAAACAAAAACTTTTATTAAAAATTCTCAAGTTTAGCCAAAATTAAGTTATGGGTAAGTTGAGTAATATTAACAACAGCATTTAACAAAATCATGCTGGAGATGAGGCTGTTATTTAATCGGCCAAGTGATTGACTACGCTAAGTTAAAAGCGTAGGCATCGCTAACATTGACCTCTTGTAGAATGAGTATATTGTCTGTTCCACAACGAAATGTCATGTAACTTAGTAATGATCGGGCGATCGCTGTTCCTTTTGGATGTAATTGCTATTAATGCGGCAATCTGCTAAATATTAGCCTGGTTTCATCCCAAATTGTCCACCCAAAGACAGTAGATGAAGTTTTGTGTGAATCACTATAAGGTATGAAATAGCTCTGCATTCCAAAAAGTGAAAAAGGAACAGATTTTTATGACATTTGATTACGATTTGTTTGTCATTGGTGCTGGGCCTGGGGGATTGGCAGCAGCTAAAAAAGCAGCTAGCTATGGTGTACGTGTCGCCATTGCCGAACAAGAAGCTATTGGTGGCACCTGTGTAAATCGCGGCTGCGTTCCCAAAAAGCTGATTGTCTACGCTGCTGACTTCGCCCTCAAAAATCAAATCGCACAAAGTTATGGGTGGAGTGACTGTCAAACATACTTTGACTGGACATTATTTATTAAGTCAGTACATCAGCATATTGACAGCGTTAACCAATCCTATTTTCAGCAATTGCAAAAAGCTGGAATTGAATTAATTTCTCAACATGCCACTTTCATCGATACCCATACGATCGATATTGATGGACGCAAAGTTACAGCCGACAAAATTTTAATTGCTGTGGGAGGACAACCCCTTAAGCCCAAAATCCCAGGTATAGAATACGCCATCACATCCCGCGAGATGTTCCAGTTACCCTATCTGCCAAAACGTTTAGCAATTATTGGCGGCGGCTACATTGGTGTGGAATTTTGCAGTATGATGCACGCTTTCGGTTGTGAGGTGACGGTGATTGAAAAAGACGAGATGATTTTATCGGGGTTTGACGATCGCATTTGCTCTGCTGTACAACAGGGGTTGATTAAACGCGGAATTAAGTTTTTCACCAATAGCAGTGTTCAAGAAATC
This sequence comes from Nostoc sp. DSM 114159, assembly GCF_053470285.1. NCBI lineage: Bacteria > Bacillati > Cyanobacteriota > Cyanophyceae > Nostocales > Nostocaceae > Nostoc > Nostoc sp. DSM 114159. The sequence continues at coordinate 8,250,504 of NZ_JBPFEH010000001.1, forward strand.
AAATACTCAGAAGAGGGTTTGTTGTTAACTATTACTGGTGAGAGCCAAGAAATAATTACAGCAGATACCATCTTAGTTGCCACAGGTTACGCTCCAAATACCAAGAATCTTGGTTTGGAAAATGCCCATGTTGAACTTGGCGAACATGGTGCAATCAAAGTAGATGAATACAGCCGCACCAGCCAAGAAAACATTTTTGCTGTGGGTGACTGCACCAGCCGCGTGCAATTGACTCCAGTGGCTAAGGCAGAAGGTATTGTCTTTGCCGATACAGTTTTTGGGAACAAGGCGCAAAAACTAAATTATGATTATGTGCCCACTGCTGTTTTTTGCCGTCCAGAAGCGGCTAGTGTGGGGATGACGGAGGCGAAAGCACGAGAAAAATTTGGTGAATCTGTAGAATGCTACTGCACCGAGTTCCAACCACTGTTGTATCAAATGATCGAACAGGATGAGCCAACCACTATAAAGTTAGTGCTAAATAGTGATTCTGGGCAAGTTTTGGGCGCTCACATGGTAGGCGAACATGCAGCAGATATCATTCAAAGTTTAGGTGTGGCAATTCGCAAGGGCATTACCAAGGAAGATTTGGATGAAACAATAGGCATTCATCCCACGACAGGAGAAGAATTTCTGTCGTTAAATTAAAATCATGTGCAGGACTGAGTGAAAAAGCCACAAATAGAGAAGAGGGAAATCCTTCTTCTCACCTTCCTATTTTCGTGCCAGATTATTACTTTGACAACTCCAAAAATTAATACCAGTTCAATTAATGATTGCAACACATCCCTGGGTAAAGACGCGATTCATCGCGTCTCTACAAATAGTCTATTTGTCGCATTATTTTTTCAAATTGGTATAAATTATTCAAATTTTTGTATCCAATACAACTATCAGATTTGGCTTTGCCTACTTAAGAAGAGCTTCCACAGTAGACTTCTTGGCATTTGTGGGGAAAAGGGTAAGGGGAAAAGGGGAAAGCGGCTCATAAAAACCCTTTTCCCTTTAACATGCATCCCTTTCCCCCCTCTTGCAAAAATTACTTTTGCAAGAGGTCTAGTGATTGGAGATTTTTTTATTTGGAAGTTTCTTGTCCTTCTGAGTAAGATTTTGTGGGGATGTCTAAATCGTCTAAAGTATTCATTAATAAGTCATCTTGTGGAATATAGTCTCTCTGTTGGAAATTTACCAAATCGTCAAGAACTTTAAGAGCTTCAAGATCCTTAAGAGCTTCTGATGCAGACTGATATCGCTCTTTGAAGTCATTTAGCACCATTTTACTGAGAATCTTAGCTAGGGAGTGGCTGACCTGAGTGTGTAGTTTACCGCCGTAGGTCTTACCCTGAGCCTGTCGTACTCCTTCGGAGAAGCAAGCTACGCGGAGCGTCTCGTAGAGAAAGGCATCGCTCCATTTGATTTCCCCATTTGCGTCTCTATCTAGCTCACGGGGTGCTACACCAGTTAAGGCTTTAATTCCAACCATGCCAACTGCATAGATATCACTACTGTACTGTGGACGCCCAAAACATTGTTCGCTTGGAGCGTAACCCTGAGTACCAATACCAATGGTGAATGGGGTGGACTCTTGACGATCGAGCTGTTTGATGCCGACTTCCTTAACGGCTCCAAAGTCAATCAACACCAGTTTTCCGTCTGAGTGTCGCCGGATGATATTGCTGGGTTTAATATCCCGATGAATCACGTGGTTTTCATGGACAAATGTTAATGTTTGCAATAAGTCTCTGAGAATTTTGATCGCGGCAATTTCATCAATTGCTCTACCTGCTGGAAGTTCTTGATTTAAAGGATGACCAATTATCTGTTCTTGGACTAAATAAAATTCTTCATCTTCTTCAAAATACGCCAAAAGTTGAGGAATTTGAGCGTGCCTTCCCAATTTTTCTAGTGTTTGTGCTTCTGAGTGAAATAAACGTCTGGCAAGTTGCAATCCTTCTGGTTTGGTGTTGGCTGGTTTTAATTGTTTGACAACACATCGCGGATTACCAGGACGTTGGGTATCTTCGGCAATGTAGGTTTCACTAAATCCACCGGAACCGAGAACTTTGACAATTTTGTAGCGTCTCGCCAAGACTTTCCCTGATAAGGCTAAATCTCGTTGCTGAATTAGGTGTTGGAAGTCATCTTGTTGGCTGATAATCTCTTGGACAACGGGTGAAGTTTTATACTTTTGAAAAATATCTACTAATTGGCGTTTTCTGATGCTTTCTCTGATGACTGAAGTTGCCAAATAGGAAATTCCGGTCATGGCGATCGCGATCGCTGGTATGCTAGTAGGAAAAATTAACTGACCATAGACAAATAACACATAGCTAATTCCTACCCAAGCGCCAGACAGGGCGAGGCTATAGAAAAATCTATGGATGCTACGTTTGCGTCTGCCAATCATCAAGGCTGCACTGCCAATTAGTATTAGCACAAACAAACCCTGCAATGGTGGACTTTTAATTCCTGGGGCGATCGCTTTTCCTGTCATCAAAGTTGCGATCGCATTGGCGTGAATTTCCACGCCCGACATCGGTTCAGTGCTATTACTACCAGCAACTGGATAATAATCATTGTGTAACCGATCTGTTGCACCAATCAGCACGATCTTGTCTTTGAACACCTTTCCTTGCTGCAAATAGCTGTTCCAGTTTTGCGGGTCGAGTACGTGCCAAAAAGGTTTTTGTTCAAATGTACCCGCAGGCCCCCAAAAATAAATGCGATCGCCTTTTGGCCGGGGATAATTTACTTGTGCTGCCTTCAGCGCGGCTTCATCAAAAGAGAGTCGCTTTTTGGTAAATAAATTATCTTCACCTAATAATTTGGGATACTCACTTGCTAATCGATGAACTTTTCCATCTACTTCTAAAGGAAAATTAACTGAACCAATGGATACTGACTTTGTACGAAACATTTGTTGTGGGTCTGTTAGTTGCGTAAAAGACCCTTGGTGCGTCTGGGAGTTTTCGTAAACGGCTGCTAAGGTAACTTTATTGCCATATTTTTGCAGTACTGCCTGAAATTGGCGATCGTCTGCAACTCCATAGCTGCTTGCCGTATCAAAAACTACATCTACTGCTACAGCGCGGGCACCTGCTTTGATTAATTTTGTAATTACCTGGGAGTATGCAGCCCGTTTATAAGGATAAGATTTTAGTGTTTCTAAATAAGCATACTGTTTTGGATCTGTTTTATAGTACTGTTCGGGAACCGATATTGACTGGTCGTCTATTGCTAAAATTACGATGTCTTCTGGAGGCGCGATCGACCCACGCATTTGAAAAAAGCCAGAAAGCACCTGATTTTCCATCAATTGAACCGATTCCCCACCAGAAGCGCTCAATAGTGCGCCCCCAATTGCCCAAGTACCTGCCAGTAGATGACCTAAGCGAACCATCCAGCGAGAGTGGCGAGCAGATGCTGTTGAAGTCACTTTTGTTGGTTTACTTGACAGTCTATTGGCAGTAGAGACATAGTTTTTAGTTAAGGTAGATGTAGGTTCTTCTGCCATATCGTGTTACTGATTGATTTTAGTCCAACACTTTTATTTATTCAGACCGCGTTTTAGTGTAAGCACATTGAAATAAGACTTAAATGATAATCTTATACATTTGTAAAGTATCTTCTATTCATCAACAAAATTTTATTGGCAGAGCCAGCCCCCAAAAAATTCTTATTCAACCACTACTTAATTTATTCTTTTTCTGTTGAATGAGTTACAAGTAGTGATTGTCTCATAGATCGGAGCCGGATATACTCTACCAGCGCATTTGGTTCTGGCAAGATTTTACCCTAACCTAACCAACAAGTACGTTTCTAACTGGGTGTCATACCATAAACGTCCAAGGCTGTCTTCTGTCTCTGGCGCAATGTTGGTAATCTCCAGAAAGCGTGTCCTAATACTGACAGCTTTAGCAAAATATAGGGTTTAATTTATATCTTACCTTAAGCCTATGTTATACCTCTTTAGGAGTAAACTTTAGTGTTATGCAGCGATGAATGCTGTTACTGGGTCAATTTTATGGGTAGATTTTGATCGCCGGGTGGCTCTTGCTGTGCTGAGTGAATCAGGTTAACACTCAGGATCTCAACTCCAATATTGCAAGCGTTTTTATGTCTTGAAAGAGGTAGGATAAAAGCTATAGATAAAAAACTACGTTATAGATATTAGCAAACAAGGCATTTGAAAATTGCTATAATCTATTGTTCCATCTAAATTCATATATATTATTAGGTGTAAATTTGTATGGGTTCTCCAATGAATCGTCTATCTATTTTTGTAGATGGAAACAATATGTTCTATGCTCAACAAAAAAATGGCTGGTTTTTTGACCCGCGACGAGTCTTAGAATACTTCAAACATGAGCAATCAGAAACAACATTAATTAATGCCTTCTGGTACACTGGCTTAAAAGATCCACAAGACCAGCGAGGTTTCAGAGACGCTCTAATTAGTCTAGGATATACAGTACGAACTAAAATTCTCAAAGAATATTATGATGATACGTCAGGTCGTTACTCGCAAAAAGCGAATTTAGATATTGAAATTGTTGTAGATATGTTTAATACAGTAGACCAGTATGACCGAGTAGTATTATTCAGTGGTGATGGAGATTTTGAAAGAGCAATCGAACTATTACGCTCAAAAAATACACATATTACAGTAGTATCAACAGAAGGAATGATTGCTAGAGAGCTACGCAATGCTACTGATAGATATATAGATTTAAATGATATCAGAGATCAAATAGAGAAAACTGAAGGTTAGTAACTTTAACAATTATTTACAAAAATCAGAGTAAAAGAAAAACTAGAGTTGAAGATATATTAAGCCACAAGTAAACACTAAACACTAAACAATAAACGGCAAATGACAAACAAAACAGATCGAATCATCATTTTTGATACAACATTGCGAGATGGAGAGCAGTGTCCGGGAGCCACTTTGAATATAGACGAAAAGCTAGTTATTGCGAAGCAATTAGCGCGTCTAGGTGTAGATGTAATCGAAGCAGGCTTTGCCTTTGCGAGTCCCGGAGATTTTGAAGCAGTCAAGAAAATTGCTCAAATTGTCGGGACAGAAAATGGCCCGGTAATTTGTAGTTTGGCAAGAGCGATTAAAGCAGATATTGAAGCGGCTGCGGAAGCATTAAAACCAGCAGTTAATGCCAGAATTCACACATTCATTTCGACTTCTGATATTCATTTAGAGTATCAATTGCGAAAGTCACGGGCAGAAGTGTTAGCGATCGCTGAAGAAATGGTAGCTTATGCCAAATCTTTCATGACAGATGTGGAATTTTCGCCGATGGATGCGGCTCGTTCCGATCCAGAATTTCTGTATCAAGTGTTAGAGCGAACGATCGCAGCTGGTGCAACAACAGTTAACATTCCCGATACTGTAGGTTACACAACCCCTAGCGAATTTGGGGCCATAATTAAAGGCATTATCGAAAATGTCCCCAACATCGACCAAGCGATTATTTCCGTTCACGGTCATAATGATTTAGGCTTGGCAGTTGCTAACTTCTTAGAAGCCGTCAAAAATGGCGCACGGCAACTAGAATGTACGATCAATGGCATTGGCGAACGCGCCGGTAATGCATCACTCGAAGAATTGGTAATGGCGTTGCACGTGCGGCGGCAATATTTTAACCCTTATCTCGGCAGACCAGAAAATTCTCAAGAACCCCTGACAAATATCGACACCCGACAAATTTATAAAACCTCACGCTTAGTTTCTAATTTGACGGGAATGTTAGTACAACCAAATAAAGCGATTGTAGGGGCAAATGCCTTTGCCCATGAGTCTGGAATTCACCAAGATGGTGTTCTAAAAAACAAACTCACCTATGAAATTATGGATGCTCAATTGATTGGCTTAACAGACAATCAAATCGTTTTGGGCAAACATTCAGGGAGAAATGCTTTCCGCACTCGGTTAAAAGAATTGGGCTTTGAACTGTCGGATACTGAATTAAATAAAGCATTCGTCAGATTCAAAGAAGTAGCAGATAAAAAGAAAGAAATATCCGATTGGGATTTGGAAGCGATCGTTAACGATGAAATCCAACAAGCACCCGATTTGTTCCGGGTAGAGTTGGTGCAAGTTTCCTGCGGTAGCAACGCCCGTCCTACTGCTACAGTTACCCTGCGTACCCCAGAAGGTGAAGAATTAACCGATGCTGCGATCGGTACTGGGCCAGTGGATGCAGTTTACAAAGCTATCAACCGGGTGGTGAATGTGCCTAACCAGTTGATTGAGTTTTCTGTGCAGTCAGTAACAGGCGGTATTGATGCCCTTGGCGAAGTGACGATTCGTTTACGTTATGAATCTAAAGTGTTTTCTGGTCATGCAGCGAACACCGATATCATCGTGGCATCCGCGCAAGCTTATGTAAATGCGTTGAATAGGTTGTATGCATCTTTGCAAACTCAAGAAAAGCCAGAGGAAGTAACTGCACAGAAAGTCTGAGATCGGAATCTGTGAAACTGCTAGTTTTTAGCTGATGCTAACAAACTCCTCTCCAACTTTGGAGAGGAGTTATATCAATTCAAAATTCAAAATTCAAAATTCAAAACTTGTACTGAGCGTAGCCGAAGTATTCAAAAATTAAGAAAGCCAGACATAACAAAGATATGTCCGTATGTATCTGTCGCATTCTTTTTTCAAATTGGCGTTATTTGTGAGTTCTAAAAATTTGTTGGGAATTATGCTGACAGAAAAACATATCATTATTAGAGAAGCCATCCCCAAAGAAGACTTACTGATTGCAAAACACTTTTACCAAATGTGGCTGGATATTGGTGTTGATGAAAGTAATATACTTTTGGAATGGGAGAATATTACTCTCCAATTTATAGAAGAGGCGCGTCGAGATTTATTTTATAAGGCTTTTATTGCAGAGATTGATAATACAGTTGTGGGTTCTGTAAGTTGTCAACTGTTTGCAGGTTTATACCCGAATGTTTTCAAAGATGAATATCGCAAGTTTGGATATATTTGGGGCGTTTATGTCGAACAACCTTACCGCAGACAAGGAATTGCTAAATCCTTAACTAATAGAGCAATTGAATATTTAAAAGCGATCGCTTGTACGCGGGTGGTTCTTAACGTCTCGCCATTGGGTAAACCAGTTTACTCCAGCCTTGGTTTTTCTGAAGGGAATGTAATGCAATTGGATTTGATTTAACGAAACAGAATTCAGGGGCCAGGTGGTCGCCGAGCGCAGTCGAGGTGAGCCAGAATTCAGAATTGAATTCTGTGTAACTAGCGGATGAATAAACCTAAATCTAATAAGATAACTTTCTAACTCGATAAACATCCGTGTTTGCTTGTACTCGGATTTATACAACCCATATTCTGTACCATAAGGGACTTACGGTCAGAATTAATTGCAAGACACTTCAAGGTTTAGCTGTTGCGTTTGGTGTACGCCAACCCCAAGAATATCTTTCTGCTGTAATCAAGGGCGAAGAAGTATCTCAGATTTCTGGGCTTAAGTTTTGTCCCCAATGTTGGAATCCTGGTGCTGCGGTTGACCCTATGTGAAGTCATATCAAAGCCAAGTTTTCTTATCTCTACGGTACACCAATTCGCGCTAATTGCGGTGAATTGGTGTTGTCTTTGAGATACAGATTTCGTCCAATTTGTGGCTTTGCTTATAAAACGCTCGTTAAAACCCAATGAACACTTATTTTTTCTCAAACCCATATTCTGCAATACTTTCAGCTTATCTTGTCCCCGATGATAGCTTCGCTATATCTACACCAACTCACTCAAATTCTTCAATTTATATAAATGACATAGAAGTTACATAATATTGACATACATTTTATTTAATATCCGAATAAGGTAAAAGTCTGAAATCAAATTTCCATTAATCTCTCTTTCAATTGAGGAGAGCGATTTTGTGATGTTTATTATAAGAAACATTCAGACATTTATGGTAAAAAATTACCGGAATTTCAAATCATATCTATTGGGTGCTATGAAAATGAGATATCTTCTTCACCGCTTCAAGTTAGGTTTACATAATAAGTGGTGGTTGTTGAATTACAAATTTCGAGAAATGCTGATTAAACTACAGTTTTACTGGCTTTTGTATCAAGGTAGTCAGCTACTAAATATTAATCATAAATCGGTCATTGTATTTTCTCCTCACCAAGATGATGAAGCACTAGGTTGTGGGGGTATGATTGCACTCAAGCGTGAACAAGGGATACCAATAAAAGTTGTTTTTGTGACAGATGGAGGAGGTTCTCATCAAGGTCATACCAAGATTACACGTTCAGAAATTGTTCAAATTCGTAAAGAAGAAGCGTTAGCAGCTTTGAAAATTTTAGGGGTGGAATCAATAGATATTCACTTTCTTGATAAATGTGATGGTGCATTATCCAAAATGACAGAAGCTGAACAACAGCAAACAATTGAAGAAATGGCCCAATTATTAAGTAGTTTTCAACCCCAAGAGGTGTACGTTACTCATAAACAAGATCGCAGTCCAGATCATGAAATTACTTATCAATTGGTTAAAGCTGCTATTGCTAAAGCAGAAGTAACAGTAGAGCTATGGCAATATGCTATCTGGTTGCTTTGGAAGTCCTTATTGTTTAGCAACCTGAAGTTTGATGAATTGGTAGGCGCTCATCGAGTTGCAATTCATCAAGTGCAATCTCGGAAAAAGCAGGCTATTGAAACCTACCGTTCTCAATATTTACCTATAGATGCTGAATCGAGTGCCGTACTTCCCCCTGGTTTCCTCTGGCGGTTTTTCTTGCCTTATGAGGTTTTTTTCACAGACTCCGGCCAGAAATAAAAAAGGCTTTTTATCTAGCTTGTAGGCTAAAATCCTGTACTTCACTCAATACTTCTCACTCAGTTAAGGTGAAAATAAAAAGCGTTTCAATTCACCTTTATCCCTTGCTTATAATTTTATTGAAAATTAGATTTTTGTCATTTAACTAGAATTGTTAGTTTATCCAAAAAGTATTAGTAACTTACTAATAGGTAATCTGTTGTATTAACTAATTTAGTCATTTTACATTTTCAAGGCTTACTCTCAAATACTCCAAATATGATTCAACAACAATACTGTTTTTGTACTTTAGCATTAGGTAAAGTGTATCGGGCGTTAGCTGGTTTATTAGCAAAAGACCTCGAACTATATTCACCTAACACTGCTTTTATAATTCTCACCGATCGTCCTCAAGATTTTAGCAAATATCCTCAAGTTTTAGCCTTTCAGCATCAGCAACAGGGTGTTAAGTGTTATCACGACAAAAGATTTGCAATTGCTAAAGCATTATTTCTATTTAATTCATGTATATTCATTGATTCAGATATGCGGATCTTGGCACCAGTACCAGAAGATATAGAATGGCTTTTAGAGCCAGGGATAAGTGCTAGAGCTTGTATGGATATGCCGAAAAAATTTGCCAAAGCTTTGGGAACAACTAACAAAAATTTTTCTACAGAGATTGACGTAATTAAAACAGCAGGAGAATTTTTAAATTTAGAGCCAAAATGGGAAAATGTTACCTTTGTCCATGAATATTTGTTTTCTGTTACTAAATCAGCAGGAAAAGAAATTGAATTTTTAGAAACGTGGAAAATCCTTGCCAAATATTTTGAGCTAAATGGAGTTTATGAAAGTGAAGGTAATGCCATAGGTCTAGCTGCCTATAAAGCAGGGCTGCCAGTGAGATGGAGCGAGATGTCAGGTATTTCCTTTTTTAATAATAAAACCGAACTAATTAAAATTAAAAAGGGACAGTCAAACAAGGATGAAATGTTGATTTATTTTGAAGAACACGCAAGAATTGTATATCCTAAACGCTGTATCTTGGAGAAAATTGTCTTTAAACTTAGCAAAGCAATAATGCATCTTTATAGAGCAATCAAGTACAGAGTCGAATGGCACGAAGAAAATATCTAAACTATGGAGAATAAACAAACGGTAGAATTGAAAATGTGACATTTATTCACTTTCGTATAAAAAGTAGCTTTAATTGTATATGAAAATACGAAAAAACCGATTGTGACAGTGAGGGTGAAGAATGTCGGATATCACAAGCTAAATTTATTGAGTTGATTATGAATATTTTTTACTTTTTTAGATTTTTCGATTGACTTGTATGCATAAAACTTTATTCTGAAAAACGATGTTTATAACCAGTTAGCTTGTATGAGTAGCGAGAAAACAACAGAATTGCCACTCTGGGTACAAGATAGAGATATAGTCATTACTCATGATGAAGAAGTACAGTGGCGAGAAGGAAAACGCCCGGATTATTCATACACCAATGAATTTCTTCATCAAGAGAGTAAATTTCAGCATCCAAAAGGTTCATTAGAAGCGATCGCTCAAAATTTAGTCCGCACTTTTGAGATGGAAGCTTCTAATAAATCTAATCCTCAACAGTGGCTTTCGATTGTTACCGATAAGTTTAAGATGAGTACCAATGGCGGACAAGAATTCACTGCTGAAGATGTTGCAAACGAAGGGACTTATAACCTATTTTTGGGTAAAACTGAGCAATATAACTCGGAAACAGAAACTTTTGAATCTTCATTTCAAGTTTTTCATACAGCCTTCCCCAATGGCTTTCTTTGGGAATTAACAGAAGTCCTTTCTGGGCCGCCTAATGTTACCTTTAAGTGGCGACATTGGGGAACATTTAATGGTTCCTATAAGGACTATGCACCCACAGGTGAAACAATCGAAATTGTCGGAGTTAGTATTGCTCGCGTCACTGATGATTTGAAGATTGAGTCTTTAGAGCATTATTTTGATAATAATGTCTTTCTTCAGAAATTAACGGCAGGTGGTTGTCCTTTCCATTCTCAAAATCAGTAGAGCTATAGGAATCCGATGTGATTTCTGAAAAAATCTTGACCTCTCTCCAAACCTCTCTCCTTTTAAGAGAGAGGCTTTGAATTTTACTCTCCAACGCTAGTAGGGAAGGGGCTGGAGGTTAGGTTTGTATTGCACTCAACTAAGAAGCGCTATATTACTGTCAACCTGACTCAAGCAACTGGCAAAACATTACAACATTAGTTACCAACATTACGATATTAGTGAGTAATATTACGACATTATTCATCGAACATTACGATATTAGTCACTAACATTACGATATTAGTGAGTAATGTTACGACATTAGTCATCAAACATTACGATATTAGTCAGCAACATTACAATATTAGTCACTAACGCGATGTGCGACTTTTGTTTATTCTTGTGGGATGCTCCCTCTTGTCCGTCCTTTCTGGGCGCTCATGTTGCCTACCCCACAGTAGAATCAAGGTTTAACAAAATTAAGTTGCACACGGCGTTCACTAATATTACGACATTAATCATCAACATGAAAGCGATGGTGAATAAACTGAAGCTTGTATAAAGTTCAAATATACAGCAGTTTTCTTTTGCATGAGGTACAAAGTCATTGGTTTTGAGGCAGGAGGCAGAGGGCAGGAGGCAGGAGGCAGGAGGGAGAAGAATAATTTGATTTGTAAGTTTTTGGTTCTGTACCTCACTTACCTGCAATCTGCTGTATTATCTTTATAAAAATCAGCATCTAGTTCTTGACTTCAGCAAAACCACTGGAATTGCCGACAAATATTATTAGAAAAAATATAATGATTTGCGAGTTTTTCTGATACAAAATACAGCTTAATTGAGGCAAGCTAGTTCTAGAAATACAGCAAATTTGAGGTTCATGAGGTACAGTAGCAGCAATTAGTAAACCAATTTTTTAGATGCTTTGGATCAACTAGTTTCAGCGCAATTTTAATTAAACCATCAACGACAGATGCACTCTTGGGAGAAAATTGTTTCAGAAAAGCTTTTAATTGTGACCACCAATGTTCAATTGGATTGAATTCAGGAGAATAAGGAGATAGATAAAGAACACTTGCTCCCACTCCTTCAATCAAAAGCTTAATCTCTTCGACTTTATGAGCAGGTAGATTATCCATTACAACGACTGCACCAACCCATAATTGCGGAAGTAAAAAATGTTCTACAAAAACTTTATATGCATCTCCATCCATTGAGCCGTTTAAAGTCATCACGGCTAAAACCTTCTTTAAGCTAATTCCTCCGATTACACTTATTTTTGCTCCCCGGTAATATGGTTTAAAATTATACGTTCTAGTACCGCGCTCGCTTCTTTGATGAGTTCTAGTTAAGCCAAGTAAAACACCCATTTCATCTATAAATACAAGGTCTTCTGGGTCTACTTGCTTTACTTTCTCCCAATACTCTATTCTCAGTTTTTGGACTCTTTCTGTTTTTCCTTGGCTGCACTTTCACTTTTTTTTCGCGTTAATTTTTGTTTTTGTAATGCACAACACATCACACTTGCACACACCCAAACGTTGTATTTTTCTCCAAAATATTCGCAATATTCCAATAAAGTTGCGTCTGGGTAAATTTGAACCATTTCGGCTAATTCGCTCACGAAATCATCTAACCTACCCTTCATGGCTCCACCTTGCTTTTTAGGTTCTAGATGTCCTTGCACTCTATGAAGTTGGATTAGCTTTTGCACATAGCTTTTTGCTACACCAAATTGCACAGCAACCTTTCTTATTGAAGTACCACCCTTTTCGTAAGTATTTACTATTTTTTCTCGTAAATCGATTGAGTATGCTTTCATTTTAAGTCTTGATACACCAATATTATGTGTACCTCATTTACCTCGAAAGTGCTGTATCTTCAAGGAGTACATCCATGCCTCGTACAAAGCGGACATCGCGGATTCTAGAAAAAGCTGAATTGAGAACATCTGGATTCAAAGCAATTGATTCAAACATGGATTTTGGTAATAGTTGCGATTTGGAAAATCTGACTCAATCAATTGAGGAGTTTCGCACTATGCTTGATACTTATAATAACGCTTTAGCTGTGGTTGACTCTACTAAAACTAAAATCGATCAAATGGAAAAAAAGTTAAGTAAACTTTCAGATAAGATGCTGAAGGGCGTTGGTTTTAAGTATGGCACAGACAGCAGCGAATATGAAGTAGCAGGTGGGGTTCGTGACAGCGAACGTATACGCAGAAGCAGGTTGACTCGCTTAAAAGGTAGTGCAGGACAAGCATCAGATGAAAATAAGAAATCTGCCTAGTTCCCGCATGGGTAAGTTTAGAAAAAATATTTAACCACAGATGAATAGACTTCTTGCATAAGTCGGGAAAAGGGGAAGGTGGGGTCTCAAGAAGGGGATAAGGGGCGAGGGGAAGGGGAAAAAGGTACTGCAAAAGTCCCTTTACCCTTTAACCTTTACCCTTTTCCCCCTCTTGCAAAAGTGCTTTTTGCAAGAGGTCTAATATACAGGGTAGGGGCATAACATGTTATGCCCCTACGATTATTTGTACCTCACTCATTTGCAATCTGCTGTAGATCCTCGTTGGGTAGCACAGCAGCTCCAGAAATACCCGACTTTTAGGCAACTGGAAATTCAATTTCTCCCCTTTAGTTCCCTGCCCTTTACAAGGCTACGGTGTACACACAAGTATTAGTGCAGTGTATCTATCCCGCCTCGGAATCAATTCCGAGTCTCATAACGAAAGTCCTTCAAGGGGCGACAAGCGAGTTAAAGTGCTTGCTGTATAAGCTCCATAGCCTTTAAACCTCGCTGATAATATGCTTGCTTATTGCGAATATAACCGACCATTTCTTCGACCCATGCTTGACACTCATGCAAAGCTTCTATCCAATTGAAACCATATAAACCTATCCAAAAATTACTATGCCTTTTTTCAGTTTTACCTTGCTCTTGGGAACGGCAGACATAAGATTGTTGTCGTTGTAATTTAATTTTTTGACCTTGTATCCAAGCACTAGTCATTGCTAAAGCTATTAAAAAAATTAAACGTACAAGTCTATCAGGATTGGCTTGAGAAGCTTCTAGATTGTACCCACCAGTTTTACAATCTTTGAACATCGCTTCAATGCCAAAATGTTGAGCATATATTTTGAGGGCAGTGTTTAAATCAGGTAAATTAGTTAATAAATACCAAGCTTCCTTATCTTGCTTCCCCCTATACTTCCTTTTCCAATAAACAGCTAAATTGAAGCAACCAAAACCTTTTTTTTGAGTAACTTTAACATCAGGATAAAAGGAGCGAATACCAGGATAAATCTCAATGCTACTTAAAGGTTGAAATTTCTGTCTTTTTTGACGAAAAGTAGTATCCTTTTTTTGACGAAATATAAAACTGAGGTTCTGCTTGTGGAGCCACTGTGCTAGTTCGACACTATGGAATTCTCTGTCCCCAATAATTACTAGTTTGTACTTTTTTAATAGTCGAATTACTGGACGTAATACTTTTTGTTGTTCTTCTAGGTTGCTACTACCATCTTTTCCTAGCAGACACCAATATATTGGCCAAGCTCTTTTTTGGTAAATCACACTCACCATCAACACATTATTTTCCTTCCACTGTGTTCTATCCATTGCAATGGTTAATTGTGACCCCAGTTGAAAATGTTGGTTAATTAGGGCTTCAATAATCGGAAACCACAACAATACTACACTTAAGGCATTTAGCGTTAAAAACCTTTGTATATGCCGTCTACGACTATTTTGTTGTATTGGTAATGGTAGTGTCGCTGCCAGTCTTTCTATCTTCACTTGTTTTTGATTTTGTAGTAACCACACCAACATCTTTAGGGTGATTAACTGTGCTTTATTTAGGTATTTTTCTAAAAAATTTTGGTAGAATGATGCCAGCATTATTATGACGGTCTTAATCAAATTACGAGACCGTTCTTTTTTACCATTAAACTGTACCCTACAGATAGTAGCTTAATAACTGTACAGTTCATTCTCAATAAGCACACAAATGTTTCCAGGGGTCTGTGCCTCCCAAACCTTTAGCTTGCAGGGTTTAGAGGCGATTGTCGCCCCTTGAACGAAAGTCCTCTAAAAGAGGACTAATATCATGTTCGGTTAAAGACTTATCATTAAGATCGCAGGGGGGCAGTTCTTGCTGGGAGTAGGGGGAAAGAGGGTTTCCTGGTTTTTGCACAGATGGGCGAATTATAACTAATTAGGCGGACATGATATAAACTAAATTTCTTGTTTAGTCCTCTTTTAGAGGACTTTAACTATCAGCCCGGAACTTTAGTTCCGGGCGGGATATTTGCTCTGTGTAGGACTTTCACTTGAACAGAAATATTGGGTGGGTAGGATTTTTAGAGATGTGTGTACACCGTAGCCTTTATAAGGTGAGGGTTAGGGTGGGGTAAAAAAATATTAGTGGAAATAGTTGCAAGAATTACAGGGTTAACAGTAGAACGAGTGTAACAGTTACAAGCAGAATTACAAGCTGGAAATTAATCAAGGTATTACTGTTTGCACACTACTAACTGCTGTGACTGGAGGTGTAAATCCAGCCAGTTTACCCAACTTTTGGGGTACAAAGTCGGTTTCTTTGCTACCTTGAACCTCAGATAAGTAGCAATCTCGCACCGCCAATAACAAGCCTTTGATGGCATCTTGTCTGCCTGTTTTGACTAAATCATCTGCCTTTTTGAAAAAATGCGATCGCCATTTGCCATCGTTATTGCCATACAATTCGATTAAATACCAACCTGCAAGATATTCAGCTAAAGGGTCAAGACAAAAACGGATTCTATCTTTGGCAGAACCGATAGTTTGAATTAGATGCAAACGTTTTTCCAGATAATTGAGGTGTGCTTCCGGGTCATCAATACCTAAAGCTGCTAATGCCGCAACTGCATCTACACGCTTGGCGGTTCCTGGTTGATAATTTTGCTGCAAGCATTCCCAGGCGATAGCTTTGGCATCTTGATGAACGGTGCGGTCATCAAATTGATTGTCTGTAACATCGCGATTGAGTTCATTGATATAACCCAGCATCAAATTAGGAATATTCTCTGGTAGCGCAGAAATATTAGATGTAATGTCTTTACTGGCGATTAACTGTTCGGCATAAAGTTTAGCTAGCAAGACAGTGATATTATTTTGACCGACCATCAAAGAAAGACGGTTACAAGCGTCAAAAAATTCCTGGTCAGTAAAGCGATCGCGTTTACCTCGCTGCATGAGATAAGCTTCCATAAAGGACGATAGTTTATTCGCCTCAATCCGCAAAGGTTTAATTATCGTCTTATTAACTCGCCCCAGCTTTTCCTCAATTCGGGAAGTAATCACCAATGCATTCACCGGAAACTCTGGCGACTCCGGCTCAATTGCTTCTCGTGTAGTAGCATTCATTTCTGAGAACCGATCTACAATTACTAAAATGCGTTTCTTTCTTAACAAACGTAACAGTAATTCTTGACAAATTGGCTCTGGTTCATCAATTAAAGCTTGCAACTGTCCTCTGATGGCTTCTAAAAGCGGCGACTTACCTTCAGTTACCCGAAATTCTTCTTCCAAAAGCACAGGTAACATCAAGTGTTTGCAGAGTTGTTGGTCTTCAGCCTCAGCCATTGCCCATCCAGCGATTCGACACGCTAAACTGGTTTTACCTACACCCCCTTCTCCACCAATTACTAGACAGCTACGTTGTTTCTCGAAAGTTGAGCGCAAATTCTCATTCATCAGTTGCGGAACTGTTGTACCATCCAGAACAACGGGAATGGGAATATAACAAGCACGACTGCTAACTGTATCCTTTTTGGGAAATTGTTCGCGGGCTGCTTTGATATATTTAGCTACCCATGCATCTAATACTCTCGGATGATAATGAAACCAGCCAACAAATAGCACATATCGCAGAGGTACATTAACGCTGATAAATGGGAGAGAAAAATCTGTGTAGGGTTTGAGGGCGTTGTTAATTTTCAACAACCATAAAGGGGCTAGCCGCAATAGAATTAACCAAATAGAAGGCAATAAGATAACGTAAGCGGCAATTCCCAAGAGTAATTTATGCTTAAATAGCGATTCTAGAACTCTATCAAAAAGGCGAGTTTCTTTTTCTGCTTTCAGGGCATTGAGAGGGCGACGTATCAGCCTAATGTCCGTCTCTGTGAATTTATCTTTGTATTTTTGTATAGTTGCCAATACCTGCTCAAAGTCTGAGATGACTTTCTGCAACTTGGAGGTAGGTAAAGCATTTGCTTTGTCTTGAAAACCTGCCGCTATTCCTCCTAAACCTTTGATAGCACCTAAACGCACGTAAAACTGGTTATCATTCAACAGCGCAATTAAATTCGGGACAGAAGATACTGCTTCTGTACCCATTGCACCCAGAGCGTAGGCAGAATTGTAACGGACAGTGGGGTTATGATCTTTTAAGGCAGCAGTTAATACTGGGACAGCTACTTTTGCTTCTACACCAATTTTTCTGAGGGCAGAAGGAACATAAATGCGAACGAATTGCTCCTTGTCTTGTAATGCCGCCATCAAAGATGGAACTGCTGCTTTGGCTGCTGTACCAATATTTCCTAAAGCTAAAGTAGCGTACAGGCGGACTTGTCCATCCTCATCTTGCAATGCCGTACTTAAGGCTGGAACTGCTGGTGCTGCTTCTGCACCCAAATCTCCTAAAACCGAAGCGGCGTGCCAGCGAAGATTACTATCTTGATTTTTCAACGCTTCAATTAGAGACGGCACTGCTGGGGAACCGATATTAACTAATGCATCTGCTGCAAGGCTGCTGATGTGGGCATCGTTATCTATCAGCTTCTCAATCAGCGGAGAAATTTTGCTGTCAGTAGTCATTTGCGCCCAACTATTGCTAGTGCATAGTAGGAACAGTGTCAGGCATAAGACAACCACCTTGAGCGCACTAAGTAATACTTGTCTGGTATGCTTTGTCATTGAATCGGATTGAATCACCCGATGAACAACTCCAGTCAGAGAAACTATACCTAAGATTGTAATCTAACTGTCAATGTGGGTTAGCGATGTCTACGATGGTCACTGAGCGCAGCCGTTCGCGGAGCGTCTCGTAGAGAAGTGTGGGCTACTCCTACGCACTGGTTCGCCCCTGCTTTGCTCAAGCTTGGTTAGCATGATTTTCTCTCGTTCTGTCAATGCTGTTAGAATCTAGATAAAAATATTAATTCTATAAAGCTAGAAAATATGTACATCCAAATTAAACCAGAACTAGAGCAATTTATTCAGGCACAGCTTGCAAGTGGTAGATTTTCTAATGCAGATGATGTCATCAATGAAGCCTTTAAACTGTTACAAGAAAGAGAGCAACGACTTGAAGAATTACGGCAAAAAATTGCTGTAGGAACTGAACAAATTGCTAAGGGACAAGTAACTGACGGCGAAGTTGTATTTGCCAGATTACAAGAAAAAATTCGTTTAATTGCTGAGGAGTCCTCTGAATGAGTAATTATTCATTTTCAGATGCAGCAATTCGAGATTTAGATGAAATTTGTGAATATATTGCTCGGAGTAGCCCAAAAGCAGCCAGTAAACTTTTTGAGGAGATTCGCTCCAAATGTAAATTAGTAGCGAGTTTCCCTAATATAGGAAAAAGCTATGAAAGGTTTGTACCAAATCTGCGCGGTTTTGTTGTGGATGATTACATTATATTTTACTATCCAAGGGAAGACGGAATTAGTATTACTCGTGTTGCCAGTGGTTATCGAGATTTAGAATCTTTGTTCTGAGATTAATAATTAAACTGTAACTATGTTTTTGTTCTAGTACTTATCGCTCTATTCAGGGGCATAAAACTAACTTATTACAATACAAATACGATACAAGAAAATTGTAGGTTGGGTGGAGGCTTTGCGTAACCCAACATCCTGATATATGTTGGGTTACGCTCCGCTTCACCCAACCTACGTCTACGTCTAATAAACTATTTTGCGTAGATAGTCCACTACGTGCATTTCAAAAATCAAATACTAGTCCTATAGTATTTCAAAATGCTTCAATTATGGAATTAGCATGAAAATTCACATATTAAGTGACTTGCATCTTGAATTTAAACCCTTTAATACTCCTGATATAAATGCGGATATTGTTGTTTTAGCTGGAGATATTGATTTAAGAGAAAGAGGAATTAAATGGGCAATTCAAAACATTCCCAATAAACCAGTGATATATGTATTAGGTAATCATGAATACTATGGGAGTGCTTATCCAAGGCTTGTTGAGAAGCTGAAAGATTATTCATTAGGAACTAATGTTCATGTTCTAGAGAATGATTTAGTTACCATTGAGGGTGTAAATTTTTTAGGTTGTACCTTATGGACTGATTTTAAACTGTTTGGTGAACCACGTATGGCAGGTGTAGAAGCTAGTCAAGTCATGAACGATTATAAGAAAATTAGATTAAGTCCTCAATACTCAAAGTTAAGAACTCTTGACACAACCATAATTTGTAAAAAGTCAGTTAATTGGTTAAAAAATACATTATCTGGCTTGTCTGGTAAAAATGTAATTATCAGTCATCATGCTCCTAGTGCAAAGTCTATACCTTTTCAATATCAAGAAGATATTTTAAGTGCTGCTTATGCTTCAAATCTTGATAATTTAGTTGAGGACTCTGGAGCATTATTATGGATTCATGGCCACATTCACAATCAATTAGATTATCAAATCGGTTTGACTCGCGTTATTTGTAATCCGCGTGGTTATCCAGATGAACCAAATAATTATTTTAATCCAGGATTATCAGTGGAGATTTAATAAATAGTTCAG
Organism: Nostoc sp. DSM 114159; assembly: GCF_053470285.1. Classification (NCBI taxonomy): domain Bacteria; kingdom Bacillati; phylum Cyanobacteriota; class Cyanophyceae; order Nostocales; family Nostocaceae; genus Nostoc; species Nostoc sp. DSM 114159. The sequence goes on from NZ_JBPFEH010000001.1 coordinate 8,270,156, forward strand.
GAGGTAGGAGGAACCTGCTTTCTAACTCAATACAGTTCAGTTAAGATGATGAAATTACTGAACCATTAACTGGATAACAAAGGCTATATTCAGCATTCAATAGACATCTTGCAAGATGTTGGGGAAAGGTTAAAGGTTAAAGGGGAAGGGAAAATTCCATACCTTTACCCTTTACCCCTTACCCTTTACCCCTCTTCTGCAAGAAGTCTAATGATATGGGTGCATATAGTTATTGATTATGAATCAGCCTACAACCAAATCTTGGCAAGAAGTCCGCGCTGCTTTCAAAAAAATCTGGGGTTATGAAGATTTCCGTCCACCACAGGGAGAAATTGTCAGCAGTTTATTAGCACAAAAAGATGCGCTGATTATTATGCCCACAGGTGGCGGTAAATCGATTTGTTTTCAACTTCCCGCACTGTTACAAACAGGATTAACCTTGGTAGTTTCGCCCTTGGTGGCGCTAATGGAAAACCAAGTACAGGAACTACGAGAAAGCCACCAAAAAGCAGCACTTTTGCATAGTGAATTATCTTCATCTCAACGCCGTGCAACTCTGCAAGCTTTAGAACGTCAACAGCTAAGATTACTGTATTTGTCACCAGAAACTTTACTAAGTGTGCCAGTGTGGGAAAGATTATCTCACCCGCAATTGCAAATTAATGGTTTGATTTTAGATGAAGCTCATTGTTTGGTGCAATGGGGCGATACTTTTCGCCCAGCTTATCGCAGATTAGGGGCGGTGCGTCCGGCATTGCTCAAATCAAAACCACCAGGAACAAAAATTAGTATCGCGGCTTTTACCGCGACTGCTGACCCCTCAGCCCAAAAAATTATTCAAACAGTTTTACAATTACAGCAACCAGAGATTTTTCGCTTGAATCCCTACCGTCCGAACTTGCATCCCAGCGTTCGCATCGCTTGGACACCACGAGGTAGAAAACAACAATTATTAAAGTTTATTCAAAATAGACCGCAACAATCGGGATTAGTTTATGTTCGCACTCGCAGAGATAGCGAAGATTTAGCTGAGTGGTTAGCAGAGATGGGTTATGCAACAGCTAGTTATCATGCGGGATTGGGTGCGACTGAACGCCGTGAAGTAGAAGCAAGCTGGTTAAGTGGTAAAATCCCTTTTGTGGTTTGTACCTGTGCGTTTGGTATGGGGATTAATAAAAGTGACGTTCGCTGGGTAGCCCATTTTCACGCACCACATCTGCTATCTGAATATGTGCAAGAAATAGGCCGGGCTGGAAGGGATGGGAAACCAGCAGAGGCGTTGACATTGGTAAGTGAACCTACGGGGTGGTTAGATTCAGGGGATAAGCAAAGACAGGAGTTTTTTCAAGAACAAATGCGATCGCAACAACAAATAGCGCAGCAACTTGTGAAAAAATTACCAAAACAGGGAGAAGTGAATGCAGTAACGCGACAATTTCCCGAAGGTGCTACAGCATTAGCTTTACTCCATAGCAGCGGCCAGTTAAACTGGCTCGATCCTTTTCATTACACCATTGCTCAAAAAGCCGAAAATCAGCCAGCGACGCAATTACACGCCGCTAAACAAATGCAGCAATACCTAACAACTAAGCAGTGTCGTTGGCAGTTTTTGTTAAATGCCTTTGGTTTTGATAAAGAAGCTGCTAACCTGCGTTGCGGACATTGCGACAATTGCCGCTAAGTTATAGCCGTAGTCACATAGGTTAGGACATAATGACAAGCTTAAATGCTAGGAATAGTAAGCGATCAAATTGTCAACGCAATGCAACAAGCTGGTTTACCAGTGCAATATGTACTTTACAGTGATGAAGGACATGGTTTTGCCAGACCAGAAAATCGCTTGCACTTTTTTGCGATCGCCGAAGAGTTTCTCGCCAAATACTTAGGTGGTAGATTTGAACCTTTGAGAGATATTCAAAATCATTCAGGATTGGAAGGATGTATCCATACAACAACTGATTCCTAATTTCATCAGCTTATGGCTTTGCTAAACCAGAAAATCGCTAAATGTCAAATGGATCTATAATGTTAGGATTTTTTATAAATTCATTTTCATATTCTGTTAATGCTTGTTTAAAATTCTCAGAAGTTATACCGTTAGGACACCTGATAAATTTATAAAATAAATCATCTAAACTGATTAATCTATCTTTTTCAAAAATAAACTGTTTATTTATTGTTAAATTTTCATACTTTGATCTATACTTTGCATCCTTCATATCATTAATAATGATATCAGGAGGATTAGCCTGATACTTTTGCATTGCATCTACTATGACTAAATAATGTTGATTTCTAGGATCTAATTTATATTTCGATAAAGTAAAATTTATTAGTTCAATGGCGTTCATGAGTATATAGCAAATTTAATAAATACATTTGTAGTATAAATAAAATTTGGCTAATGACATATCGTAAATAGACTGAAATTGAGAACTAGAAAAGATACCAAGTAAGCAGGCGAGAAAATTTATAAGTATGTAAATTTAGCACCTACCTTACAAATACATTCTTTCACCGTTTTTACAAAAATAAATATATATTCGTTTGCTCATGTTTACTTACTTTTAGTGCAAAATTCTAAGTATCTTGAGGCGTATATATCAAGGCTTTTACCAGAAGCAATAGCAGCGACAGCACAAGAAACGTGCGCCCTTGCACCTCTTAGATAGCTTCATCTGGTTTACCAATATTATTTATTTTTAATCGAAGTTTATACGTGTGATTTAGCACCCGCTAATGGGAAAACTGAATAAGAGGCACAAGTCAAGCATCTACAATGTGTGTTTGGGGAGTTTAAAAATGATACACATCTTTGATAAGAATCAATTAATTACAGATTTTTCACTAAACTCACTCGAAGCTTTTGCAAAAGCTATTTTATTGGAGATCGCTCGTTGTAGGCTAATAAAAGTAGATAATGAGACTCAAATAGTCTATAAAATTGCTAATTTACTCGAATCAGATGAAGTGCGAGAAAATTTGGCGCTTTTGATAGGTGTAGAATTAGTAAATAGTGAATGGACTGATATAATCAACCTTATAAAAAAAGATTTGCAAACTATCTTGAATACTTTTAGTTTTGATGAGTGGTGTATTTGGTGGTTGCGCTATGAGCTATATGACAATCTTGTAAAAACTTTAGAAGAAATTGATAATAATGAGGTAAAGCTGTTAAACAATACTTGCAAGTCTAACTCTCATTTGTATATTCGATCACCAAATTTGGATACTGCTCAGAGAGTGGTATCTTTGATTAGTTCATATAGTTTACTTGAAAAGACTAATCTAGCATACGTTGACTTACAAAATGCTAATCTCCAAGGAGCAAACTTAAGTGGTATCAATTTTCATGGAGCGAATCTCGAAGGAGCAAACCTACAAAATACTAATCTGAGAGATGCCAACTTGAGTAGAGCTAACCTTCAAAGGTCAAATCTTCAAGGAGCTAGACTGTGGGATACAAACTTAACATATTCTAATTTACAGGGAGCAAATCTGAGTAAAGCTAGTTTGTGGGGTGCAAATTTAGGTGGAGCCAATTTGAAAGGAGCCAATTTAAAGAAAACTAAATTGAAAGAAGTTAACTTCAAAGGAGCCAATTTAGAAGGATGTTTTGAAAGATATGTTCATTCGGTCATCAGACCAGAGCGGAAAGTAAATTCGCGTAAAGAAAGAAAATAAAATTTTATCTATGAAAAGCTAAAATCATTTCTTCTTGCTGCCACTGGGCATTGGGGATAATTTGAGATGCTGGTACTTCGATCGTCACATAAGGCAGATCAAACCCTTCTAGACTATACCCGTCCTCTTCCCCTTCGGGCATGGGGTAATATTCCACAATTTTTGCAACATTTCCTCGCTTTAGATTGTATTCTGGTAAGTCTTGTGCTAAGGCAACTTGAGAGAATAGGGGGTGCTGTACCTTCATGAGTTGGCTCCTTAATCTGGCACTAAGGTGACAAATTTGGTTGTATCGTTTGCAACCATCCAAATGGTTAAGATATTGAGTTCAACGCCATTAATCCCTCGCAGACAACTCACTAATTGCTTTCTCCAGCGTTGAGTATTTGCTCTGCGGTTAGCTGTAATTCTGGGAAAATAGTAGAAGCGATCGCACTATTTCCTACAAATCTGGTTTCTTCATAAAACCCATCAACTAATATCAGTACGGTAACTGTATTTATTTGTGGATCGACAATCCAATATTCAGCAATTCCTCTTTCAGCATACTCAGAACGTTTGTAGCGATAGTCTCGATCCTCGTTAGCTTTGCCAGGAGAAACAACTTCAACAACTAATGCTGGAGGTGGCATATCCAGGGTGATTGTGGATCGCGTTGCACCTTCTAAGGCGGTTGCAAGTTCATCCGTCAGCACAATTAAGTCAGGAATGCGAGTTGTTGCACGAGAACCAGCAACAACAATTTCAACTTTGTTACTCAACCGATTAACTGGAACAAACTTGAGGAAATTTACCAGTAAAAAGAGAGATATCTGGACATTTTTTGGGCTTTCGGGTGGCGTTGCAACTAACTCGCCTGCCACCAGTTCATACTGGCTATCCGTGCCATCGTCATACTTAAAATATTCCTCAAGCGTTAGATGTTTGCCAGCGATCGCGGTCATATCGCATAAAGCAGAGTTGCGTACTGATAGTTTACTTCGATCTGGTAAAATTTTGCAAAGCATCCTGAAGATTTGTTCAGGATGCTTACCACTATCTTTGACCTTGTTTTACCCTCCTTTCCAATTCAGCTTCAGCCTCTTCTATCGACATTAGCTGTGGATTTGGATTGGCGGCGTGCAAGCGATCGACGTATGCGTGAAAAGCTTCAGTGTTGTTAGGATTTTGCAACACGTAAGCTCGTAACTCGGCATCAGTCATATCCACAAAGTTTGGTTGTGTCATTTGGTAAATACCTCTCCATTGGGATAAATTTCTATTTCTATTGTCTCTCCCACCAACATGACTATACGTTTTGTCCGTTCGTCCATTCGCACTAAATTAATTGGTCGAAGTAAATTGCTCATCCTCACCGACATTTGGTAAAAGCTTCGCAATTGTTCTATTGTTGGTTGCAATTTTACCTCATATTCAGTTTTCAATCTTTTATCAAATCATCAAAGCTTACTTAAAATAAAAGCCCGAATGAGATAATTTCAATCGTTTTTGGATTTAATGTTGGCTAATTATTTAAAGCGATCGCTTCCCTAAAATTGCTGCAAAAAACGCAAATCGCTAGCATACAACCGACGAATATCATCGATTTGATGTAACACCATTGCAAAGCGTTCTACACCAAAACCGGCAGCAAACCCTGTATAAACTTCTGGATCGTAACCCACAGACTTAAGTACATTTGGATCGACCATACCGCAGCCCATCACCTCCAGCCAGCGCCCATTCCACTGCAAATCCACTTCAGCCGAAGGTTCAGTAAAGGGGAAATAACTGGCGCGAAAACGAATTGGTAAATCGCCAAATATTGCTTGCAAAAATACTTTAATTGTGCCTTTGAGGTCTGTAAAAGTTAGTCCCTCATCAATGGCTAAAAGTTCTATTTGATGGAAAACTGCCGAGTGAGTCGCGTCTACATTATCTCGCCGATAAACTCGCCCTGGAGCCACAACCCGAATCGGTGGTTCTTCTCTTTCCATGTAACGAATTTGCACTGACGAAGTATGAGTGCGTAAAAGATTGCCATCCGGCAGGTAGAAGGTATCCTGCATATCACGGGCGGGGTGATCTGGCGGGGTGTTGAGAGCCTCGAAATTATAATAATCTGTTTCCATCTCTGGCCCTTGAGCTACCGTGTAGCCCATACCGACAAAGATATCCAGCGCCCGGTCGATAATGCCATTGAGGGGATGAATCCGACCTTGGGGGCTGTAAATTCCCGGCATAGTTACATCCAGAGTTTCTGCCTCTAGCAAAGCTTGAATTTGCGCGGCTTCTAAGGCAGCACGTTGCTGGTCTAGACTAGTTTGCAGGGATTCTTTGACTGTATTGGCGATCGCTCCAATTTTTGGTCGTTCCTCTGCGCTCATCTGCCCCATACTTCGCAACAGCGCCCCCAGTTCCCCTTTTTTACCCAGATAGTTAACTCTGAGTTCCTCCAGACGTTCTAAGGTGTCGGCAGCTGCGATCGCTTTTTCTCCTTCTTGCCGCAGTGCTAAAAGTTGAGCTTCTAAATTGCTAGTCATTAGTTATTAGTCATTGGTCATTAGTCATTAGTCTATAGTCAAAAGCTGTGAACTGGTCGATAAATAAACTTACAGTCATACCATTAACATCAGCTAAAGGTGAGGGTTTCAACCAAACCTCTGTTTATCAGTGATAGACGATTGGGCTAGTACAGCAGGCACGTAAATCCAGCTAACATCTCACTTAACCAGACTTGGGGATTGAGCAACTTGTCTTAAAGGTAAGCAAAATCCCGCCACACACTCTAGTAGTCTGGCAACCCAAAATTGCGCTTGTGAGGGCTGGGGAAAGGGAAAAGGGAATTCATGGTAAGGGATTTAAACCCTTTCCCCCTTCCCCCTTCCCCCGCTTGCGTTCGCTTGGCGAACTACTATTAGTCTGGCAACCCAAAATTGCGCTTGTGAGGGCTGGGAAAAGAAGTTCATCTTAAAGGTTAAAGAAGTAAACATCTTTCCCTTTCCCCCTTGCCCTTAAAAGAGCCAAGTTACGAAAGCGAACTACTAGTGAGTATAAATGTTTTTTGCTGTTTGTGACCTCAGACATTGACAAATGGCTAATAACCAATAACTAATAACTAATAACCAATGACCAATGACTATGAAATTACTAATTAGCAACGACGACGGCGTTTCTGCTTTGGGGATTCGTACCCTAGCCAACTATTTGGCAGAGGCTGGTCATGATGTGAGTGTAGTGTGCCCAGATCGAGAGCGATCGGCAACTGGACACGGGTTAACTTTACACCAACCGATTCGCGCCGAAATTGTTGAAGAGATTTTTCATCCTGCTGTCAAAGCTTGGGCTTGTGATGGTACACCTTCAGATTGCGTCAAATTGGCGCTGTGGGCTTTGCTGGAAACTCCGCCGGATTTGGTTCTCTCTGGTATTAATCAAGGTGCGAATTTGGGAACAGAAATTCTGTATTCTGGCACTGTTTCTGCGGCAATGGAAGGTCTAATTGAAGGTATTCCCAGCATAGCGCTGAGTCTGATGAGTCATACATCTAAAGATTTTCAAGCTGCTGCTAAGTTTGCCACAGTTCTCGTAGACCAGTTAGCCCAAAAACCGCTGCCAGATTTAATGTTGCTCAATGTCAATATTCCTGCGGTCAAATGGGAAGAAATTGCCGGAGTTGCTCTCACCCGTCAAGGATTACGGCATTACATTGATGTGTTTAACAAACGAGTCGATCCTCGTGGAAAAACGTACTACTGGTTAACTGGAGAGGTAATTGAGGATGTAGAACCCCCAAGCGGATTAAATCTGCCTCAAAATGTACCTACAGATGTGGAAGTTGTACGTAAAAATTACATCAGTATTACTCCGTTACAATACAATCTTACTTACGCAACTGGATTAGAGAAATTATCGGAGTGGGAATTCAATTTTCCTTAAATCATTTGATTGATCGGGACAAAAATGAGGTTATTCAAATGCATCACGGAAAAATGTAGGCTATAACGTAGGGGCACTCTTGAAATAACCGATACACATTCACCTCAAAACCTGGAAAATTCTAACAGACGTATTTCATTCACATTTACACAATCAGCCAGAAACAGGATATGCTGTTTTACCAAGAAATCCTCCCTCTAGCAAAATTGGAGAGACAGCATAAACTTAGACAAAATAAGTAACAATTCTTTCATTTATCGCCCGCTCAGTCCAGCAAGCAACACCCATGTCTAGGATAGAGAATCAATTTACCGTACAATTTTGGGGCGTTCGTGGCAGCATCCCCAGCCCAGGGCCACACACTGTTCGTTACGGCGGTAATACCCCTTGCATATCAATGCAAACGGGCGATAAACGCTTAGTTTTCGATGCTGGCACGGGACTACATGTTTTGGGGCAATCTCTGTTGCGCCAAATGCCGTTAGAAGCTCACATATTTTTTACCCACTCTCACTGGGATCATATGCAAGGTTTTCCCTTCTTTACGCCAGGGTTTGTAAAGGGGAATGACTTTCATATTTACGGCGCGATCGCACCTGATGGTTCTACCATAGAACAGCGCCTCAACGATCAAATGTTGCACCCGAACTTTCCTGTACCCTTGCAGATTATGCAAGCCAATTTAAATTTCTACGACATTCGACCGGGGCAACCAATCCACATTGATGAAGTTACTGTAGAAACAGCACCTTTAAATCATCCAGGTGAAGCTGTAGGATATCGCGTCAACTGGCGTGGTGGTGCTGCTACTTACATCACTGATACCGAACATTTTCCCGATCGACTTGATGACAATGTGCTGTGGTTAGCTCGTAATGCTGACATTCTGGTTTACGATTCTACCTACACAGACGAGGAATACCACTCGCCAAAATCCCCGAAAATTGGCTGGGGACATTCTACCTGGCAAGAAGCTGTAAAAGTGGCACAAGCCGCTAACGTCAAAACTCTGGTGATTTACCATCACGACCCAGCGCACGATGACGATTTTTTGGATCGTGTAGGCAAAGAAGCCGCTGAAAAATTTCCTGGTGCGATTATGGCACGGGAAGGATTGGTACTTCAGGTTCCAACCTCAGTTGTCTTATCAGAATCTTTTCCTGTTAGCAAGTTTTCTACCTAAAGATTGCGATCGGAGGAATTAGAGATTTTAGATTAGATTGGTGATCAGAGGCTTTCAGCGCCAGAGCGTCCCTGTTGGCTGTACGGTGAGACAGCGCTGCCCAGAATTGTCACGCCGACCACAGGATTAGGGCGACAACAGGAGGACACACTGGTCATTGGTCATTGGTTATTGGTCATTGGTCATTGGTCATTGGTTATTTACAAATGACAAAGGACAAAGGACAAAGGATAAATGACAAATTGGTACTACAAAAGCTGTCCTCCTTAAGGCGGTTTACTATAGGGTAGCTTCCTGCTGAGAGCTAAAATAAACCTAAAATCTCAGAATCCACGTGCTAAATTTGTCTAAAAATGGGTGTTCTGTGCGGGTTGCTTTTTCTAGCGTTGGGCTACTAACGCCGACTGCTGTTGCCCTTGGCAAGTTTGATGGCGTTCATCTTGGTCATCAAAGGGTAATTCAACCAGTCTTGCACACTGGTGGTCACTTGTCAGGAGCTAGTAATCCGCACTCAAAGGGAAATCAACTGACACAAGAATATACCTATTCAACTGTTGTCACCTTTGACCCCCATCCACAGGAGTTCTTTACAGGGCAACCCCGGACATTGTTAACGCCACTGGATGAAAAAGTCCAACAATTGCGATCGCTTGGGGTAGAACAACTGGTATTACTACCCTTTGACAAAGAATTGTCTGCGTTAACCCCCGAAGAATTTGTCGAAAAAATTCTCGTGCAACAACTGCGATGCCAACGAATTAGCATCGGGCAAGATTTTTGTTTTGGCGAAAAGCGCAGTGGTACTGCTCAAGATTTGCAATTACTCGCCGCCAAGCACAATATTCCCGTTACCATCGTTCCCTTACAAACTTATACAGGTGATTCGTCCACCCAAACCAGTTGCGTCAGTACTACTCCGACTCAAGATGCCCGTATTAGCACTTCATTGATCCGCCAAAACCTTGAGCAGGGAGACATCAAAAACGCAAATCTGTTATTAGGACGCCCTTACACCCTCCTTGGTGATGTCGTTCAAGGTCAACAATTGGGCAGAACAATTGGCTTTCCCACCGCTAACCTCCAACTACCAAAAGAAAAGTTTTTGCCCCGCCAAGGAGTCTACGCTGTCCGTGTTTTCACTCTTGGTGAAACATCTGATACTGTTCCTAGTGAGAACTTGGGCGTCATGAATATCGGTAATCGTCCAACTGTAAACGGTACTTATTCATCTGCGGAAGTACATTTATTCGATTGGTCTGGTGATTTGTATGGCAAAAAACTGGTTGTGCAACTAGTTAAATTTTTGCGCCCCGAACAAAAATTTCCTTCTCTCGAAGCCCTGAAAACACAAATTCAACTTGACTGTGTTGTTGCTAGAGAAGTTTTGAGTGCTGGAGCGGAAAGTTAAAAGTTAGGAGTTAAGAGTTAGGAGTTTGGAGTCATTCAATTTTGGATTTTAGATTTTAGATTTTTATTTCAATCCAAAATTCAAAATTCAAAATCTAAAATTGGCAGAGTTAGGAGTTCTGAGTGGGAACAATGTATTTAGGAAAATTGGGCATTGGGCATTAGGGAAGAATTCTTATAACTCTTAACTCCTAACTCCCAACTCCTAACTCCCAACTCCCAACTCCCCATTACACACTCCCCACTCCCCATTCCCTACAACGCATGAGAGAAAAAATCGACGCTTTAACAAAAAATCTGGCTCTTACCATCGTTGGCAAAGCTGAGGCAATACGCTTGGTGCTAGTAGCATTGCTAGGTGGTGGCCATGCTCTCTTAGAAGATGTTCCTGGTGTTGGTAAAACTCTACTCGCTAAATCCTTAGCTCGCTCGCTGGATGGCAAGTTTCAACGGCTACAATGCACTCCCGATTTACTGCCAACTGATATTACCGGCACCAACATCTGGAACCCAAAAAGCGGCGAATTTACTTTTCTTCCTGGGCCAGTCTTTACTAATGTGCTATTGGCTGATGAAATTAACCGCGCCACACCCCGCACTCAGTCAGCTTTATTGGAAGTTATGGAGGAACATCAGGTAACAGTTGATGGTGTATCTCGTGCAGTTCCTCAGCCCTTCTTTGTAATTGCTACTCAAAACCCTATCGAGTATCAAGGTACTTTTCCCCTGCCGGAAGCACAAATGGATCGGTTTATGTTGTCGCTGAGTTTGGGCTATCCTTCTGAAGCAGAAGAACTCCTGATGCTACAAAATCTCCAAAATGGTGTCAAAGTTGCTGATTTGCAGCCTTGTATTACCTTGGCAGAAGTACAGGAATTGCGTTATCTCTGCTCTCAAGTAAAAGTAGCAACTTCCTTGCAACAATACATTCTCGAATTGGTACGGGCAACACGTCAAGATGAGGAAATCGCCCTTGGTGTCAGTCCCCGTGGCACATTAGCATTACAACGGGCTGCCCAAGCGTTAGCTTTTCTATTAGGGCGTGATTATGCCATTCCCGATGATGTGAAATTTCTTGTCCCTTATGTTCTGTGCCATCGACTTATTCCTAGAGGAGGGCGCAATTCAAGAACTGTTGTTGAGCGATTATTGCGATCGGTTTCTATTCCTTAATGTAAAATGATTTTGACGATCTAAAAAACAGCTATCCCAGGTGGCGGTAACTGCATTTTTTGCTGGGTAAAATATTTTTTTGCGCTTTTATGGTTCATTTTGCGTCAGTAGAGTCAGACATGACTCGCACGCGCACATTGGTGAGGTGTGTATTGTTTACAAACTGAGAGTTCGTAACAGTAGTATCCAAAAACGTAAGAGTGCTGGATACCGATTGATTTATCAACTTGAGTCACCTACAAGTATTTTGCTACTAACGATTTATTCCAATTCTGACCGAGAAGATATTGGTGCAAATGAAATCCGAGATATTGTGGCTAATTTTTCTAGTGAGTCAGGTTATAACTACTAAAATATTTTTCCTTGCATAGTCAGTAGTGCGCTAAATAGATATTTATATTACTGTTGTCAATATAAAAGATGTGTTGCTTGACAAAACCACTTACACAAAATTTGAAACACTGCCGATACTGCGTAAGTCTTATGATTAGCACAAGCGCCACTTTTAAATATTTGGGAATGTGAGGAATGTCAATTTTTGTTAAGCGCAAAATCCGCGATACCTACGGTGGGCTACGTCAACGCCAAGCGCTACAGCCAAGCGCCGAACGTGAATTCAAACGCCAATTTTTCGGTTTACTTCTGGTAATTATAACGTGGAGTTTAGCTATGGGCTGGCTTCTAGCTTTGGCAACTAACGCCCAAAGTGCGACTCCTCCCGCTGAAATTGGCACTGTTGACGTAGTACCTGCACAATACCAATTGGGGCAAGAACTTTATTTAGAAAACTGCTCCAGATGTCACATTGCCATACCGCCAGCCGTTTTACCTACCCAAACTTGGAAAAATATCCTGCAAGACTCGCAGCACTACGGCGCACAACTCCAGCCTTTAGTCGATCCGCAACGCATCTTAGTGTGGAAATATCTTTCGACTTTCTCCCGCGTGCAGCTAGACGATGAAGAAACACCATATCGCCTCAACAACTCGCGTTATTTCAAAGCTTTGCATCCAGGAGTTGAGTTACCACGTCCCATTCAGGTTGGCAGCTGTGTCAGCTGTCATCCCAGTGCTAATGATTACAATTTCCGCCGCCTGACAGCAGAGTGGAAGTGAGGCGTGAGGAGTTAGAAATGAGGAGTTTAAAAATTCATAACTCATAACTCTTAACTCCTAACTCTATTCCCCCACACCCTCTCTGGCCCCATCTGGAGGCAAAATGATACTATGAAGAAAGAGTAAATATAAGATAAGAGTTCAAACCAATCAGTTTATTAAATGATTGGCTAGTTTTTATCCTGCTTTTGAGGTAATTCTCATTTCACACCCATCCACGACCAAGACGTTTGGACTGGGTTAAATGTTTATAATCAATGCCGATCCTTTAATTCCCATCCCCCTTGATTCAGTTCTATAACCTGCCATGCTAAAACTTTTGTTGGGCGACCCCAACGCTCGTAAGCTTAAAAAATACCAACCTTCTGTTACTGAAATTAACCTTTTAGAGGAAGAAATTAAGATTCTTTCCGATGATGAGTTAAAAGGTAAAACCGTCGAATTTAAACAACGGCTCGCTAAAGGCGAAACCCTAGATGACATATTGCCAGAAGCTTACGCCGTTGTTCGGGAAGCAGCACGGCGAGTATTAGGCTTGCGGCATTTTGATGTCCAACTCCTTGGTGGTATTATTTTGCACGTGGGGCAAATTGCCGAGATGAAAACTGGTGAAGGTAAAACACTAGTCGCCACCTTGCCAAGTTACTTAAATGCCCTTACTGGTAAAGGTGTACACGTCATCACCGTAAACGATTACCTAGCTCGTCGGGACGCTGAATGGATGGGACAGGTGCATCGGTTTTTGGGGCTGAGTGTGGGGCTAATTCAGTCAAGCATGACTCCTAGTGAACGCCAGAAAAACTACGACTGCGATATCACTTATGTTACCAACAGCGAGGTCGGCTTCGACTATCTGCGGGATAACATGGCGACATCAATGGCAGATGTGGTACAACGCCCGTTTAATTATTGCGTAATTGACGAGGTGGACTCGATTTTAGTTGATGAGGCGCGGACACCACTGATTATTTCTGGGCAGGTGGAAAGACCTACAGAAAAATATCTGCAAGCTGCTGAAATAGCATTCACACTCAAAAAAGACGAGCATTACGAAGTGGATGAAAAAGCTCGCAACGTGCTATTGACAGATGAAGGGTTTGCGGAATCGGAAAATCTTTTAGGAGTCACAGATTTATTTGACCCAGAAGATCCTTGGGCGCACTTCATTTTCAATGCAATTAAAGCCAAGGAACTTTTCCTCAAAGATGTAAATTACATCGTCCGCAACGGTGAAGTAGTAATTGTGGATGAATTTACTGGTCGAGTATTAGCTGGGCGGCGTTGGAGTGATGGATTACACCAGGCCATTGAAGCGAAAGAACGCGTAGAGATTCAGCCAGAAACTCAAACTCTCGCGACAATTACTTACCAAAATATGTTTTTGCTGTATCCAAAACTCGGTGGAATGACAGGAACAGCAAAAACCGAAGAACCAGAATTTGAAAAAATTTACAAACTTGAAGTTGCGGTAATTCCCACCAACCGCGATCGCAGACGCGAAGATTTGTCTGATATGGTGTTCAAGACAGAAGCAGGCAAGTGGGGGGCGATCGCCAGAGAATGTGCCGAAATGCACCAACTCGGCAGACCTGTCTTAGTGGGAACCACTAGTGTAGAAAAATCCGAACTTCTCAGTCGGCTATTGAAGGAATTGGCAATTCCTCACGAATTACTTAACGCCCGACCGGAAAACGTTGAACGTGAAGCGGAAATCGTCGCCCAAGCTGGACGAAAAGGTGCTGTTACTATTGCTACCAATATGGCTGGTAGAGGTACAGACATAATTTTGGGTGGTAACTCCGAATATATGGCGCGTCTGAAGCTGCGAGAATACTTTATGCCCCGGATCGTCATGCCAGAAGATGAAGATGCCTTTGGCGTGCAAAGAGCAGCCGGATTGCCTACAGGACATGGTGGTGGTCAAGGCTTTGTCCCTGGTAAAAAAGTCAAAACTTGGCGAGCTTCGCCAGAAATTTTCCCGACTCAGTTGACAAAAGAAACAGAAAAACTACTCAAAGATGCAGTAGAAATTGCCGTGCGTGAGTATGGTGAACGCAGTTTACCGGAACTGGAAGCTGAAGACAAGGTAGCTGTAGCCGCAGAAAAAGCTCCCATTGATGACCCTGTGATTCAGAAATTGCGGGAAGCTTATAAGCAAATTAAGCAGGAATACGAACAATTTACCGACCGAGAGCATAATGAAGTAGTAGGACTCGGTGGTTTGCACGTCATTGGTACAGAACGCCACGAATCACGCCGGATTGATAACCAGTTGCGCGGACGTGCCGGACGACAAGGCGACCCTGGTTCCACAAGATTCTTCCTGAGTTTAGAAGATAACTTACTGCGGATTTTTGGTGGCGATCGCGTCGCTGGGTTAATGAATGCTTTCCAAGTGGAAGAAGATATGCCCATCGAATCTGGAATGCTTACCCGGAGTTTGGAAGGCGCACAGAAAAAAGTTGAAACCTACTACTATGACATTCGGAAGCAGGTATTTGAGTATGACGAGGTGATGAATAATCAACGTCGTGCTATTTATGCTGAACGTCGCCGAGTTTTAGAAGGTCAAGATTTGAAAGAACAGGTGATTAAATACGCTGAAAAAACGATGGATGACATCGTTGACTACTATATCAACGTAGACTTACCCTCGGAAGAGTGGGAGTTAGAAAAGTTGGTTGAGAAAGTCAAAGAATTCGTCTATCTGCTAGCGGATTTACAAGCTAGTCAATTAGAAGATATTACAGTCAACGAGATTAAAGCCTTCCTCCACGAACAGGTACGAATTGCTTACGATCTCAAAGAAGCGCAGATTGACCAAGTTCAACCCGGACTGATGCGCCAAGCGGAACGTTTCTTTATCTTGCAACGCATTGATACTCTGTGGCGGGAACACCTGCAACAAATGGATGCCTTGCGCGAATCGGTGGGATTACGTGGTTATGGGCAAAAAGACCCGCTCATTGAGTATAAGAGCGAGGGGTATGAATTGTTCTTGGATATGATGGTTAACATCCGCCGAGACGTTGTTTACTCGTTATTCATGTTCCAGCCACAGCCGCAACCGGTAGTGCAGGCTTCGTCTGAGATGGTGTAGTAAGGAATATATTACGCAGAGACGCAAAGGCGCAGGGAGTGCTTTTGCGTCTTTGTGTTTAAGCCATCTCTCAAAAATATTTTGTTTTCAGGAGTTTGCTCAAACGGGTAAGCTGATACTACCAAGTCTTCAGGGTAAGCAAATGGGGCAAGTAATACCAATTTGAAAAAATAATGCGACAAATAGACTATTTGTAGAGACGCGATTCATCGCGTCTTTACCCAAGGATGTGTTGCAATCATTAATTGAACTGGTATAAGTAAGTCGGTGTAATAAAATCAACCAATGTAAAGAAAAGTAAATAAGACTTAAACTCTTTCTCCCCCTGTCCCCTGTCCCCTGCCTTAGCCCAACAATAATTATTTACGCCGACCTACTTATATAGTTACCCTTACTATCACAAATCGAATCGATCGAGTTCTAGCAGAACGAGGTTTTATTTCTTCGGGTTTCTCGGCTACCTACTTAGCATTCCATTCAGATCGGTACAAAATTGATTTATGGGAACCCTAAGTCATTAGGTATGCAAATGATTTTGTGATTTTGCACCCTGACAGATAAGCATTAAATAAATACAAATAAATAGCTATAAAAATGAATGGTTTTAAACTCAGAGTACCCTTTTTACAGTTGTCATAAAACCAAGAGATAGAAGACCATGCTTGTTCTCCACTGGTAAGTCTTACCATTGAGTTAAGTTCATTAGTAAAAGGAAAGTTACCTGCAAATACAGCACGATCAATTCAATAATTTATGCAAATCTTTTTTAACTGTATTTTTAACATTCATCTATAGCCAAATACAGCTATTTTTAATGAGTTTTTACAGGCAGAATTGCATTATCTATTGCTGTTATCTGGGCTGACTTTTCAGAAGCTTTGAACTCAAAAACAAGCATGGTCAGTGAGCAACGTTGAAGTGTCACTTTTACCTACTGTCTTATACTACTATGTGGTATAAGATAGAGGTATAGAAATATTTATAAGAAGCTTTTATGGACATTGCCCATAAAAGTTACCTACAATCTGGTTATGCAAGCTTTAGGAAGCTGTTGCAGATGTATTGGCAGATGCAATAGCTTTATCACCATCAGTAATAGCGCCAGCAAGAGCGGCACTAAGAGCACCTGAAATCTCAGCGGAAATACCGGATTTGTCTACTTTATAACTGCTCTTCTTAGCAGTGGAATAACTACGTGCGTAAGCAGATGCAACTCCCCCTTGTACTTGACTAAGATCGGAAGCTTCATCTTCACAAAAACTGAGATCGAAAATTCTTAATCGTTCCATAAAAAAGCTCTCTTTGAAAAACGAACGTATTGCTGAAAGTTTTTGAGAACTTTCAGCAATTTTTCTATCTAAAATGCACTGTAGTACACTGTAGGACTAAGGCATATTTAGCCAGCAGAAGAACTAGATGAACCGACACTAGCAGATAGGCTGTATTTCTTGGAGACAGCAACGGTGCTAGTAGAAATGCTGGTGATAGCGATGTTTTTACCAAAAGCGAATGCTTTTGAATTAGCATCTGCAAAAGCTATTCCACCTTGAACATTCTCATTTTCAAGAACGGTTTCTACATGAGAAAGATCGTTGATAATCATGATTTTACTTTCCTAAGAATTAGTAAGGTCAACTTGTTTGTGGTCGTACCACTACAACTTGTTTTTTAGTGGCATACAAAGAATAGCACTATTAGAATTCGATGAATAGTAGTTTTACGTAAATTTTCTTTTGCAAAGTAAAAAACATTCTACTATCAAGTTACTGACACTATATAGGATGAAAAACTTTTTTGGAAAGTACTTTGCTATGTACTATCAAGCTATTTACAACGTCTAGTATTTAGAGGTCGTTTTAAAAGTGTTTCGATATGAGTTTAAGGACTTTTAATCCCCCTAATCCCAAGCCTATTTCATTCGAGCTATTAAGGATATTGTCAACAACATGTAGGAATCCACTTTGATTTGGAGAAGAATAGGGAATAGGGAAGAAGGAATAAATGTGTACTGAGTTTTTTCAGGCAATCAAATACGAGTCCTATAGGCAGTAAATGCGGGGAAGTTAGTAATCGAAAAATTACTATCTCAAAGAGTCAATTTCAATGCGTTAGCGTTGGCGTAGCCTCTCGTAGAGAAGCCTTGCCGTTTGCGTTCGCGTTAGCGTCTCTGGAAGAGAAGCGTCTCTGACAGGAGAAGGCATCACTATTTTCTTGTGCAATCAGATTTTTGATTCACCTGATTTTTTGCTTAAAACGTTTCTAAATCAGCACCTTTTAGGACATGAAACAGCCTTCCTTGCCCTAACCCATCAGGGGTGTTTCATGTCCTTTATTGGTATCAGTAAACTTCAGCTAAAACTCCTTTAATATCTCGTTTCCAGTCAGAGGCTAGAAATGCTGCCTCTCATTAAACATTCCCACTCTCCGACAGCCAATGAGATAAACTGCTAAAAGCTTTAACCTTAAGTTGACACCAATGTAAGTCCTTGCACCTCTACAAATCTAAAAATAGTTTAGGATAATTTATTTTTTGCAAGTCCCTAAAAAAGAAGGATAGTAAGATTTAAAGCCTCTCTCTTTTTAGAATAGATGTTGCAAATAAGTCTAAGGATAGATTGACAATATATTTGTTCGTCGAATTTATCCTGCCTTCGTAGCAAACTGGTTATAATTATCTTCCATCTCCCTCAGAAATGAAATTCTCATTTACACAGTATTTATATGGGACGTGTTCGTTCTAAATCTGACTTACCTACAAAAATCTGTCCGGTATGTCAACGTCCTTTCACATGGCGTAAAAAGTGGCAAGATTGTTGGGACGATGTGAAATACTGCTCAGAACGTTGTCGTCGTCGCCGTTCTGAAGCTCAAAATGAAACCAACCGCGATACAGACGCAAATAGCGCAAGAGATTAATGGAGTTACAGGTGCAACCTAAATTAATTATTCATGGCGGGGCTGGTAGTTCTCTCCACGGTAAAGGAGGATTAGAGGCGGTGCGCCGATCGCTCCATACAGTAATAGAAGAAGTTTATTCTCTGCTATTGTCAGGAGCAACTGCCTCAGAGGCAGTGGTGCAGGGTTGTTTAATGCTCGAAGACAACCCCCGTTTTAATGCTGGTACTGGTTCAGTATTGCAATCCGATGGACAAATCCGTATGAGTGCTTCTCTGATGGATGGTGCATCAGGGCGGTTTAGTGGTGTGATTAATATCTCGCGGGTGAAAAATCCGATTGATTTAGCGCAATTTTTACAAAGCTCCCCAGACCGAGTGCTATCAGATTTCGGTTCGGCTGAGTTGGCGCGAGAAATGCAAATTCCCAGCTATAACGCTTTAACTGATTTGCGGTTACAAGAGTGGATACAAGAGCGCCAGGATAATTTTAAAAGCGCAATGGCAGGCGTAGTAGCAGAACCCGAACTGCTAGAAACCAGCAATGCCGGACGCGGTACCATCGGTGTAGTAGCTTTAGATGCATCTGGTAAGTTAGCTGCTGGCACTTCTACTGGTGGTAAGGGATTTGAGCGGATTGGTAGGGTAAGTGATTCGGCGATGCCAGCAGGTAATTATGCTACTAGTAATGCTGGTGTTAGCTGTACTGGCATTGGTGAAGATATTATCGATGAGTGTTTAGCCGCACGGATTGTGGTACGTGTCACTGATGGGATGTCACTGAAGGAGGCAATGCAGCGTTCCTTTGGGGAAGCCCACGAGAACAAACGCGATTTGGGAGCGATCGCCTTAGATGCTAGTGGAGCGATCGCTTGGGGGAAAACTAGCGAAATCTTACTCGCCGCCTACCACGATGGCGAAAAAATTGGTGATACTTTGGAATGGACTGGCAACGAACTGATCGGCTATTGTTGAATCAGTTTCAGCGCTTCGGCTAAAATTTCTTGCTGGTCAACCATTGCAGCTAATTGTTCGGCTTCATAACGCCCTTCAAAAGCTTCTAGCGCCGCTCTTTTCAGTGCCACTTGATATCCTTGTTCTAGAATATCGATTAATTCTGCTTGATTCAAGTAAAAGCCACCGGATTTGCGGCGCTTGTTTATTTTGTTGATTTCCCGCACTGTATTTTCTATTGAAACATCCCAAGAGCGAGTAGAACGTTTTTCGGCCATTTGTTTAATTAAATGGATGAGCAGAATCACACCATAACTATCAATTTTATTGATTTTGTCACTGAGGCTCATTTCTTCTAACTCATCCACCAACAGCAACGCCTCATGGATTTTGCCTTGTTCTAGAAATTGCCTAAGTTCTAGCAGTTCTTCCATGTATGTTATGTGTTGAGATTTTGGCTATACTACTAATCTAGCTAGATTAGACATCTAGCAAAAATCGTGGTTTCTAGTCTAAAACCACAGATCGAGCGCGATTAACACCGATGAATTATTTATGTCGATCTGTGGTTTCATTTTCAACATTTTTCCTTCGCCAAGCGGGTTTCACCACCTGACGACTACGGGCAATTACCAGAGAATCATCAGGCACATCTTCTGTCACAGTAGAACCAGCTGCAATGTAGACATCATCTCCCAAAGTGAGCGGAGCCACTAAAACGCTATTGGCGCCAGTTTTTGTCCGATCGCCTATTTTGGTACGATGTTTCTTTACGCCGTCATAGTTGGCAGTAATTGTACCAGCACCAATATTCACCCGACTGCCGACAACAGTATCACCTATATATGACAAATGGGCTGCATTGGTGCGATCGCCTAATTGCGTATTTTTCAGTTCCACAAAATTCCCCACACGGCAACCAGCACCCACCTGTACCTGACCGCGCAAATGAGTATAAGGGCCAATTCGGCTTCCGGCCTGCACGGTGCTATTTATGACTACTGAATATTGCACTGTGACATTTTCACTTAACTGACTATTTTCAATTAAACTCCCCGGCCCGATGTGACTTCCTGTTTGAATTACCGTATTTCCCCGCAGGTGAGTTTGGGGTTCAATAATTACATCCGGCTGCAATTCCACTGTTTCATCAATGGTGATACTTGTGGGGTCGATGAGGGTGACACCCGCCAGCATCCATTTTTCCTTGACTCGTTTTTGCAAAATTTCGGATGCTGCTGCCAGTTGCAAGCGATCGTTGATGCCAAGAATTTCTTGGTAATCTTCCACATCCACTGCCATCACTTGTCCTACCTGAGTCACAGCATCGGTAAGATAGTATTCTTTTTGGGCATTGTTTGCCTGGAGGTGAGGAAGCACCTTTGCTAAATCTGGCCAGCGAAAGCAGTAAACTCCAGCGTTAATCCGCTGATTTTCTCGTTGAGCAGGCGTACAATCCTTGTGTTCGACCATTTTCTGCACAATATTTTCATCGTTACAAAAAACGCGCCCGTAGCCTGTAGGGTCGGGTAGATGCGAGGTGAGAATAGTGGCAGCGTTTTGATTTTGGACATGAGTTTGTAACATCTGAAGAAGAGTTTCGCTGCGTATTAACGGTAGATCGCCGTTAAGTACCAGTAAATCTCCTGTGTAATTTTCCAAGTGAGGAAGTAATTGCTGGATAGCATGACCTGTCCCTAATTGCACAGTCTGTTCGACAAACTCCAAACTGGGAATCGAGTGCATGGCGGCTTGCACTTCCTCAGATTGATATCCCACAATCACGATTCGCCGTGAGGGCGAAAGTGGTTCTATACTTTCGAGAACTCTCTCTACTAGCGATCGCCCACCCAAAGAATGTAAAACCTTGGGTAAGCGTGATTTCATCCGTGTGCCGCGTCCCGCCGCTAAAATTGCTACAACTACCATAATTAGCTATCAGCTATCAGTGAAATGTGATTAATGCTGTTAGTACTTTAAAATCTCGGCTCAAATCATACCAGCTAATTATAGAAGACTGAAAATATTAAAGGAGCCAGAATTCTAGAGTCGGTATAATTTCACTCCTCAAAAGCAGAGATTACGATCGTGCAAATTAGCGTTCATTACAGCAGCTACAAATCATTACTCCCTATTCCCCACTCTTCCCATTTTCCTGACAAGAGCAAATAAACTCTGCAAACTGCTGCATTAGTTTGGGGTTACGCCAACCAGAATCAGCTTCTTCTTGCATCACTAAAAGGGCTTCTGTTGAAGTAAAAGCTTTTTTGTAAGGTCGTTCGCTGGTTAGGGCATCATAAATATCAATTAACTGAAATACTTGCGCTAGATAAGGAATATCATCTCCCTTGAGTCGATCCGGGTAGCCTGAACCATCCCAACGTTCGTGGTGATGACGAATAATCGGAATTACACCGCGCATACTGCGTAGTGGTTGGCAGATTTTTTCTCCAATCAAAACGTGCTGCTGCATAATTTGCCAATCTTCGGGGGTGAGTTTGCCTTTTTTTAGCAGCACAGCATCGGGAATACCCACCTTACCAATATCGTGGAGATAACCACCCCACCTTAAATCTCGAATTTGATAGCGTGAGAGGTTGAGGTATTCACCAAAAAATTGCCCCAGTTTTACTAGACGTTCGCAATGGTTGCCTGTATTAGGATCGCGACTTTCGATAGACATGGCAATGGAAAACAGTACTTGTTCGGCATGGTCTAAATCTTCGTTCATACGCTTCTGCCGCACCAAGGACTTTACACGCGCTGCGAGTTCCACTCGATCGAAGGGTTTGGTGAGAAAATCATCTGCCCCAACTTCAATTCCCCGAATGCGCGATCGCCTGTCATTTAACGCTGTAATAAAAATTACTGGGATTAGTCTAGTCTGCTCATCTTGTTTAAGCAATTGGCACACTTCAAATCCATCCATTCCTGGCATCATCACATCCAGCAAAATCAAATCTGGTTGTTTTTGAGTTACCAATCCCACAACAATAGACCCAGTGTCCGCCTCAATCACCTCATATCCTTCCATCCCCAAAAGGGCAACAGCAGTCATCCGGCTGGCGGCATGATCGTCAACTACTAAAACCTTCGGCGGATCTAAATCAAACCCATTCACTTTAGAACCTTTGGCTTGTAGTGTTCTAGAGACCAATGAATCATCATAATTAACATCAGATTTTATCCAAGAAGATATTGCTTGTCTATCTTCAAGCATCAGGTCTCCTTGAGATAAGCCTAAAGAATAACCTTCCGCATTTTGCGATTCCACGGCATGATTTGAACCGATACTCTTCACTGTGCTAATAGAGTTTGATCCATTAACAATTTTTTCTGTAAAGCCTGTATGGTTGGATTTCCATTGAATCACAAAGACACTCCAAGTTTTTGCACAAGTTAGTTAACAGTGTCAGATTTTAAAAACAAATTTAAGATTCGACTGTATCTGAGTCAGAATTTCGATATGGATTATGCATGATGTCAAGCTGGCGATGGGATTTTTCGCAGCATGTATCTTTTATGTTACGAACAAGATGTATCTTGTTGTCAAATTTTTTGCTTTTAATTTCAGTATTATAAATTATCGCAAATGTTAAATCAGGTTTTTTACGGAGGTTTTTTCGCTTTCTGACGCCAAAAAGCGTTATATTTGGCTTCTTTATATCGAAATATCTGATTTGGACTTTCAAGTTTTTATAGTAATCATTGTAATCATTAGATACAAATGTTTTTACTTACTTTTACTTACTTAGTTATAGCAATATTCCATTACTGTTATAGACTATGTGATATTGAATACTAACATATTGATAAGCTATTTGACTCGTAAAAACTCGTTGAATTAGGCTTGCAGTCCATAGACGTAGCATATTGTATGATATTGTAATCAAACTACAAACTAGTTCCCATAAAATCCCTATCTTGTGTTCCCAATAACCACCTTTTTCGCCAATGAGAGGAAGGTTCTAGGCAAGAGGTTTCTTGCTCCTGTTGTCGCCGCCTAACTATGACTTCAGTTGGATCGCTCAATTGAGGATCGCGATAGGGAATAGCAGCACGAGTTAGCAAGTGTTCTTTTTCAACTTCTGAAAGGGTAGTGAGTAGGGAGTCGTCTTTAGACTTAGCATTTTGAGAATGTGTTGCCACGGTACCAGGCGATCGCCTTCCTACAGGTGGGGTAGAAGATATCACCAAACCAGCAGCCAAAAGTGCTGTACGTACAGCAGCAGCACAAGAATAGGTGGCTAATAAACCATCTGGATGTAAACACAATGAGAGTTGTTTAATAAATTCAACAGTCCATAATTGAGGACACTGTGGTGGTGAAAAGGGATCGAGGAAAATTGCATCTGCCCAGAAACCCGACTGACGTACTAGCGCGATCGTAGTTCTAGCATCGCCAATCAGTAGCTTCGCTTTCAGGCAAGGTGTTTGTACTTGATGCTCAAAAGCTAGCTTTTTCAAAATTTCATCAATATAATTACAGTTCCAATTCTCGAACAACTGATGAGCGATCGCCGCTTGTGGCACTGCTGGATTCAGTTCTAAACCAATTACTTCAACACAACAACTAGGATTCACGTCCCAAATCGTTTGCAAAGCAGCAGCCGTGTTATATCCTAGACCATAACAAACATCTAATAGTCGCAAGATCGGTTTTTGCGCTGCTGTAGCCAGTTGAGTCGGTTCCACAAACTTGCAAAAACTCTCCTGTGTAGCTCCAGAATGGCTGTGAAAGGATTCACCAAACTCATGAGAGACAAAGGTGAAAGAACCATCTGCTGTTAACTTAGGTGTAAAATTCTCTAAGTCTGACATTTTACAAAAAAACTAAATAATGACTAATGCCCAATACTTCTCTACGAGAGGCTGCGCCAACGGCTTCGCTCAGTACAAGTCCCCAATTTGTTGTTTCGCCAGCTTGGCTGTTTGAACATCTAGAAGATCCGCAAGTCGTTATTGTGGATTGTCGCTTTTCTTTAGCCGATCCACAACTAGGACAACAACAGTATCAAAAAAGTCATATACAGGGGTCATATTATTTAGACTTGAATCAGGATCTTTCCAGTCCAGTGGGTAAGCATGGCGGGAGACATCCTTTACCTAACCCTAATGATATAGCTAACAAATTGGCAGCGATTGGGGTAAATTACCAAAAAAGTTTAGTTGTAGCTTATGATGATTCGCGCTTTGCCTTTGCGGCTCGTCTATGGTGGCTGTTGCGCTATCTAGGACATGAGCAAGTAGCAGTACTAGATGGCGGCTTGGCTGGATGGCAAAAAGCTGGGTATTCTGTTACAAATGTTATTCCTCCTCCCCGAATCGGTACGTTTGTCCCTCAAGTACAAACAGAAAAGGTGGTAGATATTACAGCGGTGAAAAGCCGCAAAGATAGCCATGAGGTAGTATTGGTAGATTCAAGAGAGAGCGATCGCTACCAAGGCGAACGAGAGCCAATCGATCGAATTGCTGGACATATTCCCGGTGCAGTCAACTATCCCTGGCAAGAAGTTACAGACTCTTCCGGCTACCTACTCCCTCCAGAAGAACAACGCCGTCGGTGGGAAAAGCTAAAAACAGCCGAAGAAATATTGGTATATTGCGGTTCTGGCGTTACTGCTTGTGTGAATTTACTTTCTTTAGAATTAGCTGATATTAATAAGGGTAAGCTTTATGCTGGTAGCTGGAGTGATTGGATTTCTTATTTATAGTCATTAGTTATTGGTCATTGGTCATTAGTTTTTAATAAAAGATAAATCACCAAGGACAAACGACTAATGACAAAGGACAAATGACAAATGACAAATTTCAAAACCGACCTAATTGCAAACCATAATTAATACTGAAGAACCAACCATCAAAATCAATGTTTTCGGCGGTTGAACTACCTAAACTTACTCCAGCCTGGACATTCATATAAATGGTATCGGATATTTGGTAATTTAAGTGTCCGAATAGCCGATAAAATTCGTCTTCTCGATCGCGCTGTGTAAAGTCTGATAAACTCATTTGGTAGTCAATACCAACCTGGAGAGGCTTTTGCAAGTAGTAGTTTAGAGATACCCAAAAGGTATTGATTATCCGATTACGACTTTGGGGATCGGCAAAATTTACATTCAACTGGTAGAAGCTATCTAGGGTTAATCTTGAAGTTAAGGGATCTCGGCGTCCCAAAGATAGCTGTAGGGAATTTTCATTTAAAAAGCGATCGCCTGCTTTGAAGCTATCGGGGCGATCGCTGCTGTTGGCATAAAATAACTGTTGATTGCTCCAACTGATTTCTCCAAACATCCGTTGAGATAGCTGCTGGTAAATACTGAGATTGAATCTCACCTGGTTGTAATGATATTGTGACTGATTTATATAACGAATCAGATTGCCATCAATTGAGCCATTTACAAAAGTCTTAGATCCCAAAGGAAAATATGTAGAGGCTAGTGTCAGTCCAGAAATAATTAAACCATCTTCTATGGGATTATCATTTGAGGAAAAAATGTTATTCGTTTGGAAGTAGCCGACACGTCCTTGTAGATAGCCGATAGGTTTAAACTGAGGTACAGGTTGTTCTGTCGGTGGTGGTAGCTGTTGTTCTAAGGGTTGTTGTTCTAGGGGTCGTAACCGCACCCGCAATCCCAATTCGGGATCGCTATTAGATTCAAACGGTTGTTTTGGCGATCGTAGCAGTTCTATCAACCTCTCTCGCCTTTGAGGATACTCTCTCTCAGGTAAATTTAATAGTTGCTCCTTTGAGTCTGAAGGAGATATGGGCAAATTATTTGGCGGAGATTCTAGCTGTGGCGGTTCATTTTGCTTTTGAGTATTTATAGGTTCTTCGGTTTGATCTGGGATTTGAGTCGTTTCTGGTGTTTGCTGTGCTAGATTTAACGGCATCCGAGAGTCTAAAGTATGTGACTCACTCGACAGCTTGCACAAAGAGTTAATTGCTTTTTGCTCCAACTTATGACATAACTGCTCATGAGTTAACTGTGTAGTTGCTAAATGATTAGGATGTAAAACATGTGTAATTGCAGATTCTGCCGCATCTACTCTAATGCAACACCAGCTTCCACCACTGGACGTTAACAAAATACAAAAAAACAAATTTTTCCAGTTCTTGAGTCGCATCTGGTTAGATCGCATTGATTGCATTTGGCAAATGTAGACCCACAAGCTGTATCGGAAGTTCCGACTACAAAGATACAGTTGATTGTATCTATATTTAGCTTTGTAGGTATATACTGAAACTACAAACTAAAATTACTGCTTTTCGGATTTTTACCCAGATTTTTTCTCAAACTGAGATGCTCCGATAAATTGTTGTTTAAATTTTAGTGAAATACAGCTAGTGGGTAATTTAACAATAAATCCTTAGCAAGTTATTGTCCCTCATAAATAATGAGCCTCTAACTGAACTGATTATAAAGGATTATGTGTAAGGTACTTCTGATTTAATTATTTATATCAAATACTAACTTTTAAATATGCTACAAACTTTATTGAATACAATTTCATTTTCACCAGCAAAAGTTAAATTAACTAAATACATATAGTTATTAGTAATCCAATTTGATTCATCAACTTGCTTACGTAGATAAGGAACAGGTAAATAGGAAAAAAACAATAGATGTGTACTGAATGTTTTAAAGAATCATCAAATCTGAGTCAGTTATTTCACTTGTTATCTATTTTAGGCATTAAATCTAAATTAAAATTTAAATTAATTTACCTAAAAAACTATTACAACAATTAGTATTAGCTTAAAATTTAATTTTTATGATATTAGTTGAAGGTCAAAATTTCTCAAACTATGTTTTATAAATCGTTTCCATTATTAGTGATTGGTTTATGGGGACTTATAGTACTGCCTTTGCCAAATCGGGTAAGTGCTATAACTCCTCTAACGCGAGCAGAGATTCAAAATCTCCGCAACATCGTACAACTGATACCCAAAGATAAATTGAAGAAACGTCCTGCACGCAAATTAGATGCAATGACCCCTGGAGACGGGCTGTCAACTGGTCGAGCTTCTCTCGCAGATTTGCGTTTTAATGATGGCTCTTTGGCACGAGTTGGAGAACAGGCCTTATTTCAATTTTTACCGAAGACTCGTGACTTTAAACTGACAAATGGGACTGTGTTGTTGCTCATCCCACCAGGAAAGGGGCAAACACGTATACAAGCACCAAATGCAGCAGCAGCAATTCGTGGATCGGCATTATTTGTACGCTACGACCAACAAACAGACACCACGATTGTGGGTGCGCTGACAAATAGCGGCATTGAAGTTTCTAACAAGAAAGCTTCTCAAACTCAGGTGTTGGAAGCAGGACAAATGGTGATTATAATTAAAGGCGAATTTCAGAGATTATATGATTTTGATCTAAGAAATTTTTATGAAACGAGCCAGATGGTTCGGGAACTTGATTTGAACAGGCAGAGTCCTGTGCCTACGCCCGATCCTGCAATTACTAGTGTTCAAGCCGAAACTGCTGCGGCTTTGAAAGCACAGTCACCTATAAAAGGCGAGGGAGTAATTGAAAACCCCTCTTTTGTGCAGCTAACTCCACCAGTTGGCCAAACTGAGAAATCACCCAACACCTCAACTGCAACTGAGAAATCACCCAACACCTCAACTGCAACTGATAAATCACCCAACACCTCAACTGCAACTGAGAAATTACCCAACACCTCAACTGCAACTGAGAAATTACCCAACACCTCAACAAATCCAACACCCGTCACTCCAACAGATCCAACACCCGTCACTCCAACAGATCCAACACCTGTCACTCCAACACCTGTAACCTCAACAGATCCAACACCCATCACTCCAACACCTGTAACACCAGTAACACCCGTAACACCTGTTACTCCAACACCTGTAACCTCAACAGATCCAACACCCATCACTCCAACACCTGTAATACCCGTAACACCCGTAACCCCAACACCTGTAACACCCGTAACACCCGTCACTCCAACACCTGTAACACCCGTCACTCCAACACCCGTAACCTCAACAGATCCAACACCCGTCACTCCAACACCCGTAACACCCGTAACTCCAGTAACACCAGTAACTCCAACACCTGTAACACCCGTAACACCAGTAACTCCAACACCCGTAACCTCAACAGATCCAACACCCGTCACTCCAACACCAGTAACACCCGTAACACCAGTAACTCCAACACCCGTAACACCCGTAACACCAGTAACTCCAACACCAGTAACACCCGTAACACCAGTAACACCAGTAACTCCAACACCTGTAACTCCAACACCCGTAACACCAGTAACACCAGTAACTCCAACACCTGTAACTCCAACACCCGTAACACCCGTAACACCAGTAACACCTGTAACTCCAACACCTGTAACTCCAACACCTGTAACTCCAACACCAGTAACACCAGTAACACCAGTAACACCCGTAACTCCAACACCAGTAACACCAGTAACACCCGTAACTCCAACACCTGTCACTCCAACACCCGTAACACCCGTAACTCCAACACCAGTAACACCAGTAACTCCAACACCCGTAACTCCAACACCTGTAACACCCGTAACACCCGTAACTCCAACTGACTCTCCAAGTACATAAAAATTGCTAATTGGGGTAAAAAATGCTACGCGAAAGCCGAAGGCAGTACGTCTTGTCATAATTTTGTCTAATTCCTGTGGAACTTAGTTGCTCTAATGCGGTAGCACAAACTTATGCTCGATTAGGGGCAGAACTATACAACTGTTAACTACTGCCTTTACTGCCGCCAAAGCAAAAAGTGATATTCCCTACGACCAGATAGCATCTGCTAACGCTAGATTAAATCAAGGACAGGACTTACACAGCGTTCACCGGATATCCTTATATAGTTCAATCACGTTCTGTGTGTAAGTTACCAGGAACTCACTTGTTGCTAAAGAGAACATAAACTTATGACTTTTGATTACGACCTGTTTGTAATTGGTGCGGGTTCTGGAGGTTTGGCGGCTTCCAAACGAGCGGCTAGCTACGGCGCAAAAGTGGCGATCGCTGAATATGATTTAGTTGGTGGCACTTGTGTGATTCGCGGTTGCGTTCCCAAAAAACTCATGGTCTATGGCTCTCACTTTCCCGAACTGTTCAGCGACGCTTCCGGCTATGGCTGGAAAGTGGGTAATGCTGAGTTTGACTGGGAATATTTCATTACATCTATAGATAAGGAAGTTCGGCGATTATCGCAACTACATATAAGCTTCTTGGAAAAAGCCGGAGTAGAACTATTTTCTGGTCGCGCTACATTGGTAGACCCCCACACCATAGAAGTTGATGGACGTAAAGTTACAGCAGACAAAATTTTAATTGCTGTTGGTGGGCGTCCTGTCAAACCAGATTTGCCAGGGATGGAACATGGGATTACCTCCGACGAAATCTTTCATTTAAAAGAACAACCAAAACACATCGTCATTATTGGCGCTGGTTATATCGGCACGGAATTTGCTTGTATTATGCGCGGTTTGGGTTCTGAGGTGACACAAATTACCAGAGGTGAAAAGATTTTGAATGGTTTTGATGAAGATGTCCGCATAGAAATTGAAGAGGGTATGACGAACCACGGAATTCGCTTGATTAAGAATAATGTGGTGAAAGCAATTGAACGTGTCCCAGAAGGGTTGAAACTGACTTTATCAGGGGATGACCAAGAACCACTAATTGCCGATGTGTTTTTAGTAGCGACCGGTCGAACTCCCAATATAGATGGATTAGGTTTAGAAAACGCTGGGGTTGATATTGTCGCTAGTTCTATCGAAGGACCTGGATACCCTACCACAAGTGCGATCGCAGTCAATGAATATAGTCAAACTAGTCAAGCGAATATTTTTGCTGTTGGCGATGTCACCGACCGAATCAATTTAACTCCCGTGGCCATTGGGGAAGGTCGCGCCTTTGCCGATAGCGAATTTGGGAATAATCGCCGCGAATTCAGTCACGAAACTGTACCCACAGCCATATTTTCTAGCCCAGAAGCTGCGACAGTCGGCTGGACAGAAGCCGAAGCACGGGAAAAACTCGGTGATGCAGTCAAAATTTTTCGTACTCGCTTCCGCCCCATGTATCACAGTTTGACTGGTAAGCAAGAGAAGACAATGATGAAGTTAGTGGTTGATGGTAACACCGACAAAGTTCTAGGCGCTCACATGGTAGGTGAAAGTGCGGCTGAGATTATCCAAGGTGTGGCGATCGCAGTCAAGATGGGCGCAACTAAAAAAGACTTTGATGCCACTGTGGGTATCCATCCCTCATCCGCAGAGGAATTTGTCACATTGCGGTAATAATAGTTATGAGTTACGAGTTGTGAGTTGAAAAAATAAACTGATAACTTAAAACTTAAAATTTATAACTTCTCACTCCTAACTCCTAACTATTAACAATCTTGGACTACATATATCTTCACGGATTTGCTTCTAGTCCTAAATCTGCCAAAGCGCGGGATATAGGCGATCGCTTTACCCAAATTCAGACAAAGCTGAAAATTCCCGATCTCAATGCTGGCGATTTTTCCCAATTAACAATCACTCGTCAGCTCGCGCAAGTTGCCGCAGAATTCAGCAATGATTCTACACCACTAACACTCATTGGCTCAAGTTTGGGTGGTTTGACCGCTGCCCACTTGGGACAACAAAATTTGCAAGTGCAACGCTTAGTTTTGCTAGCACCAGCTTTTGGGTTTTTATCTCATTGGTTGCCCAAGCTAGGAGATGAAGAAGTACAGCGTTGGCAGCAAGAAAAATATATCATGGTCTACCACTATGGGGAGCAGCGATTAATTCCTTTAAGTTACGATTTCGTCATAGATGCTGCCCAATACCAAGAAAAACTTTTGCAACGTCCTATCCCCACGCTAATTTTGCACGGCAAAAAGGATGAAGTCATTCCTGTCGAAGCTAGTCGTGACTTTGCGCGATCGCGTCCTTGGGTGCAGTTAATCGAACTCGACAGCGATCACGCCTTGAGTAATGTTATGGAAGAAATTTGGCAGGCAATTCACCTCTTTTGCCAATTACCTTAAAGCTGTAAAATATTAAACTCACACATAACGAATATTCTGAGTCATTTGTCCTTATGTTAGTTACTAATGACCAATGACTAATGACCCTTCGGGTGACGCTCGCAGGCTCGCTAGCGCTGCGCTAACACCAGTTGCTCATGGGGGAAACCACGCCAGATGCTCCACTTGGGGAAACCCCAAGACCGCACTGGCTCCCCAAGACCGCACGGCTCACCAATGACTAATGACTAAAACTATGCTTCCCTTCATCCGGTCAGATTTAGCCCAATTCAGTGCCTATAAACCTCATCCTAGCAGCGATACAGCCAATTCTGTCGCCACACATTTCGATCGGTTAGATACAAATGAAAGCCCCTACGATTTACCACCTGAGTTAAAAGAAAAGCTAGCGTGGACTTATCAGCAAGTAATTGAAACAAATCGTTATCCTGATGGCGGACATGAAACACTTAAGAATGCGATCGCACAGTACGTTAATCAGTCAGCCGACCTCTCATCATCGTTATTTACTGCTGCCAATATTTCTGTTGGTAATGGTTCAGATGAACTAATCCGCTCTTTATTAATCGCCACTTGTCTAGGAGGAGAAGGATCAATTCTTGTCGCCAATCCTACTTTCTCAATGTACGGAATTTTGGCGCAAACTTTGGGCATTCCTGTGGTGGCGGTGGGGAGAAATGAAACAAATTTTGAAATTGACATCAGCGCTGCACAGTCGGCGATCGAACAAACTCAAAATCCTCCCATTCGCGTAGTTTTCGTAGTCCATCCCAATTCGCCGACTGCTAACAGCTTAACTGAGGCAGAGTTAGCGTGGTTAAGAAGCTTGCCACACCATATTTTAGTAGTAATTGATGAAGCTTACTTTGAATTCAGTCAAACTACCCTAGTAGGTGAATTAGCACAGCATCCTAATTGGGTAATATTACGCACTTTTTCTAAAGCTTTCCGATTGGCATCTCTCCGTATCGGTTATTGCGTTGCCCATCCCGAAGCGATCGCCATTTTAGAAAAAGTTCGCTTACCCTACAATCTCCCCAGTTTTTCCATAGCAGCTGCCTTAGTTGGTTTACAAAATCGTACACTCTTGCTGGAATCAATTCCCCAGACCTTGAGTGAACGAGCTAAACTCATCGAAATTTTATCCCAGCAACCAAAACTACAAATTACTCCAAGTGCTGCCAACTTTATTTACCTGCGTCTTAAACCAAATGGCTTTAATTCACAAGAAGCTGCTTTAAAAACTTTCCACCAGAAACTTAGAACACTTGGCACTCTTGTACGGCACATTAGCGGAGGATTACGAATTACTGTTGGAACGATAGAAGAAAACGCCCGCACCGTCAATCGAGTAAAAGCTGCTTTGGCAAATTTGTCATCTTAGCAATTTACTCAGTAATTAAACCTGCTATTTACCTCACTGCCCAAACGGCGTACTACTCCAACTGTTTGTGGCAGCACACCTACTAAAAGAGCAAAAGCAACATCCGGCAAAAGAGCCACTATTTCTGGTGGAAAGTATTGTTCAAATTGATCGAGAATCTTCTGGACTCGTTGCCCAGGCAGTGGATTTTCTGTAATTTGTTTGATCAATCGAATCCACTGTCGCCTAATCAAGTAAGCCTTCTGGCGTTCTTCATTAGATTCAGGAGTTAATAAAGAAAGATTACCTATGGGCAGTGCCCTTTGGCAATCACAATCGTAATCCCCACCCACAGCAGCCCCAGGCCCAGCAAACTCTGCATGGTAGCGTTTAAAGAGTATTAATCCATTTCGCCTACGACTATTGACGATGAAAACTTCTCCACTGTGCAAACGTGTAAGGATATCCGAGCCTTGCGATTGCTCAGTTCCGTCTGACATGACAACAGAGTCAAGGAAAGTAGTTTCAGGGTAATAAGTTGATACCATAGAGGTCTGATAGCGTCGATGCTGTTCGCTATCCATGTTTTTTAAACTTTTAATGAATGTTGTTGTAGTATGCACTTCAAAACAGAACTAGCTGTTATATCAAATCAAGTTTTTGAATTTTTTTATTATCAAGACCTTTCTGTCAATCTAACTAAAAATAGCAATATATAGGCGTTGTTTCAGTAATTGAGTGATTATATTTTATGAGATATAACTAGATTTGTCTGTAAACCATACTAATGTTTTCTTAAAGTTTTTATAAAGATGAATATATGAATTACAAAGTTATTATGAGGAAGCAATGATTTCTTTCAACGCGATTTTGCGTTATGTTCCCATTATAGTCCATTTTCATCTATATCAAATGCTTGAAAAAATTTGTTAAGCATAAATCCCAAACGTGAAAGTTAACATTTTTTAATATTAAAAATATTTACCAAAAAGATAATTTGTTTATAGCGACGAGGGCATTTTTCGTAATCAAGTTAAAATCAAATATTCTTTTGATAAAAAATTATCAAAAGCTTTTTACTCGCTTTGTAAATTAACAAACATCTTTGAGTTTTGATTTAATAAGACTCCTATTTGATTGCGTGAAAAAACTTAGTATAACTCAAAGAGCCTTCTTTATCGTTAGCTCTTGCCTGCTAAATCAAGTAAATCTTGGAAATCAAAGCGGATTTATCTGGATATTTAGATAATATTGGCTAAATTTCTAATTAAACCCCGTTCATTTGAAAACCTAGAGTTATTAAAAAGAGTATATTATCTACTCCTGGCTTGAGTTTTGAGCTTTCTCTGAGTCAAAATAATTATAGTTCTAAAGGTAGACGTGGTTTAGCTTAGTTTGTGTTTGATTACCGCTATGAGTTACAGATTTATTGAATTAATTGGAATGGAATACAAAACTTGACAATTGCCAAAATAAAACTCAGAGAATGGAATCAGCACTCAGGTGCTTGTGCAATAACATCTGGCTTGAGCGTCTTAGAAGAAATGTATTCCAATTAGATTCGACTTTATGCACTCGATATCCCAGCTTGAAATAAAGCTGTCGTGCTTGATGGTTATTTTCTAAAACATGGAGATATAAGTCTTGAAATCCCCACTCGCGAGAGACTTTTTCACAGCTAGTAAGTAATCCTGAAGCCACACCATGTCTACGGTATTTTGGGTGAACCGCTAAATTAGATAAGTAAGGAAAACCTACACCAACCTCGCTCCATGAATCACTACTGTAGCGTACACCCATTTCCACACTCCCTACTAAGTTATTAGCCTCACCAGTAGTAGCTTCAAGGGCAACTAAGCACAGATGACGGGGTGCAGGTGATGCCATCCGATGCCTTAAGTCTTCGTAAATACCCAGACGTAGCAACGGAAAAGCCCATCCCCATATACCGTTGTGGGAATGAAAGCTTTCAGTAATAATTTGGGCAACACCAATCAAATCAGCAGGTGTAGCTGTACGAATTTGGAATTGGCAGGAAGCTGGATTGATTGGCTGTTGGTGGTATGGGTGAAAAAACCGATATTTCAAGGCTAGTTTAGTATTGATTTTATTCAACAAAAATTTTCTCAAATATCCTAAAACAAGATTTAAACTAAATCAGAACTTATAGAGTTGCCGAGGAGATTTAACTGAACCAATATTGCTAATTCGCTTTTTCTTGTAGATTAAATAAATTTTACATTTTAGTTTGGAGTTTTATAATCCGCATTTTTGAAAGAGTATTAGCTCGACTTTATCCATTTTTTTTCAACGCGATCGCAATCGCTAAAACCTTTGTGGGACGGTAGTTTTACTTTTTTAACTTCATTGATAATCTGTGACGTGGAAAAGTATTTGCCAAAAAGCCAGGATTTTTGCCGGATAAAGAAAACCGAGTTCTTAATTTTGGATGAAGTCGAGCTTAGGAGTTACAACTTCATAAATCTATTTAAACTCAGTATATTCATTGCATACCTTCTTTTAGGTAAGCAGAATCTCAAACTGATTACCACAAAAACATCTCTAAAGTGATAGAGCTTTCAGCGAGTGGGCAGAGGAATAGCATAACTTATCTGTAAGCAGCATCTCCAAAATTGTTAAGTAAGTACACTATTGGCAAACTCTGGTTTCAAACTACCCTTGGTTACAGTACTGAACTTGTTTTTTGCAGTTACCGCACACTGATACTACTTTACTACTAAGTCCTAGAAGTAAGCTGTACAGTTACTGTGACAAGAATCTGTAAGGTTCCCTAATCCCTAATCTCTAACTCCCCAACCACTACCACTTGTCTTAATGATAGTTCTGATTGCTAAATTAGAAAGAGGTATTTGTCTAATAGTATACTTTGGCTTTAAATCTTATTGTTTTAATTTTGCTGACTCTACCATGACTACCATAAATAAAATTTACCTGCAAGTGTTATTACAACAACTGTGGAGGGAAAACTTAATATGCAGCTTTATCTGGATTTTTCTGCTGGCTATGAGCGCTGTATGTATTATCAGACATTGCTCACAGGAGGTGAAAAAAGATTTGGCAAGCAAGCGTCGACTCTATAACACTAAAACTGACAATGAAAGCAATTACCCTGCACCAACCCAAACGGTAATCGGCACAAGCAATTGAGACGAATTACTGTGAGTAAACGCTCCCACACTCAGCAGTCATGTAGCCAAACAGCCCTATTGGTCGAAATGCTCTGCTCTTACCTGACTCAGAAAAATCCTTACCTGATCAGATTATTCTTTATCCGACTGCCGTTGCAGCAGGAAAGCGGTGCATGAAATCCCAAGCAAACAGTAAGCCTAAAATTTTGGTTGTCGATGATGAACCAGACAACCTTGACTTGCTTTACCGCACTTTTTATCGTGATTATAAGGTGCTAAGGGCAACCTCTGGCCCTGCGGCCCTCGATCTGCTGGCTCAAGAAGGAGAGATCGCGGTGATCATCTCCGATCAGCGGATGCCAATGATGAGCGGTACAGAATTTTTGAGCCTGACAGCAACTCAATATCCAGATATTATTCGGATAATTTTAACTGGCTACACCGATGTCGAAGACTTGGTGGAAGCAATTAACGCTGGTAAGGTATTTAAGTATGTCACTAAACCGTGGGAGGCGGAGGAACTCAAAGCAGTGGTACGCCAAGCTTTGGATACCCACAATGTCCTCAAAGCTAGAACCCGCGAACTTACCCGCACACTCCGTCAAGAATCGCTGCTGAATACTGTTACCAATACGATTCGCAGTGCTTTAGACTACAGACAAATTTTGCAAGCAATTGTAGACACAGTGGGTCACATGTTGGAGGTGGATGTTTGTCTGCTACGTCCCTTCCAAGATGAGCAGTTGGCGGATAAAGGGTTTATTTATCAGAAGCCTCTTTCTGAAGAGACAGAGGTGCAGGAGAGCAAAAAAGAAGTGGCAGTAAGTCTTTCCCCTCTACCCGCTATATCCTCTGCAACTCCTCTCCCTCTTTTAGCTCAGACAGTGTGGGAAACCCGCGAAGTTCAAGTGATTCACGATGTGATTGATGATGAGCGCATTCACGGTAACACTCCCGAACTGCGTCTGCGGGCGCAAGCTTTTGCTGCTGCTAACATTTGTTCTAGTTTAGTTGTGCCATTGATCTGCCAACAAGAACTGATGGCAGTACTAGCACTGCACCAGTGTTCTGTTCCTCGCTTCTGGAGCGATGATGAGGTGCAGTTAGTTTTGATGGTAGCAGATCAGGCAGCCTTGGCTTTGTCTCAAGCTTATGCTTACGAACAAGTACGTGCCCTTGCCAAGCGAGAGAGCTTGATTAATACAATTACTAGCGCGATTCGCTCTAGCTTAGATCCTCAAGATATTTTTGCGGCTATTACCCAACAATTGGGACAAGCTTTACAAGTTGATGGGTGCGTCTTGTCTTTGTGGACAGAGGAAGATAAGTTTGTTGAATGTGTGGGTTTGTATGATAGTTTTCAATATCTAGAAAATTTAAGAGCGTCAGCCCCAGATAATAATTCAAGTAGCAATCATCACTTATCAAACCAGCGATTACCCTATTCTCAAGCATCGATTCAGGAAAATCCCATCCTCCAACAAATGCTACAGACACATGAACCTGTGGTAATTGGTAATGTAAGCCATTCTCTTTTAGATATGCGGGGTTTTGATTTACCTTTAAAAATGCCAGCGCGATCGCTAATGTTTGTGCCATTATTGGCTGATGGTAAATGTATCGGTAGTATTACTTTGCACGAAGGTAAAAAAGTACGCCAATGGTTGCCATCTGATATCGATTTGGCGAAAGCAGTGGCAGCACAAGCCGCGATCGCTGTGCAGCAGTCACACTTGTATCAAAAAACTCGCCAACAAGCTGAACGCTTACTGGAATTAGACAAACAAAAAACTGAATTTTTTCAAAATATTTCCCATGAGTTCCGCACACCGATTACCTTGATTCAAGGGCCTTTAGAGTCGGCAGTAGCGGCTGGTGAGGGATTATCTTACTCTCAAAGTGCGATCGCCCTGCGTAACTCCCGCCGCCTCCTGCGACTGGTAAATCAACTCTTGGATTTACAACGCCTGAATGCGGGGAGAATGCAGCCTAGCTTCCATCCCTGCGATTTAGTGGAATTTGTCAGCCAAATAGTGGAATCTTTTCGTCCCTACTGTGAGAAAAAGAGACTGCATCTCGTCACCCAGTTAGATGAATGTTCGACAGTGTACTTGGACATGGAAAAATTTGACAAGGTGGTTTACAATCTCTTGTCAAATGCCATGAAGTTTACTCCCGAAGGTGGCACGATCGGTGTCAGGCTAAAATCTGAGCGCGATCGCTGCATATTACAAGTGCAGGATACTGGAATTGGTATTGTTAAAGAACAAATTCCCCACCTATTTGAGCGCTTTCGCCAAGCTGAAGGTTCAGCAAACCGCTCCTATGAAGGCAGTGGTTTGGGTTTAGCTTTAGTTAAAGAATTAGTAGAATTACATGGCGGTCAAGTCACTGTAGAATCAGTTTATGGTGAAGGTACTACTTTTAGTTTATGGCTGGTGACTGGAAATGCTCATTTACCTGCACAGCAAGTACTAGAAACGCCTACCGAACTGAATACAAACCGCGCTAGCGTAGAATTAGCTGATTTAGAACTAGTAGAGTCAACAACAGACAATATTGAAGATATTACAATAAACCTCTCTCCCAGTGTTGATACTCAAGACTCAGCACATGAGACTCAGCACTCAATTTTAGTTGTAGATGACAACCCCGATTTGCGAACCTATGTATCTGAAATTTTCCGCCGTAATGGCTATCATGTACAGACAGCTCGTAACGGTCATGAAGGGCACAGTAGAGCGAAGGAAATTCTACCCAGCTTGATTGTGACTGACTTAATGATGCCGTTAGTGAGCGGACTTGAGATGATTCAGATGATCCGCAATGAGGAGACGTTGAAAGGAACACCAATCATTCTGCTGACAGCAAAAGTAGATGAAGAAACCCGCATCGAAGGTACAGAACATGGCGCGGACGCTTATTTAGCAAAACCATTCAACGATCGGGAACTTTTGGCGGAAGTTCGCAATCTTTTAGCGTTGAAAGAAAATGAACGGCGAATTGTGGAGTTAAATACTTATCTAACAGAATCGGTGCTAAAGCGCTTTTTGCCTGCTGTATTGGTGCAAAAAGCCGCAACCGGAGATTTAACGTTAGATTTGCGCCCAGAACCACGCTTAATTACAGTTTTGTTTAGCGACATTGTGGGTTTTACACAGCTAGCAAATACTCTCAGATCCCGACGAGTTGCAGAGCTGCTAAATGAATATTTAGAAGCAATGACCAAAGTTGTCTTTAGCAATGGCGGCACTGTAGATAAATTTATGGGAGATGCTATTTTAGCTTTATATGGAGCGCCGGAAGAACTAACCCCTAACGAACAAGTGCGTCGTGCCATTAATACAGCAAGAGCAATGCACCACTCACTAGCTGACTTGAACCAGCGCTGGCGAGAGCAAGGTGTATTCGATAGCGACAAACTTAATAGCGTACAGTTCCGGTGTGGTATTCACCAAGGTACTGCTGTTGTGGGGATGTTTGGTAGCGCTGAACGCGCCGATTATACTGCTATTGGCCCAAGTGTCAATATTGCCGCAAGGTTGCAAGCTGCCGCTATTCCCGGTACGATTCTAGTTTCTGCTGCCGTAGCAGATTATTTGCAGGAAGGAGAAATTACTAAAGGGAGTCCGCTAGAACTTAAAGGAGTAGATGAAACAGTTTTGACTTTTGCTGTTTCACCAGAGGTAATGGTTAATCGCTAAAATTTAGACTGGTATTTTAAAGCATTACCAATGAGTAAAAGTGCATAATCATATCCAGTTTATATAATATGACACCATCGGTTGCAGACAAAACTCCAATTCCAGCCAAGGTCTGGAGACGACACACCGATCCACCAGGTTTGTGGATTTTTGTCGTTGTCAGTTCAGTCTCTCTGCACTTGCTGGTGTTCTGGCTGATGCGCTCATCTAATGCATTTAGTCTGTGGTTTCCCCAGCAAAATCAATCTGCTGTTCCCATCGAATTGATAGAAATTGCTCCTAAAACAAAATCAATAATCAAATCAAAATCAACAGCCAAAATAGTTTCGTCAAAGCCACTATCCTCTACTCAAAAGTCTGTACCAGCACGTTCATCACAAACAGCACGAACTACGCCTAAAAATGAAGAGATTGGCGCAATAAATCCTCCTGAAAATTTCCAGAAAAAGAGCCGAATTTACGCCTCTCAACCTAATAGCGAACCTTCTAGACAGCAGATAGTCCCCACGCCAACACCGAAACCTATAGCTAAAGCCACATCGACACCGAAACCTACACCTAAAGCCACACCGAAACCTATAGCTAAGGCCACACCAACACCGACACCAAAACCTACACCTAAAGCCACACCGAAACCTATAGCTAAAGCCACGCCGACACCTACAGTTCCAATCGGTAATTTACCTTGGAAGCGTCGTCAAGAAATTAAACTGGGAAAGGGAACGCAACTACCAACAGGTATTCCATCAAATCGACCAGTTTTAGAACCTGAAAATAGAGAAACTCCAGCAACTTCGACTAGAGAAACTCCAGCGACTTCGACTAGAGAAACTCCAGCAACTTCGACTAGAGAAACTCCAGCGACTTCAACTAGAGAAACTCCCGCAACTTCGACTAGGGAAACTCCAGCGACTTCAACTAGAGAAACTCCCGCAACTTCGACTGGAGGAGCATCGGTAGCAATAGTAGCTCCCTTATCTAGAGATGAAGTGATTAGCTTGATACAATCAAAAGGATTCCGACAAGATGCTTTACCCGATGTTATCGCTTTATACAAGGGAAGCAACACAAAACAATTAGACCCAAGTTTTCTTATCCAGAATTCAAAACTCGAACCAGCACAACTTTTGGCTAGCTTGATAATCGATCAGAATGGCAACTTTCAACAGGCTGTAGTTCTAGAAATAGAACCAGCAAAACTGCAAAGTGAAAAAAGTACATACGAGCAAGTATTGAGGGAAGTTTTCAAAACAGAAAACTTTCTTGCTGCCCACAATAACGATGGCACAAAACCAGAATTGAGCAATTTGTATGTCAGGATCAAAATGCAACCCGCCAATTCCAACTAAATACTTGAATTTTGGCAAAAGCTGTGTTAAGTTTATAGAGTTGGAAAATTGCGGGCGTAGTTTAGTGGTAAAACTATAGCCTTCCAAGCTATTAATGCGGGTTCGATTCCCGCCGCCCGCTTAGAAAACCTAAGTCTAAATCTTAGTAAAATAATTAGTTAAACAGCAATTCACAATTTTTTGCAGCGTACAGAAATAGCTTGAAACTGAGAGTAGCCAAATTCTAGGATGAGGAATAAGCAACACTTTCTTGAACAACATCCGCACTCTGGCTATTTCTTTGTTGTTTTATAGTTGGCAGGATTTTGGAAAACGCCCAATAAGTTTTGATTTTTTGAATTTTATAATTGCTGCTAATTAAACGTGAGTTCGATGTACCTCTCCCTCCCAACCTCCCTCTCCCACGGGGAAAGGGAGGAGCAAAGAGAAATTAGGGTTTTGGCTTCCCTCTCCGTGTCCAAGAGGGGTTGGGAGAGGTCAAAAAAGGGCTTGTCGAACTCACGTTAATTAAGATTTTCTAGGCGAATGCGTGGATCGGCTGCTTTGAGCATCAAGTCGGCGATTAAATTGCCAACAATCAGAAGTACTGCGCCCATAACCAAGCTTGCCATTAATAAATATAAATCTTGAGCTTGTAAAGCCTGTAAAGCCAATCTCCCTAAACCAGGCCAGTTGAAGAAAAATTCGGCGATGAAGGCACCATTTAATAAACCAGCTAATTCAAAACCTAATAAAGTAATTAAGGGATTTATAGCGTTGCGGAGTGCATGAACATAGATGACGCGGTTTTCTGGTAAACCTTTGGCACGAGCCGTTTGGATGTAATCTTGACGCAGGACATCTAATAATTCGCCGCGAGTGATGCGTTGCAAACCCGCAAAACTAGTAATTGAGAGTGCGATGGTGGGTAAAATCATGTGCCACCCGATATCTAAGATTCTGCCAAACCACGACAGTTCTGAGTGATTGATGCTAGTCATGCTACCCACTGGAAAAAATGGTGAGGTGATTTGGGCTAAAACCAGCAGCGCTAAGGCAGTGATGAAACTAGGAAAGCCTTGTCCTGCGTAACTAATCACTTGTAAAATCCGGTCTGCTGGCCTATTTTGTTTGACAGCGGCAAAGATCCCTAGAGGGATGGCGATCGCCCATGTGACAATTAAAGATGCGATCGCTAATAGCAAAGTCGCTGGTACTCGTTCCCACAACAGCGATGCCACTGAACGTTGATAAATAAAACTCGTGCCAAAATCTCCTTTGGTCAAGATTCGCCATAGCCACAGCCCAAATTGCTCTGGCCAAGACTTATCTAGACCAAATTGCCGTTTGATTTCCTCAATTCTTTCAGGAGATATCTTCGGATTTTGCCGCAGCGTATCTACATAATCACCGGGAGCGAGTTGAATGATGAAAAACGACAACGCTGACGCCAACAACAAGGTTAGCAGTGCCTGCAATAGTCGCTTTGCCACATAAACAAAAGTTTCGCTCGTGACTAGCCTGATTAGCCAATCCCGACCTGTCTCCAAGGAAATTTTCGTAGATGTCATTTGTCATTTGTCCTTTGTCTTTTGTCATTTGTCATTTGTCCTTTGTCCTTCATCATTTGTCTGTTGTTTTTCTACTGACTAATGACTCATGACCAATGATTAATGACTAATATTCAATTAAAGAGATAATCGGCACGTCCGGTAAATGTGTACGCCCTTGTAAATCCCGTAGCTCGATAATAAACCCAAATCCTACTAGTTCGCAGCCAATTTTCTGCACCAATTTAGCTGTGGCACTCGCAGTTCCACCTGTGGCAA
Source organism: Nostoc sp. DSM 114159 (assembly GCF_053470285.1). NCBI lineage: Bacteria > Bacillati > Cyanobacteriota > Cyanophyceae > Nostocales > Nostocaceae > Nostoc > Nostoc sp. DSM 114159. The sequence goes on from NZ_JBPFEH010000001.1 coordinate 8,313,014, forward strand.
TCAAGTCGTCGACAATCAAAACTCGGCTACCTTGGTGTAAAGCGTCTTGATGCACTTCTAGGCAATCTGTACCATACTCTAGTTGATATTCAATTGAGTGAACGGCTGCTGGTAACTTCCCTTTTTTGCGGATGGGAATAAAACCAGCTCCTAATTTATAAGCCAGAGGCGAACCAAAAATGAATCCTCTCGACTCCATACCAATGACATAATCAACTGTTATTCCAGCTTCATGGCATTTTTGTGCTAAAAAGTCAATAGTGTAGCGCAGTCCCTCTGGGTCGCGCAGTAACGTAGTAATATCCCGAAATAAAATTCCGGGTTTCGGGAAATCTGGAATGTTACGAACGAGAGACTTTAAATCCATAAAATGGGGAATAAAGGAGTAGGGAATGGGGAATGGGGCATGGGAAATGAGGTAGAAAAATTAATCAGCAATACCCAATGCCCAATACTTCGACTTACCTCGGCTTTGCTCGGCACGAGTCGCTCAGTACAAGTGCTTAATGCCCAATTTCAGATACCTGAAAAATCGTACACTATAATGTCATACGCTGGGGGTCAAGTAGGGATAAAGGCTGAAGCTTCGCTCTTCATTGACGATAATTAGAATCTAAACCAAGCTATAAAAGGTATTTCACTAAGAAATGAGGTGAATTTAGTTATGTTTTAAAATTTTGATTTCAATATAGGGAAAACTTTGAGTAGAAAGAGTTAAGTAATGTATATATCAGGTAGTCATGCTACTGCCACAAGTCTAAGGCTCAAGTCTTGGCTACCGATCTTAAATTTGTTTTATCTAGTCTGTTGGAACCGCACAAGGTATTTATAGAATGAATGTTTCAGCAAGTTTAACGCCGTTCAACAGTCCAACCCAAGATTCACTGCCGATGATTCTGGACACTTTACCAGATCCTGCGATCGCTTCCAAAACGTGTCCTCGGAGAACCAGGCTGCAAATTGACCTGATTTTACTGGCAATTGAAGCTTTAGAACTTGGTGGTTCGGAAGCAATCCTGGCTTTTGCTCAAGAGTTGGATCTTAAAGGAATTGTTAAAGACAGGGTGAATTTATGGCGGATGCGTAGCTCTAACCCGCTACGAAGAGCGCACATACGCCGTCCTTTAACTATTATGGAAGCAAAAGCTTTGGTGGTCATTGCTTGCTATATAGCACGGCGTTTAACTGTTGTCATCCGTCAGTTATTAATGATATGTCAACAAATGGAAGAAAAACAGATTCCATTAGAACAGAATTTGCGGCTATCTAATTATTTAGAGCGGTTTAGAGCGCATTTTAAAAGCCGGATGAATGCTCGACGTTCTGGTGTACTAGCATTAACTTCTGATGAAAAATTAGATGCGCTAGCAATAAATTTGTTAGGACAATTACTATTTTGTACTGGTACTGCTGGAATGCAGCGGTTCTGGATTAGTCTTTTTGACGGTGAAGTGGAATGAATATTCAACGTAAGTACAGTCTACCTAATTGTACTCTTCTTTTAGAAGGGTTAAGTGATGTCACTAGGGCTGCACAGTTCCAAGAAATGCGCCCAGAATTATCAATATTGGTAAATGCAGAATGCTATTTATCTGGTTATAATCAACCCCTAACCGGAGGGCGAGAATTTTTTGAAAGTTTGGTGAGGGCTGTTAGTGGTTACGCCCAAGAATTTCTGAGTACTGTACCCAATCCGCAAGCACACAACCAGGAATCGGAGCTAGTAGAGTTTCAAAAAATTGACGGCAACCACCACAGGTTAATCATACATTCAGAGAATGCTCCAGAGGGGTTCGATCGCTCTAATAATTCTAAACGTCCGCCGATTGAAATAGATTTGAATACGGTACAGTTGTTTGATTTGGTAGAAGCAGTGGATCAGTTTTTTGCTGATACTCAGACTTTACCAGAATTATCCTTAGAACTACAACCAGTTACTAGACGCTATGGCGGTGCCAGTCAGGCTGTAATCAAGCAGGCTGTTCCTGCGGCTATAGGAGTATCAAGTTTAGCAGTAGCAGCGATCGCATTTAACTTGATTCCACCTCCCCCAATTCGTCCACCGCAGCCTAAGCCAGATGAACAAACTAGCTCTACAACAAAGAACCTTAATCCTCCAGCATCAGCGGCTGCAACACCCATCGAGGCTGCAACACAGACGACACTACCCACAGCCAATGAAAAGCCAGTAGTTAAAGATTTAGAAGCACTTTTAAATACAGTTCCAGAAATTACCGATCCATCCCAGTTGCGTGCATTGAATCGTCAAGTGTATAACCAAGTTCATCCAGCTTGGACTAAGCGTTCAGGATTGCAACAGGATTTGATCTATCGTTTGGGTGTAGCTGCGGATGGAGCGATCGTTGGTTATAAAGCGGTGAATAAAGAGGCCAATCAAGAAGTCGGGCAAACTCCTCTGCCTAACCTACTTTATAATCCTGCTAACCGCGCTCCCATTTCTAATGAACCAATTGCTCAATTCCGAATAGTGTTTACTACAAATGGTGTGCTGCAAGTTAGCCCTTGGCGAGGATATGCTAAGACACCAGAGGTAGTCGGTGCAAAAATTACTGACTCTAATATCACTAAAGGTTTAAATCAAAAGCTTTATAATACAGTTCGTCAAAACTGGAGTGGCACTCCCACCTTTACGCGAGATTTGAAATATCGGGTAGCGGTCAACAAAGATGGTGTAATTGCTGACTATGAACCACTTAATCAAGTCGCCTTTGATTATTTCCGAGAAACACCTCTTCCTAAGATGTTTAACGACATTTATGGTTCTAATGTAGCTGCTCCCAATAACAAAGAACCTCTAGCCCATTTCCAAGTGATATTCAAGCCTAACGGTAAGCTTGAAGTCACTCCTTGGAAGGGATATCAGTAATTGGGCATAGGGCAAGAGAATTAAGTTGCTATTCCCTATTTCCTATGGTTTTTAGGTAAGCATTGAGCTTGGGTAATAGTTCATCAAGAATTGGTTTTAATCTGCTTGCCTGTTCATTTGTCAATAACTATCTGGCGTAGGCTAACCTCAACCAACTGATAGTTTCATACAAAGACCCTCTCGCAATCTTGACAAAACGCCGATTATCTTGGTCGTTGTACCTGCCTCTACCTTCTGCGATGTTCGCACAAATACTATCAGCAGACCGAACAATTTGTTTGCCCAGTGTATCTTTAGTAAAATTTTCCCATCCTTTAGCAATACGCCAAATTTCATTAGCTAGCTTTTGGGCAAGTTGATAAACTTCTAAGTCCTCAAAATCAAATATTCTTACAAAAGTCCATCGATCATTTATCGATCGATAGTTCCCAATTCTTAATGCCCCATACCCAATGCCCAATTACCGTGTAATTCTCCGCATATAATTTCCCCATAATTGAGCTGCTTGAGCACTGCTGCCAGATGTCGGGGAATTATTGTCGTTTCCTAGCCAAACACCAGTTACAAGTCGCTGACTGGGGATAAAACCAATAAACCACAAGTCAACGTTTTTATCAGTCGTGCCAGTTTTACCAGCTTCACCTAATCCAATGGCAGCACTACGACCAGTACCTCTGGCGATTACACCGCGCATCAAACTAGTCATTTCATCGGCGACATTAGTTGTCAACACTCGTTTGTTGGCACCTGGATCTTGGTCGAAGGAGTAGATTACGCGACAGGTTTTGATATCATTGCGATCGCTGCAATCACCACTGTCTAAAATTCGGTTAATGGCATGGGGAGGATTTGACACACCGCGATTGCCAATAGCGCCAAAAGCACCAGTCATTTCCAAAACATTGACTACGCTTTGACCCAGTACCAAACCGGGAACCGGATCGAGGTTTGATTTTATCCCCAAACGCTGTGCCATTGCCACGACTTTATCCAGCCCGATTTCTCTGGCAACTCGCAAGGCGATGGGATTCTCTGAAAGCGCCAGTCCGGTGGCAATATCTAAACTAGTATCAGCACCAGCACGACAGGGTTTATAAGTAAAGCCTTGCCAAGTTAAAGGGGCGCAAGAATAACTTTTTGATTCTGGAATTCCCTGTTGAATCGCGGCGGTGTAAGCAAAAATTTTAAAGGTGGAACCTGGCTGTCTTTTGGCTTGAACAGCACGATTGAACTGACTTTTTTTGTAATCAGTCCCGCCTACCATTGCCAGGATACTGCCTGTACTAGAGTCAAGAGTGACTAATGCTCCTTGAGAAAAATTAAAAGTTCTACCAGAGTTGTTCACCGAATTATTCAACGCTGCTTCTGCTTGTCTCTGTATGGTTGGATCGAGCTTGGTTTCAATGATATAGTTTCCCTCTCTTGCAGCTCCCTCACCCAAAATTGATTCGAGTTCAGAGAAGACGTAACTGTAAAAATAAGGTGCGATCGTTTTCGCTTGCTGTTCGCAGACTTTAGGACTAATTTGAACAGTGGAACGTCTAGCTCGGTTCGCATCCTCTGCTTTAATTTTGCCCATCTCCAGCAACCGCTTAATTACGCGATTTCGGTATTCAGCTGCTTCTAGCTTATTTGGCCCATCCCCACAAAAATCGAAGGCGTTGGGTGCTGGTAAAATTCCTACCAATGTTGCTGCTTCTGCCAAAGTTAATTCTTTAGCCGGCTTTTCAAAGTAATATCGGGCTGCATCCTCAAAGCCAGAGGTATCTCCTCCCAAAAAAACCCGATTTAAATACATCAGCAAAATATCATCTTTGCTGTAAAATGTTTCGAGTTTTAGGGCGACAACTGCCTCCCGCAATTTTCGGCCAAGGGTATCTTGTCTACCTACATACTCGCGGAACAAACTACGGGCAACTTGCTGGGTAACAGTGCTGGCTCCTTGTTGCACATCCCCGGTGCGACTATTAATCAACACAGCTCGTAAAATCCCCAGAGGATCAACCCCAAAGTGCCAGTAATAACGACTATCTTCTGAAGCCACTACCGCAGCAGGCAAATAAGGGCCAAATTCCTCTAATCGCTTCATGTCTACATGAGAGATTGTCCGAGGTTCTCTCAGGGGAGTGGCTCCATCACGGGCGTAAACAACTACTGGGGCGCGTGTCGCTGTCGGTAGAGGTCTGACTGAAAATTTCAGCCATTCGACGCCAATCACCAGCGTTAACAGGGCACTGACACCACCAACACCATAAGCTGTCCAACTTGCAGCTTTGACATACCATGCTGGTGGATCGACATATTGCAACCGTACAGAAGCGGCTAGTTCTGGGGGTCCCAGAGTCAGAATATCGCCGTGACGCAGTTCTAGAGAACTAACACGACGTTTCCCACGATAAATGCCATTGGTGGAGTTTTCGTCTTTGATCGTGAAAACTGGTGTGCGCTGAGTAGAATTCCGCGATAATGAGAGGTGAATTTGGCTGACAACAGGGTTACGGATAACGATATCGCTGGATTTCGAGCTACGACCGAGAATATAGCGATCGCCCAACAGTGGATATACCTCTGCTTTATCCGCCCCCGCATCCTGCACCCAAAGTTCTGGTACTTTGGCATTAGGCTTGAGCGCCAATTTTGAAAAATCGACCCTAGCTTGAATCGTATGTACTGCTTGAGTCAGTTGACCTAGTAACGTTTGTGGCTTGTGAGGGGGTTGGGGAGAACTCATCGGCTATTCACATCACAGTTTTTAATGAAGAATCGGGCGAATTACAATCAATTTTAGATGTTAGTCTTTCATCATTTTACTCATAAGCCAAAGCATAAATTAGCTATACGTAACTTTTTGAGCCAATTTATACTTTAATTTATGTTAATGCTTAAATTATTTTGTAACTTTAATCACTGTTTATATAAATAAATATTTCTTATATATTTTCAAAAGCTTATATAAGCTAGTATCAAGAGTTCAAGAACTACAGATATACTTTTTTCTTTTGTCTTTTTAAACACTAGTTGTCAATAAATAACAGATTTAATTTTTACCAATTTTACATATCCACATATTCTGAAACAAACCGAAATATCTTCATTTAGGAGGATTTTCTAAATCCTGGTTATCTGCTTTAATGGGGCGAGTGTTCTGTTGAGGTTAATTTGAGAAATGATGGGAAAATCTCTGAGCTTGATTGGTACAGCTTTATCTTTGGCACTTACCACTAATATTGCTGTAGCCGAATCCAGTAAATCCCCCATAGCCCAATCTAGTACCGACTCCACTAGTGCACCAGCGGAAATCAAGCTGTCACCAGAAGGTAAGAAAATTCTTTGCCAGAATTTTCCACTTAATTCACGTTGTCCCGGCGGCACAGCACTCACCCCTAGCGCTCCTGGTAGCACTACAGTACCAGCAGAAACAACACCAGCAGAAACAACAACGCCTGATAGCACCACCACTCCTGACAGCACAACTGCACCAGGAAGCACTCCTTCAGGATCTGGTACTCCCGAAACCACTCCAGCACCAGGAAGCACAACCCCATCGGCACCTGGCGCACCTAGCAACTTAACTCCACCACCAGGAAGCGTTACTCCAACCACTCCTGAAGGCGCACCTAGCAACTTAACTCCACCAGGAAGCTCAACCACTCCTGAAGGCGCACCTAGCAACTTAACTCCACCATCAGGAACCCCAACCACTCCTGAAAGCGCACCTACTACTCCTGGCAGTACTACCGAACCAGGAAGCACAACCCCACCAGAACAACCTGGCACTCCTGGCACTCCTGGCAGCAGCCTCGAACCCGGTAGCTCTCCCAGTACTCCCGGCTCTAGTTCACCAAAAACTCCTACGACAGGTAACTAAATTTAAAGCTGGGGCATAATCTAAATAATGGTTTGCCATCAGCGATCGTCGGTGCATCTTTCGTGAACTCTTGCACCAGTTTCCATAACTGGTGTTAGGTGACAAATAAAAATTGATAAAAACCTTATAAGTAAAGTCTTCGCATATAAGACTGAGCAAGGGTTTCACTAAGTCAATAGCCTGGGATTAATCATCCCAGGCTTAATAGTTTAATGGGATCTGCCAGTTGAAGTCGGTGTTTTTTGCAAGGAAGCAATTAACAGGCAAACAATACCGATACTAATAAATGAATCTGCCACATTAAATACAGCAAAGTTAATCAGGCGAAAATCAAGAAAATCAACGACATAGCCTAAAACAAAACGATCGATACCGTTGCCCATAGCTCCACCTAAAATCAAGCCATAGCCTAACTGATCCCACAAATTTAATGTTGGACCAAGTAACGCCAATGCTATCAATACTAAACTCACTCCTAAAGATAGCCAGCGCAACCACTCTACTTTCCCACTCAACAGACTAAAAGCCGCACCAGTGTTAGTGACATACGTAAAGTGAAAGATACCAGGTAAGAGTGGTAGTGTCTGTCCCAAGCTAAAGCTTTGTACTACCCAGTACTTTGTTATTTGGTCTAAGAAAAAAGCAATGAAAGCAGCGATCCAGAAAAGACGATTTTTTAAATGCATGGCGAATTAGTCATTGGTCGTTGGTCGTTGGTCATTAGTCATTGGTCATTGGTCATGAGCTTTTGACAAATGACAAAGGACGAAAGGCAATGAACTAATAAAACATTAAGTGACGCAATATATATGCTATTACAGTAACTGCACAGACCACGGTTAGTTGACCTGGTAGTGCAAACCAGGAATATCTAAGGATTGCTTGTATTAAGGTTAGATTTTCTGTGCCTTTCCACTGAAAAAAATAGCTAATAATTAAATAAGTAATACCGCATAGGTGGAGAGTTAATAAGCCACAGACACAACTGAAAGCAAGAGTTTCTAGTCGAGGTCTCGCTTTAAAAGCAACTAAGCCACAAATCCAAGCTCCAGGAATAAAACCTAGTAGATAGCCAAATTGAGACAATTTGACATAACCAATACCGCCGCCATCGGCAAATACTGGTAATAAGGTTAACCCCATGACTAAATAGGCAATTTGCGAGAGTGCACCCGCATTTTTGCCTCCTAAACAACCCACCAACAATACTGCGCCAATTTGAAAAGTGACACCTAAAGAAAAAGTCTGAATTCCGTGCTGACTCCAAGTCCAAGGAAAGGTGATGCCATAAACTTCTAAGAAGGTACCACCCATTGTCAGGAGTAAGCCAATCATAGACCATAGTAATTGATTGGAAGCAGCAAACATTTATCAGGCAACCAAGGAAAAGCAAAAGGGAAAACCAACAGCAACTAGTATATTCATTAATATTGAAATGAAATTTGTGCTGACATCTTAAGAACTAGCATATTTTCTTTTGCCTTTTTGGTATGTAATTTTTCAGTTTTACGAATTTCAGCTTAGGTGTCTATTGTCTAATTTTATTGACTGAGGCGTGTTCTGAATTCTGGTATTTGACCGTAAATATAGTAAAATCTATATTATTGAGCTTGGTATTTATACTATTTTTTCAGATAATTGCCTAAATTGAGCTACAAAGTGCTTAATATTTATAGTGCTTATCAGTTGAGTCTAATACAGACCTAACAAGAACAGCCACTTACCAAGGAAGTGAAATAAGATTCACAGCCTTTATCCTTTTAGGAGAGGTAGAAGTGTATTGGATACAAAGCAAAAGCGCTATTCCATACTAGAATTTTTTCACAACTGAGCCAAAGAATTTACTCTAATAATAAAGTTTTGTAAATGCGTATAAGCTACTTAAACCAGTGCTAGATGTAACTTGTGATTTAAGTAAGAGTATAAAAATTATCAAGCAGAACTAAAAATAAAGGTTTGTTCTTCATCAAAAAAAAACAAGCATTTTTTGTTCTATTAACCTATTGTTAATCTTTATTGCTGTCCTTTAGGAGTATCTTAGAAACGCTCACCTGAAAAGTTACTAAAAAATTGATAGCGATGCTCTCACGTCTTAGTGCAATAAAAACTCATCGCCTCACAGGTTCAATTTCAGTGTTAGCACTGACAATCAGCCTAGCAGCTTGTGGCGGACAGCAAACACCAGATGGTACAGCCACCAAAAATACGCCTTCTGGCACTGCTACAGATACTACTGCTTCTAGCCCAGCTAAATTAGACCTTGGCGGAACCATAAAGTTAAGCGGGGCTGGTGCGTCTTTTCCGGCACCACTGTACGATACCTGGTTCACAGATTTAAACAAAAAATATCCCAATCTGCAAGTTGACTATGCATCAGTTGGTAGCGGTTCTGGAGTTGAACAATTTATTAAAGGTACTGTAGACTTTGGTGCCAGTGATGTTGCGATGAAGGATGAAGAAATTCAGAAAGTCCCAGCAGATAGGGGTGTTATTTTACTGCCTGTAACTGCTGGTAGCATCGTGCTGGCTTACAACTTGCCTGATGTTCCAGAACTTAAACTGCCACGAGCTGTTTACGCTGATATTCTACTAGGCAAAATCACATCCTGGGATGATGCCCAAATTGCCAAGGCTAACCCAGGTGCAAAGCTTCCGAAAGAGGCAATCACAGTCGTTTATCGTTCCGATGGTAGCGGAACTACGGGTGTGTTCACAAAACACCTCAGCGCTATTAGCCCTGAGTGGAAGAGTAAAGTTGGTGAAGGCAAAACCGTCAACTGGCCTAAGGGAGTAGGTGCTAAAGGTAACGAGGGTGTTACTGCCCAAATCCAACAAACTCAAGGTTCCATTGGTTATGTCGAGTATGGCTATGCCAAACAAAATAGTCTCAAGTTCGCTGCTTTGGAAAATAAAGGCGGTAAGTTTGTTGTAGCTAGTGAGGAGTCAGCTTCTAAAACTCTCGAATCAGTACCTTTACCCGCAAATCTTCGCTCCTTCATTTCCGATCCCGAAGGGGCTGATTCCTATCCCATCGTTACTTACACCTGGATTTTGGCTTACAAGAAATATCCCAATGCGGCAAAAGCCAAGGCGATTGAAGCTGCAATCGAATACGCTTTAACTGATGGACAGAAGCAGGCTAGTGCATTAGGATATGTTCCTCTACCCTCAAATGTGATTACAAAGGTAGCTGCTGCTGCTGACCAAATCAGCCCAGAATATAAAATTTCTGTTGCCAGTGGTAATAGCGCTAGCAAGTAAGTAATAAAACACCCCTATCCAGTAGTAACTTTGTACACAGAGTTACTATTGTATAAGTCAGCTTAAATAGATGATGAGGCGACAATTTTACTCATCTGGTTGCCTCCATATTTTTCTCTGATTTAATTCTGAAAGTCGGTATTCATGACTACAAATTCTCAAAATCTGTCATCAGCGATGAAAAATCGCTCTGACGCCGAAAAATCCCTAGATTTGGGTTTTATCTGGCTGACTAAAATTTTCGCTTTTGGGGTTGCTGGTACTTTATTATGGATTGGGTGGCAGGTTGCAATTAGTGCTTGGCCTGCCATTCAACAGTTTGGTGTCAGCTTTTTAGCCAATACCACTTGGAATCCGGTTAATGATAGCTATGGAGTGCTACCCCAAATTTATGGAACTCTCTTGAGTTCTTTTATTGGTCTGCTGATTGCAGTACCAATTGGAATTGGTACTGCTGTTGTACTGAGCGAGGATTTTTTGCCCGCTAAAGTGAGACTGGTACTGGTTTTCGCAGTAGAACTGCTCGCAGCTATTCCCAGCGTTGTCTACGGGGTGTGGGGTATTTTCGTTTTAGTGCCAATCTTAACCAACTTGGGAAAATGGCTCAATGGTTACTTTGGCTGGCTGCCATTTTTTAGCACTTCTCCTACAGGTCCAGGAATGTTACCTGCGGGAGTCATCTTAGCAATTATGATTTTGCCCATCATCACAGCCTTATCCCGCGATGCCTTGATTTCTGTACCTCCAAGTTTGCGCCAAGCCTCTATAGGGCTGGGAGCAACCCGCTGGGAAACAATTTTGCAAGTTCTCATTCCAGCAGCTTTTTCGGGCATAGTTAGTGCTGTGATGCTGGGACTTGGCCGGGCAATGGGAGAAACAATGGCTGTAACGATGTTAATAGGAAACTCCAACAACATCAGTCTTTCTCTTTTAGCACCAGCCAATACAATTTCTTCTCTACTGGCAAATCAATTCTCAGAAGCGAGTGGTTTGCAAGTTGCGGCTTTAATGTACGCGGCTTTAATTTTATTTTTTTTGACACTGGTAGTCAATATTCTGGCAGAGTTGATCGTTCTGAGAGTCAAGCGAATATAGCTTAGTTTTGAGTTAAATTATGACTTCTAATTTTCCAGAGCGCAGTTTAACTCGCTCTCCCACGTCTCAAAGGACACTGTTTAATACAGTAATGACCGTAATCGCTTTTACTTGCGGAGTATTGGCACTTTTACCTTTGCTAGCAGTGCTTTCTTACGTGATTATTAAAGGCTTTAGCAGTCTGAATCTGGCCGTGTTTGTTGAATTGCCACCTAAAGCTCTCCAAAAAGGAGGAGGCTTTGGTAATGCAATTTTAGGCACGCTACTGATGGTAGGAATTGCTGCCTTGATTAGTATTCCCTTTGGAGTTTTAGGGGCAATTTACATCACAGAATTTAGTTCGGCGAAAGTAGCTAGATGGGTGCGTTTTGCGGCTAACGTCCTTAGCGGAGTCCCCTCCATTATTGCTGGGGTATTTGCCTATGGGATTGTAGTTTTGACAATGGTAAAGTTGAACTTAGGATCGTATTCAGCTCTAGCTGGAGGGTTTGCACTGGCAATTTTGATGTTGCCAATTATTCTGCGAACTACTGATGAAGCGTTACAGTTAGTATCGCAAGATTTGCGACAAGCTTCTGTAGGGTTGGGAGCGACTAACTTTCAAACTGTAAGTCAAGTAGTCTTACCAGCAGCTTTACCAGCTATTGTAACTGGGGCAACGCTAGCGATCGCCAGAGCATCTGGAGAAACCGCACCTTTGCTATTTACTGCCCTATTTTCTAACTTTTGGCCAGATGGTTTATTCCAACCAACAGCTTCCCTGGCTGTTTTAGTTTACAAATACGCCATTTCTCCGTTTAAAAATTGGCAATCTCTAGCTTGGGCAGCATCTTTGATTTTGGTATTGATGGTTCTAATCACAAGTATCATCGCTCGCTGGGTAACTCGCAAAAAAGCTTAGTAAGCAACTATCCACAGTGCAGATCCCCATCGCTCAAACAAACACTAGATTTAATTTATGGCTACCAATACTAGGACAGTGAATGACACTGATACCGTTTTACGCACTGAAAATCTCAACGTTTACTATGGCAAGTTTTTAGCCTTACAGAATATTTGGCTAGATATACCCAAAAATCAGGTTACTGCTTTTATCGGCCCTTCTGGTTGTGGTAAAAGTACGTTGTTGCGATGCTATAACCGTCTCAATGACCTGATTGAGTCATTTCGGGCAGAAGGTAAAATACTTTTTTATGATAAAAATTTGTATGCATCCGACATCGACCCTGTAGAAGTGCGTCGAAGAATTGGGATGGTGTTTCAAAGACCAAACCCATTTCCCAAATCAATTTATGACAATATTACTTTTGGAGCCAAAATCAACGGCTATAAAGGTAATTTGGATGAATTGGTAGAAAGCAGTCTCAGAAAAGCAGCTTTGTGGGATGAAGTCAAAGATAAACTACAGCAAAGTGGCTCGTCTTTATCTGGCGGACAACAACAACGGTTATGTATTGCTCGCGCGATCGCAGTACAACCTGAAATTATCCTGATGGATGAACCTTGCTCTGCTCTTGACCCCATTTCCACCTTGCGTGTTGAAGAACTGATTCACGAACTTAAAGAGCAATATACTATTGTCATTGTCACCCATAATATGCAGCAAGCAGCGCGTGTTTCTGATAAGACAGCCTTTTTTAATGTTCGGACTTCCGAAACAGGAACCCGTAATGGCTATATGGTAGAGTATGATGCAACAGAAGTAATTTTCAACAATCCTCAGCAGGAAGATACTAGAGATTACGTCAGCGGCAAATTTGGATAAATATTTATTTCACATTACATTGTTGATATTAAAGCAATGAGGGATACTCGGAAATTAAAGTTGTGCGATATTCCTCTATGTTTTTTATTTGAAGGACTTTTTTCTTCCCAACAAACTTCATCTCCATGCTGTCTGATGTCTATTACTTGGTGCGCTCAAAAACTGACGGGAATTATCTGATAGCTCGTCCTGATACTGAAACATCTTATTTATTGCTGTTTCAAGAAAACTTTGACGCCCTTAGCTATCTCAACGCCCATGCAGCAGAAGTGGCAAATCGTTTTGCTGTAGAATCCATTGCGCGTACACAGTTGGGAAATTTGCTCAAACGCTGGGGTTTTAGCGGTGTGGGTATTGTGACTGACCCGTTATTGCCCAAAGTTGAATTTTTACAGCACAGTTAACTAATTCGTAATTCGTAATTCGTAATTTTATATTAATTAAATAGTTGTGCGTAGGCGTAGCCCTTCTCCTGTCGGAGACGCTGCGCGAACGGCTACGCTCAGGAACCACCCGTCGTAGACATCGCACAAGTAAAATTAGGTAATATGGGTGAACTCAATTCATCAGCATTGAATAAGGTAGCAATTAGTTTTATTACCTTAGTTGCACTTCCGTAATCTATATGATATTCCTTATAAAGAATAATAATTTTGGCATTCTTTCTAAGGAATACTATACTTTGAGGTAGGAAGTGAATTGGACTTGGGAACTTTATCAAGATTTCAATGGGGGAATCCCCAAAGATTTGCTTGCTTTTTTCATTAGGATGATTCCTGAACAGGAGCAACCAGAAAATCCACCAAAGCCATTACTAAGTCTTTCCGAAACTAGGCGTTTGCAAGTTAACCTTGGCTACCTGTGTAATAAAGGACTCGCATCACTCACTAGTGGCATCTTTGAGAAACTCGAAGATGACCTGTATGAGTTACGTATGACTAAGAGCGAACATAATCCAAGGTTTATTTTAACGGCTGCAACTCCTCAGCGATTTGTTGTGCTGCACGCCTTTATGAAGAAATACAACGACGCTATTAAAGATAGAGACAAAGAGCCTGCAAGAGTAAGATTGCGTGAATTGCAGTTGAGGGAAAAGTCATGAAAAAGCCTAATTTTCAAGCTTGGTTACAGCAGAAGGTAAGCGACGAACCAGAGGTGATTTTGGCGGGAAAGTTAGAGTATTTGCGCTTATATCTTACTGATGCTATGCGGGAAATACGTAATAAAGCAGGATTGACTCAGGCAGAGCTAGCGCAAAAACTGGGAGTAAAGCAAGCGGCTGTGTCTAAATTGGAGTCGGCGTTAAAAGAACATGAGTTGGAATCGGTGTTGCACTATTTACATACCTTGGGTGCAGATTTGCTGGTAGCCGTCAAACAAGGGGATGACTTATATCAAGCTAGTGATAACGAAGGTATGTTGCTGGTAGATGTACCAGATGTAGTTTTCCAAAAAGCATTGGCGGCAAACATGAGTGTGCGGGAATATGTGCGCGTCGCCGTTGAGAAGTTTTCTGGCGAGGATGATGGACTGAAAACAGCTTTAGTAAAACTGCTGGAAAGTGACGATTCGGTAGCGATGAAAGTAAGAGCGCGTTTGGGTTCAAGGACAATCCAAGAAGTTGCTGTAGAGTTGGAAAAATGTTTGAGTCTATCTGAAGAAGATAGGATTTTCGCTGTGAAAAATGTTTTGGCTGCTAATGTGGCGTGTGGAGAAAGTAATCGCGGAACCAGTGATGAAGTTGATGAAATTGAGTTGTTAGATTTAGCTGAAGAATTGCTAAATAAGTTGGCAGATATTTAGGATGACACAGACTACAATCTACCTTGGCTTACTTAACAAAGTAAGTCCTTATGGTTCAGGAAAAACAATCTGACCGTCAACAGAGATTAGACACTTTTTTACAAGCTGTAGAAGCTGCTCAAAAAGTGCAGGATGACATCATAAAGTATGGGCTTGAAGCCGCTTATTTATATTGTGATGATGTTGATGGAGATTGGCTAGAAACATGGGGATAAGAGGGAGATGAGCAGCAAAATTTTGTTGAATTAGTGACTAATTTCCTGCAAAGTGATGACTTGGTAGCGGTGAGGCTAAAAAAGCAGCTAAAAGATAAATCGCCCAAGAGATTGCTGTTGAGTTGGAAAGATGTTTGAGGTTCTCGAAAGAAAAAGAGCGGATTTTTGGTGTTAAAAATGTATTAGTGAGTAGTCTGACGGTTGCAGAAAGTAATCGCGAAACTAGTGATGAAATTGATGAAATTGAGTTATTGGATATAGTTGAAGAATTGATAGAAAATTTATCAGAAGTTCTGGGTAAGCATTACTAGTAACTTGACTGAATCAATATGGTAAAAGGATTTGGTACAGGACAAAAAATTGTTAAAAAAAGACGCAAAGACTATATAGAGTTTTTGCGAAAGATATTATGGGCAGTTAGAAAGAGTAAAACTGATATAAAAGCGATTTATCGATTGCTTAAAGAGAATTTAAACAAACTGGATAATAATTTACCCTCTGTACTACGAGATTGGGCAACTGCAAGTCTACCAACACTGGAGCCAGATCAAGCTTATGAAAGAGCTTTAGCTATTGGTAATTTCAGCAAAATAATACAAGAACTCCCGGAACTTGAACCATTCAGGAGAGCTACATATATTGAAATTGCTATTGTTGGCTATGAATTCGCACTTCTAGTTTTTACTCAAGAGTCATTTCCTCTAAGAAAGGCCGAGATACAATATGATTTAGGTAACGCTTACTGTGACCGTCTTCGCGGTGATTTCGTACAGAATATAAAGCAAGCAATTACAGCATTTCAAGATGCTTTATCAGTCTACACTTATGAGAATTTTCCAGAAAATTGGGCTAGCATCCAAAATAATTTAGCAACTGCTTACTCTGATTGGAGAGGTGGTAATAGAGAGGAAAATTTGGAATTAGCAATTTTATGCTGTAACAATGCTTTACAGATTTATACTCATCAGGATTACCCAGAAGATTGGGCAATGGTTCTTAATACTCTAGGTTCTGCCTATCGAAATCGTATAAGAGGAAATCCCTCAGAGAATTTACAGCTAGCAATCAGTTACTATAAAAGTGCTTTAGAGGTATATAAACACGAATCTCACGCAGAAGATTGGGCGATGGTGCAACATAATCTCGGCAATGCCTACCGTGAGCTTTGTGAAGGAAATCTAGAAAAAAATTTAGAGCAAGCGCTTTGTTATTTCAAGGTTGCTCTTAGCTGGCGTTTACCTAAACTTGTAGAAGTGTTTCTGTCTTGCTGTGAAACTAATTTGGGTACTCCTTCCTTAACTGATGATATTCTTACTCTCTCCACAGGTTTTTTGTGTGCTGGTGCTAGAAGCGTTGTTAGTACTTTGTGGTCAGTCAATGATTTAGCCACAGCATTATTTTCTATTTTTTACTACCAGCAGCGACAAGAAGGTAAAAACCGCCCTGAAGCATTACAGAAAGCCCAAATTCAGCTACGAGAATTTACAAAATTAGACCTAAATAAAATATTTCAGGAAGTAGAAGCAAGGGAAAAAGAACTGATAGGAAATAGAAAAAAATATCCTTTAGATTCTATCGAATATCAACAATGGAAGCTTGAATATAATATGTATACTAAATTGAACAGACAAATTAAAAAAATCGAAAACTCTACTCAGCAATTTCCCTTTTCAAATCCTCATTACTGGGCTGCTTTTATTTGCCACGGTTCACGGTGAGAAAATAATAGTATTGGGGCAATTACTCGCCTTATTCATAAAGCTGATTAGAATTTGGTAATAATTTAGGATTCAAAGTTTGGTCTAAATTGTAGGGACAGATTTCTGGAAAAACATTTTCACCCAACTCATACCAATTTGAAAAATTATTGCGACAGATGGAAAACTGAAACATTTATCCAATGGATGTTTCACAATCCAAAATCGTTCGACTGAGCGACTTGCCTTGAGCGAAGTCGAAAGGAGCCGAAGTCTAAAATCTAAAATCCAAAATGGTATCAGTTTCTCGAATCGCTAAAGCCAAACCTAGTTCATAAACACTGAAGAAAACTTCATCAAGATAGGGTTTCAAACTAGGGCTATCTTGCAGAAGAGAAGCAGCTTAATTTGAACACGTTCCTCTCGAATTGTACCCAACCAGCTATTGCTACGTTTTTCAGGTTGAAATTGCCATTTTAGTAGATGTCCTAGCAATACTCCTAGCCGATTTCGCAATTCTTGCCGTTCTCTTGTGCCCAAAGTTTCAATTTCTTCAATCAGGTTAACTGTATCTAATTGTTCCCACTGTTGAATTTTGAGCAAGCTAACCTGCTTTTGCGTCCAATCATAGAAATCTGTTTCATATAGGTGAGATGTGTACATTTTTTCCAGTTTATTTACACCTATTTACTTACCTATCCCTGCGGTAACGCTTGCACTAAAATCCAAAACTTGTACTGAGCGACTTGTGCCGAGCGAAGTCGAGGTAAGTCGAAGTATCTAAAATCCAAAATCTAAAAATAAATATTGGGTTTAACGATGCCTACGGTAGCAAGCTACGCTAAACCCAACCTCAAATAATCTAAAACCTCAGAACTAATTCGCTACTTCAGCCACCTCAATAACTCGCCCTTCATAGTCCTTGACCAAAAAGTTCAGGGGTTTATGGTTACGAATCTTCAATTTCAAACCGCGCATTTCGACTCGCATTAAAATCATTTCCAGGCAGTCGTGGTCAAAACAAACGTGGCGTTGCTGATTTTTACTACCTAAACTTGCACCAGTAATGACGTGTAGCTGGGTATTTTTCTTCAATTGATACCACAGCCCATCGTTGGCATTATTCATCATTTTGCTAGACAAGCTCGGCCCTGTAGACATATATAAGGGATCGATGCCAGTTGCGCCTATAGTTTGTTCGTAGTTGTAGTAGTAGTGCAATGGCACCTCTGCTGCTGGCAAATCTAGCAGTCCTTCATACAACTGTCGGGCAATCTCCAAATCTGACACCATTACAGTGTGTACTTTTGGGGCACTGGTGAGAAACATCCACATAGCACCAGCGTAAGCTGCTAGCAGCATCACCATAATGCCTTGGGTGGAGAATAGGCTATCTAAGGGCAGGGAAGGCAGAAAGGAGCCTAAAGTAAGGGGACTGAGCAGGAACGAGATCGCACTAACTACTATAACCATGAACAAATAAGGATTCTTTAAGAGAGTTGATTTTATGATTGTCGATTAAGACTAAAATTAAGTCCTTGTTTTTAGTTTATCAATACTCAACTAGTCTGAGTCTTGTCTACAAACTGAGCAACACCAAGATATTATGCGATTAACTAGGGGAGTGCAATTCCCAAAACTATTTTAACAATTATCAACTCCAAGACTTGTGCAAATTCCTCATTTTCCCGAAGCTAATCACCCACTGGTGAAGTCGCTGTTCCATCACAGCGACCATGAACTACTGACTCTGTTTCAGCGCTATCCAGATGCCGGAAAGTACTTTACGGTGATTTTTTGCCGTTATAGCCCCATAGTCTACACCTTAATTCGGCATTCGGCGCGATCGCCTGTGCAGGCAGATTATCTGTTTGCCCTTACGTGGCGACATATTTATTACGAACTCGGTGGACTCAAGTTAACTGACTCTGAATCAGGTGAGGAAGCCTTGACTATGCAGAATTGGTTAATTAATATGACAGCTTTCTGTATAAATGAGATTAAACTACCACCCACAGAAGCAATTCATTATTCTCTGCAAACGACTTCACCGCCGCTATGGTGCTACGTACAACAGGCATTAGACCAACTACCGCCAGTTTTACGATTAATTGTGTTAATGGCTCAAACTTTCCACTGGAGTGAAACTAGAATCGCTGCTTATCTACAAGCTGAAGGAGAAGCGATCGCTTCTAACGAAGTAGCCAATTTTCTCCAGGAAGGCTATCGTATGCTAGAGGATAAATTGCCCACAGATATCCGCGCTATATACTTTGGAGAAGATTTGGCTCAATCAGAACTTAAGTAGAAATGCGTATATTACTTGTCTTCAATTTTAAAACTTAAAACTTTTTCTTAGACCTTCTACTTAAACCCGCAACTTTACGGGTAATTTTTATGAAACAACGGCTTGTATTTCCCTGCCAAAAGGTAGGCTTAATTTGTGTAGGTGCGATTTCTTGTCCCCAGGTACTTTTACACAGCTTTTTACTGTTTGCTTTTTTGCTGAGTCCTGTCGCGGGTGCGGTTGATATTTCCGAACAACTCCATCGCCCTTTAAATAATTCCGTTGGGCGACAATCAAGAGATGAAGCAGACGGTTTGCTGCGTATTGGTCAACAAGAATACGCTTCAGGACATGCCGACAAAACAATTGCGTCTTGTTTGCGAGCATTAGAACTATATCATTCCATTGGCGACCTAAAAGCACAAGGTTTGACATACAATTTGCTTGCTAAGGCTTATGTGCAGCTTGGTAGTTCAAAAGAGGCAGAAGATGCTTTCAGAAGAGGATTAGCGATCGCTCGTGATATTAAAGACTTTCAATCTCAGATTTTTGTGCTGAATAATATCGGTACATTTCTGCTGCAAAAAGGCGAATCTGCTGCTGCTGGTGAAACAATTGAAGATGCACTCGCAATTGCTCACGGGGTGAAAAATATTGAAGGTGAAGGATTGTCTTTGAGTAATTTGGGTTTGGTAAGTGCCAGGTTGGGAGATTATAACAAGGCGATTAAACTGTATGAAAATGCTTTAATTTTCCGCCGTCAGACTGGCGATGCCATCGGTGAAGCAAATACCTTGAATAACTTAGGAGATGCTTATTTAGCATCTGGAAATTATCAAGATACCATTGCTACTTATGGTGAAGCAATGCGGACAGCTAAAACCAATCGCGATCGCACTAATCAATTACGGGCAATTGACGGTTTAGTTACGGCTCACACTGCTGTAGGACGTTACGAACGCGCTTTTGACTTACTAGAGGAGCGTTTAGCACTCGCTAAAGAATTGCAAAATTTACGCGAAGAATTAAAATCTTTTGAATCTTATGCCCAGTTATATAAGCAACAAGGTAATTACCTAACTGCCCGCAATTTTTACGAAAGGGCAATTATACTGGCGCGGACATTGCAAGATAGCAGACAAGAAGTGCAATTGCGGGATCAATTAACTCAAATGCTTCAGCGAAAGTAGCAATAAGACACCGAAAATCTTTTGCATTATTGAAAGTAGGGGCAATTCATGAATTGCCCCTATTTTGTATAAGTTAATTCACGCCTTAGCCCGACTAATTCAAGAACACTGAACCGTTTCGTTCAATTCTCATCGCACTTCTGCCCTGTGTTGCATTAGTGGCTTCCTTAAATGTGACTTCCAAACTTCCTGGTTCTGAAGAACCTTGCGGAGTCACTATTAACTGTCCGCCATCTTGTCGTTCAAATGTTACTGTTACTGGTGCTTTTAAAGCTTGCAGCGTTACATCTGACTTACCTTCTAGCGATCGCGGTGCGGTATCGCCAATCACTTGGAAAGTTATCCTAGCCGCAGTATTATTCACTAACTTGATATTCACCATCCCGTTAGTGAGTGCGATCGTCGCATTGGGGGCTTGCCGTGGTTCTACCTGTGGTTGTTGGTCATTGGAAACGGTAGGTGGTGAAGGCTGTTGAGTTCGATCGCCAGGAATTGGGCGTGATGGTCTAGCACCTGGTTGTGGTGGCACAGGAGACACTTGCCCCTCAGCCGGAGGAACTGGGCGTGGTGGTACGGGAGATACTTGCCCCTCAGTTGGAGGAACTGGGCGTGGTGGTGTGACACCTGATTCTGGCGAACCGGGAGCCTGAGAGCGGTTGTAGGGTGGTTCGCTAAAAATGCTGGGACTTGGGTTAACCTTGACAGGAGAATTTTGTGCTAATACTTGAGGAATTGCTGGCAGACTAATTAGCAATCCCCCACAAAGAGCGCCAAATAACTTGCTAGACTGGCGAAAATTTTGAGACTTCATATTCATTCTTGACTCCTAGAAAACTTCGATTTGTTTGTTAAAAAAATTTCTCTAGCCGAAAATTAAATTAGGTTTTAATCGGTCTTTGAGTACATCTAAATATTCAACCAACCACTTGATTTATCGCATCTAGCTAAAGATACGAAAATCATCTCAAAAATTTTGAAATATTTCATTCTCAAGATTTGAAATGTTAATCATTGTCATTAAATACATTTCGATCGCAGTCAAATTCAGCGTACTACGAGAGGATTTATTTTCTCGATCGTAATTAAAGTCAAATTGAATCGAATAAAATTTTACATCTATCACAAGAAATAAAAATTTATTAATAAATTAATACTCAAGAGTTATTGGCAAAGTGATAGTAAAGGTAGTACCAATGCCTTGGGCACTTTCAACTTGAATATGACCGTGATGATGTTCGACAATAGCTTGAGCGATCGCTAATCCCAATCCTGAACCTGTAGCGCTAGCTGTGGCTGTATTTCCTGTTCTATGAGTACGTGCTGGATCTACTCGATAAAAGCGGTCAAACAAACGTGGTAGTGCTTCCGCTGGAATTCCAACTCCGGTATCACTCACCTTAACTTGCAACTGGGCACTGGTGTTACGTAGTCCAGAAACACGATTTATTCCTTCTATCCGCGCCAATTCCACTTTCACGCGTCCACCTGCTGGAGTGTAATGCAAAGCGTTAGCAATTAAATTTGTGAACAGCCGCACCAATTGATCCCAATTACCTACAAGGGTGAACCAATTCTCCAGTAATTCGGGGCTAGTTTCAGAGATAGGAGGGTCAACTAAGTCTAGAGAAAGGGCAATTTCTTTTTCAGGGATTAACAATTGTTGTTCTTCAACCACCTCTATTAGCAAAGCGTCCAACGGACAAGGTGAAAAAGTATCTTTGCTAATACCGCTATCTTGTCTTGCTAGGAAGAGTAAGTCATTGACTAACTTACCTAAACGTTGCGTTAACCGTTCCACCACCTTTAACTGTTGTCGATATTGTAAAGAAGTAGTCGTTTCTGTTTCTGCTAAATCCAAGTCAGCAAGGGCAACCTGCACGTTAGTTTGAATCAAAGTGATCGGACTTCTCAGTTCGTGGGAAGCATCAGCAGTAAATTGTTTAAGACGTTGATAAGATTCACCCACCGGTTCCATCGCTTTACCGGAAAGAAACCAACCACTTGCACCTACAGAAAGCACCATTAATCCAATACCTAATGCCAAATCAAAAATTAACTGGCGACTAGGTTTAGTAACTTCAAACCAGGGATGACTAACGCGCAGATATCCTAATACTTGTCGCTTCACTTCTACGCGTTGGGTGACTTGGCGTAATAAGAGTGGGGAGTTAGAAATTTTGAATTTTGAATTTTCACTTTCTGCTTTGACTACGCGTACAGTTTCACCAGTGCGATTGACACGAATGGGAATATTTAGGGGTTCAGATAGCGTTGACCAAAGTAATTTACCTGTTGGACTAAACCATTCTAAATCAATGTGGTCATCTTCTCCAGTGTCGGTATTATTACCAAAACTGGCTTCTACATTAATGCGAAATTTATCTGTATCAGTATTAATTGGCTCAAATATTAGTGTAGATGCACAACCACTGGTTGTGAGACAACGCTCCACTATTTCCACTACATGGTTAAGGGTGTCATCAATCCGCTCAATCAGTGTAGTACGAACGTATAAATAAACGCCACTGGCAAACAGTAGCAGTAATACAGCAGTGACCGCAGTGTACCAAATTGCAAGACGGCGGCGAGTAGCTTGAAACATCTTTTCACCTACTTCGTGTTAAGAATAATTGGAAAGTGCTTTTTATTATTAACAACTTTGCTCAAAACAATACTAGTTTTATTTTTTGCGATCGCATCAAATTTTAAAGCTCAAAAACATCTTACTTTGTCTGCAAAAATAATTATAGATACAACTCAATACCGTTCAGTTAAGAAAATCGTCGGTTGGGTAGAACTTTAGTGTTACCCAACAAAGTCAAGGAAGTGTTGGGTTGTGCTTTGCTTAACCCAACCGACAATTTTTATTAACTAGTTTTTCAGCAGAAGTTAGTTATACCAATTTGAAAAAATAATGCAACAAATAGACCATTTGTAGAGACGCGATGAATCGCGTCTTTACCAAAGGATATGTTGCAATCATTAATTGAATTGGTATAACAGTTGAGTATTTTTTCTGTTGCAAGTCACTTGAATACGAGACGCTGTACAAAAAATAGTACAGCGTTAGTTAGGAACGAGCATCTAAAAAAGCGTTATTACGAATTACATGAATTTATTAAACCTTTACCAAAACGGCCTCCCGCAGCTTGCCAATCACATCACTCAGATTACCCGTATTCAAGCGGTAACTCAGAGGATGAGCAATCAATCGCGCCGTGCTTTCATACAGACTAGCAATTTCAATCAAACCATTTTCGCGCAAAGTCCGCCCTGTAGAAACCAAATCTACGATCGCTTCTGACATACCAGTAATTGGCCCTAACTCTACTGAACCATACAATGGCACTATTTCCACAGGTAAATCCAGGCTATGGAAATATTCACGAGCGCAATTTACATATTTTGAAGCAACTCTACCATGCGGTGGTAAATCTAAAGGCGAGCGGTAAGAACTTGATTCTTTTACCGCCACTGACATCCGACAATGACCAAACTGCAAATCTACCAAGTGGGCAACTTGCGGCTGCTTCTCTCGCAGCACATCGTAACCAACAACCCCTAGTTGTGCTTGACCATATTCCACATAAACAGGTACATCTTGCGCCCGTACCAGTAAAGCTTTTGCAACTCCCTTAGTGTCAGGAATTTGAAGTTGGCGAGTTCCTGAATCTAAAAAAGCACTAAAATCTAATCCGACAGCTTGTAGCAAGCGGATGCTATTTTTAAGTAGTTCCCCTTTTGGCAATGCAACAGTCAGCATTTTTTTGATTGGTATCCTTAGCGTCTTGGCAGTTGAATAATATTGAGAATATCTCTATATGCTTACCACAAGCAGCATGAGAATTTTATTAGTTGATGATGAAGTTGAACTAACTCAACCTTTGAGCCGCTTGTTAACTCGTGAGGGTTATGCCGTAGATGCCGTTTATGATGGGACATCTGGCAGCGAACTTGCACAGACTGGCAGTTATGACCTACTTATTTTAGATTGGATGCTGCCAGGAAAAACGGGGTTAGAGATTTGTCAGGAATTGCGCCGCCAAAGCAAAACCACTCCCGTATTGTTTCTTACAGCTAAAGATACTCTTGATGACCGCGTACAAGGTTTAGATGCTGGTGCGGACGATTACTTGGTTAAACCTTTTGAACTACGGGAATTATTAGCAAGAGTCCGTGCTTTATTGCGTCGTTCTGGTACTCAAATTTATGAAACCACCACCGGACGTTTAACCGTTGCTGATTTAGAACTCGATTGTGAAAATCAAGTAGCCTATCGCCAAGGACGAATAATTGAGCTATCGCAAAAAGAAAGTCAGTTGTTGCAATATTTTATGGAACACACTGGACAACTTCTGACTCATGCCCAAATTATGCAAAATTTGTGGCAAGAGTCAGAACAACCCAGTAGCAATGTGATAGCGGCATTAATTCGCTTGCTGCGGCGTAAGATTGAGGTAGGTAAAGAAACTACGCTGATTCACACAGTCTACGGCAAAGGCTATCGTTTCGGCGCTTCCTCAGTGGAGTCGGTTTAGCGGCCTGTTTCGACTCACAAAGATTTGGTTAATTGTTTAGGAGAATCACTGATATTTCTCAGTCTTTGCGGCTTTAATTCCTGTCGAAGTTTGTAGTCGAGGGATAAATCCACAGGCATCATAATTTGTGAAATCCCCTTTCAGAGACGAAGCTGATTATTTGCACCCATATCTTCTTTACTAAATCCAAGAAAAATCTCGGAATTTTCCATAAGGGTTGACGGCAAACGATGGCATTAGCATTTGCCACAAATAGATAAGCATTGGTAACAAAACAGGTTGTGTTGCTAACAAACGGATAAGTGTCGTTACTAACGAATAAGCATTGGTAACAAAATAAGTTGTATTGGTAATGAACGCATAAGTTTCGTTACTAACAGATAAGCATTGGTAACAAAACAGGTTGTATTGCCAACAAACGGACAAGCTGTGGTAGGAACAATAACTTTATTCTTAACAACACCTCCAGACAGCATTACCAATGTTTTCAACGATTTTCTCTATTGTTGGCTTGTCAATAGTATAGTGGCGATCGCACTCACAACAGCCATCAGCGTCCCAGGTTGCATAAATGCACTACAAACTTACAGCAGCTTTCATTTAATTTAACCACATCGTAAACTTGTTGTAATTAACAAAATTTAGCTTGTAGTATTAGAGGTTGTTTTAAAAGTGTTTGGCTGTGATTTTAATCACATTTTCACCCCCCTTAATCCCCCCTTGTAAAGGGGGGAAACCGGAAAATATGGATATAGTCGAGCTTAATATTTACCCAAAAAATGACTAATTTGGAGTTGCAGTTTTTCTTGTAATTGTTGCGCTTGTTGATAAGCAACTGCACGCCCTTTCTTTGAGTAGTTGTCCAATTCTACTGGTTGCAAAGGTTGAATAAAGTAACGCAAACGAGTTCTCATTGCCCAAACTCCCATTGAGGGAAACAGAAGTAAGGCAAACATCAAAGGCGACAAAGGTAAGAATGGTAGTTTGACTAATCGTTGTAACTTGGTGAAATTAACAGCCCAAGGATGCAGAGATTCACTGCCGATGCAAACGACTGGCAGAATGGGAATATGATAGCGATCGCTCAACTGAATAAAACTCACATGAAACTTTTCTAGTTGATAGCGTCTTCTCCAACCTTTACCAGGCCCGCGAGTACCTTCGGGTGCATATAAAAGAATTTTACCTTGGGCAATAGCTGACTCAAAATCATCTAATTCGGCTCGCACTCCACCTAAAACCTGCGACCATTGAGGTGGTAGCCACCAAATCACCCAAGGATGCTCAAATAATACTGGATTTGCTATCGGTTGGACTACCCATCCTTTGGCTTCACTTAATAAATAAGCCAAGGTTAAAAAGTCCCAAGGAAAACACATCCCGGCATGATTCATTGCCACAATCAATGGCCCTGTTGGCGGCAAGTTTTCAACTTGTTGTAACTCTCCCCGAAAATAGTATTTAACGATAGGGGCCAGAATTTCTTTGCCAAAAGCTTGTTGATATTTAGGATCGAATTCACCAACTTCTTTTCGAGGTGAACGAAAACCCAGACGCAACCAACGACTCAGCAACGCTAGATAAAATCCACCAGGAATTAAAAATAATCCATATTCTAGCCAATTCCAACCATCTGGATCTGGGTGGTAGTGCTGCCAATGGCGATTGAATAAAATTAGCCACCCTGGAGGATACCAAAGACAAAACCAATCAAACCAGTTAAATATATAGCCTTCACCTGGTACATTTTCCTGTTGACTGTTTAATAAGTTTTCCGAGCGTTGATTAATCAAAACAGTTAAAAATTAGGATTAGGCAAAATGATTTTATTAAAAGCGCATTATAGCTTCTTAGTTTTGTAACTGCCATCTTACCAGAGAAGTACACGGATAAAGGCATAACGTGTTGTGCCCATACGATTATCTGTAACTCACCATTTGGCAATCTGCCGTAGTTGCTATACTAGCGAGATAAAAGCTTTTATCAAATCCAAAATGAGCTTGTATATAGATACTTGTTATATAAAAAATATGAAAAATTAATATCAATGCAATTCATGAAAATATCACGCGCCACCAATTTTTTAGCTGTGCGCGATCGCCGATCGGAATTTAATTAAACCGCTTTAAATAATACTATTGTGAATCTTATATCAGGCAAAATTTAATGTTTATTTTAGATATACCTTCTACAGCCAACAGTAAGCCACGAACACTGATAACTGAATATTGATGTTCCGCCAAAAGATGAAATTGATAACGACTGATGATTATTAAAACTCATCCTCAAGCTGGAGACGAATGGCGAGACATCTGTCCTACTCTTCCTACTATGGAACTAAGAAAACCAATCAAAATTTCAGATTTGATCCGCGAACTTCGGCAGCAACTCCATCTTTCTCAAGAAAAGTTTGCAGCCAAGTTAGGAGTTTCCTTACGAACAATCAATCGTTGGGAGAACGGATCTACAGTGCCTTCACAGATGGCACTAAAGCTGATTGAAGAAATGTTAGAAAGGATGGGCAAAGCAGATAAAAGATTAGTGAATGAGTATCTCCCAAAATCGGAGCAACGGGAGGACTTTTAGGATGGCGGTGAAAGTACCTGAAAAAATTTGGATAATGCGTTATCGCTTCATAGCATTTAGTGTGATGATTTTGGCAGTCATAACGGCACTGCTGTTGACAAAAGTGTTACTGCCAGTTTTCGATCCGAGCGTGTTGACATTATTTTATGCTGCTGTGGCAGTCAGCGCCTGGTATGGTGGTATGAAACTGGGAGTACTAGCGATCGCTTTATCTGTGACAACTGCGCTCTATTTCTCGATCGATCCAGTCTACTCCTTCGATTTCCTCAGTCTCAAAGTTCTGGTACGATTAACCACATTCTCACTAGTATCCTTCTTAATTACTGCGCTTTCTTCAGAGTTGCGAACTGCTAGACGCAAAGCAGAGACAAGCCTCAAATTGTTGCAAAATAGCGAAATGCGGTTTAGCCGACTGGCAGAATCTAACATCATTGGGGTAATCGTAACTGATATCAACAACGGCTTCATCATCGAAGCTAATGATGCTTTTCTGAAGATGATCGGCTATACGCGAGAAGATTTCTCGGCTAACCAAATCAACTGGCGCGAGATTACCCCACCTGAGTATCTTCTTTTGAGCGAACGTTTAGTGGAAGAAGTGAAAACTACAGGAATATGTAAGCCTTTTGAGAAAGAATACATTCGTAAAGATGGCGATCGCATTCCGGTTCTGCTCGGTTCTGTAATGCTGGGAGATAATCAAGAAACGGTCATTGCCTTTGTTGTTGATTTGAGCGAACAGCAAGCGGCGCTACGCGATCGCAAACAAGCAGAAGCGGCATTACAGCAAGCCAATCAGCGGAACACACGCACTCTAGAAAACATGAGTGATGCATTTATTACTCTAGACCGGGACTGGCGAATCATCTACCAAAATGCCGAAGCAGAGCGAATTAACGGTAAACCCCGCACAGAGGTCATTGGTAAGTTGCACTGGGAGGAGTGGCCGATATCGTTAGGCACAAATTTAGAGCTAAATTACCGACGGGCGATGGCAGAGCAAATTCCCGTCCATTTCGAGTATCACTACTACTTACCACCCAAATATGACTTGTGGCTGGAAATTCACGCCTATCCTAGTGAAGATGGTCTTGACATTTTCTTCCGAGACATCACTGAACGCAAACAAGTAGAACAAACTTTGCGACAGAAAGAGGAACGTCTGAGGTTAGCGAACGAGCGGTTTGAGTTAGCCGCATCTGCGGTCAACTGTCTGATTTATGACTGGAATATAGAACAAGATAGCGTTGAAAGAACTGATGGGTTAACTCGAATTTTGGGCTATTCTCTTGCAGAAGCTGAAGCAACTGGTAGTTGGTGGCGTGAGCTTGTCCATCCAGAGGATTTGCAATATGTACAAGAAGAAGCGCGAGTTGCTTTGGCAAATAGCGATCGCTATGCTGCGGAGTACCGAATTCGCAACAAAAACAATCAGTACATCTATGTATTAGATCGAGGAATAGTGGTGCAACGGGATGCTGATGGCAAGCCAGTACGTTTAGTTGGTAGCACTACAGATATCAGCAAACGCAAACAGGCAGAAGCAGCAATTCAAGCAAGTGAGGAACGGCTCAGGAGTTTTGTGAAAGCTAATATAGTTGGCATTCTCTTTGGTGATGTGAATGGTAGCATCACTGAAGCCAACGACGAGTTTTTGCGAATTGTCGGCTATACCCAAGAGGATATCCAAGCAGGTAGATTAAGCTGGGCTGATATCACGCCATCTGAGTATCAATATTTAGACGAATTGGCTATTGCCGAAGCAATAGCGAAGGGAACCTGTACTCCTTATGAGAAGGAATTTATTCGCAAAGATGGTTCCAGCGTCCCAGTTGTAGTTGGCTACTCCCTTTTAGGAGAATCTCGGCATGAATCAGTCGCATTTATTCTGGATATTAGCGATCTCAAACAAGCTAAAAAAGCACTGAGTCAGAGCCAAGAGCAATTTCAAGCTTTTATGGATAATATTCCTGCCGCCGCATGGATTACGAATGCATACGGACGCGTACTTTACCTGAGTCCAACTTATTTGAGCATGTTCAATGTAGCAACAAATAAGGCGATCGATAAAAACATTTTTGACCTATACCCAGTCCAAATTGCTCAACCCCTCCTCGATAACATTAGAATAGTTGCCGAAAGGAATCAGGTTGTTCAAACGATTGAGTCTGCCCCACGCACAGATGGCACCCTTGGCGAATTTTTTGTTTATAAGTTTCCGATTGCCGATGCCTCTGGTCAACGTTTGGTAGGAGGGGTTGCAATTGACATTACCGAACGCGAACGCGCCCTTCGCGAACGTCAGCTTGCAGAACAAGCCTTACAAGAGCGCAGTGAAAGACTTAAACTGCTTTCGGAAACGACCAGTGATTTGCTTTCAACCGAGCGCCCCTTGGATCTAATGAACAGCTTGTTTAGCAAACTCTCGGCGCAAATGGATTTGCACTGTTACTTTCACTATTTAATCGATACACACGAAAATAAGCAGAAACTTCGGTTAGTAGCTTGGAACGGCATTACTGATGAAGTATTTCAAGCAATTGAATACCTGGAATTTAATCAAGGGATATGCGGACTAGTGGTGCAAGAACGCCGTCAAATCGTCGTCAATAATGTGCCGCACTCTACCCATCCCCATGCCGACATCCTCCATGCTTTAGGAATTACAGCCTACGCAGGTCAACCGTTAATTGCTCAAGGAAAGCTGCTTGGTGTCCTCTGCTTTGCCAGTCGCACCCGTACCAATTTCACTTCTGGGGAAATAGCTTTATTACAAGCAACTTCCGATCAGGTGGCGGTTGCTCTGGAACGCGCTCAGTTAATGGCTTCGTTACAGCGACGCAAAGAAGAATTAATCCAAGCTAATCGAATCAAAGATGAGTTTTTGGCAGTGCTTTCCCACGAACTTCGCACGCCGCTAAACCCGATTTTGGGATGGTCGAAATTACTACAAACGAAAAAGTATGATGAAGAAACCACTACTCGCGCTCTCGAAACCATTGAACGCAATGCCAAGCTGCAAACCCAATTAATCGAAGATTTACTGGATGTTTCTCGCATTCTCCAAGGTAAACTGAGTCTGAATATTGCTTATGTGAATTTAGAAACTGCGATCGCCGCAGCAATAGAAACTGTACGTCTAGCCGCTGAAGCCAAATCGATCGATTTGCAATTTACGATTTTAGACTTCGACGCAAGCACTCAGTCCTTACCTGCGGGACGCTACGCGAAGGACAAGGCTCAGGAACCATCGAAGGATTTTGGATTAGACAATTCTCAAATAAATTTAGACTCTATCGATTTTAATCAGCAACCTAACAATTTAAAATGCCAAACTTCAAATTCTAAATTTTTAGTTAGAGGTGATTCCAGTCGTTTGCAGCAAGTTATCTGGAATCTAGTTTCCAATGCTATTAAGTTTACACCCCAAGGTGGAAAGATAGAAATCAGTTTAGAGTCTGTTGGTTCTCAAGTTCAATTGCGAGTCAGTGATACAGGTAAGGGAATTAGCCCTGACTTTTTACCATTCGTCTTTGACTACTTTCGACAAGCTGATGGCGCAACCACTAGAAAATTTGGCGGACTAGGCTTAGGATTAGCTATTGTTCGTCACATTGTCGAGCTACATGGCGGCACAGTTAAGGCAGAAAGTTTGGGTGAAGAACAGGGAGCAACCTTTACAGTCATGCTACCGTTAATTAAGGTCGATCTAAATAGCCATCAGATAGCCTCTCAAGCTGATAATTTGCCCGATTTCAAGGGGTTGAAAGTTCTGCTTGTGGATGATGAGCGGGATACACGAGAGTTAATTGCTTTCATTTTGGAGCAATCTGGCGCGGTAGTAATCCAGGCGGCATCTGCGATGGAAGCACTACGAATTATGCCTCAGTTCCAGCCAAATTTGCTGTTAAGCGATATTGGAATGCCAGAAGTAGACGGCTATATGCTGATTCGTCAAATTAGAGCTATGTCACCAGAACTTGGAGGAAAAATTCCCGCGATCGCTCTTACAGCTTATGCTGGTGAGGTTGATTATCAACAGGCAATTGCCGCCGGATTTGGGCAGCATATCACCAAACCAGTGGAGCCAGCTAAATTACTTCGTGCGATCGCTAACCTAATTTATAGTTGTAGCAATTGTTAATAGATAGACTCCATAATTTTGTATTTATAAGCTTTCAAACCAGAAAGCAACATTACTACACTTGCCTCATCGGTGAGAATCCAAACTAAACTTACTATTTGTCAATTAGAAATTATGCTGGAAATGGAGACGAAACGAAGTAACTAAATTAACTACCGTACTGCACTTAGTGGGCAAGAATGAATCATGTGTATCGCTAGAGTTTAGTCTAGTTCTCGGTGCGAAACTCAGAAGGCTCATTCTATAAAGCCTAAAAGCCTTAGTTTTAGTTCCTAGAAACATCTTAAATTCGTATGCTTATTTTTTTTTGGAAATTTACTTTTGCACCGGCTTTATCGTCGAACTAGTCTAAACCCAGGTATTAAGATGAGGCGATCAACTGCTCAAAAATTATCTTTCCGACCCGATTTTTAGCAATATTTTAAGTACTATTCTCTATTGACAAATGATATTTGACCTTGACCTCTCACGAATGCACCTGCTCAATTTCTCATGTTTTATATCTAGCAAGCTTTTTGCTGTTTTTTATCCATCGAACTTGCGTTAAATTAACCCACCTAATGTGGCTCTGGGATAAACA
>NZ_JBPFEH010000002.1:0-43614 GCF_053470285.1 Nostoc sp. DSM 114159
AGCGGCCACCAACACGCTGGAGTAACATACGCTCGGTGCAGTAGTCGAGGAAACGGGCATAGTTCCAGGGGATGTAGCCGTTGAAGTAAAGGATAAGGCGTAAAGTGAAGTGTTTAATAACGGGTGTTCCACTTCTAGGTATCGCCACCAATAATCCAAAAAGTAATCCAGACACAAAGCTAAAAATTAAAGCTTCATTTAAACTATTCTTTTGTAGAATTCGTTGAATCAAAAAGATTAATATTGTGGAAGGTAAAAACACGAAGACTGATAACTTGACTGTATTTTTAGCAGATTGCCAAATACCTTGGTTAGAAATAATTTTATTTTCTATTTCTAAACCATGAAATCCAAAAATCAGCCCCAAAATCAGCCCAGAAATCAGCCCAAAAATCAGCCCAAAAATCACCGGAGAATTCAGCCTAAAAGTCACCTGAGAATTTAGCCCAGAATTCAGCCTAAAAAGCACCTGAGAAATCAGCCCAAAAATCAGCCCCAAAATTAGCCCTCCACTCAGCCCCAAAATCAGCCCAAAAATCAGCCCATTTTTCAAATTATGATAAGAAAACTTTAGAATTTCAATTGCTTCAATTTTATCTCCAATCAGCCCAGAAATCAGCCCCAAAATCAGCCCTCCACTCAGCCCAGAAATCAGCCCTCCACTCAGCCCTCCACTCAGCAGCCCTCCACTCAGCCCTCCACTCAGCCCAGAAATCAGCCCTAAAATCAGCCATTTTATAATGGTTTTGTTGAAAAATTTATTAGACTTAATTAAACCTATCTTTTCAAGTTTATACTCTATTATCTCGCCAAATAATCCATTAAGCAGCCCTCCACTCAGCCCTCCACTCAGCCCAGAAATCAGCCCTCCACTCAGCCCAGAAATCAGCCCTCCACTCAGCCCCAAAATCAGCCCCAAAATCAGCATTTGTATAAATCCCCAAACAATCAAATTATAAATAACTTGGGGAATTTTAGTTTTTAACAAACTAGGTTGGATTTCTTCTATTAAAAACTCAGTTTTCGATTCTTGCAGCATTTCTTGAGCTAACCAAACAAGCCACATTCGCGTTTGTTTAGCATTAGGATGTTTTTTATCAAAATATACTCTAATATTAATATCTCGTGTCAGCATCCGCCCTACATAAGCATCTAGCAAATACTGAATACGGTCTGTTATAGAAGTCAAATTCTGCAATTGTTCAACAGATATTTCTTGAGATGCTAGAACAGTAATGCTAAGTAGTAAAGGAGTTTTAACTAACTCTAGTAACTCTAAGTCACTACTGATAGTTGACCACAGTTCTATATAATTTATAGACGTTAGATAATCACAAATTTGATTGTTAGTTAAAGGCTGTAAATAAATAGCACCATTAAGTTGTAATTGAGTAGCATAGTTACTATATTCCTCAATCCGACTACAAACAACTAAATAAAACGCTCTAGTTTCGCCTGCTAAAAACTGATTAATTTTTTGGACACAAAGTTCTTGACGTTGTGGTTCAAGCTCATCAAGACCATCAAGTAATGGTAGTAATTGCTTATTGTCTACCCACTCTTCACCAAGCTTTTTTGAAACACCATATTTAGATTTAAGTTCTGCCACCAACCAATCAGTTATAGATTGGCGGTCATCTTTCCATGAGGATAAGTTAAATAAAACTGGAACGGGATACTCAGGCTCTTCTTCTGCACGGCTAGCTAAAGCTTGAGCCAGTTCTAATTGTGTGGTAGTCTTTCCTGACCCTGGCGCACCCAATATTAATAGTTTACCTGCAATTTCTTCTGAGTCAAAAACTTTTAAAATTGTTGTGGTGTCTGGGAGAGGTTCAGCAGGCTTTGAACCAATTTTTATCTCTGCATCCCAAGAACGTTTTACCTGTTGTGGTTGTGACTCTTTACCTAAATTAATTAGCACAGCATTGTGTAGAGACTGCCTTAATCGTGCTGTAACTTCTTCCTTGACTGCGGCTAATAGTATCCGTTCATTCTTTGGTCGTGCAGGGTCGCCTATTGGTGCTGTTGTCTGCTCTCTAAAGACAAAATTCCAGGTATTCCCTAGCCAGTTATTGTTACCTTGAACTACTGTATTATTGTCACCTAAAACAGATTTATTATTATCACCTTGAACTACTCGATTTTGATTTCCCTGCACTACATTTTGGGACGTAGAACTATCAGCCTGTTGCCTTGAGCTTGCATCAGGCTGTTGTGGTTCAGAGTTATCAGGTGGCTGCTGACTCATAATTCAGTTTTATAACCCCAATAGGTGAGAACCAGCAGCAACACCTAACCAAGTTGCAACTTTTACAATAATCGGCTTGGCTATTGTCCAGATTTTCTGACCCCCTTCTATGCCCTTGCTCGTTTTATCAAGTGTTTCTGCCACACTTGTTAAACGCTCTAATGCTCGTTGCTTATTTGGTTCTTCTTTATCCGTTGCTTTCTTAGCTGCACTCAAATCTTCAACTATTTCTTCTTTGGTATCGGCTGGTAATTCTGCCCCTTTAATTAAAGCTTCGAGTTGAGCCAGTAACTTGACAACATCTTCTTTAGTGAGTGATTCAGAGGTATCTGCACCCACTTGATTTTGTTGCGTTACCTGATTATTGTCACCAAGGACAGCCTGATTATTATCTCCTTGAACTGCGCGGTTGTTATCGCCTTGAACGTTGTTGACGTTGCCGCCTACAGAACCACCAACTGAAAAGCCACCGGGGTTATTAGTCATAGTACCTACCTCTTCTACTTGGATATTTGAATAAAAGCTTGGGCGCTCTAACGCCGTCATTACCATATTCTCTAATCTGCCGATTTGATTATCTTTTTCGGCTAAAAGTAATTTAATTTCTCGCTCCGGCAAGCTTTTTATCTCATTGTAAGCGTCAAAATATTCTGCACTCAGTTGAGATTTATCAGCTTTTGGTGCTGTCTTAGCACGAAGTAAAAACTTATCCTGTCCCCGTTTCTCCATTGCAACAATTTCAAGTTCAGCTTCAGGGTTATTCTCTGCCAACTGCTTAAATGAAATTGCGATCGCTCTGGGGTCAACTCCTTGGTTATGGTAAAGGTCAAGGGTATCAAAAATTGGTTGAATAAAATCCCCAAACTCTCCATCTGCAAAAACTTCTTTATTGTTATCAGGTTTGCGGAGTGGATCAGGATTTTCTTTTGTGTGCAGTCGCATATAAACGTATTCACACCGCACTCCATCAAATTTGGTGTCGGTGGTAATGCCCCAATCTTGAATGTATGCCCCGGTGAGAGTAGCTCCCGTTAAATCAGTTCCATTAAGTTGTGTCTGTACTAATTTCGCCCTTGATAAATCTGCGTCTTGTAAGTTAGCTTGGCTCAGGTCAGCACCAATAAAACTTGCATCTACCAAATTGACTCCTTGAAAATTGACTCCTCGCAAGTCTTCACGGTCAAAATTCAAGTCTTGTCCTTGAAGAGTCATCAGAACTTGACACACTTGTGTTTTTTGTAGGTAACTTGTTCCCGGACGGACACGGTCGAGCTTTTTAGTTTTGTTGAAACAGGTGCGAGTCAAATCAGCTTTTCTAAAATCCGTACTTTTTAGTGTGGCGGCTGTGAAATTAGCATCAGTTAAGTTGGCATTGCGAAAGCTTGTACCGTTAAAGGCTGCAAAAGCAACAGCGATGTTCCGAATAATGGCGTATTTTTCATCTCCTTTCATTGCTCTCCAACCAATGTAAGCACTAAATAAAACTCCGGCGACGGCGAAGGCTCTGGCGACGGCGAAGGCTTCGGCTAAGGCTCCGGCTCTGGCGAAGAAGTCTCCGGCTCCTCCGACGAAGGCTTCGGCTCCGACTCCGGCTCCGGCTAAGGCGACGGCGAAGGCGACGGCGAAGGCTAAGGCTCCGGCTCCGGCGAAGGCGACGGCGAAGGCGACGGCGAAGGCTAAGGCTCCGGCTCCGGCGAAGGCGACGGCGAAGGCGACGGCGAAGGCTAAGGCTCCGGCTCCGGCGAAGGCGACGGCGAAGGCGACGGCGATGACGAAGGCTCCGGCTAATTGTCCGACGAAGGCTCCGGTTAAGGCGAAGGCTCCGGCGAAGGCTAAGGCTCCGGCGAAGGCGACGGCGACGGCTGAATTTAATCCTTGGCGAAGGATAATTATAAAAATAACAATTACTACTATTAAGGCAGTCCAGCCCATACTCTGATTTGCTAGATTTGAATTGAATATATAAGTTATAAGCGTTCCAGTGAATGCTGAGAAAAATCCTGAAATTCCAGATAGGACGCAAGAAACACAAACTAAAAAAATAGCCCAACGCTTTTGCAATCCAGCAGTAGCATGGCTGAAGTTTGCCCGTTGAAGATTCGCAAGAGTAAAATCTGTACTGCGAATATCTGCATCGCTAAAGTTTGCACCCTCAAGATTTTGACCTTTGAAGGAGCGCCCACGGAGATTTTGACCGGAGTAGTCCTGGAGCATGGCAAGTGCTGTATACAAATTTCTTTTTGGCTACAGATATACCATGAACAATTCCAGAATTTTAACGTTTTAAGTTGATTTTCTATTTCTAGCGTCAGAATTCACTCGGAAATTGCAAGTCATAAACACCCTCGCTACGACGCTCCGCGATCGCGGATTTTAGGCAAGAGGTAGACGAGCGCCTGGGGGAAGAGAGCCTTCTTCAGCAGTTCTGGCTCAAGCCACCAACAGAAAACCCCGGTGATGAACCGAGGGCTAATGTCTGCTGTCTAGTTTCTGTCTGTCTGGTCTGTCCCTTATTCCATAAGGATTCTGTCTCGTTCTGTCCGTCTGCCTGATTAGAAGTGATTTCGATGGTCGAGGCATCTTGCCAGATGGCCAGTCAAAGAGAACAGGGTGGGGTATTATTCGCAATTGACGACAGAGGATTGAGTCATGTCGTCAGTCTTCTGGAGGGCAAGCGCGATGGCGTAACCGCCCGCTAATAGAGCGAACGCGTGGGTTGACAAAGCCCTTTGGAAATAGGAGATTAATTTGGTCAGGGGTGAGGATTTCTGCCCTGCCGAATCTGTTTATTTTCATAGGTTATAGCCTACATTGTCTAATTGCGGCTTCGATTTTCTGACGATAATCTTCATAACCAGATAATAGTTTTATTCCTGCGTCTTCCAAGGTATAAGACATAGTAAATACCTCTAATAATATCCTCATAAGCTCATTTTCCGCCAAAGAGCGCGATAACCAAAAGCAGGTATAGTCCGCACTAATAGGATTCGCTCATGTTGCAGCTGTTTCATTCGATTGTCGGCATTTATTTTCGTTTGGCGTTGTCGATACTGTCCCCGGTTGTGGGCGGGAATGTCGGGAAATGGGTGACTTTAGTCATATTTAAGTAGTGACGTTTAGTATATATGTGTTTTTGATTATTCCGAATATATTGAGAATATTCAAATGAAGTAATACAAGACATAAAAGGTATATGAACCGCTTAAAATCTTTTCTTTTTGGTAGTTTATTGACATCTATTTCAATCG
This sequence comes from Nostoc sp. DSM 114159, assembly GCF_053470285.1. Taxonomy (NCBI): domain Bacteria; kingdom Bacillati; phylum Cyanobacteriota; class Cyanophyceae; order Nostocales; family Nostocaceae; genus Nostoc; species Nostoc sp. DSM 114159. The sequence continues at coordinate 5,497 of NZ_JBPFEH010000002.1, forward strand.
TTGCTCTTTCAACTCATGCTAATGCCAGCGAAGGCAATTTTAAGCATGACCATTTAAATACTAATGCTATAGCTTTTAATAGTCCTAAAGTAATTCGTGAGCGTCAATTGCATGAACAACAGGTTCGTGAACAAAAGGCTCGTGAATTACGTGAGCGTCAAGCTCGTGAACAAAAGGCTCGTGAATTACGCGAGCGTCAAGCTCGTGAACAAAAAGCTCGTGAATTACGTGAACGCCAAGCTCATGAACGCCAAGCCCGTGAATTACGTGAACGTCAAGCTCGCCTTCACTACTAAGATTTAATAGGTTGAATATTTATTCATTGCTATTAGAGAGCTTTCAAAGCTCTCACTCTTCTCAGAAAAAAACCTTATAGTACTAGAATCTGGCATAGTGACTCATTCTCAGTGCTATCAAGAAAGCAACACTTCTGTGCGGCTGTACCTTATTAGTACTTAATTAGATATATACAAATATAGTGAATTAGTTAAATATCACTACTTATGTTTTCGTACCCAGGAGAGAAGTAATAGTACTTGAAGTTTAATAAAAATTATAGTTTAGTTCTGTATAGACTCCCAAAAGTATTCTCTCTTTGAGAATTTAATTTGATAATATAAGGTCACTTATGAACCGAGCTGTTCGCAAATATCATCGTCAGATTGCCATCATTTTATGCTTGCCTTTATTTCTGACTGTACTCACAGGTATGTGTTTTACTGTTGTTCATGAGTGGTTTCACCAACGTGAATTAGGTGAGTTGATTCTACATATTCACACTTTAGAAATCATCCATTTAGAAAAAATATATCCAATTTTCAATGGGTTGGGATTAATTGGTTTGTTAATTACTGGTTTGAGTATGACGGGTTTATTTCATAAACGTACAGATTCAAAATCAAAATATAGCTCATAAACCTACTAGACTTTCTATACAAGTGCGCTCACATTTTCATTCTCAAGAGATAAACCCTTTATGAGCAAGTTCTCTCACAAGGGGAAATCTCTTTTATTCCCGTTTTTTATCGTCTGATTTTTATATTTTTATTGTTACTAATGCTTTTCTTAAATACGCGATTTCTTATTGGTGTCTCTGCCGTGGTTGTCCGCGATGCCGTAAAGCTGCCGTAGGCTACGACCTATACAGGGCAAGAATTGTCGTAATTGTGCCGTATGCCGTGGACATCTAGAAAAGCCCGTAAAACATCCCTTATTATGACCACGGCATCACGGCAGGACTTTCACCAATCAGGCAGGGAATAGCTATCAAAAGCGTCAGAATTTATCTTATCCCTCTCAACTAATTCAGCTAACCCATCAATTAAGTCTTGCTCTGAGTAGCCAGATAGCCTGTCAGCTTTCTTCAAATCGCGTAATGTTTTTGGCGTTTTATTCTTGACATTCTGGAAGTATTCATAAATCTTTTTAGCCACCTCAGATAATGGTTTTGGATGTAGATTGTGAGCAGCAGTTAAATTAAATTCCATGTCAAATACTCTATCTAGATATTCCTGCTCCGAAGCAATGGAGTTGACTTGATTAGATAAAAGGGGCATTAATGCCACAACAAAACCCCCAACGGAAGCAATCATAACTGGACGCAGGTTTTGATAAGAGACTGCTTTAATATCCAAGTATTTAGATTTAATTTGCTCCCTTTCTTGCTTACCGGGAATAATGTCACCTCTATTTAAAATCAGTTCCAGCACCCCATAAGATTCTTGCTCCCTAGAGTTCTTGATATACCTGTTACCTAACAACAATAAATTGAGACAAAGACGAGTTTGTGCATCCATCTTCTCAATGCCCAAAGCCGCCAAATTAAAAGACTGTAAGGAGGCAATAAACTTAGTATTAAACTCTCTGCCAATCAGTAAAACATCAAGTAATTTACCTCCATAATTCCAATCAGAGTAATGCCTGCTCAATTGGTCAGCAATCACTAACCAATCATCCAGAATTAGAATCAATGGTGGTAAGGATTCGCGCTTTGATTCTGGTAGCTGTTTACGCTTTTTGTAGTCCGTGTAAAAGTTGTCAATTACCTCTTTGGCTAGGTCTGGGTTTTCCCCGTCAAAAACAATTACCCTTTCTTTCTCTCGTAAACCACAGAAACTATCATTCTTAGCACTAATTACCCAGATATCCGCGTTGGGAGAATCTGCAAGGATTTTCTCAATCAAATAATTGAGGGTGACTGATTTACCGCTTCCCGGTGCGGCAACTAAAGCAGTGGAACTATCTGCTCTGGCTAGGGCTTGCAAAGTATTCAGGGCAAGAGATTCTGATGGGTCAAGGCTACCATTCGTATTTTGTTGTAGCGTCTCTTGAGAGCTTCCTTCAACCTTATCCCCAGGATTAGCAATATCCTGCATTGACTGCCCTGGTAATGCCCCGGCTGGTTGACCCATTGCCTGTTGCAGTTGCACCCGTGCTTCGGCTTCTGCCCTTAACCTCACTTGCTCCTGAAAGATAGCTAACTCTTGCGGTGTCATTTGAGACAACTGCGCGGTTCTTACCCGTCTATTCTCAGACCATTGGTGAAATTCGTAGTCTAACTGCGCGGTGTAGCTTTCTTTGTGGAGCCTTAAACCGTATCTTAGTTTGGCGATTAGCCAATTGCTACGAATTTCTTCCCTAACTGAAGGCATTAGTTGTAGCAATCGCCATTCCCTAGCTTTAGATAAAGCGAAAGCGCTACCAGTTGCCACAACGGAGGCTAGGCCCCAAAGCGATTTATCAGGGTTGCTTGGTGGAATAATTCTTAATCTGGTTGCTTTGGTTGGTAGAAAATTATCACGTTGAAACTCTGGGTTAGCTGGGGCATAAGCTTCAGCATAAAATTCCGACTCTGGCATTATGTAACGCTTGTTGGGAGTGCAGTACCTTTGACGGTTAACGGGTTTGGTGAGCGTTGAGGGGATGAAGCAATATTCAACCAAACTCTGCTGAGTTCCTGTAAATGACTTTGCCCCACAAATTAACCCGATGGCCGCCAGCACTCCCACGGTGATATTGTTCACAGTACCAGAGCGCAAATATTCTTCAAATTGTTTGCGTTTCATTGGTTTGTTCCCCTGACGATTGCTGCCAACACCAACAACCCAAAAGCAGCTAACCCAAAACTGAGCCAAGGTGTTTCATTTTTTGGAGTTGGCTTAACTTCATAGCTTTTAACCTCCTGATAGAACCGCGTCTTACCTGCTTTTGATGCATTGGAGACTGCTCGATATTCGTCAAAGGCAATCCACAGCGAAGCTCCTACACTTGCAGTTTGGGCAGTCGCTACCAAAAAATCTTTGTCAATGTGGATTTGTCCATCGTATTGAAGCTTGGTCAGGGTATTGGCAAAAAATAGCCCAAGTACAATGCTGCCGAGTGTCCCAGAAGCGATCGCGGAAATCCCTAGAGTTGTTAGTAGGCTGACTCCAGCATTGGCGGTGAACACTCCCAAGAATGTGGCTAGGGCTTTGTTGAGCAGTTGCTTGTTAGCGAAAACATCGCGGATAGATTGCTCTAACCGTTCGCCGTCTTCGCTCTCCGGGGTCGGTTTTTCTGAAGTAGTTTCACCCCAGAGCATTGGTGTGGACTGTTCACTGGTGTTTTGGAACTGCGATAATAGGGAATCAATTTCATTCATGTTTACCTCGCAAGAGGGGTGAAACAGAAAAAGCCAGAGTTTTTGCTAACAACTGGCTTTCCGACTTACTTATGGGTTAGATGCCCATAAAATTGCGGAACCACTGCCCTACACGACTAATGCCAGCAGTGCGCGAGTAATTGGGCTTGGGTATGCGGTCGGTTGAGGCTTCACTGCCATTTGTCCACAGTGCGCTAGTTACGGCGGTTTCGTATGCCCTATCCGCCGCGTCTTGAGTCTCAGGCAGTTTGTTAGAAGCTTTGATTAAATCAACTTCATACTTAGCCAATGCCATAAGGTCGGCAGTAGCCCCAGATATCTGAATCAAGGATGAGCGTTGAGCGTGACGGGTTGCCTCCGCAGTGGTGGCGTTGACGTGTTCTGCCTGCATCTCGGACATCTCATTTTTGAAACGCTGCTCTCCTGTCTTACTAGTGTTGATAGCTTTCAGGGTTTGCGTTCCGTGCTTCTGGGTTAGTTGCACTAGTTCAGCGTAGGCTTGATTTATATCGCCTGTGGTTTCAATGATTTTCCGGTATGCCTCCAAAGCCTTGGGTAAATTGGCTTTGGCAGTGTCAGACAGTCGCGCCATGTCTGCAATTTTGGTGATTACCGTTTGATCGCCAAGGAGGGCTTTGTTGAAGTCCGATTCTGAGACATCAAACAGTCTGCCCATTGCTCCTAACGTACCGGGGGCATTGTTGGGAATATGGTTTTTGAGTTTTGCTGCTCCAAAATTACGTGCCATTTTATCTCCTAATAAGGGATGTAGTCATAGTCGATATTGCTGGATGATTGGGGCAACTTATCCCAGTAACCCATCTCTGAAAATCGGCTATAAATTCTCGTTGCTAATTGCCGTATTGGGTCGTCAAAATCATCAGAGATTAAATCAAATCTCTTCTCACCAAACGCCAATATATTTGCAATATCAGGGTCAATCCCATTACCCAAGAATTGACCAAATGCAGCAGAGTATGGATGGTCATCGATGGTTGAATGAGTTGCTAAGAATTCAGTTCCAGTGAAGGGTGGGTAATCTTCACTCTCGAATAACGGTGTGGAGAGTGCCTGAATATCTGCCTCAATATCCGCCTCAATCATTGCTGCCCATTGTTCAGGATTTTCTACTTTGAATTGCTGCTTTCTTAGGGCGGAGTCAGTCAGAGGTGATTTGCCCCAGTCGTTGGGATTTTTGTAATCGAGTGCCATGCTGCTAAAATCCTTGTAACGATGTGTACTTGATGCACTTTCGGATGAGGCGATTGCACTTACTTTGCTCGGTCAGGGCAATCGCTTTATCATCAGTTCTCACAAAACTCATTTAATTCAAAAACCTCTCTCTGCACTTGGTTTTGGCTTAGTTCAAAGCGTCTAGCTTTCGAGTCATTGAAAATGAAAGGTGCATTGACTCGACAATTAGAGTGGTGGCTGTAGCGCAGTTGTTGACCACGGAATTCGTAGAGGTGGTTACGTTGCAAGGCTGTCGTTGAAAGCATAAGGTTGTCCCTCAACTTGGGAATAAAACTCGATATTTAGGATTGCTTCGTGAATCTCCATCAAGGCTTGCACTGCATCGCCCAGACGCAGGTCATTCGATGTACTGAACTGCTCGGAGGCTTCGATTTGCTTGTAATTGGGAGATGCTTGCACGAACCGAAGAATCTGTTCGCAACCGAGGATGATGGTCATTATTTCGGTTGTTGTTAGGCTTGGCTGTGTCTTTTGGGTGTCTTGGTCGCTCATGACTTCCTTCCTTTTCTTTGAGCTTTTATCGGTGCGGTTGGGGCTTGTGGCTGGTTCGGTTTTTGAAGTACATAGCTGATTGCACCTCCACCCCCGATAGCTGCGGCGATAGTGAACATATTGTTACGACCGAAGTACTGGACTCCGAAATAGCCAAAAGCGATCGCTGCTGCTGTTGCACCAATGCCTAAAATCGTGTTTCTGAATCTGGTTCTGTTCATGCTGCCCCTTTAAAATTAGTGACCATTGCGCTAAGTGCCGATTTATTGGGCTGTGTAGATTGCACTGTTTCGGGTTTGGGCGATGGTTGTACATTGCCATGTTGAAAAATCAACTTCTCTACACCTGCTGATAATGCCTGTGTCGGTGCATCTTGAGGTAAATCAAACATCTTGCACAATTCAATTACTGCTAGGTAGGAGATGGTTATACGCCGAGATTCGTAATTCATTAATTAGGCTCCCAAAGATATTTGAGTTAATAGTTTCAACCCCAAGGCATTGATAAATTGGGGATTATTCAAAATCACAAAGCCTAAACCGGCTAAGTTTTGATCCACTACTGGCAGCGAAACACCCCCACCCCAGGCGACAAGGTATTTAGCGCGGTCTAGATAATTGCCAGCAGTCACAAAGTTGGCGAATTTCTCAATCCTGGTACTCCACCATTCATCTAGGCACTGGCTGTACTCTGCCTCAAACTTCTTGCCCGTGAGGTGGTTGCCTCCATAAGTGAAAGTTCCTTCAAGAATCCCCTGGTTAACGAGGCTGGGCGAGTGTTTCACATCCTTGGACAACAGACTTACTCGGTCGTTTCGCTTGTCGAGAGATCCGGCAATCATGCTGTGCAGTTCACCGCAACCACCCTCAATTAGGTGACGGTCAATCACTGCACCGCTACCGTTAAAGACAGTTACCAACCAAGTTGATGAACCGATATCGAGTGCGATCGCTAATTCTGAGGGGTCAAGAATTAGGGATGCTTCACCGAATAAACAATGGGCAATGCTGCCAAATCCTTCGGGGTAAATGCCTGCAACCGCGATGTCAACTGTCTTGCTGACAATGGAACGAGTAAGTGGGTGCAGATGTTCAAAGGTGTGAGTACCAGACACTCTGCGTTTAATCTCAGTTGCCCAGCGTTCTGGGTTGTGATTGCTCAAACTAATCGAAAGCTTGAACCCATCGGGAATATTCAGAACCGCTAAGTCTGCAAGTATGCTTTCTAGTGCCAGTTCTGCTTTTTTGGCTTTATCCTCGTGCAGCAAAGTGTGGTCACTTTGGGCTAGAGCCGCACTACCCCAAAAGAATTGAACGTCTTTTAAGTCCAGGCGTGAACCTTCTACATATCGAACCCATGCCCCATCTTTTGAGATGGTTTCGTGGTGCATGATGTTTCGGTTGCGAACAAGTGAGTATGCGGCAGGCATCATGATAGAAAAATCACCGATGATTGCCTTGCCATACCCTGCACCTGAGTCTTTTCCGACGATCAAGTCAGTTAGCCCTGATTTGGCTAACAAATCCGCTTGAACTAGCCAATTTTTGGCATTGGTGTATGTGGTTGTCATGGTTCTGTTGTTTGTTAAAGTCTTGTTTTTTCTGGCTTGGCGTTGATTTTTAGGCAAATCACGATAAATCCAAATATCCAGTTTGGGGCTTGCCATCACTTCGCTTTCCGGCTTCTATCACCTCTGTTCTGCGTCGTTTTTTGGCTTGCTAATGTTATGTTAACGCAATATTGTGCTGTTGCAACAGCGTGTTAAATGATGTTTTGTTATTGCAACAGTAAAATGAAGCAATAAATCTTATGAGTAATGGCATGGGGAGACGTAATAATCCAGACTATTCACAAATAACCGCTTTAATATCAAAAGATATAGCTAAAAAGTTTCGCCTCTACTGCACGGATCAGGAAATTCAGATTACAGACGCGGTTGAAGAAGCAATTAAAGAGTATCTGAGTAAAAGAGGTGTCTCACTAACTTGATGTTGCAACATTGCGCTAAAATCGCTGTGAAGCTGAAAAGCGATCGCAGAACATAAACAGACTAATCAAAACAAACCAGTATGACGATGACTATATAAAACGTTTGATACTACCTGCACTGGATAAAGAGTCTAACAAATGGCTATTAGTTCAGAAATGCAGTGTCAAGCATTAGTATCAGTACAGCCCGTATTAATTTCACATCATTAATTTTGATGCTGCCAATGTTAGCCGTGAAAGACCCACAAAGCGATTTTCAACTCCCCCTGCATAACGAAGCAGCATTAAAGTGGATTAGGGAGACGAAAAATTACTACTCCACTGTTGCTCTAGCAGTTGGTGGTACTGCGCTGGTATCTGGCAGCTTCATTAATCCGGCTGCCTGGGCTGCTTTTGCATTGGCTTACAAACCGTTGGTGATCATTCAAAAACTTGCACGGTTGGAAAAATTAACCGACCTACTTTTACAAGAGTTTAAAAGCCAGGGGATAGAAATCTTTCCATTTCCGGGAGGAGAGAAAAACCCTATTGACTTGTTTATTAGATTTCCACGAACAACTCACCTGTTTATCTCCATTCGTTCGATAGGAGATAGGGAGGTAGTCTACAACGAAGCCAGGGAAGCTTTACAACTCAGAAAGAAGGATAAGAATGGTTTGACAACCTGGAAACCTTGTCCACTACTTGAGTTGGCTGATTACGAAAAGTGGCTTAACAAAAACAGAGACTTGTTCGCAATGTCTTCTCGTGAAGCTACAAAAACGCCAACAGCAAAAGTTTTAGCCTTATGGACTCCTACTAGAGCGGCTTCAAATCTCAATGAACATTTATATTCGTCCGTGGGAAGTATGAGAATTCTGGCTCTTAGGAGAAAAGGTACTATGTTTGTGATTCAAGAGGGGGAAGTAATCGAGTTTGTTAGGGCTTGGTTAGCCCAATACAAATAGGCTAAAAGTTGAAAACCCCTTCGTCCAGTGTGGACAACGGGGCTTTCAAAATTAATTCCATTGGAATTGGGGATTGGGTTTCGCAGCCTAATTAGTATCCCTAATAGTAATTTTATCTTACACGATCAGGTGTAAAGCCAATGTAATACTGGCTCACCAGATATAAAGAGTGTTTCAAGAATTTTAGCAAAGCATGATTTTTGAACGTTTGTACTAGAAAATTACTGCCACGGGATAGCTCCAATTCCTCCACTACATACACATACTGGAGGATTTGTAAAGTGTCAAAAAAACAGCTATTTCATACTGATACTACCAGCAAGCTGCTATTCGCAACTATTGCTAACCCTTACCCCCACTGCGGTAAAACAGACTGGTGCTGCTTAATAGGTTCTTTTACAGTCTGCGATCGCGATCGCTTTTATCAGCCTAGCTATGCACTGGGCCAACCTAAACAATCGCCAACTTATGTATTAAGCAATTGTCAAAAATTAAATAATGTTCAAGGAGGTATCGCGTAATGGTTGCACAATTCCCCAATCAACAGGCGTTTTCCTCCTTCGACATCCGAAATTTTCAAGATCAGCTAGAGCCGTCCAAAACTAAAAATAAGTTTATTTGTCCAGTTTGTGGCGGTAATGACTTATCTATTGTCCCAGAAACCGGGAAGTACAGATGCTTCAATAATTGTGAGTGTAAGGACATCAGAGAGGCGATTAAACCTTGGGCTGAAGTTTTAGCAGAAAGGACAGGGGCTAATTACACTCCCTCACCCAGAAGAAATTCACCTCAGCCCAAGACGGTCAAGCCCAAAACAACAATAATTCCCGATGATTTTGCACTGGTCAGGTTAACTGAGCCAGCAACAGATATTCCCCAGCCCCAGCCACTAACAAGCAAGCCGCCAAAAGGCATCCCCGGTCATGCTTCACAAGTAACCTATCCTTACGGAAAATCCCAATGGGTAGTTCGCTATCAGTGGAAAGATACCAGCAAAGAGAAGGGTTATGATAAGTCCTTCCGCCAATGGCACAGGCTCCCGGACGGCACACCAGAGATGAGAAAAGGGGATGAACCCTGGAAAGCTTACCGCATTGAAGAAGCGATCGCCGCTAGTAAATTGGTGCAAGGAACCCCGGCAATACTCCAGCACGAAGGGGAGGGGTGCGTTGAAGTTGCTCGAGAGCATGGGCTTGCTGGATTTACGTTCCAGGGCAGTGCATGGGACAAAAAATCAATCCTGCCAGAATACCAACTCTTGAAAGAGTCAGGCATAGGGCTAATCATTTTTCTACATGACCCAGACAACACTGGACTAAAGAAACTCCAGACCTGCCTTGAATGTGCGGCTGAAGTAGGAATTGCTCTTGTTGGGATTAACCCAAATGACATCTGCCCCGATTTACCATATAAATCAAGTGACATCAAAGAAATCTTGGGGCAGATGGAAGTACCAGAGTTTATCCGCAGGTTAGAAGCAGAAATTCATGTGGCAGTTAACGCTCGTCAAGCAGCCGAAAGTCACATAAATAATGATGCTTCGACTCAAGAAACAGGTACAAGTTTTTTACAGCAAGCTTATCATTATCTATTCGGTGATAAATCTTGGATTTGTGCAAACGATGAGCTTTATTACCATGCACGGAATCATTACAAGTATTCCCCAGACTCAAAAGAACGTAGGCGCATTTCTGATTTCTGTGATGCTTACAAAGTTGAAGCTCCGAACGGAAAAATAACTTACCCTTACGCTTCTCCTACCTGGGTAAAGAAAGTTTTAGAGTGGGCGAAAATGCGAACAGAAATCGACCCAGAATTAATCAATCCACCAGGAGTTAACTGCATTAATGGAATCGTTCGAGCCGTCTGGAATGGCAAGAATTTTACTATAACGCTATCCCCACATACCCCCGAAGATTACTTTATTTATGAGCCATTAATAGAGTACGACCCCAACGCTGATAGTACAGATTGTGAGCGCTTACTCGCTTGCTTAGATAAGCCACAGCAAGAAGTTCTTTTACGAAATCTTGCTGTATCCCTTGACCTCCAAACTGTTAGAAAGGTTAGAGGAAGAGAAGCGAAAGCATTACTGGCGGTAGGACTAGGGTCAAACGGTAAAGATGCGATTCGCAAATGTGTATCTATTATTTATGGAGAGACTGGGATAACCAGCATATCTCTATCTGACTTTCAAGCTTACGATGAGGGCAGAAAGTTCGGACTTGCGCCACTAATGCATTCTCGGCTTAATTGGGCATCAGAAAACCCACAAACTTGCAGACTTGATAGAATACAAAGTCTGAAATTATTTGTCACAGGTAATAAGTTACATTGCGAACGAAAGGGTAAAGACCACATCGAGTTTACCCCGAACGCAACAGGCATATTCAACTTAAATGAAACGCCACCATTACAAGGGGTAATGCAAGCTACTCAAGATAGAATCGCAGTTTTGGAGTTTCTAAAAACATTTGTAAAAAATCCTGACCCCAACAACCCGAACGAATTACAAGCTGACTCACGTTTTGCTGATGATTCAGAGTTTGTTAGAACGAAAGTAGCCCCAGCGTTTTTAAATAAAATGTTAGAGGCTCTTAACAATCTTATCAAAGAAGGCATTGACTACGAATGTACAACTGATGCCTTCCGTAACGTTCAAAAAGACAACAATCATTTATTCCAATTCCTAGAAGATAACAACATAGGTTATTTGGAAGGGGGAGAGATTAGCGCACGGGCTTTATGGTCAATGTTAGAGATGTGGTACACCCAAAACGGCACACTCACTATAGATGAGAGCAACCGCAGATCATGGATCGACCAAGCCCGCCCCAGTGATAAAAACGTGAAGGGCATTAACCAAATCATTCCCCGCATCTCCCAACTGTTTCCGAAAGCGGTCAAAGGGACTAGGTACTGTGAAGTTTCAAAAAGAAACATCCCAATACTGAAAGGCATTGGGATTTTAGAAGTTACCCGCACCACTTTAGGCGAAACCCGCACCACTTCCGCACCACTTTCCGCACCAGAAACAACGCAAAATCAGGACTTCCGCACCACCCGCACCACTTTTTCGGATTCCACAGAAAACATTGAAGATCGGGAAATGCAATTAAATCTTCTGACTGCTCCAATGGAAAAAGAAGAATATGTACCCTCAACTGGTGCAAGTGGTGCGGAACCCTTGCCAAATAAGGAAAACTGCTGCGTAAACTCCTGCGTCACTGGTGCGGAGCAGCTAGAAAGTGGTGCGGGTGAATCCGAAGAGGTTGAATTTCTCGATAACCCAATCTCGCTGCTACAGGCTGAAAGCGAGGGCGACGATATCAACCTATATATTGGGCATCTGGTTGAAGTGCGATCGCTTTCCGGGGCTGTTAAGTTCGCGGGTGAGATGATCGGTTACGACCCAACTCACGGGACTATTACTGTAGCGACTGAGGAAGGCAACCGAGATGTCTACCTCAGAGAAACATTTGTAATTGGTTGAGTTGTCTTATTAACACCAGAGATTTCTTGAATAGAGGCGATCGCTTTCTTAACTGCGCGGAACGTGCGATCGCGGTCATTGTCTAAGCCATGACTGAAGATTAGCTGTATTTCTGACTGCGTTAGAACTTTGGCGCGTCCATGCCAATTGATTTTCATTGGCAGACTGTAGACCCTGCGATCCACAGCCTACAAGATTTGAATCCAATTAATCAAAGTAGCTTGACTCAAGTTAGGAAGAAGTCGCCAAAATCTGATCATGCTGATGACGACATTCAGCGAGTTGAATAAAGATCATTATTCTTTTCCAAGATAGGTGTTCGTTTTTTAACTATTTATTGGGTACTCTAACCTCAGAATGTCTTGAAAGAATATAAAAATTTACAAGGAAAGATGATGATTAGTTTTTCTCGCAATCAAGAAAACTGGATTAGCTATGAAAAAGGTTATGAGCCATATATAGGAATAATGACAGCAGATAAGCTGGAGAAAGCTTTTGAAAGAACAGAAAAAACTTTTAATCAAGCAATTATAGAAGAAGATTCTAAAAGATTGCTTGATATTATGAACAGTTTGAAAAAGCATAATAAATTTTTCAGGCTACCTAGTATTGCATACGTTGAAATTGAAAGAGAAGAAGATAATGATGATGATAATCCTATACGAAATAATTACATCATAGGAGGCAGGCATAGAATAACAGCATTACTAAGATTACTGGAGAAAAGTAATAAAAATAAATCTCATTTTGAAGTTCAGGTAGAAATGAGAAAAGTAAATAAATTTTTGGATATTATTGAATTAATTATTGCAGATAATGAAGGAAGGAGTATGTCAAAAAGTGAAGAAATTTACTTACGACAGCTTCAAGAAATTTTGCCTCTGATTCAAGATCCTAATATAACTTTCGCTCAATTTATAAATCAAATTCTAAATAATAATGCTGTTAATAAAAAAGGAAAAGAAAACATCATATCTGCTTATGTAGATTACCAAAAAAAATAATTTGGGTTTCAATTCAATTAGAAAATTGCACGGCAGCAAAACATATACACAATTAATAATAAAGTCGTTATTAAATAATCTTTTAAATACAAATCCTAAATTAGGAAAATGGGATGGAATAAAGTTGGAACGTGCAATAAAGTGGTGCTGGGGAGGTTACAAAGAAAGCCCTATTACAAATGTAATTAACAAATCCAATATTCCTTGGCGTAGTAAAAATAAGCCATTTATAGCAACATTACGGGAAACTCAGAAGTTAGCTAATGGCGATATTTATATAGGTAGATGCTATAAGGAGATAGCAGATTACGCGCTAGAAGAATGGGAGTTTGCTAATAAGCCTTGAGACAAATTAAATAAAAAACTACTCTCCTCCTCAGTCTTTTCTCTAGTCCCATCACTACCAACCTCTCGCACCTATTTTTTTACACACATAGATCATTCCCATTCCACTGCCAGATTGTGACTTAAAAGTTATTTCTTCGGGTGCCTCATCTTGTTCTAATAGTTGCCCTGACTTACTGTAAGTTTCCATACTAGTAACTGTTAATCTAGAATCAGCACAATCAGCATAGAAAGTAATTTTAAAAATTTTACCAGCATGACTTGTAATTAATTTAAATTCAGTTCCTTCGATTTCTTGTGTATCAAGGAGGATGGATTCACCTCTTTCGTTAGCACCTAAATATTTATATCTTTCAGCTTGTTGTGCATTCGCACTTCCGGCAATTAAAATTCCAGTGATAATTGTGAATGCTGTAATTATTTTAAGACGCATATAAGTTTTGGCTATTTGACTTTTTTTAGCTTGCACCTTAATACTTTTTTAATCCTCAGTAATCACATCAGAAGTTGTATAAAGACTTAGTAAACTGTTCCTTAATTTGCAGAAGACAACAAAATTTATTTGTAGCGACTATTATCGCCAAAAAGAATGCTGAGGATGATTTGAGGCAGTTGTTAGAGAACAGCACCACAGAACCCACGCTACTAAAGGTGAATGATGGCAACATACGTCGCGGATTCTTGCAGCGCTGAACAGGCATACGCCGAACTTTCGTGCGATGGCGTAACCGCCATGAGTCGGTGGCGATCGCTCCCACCATTGCAATGCTTTAGCGTTGGGCTAACTCAAATTTCCGCTTTTGCAGTTAGAAGTCAGCATTGAAGCGCTTTTTGGCTTCTACCCTACAGCAAGACACTTCTGTTCATATTCAATGCAAGCACTATCTTCAGAATTTGACTCAGCTATCAAAATTTGTTCATAAATTTCTAAACTTTCTCGCGGGGCTGTCGCTACCGTAGGCTCCATCAAAATCAATTCTGGATTGAAGGAATCCAAGTCTAAAATCCCAGTCATTGATGAACCACCCGGATCTACAACTAACTTTAGTAGACTCATCACAAGCACCTCACTTTTGGAAATTCAGTATGGCAATTTCCAGTAGCAAAATGCATCAGTATTGATATTATTTATCTTGCGTTATTCTGATGCTAATTCTCAGGCAAAATAATGCAAATAGTAGAAATATTGAGAAATTTGTCTATGATTTTTAGATGACTTCCTAGCACTTCTCGGAACTTCCTAGAAGTGATTTATGCCATTATTATGATTCTAAAAAGTCCTTTCTCTGAAACGCTTGTGGCATTAATAAGGCATATTTTTAAAATCTACGACGCACAGTACGCCATCTTTGGCGGAAAGTTTTTTGGAGCGAAAAATGATGATTTAAGTGAATTTCCAATCACTTGAACCAAAAAAGACTACTAAAAAACTACCTTTATACTACAAAACTAACTGTACAGTTCACTACTAGAACGTTGACTATTAAAGACTCAATTCATCATCCTGCTCCTGCTGTTGCTGATTCTGTTGCCTTAACTGCTGCCCATAATCGAGTAGCTGCTGATTCCAATCGTCAGCCTTGCACTTGAGCCGCTTGGACTGTGGCAGTAGTTCCTTAACAACTCGTGCAGCTGCATTGCCAGCATCGTCCGAGTCAAAAGCCACTTGTACATGATTGATATGCTGCAATTGCTCTACTGGTAAACTTTTGGGATTATCTACCGCCATGTACAAAGTTCTATTGGGTGGCACGTCGCCTCTAAGCTGATATTCCAGCATGGCAAAAGACACGGTATCAATGGGCGACTTCAAAAGCACTAATCTTTCTGCTGGATCTGTTGGCTGTCCGCCTAAGTGAAAGTAAAACCAGCCCTCACGCCGCTTAGTCCCAAACTCGTAGCCTTTGAAAGTGTTGTTTTCTCCCCGTGTCCCTCGCAGGAACGCACCTTGAGCTTGGGCTAGTGAGCCAAGATTCCGCATGACGAACACAGCGTTTTGTTGATCATCAGCGTAAACTAACCCCCTTTTATGCAGAAGTTCCACAAAATTTTCAGGTATTCCCCGTTTTTGGGTCAGGTAGTTGGAGACAGAAGACCACTTGCTTTTATCCTCAACTGGTAGCCTAAATTTGTCGCGCGGTTCTAACTGGATAATTTCAGCAGTCACTTTCTGAGCTTTGGCGATCGCTGCCCCAATAGCCCCAGCTTCGCCAAATCGCTCATGCAACCAGACGACCGCTTGCCGTAGATTGCAATTGTTAACGTGCATCACCAAATCAATTGCACCGCCTGATCCCTTTTGTTGATCGGGAGCGAAATCGTAGAATTTCTCGCCATCTATATTAATGATGTGTCCGTGACCCTTCCATCTGCTCTGATGAGTGCGATCGCAATTTAGCCCCAACTCCCAAGCCACATCAACAAGTGGCAAGTCGCGCAGTTGTTGGGTTTTCAATTCAAGCGTTCGCACAATTTCTTCTAGCCGTTGTCGTTCCTTCTCGCTGGCCCTAGCCCGTTGCTCTGCCCTCTCCAATCGCTCTGCCATAAAGGAGCGGTCAGCCAGTTGGTGGTTAATCGCTTGGAAGTGTTCATCAGACTGAATCCTGGCAACGTAATTCCTAGCTGATTCAAATGGCGTTGGCGCTAATTGGTTATTTGTAATGACTGCGGTGAGTGGTTCACTGTTAACCGCTTGGTAATATTCCTTTACTTTGGTGTGGGTTGCCTTACTGCCCTTGACCCCCCGTTCAATGCCCAAAGGAGCAAGTGCAGCAGCATAACTATCTTGCAGCTTGGATAACTTAATCCTTCCCTGTCCACCTCTGCCGCCAAACATCGCGTCATGACTGACTCTCCCGGTTTTCTCGTTCAATGGCACGATGTAGGCGTGAATGTGTGGGGTACTTTCATCTAGGTGAAGTTCTGCCCTGACGCACTTTGCCCCATAGTTTTGAGCTAGCCAGTCACGCGATGCTAAAGCCCATTGCTGCATCTTCTCATCAGACCACTGCCCATAAAGAGATGGATCAACGGGACGGAAATATTCAGGCGATGCCGAGAGAAACATCTCGGTGCATAACACTGCATCATGCCGTGGGCGATGCAGTAGCGTAGAGATTTTCTCCTTGACTATTTCCTCCAGGGCGCGTGAGTCTTCTCCCCCAATTAACCGGACATTCTCTCTAGTTGGATCTGCGTTGGGTGTTTCTCTGTTTCTGGTAACATGGTCATCACTTCCCGCAACGTTGCCGAATGTTTTTAGTTTCTCAATCCTGAGAATTGTTAGTGGCGACATCAAAGATTTATGCTACAAATGCAGTGCGAGTGTAGTACGAAAAAACCCCTTTGGGCGAACGGTGGTTTCATGTCACGAGCGCAGCGAGAGATGGCGCAGCCACCCGCAGGGCATGAAACCATAGTGAGTATGGTATCACTGATACAAAACCCCCAAATCCACTTTTGGGGGAGAAATCGCGCTTACTGCTTGGTGCGAAAATACGCCCAAAAGCACCTTTAGGGGGTATAACGACAGTCGTTTGACAGTCATCGGGGTTTTGGACAATGACTGTCAAACGACTGTCATTTGGTACAGTAGAGGGATACTAGGGGTAGTTTACGGCGCATTTTGACAGTCATTGAAATTTGGTATCAATCAAAACGATGGCTTACTTATAAACCCCTCTAATTCGGTAGGAATACAGGACATGGAGCAACCTGATTTAGAAGTGCTTTCGATTAAGCGCAGTCACGACAGTAGCGATGGCCAGTTGCTGCAATTTTTACGAGAGCGTGAGCGTCGAATGTCGGGCAGAGGTCTGACTAAAATTGTTTTGAGTACTTTAAGGATGTGCTGGGGGCCTTTTGTTTTTAAGAATCAGGGGGCTGACAGCGACACTCTTAAGACTGCTGTGATTTACTCTATCTCACAGTTGGAATTACAGATTCATTTGCTCAAGCAGTTACTCGATTGAGCAGTTTTTTGAAGTATCTTTGCAACACAAGTGTATTATATATTCTCAATAATTTTAGAGTTATTGAGAATGAATCCAGCGCTCAAAATTTGCTGTAAGTCATAGTCAGTCAGCATTACGCCAGAATTTTTCGCAAAAAGTCTTATGCTCAACTGGTAGCAGTAGGGCTACCGTATAGCTACCAGTTGGGGAATCATCAAATTTTCAACAACTCGCTTTTTTACTGCTCAACTGGTAGCGGGGTGTCACCAGTTGAGCTACCCAACAGCTACCACTTGAGCAAGGTATTTAGAACTACTATTTCAATACTGATAAACCACATAAAGCCTATGCAATA
This sequence comes from Nostoc sp. DSM 114159, assembly GCF_053470285.1. Taxonomy (NCBI): domain Bacteria; kingdom Bacillati; phylum Cyanobacteriota; class Cyanophyceae; order Nostocales; family Nostocaceae; genus Nostoc; species Nostoc sp. DSM 114159. The sequence continues at coordinate 22,969 of NZ_JBPFEH010000002.1, forward strand.
AGCGGTGTTTGCAGCATAGCTTTGGTATAACTCACAAGTGGAGTGCAGTTGTGATACTACAAAAGTAGTTATTGAGTAGTGTTTTTTGACGTTGGTTCAAAGTTTTTTTAGTTTTGGTTCAAAAAATCTGGCCAAACTTTTTGGCGTACTGTGCGTAAGTTTTGGTCAGGAATTTTTGGCGGAGAAATCAGGGTCGTTTATGAGGTTTTTGGGGTCGAAATCCTTACATTTACCTTGTGTTTACCTTGTAAATACCTTGGAGATGCCATTGCAGAACCTTATTTTTGGCAAAAAAGAGGCATTTTGTAAAAAACGGTGATTTTCAGTGTTGAAGGTGCAAATAAATCCTTATATTTGCCATTGGAATACCATTGAAATGCCATTGATTTACCTTATATTTGCCTTTAAAGAGAAAATCCTTGTTTATGCCTGATAAATGCCTTTTGGGTCAAATAATGTTTAGTATGCGAAGTTTTTCGGGAATAAAAAAAATAGTATGATTTCGCCACCTGCACATAAAAAATCGTTAGGAGGCAAGATGTCTATCGATAAAAAAGAACTGGTAAGGCGCGTTGGAAAACGCTTAAGCAAGGGTAGTGGCACAGTTGAAGAAATTATTGATGCCGCCCTCGAAGAAATATATGAATCGCTAAAACTTGGCGAGAGTGTTTCTCTACGGAACTTCGGGACTTTTTACGTCAGGACAGGGCGAGAGTGTTGGGTGTTTAAGTTCAATCCCTCCCAACGGTTGCGTCAGTTGTTTGGCTGGTCATCTACTTATAAGCCGTAACATCATCTGGAGGCGAACTCTCTACCGTGCCCCTTTAGGTGCGGTGGTCAACCTGAATGTCTGATAATATCAAGAGCGAAAAATTTGAATTTTTAATGAGCCAGGGGTAAGGTATGGAAGCTAAAAGCGAGGTAACAATAAAATTTAGCGGCGAATTACCAACAGCTACACCAGCCGCGAACAAAAAAGTTGAAATCGAGTTGACTGATCAGAACGGTATAGTGTTCACCGCTCAAGTTAATGCAAAAAGTTGGCGGAAGGCAGAAACTAGCGCCTCGGAATTCGCAGACTGGGCAGGGGCAGTTTCGGGCAAGCTTGGCCAACGCACAGAGAACGGTTTTGAGATCATTGACGCAGGAATCCAACTTTTTGAGAAAAAAGCGAAGGAAGTCAAACCAGATGTAGGGGCTACTGTATCTGAAGCTGGCGCTTCTTCATAGACAGTTTTTCTTGGCGCTCTCAGTTTTCTTTAAAAGCGATCGCTTTTCCAAAGGTTAGTGTTCTCATATATATATTCAAGATTGTCAGTATGACCATTACGAACGATACACAGCAGTTATCAGTCAATAATCAACCGATAACGCCGACAGATTCTCTACAATACCGTGCAATTGGGCGGCTATGGGGAAGATATGTTCCTTCCCCTGAGCTTATTTATAAAGGTCAGCTAATAACTGTTGATGGTGTAATCCTGAATGCTACTCTCAAAAAAAGAGCATCGAAAGTAGTTCAAGCTCAACTTGATTTATCACAAAATTATTTGTGGACTATCTACCCTAAAACACTATTAGAAACCTCTGGCATAGGACTAGATGTGAGTTTAATAAGTGTGAGGAAACCATCGGAGGATACCGAATCAGTTCAGACGGAATTTCAGTCACTAGCTGATAATTTTTCTGTTCAAGGTCTTGTCGTATATCAGGATTTTAACTCAGGAATAGTAGAAGTCAAGATTCAGCAAGAGCCTCGGAGTATAAATGATACTCCCAAGAATTTTAAACTGAGACTAATCGGATTTTTACCGCCCAATTCGGTGAAGTGTTTCTGGAATTTTCAGGTACGGCGTGTGGGGACTGACTTAGTAATTCAATCAGGAGAATGCATTAAATATATGGGTGCTAGGCAATCAAAAATTGAAAAATTATCAACAACGCCATCATCAAATACCCACGAGCAAGCCGAAGTTAATCCAACATAATAGGCGTAATCATCACCCTGTTATTACTCATTTACTTAATGCCAAAGAGTGTATCCCTGCAAATAATCAGTTATGCCCAAACGTAAATCAAATCAAAGAAATAGTTCACCATCACCAGAAATAGTCACGCCTCAAAAACCAGCTATTGTACGTGTCGTCAAGCAAGAAACTACTGATACCCCTGCACCATCTGAATCATCATCAACCACCGCACCAAAAGAAAATCAAAATAGTGTACCTGAGTTACACGTTTTGAATAACCAGAGTCAAAGCATTGAGATGGAGCCATCAAACAGTACTCTTCAAGCTGATGCTGGACTTGAAAAAATCAATGCAGCTATAGACTCGTCTGACTTCCCATTAACCGCATCAACACCAACAGTTAATCTAGAAGAATTAGCTCAAAACTCGTCAAGTAAAGCTATTGATTTAGCACAACCAGAACTAGAAAATAAACAACCCCAACTAGAGAAACGAATACCACCATATAAAAAATTAGAGACAGTTACTAATAGTACTGGACAGACCTTTGCTCTTGGGGAGGAGATACAAGTGAGTACCTGTAACTTTGGTTCTCAATCGGCTGTAATTACATTTTTTTATTCAGCACCAGATGGAAGTATTTGGTCTAGTTATTATCCTTTGACTAAAGACCAATGGCGGCGCGGTTGCTGCCGGATTGAATATTTGAAAAAGCTTGATGAAAATTTTTGCAATGGTTAACGGTGTAAAAGCACAGTTATTGAAAAGTTGTTGTGAAGCGATTTTGAAGAAAAGGTGATCACCGAAGACATCCACCGACAGTTCATTCTAAGATGGGCATATATACAGAAATCCTTATAGCGAACTCTCATTATTCGATTGTGTGCTTTTAGGCACATCAACCACATCAATCACCCCCAGAATATGGGGGTATTTTTCTGGCGGTAGTGGCTCTTGTAGAAGGACTTTCATTCCTGTATTCCACGAATGACTAAATAGGTGGAATCTCCGTCAGCATCAATCAAAAATTAAGAAACGCTTGCGTTCTCAAAACCGTAGATGGCTTACTACAAGCGTTTTTGTTAGGTAATGTTGTGCAACACTTTTGTGCGGGGGTAGCTAGCTAATGCGATCGCAACCCCACCTTAATTTTCATCCTTTAGCTCGGCTAAAAGCTTGTCTAGTCTATCGTTTGCATCTTTAGCAAGCTGAATGCATCGCACGCTTGCAGCCATTCCACCACCAGTAATAACAGTTCCCTCTGCAACACTATGGTTCACGAATAGCTTGAATTGGTCGATAGGCATCAAGTCCAACCGCACGGTGGAGTACTTCGGGAAAAATTGTAGCGTCAAGATACTGAATCATCCCATAAAGTCGCTGACACTGAACAAACGTTGCCCAATCACTAAAGCAGTCTGCTTCTTGAAGTGTCAAGCTTAAAATAACGCCACGGGGATTATAGCCTTGGGCTTGGGGTTTTGGTTTTTTAGGTTTCCCTGTCTTGTCGTTTTTAGTTATTGCTAATGGCACTAACTTACTTTCTTGGAGAATGCCACCGCTACGAGACTCAGGACGTTGGTTGCTTAAATAATAGTACCCACACTCAGAACCTTTTGATGAAGGGTGAAAAACACCTGTGGTATGTCCTTCAAGGTTCCCGTCTTCATCACAAGCACGATAAATAGGAACTTCTGTTGTATTAGGTGCAATGATATTAGCTATACGTATGTGGGGATATTTTGAAGTAGAGATAAAAGTAATATCTTCATTTTTGGGATTTTCTGAAGTGTCAAAAGCAAGGAAGTGCTTGCGCCATAATTTTTTCTGGAGAAATAGCAAACCATGAGAGCGAAGGTTATCAGCATCAAAGCAATAGATTGTTGGTTGTTTCGTTTCTTGGAATAAGTTGTTGAATACCCAGTTTTGGACTTTCTTCTTATTAAATTCGATGCTTTCAAATGCTCCTGATGCCATTTTTATTTGAAATAAGTAAAAATCTAACCATTCATCACATCCGTAAGCCTTAGCAGTAACACCGCTTTTGTCCATACGCACTGCTACAGGAAGGTACTTAGTTATTTCACCTGTATAAAAAGGAATTTTATAGACACCGACGCTAGCAACATCTGTAGGGAAATTTTCTACCTCAAAAGTTGGATAAAAATATGCACCAGCCATCGATAATCCGCTTTTTAGGGATGATTCTATACGATGAGAGAAATTACTTTTTAGAGACTTCTTTTTAACGAATTTACCTTGTTCTTTAGCAGCAGCTTGGGCTGCCTCCAATTTAGTAATTTCATCATTAAATTCTGCTTCTGTCAGGAAATCACCTTTGTCGTTTTCATCTTTAGGCTCAAAGTGGTCAGTAACGCTACCAAGCATTGCTAATGCAGGACGAAAGCAAGGTTTTGGGTCTTTTCTTGCATCTTTCCAAAAATGTTTCTTAGGTAGGATTTCAATTAAAGTCAAGGTTTTCTGATTTTGAGGTGATGGAGGAAGTAATTTTTGGAATTCTTTGATTCTATTAGCACAGTCAGTCCTCCAATTTTTTCCAGACATTTCTGCCCCTAAAACACCGAGGCTATGTATAGTAACATCGTCAATACCGTATTTTTTGGCGAGCGGACGGATTAATTCTTCAGCTTCTTTACTCTGCGATAACAATACTAATTTGAGATTAGGTGGAATATAAAATGGTGGAGATGTGTTTATACTAGCAAAATGCTTCTTGATAAATTCTTTGACTTTATTGTACTCACTACGTGGTTTTTTCAGCAATTTATCATTATCGCAACGTAAATAAAGTTCTATAAAACAAAACTCTTCACCTAGTACATTTTGTATGCGTTCTAAACAGGCTTTATGAAATATTGCATTATCTTTTGGAAAAAGTCCATCTTCTGCATTGTGCGAGCGTGATATTGTGTTACCGTAAACTACACCCCAAGCCAAATCGTTATTTTTATAGGGTGTTTGAACTACATCTTGAGCGTTAAATTTATCTTTAAAGTTAAGGGATTTTAGCAAATTTACAAGATTACCTTCAAAATCTATACCCCTTTGTTTACCCATGTATTTTAACTTGCAAGGGGCAAATATTTTAGAGTTTGTAGGACTGATATAAACAGTCTTACCTGTACTAAGATAGCCTAACTCCCAACTAACCCAACGCCTAATACCGTAATCGCAAGTAAGGTAGGGTTCTCCATTTAAATTGTAGTGGAATGCGAATCTCAGTAAGAAAGAGTAATAGTGTGTTGGTTTTTCTTTCTCTTCACTACCTTTCTTCTTTTTGTCTTGAGTAATAATCGTTGGTGGCCAACTGATAATTTCTTGAACATTAGACTTTTCTACTACACACTCATGAAATTGTAATGTTTCAAAAACTTGATTGCTGTTTGTATCGATTAAAGATAGCGGCTCTGCTACTATTGCACTAGCAATCAAATAAGGGATGAGACTATAGTACAAAGGGTCAGTTTTTAATTCTCCACCTTCAATACTCCATACAGTTTCAGGGATTTCTACCTGCTGAAATTCCAAGTCATGAGCCGAAAGTGAATGAATTTCTTGGATATCACTCGTGGTTAAACAATCTAAGTCTTTAAATGAAACATTTAACCAGTTCTTGACAACATTCACAATATATTCTTTGGAGATATTGTTAGATTTAGAATAAAACCAATGGGTATTAGATGTTAATTTAAATGCATTTGGGGAAGGAAATAAAATTTCATCATCAATTGAAATTGTTAGTGCTTGGTTAAGACATTCTATAGGTGGTAAAACATAATTTTTGTCATGCTTGTATTTCTGTAATCTGGAAAATAAATCTTTCCACTTCTTCGGGACAGCCAACGCATACAAATCGAATGTAAGTGATATCTTAGTCGGTATTTGAAGTGCAAATAATTGTATAGAGTTATATGCCATCTATTTTCTCCAATGCACGGTAAAAAGGTTCGTAAAGTGATCGCACTAGCGCGATGTCATGAGCGTCATAGCCTGTTCTGGTTTTAGCAAAGTACGGTTGCAGAACATACTTAAATCCTTTAAGTAAGGATTCTTTTTCAGTTTCAGCTTTCTTCTGGGCAAGGTTGGGTGCCCATGCTGCATCGATAAAACGAATTAAAGTCGGCTGATTACCACGAATTGTCCGGGCGATATCGCCTGCCAGGTAAGCACCATCAAACTCCAAATCAGTCCTTCGCGTACTTCTTTGGATAGTCCCTTGTGGGAATATTGCAAGATGGTGTCAAGACTTTTGAGAAAGATGCCATAGCCTTCGCTACGCCAAGAGTCGCAAACATCAATAAAGTTTCCTTCCCTCTCTTCTGCTATCGCTTTTCTTTCTCTCCACAATGCCAGTCGAAATTTATAATCAAGGTCATCAGGTGCGGGATGTGGACGAACTAAAAAATATGCTCCGCCAAATGCACTCAATCCTTCCTGATTTAACATGTTCTTACCCCGCCCAATTGCTGCTATTGGTGCAATCAAAATCGCTCGATTAGTATCAGCAAAATTTTCAATATTACTGCGAGAAATCAAAGATTCGTCAATTTCCTCTAGTGGCGATCGTGAAGTTAAAGCTGCCATCCGCTCTTTCCAATACGAGCTAGTATCAATGCTTTTGATGGCGTTGTAAACGAAATCAACCTGCTCGTAACTATTGACATACCAAATTAAACGCTTTCTACCTTCAGGTAGCGTGTCAAAATCACGTTGTAGGATGTCAGTTTTACGAAGTAGCGATCGCACTACCTGCAACAGGGCTTCTTCCTTATTTGTTGCCCCAGAAACCCGCACAGGCTTGCCATCTGGATAGTAACAAGGAGAAAAGTGGAAACTACTTTCGGAAATTGCTTCTATAGCTTTCCTAACCCTTGGACGTAGCAAGTAATCTACTTGGTTTTCCACATGATAAATAGGACTTTGCCCAGCCCAGCTTGTACCACTTAGTAACAAAGCGTGCGCTCCTTGAGTACCTTCATCAGCAAAGACGTGGGAAAAATTTTCCAACAGCCAGCGCCCTTGTCCGAGTCCTTGGAAGTACCAAAGTGTCAATTGATTCTCTTGCCGTTCCAGCTTGAACCCGCAAACCAAACCAGATGCTAGTCCCGGTATTAACCCGTAAAAATCCCGTGGAATACGGTTGAAAAAAACGATTTCCTCGGCTCCGTCTACTTGTTGCTCAAGTCCGTAAGCGGTTTTGATTGACTGTTGAAAAAATGACACGAAAAGGACTAATTTTAGGAACAATGCAAACTTGCTACAAAATCCCCACTTATCTTGAATTGCCTTCAACCAGCCTTTTTTCAAAAGTTCTGTTTGTATCTTTGTAATTGTTTCCTGCTGTTCTTGGTAGTTTTCGCTCTGAAGTCTCATTGCATACTCAGCAAGCCAGGAGTTTTTCCAATCGCCTTGCAGAAAATCAGCTAACTCCTGATAAACAGGGCTTTTATCAAGAATGAAAGTAGATGACTCAGTATCTATGCCCTCAGCCTTGGCAATTTCTAATACAAAATCTCTAGCAATGGACGAACAGGTAAAGAATTTCTCTGCCAGCCAGTCGCTTTCATCAGGGGATAGTTGCAATTGCGTGCAAATATTATCAACAAGCGTATCAGCATTTTGCAGAGCATGATTGAATTGCCCAAAAGTAAGCTGCCGCAGGTCGTTTCTAGAATTACGCAGCTTAGTTGCTCGCGTCCATGTTACTACTTGGTCTAGAAACCCATTACTCCCTCTCTCAATTAGTTTGATAGCAGGTAAAAATGTTGAGTCGAGGTTCGATTGCACCTTGTCGCACTCGTCAAAAAACACGACGCTACAAGTCCGGTACATCAATTCATAGTAGGTAATTGACTGTGGACTTACGTGCGGTAGAGGACGAGTGAATATAGCAGCGGCTACTGTTGTCAAAATGACATCTGAGTCAGCAAGTTCGTTAGTATCTCGGTGTCTTGGACACTGCCCAATCAGGGGACAAACTTTTACACTATCCCCATTACTATTGTTATTACTATTACCGTTACTGGTATTATTACTGTCGTCCGAGTCTTTTACTTCTCTTAAATCAAAGCACGGAGGAGAAGGAGGATTTGAAGGTTGAAAGTATTGGCTTAAGGGACAAGCTGTAGATAAGTGTGTGAAGCCGTCCATCCCACCATCTACACTATGCCAGTTCTCAATATGAACTTTTCGATTCCTTTGACTAATTACTACCGATACTCGTAAACCGACTTTTTTAAGTAGACTAGCCATTCTTAGGCACGTCACAACTTCGTTAAAGACAATGCCAACTCGCTGCCCTTTTTTTGCTACTGCTACAGTCAGAATTTCAATTAGTGTTGATTTACCTGCATTTAGCAGCCCAACTAAGTTTTTTACCCCGTCGAACACTATTGTATCGATTTCAGCAAATCCCATTCCTTGAAAATGCTCAAGGATGATATCTGACAAACGCCCTTTATGGTCTTGACCGCAGCATTCATCTAGAAGATTTGCAGCCGATTCCATTTCCTTCCGTGTGACAGAGATTGCTTTATTATTCTCGCGATGTACTGATAGAACCTTGCCTTGGCATAAGGGCAAATCCTTTGGAATTCTGATACTGTAAGCGTTATCTCCAGACCGAAAGCGATATTCTTTGCCGGGTTCTGCATATTTAACAGTACGCTGGCGATACTTCAATTTGTTACCAAGCAAGTCCTCAAAACCCTCAAAACGGTTGCCCCAGATAGAAGGCATGGATTTTCGAGTGAACCGATAAGTCTTATCATCAACATCGTAGGCTCGGTACTTCGAGGGAATTTGGTTGTATAACTTTAGCAACTGTTCTGTAACATCTTGGTTTGTTAAATACGGAACCAACTGCCTGAGATTAAATAGCGTTCTCTTTGCTTCTACTGTCTTCACCAACAAAGCCAAACGCGGAAACAGATAAAATCGATTAGATATTAGTAGCCATAGAGAAATTGCTGTTTCAAGTTCTGATTGAACACCTAACTTTTCAATAGCAAACAAGCATAGCTCTAAATCGAGCAACGCCTCAATCTGGTCTTTATGTAAACTCGTTTGTTTTTGCAGGGATTTTGTAGCTTTGTAGCGCCAAGACCTTGTTTCTCTCATGTCTTTCTCCCTTTATTTGTAGTGGGACTTTTACCGCGCTTCGTACTTTTCTCCTCAAGAGTTTTACTATTGGTAGAACGTGTGTCGCCTTCTGTATTGGTGTCGCTTTGCTTACTATTAGTAGCAGGTGTATCACTCTCCACCCCAGCTTTGCTCGCTTGCACTTCCACTTCGCGCACACCCGCTTTTTTCTTAGCAAGTGCAAAAACGGCATCATCGAAGATCGGTTTAACATTCTCCCACCGCCATCGTGATTTCAGTTCTTTAAGATAAGCAGGACGGTCTTTCTTCCGCTCCGCAGGGATGACGATATATGCAACATCCCAAGATGGTTCGCTGGGTATTGGTTCATCACCTAAATTCCTTACTAGTAGATAGGGATTAGAGTAATCCTTCAAATCGAGCGCCCATACTTCACCATCAGCAAACTTAATTCTCAAGTCATAGCGATCGCACTGTGGATAAAGTTCAACCTCCAGCCCCAAATCTACTAACTTCTTAAAGAGTTGAATTTCCGCACGTCCGGGGTAAAACCAAAAGCGTTCGATGCCACGTTTGAGTTTTAGGCAGTCACTTGGTAGTTTTACTTTGCGCTTGAGCCTGCGTCCGGGTGGACAACGGTTACAACTAGAGTTTGCAATTACTTGCCCTTGAGGATTTACTCCGGCCAGCGCATAACAGTACGGGCAGGCATAGAAGTTTTCCTCTAACTCATAGCAACTCGGTACAGGTTCGTAGCACTCATCTAACAGATCGGACAGCCCAACACCCAGTCCAAAATACCCTTTTGCTTCTACAAACTCCTGGTTCGACAAAACAGGATGCTCAATAATAAACCTTCGGAATTTGGTGTAAATTTGTACCCCTTGTGGGTGTGACTGACAGTGTTGCAGTAAGACAGAGGCAATTTTAGTTTGTTCTTGGCTCAGTACACTCCCACCAAAAGCTTCTGCTAATTCAATCGTTAATTCCGTAGGTTCCCCTAAAAAAAGCAAAGAGTCGCTTGAGTCTATTTCGTCGTCAATTTCCACTCCCCATTCTTCAAAGGGCTGTTCGCAAAGCTCGTAAAACTCTGGAATACTATCTGGTACATCTCCTGCTTTACCCCCCACTATAAATGCTAAAACTACCTTGTCGTAACCCAGTTGCAAGTCTTGAGGGTAAGGATAAAGCCTCCCCTGACGTGCTTGAACCCTGATTAGACCAGCAGAAATTTGCTCCAGTGTGGATATATTGAGTCTGATCACCAGTTACTACCGTAAAAAATAGAATTTTTATAATAGTAACGCTGAATATACGAGTTAGATATATAAAAATATTAAATTTTAGAAATATTTTCTAGACTATTGATCTGGGACTTTTACTTGAGGTGGCAAGACTGTAACTATTGATATGCTGTAAAAATTAAGAATGTATGTTGAGACTGTAGGGGAACTTTTGAGCTTTAGGAGCATTCGGCAGAAGGTTTCACGCTTTTTCCCAAAGTCAAAAATATGCTTTCTTAGATGCGCTGTGAATCTTAGGACGCAACCCTACCGTCAAAACTGTGAGCAGACTTAGGTGGTAAAATTTGCTATTTTTATTTTGAATTGGCGAAAATATGAATTGTCGAAAATATATATTGTTGTATTGCTAGCTATTTGTGTTATTGCCAATTTAAATAGCTCACGCAGACTGTACTAACCAGTAGACCATCCGAAGAGAGCGAAGCAACCTGATAATCAGGAGTAAAGTCAAACTGTCTTCTGTTCAGGTTTAGTCCGTCCAAGCTGACGGTTGCTACTTAGGATATTTTATATTTTTGAATTGGCAAAATTTTATATTGTCGGCAATTTAGCATTCTATAAATAAAGAAATACAAATTTTCGCCATTTTAAGAGTAAACTAGCAGCATTTACTGGAGTACATCTCGTGATAATCACCCTTGCCAGTTTCAAGGGAGGTGTTGCCAAAACAACAAGCGCCATCCATATTGCTTGCTTTCTATCTCAGCATGGCAGTACTTTGCTAGTTGATGGCGACCCAAACCACAGTGCTACAGGATGGGCAAAGCGAGGGGCATTACCCTTTAAAGTTGTGGATTTACTACAAGCTCCTATGCACAGCCGTAATTTTGACCATGTAGTTATTGATACAGCCGCTAGACCAAGCCACGAAGATTTGGAAGCACTCGCAGATGGGTGTAATTTATTAATCTTGCCTACTACCCCTGATGCTTTAGCGATGGATGCACTGTTGCAAACTGTAAGCACTCTCAAATCATTGGGCAGCGATCGCTATCGTGTGTTGCTTACAATTATTCCCCCAGCCCCTCGCTTAACAGGACAGCAGGCACGGGAAGCATTAGAGGCAGAGGGAATACCACTATTTCAACATGGGATTAGACGATTTGCTGTTTATGAAAAAGCGGCACTGGAGGGGTTGCCAGTTTACCAAGTAAAAGACCGCAGCAGCAAAATAGCATGGCGGGAGTATCAAGAAGTGGGTAAGGAGATATTGTCATGAGCAACCCTAAACCTAGCCCTTTTAAAAAGTTATTTCAAACCAAAGACGAACCACAACTTGAGCCAGAACTTTCTACTGAGGCAACTACAGAGAGTAACGTGAGACAGATTCCAACACCACAAAAGACAGCGCCAATTCAAGAAGAACCCCGCAAACGTGGCAGACCTGCAACAGGTAAGCGGTCAGATGATGCTTGGATTGGGCGTACCTATTATGTGAAACGCTCAACAGATTTAGATGTAGAGGAAGAATTACTCAAACTCAAAAGACGTGGCGTAGAGATTGATAAAAGCGAATTGGTAGATTTTCTAATGGCTGTCTGGGTGAAATACCAGCAAGGTGAAAATATAGATTTACTAATTGACGAATTTACGCCTTGGCGGAATTCTAAATTAGACTGACTCCTGACTGAATGCCTGGAACGTAGTGTAGCTGCAAGGTGAAAATGTAGATTTACTAATTGGTGAATTTACGCCTTGGCGGAATTCTAAATTAGACTGACTCCTGACTGAATGCCTGGAACGTAGTGTAGCTGCAAGGTGAAAATGTAGATTTACTAATTGGTGAATTTACGCCTTGGCGGAATTCTAAATTAGACTGACTCCTGACTGAATGCCTGGAACGTAGTGTAGCTGCAAGGTGAAAATGTAGATTTACTAATTGGTGAATTTACGCCTTGGCGAAATTTCAAATTAAACTGACCCCTGGTTGAATGTTTGGAACGTAGTGTAGTAAAGCTAAAAGAAACTATTGCGATAATGAAAAAGACTGATGCAGCTATGCCTGGATTTTCGTTCCAGTAGAGGACATACCCAATATGACTATTAAAGAACTCCTTCTCCAAGAAATTGAATCAACCCCAGATACCATTCTGGCTGAAACACTAGACTTTATACGCTTTTTAAAAACGAAGGAAACCCAACAAACACAGTCTGTTTCTGAAGTGGCTCCTTCCGCCGCTCACACTACGGTAAATTCCACAGGTCGCTCACTGCTCGAACACTTAAAAACAATTGGTAAATGGGAAGGCGATGATTTACAAGAGTGTCTTGAGCTAGTTTATGCCACTCGCGGCAAAGCCAAATTTGATTACGACAACCCCTTTGAATAATGTACTTATTAGATACAAATCACTGTAGCCAAGCAATACTTGGTAATGCCAATGTGCTTCGTCGCCTTGCAGAGGTGGAAAATTCTGTGATTACAACCTGCGCCATCGTTCAAGGGGAACTGATAGACATGGCAGAACGTTCTCAACGCAAGGAAAGTAACTTAGCCCTCATTGACCGTTTTCTAACGGGTATATACATCCACAACGTTGATGGATTTACTGCTACTATCTACGGGCAACTGAAAGCCGCTTTATTCAATCAATTTGCACCGAAAGAGAAAAGTAAGCGGAGAAAAACGAAAATCACTGATCTAGGCTTTGATGAAAATGACCTTTGGATTGCGGCTGTAGCCTTACAACACGGTCTTACCGTTGTGTCAGCCGACAGCGACTTTCAGAGGATTCGGGAAGTAAGGGCATTGTCCATTGAATCTTGGTTGTAAATTTTATGTACTTTGGGAGAGAGCGGGAAAAATTTTGACTTGATAAATAAGTATTTATACATAATTTTATTGACACCTTATTCTTAAATCTTTATCGATTCTACACTGTAGCAATATTGACCCAACATTATTGCGAAGCTATGACAGAGGAAGTATAGTTTGGTTAATTTAGGTGCATCACCAAGAATCTGTCGAGCAGTTAACTTTGTTTTCAAACACTGAATTTAGCTCAAAAAACACATTAAAAAATTTGAGATATCTTCCACCGATTAACTGTAATAAGGTATTGCTAGAGAGCAAGTCACGAAATTTTGAATTTCAGCAGGAGCAAAAAGAAAATAATTTAATTAGAAGACAAACAAAACTGTTTGATATCATATCTCTACCTTGCGAATGTCAGCTAGATCCTGATACTCTTAACCCTCTGAATTTGCCGCTCCAGCCATTAAATTTGGCTACAGAAGTTAATCAATTTGATAACGCTTGCATTTATTTTATTTTAGATAAAGCACTTCCGTTAATTTTATATATAGGTCAAAGCAAAAACTGCTGTAAGCGTTTGCGTACACTTAATTATTCTTCGAGTGGCGCTCATCATCGCAAAAAACAAATTGAGTCTTATCAACAATTAAATCAAAATTACGGATTTTCATCATCTATTTATATCGCCCGTTGGGACTTACCTATTTTTCGGGAAGAAAAGTATCGGTTAGAGTTAGAAAAAAGCTTAATTTTGAAGTGGTATCCTATTTTCAATCAACAGAACCAAGAATCAATTTTGTGGAGCAATTACTTAGTCAAAATATAGCTTAAATACTATCGTTATGCTTTGATTCGCGTTAGAAAGACCATTTTAGAGTGAATAGTTGAGTCAAACATGGATGATTTTTAAACCTATTGTTAATCTCTGCCAACTTAACAAGCGATCACTTTCCTGACAAACTGTATAGAAACTGGTACAGAGGAAGCGTATATACAAACCTATCCAGGCTTGTATTGACTACTGCGATGGGCTACGCCCGACCAAAGGTCATCGCCCATGCCTAGACGAAGACGATCGCGGCTGGTGGTTTGTATGGTGTGTTTCAATATCTGCTGCACCAGATGCCCAGTGTTTGCTATCAATTTTGATATCAAAGCAGGAAATTACAGACACAGCATGACTAATTAACACCATTCAACTTCCGCAAGAAGTATTTAGCTTTGAAGTGAATGTTTTGATTGATGCTCCCTCTTACCGAGGTATGATGTACGTTATTGGAAATTTGTATTATCAATAACGAAGCTGTAAGCACTTATGCCTAACGAGCCAATATTTGGTGAGCTAGTTAAAGTCGAGTTGGAAGCGTGTTTAGATGCACCGATCGCTCGGTATTTTGATGCACAACTTGACAAAGATCCAGATGTGTTGGCGCAGCTGTTGGCAGATAAGCGCAACCCCAATACTCGACGGGCTTATGAAAAAGATTTGAGGGATTTCTTTTTGAAGATGACGAGCTTACCGCCGACTGGTGATAGTGTGCTGGAGTTTTTGCACTTGCAGCGAGAGCAGGCAGTGATGGTGGTGCTGAAGTACAAGGCGATGTTGATTAAATCTGGGTTGCGGGAGGCGACAATCAATCGGCGGTTGGCGGCGATTAAGTCATTGGCGAAGATGGGGCGGAAGTTGGGAGTGTGCAACTATTCCCTAGAAGATGTTTCAGGGGAGAAGGTCAAGGCGTACCGGGATACGCGGGGTGTTGATAGCAAAGCGATCTCTCTTGTGATTCAGCAGTTTGATAGGGAGACTTTGATTGGTAAACGCAACTATGCGATTTTTCTGGTGCTGTGGGGTTTAGCTTTGCGTCGCCAGGAGGTATGTCAGTTAGATGTGGGGGATTTTGATTTTTATGGGCGCAAGTTGAGAGTTTTGGGGAAGGGTAAGGGAACGAATGAAGAATATTTGGATATGTCTAAGGATGTGGCGGCTGCTCTTGCTGATTGGTTGATAGCGCGGGGGGATTTGAATGTTAATTTCCCAATTTTTACGGCGTTAGATTTTCATAATACTGGGCATAGATTGACGACGGATGCCATCTATAAAATAGTGGCTACTGCTTTTAAAAAGGCGGGGGTTAAGAAACCTATGTCACCTCACAGGGTTAGGCACTCGGCGATTACGGCGGCGCTTGATGCCACTGATGGGAATATCAGAAAGGTGCAGAAGTTGAGCCGTCATGCTGATCCCAGAACGTTGATGATTTATGATGACAACCGAAATAAAGACTTGTGGGAGATGTCGGAATTGTTGACTGGAATGTTGAATGATTCTGAGTGATAAAAATTAATCAAAAGAAACATGAAAATTTTCCAGTCCGGGAAATGGAAATTCAAAGCCTTATTAATTCTGGTAGCCATCACTTTAAGTTTCCTCATATTAGTTCGAGATTTAATCGCTCCAGATTCAGGAAGTTTAAGTGAAATTGAGTTAACCTAGTTCCTCCTCCCATTGCTTTTGCCAAAACTTTATAGAAGCCTTAGCAGATTCAGCCAAAGAACTATAAAATTTGTGTGGAGGGGAGCCTGTAGGAAACTGTTTTGCAATAGCCAAAGCCTGATTTTGTAAAGCAACATCCTCTGGCATTGGCTCTTCTGGAGTACAAACAACACGTACATCAGAAGTAGAAGGGTATCTGCTGTATAAATGAGAATTTACTGTTTTATAGCAATCATCTCCCAGACTGTAGGCTTGCTCAAGTAAATTAGCAGTAAAATCTACATGAGTTAATACAAAGGATTGAGGAGCATGTTTCAAGAAACTACTAACCGTCTGAATTTTTTCAGAATCTTCGGAATTAATCCACTCTTCAAGCACTTTAATACTTGTGGCGTTAAATCCTAATGAGACTTCCTCAAATAGTTTTGATACATAGTGGTTATGGTTATTCAACCAACATTTATATTTTTGAAAAACTTTTAGTGCATGGTTACGGATTTCTCTGAGAATATCCTCGTATTCGCTACTTTTATCGATACTATTAAGATGAGATTTTAACCCAGAAAATGGAATGGCTTGATAATTCTTATTTTCGTTAGACTGAGCATTTTCAATTCTGTTAAGCAGAAACTGAATTACTAAACGTGGCGATCGCTGTAATGCACACGCCACGAATTCACCAATAGTATAGCTACTAATGTTCAAAATATATTCAAGCTTTTGCAAGAGAATTTTTAATTCTATATCAGATAAAATATCTAGCGAAAGACCCATAGTTGGGTGAAATATTCCACACAATTCTTTGGCAAGCTCCGTGCTATCATTTATATCTGTAGTAAGAACCATAGCAGTGACAAATTTTGGCTGTACATTCCTCATGATGCATAAGGAATGGATAGTACATCCTCTAACTTGTATGTCTTTGTGAGCAAGTAACTTTTTAATTAATTCGACATCTTCAGATTGTAAGTTATTTAACCAGGTACGACATCCTTCTGCAATCGAAATACAAAGACTAGATGACTCAGTATCTATAGCCATTTGAGCAATTTTAATAGCACGATGAATATCGAATTGTCTGACTCTCCACAGTAATAATGACAGTTGTGGTGCAAGGTTTGAGTTTGGCTCTCTAATAATAGCTTCGCAAAATTGAATAACATACTCTGGCTCTGCATTTGTTGCTAGAGTATGTAAAAATTCTAATCGGTAAGCACCCATAAAATCTTGTAACTTCCGATTAATTTCAATACCTGATTCTTGAATAAATATTAATTTTTCGTTAATGATGTGTACCCCTTCATTCGCATCTGGATGTCTTTCCAAGAACTCTCCCACAACAGCAGATAATATGTCTTGGATACATTTCTCTTTCTCTTGCCAGTTATTTTGAGAATAAAGGTCTTTTGTGCCTCTGTTATGAATGAACCAATCAAGAGTATCACAGGCTGTTAATACACCAATTAGCCGGAACTCGTAAGTAACTGGTATTAAGTTAATAATTTCCAAAGCTTTTTGTTTAACTTCGGATGAATAACTTAAATGGATGTGCCATTCCAGTATTTCTATGACTTGAAGATGAATGAGTGGTTCTGTTATTTTCTGAACTAGCTGGCTGAGAAATTCTAATATTTGTAACTGCTCAGTAACCCACTCCTCACGCTGTTCATCAGAAATTTTTAGCCCAATCATTTCATGTGGTTCTTCGAGAGCCTTTCTTAAACTATCTAATGCTCTTCGAGACACTTTCATCTGCTCTGAAGTTGCACACTGTTGAATAAGACTAATAGCTTTTTCACGAATAGATTCCGTTTTCTCTCTACTTACTGCAAATGTGGTAGATTCAAGAGTTAACCCATCACTGCGCGTTGAATGAGAATTCTTATCTAATAATGGTTCGATAACATCTAGAGGAGAGTAAATGTGATTATGTATATTTGGTTTCTTCAACCATCTAGCAACTGAATCTAAAACTATTCGATTGACCTCTAAAGACTTAAAAATATCATACTTAGCTAATTTTGTTAGAATCCGTATAGGATGTTCAGGGTAAGGATTGAGTTCTCGCTTATCATTTTTTGCTAGTTCCCATAGCAAATCACAACAGCGAGGTAAATAGTCCAAAGTGTAGCCTATTCGTTCCAATAGCTCTGGCAGTTTTATTTGTACGTCAGTGTGAGTGAAGTGGTAGAGTTGAGGTATGCTATCATCGTCTGCTGCTGTAGCAGGATTACGCATTGCAAACTCTATTAGCTTCAGCACTTGCCTTGGTTGATAATAAGCGACTTCTTTGAGGAGATTCAACATTTGGCATCTATCATAATTTGATGCCTTTTGAAACTCATCTTTTATACTCCACCAAATTTCAGCAAGTAAATTTGTTTCCTCACCGTTTGTATGGTAGATACGCCAATCCAGTTCAGCAAGATTCCTAAGAACTTGCTCTGGGCAAATTTGCATAAAATTATTAAAAACCTGCTGTGCGTAACCCGTTAAATCTCCCTGCTTTGTTAGGCAAGCTTCATGCAAGATATAGTCAGAAAGGACATCAGGAGTAATACGTAGGGTATCTCCCCGACGGAGCAAAATACCTGATGTTTCCAGAATACCTAAAGTACTAACTAATCTAGGTTTGTCTATATTAAGAGAATTAACAGCTACCTGCTTAAATTCCTCGTTAGTTAATCGAATTGGTGCTGTACCAGCAATCAGCTGTAATAGTTCACGGCAAAGTTTAGGTTCGACTTGCTCGCTAACTTTTCCGACTAACTCATCTTGAAACCTTTTTAGTATCCAATTCCGAAATTCTTCATCCCGTTCAAGTAGTAGTGGATCTACTTTCTTTTCTGCTAGTAGCTTTCCACCAATCACAGTAATTAACGGACAATCCCTTGTGATTATTGCCAGCCTTTCAGCATAATCGGCATACTCATTGCTAAGTACCTGAATTGCCAATTCTTTCACTTCATCTCGGCTCAATTCTTTGAGAATTTCAAATTCCCAAATATCACGAGAATCAAATTTTGCTTGTGTTAAACGAGAGTGAAGGTAGTCAATAGCTTGAGGTCGAGAAGATAAAACTAATTTAAATATTTCGGAATTTTGTTTTAGAAAAGTTAGTAATACTAATAAATCATCAATTTGGTGTGCATCATCTACAACAATTACACATGGTTTTATTAGTAATTCCTCTAAACTTTCGATAGTAATTGGTACTCCCTGCATCAAAAAGCGCAGGGTAAACTGCTGATGATGTTCATCAAACTGCTGTGCAAATGTGTGGAGAAGTTTTGTTTTACCAATACCACCACGTCCGGTTAAGATAGCAACTCGTTGCTGTTCTGATTCGACAAATTTATGTAGTTCTGCAACAGACTTACTTCTGCCAACAAGTGACCAAGTGTGATTAAAAAGATTTTTGGCATTTAATAAGGGACGAAAAAAGTCTTCTGCTGTTATTGCAACCTGCTTACTTTGTCGAGGTAAATGGATATGTTGATGTTCAATATAATCGCCTTCAATCCGTTCGCTATAATTACCTCCTCCAGTATTAATAATGCGTTTTTCAGGCAGGTTATGCTCTTCCATATTTTCGCCCAAGCTAATTTTTAAATCTATAGACGGCGGTTTAGTAAACTATAAATTTAGAAGTATTTAAATTTAGTTTCTTTAATTTTATTCTACTTCCTGCCAGCCTTTGATAGCGCCAACAATAAAAGCACCTGCTGGGTTATCAATAGCTTTCTCTAAAGCTGCTAAACTGCCTTCTTTTGCTGCATTTTTTACACGTTTTTTAAAAGTTGGATTACTCTCAATATGCTTGATGGCTTCTGCTGCCACTACCATTTGCTGTGATGTAGTAGTAGTAGGGTAAGTCTGCTCTAATTGTTGTAGTAATAGCTGAATCTCAGCAGCAGCTTCAGCAAGACTTTGGGTCTGTCCAGCAGCGTAGTAATTACCTTGAACGTAGTCGCCTTGAATGCGCTCGTTATAGTTGCCGCCACCCGTATTGATATTGCGATTGCCAGTCATTGTTGTATCTCCTTGAAATACTCGGTTGCCTTCACCTTGAACGTTGTTGACGTTGCCGCCAACTGAACCACCAATTGAGAAGTTACCTGGATTTTGATTCATGGAACCTACACTATGTATTGTATTTATATAATAGATGTTAGGGCTTTTTAGAATAAATTCCTTAAAAATACTGTCGATTGTATTTGAATTATCATATTCTAAATCTAATTGGAGATCCTGAATTTCTAGAGTAAAATCTAATATTCTAGTTTTTATAGTATCTAAAATCCCTACAACCACATCAAAGCTAACTAATCTATAGGCACGTACCAACGATGCATTTGTATAAGTTTCTAGATGAGGATATACCGACATTGGCAAACTAAATGGAATCGATTCTCCCTTAGATGAATCAATAATTGCTTGTAAACCAGCAACATTTTCAGAAAACTGCCTTGTATGTAAAGACTTTATATGTTCTTTTGGAAAAGTCGATTTTACACCTAGAGGTCTTTGATTAAGAAATACAAGATTTCCAAAATGTAGACCTTGTAAATCACCGAATATAGGTACATATTCTACACTTCTATAATCTGGCAATTCTATCCTATCAGAATAACCTGTTAATTCATAATTAACCCAGTTTTTCAAAGGGGAATAATCTAATTTATATGCTAAAGATTTACACTGTCTCAATATATCAGCCAACCTTATTTCCTGAGTATGACAGTTAGTTTCAATATTTTTAATTAAATTTAAGATTTCATGAGACTTAGACATAGTTTTCGTTTATTTCAACGGATCAAGCCTTCGGGATAACTTTACTTGTCGCCGGGAATAGTGATTCCCCCGCTTGGAGGTATCTCCTTATACTTTTTAACAGGTTTTGATTATAACCTTCCCCTCGTGAAAGGGTTGTATTTTCCTAATTTCGCCTGAACTCCATTTGCGCGAAGTGGTCTTGCAGTAGTTTGTGGATGAAGCGGT